>CAVQKK010000001.1:0-921210 GCA_963713095.1 uncultured Chloroflexia bacterium
CTGCGAAGCGCAGGTAATAGGAGCCGCGCTTGCGGGACTCGCTGAACAGCAGCTCGTTGTGGCCGTAGGTGCGCAGATCGCGATAGAGGTGGTACTGGCGGACGCCCGGATCGCGATCGGCGATCAGCAGCGAGGCATGGACGGCGGCGCTGCAGCAGTAGCGCGAGCAGTAGCTGTGATCGCCATCGCGGCTGCCGACACAGTAGATGTAGGCCAGCGTCCGCACCGGCCGTCCATCCCGCTGGATCGGGCCGTCGGTCGCATCGAGCATCGCCCGCAGCTGCGGAAGCGTGACCACGCCCGGCATGCCGTAGCCGAGCTCGCCGGCCGTCGGCTCGTAGGCGTCGAACCCGGTGGCGACGAGGATCTGCCCGACGGCCACCTCGCGCCGCGACCCCGGACCGGCGATCGTGATCTGGTAGTTGCCGTACGTGCCCTCCTTGGCGACCACCTCCGAGCCGGTGAACACCTCGATCTCCGGACGGCGGGCGATCTCGTCGCGCATCCGCTCCACCAGGGCATCGCCGGTCACCTGGCGCGGGTACAGCACGCCCAGCTCGCGGACGTGACCGCCGAGCTCGGGGGTCCGCTCGATCAGATACACGCCGAGCCCGACGTCCGCGAGCGCGATCGCCGCGCGCATCCCCGCCACCCCACCGCCGATGACGGCAACCCGCGGCGCGGTCTCGACCTCGATCGGCTCCAGGGGCTCGGTCAGGTTGGCCCGGGCGACGCCCGCGGTGACCAGCCGGATCGCCTTCCTGGTGGCGCCCTCCGGATCGTCGGTGTGCGTCCACGAGCACTGCTCGCGGAGGTTGACCTGGGTGACCTGGTACGGGTTCACGCCCGCCCGCTCGGCCACACCACGGAACGTGAACGTGTGCAGCTTGGGCGAGCAGCAGGCCACCACGAACCCGTCGAGCTGCTCCCGTTCAACGTCGTCGATCATCTCCTGCTGGTTCGTGTCCGAGCAGGTGAACATCGCGTGCCGGGCGATCTGGACGCCCGGCAGGTCCTTCACCGCGTTGATCACGCGGTCGGTGTCGACGTAGTCGCCGATGTTGCCGCCGCACTGGCAGACGTAGACAGCGATCCGCGGCTCGCTCATGCCGGCACCCTTCGCCGCTCCAGATCGCCGGCTCGCCGATCCAGGTGGGCGGCCACCTGGATCGCGGCCGCGCCCGCGTGCAGGATCGACTCTGGGATGTCGCGCGGACCGGAGACCGCGCCCGCGACGAACACGCCCGGCAGGCTGGTCGCCGCGGGGCTGAAGTCCTCGTCCACCTCGTCCACGTAGTCGAAGTCGTCGAGGGCCACCCCGTCGCCCGCGAACAGCCGGTTGGCGTCGCGGTTGGGCTGGACGCCGACGGCCAGGACCACGAGATCGTACTCGGCCTCGGAGATGACGCCGCCGCCGTCGACGTCCTCGTAGCGCAGGATGAGGTTGCCGTCCGGCGTCTCGCGGATGGATCCGACGCGGCCCTTGGTGAAGGTCACGCCCATGCCCTTGGCCTGCTCGAAGAACTCGTCGTAACCCTTGCCCACGGCCCGCACGTCGATGTAGTGGACGGTCACCTCCGCGAAGCGCAGGACGCCCATGATCAGCTGGTTCTGCTTGATCGAATACATGCAGCAGAACTTCGAGCACAGCGGGTTGCCGACGCTCTCGTCGCGCGATCCGGTGCACATCACGTACGCGATCCGGGCGGGGATCTTGCCGTCGCTCGGCCGCAGGACGCTGGGGTACGGGCGAGTGGGCGAGAGGAGTCGCTCCATCTGCATCCCGGTGATCACGTTCGGGAACCGGCCGTAGCCGTACTGCGGCTTGGCGTCGGCCGCGAACAGCCGGTACCCGGTGGCCACCACGACCGCGCCGACCTCGATCGCCTGCTCGTCGCCCCGCGCACCCAGGTCGATCGCGTTCGCCGGGCATGCCGTGAGGCACTGACCGCATTCCGAGCACACGCCGCAATCGAGGCAGCGGCCGGCGGCGGCTCGAGCCTCCTCCTCCGTGATCGAAGGTTCGAGCCTGCCGAAGTCGCTCGGGGCTCCGGCCAGCGCCGGCGGCGGAAGCTGTGGATCGCGCTGGGCGTAGGCCCGCTGGCGGTCGAGGACCTCGGTCCTGTCCACCGCGGGCAGGCGATCGTCGAGGACCGGGAATGAGTCCAGCTCCTTGCCCTGGAGCCACCGATCGATCATGTACGCGGCGCGCCGTCCCTGCCCGACTGCATGTGCGATGTCACTCGCGCCGCTCACCACATCGCCGGCCGCGAACAGCCAGCCAGCGCTGGCCTGCAGCGTCCGAGCATCGACATCGGCGGCGCCGCCCGCGGTCGCCGGCAGCGAGCCGGCAAGCTCGTCCGTCGCGGGGCCGAGCCCGACGGCCGCGATGACGAGGTCACAGGCGATCTCGAGCTCGCTGCCGGGAACCGGCACCGGCCGGCACCGGCCCGACGCGTCCGGCTCCCCGGGCACCATCCGCTGGCAGCGCAGCGCGACGGTCCTCGCGCGTGCATCGCCCAGCACCTCGACCGGCGCGACGTGGAACAGCATCTGGACGCCCTCGGTCAGCGCATCGTCGACCTCGCTGCGGTGCGCGGGCATCTCGTCGCGGCTGCGCCGGTAGGCCACGAGGGTCTCGCGGGCGCCCAGGCGCGCGACG
This sequence comes from uncultured Chloroflexia bacterium, assembly GCA_963713095.1. GTDB lineage: Bacteria > Chloroflexota > Limnocylindria > Limnocylindrales > CSP1-4 > CAIXZV01. The sequence continues at coordinate 2,663 of CAVQKK010000001.1, forward strand.
GTGCGTGCGGCGTCCATCGCGACGTTGCCGCCGCCGACGATGACGACGCGCCTGCCCTTGAGCCGAGGCGCTCGCCCGGCGCGCACGTCGCGCAGCAGATCGAGCCCCGCCACGTAGCCGTCGAGCTGCTCGCCCGGGATCCCGAGCGACTGCGACCGGGGTGTTCCGGGCGCGACCAGGACGGCGTCGTAGCCGTCGGCCTTGAGCGCGGCCAGGTCGTGAACCGCGTGATCGGTCGTGATCTCCACGCCCAGCGCGGTGACGTTGGCGATGTCTCGCTCCACCACCTCGACCGGGAGCCGGTAGCCCGGGATCGCCTGGCGCAGGAAGCCGCCGGGCTCGTGGCCAGCCTCGAACATGTGGACGCCGTAGCCCGCCCGGGCCAGCTGCCAGGCCGCGGTGAGCCCGGCCGGCCCCGAGCCGACGATCGCGACGCGCTTGCCGTTGGGCTCCGCGGGCGTGACGTGTGGCCCACCGTCCAGTGCGTCGTGCCGCTCGGCGACGAACTGCTTGATCCGCCGGATCGCGACCGGACCCTCCCGCTCGTTTCGCGTGCAGGCGGTCTCGCACGGCGCGTAGCACGCGGCTCCCAAGGTCCCGACGAGCGGCGTCGCATCGAGGACCAGCTGGTATGCCTGCTCGTACAGTCCCGAGCGGACCAGCGAGACGTAGCCGTGCGCCTTGATCCCGGCCGGGCAGGCGTCGGTGCAGGGAGAGGTGCCCGGACGTTCGATCAGGGCCTTCTGGGGAATGGCCTGCGGGTAGGCGATGTAGGCAGCCCGGCGGGAGACCATGCCGCCGTTCCACTCGTCGGGAACCGCGACGGTGCAGGCCTCCTCGCACTGCTTGCAGCCCGTGCACGCGGCGAGATCCACGAACCGCGGCCTGCGGCGCACGTCGGCGTGCATCAGACCGCCGCCGTCGCGCGTGATGGACGCGACCTCGGCATCGGTCCACACGGTCACGTTCCGGTGGTGGGCCGTCGCCGCCATCTTCGGGGTGGCGATGCAGCTGGCGCAGTCGAGCGTCGGGAAGACCTTGCTCAGCAGGACCATCCGGCCGCCGATGCTGGGCTCCTTCTCGACGACCAGGACCTTGTAGCCCATGTCGCCGAGCTTGAGCGCCGACTCCATGCCGCCGATGCCGCTGCCGACGACCAGCACGTCGTAGTCCATCTAGGCCGCCTTCAACGCCGTGAGCGTCTCGGTGAACTCGCGGATCTGGCGCGTGAACGACTCGGCACAGACCGAGCAGATCGCGGCCATCTTGAGGCGCTGGTCCGCGATCCCGTGCTCGGCGAGCAGGTCCTGGGCGCGGTACATGATCTCGGCCGACCGCTTCCCGCAGTCGGCGAGGTAGGGGCACTCGTCGCCATCCGAGGCGATGAACACGCCGTCGAAGCCCTCCTGGAGCGCGAACAGGATCCAGTCCGGCCTGATCGCGCTCGTGCAGGGGAGGCTGTACACGACGACCTCAGGTGAGTAGTGCATGTGCAGGCTGCCGGCGAGGTCGATCCCGGGGTCGGAGATCGCGTTCGTCGAGAACACGAGGACTCGCGGACCCTGTGGGATGACGGCCGGTCCGCCTGGCACGGCACGAGCTTCCTGGGCTGTCGTCATGTCCGGGGCTACGTCACTTGCCGCGGCGGATGAACAGCCGCTCATACCCGCGAGCCGGGATCACGCCCAGGAAGGTATGACCGGCCATCTCGGTCCAGTACCCGATGTCCTCCTTGGTCTGGGAGTCGCCGGACCACAGCTCCATGACCTCGCCCACCGCGATCCCGCTCATCGCCTTCTTGGCCTCGATCATCGGACCGGGGCAGGCGACGCCGCGCGCGTCGACGACGGTTGTCTTGCCGAACTCGGTAGCTTCGGCGTCGTTCAGCACGGTGACCACAGCAGCCTCCTAGTAGAACAGGGTGTTGGTCGCCGTCGCGATCTCGGCGACGAACCGGCCCGCGGTCACCACATGCGCGCCCTCGACGAGGTCGACCTCGCTGATGGCACGACTCTTGATGCAGGGGCCGCCGACCAGAAACGTGCCGCCGAACTCGCGGATCGCCTGGAGGAGCTCGGCCATCGGCTTGAACCCGGGCGACGTGACGGTCTCCGCGACGCCGCACTGCATCAGCCGCACGCCGTCACCCTGGAACCCCATGACCACTTCCACATCCGCGGCGGCGGCGGCACCGGCCATCACGAACGGAAGGGTCGCCATCTCGGGGTTGTCCGGGCCATGGGTCGCCATGATCAGGAACTTCTTGCCCTCAGCCATCGAGTTGTCTCCTTGTCGGTTTGGCCGACCAGCACCATCTGATCTGGCCACCAACGCCTATCCCGACGGTACGCGGGTCCGTCGGTGCCCCACGGAACCAGGCGGGAGCAACCGTCCCCTACACTGGCGCGGCGTCGGCACGCAGGCGGCCGGAGGAGAAGGAAGGCGAATGGCGGAAGCGGACCGGCTACGAGGCAACAAGCTGCTGGCTCACGTGCCGGCATCGATGCTCGTGGACGTCGCTCCGCGCGTAACGATCCGGACGGCGACGCGCGGCCAGACCGTCTACCAGCCCGGTGAGCGGATGGACAGCGTCACGTTCCCGCTGAGCGGCCTGTTCTCGCTCGTGGTCACCGATCCCCTGGGCAGCTTCACCTCGATCGCGACCGTGGGCCGGGAGGGGGCGATCGAGATCGCGCCGGCCCTGGGCTCGGTGCCGGCGCCGACGGAGATCGCGTGCCTGATCGTCGGCCAGGTCGCGCAGATGCCGACCGACGATCTCCGCGGGCTCCTCGACAGCAGCCCGCCGTTCCGCACGGCCATCTTCCGCTACCTGGGGGCCCGGTTCGTGGACTGCGTGCAGGTGTCCGCCTGCCATCGCCTGCATCCGCTCGAGGCGAGGATGGCCCGGTGCCTGCTGCTGACGCGGGATCGGATCGAAGCCGACGAGTTCCAATGCACGCACCAGCTGCTGGCCGGGCTGCTGGGGGCGTCCCGGCCCAAGGTCACGCTCGCCCTCGAGGTGCTGCAACAGGCCGGCGCCCTCAGGCACCTGCGCGGCGCGGTGAGGATCCTCGACCCGGCCGCCCTCGAGGCGATGACCTGCGGGTGCTACACGACCATTCGGGACGCATTCGAGGCGACGGAGTCACCACCGCGCTGACCGCCGAGTCGGGCCGTGGGCCGGCCGATCCCTGGCCCCGTGTTTCAGCCCGACGCACGTCAGCGCCGCGTCGCCGCACCACGCCTGCGGGCCCGGGTCGAACGGCCAAGCGTGGCCAACCCTTGCACGCTGCTGTTCGTGTACGTGTTCGGCGGGACCCTCGGTGCCGGGTTGGGGGGTGCCGTTACAGCCCCGGTCGGCTCGGCGGCCGATCGCTCCGCCTACGTCGCGTATGTCGTGCCCGGGATCCTGCTGATGACCGTGGCCGGCGTCGGGCAGGGGACGGCCATCGTCGTGGCCATGGACATGACCCAGGGGATCATCGCCCGCTTCCGCACCATGGCCATCGCACGGGCCTCGGTGCTCACCGGGCACGTGCTGGGCGCCATCGTCCAGTCGATGCTCGCGACCGTCATCGTGGTCGTGGTCGCCCTCGTCATCGGGTTCCGGCCCACCACCGGCCCGGTTGACTGGATCGCCGCGGCTGGGCTGCCTCACGGCACCGAAGACTGTCGTGACCCCACATATCGCCACAGGCGCGCGCGACGCGTTCGTGGAGAAGATCGACGCATGCGCAGAGAACATGCTTCGAGTTGCTGACGGGCTACGCCCCCGAGACGTTGTCGGCCGATGATGCCTGGACACGGAGGTACCCAAATGAGGATCGCGGCCGTGGCTGGGCCCGCACTGACGGTCTGAACTCGCGGCGGGGACAATCTCGCTGTCTGGAAATCGGTCGAGTCTGCGCAGGCTGGCGATGTCATCGTCGTCGCGACGGACGAGTACACCTGCACCAGCACGTTCGGCGAGTTGTTGGAGGTGGCTGCGCGCAACAAAGGGGTAGAGCAGCTGGATTGGAGTTGATCGAGTAGTCCGTGGACCGCGCTACCCAGTTGGCACACACGTACGGGCGCCGGATTACGTCGGCATCGTCGCCCTCGGGGAGGGGTCCCTCGCGCTCAAGAGATGCGGAGATATCGTGTCGCGCCCTCGACTTGACTCGCAAGCGATGCGCGATGCAGACATCGAGTGAGGAGCACCATGCAGTTGAATGCCCTGACGACAGCAATCGAGGTGGGCGACCGTGCAACGGCCACGAGGATCACTCAAGAGGCGGTCGCAGCCGGGATCGACCCGCGGACCATCCTCGACGCGATGACCGCGGCAATGGAGGTGGTTGGCGCCCGCTTCTCCAACAATGAGATCTTCGTACCCGAGATGCTTATCAGTGCCCGCGCGATGAAGGAGTCGACGGCCATAGTCGAGCCAATCCTGACGGCCTCTGGCATTCGCCCCGAGCACACCGCGGTGATCGGCACGATTTACGGCGACCTCCACGACATCGGCAAGAACCTCGTGTCCATGATGTGGAAGGGAGCGAACATTGAGGTGGTCGACCTAGGGCCCAACGTCGCTGCCGATCGCTTCGTCGACGCCGTCCGCAAGCACAACGCTGGGCTTGTTGGGGTTAGCGCACTGCTCACCACTACGATGGTGGCGATGAAGGACGTCGTCTCGGCGGTCAGGGCGGCACCCGACCTCCGTCACGTCAAGATCATCGTGGGCGGGGCGCCGGTCACCGCCGAGTTCGCATCCTCCATCGGCGCCGACGGGTACGCGCCGGACGCGGCCTCCGCCGTGGATGCGGCCAAGCGGCTACTCGTCACGGGGTCGAACAGCTAGTGCGCCGTCTCAGGAATGGCTCGACAACGACCGACCTTGGCCAGGATCGCCTCGGCGGAGGCCGTCCAGACGAATGGCCTGGGGTCCGAGCTGCGCCGGATACGTCCGGTCGAGCCGGCGCAGGAAGGCGAGGAACTCCTGGTGGCGTCGGTTTTCGACCGGCTTGACAGCATGGCTTCGCCTGGCTGCGTCATGGTCACCAGAGGACAGGCGTTTCCGCTGCGCGCGGCGGCCGAGATCGCTTGCGATCCGGTGACATCGTTCGCCTGACGAGAGCTCAATCCCCGTCGCCTTCTTGCGCCGCCGCTGTGTGTACGTATACTCCTATGTATACCAACGACGTACCACGGAGGCTACGATGTGGCCGTGCCGAACAAGACGATCTACGTCTCCGACGGAGACCTCTCCCTCTTCCAGCGCGCGCAGGAGCTCGCCGGCGGCAACCTGTCCGCCGCGATCTCGAACGCGCTCCGGCGCTACGTCGACGTGCAGGAGGGCCTCCGCGAGGGGTTTGACGAGATCACGGTCCGGGTTGGCCTGGGGAGCGGCCGGAAGGTTCGCTTCACCGGCGTCCTGGTCGGCGAATGGTCCGACACGAGCGAAAGCCGGGCCGTCGCGTATCGCGTGTATCGCGGGCGGACCGGCAAGTACGTCCTCCACGTGGAACGCAGCCCCGAGTGGTGGGCGGTCGATGCCCAGGGCAAGCCGGCGGGCTGGCGGGGTTGGGTGGGCATCGGCAACCTGCGCTACGGCAGCGCGCCCCGCGAGTCGACGCTCGACGTCATCGAGACCCTCGACGGGCTGCGCGACAAGGTTCCGCCCGAGCTGTTCGAGATGGTCGAGCGCACCTCGCGCCAGCCGGCCGTGGAGGAGCTGGACATCTAGCGCACGGCCGCGCCCGACGGCACCGGGCGGGGCTGTCCGATGACGGCCCGGATGCGCTCCGTGACGGAGCAGCCCGCCACCGCGATCCAGGTCCGCGGCCTGCGCAAGTCGTTCGGCACCCAGGTCGTGCTCGACGGCATCGACCTCGACGTTCCCGAAGGATCGGTGTTCGCGCTGCTCGGCTCCAACGGGGCGGGCAAGACGACGATGGTCCACATCCTCGCGACGCTGATCTCGGCCGACGCCGGCGAGATGAGCATCGGCGGCTTCGACGTCGCCCGTCAGCCCGGGGCGGTGCGTCGCCTGATCGGGCTCACCGGGCAGGTCTCGGCGGTCGATCCCCAGTTCACGGGCGAGGAGAACCTGCGCCTGATGGCAGACCTCCATCACCTCGGGCGCGAGCGCGGACGGCCCCGGGTGGCCGAGCTGCTCGAGCGGTTCGACCTCACCGATGCAGCGGCGAAGCCCGCCATGACCTGGTCGGGCGGCATGCGCCGGCGGCTGGACCTCGCGATGACGCTGGTCGGCGATCCCCGGATCATCTTCCTCGACGAGCCCACGACCGGCCTCGATCCCCGCAGCCGCCGCGTGATGTGGGACATCGTCCGGGAGCTCGTCGCGTCCGGCGTCACGATCTTCCTGACCACCCAGTATCTCGAGGAGGCCGACCGCCTCGCCTCGCGGATCGCCCTGCTCGACGGGGGTCGCGTGGTTGCCCAGGGCACACCGGCCGAGCTCAAGCGGCTGGTGCCCGGCGGCCACGTCCGGTTCGAGTTCGCAAGCGCCGACGCGCTCGAGCGCGCGGCGCAGGCGCTGGGCGAAGGTGCACGGGATGACATCGGGCTGGCGATCCAGGTTCCCAACGACGGTGGGATCCACGCCCTTCGGGCGATGCTCGCGCGGCTCGAGGCGGGATCGATCGAGGTCGATGCGCTCTCGGTCCGGTCCGCCGACCTCGACGACGTGTTCCTGTCGATGACCGGCCGCCAGGGTGCCCCGACCGGTGGTGCCATCGGCGGCGAGGAGGTGCCCGTCCCATGACCACCTATCTGCTCGCGGACTCCGCGACGATGTTCCGCCGGAGCCTGCGCCGGATGCGCCGCTACCCGTCGCTGACGATGTTCATCGCCGGCATCCCCGTGGTGCTCCTGCTGCTGTTCGTGTACGTGTTCGGCGGGACCCTCGGTGCCGGGTTGGGGGGTGCCGTTACAGCCCCGGTCGGCTCGGCGGCCGATCGCTCCGCCTACGTCGCGTATGTCGTGCCCGGGATCCTGCTGATGACCGTGGCCGGCGTCGGGCAGGGGACGGCCATCGTCGTGGCCATGGACATGACCCAGGGGATCATCGCCCGCTTCCGCACCATGGCCATCGCACGGGCCTCGGTGCTCACCGGGCACGTGCTGGGCGCCATCGTCCAGTCGATGCTCGCGACCGTCATCGTGGTCGTGGTCGCCCTCGTCATCGGGTTCCGGCCCACCACCGGCCCGGTTGACTGGATCGCCGCGGCTGGGCTGCTGCTGCTGACCGCGTCTGCCGTCGCCTGGCTGTCGGTCGCGCTGGGTCTCGTCACCGACAGCGTCGAGACCGCCAGCAACCTGCCGATGATCCTGACCTTCCTGCCGTTCCTGAGCTCGGGCTTCGTGCCCACCGCGTCGATGCCGGGGCCGCTGCAGTGGTTCGCGCGGAACCAGCCGTTCACGCCGATCATCGAGACCCTGCGTGGCCTGCTGGCGGGCACCCCGATCGGGGACAGCGGCATCCTGGCCGTGGCCTGGTGCGTCGCCATCTCGGTCGTCGGGTACCTGTGGGCCCAGCACCTGTACGAGCGGGTGCCGGCGCGGACGGCGGGATAGGGCAGTGGCGACCGGCCAGCGACCACCTCGATCCACGCCAGGCAGCTGGCCCAGCCGCGATGGCAGATCCTCGGCCTCGCCACGGTCACCAGGCGGAGGACCCCGCTCGTGATCCTGGCGAGCAGATCTGCGCTTGGCGCGACCCGTGACCAGGCGGCCCTGGCGACGAGGACAGGACCGACAATCCGTTACGCAGGTCGCCTTCGGCGCATGGGCTTGAGCCTATGCGGCCCCGAGGCGGTAGGTGACGCACAGCGAACCGCCAGGTCTGAAGATCGCCATGTAGGCGAGCAGGATGAGGCCGACCCCGAACAAGCAGAGAATCAACGCGATGAGGAAGGTGCCACCATCCCACTGCCCGTCGCCCCAGCTCTGGCCCACCGGCGCGTAGCCGCGTTGGGCGAGCGTCTCCGCCTCTTTCATGTAGCTCGCGATCGCCTCGCTCTGCTGGTGCCCCCGGTAGGTCCGAACGAGGAAGTCGCCCCATACCTCGGTTCCGTTGGCGACCCTCCCCGCGGCCCCCTCGCCTGACCCCCTGCCGCCACTCCATCGGTAGAGGACGAACCAGATCACGACGACCGCGATTCCCAGGACCGCGGCCAGCCCGACAATGGCATCCACGCTCGCATCCCCTCATTGCCAACGCCCAGAAAGACTCGTCCGAGGCTCGCACGCGCGAGACTGCCGGGCAGGAGCCGTGCGGCCCACATCGGAAGGCCAGAGTGCCGCCCGTGGCCCATACGAACGCCCAATCCATTCCTGCGCGCTGCGGACGAACCCGGCACCCGCCACGACCTCGGCGAGCTCACGCGATTCAGCCGATTGGGCCACGCCGTCGGGTCCGGGCAGGGACGGGGCGAGGATCCGGAAGGGCTGCGCCGTCATCTCTGCAGCCACGTTGGACCGGGCGCTCGCCAGGTGGTGCTCACGGTCGAATGCGACAGGCCGAGACGGCGGGCGACCCCACTGTCCGACCCGGCGGGGGGACCCGGCGACGAGAGCCTCGGCTCAGCCCGCCTCATGGGGCAAGGCGCGCCGGAACACGAGGGCCGTGAGGATCCCCCCGGCGATGAGGGTTAGCCAGACGATGGAGATCACGGTGATCTCAAACACGTCGCCGCGATCGATCCCGTGCAGCGCGAAGACGACAAGGAGGGCACCGATCGACAACGCGAAGCTCGCGATGCAGAGCCAGCGAAGGCTCCGCTCGAGGCGACTGGCCCCCACGAACACCCCGGCCAGGCAGAGGAAGGCGAGGCTCATCAGCAGGTAGCCGAGCTCCTCGAGCGCGATGAAGACCCCGTTCGGGTTGTACATCGTCAGCATCGCCCACCCATCGAGCTGGCCCTTCTCGAGGCTGGGCTGCATCACCGTCACCTGGATGTAGTAGGTGATGAGCAGGACAGCGGCGGCGAGGACGCCAACGCACAGCGCGAGCAGGCTGTACGTCCTGCGGGCCGGGGGTGTGGACTCGTGGATCGCGACGAGGAGCGCCACGAAGAGCACCATCAGGACCATCGCCGGATACATCCAAAGGTAGTCCCCGGGCCACTGATCGACGATGATCTGGCTCTTGAACGGATAGGGGACGGTTTCCGGCGCCGCCGTGAGGGCCAGCGCGAAGGTCACGACGGTCAGCGCGGCGGTGGCGAAGCCGATCCAGGAACCGAACCGGCTGGCGGCGTCGACCCTCGTCGCATCGACGGAAGCAGTCGGATCCAATGCCATTCGCCTGCGCCTTCTCTCGTGCCACCAGCGGTGGCCTTCCGTTCCGCTCGACTCGAGGGAGGTGGCTCTCCAGTGCTCCCGAGCGCTCCTGGCCTGACAAACAGTCTGTCATCGGACGATGCCCGAGCCTAAGGCCGACCGGCCCCAACGGCCACGTAGACCGCTGATGCAGTCCGAGTCGGCACCTCGGCCTCGTCAGCCGGATCGCGGCTCGTCGTCTCGGCTTCGCCCTCGGGCTCCGGCAGACGCGGGGACAGGATCCGCACACACGAGCTGCGCCGTCGTCACTGCTCCTCCGGTGACCGATGCACATCAGCTGGGCGGGCATCTCGCGTGTCACCTCGCAGCGAGCTGCCCGGCCGCGGCGACCACCTGCCTGGCGTAGGCGGCCGGGGCGTCGTCGGGCGCGATGAGGCAGGTCGTCGGCGGCACCGCCATGACGACTGGGGCCGGGTGTCGACGAGGAAGACCGAGATCGCCGGCAGCCGTGAAGGGATCAGCAATGGCAGATGCGCGGCTGGGCGGTGCGGGTAGCATGCGGTCCCCTGCAGCCGCCGAGGCCCACGGCGAGCGGATCGCCGCCAGACAAGTGATCAAGCGTCGCAGGATCAAGCGAAGCGCGCGGATTCCGCCTTGAGTCAGGCGAAGAAACGGGGTGGGAGTCAGGCGACCCAGCCATCGATCGACCGCCTCGGCGGGCCGCCGGAGGTCGTGTCCCGATAGTGGTGTAACAGCGGGGCCGTGAACGAGATCGGCCACCGCGTCATCCTCGCGTCGTTGGAAGTCAGAAACCGACGACGAAAGGACACCACGATGGCCGAGGACAGGATGGCGCTGCTCGAGATGCTGCGCAAGGCGACCGCGGACGGCGACACGGACTTCCTGCGCGAAGGCGTGCGGGTGCTCGCCCAGGCGGTGATGGAGGCCGAGGTGACCGACCTCACCGGGCTGCCCAAGGGCGAACGCGACCCCGACCGCCGACTGACCCACCGCAACGGGTATCGCGACCGGCGCTGGGACACGCGGGTGGGCACGATCGACCTCGCCGTGCCGCGGGTGCGCGACGGCTCGTACCTGCCCAGCCTGCTCGATCCGCGGCGGCGCACCGAGCGGGCCCTGCTCGCGGTCGTCCAGGAGGCGTACGTGGCCGGGATCAGCACCCGCCGGGTGGACGATCTCGTGCGGGCCCTGGGCATCGAGGGCCTGAGCCGCAGCGAGGTGTCCCGGATGTGCGCCCCGCTCGACGCCGAGGTCCGAGCGTTCCGCTCCCGCCCCCTCCACGAGACCCCATACCCGTATGTGTGGCTCGACGCCACGTACCTGCGCGTCCGCGAGGGCAGCCACGTGGTGTCGATGGCGGCCCTGGTCGCGATCGGGGTGGCCGCCAACGGCGAGCGCCGGGTCCTGGGGCTCGAGCTGTCGGCCGGCAACGACGAGGGCTCGGCCTGGCCCGCGTTCATCCGCTCGCTCGTCGAGCGCGGCCTGCGGGGTGTCCGGCTCGTGATCAGCGACAACCACGCAGGGCTCGTGAAGGCGGTCCACGAGCAGCTCCTGGGCTCGTCCTGGCAACGCTGCCGGGTCCATCTCACCCGCAACGCCCAGGAGCTCGTCCCCCGGAGTGCGCGGAGCATGGTCGCCTCCGCGATCCGGCTCGTGTTCGAGCAGCCCAACGAGGCAGCGGCCCGCCGCCAGCTCGACGCGGTCATCGACACCGTCGCGCCGCGCTTCCCCAAGGTCGCCGAGCTGCTCACCGAAGCCGAGCCCGACCTGCTCGCCCACTTCACGTTCCCCGAGACCCACCGCCGGCAGATCCGCAGCACCAACCCGCTCGAGCGGCTGAACAAGGAGATCAAGCGCCGGACCGGGGTGGTCGGGATCTTCCCCACCCGGGCGAGCGTGATCCGTCTGGTCGGCATGATCCTCGCCGAGCAGGATGACGAGTGGCAGGACGGCCGCCGCTACTTCCGACCCGAGACCATGGCGCTCATCGACGCCGATCCCGTATCAGAGGAGGTGATCCCGACCCTGCTGCTCGCGAGCTGAGGCTCGGGCGCGAGGACGCGCGCTGTTACACCACGTCCTGGGACTTGACCCCGCCGGATCGCACCACAGGTAGTGTGGTGGCTGGCGCGCCAGGATTCGAACCTGGAACCCCCTGATCCAGAGTCAGGTGCTCTACCGTTGAGCCACGCGCCAGCGAACGGCCCGGATGATACCGCACGCAGGCCCGCGAACCCAGATCATCAGATCCAGGAGCGGCCGCAGGAGCTCCAACCTCAGTTCGTCCGGCGCACGTCGATCGTGCCTGCAAGCCGGGTCGCGGCGACGGGATCGAGCCGCTGTGGGTGGGCGCGTTCCTGGGCGGTGCGTTCGGCACGTTCCTGCTCCGTCAGTTCTACCTGACGATCCCGCGCGAGCTCGCCGACGCCGCCCGGGTCGACGGCGCCAATCCCTGGCAGATCTACCGCCACATCTACGTGCCATTGGCGAAGCCTGCCCTGGCCACGCTCGGGATCTTCACCTTCATGTGGAGCTGGAACGACCTGATCGACCCGCTGATCTACCTGCGCGACCTGCAGAGCTACACGGTCACGGTGGGGCTCGCGTTCTTCAAGGGCCAGTACGTGGGCAAGTGGCCGGAGATGATGGCCGGTGCCCTCGTGAGCCTGGCGCCGATGGTGATCCTGTTCGTCATCGCGCAACGGCAGTTCGTCCGCGGGATCACCCTGACCGGGATCAAGGGGTGAGCGCCGAGGGGGGACCGGGCCCAGGGGCTGGACCGGCGTCCGGAGACGGACCGAGCTCCGGGGACGACCTGCGGCTCGGCGACTTCCGGCCCCGGTCGATGCTCCGGGTCCCTGTCCACGACGTCCGTCGCCCGCGAGTTCCGGCGATCGATGCCCACAATCACCTGGGCGCGACGCCGTTCTCGGGCGAGTGGACTCACCGCGCACCGGCCGAGCTGGCGGCGGCGCTCGACGCGCTGGGGCTGGCCGGCATCGTCGATCTCGACGGCGGCCAGGGAGACGAGCTGCGGCGCGAGATCGAGCGCTGGCAGCCGGTTCGCGACCGGGTGGCTGTGTTCGGCACCCTCGACTACCCGTCATGGCCCGGCGATCCGGCCTTCGGTGAGCACGAGGCGCAGCGTCTCCGGGAGGGGGTGGCCGCGGGCGCGGGCGGGCTCAAGGTCTGGAAGACGCTCGGTCTCCGGGCCCGCGATCCGGCCGGACGCCTGATCCCCGTCGACGATCCGCGCCTGGACCCGGTCTGGGCCGCGGCAGGCGAGCTCGGGGTCCCGGTCACGATCCACATCGCCGATCCGATTGCGTTCTTCGAGCCGCTCGGCGCCTCGAACGAGCGCTGGGAGGAGCTGCGGGCGAACCCCGACTGGCACTTCTGGCCGACCCGACCCCGCGGGCGGCCGGATCTCGAGGGGTTCCCGCCGTTCGACGAGCTGATCGACGGGCTGGAGGCCGTGATGCTGCGCCATCCGGGGACGACGTTCATCGGCGCCCACGTCGGCTGCGCCGCGGAGGACCTCGGCCGGGTGTCGGCGATCCTCGAGCGGTGCCCCAACTTCCACGTCGACCTTGCCGCCCGACTGGCGGAGCTCGGCCGCCAGCCGTATACGACCCGCGCGTTCTTCCTGCGCTGGCCGGACCGGATCCTGTTCGGCACCGACATCCCGCCCGATCCGGCGACCTGTGCGATCTATGCGCGGTTCCTCGAGACCTTCGACGAGTCGTTCGACTACGGGCCCGACGTGCCGCCGAGCCAGGGCCGCTGGCAGATCCACGGGATCGGGCTGCCCGAGCCGGTCCTCGAGGCCGTCAACGCGGGCAACGCCCGCCGCCTGATCCGGTTCGGATAGGGCGACCGTCCCCCACCCGTCCAGGAAGGACGCCGCCGTCCGCACCTCCGCGTCTCCATGGCTCATCGCGCGACCGATGAGGTTTCGAGGGTCCATTCGTTGCACGGGCAGAACGTCGGCCACACTGAGCGTCCGACGCCGACACTGGAGACCCGAACCATGGACTGGACCCTCGAGCTCATCGTCGTGCCCGTTTCCGACATCGACCGCGCGAAGGCCTTCTACGTACAGCGGGCCGGGTTCGTCGAGCTCGTCGACGTGAAGGTGGGCGAGGACACGCGCGTGGTGCAGCTGACCCCGCCCGGATCGGGCTGCGCGATCGCACTCATGAGCAACACGCCGATGAAGGCGGGCTCGATCTACGGCCTGCACGTGATCGTGCCCGACATCGAGGCCGCCCGATCGGAGCTGGTTGGGCGCGGCGTGGACGTCAGCGACTTCTTCCACTTCGGCCCGAAGGGGCAGGAGGATGGGCTGGCCCCGGACCGCAGCAACTACAACTCGTTCGCCTCGTTCGAGGACCCGGACGGGAACACCTGGCTGGTCCAGGAGGTCGACCGGACGAAGGCGACCCAGGTGGCCCACCAGGCGACCGGCGCGTGACGTCGCGGGTGCCGCGACAATGGCGGGCGTGAACGCCGGGCGGGACGCGATCGACACTGCGAGGGCCGAAGAGGATCCCGCCTTCGCCACCTCGGTCGAGCACCACCGGCGCGAGCTCCACGTCCACTGCTACCGGATACTGGCCTCGTTCGACGATGCCGAAGACGCGGTCCAGGAGACGATGCTCCGCGCCTGGCGCGCGCGGGCGTCCTTCGATCGCCCGGCGAACGTTCGCAATGGCCCGGCGAACGTTCGCGCCTGGCTGTACCGGATCGCGACCAACGTCTGCCTGGACATGCTCCGGGCGCGCAAGCGACGGGCTGCCTCGGCGGAGACATTCCGTGACCTGCCCTGGCTCCAGCCCTACCCGGACACGCTGCTCGACGAGGTGGGCCCGCTGGTGCCGGTGGCGCCGATCGAGGAGCAGCCCGACACGGTTGCAGTCGAGCGGGAGACGATCTCGCTCGTGTTCCTCGCCGCGCTCCAGGCTCTGCCGCCACGCCAGCGCGCCGCGCTCATCGCGCGCGACGTGCTGGGCTGGCACGCGTCGGAGACCGCGACGCTGCTCGAGACCAGTGTGCCGGCCGCCAACAGCGCCCTCCAGCGGGCGCGGGCGACGATGCAGGAGCGCCTGCCGCCTCGCCGCTCCGAATGGGCGACCACCGGCGCGAACGAGCAGGAGCGCGAGCTGCTGAGCCAGTTCATCGCCGCGCACGAGGCCGGCGATGCCGAGCTGGCGGTCTCGATCGCCGCCCGCGACCTGCGGATCACGATGCCGCCGAACCCCTACCTGTACGAGGGCCGCGACACGATCGCGCCGCTGCTGGGCGACGCGATGGCGATGGGGGAGTGGCACCTGGTGGCCACGTCCGCCAACCGGATGCCGACGGCTGCCAGCTACCTCAGGGCGCCCGGCGACACGGTGTTCCGGGCGTTCAAGCTCGACGTCCTCCGCGTCCGCGACGGCGAGATCGCGGAGATCACGACCTTCGGTCCCGAGCTGTTCGCCGCGTTCGGCCTGCCCGGAACCGTTTGACTCGAGGCGACGGCGACGTTGCGTCCGCCCCGTCCAACGGCGCGCGGCCGCGATTGGTCAGTCGCGCTCGCTGCCGACGAGCCTGGTCTCGTAGGCCAGGATCACCAGCTGCGCTCGGTCGCGCGCATCGGTCTTGGCGAGCAGGTGGCCGACATGGGTCTTGACGGTCGCCGGGCTCACGACCAGATGCCCGGCGATCTCGCCGTTCGACAGGCCGCCCGCGATCAGGCGCAGCACCTCGACCTCACGCTCGGTGAGCGCGCCCAGGGACGGCGGGACGGGCGCCGTCCGGTCGGGTCGGCGCGCGAACTCCGCGATCAGCCGCCGGGTGATCCGGGGCGCCAGCAGCGCGTCGCCGGCGGCGATGACCCTGATCGCGTCCAGCAGCTCGGCGGGCGGCGAATCCTTGAGCAGGAAGCCGCTGGCGCCGGCGCGCAGCGCCTCGTACACGTAGCTGTCGAGATCGAAGGTGGTCAGGATCAGCACCCGGCTCCACGGCCCACCCGGCGCTCCTCCGCCCGGCGCTCCTCCTCCCGGCCCGCCACAGATCCGCCTCGTGGCCTCGATCCCGTCCATGACCGGCATCCGGATGTCCATCAGGACCACGTCGGGTCGCTGGCTCCGGGCAAGGTCCACGGCCTCGGCCCCGGTCGCGGCCTCGCCCACGACGAGCATGCCGGGCGTCGTCTCGACGAGCACCCTGAAGCTGCCGCGGACCAGCGCCTGGTCGTCGGCCACGACCACGCGGATGGGGTCCACCACGCTCGCCTCCGTCACCAGACCGTCTGTCACGATGGCCCCACCACGGCGGGGTCGACAGCCCCGGCCTCGACCGCCGCCGTCCCGGTGCGCGGCGCGGGGATCCGCGCGGCGACCCGGAACCCGCGCCGATCCAGCGGCCCGGCGGTCAGCTCACCGCCCAGCAGCCGCACCCGCTCGCGCAAGCCGACGAGCCCGTGGCCGGTGGTCTCGTCCTCGGGCTCCGGCCGCACGCCCGCTCGCTGCCCGTCATCGACCACCTCGAGCATGATCTCGCCATCGCCGGCCACGATCGTCACCCGGCAGTGCGCGGGAGCCGCGTGCTTGACCACGTTGGTCAGCGCCTCCTGCACGATCCGATACACGGATAGGGCCATGCCGGGCGGCAGCCCGTCCACCCCGTGAAGGTCGAGCTCGACCGACACACCGGCCGTGGCGACGCGGTCGCCGAGGGCCGTCAGCTGGGCGAGCCCGGGCGCCGGCTCGAGGTCGTCGGCTGCGGGCGGCTGATCGTCCCGAAGCACGTCGAGCATCTGGCGCATCTCGCCGATGGCCGACCGGCCGGTGTCCTCGATGACCCGCAGCGCCTCCTCCGCCTCCTGGGGCCGGGCATGGATGACGTGGTTCGCGGTGGCCGCCTTGACGACGATCAGACTGAGCCCGTGGGCCACGATGTCGTGCAGGTCGCGTGCGATCCGCAGCCGCTCCTCGGTCAGCGCCCGCTGGACGCGTTGCGCGGCCGCACGCTCCGCGAACCGGCGTCGCTCACGCACCGCGCGTCCGATCGTCCACGCAGCCCCGAGCACGACGGCACCGGTGACGATCGAGGCGGCGAGGTCGGAGACCGGGACCGGGCTGCCGGCAGCCACCAGCAGGAAGATCCCGATCAGGCTCAGGGCGGCGATCGGGGCCGTCGGCTCCCAGCTTGGCCTTCGTTCGACGGCGGCCACCAGGTACAGCGCGAACGCAGCGCCCACGAAGTCGTCGCGCACGATGCCCGCGATCAGGGCGACCACGGACGCGCCGAACACGACCGCGAACGCGGCGACGGGTCTGACCCTGCGCAGCGCCACCGGCGGCCCCATCGCGAGCACCACCACCCAGCGCGCCCACATCGGGACGTGCTCGAGCCCGGGCGCGTTGGTTGCGCCGGCGCCACCGGGCGCCTGGGCCATCATCATTCCGGCGAGCACGAGCGTATACGCCGCTGCCGCCAGCGCATCGAGCCCGAGCAGCTGTCCGTGCGTCAGCTGGCGCGTGAACAGCCGGTCGTCGTCGGTCATCGCCGCACGTGTTCGCCCATTGCTCCAGAGGGTAGCGATGCCGCTCCGGCCCGACATCCACCCGAGGGCTGACATTCCCGGGTCCGATGCCGGCGCCGGTGGCCGGCCGGGCTCCGTCCACGGGCTGGCCGCCGGTTTCGGGCGCTGGTTCGATGACGGCCGGCGCCCGGTCTGCGACGCTCTGCACGTGATCGAGCTGCGCGGCCTGACCAGGCGCTACGGGGCGACCCTCGCTGTCGATGACCTGTCGTTCACCGTTCGCCCCGGGACGGTGACCGGGTTCCTGGGACCCAACGGTGCCGGCAAGTCGACGACGATGCGCCTGGCGCTCGGGCTCGACCGGCCGACGACGGGTCAGGTGCTGGTCGCGGGCCGGCCGTACGCGCAGCTCCGTCGGCCGCTGGACCAGGTCGGCGCGCTGCTCGACGCGACCGCGGTCGAGGGCGGTCGGTCGGCGGTCGATCACCTGCGCTGGCTGGCACGGACGCACCGGATCGGCGACGCGCGGGTTCGGCTGCTGCTCGAGCAGGTGGGTCTGGGTGGCGTCGCCCGGCGGCGCATCTCCACGTTCTCGCTGGGGATGAAGCAGCGTCTGGGCATCGCGGTGGCCCTGCTCGGTGATCCTGGGATCCTCCTGTTCGACGAGCCGGTCAACGGGTTGGACCCCGACGGCATGCGCTGGATCCGCGAGCTGTTCCGCACGCTGGCCTCGGAGGGGCGGACAGTGTTCGTATCCAGCCACCTGATGAGCGAGATGGCGATCACGGCCCATCGCCTGGTGATCATGGCCCGGGGGAGGCTGATCGCCGACACCACGGTCGAGGCGCTGGCGGCGATGCACGGGCAGGGCGTCCAGGTCCGGTCGGTGCGGGCTTCGGAGCTGGCCGCCGCCCTGGAGTCGGCCGGCGGTCACGCGACGCTCGACCCGGACGGGGGTCTGCTGGTGACGGGGCTCGATGCGGTCATGGTCGGCGAGATCGCGGCCGATCGGCGCATCCCGCTGCACGAGCTCCGCTCGCGCCACGCCTCCCTGGAGGAGGCATACCTGGGCCTGACGGCGGACGGCGCCGAGTTCCGGGCCCGGTCCGTCGAGGTGCCGGTCGATGGCTGACCATTCGGACGCAGCGGGGGCCACCGTGGGCCTCGCGTTCGCCGACGTCGTGTGGGCCGAGTGGCACAAGCTGCGGACGGCTCGGTCGACCGCCTACATCGTGGGCGTGATCGCCGTGCTCGCGGCCCTGATGCTCGCGCTTGCCTGGTATTTCGTCGTGACCTGGGATTCCCTGCCGCCCGAAGGCCGCGCCCATGCCGCCCTTGGTTCGCTGCCCGAGCTGATGGGCTGGATCGCCTCGCTGATCATGGCGGTCTTCGGTGCGCTCGCGATCACGACCGAGTACTCGAGCGGGATGATCCGTACCACCTTTCTCGCGGTGCCCGGACGGGCCCGGGTGCTGGCCGCGAAGGCACTCGTCGCTGCCGCGATCGCGTTCGTGCTCAGCGAGGCATGCGTCGCGGTGACGCTGGCAGGCAGCGCCGCCATCATCGGCGGCCGCCCGATCGCCGGCCAGGCGTCGCTCGATGCGTCAGGTGCAGTTCTGGTGCTGGCGCTGGGCCTGTCCTCGACCACCTTCGCGATGATCGGGCTCGGGCTGGGGGCGATCACGCGCTCGGCGCTGGCGGCGGTCGTTGCGCTGATGCTGCTGTGGTACGTCGTGCCGCTGGTGGCCGTGCACCTGCCGGTGCCCTGGAACGAGGCGCTGAGCTCCATCCTGCCGGGCGCCCTGGGGGGCGAGCTGGCCGGGACCGGCAACGCGAACTCCGTGTTCGCGGCCGGGCTGCCGCCCTGGGCCGCCCTGCTCGCGATGATGGTCGATGTGCTCGTCCCGCTCGCCGCCGCGGCGGCTCTGCTCCGGCGGCGCGACGCCTGAGCAACGCTCAGTCCGGCTCCATATCGCTCGGGCTCCGACGCCAGGGCGGGGCAACGCGCCTCGCGCGAACAGGCCCTTCGGCTCTTTACCGAGACACTGGCATCGGCATGCTATTGGCATATGCATGCCGATCACCACTCGCACATCCATCACGATGACCACAGAGGCTGGGTCCGTCCCGGCGGCCGGCGCGGCCGGTGGGTCGAGCCATTCCTGCTCGCGCTGATCGGCGCGGACGAGGAGGTCCACGGCGGGGCGCTGATCGCCAGCCTGGACGAGCTCTGCCTGGCCCCCAACGGCGTCGATGTCGGGATGACCTACCGCGCGCTCCGCGAGTTCGAGGCGGAGGACCTGGTGACCTCCCGTTGGGTCGCCGACAACGGTGCACCGCGGCGCGCCTACCGGCTGACCGATGCCGGCCGGGCGGCGCTCGACGAATGGACATCGGTGATGTGGGAACGCCGGAGGTTGGTGGATGCGTTCCTTGGACAGGCTGAGCGCCTCACGCGAGGCAAGGAGGTATGACATGAGCTGCCGGCACGGCTGGCATGACTGCGGGCCCTGGTACGGCCCGCCGTATGACATGGGCTGGTACGGCCCCACTGACTGGTACGAGCCGGAGGAACGACCGGTCCGCCGCCGCTATGGCCGGACCCGGCGTCTCGACCGTGGGCCTGTCGCCGAGGACCTCGAGGCACGGCTCAGCGAGCTGCGCGACGAGATCGGCCGGCTGGAGGCCGAGCTCGGAGACATGCGGGGTGCGGAGGCGAAGGGCTCGTAGTCCGTCGGGCCCGCGGATGGTTCGGAGGGGTCCATGACGCAGACGTCGCGCCCTCCGGCCACACCCGACCGGGAGTGGCCGGGCGATCGGCGGCCCGGGCTGCCGATCGCCTTCGGGCCGGTTCACTCGCGGCGGTTGGGGTGGAGCCTGGGCATCAACAACGTTCCGCCCAAGACCTGCACGTACTCGTGTGTGTACTGCCAGGTTGGGGCCACGGACCGCGCATGCCTGGATCGTGAGGCGTACGTCGCGCCCGGGGAGATCGCCGCCGTCGTCGGCGCGCGCCTCGCGCAGTGCTGGGCCGCCGGCCAGCCGGTCGACTACGCGACCTTCGTGCCCGATGGCGAACCGACGCTCGACGGCCACCTCGGCGAGGCGATCCGGAGCGTGGCTGCCCTCGGCCTCAAGGTCGCCGTGCTGACCAACGGAAGCCTGCTCTGGCGCGATGACGTCCGGGCGGAGCTCGCCACTGCCGACTCGGTGTCGATCAAGGTCGACACGGTCGATGGGACCACCTGGCGGCGGCTGAACCGTCCGATCGGCAGGCTCCGTCTGGAGGCGGTTCTCGACGGGATGCGCCGGTTCGCCGCGGAGTATCGCGGTGACCTGGTGACCGAGACGATGATCGTTGCCGGGCTGAACGACGACGACGCCGCAGTCTCGGCGACGTCTGCCTTCGTGAGCGCGCTTGGGCCGCTCCAGGCGTACGTGGCGATCCCCACCCGCCCCACGGCCGAACCCTGGGTGCAGGCCCCGGCTATCAACGCCGCGCGCCGCGCGGCCGACATCTTCCGCGCGGCGGAGGTGCCCACCACCTGTCTCATCGAGGAGCTCGTGGCGCCGTTCGCCGTCTCGGACGACCCGGCCGCCGGCCTGCTCGGCATCGTCGCGGTCCACCCGATGACCGAGGCGGACGCCCGAGACTACCTCGCCCGGTCGGGGGCCGACTGGTCGGTAGCCGAGGCGCTGCTCGACCAGGGGCGGATCGTCACCATCCGGCACGGTCGTCGGACGTACCTGCGGACACGGAGATGATGCCGGATGACCGGCTGTGCCGAGCCCCCGCCGTCGGATCGCACCGTGCCCCCCCGATGAGCGCCGGCCGATCCTGCCCCGTCACGGCGAAAGCCCCTGCAACCGCGAGAACCGGTTCACTCGCGGCAGTCTCCCTGATCGGCGACCCGGGCCGGGCCGCGGCGTCGGTGGTGGACCACCGTCGAGGGGCGACACCGTGACCCGGGCGGCCATCGCCGTCCTGACGGCGATGCTGTTGACCGCCGGCTGCGCGAGCAGTCCGCGCGAGGGCGGGAAGCCGCTCATCCTGGCGACCACGACCATCGTCGGGGACCTCGTGGCGCAGGTTGCTGGAGACGAGGCGCGGGTCGAGGTCCTCATCCCGGTGGGGGCCGATCCCCACGACTTCGCGCCGTCGGCCCGCCAGGCGGCCACCCTCCGCGAGGCGGACCTGGTGGTCACCAGCGGCCTCGGGTTGGAGGGCGGTCTCGAACACGCGATAGGGGCTGCGGAGGAAGAGGGGACGCCGATCCTCGAGCTCGGACCCGCGCTCGATCCGCGTCCGCTGGGCGGGAACGAGTCGGGACCGCCCGATCCCCACTGGTGGCTTGATCCGGTTCGTGCGGCGGACGCCGTCCGCCTCATCGGGGATCGCCTGGGACAGGTGGCGGCAGGGGACTGGCACGCTCGGGCAACCAGCTTCGCCGGTGAGCTGGAGGCGTTCGATGGCGAGCTTCGTTCCACCCTGGCATCGATCCCGGGCTCGCATCGCACCCTGGTCACCAGTCATGACGCCTTCGGCTACTTCGCCGAGCGGTACGACTTCGACGTGATCGGCGTCCTCATCCCAGGCGGGGCCACGCAGGCGCAGGCGGACCCTCGAGCGCTCGCTGGGCTGGCGGCAGCCATCCGCGCCGAGGGCGTGCCGGCCATCTTTGCGGAGACGACGCTGCCGACGAACGTGGCCGATGCCCTTGCGGCCGAGGTCGGCGCCGAGGTGCGCGTCGTGGTGCTGTATACCGGATCGCTCGGCGCTCCGGGATCGGGCGCCGACACCTACGTCGGCATGATGCGAACGGACGTCGAACGCATCGTCGAGGCGCTGGGCTGACGCCATGCTGGACTGGCTGGGCGAACCATTCTCGGTGCACTTCATGCAGCAAGCCCTGCTGGGCGGGCTGCTGGCCGCGGTCACGACGTCGCTGATCGGGACCTGGGTGGTGATCCGGGGCATGACTTTCATGGGCGACGCGCTGGCCCACGGCGTACTTCCGGGCATCGCGCTCGCATTCGTGCTGGGTCTTGACCTCACGCTGGGCGCGATCGCCGGAGCGCTCGTCATGGTGGCGGGCATCGAGCTCGTCCACCGGAGGGCGGGACTGCGCGAGGACACCGGCATCGGCCTGCTGTTCGTGGGCATGCTGGCACTGGGCGTGATCATCGTCTCCCGCCTGCCGACCTTCACCACCAGCCTGACCACGTTCCTGTTCGGCGACATCCTCGGCGTCCGGTCGTCGGACCTGCTCATCCAGGCAGCCGCGACCGTGGCCACGTTCACCGGCGTGGTGCTGCTCTACCGGCCCTTCCTCGTCCTGTCGTTCAACGAGTCGAAGGCCCAGGTCCTGTGTCTCCGTCCGCAGCTGGCCCACGTGGCGATGCTGGCGCTGCTGACCCTCGCGATCGTGACCTCGTTCCGGGCGGTCGGCACCCTGCTCGTCTTCGGCCTGCTCATCGCACCGCCGGCGACCGCCGCCCTGCTGGCGCGAAGCGTGCCAACGATGATGCTCACCGCGGCCTGCCTGGGGGCGGGCGCGGTCGTCATCGGGCTTCTGCTGAGCTGGCACCTCGGGACGGCCGCCGGAGCGACCGTCGCGGGTGTCGCGGTGCTGGTCTTCTTCGTCGTCCTGCTCGGACGCGACCTGGTGCGGCAGCTGCGCCGGGTCCCGGATGGACGTGAGGCGCGGGAGGATGGCAATGGCACCTGAGAGCCACCGTCCGGCGGTGTCGGCTCGGGGCGTCGTCCTTGGCTACGGCACGCATGTTGCGCTCGCGGCCTCCGATTTCGAGATCCCGGCCGGGTCGCTCACCGCGCTCATCGGGCCCAACGGCTCCGGCAAGTCCACCATCCTCAATGCCATTGCCGGCCTGGTCCGCCCGATCGCGGGGCAGCTGAGCGTGCCCGCGGCGATGCAATCCCGACCGGCCCTCGCCTACGTTCTGCAGGCGACCCAGGTCAACGAGGCGATGCCGGTGACCGTCCGGGAGGTGGTCGGGATGGGTCGCTACGGCAGCCTCGGTCCGTTCCGGCGGTTCACGGCCGGTGATCGCGCGCTGTGCACGGCAGCCATGGAGCGCCTCGCCATCGGCAGGCTGGCGAGGCGGCGCCTCGCTGAGCTGTCGGGTGGGCAACGCCAGCGGGTGTTCGTGGCACAGGGGCTGGCCCAGGAGGCGGATCTCCTCCTGCTCGATGAGCCGATCACCGCCCTCGACCTGCCGTCGACCGAGCGCATCCGCTCGGTCATCGGTGAGGAGCGCGAGCGCGGGGTCACCGTCATCCTGACCACGCACGAGCTGGCGGACGCCGCCGCTGCCGACTGGGTGCTGCTGCTGGCGGGCCGGGTCGTCGCGGCCGGCCCGCCCGGCGAGGTGCTGGTCGCGGACCGGCTGTCCGAGGCCTACGGGGTGTCGTTCGTGACGCAGGCCGGCCGGATGATGATCGACGACGCGGCCCACCACCCGACGACAGGCCCACACGGTGACCCACGAGCGCTCGACGACCCGGATCCCGGTGCACGCCCGGATTGATTTGGCGGCCGCCCGGTCACCAGAACGCGGCGACGAGCGCGAGCGAGAAGAGGACGCCCAGGAGCAGCCCGGCAGCCGCCTCCGCGACGTAGGAGTGGCTGAACGCCTCGGGGATAAGCTCCGTCGACGCGAGCACGATCATGGCCCCCGCGGCGAGCGCCGACGCGACACCCGGCGGGACGATCGGGCCCAGGACGCCGAGCGTGAGGATCCCGCCCAATGGCTCGCCCAGGCCGGAGGCGAGCGTGAGCCCCGCGCACCGCCACGGCCCCAGGCCCGCGCGGCGGAGGGGTTCGGCGACCGCGAGGCCCTCGGGGACGTTGTGGGCACCGATCGCGACCGCGACGCCGACGCCGACCGAGCCCCCGAGCTGGGAGAAGGTGGCGACGACGGCCATGCCTTCGACGACGTTGTGCAGGGTGACGACGAGGGCGACACGAGCACCACGCCCCAGCCGGGACCCGCCGCCCGCCCGTTCCACGGCGGCGACGCCTCGCAGGCCCAGCACGACACCGCCGCCCACCAGTGCGGCGGCGATGACCTCGGGGGCGCCCGGATCCACCTCGACGAGGAGGGCGTCGCCGCTGATGGCGAACATGACGCCCGCCGCGAACCCGAGCACGCCGTCGAGCACCCGGTGGGGGATCCGGCGCCCGAGCAGAACCGGAAGGCCGCCAAGCCCGGTGGCGAGCCCGGCAATGAGGCTGGCGATGACTCCCTGTCCGAGCGGGTCCACGCTCCGCCGTCGATCAGGCTTCGTGCGATCCTGAGGGCAGCATGCGGCTCGTGTCCGACGCTCGACAAGGGCCGGTTGCCTCGACACGCGGGGCCCGAGGCAGCGCGTCCCTGGACGCTCGATCCGGTCGTTGGACCCGCCCACCTCATGACGTCGGGCTCTCGAGGAATGTCCTCGGCATCTACATGCTGGAGGCCAGCATGCACCGGGTTGCCCCGGAGAAGGTGGCGATGCAAGCCCTGACCAGGATCTCGCACGAGCACCACGATCGCATGTGGCGCTACGTGAATCACCTCAACGATCTGGCCGAATGCCTGAACTGCGACTGCCTGGACAGCGGCCGGCTGGCCGCCCAGCTGCCGGAGCTGCGGGAGACCATCGACGGGCTGAACGACCTGTTGATCCCCCACATGGAGGCCGTGGAGGCCGCCGTTCACCCGACGCTGGTGCGGATCCTCGCCGATCACGATCGTGTCCCGCCCATGGCCGCCGAGCACCGGGAGATCCGCCGCCTCGTGACGATGCTTGCCGAGTTCGTCGACGATCCGGCGGCGCATGCCGATCGGGTCGCGGTGCTCGCCCTGCGGCGCGTCCTGCTCCGGCTGTACGCCCTGCTCAACACCCATCTGGCCGAGGAGGAGATGTACATCCCGATTCTCGAGGACCGCCTGACGCCGGCCGAGGAGGGAGCGCTCGCGAGGGCCCTCGATCACCTGGCGGCGGAGCGGCTGTAGTCGATCGCGCTAGGCCACGCCGGCCGCAACCTCCGCCGATGCTCGCGCGGTCTGGCGCCCGATGCCATCCGCCAGCGCCTCGCCCAGCAGCCGCGTGAGCTGATCCCACTCGGTCAGGAACGCGTCGTGGCCCTTGATCGAGCTGAGCTCCCGGTACGTGGCGTCGACCCCGGCCGCGGCGGCCTCATCGACCAGTGTCCGGACCTGGTTGGGGCCGTACAGGATGTCGCCCTCGATCCCGATCCCGGTGAGCCCGATTCCCGCGCCGGAGAGCCGGCCCAGTGCGGCCAGGGTTCCGCCCCGATCGCGCCCGATGTCGTGGCCGTCCATGACCCGGACCAGGACGCGGTAGGTGTCCGGATCGAAGCGGTCGATCAGCTTGGCGCCCTGGTGATCGAGATAGGAAGCGACCGAGAACCGGTCGTCGGGCTCGTGGGCTCGACCGAACCGGTGGTCGAAATCGGCCTCGGACCGATAGGTCGTCATCGCCAGCTGTCGGGCAAGCGCGAGGCCGTCGTGGCCGAGGCGATCGATGAGCTCGAGCTGGATGTGGTTCCAGGCGATCGCCATGGCGCCGGTTGCGGCCGGGGCGGCGATGGGGACGACGTGGTCCACCTGATCCGGGCGTTCGAGGGCCACTTCGAGCGCGATCATCCCGCCCAGCGAGCCGCCACCGACGAGCGCGAACCGCTCGATGCCGAGCGCGTCGGCGAGCGCCCACAGGGCGCGGGCCTCGTCCCGGGCGGAGACGGACCGGAAGGTGTCGCCCCATGGCCTGCCGGTCGTGGGATCGGTGGAGGTCGGCCCGGTCGACCCATAGCGGCCACCGATCAGGTTCGCGCACAGGACTCCCACACGGTCCGTGTCGAACGCGAGCCCGGGCCCGATGAGCGGTGCCCACCAGTCCCCCGCGGCGTCGGCGGATCCGGTCAGCGCGTGGATCACCAGGACCTGTGGCGCGTCGGGTGCCGGCCCGTCGTGCCGATAGGCCAGGGTGAGGGGCAGGGGAGTGCCCCCGGCCTCGAGCGTGAACGGCCCGAGGTCGGCGGCGATGACCTCCCCGGTGCCCAGCGGGTGCCGGGACCGGGGAGTGCCGGGACGCCGTTCCGAGATTGGCGCCATGACTGCCACCTCAGGCCGTCACGAGCTCGCGCTCGGGCGAGGGTCCGGTCGCGGCGCGCAGCGCCTGGTCCAGGTCGGCCAGGATGTCGTCGATGTGCTCGATCCCGATCGAGAGCCGGATCAGGTCGGGCGTGACGCCGGTCGCAACCTGCTCCTCGTCGCTGAGCTGCTGGTGGGTGGTCGATGCCGGATGGATGATCAGGCTCTTCGCGTCGCCCACGTTGGCGAGCAGGCTGAACAGCTTGACGCCGTCGATCAGCCGCCGGCCGGCATCGGCGCCGCCCTTGATCCCGAACGTGACCAGGCCGCCGAAACCGCCATTGAGCGTCCGCGTTGCGACCTCGTGGCTCGGGTGCGAGGCCAGGCCCGGGTAGCTGACCCATTCGACCTCCGGCCGGTCCTGGAGCCACTGGGCGACCGCGAGCGCGTTCTCGCTGTGGCGCTCGATCCGCAGCGGCAGCGTCTCGAGGCCCTGGAGCAGCTGGAACGCGTTGAACGGGCTGAGTGCCGGGCCAAGGTCCCGAAGCCCCTGCACGCGGAGCTTGATGATGAACGCCAGCGGCCCGAACGCCTGGGTGTAGGAGACGCCGTGGTACGAGGGATCCGGGGCCACGAAATCGTCGTGGAAGCGGGGAGAGGCGGCCCAGTCGAACTTGCCCGAGTCGACGACCACGCCCCCGATCACCGTCCCGTGCCCGCCGATCCACTTGGTCGCCGAGTGGACGACGATGTCCGTGCCAAGCTCGATCGGCTTCGCGATCAGCGGGGCGCAGGTGTTGTCGACGATGAGCGGGATGCCGGCCGCGTGCCCGACGTCGGCGATGCCCTTGATGTCGGCGACGTCCAGCCGCGGGTTGCCGATCGTCTCGAGGTACAGCGCCCGCGTGTCGCCGTCGATCGCGGCCGCCCAGGCGCCGAGATCGGAGCAGTCGACGAACCTCACGTTGATGCCCAGCTTGGGCAGCGTGTAGTGGAACAGGTTGTAGGTGCCGCCGTACAGGCTCGAGCTGCTGACGATGTTCTGGCCGGCGCGGGCGAGGTTGAGGATCGTCAGGGTCTCGGCCGCCTGCCCCGAGGCCAGGCCGAGCGCACCGACCCCGCCCTCGAGGGCCGCCACGCGCTCCTCGAACACGCCGGTGGTCGGGTTCATGATCCGGGTGTAGATGTTGCCGAACTCCTGGAGCCCGAACAGGCGCGCCGCGTGCGCCGCGTCGTCGAACACGTAGGACGTGGTGGCGTAGATCGGGACTGCGCGGGCGTGCGTGGTGGGATCGGGGACCTGGCCCGCGTGAAGCGCCTGGGTCTCGTCGCGCAGGGGGGGCAGGGCGCTGGGGTCGAAGCTCATGTGGGTTGTTCTCCGGTGTGGAAGCGGTGGGTTGCCGATCGTCGAGGGGCCCCTTCGGGGTCGGGCTCGGCGGCTACCCGTCGTGTGTGCCGGAGAACAGAAGAGCCGCGAACCCTCGTGGTTCGCGGCCCCGGGACCTCGGCTCCGAGATCCCCGCTGTCACTCGCTGCTGGTCAGCGCGGGGAGACTCGGCGCCCGTCCTCCGAACGACGGGGCCGCCCACGCATACACATGGACCAGCTAACGGTTGTGTGACTCATCAGGAAGCGAACAATGGGGGAGCAGCGGCCGTTCCGTCAAGCCCCGAGCCCGGCTCGCCACCGAAACGCAACATGGCGCGGCGAGGTCCGCAGATATCGAGCGGCCCGCCGTTTCCGGCGGGCCGCTCGTGCGTTGCTGAGGAGATGCGGGACTCAGCCGCTGGTGCCGGCGGTCGGCGTGGGCGAGGCAGTCGGAGCGGCCCCGCGGCCCCCGCCGAAGAACCCGTGGCCGAAGCCGAAGCCGCGGCCCCCGAACCCACCAAGCCCGCCGAGGTCCCGAAGGATCCCGTTGCCGACCGTTCGTAGCTCGTCGATGGTGATCTTGCCGTCGCTCATCAGCGAGGTCAGCTGGCGCAACGGGCTGTCGGCCGGGAGCTGGTTGAGCTCGTCCTGCGTGATCTGGCCGTCGGACAGGAAGTCCTTGATCTGCTGCCGCTCCGCCTTGAGGGCATCGGCCGCGGCCTTGCGGTCGGCGGCGATCTGGTCGCGCTTGGCCTGGAGGCCATCGAGGATGGCCGTCTTCTGAGCGGCGGTGATCGTCCCCTTCGACACCAGGCTGTCGAGGACATCCGAGAGCATGGTGTCCTGGGCGGACGGCTTTGCGGTCGGGGTCGGCGTGGGCGTCGCGGTCGGGGCAGCCGGCACCACGCCGTCGGTGGCCGCGGGGGCGGGCGTGGCGGTAGCGGCCAGCACGGCGCCGGCGCCGATGATCAGGAGCACCCCGATGATCGGGATGGCGAGAGTCTTGCTGAGCTTCACGGATGACCTCCGATTGAACGGATGGCAGGCGGGCACTTCGTTGGTGTGGTCATATCGTCGACGGGGCGGCTGAACCCGACCCGGGAGACTGCTGTGAGAATACTGAGATTGGCAGCCGAATCACGAAGGTTGCGCCCCCTCCGGGCGTTTCGTGGTGCCAGATGGCACCCTGGTGCGCGGCCAGGATCGATGCGGCGATCGACAGGCCCAGGCCGGTGCCGCCGTTGTCCCGCGAACGCCCGGGGTCGGCCCGGTAGAAGCGGTCGAACACGCTCGCGCCGTGCTCGGCGGGGATGCCCGGTCCGTGGTCGACGACGCGCAGCTCGCCCGACTCCACGGCCTGCGCGCCATCCCCGTCCCGAGCCCGCCGGACGACCACCTCGAACGGGGCCGTCGCGGGTGTGTGCACGCGCACGTTGGCGATCAGGTTGCCGACGACCTGGCGTAACCGGTCCTCGTCGCCGACCACCACCACGTCCGGGTCGATGGCACCCACGATCGGCCGGTCCGGTTCCAGCGCCCGCGCATCGGCCACCGCGTCGGTCGCGATCCGGGACAGGTCCACCGCGTCCCGTCGCACCGGCCGGCCCTGGTCGAGGCGGGCCAGCGTGAGCAGGTCATCGACCAGCGAGCCCATGCGCCGGCTCTCCGTCCCGATCCGGTCCATCGCGATCGCCAGCTCACCGGGATCCGACAGCCCGCCGGCCCGGTACAGGTCCGCATACCCGCGCACGGCGGTCAGCGGCGTGCGGAGCTCGTGCGAGGCGTCGGCGGCGAACCGGCGAAGGCGCTCCTCGCTGCGGGCCTTGGCGTCCAGCGCCGCCTGCTGCTGGCCGAAGCTCGTCTCGATCTGATCGAGCATGGCGTCGAACGCGGTGCCCAGCCGGCCCACCTCGGTCTGGTCGTGCGGCACGCCCGCGCGGTGCGAGAGGTCGCCGCCGGCGATCGCCCCGGCGGTCTGGGCGATGCGCTCCAGGGGGAGCAGGTCACGTCGGACGATGATCCATGCCACGACCAGCAGCCCGGCCAGGGCGAGGATGCCGACCAGAAGCAGGGTCCTGATCAGCGCGCTGGTCACGGCGTCCACGCCCGCCAATGGAGCGGCGATGGCCACGATCAGGTTGGGTCGGGCCTGCTCGACGAGGACCCGGTAACGCATCGAGCCGTCGACCGACGTCCGTTCCTCGACCGGCCCGTACGCCGCTGACGGGATGCCGTTCGCGTAGACGGGCATGTTCGGCAGCGGGTCCGGATCGCTTCCGAACCCCGACGGGATCGCCTGGACGACCTTGCCCTGCCGGTCGAGGCGCATCACCGCGAGGCTGCGCCCGGCCTCGCTGTCGGCCGCGGTCAGATCGGCGAGCCGGAGCAGCCGGCTGCTGGTGGATGCCACGTCCCTGAGCTCGGCGTCGACGCGCGCCACCAGGCTGACGCGGGTGAGGCCGACCAGCAGGATGCCGGCCAGGATCAGGGCCACCGAGAGCATCGCGGCCAGCGAGATAAGCAGCCGCGCTCGCAGGCTCATCCGAGCGGGCCGTCGGCGCGGAGCACATAGCCGAACCCGCGCACCGTGCGCAGCATCCTGGGCTCGACGTCGTCGATCTTGCGGCGCAGGTAGCTCACGTAGGTTTCGACGACGTTGTCCTCACCGTTGAAGTCGTACTGCCAGACGTGGTCGAGGATCTGCTGCTTCGACAGCACCCGTTCCGGGTTGAGCAGGAAGTAGCGCAGCAGCCGGAACTCGGTTGGAGAGAGCTCGATCTCGCGGCCGGCCCGCCAGACCTGGTGACGATCCTCGTCCATCTCGAGGTCCCGGTAACGCAGGCGCGAGGCCTCCTCGTCGAGGCCGCCCCGGACGCGGCGGAGGAGGGCACCGATCCGGAGGGTGAGCTCCTCGAGCGAGAACGGCTTCGTCACGTAGTCGTCGCCGCCACGGACGAAGCCGGTGATCCGGTCGTCGTCGGAGTCGCGCGCGGAGAGGAAGATCACCGGCACGAAGTCGCGCGCGGCGCGGAGCCTCCGGCAGACCTCGAAGCCGTCGATGTCGGGCAGCATCACGTCGAGCACGACGAGGTCGGGCGCGGCGGTGGCCGCTTCGTCGAGGGCGGCATGCCCGGTGGCGGCGGTTGTCACGCGGTAGCCCATGTAGCGGAGCGCCGTGGACAGCAGGTCGGTGATCGCGGGCTCGTCGTCGACCACGAGGATGTGCGCGGGACCGCTGGGCGGCGTGTGCATGCGCCCATGACACGACTCGGTGCTGAGAGTTCCCTGTGAGTTTGCCGTGAACTGGGCTGCGGGACCGGCTCCTGGTGCGCGGGAACAACCGATGGAGCCGATTGGCGGCGCCCTAAGATCGAGGCATGTCAGAGCTCGCGAGCACCTTCCGTGCGTACGTCGTCGACCGGCCCGAGGGAGGGGCGTTCTCGCGCGGGCTCCGATCGCTCACGCCCTCGGACCTGCCAGAAGGCGAGGTCACGGTCCGGGTCGACTGGTCGAGCGTCAACTTCAAGGACGGTCTCGCGGCCCGCGAGGACGGCCGGGTCGCCCGAACCTACCCGCTGGTCCCGGGGATCGACCTCGCGGGTGAGGTGGTCGCCTCGGATGCCGACTCGATCGAGGTCGGTTCCGCGGTGCTCGCCAACGGCTACGAGATCGGCACCGCACGACACGGTGGTTACGCGGAGCTGGCGCGGCTGCCCGCGAGCTGGGTGGTGCGGATGCCGGCCGGGCTCACCGCACGCGACGCGATGGCGATCGGGACGGCCGGGTTCACGGCGGGGCTGAGCGTCGAGGCGCTGGAGCGACACGGCCTGAACCCGGGCGACGGGCCGGTGCTGGTGACGGGGGCGTCGGGCGGGGTGGGTTCGGCGGCGGTCTCGATCCTGGCGGCGCGGGGTCACGAGGTGTGGGCGGCGACGGGGAAGGCGGGGGAGCACGATCGGCTGCGGGCGCTGGGGGCGGCGGGCTTCCTGACACGGGACGAGGTGTCGGCACCGGGACGGCCGCTCGAGCGGGCGCGCTGGGCGGGGGCGGTGGACACCGCCGGCTCGGCGACGCTGCCCTACGTGCTCCGGACGCTGCGGGTCGGCGCCGCGGTCGCGTCGTCCGGGAACGCGAGCGGCGCGGAGCTCCGGACGACGGTGTTCCCGTTCATCCTGCGCGGCGTGGCGCTGCTGGGGATGGACAGCGTCGCCATGCCGATCGACGAGCGCGGCGCGCTGTGGGCGCGTCTCGCGGGTGACCTGCGGCCGCGGGGCATCGAGCGCGGCATCACCGAGGTCGATCTCGACACGCTCGAGCCGGCCCTGGACGCGATCGTCGCCGGGCAGGCGCGGGGTCGCTGGCTGGTGCGCGTCTGCGGCTGACCGCGAACCGGCGCCGCCGGCGAGCCTCGATCAGGCCGGTGCGGGCGGCACGTCGAGCTCACCACGCAGCTGGGCCAGGGCTCGCTCCAGGGGCTCGCTTGCAGCGTCCGCCGGGTAGGGCGCGCTCGCCGCCGCCTCCTCGAGCGACAGCTCGCCGGCGTGGATCCGCCCGGCCAGCGTGGCGATCGCCCGGAAGGCCGCCAGCGAGCTCTCGACGAACGCCCGGCCCGCGGGATCGCCGTGTCCCGGCACGACCACCGTCCGCTCGCCAACCAGTCCCAGCATCGCCTCCACGGTCACCGGCCAGTCGATCGGGAAGCCGTCGCCGAAGTACGGGGTTGCTCCGTTCTCGAGCAGGTCGCCCGCGCACAGCACGTCGGCGTCGGGGATCCGGACGACGATGTCGTTGTCGGTGTGGCCGCGTCCCAGGTAGTCGAGCTCGATGCGCCGCCCGCCGAGGTCGAGCGTTGCTCGCTCCGCGAACGTCCGGTCCGGTGGATCCAGCACGACCTCCGCGAGCTCGGCGGCCAGCAGCGGCAGCTCGGCGGCTGCGACCGCTCGCTGTCGCTCTCCGCCGTCGCGGATCATCGTGGCGCATCGCTCGTGGCCCCAGATCACGGCGGGCCGGAACACGGAGTTGCCGAAGGCGTGGTCGTGGTGGCCGTGGGTGTTGACGACGATCCCGACCCGTCCGACGCCCTGCGTCCGCAGGTCGGCGAGCAGCTCATGCGCCTGTCGGGGCGTGGAGCGGGTGTCCACGACCAGCGCCTCGTCGCCGCCGAGCACGGCCACGATGTCCTGGTCGTAGAAGCGATACCGGCCAACGAGCACGCGATCGCCGATCTCGGTCCAGATCCCCGTCATGCAGCTGATCGTAGCCGCACTGCGCCCGAAACGGATACGCTGATGCGAACGGGAGGTCCTCGATGATCGATCATCAATCACCGCCGGAGGATGGGCATCGGGGGGACGGTACGCCATCCCATGCCCCGGTGAGACCCGCCGAATCGACGGCGCGAATGGCGGACGGCACCCTGCTCCGCACCCTCCACTGGCAATCGGACGGCGATCCGTGGGCGGCGGCCCTGATCGTCCACGGGCTGGGGGAGCATGCCGGCCGGTACGTCACCGTGGCGGCGGCGCTCGATGGTGACGGCATCGATGTCCACGGCTACGACCACCGTGGGTTCGGAGGGTCCGCCGGACAGCGTGCGTACGTCGATCGCTGGAGCCAGCTCCACGACGACCTCGAGGAGCGGGTGACCGCGCTGCGGGCCGAGCGCCCGGAATTGCCGCTGGTCATGTGGGGCCACTCGATGGGCGGCCTGATCGCGTGCGGGTACGTGCTCTCGGCCCTGGCCTCGCCGCGCCCGCTACCCGACCTGCTGGTCCTTTCCTCGCCCGGGCTGGACGTCGAGGTCCCGGGCTGGAAGAGGACGCTGGCGGTGGCGCTGGCCGGCGTGCTGCCCCGGATGCGACTGTCCAACGGCCCGGTCGGCGAGGGTTCGTCGCACGATCCGGCGGTTCGCGAGGCCTATGCGAACGACCCGCTTCGGGTGGGATTCTCGACCACGAGGTTCGCGGCCGAGGCCTTCCGGGAGCAAGCGAGGGTGAGGGCGGCCATCGCGGCGATCGACACGATGCCGGTGCCAACCTACGTGTTCCATGGATCGGCCGACCCGATCGTGCCGCTGGCGGCGTCGGCATCGCTGGGCGACAAGGCCAACGTGACGCGGCGGGTCCACGAGGGGCTGCGGCACGAGACGCATCATGAGTACGAGCACGAGGCCGTGCTGGGCGAGGTCGTGGCCTGGCTCGAGGCGCAGCGCTCCGGCGCGGGCGCGGACGCATCCCCGATCGCCGCCCCGGCGGGGGTCCTGACGGCCGGGGTGTAGACTCGCGTGACAATCGAAGAGTCGCCTCCGGGGAGCGCGAACAGCGCTGAGAGTGTGGTTTCGGACCACAGACCCGCGGAACCTGATCCGGTTCGTACCGGTGTAGGAAGCAGGCCCGCACGTCGACGCCGTCCCCGGCCTCGGGGGCGGCGCTCATGTCTGCTGGAGGACTCTGATCGATGACGACGATGGTGTCGAGCCAGGGCGAGACGACGCCCGACGCGACCACCTGGCGGACGCGCGACATCGTGGTGACGGCGATCATCGGGGTGACGTTCGGGGTCGTGTTCTGGGCCTGGGGCGTGGTGTGGGACGGTTTCACGCCGCTGTTCGCGTTTGCCCCGCCAGCGAAGGACCTGCTGTACGCGGTGTGGCTGGTCCCGGCGGTGCTGGCGCCGCTCATCGTCCGCAAGCCGGGCGCCGCGCTGTTCGCAGAGATGGTCGCGGCCGGGGTGTCGACGATCATCGGCAGCCAGTGGGGGCCGGACACGCTGCTGTCGGGGTTCGTCCAGGGCGCGGCGGCCGAGATGGTCCTTGCGTTCACGCTCTACCGATCCTGGTCGTACCCGGTGCTCGCGGTGGCGGCGGTTGCTTCGGCGGCGGGCGCGTGGGTGCACGACTGGGTCCTGTACTACGCCGACGTGTCGCTGGAGCTGCAGCTGCTCCGCGGGGCAATGATGGCCATCTCCGCCGTGGTGATCGTGGCCGGCGGCTCGGTGCTGCTGGTGCGCTCGCTCCGGCGTGCCGGCGTCCTGGAGGGCTTCCCCGCTGACGGCTGACCGGCCCCCCCGCCGGCCGGGGGCGATCCGGGCCGACGGGCTGCGGTTCCGCTACGCTGCCCGCCCGCAGCCCGCGTTCGCCGATGTGTCGTTCGAGGTCGAGCCGGGCGAGTGTCTGCTGGTCATCGGGCCCTCGGGCTCCGGAAAGAGCACCCTCGCGCTCGCCCTCGCGGGCCTCGTCCCACGCGAGCTCCCCGGGGAGTGGCAGGGTTCCCTGCGCGTGGACGGGCTGGACCCGGTCACCGCATCGGGCGCCGAGGTCGCCGCTCGCGTCGGGCTGGTGTTCCAGGACCCCGGCAGCCAGCTCGTGATGGACCGGGTCGAGGACGACGTCGCGTTCGGCCTCGAGAGCCGCGGCTGGCCGTTCGAGGCGATGCGCACCCGCGTGCCCGAGGCGCTCGCCGAGGTGGGCCTCGAGGGCCTGGGGCGACGCCGGACGACGCGCCTGTCCGGGGGTCAGCAGCAGCGTCTCGCGCTGGCGGGCGCGCTGGCCCCGCGGCCCGGGATCCTGGTCCTCGACGAGCCCACCGCCAACCTCGACCCGCCCGCGGCGCGTGCGCTGGCCGCGCGCCTGGCGACGCTGCGCGCGGCGCGCGCGGTGACCCTGGTGCTGGTCGAGCACCGGGTCGACATCGCGTGGTCGCTGGCGGACCGTGTGCTCGCCCTGGGGCCGGATGGGCGTCCGATCGACGTCGGGAGGCCGGCGGAGGTGCTCGCGAGGTCGAGGGACAGGCTGCTCGCGGCGGGCGCCTGGCTGCCCGACGAGCCATCCGCGGCCCAGACGCCCGCGGCACCCGACGGCCCCTCCCTCGGAGGTGGGCCGGTCGTGGCAACGGCTCACGACGTCACGTTCGCCTATGACGGCCCGGTGGTGGTGCACGGCGTGGAGCTGGCCCTCGCCGCCGGGGAGCGGGTTGCCCTCGTGGGCACCAACGGCTCCGGAAAGTCCACGCTTGGCCGCCTGCTGGTGGGGCTGCTGCGCCCGGACCGGGGGGAGGTGCGGCTCGGCGGGCGGCGCCCGTCGCGCCTGTCGCCGGCCGTGCTGGCGAACCACGCCTCGTACCTGTTCCAGGACCCCGAGCAGCAGTTCGTCACGCTGCGCGTCCAGGACGAGATCACGCTCGGCCTCGACCGCACGGGCCGGCGGAACGCCGAGGCGCTGATGGATCGGATCGACCTGCCGCTGGCCGAGTTCGGCGAGCGGAGCCCGTACATGCTGTCGGGCGGCGAGCAGCGGCGGCTGTCGCTGGCCACCGCGCTGGTCCGCCATCCGGAGCTGCTGGTCCTCGACGAGCCGACCTTCGGCCAGGACCGACGGGGCCACGAGGCGCTGCTCGAGATCCTCGCCGAGCGCGTGGACGCCGGGGCGGCCGTGCTTGCCGCGACCCACGACGAGCGCTTCATCGACGCGTTCGCGAGCCGGATCGTGCGCCTGGAGGCCGGGCGGATCGTCGGCGTCGAGGCGGCATTCGACACGGCAACGGCGGTGACCGCATCGCCGGGGCGGGACCCGGCAGCGGGCGACACGGATCCGCCTCCCGGCCGCCTCGCGGACCCCTTCGCCGGCAGGATCGGCCGGTGATCGTCAGCCGGATCGAGCCGTCGGAGGTGCAGCTGCAGAGCGTCCTCGGCCGCGTCAGCCCGCTGACCAAGCTGACGGTCGCGCTCGTCCTGCTCGCCGGCCTCACGCTGACCCGTGCCATCTGGCCGCCCGTCCTGATCACCGTGGCGGTGCTCGCCGCCGGGGGCCTCCTCGGCAGTGTCCCGCCCGCCAGGCTGCTGTCCGGCGTCGCTCCGCTCTGGCTGGCGGCCCTCGGGATCGGGTTGTCCAATGCGCTGTTCTCGGGCTCGAACACGGATCCGGCGCTGGCCGTCGCGGTGGTCGTGGGGCCGTTCCACGTCACGTGGCCGGCGGTCGCCGCCGGGGCGGGCCTTGCCGCGCGGGTGATCGCGATCGCCTCCGTGGGCGTGGTGTTCGCGCAGACGACCGATTCCACCCGCCTCGTGGACGCCCTGGTGCAGCAGGCGCGTGCACCGGAGCGGTTCGCGTACGGGGCGCTGGCCGCCTACCAGGCGATCCCGCGGCTCGCCGAGCAGCTCACGACGCTCCGCCAGGCGCGGCGCATCCGCGGCCTGCGCGGTTCATGGCACCCCCGGATCCTGGTTGCGCTCCTGGTGCTCGCCATCCGGCACGGCGACCGGCTGGCGCTGGCGATGGATGCGCGCGCCTTCGGGTCCGGGCCGCGGAGCCGCTATCGCGAGGTCCGCTGGGCGTGGCTCGACGTCGCGGTGGCGGGTGGCGCCGCGCTCGTGCTGGTGCTCGCGCTCACGATCGGGGGCGGGTGACCCGCGAGCCCCCGCGCGCGAAGCCCGCCTACATGCCCTCGCGGAGCAGGCGCCACACGATCCGAGCGCTCGGCCGCTGCCCGTACAGGAGCACGCCCGCGGCGTAGATCCGGGACGCGACCCACACGGCCACGAGGATGGATCCCACGAGCAGCGTCAGCGAGAGCACGATCTCCCACGGCTCCGCGCCCCCCAGCGCAATCCGGCCGAGCATCATGAACGGGCTGAAGAACGGGATCTGCGCCAGGGCCGTGATCACGCCGGACCCCACGTCCAGCAGGCCGATGGACGCGTAGACGCCGACGAAGTAGCCGCCCATCGAGAGGAAGGTCATGGGCATCACGGCGGCGTTGACGTCCTCCTGTCGGCTGACCAGCGATCCGGCCGCCGCGTAGAGCGATGCGTAGAGCAGGAAGCCCAGGACGCCGTACACGCCGAACGCCAGCAGCAGCCCGGGCGTCAGCCCGCTCGGCAACGCCAGCGTGGACGCGTTCTCGCCGAGAACGAGCGAGCTCACCGGATCCAGCAGCGCGAGCGCCGCGAGCCCGGCAACGACCACCGCCGCGTACTGGGTGAAAGCCACGCCGCCGACCCCCAGCACCTTGCCCCCCAGCAGCTGGAACGGGCTTGCCGCGTTGAGCACGACCTCCATCACCCGCGACGACTTCTCCTCGACCACACTCATCGCGATCCAGTTGCCGTACATCACGATGATCATGAAGATCAGGATGGTCATCCCGAACCCGAGCAGGTCCTGGCTCGCGGTCGCCACGTCGTCTTTGGTGGGATCCGTTCGCTCCGGGTCCGGCCAGCTGACCTGGAATTGGGCCGGCGCGAACAGCGTGGCCTGGTCCGCGGCTGCGACGCCGGCCCGATCGAGGCGATCCGCGATCGTGACCGCGTTGGCCGCCTGCTGGACGAGCGTGGCGGTCCGCCCGCTCGCGTTGTCGTTCGTGTACAGGACGAACTGGAGCTCGCCGCTCGCGGACCGTGTGATCGCGAGGGCGGCGCCGTAGTCACCGGCCGTCACGGCGTCGCGAGCCGTGGTCGTGTCGGCGACGACGCTGATGACGAACGGCTTGTGGCCGTTGTCGGTCGAGGTCGCCGCCGAGGTGTCGGGCTCGGTGTTGAGCAGCTGGTCGAGCGTGGCCACCGCGACGGACGCGAGGGCCGGGGACTCTGCGGTGACCGCGATTCGCGTCTGGTCCGCCTGGTCCAGCGCCCGGATGATGACCGGCAGCAGCGCGATCGCCACGACGCCCAGGACGAGCAGGGCGGTGCCGAAGATGAAGCTGCGGGTGCGGACCCGCACGCCGTACTCGCGGCGCGCCACCGTGCCGACGTTGGTCCAGGTGCTCATGCGCTCACTCCAGCGGCCGTCGCCAGCGTCCGCTCGGCCGTGTCCAGGGCGCCCACGCGCTCGACGAACACCTCCTCGAGCGACGAATCGGCCACCTCGAAGCGCAGCACGTCGTCACCGTGGGCGATCGCCGCCTGGAGCACCGCCTGCGGGTCGGCGCCCGTGTCCACGAGCAGCTCCGTGTAGTCGCGTCCATCGCGGGTCACCGTCACGTTCGGCAGCTCCCGAAGCCACGCACACGTCCCGTCGCCCGCGGTCGCGACGCGGACCACCTGGTGGCCGGTCGAGCGCTTGACGTCCCTGGTCGTCCCGGCCGTGATCACGCGCCCGTGGTCGATGATCGCGACCGAGTCGCACAGCTCTTCCGCCTGCTCGAGCTGGTGGGTGCTGAACACGAGCGCCTTGCCGCGCTCTCGCATCTCCACGAACGCGGACTTGAGCAGCGCGACGTTGACGGGGTCGAGGCCGGAGAACGGCTCATCCATCAGCAGCACGTCAGGGTCGTGGAGGATGGTCGCGATGTACTGGACCTTCTGCTGGTTGCCCTTGGACAGGGACTCCGCGCGCCGCTCGGCGTAGTCGGCGATCCTGAACCGGGAAAGCCAGGTCAGCGCCTCGGCCCGGGCCCTCGCCCGCGGCACGCCATAGAGCGACGCGAAGTAGACGAGCTGGTCGAGCACCGGCATCCGCAGGTACAGGCCCCGCTCCTCCGGCATGTAGCCCCAGGTTCGCCGCGGCCACGACCGAGCCGATTGCCCGTTCCAGGTCACCGTGCCCTCGTCCGCCCGCAGCAGGCCGAGCGCGATCCGCATCGTGGTCGTCTTGCCCGCCCCGTTCGCACCCAGGAAGCCGAACACCTCGCCCGGGCGCACCTCGAACGAGACGCCGTCGAGCGCCTGGACCTCGCCGAACCGCTTGCGCAGACCGGCGATCGTCAATGTCATCGCTTGTGTCCCTCTCGCGTTCGGGTCCGCCCGCGGGCGACCACGGCCGTGGCTGTCCACGACGGCACCGAGTGTCGGGGGTAGCCGGGCTTTGCGACACCTGCCAACCCGGCCGATCGGGACGGGCCGGGCGGTCGGACCGGCCCGGGCCACCCGCCATCGGCAACGCCCGCCATCGGCAACGCCCGCCATCGGCACCCGCCGTCCGTGCGATCATCGATCGGGAGAACGACCGTACGACGATGCACGGGAGGTGCGAGGGTGGCCGACGGCCGGACGATCGTGTTCTTTCCCGAGGGCGCCTACGGGCCGACCAACAACTGCGTCGGCATCGGTGACGTGCTTCGACGCCGAGGACACCGCGTCGTGTTCATCGTCGAGGAGTCGTTCGCCGGCAGCCTCGAGGCGAAGGGGTTCGAGGAGCGGCTGATGCGGCTGGGTCCGCCACCCGCCGAGCCCGAGGTGCCCGGCCAGTTCTGGATCGACTTCATCCGGGACACCGCACCCGTGTTCCGCAGGTCGACCCTGGAGCAGGTCAGCGAGTTCATCCAGCCCACCTGGCAGGCGCTGATCGACGGCGCCAAGTACGTCAACCCGCGCCTCAGCGAGATCATCGGCGAGCTCGAGCCCGACGCGACCGTCGAGGACAACGTGGTGTCGTTTCCGGCCGTGATGGCGTCGGGCCGGCCCTGGGTCCGGATCGTGTCCTGCAACCCGGCCGAGCTGCTCGACCCGATCGTGGCGCCGTTCTCGTCCGGGTACCCGGCCGCGGACCCGTCCCGGTGGACCGCGTTCCGGGCCGAGTACCGTCGTATCCATGCGGGCTCGTGGGGCGACTTCGACGCCTTCTGCCGCGACCACGGCGCGGGCGGCCTGCGCAACACTGAGCTGGGCCCCGAGTTCATGCACGAGTCACCGTTCCTCAACCTGTACGCGTACCCGGCCGAGGCGGACTACCGGCGCGCGGAGCCGCTGGGTCCCACCTGGCACCGGCTCAATTCGACGATCCGGGCGACCGACGGCGACTGGACGCTGCCGGCCTCGCTGCTGGGCCGGCCGGGTGCGCTGATCTACCTGTCGCTCGGCTCGCTGGGCTCGGCCGACGTCGAGCTCATGCGGCGGCTGGTCGACGTCCTGGGGCGGTCGCCGTATCGAGTGATCGTGTCCAAGGGCCCGCTGGCCGACCAGATCCACCTCGCTGACAACATGACCGGCGAATCGTTCCTGCCCCAGCCCGCGATCCTGCCGCAGGTCGATCTCGTGATCACGCACGGCGGCAACAACACCGTGGTCGAGAGCTTCCACCACGGCAAGCCGATGATCGTGCTGCCACTGTTCTGGGACCAGGTCGACAACGCGCAGCGGGTTGACGAGACCGGATTCGGGCGGCGGCTGTCGACGTACGGGTTCGGGGACGAGGAGCTGCTGGGTGCAATCGACGCGCTGCTCGCGGATGCCTCGCTGCGCTCCCGAATGCGGGCGATCGCCGAGCGCATGCAGGCTGCCGGGGGCACGGTGCGCGCGGCGGACCTGATCGAGCGCGTGGCGTCGACCCACGCGCCCGTGACGCGCCAGCGAGGAGCCGGACCGTGCCACCGCTCGGCGAAACCGGCGGGTAGTCCAGGCACGACTGCGAGACCGCCCGGAGCACCCGACCGGGCCCCCGAGGCTCGGCCGCTGGTTCACGGAAGGCATGCTCGTGCGTGAACCGGGCCAGGTCCGCTGGCGTCCGGGCCGGATCGGCAGCCCGGACCGGACGATCACGCGCCGAGGCGGCGACTTCGACGCGTTCTCTGGGTATCTGACCGGAACGGGCGACCCGCGGAGGCAGCCCGGCCGCGGCCGGCCGGGCTGGGCGACGCGCGTCCCACCGGATGCGTCCCGGGTGGAAGCACCCGAGCGGTGGGCGCACAATCTGCGGACCACAATCTGGTTTCTCGATCGATCCCATCGGGACCACCTCACCAGCGGCAGAGCGCACCCAGCACGTGCGCATGGAGGCCCACGTGACCGAGACCCTCAACCCCGTCAAGTCCTACCAGCAGCTCATCGGCGGCAACTGGGTCGACGCCGTGTCGGGCAGCACGCTCGACGTCGAGAACCCCGCGGTCGGGGAGGTCATCGCGACGGTCCCCGCGTCGTCGCAGGAGGATGTCAACCGGGCCGTGGACGCGGCGGCCGAGGCATTCGAGACATGGTCGCTCACCACACCCCAGGACCGGAGCCTGGCCCTGCTCAAGGTCGCCGACATCCTCGAGGCCAACGGCGATGAGCTCGGCCGCCTCGAGTCGCTCCAGACCGGAAAGCCGATCGGGGCCGCCATCGACGAGATGGCCGTGTGCGCCGACCTGTTCCGCTTCTTCGCGGGGGCCTGCCGCGTGCCCGAGGGTCTCGCGGTCACCGAGTATCTCGAGGGGCACACCTCGATGATCCGACGCGACCCGGTCGGCGTCGTAGCCTCGATCGCGCCCTGGAACTACCCGCTGTACATGGCGGCCTGGAAGCTCGGACCGGCGCTGGCGACCGGCAACACGGTGGTGCTCAAGCCGTCTGCCCGAACGCCGCTGTCGGCGCTCCGATTCGCCGAGCTCATCGGTGACCTGCTGCCCGCCGGCGTGCTCAACGTCCTCGCCGGGTCGGGTGGCGCGATGGGCGACATGCTCGTCGGTCACCCCAAGGTGCGCATGGTCTCGATCACCGGTGACACGGTCACCGGCAAGCACGTGGCGGAGATCGCGGCCGGGACGGTCAAGCGGCTCCACCTCGAGCTCGGGGGCAAGGCGCCGGTCATCGTGTTCGACGACGCCGATGTCGACCTCGCGGCCGAGATCCTCAAGTCATCGGGCTACTGGAACGCGGGCCAGGACTGCACCGCGGCCTGCAGGGTGATCGCCGGGCCCAGGGTCTACGAGCCGCTGCTGGCCGCGCTCGAGGGCCAGGTCAAGACCATCAAGTGGGGCAACCCGGCCGATGCCGAGGACCTCGACATGGGCTCCCTCATCGCTCAGGCGCAGGCCGACAAGGTCGAGGGCATGGTCAACAGGGCGCTCGAGGGCAAGGCCGAGCTCGTCCTCGGTGGCCACCGGCCCGACCGCCCCGGCGCCTACTTCGAGCCGACCGTCATCGCCAACCCGGACCAGAAGAGCGAGATCGTCCAGGACGAGGTGTTCGGCCCGGTCGTGACCGTGCAGCGCTTCTCGGACGAGGAGCAGGCCGTCAGGTGGGCCAACGACGTCAGGTTCGGCCTGGCGTCGTCGGTGTTCACGGGCTCCATCGGCAAGGCGATGCGGGTCGCCCGACGGCTCCAGTTCGGGACCGTGTGGATCAACGAGCACTTCACGCTGGCGTCGGAGACTCCGCACGGCGGTGTCAAGGAGTCGGGCTACGGCAAGGACGGCTCCAAGTACGCGCTCGAGGACTACACCACCATCAAGCACATCACGATCAACACCGCGGTCTAGGGGCAGCCAGGGGGCGGCGGCCGCTGGGCGGCCCAGGGCCTGACGCCCGTCGCGAGGCGACGATGACCTCGCGGGAAACGACGACAGCGTGCGCGATGAATGACTGGCGCGCCCGAGCCCTCAGGCGATGCCGAGCACCCGGGCGAGGACGACGCCGACACCGAGCGCGAGGGCGAGCGAGCCGGCGCTGATGCCGACGGCCGCGCGCGTGCCGAGCTCCCCTCGAAGGGCCGCCAATGTCGCGATGCACGGGATCGACACGCTGGACACGACCGCGTACACGAACAGCTGGGCGGGTGTCATCAGCTCGCCGAGGGACGCCTGCCGACCGAGCTGGACCGCGGCGAACACGAGCAGCAGCTGGAGCGCCAGCTCCTTGCGCAGGAAGGCGAACACGAGCGCGATCCCGGCGATCGCAGGCAGCCCGAGCAGGGCCTCGACACCGGGGCCGATCGCGGTCGCGATGCCCTGCCAGGCGCCGGCTTCATAGATCAGGCCGAGGATCAGCGACCCCACCAGCATGATCGGGGTGGCGGTGATCACGAACGACCGGAACCGGAACCACGCCTTGGCGATGACGTGGCGCGCAACCGGCCACCGCAGCGGGGCGAGCTCCAGGACCAGCGAGGGCTGGCGGCCCGGAATGAGGGCATTGGCGCCGACGCCCGCGGCAACCGTGGCGAGCCCGACCACCCCGAACGCCGCCAGGGCGGCCCCCATGCCCGCGAACGGCGCCAGCGCCGCGATCACCACCGCAGACCGCGCCGAGCACGGGGTGAGCGTCACCAGGAACGACCCGAGGACGCGCTCCCTTCGCGTTCGCAGCGCCCGCGTGCCGTAGATGGCCGGTACGTTGCACCCGGCAGCGGCCAGGAGCGGGATCGCCATCCGGCCGGGCAGCCCGAGCGCGCCGAACACCCGATCCATCAGGACCGCCGCGCTGGTCAGATAGCCGGAGTCCTCGAGAACCGCCAGCAGCAGATAGAACGTGAGCACGTACGGGATGCCGACGGAGAGCATCGACAGCAGCCCGCCGTCGAGGGCCCACAGCAGGGCGTTCGCGAGCACGGGGATCGGAACGACGGTCGGCACGATCGTGCCCAGGAACGGGGAGGCCGAGGCCGCCCAGGCTGTGGCGAGCCCCGCCGCGAGCCAGCCACCAATGAGGATGACCGCCAGGAACGCGGCAATGCTGACACCCAGGAACAGCGGGACGCCCGGCAGGGGGGCGATCGACCAGCGGGCGAGGCGGTCGGCCAATGGCTCGGGGGTCGCCGTTCGACGTTCGATCTGCCGCACGAGCGATCCCGCGCCGGCCCATCGGAGTGGCTCCAGCTCGGCCGCGAGCCGGATCGTGGCTCCACCCCGGCTCGAGATCCGACCGCCCAGCACGCCGGCCTGGAGCGGATCGAGCACGGCGGCCGCCCCCAGCGATCGTGGCGCGGTGGCCAGGACGGCCGCCGCATCCGCGAGCCGTCGTTCGACGGGATAGGGATAGCCGAGCGCCGGCGAGGTCGAGCGAGGGGAACGGTCGTTGTCCCGCACGGCGCGCCGATGGTGGGCGAGCCGGACGGCGTCGGCGAGTGCGGCATCCACCCCCTGCCCGGTTCGGCCGCAGGTCGGGTGGACCGGCACGGTCAGGAGCTGGGCGAGGCGGCCGGTATCGACG
The DNA here is from genome assembly GCA_963713095.1 of uncultured Chloroflexia bacterium. Classification (GTDB taxonomy): domain Bacteria; phylum Chloroflexota; class Limnocylindria; order Limnocylindrales; family CSP1-4; genus CAIXZV01. Next base: position 46,827 of record CAVQKK010000001.1, read on the forward strand.
CCGACACCGTGCCGCGCCGCCTCATCGGTGAGGTTGGCGGCCACGGCCACCGGCAGGCCGAGGTCCCGGCAGGCGAGGACAAGGGGAAGGTGTCGCGCGAGGTTGCCCGCGTCAGTGACGACCAGGATCGCATCGGGCGCGGTCTCGACGAGCAGCTCCCAGAACGGCCGCTCGCCGGCCGGGTCGTCGTCCAGGGACCGGGTGCCGGGCAGATCGACGAGCCACGCGGCGCGCGCGCCGGCCTCGATCCGGAGACGCTCCCGGGCGACGGTGGTGCCCGGGGCGTTGGCGGTCTCGACGAAGCGGCCGCTCGCGCGGGCGAGGAAGGTGGACTTGCCGACGTTCGGGCGCCCGACCAGCGCGACGATCGGGAGGTCCGCCACCTCCCGAACACCGGCCGCTGCGGGAGTCTGGTGGCACGAGGTCGGGAGTGCCGTCATGCCCGCCCGGGTCCCGCGCTGCGGGGGCCGGGCCGCACCTGGACCGCGACGTCGGCGGAGATCGCGAGCCGCGCTCCGCCCACGTCGACCACGAATGGACCCCCGAGCGGTGCCCGCGAGACGAGGGCGATCTCGACACCGGGAAGGACGCCTTCCCGGGCCAGCTCGTCGGCGGCAGGGCCGTCGATCGATGACACCGTCAGCCGATCGCCGGGCCGCATGGTTGCGACGGTCGTGGACGGGTTCGTGTGGGGGGTGGCCGGGTCCGCGTCCGGCGTGGACCGCTCGGCGAGTGGCGTCGTCGGGGACGCGGACGGGGTCATGCGACCATGGGACCCGCCGTGGCGGGGTGGGCGAAAGGGACCAACTGCCCGTGGTTGGCGGGACCCTCGGCCCGGGTCGCCGGCGACCTGCTCGCGCCTGGCGGTCGCGAATTGGGCGGTCGTACCCAGGTATACCCAGATTCCAGGGCGTCCGGACAGCGCGGTGGTGACCCCGGGGCCCGGGCCGTTCGGGCGGGACCCTGATCCGGATGGCCCTGTCACCCCCGGCGCGATCGGGGGGTAAGATCACGGAACCTTCGACCACTTTTGGAAGATTTGGGAGGTTTTCCGCGCCGATGGGGCCCCGGGCGAGCACGAAGGATCCCGGTTGGGTGACCCTGACCGAGGCATGCCGGCTCCTGGGGGTGTCGCCGTCGACCATCCGTCGCTGGGGCGACACGGGGATGGTACGGACCTTCATCACCCCGGGCGGCCATCGCCGCTTCTCCAGGGCGGGCCTGGAAGCGCTGTTGCCCGACCAGGCCCCCACGGCCCGGCTGTCGCTGGTGGAGATGGGGGAGACACCCGGCCGGATGGCCCGCGGCTACCGGCGCGCAGCCGAGGGCGCGCCTGCGCGGATCCCATGGGTGGCGGAGATGGACGACACCCAGCGCGAACGGTTCCGGGCCTACGGTCGCGGCATCGTCGCAGCGCTCATGTCGGCGCTCGACGCCGACGACCCCCGCCGCCGGGATACCCATCTCCGCGAGGCCGAGGACGTGTGCGGCGAGTATGGCCGGCTGGCCGGCCGCGAGGGCCTCTCGTCATCGACCACCGCCGACCTGTTCCTGCGCTTCCGCCGGCCGTTCATCGCCGAGCTGGGTGCCCTCGCGCGACGGCGCGAGTTCGACGCCGTCGCATCGATCACGCTCATCGCCGACGCCACCGCGGCGCTCGACGACCTGCTGCTCGCGACGCTTCGCGGCTGGGAAGCCGCGACCCGCAGTGGAGACCGGGCGCCCGAGCCGTCCACCTCATCGATCACCGGGAGCTCAACTTGACCGTCCCCGTCGCCGCCCCTGATCCCATCCTGGATCTGGTCGCCCTGGTGGCGCACGCCCGCCATGTCGCGAGCGAGGCGCGTGAGGCATTCGCCGAGGCGGCCGCGCCGATGGCAAGCGATCCGCGCGTGATCCTCGTTCGGACCTGCCACCGGGTGGAGCTGTACGTCGCCGAGGTCCCGGCCGGCGGCCACGAGGGCCGGCACCATCGGGTGCTGCCCCTCCCCGCGCTGCCCGAGGGCGGGCGCCGGTTCGAGGGTGCCGCCGCGGCTCGCCACCTGTTCAGCGTCGCAGCCGGGCTCGACAGCGTCGTGGTCGGCGAGGATCAGATCCTCCACCAGCTCCGTGAGAGCCTGTCCGACCGTCACGTCCCGGCGGCCGATCAATGCCCGGTCGATGTCGGCTCGCATGGGCCCCGCGCAACGCGCCTCGACCCTGTCCTGGAGCGGCTGTTCCAGATCGCGCTTCACCTCGGCCGCGAGACCCGGTCGTGGCGCGAGGGACCGCCCCGCTCGCTCGCGGACGTCGTCGTCGACCGGGTCACCCCGCTCACCGGCCCCCTGACCGGGCGCCGGCTCCTGGTCGTCGGCGCCGGCCGGATGGCCCGGCTGGTGGCGCTCGCCGCGGACCGGCAGGGCTCACGAGTGCTCGTCTCCAATCGAAGTCCCGAGCGGGCCGCCTCGCTGGCCCACGACGCGGGCGGAACCACGGTGCCGTTCGGGGCGGACGCGCTGCCGCCGGAGGTCGATGCGGTGGTGCTGGCCATCGGCGGGCTGTGGCCGCTCTCGCCGGGCGCGCGTGCGGGCCTGCTCGCAGCCGACGTGCCGGTCATCGATCTGTCCTCGCCGCCGGCGGTCGCCCCCGAGCTTCGAGAGCGGCTGGGATCACGCTACACCTCGATCGACGACCTGGCGCGCAGCCCGCAGGATGCACTCCGGTCCCGGCTGGTTCACCGGTACGAGCGGCGCCTCGACGACGCCGAGGCGAGCTTCATCAGCTGGGTTCGAACCCGGTCCACGGTGCCCGCGATCCAGGCATTGAGCGAGCTGGCGGAGGGGCACCGGGCCGAGGAGCTCGAGCGGCTGTTCCGTCGAGTCGAGCTCGAGGACCACGAGCGGGAGCTGGTCGTCCAGATGAGCCATCGGCTGGTGGCCGGGCTGCTGCATGGCCCCCTCGTGACGCTTCGCGAGGACGCCAGCGGCGATCTCGAGCGGGCCACCCGCACGCTGTTCTCGCTGTAGGTGGTGGGCCGTCCGGTGAGCTCGCGTCCCGACGCCGACCGCCCCGCACGCCGGGCGCTGCGGATCGGCACCCGGGGCAGCGCCCTGGCCCTGGTCCAGGCACGCTGGGTGGCGGAGCGCCTGGCGGAGCACGACGTGGCGACCGAGCTCACGATCATCCGGACCGAGGGCGACGACCGGCCGGTCGACACCGCCTGGGGCGAGGGCGCGTTCGTGGGCCGGATCGTGGGCGCGCTGCGGGACGGGACGGTCGACCTTGCGGTCCATTCGGCCAAGGACGTGCCAACCGACGAGCATCCGGGGCTTGTGATCGCCGCCTATCCGCGCCGAGAGGATCCGCGCGACGCGCTCGTGTGCCGGATCCGGGGCACGACGCTGGCGACGCTGCCGAAGGGGGCCCGGGTGGGAACCGACAGCCCGCGCCGGACCGCGTTCCTGCGCGCGGTGCGCCCCGACCTCGTGATGCATCCGCTCCACGGCAACGTCGACACCCGCCTCGCGAAGCTCGATCGCGGCGACAGCGATGCGCTCGTGCTCGCCGTCGCCGGCCTCACCCGGCTCGGCCATGCCGATCGGATCGACGAGATCCTGCCCTCGTCGGTCGTGCCGTCCGCCCCGGGCCAGGGCTCGCTCGCGCTCCAGGTTCGCGCCGACGACGGGGAGGCGATCGAGGCCGTCGGGCGGCTCGACGATGCCGCCACTCGGACAGCGGTCGAAGCCGAGCGGGCGCTCCTCAACGCCTCGGGCGGTGGCTGCCGCTCGCCGATCGGCGCCGTCGGCGAGGTGCTCGAGGGACGGCTGGAGCTGGTCGCGGGCGCCGAGCGGGCATGGGCACCCGATCCCGGCGCCGCGCTCGCTCCGTCAACGGTGGCGTGGGTCCGCGGTGCGGTCGCGGCGGGGGAGCACCGGGCGCTCGCGGAGCGTCTGGCGGCGCGGGTCGTCGATCTTCGACAGCGTCCGCGCGTGCTCGTCGCGCGGCCGGCCGGCCGCGCCGGGGCGCTCATCGACGCCCTGCACGTCGAGGGCGTCGCCACCGTCCACGTGCCGGCGATCGAGACCGTTCCGGCTCCACTCGAGCCCATCGATGCCGCGTTCGGCGCGACCGGGCCCCGCGACTGGATCGTCGTCACCAGCGTCACCGCCGTCGATGCCGCGATCGCGTCCGTGCGTCGCACGGGCATCGACCCCGCCGCCAGGCGCTGGGCCGCGGTCGGAGCCTCGACGGCGGAGGCGCTCGCCGACGCGGGGATCGCGAACGCGTTCCAGCCATCGGAGGCGTCCGGGGCGAGCCTGGGTCGCGAGCTGCCGATCGAGGCGGGTGCCCGGATCCTGCTGCCTCGGGCCGATATCGCGGACGCCGGGCTGCCCGTCGTGCTGCAGGGCCGCGGCGCGACCGTGACCGACGTCGTCGCATACCAGACCCGCGAGGGGCCGGAGAGCTCCCGCGCCCTGCTCGCCACCGCCCTCGACGACGGCCCGCTCGATGCCCTCGTGCTCACCAGCGGCTCCACCGCCCGCGGGCTGATCGCCCTTGCCGCCGACGGGGCCACCCGGGATGCCCTGCTGGCCACGCCGGTCATCGCGATCGGGGAGCCGACCGCCGCCGTTGCGTCCTCGCTCGGCTTTACCGCCATCCTCGTCGCACCGGGGCCGCAGGCGCCCGCCATCGCCGCGTTCACCGCCGCCGCGCTGGGCCTGCCCGGCCTCTCCCTGCAACCCGACTCGCCGCCACCCGCCGTGCCGGCGGCACCCGGAGGATCCCGATGAGCCTCGTCACCGACCAGCCTCGCGCCCTCGAGCTCGAGCCGGACCTTCCACCGCCCGCTCACCGCCTGCGGCGCACGCGGCGGACCGAGGCCCTGCGGGCCCTGGTCCGCGAGACGCGGATCCATCCGCGCCAGCTCGTCGCGCCCCTGTTCGTGTACCCGGGCCGCGAGGGCCGGGAGCCCGTCGGCTCGATGCCGGGTGTTGATCGGGTGACGCCCGACGAGGCGGTTCGAGACGGGCGGGCGCTGGCGGCGCTCGGCGTCGGCGGGTTGATCCTGTTCGGCCTGCCGGCCGAGAAAGACGCGGTCGGCACCGGTGGCTGGATCGCCGACGGCATCGTCCAGGAGACGCTGCGGCGGCTGCGCGATGCGGACCTCGATCTCGTGCTCATCGCAGACACGTGCCTGTGCGAGTACACCGACCATGGCCACTGCGGCCCGCTGCTGGCCGACGGCCGGGTGGACAACGACGCGACCATCGAGCTGTACGCGCGCACGGCGGCCTCACAGGCGGAGGCGGGCGCCGACATCGTCGCCCCCAGCGGGATGCAGGACGGCCAGGTGGCTGCGATCCGGGCCGGGCTCGACGCCGCCGGGGCGCACGACACCGCGATCCTCGCCTATGCGGCCAAGACCGCTTCCGCCTTCTACGGCCCGTTCCGCGATGCTGCCGGATCCGCACCCGCATTCGGCGACCGGCGCGGCTACCAGATGGACCCAACCAACGCGCGCGAGTCGATGCGCGAGATGCAGGTCGACCTCGACGAGGGCGCCGACATGCTGCTGGTCAAGCCGGCGATGCCGTCGCTCGACATCCTGGCCGCAGCGCGGGCCCGGTTCGATGTCCCGATCGGTGCCTACCAGGTCAGCGGGGAGTTCGCCGCGCTCGAGGCTGCCGCCGAGCGTGGCTGGCTGGACCGCCGGCGCGTCCTGACCGAGAGCGTGACCTCGATCCTCCGGGCAGGCGCCGGGTTCGTGATCACCTATGCCGCGGCCGATCTCGCGACCTGGGCCCGGGAAGCCTGAGATGACGAGCCCCACGACGAGCACCCGCCAGGCGGACCTCCGGGAGCGAGCCGCGTCGCTGTTCCCGGGTGGCGTCAACAGCCCGGTCCGCGCCTTCCGCTCGGTCGGCCGCCCGCCGCTGATCCTCGACCGCGGCATGGGGCCGCGGGTCCGCGACGTCGACGGCCGCTGGTACCTCGACTACATCGGCAGCTGGGGTCCGGCGATCCTGGGGCACGGCCGGCCGGAGGTGGTCGAAGCCGTGCGCGCCGCCGCCCTCAACGGGTTTGCGCTGGGAGCGACCGGTCCCCTCGAGATCGAGCTCGGCGAGCGGATCCGGGCGGCGATGCCCTCGATGGAGCGGATGCGCTTCGTGTCGTCCGGGACCGAGGCCGTGATGAGCGCCATCCGCCTCGCCCGCGGCGCCACCGGCCGGGACCTGATCGTGAAGTTCGCCGGCGGCTACCACGGACACGGCGACAGTCTGCTGGTCGAGGCCGGCTCCGGGCTTGCAACGCTGGCGATGCCGGGCTCGGCCGGGGTGACCGCGGCCACGGCCGGCGACACGGTCGTCGTCCCGTACAACGACCCCGACGCGGTGGCGGCGGCGTTCGCCGCGCATCCCGACCGGATCGCCGCGATCATCGTCGAGCCCGTGGCCGCCAACGTGGGCGTGATCCCTCCGGCGCCGGGCTTCCTCGAGGCGCTCCGGGAGCAGACGACCGCCAACGGCGCGCTGCTCATCTTCGACGAGGTCATCACGGGGTTCCGGGTGGCCCGTGGGGGAGCGCAGGAGCGCTTCGGCATCGCGCCCGACCTCACCACCCTGGGCAAGATCATCGGCGGCGGGATGCCCATCGGCGCGTACGGTGGGCGGGCCGACCTGATGGGCCGCATCGCCCCCGAGGGCGGCGTCTACCAGGCGGGCACACTGTCCGGCCACCCGCTGGCGATGGCCGCGGGCGTGGCGACCCTCGACCTGCTGACACCCGACACCTACGACGGCCTGGAGCGGACGGCGTCCGGCCTGGAGATCGGGCTGCGGGCCGCGGCCGCCGAGGCCGGTCGCGAGGTCGCGATCACCCGGGTGGGGTCGCTGCTCACCGTGTTCTTCCGCCCGGGCGAGCCGGGTGACGCCGCCCAGGCGCTCGCTGCCGATCGCGACGCGTACGCGCGGTTCTTCGGCGCGATGCTGGACGCGGGCGTGCTGCTCGCACCATCGCAGTTCGAGGCCTGGTTCATCTCGGCGGCCCACGGCGCGGCCGAGGTTGCGGACACGCTGACCGCGGTCCGAGCGGCGATGGCGGCGTGAGCACCCCGACGATGGCGGTCACCGCAGCCGCGGATCACGGCCCGGCGACCGCCGAGCCCGAGGCTCGGTTCCTGCGTGCCGCCCGCAGCCTGCCGGTCGACACCACCCCGGTGTGGTTCATGCGCCAGGCCGGCCGAGCCCTGCCCGAGTATCGGGCGATCCGCCAGCGCGCGACGCTGCTGGAGATCACCCGGGACCCCGCGCTGTGCGCGGAGGTGACGCTGCAGCCCGTGCGCCGGCTGGGCGTCGATGCCGCGATCCTGTTCGCGGACATCACGACCCCGCTGGAGGCGCTGGGGGTCGCGTTCGACATCCAAGAGGGCGTCGGGCCCGTGATGGAGCATCCGGTGCGCTCGATGGCCGACGTCGCGGCGCTTCGCGCGGCGGAGCCCGAATATGCCGCCACCCCGATCATGGACGCCATCCGGCTGATCCGTGCCGACTCTCACGTCCCGCTGATCGGCTTCGCGGGCGCCCCGTTCACCCTCGCCTGCTACCTCGTGGAGGGCGGACCGTCGCGCGACTTCGCCCAGACCAAGCGGTTCATGCACGCGCAGCCCGAGGCATGGGCGGCCCTGCTCCATGTGCTCACCGAGAGCACCATCCGCTATCTCACGGCCCAGATCGACGCCGGTGCCCAGAGCGTCCAGCTGTTCGACTCGTGGGTGGGTGGCCTGAGCCCGCTCGACTACGGGCGAAGGCTGTTGCCGTGGATGCGCCGCCTGTTCCATGCCGTCTCGAAGCTCGACGTGCCCACCATCCACTTCGGGGTCGGCACGGCCGGGATCCTGGGCATCCAGGCATCGGCCGGCGGCGACGTGATCGGGCTCGACTGGCGGATCTCGCTCACCGACGGACGGCGGATCGTGGGCGATCGCGCCGTCCAGGGCAACCTCGATCCGGCCCTCCTGCTCGGCCCCTGGGAGGGGGTCGAGGAAGCCACCCGCTGGATCATCGGCCAGAACCACGGGCGTCCGGGCCACGTGTTCAACCTCGGGCACGGGGTGTTGCCTGCGACCAACCCCGATCACCTCGCCCGCCTCGTCGATCTGGTCCACGAACAGGGAGCTTCCCGATGACCCGCGATGCCGTCCTGCTGATGGCCTACGGCAGCCCCGACCGGCTCGACCAGGTCGAGGCCTACTACACCGACATCCGGCGCGGTCACCCGCCGACACCGGAGCTGCTCGAGGAGCTGATCGACCGCTACCGGGCGATCGGCGGGGGCTCGCCGCTGTCGCAGATCGTCGAGGCGCAGCGGGCGGCCGTCGCGGCCGAGCTCGCCTCCCGCGGAGCGCCGCTGCCCGTGTACGCCGGGATGCGGCACATCGAGCCCAGGATCGGCGACATCGTCCGGGGCATGGCCGCCGACGGCGTCGAGCGGTTCGCGGCGATCGCGCTGGCACCGCAGGCATCGTCGAATGCCGCCGGTTACCGGCGCGCGGTCGATGAGGCGCTGGCCTCGCTCGGGGACGGGGCGCCCACCGCAGCGCACGTGGTCTCCTGGCACGACCAGCCCCGGTTCATCGAGGCATTGGCGACGACGACCAGGGAGGCCGTCGCGCAGCTCCCCGATCCCGCCATGGCGCGGGTGATGTTCACTGCTCACAGCCTGCCGGCCCGCGTCCTGGCCCAGGGCGATCCATACCCCGACGAGCTGGCGGCGACCGCCCGGCTGGTCGCGGAGGCCGTTGGCCTGGACCGCTACGAGTTCGCGTTCCAGAGCGCCGGCCGGACCGGAGAGCCATGGCTGGGACCCGACATCCTCGACGAGATCCGGCGTCTGGCCGCCGATGGCGTGACCGAGCTGGTGATCCGGCCGGTCGGCTTCGTCGCCGATCATCTCGAGGTTCTGTACGACATCGATATCGAGGCGCAGGGCGTCGCTCGCGAGGTGGGGATCCACCTCGAGCGCGCCCGGTCGATGAACACCGATCCCGTGTTCATCGCGGGGCTGGCGAACGTCGCGCAGGCGGCCCTCTCGCCGGCTGCGGCCGCCGCCCCAGCACCCGCAGGAGGCTGACATGACCACGATCACCGGCAATGCCCCCGGCCACCCCGGCCACCCCGTTCCGGGCCACCCCGGGGGGCACCCGGGCGGCATCACCGGCGTGGGTGCCGTGCGGGCCGAGGGCTACGTCTATGCGCGCGCCCCGATGCTCGTCTATTGGGAGACCACCCTCGCCTGCGGGCTCGCCTGCCGCCACTGCCGGGCGTCGGCCATCTCGGAGCGCAACCCGCTCGAGCTGACCACCGACGAGGGCTACCGGCTGCTCGACGAGATCACCCGGTTCGGGCGCCCGTACCCCCACGTCGTGTTCACGGGCGGCGACCCGCTCAACCGCCCCGACCTCCACGACCTCGTCCGCGCCGCGACCGAGCGCGGCATCGGTTGCTCGCTGGCGCCTGCCGCCACCAGCCTGCTGACCCAGGACGCCCTGCTCTCGCTGCGTGAGGCGGGCATCCAGAACATCTCATTGAGTCTCGACGGCTCGAACGCGGACCGCCACGACGGCTTTCGAGGTGTGCCGGGCACGTTCGAGACGACGCTGCAGGCGGCCCGCTGGGCCCGGGCCGCCGGCCTCCCCATCCAGGTCAACACGCTGGTCACCGACGAGACCCTCGCCGACCTGCCGGCCGTGTACGAGCTGCTCAAGGGCATGGACATCCTGCGCTGGGCGCTGTTCATGCTGATCTCGGTTGGCCGCGGGACGGACCTGCGGGAGATCAGCGCGGCCGAGTCCGAGAAGCTCAACGCATGGCTGCTCGAGCTGTCCAAGACGGCGCCGTTCCAGGTCAAGACGACCGAGGCCACCCACTACCGGCGGCTGGCGATCCGCGAGATGGAGGCGGCCGGGATGGACGCCGATGCCATCGCCGAGACACCGGTGGGGCGCGGGTTCGGCATCCGCGACGGCAACGGGATCGTGTTCGTGAGCCACGAGGGGACGGTTCATCCGTCGGGCTTCCTGCCGATCCCGCTGGGCAACGTCCGGACCGAGAGCATCGTCGACCTGTACCGCGATCACGAGGTGATGCGCGGGCTTCGCCACCCCGAGGCCTTCAAGGGCCGCTGCGGCCGGTGCGAGTTCGCCCGGGTGTGCGGTGGCTCGCGGGCACGGGCGTACGTCTGGACGGGCGATCCGCTGGAGTCCGATCCGCTGTGCCCGTACGTTCCGACCGGAAACGTGCCGGCATACGGGATGCCGGTCGCGGCGAGCGCTGCCGGCGCCGGCACGTCCATCCCGGCCTGAGGTCGCGGTGGGCGTCCTCGTCGTCGGCGGCGGCATCACCGGGCTCGCGGCCGCGCGCGCCCTGGCACGGGACGGGGTCCCGGTCATGGTCGTCGAGGCCGGTGAGCGGCTCGGTGGCAAGGTGTCGACCGAGCGCGTCGACGGCCTGGTCATCGAGCGTGGCCCGGACTCGTTCCTGGCCACTCGACCCGCCGCGCTGAACCTGGCCAGGGAGCTGGGTCTGGGCGACGATCTGGTCGGGACCCAGGATCCCCGCAAGGTGTACATCCGCCACCGGGGCGAGCTGATCCCGATGCCCGAGGGCCTGGGCCTGGTGCTGCCGACCAGGGCGATGCCGTTTGCCCGGACCCGGCTGTTCTCGTGGCCCGAGAAGGTGCGGATGGCCAGGGACGTCGTCTGGCCCCGGCTGCTGGGATCCGGCGACGTGGCGGTGGGGACGTTCCTTCGGCGGCGGCTTGGCGATGCGCTGGTGGACCGCCTTGCGGGACCGCTGGTCGGTGGCGTCTACGGCACGCCGATCGACGAGCTGTCGCTCGATGCGGTCGTGCCCCAGCTGCGGACCGCCGAGCGCGACCACCGCAGCCTGCTGTTCGCGGGCCTCGCGGACGGGCGCTCGATGCGGCGGATGATCCAGGCCCGGGCGGCCTCGGCGCCGGCTTCGCCGCCGGGTACGCCGGGACAGCTCGTGCCCAGGCCCCTGGGCGTATTCGTCTCGCTGCGCGGCGGCATGGACGGGCTGACCGACGCGCTGGCTGGATCGCTGGCCGGGGCGGGGGTCGAGGTGCGGACCGGACTCGGCGTGCGGTCGCTGTCCCGTGCGGGATCCGGTGTCCACGCACGGTTCGGGGACAGCACCGGCGTCCGGTTCGACGCGGTCATCCTCGCGGTCCCGGCGCCATCGGCCGCGGCGCTGCTCGAAGGCGAGCTGCCCGCGGCGTCGCGGGCACTGGGGGCCATTCCCCACGGCACCAGCATCCTGGTCACGCTCGCCTACCACCGGCGGAACGTCGACCGCGAGCTCGTCGGGCACGGCTACCTCATCCCGCCGTCGGAGGGTGGCGCGATCGCCGCCTGCACCTGGTCGTCGGAGAAGTGGCCCGCCCGCGCGCCCGATGACACGCTCCTGCTCAGGATGTTCGTCCGCGACGAGGGCGCCTGGACGTCCCTGTCCGACGAGAACCTGGTCGCCGCCGCCCGATCCGACGCGCAGCGCACCCTGGCGATCGCCGGCGAGCCGATGCTGGTCCGGGTCGCGCGGCATGGCGGCGCGATGCCGCGCTACACGGTCGGCCACCTCGATCGGGTCGCCGCCGTCGAGGCCGCGGTCGCCACCTGGCCGGCCGTCGTCACCACCGGCGCCTCGTACCGCGGCGTCGGCCTGCCGGACTGCATCACGCAGGCGCTTGCGGCCGCCGCCCGGGTTCGAGATCGGCTGGGATCGAGCGCGGTTGCCGGCCCGCCCGCGGAGCCCGCTACCGTCGCCTGACCCGACGCCCGGTCGTCGGGTTCGGGGTGCGCCCGATCCCGCGGCTCACCCGTCGAGCGCGGACCGCAGCTCGGACAGGCGGTCCATCGTCTCGAAATCGAACGGCGTCCGGAAGATGAGCACCGGGTGCCGGAAGCCGACGTCCCGATAGGCGGCAAGCGTCGCGGCCACGTCATCGAGCGAGCCACCGGCCTCGAGGTCCCGCTCATCCTCCTGCGGCAGGTGCGAGTCGCGCCAGCCGGCCCACGCGCGCTCGGCCGACGCCCGGTCGGACCGGATCACCGTGTTGAGGTTCACCGTGCGCTCGATCGTCGATGGATCCCGCCCCACCGCAGCGCAGGCTGCCCGGAGCACACCGTCGGCGGCCGCCACCTGCACGGGCGTGCCGTACATGTTCCACAGGTCCGCGTACCGCGCGACCAGCGGCAGCGTCTTCTTCGGGCCCGAGCCGCCGATCAGGATCGGGAGGTGTGGCTGGATCGGTCGGGGGGCGCAGACAGCGTCGCGGAAGCGGTAGCAGCGGCCCTCGTGGGTGACCGTCTCGCCGTCGAGCAGGCGCCTGATGAGCGGGATCGCCTCGCCCAGGCGATCGAGACGCTCACCGAACCCGGCTCCGAAGTCGAACCCGAACGCCTCGTGCTCGCGCTCGAACCAGCCACCGCCGATACCCAGGATCGCGCGACCGTCCGAGACCTGATCGAGCGTGGTCGCGAGCTTCGCGGTCAGCCCGGGGTTGCGCATGGTGTTGGCGGCGACCATCAGGCCAAGGCGCGGTCGGGACGTGACCGCGGCGATCGCCGTCAGCGTCGACCAGCCCTCGAGCTTCGGATCGCGCCAGTCGCCCTCGTCCGACAGCAGGTGGTCGTCGATCCACAGGTCGTCGAAGCCCGCCGCCTCGGCCCGCAGGACGCCCTCGCGCAGCTCGGGCCAGCACGTCCGCTGGACCCAGAACGCCGCCCCGAACCGCATCGTCATCGACCGCCTCCTCACCCCTCTCGGCCCGTATCGTACGGGGGTGACCGCCGAGCCCGACGCCTCCGACGCCGTCCCGCCCGCCCTGCGCGGCGTCGTCCCGCCCGCCCTGCGCGACGCGATCCTGGCCTGGTACGCCGTGTCCGGCCGTCGGCTCGCGTTCCGGGCCACGCGGGATCCGTACGCGGTCCTCGTCTCGGAGCTGATGGCGCAGCAGACCCAGGCGGCCAGAGCGGCCGGCGCCTGGACCGCCTGGATGGCCCGGTTCCCGACCGTCGAGGCTCTGGCGGCGGCCCCCGTTGCCGACGTCCTCCGCGCCTGGGCCGGCCTCGGCTACAACCGCCGGGCGATCAGCCTCCACCGGGCGGCCCGGATGATCGTCGAACGGCATGACGGCCGGGTGCCCGACACGGTCCACGGGTTGATCTCGCTGCCCGGAGTGGGGACGTACACGGCGAAGGCGGTCGCCGCGATCGCGTTCGGGCGGGCCGTGGGTGCGGTCGACACCAACGTGCGCCGCGTCCTGGGCCGGGTGACGGCCGGGGATCCCGGCGCGCTCCCGCCGTCCGAGATGCAGGCGCTCGCCGACGCGGTGGTGCCGAAGGACAGGGCGGGGGACTGGACCCACGCGCTGATGGACCTCGGGGCCGGGCCGTGCCGGCCGCTGAACCCGCGCTGCGTCGATTGCCCGGCCAGGTCGTGGTGTCGATACGCGGCCGAACACGCTCGTGCCAGGCGTGACCGCGCTCCGCGACGTGTGGCGAGACGCCCGGAGCCACCGTTTCCGTCGACCAACCGCTGGCTGCGCGGCCGCATCCTCGCTCGTGCCCGCGACAACCCTGAGGATCGCTCATGGGTCGGGTACGCCGAACCGATCGGGACGCATGATGCGCGGGCCGTCCGCGAGGCGGCGATCGCGCTGGCGGCCGACGGCCTGCTCGAGGTCCGTGAGACGCCGGAGGGCATCGAGGGACGCCTGCCCGCCGGCTAGCCGCTCGCGCCTCGCCGGCCTGGTCCGAGACGAAGATCCGCGGTTCTCGAAGATGACGTCCCCGGCGGGCCAATGCGCGCGGGTCAGGCGCGTATGCGCGCGGGCCATCCGACCGCGTGCTGCCCTTGCGCGAGCACCGGTACCCTGTAGCCGATGCCCACCGACACGGTCCCGCTGCCCGCGGACGACCCGGACCTCGCCGCACTCTCGCTCGACGACCTGGCCGTGCGCTGGGCCGACGCCGCCTCGCGCACCGCGATCTCCGCCGAGGCGATGACCGGCACGGACCGCAAAGCCCAGGCGCAGGGCATCCCCGGGGAGCGGCTGATGGAGCACGCGGGGACCGCCGTGGCCGCCGCCGCCCGAGCCCTGGCCGTTCGCAACGGGCGCGAGGAGCGGCCCGTGCTGGTGCTCGCGGGACCCGGCAACAACGGAGGCGACGGGTTCGTGGCGGCGAGGCGTCTGGCCGGCTGGGGCATGGTCGTGATCGCCGTCCTGGTGGCCGCCGAGCCGCGACCGCGCACCGCCGATGCCGCGCGCAACTGGGATCGCCTGGACGGCCAGGCCCTGGTGACCCGGATCCATGCCCCCGTGGCGCGCGACGTGGCGATCCTCGGTCAGGGCATCGAGCGGGCCGGCGTGATCGTCGATGCCCTGCTCGGGACGGGGGTGCGCGGCCAGCTGCGGGAGCCGATCCGGAGCGCGGTCGAGGTCGTGCGACGCGCCCGCGACGCGGGGGTCCCCGTGCTGGCGGTGGACACGCCCACGGCCGTGGACCTGACGTCGGGCGACCCGTCCGACCCGGTGGTCCGGGCCGATCTGACCGTCACCTTCCACCGCCCGAAGAGCGGCCTTCGGACGAAGCTGGGTCGTGCGTTTGCCGGCCGTGTCCTGGTTGCCCCGATCGGGATCCCGCCCGAAGCGGATCGCGGGTGATCGGGGTGCCTGATGAGAAGCGCCTTCGCCGACGTGAGGAGCGGCGCCCTCGCCGCGGAGACCCCACCCGGCTGACGAGCCGCACCGTGGCTGACGAGCCGTACCGTGCCTGATCCGAGGCAACCCGGCGTCCGCGAGGTCCTGATCGTGGCCGCCATCGTCGTGATCGTCGTGCTGGCCGCTGCTGCCCTGACGGCTGTCCTGCCCGCACAGGGTCAGGAGGTCGTGTTCCACACGCCGCTGCTCATCGCCGTCCTCGTGGCCGGCACGAGCTTCGTCCTGTGGCGAATCCTGCGCAGCCCACGTTCCTGAGGGCACGTCGACCAGCGCATTGCCGGAACAGCCAGCCGCGGCAACGCTGGTGAGCCACGGCGCCTCCACGCTGACGAGCCATTGCCCGTCGGCGGCTCCGCCGCTCGCCTGCCGCGCCGGCGCTTCCGAGTTGGACGCGCGAGCCTGGCCGCGGGCTCCACGACCACGTCCGGTCCGCTGCTCTGCTGATTCTGGCGAAAAAGGGGCACAAAAGGTATCGCCACGGTTGCGGTTTGCCCGTACACTCCGCGCGTGCACGGATCGCCATGCACGCTCAGACCTGATCGCACGCGCGAAACTTGGTCTCCTCCGGCACAACTCGAGGACCCGGGCAAGAGGCGGCGAGAACTGGAGGAGATCGGCACGTGGCCGACAAGACACTGACCTGTTCGGATTGCTCGATGGAGTTCGCCTTCACGGAGCGCGAGCAGGCCTTCTACGCCGAGAAGGGATTCTCGGAGCCCCGCCGGTGCCCCTCGTGCCGCGCGAGCCGCAAGGCCGCGCGCTCGGGTGGTGACAGCGGGTACGGTGGCGGCTCGTTCGCGGGTGGCTACGACTCCGGGTACGGCGGAGGCGGCGGCTATTCCGCCGACGGATACGGCGGCGGCGGCGGTGGCTACGGCAACCGCGGCGGCGGGCCGCGCGAGATGTTCAGCGCGACCTGCTCCAGCTGCGGCAAGGAGGCTCGCGTCCCATTCCGGCCAACCAATGGCAAGCCCGTGTACTGCTCGGACTGCTTCCGCACGGTTCGCGGCGGCTGACGAGAGACCTTCGGGGCCGGGTCGCGGGTTTCCGCGGCCCGGCCCTTTCGTTAACGGGAGATAGTCCGGTGGGGCATCGTCCAGCATCCCGTACCCGGACGTCGATCCACCCGTACAGGGTTCTCCCTGCTGATGCGGCGGGCGCCCACGCGTCGTTGCGAAGCCGACCTGGATCACGGGTCCCGGGACCCGAGCGTGCAGCTGGCGACGCCGGTCCCGCTCCGGGGGACCCGTAGTACGATCGACCGCGATGTCCCGTCCCCTTCACGCCCATCCGCGACAGCCTGCCGCCCGGCGCGTGACCCCAGCGGAGATTCCCTGACCGATGGCCGTCGGCTCCTCAAACGATTTCGACCTCGTGGTCCTGGGCGCGGGCACCGGCGGCTATGCGGCTGCGTTCCGCGGCTCGCAGCTGGGCCTGAAGGTGGCCCTGGTCGACGAGGACAAGCTCGGCGGTACCTGCCTCCACCGCGGCTGCATCCCGACCAAGGTGCTGCTCGAATCGGCAGCGTTCAACGAGCGGCTGCGCCACGCGGGCGACTTCGGCCTCGTGCTCGGCGGGGAGACGGGCATCGACTATGCGCAGATGGCCAGGCGCCGCGACCAGGTCGTCAACCGAATGTGGAAGGGCGTCCAGACCCTGGTCAAGAAGTACGGCGTGACCTGGATCCAGGGTCGTGGCCGGCTCGAGGGGGCGACCAAGGTACGCGTGCAGATGGCGGGCGACGATGGCACGCCGGGCGCGGGTGGCGAGCGCGTCCTCAACGCGACCGACGTGATCCTGGCCACCGGCTCCCGGGTGAAGAGCCTGCCCGGGCTGGAGCCGGACGGGACCCGGATCGTGACCTCGGACGACGTGCTGCGCACCGACACCCTGCCGGCCAGCGTGATCGTGATCGGCGCCGGGGCGGTGGGGGTCGAGTTTGCCTCGATGTACCACGATCTGGGCGCCACCGTGACGCTCCTCGAGTACCTGCCCGCGGTGGTGCCGCTCGAGGACCGGGACGTGAGCAAGGAGCTCGAGCGCACGTTCACGCGGCGCGGGATCAAGGTGATGACGAACGCCCGCTTCGACCCCAGGTCGGTCGTCGCCGGCAAGGATGGTGTCCGGATCACGACGGGTCCGGAGGGCAAGGAGGCGGCCGAGCTCGGGGCGGACATGCTGCTCGTCGCCACCGGCCGGGCAACCAACGTCGAGGACGTCGGGCTGGATACGACGATGGCGCAGGTCGACCGGGGCATCGTGAAGGTCGACGGCCACATGCGCACGGCCGAGCCGCACCTGTACGCGATCGGGGACATCGTGGGTGGCCTGATGCTTGCCCACACCGCGGCCCACGAGGGAATCATCGCGGTTCATACGATCGCCGGCGAGACGGACGTCCACGCGATGGACTACGCGAAACAGCCGCGGGCGACCTACTGCCGGCCGGAGATCGCATCGGTCGGGCTGACCGAGCAGCAGTGCGAGGAGCGCGACCTGCCCATCAAGACCGCGAAGATCCCGTTCCAGGCGATCGGCAAGGCGATCATCGGCGGCGAGTACGAGGGGTTTGGCAAGATCATCGCCAACCGCGAGACAGACGAGACGCTGGGCGTACATCTCATCGGCCCGCATGCGACCGACCTCATCGCCGAGGCTTCGGTGGCGCTCACCCTGGAGGCCACGCCCTGGGAGATCGGCGCGGCCACCCACGCGCATCCGACGCTTTCGGAGATCATGGGCGAGACCGCGATGGCGATCGACGGGCGGTCGATCAACTTCTAGCCGGCCACTTCCAGAGGCCATCCGCGGGCCGGACCGGCCGGACCGGCGCAGCACCGGCCAACAGGAGGACGCGATGACCGTCACCGGCAACGGCGGTGCCGCGCCGAGCCCCCTCGCCGCCTCGGTCGGCCTGACCGAGGCGGACCTGCTCGCGATGTACCGGACGGTCGCGCTCGCCCGCGCGGTCGACGAGCGGATGTGGATCCTCAACCGCGCGGGCCGGATCCCGTTCGTGATCAGCGGTCAGGGCCACGAGGGCGCCCAGGTAGGCCTCGCCTGGCCGCTCCGACGGGAGCACGACTGGATCGCGCCCTTCTATCGCTCGATCGCGACCTGCCTCGCGTTCGGGATGACCGCCCGGGACCTGATGCTCGCGCAGTATGCGAAGGGCATCGACCCCTCGTCCGGTGGACGTCAGATGCCGGGCCACTACGGCCACGTGCGCCACCACCTGGTGTCGGTGTCGTCACCGGTGGCGACGCAGATCCTGCACGCGGTGGGGATCGCGCTGGCCGCCAAGATCCGGCATCTCGACCAGGTCGCGGTCGCGATCATGGGCGAGGGGAGCTCGAACCAGGGCGACGTCCACGAGGCGCTCAACTTCGCCGCCATCCACCGGCTGCCGTTCGTGTTCATCGTCGAGAACAACGGCTACGCGATCAGCGTGCCGGCCGCGCGGGAGCTGGCGGTCCGCGACGTGGCCGACCGGGCGAGCGGGTACGGGATTCCTGGTGTGGTGGTCGACGGCACCGACGTGCTCGCGTGCTACGTGGCCGGCCGTGACGCCGCCGAGCGCGCGCGCCGGGGTGACGGACCGACCCTGATCGAGGCCAAGGTGACCCGGCTGACGGCCCACTCGTCCGACGACCAGCAGACGAAGTACCGCTCCGAGTCCGATCTCGAGGAGGGCAGGGCGCTCGATCCCCTGCCCATCTTCCGCGCCCAGCTCCGGGACGCCGGTGTGCTCACCGACGAGATCGAGGCAGCCATGGCGTCGGAGATCAGGGTCGAGGTCGAGGACGCCACCGACTTCGCCGAGGCCGAGCCCGATCCCGATCCGGCGACGGCAACCGACTGGGTGTACGCCGAGCACTGGCCGGGCGAGACGGCGCCGCCCTGGCATCAGGGTTCTGGCGCCGGCGGCACGGGTGGCGCCGGCGGCTCGACCGTGCCGGCAGGGGGCCTGGGCTGATGGCCGTCAAGACCTTCATCGAGGCCGTTCGCGAGGCGCTGGCCGAGGAGATGCGGCGCGACGAGTCGGTCGTGGTGCTGGGCGAGGACGTGGGCAAGAAGGGCGGCGTGTTCCTCGCAACCGACGGCCTGTGGACCGAGTTCGGCGACGACCGGGTGATCGACACGCCGTTGACCGAGTCGATGATCGTGGGCGCCTCGATCGGTGCCGCGCTCAACGGCCTGCGTCCGGTGGCCGAGATCCAGTTCGCGGACTTCATCCACCCGGCCTTCAATCAGATCGTGTCCGAGGCCGCAAGGATGCGCTACCGGTCTAACAACGGGTTCACGGTCCCGATGGTGATCCGGGCACCGTACGGCGGCGGCGTCCACGGCGCGCTCTACCACAGCCAGTCGGTGGAGGCGTTCTTCACCCACGTGCCCGGGCTCAAGGTGGTGATCCCGTCGACGCCGCACGACGCCAAGGGTCTGCTGCGGACGGCGATCCGGGACGATGACCCGGTCCTGTTCTTCGAGCACAAGAAGATGTACCGGAGCGTCCGGGGCGACGTCCCGGACGGGGAGTACACCGTGCCGCTCGGGCGGGCCGTGGTCCGCCGTCCCGGCCGCCAGGTCACGCTGATCGCCTACGGCCTGATGGTCCACTACGCGCTGGAGGCGGCGGAGCGGGTCGCCGGCGAGGGGATCGACGTCGAGGTGATCGATCTCCGGACGCTGCGGCCGCTCGACCGGGACGCGGTGCTGTCGTCGGTGCGCAAGACCGGCAAGTGCCTGGTCGCATACGAGGACAACCGGTTCGGCGGCTACGGAGCGGAGATCGCGGCGATCGTCGCCGACGAGGCGTTCGACTACCTCGACGGCCCCGTGTCGCGGATCGCGGGTCCCGACGTTCCGGGCGTGCCCTACAACCACGCTCTCGAGGACTGGTTCATGCTCAATCCGGTCAAGATCGCGGACGCGATCCGGAGGCTGGCGGCCTACTGATGGCGGCCTGACGGCAGCCCGGCGGAGCGACGATGGCGGCACCCCCGAACGAGCAGCTGGCCGCGCTCCAGGCTCGGCTGGAGGCGGTCCTCGATCCGTATGGCGATCGGCTCGAGCCGGCCACCATCTACAACATCCCGACGCTGCGCCGGCGCGGGGCAACGGCGCAGGAGTGGTTCGCGTTCGTCAAGCCGGCGTCTCGCCACGTCGGGTTCTTCCTGCTCCCCGTCAGCACCTGGCCCGACCTGCGCAAGGGCCTCTCGCCCGAGCTGGCGAAGCACCTGACCGGGAAGGCGACGTTCACCTTCAGCTCGATCGACGAGGGGCTGCTCGCGGAGCTGGAGGGCCTCGTCGCGCGGGCCTTCGACCGGTACCTCGAGGCAGTCTGACACCGGCGTCCGACGGCCCTTGGGCCCCTTTCGGCCCGTCGGCCCTGCGGTCCATGGCGCTGCCATGCAGCCTTCGTAGCCCGCGCGATCAGCCGCTGGCGCTCGGGGCGCACGGCCGCGATCTGATCCCGGCTGACGTCGATCGTGGGCCGGGACGTTCCCGTTCCGGCCCGTCGATTGTCAGGTAAGTGGCGTCGCGCATCCTCTGGTCGTGGACGACGTGCGCCTCGGCATGCGGGTTCGAGCGGTCCGGCATCGGCTCGGGTGGCGTCAACGCGATGTTGCCGCAAGGGCAGGGATCAGCCAGGACCAGGTGTCGCGCATCGAGCCTGGCCGGATCGATCAGATGCCGCTGCGAATCGTCCGTTCGGTCTTCGCGGTGCCGGAGATGAGCCTCGCGCTCGAGGCGCGCTGGCGTGGTGGCGAGCTCGATCGGATCGTGGATCACCGGCACGCGGCTCTGGTCGGACACCTCGCCGGCAGGCTCGAGGCCGCCGGCTGGGTCGTGCAGGTGGAGGTTTCGTTCTCGGTCTGCGGCGAGCGCGGATCCATCGATCTCCTCGCGTGGCACGCGGGGACGCGGGCGCACCTCCTGTCGGAGGTGAGGTCGAGCCTCAACGCTGTGGAGGAGACGCTGCGTCGCCATGACGTGAAGGTGCGTCTCGGCCCGGCGATCGCGCGGGAGCGGTTCGGATGGAGCGCGACCACGTGCAGCCGGCTCCCGGTGATGCCTGACGAATCCACGGCGCGCCGGCGCGTCGCCGCGCTTGGGGTCGTGCTCGCGCGCTCGTACCCGATCCGGGGGCCGGCCGCGCGGTCCTGGATTCGGGCCCCGACCGGCGAAGCTGCGTTGCTGTTGTTCCTGTCACCTGCGCGCGGGGGGCGTCGTGGCCACAGCGCGGGCGCTCGTCACCGGATTCGAGCCTCGCGGAAAGCCGCGCTTGACGATCGATCACGCGCCGGGCGCGTACCTCGTTGACGCTCGCTCGCGCGGGCCGCCTTGTACGCGTCGCCGGCGTACGTGACGGCGAAACAGGCAGGTTCGCCTCGTGGGCATCCGGCGACCTTTGGATGCCGTGGGGCATCGGGCGTCTGGGCATCGATGGGCCGGATGCGCAACACTAGGAACGAAGAGGCCCGCGCCTCCCCCAGCGCCCCATCGGAGGAACACACCCAAGTGGCCAAGGTGACGATGCCCCAGCTCGGTGAGAGCGTGGCCGAAGGCACGATCGGGCGCTGGCTCAAGCAGCCGGGCGACGCCGTCGAGAAGTACGAGCCACTGGTCGAGGTCATCACCGACAAGGTCAACGCCGAGGTCCCGTCGCCGTTCGCCGGCGTGCTGAAGGAGATCCTGGTCGAGGAGGGGGCGACGGTCCCCAACAACGCCGAGATCGCGGTGATCGAGACCGCCGATGAAGGAGCGGGGAAGTCCGCCGAGCCAGCACCTGCCACGTCCCCGGCTCCGGCGGCGGCGTTCGAGCCCGCGACGGAGGTCGCCCACGGGCCGGCCGGGTCCGACGAGCGGCCGGTGAGGGACGCATCGGCGCCCGCGACCGCGCACGGAGCGGCCGCCACGGCGGTCGAGGTGGCGCCCCGGATCGGCGACCCCGGCGCGCGCATGACGCCCGCCGTTCGTCGGCTGCTCCGCGAGCACGGGCTCGAGCCCGCGCAGGTCCCGGGCACCGGTGGCGGCGGCCGGATCACGCGCGAGGATGTGCTGGCGGTCGTCGAGGCGATGCGGACCGGCACCCAGCTCCCGGCGTCGCCGGCGGCCACGGCTCCCGCAACGTCTGCCCAGGCGGCTGCGGCTCCCGCATTGTCGGCTGCCGCCTCCGCGCGGCCGGCACCCGCTCCGACCCCCGCGACCGGTCCCGCCATCGCGTTCCCGCCCGGCGCCGACGAGGTCCTGGTGCCGATGAGCCAGATGCGCAAGGGCATCGCCGCGCAGATGACACGGGCCCTCCAGGCGCCGCACGCCTACGTGCACATGGAGGTGGATGCGTCGCATCTGGTCGCGCTGCGGGAGCGGGCGAAGAAGGCGTACCAGGCGAAGGAGGGGGCCTCGCTCAGCTACGTCCCGTTCGTGGTCAAGGCGTCGGCGGAGGCGCTCAAGCGCAACCCCAGGTTCAATGCCCACTGGACCGACCAGGGGCTGCTGGCCAAGCGCCGGATCAACATCGGGGTGGCGGTCGCCGTCGATGACGGCTTGATCGTCCCGGTCATCCGCGACGCCGATCAGCTCTCGATCCACGGCCTGAACATGGCCATCAACGATGTCGCGGTTCGCGCCCGCAGCAACAAGCTCCGGCTCGACGACTTCGGCGGCGGCACGTTCACCGTCGACAACACGGGCTACCTCGGGACGAACCTCGTGATGCCGATCCTCAACGTCCCGGAGGTGGGTATCGTGACCATGGAGGCGATCACCAAGCGAGCGGTCGTGGTCAGCACCGACGACGGCGACGTGATCGCGATCAGGCCCGTCATGAACATGGTCCTCGCGGTCGATCATCGAGCGAACGACGGCGCGGGCGGCGCGGCCCTGCTGCGCGACATCAAGGCGTGGCTCGAGGGCGTCGGCCCCGAGACCACCGTCTACTAGGCACGAGGACGACCGAGCAGCCCATGGCCCGCGAGCTTCCGATCCTCGACCCCAACCCCGGCCACGGCCACCGCGCGTCGCCGGCGGAGATCTCGATCGCCATCGGTGGCGGCCCGTTCGAACCCGCGGCCGATGGTGGCCGCGCGCTCCGGCGCCATCCAGACTGGATCCGTTCGCGGATGCCGTCGGGCGCCAACTACCACGACCTCAAGGGCCTGCTCCGGGGCCTCAACCTCAACACCGTGTGCGAGGAGGCCCGGTGCCCCAACGTCGGGGAGTGCTGGGAGCAGCGCACCGCCACGGTCATGATCCTGGGCGACGTCTGCACCCGCGCCTGCGGCTTCTGCGCGATCAAGACCGGCCGCCCCACCTGGTTCGACGACGACGAGCCGCGACGGGTCGCCGAGGCCGTGTCGGCCATGAACCTCGACCATGTGGTGGTCACCAGCGTCGCCCGCGACGATCTGCCCGACGGCGGGGCCGGTGCCTTTGCCGCCACGATCCGCGAGATCCGCGTCCGCAGCCCGCTGATGGGGGTGGAGGTCCTGATCCCGGACTTCAACGGCGAGGAGGCTCCGCTGCGCACCGTGATGGAGGCGGGGCCGGACATCCTCAACCACAACCTCGAGACCGTGCGTCGGCTGCAGCAGCCCGTCCGCAGGCGCGCCCGCTGGGACCGCACGCTCGGGGTGCTCGAGCGGGCCAAGGCCTATGCCGCCGAGTACGGGCACGCGGCGAACACCAAGAGCTCGCTGATGGTTGGTCTGGGCGAGACACGCGCGGAGCTGACAGAGGCGTTCGAGGCGCTGCGCGAGGTCGACGTCGACATCCTGACCATCGGCCAGTACCTGCGCCCCACCGAGCAGCACCTGCCGCTCGAGCGCTACTACCACCCCGACGAGTTCGCGGACATGCGGGCCGAGGCGCTCGCGATGGGCTATAAGCACGTGGAGTCCGGGCCACTCGTGCGCTCGAGCTACCACGCCCGCGACCAGGTCCCGGGCGCCGAGCTGCGCAACCTCCGCCGGCGAGCGACGCTCGATGCCGACGGGCGGGTCGTGCCGGGAACCCTGGCCGGCTGACCACCGGGCGGTGCCCGGTATTCCGGCCGCCGCGATCGCGGCGGCCGGTCATCGGCACCATGCGAGGTCGGCGGTTGGTTCGCCGGCCCGGCTGCTACGGCTGGATCGGGAGCGAGCCGCCGAAGGTCTGCATCAGGGTCGTCAGCAGCGGCACGATCGGGACGTCGGTGGACGTCGCCGGCGCGTCGAACGACGTCGAGTCGGGGACGCTGACAAGGATCGTGACGTCCGTCTTCGAGCCGTCCGAGGAGCCGACGTGCAGGTCGAGCTCGTTGAGGCGACCATCGGACCGATCGAGCCACATGTCGATCGACAGCGTGTCGCCGCTGGTCAGGTCCTGGATCTGGCCGAGCTGCCCCGCCGGGATCTGGTCCGCGAGCGGACTCGACGCGAGCTTCGAGGGATCGACAGATGCCGTGAGGTGGTCGGAGTCGACGCCGTTGCGGCTCTCGCTGCCCACGTAGGTGAGCGTGACCCCCGAGTTCTCGAGCTCGGTCTTGAGTTGCGCCGAGTCGAGGTTGCCAAGCGGGGACGGCGCGGCTGACGCGTCCGGCGCGGTGCTGGCCAGCCCGCCAAGCGAGTCGGCGAGGCCGGCGAAGTCGTCGGCGGTGCCGAGCTTCAGCCAGCCCGTCAGGTCGCCGGTGATCGGCTGGCCCGACTGCGCGGTGAGCATCGGGATGAGCGTCGCGGCGAGCGGGCTCTTGGCGTACAGCGCGGTCCCGTCATAGATCACGTCGAGATCGAGGGTGTCGCCGGTCACGCCCAGCGCCTGGAGCTGGGTGGCATCCGATCCGAGCGCTGCCACGGGCAGCGACAGGTGGATGTTCGCCTTGCCCGCCTTGGTGTCGAGCACGAGCTGGAGCGCGCTCGGGTCGATGGAGATGTCGTTGCTCCCGCCCGAGCTGTGCACGCCGAGCTGGATCTTGACCTGGTCCATCGGCGCCTGGAACGCGCGGCCGACGGTCTGGTAGGCGTCGGCGGGCGACGGCGACGGCGTGGCTGATGCCCCGCACGCTGCGGCGACCAGCATCACGAGCAATAGGAGCAGGCCGGGGCGTACAAAGCGGCGCCCCCGGATCAGGTCGAGTCCCCGGGTCATCGTGTCGTCTCCAACGAGCGGTCGTGGTTGGTGGCGGCCTCGAGCGACCGCCGCCGCACACGGTATCCGCTCTCGGCCGCTGTGACACTACGTCGAAGGTCCCGATCCGCATCCCCCGCGACCGGTATCCTTCGGGGGATGGCGTCCACCCTGAGCCGCAAGGTTCCGCTCGCCGAGCTCCACTGCCACCTCGGCGCTGCCGTCACTCCCTCGATCATGTGGTCGATCGCCCACGCCCAGGGAATCAAGCTGCCCACCCGCGACTACTGGGAGTTCCGCGACCTGATCACCGTCCATCCGCGGCGTCCCAAGAGCTTCGACGCCTACCTGCAGCTGTTCCACTGGACGGAGCTGATCCAGTCGAGCCCGATCGCGGTCGAGCGAGCCGTGTACGAGGTCATCGGCGGCGCCTACCGCAAGAACAACATCACGACCATGGAGCTGCGCTTCAACCCGATGAAGCGCAACCGCGGCGGCGAGCAGGACCTCGACCACATCATCGCGGCCGCGGTGCGCGGGATGGACAAGGCGACGCTCGAGTACCCGGTCAAGCCGGGCCTGCTGTTCTGCCTCGATCGGGCCTTTCCGTTCGAGCTCAACGAGATCATCGCGGAGAAGGCCATCACGTGGCGCGACCGAGGGGTCGTCGGGATCGACATCGCCGGTCCGGAGTCGGGGACGTTCCGCGTTGCGGATTACCGGCGGCTGTTCCGCCGCGCGCGCCAGTACGGGCTGGGCATCACCGTCCACACCGGGGAGTCCGGCCCGGTCGAGGAGGTCGCCCGCGTCGTCGAGCTGCTCGAGCCCGATCGTATCGGCCACGGGGTGAAGGCGGCCTACGACCCGCGCACGATGGGGATGCTCCGCGAGCGCGGGATCGTGCTCGAGATCTGCCCCACGTCCAACCTCAACACGGGCGTCGTGTCCGGCTGGGACGAGTTCCGCTGGATCTTCGACCAGCTCCACCGCAACGGGGTCCGGTACACGATCAGCACCGACGGGCCCGAGATGCTCAAGACGTACATCCGCGACGAGCTTGCGACGCTGGCCCGGCTGGGCATCCTGGACCTCGACCAGCAGCGCCAGATCGCGGCGACCTCGCTGGCGGCCTCGTTCGTACCCAACGTGTCGGACGTGCCGGCACCGACCGTGGTGCCAGCGCCCCGCGAGGTGGTCGAGCGCGAGGAGGGCTGACACCCATGGACCTCGACCTGTCGCCCGATCACGTCCTGCTCCGGGACACGATCCGCGAGTTCATGACCGATGAGGTCGCGCCACTCGTCGCGGAGCACGAGCGAGAGCGCCGGTTCCCGGCCGAGGTCGTGCGCCGGATCGGGGACATGGGCTGGCTCGGGATCAACGTGCCCGAGCGCTGGGGCGGCGCCGGCATGGACACGCTCGCCTACGCGATCGCGGTCGAGGAGATCGGCCGGGTCTGGGGGTCGCTGGGGCTGATCGTAGCCGCCCACACCAGCCTCGGCTGCGGCCCACTGCTGATCGCCGGCAGCGACGAGCAGCGCGACCGGTTCCTGCCGCCGCTTGCCAGCGGTCAGATGCTGGGCGCGTTCGGTCTCACGGAGCCCGGCGCGGGCTCCGATGCCGGCGGCACCCGCACCACCGCCCGGCGCGAGACCGGACCCAGCGGCGACCAGTGGGTGCTCGACGGCCGCAAGCGGTTCATCACCAACGCCGGGCAGGCGGGGCTGTACGTGGTCACGGCCCGAACCGGCAGCCGTCCCGACGGCGCAGCCGAGATCTCCGCGTTCATCGTCCCGGCCGGCACGCAGGGGTTCGCGATCGGCCGCCTCGAGGAGAAGATGGGCCTCCACGCCTCCGCCACCGGGGAGCTGCTGATCGACGGCGTCCGTGTCCCCGCCGACAACCTCCTCGGCGCCGAAGGCGGCGGGTTCCGGGCCTTCCTGCAGGTGCTCGACGGCGGCCGGATCTCGATCGCGGCGCTCGCCCTCGGGATCGCGCAGGCCGCGCTCGACGCATCGGTGCCGTATGCCAGGGAGCGCGAGCAGTTCGGACGGCCGATCGGCACCTTCCAGGGGGTCGCGTTCATGGTCGCCGACATGGCCACCGAGATCGAGGCCGCGCGATCGCTGGTGTACCGGGCAGCGTGGCTCAAGGACCAGGGGCGCGACTACGCGCTGGCGGCGGCCCAGGCCAAGCTGTTCGCGTCCGAGGTGTCGTCGCGGGTGACCAACGCCGCCATCCAGGTCCACGGCGGGTACGGCTACGTCGAGGACTACCCGGTGGAGCGGTTCCTGCGCGACGCGAAGCTGACCGAGATCGGAGAGGGGACCAGCCAGATCCAACGGCTGGTCATCGCGCGCCGGATCCTCGGCCTGCGCATCGTCTGAGGAATCGGTCGCCGCATCGGCCGGGGATCGGCGTTCGCCGCAGCTACCCCGATACCTCGACCAGGCGAACCATGAGCCGGTAGGCGCTGTTCTTGCCCACGCACGTCTGGAAGGTCATCGACGGTCGGCTCTGCGCAGCCCACGCCCAGCTGGCGGCGGTCGTCGGTGCGGTCACCTTCCACCAGCTCATCTTGAACGTGTGCACCTTCCCGTTGGCGTCGGCGTAGTAGGCCTTGAGGCCGACCCGCAGGCGACCCTGGACGTACGCGTCGTGGAGCGGCTTGAACACGCTGTAGGCGTGGCCCATGAGGTACACGTTGTTGGCGCCGGCGCAGCCCCAGCGATAGACGTAGTTGTCCGGCGGGCGCTTGCGGTCGCAGGGGAACCAGGACACGGAGCGGTCGATCCCGAGGCTCGGGATCCAGACATGATTGCGGCCCGTCCGCTGGGCCGGGGCCCTGGTGTTGGTAGCCGGGGCCTTGGTCTTCGTCGACGCGTCCTTGCCGCTCGCGGCCGCCTTGGCATTCGCAGCCGCGTCGACAACCGTGGCAGGCCGAGGTGCCGCCGACACCGCGAGCCCGGTGACCGCCACGCGTTCACCGGCGGTGGCGACCCGAGCCCGCGCGAGCGCCGCGGCGCCGTTGACGATCGCGGCAGCGTTCGCATCGGGACCCGACTCCGGACTGGTGGCGTAGCCGACCGTGGCGCCCTTCGCGGACGGGCCCGGCGGCTGAGCCGCGGCGACGGGCTGGATCGGCGGTTCGCCCGACGTCCCGTATCGGACGGTGATGCCGGCTGCGGCGACGACCGAGACGGACTCGACGGCCAGCACCAGGGCGAGGAACGTGGACAGGGCGCGTCGGCGGCGGGGCGTGACCTCCATGCCCCGAGCATCGACAGGACCGGCGTCCGTCTCGACCGCCCGGACGTCACCCCGGACATGGGAGGGAAGCCCCGGTACCGGTGGGGTCGGGTGCGCTCAGGTTGGGAACGGTGCAGTACGCGCGACAGGACCCCTCATCCGGGCACCCCTCCTGGGAACTGGTCAGGCGACCCTGGTCGGGCGCCCGTTCCGGGTCAACGTCGCGCGGTCAGCCGCCCGTGCCGGCCGCCTCTGCGAGCGTCGCGCGCAAGGCGGCCTCGAACGCCGGCCCCCACGGACCCTGCCCGGCCACCACGAACGGCGACTGCTCGATCTCCTCGAAGCTCGTGGGGTCCGTGATCCACGACTGCGCGCACGGCCCCACCTGCGCCCGGTGGCGCTCGAACGCCGGGCGGTCCTTGAACATGTACAGGTAAAGCTTCACCGGCTGGACCTGGTCGAGGCCGCTGGCCTGGAAGCTGACCGACGACGACACCAGGTCCGGGTCCGTGCAGCCGGCGTCCCCGGACACCCAGTTGCGGGCCTTGATCTGGGCGACGTTCAGGCGTCCGGTGATCCCCGCAAAGTCGGTCGGGGTGGCGGGTGGTGGCGAGCTCGAGATCGTGCCGCAACCCGCGGCGACGACCGAGAGCGTCACGAGCAGCGGGGCGACGCGGCGCAGGTGGGCCCGAGGTCGGAGGACGGCGGGGAAGCGTGCCACGCCGTGGAGGCTAGCACCGGTCCACACCGGCCGCCGGTCATGCCGGGAAGCCGCGTCGCTCCGGGCCCGGGTGGCTCAGCCGCGGGTGCGTCGCTTCGCCTCGTGCAGGCGGCTGAGGGTGTCGGTGCCGCGGGCGTCGGGAAGGGGCGTGGTGGCGGCATCAGGCGGCGGGGTTGCCGGCGTCGCCTCAATCGGGCCCTGGACGCCCGGTACCGAAGCATCCGGTACCGAAGGATCCGCCGCGGATGCGTCCATCGACGGCGTCCGGGGCGCCCGAGCGATGGACGTCGCGGGGGCGTCAGGCGAGAGGGCCGTCCCGGACGGGCTCGCATCGCTCCCTCGCTCGGTTGCCTCGCGCAGGATCGCCGTCCGGGCGCCGGCCGCACCCGCCCGGTCGCGAGCGGCGAGCATCCCCGCCACCGGCGCCGTGCGCGGGGCAACCCGTCGCCTGGCGATCCGTTCCGCCAGCCAGCGCCGCCCGTCGGCCAGCTCGCGCCGGCCAACCGACACCCGGCGAAGAGCGATGTCCAGCGGCCACAGGACCAGGGCCAGCACCAGGAGCCACGGCCACAGGTCGGTGAGCCGGCTGGTCGTCCGGAGGTCGTGAACCCAGACGTCGGCCGGGGACTGGACTGCAGCGCCCCCGGTCGCGCTCCGGATCGCCGCCAGGAGCGGGTCGTTCGTCCCCAGCAACCGGTACTCGGCGGGCGTTGGCGCCACCAGCCCCAGCGTGCGGCCCAGCGCCGTTGCGCCGGGCTTCGTCTGCGTCACCCGGACCGCGTAGGCGCCGCTCTGGAGCGACGAGACCGGCGTCTCGTACACGCCCGAGGCGACCTGGCTGAGACTCACCGTCAGCGGCTCGAGATCGGGCCCGACCATCGCCACCGAGGTCGAGTAGAAGTCGCGCGGCGAGCCGTCGCTGTTCTGGCTCTGCACCCGGAGATAGGTACGACCACCGCGATCCAGGAACGATGCCTCGATACCCCCGCTCTCCTCGCCCGGGAACGTCCAGGCCACGAGTTGGCTGAAGAAGCGCGAGAAGCCGCTCCAGCCAATCCAGCTCTTCGCCCAGCGGCCGGTGGAATCGGAGGTCCAGGCGACCGCCCGGCCGAGCCCATACTGCCACTGCGAGAGCAGCGGATCGTCGCGATCGGTGACGAGCACCGTCTGGGCTGCCGGCTTGGCCGTCGTGCCGTTGTAGCCCAGGAGCTGCGGGAGGCCGGTGTCGAAGCCGCGCAGGATCGGCGAGCTGGAGGTCTGGATCGGGTAGAAGGGCTCCTCCACGATCTGCTGGCCCGAAACCTGCTGCGTCTCCTTGAGGAAGATGTCGGGGATCGAGGCCGGGTTGGCCGCGGCGTAGTAGCGTCCGCCACCCTGCTTCGCGAGCTGCTCGAGGAACGGGTTGGCACCCCCGCCGGCGCCCACCGTCGAGAGCGTGATCCCGTCGGCCTTCATCCTGGCCAGGATGTCGGCGTACTGGCCGCTTGTCGACCAGCCGTCGGTCAGCAGGATGATGTGCCGCCGGGTCGCCGTCGCCTGCTCCAGCGACTGGACCGCCTGGTCCAGGCCCGAGAAGATGTTCGTCTGGCCGTTGGGCTGGATCCCGGCGATCTGCGCCTGGAGGTCCTGCAGGCCCCCGAGCGGCGCGGTCCTGACCACCCAGTGGGCCGTCTGGTCGAACGCGACCACGCCCAGCTCGTCCTGTGCGGTGAGCGCCGAGGCCGCGCGCAGGATCGCCTCCTTGCCGATGTCGACCTTGCGCACCCCCGAGATTCCCGAGCTCCCGTTGTTGATGCCGTTGTTGAAGCTGTTGCAGTGGCAGGCGTCCATCGAACCCGACTTGTCGATGACCACGACCAGGGCCACGTCGGGCTGCTTCTGCCGGTCGCGAACCCCCATGTCGACGGGCAGGGTGTCCTCGAGCGGGGTGCCGGTGTAGCCCCCGGCCCCGTACGAGCTCGGACCACCGATCACGACCAGCCCCCGGCCCAGATCGCGAACGTAGACCTGGAGCGCGGCCAGGGCCTGGTCGGTGAGCCGGAGACGGGGCACGTCCACGAGCACGATCGAGTCGTAGGCCGTGAGATCCGCGAGATCGGTCGGGACGGCCTCCGGGATCACCGTCTCGACGGTCTCGCTCTGCGTCCGGAGCGCCGTCACGAGGTCCGCCGCGACGGTCTGGTCACCCTGGACCACGAGCACCTTGGGCTCGCCCTTGACGATCGTGCTGGCGTCCGCCCGGTCGTTCTGATTGAACGTGTCGCGGGCCGCCTCCACGACCATCCGGAACCGGAGGAAGCCCGAGTCGCTGGGTGTGAAGGTGAACGTGACCTGCTGGTCGCCCGCCTGGAGACCGACAGCCTTGGTCGCGGCAAGGTCGCCGTTGACGAACAGGCGCACGGTGGCCGGCTGGGCGACGGTTGAGGTGACGTCGCCGGTGACGTCGATCGATTCGCCCAGGTGGGCGGTCGAGGGCGCGGTCAGCCGGTCCACCAGGACCTCGTCGCTGCTGCCGAGCCCGGTGACGATCGTCTCGACCTGGATCCCGCGCGCTGCGGCCAGGGCCGCCTCGGTCTGGCCCGAGCCCGTGGTGTCGTTGCCGTCCGAGAGCAGCACGATCCGCTTCTGCGCGTCGTCGGGGAACAGTGCCGACGCGAGCCGCAGGGCGGCCCCGATGTCGGTGGCACCGCGGACCGGTGTGGAGGCGATCCGGTCGATCTCGGCCAGATCGGACGGCAGCCGCTCGACCAGGGCGTCCCCGCCGAACGCGACGATCCCGGCCACATCACCGTCGCGCTTGGCCGCGAGCAAATCGCGGATGTCGGCCAGCGCCGCCTCGCGACCGACGGTGCCCACCGAGTCGGACAGGTCGACCACGTACACCACCGCCAGCCGGTCCACCGGCAGCACGAGCCGGAGGCCGGCGAGCGCACCGACCAGGGCGGACAGCAGCAGCACCCGTACCGCCAGCGCGGCCCGCCGGCGCCCGAGGCCCATCCGGCGTCGCGAGCCGAGATGGAGCGCGACCACGACCGCCAGCAGCGGCGGAAGGAGCAGCAGGGCGCGCGGATCATCGAACGCGATGCCCATCAGGTGCCCCGTTCGGCGGTGTCGTGCCGGCCGAGCCGCGTCGCGATGGCGCGCCGTACGCGGGCGACGGTGTCGCGCTCGTAGACCAGCCACTCGGCAGTCAGGGCGACCAGCGCGAGCAGCAGCAACGGGCCCCACAGCTCGTCGCGGGCCTGCGGTCGGTCGACCGCGGCCGACCCGGCGCTGCCGGCACCCGGAGATGCACCCGCTGCGGGCGACGCGCCGGGGCCGGCGGCGTTCCGGCCCAGCGCCACCAGCGACGCGCCGTCGCCGGGCGCGATGTTCGACTCGCCGACGTCGAGCAGGTCGACCGCGAACCGGGCGGGGGCCGAGGAGATGCCAGGGCCGACCGTGGCGGCCGTGCCCGAAGCGCCATCGACGAGCACGGATTGACCGGCCGACGCCGATGCGGCCGCGGAGACCGAGGCCGATGGCGCAATCGAGCTGTCCGGGCCGGGCAGCGGGGTCACGGTGTAGACCCCCAGCAGATCGGTCCGGGCGAACGTCACCGACGCGGCGCCGGCGGTCGGGGCCACCAGCTCGTCGACGCTGCCATCCGGCCGCTCGACGCGCACGCCGACGGCACCGGCCGGGATCGGCAGGGTCACAGGCGTCCCGGGGGCGATCGCGTCAGCCGGGGTAGCCGAGCCGCCCATCAGCTCGCCCGCCAGGTTGGCCATCAGGACCGGGAACGCCACCTGGAGCGGCAGGTCCGAGCGGCGCGGCTCGAACGCCATCACGGCCACCGGGCGGCCACCGAGCTCACCCGCGTAGAGCAGCGGCGAGGATCCGGGCCCCGGGATGACGGCCCGCGCCCAGGCCGGCAGCTCCAGCCGCTGGGCCGCGGCGATGTGCGTGGTCGACAGGTCGACGTAGCGCAGGATCGGGTCGGTCGGGTCGAGCGTGCCGATCGCGGGGTCGGTGAGGGTGCCGGTGACCGTTCCGAGCTCCGAGGTCGACGGCGGCGCGATCGCGAGGATCGGCTTGGCCGGGAGCCGGTCTGGCAGGAACCCGTTGAAGATCACCAGCTCGAACTGGTCGAGCCCGGTCAGCGACGACCAGTCGGCGCCGTCGCGGAAGTAGAGCTCGGTGTTGGGCAGGTAGCTGAGCGCGGTCTCGAGATAGGGATCGGGCTGCCCCGCCAGAAGGATCTGCCGAGGAGCCGTCGATGGCACGATCGCCCAGGCGCGATCGTCCACCGCGAGCGCATCCGGACTTCCGGTGGATCCGTCGCCTGTCGCGGCGCCCGCGTCGGCGGCGGTCAGGCGAACCTCGATCACCGAGGCCGGGTGTGCCGGGTCGTCGATGTCGTCGATCGAGACATCGGTCCGGCGCTGCGGATCGAGCGTGAGCGTGCGGGCCTCACGGAGCTGGCCGTCGGCGTACAGCTCGATCCGGCGCTGCGCCATCTCGAGGCCCGTGTTCGCGACCGAGATGAACGCGCTGTGGGACAGGCCGCTCGGGGCGGTGCTCACGGCGAGGGCCACGATCGCCTGGTTGGTCGCATCGCGGCCCACTCGCAGCACGCGAACGGGCGCGTCCACGACCCCCGACGGCGGCGTGGCCAGGGCGGCGTCGGTGGCGACCAGGATCTCCGCGTCCCCTGACCTCGCCGCCAGGGCCGAGGCGAGCCGCATCGCGTCGCCCAGGTCGCCGACGTCCGACGTGGGCTCGATGCCCGCGATCGCGTCCCTCACGTGATCCAGGTCGTCGGTCCCATTGGCCACGACGCGGGCCGTTCTCCCGGCGGCGATCACGCTCACCTTGCCGCCGGCAGGGAGATCGCGCAGGGCGTCGATCGCGGCCGCCTTGGCCGCCTCAAGCCGGTTGGGGGCGACATCGGTGGCCTGCATCGACGCCGACGTGTCGACGACGACGACGATGTCCCGGGCGAGACCTGCCGGCCGCTCGACGAACGGCCTGGCGGCAAGCAGGGCCAGGATCACCACCAGCAGCAGCTGGAGCAGGAGCAGCAGGCTCCGCCGCAGCCGCTGCCAGGGCGCGTTGGCCTCCACGTCGGCCACCAGGCGGTGCCACAGCAGGGTCGATGGCACGACGGTCCGGTCGCGCCGCAACTTGAGCAGGTACATCGCGATGACGGCCGGCAGGAACAGCAGCCCGGCCAGCGCCAGCGGCGCGAGGAAGCTCACCGGCTCACGCCTGCCCCACCGTCATCCGACCACGCGCCGTCGCCGGAGCTCGGCGAACACGAGGTCCGCGAGCGGCACGTCGGTGGACAGGGCCACGTACGCCGCTCGCCGCTTCGCGGCCAGGCCGGCCAGCGACTCCTGCCATGCGGCGAGCCGAGCCTTGTAGGCATCGATCGTGGCCAGGTCGACCGTCACGTCGATCCCGTCGCCAGTCTCGCTGTCCACCAGCCGGAGGTCGCCCTCGAGGCCAGGCTCGAGCTCATCGGGCGAGAGCAGGTGCAGCACGATGAGCTCGGATCCGGTGGCGGCGAGCTCGCGGATCACGCGATCGGCACCCGGGTCCAGGAGGTCGGACAACAGGACCACCACGCCCCGCCCCGACAGCATCGCGCCGGCATGCCGGGCGGCCGCGACCAGATCCGTGGGTCCATCGGAGGGTTGGATCGAGGACAGGTTCGCGAGCAGCCGGAGCACCCGGCCCGAACCGCGGAGGCCGCCCTGGCGGCGGGCCGTCCGGCCGGTCAACGTGGTCACCACCACCCGGTCCTCGGACGCGAGCCCGATGTACCCCAGAGCGGCGGCCGCTCGCTTCGCGAAGAGCAGCTTCTGCGGCCGCCCGAACCCCATCGACGGGCTGGCATCGACGAGGAACGTGATGGTCACGTCCTCCTCCTCGATGAACAGCTTGACGAACAGCCGCTCGAGCCGCGCGTAGACGTTCCAGTCGAGCTGGCGCAGGTCGTCGCCCAGCGCGTAGTCGCGATAGTCGGCGAACTCCACGGACTGGCCGCGCTTGACGCTCCGCCGGCCGCCCTTCAGGCCGCCCCGGACCGGCTGCTTCATCAGCAGGCCGAGCCGCTCCAGCTGGCGCAGGAACCCCTCGTCGAACACGGTCGGGTCGAGCGCGTTGGGCAGGAACGCCGTGACGCCGCCGCGCGGCTCCGGCGGTGCCGGGGTGCGGTCTGCGTCGCCCGCTGGCTCGGCCGGCGGGGTGGGGGACAGCGTCATGGTGGGTCGCCCGCGTCGCGTCGCCTACTCCACGGCGGGCGGCGCCACCTCGTCGAGGATCGTCCGGACGATGGCTTCCGATGTGATGCCCTCGGCCTCGCCCTCGAAGTTGAGGATCACCCGGTGGCGCAGGGCCGGCATGGCCGCCGCCCGGACATCGTCGATCGCGACGTTGAAGCGGCCGTCCATGAGGGCCAGGATCTTGCCTGCGGTCACCAGCGCCTGGGCGCCTCGCGGCGAGCCACCGTAGCGCACGTATTGGCGCACGAGCCCCGGCGCCCGGCCGTTGTCCGGGTGGGTGGCGGCGAGCAGCGACACGGCATACGCGGTGACGTGGGGCGCGATCGGGACGGCGCGGGCAAGCCGCTGCATGTCGACGATGTCCGCGGCGGTGGCGGTGCGCCGGGCCACCGGCGTTTCCGATCCGGTCGTGCGGTCAAGGATGGAGACCAGGTCCTCCTCGGACGGGAACGGGACCATGACCTTGAGCAGGAAGCGGTCGAGCTGGGCCTCGGGCAGCGGGTAGGTGCCCTCCATCTCGAGCGGGTTCTGGGTCGCCAGGACGAAGAACGGCGGATCGAGCGGATAGCGGTTTCGAGCGACCGTGACCTGGTGCTCCTGCATCGCTTCGAGCAGCGACGACTGGGTCTTGGGCGTGGCCCGGTTGATCTCGTCCGCGAGCACCAGGTTGGCGAACACGGGACCCGGCTGGAACCGGAAGACCCGGCTGCCGCCCTCCTCGATCAGGATGTTGGTGCCGGTGATGTCGGCGGGCATCAGGTCGGGCGTGAACTGGATCCGGCTGAAGCTGCAGTCGATCACGTCGCCGATGGTCCGGATCAGCATCGTCTTGCCCAGGCCGGGCACGCCCTCGAGCAAGATGTGACTGTTGGCGAGCAGACCGACCAGCGTCTGCCGCACCAGCTCGCGCTGGCCGACGATGACCTTGCCGACCTCGTCCTGGATGCGCTGCGCCCGTTCGGCAAACCCTTCCGGCGCGAGCCGGGCAGGACCCGTGTCAGCGGTGGCGTCGGGGGCGGCCGATGCATCCATGTGGTCCTCCGGGTTCGTGAGCGGCGACGGCGAGAGGTCGGTCACTGGCTGGGGTCGAGCGAGCTGAAGTAGTCGTGGACGTAGTCCTTGATCGAGAGCGGGACATAGGAGCGGTCCAGCGTCGTCTGCGCGTACTGGTAGAAGTCGCCGAACACCTGCTGGTACGGGACGTAGGAGCCGTTGTCGGTTCCCTGGCCCTGCTGGCTGCTCTGCTGGGTCTGGCCATCGCCCCCGGTCCCGGCCACATACGACGGGTCCCCGGGCTTGCCCAGGCGGTCGAAGGGCGCATACACCGAGCTGATGTCTCCGCCCAGCTGGTAGGGGCGGTTGGGGTTCGACGGTCCGGCCGCGCGGCCGGCGGAGGTGCCGCTGCCGAGGTAGGCCGCGTTCGAGCCGCCGCCGCCCAGCGAGCCACCGCCTGCGCTCTGCCCCTGGCCGCTCTGGCCGCCCTGACCCTGCTGGCCGCCCTGACCCTGCTGGCCGCCCTGACCCTGCTGGCCGCCCTGACCCTGCTGGCCGCCCTGACCCTGTCCCGGCCCAGCTGACTGCCCCGGCTGGCCGCTCGCCTGCCCGCCGCTCGTCCCGGGCGACTGCCCGGGACCCGGCGACTGCCCGGGACCCGGCGACTGGCCCTGGCCCGAGCCCTGCCCCTGCTGTCCGGTCTGGCCGGCCGTCGGCTGGCCCGGTTGACCGCCGGCATCGGCAAGGCTGCGCCGGGCATCCTGGAGGCTCGACGCCGCGCTGGCCAGATCGCGGTTGACCTGGCCCCGGCTGCTCGCCGCGTCCAGCGCCTGGCCGAGCCTGTCAAGCGCAGCCCTGGCGCCGGCGGTATCACCCTGCGCGAGGCTCGCCGCCGCGTCCTGCAGCGCCTGCCCGGCGGACCCGTCCGCCTGGCTGGCCTGACCCTGGAGTGCCGTCAGATCGCGGGCGAGCGCCTGCTGTTGATCCGGAGTCATCGTGTCCAATCGGTTCGCGAGATCCTGGAGGTTGGACCTCGCCTCCTTCGGGTCGCCACCCGCGTTCGCCTGCGGATCGCCCGTCGCCGCTCGTGACAGGGACCGGGCGAGTGA
The DNA here is from genome assembly GCA_963713095.1 of uncultured Chloroflexia bacterium. Taxonomy (GTDB): domain Bacteria; phylum Chloroflexota; class Limnocylindria; order Limnocylindrales; family CSP1-4; genus CAIXZV01. Next base: position 84,062 of record CAVQKK010000001.1, read on the forward strand.
CGCGAGCGAGGCCGCCCGCTGCTCGTTGGCCGGATCCAGCTGGGACCGCACGCTGTCCTCGACCGAGCCCAGCCTGGCCAGGTTGAGGTCGAGCTCGGTCGGGTCGGCGCGCAGCTGCGCGGCCAGCTGACGCAGCTCGTCCGCCAGCCGGGTTCGGGGGTCGTTGACGTTGGCGCCCTTCGTCTCGAGATCGGCCGCCACCCGGTCGATCCGCTCGGCCTGGCGCTGCGCCTCGGCGCCGATCTGGCGGCGCTGAGCGATCACGGCATCCTGGGGGTTGGGCAGCAGGGTCGCCGGGACCAGCAATGCCGCGGCGGCCAGCGTCACCAGCACGGGCTGGAAAGCCAGCCTCGGACGGAACAGGCCGGGATCCACGGCCCGCAGCCTGGCCAGCGCGTCGCCACGCTGCCGCCAGATGAATCGCTCCCGTGCATCCTCCAGGTCGAACGCGTCCCCGACGGCAATGGACCCCCCGTCCTCCATCGACGATGGTCGCGGGCCGGGCGCTGACGGTGCGAACGCGAGCGCCGAGGCGACCGCATCGCCCGTTGCGCCCTCGGCGTCCAGGGCGAGTGCCGTCTCGCCCAGCGTTGGCCGGACGTGCACCACCAGGAGCAGGAGGGCAACCGCGCATACTACCGGGACGGCCGCCGCCAGCCGCGGCCCGGCCTCGAGCGGCACGAGCCGCATCGCGGCCGCGAGCACCAGGTCCACCACGAACGTGATAGCGAGCGCGAACAGGGCGCGCCTGACCGCTCGTCGAAGCCACAGCCGACGTCGGTGAGGGAGCAGCCCGGCGCGGAGGGCCAGCAGCTCGGGGTCGAGCGCCACGCCGAGCGAGATCGGATCGGGCAGCACCGCCAGGTCGGCAGGTCGTGCGGCGGTTCCTGGCGATGGCCGCGGCCAGCGCGCGCGGATGGCCGTCATCCGGAACCCTCCATCGCGATGGACCGCCGGCGACGGAGCCGCCAGCGGCGGGTGGGTGACACGAGCTGGACCGCCAGGACCACCAGGATCGCCGACATGAACAGCATCGCTGCCAGCGCTCGCGGCCAGTACGTGTCGCGCCGTGCGGCCAGGGGCTGGCTGACGATGCCGTTCGAGACGTCCTGGCCGAGGGTGTTTGCGTCCGTCACCGCATCGATGATCGAGCAGGTGCCGCCGCCCCCCGTCTCCGTCCCGCAGATCACGTCGAGCTGGGTCACGAACGGGTTGAGGTACAGCAGCACCTCCGGAGGCCGTCGGGTAAGGGCGGCCAGCGGCGATGTATCGCGGGTCGCGGTTGCGTTGGGCAGCATGCCGTTCTGGGTCATCACCGACCAGAAGGCGAACAGGATGGTGGCACCGACGGTGACCGCGATCGTCATCACCAGGTTGATCACCGTGGCGGCCTGCGTCCGCTTCACCAGCGCGGACACGAACAGCCCGATCGAGCCGAAGGCGATCGCCGTGCCCAGCAGCACGACGTAGGCGCGGATCATGTCCTCGGGTCCCACGCCACCGAATGCGAACACCAGCGCCGCGACCGGGACCGACGCCAGCAGCAGCAGCAACAGCCAGCTGAGCGCCGACAGCAGCTTGCCCAGGATGATCGCGAGCGACGAGATCGGCGTCGTGGTCAGCAGGTCCAGCGTCTGCTTCTCGCGCTCGAGGCTGATGGCACCGGCGGTCGATGCGGGCGCCAGCACCAGCACGATCAGCGTGAGCAGCATGATCAGCGCGCTGAACAGCTGCCGTCCGATGTCCGCGGAGGCTGACAGGCTGCCGCCGAAGCCGCTCGTGTAGGTGCGCTCGGCGAGCGTCTCGATCATCCAGGCGAAGCCGGCGACGACCAGCAGATGGACCGTCAGGACCACGAACGCCCGACGCCCCCGCATCCGACCGCGCAGCTCCTTGACCCCGACCGCCGCGATCCCGCTGCCCACGTCCCGCAGCGCCCCGAGCCGCCGTCGGCTGTCGGCCAGGCCGGTCATCGCCCCGCCTCCGCCGCAACGGGATCGGACGTCACCGGCGCGTCCGCCGCCGCCGTCACCTGCAGGAACAGCTCCTCGAGGTCGCTGGCCGCTCTCGAGAAGGTCGCCACCCGCAGATCGGCCCCGACGGCAGCGGCCAGCAGCCGTGCCGCTCCTTCGTCGTCGCCATGGAACCCGATCTCGATCGTCGCGTCCGCGACGTGCTCGGCCGACACCACGCTTGGCTGGGTCAGGAGCCACGTCCGGGCGCTCTCGATCTCGTCCTCGTCGCCCAGCACGTGCATGCGGAACACCGCGCCCACGCGCAGCCGGCGCTCGATGTCCGCAACCCGGCCGTGGGCCAGCACTCGGCCACGGTCGATGATCGCGACCGACGTACACAGCTCCTCCAGCTCCGGCAGGATGTGCGACGAGACGAGGATCGTCTTGCCCAGCGAGCGGAGCTCGCGGAGCAGCTCGCGGAGCTCGACCCGCGCGCGCGGATCGAGCCCGGAGGCAGGCTCGTCCAGCAGCAGCACGGCAGGATCGTGGACCAGCGCATGGGCCAGGCACAGCCGCTGCTGCATCCCTCGTGACAGGCCCTGCACGTAGGTCTCGCGCTTGGGGCCGAGATCGACCAGGTCGAGCAGGTCGCCGATCACCCGCCGCCGGCGATCTGCCGGGATGCCGTAGCAGCGGGCGAAGAAGTCGAGGTACTCCCAGACCTTCATGTCGTCGTAGACGCCGAACGAATCGGGCATGAACCCGAGCACGCGACGCACCGCGTTGGGGTCGCGCCGGATCGCGAAGCCGGCGATCTCGGCGTCACCGGCATCGGGGACCAGGAGCGTGGCCAGGATCCCGAGCGTCGTTGTCTTGCCGGCCCCGTTTGGCCCCACCAGCCCGAAGATCTCGCCCTGGGCGACCTCGAGATCCAGGCCACCCAGGGCCACGGTTCGGCCGAAGCGCTTGACGAGACCCGAGGCACGAACGATGGCCGTCATCGCACCGTCCCCGTGAGCGCCATCCCGAACTGGAACCCGATGTTGTCCTGCCGCTCGTTGACGAACTTGACCTGGACCTCGCCGGTCGCCGGGTCCACCCACCGGGCGGGATCGGGCAGCTCGTACGCAAGGCCGGCCTGCATGTGCGCGAAATGGACCCATTCACCAGCGCCGATGTCCAGCACCTCGAGGTCCGGCAGGCCATCCTGCGGCGGAGCGCAACCCGGGGAGGACGGATCGCAGCGCACCGTCTCCTGGAGCGGGGAGGGGTTGCCGGCGGGCATGGTGACGTCGCCCGCCTGGTTCATCGCGACGACCACCGACCCGGGGTCCAGCGTTCCATCGAACGCGATCGGCCGGTAGGCCAGTCGCACGTCGCCGATCCCGAGGCTGATCGTCCAGGGGTCCTTGCTGAACCAGCTGGCGTTGACCTCGATCGGGTTGGTGCGAAGGAGGTCATTGCTGAACGTGACGCGGCCGCGGATGGTGAGCGGCAGCGGAACCTCGTACAGCACGTTGGCGACCCGGCGGACCTGTGCGCCCTCGATCTCGGCCGTGACGACAGGGTCCGTGCCCCAGGCCAGCAACGTCACGGCGTCGCCCGGGAGCGAGCCGCTGTAGCCGGTGTTCGGATCGTAGGTGAGCTGGTCGATCACGTTGTGCCGGACCATCGTCCGCTGGGCCGCCTCGTCCACCGGGCCGCCGTCGAACGGGAAGGTCCCCACCACCCGGTCGGACAGGTTCATCTGGTTGACCAGGTTCGTGGACAGGGCGAGCTGGACATCGGTCGAGCCACCCGGCGGGACGTCCGGAAACCGGACGGCAGACGCTCCGAGGACCAGGGCCGGCGCCAGCAGCGGGATCGAGCCCTCGTTGGTGATGGTGCCCCGGATGATCCCGCTCTCAAGACGCAGGGTCGCCGACACCACCGGTCCGCGGGCGCTCGCGTCGGCCCGGATCGTGCGCAGCGAGCCGTACCCGACATCGAGATTGCGGATTCTCGAGGGATCGCCCTGGACGACGTCGAGCGAGGTGTTGGGGGTGAAGAGCGCATCGCCGTTCATGGGTGCCGCGAGCAGCGCGTCGCCCGGGACGCGGACCTGGAACGTGGCGCGCGACGGGCTGAAGACGCCGAGGTAGGACTGGGCCACGGCCTGGTCGGTGCCGGGTGCTCCCCGGACGATCGAGACCTCGTTGACGATCACATCCGATCCGCGGAGCAGCGCGCCGATGCCGAACGACCCCACGGTGAACACCGCGATCAGCGCCGGCACCGTGATCCACGCCCACTCCCGGCGGTCGATCCACCGCAGGACGAGGTAGTTCACGGGGCCAACCAGCATGATGTAGCCCAGCAGCAGCACCAGCAGCGCGCCGATCGGCGGCAGCGCCAGGCTGGGCAGGTTGGCCAGGGTGCTCACGATCGCCTGGTCATCGGCCAGTGGCACCACGCCGCCGGTCCGCGCCGGCAGCAGTCGGCGCCACATCGGCGCATCCAGGGCGTCGCCCTGGGCGATCCACGACGTGGTGGGGTCGAAGCCGAGCAGGGTCACCGATCCCGAGCCGTACGGCTCATCGGCGGCGATCACGCGGCCGCCCGAGGTCGCCAGGGCCCGCCCCCGGGAGAGCTCGCCGGCATAGGCGGTCAGGGTCGCCGCCTGGGCGGGCAGACCGCCGAGCACGGGTCGGAGCACGGCCGGATCGACGTCCAGCACACCGGTCGGACGATAGGGAAGCAGGTCGTCGGGGAAACCGGTCAGGACGTCGGCACCCGCGGTTCCGCCCACGATGACCAGCCGCCCGCCGCCGGCGACCCAGGTCTGGAGCGCGGCGATCTGGGCAGGCGTCAGCGACGCAGCGTCCACGTCCTGCCAGACGAGCCGATCCAGCGGCGCCCATGCCTGCGGGCGCTCGGGCAGATCCCCGGGCTGGAGCGGGACGATCACCGGCGACAGGCCGTTCTGGCCCGGCAGCAGATCGAGCTCACCAACGAGCCTGGCCGGATCGTCGGAGACGACCCCGACCACGAGCTGGGACTGGTCGTGCAGCGCGATCGCGACCTGCGCCTTGCCCAGCACCCGGTCGCCGTCCACCAGCTGGACGGTCAGGTTGCCGCCGAACGTGGGCGGCAGCGCGTACAGCAGGTACTCCTTGCGCGAACCGGTCGCGAGCTCGACGGGCGTGCTGAACCTGGTCTGCGAGTCGGCCCCCCCCGCGATCTGGAGCTCGCCGGTGACCGTGGGTCCCGCGTTCTCGAGATCCACGGCGACGGCGAACCAGGCCCCCGCCCGGACATGTCCCTGGAGCAGGGCCCGCGCCTTCATCGTCGGGCCGTCCGCAGCGCGGATCGGCTGCGGCGGCAGGAGAACGGCCAGGATCAGCGCGAGGGCTGCGACGAGCGCCAGGCCCAAGGCGAGCGACCGCGCCGCGGCGACGGACCGTGCGATCGTCATGGCGCGCGCCGGGGACCGGGGACAGGCATCGACGGCACGCTCACTCCTCGACCGTGGGCGCAGGGCTGGACGAGCCTTCGACGTCCGGTCGGCTCGAAAGGTTGCACCCCGACCCTCATGTCGGCCACCGTTGCCACCGTCGGAGTGGCCGCCCGACGGCGCCTATCGTACGATGCTTCCGCCCCGGGTCCGACCGTCCGACCCGCTGCGCCCCGAGGCACCGCTGCGCCCAGAGGAACCCGTGCCCGACCTCCGCTCGTTCCGTGCGCTTCGCTTCGACTCCGCCGTCGTGGGCGATCTGACGCCGATCGTCGCGCCACCCTACGACGTGATCGGCCCCGAGCTGCACCGGACCCTGCTCGCGCGCCATCCGCTCAACGCCGTCCGCCTCGACCTGCCTCGATCCGAGCCCGGCGAGGATCCGGACGAGCGGTACCGGCGCGTCGCCCGCACGTTCGCGGCCTGGCGATCTGACGGCAGCCTGCGGAAGGACCCCCGGCCGGCGGTCTACGTCTACGAGCAGACGTACCGGGTTCCCGGCACGCGCCTCGAGCGCACCCAGCGCGGCTTCTTCGCGAGGCTGCGGCTGGAGCCGTTCGGCGCCGGCGGGGCCGTGCTGCCCCACGAGCGCACCATGTCGGGCCCGAAGGAGGACCGGTACCGGCTGCTCCGGGCGACGGGCGTGAACACGTCACCGGTGGTCGGCATGTTCGAGGACCCCCGGCGGGAGGCCGCGGCGATCCTGGCCGGCGTCGCGGCCTCGCCGGCGGCCGTCGATGTGACCGACGACGACGGGGTCCGTCACCGCCTGTGGGTCGTGCCCGACGGCAGCACGGGCGGGGAGGGGGCGGATCAGGTTCGAGAGACGCCTACGCCCGAGAGCCCGGCCGCGAGCCTGCTCCGTATCGCCGGCGCCGGACCGGTGTTCATCGCGGACGGGCATCACCGCTACGAGACGGCCATCCGGTATCGCGACGAGCGGCGGATGACGCGGTCCTGCGAGCCTGATCCGCCGTTCGACTTCCTGCTGGTGCTGATGCTCGACGCCGGCGACCAGCTCACGGTGCTGCCGACCCACCGGGTGGTACGGGGGCTGGGCGACGAGGGACCTGCGACCGTGCGGGACGGCCTGGACCGCCTGTTCTCGGTCGAGGCCGTGGACCGCGCGCAGCTCGTCGAGCGGTTCGAGGCGGCCGGCGAGCTCGCCGGCGGAGGCGGGCGGATGGGCCTGCTGACGCGCGACGGCGCCTGGCAGCTCACCGCCCGCAGGTCGGCCTTCCACGGGCTGCTGCCGCCTGGCGGCGAGGCGGTGCGTTCGCTGGATGTCAGCTTGCTGGGAGCGGCCTTGGAGTCCCTGGCCGGCATCGACGCCGTCGCCGTCGCCGCGGGGCAGCGGATCGGCTATACGAAGTCCGCCGCCGAGGCGGCCAAGCTCGTGGCCGGTGCCGTGGACGGGGCGGACGCCGCCTTCCTGCTCGAGCCCACGCCGGTGTCGTCGATCCTGGCGGTGGCGCGCGACGGCGACGTCATGCCTCAGAAGTCGACCTATTTCTACCCCAAGGCGTTGACCGGCCTGGTGCTCAATCCACACGAGTGGTGAGCGACCGAGTGGTGAGCGAAGGATCGGAATCTTGAACGAGGACTCCCCATGACCGACCCGACCGCCTCGGACCGCCTGCTGGCCAGGACGGCACCGTCCAACGGCCGACCGGTCCGCAAGGATGAGATCGAGATCGTCGACCGCGGCCTGTACATCGAGTCCTGGCTACCCGAGCGGCGCTCGCGCCGGAAGCCGATCCTGTTCGTTCACGGGGAGCTGGGTGGCTCGTGGGTCTGGGAGCGGTACCTGCAGCACTTCGCGGGTCGCGGCTGGGAGGGGCACGCGCTCAACCTGCGCAACCACTTCTGGAGCCAGACGGCCGACCCGACGACGCTCGACATCGACACCTACACCGAGGACGTCGTCGCCGCGATGGAGCGCCTGGGTCCCGGAAATGTGGCGGTCGGCCATGGTCTGGGTGGGCTGCTCGTGCTCCGGGCGATCGAGCGGGCTCCCGTATCCGCGTACGTGCTCATCGCGCCCGAGCTGCCGAGCGAGATACGCGAGCCCGCGCGGCCCCACGTGATCCGCGACGTCCCCGACGCGTATGGCCGCGCGGAGCTCGGTTGGGAGACCCTGCCCGAGAAGCTGCTGCGCGAGCATCGCGACCTGACCCTTGCGGACGTGCTCAGGATCCAGCACCTGCTGGGGCAGAAGCCGTTCGAGTCCGGCCGCGCCAGGCGCCAGGTGCTGCTGGGCGTGCCGGTGGACCGGGCCGCGCTGCCCGATGTGCCGAGGCTGGTCATCGGAGCTGGTCTCGACACCCGGGTGCCCGAGCCGGACGTGGAACGGCTGGCGGAGTGGCTGGATGCACCGTACGAGCCGTTCGGGGCCCATTCGCACTATGGCCTGGTGCTCGGCGAGCAGAGCTACCTGCAGGTCGCGGAGACGCTGCGCCAATTCCTGGAGTCGAACCGGCTTTGACGGCCCGTCCCGGCGAGGCCGATCCTGGTCCGTCGCCCCGCCCCTACCCACGAACGTCGGGGTTGGCGAGATCTGCGGTCAGTTGGTATCCTCCGCCCCCCGGGTACGGCCTCGCCGTGACCCCAGATGCCGCATTCGTCTAGAGGCCCAGGACACCGCCCTCTCAAGGCGGAGATCATCGGTTCGAATCCGATATGCGGTACCAAGTCCGCCACGCCGGGCCGATCCACGCTCGGATTGGCCTTCATCGGGATCCGCTGCGCCCGTCTGAACCCTTCCTTCGGTTCGCAGGTCGCGCTGCGGGGGCGTCGGGCTCGCCGTCGAGCCCTCCCTCGTCGAGCTCCTCCGTGGCGTCGTGGCGTGCTCGCTGATGCCGCCTGTTGCGTCGATCCTCATGGCGGGATGTGCCGACGGCGACGCGCCCGCTCAGCTGGGCTCGATCGCCGGAGAGACAGATACACTCGCCCGCAACGGCCGTACCTGCTGTGGTGGTGACGAAGCCGGAACCTCGCGAACGGTCCTGATCACACCGGACCTGCGCTTTCGTCTCTGACCTCGCGCTCCACGGGCGGAGGTCACGTGCCGATGACCGGTCCGCGCGGTTTCGGCGTAGTAGCCAGCGCGAACGTATCCGGAGGCGCCTCGCCCGTTGCACTCACTGCTCGAGGGGTGGCGGGTCAGCCTCAACCGGACCCGTGCCGATTGGCCGATCGTCGCCGCCGCGTGGCTGATCACGCTCCTCGCCGCCGTCCTGCTGGCCGCCGGACCGATCTACTCGTCGGCCGCATCGGTGGCCGGCCTCCACCGGGCGCTCGCGGACGCTCCAGTCGCGGATACCAGCATCCAGGTGTCGCTCTACGGCACGCCGTCCGATGGCGCCGCCGCGGAGGGCGCCGTGGGGGCGGAGCTGCAGCGAGCCATCGCGCCCTTGAGCGGCAGCATCGTGCGCGACGGACGCAGCACCGGGACGCTGGCGCTTTCCGGCCTGTCAGCGGACGAGGCCGGTGACCAGGCGATCCTCGGCTTCCTGGACGGGTTGGCTGACCACGCGAGGCTGGTCGACGGCAGCTGGCCGGCCGACTAGGGCGGATCCGCCGAGCCGCTCCAGGTCGGGGTCGTGGACGCGGTCGCCGCCGCGCTCCACCTTGGCGTGGGCGACGAGCTGTCCCTCGTTCGCACCACCTCGACCAGACGCTGGTGGTCCCGGTGCGATTGGTGGGCATCTTCGCCATCGACGCCCCCAACGACCCGTACTGGAACGAGGATCAGCAGCTCGTCACCGGGATCGCGGACAACGGCAGCTATCGGACCTTCGGACCGTTCCTGACCACTCCGGACGGCCTCCTGCAGCGGGCCGGCATTGCATCGGTCCACATCGTGTGGCGCACCTTCCCGAACTTCGAGGGGCTGACGGTGGACGGGGCCGGGACGCTGCGGAACCGCCTGGACGCGCTGCCGGGGCGCCTCCAGATCGCCACCGGTGAGGCCTTCGACGTCAAGACCGGGCTGCCGGCGATTCTCAGCGACGCCGAGCGCTCGCTCCTGGTGAGCCGCACCGGCGTGCTGCTGCTGATGGCGCAGCTGGCGATCCTGGCCGCCTACGCGATCATCCTCACCGCGTCGCTGCTCGTGGACCACCGGCGGATCGATACCGCCCTCCTCCGCTCGCGGGGCGCGGGAGCCTCGCAGGTCGCCCTCCTCGCGCTGGCGGAGGGGCTGCTGCTCGCCGTCCCGGCGGTGCTCCTGGCCCCCTGGTTGGCGGTGGCCGCCCTGACCCTGCTCAACGTCGTGGGCCCGCTCGCCGACGTTGGCCTGAACCTCGCGCCGCGGGTCACCCCGGAGGGCTTCCTGGCCGCCGGCGCGGTGGGCGTCGTGTGCGTGGCGCTGCTCGTGCTGCCCGCCCTGCTCGCCGCACGCGGATTCACCGCCGAGCAGCGTGACCTCTCACGGCAGGAGACGCGCACGTTCGGTCAGCGGATGGGACTCGACCTCGCCCTCCTGGCGGTGTCCGCGATCGCTCTCTGGCAGCTGCACCTCTACGGCGCACCGCTCACTCGGACGGTGCAGGGCAGCCTGGGCCTCGACCCGCTGCTGGTGGCGGCGCCCGCCATCAGCCTGCTGGCCGGTGGCGTTCTGGCCCTGCGCATCCTGCCCCTCCTGGCCGAGGCGGCGGAGGCAGCGGTCTCGCGCGGACGCGACCTCGTGGCGTCGCTCGGCTCGCGGCAGCTCGCGCGCCGGCCGCTGCGCTACACGCGTGCCGCGCTGCTGCTGATGATGGCGCTGTCGATGGGGGTCTTCGCCCTGTCCTACGGCGCGACCTGGTCGGTATCCCAGCGTGACCAGGCGAGGTACCAGGCTGGCGCCGATGTGCGCGTCGTGCCGGGACAATCGCTCGGCGGACTGCCGGCCTGGGCCCTGCCCGCCGCCTACACGGGGCTGACAGGCATCGACGAGGTGTCGCCAGTCGAGCGGATCTCGAACGGCGTCTCGTTCGCCGCAGGGTCGGGCGACCTGCTGGCGCTCGACGCCGGCACGGCGGCGGGGATCGTGCTGCTTCGCGCGGACGAGTCGGCCACGCCGCTCAGCGAGCTGATGCAGGCCCTGCGCGAGGGTCGCCCGGATGTGCCCCTCGCGACGCTGCCGGCGGGTGCCACCGACCTAAGCATCCTGCCCGCGCTCGACGTTGCGTCGATCGGTCAGCTCGTGTTCGACCCCGACACCGGTGAGGCGCACACCGAGAAGCTCGACCCCGCCACGCTGCGGGGCGTGAGCATGAACGTCAGCGCCCTCGTGCGCGACGCCAGCGGGCTGCTCTACCGGATCGAGTCGAACCCGGTGCCGGTCCAGGGCACGGCGTCAGCCATCGTGCTGCCGCTCGAGCCCACCGGGCCGGACAGCCGGGTCGCAGCCCGGACGGGCGCCCGGCTGGACGGGCCGGTCCAGCTCGCCGGGCTGGGCGTCGAGGTCTGGCTGCCCCAGGACGCCGTGCTGACCGAAGGCCTGGTGGGGGTGGCCGCGGTGTCGGCCGGCAACGATCCCGGGGGCCCGTGGACCGAGGTGCCGCTGGCCGCCACCGGCGACTGGAGCGCCCGAATGGCTCCGGGGCGCCAGGTGCTCGCCGACGTGCCGACCGGCCGGACCCGGGGGACGGCGGTGCAGCTCACCGAGCAACAGGCCCTCTTCGGCGACGGGACCGGTAGCCCGGCCGCGCGGCTCAGCTTCCTGCCCGCCTCCCTTGCCTCGATGGACGCTGCGGTGCCGGTGATCGCCAACCAGGCGTTCCTGGCCGCCACGGCGTCCGCACCCGGTGACACCGTCACGGCCACCCTGGACGGCGCGGTCCGAACCCTCTCGATCGTCGGGGCGGTCGACGGCTTTCCGACCACCGACCCGGCACGTCCGCTGCTCGTTCTGGACGAGCCCACCCTCGGTCTGCTGCGCCTGCAGGACACGGGCGATGCGCGAAGTGCCGACGAGTGGTGGATGGCCGCGACCGGGGCTGACACGGAGGCGCTGGCGGCCACCCTGCGCAGCAGCCCGTTCGACAGCGCCGGGGTGGTGACCGTCGTCGACCGCATCCGCAGTCTCAGCACGGACCCGGTGGCGCTCGGCATCATCGGGGCCCTGCTGCTCGGCTCGGTGGCCACCGGCCTGTTCGCGATCATCGGCCTCACGGTGAGCGCCGCGGTGTCGGCCCGCGAGCGCCGCACGGAGTTCGCCCTGCTCCGGGCGCTCGGCCTGTCGGGTGGGCAGCTGTCCGGCTGGCTGTGGCTCGAGAACGGGAGCCTGGTGCTCGTCAGCCTGCTGGCAGGGACGGGCCTGGGCCTCCTCGTCGGCTGGCTGGTGCTGCCGTTCGTCACGGTCACGCAGCAGGCGGCGTCGCCCGTGCCATCGGTCCTCGTTCAGGTGCCATGGGATCGGATCCTGCTCCTCGATGTCGTCAGCGCCCTGGCGCTCGCCGTCGCGGTGGTGACGATCGGTGGCGTTCTGCGCCGCCTCGGGGTGGGCAGCGTTCTCCGGATGGGGGAGGACTGAGCGATGCGTTCGCTGTGGGCTGCGGGGCTGCTGCTGCGCCGGATCCGCACCGAGCTGGGCATGATCCTCCTCCTGTTCTGCGTCATCGCGGCAACGAGCTTCCTGTTCGCCGCCGCGCCGCGCCTGTTCAACGGCGTCTCCGACGATGGCCTCCAGCACGCGGCGCGATCCGCATCCCCGGCTCAGCGAAACCTCGCGCTGGGGCTCGTCGACCGCCTTTCCCCGGGCCGCGATGGTGGCGTCGCGCAGGTCCGCGCGTACGGCGACCAGCTCGCGACGAAGTTCCCCGCAGCGCTCGCCGCGCTGGTCTCCGAGCGCTCGCTGCGCATCACCAGCGCGCGGTTCGCGGTCACCGATCCGCCCAGCTACGAGACCTATGTCTCGCTGCGCTACCAGGACGGCCTGACCGGGGCAACCCGGCTCGTCGCCGGGCGCTGGCCCGTCGACCGCGGCGTGGCGATGCCCAGGGCGAGGTTCGCGACCGGGACGTCCTCGTCGGACGGCGGCGACCAGGCGCCGCCCGTGATCCTCGAGGCGGCGCTCTCGACCGCCGAGGCCACCGAGATCGGTGTCCACGTGGGTGATCGCCTGGCGGTCACGCTGGACGACACCGATCCGCTGATCAGGGGCATCCCCCTCCAGATCGTGCCCACCGAGATCCAGGTGGTGGGCCTGCTCGAGCCGCGCGACCCGGCCGCGGAGTACTGGTCCGGGGACGCCAGCCTGCTGCAGGTCTCGCAGGTGGGCACCGACACGCATCCGGTTGCTCAGGCCGCGGCGTACATCCCGGCCGAGATGTACCCCAACCTGTGGAGCAGCGACCTGCCGTTCCGCTACGAGTGGCAGTTCCGGATCGACCCTCAGCGCCTCGACGCGGGGCAGGTGACACGGCTGCAGGCCGATCTGCGGCACCTGGACTTCCTCACCAGCTCCTCGGAGCTCGCGGTGCCCGGCACCGTGGTGCTCCACACCGGGCTGCTAACGATCCTCGACAGGTTCGCCACCCAGCTCGCCACATCGGAGTCGGTCCTGTCGATCGCCGCCATCGGTCCCTTCGGCCTGGCGGGCGGTGTGCTGGGCATGCTCGCGATCCTGCTCGCCACCCGACGACGCGCCGCCCTGGCGCTGGCCCGCGGCCGGGGCGCATCGGGCTCCCTGGTGCTGGGCACGCAGCTATGGGAGGCCATCATCCTCGCCGGCGGTGCCGCGCTGGTGGGGCTGCTGGCGGCGGTGAGCCTGATACCGGCCCGCGCCAGCCCGCTCTCGCCGGATCTGGCGGTCGCGGTCGGCGGCGTGGCAACGCTGCTCCTGGTGGGCGCCAGCTGGCCGATGGCCCGTCGCGCGCTCGGTCAGCTCGAGCGGGACGATCCGCCCGGGCTCGGGGTGACGCCGCGCCGGCTCGTGATCGAGATGACGATCGTGGGCGTCGCCGTCGCGGGCGCCCTGCTGCTCCGAGAGCGTGGCCTGACGGTCGGAGCCAACGGAGCCGCCGGAGCCGCCGGCTTCAACCCCCTTCTTGCGGCCGTGCCGGTACTCAGCGGCCTTGCGGGAGGGATCGTCGCCCTGCGGCTCTACCCGCTGCCGGTCCGCGGTCTCGGCTGGCTCGCCGCCAGACGTCGCGACCTCGTCCCGGTGCTCGGCCTGCGGACGATCGGACGGCACCCGGCCGCCGCGAACCTCGCGCTCCTCGTGCTGATGCTGACCGCCGCCTTCGGGGCTTTCGCGTCGGTGATCGTGTCGAGCATCGGCCGGGGCCAGGTCGTCGCCTCGTACCTGGACCTTGGCGCCGACTACCGGATCGAGAAGATCGGCATCGGCGCGCTGGCGCCGTCGCTGGATCCTGCCGCGATCCCCGGCGTCGAGGCCGTCGCGCCCGGCATCGTCGATACCTTGGCCGACTTCGAGAGCGTGGCGAACCAGCGAGCCACCATCTACCTCGAGGCGGTCGACCCGAAGGCCTACGAGGAGGTCGCCGGCGGCTCGCCCGCCCACCCGAGCTGGCCCGATGCATTCCTGACCGAGCCGACGGGCACCGGCCTCGGCACGGAGCAGAACCCCATCCCGGCCATCCTTTCGCCGCGGCTGCCGGTGGGCAGCGCCAGTCTCGCCGCGGGCGACACGTTCCAGATCACGGTGCTCGGCCAGAGGATGACCTTCCGGGTCGTCGAGCGGCGGGCCAGCTTCCCGGGGATCGGGCAGCCTGCCTCGTTCGCAGTGGTGCCCTTCAACTGGGTCCGGGCCGCGTTCGGTAGCCCGGCCCGGCCCCCATCGGTGATGTGGCTTCGGGCTCCCGAGGACGTCGCGGGAGCCCTGGCGGCGGCCGTCGCCGAGGCGGGTGGGTCGGCCCACATCGACTCGCGCTACGACGCCTACGCGTCGCTCCACGATGCGCCCCTGGGAGCAGCCATCGTCGGCGGCTACGATCTGGCCCTGGTCGTCGGTGCGACGTACATGGCGCTCGCCGTCGTCGGCGCCGTGGTCCTGTCCGCAGCGCGCCGAACCCAGGACCTGGCATACCTGCGGACCCTGGGTGTCACCGCTCGCCAGGCGCTTGCGCTCACCGTCATGGAGCACGCACCGCCCGTCCTGCTGGCGCTCGTGCCCGGGGTGGTGCTCGGGATCGGCGTCGCCTTCCTCCTCGAGCCCGGACTGGGCCTCGCCACCTTCGTGGGGACCCGTGGCCTCCCGTTGTTCGTCGACTGGGTGGCGCTCGCGCTCCTGGTCGTCGCGTTGATCGGCGTCGTGGCGGTGGCGGTCACGGCCGGGACCTGGCTCTCGCGTCGGGCTCGGTTGGTGGATGCCATGCGAATCGGCGAGGATTGATCTCCATGGAGGACGCATGACCGAGGACCTCACCGGGCACATCGGCTCGCCGGCCGGCGGTCTCCCCCCGGGCACGCCCCGGGCTGCCCGGGCCGCACCCCAGGCACGCCGCGCCCACTATGAGGGTGCGCTGATCGTGTGCGACAACCTGGTGAGGATCTACAAGGTCGCCAACCTGGAGGTGGTGGCCCTCCAGGGGCTGGACCTGGTGGTGGAGCCGGGGGAGTTCATCGCCCTGGTCGGGGCCTCCGGCAGCGGAAAGAGCACCCTGATGAACATCCTCGGCGGGCTCGACGTCCCGTCGGCGGGACGGGCCGTCGTCGCCGGCCACGTCCTGGGTGAGATGGGCGGTCGCGAGCGCACGCACTACCGGCGCCGGGTCATCGGCTTCGTCTGGCAGCAGACGGCGCGCAACCTGCTCTCGTACCTCACCGCACGCCAGAACGTCGAGCTGCCGATGCTGCTCAACGGGGTCGGTCGCCGCGAGCGTGAGGAGCGGGCAACCGACCTGCTGACACGGGTCGGGCTCGCGGAGCGTGGCGACCACCGGCCCGGGCGGCTCTCGGGCGGCGAGCAGCAGCGCGTGGCGATCGCGGTCGCGCTGGCCAACGAGCCTGCGGTCCTGTTCGCGGACGAGCCGACCGGCGAGCTCGACACGGTGACCGCCCACGAGGTCTTCGACCTGATGCGGACCGTCAACCAGGAGCTCGGGGTGACGATCGTGGTCGTCACCCACGACCCGCTGGTCAGCGAGCAGGTGAGCCGCACGATCGCCATTCGCGACGGGCGGACGAGCAGCGAGACGCTCCGCCGGCGCGCCGTCTCCCAGGAGGGCGACCACCACGTCATCAGCGAGGAATATGCGGTCCTCGATCGCGTCGGGCGCCTCCAGCTGCCGCGCAGCCACGTCGAGGCGCTTGGCCTGGAGCGGCGGGTGCGGCTGGCGCTCGAACCTGACCACATCAGCGTCTGGCCGGACCGCGACCGCCCCGCGGAGGGCGGTGGTGACGGCGACGGCGCCCGCGGGACGGGTGGCGGCAGCGCCGACCGACATCGCAACGATGGCGGCCCGGGGGGCGATGGCGGCCTGGGCGGCGACCGCGGGAGGGGCGCGTGATGGGTGACCTGCGGTTTGCGCCGCCCGAGCTGCGACTGAGCAATGATCCGCGCGTCCCAGCCATGGTTGAGACGCGGGAGCTCTCGCGCGACTACCCGATGCCCGGGGGGACGGTCCACGCCGTAAGCGACGTGAGCGTCCGCGTCGGCCGCGGCCAGCTGGTCGCGCTGCGTGGACGGTCCGGGTCGGGCAAGACGACCTTTCTGTCCCTGGTCGGCGGCCTCGATCGGCCGACGCGCGGCAGCGTGTCCGTGGACGGCCTGGTGGTCTCCGACCTGCCCGAGTCACAGCTCATCGGCTTCCGCCGGCGGAAGATCGGCTTCATCTTCCAGGCGTTCGGCCTGATGCCGATCCTGTCGGCCGCGGAGAACGTCGAGGTGCCGCTCCGGCTGGTGAGGACGGAGCCACGAGAGCGCGACCGGCGCATCCACGAGCTGCTCGAGATGGTCGGCCTGGACGGCCGGGCCAACCACCGCCCGCACGAGCTGTCGGGCGGCGAGCAGCAGCGGGTGGCGATCGCCCGCGCGCTGGCCAACCGGCCCGACCTGCTCCTGGCCGATGAGCCGACCGGGCAGCTCGACTCGCAGACCGGGCGCAGCATCATGTCGCTGCTCCAGCAGCTCGTGCGCAGCGAAGGCGTGACCGCCATCGTGGCGACCCACGACCCCACGCTCATCGACCTGGCGGACCGCGTCATCGAGCTGCGGGACGGCCGGGTCGTGGACGGCGATGGCCCGATGGGAGCCGTGCACCCCGTGCGAGCGGGTGCACCCGAGGTCCCGGGGCGCCAGTCCGGCGCGCCGGATCGGTAGGAGGAAGCCGTGCCGACCACCGAGATCAACGGAACCAGCCTCGCCTACGACGAGGCCGGCAGCGGCCCGCCGCTCGTGCTCCTGCACGCGGGGATCACCGACCGCCGGATGTGGTCGGATGTCCTGCCCGGCTTCGCACGCGACTTCCGGACCATCGCTCCGGATCACCGCGGCTACGGTGACACGCCGATCCCGAATGCTACGTTCAGCTGGACTGCCGACCTGCTCGGCCTCCTGGACGCGCTCCAGATCGAGCACGCACACCTGGTGGGGGTGTCGATGAGCGGGCACGTCGCCATCGACCTCGCCCTGTCGCATCCCGATCGTGTTGACCGAATGGTGCTGGTGGGTGCCGGTCTGGAGGGATGGAGCCACGACGCCGAGATGGAGGCGGCCGACCATGCGGAGATGACGGCTTTCGAGGCCGGCGACCTCGATGCCGCGGCCTGGGGACAGGTCCGCTTCTGGCTCGACGGTCCGGAGCGCGCCGCGGCCGACGTCGACCCGCGTCTTCGGCAGCGGGTGTTCGAGATGCAGCGGCATGCCTACGAGATCGACGAGCCGGCCGCCGAGCTGACCTGGTTGGTGCCCGACTACCGGCCGCGGCTGGGCGAGATCGACACGCGCACGCTGGTGCTCGCCGGGAGCCTGGATCGAGCGGACATCCGACGCATGGCCCCGGTCCTGGCGGCCGAGATCCCGAACAGCCGCTACCAGGAGCTCCCAGGGGTGGCGCACCTCCCGCCGATGGAGGATCCCGGGATGTTCGTGGACGTGGTACGGGCGTTCCTGCTCGGGGTGTGAGGTGGGTTCCCGGCGGGCCTGGTCGACGCGAACCCTCGGACGTCACGGACCCGACGACCTCGCGGGGTGACTGCCTCGCCGTAGCTGGCGTCGCAACCCGATAGACTCGCCCGGACCGGGCCAACCACCGTCACGGAGGACGCATGCCGCCGACCGCCGAGCGCCGTCTCGTGATCCTCGCCGAGGGCAACTTCGGCTTCCACCACGGCAAGACGGCGATGGGGGTGATCCGGTTCGGGCGGGACCGGGTCGTGGCCGTCATCGATTCCACGCAGGCCGGACGCAACGTCCGCGAGTGGCTGGGAGACTCCGGCCGCTACGACATCCCGATCGTGGCCTCGCTGAACGACGCCCTGGGGTTCCTGCCTCGGGCCGACACGCTCCTGGTGGGCATCGCACCGACCGGCGGCAAGCTGCCCGACGAGTGGCGCCAGGTCATCCTGGCCGGGATCCGATCCGGCCTCGACGTGCATGCCGGGCTCCACACGTTCCTGGCCGACGATCCCGAGCTCGCCGAGGCGGCACGGGCCGGGGGCGTCCGGCTCGTCGACTACCGCCGCCCGCCTGAGCGCCTCGAGACTGCCGTCGGGAGGCGCCACCTGCCGGACAAGCGGGTGATCCTCACGGTCGGAACCGATTGTGCCGTCGGCAAGATGTCGGTGGCGCTGGAGCTGCGCCGTGCCGCCCTGGCGATGGGCCGGTCTGCCGCGTTCGTCGCCACGGGGCAGACCGGGATGATGGTCGAGGGCTGGGGGGTCGCAGTCGACCGCGTCATCGCCGACTTCCTCCAGGGCGCGGTCGAGCAGCTGATCGCGGACGGGGAGGAGCGGGGCGACTGGGTGATCGTGGAGGGCCAGGGGTCGCTCGACCACCCCGCCTACAGCAGCGTCACGCTGGGGCTGATCCACGGAGCCACGCCCCACGCGATGGTCATGATCCACAAGCCCGGGCTGGCGGATCACGATTTCGAGCACCTCCCGGAGGCCCGGTTTCCGATCGCGGACCTGCCGGGCCTGATCGCCGCTCACGAGCTGATGGCGGGGCTCGTCGCCCCCTCGAAGGTGGTCGCGGTCGCCCTCAACACCTCGTTGATCCACGATGACGCCGAGGCTCGCCGGATCATCGCCCTGACCGCGGCCGAGACGGGCCTGCCGACCGCCGATCCGGTCCGGTTCGGTGGCGAGGAGCTGTGGGCCACGATCGAGGCCGCGGTCGACGCGCTGCCCTGGGTGACGCTGAGCGTGCCGTCGGAGGCCGAGCCCGGAGTGGCGACGGCGTCGGCATCGGAGCCAACCGGGTTCGGTGCGCCCTCGTGACGTTCTCGCTGTCGCTGCGGACCCTGGTCCTGCCGCTGCGGGATCCGTTCGTCATCGCCCGATCCGCGGCCGACAGACGGACCGTCACCACGATGCTTGCCCAGCTGCGCGACGACGCCGATGGTCCGGACGGCCCGGTCGGGCTCGGCGAGGGTTACCCGGATGCCTACTACGGCGAGACGCCCGGGACGATGGCCGCGGTCGGGCCGATGCTGCTTGCGGCGCTCGAGCGGATCGCGCCCGACCTCCGTGGCTCGGCGGATCAAGCGCGGGTGGCCCTCGAGGTCGCCGAAGGGCTGATGAGCGCCGCGATCGGGCGCCACGGCGCGATCAAGTGCGCCATCGACATCGCCCTCCACGACCTGGTCGGCAAGCGGCTCGGGCTGCCGATCGGGCGGCTGCTGGGCGTCGAGGGTGAGATCCCTCCCACGGACTTCACGCTCGGCATCGACGAACCCGCGGTCGTGGCCGAGCGCGCCCGTCGCGCCGGCGACTTTCCGGCGCTCAAGGTCAAGGTCGGCGGCCCGGCCGATGTCGCCACGCTGGAGGCCGTTCGGGCCGTATACGAGGGACCGATCCGCGTGGACGCGAACACGGGCTGGACGACCGGGGACGCGGTGGCGCTGCTCCCGCACCTGGTGCGACTGGGCGTCGAGCTGATCGAGCAGCCGTTCCCCGCCCGGCGCCTGGATCAGCTTCGCTGGCTCCAGGAGCGCTCGTCGCTACCGGTGATCGCCGACGAGAGCGCGGTCACGATCGAGGACCTCGAAGACCTGGTGGGCGTGGTGGCCGGCGTGAACGTCAAGCTCGCCAAGTGCGGCGGCGTCGGGCCGGCGAGGCGGATGCTGGAGCGCGCACGTGAGATGGGGTTCCGGACGTTTCTCGGCTGCATGGAGGAGACCTCGGTGGCGATCGCCGCGTCGGTCGCGGTGGCGCCGCTGGCCGAATGGGTTGACCTCGACGGCTGCCTGCTGCTGGCGGATGACCCCGTCGACGGCCTCGAGATCAGGCCCGACAAGCGATGGCGACCGCCCGCAACCCCTGGGTTGGGGCTCACCCTCAGGGCGCCGTCCGCCGGGTAGCCGTCAGAGCGCGCGATGCGCCGACAGCGGGGGGCGCGTCCACAACCTGCGGCGGTCCCGGGGCCGCTGTCCACGGATGACCCGACCGTGTGGACAAGTCGCCGGGCCATCTCGTGGAGAAGCCCCTTCCGGACACCAGCGCGACCCCGTAGGATGGACGGGTTGCCGGTACCCGAGGGAGGATCGAAGGACCCGCGCCGGCTGCTCAGCACTCATCCTGCTGGTGGTCGTGGCACGTACCGCCACGTCATCGGTGCTACCCAAGGCGTCCCGGGACCGGAGGAGATCGATTGATGCTGCCTGTCGGCACCGTCGCATGCCCGACATCGCCCGAGGCCGAGGCCTTTGTGCGGTTCTGCTACCAGCGCCGGCGAGTCGGGTGGCCAGAGCTGTATGACGAGATGTGCGCCGTGGCGACGCGGGGACTGTTTCGCGGCATGGGCCACGAGGAGCTGGCCGAGGTCGGCGTCGGGTTCAGCCTGTTCGAGACACCGAGGCTGGCGGAGCTGGTCGGCAGGGTCGTGAGCGAGGACCAGGCGACTCGCCGGGCTGCGAGGGCGGCGGCGCTCGAGGCGGCTCGCGGCGGCAAGGCGGAGCCCGAGCCGGCCCGACGCATGACGGCCAGCGCCGCCTGACGTCCGCCCATGGCGGCCGGCGCCTCCGAGCGTCTCGACCGCTTCCCTGAGTGCCGGCTCGTGATCCCCCCGACCGGGGGGTTTCGGATGCGGGCGGCCCGCAACTAGGATCGGCGGCACGGCGGGCGTGGTGTCGGACGGCCGGCGCGGCCTGCCCGGTCGGCTCCGCACGGCAGTCGGCGATGTTGCACGACCAACCGCATACCCGCGTCGGGGTCGGCCAGTCCGCGGCTCGGCCTACCGGACAGGAGCCGGCAGTCGGGGCATCGGCTCGGGACGGGACGATCTCCGGCATCCCCGCATAGGCCCTCCTCGTTGCATTCGGTTGCGTGTTGGCCGTGCTGAGGATCGGCCTGCCGGAGGCGTTCTCCCCGACGATCCTCGCCGTCCTGGGCATCGCGACCGTCGGCCTCATGTTGGGTCGCGCGCTGCAGAGCTCGGGTCGTCCGCGGCGTATCTGGACCTTGTTCGGTCTCTCGGTCGCCGCTGGATTGGCGTCGATGGCGCAGCACCACTGGACGGGCAGTCCATCGAACGACGCCGTGCGAGCGGTGCTCGACGCGTCCGCATTTGTCCTCGGCGCCTGCGGCATCACGTGCTTCGTGCTCGACTACCGCGGCGCGATCTGCTCGGGATGGGCCGCCGAGGAGGTCTCCACGCGCGTGGGCGACCTTGGAGGCACCGTATTCCTGCCCAAGCCCTATGCCGCCGACGCGCTCGTTGCGGCCTTCGCCCGCACCCCAAGCGCAAGCCCCGCCGGTCGAGGGTCAGGCGCGGATGCGCCGCCTTGCCATCTCGCCCTCGATCTGTCGCTCGGCCTCGACGTAGCGATCGATCTGCTCCCGCAGCTGGTTCGCCTCGGGCGTGTACAGATGGACCTGCTGCTGCAGGATGTACGACAGGCGGCGGCTGGTCATCCGGAGGTGATCCAGGTTCTTCATCAGGACCAGGGGGTCCATCGCGGCAAGATCGGACGGGGGGTACATCTGGTTCATCGAGGCGTCATGCTAGCCCAACCGGGCCTTCCCGCGAGCGGCGGAGCCAACGCAAAGCCGCAGGACGGGCAACCGGACCGGATGGATGCCCGGGGGTGGGCGTCGGTGATCCGGTACGCGCCGAGCATGGCCTCCGCGATGGGCGTGACCCACGGCGACCCGGTGTGGGTCACCGCGGGTCAGTGGTGCCGCCCGCTCGGGTCCGGCTACGGCTTCGCCTTCAGCTCCGCCAGGCGAGCGTCGACCTCCACCGCGTCCTCGTCAGACTCGAGCTCCGCGAACTGGCTCTCCAGCGAGGACGTCGCGACCTCCTCCATGCCCCGGGCCTGCGCCTCCTGGTGGCGGATCTGCTCCTCGAAACGGTTGAGCTCCGAGGTGGGATCGAGCACGGAGACCGACTTGAGCGTCTGCTGGACCTTCACCTGAGCCTGGGCCATCTTCGCCCGGCTGACCAGCTCGTCCCGCTTCTGGACCAGCTCCTCTCGCTTGACGCGGAGCTTGTTGAGCCCGTCCTTGAGCTTGTCGGTGAGCTCGCGCTGCTGCGTGATCTGGCCGTCGAACGTGGCGACCTGCTGCTCGAACGACAGCTGGCGACGGAGGGCCAGCCTGGCCAGGCCGTCGAACCGGTCGGCCTCGGCGGCATTACCCTGCGTCCGCATGGCGTCCGCGCGATCGGAGGCGGCCCTGGCCTTCGACAGCCACTCGGTCGACGCCGCGCGTGCCTCCTTCTCGTCGTCCTCGAGCAGGCGCAGGTTGCCGATCGTCTGGGCGACGGCCTCCTCAGCCTCGGCGATGTTGTTGGTGAAGTCCCGGATCAGCTGATCGAGCATCTTCTCCGGGTCTTCGGCCTGATCGAGCAGGGCGTTGACGTTCGCCCGCACCAGCTGCCCGATCCGGCCGAGGATCGTGGTCTGCGCCATTCCTGGTTCCTCCCGCTTGCTGGACCTTGACCGATCGTCGAGTCGAGCGAAGGCATCGTCGACCCTGCATGTCGTCGGGGCATCACCATCGCCCACCGCGCACCCGCCCCCCGCCGCCACCGCCAAACCCGCCGAAGCTGCCGCCTCCGACCCGACCCCCGCCGCCCCCGAACGGACCGCGCGGCGCGCCGAACCCGCCACCGCGGCGGCCGCCACCGATCGGACCGCCCCAGGGGGTGCCGCCCCACCCGCTGCCGCGCCCGCCTCGCCCCCCGCCCGCGAGGATGCCGCCGATGATCCCGCCCAGCACGGCGCCCGCGACGTCCGATCCGGTCGGGCCGCCGCGGCTGTAGGGACCCGCGACGGGACCGTTCCCCGCGTCCCACGCGTCGAACTGGCTGGTCGCGAGGCGGTAGGCCTCGTCGGCGAGCTGCGTGGCGCGCTGGGCCGCGGCGACGGCGCTATCGGGGTCGGAGCCGGCGAGCCGCTCCGCATCGGTGAGGCTCGCCTGGGCTTCGGTCACCCGGGTACGGGCCGTCTGGCCGACACCGTGGCGCCGGGTCGTGATGTAGTCCGTCGCCCGGTCCACGTGGCCGCGGGCCGAGGTCACCGCCGTGGCTGCGACCTGCAACCGTCGCGCGCGGCGTGCCTCGCGTTCCTGGATGCCGGCCACGATCGCGTCGGCCGATGCGTTCGCCCGGGTTGCGAGCTCGAGCACGGCGAGAGGGTCGAGCGGCTGAGCCACCGCGGCCTCGCGGGCGTTCGCCAGCAGCTGCCGGGCATCCGCGAGCGTCCCGGCCTGATCGTCCGTCGCCGAGCCAGTCTGCGTCGAGCCGGCCCTGGCCACCGCGGTGGTCGCGGTCTCGACGTCGACAGCGGCGGCGTCGATCTCGGCCGGAAGCCTGGCCGCAGCCTCGTCCAGCCGCTGCGCCAGCCGCTCGACTGCGTCCAGCAGCAGGGTCGCCCTGGCGACGCCGTCCTGAGCCCGGCGAAGCGCGATCACCGCCTGGGGCCGCTGGGTGTCCTGGAGGCCGGTCCCCCGGGCCGCCTCGCTCGCCGCCGACTCGAGCGCCTTGTCCGCTTCGGACAGGTTGCCGGTCACCGACCCGATCGCCGAGGGGGCATAGGCCAGGGTGAGGCGGTCCATCAACGGGCCGGCCGCCTGGCGCCGCTGGCGCTGCGCGTCGATCGCCGCGGGCAGCGCCGCGAGCTGCTCGGGAGCCGCCTGCTCCAGGTCTCGCAGCTGATCGAACCGGTGTTCCTGCTCGTCGAGGAGCTTGCCGGCGTCGGCCGTCCGGGCAACGATCTCGCGCAGCATCCGCTCGCGTTCAGCGGGGGTCTCGGGCTCGGTGTCGTCGAGCCGCTGGCGGATGCCGAATGCCGCCTTCACCGTATCGTCAGCCTGCTTGATCGCCTGCCGATAGGCGGTGACCTCGTCCTCGCCCCACTGGGCGGCGGCGAAGTCCACGTCGTTGGCCGCGTCCTTGAGCCCCTCGTCGGCGGCCAGCAGCCCCCGGTTGGCATCGCGATTGAGCCGGTCCAGCGTCGCGGCCGCCGCTCGTGCGACCTTTCGGCGGCTCCAGAGCGCCCAGCCCACGAGCACGAGCCCACCGCCGACGAGCACGATCGCGACGATCGGGGTCACGTCCATCCCCGAACGCCCGGGCTCCCCGGTCTGCCCGGCGGGCACCGTGGTGGCCGCTGCCGCCGTCGGTGGAGCGGCCGTCGACGGCTCGCTAGCGACGGCATTGCCGATGGCCGCGGCGCCTTCGATCATGGCGCCCGCGAAGTCGCCGTCGGCAAGCCGCGGCTCAACCGCCGAGGTCAGGATGGCGTCGATCTCGCTGTCGGTGATGGCCCCCAGCGAATCGCCGACCCACAGAGCCTCCGAGCGGTCCTCGACGGCGACCAGCAGCAGGGCATCGTTGCCACCGAGCGAGTTCGCCTCGGCCGTGGACCGGGTGAAGTCGGTGACCGCGGCCGGTTTCGTGGTTTCCACGTAGGCCACGAACAGCTGGACGCCGTGGGTGTCACGCAGCCGTTGGAGGGCGTCGGCGACGTCAGCCTCCTCGGCAGGCGTCAGGACATCCGCCTGGTCGGTGACGCTGTCGCGGAGGGTGGGTTCGCCGTCGGCGAGGGCCGGCCCGGGGACCGCCAGCAGGATCGCGAGGACGGCGATCGAAAGCCACGCCCAGCGGACCGGGGCCCCGCGTCTCGAGCGGCCTGTCACGATGCGCCGCGCCTGCCGGCCGGGCTCCAGGCACGTCCGCCCGAGGGGACGAGAATCGGGTTCGCGGCGTCGGAGCCGGGCCCCGGGCGACGCCGTCTGGAAGCGAGCCATCGTGCTTGTGGATCGTACCCCGGGTCACCCGGCCGTCACCACCGTGACAGCGGTGGATCGCAGGCGGATCGGGAGCGAGATGAGCCTTGGCCTGCGTCTCGAGTGCCGGACCCTCTAGATCGCCCTGAGCCTCGTGGGGGGCCAGGTCCAGTCGACCGGCAGGGTGGCCGCGGCCAGGGCGCGCCGCCTGCCCGCCTCGGTCGAACCGAGGACCAGGATCCGGTCGGTCTTGGTCGCCCGTCCGGCCTCGTCGCCCCACAGGCGGGTCATCTTGCGGTTGGCGGCCACCTCGTCGCGGACCAGGCCGGCGAGCCGGAAACCGGCCGGGTACGCGGCCTCCTCCCAGACGCGCTCTGCCAGCCCGAGGCCGGTCGTCGACGGCTTGCCTCGGTCCCGCTCGACGTCGCCGATCACGAGCACCGCGATGCCGTCGTCGGTCATCGCCGGGCGGAGGTCGGTCAGCACGTCGTGCAGGAACGCGAGGTACGGCTCGCGCTGGTGCGCGTCGTCGAGCGTGGCGTCGATCTCGTGCGCGTCGAAGCCGAGCAGCCAGGTGCGAAGCCAGTTGTAGTAGCCGTACTTGAGGACGCGAAGGTAGGGCGGCGAGGTGATGACCAGCCTGGCGCGATCCGGCAGCCCGCGGGCCCGGAGGGCCGCCCTGGCGCGGCGCCCCGCCGTCCGGGCATCGCCCAGCAGCGGGACACCGGTCGTGGATGGGGCCGGCTGGCGGTACAGGCGATCCAGCTTCGCAGAGACGGTGTCGAACACGTCGCGCTCGGGCGGCTGGAAGCCCGTGCGGGTCACGAAATCGCGTACGTAGCGTGGCGCCATGCTGAACGTGTTGGGCATGATGGTCGAGAGGTAGGACGGGGTCTTGCCGTGGAGGGCCCCGGCCAGCGCCCCGGCCAGGAACCGGTCGGTCGGGTCGTCGAGGCGGAGCCATGCGCGGACCATCAGCAGCTGACCCAGGGTGCGTGGGTGGAACGAGATGGCGACCTCGGCCGGCACGGGTTCCCGGCCGGCATCGGGGCCGGAGCTGCTCCCGGCAGGCGGGACCAGGATCGCCGGATCACCGGGGGAGGCGACCACCCGTCCGGCCAGCGCCAGCCACCCCGTGGTATCGGCGGCCCAGGCGAGGCGCAGCGCGGTGACGCGGGTACGCGACTCCGCCGGGGTCGCGGGCTCGAGCTTGGCGGCGGTCAGCACGTGGGCCAGCGGGTTGAGGTCGTTGCCGACCCCGATCCGACCCTCTGCGGCGGCCTGGACCGGGGCCGTGCCCCGCCCCGAGAACGGGTCGAGCACGACGTCGCCCGGACGGCTGTAGCGAGCGATGAACGCGTGAGCGAGCGCCGCCGGGAAGCTCGCGAGGTACGAGCACATCGGGTGGAGGCTGTGACCCCATAGCCTCGGCTGCCCCTTCCACTCGGGTTCGATCGCCAGGCCCGGCAGGGCGGCCGGCAACTCCAGCGCAAGCTGGCCGGCGTCGGATGCGCGAGTGACGGTGATCTGGTCGGACATCCCGGGCTCGGCGATCGCGCGGGCTGGGCTGCCCGTGCTCAGGGGCCGCGGAGCATAGCACCCCGATACCCCGCAGCACGAGTCGGTCATTCGTCGGATCGGACCCCTGACCAACGATCGGGCAGGCTGGTTACCCTTCGGCAATGGGGTCCACATCGGCGGCAGCGCGCCACTCGGGTCCATGACCTGCAGGCCTGGACGATCACGAGCGGGATGAACGTCGTCTCGGCGCACGTCGTGCTGGGTGTCGGGGCCCAGCCGGGAGGCGTCCTCGACCATCTTGGGACGTGCCTGTCCGAGGACTTCGACGTGGATCATTCGACGTTCCCAGCTCGAGACGCCGAAGCGCGTGGCCTGGGAGGCGCAGGCCGCTCGACCACGCCACTGAGCCGTGCAGGCTCCGGTCATGGGCGATGTCGCCCGTCATGGACGAAGTCGTGGCTACCCGCGGGTCCGCGGCACCTCGATCCGGACCCGGGCGTCGACCACGACTGCCCCCTCGGGCAGCACCATCACCGGATTGCAGTCCATCTCGACGATCTCGGGGTGCGCCTCGACCATCGCGCTCACCCGCAGCAGGGTTTCCTCGAGCGCTGCGATGTCGGCGGGCGGGGCGTTGCGGTACCCCTCGAGCAGCGGGAACATGGCCAGCGAGCGGACCATCTCGCCGGCGTCCCGATCGGTCAGCGGCGTGATCCGGACGGCCACGTCCTTGAGCAGCTCGACCTCGGACCCGCCCGCGCCGCATGCGATCACGGGCCCGAACAGCCGGTCGTGGACCACGCCCACCAGCATCTCCACGCCTGCGGGCACCATCTTCTGGACGAAGAAGCGCTCGATCGGGTGGCCCGCCTGCTCCAGGTCGCGTGCCATCTCGAGAGCCACCCGCCGGACCTCGGGTCCACCCTCCAGCCCGACGACGACGGCGCGCGCCTCCTTCTTGTGGACCACACCGGGCGCGACCGCCTTGAGCGCGACCGGACCGCCGATGTCCTCGGCCGCTCGGGCAGCGGCGTCCGGACCGTCAACCAGCCGCCACTCCGCCGTCGGGATCCCGTAGCAGGCGAGCATGCAAGCGACCTCGTCGGGGCGGAGCCAGCGTGAGGCCTCACCCGTCTGGGACTCGGCCAGCGACGATCCGGCAAGGGTCCCGGCGGTGGTGCGATCCTCCGGTCCGATGTGGGCGAGCGCGGCCGCGATGACCCCGGCTGCCTCGTCGCCGCGCAGGTCGTCGAACCGTGGCAGGTTGCCCGGCGGCGTGCTCCGCCACGCGGCGTACGCCGCGGCGTGGGCGAGCGCCCGGACAGCCTCCTCCGGGTAGCTGTAGGCGGGAACCCGCCCGGCGGCGTCGCGCAGGGCTGCCGGCCCGCCCTCGGCCGACATGAACACGGCCAGCACCGGGATCGTTCGGGGCAGGCCGACCACCGCCTCCCGGATGGCGGTCGCCACGTCCTCGGTTCTCGCGCCCAGGGGGGGCACGAACAGCACGATGATGGCGTCGATCCCGTCCCACGCCGCCAGGGTGGAGATCGCGCGCCGGAACGACTCGGGTGCAGCGTCGATCGTGTCGACGGGGTTGTTGAGGGCCGCTTCGGCTGGCAGGAAGGACGCGAGCTCGAGCCGCACCTCCTCGGGGAGCTGGGGCACGCTCAACCCGTCCGCCTCGCACGCGTCGGCGGCCAGGATCCCCGGGCCACCGCCGTTGGTCAGGATGGCCACGTTGCGACCGCCCGGCAGCGGCTGGTTCGCGAGCAGCGAGGCGACGTCGAAGAACTCGGCGAGCGTGTCGGTGCGCACGACGCCAGCCTGGCGGAACAGGGCATCGACGGTCACGTCCGAGGCGCCGATCAGGGCACCGGTGTGCGACGAAGTGGCCCGTGCGCCCGCCGCCGACCGGCCGCTCTTGACCGCGATGATCGGCTTGCTCCGGCCCACCCGTCGCGCGATGCGGGAGAACTTGCGCGGGTTGCCGACGGACTCGAGGTACAGCGCGATCACGGCGCAGCCCGGGTCGGACTCCCAGTACTGGAGGAAGTCATTGCCCGACATGTCCGCCTTGTTGCCGATCGAGATGAAGGTCGTCAGGCCCAGCCCCAGGCGGTTGGCATGCTCGATGATGGCAAGGCCCAGGGCACCACTCTGCGACAGGAACCCCACCCGACCCTCGATCGGCAGGGTGGGGGAGAAGGTGGCGTTGAGCCGGCTCTCGGGATCGAGGCTGATGATCCCCATGCAGTTCGGCCCCACCAGCCGCATGCCCGCGTCGCGACACACCGACACGAGCTCGCGCTGCCGCTGGAGGCCCTCGGGGCCGATCTCGGCGAAGCCGGGCGAGACGACGACCACGCTCTTGACCCCCTTGGCCGCGCAGGCACGCGCCGCATCCACGGCGGCCGCGGCCGGGACCACGATCACGGCGAGGTCCACGGCGCCCGGGATATCCGTCACCGAGCGATAGGCAGCGACCGACTGTACGACGTCGGCTGCCGGGTTGACGGGATAGACGGGTCCGGGGAAGCCGCTCGAGAGCAGGTTGTGGAACAGCTCGCCGCCGGTCGTGCCCCGGCGACGGGACGCGCCGATCACCGCGATGGCCGAGGGGTGGAGCAGGGCGCGGACGGCCGCCGCGGCGGCCTCCTGCTCGCGGCGCTCGAAGTGCTCGCGCGCCGCACCCGTGAGCTCGGTTGGGAACTCGACCACGATCGATCCCGGCTCCGCGTGCACGCTGACCGGAAAGCCGCTCGCCCGGAACACCGCCAGCATCCGCACGTTCTCGGGTAGCACCTCGGCCACGAAGGTCGTGATGCCGGCCTCGTGGGCGCGCCGCGCGAGCTCCTCGAGCAGCAGCGTGGCGACCCCCCGACCCTGGAACTCGTCGGCGACCACGAACGCGACCTCCGCCGCGTCGGAGCCCACCCGATCGTAGCTGCCGTTGCCGATGATCTGGCCGTCGATCCCGGACTCGGCGACCAGCGAGCAGTCGTCGGGTCGTTCCGGTATCGCCCAGAGGTGGGCGCGAGCCGCCAGATCCGTGCCCTTGCTCGCAAACCGGAGCCAGCGCGACTCGGCGTCGAGACCGTGAAGGAACGCCTCGAGACCCGCCGCGTCGGCGGCGACCGCATCCCTGATGCGGATCGAGGCCCCGTCCCGGAGGATGGTGTCCCGTGCCCGATCTTCGGTCGTCGCGGGGCTGACCCGGTGCACGTTCATGTTCAACCCGAGGCCTCCGGGTACGTTGCGTGCTACTTTCGCTCGACCCGATCCGCCCGGGCCTGCGCTTGTCGCGATGGTAGCGCGATCGACGTCGGACCCCGCACGAGGGCCGCCCCAGACCATGCCGCCCCCTTCCGGCAGCAGCCAGCCCCAGCCACGCGTGATCTACGGGTCCGCGTCGCACGAATACGACTTCGGCCCTGAGCATCCGTTCACGCCCCGTCGGTTCGGGCCCGGGATCGACCTGCTGCGCGAGGTTGGCGCCCAGGACTTCGAGGCCCCTCGGCCGGCGTCGGATGACTGGATCGCGCGCGCCCACGACGAGACCTACATCGCCACCGTGAGGATGCTCTCCGACTACCCGGAGGCCGCCGAGATGGCCGGGTTCGACAGCCGCGATACGCCGGCGTTCTACGGCATGCACAGGGCGGCGGCGGCGGTGGTCGGCGGGACGCTGGCCGGTATGGAGCACATCCTTGCCGGTGACCGGAGCCACGTGTTCCACCCGGGCGGGGGGCTCCACCACGCGTTCCCCGCCCTCCCCAGCGGCTTCTGTGTCTACAACGACCTGGCGGTCGCCATCCTGCGCGCCCTCGACGCCGGCCACCGCGTCCTGTACGTCGACCTTGACGTGCACCACGGTGACGGCGTGGAGGCGATCTTCTGGAACGAGCGCAACGTGGTCACCCTCTCATTCCACGAGACGGGGCTCGCGCTGTTCCCGGGAACCGGGTTCGTGGAGGAGCGCGGTGGCCATGAGGCGTATGGCAGCGCGATCAACATCCCGCTCGAGCCCGGTACGTCGGATCCGTCCTGGCTCGCGGTGATCGAGCTCGCGCTGCCCCGTGTCGCGGAGGCGTTCCGACCGACGCTGGTGGTGAGCCAGAACGGGTGCGACAGCCACGTGTTCGACCCGCTCGCGCATCTCGAGGTGACCACGGCCGCGATGTCCCGGGCGGCGCGCCTGGTGGACAGGGTCGCGCACGAGCATGCGGGTGGGCGATGGCTCGCCACGGGTGGCGGTGGCTACGACGTGTACCGGGTCGTCCCCCGCGTATGGTCGCTGGTCTGGCTCGCACAGGCGCATCGTGACGTCCCGGAGGCAACTCCCGCCCCCTGGCGCGAGCGCTGGGCTGACGAGGCGGCGCGCCATCGACAGGGTCCGCCGCCGGCAACGATGCTCGACGATCCCGACGTCGCGGCGCCGGAGCCCGACGGCGTCATGGAGACCAACCTCGCAACCGCGCATCACGCGCTCGAGCACACGCTGGGCATCCTGGCCGAGCGCAGCGGACGCTAGCGCAGCGGACGCTAGCGCGGCGGACGCTGGCGCGACGCGCAAACACCTGCGTCACCAGACGAGCTCATGCCGATCACGCATCGTGAACGTGCCAGATGCGCACTCGTCCATTGGTTGCCAGTGGGCAAGCACTTGACATCCTCAAGGCACTCGTTAGTGTTCGCAGCATGGCCCCGCGCGAGGGCGTGGAGCCGGTGGCCCCAGAACGCAGTCGTGGCATATCCGTGTATGACCACGCCCAAGCGTGGCTCACGGAGAAAGGAGGGTCTCGCGTGGCTCAGGCGCAATCGGCGTCACCCGCACCCAAGGAGGCGAACCCCGCTCCACTCGGGTTGGCGGGCTTCGCGCTGACGACGTTCGTTCTGTCCCTGACGAACGCCGGGGTCATCGGAGGGTCCACCGTCCAGATCGTGCTCGCGCTCGCGCTCGCCTACGGCGGCCTGGCCCAGTTTGCCGCCGGGATGTGGGAGTTCAAGAACGGCAACACGTTCGGGGCGACGGCGTTCAGCTCATACGGAGCGTTCTGGTTCAGCTACGCGTTCTTCGTGTGGTTCTTCGCCGCGGACCTCGCCAGCGGCGACGCGGCGGGGGCGCTCGGGACCTACCTGCTCGCGTGGGGCATCTTCACGTTCTACATGTGGATCGCCACGCTCAAGCACGCGCGACCGGTCATGATCGTGTTCCTCCTGCTGTGGATCACGTTCCTGCTGCTGGCCCTGGGTGAGTACTCGAGCAACGACACGATCCACAAGCTCGGCGGAGTCGTCGGCATCCTGACCGCGATCGCGGCCTGGTACGCGTCGGCGCGTACGATCATCAACGAGGCATTCGGTCGGGAGGTCCTGCCCGGCTAGCACCAACGCGACCCGCCATGATGCGAGAGACCGGCCGGATCCCGGCCGGTCTCTCCGCGTTCGTCCCGGCATCGACGCCCCGGGCCCGGCGCCGGGCTGCCGCGTAGACTGGCAGCCGCGCCCCCGTAGCTCAGCGGATAGAGCAGCCGCCTTCTAAGCGGTAGGTCGCAGGTTCGATTCCTGCCGGGGGCGCCATCCACCCACAGCTCAGTAGGTCGCAGGTTCGATTCCTGCGCCCGGGGCCACTCGGGTGCCGCATCCAGCCGTTGGTCCGCGGCGTCGGCCGTTGCCTTCAACAGGTGGCGAGCGCCCGTTCAACGGTGAATGGTTGAGCGTCGTACAATCCCCGTCTCTGGCCCAGCCGCGACGAAGCCCCGACAACCTGGTGGCCACCCAGTCTGATCACGGGGCCGGGTCCAGGGAAGTTCACCGGTGCGGCGCGCGTCCTTTCTCTTGCTCGCACGCGACCGACCAGATCGGTCCGGCGCGCCCGACGCGCTCAAGCCACCGGCAGCCATCGTGAGCCGAGACGGCTCCGCGAAACCGGATTGCTAGGAGGCTGAACCTTGGACACAAACGTCGGGGCAACCGGTGCCCAGGTATCGGAGGCGCAGATCGCCGTCCACTGGCGGGAGGAGGAGTACTACGACCCGCCCCCGCGCATCAAGTCGGTAGCGAACGCGAACGACCCAGCAATTCGGGAGCGCTTCTCCGAGGAGCACTTCCCCGAGTGCTTCGTCGAGTACGCGGACCTCCTGACCTGGGATCGCAAGTGGGACACCATCCTCGACACCTCGAAGGCGCCGTTCTTCAAGTGGTGGGTGGGCGGCAAGCTGAATGCGTCCGTCAACTGCCTCGACCGGCACCTGGACACGCGGGGCGACAAGAACGCGATCATCTGGGTGCCGGAGCGCGAAGAGGACGCGACGCAGGAGATCACCTACCGCGATCTGCACCGCCGCGTGAACGAGTTCGCGGCGCTGCTGCGTGACTTCGCCGGCGTCAAGACCGGTGACCGGGTGACGTTCCACCTGCCCATGGTCCCGGAGCTGCCCGTCGCCATGCTCGCCTGCGCCCGCCTCGGTGCGCCGCACTCGGAGGTGTTCGGCGGATTCAGCGGAACCGCGTGCGGGCAGCGGATGGCCGACGCGCAGAGCACGATCCTCGTCACGATCGACG
This sequence comes from uncultured Chloroflexia bacterium, assembly GCA_963713095.1. Taxonomy (GTDB): domain Bacteria; phylum Chloroflexota; class Limnocylindria; order Limnocylindrales; family CSP1-4; genus CAIXZV01. Next base: position 116,939 of record CAVQKK010000001.1, read on the forward strand.
GCTACTACCGGAACGGCACGCTGATCGACCACAAGGTCAAGGCCGACGAGGCGATCGAGGCCGCGCGCAAGGAGGGGCTCGAGGTCGACAAGGTGCTGGTCTTCCGGCGCATTCCCGGCGAGTACCACTCGGAGAGCCCGATGGTCGAGGGCCGAGACTTCTTCGTCGATGAGCTGCTCGAGCGCTACAAGGGTCAGCAGGTCGAGCCGGTCTCGATGCGGGCCGAGGACACGCTGTTCCTCATGTACACGAGCGGCACGACCGGTCGTCCCAAGGGCGCCCAGCATTCGACCGGCGGCTACCTGTCCTACGTCACCGGCACGTCGAAGTACTACCAGGACATCCATCCGGACGACACGTACTGGTGCTTCGCCGATATCGGCTGGATCACCGGGCACTCGTACATCGTCTACGGTCCGCTCGCGCTGGGGACCACGAGCGTCATGTACGAGGGCGTTCCGACCTACCCGGACGCGGGGCGGCCGTGGCGGATCGCGGAGAAGCTGGGCGTGGACATCTTCCACACGGCGCCCACGACGATCCGCATGCTGCGCAAGCTCGGCCCGGACGAGCCGGCGAAGTACAAGTATCACTTCAAGACGATGACGACGGTCGGCGAGCCGATCGAGCCCGATGTCTGGCGCTGGTACTTCAACGTCGTCGGCAAGGGCGAGGCGTCGATCACCGACACCTGGTGGCTGACCGAGACCGGCGGCTTCCTGGGCTCGACGCTGCCGGGGCTCGAGAAGATGAAGCCCGGCAGCTGCGGGCCGACGGTGCTCGGCCTCTACGGCGTGCTGTACGACGAGAACGGGCAGGAGGTCCCGAAAGGCTCCGGCAAGGCGGGCAACATCTGCATGCGCAACCCGTGGCCCGGGCGGATGCTGACGATCTGGGGCCAGGACGACCGGTACATCCAGACCTACCACGCGAAGTACAACCGCGATCCGAAGAGCACCGACTGGCACGACTGGCCGTGGCTGGCCGGCGACGGCGCGGTGCAGGCCGCGGACGGCTACTATCGGATCCTGGGCCGGATCGACGACGTCATCAACGTCGCCGGCCATCGGCTGGGGACGAAGGAGCTGGAGTCGGCCGCGATCGAGGTCGAGGAGATCGCGGAGGCGGCGGCCGTGCCCGTGATCGACGAGCTTCGCGGCCGAGCGGTCGAGATGTACGTCTCGCTCAAGCCGGGCTACCCGAGCGACGGCGTCGCCCAGAAGGTCATGGCCCAGATCGAGAAGGACATCGGCAAGATCGCGCGTCCCAAGAACGTCTGGATCGTGGCGGACATGCCGAAGACGCGCTCGGGCAAGATCATGCGCCGCGTGATCGCGAGCATCTCGAACTTCGCCGACATCGGCGACATCACGACCCTGGCGAACCCGGACATCGTGGAGAGTGTCCGCCAGCACGTTCAGTCCGAGAAGGTCTCCCACGGGGAGACGCCGCGCAAGCTCAGCGAGCAGGAGCTTGCCGAGATCAAGGCCTTCGGTCAGGCGGAGTAACCGACTCCAGCCGCGACAATGGGCCCCCGGCTCCGCCGGGGGCCCATTGGCGTCCTCGGCGCTGCGGGTGCCGACGAACGGCCGTTGGTCCCGTCCGGACGGACCGGCCGGCCCGCGGCGGGGAACGAACGGCACACCGAGTCGGGACCTGCGGCACCGGGTGCCAGGTGGGACGCCGACTACGCTGGATCTCGACGGACCGCCCCGCGCGATCCGCGCTCGCCGACGCGTCCGGCGCCACCCCCGGCGCCCGCCGGCCTCGTACCGGAGACAGGGATGCCTGCGCTCTACGCCAAGCCTGCGCCGCCCAGCGACGACAAGCGCTGGAAGATCGTCGCGACTCGCATGCGGCGGATGGGCGACCGGCCGGCAGCCTTGATCGAGGCGCTGCACGCGGCCCAGGAAGCGTTCGGCTATCTCGACACCGATGCCCTCACCTTCGTCGGCGACACGCTGGGCGTCCCCCACTCGCGGGTGTACGGCGTCGCGACCTTCTACTCCTTCTTCACGCTCAAACCCAGCGGCGAGCACACCTGCGTGGTGTGCACCGGGACCGCCTGCTACATCAACGGCGCCAAGGACATCCTGGCCGGCATCGACGCCCACCTCGGCGTCAAGCCCAAGCAGACGACTGCGGACGGCAAGGTGTCGCTGCTCACGGCGCGATGCCTCGGCGCCTGCAGCCTGGCGCCCGCCGTGATCGTGGACGGCGAGGTCAGGGGCCATGTCGGCGTCGACCAGCTGGTCGCGCAACTGGAGGCGATGTGAGCGAGATGCCCGCCACTGAGCGGCCCACCGGGCGCCGCGCGGTCAGCGAGGAGCCCCGCGAAACCCCGGTTCGTGCGCACGCCTACGTGTGCGAGGCGGCCAGCTGCATGTCGGCGCAGTCGCATGACATCACCCTCCGGCTGGGCGAGCAGGCCGCCGCCGCCGGCCTGACCGACGTCGTCGTTAAGCGGGTCGGCTGCCTCGGGCTGTGCGCCGCCGGGCCGCTGGTCGAGATCGGCGAGACGGCCCAGCTGTTCGAGCGGGTGAAACCCGACGCCGTGGACCCGATCGTGGCGGCGCTCGGGGCCGTCAACGAGACCGACACCCGGCAGCCGCAGGGCCCGTTCTTCGAGAAGCAGGTCCGGGTGGCCACCGAGAACTTCGGGCGCGTGGATCCCGAGAGCCTGCAGGACTACCTCGATCGCGGCGGCTACACGGCGCTCCAGCGCGTCCTGTCCGAGATGACCTCCACCGAGGTGCGCGAGGAGATCAGCCGGAGCGGCCTGCGCGGTCGCGGAGGGGCCGGCTATCCCACGGCGCTCAAGTGGACGACCGTCGCCAAGGCGCAGGGCACCCAGAAATACGTCATCTGCAACGCCGACGAGGGCGACCCCGGGGCGTTCATGGACCGGAGCGTGCTCGAGAGCGATCCATATCGGGTGCTCGAGGGCATGACGATCGCGGCGTTCGCGGTCCACGCCACCGAGGGCTACATCTACTGCCGCGCCGAGTACCCGCTCGCGGTGACCCGCCTGCGTGCCGCGATCCGGGCCGCGCAGCGGGCTGGCTGGCTGGGCGCAGGGATCGCTGACACGTCGTTCAGCTTCGACATCCAGGTCCGGCTGGGAGCCGGCGCGTTCGTGTGCGGCGAGGAGACGGCGCTGATCGCGTCGGTCGAGGGCAAGCGGGGAACACCGCGTCCGCGACCGCCGTACCCGGCGGTCCAGGGCCTGTTCGACTGCCCGACACTGATCAACAACGTCGAGACCTTCGCCAGCGTGCCGACCATCCTGCGCGAGGGCCCGGACCGGTATGCGTCGATCGGCCAGGGCAAGAGCCGCGGGACCAAGGTGTTCGCGCTGGCCGGTCGGGTGGTGAACACCGGCCTGGTCGAGGTCCCGATGGGCACGACACTGCGCGAGATCGTGTTCGACATCGGCGGCGGGATCATCGACGGGCGGCCGTTCAAGGCGGTGCAGACCGGCGGACCGTCGGGTGGCTGCATCCCCGCCGAGCACCTCGACACACCGGTGACCTACGAGTCGCTGATCGAGCTCGGCTCGTTCATGGGCTCCGGCGGCATGATCGTCATGGACGACACCTCGTGCATGGTGGACGTCGCCAAGTACTTCATGGACTTCTGCCGCGACGAGTCGTGCGGCAAGTGCGTCCCGTGCCGGGTGGGAACGACCCAGATGTGGATGCTCCTCGACCGGATCACGCGTGGCCAGGCGTCGCCGGCGGATCTCGCCCAGCTGGAGCGGCTGGCGGGTGTCGTCCAGCGGGTGTCGCTGTGTGGCCTCGGTCAGGGCGCGCCAAACCCGATCTTCAGCACGCTGCGCTACTTCCGTGACGAGTACATGGCCCACATCGTGGACAGGGTGTGCCCGGCCGGCGTCTGCACGATCGAGGAGCCGGCGGAGGTGATGGCATGACCACCGTCCACACCCTGACCATCGACGGCAAGGACGTCGCCGGCGCCGAGGGTCAGACGATCATGGAGGTGGCCGAGGAGAACGGGATCGACATCCCGGGCCTGTGTCACCTGCCGGGCATCCACGACCGCGGCGCCTGCCGGCTGTGCGTGGTGGAGATCGCCGGGTCGCCCAAGCTGGCCGCAGCCTGCGTGACCCAGATCGCGGAGGGGATGGAGGTCACGGCCCATTCGGACGCGTTGACCGAGTACCGGCGCAGCGTGACCGAGATGATCTTCCTCGAGCGCAACCACGTGTGCGCCGTATGCGTGGCCAACAACCATTGCGAGCTCCAGGACCTCTCCGCCGACCTGGGCATCACCCACTTCGACCTGCCGCGGATCAGTCCCAGGGTCGACATCGACGCCAGTCACAAGCTGTTCGCGATCGATCACAACCGGTGCATCCTGTGCCTGCGCTGCGTCCGCGTGTGCGACGAGATCGAGGGCGCCCACACCTGGGACGTCATGCACCGTGGGCTCGAGACCCGGGTCCAGACCGACATGGGCATCCCGTGGGGCGAATCGCCCACCTGCACCAGCTGCGGCAAGTGCGTCCAGGTGTGTCCCACCGGGGCGTTGTTCGAGAAGGGCCGTCCGGTGGCCGCCGGCAGCAAGGACCGCCGTCCGTTCCTGCCCTGGCTGCGGACCGTTCAGGAGGAGCGCGGGCTGTGAGCAAGCGGGCCGTGACCAAGACCGACGCCCCGACGGCGGGCAAGCGCCACGCGAGGGCCGCGACCAGGCCGCGCGTCGCCACCATCTGGCTCGACGGCTGCTCGGGCTGCCACATGTCGCTGCTCGACATGGACGAGCGCCTGCTCGACATCTTCGGGCGCGCGGACCTCGTGTACAGCCCGCTGGTCGACTTCAAGGAATATCCCGAGGACGTCGACGTGTGCCTGGTCGAGGGGGCCGTTTCCAGCGAGGAGGACCTCCACAAGATCCGGCTGGTCCGGGAGCGGACGAAGACGCTCGTCGCGTTCGGCGACTGCGCGGTGACCTCGAACGTGCCCGGCATGCGCAACCCGATCGGGGTCGAGCCGCTGCTCGATCGTGCCTACCTCGAGAACGTGACCCTCAACCCGGGGATCCCGGATCGAGGCGTGCCGAAGCTGCTGCCGACCGCCAGCCCCGTCCACAAGGTCGTCCCGGTCGACGTGTTCCTGCCCGGCTGCCCGCCGCACGCGGATCTCATCTACACCCTGCTCGACGACCTGCTGTCCGGACGCGTCCCCGACACGACCGGCGCCCGGTTCGGACGCTGACCGAGGTAGCCATCGTGAGCCAGACGATCGTCATCGACCCCATCACCCGGATCGAAGGGCATTCCCGGATCACCATCCAGCTCGACGACCGCGGCGAGGTCACCGACGCCCACTTCCACGTCACCCAGTTCCGGGGCTTCGAGCGGATCACGCAGGGCCGTCCCGTCCACGAGTTGCCGGCGCTCATGGCCCGGATCTGCGGGATCTGCCCGGTCAGCCACCTCATCGCCTCGGCCAAGGCCGTGGACGACATCATGGCCGTCGAGCCCACGCCCACCGGGGCGGACCTGCGGCGGGTGATGAACCTCGGCCAGATCGTCCAGTCGAACGCGCTCTCGTTCTTCCACCTTTCCTCGCCCGATCTGCTGTTCGGCTTCGACGCCGATCCGGCGATCCGCAACATCCTGGGCGTGGCGCAGAAGAACCCGCAGCTCGCCCGCGACGGCATCGAGCTCCGCAAGTGGGGCCAGCAGATCATCGAGTGGCTGGGCGGCAAGCGGATCCACCCCGAGGGGATCGTGCCGGGCGGCGTGGCCTTCCAGCTGACCGAGGACATCCGCGACCGGATCCTGGCCGGCGTGCCGGGCGCCATCGCCGCCGTCGAGCGTGCGATCGCCTGGTACAAGTCCGACATGCTGCGCTGGGAGGAGGAGGCGGCCACCTTCGGCAACTTCCGCTCGGCCTTCATGGGTCTCGTCGACCGCCAGGGCAACGTCGACCACTACGGGGGCTGGATCCGGGTCGTCGACGCGGACGGGCAGCACCTCGCCGACAAGATCGATCCCAAGCTGTTCAACGACTACATCGGCGAGGCCGTGGAGCCCTGGTCGTACCTCAAGTCGACCTACTGGAAGCCGATGGGCTACCCCGACGGGATCTACCGGGTAGGTCCGCTTGCGCGGCTCAACGTGGCCGAGCGGACCGGGACGCCGCGCGCTGACGAGGAGCTCGAGAAGTTCCGCTGGCGGGTGGGTCGCGTGGCGGGCTCCTCGTTCCACTACCACTATGCCCGCCTGATCGACACGCTGCACGCGATCGAGAAGGTCGACCAGCTGCTGCGCGGACCTGACATCCTGTCCACGCATGTCCGATCCGAGGCCGGCATCAACCGGAACGAGGGGATCGGCGTGGCCGAGGCCCCGCGCGGGACCCTGATGCACCACTACCGGGTCGACGACGACGGGATCGTGCAGTGGGTCAACCTGGTCATCGCGACCGGGCACAACAACATGGCGATGAATCGCGCGGTGCTCCAGGTCGCGCGCCACAACGTGAAGGGCGATCACCTCGAGGAGTCGATGCTCAACCGGGTCGAGGCCGTGATCCGGTGCTATGACCCGTGCCTCAGCTGCTCCACCCACGCGCTGGGGCAGATGGCGCTCAAGGTCGACCTGCTGGCGCCCGACGGCGCGGTCCTCGACACCCTGGTCCGATGATCGAGGCGAAGGTCGGAGTCGAGGCGCCGTCGTCGGACGTCCTCGTCATCGGCTACGGGAACTCGCTGTGCACCGACGACGGGGTGGGGTGGGCCGTCGCGCGGCGTCTGGTCGATGACCCGCGCTTCGCTGGCATGGACGTGCGCGCCGAGCACCAGCTGGCACCCGAGCTGGCGATCGATGCGAGCCGGGTCTCGCTGGTGGTGCTGGTCGATGCGGCGGCGGATGCCGTTCCCGGGACCGTGCGGGTCCGGGCGCTCGACGGCGACCTCCGCTCGGCGTCGGCCTGGACGCACCACATCGAGCCGGAGGATCTGATCGAGCTCACCCGCGAGCTGTGGGGCCGGGCGCCGCTGGTGGTGGTCGTGAGCATCGGGGCCGCGTCCCTCGAGGTCGGCGACGTGCTGACGACGACCGTCGCGGCGGCCGTTCCGAAGGCGGTCGAGGCCGTGGCGGCGGTGATCGAGGCGCATCGTGCTCCCCGGAGCCATGGCGATGCATGAGGTGTCGCTCGTCGAGCGGCTGGTCGAGGCCGCCGCGATCCATGCCGGCGGCCGGCCGGTCTCGGCGATCCGGGTCCGCCATGCGACCACGATCCCGGATCCGGTCCTGCGCCAGGCGTTCGAGATGCTCACGGTCAACGGGCCGCTCGCCGGTGCCACGCTCGAGGCCGAGCCGTTCGACATCCACCTGCGCTGTGACTGCGGCTTCGACGGTGCGCTCGGCCACGACGATGTGATCGGCCGCACGATGGCGGTCTGCCCGTCGTGCAGCGCGCTTTCGGCGATCCCGCCGACTGCCGAGCTCGAGCTGGTCGAGGTGCGGATCAGCGCCTGAGCCCGCCGCATCATGCCGCCCCCGGCGGGGGCGTTGGCGCCCGATGCCATCGGGCCCTGGTGCTGTACACGCTGCCCGGCACGTCGCACAATGCGCAAGTCGCCGACCCACCGCTCCGGTGAGGGAGGCGACGCCCGGGGGCCAGCGGTCGTGGGATCGACGCATGGCAGTGCCCCCAGGCGTGGGTCTCCGACGCTGGCCCCAGGGCGGCTGGTACCACCGGGTAGACGAGAGTACGGCTTGATGCGACCGCCTCTTACCCGGATGCTCCTCTCAGCAACGAGCCGGACCGCACCGCAGTGCCCCCAACGCAAGGCCCAGCTCTCAAGGCAGCAGAGGCAACCCCCTGATGGCGTCAATGGCGATCACTGAACTCGGGCCCATGCTCACGGCGAGCGAGGTCGCTGAGATGTTGCACCTCCACGTGAACACCGTGAAGCGCCTCGGCGATCGCGGCGAGCTTCCGTACTACCGCGTCTGCAAGCGGGGCGACCGCCGCTTCCGCCTCGAGGACGTGATGCAGTTCCTGGCCCGCAACCGCTAGTCCGATCGCGCTGGGGGCGCTAGCGCCGCCCGGCGATTCCCGGCTGCCTCAGGTGCAGCCCGTCCCGCTGCCTCGAACATCGCCCGGGGTGCTCTGACCCCGGGCAACGTTGTGCCCGGGCCTCGTTGCTCCCTCGGGCCTCGTTGCCCCCGTCTGCTCAGCCGCGCAGCGCTGCCTCGAAGATCCCCAACGCCTCCTCGATCTCGGGCACCGCCACGTCGAGCGGTGGGATCCAGCGGATGACCTCGTGCTGGATCCCGCAGTTGAGCAGCAGCAGGCCGGCGTCGGCGGCCCGAGCCGCCACCGCCTCCGAGGTCGCTCCATCCGGCTCCCGGGTGGCCCGGTCCTTCACGAACTCGACGCCGATCATCAGGCCGGGCCCCCGGACATCGCCGATCGCGGGGAAGTCGGCCACCAGCTCCCGCAGACCGCCCGAGAGCTCCGCGCCACGCGCACGCGCATTGGCAACCAGGTCCTCGTCGCGGATCGTGTCGAGCACGGCGATCCCCGCCGCGCAGGCCACCGGGTTGCCGCCGTACGTCGTGCCGTGGGCGCCGCGGCCCCAGCGCTCCTGGAGCGCTCGACTGGTCACGATCGCCGACAGGGGCAGGCCGTTGGCAATCGCCTTGGCCACGCACACCACGTCGGGGACGACGCCCGCATGCTGGAAGGCCCACATCTCCCCCGTGCGCCCGTAGCCGCACTGGACCTCGTCGGCGACGAGCAGGATGCCGTGCTCGTCGCACACCGACCGAAGCTCGCGCAGGAAGGCCGGCGGGGCCGGGTGGTAGCCGCCCTCGCCCTGGACGGGCTCGATCACGATCGCCGCGACATCCGTTGGCGCGACGATGGTCCGCAGCAGGGAGCGAAGGACAGCCAGCGAGGCCGCGGTCGCCCGGTCGTCGTCGTTGTCGAACTCGGGATACGCGGCCGGGAACGGGGCGAAGTACACGCCCGGCAGCAGCGGCTCGTAGCCCACCCGGTAGTTGAGGCTGGAGCTGGTGAGGCTGGTGGCACCGATCGTGCGCCCGTGGAAGGCGCCCCGGAATGCGATGATCGCGGTCCGACCCGTCACCCGCCGGGCGAGCTTGATCGCACCGTCGATCGCCTCGGAGCCGGAGTTGAGGAACAGGACGGTGTCCAGCGGCTCCGGAAAGGTCCCGGCGAGCATCCCCGCAAGCGTCACCGTGGGCTCGGCGAAGCCCATTGCGTGGACCGGCCCAAGGAGCCGGTCAACCTGGGCGTGAACGGCGGCGCTGACCCGCGGGTGGGCGTGGCCCAGGGCGGTGACGGCGATCCCGTTGGCGAAGTCGAGGTAGCCGCGTCCCGCGGTGTCGAACAAGCGGTGGCCGGTCCCGTGGGACCAGCTGCGGTCCATGTACCGGCCCAGGACCGGCGACATGTTCGGTTCCGCCAGGGCGGCGAGGTCGAGCGTTCCGGGAGCGGCGTCGGAGGTGTCCACGTCCCCGAGTATAGGGAGCGGGAACGGGGTCCCGGGGATGGTGCGCGTCGGCGGTAGCATGGCCACGACCCCCTTCCCGAGCCGAGGCCATCGCACCGCCGTGATCGATTTCACCCTCACCGACGAGCAGCGCCTCGTGCGCGACGCCGCCCGGGCGTTCGCCGAGGCAGAGATCCTGCCCCACATCCGTGAGTGGGACGAGCGCGGCGAGGTCCACCGCGAGCTGTTCGACACGATGGGGGAGCTCGGGCTCCTGGGCGCACCGATCCCCGAGCGGTACGGCGGCGGCGGGATGGACTTCATCAGCTTCGCCTTGCTTTGCGAGGAGCTCGAGCGCGCCGATACCTCGTTCCGCGTCGTCCAGAGCGTGCACGTCGCGCTCAACAGCCTGACGCTGCTCCAGTGGGGGACCGAGGAGCAGCGTCAGCGCTGGCTGGTGCCCCAGGCCAGGGGCGAGCGATTGGCCACGTTCGCGCTCACCGAGCCGGGTGTGGGCACCGACGCCGGCAACCTCGCGACGACCGCGCGCCGCGACGGCGACGGCTACGTCCTCACCGGCCACAAGATCTGGATCAGCCTGGCCGACCTCGCAGACCAGTTCCTGGTGTTCGCGACGGTGGACCGCGCGAAGCGGCACCGTGGCATCACGGCGTTCGTGGTGGAGCGGGGGATCGCGGGTCTGACCACGGGCACCCTCCACGGCAAGATGGGCGTCCGGGCCGGCAACACCGGGCTCGTCGACCTCGAGGGCGTCCGGGTCCCTGTCGGGAACCGGATCGGTGAGGAGGGCGAGGGCTTCCTGATCGCGATGAGCGCGATCGACCAGGGCCGGTACACGGTGGCCGCGGGCGCGGTCGGGCTCGCGCAGGCCTGCCTCGACGCGTCGCTCAGGTACGCTCACGAGCGCGAGACGTTCGGCGAGGAGATCGGCCGCCACCAGCTGGTCAAGCAGATGATCGCCAACATGGCCAAGGGAACGGAGATCGGCAGACTGCTGGTCTGGCAGGCCGGGGCGCTCAAGAACCGCGGCCTGCGCAATACGCGCGAGACGTCGCTCGCCAAGTGGCACGCAACCGAGCACTCGGTGCAGGCCGCCCTCGACGCGATCCAGATCCACGGGGCCAACGGATACTCGAACGAGTTCCCGGTCGAGCGCTATCTGCGCAACGCGAAGGCGGCCGTGATCTACGAGGGAACGAGCCAGCTCCACACCCTGATCCAGGCCGACTACGCCCTGGGCTATCGCGAGGACCGGCCACTGCGCTGCGAGCCGTGGCCGGCGCAGGGGTTCGAGCGCCCGGCATAGGGTCCGACGACCGGTCCCGCCGAGCGTCCCGCTGTCAGGCGGCCTCGATCACCCACTTGCGCGGGTCGCCGGAGCCGAGATCGGTGATGCCGGCCGTGGCCAGCGCGCCCAGCACCAGGATGCGCCGGTGCGCCGCGAAGGTCAGGACGTGGGCGATGAGCCCGCCATAGGTGAACACCTCGGGCGGATCGCAATGAGCGTCGATGAACGTCTCGTCGAGACGGTTCTCGTCGACCACCCGGCGCACCTCGCCGAGGAACGCGTCACCCGCCGTGCGCAGCCTGGATCGCATGCTGGAGACCGACTCATCCCGCTCGACCGCCCAGTCGTACTCGCGACTCGCGATGACGTTGTTCCACATGTCCATCTGGCCGATGAGGCGCGACAGGAGGGAGCGGATGCTCGGATCGTCGTCGACGCCCTCGACGGAGATGCTGATGGGTGCGTCGAGCGTGGCGGCGTCGAGCCGCGCAGCACGATCGACCAGCTGGCCGACCAGCCAGACATGGTGCTCGACCATGCGGACCAGGAGATTCATGGCGGTCACCTCGGTGCGAGCCGGCAGCCGGAGGCCGCCGGGCGGATGGAAGTGGACGTCGGTTGGGCAGGGAAGCTGGATCTGCGTCGGGGCTGACCGCCAGGCGCTGGGCACGGAACTGTAGGCCCGGCGGAAGGCCCGCGTGAACGCCTCGTTCGATCCGTAGCCGGCCTCGACGGCGATGTCGAGGACCGCGGCCCGCGACGTCACCAGGCGATAGGCCGCGCGCTCCAGGAGCACCCGGCGCCGAAACGTGGCGGGCGGCTCGCCGGCGGTCGCCCGGATCACCCGGTCGAAGTGGTGACGTGAGAGATGGGCGCCCGCCGCGAGCTCGCCCGGCCCGAGCTGGAGATCATCCAGATCCGACGCCACCAAGTCGACGAAGGCGAGGAACGCGTCCTGCGAGGTGGTCATGCGCAGATCGTGCCTGCCCGGCCGGCGGTCCGCTTGATCGCCGTTGCCGAAGTACCTCGCCGGTTGCTTTCGTCGCGTGCAGCGGGCACGCCCGCGGCCTGGACCCGACCGTATGATCCGGCGATAGCTCCGCAGGGACCCGTCGGGCGACCGGGCCCCGGGCCGCGGGCCCGACGCGCACGAGGCGTCAGGCAGCCGCAGCCGCGAACGGGCGGCAGATCCGGCACGGCCGGTAGCCCGCGACCCGCGCCTCTCGCGCGGAGCGGAACGACACGCGGTACCGATCCTGCACCCGCCGGGCGTGCCGGCAGGTGGGCCAGCAGAAGATGTGCGTCGTCCGCGAGCCGGACAGCCGCTGGCCACGTCGCGCAGCCGCCTCCATCGCATCGGGATCGAGCCCCTCGGCGCTCAGGATGGTGCGCTTGTTGTGCGCGCCACCCAGGCTGTACTCGCCGATCGTGCCGTCGGTGCGCACCACCCGATGGCAGGGCACGATCAGCGGCACCGGGTTGTGGCCCAGCGCGGTGCCCACCGCGCGAACGGCCTTCGGCCGGCCGATCTCGGCGGCGACCCAGCCGTAGGGGCGGACCTCTCCGCGCGGGATCTCGAGCGCCTTGGTCCAGACCGCGACCTCGAACTCCGTCCGACCGCGGAGGTCGAGCGGGATCCGAACTCGGCGATCCCCGGCGAGGCGGCGTGCGATGGCATCCGCCAGCGACGAGGGCAGGTGCGCGGCGACCCCTGTCCGGCGACCCACATGCGCGGCGTGCCGGGCCGCGGCGTCGGCGCCGTCGGTCGCCTGCTCGACCTCTGACACACCACGGCCGTTCCAGGCCACCCACAGGGTCCCGATCGGCGACTCGACCGGCGCCATCCGATCGGCCAGCCCGACCTCCACCAGCACCTCATCAGCCAGGTGGCGGGGCGCCGGCGCGGCCAGGACCGCGAGCGCGCCCGGCCGCTCATCGCTGAGGGCGGAAATCGATGCAGCACGGGTCATGCGGTCAGCTCCTCGGCCTCGGTGCTTTTCGCGGCCGCGCGCAGGAGCACGAGCCCGCGGGACACCTGGGCCTTGACGGTTCCTTCGGGTCTGCCAAGCACCTCGGACAGCTCGGCATAGGAAAGGTCGTCGACATGGCGGAGGACGACCGGGATGCGGTAGCGGTCGGGCAGGCCGGCGAGGAGGGCGCTGAGCTGCTCCCGGTCGGCCGTCCGGATCGCTGCCGTGGCAGGATCGTCTGCGACGCCTGCCCTCGGCTCCCGCCCCTGCTCCAGGAGCGGTGCCAGCGGCGTCGTGGGCAGGGCGTGCCGTCGGCTACGGTTTCGGCACAGGTTCACCACGATGGTCGCCAGCCAGGGTCGAAGCCTCAGCTCTCGGATCCGCTCCGGCGGGTAGCCCTGCAGCGCGCGATAGGCCCGCACCATGGCGTCCTGGGCCACCTCCTCGGCGTCATGCGCATTGCCGAGCACCCGCAGCGCGATCGCATAGCAGCGGTCCACCTGCGAGCGCACCAGTGCCTCGAACGCCCCGTCGAGGTCGCTCGCGAGGCCCACGAGCAGCATGTCGTCGTCCATCGCTTCCTATAACCCGTCGTGAGGGGGAGCGGTTGCAGCCAGGGACCGCGTGACGCACATCGTGCCTCAGGCCGAGGTCCGAAGCGACCGCCGTGGGTGCCCGGACGGCAGTGCCTGGAGCCGGAGACCGCGTGTCACAATCGGGCCATGCGGATCGACGACCGGTTCGACGACCTGGTGATCAGCCTGGGCGGCTTCTACCGCACCTGGTACATCTACGCCGGGCTCGAGCTCGGGCTGCTCGCTGCCCTGGACGATGCCGGGAGTCAGGGGCTCACGATCGGCGAGCTGGCCCAGCGGACGGGCACCCGACCCGAGCTGGTGGGTCGGTGGGCGTGGGGGGCCGATGCGCACGACCTCGTGGAGCTCACCGACGATCGCGTCGTGGTTCCCGCGGACATCGCAGATGTCCTGCTCGAGGCCCACAGGGCCGAGTACCTGGGCGGCCAGTTCCTGTATGCGGCCATCGGGAGCCTGGACTTCGTCGGTCTGGCGGAGGTCATGCGGACGGGCCGGCCGCTGGATATGCGGCCGGATCGGTACCGCGCCGCGATCGAGCGCCTCACCGTGCAGGACATCGGCGTGTTCTTCAAGGAGGTCCTGGCCGCCCTGCCGCAGCTGGTCGTGGACCTTCGCCCCGGGACGCGGATCCTCGATGTCCACTGTGGCGGCGGGCGCTGGCTGACCGCGATGGCCCGCCAGTTTCCGGACACGTTGCTGACCGGCATCGAGTTCGAGCCCGACTCGTTCGTGCGGGCCCGTGCCAACGTCTCGGCAGCCGGGCTCGAGGACCGGATCACGATCGAGGCGGGTGACGTCGCCGCGGTCGGCCACGAAGCCGAGATGGAGCTCGTGTACTTCCAGTACGCGCTCCACCTGCTGCCCGACGCGACCGCGGCGCTCCGGTCGGCATGGGCGGCCGTCCAGGACGGCGGCTGGCTGATCGCGCTCGAGTGGTACGTGCCGACCGAGCCGGATGAGCTGCGGACGCGACATGCCGAGGTGATCGCGGGGATCCAGCTGGACGAGATGCTCCAGGGGACGCGGTTGGTGACCCGCGCCGAGGCGCTGCGCTGGTTCGACGCCGCCGGCCTGCCGACACCCGAGTTGGTCGAGCTTCCGTCCGGCGCAACCGCGATCGTGGTGCGCCGGCCCTGACGAAGGTCCGGACACGGCGGTCTCGCCAGCCGGGCCATGCTGGCCCATCCCGGCCCGATGGCTATCGTGGACTCCGTGATCCCGGCCATCCGCGTCGACGACGCGACGATCCGTGCCCTGGAGCGGCACGAGACATGCGCCCACGCAATCCCGAATCGAGTGGTGCGCGATCTCGGTGACTCGATCGTGCTGTTCGATGAGCGCGATCCCGATCCGTTCTGGAACCGGATGGCGAGCATCCGTTGGCCCACCGCCCCGACGGCGTTCGATCTGCGGTTGACGGAGACCATCGCCCTGTTCGCGCTCCGGGGCCGCCAACCGCACCTGTGGCCCTCGCCGGACCACTCGCAGCCCGCGGACCTCATCCGGCGGCTGGTCGACCACGGGTTCTGCGACATCGGCGGCGGCCACGTGCTGGTGCTCGATCGACCCGAGGCGTGCCCCCCGGTCCGCCCGAAGGAGCTCGCACGGGGGGTGACGATCCACACGATCCGGCAGGTGGCCGACGCCGGCGCGGACGACACCCATGACATGGCACTGGTCCTCGCCGAGGCGTTCGGCGCCATGCCCGGGCGCGAGGCCGAGCTGGCCGCCGACCTGGATCTCGTCCTGGATGATCCGCGGGTGTCACTGGCGATCGCGCGGGTGGACGGTGAGCCCGCGGCGGTGGCCAAGGCGACCACCTTCGACGGGCTGACCTACCTGTCGTCGATCGGCACCCGCTCGCAGTTCCGTGGGCGGGGTCTGGGCAGCCTGGTGACCCGGCAAGCGGTCGCGATCGATGCCGGTGCCGGCCGGCGGCTGACGTACCTGGGGGTGTTCAGCGGCAACGCGCCCGCGCAGCGGATGTACGCGCGGCTGGGCTTCTCGTCGATCGGCGAGGCGCCGGACATGCTCCTCGAGTGACGCACGCGTGACCGCGCCCCGGGGGGCGCCCCGATGGGCGCAGCTGACCTGGCAGGTCGCCGATCCGGCCGCCCTCGCCGCGGACCTCGAGCGATGGCTGGGCGTCCGGGCCACCCCGCATCCCGAGGCACCCGAGGCACGACTGATCGAGCTCGGCGACGTGCTCGAGCTCGTTCCGTGGCGGGCCGAGCAGCCAGGCGATGTGCCGCGAGCGGGTGGCCGCCTCGTCCTGGAGCCGATCGTCGACGGCCTCCCCGATCGCATGATGGCGTCCGAATCGCCGTCGACGCCCACCCTCGGCACGACACCGGTCCCCGAGGCGGCACCCGACCCGGTCGTCGCCCGGCTGGAGCTCGTCGCGGTGGGTTGGGCGACCGTGGATCTCGATCAGGCGGCGATCGATCTCGGGCCGTGGCTGGCTCCGCCCGACGATCCGACGGTGCTGCCCGAAGGACAGGAGCCGCACCTCGGCGCACGAACTCGCGTCCGGACGTCGGTCGGGTTGCCTGGAACGCTGCTCGTGCTCCTCGAGCCGAGCACCGAGGGTCGGGTGTCGGCAACGCTGGCCAGGCACGGCGAGGGACCGTGCGCGATCTACCTGCGTCCCTCGGCGGGCCTGGAGCCGTGGATTCGCGGCGCGAGGGCGCGGGGCGTGGATCTGAGCCCGCGGCGGGACGGACCCCTCGGAACGTCGGTGCTCGTCACCTCCGCGCTCACGGGCAATGCCGCGCCCAGGGCGATCGCCGCGGCCCGAGGCGCAGCCACGTTGCCCGGTCTCGCCGCGCTCGCCGGCCCGCAGATCATCGTCGTCGCCGTGCGATCGCCCGCCTCCGGCCCCGCCGCGAGCGGTACCATCGGTTCATGAACGACGTGGCTGCGGTCTCGATCCGCCCGGCGACCGCGGACGATGCCGAGCGCCTGGCAACCCTGCTGACGGACGAGGGCTATCCGGCCGGGCCCAGTGACCTCGCCGTCCGCATCGCGGCTTTCTCCTCGCCGGCGTCACGTGTCCGGGTCGCAGAGGTGGCGGGCGTGGTCGTCGGGTTCGTCGCCTTCCACGTGATCCCGCGCTTCGAGACCGTGGAGCGGTTCATCCGGTTGATTGCGCTGGTCGTCGATCCCGGCGAGCGGGAGCGGGGGATCGCGCGACTGCTGCTCGCCGACGTGGAGCGGATCGCCGTCGAGGAGGGCGTGTCGTTCCTCGAGGTCACCGCCGGCCACCACCGACCCGAGGCGCGCCAGCTGTTCGAGTCGCTTGGCTACGACGCCGGGGTGACCGCGTACCTTCGCAAGCGGCCCTGAGCCGCGGGCGACGTCGCTCGCCATGCTCGGGCCTGACCGCTGATGCTTCCGCGGCTCGTCCTGCGCGACGAGGTGGCGGGCCTGCTCGACCTGCCGTGGGAACGGCCGCTCGCCTCCTGGGACGCTGACGGTCAGCAGTTCCGCGAGCTGCCGGTCGGCCCCTCGCGGCACCTCGTCCGGTTCCTGGTCTCGGGCGGTCTCGTCTACGCGCTCAAGGAGCTGCCAGACCATGTCGCGGGGCGCGAGTACCGGGTGTTGCGCCATCTCGAGGAGGCCGGCCTGCCCGCGGTCCGGGCAGTGGGACTGGCAGCACGTCCCGACCGCGGCGACGCGATCCTGATGACCGAGTACCTCCGGCATTCGATGCAGTACCGGCGGCTCATGATGCGCCTGCGGCCGGCGAGCTCCGCGTACCGGCACCGGCTGCTCGACGCGATGGCGCTGCTCCTGGTCGACCTGCATCGGGCCGGCGTGTACTGGGGTGACTGCTCGCTCGCCAACACGCTGTTCCGGCGCGACGGAGACCGGATCCAGGCGTACCTCGTGGACGCCGAGACGAGCGAGGTCCACGAAGCGCTCTCGGACGGCCAGCGAACGTACGACCTCGACATCCTGGTGGAGAACGTGGCGTTCGGCCTCGCGGACCTCGCCGCCTACCTGGGCCACGACGAAGAGATGGACGAGGCGATCCAGGGGGCCGAGTCGGTCAGGATTGGGTACCAGGCCGTGTGGTCCGAGCTCCACGATCAGCCCCACATCATTCCCGGCGACCGGCAGGAGATCAGGGCTCGGCTGCGTCGGCTCAACGAGCTCGGCTTCTCGGTCGATCTGGAGGTCGATCCCATCGGACCGCACGGTTCGGTGCAGCTCCAGACCGCGGTGACCACGCGCCGCTACCATGCCAACGAGCTCGAGCGCAGGACGCGCCTGCGGACCCTCGAGGGCCAGGCCCGGATCCTGCTCAACGACCTCGCCGAGCACCACGCCTGGCTCGAATACACCGAGGGGCGCGTCATCGGCGCCGACGAGGCGGCCGATCGGTGGTTGCGGGGGGTGTACCGGCCGACGCAGGCCAGGATCGCGCGCGCGGTCGGCCCGGACCGCGACCTGGTCCAGGCCTTCTGCGATGTGCTCGAGCACAAGTGGCTGCTCTCGGAGCGGGCCGGGCGCGATGTGGGGCTCGACGCCGCCATCGAGTCGTATCTGGCCGAGGGTGCCCCGGCGCCCGAGCGTGCCGACGACGCATCAGATGGCGGCGATCCCCTGGCCGCGCTCGACGTCGAGGCCGACGACCTGTCCTACGAGGGCCCTCCGAGCTAGGCGTCAACCGGCGCCGCCAGCTCACCGGGCGTGAGCTGGCGCACCCGTCCGACCCATTCGAGCGCCTTTCCGGCACGGGTCGCTCGGCACGGTCGGTAGGGCCATCGGCAGGCCGGAACACGGACCGTCCTCCCTATGCCCGGCGACCCGCGGACACGACGATGGTGCCGGGCAACCGTGCGACCGCGATCCCACGCGGCCGCGCCGGGTCCGGCCAATGGACCCGGGCTGTCCGCTGTATCGGTGGTCAAATGCACTGCATCGTTCTCGTCAAGCAGGTCCCCGACGTCTCCAACATCCCCGAGGATGCCTGGGACCGCGACAAGGGAACGCTCCGGCGAGCCATGCTCGAGAGCGTGCTCAACCCGCTCGACCTCCACGCGTTGAGCTTCGCCCACAGGGTGACCGCGGGCGACCCCGATGCGAAGACGGTGTACCTGACCATGGGCCCGCCACAGGCCCGGGAGGTCCTCGTGGACTGCCTCTCGCGCGCGGGGGGCGAGGCGGTCCTGCTCACCGATCGCGCCATGGGTGGCGCCGACACGGTGGCCACGGCGTACTCGCTCGCCCTGGCCATCCGGCGCATCGAGCGCGACATCTTCGAGGGCAACCGCGACTACCTCATCGTCACCGGGATGCAGTCGGTCGACGGCGATACGGCACAGGTCCCGCCGCAGATCGCCGAGGACCTGGGGATCGAGCAGGTGGCCTATGCGCAGGGCGTGCGGACCGAGCCCGAGCTCACGTTCCGCCGGATCGGCGCCCAGGGCACCGAGGACATCGTGCCCCGCCGGTTCCCGGTCCTGGTCACGGTCACCTCGTGCACCGACACCCTGTACCGCGGGTTCCATGCCGCGCGCGCGGCACGCGGGGCCACGATCCACACGTGGTCGGCGGCCGATGTCGAAGCCGCCCCCGGGCGCATCGGCATCAAGGGCAGCCGGACGCAGGTGTACCGGATCTTCTCGCCGTCCGAGGACCGCGAGAAGACGTGCCAGATGGTCGCCGATCCGGCGGAGCTGATGCGCCGCGTCAAGGCCAAGTACCGCCTCGCTGGTGGGGGTCCCGCCGCGCACGAGGAAGGTGCGTACGTGCTCGACGGCCGGGAGCCCACCTATCACGGAGAGTTCTGGGTGCTGGCCGAGCGGGAGGGCGCGGGCCTGCGGTCGGTGACCCTCGAGCTGCTGGGCAAGACCCGCGAGCTGGCAGCGTTCCTGGGCGAGAAGGTCGGTGCGGTCCTGCCCGGAGTCGAAGCGGGTGACCTGCCGGCCGAGCTGATCGCGCACGGCGCCGATGTCGTGTACGCCCTCGAGAACCCGATGCTGGCCGAGTTCTCGCCCATCCCGTGGAAGAAGGCGATCGCCGACCTGGTGCGCGAGCGCAAGCCGCAGGTGATGCTGTTCGGGGCCACCCCGATGGGCCGCGAGCTCGCGCCGCGGGTGGCCTACGCGTGCGATTCGGGCCTGACGGCCGACTGCACCAAGCTCGAGATCGGCGATCATGCCAAGGGCGGCCAGCAGCTCACGGCCATCCTCAAGCAGACCCGACCTGCCCTGGGCGGCAACATCATGGCCACGATCATGACCAAGGACTCGCCGACCCAGATGGCGACGGTCCGGCCGGGCGTGTTCAAGGTCGCACCCCGTGATGACGCGCGGGCCGGCGAGGTCGTCCGGATCGTGCCCGAGCTCGAGGGGCAGGACCAGGGTGTCGAGATCACGGCCGTCGAGTCGTTCGCCTCCAAGGTGAGCATCCGCGACGCCAAGATCATCGTCGCCGGCGGCCACGGCATCCGGTCGAAGGCCGAGTTCGAGAGCTATCTCGAGCCGCTGGCCGAAGGCCTGGAGCGGCTGCTGGGTGACGAGGCAAAGGTCGCCGCGTCGCGGCACGCCGTCGAGGACGGCTACATGACCCACGACTACCAGGTCGGCCAGACCGGCCAGACGGTCGCCCCGAAGCTGTACGTCGCGATCGGGATCTCGGGCGCGGTCCAGCACGTGTCCGGGATGCAGATGTCGGACACGGTCGTCGCGGTCAACAAGGATCCGCGGGCCCGGATCTTCAACTACGCGGACTTCGGCGTCGTGGGCGATCTCGAGACGGTCGTCCCCGAGCTCGTCCGAGCGACCCAGGAGGCATGACGTGGAGCGCATCGACGTCCTGATCGTCGGCGGCGGTCCCGCCGGCCTCGCCGCGGCAATCCGGGCCCGACAGCAGGCGACCGAGGCGGGCCGCGACCTGTCGGTGGTCGTGATCGACAAGGCACCGGCTCCGGGCAACCACGCGCTGTCGGGGGCGGCGTTCGAGGCCGCCTGTCTCGACGAGCTGGTCCCGGGCTGGCAGCAGATCCGCCACCCGTTCACCGAGCATCTGGTGCCGGTCGAGCGAGACGACATGATGTTCCTGCTGGCGAAGTCGGCGCACCGGATCCCGTCAGCCGTCGTGCCGGGACGCATGCACCACACCGGCGACTTCGTGATCTCGATCACCCGGCTGGTCGCGTTCCTCACCGATCAGGCGGCAAAGGCGGGCGTGGAGCTGTACCAGGGCTACTCGGCGCGTGAGCTGATCGTCGAGGACGGGATCGTCCGGGGTGTCCGGCTGGCCGAGCTGGGCCTGGGTGCCGACGGCCAGCCCAAGGGCAACCACATCCCGGCCGAGGACATCCGGGCGGCGGTCACGATCGTCGCCGACGGCACGCACGGGGTCATCTCCACGCAGTTCGCGGAGCGGTTCGGGGGTGGCGTCAACCCGCAGGTCTACTCGCTGGGGGTCAAGGCGGTCGTCCAGTTTCCCGAGAAGAGCCCGTTCGGCAACAACCGGGTGATGCACACCCTCGGCTATCCCAACAAGCCCAGCACGTTCGGCGGCGGGTTCCTGTACTCGCTGGGCGAGCAGACGGTCGCGGTCGGCCTGATCCTCGGGCTGGACTGGAAGTACGGCGACCTCGACCCGCAGCGCGAGTTCGAGACGTTCCGCGCGCACCCGTACATCAGCCGGATGCTCAAGGGTGGGGTCACCGTCGCCACCGGCGCCAAGACGATCCCCGAGGGGGGCTGGTTCGCGATGCCCAGCCTCTCGGCGCCGGGCGGGATGCTCGTCGGCGACGGCGCCGGTCTCGTGAACATGGAGAAGATCAAGGGGATCCACTACGCGATCCTGTCCGGGATGGCGGCGGCGGACACGGCCGTCGAGGCCCTGGGCGACGACGGGTCGGTCGGGGCGCTCGACGGCTACCGGTCGCGTCTCGACGCCCGGGGCGTGCTCGAGGAGTTGCGTCACGCTCGCAACTACCGCCAGGTGTTCCGGTGGGGGCTGTTCGTGGGGACGCCGCTCTCGCTGGTCCAGTCGCTGATGCCGCGCAGGCTTGGCATGCACCGGGACGGGCCGGCGACGAAGAAGGGGGCGAGGCTCAACCGCCCTGATCCGGGCCGGATGGACGGCGCCACGTTCGTGTCGCTCACGGGCGCGCTCCACCGGGAGGACGAGCCGTCGCACATCACGATCACCGACCCTGCCGCCTGCGTGGCGTGCGAGGCCGACTACGACAACGCCTGCACCCACTTCTGCCCGGGCGACGTGTACCGCTGGAGCGGATCGCAGATCGTGCTCTCGCCGTCGAACTGCCTCCACTGCATGACCTGCACGGTGAAGTGCCCCACCGGCGTCATCAGCTGGGTGCCGCCCGAGGGCGGAGAGGGGCCGCACTACAAGCTGATGTAGGCGGTGCGGGCGCTCCGTCGCCCTCACCGGGGCCGGCCGGACGGTCGCCGGTCATCGCGCCGCGCGGCGGCGCGCGTCAATCGCCCTGCCAGCGCTCCTCGTGGACGATGTCCGACAGGGCGTGACGTCCTCCCGTGCGGTTGGGCCCGGCCAGGCTCGACGGGTCCGCGGGGTACCCGAACGAGAGCAGGAACTCGCAGTGCATCCCGGCCGGGTAGCCGAGGATCTCGCGGGCGCGCTCCGGCTCGTAGACCGTGGCCGGGCAGCTGCCGATCCCGAGCTCCCAGGCGACCAGCATCATCTGCGCGGCGGCCCCGCCGAGATCCCAGGTGATCGAGAGCGGCGCGTCCGGCGCATGCGGATCGGGTGTGATCAGGGCGACCGCGACGGCGGCGCCGGCGACGTGCCCGGCCCACGGCCCGAGCGTCGAAAGGTCGCGCAGCCGCTCCCGGTCGCGGATCACGATGAACGCCCACCGCTGACGGTTCTTGGCGCTGTGAGCGCGCCGTCCCGCGTCGAGGATCGCGTCGAGGTCACGTTGGGCGATGGGACGGGTTTCGAACCTGCGGACCGCGCGCTTGCCATGGACGGCGTCACGGACGTTCATCCGGGGAATCCGGGCTCCGTAACCCGATCGGAGGACGCACGGCGGCGGCGGAGCATGCCGATCAGCGACCGGATCCCACCCGGCTCGTGATCGACCGCGGTCAGCCGCTCCGGCTCGGGCAGGCGCCGGGCATCGACGGGGGCGGCCAGGGCGGCCGCCTCGTCGGGTGAGACGGGTCCGCCCAGCGACTCGGCGAGGAACCGGGCGATCGCCGCCCGATAGGCGGGAAGCTCGTACAGCCACGAATGGTGGCCGCCGGGCACCACCAGGGTCCGGGTCACCGCTTCGGGCCGCGCCTGGCGTCGGGCGTCGGCCAGCCGCTCCAGGTGGGCGGCCGGCACCACGGCGTCGTCGGAGCCGTGGGCGAGCATGACCGGCACACCGATCTCGCGGACGGCACGCGTCGCGCTGATCGATGACACCGTGTGCCCGCGCGGCTTGAGGTAGACGCGCGTCGTGAGCCACGCCAGCGGCCAGGCGATCGGGTCGGGGATCGGCAACCGCGCCAGGCGGAACGTCTGGCGGGTGAGGCGGTACGGATCCGCGGGCGCCGCGACCGCGACCACCGCGTCGATGTCCGGGTTGTCCGCTGCCGCCACCAGCGCGCCCGCCGCCCCCATCGAGTGCCCGAGCAACCCGATCCTCGTCACCTCGGACCGTGCCCGCATGGCGGCCACGCCGGCCCGGGCATCGGCCGCGTACTCGCCAACCGACATCGGCAGCGGCTCCGGCAGGTTTGCCCCGTGTCCTCGGACGTCGAACGTGAGCACGTGGAAACCGGCGGCGTGGAGGATCTGCGCGTGAGGTAGGGTCCGGTCCCGTGCCGACTCCCAGCCGTGGACGAGCACCACGCCCGGCGCGAGCGCCGGCCCGGCCGGGATGAACCATGCCGGGAGCGCCACGCCGTCGGTCGACGGGATCTGGATCTCCTGGAACGGCAGCCCCAGCGCGTCCGGGGTCCACGCCGACGGATGCAGGTGCGGGTACCCGGCCCGGACGCGGTAGACCAGGGCGAACCGGTAGGCGAGCGCGAACGGGAGCGTCGTCAGGCCGGCGACGAGGCCGGCCCGCCGGACGCGGTGCAATCGGGACATGGCACAAGAGGAGCGCGCCTCGGCGGCGATGTCAAGGGCCCCGCCCTGGCCGCAGTGGCGACGGCGGCGAACACGTCGCTGATGCCCACCCCGTCCTCGACGGCGGACGGGCGTCGATCCGGCGTCGGTACACTCATTGGATGCCCGTGAAGGATCCGCATGCCGTGCTTGGCATCGAGCCGGGCGCGAGCCCCGATGACATCAAGGCGGCCTGGCGGAGGCTTGCCCGAAGGCACCACCCCGACCTGACCGGCGACGAGCCCGAGGCCGCGCGGCGGGCGACCCGTCGCATGGCCGAGATCAACGCGGCGTATGCGGCTCTCACCCGGGCGGGTGAGACGCTGGAGGGGCGACGGGACCAAGCTCAGGGACGGCCGTCGCGACCCGGACGCGGCCGGCCGACGAACGGCACCTCGGGACGGCCGGAGCGTCGTGGTCAACCGCCGCCCGATCCCCCGACGCGTCCAGTCACGGGGTGGCTCGATCTGAGCGGCACCGTCCGCCCCCGGAATCAGACCATCACCCCACCGGGACTGCGACTTCCGCTGACCGGCCAGCCGCCGCTGCGCGTCAATCGCAGGACCCCCGAGCTCCGGGCATCACAGCCGTCCGGGCCGCTCGAGCGCGACGTCCTCGCCGGGCACGTGCCGCCGCCCGTCCCGGACCTGGACGATGCCCTGGACGTCGAGGTCGGGTTTGGCAAGTTTCACGGGCACACGCTGGGCGAGATCGCGGCGTTCGAGCCCTCCTACATCGATTGGCTGGCGGGAACGATCGTCCGCGATCCGGAGCTGGCGATGGCCGCCCGCGTGATCCGATCGGAGCTGGATCGACGCGGGATCCGCCGGGCGCATCGGCCGCCGCGGCCCGGCTGGCAGTCGAACCCGTTTCGCTAGGGGTCGCCGCCCACGAGCCGCCACCACCATCGAGGAGCGCCGGACAAAGGAGGCGCCCCCGGCGAAACCACCGGGGGCGCGATGAGCGCGGATGAGTGCACCCGCCCCGCGACCGGGCCTGCCGGCCGCCTACGCTGTCACTCGGCTCGTGATCCCGGACCCGGAACCCCCGGGCCGTCGAGCGTCCCCGACGGCCGGGTCGTCCGGCCCACGATCCGTGGCCGACGCCCCAGGTTGTGCCCCTGTGCGTCGCGGGGTCGGTGCGTTGCGAACGCGGACTACACCGTATGCGGCGAGGGATCGGAACTCAATGGCTCTCGGGTCCCGGGTGGGTGGTGGGCGATGGTCAGGCGCATCTCGGCACCGCCGGGACCATCGGATCGAGCTCAGCCGCGACCATTGGCGGCATAGGGAATCCTCGCTAATGGGGTCCCCGGCGGGTCCGCCAACGCCTCGAACTCGCGCCGCCGGTACGCTCACTCCGTGCGCCTGACCCACCTCCATCTCCACGCACGTCGGCCGTCCGTCGAGCGTCGCCGGCTGCCGGTCGTGGCCGGGATCCTGCTGGCCGCCATCGTGGCCGGGGCGTGCGGCTCGGCGATCCCGGTCGTCACCTTCGATCCATCGACCCCGTGCACGACCGATGGCCGGCAGCCCGGCGCCTACCCTGACCTCGAGGCGCTGCTGCCCGCCACCTACCAGGGCCGGAACCCGGACAACGTCGACTCGGGTCGAAGCTGCACGCGGGCTGCGCTCGGGACGCTCACCGATCACGGGATCACGGGCGTCCGGTTCGCGGGGGCCACGTGGGACCTCGACGGCACGACGGCGCTGACGGTGGCCGTGTTCGAGGCTGATGGGCTGACGCCTGGCGAGATGATCGACTTCTACCAGGCGGGTGCCGCCGGCAACGGGAAGGTGGACAAGCTGGCCACCGCCGACGTCGCGGTCGGCGGCCGGCCGGGATCGCGACTTGACGTGCTCCTGAGCGATGGCACCGGCCAGACGATCGTGGCCTGGCCGGCATTGGAGAGCGGGCGCGTATTCGTCCTTCTCGCCTCGGACCTGGGGGATGCCAACGTGCTCAAGGCCCTCGACGCGTTCGGATCGCTCTGAGCACGGCGGCCGGGTGCCCCGGCCGAGATGCTGGAGGCCCAGAACGTCCGCCGCACGGCCGCCGCGTCGGGAGCGCGTCCCGCGCCGGTCGTATGCGGCCTCCCGGTCCATGGGCTCTCCGGCCCGGTGCTACAGTCCCGGCCATGAGCGACCGTCGCGACGCCTGGTCCGATCGCCGCCGGGCCTGGCACATCGAGCGGCTGGCGCCATCGCTCGACCGGCTCCCCGAGCGGCGGGCGCGGTTCAGCACCATGGGCGACCTCCCGGTCGAGGGGCTGTATGGCCCCTGGGATTGGGACGCGGCACCCACCGGCGAGCGGACCGGACCGGGCGGCCCGACCAGCGTCGACCATCGCGGCGATCAGCTGCGGGACGGCGATGGCCGGTATGCCGCCTTCGATCCCATTCGCGACATCGGCCTGCCGGGGCAGCCGCCGTTCACCAGGGGCATCCACCCCACCGGCTATCGGAGCCGGCCGTGGACCATGCGCATGTTCGCGGGCTTCGGCAGCGCGGAGGACACCAACGCGCGCTTCCGGCAGCTGCTCGACGCGGGCCAGACGGGCCTCTCGGTCGCGTACGACATGCCGACGCTGTACGGCTACGACACCGACGATGCCGAGGCCCAGGGCGAGTTCGGCACCTGTGGGGTCGCCGTCAGCAGCCTGGCCGACATGGAGCTCCTGCTCGCCGGGCTGCCGCTCGAACGGGTCAGCACGTCGATGACGATCAATGCCCCCGCGGCGCCGGTCTGGGCGATGTACATCACCGCGGCCGAGAAGGCGGGGGTGCCCCGGAGCGCGCTCGAGGGGACGATCCAGAACGACATCCTCAAGGAGTACGTCGCCCAGAAGGAGTTCCTGTTCCCGCCCGAGCCGTCGATGCGCCTGGTGGTCGACACGATCGAGTTCGGGACGCGCGAGCTGCCGAAGTGGAACACGGTCTCGATCAGCGGCTACCACATCCGCGAGGCCGGCTCGACGGCGGTCCAGGAGCTGGCATTCACGATCGCCGACGGCATGGCCTACGTCGAGGCATCGATGGCGCGCGGCCTGCGGGTCGACGAGTTTGCCCCGCGGCTGTCGTTCTTCTTCAACAGCCACTCCGACTTCTTCGAGGAGATCGCCAAGTTCCGGGCGTCGCGCCGGATCTGGTGGAAGCTGATGAGCGAGCGCTACCGGGCCGAGAACGAGCGCTCGACCTGGATGCGGTTCCACTCCCAGACCGCGGGCGTGTCGCTGACCCCGCAGCAGCCGCTCAACAACCTGACCCGGGTGGCGACGCAGGCGCTGGCCGCGATCCTGGGCGGCACCCAGAGCCTGCACACCGATGCCTATGACGAGGCGCTCGCGGTGCCCACCGCCGAGGCCGCCCTTCTCGCCCTGCGCCAGCAGCAGGTGCTGTTCGAGGAGACGGGCATCGCCTCCACCGTGGACCCGCTCGGTGGGTCGTGGTTCGTGGAGGCGCTGACCAACCGCGTCGAGCGCGAGGTGTGGCGGTACCTGGACGAGATCGATCGCCGCGGGGGGATGGTGGCCGCGATCGCTGAGGGCTACCCGCAGCGGGAGATCTCCGATTCCGCGTACCGGTTCCAGCGCGAGCTCGAGGCTGACGATCGCGGCATCGTGGGCGTCAACCGGTACGTCCAGGCCGAGCCGATCCGGGTGCCCGTGCTCGAGGTGCCGGAGGGCTCGCTCGATCGGCATCTGGCCCGGCTGGTCCGCGTCCGGGCCGAGCGGGACGCGGAGGCGGTGGATGCCGCGCTTGCCGGTCTTCGCGAGGCGGCGTCACGGCCGGGATCCGCCGAATCGAACCTGATGCCGCACCTCCTGCGCTGCGCGGCTGCCTACGCGACCCTGGGCGAGCAATGCCAGGTCCTGCGCGAGGTCTTCGGGGAGTACCGGGAGCCTGTCTCGGTCTGATCGGTCCGGCGGCCCGGTATCCGGGTCGGGTCGCCCGGGCGCCGATGGCAGTCGGGCGACTCATGGACCCGCGGGTCTCGTGACACCTGGTCCTTGATTTCGATCCCCGGTGGACGACCATGCGTCCCAAAGCGGGAGCGGAGGATGACGACGTCGTAAGGCCCGTGGACGAGGTCGGCGAGCCACGCGGGGAGGCAGAGCTGCGCGCGGCGATCGAGGCGATCGAGCGGCGGCGCATCGACCCCTCCGATGCTCGCCTGTCGTTCTACCAGGGCATCCCCGGGGGCATCCTGCTGGAGCTCGGCCGCGCCTGGGTGTTCGGGTTGGAGATCGCCATCCTGGTCATCGTCGTCGCGCTGACGATCAGCCTCGACTCGTGGCCGGTGGCCGCGGCCGGGCTGGTGCTGCTCGCCCTCGTGTCCGGGTACGCCGCCATCCAGCTCGACGACTGGGTCGACGAGCACAACGACCGGCTCGACGATCAGCTCCGTGCCCTGCTCGCCGGCGTTGGTCGCGGTGCCACCTGACCCGGCCGCCGCCCCTCGTCCGCTAGGATGCCGCCATGTACCTCGATGCGCTGTCCTTCCTCGAAGACGAGCGCGACGGCTTCCGCGCCTACGAGGCGCTGCTGGAGCTAACCGACGAGGAGCTCGAGCAGCCGGTGGAGGCGGCGCACGGCTGGTCCGGTCGTGACCTGATGGGCCACCTGCTCAGCGGACAGGAGGAGGCGCTGGCCGGTGCCAAGGAGCTCGCGGTCAACGAGGAGAGCCCGACGATCGTTCGCGCCGATGCCGAGTGGCAGACCCCGGGCGCGGGCGACCGGATCAACGAGGAGGCCCTCGCGCGCTACCGTGAGCTGCCGATCGCGGACCTGCGGCGGCGCTTCGCCGACACCGCGGGCGAGCTGCGCGGCTACCTCACCGTGGTGCCCGAGGCACGCTGGATCAAGCACGCCGGGCATCAGGAGTGGTTCTTCGGCGAGATGACCGAGCACTACGAGGACCACCGGGCCGACCTGCGGGCGATCCTGGAGGCGGCGGGACGGTGACCCGGCGCGGGCCGGAGGACGCCGATGAGCTCGACGCGGCGGCCCTCGACGCCCTGCCGCTGGACGAGGCGGAGGCCACCAGCGGGGCGGCGATTGCCGGCCAGGGGACGGGGGAGTCGCTGGAGGCGCGCATCGGGACGGTGATCGCGGATCTCGACGGCGTCACCCGGACGCCCGAGGGATCGGCCCAGCGGCTGGCCGTGGAGGGCCGGGTGTTCGCCGTCGTGGGACCGGGCCTGCTCGAGGTTGCGCTCGACCAGCGGATCGCGACGGCCGCGCTGGCCACCCCGGACACGCAGCCGTCCGCGCGCGGCGTCGGCTGGATCGCGTTCACGCCGCTTGCACCGGATCGGTTCGCGCTCGATCGCGCCGAGTCGTGGATCCGGTTCGCCCATCGTCGGGCGACGGGTGGGCGGTCTGGCTGAAACGCGGCGCGCCTGAGATCGAAACGACCCCGACCGTCGGTCGGGGTCGCGTGCTGTGGTTGGGGGTTGCCGGGGTCAGGAGACCTTCGGTGCCGCCAGCGAGGTCAGGCCGAACGCCTGCTCCAGCTGGTCGAGCGGCCGGAAGCCGATCACGCCCTGCGGCTGGGCACCGGGCTTGAAGAACGCGATTGTCGGGATGCTCATGATCCCGAAGGTCTGCGAGAGCCGCGGGTTGGCGTCGACATCGACCTTGACCACGTCGACGACGCCGTCGTACTTGGCAGCCAGCTTCTCCATCTCCGGTGCGACCATCTTGCAGGGTCCGCACCAGGTGGCCCAGAAATCGACCACGACCGGCTTGTCGTTGTTGAGCACCAACGTCTCGAACGTGTCGTCGGTCGCTGCCTTGATCTCCGCCACGAGGCGGCTCCTTTCTCCCGCCTGCTCGGCGGGACGTCAGCGCCCGCTCAGCGGGCGATCGTCTGAAGAAGCTTGTAGGCCTCGAGGACCTTCGGGTCCGCGAGGCGGTAGTACACGGTGTTCCCGTCACGACGAGTCGTGACGAGCCCGGCCGAGCGCAGCACCGCGAGGTGCTGGCTCATGTTCGGCACCTGACAGCTCACGCGCGCAGCGAGCTCGCCCACGGAGGCCTCTCCGCCGGCAAGCGACTCCAGCACGCACAGGCGCTTGGGGTCGCCGAGGGCTCGGGCCACGACGGCGGACCGTTGTCGCTCCGTCTCGCGGCTGATCCCGGTGTCGATCACGCACCCAGTTTCTCACTAGTTGCGCAATAACGCAAGTGGCAGCATCGATGATCGCGTTCGCGGACGGCGCCCCGGGCGCGTGCGCAGGGCATACTGCGGCCGTGGCCGACACAGCGATCGATCTGAGCGCCATCCGCGCCATGCGGACGCGCCTGCACGGGAAGATCCATCACACGCCGATGCTCTCGTCTGCATCGGCGGCGTCCATCGCCGGCGCCGCCCTGGGCGTCCGTCTGGGCGACGGCCGGCTGTACCTGAAGGGCGAGCATCTCCAGAAGACGGGATCGTTCAAGCCCCGGGCGGCCCTCGCCCGGATCGGGTCCCTCTCGGCACCGGAGCGGAAGCGTGGCGCCATCACGATCTCAGCCGGGAACGCCGGCCAGGCCTACGCGTGGGCGGGTCGCGAGGCGGGCGTGCCGGTCACGGTCGTGATGCCCGAGGACGCGGTCGAGGCCAAGGTGGCCGCGTGCCTCGCCTACGGCGCAGACGTCGTGCTTCACGGCGCGCACGTCGGAGAGTCGCTCGTCCACCTCGAGCGGCTCCGGACCGAGCGCAACCTCGTCCTGGTGCACCCCTATGACGACCCCGAAGTGCTGATCGGCAACGGCTCGTGCGGCCTCGAGATCCTCGATGACCTGCCGGACGTCGATGTGGTTGTGGTCGGCATTGGAGGTGGGGGACTGATGGGCGGCGTGACGACCGCGCTCAAGGAGGCACGCCCGGCGGTGCGGGTCTACGGCGTCGAGCCGACCGGATCGAGCGCCATGCGCAGCGCGCTCGATGCCGGCGCGCCGGTCGCGGTCACGCCCCGAAGCGTGGCCGACGGGTTGGGAGCGCCGATCGCGGGCAAGCTGGCGTTCGACGTCGCCCGCCACTATCTCGACGGCGTCGTCCTCATCGACGACGAGGCGATCCTGGCCGGCCTGCGGTTCGCGGTCGAGCGGCTCAAGCAGGTGCTGGAGCCGGCCGGTGCGGCCGCGCTGGCGGCGATCCTGACCGGGGCTGTCCCGCTTCGGGACGGTGACCGGGTGTGCGCGATCCTGTCGGGCGGCAACGTCGCGGTCGAACGCCTCGGCGAGCTGATCGCGGCCGCGAGCCCGCTGCCTGCGGGCGGCCGCTGAGCATTGACGCCACGCAGCCTGCGGGTCGCGCTTCCCCGGCGATCGGGGCAGCCCCGCCGGTGCGGTCGGAGCTGCGCTCGTCGGATCGAACCCCGCGTCGACTACTCGATCCCGAGCTCGGCCAGCCGGTCCTCGTCGTCGATGCCGAGGTGGTGGGCGAGCTCGTGGAGGATCGTGATCCGGACCTCGTCCGCCAGCTCGTCGGGGTCGGGGAAATCCTCCTCGAGCGGCAGGCGGAACACCAGGATCCGGTTCGGCTCGGCGGACCAGGCCGCCCCCCATTCGCTCAGCGGCACGCCCTCGTACAGCCCGTACAGGGTCTCGTCGGAAGCGAGGCCGTTCTCGCGGAGCTGCTCCGGCGTCGGCTCGTCGGCGATCACGACGGCGACCTCGTCGAGCGCGGCGCGGAACGGTGACGGGATCCCGGCGATCGCGCGATCCAGGAGGCGCTCGAACCGCGCGTGGACCGTCGCACGCGGCCGCCTCGATGCGCTCCGGGATCCACGACGGCGCTTGACCATGGCGTCCGTATGCTAGCCGCGATGGCTCCTGTTCCCGACCCGACCGCGTCAGATGGCCTGGTGCGGTGGAAGCCCGACCCAGCCCGTGGCCCCGTGCCCGACCCGGCTGCCGAACCCCAGGGCTTCATCGTTGCCGGCGACGAAGTCCGGGTCCACTTCCTCGACTGGAGTGACGCGGCGGACCTGGACGCAGGAGACGGGGAGGATCTGCAGGCAGGATCGCCCGGTGTCCTGCTCGTGCCCGGCCTGCTGCAGTCGGCGTGGACCTGGGCCCCTGTCGCGCGCCGGCTGGGCGGGACACGGCGGACGGCCGTCGAAGACCTGCGGGGGCAGGGCCTGTCCGATTCGCCAGCCGATGGCTACGACCTGGAGTCGCTTGCCGCCGATGCCATCACGGTCGCGGAGGCGGCCGGGCTGCTGCCCGGTGGCGAGGGCCCGATCATCGTTGCGGGCCACGGGTTCGGCGGGATCGTCGCTGCGGCAGCGGCTGCCCGGCTTGGTCAGCGATGCGCGGGCCTGGTGCTCGTGGATGGCGGCTGGGAACGGCTCGAGACGACGACCGGGCTCGACGTCGACGAGTTCCTGCGCGGTCTGGATGAGCCACCCGAGGTCATGCGCTCGATGGACGCCTGGCTGGCCGATCGCCGTGGCTTCGATCCGCCCTCCTGGGACGCGGACCAGGAGCGGGCCGCCCGCGAGGCGGTGGTGGAGACGGCCGCCGGTCGCGTCGTGCGCACGGCGCGGCCGTTCGTGGTCGAGGCGCTGGTGCGGACGATGTGCGCGTACGAGCCGGCCGAGACCCTCGGGACGGTCGAGGCGCCGGTGACGGCGCTGATCGCGCTGGGTGGCGGGGACGGCCTGGTGCGGCTCGAGGAGCTTCGGCGGGCCGCCGGGTCCCGCCCGGGCCCGGGCGGCATTGCTCCGATCCGGTTCGCCACGTTCCCGGGGGACGCCCACAACCTGATGCGTTACCGGCCGGCCGAGGTGGCGGCGGCGATCCTGGGCTCCACCGGCTGAGCAGCGTAGCCGGTACCATCGATCGACCATGGACGACCGCACCTCAGACCGCCGCCCGGTACGGGACCTGCCCGAGCACATTCGCCTGATCGTCGAGGAGATCGAGAACGAGATCGGTGACGACGAGTCGGCGCCGTCCACGAGGGGCGCGCCCAACGGCCGGATCGAGGCAGCGGTGCGCGAGATCCTGATCGAGATCGGCGAGGACCCTCAGCGCGAGGGCCTCAGGGCAACGCCCGAGCGAATGCACCGGATGTACTTCGAGCTGACCGCCGGCTACCACGTCGACCCGGAGCGGCTGATCAACCACGCGGTGTTCGAGGTCGATTACTCGGAGATGGTGGTCGTCAAGGACGTCCCCTTCTACTCGTTGTGCGAGCATCATCTGCTGCCGTTCTTCGGCTCCGCCCACGTTGCCTACGTGCCCAACGGCCGGGTCATCGGGCTGTCGAAGATTCCGCGGATCGTCGAGATGTACGCGCGCCGGCTCCAGGTCCAGGAGCGGCTGACGCAGCAGGTGGCCGAGTTCCTGATGGACCGGCTGGAGCCCCGCGGCGTCGGCGTCGTGCTCGAGGCGACCCACCTGTGCGCCGCGATGCGCGGGGTGCGCAAGCCGGGAACGGTGATGACCACCGCGTCCGTGCTGGGGCTGTTCCGGCGCAACGACAAGACCCGTGCCGAGTTCTTCGCTCACCTGGGCAGGGCCGCGCCGGGCGCCTGACGGGCAGGTCTGCGCCGGGCGCCTGACGGGGAGGTCTGCGCCGGGCGCCTGACGGGCCTGCCGACCCGGGCATCGGTCCGTACGATCCGGCCCTGGGCCATGTGATCGCGGCCGGATCCGCCTTTCCCGACCGCCGGTTTACGTTCCCCGTCCCGCTCCGGGCGTGTCCGCGTTCATCGTTTCCGCCATCCAGCACAGGCACGACTGCTCGACCGGATGTGTTGGCCGGGCTCTCCGCGATGTCCGTGGAGACCGGCGGTCTCACGCACGAAACGCGCGATCTGACAGCCGAGGACATGCGTCGGGCGCTGCCTCGCAGCCCGATGGCCGGTCCCCGAGTCGTCCTTGGACTGCGTGGCGAATGGTGGCGCGGCAGAGGCCAATCGGGCGGGGACGGCCTGGTGATGGGCCGCTGGCGCTCGGGACCGGATGCGCATCCAACTACAATTCGCGCCATGACCGACCGACCGCTCAAGGTGCTGATCGCGAAGCCCGGCCTCGACGGCCATGATCGAGGGGCCAAGGTCCTCGCCCGCGGCCTGCGCGACGAGGGCTTCGAGGTCGTCTACACGGGGCTTCGCCAGACCCCCGAGATGATCGTGACCGCGGCCCTACAGGAGGACGTCGACGTCGTCGGGCTGTCGATCCTGTCCGGAGCGCACATGACGCTCGTGCCCAAGGTCTGCCGCCAGCTCAGGGAGCGTGGCCTGTCCGACGTGCTGGTCACGATCGGCGGGATCATCCCTGACGACGACGTCGAGCCGCTGAAAGCGGAGGGGGTTGCAGCGGTGTTCGGCCCCGGCACCACCATCGGCGAGGTCGCCGAGTTCATCCGTGCCAACGCCACGCCCCGCGAGTAGCGGCGGAGCGGGCGCCGACGGCGGCAAACCCGCGGATCGTGCCGCCAAGCCCGCGGATCGTGCTGCTGCCCTGGCCGAGGGCACCCGGACAGGGGACCGTCGATCGCTGGCACGCCTGCTGACCGCGGTGGAGAACCGGACGGCCATTGCCGAGCACGCGATGCGCCGTCTCTACCCGCTGGCCGGGCACGCGCATCTGATCGGGATCACCGGCCCGCCCGGCGCGGGCAAGTCCACGCTGGCCGCCGCGCTCATCGCGGAGCTGCGACGAGCCGGCCGCTCGGTCGCCGTGGTGGCGGTGGACCCGTCGTCACCCATCACCGGAGGAGCGCTGCTCGGCGACCGGGTGCGGATGCAGGCGTATGCCGGGGACGACGGGGTGTTCATTCGCTCGATGGCGTCGCGTGGCCATGCGGGGGGGCTGGCCGCGACGTCCACCGCCGCCGCGGCGGTCCTGGACGCCGCCGGGTTCGACGTGGTGCTGCTCGAGACCGTGGGCACGGGGCAGAGCGAGGTGGAGGTGGCGGCTGCGGCGGACACGACGGTGGTGCTCGAGGCGCCCGAGATGGGCGATGAGGTGCAGGCGATCAAGGCCGGGCTGCTCGAGGTGGCCGACATCGTGGTCGTGAACAAGGGCGACCGGCCGGGCGCCCAGCGCACCGCGTCGCAGCTGCGCGCGATGCTGACGCCGATGGCCGGTCACGGGGCCGATGGTCCATCGCGCCCGGCCCCGAAGCGGCCCGATGTCCTGATCACGACCGCGGTGACGGGGGAGGGGATTCCGGCGCTCCTTGCCGCGCTCGATCGCCACCGCTCGGACGGACCGGTGGTCCACGAGGCCAGGGTGGCGCGCGCCGAGGCCCAGGTGGCCGAGGTTTTGGCGGAGCGGGTGCGGGCGCGGCTTGCGGCGCGGGCGGGCGTGAGCGTGGCACGCGAGGTCTACGACCTCGTGGCGCGTCACGAGCTCGACCCGTATGCGGCGGCCGACAGGCTGCTGGCGCAGGTTGATCAGGATCGATTCCCGGCATGACGGAACCGCCCATCGTGCCGGCCTGGGGTCGGCGGACGCTCGCCGACCTGCTGCCGTCGGTGATCGCGGCAATGGGGGGTGGGCCCGCGACCCCCGGCGCCGGGCCGTCGTCCGTGGGGGTCGCCGTCGATCGCCCGGCCATCGAGCTGCCGGCTGCCAACCGCGTTTGCCTCCTGCTTGTGGATGGCCTCGGTCTCGACCTGCTCGCGGACGCCGACCCGGCGGATGCGCCGTTCCTGCGCTCGCTGCTGACGTCCGGCTGCGAGCTCGACGCCGGGTTCCCGTCGAGCACGCCGATCAGCCTGTGCTCGCTGGGCACCGGGCGCCCACCGGGCGAGCATGGAATCGTGGGCTTCGCGATGCACGTCCCGCCGGTGCCCGCCGTGATGGAATGTCTGGGGTGGACTCGTTACGGCACGGCTGAGCCGCTCATCGACGTGCTGCCGCCGGATGAGCTCCAGCCGCACGTCCCGTGGGCCGGGCTCCTGGATGACGCGACGGCCGCGATCACCGTCGTGTCACTCGAGGAGCACACGGCGACCGG
This sequence comes from uncultured Chloroflexia bacterium, assembly GCA_963713095.1. Taxonomy (GTDB): domain Bacteria; phylum Chloroflexota; class Limnocylindria; order Limnocylindrales; family CSP1-4; genus CAIXZV01. The sequence goes on from CAVQKK010000001.1 coordinate 152,380, forward strand.
CCTGACACGGGCGGCATTCCGAGGCGCGCGGTTCGACCCGATCGCCACGTTCGCCGACCCTGACGCACGCGGCGCACGGGTACGGACCGGGCTCGCCCGCGGGGAGCGGGCGCTCGTCTACACCTACGACAGCAGGCTCGACACGGCCGCGCACGCCTCGGGCGTCGGGTCGGAGCCGTGGCGCGGCGCCTTGCGGGCGGTCGACACCGTGGCCCGGCGCCTGCTCGCGGCGCTGCCGGCGGGCGGCATGCTGCTGGTGACCGGCGACCACGGCGGCATCGACGTGCCTGCCTCCGCGCGGATCGACCTCGCGGATCGTGCCGACCTGTCGGCCGACGTCGCCTGGCTGAGCGGTGACCCGAGGGCACGCCACGTCCACGCCAGGGACGGGCGGCAACGGGAGGTCCTTGCAGCCTGGCGCGCCGGTCTCGGGGACGCCTGGACGGTGCTCTCGCGCGACGAGGCGATCGCCGCCGGCCTGTTCGGTCCTCGCGTCATGGACACCGTGCGCCCCCGGATCGGCGACGTGGTTGCGATTGCGGGTGGCACCAGTGGGATCTTCGATCTCCGCAGGTTCCCCTGGGAGCAGCGGCTGGTGGGGTTCCACGGCGGGCTCAGTCGCGACGAGCTGAAGGTCCCGCTGCTTCACGTGGTCGCCTGACCCCAGCGCCCTCCCGCCCGGCGCAGTACGCTCGCGGCCTGACAGAGGAGCAGCTCATGACGATCCAGCGAGTGTTCGTGGCGGGGGCCGGGCTGATGGGCCACGGGATCGCCCAGGTCCATGCGGCCGTTGGCAAGCACGTGACGATCTACGAGCCCGGGCTGGCCCGGGCCCAGGCGGGGCGCGACCGCATCGCCGGAAACCTGGAGCGGGCGGTATCGAAGGGCCGGCTCTCCCCGGAGAGCCGCGACGCGACCCTGGCCCGCCTCGAGGTGACCGACGATCTGGGGGCGGCCGAAGCCGCCGACCTCGTCGTCGAGGCGGTGTTCGAGGACGTCGAGGTCAAGACCCGGCTGTGGGCCGACCTCGACGCCGCCGCTCCGGTCGCCGCGATCTTCGCGTCCAACACGTCGTCGATCTCGATCGACCGCCTGGCGTCATCCGTGGGCCCGAACCGTCGGGAGCAGTTCGTCGGGATGCACTTCTTCAGCCCGGTGCCGGTGATGCCGCTGATCGAGCTCATCCGCGGCTCGGCCACCTCGGACGGGACCGAGGCGACCGTCCGCGAGCTGGCGGGCGAGCTGGGCAAGCAGGTCATCGTGTCGGCTGACCGCCCCGGGTTCATCGTCAACCGGATCCTGATGCCGTTCCTGGCCGAGGCGATGCGCGCCTTCGAGGAGGGGTTGGGCACGGCCGAGGACATCGACACCGGGGCGAAGGTGGGGCTCAACCATCCGATGGGCCCGCTCGAGCTTGCCGACTTCATCGGGCTCGACGTGTGTCTCGGGGTCATGGAGGTGCTCGAGGACGGCTTCGGGCAACCGCAGTTCGCGCCGCCCGGGGTGCTGCGGGACCTCGTCGCGGCCGGGCATCTGGGCCAGAAGACCGGTCGAGGGTTCCACGTCCATCCCCCCCGGGGCATCGGCTGATCGCTTCGCCCGGTCGCTTCGCCCGGTCGCTTCGCCTGATCCCTTCCGGCAGCTCGCCGCGAAGAGCTCGGCCGATGGCTGGGGCCACCCCGCCTCGTCGCTGGGCCGCCTGCCCGGGGCGCGTCAGCCGCCGAGCAGGTCGCTCACGACGGCCGACACCTGGCCCAGATTGAACGGCTTGGCGAGCACCGGCACCCGCAACCGGCGGCGAACGCGACGAGCGCGGAATCGCCCGGATCGCCGGTGATGAGCAGGAAGCGTGTCGCGAGGTCAGGCCGACGCTCGACGATCGTGCGATGCAGCTTGATTCCGGTCATTGTGCTCAGCCGCTGATCGGCCATCACGACGTCGATGGCGTCGTCTCGAGCATCTGGATCGCCTCGCGCCCGGTGGCCTGCGCGTTCGATGATCCGGACCAGCAGCGCGGGCGGACGCGTCGTCATCGCAGACCAACACCGTGGCGACCGGGATCGGCCCCGGTGTGCCGTCGCGTGGCCGACCGGCGTCAGCGGGGACTACGCGCCGACGCGTTGCTCCGGGCGCCCTCGTCAGCTCCGAACCTGCGTGGGCGGGGAGGTAGCGCGGCGCAGGCGACGCCCGTCGGCGAACAGGACCCGGTGCTGCCATCGATGCGCGCCTCTCCCCCCACCGGTCCCGGCGATGAGGAGGCCATGTCACGTCGGCAGATCGACTCCTCGGGATAGCCCAGGTGTACCCTCGCGGGGATGCAGGAGGTCAGTCGTCCGGGCGGTCAGGCATTCCTCGTGAGTGCGGCGCGGACGCCCATCGGCAGGTTCGGAGGCGCGCTCGCGGACGTCCCGGCGGTGGAGCTGGGTGCGGTCGCGATCCGGGCCGCGGTCGAGCGTTCCGGGGTGCCTGCGGACGCCCGGATCGACGAGGTGTTCATGGGCCAGGTCCTGCAGGCCGGAGCCGGGCAGGCGCCCGCCCGCCAGGCGCTGCTCCGGGCCGGCCTGGCCGACACCACGCCCGCGACCACGATCAACCGTGTCTGCGGGTCCGGGCTCAAGGCGATCATGCTGGCGGCCGCGGCGGTGCGCGCCGGCGATGGCGACCTGTTCGTCGCCGGCGGCATGGAGTCGATGAACCGGGCGCCGTTCCTGCTCCGCAGAGCGCGCTTCGGCTACCGGCTGGGCAACGGCGTGCTCGAGGATTCGACGGTGCTCGATGGGCTATGGTGCTCGGTGGAGGACTGCCACATGGGGACCCACGCCGAGCGCGTCGCGATCCACGCCGGCGTCAGTCGCGAGGATCAGGACCAGCTCGCCCTCGATAGCCATCGCAAGGCGGTCGAGGCGATCGACGCCGGGCGGTTCGACGCCGAGATGGCGCCCGTCACGATCCGCGACGCCAAGAGCCGCGAGACCGTCGTCACCGTCGACGAGGGTCCTCGCCGGGACACGACGGCCGAGGCGCTGGCGCGCCTGAAGCCGGTGTTCGACCTGCCGGACGGCGAGGACCGGGGATCCGCTACGACCGGAACCGTGACCGCAGGCAACGCACCCGGGATCACGGACGGGGCCGCGGCCACGGTCGTGGCATCGGAGCAGGCGGTGGAGCGGTACGGGCTCACACCGCTGGCCCGGATCGTCGGCTACGCCCAGGCGGAGGTGACGCCCAGGTGGCTGTTCCTGGCCCCGGTCGAGGGCGTCCGCGGGCTCGAGGCCAGGACCGGGCTGGGGCCGGCCGACTTCGACCTGATCGAGATCAACGAGGCGTTCGCCGCCCAGGTGCTCGCCGACGGCCGGGAGCTCGGCTTCGACTGGTCGAAGGTCAACGTCAACGGCGGCGCCATCGCGCTGGGTCATCCGATCGGGGCGTCGGGGGCGCGGATCGTCGCCACGCTGCTCCACGAGCTGCAGCGGCGTGGCGGCCGGTACGGCATGGCCACGCTGTGCCTGGGCGGCGGCGGGTCCGTTGCGATGGCCTTCGAACGAGTCTGACGCGACCTCCGACTCTGGCGGGTTGTCGCCGGCGGGCTCCACGATCGCGACCGCTCGGCGCGCGGGATGGCCCCGCGGCACCCGAGCCCGCGTCGTCAGAGGATGAGCCGATGGCTGAGATCTCCGCACCCGTCGAGACGATCCTGCACCTGTCACCTGACGAGGTGACCCTCCTGCGCGCGGCGCTCCGCCTGCTCCGTGCCACGCTCGGTCGCGACGAGGCCGAGGAGCTGGACGAGGTCAAGGCGCTGCTCGAGAAGCTCGATCGCTGCCAGCGGGCCCGGACGTGCCCGCCATCGCGCCGCACGCTGCCCTGCCGCGCGCAGGAGGGCGTCGGATCAGTCGGTCAGTGGCGCGCACGATCCCGATGTCTGACGACACGCCTGAACCGCCGGTCAGGAGCGGCGGCCCGCCCGACGCCTGGCACCGCGGTTGACGCATCGTTGGCGACCCCGGAGCATCGCGCTGACGGCATGCTGTCGATGTCCACCCTGCGCTGGTCCCAGCTTTGAGGTTCCGATGCCCGAGACTGCCGCCCCGCCCGCCACGCACCAGCTGTTCATCGCCGGCCGCTGGGTCGACGGCGTCTCCGGGGCCACCTTCGAGAGCGTGAACCCGGCCGATATCCGGGACGTCGTGGGCCGCTTCCAGGCGGGCTCGGCTGCGGACGTCGCGATGGCGATCCGCGCCGCGGAGGATGCCCTGCCGGCCTGGAGGGCGACACCGGCGCCCAAGCGCGGCGAGATCCTGTACCGCTTCGGCGCCCTCATGGCCGAGCACAAGGAGCGGCTCGCCCGGGCCATGACGCGCGAGATGGGCAAAGTCCTAGCCGAAGCGCGCGGCGACGTCCAGGAGGGGATCGACATCGCGTTCCTGATGGCCGGCGAGGGCCGGCGGATGTTCGGCGACACGGTGCCGTCCGAGCTGCCCGACAAGTGGGCGATGAGCATCCGCCAGCCGATCGGGATCGCCGGGATCATCACGCCCTGGAACTTCCCGATCGCGATCCCGTGCTGGAAGATGATGCCCGCGCTGGTGGCCGGGAACACGGTGGTGTTCAAGCCCGCCTCGGACTCGCCGCACTGCGCCACGCTGCTGGTGGAGCTGATGGCCGAGGCCTGCTTCCCGGCCGGGACGGTCAACCTGGTCACCGGGTCGGGAGCCGAGGTGGGCGACGCGATCGTCGACAACCCCGACGTGGGCGCCGTCTCGTTCACCGGCTCGTCGGTGACGGGTCGCCGCATCGCGGAGCGAGCCGGCCGGCGGCTGAAGCGCGTGAGCCTGGAGCTCGGTGGCAAGAACGCGGTGGTCGTGCTCCGGGACGCGGACCTCGACCTGGCCGTCGACGGCATCCTGTGGTCGGCGTTCGGGACCACCGGTCAGCGCTGCACCGCCTGCTCGCGGGTGATTGTGGATCGTCCGGTGGCGGACGAGCTCGTGGCGCGCCTCGAGGCACGGGCCAGCGCGCTGCGGCTGGGTCCCGGGCTGGACGAACGGGTCGAGGTCGGGCCGCTCGTGAATGCGCCGGCGGTCGACAAGGTGCAGCGCTACGTCGAGATCGGGCGGCGCGAGGGCGAGCTGGTGACCGGCGGCGCACGAGCCACGGGCGTCGAGCCTGCGACCGGCGCCGACCTGGACCGCGGCTACTTCTACGCGCCGACGATCTTCAGCGGGGTGGCACCGATGGCGACGATCGCCCAGGACGAGATCTTTGGCCCGGTGCTCTCGGTCGTGCCCGTGGACGGATACGCGGCGGCGATCACGGCCGCCAACCAGGTGCGCTACGGCCTGTCCGCCTCCATCTTCACCCAGGACGCGAACACGGCCTTCAGGGCGATGCGCGACTTCGAGACCGGGATCGTCTATGTCAACGCCGGGACGACCGGGGCCGAGACGCATCTCCCGTTCGGCGGCTGGAAGGACACCGGCAACGGCCACCGCGAGGCAGGGCACGCTGCGCTCGACTCGTTCACCGAGTGGAAGGCGATCTACGTCGACTTCAGTGGCCGCCTGCAGCGCGCCCAGATCGACAACCAGTAGCCGACGGTCGAGTCCGGCGGCCGGCGCGGAGGCCGGGTTCGGACGCCCGCGTGCGGTGTTGTGCGATATCCTTCCGCGGGTCCGGGCCGGTAGCTCAACGGTAGAGCAAGTGACTCTTAATCACTAGGTTCAGGGTTCGAATCCCTGCCGGCTCACCACCCATCGCACCTGCGTGATGGCCCCTCCGTGGCGGTCCGGAGGGGCTTTCGAGTCCCTGGCGTCGCCGGCTGCAGCAGGAATGGTGGTCGTGGACCGGTCGAATGCGAGGTGGCCGGGGGACCGGTCGGTCAGACCACGGCGAGCAGGGCCCCTGGCTGGAGCACGGCCGCGTTCCCGTGGTGGGGCCGGCGTCGGGGTCCGGGCCTGGTGCGCCCGCGCACGTGCCATCGGCGGGACCCTCGACGGCCCACCTGGGGCCGGATGGCGGGTGGGGGGTTCCGGTCGTCGGGGAGTGGGGGTCCACTCCGTGTTGACCAGGGGTTTGCGTCCGATGATCCGCCTCACCGTCGCCTTTGCGGATCGCGAGCATGCGCACGTCGCCATGCGGTTCCTCGCCGGCTCGTCGCTCTCGGTGACCGCCGTCGAGCGCGGCTGGCCTGCCGACCCCCGGGTCCAGGCTATCGCGAGTCGCGTACGAAGTGATCCGCCGCCCTCCGAACCGGTCGCAGGACACTCACCTCCCGGATGCCCCATTCGGCCCCTGCGCGCGGCTGATCCGTATGCGTACGGTCTGGCCGCGCTCCGGTCGTATCCCCCCACGGCCGGAGCGCCTTCGATCGCGCCGGATTCCTGCTGAGGCCTTCAGTCCGAGAAGGGCAGCGTGACCTCCTGAAGCACGGCCTCGCGGGCGGCGACATCCTCACGGGGACACGTCATCCACAGCGCCCAGGCACCAGCCTCCGTGTCGATGAAGTACTGAAGATGCACCTGGTCGCCGTCAGGCCCGCCAGCACCGGCCATCTCGAGCCGCAGGGCTTCGCCAAGTGGGAGCTCGACGCGACTCAGCGAACGGACCTGCGCGCCCATCGCGGCCGGATGGATGCCGTACCGCCAGCCGCGCATCGGCATCTCTGACAACTCGGTCACCGCCGTGCCTCCCGTTCCCTGGGCGCGCCTATCGTCGATCATCACCCCGAGCGGGAGCCGCGCGCTCGGGCAGATTATGGCCCTCGCAGGCAGGGCCGCTCAACGTGGCGACCCAAGGGGTGCGAGATCCGTGGAGTACGCGAGCTCCACCCCGACTTCCGGCCCATTCCGGTTCTTCGCCCGAACGTGCATCATCACGATCAGGCGCCTGTTGGCGTGACGAGGAGAGGAGTCGCAGAGCTTGTCCGGATCGGTTCGGGTCGTCGGTATCCGCCTTGCGATCGCGCTCTGCCTGGTTGGCTCCCTCGGGCCGGGCGCGGCGCTGGCCAGCGGACCGCAGAGCGGCTTGGTCGATGCGCGAAACCTCGGCCCGGGACCGCTGGGACGCGTCATCGTCCGCTGGCGCACCGGGCATACGTCCCTCGCAGCCAGCGATCGAACGGCACATCTGAGCGCTGTGCTGCCGGGCCTTCGCAAGGCGGCCGAGCTGGGGGACGACACCACGGCCTACTGGCTCCCGGCAGGCCGGACGGGCGCCGCCGCGATGGCCGAGCTCCACGCGATCGCCGCGGTCGGCGGGGTCGCCGAGGTCGTCCCTGACGTCCGGGTGACCGCCGACCTGACCCCCAACGACACGCTGTACGCCTCATCCCAGTGGGACCTGTCGGGCACCTTCGGCATCGACGCGCCCCTGGCCTGGGACACCACGACCGGCAGCGGCTCGGTGATCGTGGCGGTGATCGATACCGGGATCACGACGCACTCCGAGCTCGCGGGGAGGGTGGTCCCCGGCTACGACTTCATCAGCGATCCCGCGATCGCCAACGACGGTGACGGACGCGATGCCGACGCCTCGGACCCCGGTGACTGGATCACGACCGCAGAGTCGGCGAGCGGCGACTTCGCGGGCTGTCCGGCCGAGGACTCGTCATGGCATGGCACGCACGTCGCTGGCACGATCGGGGCAGCCGGCAACAACGGGGCAGGCATCGCCGGGATCGCGTGGTCGACCACGATCCTTCCCGTCCGCGTCCTGGGCAAGTGCGGTGGCTATCTCTCGGACGTCGCCGCGGCCATCCGCTGGGCAGCCGGTGGCAGTGTGCCGGGCGTGCCCACCAACGCGCATCCCGCCCGCGTCCTGAGTCTGTCGCTGAGCGGTCCCGCCAGCTGCAATTCGACCACGCAGTCGGCGATCGACGACGCGATCTCCCACGGCGCCGTGGTCGTGGTCGCGGCCGGCAACAACGGTGTCGACCTCGCCGACTCCTCGCCCGCGAGCTGCTCGGGGGTGATCGCGGTCACCGCGACGACGAGCGCGGGCAAGCGCGCCTCCTTCAGCAACTACGGGTCGGGCGCGACGATCGCGGCTCCCGGGGTGACGATCATGTCCACCTGGAACAGCGGCACGACGACGCCCGCCGGTGAGAGCTACGTGCAGATGTCCGGCACCAGCATGGCCACACCCCACGTCAGCGGCGTCGCCGCCCTGGCGTTCGCGGTCGATCCGGATCTCACCCCGACGCAGGTCAGGGCGCTGATCGTGGACCACGCCAGGAGCTTCGCCGCCGACAACAGCCCGACCGGCTGCCAGGCGGTCGGCTGCGGGGCGGGCATCGTGGACGCCGGTGCGGTCGTCGATGCTGCGAAAGCGGTGGCCGCGCCCACACCGACGCCGGCACCCACACCGGCACCGACTGCCACACCGGGGCCGACAGCCACGGCAACGCAATCTCCGGCCCCGACAGCCACCCCGTCGCCGGTCCCCACTGCGACCCCCGCCCCCACGCCGACACCGGCGGCCGATACCACGCCGCCCTCGGTCTCCTCGTTCGTGCCGACCACCGGCTCGCCGTTCGCGGGCACGACCGTCAAGTTCTCGCTCGCGTTCAGCGAGCCGGTCGTGGGACTCGCGGCAGGCGACTTCGGTGCCGCCGGGACGGCCGCTGGGTGCTCGGTTGGGGCGCCGTCGGGTTCGTCGGCCAGCTACACGGTCGGCGTGACCGGATGCTCGGGCGGCACGGTCGCGCTGCGGCTCAACGCCGGCACCGTCAGGGACGCGGCGGGCAACGCAGGCCCGGGGACGGCGACGACGACGGCCGCCATCACCATCGACCGCACCGCGCCGGTGACCTCGGTCCCGACGGTGGCCCTGCGCACCGGAGCGAGGGTGAACGGATCGTCGCTGCCCATCCTCCTCACCTGGTCGGGCGCGGACACGGGTGGCGCCGGGGTTGCGAGCTATCAGGTGGCTCGCTCCACCGATGGCGGCTCGACATGGGCATCGATCGCGACCGGGCTCACGTCGCCGTCGATGGCGACCGCCGTGGCCGCCTCGGGTACGGTGCGGTACGAGGTTCGCGCGATCGACTGGGCGGGCAACAGCGGCGCCTGGACGATCGGACCTTCGCTCCAGCCGCGGCTTCGGCAGCAGGGGAGCCACACGATCCACTATCGCGGCACGTGGAGAACGAGCCGGTCTGCGGCCTACTCGGGCGGCTCGCTCAGGGATGCCAGGGCCCGTGGCGCGAAGGCGACCACCACCTTCACGGGGCGCTCGATCGCCCTCGTCACCACGCGAGCGCCCAGGCGAGGCAAGGTCCGCATCTACGTGAACGGGAAACGGGTCGCGACCATCGATCTACGGCGGTCCTCGCGGCTCACCCGGAGCGTCGTCTGGCAGCGGACCTGGGCCACGAAGGCGAAGCGGACGATCAGGATCGTCGTTGTCGGTACCGCGGGTCGGCCCCGCATCGACCTGGACGCCTTCGCGGTCCTCCACTAGGCGGGGCTGCCCCCTGCCGAGCGGCAGGCCGCCAACCGCCATCCGGGCCCTCCGACGGTGCCCTATGCCACCCCCGCGGGCGACCAGTGGCTCGTGGCCCCGGGCCCCGCGTGGTGGATCATCGATACCGGCGTCCTCAGGTCCTGTCGCGGCCGCCGCATTGGCCGGCGTTCCAGCCCGACGCGACGAAGGAACGTGACTGAGACGTGATGAGCGAAGACGGTCTGTATGCCGCGCTGGTCCGGCGCGGGATGTCCCGTCGCTCGTTCCTGAAGTTCTCGGCAGCGATGGCGGCGGCGCTCGCCCTGCCGGCGGCCTACGGCCCCCGGATCGCCAGGGCCGTGGAGGCCGCGCCGCGGATCCCGGTCATCTGGCTGCGCGGTCAGACGTGTGGCGGCAACACGGAGGCGCTGCTGCGGTCGGCCGATCCGTCGGTCGCCTCGATGCTGCTGGACGTGCTGTCAGTCGAGTACCACGAGTCCTTCATGGCCGTGGCCGGCTCGGACACCGATCTGGCTCGTACGTCCGCGATGGCTCGTTACCCGAACGGCTACCTCGCGGTCGTCGAGGGGGCCATCCCGACCGCCGCCGGTGGTGCCTACTGCCTGGTCGGGGGCCGGCCGCTGACCGAGGTCGCACGTGAGGTGTGCGACGGCGCCCTGGCTACGATCGCGGTTGGGTCGTGCGCGTTCGACGGCGGCGCTCCCGCCGCGAACGGGGGATCGACCGGTGCCGGCGGGGTCCGCCAGGTGGTGACGGATGCTCGGCTCGTGACGCTGCCCGGCTGCCCGCTGAACGTCGTCAACCTGGCCGCCACGATCGTTCACTACCTGGCGCTCGGGAACCTGCCGCCGACCGATCTCGGCGGACGCCCGTTGTTCGCCTACGGCGCGCTGATCCACAACCAGTGCGAGCGACGACCGCACTTCGAGTTCGGGGAGTTCGCGCTCAGCTGGGGTGATGAGGGTGCCCAGAAAGGCTGGTGCCTGTACAAGCTCGGCTGCAAGGGCCCCGAGACGATGGCCAACTGCCCGACCGTGCGCTATGGCGACGGTGTGAGCTGGAACGTCCGGGCGGGGGCCGGCTGCGTCGGGTGTACCACGCCACATTTCTGGGACGCGATGATGCCCGCGTACAAGCGGTTGGGCTCCCCGGCCCCGTTCCTGCCCAACCTGACGGTTGATCAGGTCGGCATCGCGTTGGTCGGTGCCGTGGGCGGCGCGGCAGTGCTCCACGGGGCGGGAATGACCGCCCGCGAGCACCGACGGAACGTCGTGGCCCGTCACGCCGAACAGGCGGCAGCCAGGCGACACGCCACCGCCCAGGCTCGACGCGAGGCGGAGTCCGTCGGGCGGGCTCCGGCGGCCAGGACCACGCCAGCAGCCGCGACCGTGGATCAGACTCCAGTCCAGGAAGCCCCGCCTGTCGACGTCGAGCCCGCGCTGCCGGTCGAGCCCGCGCCGCCGGTCGAGCCCGCGCCGCCGGTCGAGCCCGCGCCGCCGGTCGAGCCCGCGCCGCCGGTCGAGCCCGCGCCGCCGGTCGAGCCCGCGCGCTTCGACGACCAGCCGCCGGCCGAGCAGCCGGAGGATCGCTGACATGGCCCGAGTCGTGATCGACCCCGTGACCCGGGTCAACGGCCAGCTGCGCGTCGAGGCGGATCTGTCGGGCGGGCGCGTGCGAGACGCCTGGAGCTCGGGAACGATGTTCCGAGACATGGAGGCCGTGCTTCGCGGGCGTGACCCGCGGGACGTGTGGCTGCTGGCCGAGCGGATCTGTGGGACCTGCTCCACCGTGCACGCGCTCGCGTCCGTTCGTGCGGTCGAGAGCGCGCTGGGGATCATGATCCCGGCCAACGCCCGCGTGCTCCGCAACCTGATCGCGGCGTCCCTGCTCGTGCGTGATCACGTCCTTTCCTTCTACCAGGCGCAGCTGCCGGACTGGGTCGACCTCCATTCGGCGCTGGGGGCCGACCCGGCGGCCACCTCCGTCCTGTCCCAGAAGCGCAGCGGCTGGTCGAAGTCGAGCTCGGATTACTTCAGGGAGATCCAGGCGCGGCTGGCAGCCGAGGTCGACGCCGGCCGGCCGGGCCTGTTCGGCCCGGGTTGGTGGGGCCACCCTGCCTACCGACTGTCGCCGGAGCAGAACCTGCTGCTCATCGCGCACCTGGTCGAGGCCCTCGACTGGCAGCGCGCGTTCATGCGCATCCATGCCGTCCTCGGTGGCAAGGATCCCCACCCGCAGACATTCCTGGTGGGCGGCATGGCGCTCGCCTCACCCTGGGGTGGTCCCTCGCCGCGCCGCACCCAGGGGCATCCCGATGTTCCGCAACGCAACTCGCCCGACCCGCTGAGCGAAGAAGGCCTCAACCTGATCGACACCCTGTTCGGCGATGCGAGCACGTTCGTGAACCAGGTGCTGCTGCCCGACGTGCAGCTGCTGGCGGCCGCGTACCCGGACTGGGGCGCCATCGGGGCGGGGCCCGGCAACTACCTCGCGTTCGGCGAGTACCCGCTGGACGACAGTTCCAGCCCCGCGCTGGACCTGCCCCGTGGCCAGCTGGCGGGCGGCAACCTCGAGCAGGTCCAGTCGATCAACCAGGGCAACATCGGCGAGAGCGTGATCCACTCCTGGTACCGCGGCAGCGTCAACGAAGGTGCCCGGGGCTTCCTGGCCCCGGCCAGCGGGGAGACGTCGCCGGCCTTCGACGCGCAGCTGCCACTGGCCTCGCTCGACGGCGCCGGCAAGTACTCGTGGATCAAGGCCGCTCGCTACGCGGGCGTCCCGATGGAGGTCGGCCCGCTGGCTCGGGTGCTTGTCGGCTACGCGCAGGGGAGCCAGGAGACCGGCACCGCGCTGGGCGAGGTGCTGCGCGCCCTTTCGCTGGGGCCCGAGGTCATGCCCAGCGTGCTGGGTCGCCTGCTGGCCAAGGCGATCGAGGCGACGGTCGTGGTGAGCAAGGCCCGCGGCTGGTTGCTGGCGCTGCGGCAGCACCTTGGCACCGGCGACCTGGCCGTCGCAGATATCGGCTCCTGGGATCAGGGCTCCTGGCCGGCCGAGGCGGCCGGCTACTCGCTCGGCGAGGGACCTCGCGGCGCCGTGGGCCACTGGATCTCGATCCGCGATCGCGTGATCGATCGATACCAGGTCATCGACGCCAGCACCTGGAACGCCTCGCCCCGGGACCTGAACGGCCAACGCGGCCCGATCGAGGCCGCCCTGACCGGCGTCGAGGTTGCCGATGCCATGCAGCCGCTGGAGCTGCTGCGTGTGATTCACAGCTTCAACCCGTGCGCGACGTGTGCGGCGCACGTGTTGAACCCGAAGGGCACCGGCCCCTTCGATCTCCGCGTCCGCACCCGGGAGGGGGCTGGATGACCGTCGTCAACACGCCGCTCCCTGACGCTGCCCCTGAGGAGGTGCCCGACGCGATGCCGGCTCCGGAGGTCGCGGTCCAGCCTGAGTCGGAGGAGGCTGTCGAACCCGGCACCGTGCTCGGGTCGGCGCCCGAGCCCGAGACGACGGCCCAGGCCGAGATCGGGATCGAACCCGCGGTGGCCCCCAAGCCCGTCCACGACCTCGAGGTCGAGCGGCCCCACGAGCGGGTGCCCCTGTACGTGTGGCAGATCCCCGTTCGCATGACCCACTGGGTGACGGCCACCTGCATCGTCGTGCTCGCCTTCACCGGTGGCTACATCGCCGACCCGTTCCTGATCCCGCCCGGTGGCAACGTGATGTCCGCCATCCGCCAGATCCACATCATCACGGCCCTCGTGTTCATGGTCTCAGGCATGGTCCGCACGTACTGGCTGCTGGCGGGCAATCGCTTCTCGCGCTGGTCCGCGTTCATCCCCACCACCCGGTTCCAGGCGACCGAGCTGTTCCGGCAAGCCGGGTTCTATGGGTTCATCCGAAAGGAGATCCCCAAGGTCCTGGGCCACAACCAGCTCGCCGCGACCGCCTATCTGGCGCTGTTCGCCCTGCTGTTGATCGAGGTCGTGACCGGGTTCGCCCTGGACGGGCTGACGGGCGCCGAGCCCGGGGCCAGCCTGTTTGGCTGGATGCGCGAGCTGTTCGGCCCGCAGCTCCTGCGCCTCATCCACCACCTGTCGATGTGGCTGATCCTTGCGATCGCCCTGTTCCACGTCTACAGCTGCATCCTGGTGGACCACCTCGAGAAGAACGGACTGATCTCGAGCATCGTCAGTGGCTTCAAGTTCCCGACCCGGGAAGAGCTCGTCGAGTCGCGTGACGGCGGCGCGGAGCTCCTGGAGCGCGTCGAATGAGCAGCGCGGCGGGCACCTTGACAGTCGTCGGGTTCGGCAACCCGCTGCTCGGGGACGACGGCGTCGGCTTGCGGGTGATCGAGGAGCTGGGACGGCTCTTGCACGACGACCCCCGGCTGCTGCCGCCCGACACACGCCTGGTGACCGCCGGATCGCCGTCGCTCGACCTGCTGGAGATCGTGGACGGCGCCCGGGCGCTGCTGCTGGTCGACGCCGTCGATCGCGGGGGCCGGCCGGGCTCGGTGGAGGTGGTGCGTGGCGATGCGGTCGTGGGGGTGGTCGGGCGCGGCGACATCGGCGAGCTCCTGGTGGCAGCGCGGCTGATGGGCTGGTTCCCGGACGCGATCTCGCTGGTGGGTATCCAGATCGGGCTGGTCGGGGTCGGCTCCGGCCTGTCCGCGCCGCTCGAGGCCGCGCTGCCGGCGGCCCTCGACGTCGCGCGCCGGGAGATTTGCGGGCTCGCAGCCCGGATCCGTCGAGCACGGCCCCACGTGGGACCGTCGCCGCTGCTGGCTGAAGGGGTGTGCGCATGAGGCGACGTGTCGATCGGACCATCCGCCTGCTCATCGTGCTCAACATGGTGGTGGTAACGCTGCTGGCCGCCACCATGGTCGCCGAGTGGATCCGGATCATCCCGGCTGTGGTTCCGTCCGACTTGCCGGGACCGTCGGCCTCGGCGTCGCCCGAGACGATGCAGATGGGCCTCGCCCACGTCCCCACCTCGAACGCGTGCGTGCTGTGCCACTACTCGGGTGGCGAGGCGGGCCTCAAGCCGGTCCCGGCGCTCGCGCATCCGCTCGAGGGCTGGACCGCCTGCCTGACCTGCCACACGGACGAGTCGCTCGGGCGCGCCGCCCCGGGCCACCAGGGGATTGGCGAGTCGGAGTGCCTCAACTGCCACAAGGAGGCGCCGCAGCTGCCGATCACGCAGGCGCACGCGAACCTGAACAAGCCCTGCCTCGACTGCCACGGGACCGTCGCCCACCTGCCGTCGAGCATGGTCGGCCGCAACCAGGACGACTGCTCGCTGTGCCACAAGCCCAACCCGTCCCCGCCGCCCGTCAACCCGCATCCGGACATGGGCGACCTCAACTGCCGGAGCTGCCATCAGGCCGGCAACGCGGGCGCGCTACCCATCGACCACGCGTTGCGCGGCGACGACACCTGCCTCCTGTGCCATGCGGTCGGCCAGTCGCCGGCGCCCGCTGCAGATGCGTCCCCGACGCCGACACCCGAGGCCTCCGCGGCCGGGGGCTGACGGACCCCAACCCCCGACGGTTCCCGGTCATCGCCGGGCGCGGTCCCGGCGCCTTCGGCGACCGGGCCGCCTGCTTCATGCGCCTCACCGATGCGCGATGATGGCCTCGATGCCGGAATCGCTCGTGCTCACCTGGGACGCGCTCGATCGCCTGGTCGCCGGCCTCGCCGCGTCCGTCGGTCGCGACTTCGACCTGGTGCTCGCGATCACGCGAGGTGGCCTGGTTCCTGCAGGCATGCTCGCCTACCGCCTCGATCTCCGCGAGATCCTGGTCACGGGGGTCGAGTTCTACCGCCCCGGCGGCGGTACGCACGAGGCTCCCCGGGTCGGGCACTTTCCCGATGCTTCGCTGCTGGCGGGCCGCCGCATCCTGGTCGTCGACGAGGTGTGGGAGACGGGCGAGACGATGACCGAGGTGCTGGCCAGGGTACGTGCGGCCGGAGCTACCGCCGTGTCGGCGGTGATCCATTACAAGCCCGCGAGATCGCGAGTGAGTGGCCGGCCCGACCACTGGGCGGCCAGTGTCGATGCCTGGGTGACGTACCCGTACAAGGCCGGGGCCTAGCGTCGTCGGTCGCCCCGCCGCTCGCGAATCAAGGTCCGATCTGCGGACGGACTCGCCCGGTTGTCTCGCCCATTCTCAGCGTCCTCTCAGGAATCGGCGCTTGAATGAGCCTTGACGCGGCGCTCCCGGTGACTCCTCTCCTCCACACCGAGAGCGCCGTACGTCGTTCCCGGGACGAGGCGCCGTCGCCCGAAAGGAAGCCGTCGCCGGGCCCGGCTGCCAGCGTCTCAGCCGGCTCTCATCGTCTCCACCGACGATCCCACGATGGCCTCCGCCCCCTTCGCCCGACCCCGGACGGTGCCGCTGCCCCGCGTGTGGGGCGTTCGTGCGACCGACGTCGTCGCGGTGCTGGTCGCGAACGGCGCCCTCATCGTCCTGATGTGGGTTCGTCACGGCGGATCGGACCAGCTGTCGACTCCGGGTGGCCCGTTGACCGCAGCGGGCCAGCTCGCCGGGCTCCTGGGCGCCTACCTGGCGCTGATCCAGCTGGTGCTGATGGGCCGCAGCCCGTGGCTGGACGAGGCGTTCGGCATGGATCGGCTGGCCTGGGCCCACCGCTGGCTGGGGTTCGCCACGGTATGGCTGATCGGCGCCCACGGCGTGCTGATCGCCGCCGGCTACGGGATGGGTGACGGTCAGGGCGCGATCGGGGAGGCGGTCACGCTGCTGACCACGTATCCGTACGTGCTGTGGGCGACCGCCGGCTTCGGGCTGTTCGTGCTGGTCGGCGTGACGTCACTGCGCGCCGTGCGTCGACGGCTGACCTACGAAACCTGGTTCTACATCCACCTGTATGCGTATCTCGCGATCGCGCTTGCGTTCCTGCACCAGCTGTTCACCGGCGCGGACTTCCTCCACGATGAGCTGGCCGCGATCTACTGGATCTCGCTGTACGTCATCGCGGCCGTGCTGGTGATCGTGTTCCGGCTCGGGCAGCCGCTGGCGACGACCCTGCGCCACCGCCCACGAGTCGCCGCCGTGGTCGCGGAGTCACGGGGCGTCGTGTCGATGTACCTCGCAGGTCGCGACCTCGATCGGCTGGCAGTCCGCTCCGGCCAGTACTTCGTCGTCCGGTTTCTGACCCTGGATGCGTGGTGGCGCGGACACCCGTATTCGATCTCCTCGGCGCCCAACGGCCAGTGGCTGCGGATCACGGTCAAGGCGATGGGCGACGACAGCGCCCAGATCCATCGCGTGCCCATCGGGACGCGCGTGCTGCTCGAAGGACCATACGGGATCCTGACCGGAGCCCGGCGAACCCGCCAGGCCGTCACCCTGATCGCGGGTGGGATCGGGATTGCCCCGCTCCGTGCGCTCCTGGAGTCGCTGCCGGGCCGGCCCGGCGACCTCACCTTGATCTACCGGGTCAGCCATCCATCGGACCTGGCGTTCCGGCAGGAGCTCGAGACGCTGGCGGGCTATCGCGGCGCGCGGGTGCACTACGTGGTGGGCCACCGGCACAATCACGCGGCCGACCAGCCGCCGGCGCCGCCCTTCGACCAGGTGGCGATCGCGCGTCTGGTGCCGTCGATCGCGGAGCAGGACGTCTACGTGTGCGGCCCGACCGGGTTCATGCAGCTCGTGGAGCGGGCGCTGAAGGATCTCGGCGTGCCCGGGCGGCAGATCCACGCGGAGCGCTTCAGCTACTGAGCACGCCTCCCGGTCGGGCGCGGCCGCTTCTCATTGGCCTCTCAGGTGGAAGCCCGATCGTCGGTCGCCAAGGGCCGCCGCCGCGCGCCCGCGACAGCCGATCCCGCCCGTCACGGAGAACCGCTCCATGCCCAAGCGAGGCGCCGTCGCCCTCGGGCTCACCGCACTGGGCCTGGCGCTGCTGCTCAACTTCCAGGTTCCGGCCGACACGCTCACGGTTGGCCGGCCGCTGGGCCCGAGCGGCGCGGGTGGCGCCGGGGGCATCTCCAACGGCGGCGCATCCAACGGCGGCGCGTCGAGCGGGACGGACCGCGGCACCGGATCCGGCGGCGCAGCCGGCTCATCGGGCGGTACGGGCTCCGGCGGCGGCACGGGGTCTGGTGGGGCGACGGGTCAGCGCACCGTCACGGGACCGGTCGTGGACACGCGCTGGGGACCGGTTCAGGTCGCCGTCACAGTGAGCGGCAGCCAGCTCGTCGACATCGCAGCGCTCGAGCTGCCCTCGGGCGGACGCTCGGGCCAGATCTCGCGCTCCGTGGAGCCCATCCTGCGCAGCGAGGCGCTCCAGGCGCAGAGCGCCGACATCGACGGCGTCTCCGGTGCCACGTACACCAGCACCGCCTACGCTCAGTCGCTCCAGGCCGCGCTCGACGGCGCCGGAATCTGACCGCCATGCCGGGGCGCCCGGACGGTGTCGCCCGGCAGGTACGGTTGGAGCCGGTGATGGGGACGACGGTCTCCATCGATGTGCGCCCGCCGTTCGTCGGCGCCGCCGCGATCGAGGCCGCGGTGGCCTGGTTCCACGCGGTCGACGAGAAGTTCAGCATGTATCGGCCCGACAGCGAGCTGAGCCGGATCGCCGACGGCTCCCTGGCCCTCGAGGATGCGAGCCGGGACGTGCGGACGATCGTGTCGCTGTCCGACTCGTTGCGCGATCGCACCGAGGGCTACTTCGATGCCCGCCGTCATCGCGACGACGGCCGGCTCGACCCGACCGGCGTGGTCAAGGGTTGGGCGGTCGATGAGGCGGTGACGATCCTGCGAATGGCCGGAGCCAGGAACCTCCAGCTGGGCGCCGGCGGCGATCTGGTGACCGCGGGCGAGCCGGAGCCGGGGCGCCGCTGGCGGATCGGGATCCGGCATCCGGGACGAGCGGACAGGGTCGCGGCGGTCCTCCAGATCACCAGCCTCGCCGTCGCCACCTCGGCGACGTACGAGCGTGGTGCTCACATCCGGGATCCACGGACGGGGCGGCCGCCGACCGGCCTGCGAAGCCTGACGGTCGTGGGTCCGACGCTCGCGATGGCCGATGCATTCGCGACCGCGGCGTTCGCGATGGGGGAGCGCGGCATCCCGTGGGTCGGTCGTCAGCCTGGCTTCGGCGCGCTGGGGATCACGAGCGACGACCGGGTCGTGTGGACGCCGCTGGTTGACGAGCTGCGGATCTCCGATCCGACCGTCGACACAGGCACACGGGGCCGGCCCAGGGCGGGCTCCGCTCTCACGCCGCTCTCAGGCGACGAGCGTTGAATCGTGGCAATCCGGTCCAATCGTCCTCCACGGAGCCCAACGCGATGACCTCGCCATTCCCCCCGACCGACCCGGAGCCCGAGGCAGTCGGGCCCGCGTCCCCCGCGGGCATCCCGCCGACGCAAGCCATGCTCACCCCGCCGCCGCCGATGGGCGGTTCCGGCTGGGAGCCGCCCGCACCGGTCCAGCCCTTCGACCCCCTGGCGCCGGCCAGCGTTCCGCCGGTGTCGTCGATCACGCCCCCGGCCGATGGGCCCGGCCCGGGCGCTCGTCGTTCTCGAGGTCGTGGGCTCGGGCCGGTGCTGGTGGCGGCGGCGCTGAGCGCCGTGCTCGCGTCCGCCGGCACGGCCGCCATCGTTCACGAGGTCGTACCGACGACCACGATCGTCGAGCGCACCCCGGCTGCCTCGGTCACCAGCGCCAGCACCGGCACGACGACGGTCGAGACCGCCGACCTGACCTCGGTCGTCTCGGCCGCTCGGCAGTCGGTGGTCACCATCACGGCCGACGGCCAGGCGGTGAACGGCTTCTCCCCGTTCGGCGCCCCGACCGGCGGCATCGGCTCAGGGATCATCGTCTCGAGCGATGGCTACATCCTCACCAACCGGCACGTCGTCGAGGGCAGCCAGACCCTCAGCGTCGAGATGTATGACGGCCGGACCTTCCCGGCCACGATCGTCCAGCAGTCCACCACCAAGGACCTGGCCCTGATCAAGATCGACGCGACCGGCCTCCGCGCGGCGCCGATCGGTGACTCGAGCAAGACGCAGGTGGGCGAGACGGTCCTCGCCATCGGCAGCCCGCTCGGGACCTACACCGAAACCGTTACCAAGGGCATCCTGTCGGGCCTCGGACGTGAGATCACGGTCCGCGACGAGATCACCGGACGCCCGACCCAGCTGGCCGGGCTGATGCAGACGGACGCGGCCATCAACCCGGGCAACAGCGGCGGCCCGCTGCTCGACTCGACGGGCGCCGTGATCGGCATCAACACCGCGGTCGCGACCAGCGCCCAGGGCCTCGGGTTCGCGATCCCCATCAACGACGCCAGCTCGCTGATCAGCCGTGCCACGGGTGGCCAGGGCGCCTGATCGCCAGCCGCCGGCAGGGCCGGCACAGCCGCTGACCACGGCGCCGCGTTCGCGAGGTACACGGCGCCGTTTTCCCCCGCTCTCATACGTCTTTCATCTCCATCTCAGATCCTGCCTGACGCCCCAAGCCCCTGGGCTTCGCGCTTCCATCCGGAAAGGAATCGCATGCGCCTCCGAGTGGTCGGCATTCTCCTGTTCGCGGTCGTCGGTGTCGTGGCGATTGTCGTTGCCCTGTTCCCGCCCGGCGGCACGTCGGGCGCCGACGCCAGCTACCAGACGGCCGACGCGACGACGACCAACGTCGTGCAGCAGGTCGTCGCCACCGGCAGCGTGGGCCCGGTGGCCGTGTACGACCTCGCGTTCGGCTCGCCGCCCGTGCTGCAGTCGTCATCGAGCAACTCGTCTGCCGCCAGCTCCAACAATGGCAACAACGCCGTGTCGTGGCGGGTGACCAACGTGACGGTGACGCCAGGCCAGTCCGTCGCCAAGGGCAACACGCTCGCCACCGCCGATGACTCGGACGCGAAGCTCGCGCTGACGGTCGCGCAGGCCAACCTGGCGTCGGCGCAGGCGAAGCTGTCGGCCGACAAGAAGGGCCTCAGCGCGTCCGACAAGGCGGCGGCCAAGCTGTCGGTCACCCAGGCCGAGCAGTCGCTCAGCCAGGCGAAGGCCAGCAAGACCCAGACCGCGAAGCAGAACAGCCTCAAGCTGTCCCAGCAGAAGAAGGCCGTGTCGGCCGCGAAGGCGCAGCTCGCCGCCGATAGGGCCGCCTCCCCTCCGGTCTCCGCCACCCAGCTCGCGCAGGACAAGAACAGCGTGACGCAGGCGGAGAACAGCCTGGCCACGCTCAGGCTCCAGATCCAGCAGTCGAACACCCAGGCCGCCAACCAGGTGACCTCGGCGCAGAACCAGGTCAAGTCCGCGAAGTACGCGTACCAGTCCAAGATCCAGGGCGCCACCGACGCGCAGATCGCATCCGACGAGGCTGCCGTGGCGACGGCCCAGCAGTCGGTCGCGAGCGCGCAGGCGACCGTTTACGCCGCCTCGCTCGTGAGCCCGGTCGACGGGGTCGTGGTGTCGGTCAACATCACGACCGGGGTCGACGCGCCGTCGGGTGCGGCGATCACCGTCCAGTCGACCGTATTCCAGGTGTCGGCCAGCGTCGCCGAGTCGGACCTGCCGTCGCTCAAGCTCGGCCAGGCGGCCGACATCTCGATCACCGCGACCGGCCAGACCACGACGGGCAAGGTCACCGAAGTCAGCCCGATCGGCAGCAGCGGCACCGGCGGCGGCGTGGTGAGCTATCCGATCGTCGTCTCGCTGCCGACGCCGCCTGCGGGCACGGCCTCCGGGATGAGCGCCCAGGTCAGCGTGACCACCGCATCCGCCGACAACGTCCTTGCGGTTCCCTCGATCGCTCTCGTCGGCGGCAGCGGCAACTACAGCGTCCGCGTTCTGGACGGCTCGGGCCAGCCACAGCTCGTGGCGGTCCAGGTAGGCCTCATCACGTCGTCGCTGGCCGAGATCCAGAGCGGGATCTCCGCGGGCACCGCGGTCGTCGTCGGCACGTCCTCCACCCGCCAGGGCACGTCCGCCGGGCTCGGTGCCGGGGGAGGCACCTTCATCGGCGGCGGCACCTTCCGGGGCGCCGGACGGTGACCGTCGCCGTGGACGCGCCGACCGGGGCATGGGCGGCGTCGTCGACCCCGGTGATCGAGCTGCGTGGCATCACGCGCGTCTACCGCAGCGGCCGGCTGGAGGTGGCGGCCCTGCGCGGCGTGGATCTCGACATCTGGCCGGGCGACTTCCTCGCGATCGTCGGGCCGTCGGGCAGTGGCAAGTCGACCCTCATGAACATCATCGGCTGCCTGGACCGTCCCACCAGCGGCGTGTACCGCCTGGGCGGGACCCCGATCGAGTCGCTCACCGACGACGACCTGGCGCGGGTCCGGGGCCGGGCGATCGGGTTCGTGTTTCAGTCGTTCAACCTGCTGCCCCGGACCAACGCGCTCGAGAACGTGGCCACGCCCCTCCTGTACCAGGGCGTGGGGCGCAGGGAGCGCCACGACCGGGCGGAGGCCGTGCTGGAGCGCCTCGGGCTGGCCGATCGGGCCACGCACGAGCCCTCCGAGCTGTCCGGCGGCCAGCAGCAGCGGGTCGCGATCGCGCGGGCGCTGGTCGGTGGGCCGGCCCTGATCCTCGCCGACGAGCCGACCGGCAACCTCGACAGCGCCTCGGGTGCCGAGGTGATCGGCCTTCTCCACGAGCTCAATGCCGCAGGCACGACCATCGTCCTCATCACCCACGACACGGACGTCGCCAACAACGCCCGCCGGCAGGTCCACGTCCGCGACGGGCTGCTGCTCCAATGAGCCCGTTCGAGCTCATCCGGCTGGCCATCTCCAGGCTGGGGACGAGCCGGCTGCGGGCCGTGCTGACCATGCTCGGGGTGATCATCGGCGTGGGGTCGATCGTGGCCCTTGTCGCCGTGGCCGAGGGCGCCACGAGCGGCATCACCGACCGCATCCAGGGCCTGGGCACGAACCTGCTCACCGTCACGCCCGGCGCGACCTTCACGAACTTCACGCGGGGCGCGGCCGGGTCGGCCACGACGCTGACGGTCGAGGACGCAGACGCTCTCGCCAAGCTCACGGGCGTTGCCGCTGTGGAGCCCGAGGTCGACACGCAGAAGACGGTCATCGCCGGGCTCCAGAACACGACCACCTCGATCATCGGCACGACGCCCGCGTTCCCCGCGGTGCGCAGCTACACGATGTGGCAGGGCTCGTTCCTCAACCAGGCGTCGGTCGACGGGAGCCTGCGGGTCGCGGTGCTGGGGGCGACCACGGCCGACGACCTGGGCCTCGACGGCTCCTCGATCGGCAGCTACATCGAGATCGGCGGGCTGCCGTTCCAGGTGATCGGGATCCTCCAGCCCAAGGGCTCGACGGGTCCGGTCAGCGAGGACGACCAGGTGCTCATCCCGATCTCGACCGCCCACCACTATTTCGTCAGCGGCGATTCCGTCCGCTCGATCGGCGTCAGCGTCGCCAGCGCGGATCAGATCGACGCCACGCAGGCCCTGATGACCGTGACCCTCGAGCAGCGCCATGGCACCAATGGCACCAACGACGACTTCTCGATCCAGAGCCAGGCCCAGCTGCTTTCGACGTTCTCGTCGGTGACCGGTCTGCTCACGCTGTTGCTGGCCGGCATCGCGTCGATCTCGCTCGTGGTCGGGGGGATCGGGATCATGAATATCATGCTGGTCTCGGTCCGCGAGCGGACGCGTGAGATCGGCATCCGCAAGGCCGTCGGCGCGCGTAGCGGCGACATCCTGTTCCAGTTCCTGGTCGAGGCCCTGGTCCTGTCATTGCTGGGCGGCCTGATCGGGATCCTGGTCGGCGTGGCGGCCTCGGCCGCGATCGGTGCCGTTGCCGGCTGGGGCTTCGTGTTCAACCCGCTCACGGTGGTCGTCGCCGTCGGGTTCAGCCTGCTGGTCGGCGTCGTGTTCGGGGTATGGCCCGCGCGGCAGGCGGCCCGCCTGGACCCGATCGCGTCGCTTCGGTACGAATGAGCAGCCAGCGCAGCCTGCGGGTGGCCAGGACCGCGGCACAGCCTTCCCAGTCCATTCCCGCGCCGACTGGTCCCGCACCCGCCGGCGCATCACGAGCTCACGCCGTAGCCACCAGCAACAGGAGCCAGCGATGACGACACCTCCGTTCAACCCTTCGAGCGACGACCCGGGAGCGGCCGGTGAGGCCACCCAGCCCGTGCCGGACCTGCAGGCGCCCGGGTACCGGCCGGGCCCGCCGCCCGGGCCCGGAGGCGCCGCCGGTCAGCAGGCATGGCAGGCGCCCTCGCCGTCGGGTCCGGGCGCGGCCGTCCAGCCGGGATCGATGCCGGCCCAGCCCGGTTCCGCCCATGCGCCGGGGTCGCCCTATTCGTCCGGTTCGGCCTACTCGCCAGGCGTGACCTTCGAGCCCGCCCCGTTCCAGCCGGTCGGGCCGGAGCCGGCTCCCGCGCTGATCCCGCCGGTGGCCGAACGCCGCTCAGCCGGCTCGTCCCGGCTGCTCAACGTGGCCCTTGGCGTTGCCGTCCTGGTGGCGGCGGCCGGCGTCTCGTTCGCCCTCGGCCGCGCGACGGCGCCGGCCCCCGCCGCAACGACAGGTCGCTTCGGCCTCGGCAGCGGCGCCGCACCGAATGGCAGCTTCGCTCCCGACGGCAGCGGCACCTTCCGCGGTGGCAACGGGGCCTTCCAGGGTCGGGGCGGCCTTGGCGGTGGCCTGACGATCCAGGGAACGGTTGCGTCGGTGACCGGCGACTCGATGACGATCACGACCGCGAATGGCCAGACCATCACCATCGGGCTCGATTCCAACACGACGTACCATCAGCAGGCCTCGGCGACGTCGTCCGATGTCCAGACGGGCAAGACCGTGATCATCGACGTCACGGGTGGGTTCCGCGGCGGCACCGCCGAGGGCAACGGTGGTGCCAACGGCAACGGCACGGCCGGCCTGGGCACGGCCAGCGACGTCACCGTCGTCCCCTGAGCGAAGAAGACTGACGAAGACGATGCATCTGCTCCTGGTCGAGGACGATGAGCGCCTCGCCCGCTCGCTCACGCGCCTGCTCGAGGAGGACCGTCACATCGTGGAGCGTGCTCCGGACGGGCGGACCGGCCTCGAGCTCGTGGGCGCGATCGAGGGCCTGGACGCGGTGATCCTCGACATCGGTCTGCCGGACATGTCCGGGCTCGATGTGGCCCGCCGGCTGCGCCGCGACCGGGTGGACGTCAGCATCCTCATGCTCACGGCTCGCGACACCATCAACGATCGGGTCACGGGCCTCGACGCGGGGGCAGACGACTACGTGGTCAAGCCGTTCGCCTACCAGGAGGTGGCGGCCCGGCTGCGGGCCCTCGCGCGGCGGGCCGAGCCAGGCCCCAGGCGGGCCGAGCCGCGGCTCGAGGTGGGCGCGATCGTCCTCGACGAGACCGCACGCCGGGTGACCGTGAGCGGCCGCAACGTGGACCTCAGCCCGCGCGAGTTCTCGCTGCTCGAGGCGCTCATGCGCCACCCTGGCCAGACCCTGACCCGCGACCAGCTCCTCGACCACGCCTGGCCGTTCAGCGTGGCGGTCACGCCCAACGCGGTCGACGCCTACGTCCATTACCTGCGCACGAAGCTGGGCGATGCCGGGTCCCAGGTGGAGACGGTGCGTGGGGTGGGATACCGGATGGGCGACGGCGGATGGGACTGACACCGCTCGACCGCGACCCGGGACGGCTGCGAGCCGACGATGCCTGACGGCCTGCGGATCGATCCCGCGGACGACGACGCCGAGCGGACGGAGCTCGCGGGCGAGAGCCGCCTGATCAGGCGCGTCCGCTGGCGGCTCGTGGCCTGGAGCGGGATCTCCACCCTCGTGGTGCTGGTCGTGCTCGGCACGGCGCTCTACGCGGCAGTGGCCAACACCCTTGCCGCCGCCTCGGCGGCGCAGCTGGAGGACCGGATCGATGCGGCTGTGCGCCTGCTCCAGGGCACCGACACGCCGTTCAGGCGTCCGGACCTCGGCTATGTCCTGGGAAGCGGCAACACGCTGCTCTACCTGTTCGATGCCAACGGGCAGCCGGTCCAGTCCGAGCGCCCGGTTGCCATTCCGGTGGGGCTGCCCGCGCAAGCGAGCCTGACCGCGGCGCAGGCCGCATCAAGCGGCACCGACGTGCGGACCGGCAGCCTCCAGCTCAGTGGCGCGACCGGCTCGGATCTCCCGGTCCGGGTGATGACCCGGATGGTCGTTGCCCAGGATGGCAACACGTACTTCCTCCAGGCGCTGCAGGACCGCTCGACCGAGGTCGCGACCCTGAATGCCGTGCTGGCGGTCCTGCTCGCCGGTGGCGTGCTGGTCGTCGTCGTCTCGCTTGGCTTCGGGACGGTCTATGCCCGTCGCGCGCTGGTGCCGATCCGGGAGTCGCTGGGTGCCCAGCGCGAGGCCCTTCGCCGCCAGCGCGAGTTCGCCGCTGACGCCAGCCACGAGCTTCGGACCCCGCTCACGGTGATCCGCTCCTCGGTCGAGCACCTGAGCCGCCACAGGGACCGACCGATCGGCGAGGCGAGCGAGGCGCTCGAGGACATCGATGCGGAGGTGACTCACCTCAGCGCACTGGTCGACGACCTTCTGCTCCTTGCTCGCTCCGACTCGGGCGCCGTCGCACTGGAGCAGGCGCCGCTCGACCTCGGCGACGTTGCGTTCGAGGCCGCGTCCGCGGTTGGCAGGGCAGCCGAGGACCGGGGCGTCCGGGTGCTCGTCGATCCGGAGCCGGCGATGGTCGCCGGCGACACCGCGAGGCTCCGGCAGCTCGTGATGATCCTGGTGGACAACGCGGTCCGGCACAGTCCCAGGGAGGGCGAGGTACGGGTGACGGTGCGAGGCGCGGGCACCCTGGCCTCGATCGACGTCACCGATGAAGGCCCGGGCGTGCGCGAGGAGGACATGCCGCACGTGTTCGACCGGTTCTGGCGGGCGCCGGGCGCTCCGAGCGGAGGGACGGGGCTGGGTCTGGCCATCGCACACTGGATCGTGGACCGGCATGATGGCCGGATCGGCGTTGCCAACCGCCCCGAGGGCGGAGCGGCGTTCCGCGTCGAGCTGCCGGCGATGCCGAGCCCGGCCGCGGCAGGCGAGGGCGACCCGACGACCTCCGCGGTCCAGCCGCAGCTCTAGCTCGCCCCGTTCCAGCCGCAGCTCTGGCTCGCCCCGGCTCTCCTCGCGCCACCTGCGCGCGCGTCCGGGCACCCGCGTCCCTGGCACGCATGTCAGGCGCGATTGATCCGCCGCGGTCACGCCTTCCGCCGCGCATGCTAGAGTCACGGCGTCCTTTAGAGCCGGTCCCGAGAGGCCGGTGTACCGGTCCAGTGAGGCCGGCGAGGAGGCTCGATGCACGTGCGCATGTCCGCCTGTGGCGCTCGCCCGCCGCGGCCCGCCGGGATCTGAGTGATCGCCCCACCGTCCGTCGGCCATCCGCCGCTGCCGCGTGCGCGCGCGATCGTCGACCCGCGCGTCGGTGACGCCGGTCCGGCGCTCCTGGCGCTCGAGGATGGCACCGTGTTCCCCGGCATCGCCTTCGGCGCCCAGGTCGCTGCGGGCGGTGATCTCGTGGTCAACACTTCGCAGACCGGCTACCAGGAGATTGCGACCGATCCCTCCTATGCGGGCCAGGTCGTGGTCATGACCTACCCGCTGATCGGCAACTACGGACGGCTCGAGGCCGACGACCAGTCCGAGCGGCCGTGGCTGCGCGGTCTCGTCGTGGCCCACGCCACGGCCGCCGTCCTCGACGATGCGCGCCAGCTGGCGACGATGCTGCGCACCAGCGGCATCCCGGCCATCGCGGGCATCGACACCCGCGCCCTGGCCCGCCACCTGCGGGCGCACGGCTGCCTGCGCGGGATCATCACCGAGCCCGGCCGCACGGATCCGGACGAGGCCACCGCCCGCGCTCGCGCCGTGCCGCGCTGGGAGGACCAGGACTTTGTGGCCCAGGTCTCTCCGGCGGCGGTCCGCGAGGTGGGTGACGATCTCGGCACCCCGCTGGTCGCCATCGTGGACTACGGGCTCAAGGCAAACATCGTCCGGTCGCTCCGGCGGCGCGGCGTGCGCGTCCGTGTCCTGCCCCACACCGCGCCGGCCGCCGAGGTCCTGGCACCCGACGTCGCCGGTGTGGTCCTGTCGCCCGGCCCGGGGGACCCGGCGCGGCTCGCGGGTCCAGTCGCCGTCGCCCGGGCGGTCATCGACGATGGCCGGCCGCTGCTCGGGATCTGCCTCGGGCACCAGATCGTGGCCCGGGCCGCGGGCGCCCAGACGACCCGGCTTCGCTTCGGACACCATGGGGCGAACCACCCGGTCCAGGATCTCGACACCGGGTACGTCCAGGTGACTGCGCAGAATCACGAGGTCCAGGTCGTTGGGGACAGCCTGCCGGTGGGCTCGGGCTTCCGGGTCAGCCAGCGCAATCTCAACGACGGCTCCGTGGAGGGCCTCCGCCACGCGGACCTGCCGATCGAGACGGTCCAGTACCACCCGGAGGGGGCGCCCGGGCCGCTCGATGCGCTGGCCGTGTTCGACCGCTTCGTGGACACCTGCCGCGCGCCCGATGACGCGTGAGACGCGTCGCGGTGATCGGGAGCGCCGGGTCCGGCAAGTCGACGCTCGCCCTCGAGCTCGGCCGGCGAACCGGGCTGCCCGTGATCCATCTCGACCGGCTGTTCTGGGGTCCAGGCTGGACGCCCACGGCCGATGCCGAGTGGGAGGCGATCAACCGCGATCTCGTCGCCCGCGAGGTGTGGATCATCGACGGCAACTACTCGCGGACGATGGCCATCCGCCTCGAGCGCGCCGACACCGTGGTGTTCCTGGATCGACCGCGGCTGGCGTGCATCTGGAACGTCACTCGCCGGTGGCTGATCCACCGGGGCCGCTCCCGCCCCGACATGGGCGCGGATCTGGAGGAGAAGCTCGATCTCGAGTTCCTGCGGTGGATCTGGGACTTTCCGACGCGCTCCCGGCCCGGGATCTTCGAGCGGCTCGCCGCCCTGCCGTCCGGCACCCGCGTGGTCCACCTCACGTCGCCCCGTGCGGCGGGGGACTGGCTCGCCGGGATCGTCCCCGTGCGGAGCGTCCAGTGACGAGCTCCAGGCCGGCCTCGGTGCTCATCCTGGGCAGCGGCCCGGTCGTCATCGGGCAGGCGGCCGAGTTCGACTACGCGGGGACCCAGGCCTGCCGCGCGCTGCGCGCTGAGGGCGTGCGAACCGTCCTCGTCAACTCCAACCCGGCCACGATCATGACCGACCCCACCGTCGCCGACGCCGTGTACCTGGAGCCGCTCACGGTGGACGCGATCGAGGCCGTGATCGCGCGCGAGCGACCCGAGGGGCTGCTGGCCGGGCTCGGCGGCCAGACGGCGCTCAACCTGGCGACGGCCCTCGCGGAGGCGGGCGTGCTCGACCGGCATGGCGTCCGGCTCCTGGGCACACCGCTCGAGGCCATCCGGATGGCCGAGGACCGGGAGGCGTTCCGGGATCTGCTCGATCGGATCGGGCAGCCGTACGCGCCGTCGGCCATCGTCGAGGGCGCCGACGACCCGGCGCGCCACGCGTCGGCCGAGGCCGCGCTGACCGAGATCGGGCTGCCGGCGATCATTCGGCCGGCGTTCACCCTCGGCGGCACCGGCGGCGGGATCGTCGAGACCGAGGATGCCTACTGGGAGCGGGTCCGGTCCGGCCTGCGGGCAAGCCCCATCCACCAGGTGATGATCGAGCAGTGCCTAGTCGGCTGGCAGGAGGTCGAGTACGAGGTCATGCGCGATGCCGATGACACGTGCATCGCCGTGTGCTCGATGGAGAACGTGGACCCGCTGGGCGTCCACACAGGCGACTCGATCGTGGTCGCGCCCGTCCAGACCCTGACCGACGCCGTCCACCAGCGGCTCCGCAGCGCGGCGCTCGCGATCATCCGCGCCCTGGGCGTCGAGGGCGGCTGCAACGTCCAGTTCGCGCTCTCGCCCGACTCGACCGAGTACGCGGTGATCGAGGTCAACCCACGGGTGTCGCGCTCGAGCGCGCTGGCATCGAAGGCCACCGGCTACCCGATCGCGAGGGTCGCGGCGCAGATCGCTGCCGGCCGGACGCTGGCCGACATCCCCAACGTCGTGACCGGGACCACCGTCGCCGCCTTCGAGCCGGCCCTGGACTACGTCGTGGTCAAGCTTCCGCGCTTCCCGTTCGACAAGTTCCCGACCGCCGATCGCCGCCTGGGCTCGCAGATGAAGGCGACGGGCGAGGTGATGGCCATCGACCGCACGTTCGGGGCGGCGCTCAACAAGGCGCTCCGGGGCCTCGAGCAGGCCGGAGCCGGGCCGCTGGGGGAGGATCCCTCGTGGCGGCCGACGTTCGACTACCTGGCGGCGGTGTACGCCGGCGCCCAGCCCGGCCCGGAGGGCGAGGACAGCGCCGCCGGCGAGGGCCTGGCGCGAGACGACGACGCGGTGATCCGCTGGGTCGGCGAGCAGGGCGAGGCGTGCGAGAGCACCCGCCTCGCGCAGCGGTCGGCCGCGCCCATCGTGCTCCGCCGGTTCCTGGAGCCTTCCGACTCCCGGCTGTGGCGGATCCTGGGGCTGTTGCGCCGGGGCGTGCCGCAGGAGGTCGTCCGCCGGACGACCGGCATCGCGGCCTGGTTCCTGGCCGAGATGGGCCGCAACGTCGAGCTCGAGCACGACGTGCGCGCGATCGGCCGCCGGCTCGCCGACGTCGATGATGTGGAGGGCGCGACGCTGCTCGCGACCGCCAAGCGAGCCGCCTTCGCCGATCGCGACCTGGCGATCCTGGCCGGCCTGCCCGAGGCGACCGTGCGCGACGCGCGATCCATCCTCGGTCTCGAGCCCGGCTACGCGATGGTGGACACTTGCGCCGCGGAGTTCGCGGCCGAGACGCCGTACTTCTACTCGACCTACGCCTCGGCCGGGTCACCGCCCGAGGCGCCGCCGGTCAAGCGGCCGGGTGCGCTCGTGATCGGCAGCGGTCCGGTGCGGATCGGGCAGGGGATCGAGTTCGACTACTGTGCGGTTCAGGCCTCCGAGGTGCTCCGCCGGGAAGGTTGGAGCGCGGTGATGGTCAACTCCAACCCCGAGACGGTGTCGACGGACTTCGACGCCTCCACGCGTCTCTACTTCGAGCCCCTCGATCCCGAGAGCGTGCTCGGCATCCTCGAGTTCGAGGCCGACCCCGTGCGGGGGATGCTGCCCGCGGTGGTCGCCTTCGGCGGCCAGACCCCGCTCAACCTTGCCGCACCGCTGGTCGCGGCCGGCGCCTCGCTGCTGGGATCCAGCCTCGAGGCGATCGACCAGGCCGAGGAGCGCACCCGGTTCGCTGCGTTGCTCGACCGGCTGGGCATCCCTCAGCCCGAGGGTGGCATGGCCGAGTCGATCGAAGAGGCGCTCACGCTCGCCGAGCGGATCGGGTACCCGGTCATCGTCCGGCCGTCGTTCGTCATCGGTGGCCTGGCCATCGACTTCGCCTACTCGCCCGAGGACCTGGTCCGGCACCTGGCCGCGGCCGCGATCGTCGATCCGGACCGGCCGGTCCGGATCGACCGGTTCCTCGAGGGGATCGAGGTCGACGTCGATGCCATCTGCGACGGCGCCGAGGTGCTCATCCCGGGCCTGCTGGAGCACGTGGAGCGGGCCGGCGTCCACTCTGGCGACTCCATCGCCTGGTACCCGCCCCAGAACGTGTCCGAGGGCGATCGCGAGCTGATCGTCGCGACGATGGAGCGCATCTGCCTGGCGCTGGGCGCGGAGGGTCTGGTCAACGCCCAGTTCATCGTCCGGGACGACGGCGTGTACCTGATCGAGGTCAACCCGCGGGCCTCACGAACCGTGCCGTTCCTGTCCAAGGTCACCGGGGTCCCGATGGTCGAGCTGGCGGTCAAGATCGCGCTCGGTCGGAGCCTGCGCGACCAGGGCTGGACGGGCGGCCTGCGTCCGCCGCCGCCGTTCGTGGCCGTCAAGTCGCCGGCCTTCTCGACGGCCAAGCTCAAGGGTGTGGACCCTTCCGTCGGGCCATTCATGCAGTCCACCGGCGAGGTCATCGGCATCGCCGACGATCCGCGGGTGGCGATGGCGAAGGCGCTCACGGGGGCCGCGCTGATCCCGCCCCGCGCCGGCGAGGGCGACCCGCCGCTCGCGCTGCTGTCCATCGCCGATCGCGACAAGGGGGGCCTGCTGGACGTCGCCCGGGCCCTGCTGCGCGCAGGCTACCGGCTGGCAGCGACTGCCGGCACGCGGGCGCATCTCGAACAGGCGGGCATCGTGGGGATCGCACCGGTCGCGAAGCTCGGTGCGGACCCGGTGGGTGACGAGGCGGGGATCCTGGACCTCATCGCATCCGGGGATGTTCGTCTGGTCGTCAACACGCCCACGCCGCGCTCGGGCCCGGTCCGCGATGCGGCCGACATCCGGCACGCCACGATCGCCGAGGGGATCCTGTGCTTCACCTCGATCGAGACGGGGGTCGCGGCCGCCCAGGCGCTCGACCCGGAGATCGTCGGCGGGATCGGCCAGGTGCGCTCGATCACGGACTGGGTCCCGCTGGCCGCCTCGGCGGTCTCGCCCGGCCCGAGCGGGTAGGGGCCAATAGGATCGGCGAGCCTCAGGGCGCCGTGTCCGCTGCCGGGGTCGCCAGGTTGGTTCCCTGGGTCGCCGGCTGCTGGACGATCGACTGGCCCAGCGACCACAGGGTGAGCGTGGTCAGGGCCACCATCACCACCGCCAACGGGACCTCGCGCTGGCGAACGTTGCGCGTCAGGGCAGGCATCCGTCCCGGGACCTTGCGATGGCGCAGGTCACGGGGAGGTCTGGCCCTGGCCAGCGCCTCCATGTCGCGCTGCGCGGTCACGTGGCCCGCCCACGCACCCAACATGTGCCCGCCGACCACGCTGGCCAGCTGGACCGTCCACACGAGCCCTGGCGGCAGCCAGCCCGAGTTCACCGTGTAGAAGGCCGTACCGAACAGGTCGGCGCCGGTCTGGAGGGGGTCGGAGATCGCGATCACGATCCGCTGGCCGTCGATCGCGAGGTAGGTCAGGTAGTGGGCGATGAGGTAGCCAACGGCGATCGGGACCAGCCCGGCGCCGATCGCGCCCGGGCTCACGACGCGTGCCACGACGACCGCGGCCCCTGCGATCAGGCCCAGGAAGGCGAGCAGCAGCAGCGTCTTGGGTCCGGCAGCCGGCGCTCCGAACACGACCCCGAACGGCACCGTCTGGCTGAGCCCATCGAACAGGATCGAGCCGACGCCGATCGCCACCAGGACGATCCGCGGGATCTCCCAGCTTGCATCGAGCAGGCCGCTCGCGAACGGTCGGCGCACGGCTACCGTGGCGTCCACCGCGTCGGGATCGAGCTCGTCAAGCGTGTCGGGATCGGGTGCCTCGGGGGGATCGGCGGCCTCCGCGGCCTTGACGGCCGGGACCACTCCGTAGGGTGCGAGCCGGTTGAGGGTCCGGAACCAGACCGTGAACGTCTCACCCTGGGCGCGCCATTGGTCGCGGCCGAACTGCGCCATCATCGCGAGCGTCAGCAGGGTGTAGCCCGCAAGCACGACGCTGAGCGTGGCGTTGCCGGCCAGGGCGACCAGCTCCAGCCAGGTGAAGAAGGCCAGCCCGGCGGCCGCCGGCCAGAGCCGGATCGCGTCGGGCATCTCCGACACCGCCCAGCCGCGCATCCCGACCAGACGCAGGCACCAGGCAAGGATGTCGTGGATGGTGGCGAACGGGTCGAGCCACTCCCAGATCGGACCCACGAGGGCTGACACCGCAGCGACGCCGACCCACCCGTACACCCACAGGAACAGCGTCGCCACCGCGGCGTCCGACGAGCCACCCGCGATGCCCTGGGCGATGATCCAGACCCAGCCGACCAGCCCCACCGCACGCAGCACCAGACGCAGGACCGCCGGGACGCGGACCATGCGCCCGGGCGGCACCGCGGCCGCGCGCATGTCTCGGGCCAGGACGAACACGAACGACAACGCCACCGTGGCGGCGGCGCCGGCGAGGTAGATGGTGAGCGGGAGAGGACTCTCGTACACGGTCGAGAGGTTGTGCGCGGCGACCGTTGCCGGCACCGCGGCCACGACCACGACGGCGGCCGCGAACCCCGCGAGCCGGGCAAGCGACGCGCTTCTCGGCCCGGTCATCCTCAGGCGGCGCGGCTGCGCCGGATCACGTAGATGCCGACGACTGCGACGAGGGCGAGGCTGATGATGATCGGCAGCGCGATGTCGCCGTCGCTGGTGGCCGACGTCGGCCCGGTGTCAGCCTTCCCGGGCCCGCTCGAAGCGGCCGGAGACGGGGCGTCCGACACCGTGAAGGTCAGCGTGCCGCGCAGGATGTCGGTGTCGAGCGACACCGAGGTCCACTTGATCGTGTAGGCGCCGGGCCCGAGCGTGAGCCCGCCGAGCGTCATGGCCTCGTCGCCGTCCTTCGCCGCCGTGCCGGTCCCGACCTGGCCGTCCGGGCCGACGAGCTCGAAGTGACTCTCCGACGCGTTCAGCCCCTCGCTGAAGGTCAGGGTGACCGTCGTGGGCGGGGTGGCGAGGACAGCGCCATCGGCCGGATCGGACGACACGAGCTCGGCATGAGCGGCCACCGGTCCGGCCGAGAGCATCAGCAGCAGCACGGCGACCGCCAGCGTCGCAACATGGCGGGACGCGATGGGACCATGCAGCGGGGCGCCGCGCTCGACGCACCTGCCCCTGGTGGGGATGCTCACGGCAGGGGAGTCTAGCGGGACACGGGATTCGCTGCCCGCGAGGCGTCAGCCGGCCCCGGGGCCGGCGCCGGCTCAGGCGCCGACCACTCGGACCGACGCCGCCCCGCGCGATCCATGGGGGCACGCGGACGGTGGGCCGATGGCCCCGCCGCCGTGGCTCGAGAGCTGCCGCCCAACGGCCGCTCAACCACCACCGAACCCGCCGTTGCGGAGTCGCGCCCTACAATTCGCAATCGACCCCCAGCCCGCCCGAGGACCCACCCGTATGCCCGTACCCGTCGTCGAGTTCAGCGACGAGCGCCTGGCCAACGGCCTGCGCCTGATCGTCGTCGAGGATCATCTCGCGCCCGTGGTGGCGGTGAACATCTGGTACGGCGTCGGGTCGAAGCACGAGGTCCCGGGCAAGACCGGGTTCGCCCATCTGTTCGAGCACGTGATGTTCCAGGGCTCGGCACACGTGGCCAAGGCCGAGCACATGGCCCTCATCCAGGCTGCCGGCGGGACGCTCAACGGCACGACCTGGCTGGACCGCACCAACTACTTCGAGACCATGCCCTCGCACCAGCTCGAGCTCGCGCTGTGGCTCGAGGCGGACCGGATGGGTTCCCTGCTCGACGCCCTCAGCCAGGACAACCTCGACAACCAGCGGGACGTGGTCAAGAACGAGAAGCGCTGGAGCTACGACAACCGCCCGTACGGGACGTGGAACGAGAAGCTGCTGGCCCACCTCTACCCGGAGTCCCACCCGTATCACCATCCGACGATCGGGTCGATGGAGGACCTCGACGCGGCCTCGCTCGACGACGTCAAGGCGTTCTTCCGGACCTACTACGTCCCCAACAACGCCGTGATCTCGGTCGTTGGCGACTGCGACCCGGCACAGGTGCGAGCCTGGGCCGAGCGCTACTTCGGCCCCATCGCGCCCAATCCCGACATCCCGCCGCTGCCGGATCTGCGCCTGCCGGCCGTGGTCGGCGAGGAGCGGCGCGAGACGGTGACCGACCGCGTGCCCCTGCCGCGGGTGTATGTCGGGTTCCGTGCGCCCGTGTTCGGGGACCGCCGGCTCGACGCGCTCGACCTCGCCTCACAGGTGCTGTCGGGCGGCAAGGGAAGCCGGCTTCATCGCCGGCTGGTCCGCGAGGAGCGGATCGCCCAGGACGTGGCGGTGTTCACGCTGCCGTTCGTGGGCGGGGCCTCCCAGTTCCTCGGCTGGGCCACCGCGCGTCCGGGGATCGACGTCGGCCGGGTCGAGGCAGCCCTGGTGGAGGAGCTGGAGCGGCTCGGAGCGGAGGCGCCGACCGACGACGAGCTCGCCCGGGCGAAGGCGCTGACCGAGGCCGACGAGCTGGGGGCGCTGGCACGGGTCGAGGAGCGCGCCGACCGGCTGTCGATGTTCGCCACCCTGTTCGACGACCCGGCGATGATCAACACCCTGCTGCCGCGCTACCTGTCGGTGACGTCGGAGCAGATCCGGGACGTTGCCGCGGCCGTGTTCCGAGCCGACAACCGGGTCGTGTTGACCTACGTCCCGGTGGCCGGAGGAGCGGGCGAGAGCGGGAGCGACGAGTCGGGCGAGGTGGCCGCGTGAACCCCCGGAGCGATCTCGTCGCCGACCGACCGGTCCCGGGCCAGCCGCGGAGCTACGAGTTCCCCGCGACGGTCCGCACCATCCTGCCGAACGGCCTCCGGGTCATCGTGACCCCGATGCCCGGTCGCGGCCTGATATCCGCCTCGCTGATCACCCGGACCGGCGCAGCCGACGAGCCCGACGACCTGGGCGGCGCGACGGTTCTCTCGGCCCGCGGCATGACCGAGGGCACCGAGCAGCGGGACGCGATCGCGCTGGTGGAGGCGGCCGAGCGGCTGGGTGCCTCCCTCCACAGCGAGGCCGGCTGGGATGCCACGTCGGCCGGCGTCGACGTGCCGGCCAGCCGCCTCGAGCCCGCCTTCGCGCTGGTGGCCGAGATCGTCCGCGAGCCCGCCTACCCGGCGGCCGAGGTGGAGCGCATCCGGGACGAGCGGCTTACCGATCTGCTCCAGGCGAAGGCCGATCCGCGGCGCCGTGCCGACGAGGCGTTCGTGGGCGCGATCTACGCCCCGTCCAGCCCGTACCATCGGCCTGCCGGCGGAACGTCGGAGACGGTCGGCGCCCTCCAGGCGGATGACCTCCGCGCCGTCCACGCGCGGGGCTTCGTCCCGGCTCGTGCGGCGATCGTGGTCGCCGGCGACGTCGATCGCGACGAGGTCGGGCGCATGGTCGAGTCGCTGTTCGGCGATTGGTCGGGAGAGGCGGGGGGCCTGCCGGCCCCGATCGACGACGCCCCGGCTGCGGCGGAGCGGTTTGTCCGGGTCGTCCACCGCCCGGGCGCGGTCCAGACCGAGATCCGGATCGGCCACGTGGGCCTGCCACGGCGTCATCCGGACTTCCACGCGGCGTCGGTGATGGGCGCCATCCTGGGCGGGCTGTTCAACTCGCGGCTCAACATGAACCTGCGCGAGGAGAAGGGCTACACGTATGGCGCCGGGGCCGGGTTCGATCTTCGGCGGGCGCGCGGGCCGTTCTCCGCGCGCGCCGCCGTCGACACCGACGCCACCGTCCCGGCCCTCCGGGAGTTCCTGCTCGAGCTCGACCGGATCCGCGACTCGAAGGTCACCGGGGCAGAGCTCAAGGCCGCCCGTGACTACCTCGTGGGCGTGTTTCCGCTGCGCTTTGAGACGCCCGGCCCGGTCGTGGGCTCGCTGGCCGGCCTGTTCATCCACGATCTGCCCGACGATGAGCTGGCCCGGTATCGGGCGTCGATCGAGTCCGTGACCGCGGACGATGTGCTGCGGGTCGCGCGCGACCAGATCCATCCCGATTCGGCGGCCATCGTGCTGGTCGGGGATCACGACCAGTTCGGCGGGGCCCTTGATGCGGCCGCGCTCGGTCCGGTCGAGGTCGTCCGCGACCCGGATCCGTCCACGACGGCGGACCCGCAGGGCGAACAGGGCGGGACGGCGCGCTCGACGGGTTGAAACCTTTGCGTGGGACCGGGCCTCGGACAGGATGAAGCGACCACCAGCGAGAAGGGTCGCCCACCTGACGGAGCACGAATGAAGCCCTCCCACCGCATCGCCCAATCGATAGCCACCTCGATCGTGGCGCTGTTCCTCATCGCCGGCGCCGCGTTCGCGACCACGGCGTTCGTCGGCGGATCGCGCGCTACCGACACGGCCCCGGCCGCGCTCGACGCGACCGAGACGGCAGAACCGACGGAGACACCGGAGCCGACCGAGACCGCGGAACCCGCTCGGGCCGGCGAGACGGCGGAGCCCACCGGGACCCCGGAGCCGACCCAGGCGGCGGAGCCAGCCGCGACGGCCGAGCCGACCGGGACGCCGGAGCCCACCAAGGACGCCGCCACGCAGCACGAAGACCGCCCGTCGGCGACGGACTCGCATCACGCGACCAAGGCACCCGATCAGCCCACCGCCACGCCGTCCTTCGATGGCCACCAGGGTGACCAGGACGAGGACAGCGGGTCGTCGAGCTACGGCGATCAGGGCGGCCAGGGCGACCAGACGGGCGATCAGGCCCAGGGCTCCGGAGATGCTGGCGCCCAGCCAACCTTCGACAACGGCGGTGACCATGGAGGCGACGGCGGGCACTGACACGATCGGTCCTGCCGGGACCCATGACCACCGATGTGCGATGGACACCGACACGATCGTCGATGATGTCCGCGAGCGCCAGACCGGCGTTCGCGGCATCACCCGAGCGGGTGCTGTCCGCCTCACGCGCGACGGAGAACGGGTCGACGGACCGGACCTGGATGGCCGTGCGAGACGCCGGAGCCACGATCGATGAGCGCCAGATCGTCGCGGACGTGCTGGCCGGGGATCGTGATGCCTTCCGGGCCCTCGTCGAGCGGGAGAGCCGCCAGGTGGTCGCCGCGTGTGCCCGGATCCTCGGCGATCGCCACGAGGCCGAGGACGTCGCCCAGGAGGCGTTCGTGATCGCCTACCGGTCGCTCGCCTCCTGGCGTTCGGACGGGCCCTTCGGTGCCTGGCTGGCGCGGATCGCCGTGCGCCTCGCGACTCGCCGGGCGGGGCAGCGCAGACAGGTCGTGTGGCTGGACCCGCTCGCCGCCGAGGCCGACCAGCCTGGGCGGGACCGCTTCCGGACCTCAGGGGCGCACGACGCCGTGGATCCGGCCCACACGGTGCTGCGGTCGGAACGCGACGCGCAGCTCCGCGCAGCCGTTGCCGCCCTGGACGAGCCGTACCGTGAGGTGGTGGCGCTGCGGTTCTTCGCCCAGCGATCGCTCAACGAGATCGCCCAGACCACCGATCGTCCCCTGGGGACCGTCAAGACGCATCTCCATCGTGGTCTGGCGCGCCTGCGGCGCTCGCTCGAGGAGTCCGACCGATGACCGGCTCCGGCCCGGACCACGGCCCGCGCCCGTTCAGCATGCGCGACCTCGGCGACATCTCCGACGCGACGCCGGACGAGCTGGCGGCCGAGGCGGGTGTCGCCCGCGAGCTCGAGGGCCTCACGGAGCGCTCGGGTGCCGCTCCGGGTACCGACTTCGCCGAACGGGTGATGAGCGCCGTGTCGCGGGAACCGACGCCCGCACCGGCACGCGCAGCGGGGATCGCCCTCCGCCGGGGCGCGCTCGCTGCGTTCGTGGCGTCGTTGCGGGACGCCTGGCGCGTCACGACCAGGTCGGGCTTCCCGATCGCCGTCCGCGCCCAGGCGTTGGCGCTCGTGCTGGTGGTCGCCGGTCTCGCGGCGGGCTCGGGCCTGGCGACGGCGGGTGCGCTCGGGCTGTTCGACGCCGATCGCGGCTCGCCCTCGCCGGAGCCCACGGTCGAGGTGCCGTCGCCGACACCCACGATCGACACCCCATCGCCGACGGCTCCGCCTTCACCCTCCACCGAGCCCAGCGACTCGGCTGAACCCACGGTGACCACCGACACCGAGACGCCCGAGCCATCGGGTCCCGAGGAGACCGACGGCGAGGACCAGGGGGGGGCGACGATCTCGCCGACGCGCGCGCCGTCGTCCACCATGACGCCGTCGCCCACCGACACCCCGTCGCCCACCGACACCCCATCGTCGAAAGCCACGCCATCACCCACCCACGAGAGCGATGACGGGGGCGACCACGGCAGTCCGACAGGGACGCCCGGGCCGTACCTGACCGCGACGCCAACCCCGGGACCGGGGGAGGATATCCAGGGCCTCGGCTGAGGCGCCCGTCGCGACGGGCCGGCCGTTCCGCTGCGGTCAGGCAGCCGGACGGGGTCACTGCCGGACTGCCCGGATCGGCCCGGGGCGCCGGCCGCGTCCGCCCGGAACGCCTGTGCCCGGGCCGGTGGCTCGACCTCCGGCCGGTCGGGCAGGGTAGGCTGTCCGGGTCAGCGTCCCACCCGCACCGTGGGATGCGCCTGGGACCGGGCGAGCCGAGCTGGAGGTGGACGATGATCGCCGTCGTGGGCACTCCAGCCTGGCGCCCGGGCGAGCCCGGGCGACCTGGCGGGCGCGCGTGCGAGATCGCGATCACGGCGGCCGCCGCCGGATCAGCGGTCGAGCTCGTCGGCCGCACCGGCGACGATGCGGCGGGCGATGCGCTGGTGCTGGCACTGGCAGGGGCGAGCGTGGGGCACGTGGCGCTGCTGCGGGATCCGTCGAGGCCGACCAGGCTGGACGCACCGCCAGTGTCCCCGGACCCCATGGCGTTGGCGGAGCCTGAGCCCGACCCCGCCCGTCGGCCAGCGCCCGAGCACCCCGAGCCCGAGCACCCGCGCCTCGAGCCCGCCGACGTCGCCCTCGGTCTGCGCTACGTGCCGGCATTCAACGTCGTGGTCGTGAGCGATGACGCCCCGCCTGACGTCGTGCCAGCGTGCATCGAGGCCGCGACCTACGCCGGCGCACGTCTGCTGATCGCGCTGCCGGCACGCGACGAGCTGCCGCGGGAGCTGGAGCCGGCGCTCCCCGCCGACGCGACGGTCGTGATGGCGCCGGCGGCAGTGGACGCGGCGGCCGATGCGGCGTTCGCACGCATGCTCGGCACCTACGCCGCGGAGCTGGATCAGGGGAGGGACCCGGATCAGGCGTTCGCGGCTGCCGTCGACCGCGTCGGCTGGGTCTCGGTCGCGCCCGGAAGCTGATGCGCGCCTCGTGAAGGTCGGCGCCCGGCCGGACTCCGCACGGCGACCTCCTGTACAGTCGCCTGCGTGACCGAGCCATCCTCGTTCGATTTCCAGGCCGCGATGGCCCATGACGGGCCGCTGCCCCGCGAGGCCGCCGTGGCCGCGCTCGATCATGCAGCCGAGCTCATGGGCTCGGCCGATTTCGTCGATGCCGCCCGCCTCTACCAGCGGGTCATCGGCTTCAACGATCCCGGGATCACGGGTGCGGCGATGCTGGGCCTGGGCGAGGCCCTGTACCGGCTGAACGAGGAGGACCAGGCGCTCGCCACCTGGGAGGAGGTCACCCGGCTGCCCGAGAGCGCGGCCACCTACCCAGCCTGGCGAAACGTGGCCGCCGCCCGGGTCCGGGCGGGCAACCTGGATGGGGCGCGGGCCGCCTACCGCGAGGCCGATCGGCGGGCGCCCAGCGCTGACAAGGCGGAGATCGCCTCCCGTCTCGGCTGGCTGTCCAAGGAGCTGGGCGAGCAGCGGACGGCGGGACGTTACTTCGCCCGCGCCCGCGGTGACGCGGGCGCCTCCGCCGCGGTCATCCTCATCGCGGTCACGACGATCGTCTCGCTCGTCGTTGACTTCGCAGGTCCGGCCGGCAACGATCTCGGCAACCTGCTGCTGATGGACAAGGTGGCGATCGCCAACGGGGAGATCTGGCGGCTGTGGACAGTGACCCTGGTCCACGCCCCGATCGTCCAGAACCCGCTCCACCTGATCTTCAACATGTACGCGCTGTGGCTCGCCGGCCCGTTCGTGGAGCGGATGTACGGCCGGGTTCCGATGCTTGCCTTCTACGTGCTGGCCGCCGCAGGCGGCTCGCTCGCCTCGTTCGCGCTGGGCGAGGCGCAGTACGCGGTTGGCGCGTCGGGCGCGATCTTCGGCCTGTTCGGCGTCCTCGTCGCGGTCCGGTTCGTGCATCGGCCGGTGCTCGATCGCCAGAGCCGTGGGTTCCTGGGCCAGATCGTCGCGCTGGCGGTGCTCAACGTGGCGCTCGGGTTTCTCGAGGCGGGGGTCGTCGACGTGTGGGCCCACCTCGGCGGGCTCGCGACCGGCCTGTGGCTGGGCGCGCTGTTTGCCCCGACCCACGTCCCGACGCTGCGGTCGTTGTGGATGCGCCCGGGTCCGACACCCGGGACGATGGCGCCCGCATTCGGCAGCAGCGGCATGCAGGCACTGCGGCTCGCCGGGCTGCTGGTGATGGCCGCCGCGTTCGTCGCGCTGTGGACCCAGGGTGTGGCGGTCTGGGGCTGACGACCGATGTTTGCGATGCTCAGCGGCCGCTGGCCGCGGATCGCCGCCGATGGCACCCGTCTCGCCGCCCTCGAGCAGGAGGTGGCGTCGTTCGAGCTGCCGGTGCCGGCGGAGCAGGCAGCGCAGGAACGGCTGACGGCCGCCGTGAACCGGTTGGTCGAGGAGGTCGTCCGGGCCCAGGAGGCCGCCGGGCTCGACCTCGTGACCGACGGCCAGGTGCGGTCCGCGGATCCTGGCGGCGACCTGCTGCGTGCGCTCCAGACGGGTCGGATCGGTGACCGCGGGCTCCTGGTCGAGTCGTGGCGGGCGACCAGCGCGCTGACCGATCGCGCCGTGGCCCAGACGATCCCTGGCCCGTATTCGCTCGGCCGGCGGGTGACCGAGGGCCAGGACGAGGCGGCGCGGGCCGAGTTCACGCTCGAGCTGGCCGCCAAGCTCGGCGGGGAGCTGGGCGCCCTGGCCGCCGCCGGCTGCCCGATGGTGCTGGTGGAGGAGCCCGCGGCGGTCGCGATCGGCGCCGACGACACCGAGCGCACCCTGTTTGCGGACGCCGAGGCACAACTGCTCGCCCCAGCCCCCGATCTCCACGCGATGCTCGTGATCGCCGGGGGATCGGCGTGGGAGGCTGGTGCCGACACGATCCTGGCAGCGCCCTACCGCTCGTACCTGTTCGACCTGATCGCGGGTCCCGACAACTGGTACCTGGTCCGCGCGACGCCGGGTGATCGGGGAATCGTGTGCGCGGCGCTCGACGCACGGTCGAACGCGGACCAGGCGCCGATCCTGGACTGGGCGGTCAGGTACGCGGCGTCGGCCAACGGGCGCGGGCCGGAGCGGGTGGGCGTGACGAACGCGTCGTCGCTGGAGACGCTGGCCCCGGACGCCGCACGGGCTGCGCTCGCGACGCTCGCCCGCGCGGCACGGCTGGCCATCCTGCCGCCGACCGAGGCGGT
Organism: uncultured Chloroflexia bacterium; assembly: GCA_963713095.1. GTDB lineage: Bacteria > Chloroflexota > Limnocylindria > Limnocylindrales > CSP1-4 > CAIXZV01. The sequence continues at coordinate 194,938 of CAVQKK010000001.1, forward strand.
GGCCGCGGGCATGGATCCCCGCGCCTTCCCGACGGGCCACGGCCGGGCCAACCGGCGGCGTCGCCGGGAGGGCTGACGCCACGCGCCCGGGCGCTGGCCTCGCCCGTCGCGGCGACCCCCGGCCCGCAATCCGGCCGCAAACGCCGGCCACTCGCCGGAACCCGGTTGCGTCGAATCCGTGACGGTGCCACCATCCGGCTCTCACCCGCCCGCGTGCCACCCCGGAGGGGCCCGACGACAGGCCGGTCAGCCGGCCCGAACCGCCAGGCCCGACGGATCTCGGCTCGTCCGGCGGCCCAGCACGTTGCCACGGCGTTCGACCGGTACGGTCCACACGAACGGCGGCCGAGCGCCACTCCCGCGTCGCCACCCCCGCTCGACGGGGGAAAGGAGGTCGTCCCGGTGGCCGAGCTGCACGTCGCGCTCGAGGTGAACGGCGAGCCCAGGGAGGTGGACGTCGAGCCAAGACGGCTCCTGGTCCAGGTGCTGAGGGAGGATCTCGGACTGACCGGCACCCACATCGGCTGCGACACCAGCCAGTGCGGGGCGTGCACGGTCCACGTGGACGGCCGGGCCGTCAAGAGCTGCACCATGCTGGCGGCCCAGGCCGACGGTGCCACGGTCACCACGATCGAGGGGCTTGCCGCCGACGGCAGCCTGCATCCACTCCAGGAGGCGTTCTGGGCCAAGCACGGGCTCCAGTGCGGGTTCTGCACGCCGGGCATGATCATGGCCGCGGCGGACCTGCTGGCCCGCGACAGCGATCCGACCGAGACCGAGATCCGCCACGCGATCGAGGGCAACATCTGTCGCTGCACCGGGTACCACAACATCGTGGTGGCGGTACGCGAGGCGGCCCGCCTGATGCGCGAGCCCGCGCACGCCGGGTCATCCGGGGCCGCGCCTGCCGCGGCCGCAACGGCCTGAGGAGGGACGACGTGACCACCGACGTCCTCGGCAGTCCGGTCAGGCGGGTCGAGGACCCGCGGTTCATCACCGGCAAGGGCCGCTATCTCGACGACATCAGCCTCCAGGGGATGGTCCACATGGCCATCCTCCGGAGCCCGTACGCGCACGCCAACATCCGCTCGGTCGATACCACCGCCGCCAAGGCGGCCCCGGGCGTGCTGGCCGTGTTCACGGGCGCGGACATCCCGTACAACCCGCTGCCGATGGCCTGGCCGGCCGGCGGCGCGAGCGGTATCCAGAACAACGTCAGCACCCCCCGCGTGCTGGCCACCGACTCGGTCAAGTGGACCGGCGAGGGCGTGGCCGCGGTCGTCGCCGAGACCGCGGCGCAGGCCGTCGACGCGCTCGACCTGATCAAGGTCGACTACGAGCCGCTGCCCGCGGTCGTCGACGCGGAGAAAGCGACCCAGCCGGGTGCTCCGCAGCTCCACGAGAACGCCCCCAACAACATCGTGTTCGAGTGGTCGGTGGGCAACAAGGACGGGACCGATGCGGCTTTCGCGAACGCGGCGGTCGTGGTCAAGCAGCGCCTGGTGAACCAGCGGCTGATCCCCAACGCCATGGAGGCGCGGGGCGACATCGGCTGGTACAACCCCGGCACCGACGAGTACACGATCTGGATGTCGAGCCAGACGCCGCACATCCAGCGTCTGCTGCTCGCGGCGTTCGTGATGGGCATTCCGGAACAGAAGATCCGGTGCATCAGCCCGGACGTCGGCGGCGCCTTCGGATCCAAGATCTTCACCTATGCGGACATGCCGCTCGCCCTGTTCGCGAGCAAGGCGATCGGCGGCCGGCCCGTGAAGTGGGTCGAGACCCGCCGCGAGAACTACGAGAGCACGATCCACGGTCGCGATCACATCACGTACCTCGAGGTCGCCTCGACCAGGGACGGCGACGTGCAGGCGCTTCGCGTCAAGACCTATGCCAACCTCGGCGGACGCCTGTCGACCATCGGGCCAGGCATTCCGACGACCCTCTACGGCCGGATCCTGTCCGGGCCGTACAAGATCCCCAACGTCCACTGCGAGGTCACCGGCGTCTACACCAACACCACGTTCGTGGATGCCTACCGGGGCGCCGGCCGTCCCGAGGCGACCTATGTGGTCGAGCGGGCCATGGACCTGTTGGCCGACGAGCTTGGGATCGATCCGGCGGAGCTCCGACGTCGCAACTTCCTGCCGCCGGACGCCTTCCCGTACGACAACCCGTCGGGGCTGCTGACGGCGGTCAACGGTGCCAAGCTGTACATCGACTCGGGCAACTACGAACCCGCCATGGACAAGGCGCTGGCGATGGCCGGCTACGCCGACATGGCCACGAGGAAAGCCGAGGCGAAGGCCCGCGGCAGGCTGCTCGGCGTCGGCCTGTCGACCTACATCGAGGTCTGCGGCGTGGCGCCCTCGAAGTGGATCGGCGCGGTCGGCGAGGGCTGGGGTGCCGCGATGTGGGAGTCCTCCAACATCAAGATCCATCTCACCGGCAAGGTCGTGGTCACGATGGGCACCCAGCCCCAGGGCCAGGGCCACGAGACCACCTTTGCCCAGATCGTCAGCCACGAGCTCGGGGTGCCGATGGAGGACATCGTCGTCCAGCATTCGGACACCCAGGGCACGCCGTTCGGGTACGGCTCGTACGGCAGCCGGACGTCCAACGTGGGCACCGGGGCGGCGCTCAAGGCCGCGGCCAAGATCCGCGAGAAGGCGAAGCGGTACGCGGCCCACATGCTGGAGGCCAGCCCCGACGACATCGAGATCGACGGCGCCGAGTACCGGGTCAAGGGCTCGCCCGACAAGAAGAAGACGCTCCAGGAGATCGCGTTTGCGCTCGACCTTGCGTTCGACACCCCGCCCGGCATGGAGCCGTACCTCGACGAGACGGCCTATCACGACACCGACAACTGCACCTTCCCGTTCGGGACCCATGTCGCGATCGTGGAGATCGACGAGGAGACCGGCGTGGTGGACCTCGTTCGCTACGTCGCGGTCGATGACGTGGGCAAGAAGATCAACCCGTTGATCGTCGACGGCCAGCTTCACGGCGGCATCGCCCAGGGCGTCGGGCAGGCGCTGTGGGAGGGTGCGGTCTACAGCGACGACGGCCAGCTGCTGACGGGCTCGATGCTCGACTACGCGCTGCCCCGGGCTTCGAAGCTGCCGTCCTTCGAGCTCGACGAGACGGTCACCCCATCGCCCGTCAACCCGCTGGGCGTCAAGGGCGTGGGAGAGGCTGGCTGCATCGCGAGCACCGCCGCGGTCGCCAACGCCGTGATCGACGCCCTCAGCCCGCTCGGCATCCGGCACCTCGACATGCCGTACACCGCGCAGAAGGTCTGGGGCGCCATCCAGGCTGCGTCCAGTGACAGCGGCTCCGCGAAGGGAGGCCAGGCATGATCCCGGCGGCGTTCGAGTACACCCGGGCCGGGAGCGTCGATGAGGCGCTCCGGGCGCTCGCGTCGGGCGACGGCACCAGGGTCATCGCCGGCGGCCAGAGCCTGCTGCCGCTGATGAAGCTGCGGCTGGCGTCGGTCGACACGCTGGTCGACATCGGGCGGCTGAGCGAGCTGCGCGGGGTCGAGAGGCTCGACGACGGACGGCTTTCGATCGGCGCGCTGACGACGTACGCGGAGCTGGCGGACTCGCCGGCCATCCACTACGGCGTCCTTCGGGACGCCTTGCCCGGCATCGGCGACGTTCAGGTGCGCAACCGGGGCACGATCGGCGGCGCCGTCGCCCACGCCGATCCCGCCTCGGACGTCACGGCCGTGGTGCTCGCGCTCGATGCGGAGCTGGTGCTCCAGTCGTCTCGCGGGACGCGGACCGTCAAGGCTGACGGCTTCTTCCAGGGCCCGTTCGCCACGGCCATGGCCCACGACGAGCTGCTGACGCGGGTCGTGCTGCCCGCGCCGCTCGACAACGCCGGCTCGGCCTACGCGAGCCTCGAGCAGCCGGCATCCGGCTATCCGATGGTCGGCGTGGGCGCGGTGGTCATCGCGGGCGCCGGCGGTGTCATCGAGTGGGCCGGCTTCGGGGTCACCGGGGTCGCCGATCACCCGTACCGGGCGACCGACGCCGAGGCGGCCCTCGCCGGCTCGACCGGGGGTGCCGCCGACGTCGCCGCAGCCGCGGCGAAGGTCGTGGGCGGGCGGAAGGTGAATGGCGACATCCACGCCTCCGCCGGGTACCGTGGGGCCATGGCGGTGGTGTACGCGCGGCGGGCGATCGAGGCGGCGCTGGCCCGGCTGGGCTGAGCGGCCACCAGGATTCGGACGGCGGGTTGCGGCTCGAGCAGATCGTCCCGGGCCGCCGTCCGCCGTCCGGGCTTGCGGGGGCCGTGCTCGCGCGCGATCTGCGGGTGGGCGGCGAGCGCTGGTCGAAGGGCCGGCGCCTGACGCCCGGGGACCTCGATGCCTGGGCGGCGGCCGGCGTCGTGTCGCCGGGCGCGTCCCCGGTGACCGTCCTGGTCATGGAGCCCGGCGACCTCCACGAGGACGAGGCCGCCCTCCGGCTCGCGGCAGCGGTTGCCGGGCCCGGGCTCGAGCGGCGTGGTCCTGCCGAGAGCCGGGTCGATCTCATGGCCGCGGCCGACGGCGTCCTCCACGTTCGGGTCCGCGAGCTCGAGCTGCTCGACCGGATCGATCCGCTCGAGGTGTTCACTGCGTTCGACGGCTCCGTGGTCCGCGCCGGGCAGCTCGTCGCGTCGGTCAAGGTGGCCCCGCACGTCGTGCCGGAGGCGACCGTTGAGGCCGGTCTCCGCGTCACGCACTGGGGCCGGCGACCGATCGTCAGCGTCGCGCCGTTCGTGCCGCGGCGGGTCGGTGTCCTGGTCAAGGAGTCGATCCGGGCGGCGAACCGGTCCAGGTTCGAGCACAGCGTCCGGGCCAAGGTCGAGCCGCTGGGCTCGTCGGTCACGGCGATCAGCTACGTGGCCGATGTCGTCGATGCTGTGGAGGTCGAGCTTCACCGCCTCACCCGGGAGCCGGAGGCCGTCGATATCGTGCTCACGGCCGGTGGCCGGTCCACCGATCCAGGCGACCCGTTCTTCGTCGCGCTCGAGCGGGTCGGTGGGCGCCTGATCCGGCGCGGCGTGCCTGCGCACCCGGGCTCGATGCTGTGGCTGGGCCGCGTACGACACACGGCCGTGCTCGGGCTGCCCACCTGCGGTGCCTATTCCAGGGCCACCGCCGCCGACCTGCTGCTGCCTCGGCTGCTCACCGGCGAGCCGCCCAGCCTGGGGACGGTGTCCCGCCTGGGCCACGGCGGGATCCTGACCCGCAGCCAGCGGTTCCGGTTTCCGGCGTACGCGCAGGATCTCGATGCCCCGGACGGGTGACCTGCCCACGAGCCTCGCCACCGAGCCGCGTGGCGGGCGCCGGTCCGGTCCGGTGTAGCATCGCCTCTCATGGATCCCGATCGGGCCGCATCCGACACCGCCGCCAGCCCCGCCGACCGCGCGCCCATCGCGCCGATCGAGCGGCCCGAGGCGACGCGCACCATCGAGGGCATCGCCGACGTCTTCCGGAGCCACGGCTATATCGCGGAACGGTCGATCGCGACCACGGTGTTCCTGGCCCTCGAGCTCGGCCGGCCGCTCCTCCTCGAGGGTGAGGCCGGCGTCGGCAAGACGGAGCTCGCCAAGGTGCTCGCGGCCTCGCTCGAGACCCGCCTGATCCGGCTCCAGTGCTACGAGGGCCTGGACGTCAACACGGCCGTCTACGAGTGGAACTATCCGCGCCAGATGCTCGAGATCCGGCTGCTCGAGGCCCGTGGCGAGATCGCCAAGGCAACCGCGCACGACATCTTCGGCCCCGACTTCCTGCTCAAGCGCCCGCTGCTCCAGGCGCTCGAGGCGGCCGACGGCGCGGCGCCCGTGCTGCTGATCGACGAGATCGACCGTGCCGACGAGGAGTTCGAGGCCTACCTGCTGGAGATCCTGTCCGACTTCCAGGTCACCGTGCCCGAGATCGGGACCATCACCGCGGTCCAGCCGCCGCGCGTCGTCCTCACCTCGAACCGCACCCGCGAGGTCCACGACGCGCTCAAGCGGCGCTGCCTCTACCACTGGATCGACTTCCCGAGCGCGACCAAGGAGTTCGAGATCGTCGCGACCCGTGTCCCGGGCGCCCCGCCGCGACTTGCCCGCGAGGTGGTCTCGTTCGTGCACCGGCTGCGGTCGGCGGACCTGACCAAGGTGCCGGGCGTGGCCGAGACCCTCGACTGGGCGGCCGCGCTGCTGTCGCTGGGGGCGACCGAGCTCGCGCCCGATATGGTGGACGAGACGCTGGGCGTGGTCCTCAAGTACGAGGAGGACATTCGCCAGGTCCGCGGGGCGGTCGCCCGCCAGTACCTCGCCGAGGCGACCGCCCAGGCCTGACGTCCATGGAGCCTCAGGTTCGCGGCCGGTCGTCGTCCTCCGCGCCAGCATCAGCTCTTCTCCGGTTCCCAGCCGCTCGCGCCCCATCCGTGGCGCCCCATCTCTTGCGCCCCATCTCTTGCGCCCCATCCGTGGCGCCCCATCTCTTGCGCCCCATCCCGCCAAGTAGTCAAAGGACGCGTGCCAGGCGCATGACCGGGCCCTGGAACCTCCGGCTCGGGCCGATCGCGTGTCCGAATCCTGTCGGATACGCTTGCCTCGACTGGCTGACGAGGAATCGCAAGCCGGGCCGGGGCTGGCCGTCGTCGAGCAGTCGTGCTCGGACTATCCGCGGGGAACCACAGCGGTCCGCGCGAACGCACCCCGCGAGCACCTCGCCCTCAGCGAACCGAACGCGCCCGAACCGAAGACGTGGCAGAGTCTCCCCGTGAGCGGTGCCCAGCAGAACCCGACGATCCTGCGCGCCCCGACCGGGGAGCTGGTGGACGGACGCCGCCTGCTCGCGGAGGCGGTCGGGTTCGGCCGGGCGCTGCGCGCCGCCGGGCTGGCCGTCGACCTGGGCGCCTCGATCGACTTCGCCCGGGCCCTGACGCTCGTGGACCTCGGGCGGCGCGAGCTGGTCCGCGACGCTGGTGCCGCGGTGTTCGTGCGCCGCCGTGACGAGCGCGAGGTCTACGACCGCGTGTTCGACCGGTTCTGGCGCCGCCGAGGGCGATCGCTGCCCGGCCCCAGGCTCGAAGGGGTCGCGCCCGACGCCGAGCGCGAGCAGGGAGGCGAGCCCGGTCCGGCCGAGGAGGGGGGCGAGGGCCGCGAAGCCACGATGACCGAGCTCGCGACGATTGGGGTCCAGCTGGCCGCCGATGCCGATGACGGCGCCGAGATCGAGGGTGAGACGATCTCGCCCGACGCCTACTCGCGGGGTGAGGTGCTCCGTCACCGCGACTTCGACCGGATGACCTCGGCCGAGCTGCGCGATGCCGAGCGGCTGGTGGATCTCCTCCGGCCGCGCCTCGAGCGCCGCCGGACGCGCCGCCATGAGCTGCATCCGCACGGCCGCCGGCTGGCACCGCGGGCCATGTTCCGGCAGAACCTGGCAACCGGTGAGCTCACCGAGTGGGTGTGGCGGCGGCAGATCCGCGAGCCTCGCCAGCTGGTCGTGCTGTGCGACATCTCGGGCTCGATGGAGCGACACTCGAGGCTGCTGCTGCGGTTCATCCAGGCGCTGTCGCGAACGAACGAGGTCCGGACGGAGTCGTTCGTGTTCGGCACCCGGCTGACACGTGTTACCCGGCTGATGCGCGACCGCGATCGCGACCGGGCGCTGGCGCGGGTCTCGGGCTCGGTCACCGACTGGGCGGGCGGGACCCGGATCGGGGAGTCGTTCCGGGACTTCAACCACCGCTGGGCGCGGCGGACCCTGCGCACCTCGGGGGTGGTGATCGTGGTCTCGGACGGCTGGGACCGCGGCGATCCCGCCCTGGTGGCCGCGGAGACCGCGCGTCTCCGTCGCAACTGCCACCGGCTGGTGTGGCTCAACCCGCTCGCCTCCACGCCCGGCTACCAGCCGCTGGCCGCCGGGATGAAGGCCGCGTATCCGTTCATCGACGACTTCCTGCCGGCCGGCACCCTGGCATCGCTCGAACGCCTGGGTCAGATCCTGGCCGGCGCCTCGCAGGGCACTGCCCGCCGTGGAACGGCCGTCACCCATGCGACCTCCGTGGCACCCTCGCTGGGGCTGCTCGCTCCTGAGTCCGACCCGCCCCGGCCGCTTGACGGGGAACCGATCGACGCAGGGCGGGCCCGCCCGCTGGCCTGAGCGCCGAGCGCACCGCGAACGGGCACACCGACCAGGGACACCACGGAGGAGCCGGGATGCAGGAGCTGCTGGACTCGCTGGAGACGTGGAGCGCCGAGGGCGCCGGTGTCGGCCGGGCGGTCGTGGTGCGCACGTTCGGCAGTGCCCCGCGGCCCGAGGGCGCGGTGCTCCTGGTGACCGATGACGGGCGGCTGGCCGGCTCGGTGTCGGGCGGCTGCGTCGAGGGTGCGGCGGCCGAGGAGATCCGGGCTGCGCGCCGAAACGGCCGGCAGCGGGTCATCCGCTACGGCATCAGCGACGAGCAGGCGTGGGACGTCGGTCTCGCCTGCGGTGGCACGATCGACGTCCTGGTCTCGCCGGTCGTGCCGGAGGTGGCGATCGTGGCTGCCCGTGAGACCCGCGAGGGCCGTGGCGACGGGCGGGCGATCGTGACCCTCCTGCCGTCCGATGCACCCTCGTCCCAGTTCGGCGCGCATGCCCCCGGCGAGGGCGCGCCACCGGCCCAGGCGCTCGTCGTTCACGACAACGGCCGGCTGGATGGCACGCTGGGAGACGCCGCCGCAGATGCCGAGCTGTCGGCCGCAGCGACGGCGGCGCTGGCCAAGGGTGTGTCGAAGACCGTGGAGATCGCGGGCCGGCAGCTGTTCATCGAGGCCTATCCGGTGCGGCCACGGCTGGTGGTGGTCGGCGCGGTCGAGGTGGCGCGCTCGCTGGTCCGACTGGCCCGGGAGATGGGCTACGAGACCGTGGTGGCCGATGGCCGGGCGGCGTTCGCTACCGAGGCGCGCTTCCCCGACGTGGACCGGCTGCTGGTCGGCTGGCCGGATGAGATCGCAGATGAGATCGGCCTCGGGCCGGCGGATGCCGTGGCGGTGCTATCCCACGACGTCAAGTTCGACGAGCCCGCGATCGTCGAGGCGCTCCGCCGGGGCTGCCGATACGTGGGCGCGGTCGGGTCGCGCAAGACCCAGGCGGATCGCCGGGCGAGGCTGCTCGCGGCAGGGGTGTCCGAGGCGGATCTGGATCGGCTGCGCGGCCCGATCGGGCTCGACCTGGGTGGGCGGCTGCCGGCCGAGACGGCGCTCGCGATCATGGCCGAGGTCGTCGCGGAGCGGCGATCCGGCACGGGCCGCCCGATGCGGGACCTCGCGCGGGCCCACGAGCAAACCGCCGCGTCCCAGACGCCGGCGCAGGTCGAGGCTCCCGTACCGCCCGTGTCTGCCGGATGAAGGTCGTTGCCATCGTCCTGGCCGCCGGGGCCAGCAGCAGGTTCGGATCGCCCAAGCTCCTGGCACCGATGGGGGACCGACCCGTGCTCCAGCACACGCTGGACGCGGTTGCCGCCGGCGGGCTCGACGGCGCGGTGGTCGTGCTGGGGAACGATGCCGCCGCGATCGAATCGGGCATCGCCTGGCGAATGGAGCGGCGCATCGTCAACCCGCGACCGCAGGACGGGCTGTCGAGCTCGCTTCGCGTGGGTCTCGACGGAGCTGCCGAGGATGCCGCGACCGATGCCGTCCTGATCGTCCTCGGTGATCAACCGGCCCTCCGTCCCGAGGCGATCCGGGCCGTGCTCGGCGCAGCGAGAGCGACCGATCGTCCGATGGTCCGCGCTAGGTATGCGCACGACGCCGCGCCGAACCCGGTGCTCGTCTGCCGCAGCGCCTGGGCGCTGGCCGCCGGCCTGGAGGGGGACCGGGGGCTGGGTCCGCTGCTCGAGACGCGGCCCGATCTGGTCGCGGAGGTCGCCGTCGAGGGCGCGAACCCGGACGTGGATACGCCCGACGACCTGGCACGTCTGTCGGGCGTATCGTGAGCTCGATGCCCAGGGCCGACACCGCCTCTTCCGGTCGCCTCGAGGCCGCCTGGTCCGAGCGGGTGCTGGCGAACCGGGAGCAGGCCGAGCGACTGCGCGAGACGCAGCTGCCCGACTTCTACGCCCCGGTCACCGCGCAGTTCGTCGCCGATCCGAGGCGGACCGATGAGCCGGCTCTGGACGTCCTGCGCGCCTCGGCACGTCCGGACCACGTCTGGCTGGACATCGGGGCAGGCGCGGGCCGCTACGCGCTGCCGCTCGCGCTCGCGGTGCGTGAGGTGGTGGCGGTCGAGCCGTCGGCGGGCATGCGCCGGGCACTCCAGGCCGGGATCGGCGAGCACGGCATCGACAACATCCGGATCGTCGCCGGCACCTGGCCGGACGCGGCCGATCAGCTCGGACCCCTCCCGGCGGCCGACGTGTCGCTGATCGCCCACGTGGCGTACGACATCGAGCCGATCTGGCCGTTCCTCGCCGCGATGGAAGCGGCCGCTCGTGAGCGCTGCATCGCGGTCCTCACCGACCGCAGCCCGGCCTCGCTGGCCGACCCGTTGTGGCCGCTGGTTCACGGCGAGCAGCGGGTCCCGCTCCCTGCGCTCCCCGAGCTGCTGGAGATCGTTCGGGCCCACGGCCGGGACACCGAGGTGATCCGGGTCGAGCGCGTGTCGCGGACATTCGAGACCGTGCCCGCGCTGGCCGCCTTCCTGCGCCGCCAGCTGTTCATCGCCGAGGGCGGCGGGAAGGATCGTCGCCTGCTCGAGCTCCTGCCCGACGTGATCGCGGCGCGCGACGGTGGCTGGTCGCTTGCAGCGCAGCCCGCCGCCTCGATCGGGATCGTCACCTGGATGCCCAGCCGGTGACCTGAGCGCCGCCAGCGGGCGGGCGCCGGGCGCGCCCTGAGCTCGATCCCGGGCCTCGCCCCCGGTCGGTGGCCACCCTGACGCCGCATCATGAGCACCAGGCAGCGTCCGCGGACTGCGCGCGATCGATGGGCTCAGCGCGGTGTCCCTGCGCACGTCGGTACGCGTACGGCGCAACCCCATTGACGCTCTACCGACCCCGCGCCGATACTCGGCGCATCGCAGCTCCCTGGGGCAATCCCCATCACCGTGGCGATCCGCCGCAATCCGGCGGCGCCACCCGTATGTCCTGGCATCCCCGTGCTCGTCCCCTCGGTGGCGAGCCCGACATCGGTCCCGCGCCCGGCGCGGGAAGGAGGGCAAGCGGCGCATGATCCCCGGCCAGTTCGACTACGTCCGTCCAGCGTCACTGGACGAGGCCCTCCAGATCCTGCGCGATCGGGAGGGGGAGGCCAAGGTCCTGTCCGGGGGCTACAGCCTCCTGCCACTGATCAAGCTCCGCCTGGCGCAGCCGGCGCTCCTGGTCGATCTCCAGGCGGTCGGCGGGCTCGACACCATCACCAGGGCCGACGACGGATGGAGGATCGGCGGCCGGGTGACCCACCGCCGGATCCACGAGCACGATCCGCTGGCCTCTCACTGGGGGATCATGCGCGACACGGCCGGTGGGATCGGCGACCCGCAGGTCCGCAACTGGGGCACCATCGGCGGCTCCTGCGCGCACGCCGACCCGAGCTCGGACTGGCCGGCCGTGATCCAGGCGCTGGGCGGCACGTTCGTGTGTCGCAGCGCCACCGGCGAGCGGCAGCTCCCGGCGCGCGGCTTCTTCACCGACACGTTCCAGACCGCGATCGAGCCCACCGAGGTGCTGACCGAGGTCCGGATCCCGCTCGCGGGCCCGCGGACCGGCAGCGCCTACGTCAAGCTCGAGCGCCGCGCCGGTGACTTCGCGACGGTCGGCGCCGCCGCGATGCTCGTGCTGGGTGCCGACGGACGGATCGAGCGGGCGGGGATCGGCCTCACGGCCGTCGCCGATGCGCCGTTCGCCGCGACCGAGGCGGAGACGAGCCTGATCGGCAACAGCCCGACCGACGCGGCGTTCGCGGCGGCCGCGGATGCGGCGGCCGCCCAGTCCCGACCGGTGTCCGACAGCCACGGCCCGGCGGAGTACAAGCGGGCGATGGTCCGCGAGATCACGACCCGGGCGCTGCGTCTGGCGGCCTCACGGGCGCAGGGCGCGTAGGAGGACCGAGCGATGACCACCCAGCACATCTCGGTCACCGTCAACGGGGTGGCCCGCGAGGCCGACGTCGAGCCTCGCCTGCTCCTCGTCCACCTCCTGCGGGACGTGTTCGGCCTGACCGGCACCCACACGGGATGCGACACGAGCAACTGCGGGGCGTGCACCGTGCACGTCAACGGCGAGAGCGCGAAGTCGTGCACGATGCTCGCGGTCCAGGCCGACGGCGCCGCGATCGCGACCATCGAGGGCATGGAGCAGGGCGGCAAGCTCCACCCGCTCCAGCAGGCGTTCTGGGACCAGCACGGGCTCCAGTGCGGCTTCTGCACCCCCGGCATGATCATGGAGACGACCTGGCTGCTCGCCCGGAACCCGGATCCCACGGAGGCCGAGATCCGGGAGGGGATCGCCGGCAACCTGTGCCGGTGCACCGGCTACGTGAACATCGTCAAGGCGGTCCAGCAGGCTGCGGTGGAGCTCCGGGGAGCATCCGCCGAGGCCGAGCCAGCCGCGGCATCCGCCTGAGCCCGGAGGACACGACGATGACGGAGGCACAGGCACTCACCACGACCGCCGAGGTCTCGGGCATGGGGCACTCGATGAAGCGCAAGGAGGATCCGCGCTTCATCCGGGGCCAGGGCGAGTACATCGAGGACGTCACCCTTCCCAACATGGTCTGGATGGACATCGTCCGCAGTCCGTACGCCCACGCGAAGATCAAGTCCATCGACGCCAGCGAGGCTCTGGCCATGCCGGGCGTGCTGGCGGTGATCACCGGCAAGGACCTCGAGAAGGCGGGGCTCCACTGGATGCCCACGCTCGCCGGCGACAAGCAGATGGTGCTGCCGGTGGACACGGTCATGTACCAGGCCCAGGAGGTCGCCGCGGTCATCGCGGAGACGCGCTACCAGGCGGCCGACGCGATCCAGGCCGTGTATGTCGACTACGAGCCGCTGCCGGTGGTGATCGATCCGTTCAAGGCGCTCGAGCCGGACGCGCCGGTCCTGCGCCCGGACCGCGGCCCGGACAAGGCGAACAACCACATCTGGCACTGGGAGTCGGGCGACAGGTCGGCCACCGACGCCGCGCTCGCCGCTTCGGACCGAGTCGTCCCGATCGACGTGTACATCCCCCGGATCCACGTCTCCTCGATCGAGACCTGCGGCTGCATCGCGGACTGGAACCCCGTCCGCGCCCACCTTGACTTCCACGTCACCAGCCAGGCGCCCCACGTGTACCGGACGGTCATCAGCCTGGTCTCGGGCCTGCCGGAATCGAGCATCCGCGTCAAGACCCACGACATCGGCGGCGGGTTCGGCGGCAAGGTGCCGGTCTACCCGGGCTACGTATGCGCGATCGTCGCGTCGCTGACCCTTGGTCGCCCGGTCAAGTGGATCGAGGATCGGTCCGAGAACCTCCAGGCGGACTCGTTCGCCCGCGACTACCACATCCACGCGGAGCTGGGCCTCGACAACGACGGCACGGTCAAGGGTCTGCGGGTCAAGACGCTCGCCGACCACGGCTACACCGACGCTGCTGCCGACCCGTCCAAGTTCCCGGCCGGGCTGTTCAACGTGATCACCGGCTCGTATGACATCCCGCAGGCGTTTGTCGAGGTTGATGCCGCCTATACCAACAAGCCGCCGGGGGGCGTCGCCTACCGCTGCAGCTTCCGGGTGACGGAGGCCGTCCACACGATCGAACGGCTGGTCGACGAGGCGGCCCGCGAGATCGGCATGGACCCGGCCGCGTTCCGGATGAAGAACTTCATCCGCAAGGACCAGTTCCCGTACCACACGCCCACGGGCTGGGACTACGACTCCGGCGACTACCACACGGCGCTCCAGAAGGCGCTCGACATGATCGGCTACGACGAGCTGCGCAAGGAGCAGGCCGAGAAGCGCGCCCGGGGCGAGCTGATGGGCATCGGGATCAGCAGCTTCACCGAGATCGTGGGCGCGGGGCCCTCGCACACGTTCGACATCATCGGCATCAAGATGTTCGACTCGGCCGAGCTCCGGGTGCATCCAACCGGCTCCGCGATCCTGCGCCTGGGCGTCCAGAGCCAGGGGCAGGGCCACGAGACGACCTACGCGCAGATCGTCGCGGAGGAGCTGGGCATCCCGGCGTCCAAGGTCGTGGTCGAGGAGGGCGACACGGACACGGCGCCGTACGGCCTCGGCACCTACGCGTCCCGGTCCACGCCCGTCGCCGGCGCGGCCACTGCCGTCGCCGCGCGCAAGATCCGCGAGAAGACCCGGCTGCTCGCGGCGCACCTGCTCGAGTGCTCGCCCGACGACCTCGCGTGGACGAACGGCCAGTGGAGCGTCAAGGGCTCGCCCGACCGGGTCAAGACCATCGCCGAGCTCGCGTTCGCCGCCTACACCAACCTCCCCGACGGGATGGAGGCCGGGCTCGAGGCGGTCGACTACTACGACCCGCCCAACCTGACCTTCCCGTTCGGCAGCTACATCTGCGTGGTCGACATCGACAAGGGAACGGGCCAGGTCACCGTGCGGCGCTTCGTGGCCGTCGACGACTGCGGCAACATCATCAATCCCATGATCGTGGACGGGCAGATCCACGGCGGCCTGACGATGGGCCTGGCGCCCTCGCTCTACGAGGAGATCCCCTACGACGAGCAGGGTAACAACCTCGCCGGGACGTTCATGGACTACCTGCTGCCCACCGCGATGGAGACCCCGTCGTGGGAGACGGGCAAGACCATCACCCCTTCTCCTCACCACCCGCTGGGCGCCAAGGGGGTGGGGGAGTCGGCGACGGTCGGCGCCCCGCCGGCCATCGCCAACGCCGTGGTCGATGCACTGTCGCACCTCGGCGTCACCCACATCGACATCCCGCTCACGCCCCAGAAGGTGTGGCAGGTCCTGCACGAGAAGGGCGTGGCCTGACCAATGGCCGGTCGCACCCTGTTCCGCCGCGTCGCCGAGCTCGAGGCCGCCGGGGGGACGTTCGCGGTCGCCACGGTGGTGGCGGTGCAGCGCCCGACGTCGGCCCGACCGGGCTCGGCGGGCATCGTTCACCCGGACGGCACGATCGAGGGCTGGGTCGGCGGCAGCTGCGCCCAGCCCGTCGTCGTCCGAGAGGCGCTGCGGGCGCTGGTCGACGGCCATCCCCGCCTGCTCCGGCTCTCGAAGGAGGCCCCGGCCGAGGGCCGTCGCGGCGACGGTGTCGTCGAGCTCGTGATGAGCTGCCACTCCGGGGGCACCCTGGAGATCTACGTGGAACCGCATCTTCCCGCGCCCTCGCTGTGGCTGGCCGGCACGACGCCGATCGTCGGGGCGCTGGCCGCCCTCGGCGCCGCTACCGGCTGGCGGGTATCCGTGTTCGATCCGATCGCGGACGCCGAAGCTTTCCCCGACGCCGAGCGGGTGACCAGTGAGACCGCGCTTGGTCAGGTGGACCCGGACCTGTCCCCGTACGTGGTGGTGGCCACCCAGGGGGTGTGGGACGAGGAGGCGCTCGCGGCCGCGCTCCGGCGCGATGTCGCCTACGTTGGCCTCGTTTCCTCACCGACCCGGGCACGCGTCGTGCGCGCCTGGCTTCGCGACGACGCCGGGGTGCCGGAGGAGCGGCTCGCAGCGCTGCGCGCTCCGTGCGGGCTGGACCTCGGCGCCGAGACCCCCGAGGAGATCGCGCTCTCGATCCTGGGGGAGCTGATCCAGGTCCGACGGGGGCGAGCGGAGTTCGTGGCTCGGCCGGGGCCGGCGACCATCGCAGGCTCGGCGGTGGCCGAGGCGGCTGCCGCCCCCGGGACTGGCGAGCCGGGCGCCACGGTCGACGACATCGTCCTCCTCGACCCCGTGTGCGGGATGACGGTCGATCGCGCCCACGCTCGACACCTGGCCGAGCACGAGGGCACGGTGTACGCGTTCTGCTCGATGGGCTGCCGGACGGCCTTCATCAAGGAGCCCGGCGCCTACGTCACGGGATCGACCACGGCCGGAACCTGACGGCCGTCGCCCGCCCTCGCCTCTCCCGGTCCGTCACTGGAGATCCGAATGCAGTTCAAGGGCACCGTCCAGATCACCGCATCCCGCGACCGCGTGTGGGCGTTCCTGATGGATCCCAACGAGGTCGGGTCCTGCGGGCCTGGCGTGGAGTCGATCGAGGCGATCGACGCCGATCACTTCAAGGCGAAGGCCAAGGTCGGCGTGGGGTTCATCTCGGCACGCTTCGTCGTGGACATGACCGTGGCCGAGCGCAACGAGCCCGAGCTCGCCGTGCTCAAGGCGCACGGCCAGGCACCCGGCTCCGCCGTCGATGCCTCCGCGGACATGCGGCTGTCGGGCCCCGCCGAGGGTCCGACCACGATGGACTGGTCGGCCGACGTGACCATCGCCGGCACGCTGGCGTCGGTTGGGGCGCGGCTGATCGAAGGCACGGCCAACAAGATGATCGGCCAGACCTTCGACTGCATTCGCACCAAGCTCGAGGCAACCTGATCGCCGCCCGGGTGGCGGCCGTCCTCGGACGCTTCGCCCGCGGTCGGGTCGTCGTCGGACAAACCTGAGCCGCCGGCCGGACCTTCGGGGCGCCGGATCCCGGATGCGCTAGGGGTCCCGGCGCACCGTCCAGTTTGACGTGTGCTCGAGCGCCTCCTGGACTGTCCGGTCCACCTCGACCCGTGCGTTCGGGAACCCGGCGTCATGGAGCATTCGCTGCACCTCGGCCGCGGCCTGCGGTCCCTCCGGGCAGCAACCGGACCGATCCATCTCGGCTCGCGCCCGCTCGAACGCCCGGACGAAGTCCGGGTCGTCCCAGGGGGTGATTTTGGCCTTGATACGGACAGTGGTCGTCATCTCGATCACCTCTGGGGTCGATTCTGCAGCCACCCGTTTCACGTGACGAGAGCCGGACGTCCCGGTTCGCCGTGCTCACGGCCCGCCGTGCTCACGGCCCGCAGTGCTCACGGCCCACCGTGCGAGACTGAGGGCATGGATCGGTTGCATGCGGTCGTGGGTCCCCTGGCGACGAACGTCCACGTGCTTGTCGATCCGAGGACCCGCGAGGCGATCGCGATCGATACGGCGACCCCGTCGCTGGCATGGATCCGGGACGCGCTCGAGGAGCGAGCCTGGACGCTCAAGCTGATCGTCAGCACGCACGGCCATTGGGATCACACCGGTGACAACGCAGCCATCGCGGCCCACACGGGGGCCGAGATCGCCGTCCACCCGGCCGACCGCCACCGGCTGACGAACCCTGAGCCCCTGTTCACGCCGTTCGAGATCGTCCCGTCGGTGCCTGCGGTCGAGCTCGCCGAGGGTGGCGAGGTCCGGTTCGGCGAGATCCGGCTGCGCGTGCTCCACACGCCCGGCCACACGGAAGGCTCCGTGTGCCTGCTCGCCGGCGACGACGGGCTCCTGTTCAGCGGCGACACCCTGTTCCAGGGCGGCTGGGGCCGGGTCGATCTTCCCGGAGGGTCGGCCGGCGAGATGGTGGCGTCGATCGCGCGCCTCACGGACCTGGAGGACCCGGTTCGGGTGTTCCCCGGGCACGGACCGGACACGACGATCGGCCGGGAGCGTCCGTGGATGGAGATGGTTCGTCGCGAGGGTCGGCTCCTGCTCTGATCGACGCTGGCTGGGTCAGCGGGTGGCGCCTGCGCACCGCCGGGTGGCGCCCGCGCACGGCCCGGGTGCCGGCGCATCCCTTGCATGGCACCGGCGCACGCCCGGCCGCACGTTCCGCCAGGCCGCACATACCGTCAGGCGCGCGCGCCCCGCGAGGGCCGCCCCGGGAGCCGGCTCAGCCGCCGCGGTGGTATTGCCCCTCCAGCACGGCCCTGTCGAGCACCAGCGCCTTGGCAAGCGCCGCGCGGACGGCCTTGCCGTCGGGTGTCCCAGGCAAGGCCAGCGGTGCCCCCAGCGCGTACAGCGTGAACGTGTACCGGTGGGTTCCCGACGGCGGGCAGGGGCCGCCCCAGCCGATCCGCCCGAAGTCGTTGCGACCCTGCGCCGGGGCGTCAGGCGAGGTGCCGACGCCGCGCGCCAGCGAGCCCCCCGCCGAACCCGGCATGTCGAGGACGGTCCAGTGGACCCAGCCGCGCGCGTCGGGATCGTCGACCAGCAGGACCAGGGCCCCGGTACCGGAAGGCGTACCCGCCCAGGCGAGCTCGGGTGAGATGTCCTCGCCGTCGCAGGTGTACCGCTTCGGGATCGAGCCACCTGCGTCGAACGCCGTGGACGTGAGGACGAAGTCGGGCATGGTGGCCTCCGGTGTGGGCGATGGCGACTGGGTCGAAGGAGCGGGCGCGGCCGACGGCGTGACGGCAGCCGACACCGGCTCCGACGTCGCGCTGGTCGTGGGCGCGAGCGACCCCGAAGGCGCTGTCGGGACGAGCCCGAGCGTCGCGGCCGGCGAGCCGGCGACTTGCCCGGGGCCCGCGCAACCCGCCACCACGATTGCCGCGACGGCGATGACACCCAGGCTTCGAGGCAAGTGCAAGCGGGCCACCGGACCATCGTCCATCGTCGCGGCCGGACGCGCAATCCAGGTTTGGCCGGACGCGCCGGCGCTGCTGGAGCGGGTTCGTGTCCCGGTTGCGTCCCGCGCGCAGGAGATGCCGCGGGCCTACCAGCTGATGGGTGGCTTGGACGAACGAGCGATCGCCACGACCAGGAGGCTCACCAGCGCAACGCACGAGAGGGCGAAGGCCAGGACTGAGAGGAACGTCCAGAGCGGGTCGGCGGAACGGCCGGCCATGCCGGCGGCGCAGACGACGGATACGACCCAGCCGCCGATCACGCCCTGCCTGACGTTCAACCGCCGCATGGGACTCGTCCCTCCCTTCGCCCGCCTCGAACCTTCGCCGCCAGGATCCAGCCTGTGGCCCGCCGTCGCGCCCGTCAAGTGTCGCGCGGTCGAGCCCGCCCGTTACCCTGTGACGCGATGGAACGCTGCTTCGCTTGCGAGGTGAACACCGGGCGCATCAACCCGCCCGGAGGCCCGATCTACGCCGACGACCTGTGGGTCGCTGACCACGGCATCCCACCGCTCGTGCGGGGCTACGTCGTGCTCAAGCCGAGGCGTCACGTCGATAGCCTCGCCGACCTGAATCCGCCCGAAGCTGCCGCGCTCGGGGTCGTCGCGCAACGGCTGCTGGCCGCGATGCGCACGACGCTCGGCCCGGAGCGCATCTACATCTGCTCGCTGGGCGAGTCACTGCGGCACCTGCACTTCCATCTCGTGCCCCGGTACGCGGACATGCCGCCCGCCGGCGCCCGGCTGCTGGACGCCGTGTTTGCCCAGCGCTGGCTCGTCGCCGAGGACGAGGCTGCAGAGGCGGCGCAGCACATCCGGGCCGCCCTGGACGCAGTCTGAGCCGTTGGCCTCGGGGCTGAGGCGCGGCGAGGTCACGGGCTGTCCGTGGATCCCCCCGCCCGTCAGGTCGGTCGGGCGCCGGCCGGGCGCCAGCCCGCGGGCGCCGGAGCGTCCACCGGGCGTCCGTACGCCTGCCACCGCCGAGCGACCTGGAAGCCAAGCCCTTCGTAGAGCGCGAGCGCCCCCATCGGGTTCTCGCCGTCGACGCCCAGCCACGCCTCGTCCATGTCCCGCTCCCGCAGGACCCGCATCGACGCCGCGCACAGGGCCTTGGCCACGCCTCGACCGCGCCACGGGCGGCGCACCGACACGTGGTCCAGCCAGCCGCGACGCACGCCGAGGCGCTCGTTCTCGGTCGCGATAATGGCGTTCATCACGACGCCCGCCACCTGGTCGCCGTCCCAGGCCACGCACCACAGCGAGGTGTCGACCGACGGGCCCTCGAACTGCGCGACGAAGTCGCCTTCGCTCGGCGGTCGGTGGCCCCAGTGATCCTCGAACGCCTCGTTGTCGGCGTCGAAGATGACCCGATGCTGGCCCGGGGTCACGGGCCGCATCTCGATCCCGGCCGGCAGCGCGCGGTCGGGCAGCGTGCCGGTCAGGAAGCGACGCATCTCGAACCCGTACCGGATGGGGACGAACCCCCGGTCGGCAAGCAGGCCCCGGGCCCCGGTCTCCAGGTCCATCGCGAACGAGCGCAGCTCGCGGGGGCCCGGGCGGGGATCGGCGACAAGCTCGGTCGCCAGCCGGACCCGGGTCGCCTCGAACAGCGCCGTCGCAAGGCCACGCCGTCGGAACGCGGGGTCGACCGCGCCCCATGTCTCACCGACCAGCACCTCGTCGCGGACGACCCGTTGCCCCGATGCAAAGCCGATCACCGTGCCGTCAGCCTCGGCCACCAGCACGTCGCGTGCGACATCGAAGTCGTCGATCTTGGCGTGCTCGGTGGCCAGCTCCTCGCCCGACTGCGCCTCCTCGACACCGTCGGCCGCGTTGCCCCGGTTCATGACCTCGGCCAGGGTTTCCCAGTCATCCGTGCGCCCGCCACGGAACGTCAGCCCGGAGATCGCCGGGGACTCGGGGATCCCCGTGTCGGGCGTGGTCATGGATCGCTCCAATCGGTCATCGATCGCTCCCGTACTTGTGCCTCATGTGGATGCCCACCGACTGCTGGATCGCCTTCCAGCGACGGCGCTCGGCCGCCCGCAGCAGGGGGTCGGCAGATCGCGCGACGTGGGCCGCCTCCCGCTCCAGCTTGCGATGGCTTGCCAGCCGATCGGGATCGAGACGGCCGTCGGCGATGGCCGCATGGACCGCGCAGCCCGGTTCGCCATCGTGGCGGCAGTCGCGGAACCGGCACGCTGCGGCGATCTCGGCGATCTCCGCGAAGGTCGGATCGATGCCCTCGGCCGCGCCGGCGACGCCGAGCGAGCGGATGCCCGGGGTGTCGATCAGGAGCGCGCCGCCCGGGAGGCGGATGAGCTCCCGGTGGGTGGTCGTGTGACGGCCTCGCGCGTCGTCCTCGCGGACGGCGCCGGTTCGCTGGCGAGCGCCGCCGACCAGCGCGTTGACCAGGGTCGATTTGCCGACTCCCGACGAGCCGAGCACGACGGCCGTCCGGCCGCGCGGCAAGTAGTCCGTCTCGAGCGCCGTCACGCCATCGCCGGTGAGGGCGGAGATGGTGCGCACCTCGACGCCCGGAGCCACGGCCCCGGCGGCCACCCGCAGGCCCGCCGGATCGGCGGCGACGTCCGCCTTGTTGAGCACGATCACCGGGTGCGCACCGCCCGCGTGCGCGACGGCCAGGTACCGCTCAAGGCGCCGGAGGTTGAAGTCGCCGTCGAGCCCGGCGACCAGGAGCGCGAGGTCCACGTTGGCGGCCAGGATCTGCTCGTCCTGCGGTCGGGCCCCGGTGCGCCGGCCCGAATCGGCGGTGCTGCGCCCGAAGGCGGCCCGCCTGGGCAGCACGGCCTGGATCACGGCCGCACCCCAGGCTTCGTCTCGGTCCGAGGCGGCCATCGGGGATGCGGCGTTCGGGCTGGTGGCGACCCAGTCGCCGACCGCGGGCAGATCCGCCGGTCCGATGGCTTCATGCCGCAGCCGCCCGGCGACGACCGCGTCCCGATCGCCGGCCCGACCGGCGACGACCCAGGCGTCACGATGCGCAGCCACGACCCGGGCCGGACGCCACCCCACCGCATGGAACGGCGCGAACGTCGCTTCCCAGGCAGGATCCCAGCCGAGCTCGGCCAGCGCGCCGCCGTCCCCGGGCAGCGGTTCGATGTCGACGGATCCCTTCCGGTCCATCTCAGCCGACCCGCTTGAGCTTGCCGGTCCGCTTCGCGTAACGCTCCGCGCGGCCAAACGCCCATAGCCCCGCCGGGATCAGCACCGCGCCCATCACGATCAGCGGCAGGATGTCGCCGACGAGCGCGGTCACCGGCGTGCCGTCGAGCAGTCCGGCCCTGACGCCGTCGAGCACGTACGTCGCCGGCGAGATGTGCGACAGCGCCTGCATCCAGCCGGGCAGGATCGAGACCGGGTAGTACACGCCCGACACGAGCAGCAGGCAGGACTGGAGGACGAACGTCATCTGCGCACCTCGCTCCACGTAGAGCAGGGGCAGGATGGCGGCCATCATCCCGATGCCCACGAAGCTGAACGAGCCGAGCGCGACGAACAGGACCGCGGTCGCCAGGTTCATCGACCCGGGCTCGAGCTGCGGGAAGAACAGCACCAGCACGACCAGGATCGCGGCCGTGTGGACCAGCCCGTACGCCATCGCGTACAGGCACGAGCCCAGCAGCTGCGTCCAGCGGCGAACGGGCGCCATGAACGTGTATTCGAGCGTTCCCTCCCAGCGCTCCACCGAGATCGTCTCCGCGATCCACGAGAAGACCACCGAGAGGTAGTTCCAGAACACGGCGCCGATGATCAGGGTCAGCAGCAGCCGGTCGTTGCCCGACGCCGCGCCGATGAACGAGATCGAGAGCGCGCTGGCGACCGAGTAGACGAGGAATGCGACCTCCCAGCCCCAGTAGCGGCGGGTGAGGAAGAAGTTGCGCTCCACGAAGGCGTAGGACGCCTTCAGCTCATGCGTGAGGAGTGCCAACGGAGGGTCCTTTCGAGGTTGAGGGCCCCCGGCCCCGGCCGCCTCAGGCGGTCAGGGCGGGGGTGGAGCGACGGTCGTCGGACAACCGTTCGCCGAGCCTGATGAGCGATTCACCCAGGCGTCGCCGCATCGGGCGACCCTGTCGACGGGCGAGCCGCTCGTCGGCCAGCTGCCGTCGCTCGAGGGCCTGTTCCTCGAGGCGGGCGGCTAGGTACAGCTCCCTGTCGTACATGTCAGCGTTCCTTTCGAGAGGTCAGGGTGATGGCGGGTGGTCGTGGCGGACCGGATGGTCATCGCGGCACCTCCTTTCAGCTGCTGTTGCTAGTCGCTGTCGTCGTCCGTCTCGACGTCCTCGTCGAGCGAGCGACCCGTAAAGGTCATGAACACGGCTTCGAGCGTCGGCGGTTGCGCGTGGTCTCGCGCGACGAGTCGCTTGAGGCCCTCGGGCGTGTCCTCCGCGACAACCCGACCCCCATCGAGGATCGTGATCCGGTCGCACAGGCGCTCCGCCTCGGCAAGGTCGTGGGTGGTGAGGACGATCGTCGCGTCGTGCGCGGTGTTGACCTCTTCCACGAATGCCTGGACGTCGAGCTTGCTGCGCGGATCGAGGCCGGTGGTCGGCTCGTCGAGGAGGAGCAGGGTCGGGCTCGTCAGCAGGGCTCGCGCGATGGCGACCTTCTGCTGCATCCCCCGGCTCATCTGCTCCACCGGACGGCCGAGGCGGCTCTCCGCGATGCCCAGCCGAGCCAGGATCGCCGTCGCCTGCCGCTTCGCCCGGCCGGCATCGATGCCGTAGAGACGGGCCGCGAACAGAAGGTTCTCCATCGGGCTGAGCTTCTTGAAGAACGCCGCGTCCACGCTCACCCGGTTGATGAGCCGCTTCACCGCGAGCTCGTCACGCTCGATGTCCAGGCCGAACACCTCGACCCGGCCCGCGTCCAGGGTCAGCAACCCCGAGACGAGACGGATGAGGGTCGACTTGCCGGAGCCGTTGGCACCCAGGATCCCGTGGATCGCGCCACGCTCCAGCCGGAGCGTCACGTCGTCGATCGCGAGGACCGGGGGCTTGCGCCGGTCGACCTTGAAGCGCTTGGTGACGTGCTCGACGAGGAGCGCTGGCGGGCCGGCCGGCGTCCGGTGTGAGGGAGCGACTGCATCCCCAGCACCCGGGGCGCCCGGGATCCGCCCGGCGGACTCGCTGCCGGCGAGGGGCGCCGGCAGCGGGCTCGACGTCGGATTGGTCGTTTTCGGTTCGGGTGTGAGGGTCGTCGTCATGGGACTCTCCTGCGGTTGATGGAGTGGCTCGAGTGGTCGGGCCGGTCCGTGGGTCCCGGACATGGGACGAGCCGCGGGCCCGGTTGTCCGGGGCCTGCGGCTCGTATCGATGGACATGGAACATGCCCGAGATAACACTTGAGCCGCGGGCCCGGTGGCCCACGGCTCGGTGGTCGCTCCTGGGGCGCCAGGCCCCGCGTCCTACCTGCTGGTGGGCACACCTCTCCCGTCGACAGCGCCGAAGATGGGCGCCGCCGTTCGCGGGTTGTAGAGGGTCTTGTGCACCATCTGGAGATGCGCCTCCGCTAGTGGGCAGGGCGAGCGACCTGCTCGACCGCCGCGCAGTCTACGCGGGCGCTGTCGACCCCGTCAAGAGGCTCGCGACAGCGGAGCTCGAAAGGGGCCGGACGACCCTTGCGCGGCCGGCGCAGCGGGAGCTGGTGGCTCGGTGTGCCGTTCCGAGAAGCGCCCGGGTCGGGCCCGGCAAGCCGCGCCCGTCGGGGGAACCGCCGCCAAATGGCGGGCGTCCGTGGCATACGTCCTCCCACGAGGTACCGCACCGTGACCGCCCGCCTGCGACTCGCGACCGTCATCGGGGTCGCCATCCTCTCCGCGGCCTGCACCGGGTCCGCCACCTCGCCCGCTCCTGCCACGCCAGTCGGTCCGGACGCCTCTCCCGCGGCCACGGCGGAGACGTACTGGCTGCGCATGACGACCTGGCAGGCGATCCCACCGCTCGACCAGTTCGCCAGCCAGCCCCTGCTCGTGATCACCGGTGACGGCGTCGTCGTCAGCCCAGGCCCGATCCCCGCCATCTACCCCGGGCCGCTGCTGCCCAACCTCGTCGAGCGCTCGATCACGCCCGCGGGCGAGGAAGCGATCGTCGCGGCGGCTCGTCATCTCGGTGTGCTCGGCCCGAAGGGCGACTTCACGGGGGAGGGTGGTCCGCTGGGCGCCGTGACGGGACGGATCGAGATCACCGTCGACGGGAGCCGGGTCACCCTCACCGGGAAGCCGGACGCACAGATCGAGTGCGTCACCACGCCCTGCGAGCCGCGACCGGGCACGCCCGAGGCGTTCGGTGATCTGTGGTGGCAGCTGCTCGACCTGCCGTCGTGGGTGGGCACGGAGTTGGGCCCCGAGGCGCTGTACTCGGCCCCGGCATACGCCTTGCTGGTACAACCTGCCCCCCAGGCGGATCCGGACCTGCCGCAGGCTCCGGCCGACTGGCCGCTCGACCAGCCTCTCGTCTCCTTCGGCGGGCCGGTCGCCAACGGCACCGCTCGCTGCGGCTCGGTCTCGGGTGCGGACGCGGATGCCCTCCGACCGTTGCTGGCCGCCGCCAACGAGCTCACGCCATGGGTCGAGGCTTCGGACCCTGCCACCATGTTCGGGGTCCTCGTCCGGCCCCTGACGCCGGGCGAGGATGCCTGTCGGGAGGTCTTCGCGGGCGGATGACCCTGCGGCCGCCGACGCATCACCCGACGTGGCGAACCCGAAGCGTCCCTGGAGGTTGTGAGTGCCGAGAACTCGAACCCGGCACCCGCGAATAGCGACGCGGCGAGACGGGCCCGCCGGCACCGGCCGGGGTGCCTATCCTTGACGCCATCGCGTCATCGTGACCGGACGGCGCTCCTGGCGCGGGGTGTCCGTGGGTGCGGCCGTCGAGGAAGGAGTCGGAATGCTGCGTCGCCTGCTTGCCGCCAGCCTCGTCCTCGCGGGCGTCGTGAGCCTTGCCGCATGCGGCGGCTCATCGCCGACCGAACCTCCGGCGTCGCCGAGCGCGGCGCCGAGCGCGAGCCCCGCCGTGTCCGCGGAGCCGTCGTCCCAACCGAGCGCGGCGCCAACGCCCGCGGATGCGCTGCCCAGCACGGTCGTGGCCATGTGCAACGGCGTTGCCCTGCGGACGACCGCGTCGACGAGCGGCAACCTGGTCGCGCGCGTGTCGACGGGCGTCAAGGTCCGCGCCGCGGAGGTGGTGACGGGTGACCCCTACGCCGTCGGCGCCTGCGGAACGGCGGGCGACACCTGGTACCGGATCACGAGGGTCGGTGGCAAGACGGTCAAGTCGCTGTACGGTGTGTCGCCCGTGTATGCGGCGTCGGGGTTCTTCGAGTAGCCGGGTCGGCGCAGGGCGGGTTTCGCCGGACGAGAGCACCTCCATGATCGCCGGATCGGGAACATGACAAGCGGGGCATGACGAGCGAGGCATGACGACCGGTTCATCGCCGGGCGGCGCATGGCAGCCCGGGACCACGCGGTGGCCGGAGCGCCTGGCGGCGCTCGTTCGGATCGGCGCGCTCGACGCCGAGCTCAGCGCGCTGGTCTGGATGCTGGTCGAGGCGAGGGTGTCGGCCGTCGTGGCGTCCGACGACGCAAGCGCGGCCCGGTCGGTGCGCGATGTGCTCATCGATCTCATGCCCGACGGGACCCAGGTGAGGCCGCTCCGCGGCAGTGGCGAATCCTTCGCGTGGATGCCCGAGGCGGCCCAGCTTGGGTGGCACCCGGACCGCCCACCAGACGCGACGGTCGGAGGATCGGCCACCATCCGGTCAAGCTCGACGACCCTGC
The DNA here is from genome assembly GCA_963713095.1 of uncultured Chloroflexia bacterium. GTDB lineage: Bacteria > Chloroflexota > Limnocylindria > Limnocylindrales > CSP1-4 > CAIXZV01. Next base: position 221,317 of record CAVQKK010000001.1, read on the forward strand.
TGGCGGACCTCGTTCCGGACCTGCCCGGCGGCACCTGGGGCGAGCGGGCGCTGGTGGCGATCCGGGCCGTGTCGCTCGGCTACGCGCTGCTCGCCACCGCCCGCGGCGCGAGGCTCGAGGACGTCCTCACGGCCCTTGCGGCTCGGCCGGTGGGGGCGCTCGACGACGAGCTGACCCGACTGGGCATGCTGCTCATCGTCTCCGAGGGAACCTCGGGGGTCCGGGTCGTGGCGGCGCACTACCTTCGTCCGGTGTCCCGCGACCCGCAGGGTCACATCCGGCGCGCGCCGCCCGCGGTGCTGGCGACGTGGGATCCGCGGACCGGCCGGTTCGAGCACTTCGCATGGGGGCTCACGGATGAGCTGGCGGGTCGGATCGGCACCACGCCAGCCGGGCTTCGCTCGGAGCAGCTGTGGCGCGCCGGGGTGCTTGGGCGACTCGCGGTCGAGGGGGCAGGACCCGTGGGTCGCAGCTCGGAGAGATCGCCGGCCGCCCGACCTCCCGACGAGCCGACCGTTTGACGCTTTCCGGTCGGCGTGCCACGCTGGCTGCTCGAGCCGCAACCGCCTGCATCCCGGAGTCCCGCCGTGGTTCGCTCGTCTTCGATCTCCTCCCACGCCGCCGATCGTCCCGCCAGCCTGGGCGCGCTCCGCGCATCCGGCTGGAAGCCGCGAACCGTCAAGGAGGAGCTGCGCACCAACCTCCTGAGCCGGCTCGCCGGCGGGCAGCGGGTGTTCGACACGATCGTCGGCTACGACGAGACGGTGATCCCCGCGATCGAGAACGCGATCGTCGCCGGCCAGGACATCGTGTTCCTGGGCGAACGCGGCCAGGCCAAGACGCGCCTCGCGCGGCTGCTGGTCGGCCTGCTCGACGAGTGGCTGCCGGTCATCCGCGGCGGTGAGCTCAACGACGACCCGTTCGCGCCCATCAGCGCAGCGGCCCGCGGGATCGTCACCGAGCAGGGCGACGACACGCCCGTCGACTGGATCCCGAGGGACCGGCGGTACGCAGAGAAGCTCGCCACTCCCGACATCACGATCGCCGACCTGATCGGCGAGGTCGACCCGATCCGGGTGGCCGAGGGTCGCTATCTGTCCGACGAGCTCACCCTCCACTACGGCCTCATCCCTCGCGCCAACCGCGGCATCTTCGCGATCAACGAGCTGCCCGACCTCGCGGAGCGGATCCAGGTGGGGCTGCTCAACATCCTCGAGGAGCGCGACGTCCAGATCCGCGGCTTCCAGGTGCGCCTGCCGCTGGACCTGTTCGTCGTCGCCTCCGCCAACCCGGAGGACTACACGAGCCGGGGCCGGATCATCACGCCCCTCAAGGACCGCCTCGGATCGCAGATCCGGACGCACTACCCGCGGTCGCTCGAGGACGAGATCTCCATCGTCCGGCAGGAGAAGCGGACGTTCCCGCCGCGCGATGACATCCCGCCCGTCGTCGTGCCCGGGTTCATGGAGGAGCTGGTCGCCGAGCTGACCCATCTCGCCCGTCGGTCCCCGGACATCAGCCAGCGCAGCGGCGTCTCCGTCCGCGTCTCGGTGTCCAACCTGGAGGTCCTCGAGGCCGCCGCGATCAAGCGTGCCGTGCGCCTGGATGAGCCCGTGGCGGCGCCACGGATCTCCGACCTGGGCGCGATCCTCGCCTCGACCTCGGGCAAGGTCGAGGTGGAGACGGTCGGCGAGGACACGCCGGAGGACCGGATCGTGGAGCGGCTCGTGACCAAGGCGGTGTTCGCAACCTTCAACCGGCACGTCTCGCTGGACCGCCTGGCACCGGTGATCGAGGCTTTCGAGGACGGGCTGGTGATCGAGACGGGGGACCGCGTGCCGTCGCGCGAGTACGTCCGCTGGATGCGTGAGATCCCGGGCATGCGCGAGGCGGTGGAGCGGCTCGGGGCCTTCGACGTCTCGGACGGGGCGCAGGATCCGGCGCTCGTCGCCTCGGCGGTGGAGTTCCTGCTCGAGGGCCTCCACCTGCAGCGCCGGGTGAACAAGGATCGCGGCCACGCCGGCGTCACCTACCGGCGCTGACCTGCACGCAGGCGACCGATCCGATGGCCTTCCTGACGCCCGATCCCCGCCACCTCGGCCGAGCAGATCCGCGCGTGTTCGACGGAACGCAGGCGCTCAGCCCGATCGCCCGGTACCGCCGCTGGGACGGCAGCCAGCAGCTGCCCGACCTCACCGCCGACGAGATCCTGGACGCGATGGCGGACGATCTCCTCGAAAGCGGCGATCTTGCCGAGGCGCTCCGCAACCTCGCCGAGGATGGGCTTCGCAGCGACGACCCCTCGCGCACCGATCTGCACGGCCTGCGCGACCTGATGGAGCGGCTGCGGCAGCGCCGGCAGGAGATGCTCGAACGAGGCTCGCTGGCGGACCCGCTGGCGGACGTGCGCCAGGAGCTGGACGAGATCGTGGCCACCGAGCGGGCAGGCGTGGAGCGCCGTCTCGATGCGACCGAGCCCGGAGCGGGCCGTGATGGGTCCGATGGTCGGGGCGAACCCGGGAGCGACGATGCGGGTGCCGCCGCGACAGCGACGAAGGCCGATGAGGCGACGAAGGACGATGAGGCGACCGATCCGCCGAGCGCCGAGCTGCGCCAGATGCTCCGCAGCGTCGCCTCCCGGCGCCTTGACCGGCTGGACACGCTACCCCCCGGCGTTGGGGCCAGGATCCGCGCCCTGGAGGACTACGACTTCCTCGAGCCGGAGGCGCGGAAACGCTTCGAATCGCTCCTCGACCGCCTGCGTGGGGGGGTGCTCGACCGCATGACGAGCGGCCTCGCGGACGCCGTCAAGGGCCTCAGGCCGGAGGACCTGGATGCCCAGCGCTCGATGGTGCGCGACCTCAACCAGCTGCTGGATCGGCGCCTGTCGGGCGATGAGCCCACACCGTCCGAGGTCGACGACTTCCTGCGCCAGCACGGGATGTTCTTCCCGGGCGCGTCGACGCTCGACGACGTGATCGAGCAGCTCGCCGACCGGATGGCGGCGATGCAGTCGCTGCTTCGCTCGCTCTCGCCCCAGCAACGAACCGAGCTCCAGGACACGGTCGACGCTCTGCTCCGGGACGACCGGCTCCGGTGGGACCTCGCCAGGCTCGCCGCCTCGCTCGATCAGCTGATGCCCGACGGCCTGGGCGAGCCCATGCTGTTCTCGGGCGATCGCCGGCTGGGTCTCGAGCCGGCCCTCGAGGAGATCGAGAGCCTCCAGGCGATGGACCGCCTGGAGGCGGACCTCGACGGGGCGGCTCGATCCGGAGACCTGGCGGCGATCGATCGATCCGCGCTGCGCGCGCTGCTCGACGAGGACGCCGTGCGGAGCGTGGACGCGCTCGACGACCTGGCCGACCGGCTCGAGGCCGCCGGCTACCTCGAGCGGTCGGGGAACCGGCTCGAGCTGACCCCGCGCGGGACCAGGCGGATCGGCCAGAAGGTGCTCGATGACCTGTTCTCGCGGCTGCGCCACGACGCGCTGGGAGGCCATCGTGAGGATCGATCCGGGCGCGGCGGCGAGCGCGAGGAGACGTCGAAGCCGTTCGAGTTCGGCGACCCGTTCCACCTTGACCTGCGATCGACGATGGCCAACGCGCTGACGCGCGAGGAGAACGGACCGCCTCGAGCCGGGGCGGCGCGGGGTGTCCGGTTGCGTGCGGACGACTTCGAGGTGTTCCGCACCGAGCGAACGACGTCCGCGTCGACCGTGCTGCTGGTCGACATGAGCCGTTCGATGCTGCTGCGTGGCTGCTTTCTCGCGGCCAAGAAGGTGGCGCTGGCGCTCGAGGCGCTCATCCGCACCCAGTACCCACGCGACCGGCTCTCGATCGTGGGCTTCGCGTACGACGCCCGCGAGATCCGGCCCGAGATGCTGGCCGGGCTCTCGTGGCACGAGTACGAGTACGGGACCAATCTCCAGCACGGGCTGCAGGTCGCCCGCCGGATCCTGGCCCGCCAGCGATCCTCGAACCGCGAGATCGTGGTGATCACCGATGGCGAGCCGACCGCGCACGTGGAGCACGGCGAGGTCGAGTTCAACTACCCGCCCACGAGCCGCACGATCCGGGCGACGTTGCGCGAGGTCATGCGCTGCACCAAGGACGGGATCACCATCAACACGTTCATGCTTGAGCGGACACCGGCGTTGACCGATTTCGTGGGGCTCATGACCGAGCTCAACCGGGGCCGCGCGTTCTACGCGGAGCCGGCGCGGCTGGGCGAGTACGTGCTGGTCGATTTCGTCCAGCGCCGCCGCAAGCGCGTGTCGTAGAGTCACGCAACTGGGGCGCGTCCAGCTTGCTCGCGAGTGACCGGGCATGACGCGCGCCACGAGGGAGGTCGCATGCTCCAGCTGTTTCTGTTCCTTCACGTGCTCGGCGCGATTGCCGTGTTCGGGCCGACGTTCGCCTTCCCGTTGATCTCCGGTCAGGCCGGCAAGGCGCCGCAGCACGGCCATTTCGCGGCGGTGGTGATGGATCTGATCGAGCGCCGGATCGTGGTCCCGGGGGCGATCGTGCAGGGAATCACGGGCGTTGGGCTGATCCTGATCCTTGGCCCCGACCTCACCAGCCCGGCCTGGCGCTGGCTGATCGCCGGGATCGTGCTGTACCTGATCGCCGTCATCTACGCCATCCTGGTCCAGGCGCCCGCGGCCGAGAAGATGGTCCAGCTGACCGCCGGTGGCCCGCCCGCGGGTGCGCCACCCGCCGGAGCTCCGGCCGGCCCGCCGCCCGAGATCGCCGCCACGGCGCAGCGGCTCCAGCGAGGAGGCATGTTCCTGACCGTGATGATCGTGCTGATCGTGGCCCTCATGGTGGTCAAGCCGGGCGTCTGATCGGGCGCCGCGGCGCCTCACCGGCCGTTCCGGCCCGTCACCGGGGGCCAAGCGACCCCCGATCCGAGACAGCCGACCCGCCCGCCTTCGCTCCGTTGCGCCTGTTCCTCGTCAAGCACATGGGGCAGCATCGGGTGTGCCGTCGGCCTCCGCCCCGGCGGTCCTGTCCGGGTGCGCGCCACCCGGCTACCATCAACGTCGACACGAACAGGAGACCACCTGATGCCCCACGTCGCCACCTCGCCCGCAGACCTCATCGCCCGCTTGTCCGGGATCGCGCACGTCGAGGGCGGGATGCTGGTCATCGATGACGAGCCGCGGTTCCGCAGCGAGGCGGCGTTCGATCTCGCCTGGACCGCGGCCCTCACCACGGACGATCCGACCGCCGAGGCAGCGCGATGGATCGTGTGGGAGGCGAGCCAGGCCCTCGGAGCGCGCTCGGCGAGCATCCAGGAGCTGTACATGGCGCGGAGCCGGGGCGAGGTGTCGGGCTTCACGGTGCCGGCGATCAACCTGCGCGCGCAGACGTTCGACATGGCCCGCACGTTCTACGAGACCGCGGCGCGTGCCGACGTGGGCGCGGTGATCTTCGAGCTGGCCCGCAGCGAGCAGACCTACACCTACCAGCGGCCGATGGACTACGCGACATCCGTGCTGGCCGGCGCCATCGCGGCCGGCTGGAAGGGGCCCGTGTTCATCCAGGGCGACCACTACCAGTTCAACGCCAAGAAGTACGCGGCCGACCCCGAGGCCATGACCGAGGAGATCCGTCGCGCGTGCCGGCTGGCGATCGACGCCGGCTACCGGAACATCGACATCGACAGCTCCACGCTGGTGGATCTTTCCCAGCCTGACCTGGACGCCGAGCAGCGCGAGAACTACACGCGCGCCGCCGAGCTGACCGCCCTGATCCGGAGCCTCGAGGTCGACGGCGTGACCGTCAGCGTCGGCGGGGAGATCGGCGAGGTTGGCAAGCAGAACTCGACGCCCGAGGAGCTCAAGGCGTACCTCGACGGCTACAACCGGGAGCTCGGCGGACGTGCACCCGGCGCCAGGGGCCTGTCCAAGGTCAGCGTCCAGACGGGCACCTCGCACGGCGGGGTGCCGCTGCCGGGTGGTGGCGTTGCCGAGGTCAAGCTCGACTTCGACGTGTTGGCCAGGCTTGGGGTCATCGCACGCGAGCACGGGCTGGCCGGGGCGGTCCAGCACGGCGCGTCGACGCTGCCCGACGAGCTGTTCCACCACTTTCCTGCGGTCGAGACGGCCGAGATCCACCTCGCGACCGGTTTCCAGAACGCGCTCTACGACCATCCGGCCTTCCCGGCATCGATGACCAGTGCGATCAACGACTGGTGCCGCAAGAACGCCGCCAACGAGCGCAAGGCCGGCCAGACCGAGGAGCAGTTCCTGTACACGACCCGCAAGAAGGCGATCGGCCCCTTCAAGCGCGAGCTGTGGGAGCTGGAGACCAAGGACGAGATCCTGGCATCGCAGGCGACCAAGATCGCGTTCCTGTTCTCGAACCTCAAGGTCAACGGCTCGATGGCGCTCGTCGACCGGTACATCAGGCCGGTGGCGGTGTCGCGGCCGATCCCGAACGCGCTGGGGTTCGCGGTCGCTGGCTGATGCCGGGGACCGGAGCGCCGCTGCATACCCGGCTGGCCGCTCCGAGCCGGCCGTGCTCGTCCCGGCGACTGGCCCGTGGCTGACGGTCGGGACGAGCTCTTCCGCCTCCGACCCTCGCTGCTGCCCGTCTCCATCCGGCTCGAGGTGCCCGGCGACGAGCCGGGTGTGCGGGCCGTGGAGCTGTCGGCGTTCACCGGAACCGAGGAGGCCGCGATCGTCGACCAGATCCGCTCCGAGGCTCCGGACGGCTGGCACTCGCTGATCGCCGTCGACGAGGTTGGGCGCATCGTTGGTCACCTGCTGCTCTCGCCATGTCCGGTGGAGGACGACGGCGGCCGGCCCGTGGCGCGGGTCCTGGCGATCGGCCCCGTGGCCGTCCAACCCGAGTTGCAGCTGCGGGGCGTCGGGTCGGCGCTGATGACCGCGGCGCTGGGCCTGGCGGTCGCCCGAGCCGTACCGGCGCTGGTGCTCCTGGGCCATCCGTCGTACTACCCGCGGTTCGGGTTCGAGCCCGCCCGCGGCGTGGGGCTGGAGCCGCCGGCGGCAGCGTGGCCCGACGCCGCCTGGATGGCCCGCCGGCTGCCGGCGTGGACGGATGCGATGAGGGGGACCGTGCGCTACCCGAAGGCGTTCGAGCCGCTCGCCTGACCGGGTGACGGCAGCCGGACGGGTGGGGATCCGATCCGAGGCGACCGGCAGCTCCTTCGGCGACTCGGCCACCGGCGCCTGTCACTGAGGCATCATCAGCAGCATGAACGCCTCCGACTTCGGGCCCGTGTGGTCCGCATCGCTGGTCCGCGCATCCCAATCCGCACTCGACGCGTGGCTGGCGTTCGCGCTCGAGGCGTGCGACGCGGCCGACCGCATGGCGCTGGCCGGCTTCCGGCGGAACCTGAGCATCGAGCGCAAGCCGGATCGCTCGTTCGTGACCGCCGTCGACCAGGCGATCGAGCGTGAGATCCGGGGTCGCATCCAGACGCGGTTCCCCGATCACGGGCTGGTCGGCGAGGAGTACGGCGAGGAGGCCGGCAAGGCCGCCACCCGCTGGCTCATCGATCCCATCGATGCCACCCACAACTACATCCGCGGCATTCCGCTGTTCGGGACCCTGCTGGCCGTCGAGCATGAGGGCGAGATCCAGGTGGGCGTCATCTCGGCTCCCGCGATGCGCGAGCGCTGGCTCGCCTGGCGCGGTGGTGGCGCATGGAACCGCGGCTCAGACGGCGAGCGTCGGATCACGGTCTCTGGGGTCACGGCGCTCGAGGACGCCCAGCTCCTCTACGGGAGCGGCCGGGACAACGTTGCGAGCGGCCTCATGCCGGGCTTCGACGCTCTGATCACGGCGGCCTGGCGCGAACGTGGGTTCGGTGACTTCTGGGGCTATGCGCTGGTCGCCGAGGGCGCCGCCGAGGCGATGATCGAGACCGGGATGCACAGCTGGGATCTGGCCGCGCCACAGGTGCTGATCGAGGAAGCCGGCGGGCGGGTGACCGATGTCCACGGCGAGCGCCGGATCGACGCCCCGTCCTTCGTGGGATCGAACGGGCGGCTGCACGAGGAGATCCTCCGGCGGTTGCAGGAGGCTCCGCAGGGATAGCGGCGGTCGCGGCCTCGAGCCCAATGCCGGCCACGCAGTCCAGGCACGACTGTCCGCCGCAATCGGGCGGGGTCTCGGGTCGAGGTTCGTGCAAACCTGCCGATGGATCGTGCTACGCCGAGCACGAGCTGCGCCGCGACTGGCCAGGCTACGCGGCTCCGGGGCGGCTCATCGGAGCGCGAGGGCGGTCTGCCAGTCGTCTCCTGACTGAATGGCGATCGCCGGCGCCGAGGCGATCGCCGGCGGCACGGCACGATCGGTGACGGCGCGAGCCACGGCCCGGCCGCGTCGCTCGCTCGGAGAGGCGCCCGAGCTGGTCGTCCGGTCGGCTTCCTGACCTGCGGAGCGTCTTGTCCTCTTGAAGGCTCGCCGCCGGTCGCGCCTCGGCTCAGCCGAACAGCCAGGCGAGGAGGGCGACCGCCGCCACGATGACGACGATCAGCGGGAGCTGATCGGCACCGAACCCGCCCGCGACGGCGCCCGGGATCGCCACCGCGGCAACGATCGCGAACACGGCCGCTCGTCTCGCGCGGGCGTCCACGTCCGAGATCTCGGCATCGGCCGCCGCTTGGGCATCGGCAAGCTCGTCGGCATCGGCAAGCTCGTCGGCATCGGCCGCTGTCTCGGCATCAGGGGGCGTGTCCGAGTCGCCCGACCCGTCGCTGGGAGCCGCCCGTTCCGTCCAGTCGTCGCCTGCCGCGCGGCCAGCCGCCGCATCCGGCAGTGGCGCGAGACCCAGCAGCCACCGGCCGGGGTTGGCGAGCGTCGCGGCTGCGGCCGGCTCCAGCAGGTCCTCCACCACGGCGACCGACACGGCGTCCTCGATCGCCAGCACGAGCTGGACCTCGTCCTCGGCACGGGCGCCCGTCCCGACGGGCATCGCCCTGGAGCCCGACGTCCAGATCCCGGCGGCTCGCACGAGCAGCCCGTCGCGCAACCATCTCCGCGATTCAACGAGCAGTGGGCCCCGGCCATGCCCATTGGCCAGGCGCTCGAGCTCGGCCAGCAGCATCTTGCGCTCCTCCAGGTCGCGCCGTGGCACGACGGTGCGGTGCAGGTCCTCGGCGCTGAGGCTGTCCGCCGCAGCGAAGATCGCATCCGCCCGCTCGCAGGCCGCTCGCTCGCCCGGCAGGGACAGCTCGTTGGGGCGAGCGGTCCAGGGCTCCCGGGTCATCGAGCCCAGGCCGCGGATGACGGCTGCTGCAGCGTCGACAGGCGATCGCGGGCGGTCATGGCTTCGGCCGGTGCGGACGGGACCGTGCGCGGCTCAGAACGCGGCGGATCAGAACGCGGCGGATCAGAACGCGATGGTTCGGGGTGACGGCAGCTCACCCCCGGATCGTGGCGGTCAGGCGCCCGCCACGTCCAGTGCCTCGGTCATGATCGCGAGGGCCTGATCGACCTCCTCGGCGGTCGTGACCAGCGGTGGGATGATGCGGATCACGTTGACATACGTCCCCGCCGTGAGGACGAGCAGCCCGCGATCGAAGCAGGCTTGCTGCACGCGCTTGGTCAGCGCCGCATCGGGAACCCGGCCGTCGCCGTCGCCGGGACGTACGAGCTCGAGGGCGACCATCAGGCCCAGACCCCGAACGTCGCCCACGGCCGCCCGGCCGTCGCACGCAGCCCGAAGCCCGTCGAGCAGCTGGCCGCCACGGTCCCGGGCATTGGCCACGAGGCCCTCGCCCTCGATGACGTCGAGCGTGGCCAGCGCGGCGGCGCAGGCGACCACGTTGCCGCCGAACGTCCCCCCGTGGCTGCCCGCCGGGAACCGGTCCATGATCTCGGTCCTGGCCAGGATCCCCGACAGCGGCAGGCCGGACGCGATCCCCTTGGCCATGACCAGGATGTCCGGCTCGACGTCCCAGTGCCGGACCGCAAACAGCTCGCCGGTTCGCCCGAAACCCGTCTGGACCTCGTCCGCGACCAGCAGGATCCCGTGCTGGCGCGTGATCTCGCGCAGACGAGGCAGGAACCCGGGCGGCGGCACGATGTAGCCGCCCTCGCCGATCACCGGCTCGACGATGATCGCCGCGACCTTGTCCGGGTAGATGAGCTGGTGGAACAGCAGGTCGAGCTGGGCCTCCCAGTCGCAGGTGCAGTGCTCGTCGGGGGCATGGGCGCCACCCGACGCGCGGTAGCAGTACGGGTACGCGGCGTGGTAGACCGAGCCGGGCAGCGGCTCGAACGCGCCACGGTAGACGTCCTTGGCCGCCGTCAATGCCATCGCCTGGCCGGTCCGGCCGTGGAACGCGTAGCGGAACGCGATGATCGCGGGGCGGCCGGTCGCCACCCGGGCCAGCTTGACCGCGGCCTCGACCGCCTCGGCGCCCGAGTTCGACAGGAATGCCGACCACGGCCCGCCCGGCAGCAGCCCCGCCAGCCGCTCGTACAGTCGCAGGCCGGGCTCGTGATAGACGATGTTCTGCTGGCCGTGGAGCAGCCTGGCCGCCTGCGCCTGGACCGCGGCCACCACCCGTGGATGCGCGTGCCCCGTGTTGGTCACGCCGATGCCCGACGTGTAGTCGAGGTAGCGGTCCCCGTCGGTCGTCACCAGCCACGATCCCTCGCCGTGATCGACAACGAGGTTGGTGATCCGGCTCCAGACCGGCGGAACGACCGAGCGATCGGGCAGGGGAATGGTGGGCGGCGCGTCGACCATCGGATGGCTCCTCGGCGGGCTCTTCGGTGAGCAGGAGGATCGGGCGCTCAGGCTCCCTGTCGACGCCGGCCGAAGACGACGCTCAGGAACACGAAGCCGATGCCGATCAGGAAGATCATCGTGCCGATGACGTTGACCTGGACCGGCACGCCGATCCGCGCCGCGCCCCAGATGAACATCGGGAACGTCACCGTCCGTCCGGCGGTGAAGTTGGTGACCACGAAGTCGTCGATGGACAGGCTGAACGCGAGCAGGGCCGCGGCCACGATGCCCGGCAGGATCAGCGGGAAGGTCACCCTCCAGAAGGTGACCCACTCGTTGGCCCCGAGATCCATCGCCGCTTCCTCGAGGTTGCGGTCCAGGCCGGCCAGGCGTGCACGCACGGTGACCACCACGAAGCTGATGTTGAACATGATGTGGGCGATCAGGATGGTCAGCCCGTTGAGCGGGAAGAACGGGGGATGGGCGATTGCCACGAACAGGGTCAGCAACGAGGCGCCCATGACGATCTCGGGCGTCGCCATGGGCAGGAAGATGATCGCGTCGATCGGCCCCCGGCCCCGGAACCGGTAGCGGACGAGCGCGAGCGAGATCAGGGTGCCCAGGGTGGTGGCAATGATGGTCGAGGCGAACGCGATCTGGAGGCTGGTCACCACGGCGTCGCCCAGGCCGGGAACGCCGAACGGATCGAGCCAGTACTTCACGGTGAAGCCGCGCCAGGCAAGGTTGCTCTTGCCGATCGGGTCGTTGAAGCTGAACAGCGCGATCACGGCCACCGGCAACATCAGGTAGGCGAACGCGGCGAACACATACACGAACGCCAGATACTGGTTGACGAACCGCATCAGTCGGGCGCCGACCGACGGTCGGGGCTGGGCGGCGAGGGTGACCGCGGTCGCGCTCATCGGCTCACAGCCCGCGGGTCGAGGTGAGGTTCTCGGTGCCCAGGATCCGGCCGTAGATCGCGACGGCCACCAGGATCATCGCCATCAGCATGAAGCTGAGCGCCGACGCCGTCGGGTAGTCGTTGTTGGTCAGGAACCGGCTCTGGATGACATTCCCGATCATGTTCGTGCTGGGGTTGCCCAGCAGCGAGGCGTTCACGTAGTCGCCCATCGCCGGGATCATCACCAGCAGGGACCCGGCGAACACACCGGGCAGCGACAGCGGCAGCGTGACGCGCAGGAACGACTGGGACACGAACAGGGTGCCGATCACCGTGCCCGCGATCGCACCGGCGGCGATCATCCCGATGTAGTCCCAGCCGAACGCGTAGGCGAGCACGCCGGCGAGGCCGCCGCCGATGAGCAGCCCGGCGATCGTCCCGCCGGGACGCCAGGGCCCGGCGTACAGGTCCTGGGCCGCCTCCACCAGCCGCCGGTCGATCTTCTCGATCGACACGTAGATCGGCAGCGTCATGAACGGCAGGAAGTTGTAGGTGATGCCCGAGATCACCGCGACCGGCGTGGCCAGCACGCGGAAATCCTCGCCGAGCAGCCCGAAGTCCTTGAGCGGGCCGAGCAGGATGCCGGTGTCGCCCAGGATGATCTTCCAGCTGATCGTCCGCAGCAGGAAGCTGGTGAAGAAGGGGGCCACGATCATGAACAGCAGAAGGTTCTTGTAGCGCCCGCCGCGGAACGCGATGGTGTACGCGAGCGGGTAGGCGATCAGGAACGTCAGGATCGACGCCGAGCCCGCATACAGGATCGAGCGCAGGAGCTGCCCCTGGTAGCGGTCCAGGGCGTCCGTATACGTGGTCCAGTTCGACAGCGAGAACGTGAAGCCTGTCTCGAGCGTCCCCGACCAGAACGAGGCGATGAGGATCTGGAGCGCCGGGTAAGCGTAGAAGACGATCAGCCACAGGATGCCGGGGGCCAGCAGCAGATACGGGACCGCGCCCCGGTATCGCTTGATCAGGACGCCCATCAGCCGCTCCCTGCCTCCCCGGCGGCGGTGCTCAGACGCCGATCAGGTTCGAGAACTGGTCGTTGTAGCTCGTCTCCTCGGCTTCGCTCAGCGACCGGAACTTCTTGAGCCGCGCCGTGATGTCGGCGGGCGGGAAGATCAGCGGGTTGTTGGCGAGGTCCTTGTCGATCTTGAGCATCTCGTCCTTGGCGCCCTTGACCGGGCAGATGTAGTTCACCCAGGCCTCGACCTCGGCCGCGATGGACGGCTGGTAATAGAAGTTGATGTACAGCTCCGCGGTGTACTTGTGGGCGGCGCCCTTGGGGATCAGCAGGTTGTCGTACCACAGCATCGCGCCCTCGTCGGGCACGGTGAACCTCAGCGATGCGCGCTCCAGCTGCTTCTGGATGATGTCGCCGGACCAGGCCATGGCCAGCACGACGTCGCCCGAGACCAGATCCTCGGCGTAGGAGTTGCCGGTGAACTGGCGCACGATCCCGGCGTCGACCGCCTTCTGCATCTCGGCGATCGAGTCGGCGAACTGGGCGTCGGTGACCTGCGACGGGTCGTCGCCCAGCTTGAGCAGGGTGAGCCCGACGGAGTCTCGCATCTCGGTCAGGTAGGTGATCTGACCGGCCCACTTCTGGTCCCACAGGGCGGCGACCGAGGTCAGGTCGCCCGTCTTCCTGCGGTCGTAGCCGAGGCCCGTCATGCCCCCCTGCCACGGCGCGTGATACTTGTTATCGGGATCGAAGTCGGGGGCGATGTAGGCGTCCTCGAGGTTGGCGACGTAGTTCGGCATCACCGACTTGTCGAACTCCTCGAGCCAGCCGAGACGGACGAGGCGGGCCGCCATCCACTGGGTGAGGGTGACGATGTCCCAACCGGTGTCCTGACCCGCCTGGAGCGGCGCCTTGATGGTGCCGAAGAACTCCTCGTTGTCGTTGATGACCTCGGAGTAGTTCACCTTGGTGCCGTACTGGGCGGTGAACGCCTCCAGGCTGGCGTGCTTGGTGGGGTCGTTGTCATCGGTGTCGATGTACAGCGGCCAGTTGGCGAAGTTGAGGACGTCCGATGGCGTCGGCTCGGGCGTCGGGCTGGGCTCGGGCGTCATCGACGCCGGCGCCATCGATTCCGGTGCGGTCCCGGAGGGCGACGCCGGCGGGGTCGTCGGTGCCTGCGTGCTCGTGCCGCTGGTGCCGCAGGCGGCCAGGAAGGCGCTGACGCCCACCAGGCTTGTGCCCTGCAGGAAGCGCCGGCGACTGACAGGCAGTCTGTCGATAGGGCTCGTCTGGTCGGTCATCGGTCTCCTCCGACGGTGACCGCCGGGTCCGCGCCCGGCGGGAGCTCAGCGTCATCGCCCCCGCTCGCGATGACGAACGTGTGGTCGGGCAGCCAGGTCAGGAAGACCTGATCGCCCTGGTGATGGAGCGACCCCTGGACGGTCCGCTCGACGTTCTGCTCGTAGACGGAGAGCGTTTGACCGGCCCTGGTCCTCACCTGGTACTGGGTGCTTACCCCGATGTATGAGGCGTCCGCGATGGTCCCCTGGAGGCGGTTGAGCGCCTCGTCGGGGACGGCATTGGCCGCGGCGGTGAGCCGGATCTTCTCGGGCCGAACCCCGATCTCGACGTCCTCGCGTCCGTTCGCGAGGTCCGCAGGGATCCTGATCGAGGTCTCGCCGTCGAGGCGAACGATGCGATAGCTGCCATCGGCGCCCGCGAGACGACCGGGCAGCAGGTTGCTCACGCCCAGGAACCCCGCCACGAAGCGCGTGGCCGGCCGCTCGTACAGGCTCTGCGGATCGCCCAGCTGCTCGTAGTGGCCCCGGTTCATCACGGCAATGCGATCGGACATCGTCATCGCCTCTTCCTGGTCGTGGGTCACGTAGATGAACGTGATCCCTACCTCCTGCTGGATCCGCTTCAGCTCGACCTGCATCTGCTTGCGCAGCTTGAGATCCAGCGCGCCCAGCGGCTCGTCGAGGAGCAGCACCGCCGGCCGGTTGATCAGCGCCCGGGCGAGGGCCACGCGCTGCGCCTGGCCGCCCGAGATCTGGTTGGGCTTGCGACCCTCGAACCCGGGCAGCTCCACGAGGTCGAGCATCTCGGTAACCCGCGACTTGATCTCCGCGTCCTGGACCTTCCTCCGGCGAAGCCCGAAGGCGACGTTCTCGAAGATGGTCAGATGCGGGAACAGCGCGTAGTTCTGGAACACCGTGTTCACGTTGCGCTGGTATGGAGGCAGCCACGTCACATCCTGGCCCTGGAGCTCGATCCGCCCGCCGGTGGGCTGCTCGAAGCCGCCGATCATGCGAAGCGTCGTGGTCTTGCCGCAACCGGATGGGCCAAGGAGGCTGAAGAACTCGCCGTCCTGGACTTCGAGGTCGATGTGGTCGACCGCCAGGACGTCTCCGAAGGCCTTGGTGACCTGGATCAGTCGGACATCGACGTCGGGCACGGGTGAGGCCTGCTCCTCATATGCAACCGGGGCTGCCGGGTTGACGGACCCGGCGGCCGTGCGGACGCTGCACGTCGACGCCCCTTGGGGGCTCGAACGATAGGCGCGCGGGGACAGGGGTGTCAAATCGACGATCCATGACGTTTTCGGGCGTGCCGGATGCGAGATTCGCAGGACGGACACCGACGTGCGTCTGGATTCGCAGTTCAGAGCGATTGACGGCGAGCCTGTCAGGCGGACCGCCAGGTCCGGTGCGGCGGACGCGTGAGGCCGGCTCGATGACATGAGCGGGCCGCGCCGATATCACGAGTAGGATTAGCCGAGCGTTGTCATCCCCGGCTGCCACGGCCGGCCTTCAGATCGACCAGGAGCAGAGAGCAGCAGCGTATGACCACCATCACCGAGTCCGCCGTCATCGACGCCCTCCGTACCGTCCAGGAGCCGGAGCTGGGCGGCGATCTGGTGACGCGCAACATGGTCCGCGACGTCGTGATCGACGGCTCGAGCGTCTCGTTCACGATCGAGCTCACGACGCCGGCCTGCCCGCTCAAGGACCAGATCGAGGCCGAGGTCCGGCGGGCGCTCCAGCCGCTGGGTGTGACGGAGGTGTCGGTCGCGTGGGCTGCCACCGTCCGTCGGGCAGCGCCGCGGACCGCCGAGCAGCTGCTGCCCGGGGTGAAGAACGTGCTGGCGGTCGCCTCCGGCAAGGGCGGCGTGGGCAAGAGCACGGTCAGCGTGAACCTCGCGGTCGCGCTCGCGCGCGCAGGTGCATCGGTCGGTCTGCTCGATGCCGACATCACCGGTCCCAACATCCCGATGATGCTGGGCGTCGAGGGGCAGCCAACGGCCAGCGAGAACAACCGCATCGTGCCCCTCGAGCGGCACGGCGTGAAGGTGATCTCGATCCAGTTCTTCGTGCCCGAGGGGCAGCCGATCGTGTGGCGCGGACCGCTGATCGGGGGCGCGATCTCGCAGTTCCTGCGCGACGTGGAGTGGGGTGAGCTGGACTACCTCGTCGTGGACCTCCCGCCGGGCACCTCCGATGCCCAGCTGACGCTCGCTCAGGCGGTGCCGATCAGCGGCACGGTCCTCGTGACGACGCCCCAGGACGTCGCCCTGTCGGATGTCGCCAAGGCGCTCGCGATGCTCGAGCGCCTCAACGTGCCGATCATCGGGATCGTCGAGAACATGAGCGCGTTCGTGTGTCCCCACTGCGGCGAGGCGACCGAGATCTTCGGGCGCGGCGGCGGGGAGCGGTTCGCTCAGCAGCACAAGCTCGACTTCCTGGGCAAGATTCCGCTCGACGTCACGGTGCGCCAGGGTGGTGACGCGGGCGTGCCCGCCGTCGCCCAGCGCGAGCCCGGACCGGCGGCGCTCGCCCTGGAGGCGGTCGCCGGCCAGGTCGCGGCCAGGATGAGCGTGAGGGCCGCCACGGCCCAGGCACCGGTGCTCTCGGTCTCCTGACGGGCCGGCCGATCCGCGACCGGACGGGCAAGCTGCCAGGCATGCGAGCAGGTTTCAGGTCGTGAGCCATACCCGCCAGCCACCCGACGAGTCGACGCTACGCGCGGCCCTCGAGGGGATGCCGCTGTTCAGCGACCTTGGCGCCGACGACCTGGCCGCCCTCGCGGCAACGGTCGGGACGCGTCACTACCGGCGAGGCGAGGTGATCTTCCGCCAGGGTGACCCGGGCGACGCCCTGCACATCATCCTCGGCGGGCGGGTGAAGATCTCCACCCTGAGCGGGAGCGGTGGCGAGGCGATCCTCGCCACGCTCCGGCCGGACGAGTTCTTCGGCGCGCTCGCGCTGCTGGACGGGGCGCCTCGCTCCGCATCCGCGACCGCCGTGGAGGCGACCGAGACGCTGATCCTGCCCCGTGACCGGTTCCGGCAGCTGGTGGATGAGGTGCCCGGGATCCGGGATCACGTGCTCGCGCAGATCGCCCACGAGATGCGTCGCCTGACCAATCACGTCGAGGAGCTGCACTTCCTCGACATCGCAGGCCGCCTGGCAGCGCAGCTGGCACGCATGGCCGGAGAGCAGCGCCGCCAGCCTGACGGCCGCGAGGTGCGCCTCGACGGCCCGATCACGCAGGGGGAGCTGGCGGCCATGGTGGGCAGCACCCGCCAGAGCGTGAACAAGCTGCTCGGCTGGCTGATCGATGACGGCCTGATCCGCCTCGAGCGGGACGCGATCGTGATCGTGGATCTGCCGGGGCTCCAGCGGGCGGCGCGCCGATAGGCTCCGCCACGGTCAGCCCTGCCCCGGTCAGCCCGGGCCACGAGGTTCGGTCCGCGGTCGCGGATCCGGTCGGCGCAACCGGCCGCCCCCTTGGCTCAGGGCTGCTCGCGGAGGATCGAGAACAGCACCGATGCCGCCGCGATCGCGGCCCGATCGGCCCCCTGGCTGCCTCGCATGAACGCGAGCCGTCGCTCGCTTCGGGTACCCACCGGCGTGGCCACCGAGACGCGCACCGCCGAGTCCTCGCCTACCGGCTCGACCCGGATCGCCAGCCCGACGTCGGCGCCCGCCTCGCGCCGGACTCGCCCCGCATCGGCCTCGTTGTCGATCGTCCCGCCTGCCGAATCCGCGCGCACCTCGGCCAGCCGGATCGCCTCCACCCCGCGGAGCAGCGCGATCAGCGCGCCGGCAGACCCGCGCTCGCACGTCGCCAGCGTCCAGCCGCGTGACGCCAGCGCGGCCTCGATCGCCTGTGCCCAGGTCGTGTCTCCCCGGGCCCACACGTGGTCGCCGACGGCGGCCAGGACCGCCCGCTCTGCGACATCGGCCAGCTCGGCCGCCGTCCGGCCGTTCGCGGCCCGGGCGGAGATCCGCACGTCCACCGCTTCGTGCCGGGCATAGGTCGCGACGATCGGGTTGGCGGCGCGAAGCAGCGCCTCGCCCAGGTCATCGACCAGCTGCAATTCGCCGATGCCCGTCAGCCGCAGCGTGCGGACCTCGCTGTCGGCACCCAGGCCGCGCTCGGCGAGCCGGGGCATCACCTCGGTTGCCCACATCGGTCGCATCTCGCGGGGCGGCCCGGGCAGCAGCACCACGACGCGTCCATCGGGGCGGTCCACCCACCAGCCGGGCGCCGAGCCATGCGGGTTCGGGAGGCTCGTGGCGGAGGGGATCCGCCACGCCTGCTTGACGTTGGACTCGGGAAACGGCTGGCCGCGGCGGCGCCAGCGCTTGTGCAGCCATGTCAGCGTCTCCGGGTCGATCACGAGCGCTTCGCCACAGGCTTCCGCCACCGCCTCGCGGGTCAGGTCGTCCGGCGTTGGACCGAGGCCACCGGTCGTGATCACGAGGTCGGCGCGCGTGAGCGCGACGCGGAGCGCGTCGACGACGACCTCGAGATCGTCGGGCAGGTTCGCGATCCGGGCCACGGCGGCACCGTGGGCGACCAGCGACCGAGCCAGCTCACCGCTGTTCGTGTCCGTGGTCTCGCCGACGGTGAGCTCCGTGCCGACGGCCAGCAGCTCCGCGGTCAGCAGGCTCCGGGAACCTGGCGTCGAGGCGTGGTGGGACATGTTCCCGAGAGTACCCCGCCGCGGGAGCCCCTGATGGCGCTGGTATGATTCCGGGGCTCCCCCGAACCTGCCCAACCCATCCCGGGAGGACGACCGCTGGACCCCAACCAGACCGATCCCGAGCCGACCGGCGCCCGAACGACGCCTGACGAGCCGGCGCCCGGCATCCGCGAGCAGCTGCAGGCGACCCGTGACGCGGTGATGCGCGTCGTCCGGGCGCACCTCGATCTGGCCCGTGCGGAGGCGGACGAGATCAAGGGCGAGATTGCCCGGGCCGCCGGCCTGGGCGGCGCCGCGATCGCGCTGCTCATCCTGCTCGCCTTCATGCTGCCCATCGGACTGATCATGTTCATGGGGGAGTGGATCTTCGGGTCCATGGGCTGGGGCGTGCTGCTGGGCACCGAGCTGCTGATCGCGCTCGCCGTGGCGCTCGTGCTGACGGCGCTGCGTGTGTCCCACCTGTGGGTCGACCTCCTGCTGGCCGTTGTCATCGCTGTCATCGTCTCGGTCGTGCTCGGGCCGAACCTGAGCAACGAGCTGTGGCGCCGGATCGGCGATGCGGCGAGCCTGGGCGAGCCTGCGTGGAGACCGCTCGCGACCGGTATCATCGTGGCCGGTGTGGTCGGCGCGCTGATCGGGCTCCTGCGGGGCGCCATCTCCGGCGGTGCCGGCGGCGCGGTCGCCGGACTGGTGGCCGGCCTGATCGTGGGCGCCCTCCTGGGTGCCTTGCTCGCGATCACGTTCGGCTGGCGGGTCGGCGTCGCGGTCGGCGTCGCGGTGGGCTTCGTCGCCTGGCCGGTGCTGATGGGGAGGCGCGTGGCCCGACAAGGTATCGACGGCGACGCGCTGAAGGCGCGGTTCATGCCGCAGACGACGATCGACACCACGAAGGAGACGATCGAGTGGGTGAAGGCCAAGAAGGCGCGGGTCCCGTTCGTGCCCAGGTCATGACCGTGCCCGAGGAGATCCTCTCGGCACGTCCGGGCGTCGTGGCGGCGCGCCACGAGACGCGAGCCGCGCTTGCGGCCCTCGACGACGAGCTGGACCGGCTCGAGGCATCGGCGCGAGCCGCAGTGGACATTCCGGCCAAGATCCGACGCAATCCCGTGCGCACCGCGGGTGTCGCGGCCGGCGCCGGCTTCATCCTCGTCGGGGGGCCGATCAAGGTCCTGCGCCGGGCTCGAAACGCGGTCTTCGGCAAGCCGGACCCGCTGCCGAGGTCGATGCTGCCCAAGGAGATCGACAAGGCCGTCTCGGAGCTGGGCACCGACGGCGCCCGGGTGCGCGGCACGATCGAGCGGGAATTCGCCTCCTACCTGCGGGAGAAGGCGCCCGAGCGCAAGGAGCGGGACCTGACCGGCACGGTGACGTCACTGCTGTCGCAGGTGGGGACGCCGGTTGCACGGCGTCTGGGCCGGCAGCTCGCAGAGCAGGTGCTCAGCCCGGACGGACCCGGGTTCCAGGAGCAGCTGGCGAAGGTCAAGGCCCGGCGGGCACAGGCCGGCGATGCGGGCGACACGGGGCGGGACGGGCAAGCGGGCGCAGCGGGATAGCCCTCAGCGCACCATACCCCGGTGGTGCAGCGTCGGCACCGGAGTCAGGCAGGAGGCCGCGGCAGGACAGACGACGAACATCTCGATCGGGGTCGCCTTCGGGTTCCTGATCATCGCCTTCGGCGTCGCATTGATCATCGTCCGGCGCTTCGGTCGCGCCCTTGAGCACGACGCGCGCGAGGCCAGTGTCCTCAACCAGTTCACCGATCTGACCTCGTTCGCCGACAGCGACCGCGAGGTGGCGGAAAAGAACCTCGTCGCGCTTGGTCGCCTCGTGGCACCGGACGCGTCAGTCGCCCATCTCCTCAATCGGTCGCAGGAACGCGCCGTCCCCGAGGCTTCAACCGGCGACGCGGTCGCCGAGGTCCTGCCGCTTCGGGCGCTGGATCGATGCGCCGGTGTCCTGCGCGGATCGATGTTCGTGGTCGACGACCTGTCCGACGACCTCAGCGCCCACTGCCCCGTCTACCCCGCCGCGGTCGGGACCCTGGCGTGCGTGCCGCTCGACAGCGGCGAGATGGTCGGGTCCGTGCATCTCTACTGGCGGCGGCCGAACGCCCTGCCGTTCGACCGTCGCCCCAGCGTCGCCCGGATCACTGAGCATGCGGCGCTCTCGATCGGGAACCGGCGACTCCTTGCCGCGTTGCATGGGCAAGCCAACACGGATGCGCGGACTGGGCTGGCCAACACACGGGCCTTCGACCTGGCGCTCGCGGCCGCCCTCGCGGCCCGGATCGGCCATGAGCCGCTGGCCATCCTCATGCTCGATGTCGACCAGTTCAAAGAGTTCAACGATCGCCAGGGACACCCGGCCGGCGACGAGGCGTTCGGGGCGATTCTGCGCTCGTGCATGCGCGATGGCGACACGGCCGCACGCTACGGCGGAGAGGAGTTCGCCGTCCTGTTGAAGGGGGCCGACGCCACCGTGGCCGCGACCGTTGCCGAGCGGATCCGGGCGCGGACCGAGGCGACGATCATCTCGCTCGGGCCGGGTATCACGGATCACATCACCGTCTCGATCGGGATCTCGATCGCGCCCGACCATGGCCTCGACCGCGTCAGCCTCATGCACCTCGCGGACAAAGCGCTCTACCGCGCGAAGGAAGCGGGGCGCAACCGTGTGGTCGGGGGTGGGCCCACGGTTCCGCCACTGCCGTCCGGCGCCTCGGCTCCCGGTCCGAAGAAGCCCACGCTGATCGCAAGGAAGCTCGTCTCCTGAGCAACCGCGCGCATCGTCGGGGGTCTCCTTGATCGATCCCGGATACTTCATCCGACGTCCGTTGTTCAGGCATCTGTTGGTAGGCGAGGTCGGGGTCGAACCGACACGTTCCTCACGGAACACCGGCTCCTAAGGCCGGCGCGTCTGCCATTCCGCCACTCGCCCCACGCGAGTCTAGCGGGCCCGCGGGCGGCGGCTCGACCTCGCGCGCACGACCCACCCTATACTCGGCCGGCGATGCAAGTGACCGCTACCCCTGCCCCCAAGAGCTCCATCCTCCTCGAGATCGAGGTGCCTCCCGATCGCCTCGATCGAGCCGTGCGCGACGCCGTGGGTCGTCTGTCCCGACGGACCCGCGTGGCCGGGTTTCGTCCGGGCAAGGCGCCGCGGCCGATCCTGGAGCGCATGCTCGGACCCGGCGCCGTGCTCGATGAAGCCGTCGATCACCTCGTCCAGGACGCGTACCGGGAGGCGGTCGTCGAGCAGGGGATCGTCCCCCTCACCAACGCCGACGTCGAGGTCGTCGAGGCGGTCGAGGGCAAGCCCCTCCGGTTCAAGGCGACCATCCAGGTGCGGCCCGAGGTCGCGCTCGGGGACTACACGAGCTTCAAGTTCGGGCCCGAGATCGAGGCGGTCGACGACGAGAAGGTCGACAAGGTCGTCGACGAGCTGCGTGACCAGAACGCGACCCTGGCCGCCGTCGAGGATCGCGGCGCCCGCAGCGGCGACTGGGCGGTGATCGGGTTCGTCGGCACCCGGGACGGCGAGGCGTTCGAGGGCGGCACGGCGGAGCGGATGCCGCTGATCATCGGCGAGGACCGCCTGATCCCCGGGTTCGAGGCGAACCTCATCGACCTCGAGCCGGGTGACCACAAGGGGTTCGACGTCACCTTCCCCGAGGACTACGGGGAGGAAAGCCTGGCCGGCAAGACGGCGCACTTCGAGGTCGACCTCAAGGAGCTCCGCGAGAAGATCCTGCCCGACGCGAACGACGAGTTCGCGCGCTCGATGGGCGAGTACGCCGATCTCGCCGCCCTCCGGGCCGAGGTGGACCAGCGCCTGCGGCGCAGCGCGCTCGATCGGGCCCGTCACGAGTTCAGCGACCGGATCATCGACTACGCCGTCGCGAACGCGACGATCGACCTCCCGGACATCCTGGTCGACCAGGAGGTGGAGGTCATGCACGACGAGTTCCGGGCCACGCTGGCGAGACAGGGGATCGGCGAGGAGGGGTACCTCAAGGCCACCGAGCAGAGCGAGGCCGACCTGCACGCCGAGTTCCGCCCGCGGGCGGAGCAGCGGACCAAGGTGCTGCTCGTGCTCTCGAAGATCGCCGATGCCGAGGGCATCGAGGCGCCCGAGGCGGAGGTCGAGGCCCAGATCGAGCTCGCCCGGGCTCGATACAAGGACCAGAAGACGCTCCGGTACTTCGAGTCGGATCGCGGCCGAAGCTTCATCCGGAGCACGCTGCGCCGGACGAGGACCGTCGAGACGCTGGTCGACCGCTGGCTGGAGGCTCACCCGGAGCATCCGGCCCTGCCGCACCTCGAGGACGATGCGCCATCGGCCGTCGAGGCTCCCCAGGCCGAGGCGGCCGCGTCCATCGGCGCCACTGATCCCGGGGCGATCCCCGGCTCCTCATCCGCCGGGGCGGATAGCTGACAACGGCGCCCGATCCGTCGAGCGCCGACCGAACGCAGGAGACCCACGATGCTCGTCCCGATGGTCATCGAGTCCACAAGTCGCGGTGAGCGTGCCTATGACATCTACTCGCGGCTGCTGCGGGAGCGGATCATCTTCCTGGGCGACGCGATCGACGATCACCTCGCCAACCTGGTGATCGCCCAGCTGCTGTTCCTCGAATCCGAGGATCCCGAGAAGGACATCAGCCTGTACATCAACTCGCCCGGCGGCGTCGTGACGAGCGGGCTTGCGATCTACGACACGATGCAGTATCTGCGGGCGCCCGTGAGCACGATCTGCATCGGGATGGCGGCCTCCCAGGCGGCCGTCCTGCTGGCGGCGGGCGCGAAGGGCAAGCGGTACGCGCTGCCTCACAGCCGGGTGATGATCCACCAGGGATCGGGCGGCTTCCGCGGCAACGCCCCTGACGCGGTGATCCAGATGCGGGAATGGGAGCACCTGGTCCAGGTCAACAACGAGATCCTCGCCCGCCATACCGGGCAGCCGCTGAACCAGGTGGTCAAGGACACCGATCGGGACCATTTCATGGGTCCCGAGGAGGCCCGGGACTATGGCATCATCGATTCGGTCTACACCCTGACCGGTGATTCGCTCATCGCGCAGGCGCACGATGCCGAGACCACCACCGGCAAGGGCTCGGGCCCACGATCGGCGGCACGGGACGAACCCGGGCCGGCCACGGAGCGATAGCGCGGGAATGCCATGCCGGTGACGACCTCGGGCTCGAAGGGGACGAAGGTTCCTTACCGCTGCTCGTTCTGCGGCAAGAGCCAGGAGCAGGTTCGCAAGCTCATCGCAGGCCAGGGGGTCTACATCTGCGACGAGTGCATCAATCTGTGTCAGGAGATCATCGAGGAGGAGATGCTGGAGGCGCCCAAGGCGCGTCCGGCCCAGCAGAAGCTCCCGAACCCGCGCCAGATCACCAGCTCCCTGGATCAGTACGTCATCTCGCAGGAGAAGGCGAAGAAGGTCCTGTCGGTCGCGGTCTACAACCACTACAAGCGGATCAACGCGGGCTCTACGGTGGACGACGTCGAGCTCCAGAAGTCCAACGTGCTGCTCGTTGGCCCGACTGGATCAGGCAAGACGCTGCTCGCCCAGACCCTGGCACGCGTCCTCGACGTGCCGTTCTGCATCGCCGATGCCACCTCGCTCACCGAGGCCGGCTACGTCGGCGAAGACGTCGAGAACATCCTGCTTCGGCTCATCCAGGCCGCCGACTTCGACGTCGCCCGGGCACAGCGCGGGATCATCTACATCGACGAGATCGACAAGATCGCGCGCAAGGCCGACAACCCCTCGATCACCCGCGATGTGTCAGGCGAGGGCGTGCAGCAGGCGCTGCTCAAGATCCTCGAGGGCACCATCGCCAACGTCCCGCCCCAGGGTGGCCGCAAGCACCCGCACCAGGACTTCATCCAGATCGACACCACCAACATCCTGTTCGTCTGCGGCGGGGCATTCGACGGGCTCGAGAAGATCGTCGAGGAGCGGGTGGGGAAGCGGTCGATCGGCTTCGGCTCCGAGGGTGGGATGTCCGCGTCGGACCGGGCCAAGATCATCGAGCGCCTGATGCCCGAGGACCTGCTCAAGTACGGGCTCATCCCGGAGTTCATCGGGCGCCTGCCGGTGATCGTGACCCTGTCGCCGCTGACCGCCGAGGACCTCATGCGGGTTCTGGTCGAGCCCAAGAACGCCGTCACCCGCCAGTTCCAGAAGTTCCTCCAGCTGGACAAGGTCGAGCTCGTGTTCACCGAGGCCGCGCTGCTCGCGGCGGCCGAGGTGGCGATCGACCGCAAGACCGGCGCCCGCGCCCTCCGCTCGATCGTGGAGGAGGCGCTGCTCGAGGTGATGTTCGACATCCCGGAGCGCACCGACGTCCGCAAGTGCATCATCACCGAGGAGACGATCCGCGACGATCGGGCGCCTCTGCTGCTCACCAAGTCGGACCTCGACAAGGGCGTCGACGAGACGAACTACGCCGAGTGGCTGGCGGAGCGCGGCGCCAGCGCGTAGCGCCGTCGCGGGGCCCCGCGCGTCCCAGCCCGCTGCCGCACCTCCGTGGCGACCGGCCGGCGCGGGGACGGGTCAGCCGGTCTGGAACAGCCGCAGCACCAGCAGCGCGAGACCCGCTCCGCCGACCCCGACGGCCAGGGCGCGGTGACCGGCGAGCCGGTCCATGAACCGGGCGACCGGCAGGACCAGCAAGGCAACCACGGCATACAGCAGGTGCAGCGGATCGTCGGGATGACCACCCGTCGCCAGGATCACCAGCCCGCTGGCGGCGCCCACGGCGACGAGCACGATTGCGACCAGGATCACCCGGTCACGCGCGAACCGGACCGGGCGATGGAGGACGGCACCGGCCGCGATCACCAGCACGAGCAGGCCGCCGCAGGCCGCGGCCAGGATCGCCAGGATCAGGTGACTGCCGGCCAGCAAATCGCGACCTCCCGTTCGGCGAGGTGCAACAGGCGGGCCGCCCGGGCACCACATGGAGCGACGAACCCGCGGCGCAGGTAGGATGGGATCCCCTCGATCGCCGCCACTGGAGCTGATGGTAGACCGACTGAGCGCGTCCCCTGCCGGTTCCCCGCCGACGCCGCGGCGGCGCGTCCCTCGACACGCCCCGTCCGGTCGCGGCGTGGTGCTCGGCTACGGCGCCGTGGTGGGCCTGCTCGTCCTGGTGCTGGCCGTGGCGGGCTCCGCGGTCGGCGCCTCCTCGCCGACGGCGACGCAGACGGAGAGCGGTCCCGCGGTCACGGTCGCGGCCCGTGGCGAGCAGCTGTTCCTGACCAGCTGCGCCGCGTGCCACGGACCCCAGGGAGCCGGCACGGCCAACGGGGTGGACATCCGCACGGCTGGTGCCGCGCTGGCCGATTTCGTGCTCCGGACCGGGCGGATGCCGCTCGCCGATCCGGCGGCACCCGCACGGCGCGGCACGCCCCAGTTCGACGACGCGGACATCCAGGCGCTGGTCGCCTACGTCGCCAGCCTGGGAAACGGTCCGGCGATCCCGACGGTCGTCGTCAGCGGTGCGGACGTGGCCCAGGGCCGCGACCTGTTCGTGGCCAACTGCGCGGCCTGTCACGGGCCCGCCGGTGGCGGCGGATCGGTCGGCGGCGGGTTCGTCGCCCCGAACCTGACCCAGGCGGATCCGACGACTGTGGGTGAGGCCGCGCTCACGGGCCCGGGACCCATGCCCAGGTTCTCGTTCTCGCCCGATGAGCTGGACAACCTGGCCGCCTACGTCCAGTTCCTGCGCAACGCCCCGCATCCCGGTGGCGCCACGGCTCCCGCGGTTGGCCCCGTGACCGAGGGCTTCATGGCCGGCATTGCCCTGCTCGTGCTGCTGCTCGTGGCGCGCTGGGTCGCCGTGCGGCGCGAGCCGGAGGTCGCCGTGCGGCGCGAGCCGGAGGACGCTCCGTGAGCGGCGAGCCGGAGGATGCCCCGTGAGCGGGCCCGTCACGGGCGCGCGGCGGACGGAGCGGGTGATCGCCGCGATCTTCGGCGTGTCCGCGATCGCCGGGTTCGCGCTGCTCGCCGTCTACCTCGCCGGCGGGCAGACGCAGCTCGAGGCGGTGCTCCTGGCGATCTGCCTGGGCGGCATCGGCATCGGGATCATCGCGTGGTCGCAATGGCTGCTGCCGGGTGCCCTTCACGTGGAGCCTCGCCATCCGGTGGCCGAGTCCGCCAGTGCCGACGCGGAGCGCGAGATCCTCGAGGAGGAGCACTCCATCACGCGCCGCTCGTTCCTGGTACGGGCCCTGGGCGCGGCCCTGGGCGGCTTGGTGGCGGCGCTGGCGATCCCGGTCCTGTCGCTGGGCCCGTCGCCCGGGCGAGGCCTGTTCGAGACACCATGGCGGAAGGGCGGCCTGCGACTCGTCGGCCTGGACGGGACGCCGATCAAGGCCATCGACCTGCCGTTGGAAGGGATCGTGACCGCGTTCCCGGAGGGCTATGTCGGGACCGCGGACGCCCAGACCCTGCTCATTCGGGTCGCGCCAGACTTGCTCAAGCTGGCACGGGATCGGATGGCCTGGGCGCCGGAGGGCTACGTCGCGTACTCCAAGCTGTGCACCCATGCCGGCTGCCCGGTGGGCCTGTACCGGGCCGCCGAGCACCGCCTGATCTGCCCCTGCCACCAATCGACGTTCGACGTGCTCGACGGCGCCCGACCGGTGTTCGGTCCGGCCGGCCGGCCGCTGCCCCAGCTGCCGATCCAGCTGCAGCCGGACGGGACGTTCATCGCGCTGGGCGACTTCTCGGCGCCGGTCGGGCCGGCGTTCTGGGACATGACCGATGGCTGAGCCGGACGAGCGCACGACGGCGCCGGACGCGGCGCCGATGGAGGCTGCCGTGAAGCCCGGCGCGGCCGGCGGGAAGCGCGCGGACATGGGCGCGACACAGGCTGACGGCGACGCGACGAAAGAGCGCGACACTGAGCTCGAGCGTCTGGTGGGCTGGGTCGACCGGCGCACCGGGCTGGCGGGACCGGTCCGCGTCGCGATGCGCAAGGTGTTTCCCGACCACTGGAGCTTCCTCCTCGGCGAGATCGCGCTGTTCGCGTTCGTGATCCTGCTCGCGACCGGCACCTTCATGACGTTCTTCTACACGCCGGACGCCCGCCAGGTCACCTATCAGGGCACGTACCAGACCCTCGACGGCGCCCAGATGTCGGCGGCCTTCGCGTCGGTGATGCGGCTCTCGTTCGACGTCGAGGCCGGGCTCCTGATGCGCCAGGTCCACCACTGGGCGGCCCTCATCTTCATCGGCGCGATCGCCGCCCACCTCGCCCGCATCTTCTTCACGGGCGCGTTCCGGCGGCCGCGTGAGCTCAACTACCTGATCGGGATCGGGCTGCTGATGTTCGCGCTTGGCGAGGGCATCACCGGGTACTCGCTGCCAGACGACCTCCTGTCGGGCACCGGCCTCCGGATCATCGACTCGGTGATGCTCTCGGTACCGTTCGTCGGACCGTGGGTCGCGTCCCTGTTCTTCGGGGGCGAGTTCCCCACGCCGGACATCCTCAGCCGCCTGTTCGTGTTCCACGTGATGCTCCTGCCCGGGCTGCTCGTCGGAGGCATCTCGGTCCATCTCGGCCTGCTGTGGTTCCAGAAGCACACCCAGTTCCGTGGTGGGGCGGCCCGCGAGGACAACGTGGTCGGCCTGCCGTTCTGGCCGGGCCAGGTGTTTCGCTCGCTCGGCCTGTTCTTCCTCACCGCCGCGGTCATCGTGCTGGTCGCCGGCCTGATCCAGATCAACCCGGTGTGGCTGTACGGGCCGTACGTGCCCTACCTCGCGACCGTCCCCGCGCAACCCGATTGGTACGTCGGCTGGCTCGAGGGAGCGCTGCGGCTGGGCCTGCCGATCGAGCCGACGATTCTGGGCGTCACGATCCCGGCGACGTTCGTGCCCGGCGTCCTGATCCCCGGCCTGCTCGTCGGCGCGCTCACGATCTGGCCGTTCCTCGAGGCGCGCCTGACCAACGATCACGCCGAGCATCACCTGCTCGACTCGCCCTGGAGCACCCCGATCCGGACGGCGACCGGGGCCGCGGGTGTGGTCCTGTTCCTGGTGCTGACCCTGGCCGGTGGCAACGACGTGCTGGCCGTGATCTTCGACGTCCCCGTCGAGAGCATCACCGGGGTGTTCCGCGTGCTGCTGGTGGTTGCGCCCGCGCTGACCTGGCTCATCACCTATCGTGTGGCCCGCGAGCGCCACGACCGGGGGGGCACGCCCGAGGAGCCCGAGAGCATCCTGCTGGTCCGGAACGCGGCGGGCGGGTTCAGCGAGGCGGAGGCTGAGCAGTGAGGCTGCACGCGATCGGTGGCGGACGGCCTCCCCGGGGTCTGATCGCGCTGGGGCTGGGCATGCTCGTGGTCGTGAGCGTCGCCGGCTGCATGCCCGCGCCGGCAACCACCCAGGCCGAGGACATCTCGAACCTCTACCTGGTGTTCCTGGGCGGCGGCATCGTCGTCGCCGCGATCGTCTGGGGCCTGGTGACGTGGTCGATCATCCGCTATCGGCGCCGCGACGACCGGCTGCCCGTCCAGACCAGCGGCAGCCTGAAGATCGAGGCCATCTGGACCCTGATCCCGCTGGTCACGGTGCTGGTGCTGTTCGGGCTGACCGTTCGGACCCTCGAGGCGGTCGATACCGTTAACCCAGGCGGCGTGAACCTCCACGTGACCGCGTTCCGCTGGCAGTGGCAGGCCAGCTATCCGGACAGCGGGGTGACGGTCACCGGCACCGGCGACCAGCCGCCCGTGATCGTGCTCCCGGTCGACACGCCGATCCACGTGACCCTCGAGTCGCTCGACGTCAACCACGCATGGTTCGTGCCCGCCTTCCTGTTCAAGCGCGACGCGATCCCGGGCCACCCCTCCCTGTTCGACATCCGGATCACGGCCCCTGGTGACTACCCGGGCGCCTGTGCCGAGTTCTGCGGCATCGGCCACGACCAGATGCTGTTCACGATCCGAGCTGTCGACGCGGCCCAGTTCAACACCTGGCTGGCCGACCATGCCGCCGGCGGGAGCGCTGCCCCATGACCGCGATCGACGCGCCCGTCACGACCGTCGCCGCGCCGCGGGTTGGCCTGCTGGACTGGCTGACCACGACCGATCACAAACGGATCGGGATCCTTTACATCACCTCGGCCTTCGGGTTCGCCCTGATCGGCGGTGCCATCGCCGAGATCATCCGGCTCGAGCTGGCGCAGCCCGGCCAGCAGCTGGTGACCGCCTCGACGTACGACCAGCTGTTCACGGTCCACGGCACCCTGATGCTGCTGTTCTTCGCTGGACCGCTCGCGATCGGCTTCGCGAACGCGATCACGCCCCTCCAGATCGGCGCGGCCGACATGGCGTTCCCGCGGCTCAACGCACTGTCCTTCTGGCTGTTCCTGTTCGGCGGCCTGATCGTGATGTCGGGCTTCCTGACCACGGGCGGCGCCGCGGCCGCCGGCTGGACCGGGTACGCGCCGCTGTCCGGGCCCACCTACTCCCCCAATGCCGGGATGGACCTGTGGATCGCCGGGGTCGCCCTGGTCGGGGTGTCGGGGATCCTCGGCGCGCTCAACTTCCTGGTGACGATCTACACCCGTCGCGCGCCAGGGATGCGGATGTTCCGGATGCCGATGTTCACGTGGACCATCCTGGTCACCTCCGTGCTCATCCTGTTCGCGTTCCCGTCGGTCACCGCCGACCTCGCGATGCTGTTCATCGATCGCCATTTCGGCGGTGGCTTCTTCGACCCGAGCCAGGGCGGCGATCCCGTGCTGTGGCAGCACCTGTTCTGGTTCTTCGGCCATCCCGAGGTCTACATCCTGATCCTGCCGTACTTCGGGATCGTGAGCGAGGTCGTCCCCGTGTTCTCGAGCAAGCCCCTGTTCGGGTACCGGGCCCTGGTGTTCGCGACGATCGCGATCGCCGGGCTGTCGATGGGAGTCTGGGCCCATCACATGTTCACCACCGGCCAGGTGGACCTGCCGTTCTTCTCGATCATGTCGCTCCTGATCGCGGTCCCGACCGGGATCAAGATCTTCAACTGGACGGCAACGATGTGGCGGGGC
Source organism: uncultured Chloroflexia bacterium (assembly GCA_963713095.1). Lineage (GTDB taxonomy): Bacteria > Chloroflexota > Limnocylindria > Limnocylindrales > CSP1-4 > CAIXZV01. The sequence continues at coordinate 251,996 of CAVQKK010000001.1, forward strand.
AGCCTCCGGTTCACGGTCCCGATGCTGTGGTGCCTGGGCCTGCTGTACGTGTTCACCACCGGCGGGATCACGGGGGTGATGCTCGCGTCGCCGCCGATCGACTTCCAGGCCCAGGACACCTACTTCGTGGTCGCCCACCTGCACAACGTGCTGATCGGCGGCACGATGTTCGCGGGCTTCGCCGGCGTCTACTTCTGGTTCCCCAAGATGACCGGCCGGACGCTGGACGAGCGCCTGGGCCGCATCCACGTGGCTGCCTGGGTGATCGGGTTCGCGCTTACGTTCATCCCGCAATACATCCTGGGCGCCGAGGGGATGCCGCGGCGGATCGCCGACTACCCCGCGTCCACCGGGTGGGAGGCGCTCAACATGGTGTCCACGGTCGGTGCGCTGGTGCTGGCCGCGGGCATGCTCCCGTTCCTGCTCGCCGTGTGGCGCGCGCTCCGGCGCCCGGCCGACGCCCCGTCCGACCCGTGGGGCGGGAACTCGCTGGAGTGGGCGACGACGTCGCCGCCGCCGCACCACAACTTCGACCGTTTGCCGCCGATCCGGTCGCTGCGGCCGGTGTTCGACGCCCGGATGGCAGCCGAGGCGGAGCGCCGCGAGGCCGAGCAGCACGAGGCGGGTGGCCGCTGATGCCCGAGGAGGTCCGGTTCTTCGGCCGTCTGTCGCTGTTCGCGCTGGCCGCCGGTCTGATCTACTGGTTCCTGAGCTACGAGAGCGCCGGGACGGTGCTCCTGCTGGGCTTCGGAGTGGCGACAGGCGTCGCCTTCCTGGTCCTGCGGGGCGGCCAGCGGCGGCCGGCACCGCATGCTGCCGGTGGTGCGTCGGATGGCGACGCCGAGGCCGACACCGGTCCCGACGGGCCGTTCGGCGACGAGTCCGCCCCAGTGCCCACCCGCAGTTCCGCTCCACTCGCTGTCGGGTTCGGGCTGGCGGTGGTCGTGCTGGCCGGCGCATTCGGCCCGTGGTTCGTCATCGTCGGGGCCGTGCCGCTCCTGGGTGGTGCGGTCGACTGGCTTCGTGCCGCGAACCGCGAGCTGGACCAGCTCTCGGCCGCAACCCACCGGGACACGGCCGACCGGTCGCCCGGGGCATAGGCGCCCGGTGCAGCACGCCGACCACCTCGCGCTGATCCGCGGCGGCGTTACCGGGGCAGGTCCGCGTTGGCTGGAGCTGGGCGCGGGTGACGGCGAGTTCACGCTCGCGCTGGCCGACGTCCTCGGGAGCGCCGGCCATATCCTCGCCCTGGATCGCGATCGCTGGGCGCTCGCCGACCTGGCCGAGCGCGTTGCTGTCCGATTCCCCGGCACCCCCGTGCATACCCTGACCGCGGACTTCACCGCCGAGCTCCCCGCTGGCCTCTTCGACGGCGTGCTGGCCGCCAACAGCCTCCATTTCGTCGCGGATCCGGCGCCGCTGCTCGCCGCCGTCCACACCAGGCTCGTCCCGGACGGCCGCCTGGTCCTCGTGGAGTACGACTCGGAGCACGGCAATCCGTACGTCCCGCATCCGATCTCGTTCGCGCGCTGGCAGAGACTGGCCGCGGACGCCGGGTTCGAACCGCCGGCCCTGCTGCATCGGGTGCCGAGCCGATTCCTGGGCTCGATCTACGGCGCCGTCACGACCGCCTCTGCGGCCCGGAATGCCGCGGACCCCGTGCTACACTCCGGCCCTCACGGCGAAGACCGAGAGGAGTAGGTCCGGGACCGGCCCCTAGCGAGCGCGGGATTGGTGCGAGCCGCGTGGGCACGACGGACCGAAGGTCGCTCGCGAGCCGTGCGCCTGGCGCCCGATAACGCGCCGAGAGCGTGACCGGAGTCAGGTCCGCGGCGATGACCCGCGAGCCCTGGTCGCAGAACCAGCAGGTGGTACCACGACCCCGTTCGTCCGCTGGACGAGCGGGGTTTTCGATCTCTACCGGAGCCCGACCGAGATGACCCATCCGACACCCCAGACGCTCGCCAGGGCCTTCGTGCCTGCCGAGTTCGAGCACGAGATCTACGAGCGCTGGCTGGCCGCGGACGTGTTCGCGCCCGACGGCGCCGGGTCCACGGCGGATCCCGGCCTCGAGCCGTTCGTGATCATCCAGCCGCCGCCCAATGTCACGGGGAGCCTCCATCTCGGCCACGCGCAGCGGACCACCGTGGAGGACATGATGATCCGCCACGCGCGGATGCTGGGCCACGCGGCGCTGTTCCTGCCCGGGCTCGACCACGCCAGCATCGCGGCCCAGTTCGTGCTCGATGGGATCCTTGCCACGGAGGGCGAGAGCCGCGCCACGCTGGGTCGGGAGCGCTACCTGCAGCGGATGCGCGCGTTCGTGGAAGCGACTCGCACGACGATCCTGACCCAGCAGCGCCGGCTTGGGGGCAGCTGTGACTGGGGCCGGCTGCGGTTCACCATGGACGAGGTCTCCGCGCGGGCCGTTCGCGAGGCCTTCCTCCGGCTCTACCGGCGGGGGCTGGCCTACCGGACCGAGGCGCTCATCAACTGGTGTCCGGGCTGCCGGACCAGCGTCAGCGATCTCGAGGTCATCCCGACCCCGGAGACGGGTGGGATCTGGCGGGTGCGCTACCACCTGGTCGATCAGACGAGCGGCCAGCCCGACCCCGACGCGACCATAACCGTTGCGACGACCCGACCCGAGACGATCCTGGGCGACACGGCGGTCGCCGTCCATCCGGGTGACGAACGATATCGGGCGCTCGTCGGACGCCAGGTGCGGATCCCGTTCGTGGACCGCAACGTGCCGATCATCGAGGACCCGGTGGTGGACCCTGGGTTCGGCACCGGCGCGGTGAAGATCACGCCGGCCCACGACCACGACGATCATGAGACGGGACGCCGGCACGGTCTGGCCATGCCCACGATCCTCGACGATCTCGCGCGGGTGGCGAACACGGGTACCGCCTACGACGGTTTGGATCGCTACGAGGCCAGGAGGCGGATTCTCTCCGACCTGGCGGCAGCGGGGGACCTCGAGGGCGAGCAGCCGCACGAGATGGTGATCGGTCGCTGCCAGCGCAGCAGCGACGTCGTGGAGCCGCGGCTCAAGACCCAGTGGTTCGTGCGCACCGGTCCACTGGCGGAGGCCGCGCTCGAGGCGACCCGCTCGGGGCGGACCCGGTTCCTGCCCGACCGGATGGAGAAGGTCTGGGAGCACTGGATGACCAACATCCGCGACTGGAACGTGTCCCGCCAACTGTGGTGGGGTCACCGGATCCCCGCCTGGTACTGCCCCGACGGCCATGTCACGGTCAGCGCCGATCCCGACGGCCCGGCCAACTGCGAGGTGTGCGGCCGCCCGGCCGCCGCCCTCGTCCAGGACCCGGACATCTTCGACACCTGGTTCAGCTCCGGGCTGTGGCCGTTCTCGACCCTCGGCTGGCCCGAGGCCACCGACGATCTCGCTCGCTTCTACCCGGGCTCGGTCATGGAGACGGGCTACGACATCCTGTTCTTCTGGGTGGCCCGGATGATGATGCTGGGCCTCGAGCTTGCGGAGGACATCCCGTTCCACACCGTCTACCTGTCGGGCCTGATCCGCGACCCGAACGGCGCGAAGATGTCGAAGACCAAGGGCAATGTCGTCGACCCGCTCGGGATGATCGAGGAGATGGGCGCCGACGCGCTGCGGTTCGCCGTCGTCCACGGCACGACGCCCGGCAACGACCAGCGGCTCGGGACGGCCAAGGTCGAGAACGCCCGCAACTTCGGCAACAAGCTGTGGAACGCGACCCGGTTCGTGCTCGGAGCACGACCCGCGAGCATCCCCGCAACGTCCGAACGCCGCCTGCCCGAGCAGACGCACCTGGGTCCAGCCGACCGCTGGGTGCTCTCGAGAGTGGCGGCGACGGTGGCGGCGGTGGACCGGGCCATGGCCGATTTCAACCTCGGCGAGGTGACCCGTCTCCTGTACGAGGCCATCTGGAACGAGTACTGCGACTGGGGCCTGGAGCTCGCCAAGGTCCGCCTGGCCGACGATCGACGCACCGATGCCGAGCGCGAGGCGACGTGGTGGGCGCTGGTCGAAGCGCTGGACACCTACCTGCGGCTGCTGCATCCGGTGATGCCGTTCGTGACCGAGCGGCTGTGGCAGGCCCTGCCGCATCGGGCCACGGACCCGGATCTGCTGATCGTCGCGCGCTGGCCCGGTGCCGGCGAGCGTGATGAGGAGGTCGAGTCGCAGGTGGGGGCGCTCGTGGAGCTCGTTCGGGCCATCCGCAACGCGCGGGCGGACGCAAAGCTCGAGCCGGCGGCACACCTGCCGCTCGACGTGTACGTGGAGCCCGAGCTGGGCTACACGCTCGAGGCGCTGCGCCCGGCGCTCGAACGGATGACGCGGGCCCGCCCGCTGCGCCGGCGCCTGACGCGGGAGGAGCTTCGCGACGGCGCAGAACAGGGCCTGGCTGTCGTTGCGGGTCCGGCGGAAGCGGTCATCCGCCTGGCGGGAGAGGATCCGGCCGCAGCCGAGGCGGACCGGGCACGGCTCGAGAAGGAGCTCGGGGACGCCCTGCGACTGCTCGATGCGGCTCGTGCCAGGCTGGCCAACGAGGCGTTCGTCTCGAAGGCCCCCTCGGCCATCGTCGAGGGCGCCCGGGCACGCGAGGCCGAGCTCGCGGACCAGGCCGACCGGCTCCGTGCGCGCCTGGATCGCTGACAGCGGTCGGTGACCCGTGTCGCGCTCGCTGCTACGATCATGACGGCCAGCGAGTTGGCCGTGCCCCGGAGGACCCTGTGCCCCTCGATTTTCTGAAGCGCCGCGGCGGCGAGCCCGAGAAGTCCGCCCAGCCAGCGAAGCCCAAAGCGACGATCGCCCTGCCCGAGGAGGTCGTTGCCCAGGACTACCTGCTCAAGCTCTACTACGGCGGCAAGAGCACCGAGGGTGTCCGCATGCAGGCGGGACCGAACGCGATGGCCGAGCTGCCTTCGATGCTCGCCGGCATCGCGCAGGGCGACGTGGAGGTCGTGGAGCCGCTGCCGCTCGAGTACAGCCAGGCGGTGCCCCAGATCGCTCGACCATCGGAGGCGATGCAGTGGCTCAACGCCCACCACCAGCTGAGCCCGATCACGCGCCATGCCCTGGTTGTCCTTGAGTCGATCGATGCGATCGACCTTGCGTTCGACACCTTTGCCGGTGCCCTGCTCGACGGCGAGACGGACACGTCCGGATACCCCGAGTACAACGCGATCATCGGCGGCCTGGCCTCGCATTGGGACGAGGCAACCGGCGACATGATCGTGCGCGGGGTGGTCGGCTGGGGCGGTCGAGGCGTGCGCGGCGACACGGACCGCATCGCGCAGCGCATCCTGGGCGGGATCCTGACCAACATCCTGGCCAGCCAGTTCGCCCTCGGCCTGACCGCCGTCGACCGCCCGGTGCCCGCAGCCGGGCGCGGTGGCCTAGTGTGCGCGCATTGTGGCTTTGCGTCAGGTCACGAGCGCGCGTTCTACTGCCCCAAGTGCGGCATGCGGCTGCTGCGCGGTTGATCGGATCCACGGACCTCACCATCGACATGCCCATCTACGACTACCTGTGCACTGCCTGCGACCACCGATCGGACATCCTCCACGGGATCAATGACCCCGGGCCGCAATTCTGTCCCTCGTGCGGCAGGGAAGGGACGATGCGCAAGCAGTTCGCAGCACCGGCGATCCACTTCAAGGGTTCCGGGTGGGCGAAGAAGGACCGGGGCAGCTCCTCGAGCGGTGCGAAGGCTACGAGCGGGTCTTCGGGCACACGGAAGACCGACGGATCGGGCGACGGCTCCACGGGCTCGCCGAGTGATGGCGGCGCGGCCGCGTCGGCCAGCGAGGGTTCCGGCCGGTCGTCGGCCAGCGAGGGTTCCGGCCGGTCGTCGGCCAGCGAGGGTTCCGGCCGGTCGTCGGCCAGCGAGGGTTCCGGCCGGTCATCGAACGCGTCGAGCAGCGGCCCGGAGGACTGACGCCATGCCCGCAGCTGCTGACTGGATCACGCTCGCCGAAGCATCCGAAATCCTGGCCGCAGCCAACATCCGGTTCCGCCCGTCCACGATCGGCAGCTGGGCCCGGACGGGGCGACTGTCGAGCATCAAGCTCGGCGGCCGGCGGTTCGTTCGTCGGGGGGAGGTCAGAGCACTGGTCGCCGGGCCGCGTCGGGTGCGTGCAGACCAGGTCCAGCCAGGGTTGTTCGAGGACCTGAGCCGCTGACCGCATGAGCGAATCCGACGGTACCGGCCGGATCGACCGGGTTCGAGTGCTTGCGGAGCAGCTCGTGCGGCAGGTGGGGGGAGCCCCGGCGGTCCGGACGCTGCGCTCCGTTCTTGCCGAGTTCGATGCGGCGGGCGGCGGTCTGGTGGCCGGAGGGCTTGCCTACAGCGCGCTGCTCGCCCTGCTGTCGGGCCTCCTGCTCGTCCTCTCCGTGGCCGCCTGGGTCATCGGCGACCCGACGGTGCGCGACGAGATCGTGAACGCGATCGCCCAGGCCGTCCCGCCGCTCGCGGACGTGGCCCGCACGGCGCTCGAGCAGGTCTCGGCGGGCGCAGTACCGACCGGGATCGTGGCGCTCGTCGGCCTGGCCTGGGGGTCGAGCCGGTTCTATGCGGCCCTGGACACGGCGATCTCGCGGATCTTCCGGTCGGTCCCCAGGCGCAACCTCATCGAGCAGACCGTTCGCGGGCTGCTCGTGTCGGCGCTGCTGGTCGCGACGCCGGTCGCGGCCCTCATCGGAGGCTCGGTGCTCTCGTGGCTGCTCGATCTGGCGCCCGCGGGAGTCGCGGTCGGGGGGATCGTCCGCGGCGCGCTCCAGATCGTGTCCCCGCTCACGTCGTTCGTGGTGTTCGTCGTCGGCACGATCGTCGTCTACCGGTTCGTCCCTGCCCGGCGGGTTCCGATGCGGGCGTTGATGACACCGGCCGCCGCGGTCGGGTTGGTGCTCGCGGCGTTTGCTCAGGTGTTCACCTTCCTGGCGCCCCGGCTGGCCGGGACGGCGGCGCTGTTCGGCGCGTTCGTCGCCGTGTTCGCGGTCCTGGGCTGGCTCTCGATCAGCTTCAACGTGCTGCTGCTGGGGGCGTGCTGGACGCGGGTCAGGGTGCTGGCCGAGCCGGGTCCGGAGGCGGGCTAAGGTTCGCGGCCGCCCACGCCGGCCGCGGGGCGACGCGCCGCCGCGTCAGCCCTGGCGGGTTCCGCAGCGCCGGCAGAACCTCGCGTTCGCCGACAGCGACAGGCCACACTGCACGCACGGCTGCGGTGACGGCGTTGCGGGTGGGACGGGCCCGCTCGCGGGCGCCGGACCGAGGACCTCACGCGCCGACGCCGCCCATAGCGCGGAGGCGTCGTCGCGCGGGAGGAGCGGTCGTCCCGCAAGGGTGGCTGGGTACTCCGGGTCGGCGGCACCGCGCCAGGCGGGCGCTGCGGGCCACTGCGGGCTGGGCGCCGCGCCGCCGTCATCGGGTGCCACCCGCAGCCAGGGCGCAGGGGCCGGCTCGGGCGGGACGCGGTCGGTGGTCGCCGGCTGAACCGGCGGGCGAGCTGGCCAGGTGGGCTGCTCGATGACGTCGTCGGGTGCGGCGGCCGGCGGTAGCGCAGCAGCCGGAGCAGCGTCGGCCGGCACCTCGGCGGGCGGAAGATCGACACGGTCGGGCTCGGTACCGGGGCCCTCGGTCATTGCTGCGGCGGGGGCAACGTCGGGCAGCGTCGCAGCCGGATGGGGCGGTGGTACCTCGGCCTCGGCATCCTGCGGGAACCCAGCGGTCTCCGGCGACGCCTCGGCCCGCTGCGAGAACCCGGCGGCCTGTGCGATCTCGGCCTCGGGACCGGCGCCCGTGAGCGACCCGGCGGCAGCAGGCGACCCGGCCGGGGTGGCCGCGGCTCGCTCGGCCTCCTCTTCGGCCGCAAGCCTGGTCTCGTAGGCGGCGACCGCGTCCTCGAGGCTCTGTCCCGGCTCGACCCCGATCAGCTGGTTGTCGACCGGTTCTGCGTCAGTGGCCGCCGTGGCCCACGACCGCTCCAGCGCGTCGATGTCCGAGGCTGGCGGAGCGATGCGTTCGGGCGACGCTGCGAGATCCGCGTGCGGTGCCGGCTGCCCGGCAATGGTGTCGGCGACCGACCCGGGCGGTAGGGGAGACAGGTCCCCGGCCGGCGCGGCCGCCACCGCTCCGCCCATCGGACCCTCGACTGCGGTCGCTTCGTCGACACCCGAGTCGGCCAATGCCATTTCGAGCGGCAGCTCGATGCGTGCCGGGTTCGTGTCGCCAGGCTCAATCGTCGAAGCGGGTTCACCGAGCGCCTCGGCGATCCGGGCCAGGTCGGCCTCGGGCCAGCTGTCGTCGACGCCGACATGGGAGTGGCCGTTGCCGTCGACCGAGGGCGCACCCGCCACCGCCGGAGCGGCCGCCGCGTCCTCCATCCCTGGCATCGGCGCGCAGGTCAGGCAGCGTCCCTCCGACGTATTCCAGCACGTGCCGCAGGTGTACTGGCGGCAGGTCAGGCAGAAGTTGAACGTCTGGTGGAACGCGTCGAGCTGCCGCGTGGTCGCGCTGAGCTCCTGTTCGCTCCGGGCCTCGGCCATCGCCTCGGAGAACGACGCCTCGTCGGACATGACGAAGTTGCGGACGCCCTTGGAGAACGTCCGCATTCGGCCAACGCGCGATCGACGCGGTGCGCTCGATTCGAAGGTGTATCGGGTGCCGCACCGTTCGCAGAATGACTCGGTGAGGATCTCCGTCATCGGACCCCTGGGGGGACGCAGGACAAGTCGCCCGGGCGTCGCTGCCGGGCAGGGCCAGAGTATACCTACGCCCTGCGAGCACCCCCCTGGACCGAGGTACCCGCGCTGCACGCCGTTGGTCCCCCGACCGCCGCCTTCCGGCTGTCTGATACGGTTCGCTCCGCCATGGCCTCCATCGCGGATATCGAGCAGTTCCTGGAGCAGGTCTTCGAGCGCTCCACGACCCGGCTGTTTCGGACGCGCGTCCAGGGGGTGCAGCTCGAACGTCGCGTCGAGCGGGCGATGGAACGGGCGAGGGTCGGGCATGGCGCCCGAACGACGGTTCCGGCGCGCTACCGCGTCAGGCTTCACCCGGTCGATATGGCAGATCTTGCGCCCGACCGGTCGGCGGCCCAGGCGCTGGCCGCCCAGCTGGCCGACGCCGCCCTCGCGTTCGCACGGGCGCATGCGTATCACCTGCCCGGCCGCCCGAGCGTCGCGCTGCTGGCGGACCCGTCGCTCCAGCGCGGCCGGGTGGAGGTAGACACGGGCGAGGATCTGGCCGCGACCGGCGCGATCCCGGCGGTCGATCGGCGGGCCGTCGCCGGGCGATCGTCCGCGCCGGGCGATTCGTCCGCAGCGGCTGCGGGCAGCCCCGCGGCTGCGGCCAGCCCCGCGGCTGCGGCCAGCCCCGCGGCTGCGGCCAGCCCCGCAGCCTGGGTCGCCCCGACCGGGCCACCAGGGATCACGGCGCCCGCCGCCGGTGCGGCCCCTGGAGCGTGGGGGCCCGACACGGGGTCGGCGCCCAACGTCCCGGCGCCGTCGGGGCCGGCGGCCCCGTCCGATGTCGCGGACCAGCCCGACGCTCATGGCGCCCACGACCCTGCGGCCGGTGGCATCCGCGGCGACGGCACCCAGACGCTCGTGTTCAGACGGCCGTTTCCGGCGGCGGCCCGTGCGGTCATCCGGGTGCTCGCGCCGGACGGGCGTGAGAGCGCCATCGAGGTCGACGGCCGTCCGCAGACCCTGGGCCGCGCCCGCGACAATGTGCTCGTTCTGTCCGATCCGCGCGTGTCCCGGCATCACGGACGCGTCCAGGCCAGGCAAGGAGCGCTGGTGTACACGGATCTCGGGAGCAGCAACGGCAGTCGCGTGAACGGCGTCCAGGTTGACGAGATCGCGCTGGGTGTCGGCGACCGGATCCTGCTGGGCGACACCGTGCTGGTCGTCGAGTCGCTGCCGGACTGACCGTGGACGGGTTCGTCCTGACGCTGTGGTTGGTCCGGATCCTGTTCCTGGTGCTGCTCTACCTGTTCCTGTTCGCGGTCGCGCGCGTTCTCCTGCGCGACCTCCGAGTCGCTGCTCGTGGCCCCGTGGAGCTCGGACGGCTGGTGGTCATCGCATCGCCGCACGCCGAGCCGCCGCCCGGCTCCACGTTTCCGCTCGACGCGGTCACGAGCCTGGGGCGGGACGTGAACAACGCGATCGTCGTCGACGATCCGTTTGCATCGTCCGAGCACGCCGTCCTCACGTTTCGCGGGCGCGCCTGGTACGTCGAGGATCTCGCCAGTACGAACGGCACGTTTGTGAACGGCGTTCCCGTCGAGCAGGTGGCACCGCTTGGGTTCGGCGACGAGCTGCAGGTGGGCGAGGTTCGCTTCCGGCTCGACCGGGGCCGCGGATGAGGGTCCATCCGTGAGCGTGGTCGCGCAGGCGCGGCCCCGGTCGAGCCGATGGTGGAGGATCCGGCCGCGCACGCGCCGGACCGAGCTGCAGCTGCTGGTGCTGGTATCGGTCACGCTCGTCGTCGGCGCGGCGTCGCTGGGAGCCACCCTTCGCTATCAGGCGGCGCTGGCGGCCGACCACAGCGTCGGCACCCTCGATCTCCTCCCGCCCGACCCGCGCGCGCTCGCCATCTACATCGGGGCGCTGTTCGCGGCCCACGCCGCCTTCGTGCTGGCCGGTCGGCGCACGGACCAGGTGCTGCTGCCGGCGGTGGGTATGCTCGGCGGGCTGGGGCTGCTCCTCATGCAGCGGCTGCCGCAGAGCCTGGTCACCCAGTCGTTTGGTGATGCGGTCCTGGGCCTCGGCCAGCTCCAGCTGGCCTGGCTCCTGATCGCGCTCGCCGTGATCGCGGTGCTCGCGGTCGCAGTCCGCTCGGACGCCTGGCTGCGTACCTACAAGTACACCTGGGCGGCCGCCGGCATCGCGCTCCTGCTGCTGACGTTCGTGTTCGGAAGCGACGTCAACGGCGCTCGTCTGACGCTCTCGATCGGCCCGCTCTCGGGACAGCCGTCCGAGCTGCTCAAGGTGATCCTGGTGGTGTTCCTGGCGGGCTATCTGTCCGAGAACCGGTCGCTGCTCGCCGACGAGAGCACCCGGATCGGACCACTGCGGTTGCCGCCCATCCCGTATCTGGCGCCGATGGTCGCGATGTGGGCGGTCGCCCTCGGCATCGTGGTCGTCCAGCGCGACCTGGGCGCCGCATTGCTGTTCTTCGCCGTGTTCCTGGCCCTGCTCTACGTCGCCACGGGCCGGCCCTCCTACGTCGTCGGTGGCGTGATCCTGTTCGTCGTCGGCTCGTGGGTGCTGTACAACCTGTTCGGCCACGTCCAGCTACGCGTCGACAACTGGCTCGACCCGTTCCGAGACCCACTCGGGTCGGGCTTCCAGACCGTCCAGGCACTGTATGCCTTCGCCCGGGGCGGCATCCTGGGCGTGGGTCTCGGAGCGGGGCTGCCGACGATCGGAGGGCGGCTACCGGTCCCGGCGGTCCATACCGACTACCCGCTGGCGGCCCTGGGGGAGGAGCTGGGCCTGATCGGCCTGCTGGCGATCCTCGGCCTGTACCTTGTGGTGGTCGAGCGGGGCCTCCGGATCGCCGCCGCGGCCCACGATGACTTCCGGGCCATTCTGGCCGCAGGGCTGGCCCTCGTGATCGCCGTCCAGGCGTTCATCATCGCGGCGGGCAACCTTAAGCTGATCCCGTTGACAGGGATCACGCTGCCGCTGATCTCGTACGGAGGCTCCTCGCTGCTTGCCAATGCGCTGGTGATCGGGCTGTTGCTTGCCCTCTCGGATCCCGGCGTCGAGCCGCCTCCGCCGCCACGGCCCGCGCGTCGCTGGCTGCGACGTCCTGGCCCACGAGCGGCACGCGCCGGGGGGCTCGACGCGGCCGCGATCGAGGACGCGGTCCTCCCTGGTGCCGGCCGGTGACGGGCCACACGACACGCGCGCCGATCGGCGGCAACGTCCTTCGAACGGGCCTGGCGCTGGTCACGGCGTTCGCGGTGCTGGCGCTCGGGGCGACCTGGTGGCAGGTGGTGGAGGCGCAGCGGCTTTCGCGCGCAGCGGACAACCCCGCGGTGATCGCGGTCGCGAGACGTGCATTGCGCGGGCCGATCGTCGACCGCGATGGGCGCTGGCTGGCGCGCAGCTCGCGCGACAGCAACGGCGAGGCCGTCCGCGAGTATCGCGACGACACGATCAGCCAGGTCATCGGCTATGCATCGCGCCAGTTCGGTACTGCGGGCCTCGAGCGCACCTACAACGCCGAGCTGCTCGGGCTGGCCGGATCGGACCCGTTCGACGGGCTGCTCGACAAGTTCGGCCAGGGCACGCGGGCGCCGCTGGGGCTGCGCACGACCCTCGACCTTCGGCTGCAGCGGGCCGCGGTCAGCGGTCTGGGCAACGATCGTGGCGCGGTGGTGATGCTCGATCCGACGACTGGTGAGATCCTCGCCCTCGCCTCCACCCCGACCTACGACGCGTCCGCGATCGCCAACCCGGCGACCGCTGCCAAGACGTTCGAGGCGCTGCGGAACGACAAGTCCAACCCTCTCCTTCCACGCGCCACGCTCGGGCGGTACGTGCCGGGCTCGGTGTTCAAGATCGTGACCGCGATCGCGGGCCTGAACACCGGCGCCATCACGCCCCGGACCACGTACCCGCAGCAGCCCGCCGCCGAGAAGAACGGGTTGCTGGTGAACGGTTTCCGGATCAAGGACGGCCACCACCCGCAAACCGGCAACACCCCGCTCGATCTGGTCGGGGCGACCGAGGTCAGCTGCAACATCTGGTACGCGCTGACCGGTCTCGCCATCGGGGGCGGGAACCTGGTCAACCAGGCGTCGCTGCTCGGGTTCGGGGCGCCGATCCCGTTCGACCTGCCCACGGCCGTCAGTCAGGTCACCTCGGGAACCGGCAGCGCGCCGGGCGGGTTCCAGGACGACGTCGAGCTCGCGTCGGCCGCATTCGGCCAGGGTCAGACATTCGTGACGCCGCTGCAGATGGCGCTGGTGGCATCCGCGGTGGCCAACGACGGGGTCCTGATGCGGCCGCACCTCGTCAGCGCGCTGACCGGTGACGGGCCCGGGGCTCGTGCGATCGACCCGCAGGTGTGGCAACGGGCGATGTCGGTCACCGATGCGCAATCCATCCAGACCGCGATGCAGGCGGCGGTCGAGGGAGATCTCGGCCGGCTGTTCACCTCCGGTGCGAGGGTCCCGGGGGTCCCGACCGCCGGCAAGTCCGGGACAGCCGAGCTCGGCGGCACCGGCGAGCCACATTCGTGGTTCATCGGCTTCGCCCCGGTCGACAACCCGAAGGTCGCGATCGCGGTCCTGGTCGAGCAGGGCGGCCGGGGCGGGGCCCGGGCGGCACCGCTCGCCGGCAGCCTGCTCGAGCGGTACTTCCAGCTCTACGGGCAGCCCTGATGACCCCCTTGCCCGAGCCGACGCCGTCGCCCGAGCCGACGACGACACCCGATACCCGCACGGGCGACGGCGATCACCGCCCGCGTCCATTGCTGGAACGGCTCGGGCTGGCGCTCGTGGCCCTGGTGCTGGCGGCGATGTTCGCGTTCGTCGGCATCGCGTCGTTCCTCGGCGGTGAGCCGTTCCTGGGCGTCATGGGCGTGATCGGCTGCCTGATGGTCCTGTGGGTCGGCTCCCTGACGCTGTTTCGAGGCTGACCCGGTGCACGGAGCACGTCGAGCGTCAGCGCCGGGCGCAGGGAGGACGCGCGTCTGTCATGAAAGGGTCAAGAACTCAATCCAGCATCCGGTCGTACACTGCGGCAGGAGGCAGGACGTCGCCGCGCCGCAACCCCGTTGCGCGACGTCACGGGCGTCCGTAACCGGCGTCCGACGTCGGGTGGGACAGCCGCCAAGGTCGGCGGCCGCATGACGACGGGAGTTCGATGAGCAACATCCAGCAGGTTGGCGACAGGGTTCTCGCGAACGTGGAGCGCGTCATCGTCGGTAAGCACAAGGAGGTGCGGCTGGCACTGGTGGCGCTCCTGTGTCGCGGCCATCTCCTGATCGAGGACGTGCCCGGCACGGGCAAGACCATGCTCGCCAAAGCGATCGCGCGCAGCCTGGGCTGCTCCTTCCGGCGGATCCAGTTCACCCCCGACCTGTTGCCGTCGGACGTGACAGGCCTGTCGATCTACAACCAGAAGACCCGTGAGTTCGAGTTCCGGCCCGGCCCGATCATGAGCCAGGTGGTGCTCGCTGACGAGATCAACCGCGCCACACCCAAGACGCAGAGCGCGCTGCTCGAGTGCATGGAGGAGCGCCAGGCGACGATCGATGGGATCACCCACCCGATGCCTGACCCGTTCCTCGTGATCGCGACCCAGAACCCGATCGAGTACGAGGGCACCTTCGCGCTGCCCGAGGCGCAGCTCGACCGGTTCATGCTCCGGATCCGCCTCGGCTACCCGCAGCTCCTCGACGAGATCGTGATCCTCGACGAGCAGAAGCGCACCCATCCGCTCGAGGACCTGAGCGAGGTGTGCTCGGTGGACGAGCTGCGGGCGATGCAGGCGAGCGTGCGCGAGGTCTACGTCGACCCGGCCGTCAGTGACTACATCGTTCGTCTCGTGTCGTCGACCCGCACCCATCCAGATGTCTACCTGGGCGCCAGCCCGCGCGGCTCGATCAGCATGTATCGCGCCTCACAAGCCCTGGCCGGCCTGCTGGGCCGCGACTACGTCATCCCGGACGACGTGAAGTCGCTCGCCGAGCCCGCTCTCGCGCATCGCGTGATCATCAAGACCAGCTCGTCGATCCACGACGTGAGCGCCGCCCACGTCGTTCACGAGCTGCTGGACACCATCCCCATCGAGGCCGTCACCCGGACTGGCGGACCACGGGAGGTCAAGCCGAGCCCGACGGCCGGCTGACGCCACCCCGTCCCACTGCACACGGAGAGGCGACCCCCTTGCTGCGTCGACTCCAGCTCCTGGTCCTTGCCGTCGTCCTGATCGTCGCCGCATTCTCGACCGGTCTGCCGTTCCTGTTCTTCCTCGTCTACGTGGGGCTTCTGGTGGGTGGCGGCTCGTACGTGCTGACCCGGCTCGGCCTCTCGGACCTCGAGGCCGGCTACGCCGTGTCGCAGCTCAGCGGCCACGTCGGCGACCGGCTGCGCGTCACCTACACGCTGCGCAACACGGGTCGGATGCCCAAGCCCTGGCTCGAGGTCCACAACCCGACCACGCTGCCGGGAGGTCTGACAGGCCGAGCCCTGTCGCTCGGCGGCCGGAAGGAGCGATCCTGGCTGGTTCGGGCGCCGCTTCTCCGGCGGGGGCACTTCCGGATCGAGCCGCTCATGATCCGGACCGGTGACCCGTTCGGCTTCTTCGAGGCCACGGCCGCCGTCGGGCAGGGGATCACGCTGGTCGTCTATCCACGGATCGATCCACTGCCGCTGTGGCGCCTGCCGCCGGCCAACATCGAGGGCGCCCGCGCGTCGCCCGAGCGAACCCTGCAGACGACGCCGCTCGCCACCGCGGTGCGACCGTATGCGCCGGGCGATGCCATGAACCGGATCCACTGGCGGTCGACGGCGAGGCTGGGCGAGATCCAGGTCAAGGAGTTCGACCTCGAGCAGACGGCCGACGCGTGGCTGTTCGTCGACCTCGAGGCTGCGGCCGCGATGGGCGAAGGTGATCGCTCGACCACCGAGGTCGGCGTCCGTGTTGCGGCATCGATCGCCGACAAGGCGCTGGGCGAGAACCGGGCCGTCGGGCTGACCGCCAGTGCCCATCGGCTGACCGTCCTGCCCGCCGACCGAGGCGCGCGGCAACGGCTCAAGATCCTGCAGCTGCTGGCCGCGGTCGAGGCAGACGGGCCGGTGCCGCTGTCCGAGGCGCTGCTGACCGGGCTCAACCGGTTGCGGCGGGGGATGACGGCGATCGTGATCACGGCGACCGACGATCCGGCGTTCATCCGTCCGCTGGCGACGCTCCGGAGCCGAGGAATCGGCTGTGTCGTCGTGCTCCTCGACCAGGCTGCCTTCGCGATCGACACCGATCCCGCCGCGGCCGAGACCCGCCGACAGCGGGTGCGCGCGGTCCGCTATACGCTGGCCGAGTTCGAGCTGCCGACGTACATGATCGGACCAGATCGACCGCTGGAGGAGGCGCTCGCGTGACCGTCGGCGCGCGCCGATCCCTGCGGCCGGAGGAAGGCTGGCTGACGCTCGGGCTGGTGCTCCTGCTCCCCCTGGTGCTCGCCGCGGCGCTGGACGACCCCGCCTGGGTCAACGGGCGTCCCGCGCTGACCGACGGCCTCACGTGGTGCGCGGTCCTGGCCGTCGCGGTCGCGTTCGTGGGCGCGAAGACGGGCTGGGGCCGCTGGACCACGCATCTGGTGGGGGCGGTGTTCGCCGCCCTGCTGGTCCCGATCATCGCGGGCTGGGCCGAGGCACCCGGCTCATCGATCGGCGAAGCCTTCCGGATCACCGCCAGCGGCAGCGTCCAGGCCTACCTCGACCTCGCCTGGCGCGGCCGCCAGTTCACCAGCCAGGAGGTGCACTACATCCTGGTGCTGGGCATCCTCGTGTGGGCCACCTCCCAGTTCGCAGCCTATTCCGTGTTCGGGCATCGCCGCCCGCTTGGCGGGGTGATCGTCACCGGGCTGGTGCTGCTCGGCAACATGGCGCTGACGGACAAGGACGAGCTGCCCTACCTGGTCCTGTTCGCCGTGGCGTCCTTGCTGCTGCTGATCGAGATGCACGTGTTCGAGGAGCGCTCGACCTGGATCCGGCGGCAGATCGGTGACCCCGGGGCGATCTCCGGGCTGTACCTGCGCGGCGGTGCCGTGTTCATCGTGCTGGCGGTGGTCGGATCGCTCGCGCTGACGCAGCGAGCGGCCTCGGCGCCGCTGGCCACGGCCTGGCGCGGCTTCACGCCCCAGCTGGTCGAGTGGGGCGAGACGCTCAGCCGGCTGTTCCCCTCGGGTCCCAACGTGCGCGGCGGTGGGAGCGTGGTCTTCGGGTCGGCCGCGCGGATCGTGGATCGCTGGTTCAGCGACGACGGGGTCGCATTCACCGCCACGGTTCCGGCATCCCAGGATCCGATCTACTGGCGCGCGGCAACCTACGACACCTTCGTGCTCAGCGGCTGGCAGCAGACCGACGTCACCACCGTACCCGTCGCCGCCGGGACGCCTTTGCTGTCGGGTACCGCCGAGGATCCTTCGCCCGATCTGACCACGCCGACCAAGGTCTCGGTCACGCCCGACACGTTCGTGGACCGGTCCCTGCTCAGCCCGGGTACCCCGGTCGCTGTGAACACCGCGACCAACGTCCTGCTGACGGGTGATGCCGGCTGGTTCGAGGGCGTCGATCTGCCCAGCTCCGGCGTGCCGTACACGGTCGAGGCCAGGGTGCTCCGGTTGTCCGACCAGGACGTCATCAGCGCCAACCGTCTTCGGGCCGCTTCGCGCGACTATCCGCAGGAGATCCTCGATCGCTACACGCAGGTGCCGCAGGACGCGATCGGCCCGGAGGCAGCCAGGCTGCTGACCACGATCCTCAACCAGGCGCGAACGGACAACCCGTATGACCTGGCGGTGGCGTTCGAAAGCTACTTGCGGAACAACGCCAACTTCACCTACACGACCGACGTCCGTGATGTCGACTGCTCGTCACCCAGCGCGGTGGAGTGCTTCGCCAGCTCGCGCCGCGGCTACTGCCTCCACTACGCGTCGACGATGGCGATCCTGCTGCGGGCCGCGTTGCCCGGCAACCCGATCCCCACCCGCCTGGTCCAGGGCTTCCTGCCCGGAACCCGGATCGGCAACGTCGAGACCGTGACCAATCGCGACGCTCATGCCTGGGTCGAGGTCTACTTTCCGGGCTACGGCTGGATCCCGTTCGATCCCACCGGCGGTGGAGTCGGGCTTCCCTCGGTGATCCAGGCCGGCCCGCCCGTGCCGAGCGCCACCCCCGGGTCGGGCGCCAGCGGCGGCGCGGTTCCGGTCATCACGCCTCGTCCGCCGAATCTCCCCGAGGACAACGCCACGGGCGGCCAGGTCTCGACGAGCCTGACGGCCGACCGGACCACCTACATCGTGATCACCGTTCTGCTCGCACTGCTCGTGGGTGGCCTTGCCCTGGCTGCCTGGCTGCGCGGCCCGCGTGGCGAGGTCAGCCCGGACACGGCCTGGGGAACCCTGTCACGGATCGCAGCGAGGCTCGGCTTCGCGCCGCGGCCGACGCAGACCGTGTACGAGTACGCGGCATCGCTGGGCGAGCTGGTGCCGGTCGCGAAACCGGACCTCGAGACCGTTGCCGACGCGAAGGTCCAGACGGACTACGCGAAGCTTCGTCTGGGTGGCGACCGTTTGCGCGAGGTCCGGGACGCGACCCGCCGGCTGCGGGTCTCGATGCTCCGCCTCGCGCTGCGCCGCGGACGTCGCCCCAGGCGCCGCTGACGTCGCCCGCAGCCGCCGCTGACCGGCTCGATCCGGCTCCGACCCCCCAAACCCCTCGGCTACAGCGCTCCGGAGCGCCCGCGCTGGTCGGCCGTCGCCATCACCGCCTCGTCGAGCAACGGTGCGAGGTGCTCGGTGAGGTTGTGGGCGCGGAGCACCGCCCGGCCGGCGCGGATCTCGACCACCGAGATCCCGCACAGGGCGAAGGTGAACATCCAGAACCGGTCGAGCGGGAGCCCGAACAGCGTCAGCAGCACGATCTTGAACACGCCGTCGTGGCCGACCAGGATCGACCACGGCTGGCCGGGCCCCGCGCCAACCCCCTGGTAGCCGCTGACCTGGGAGCGATCGAGGCTGCCCGGCGGACGGCCGTCGCCCAGCCGCTCGAGGAGGGTGCGCAGCGCGGGTGCGACCCGGGCCTGGACCTGGGCCAGCGACTCACCGCCGGGGGCCCAGGCATCGGTGGGCCGGCGGCGCCAGGCGGCGATCTCCGCCGACCAGCGCTGCATGATCTCGTCGTGCGTGCGGCCCTCCCATTCGCCCTGGCCGATCTCCAGGATCCCGGGCTCGGGCCTGATCTCGACCGCGTCGGCGGGCGCGTCGACAGACGCGTCGATGGCTGCACCGACCGCGGCCGCCGTCTGCGCCGTGCGTGCAAGCGGCGAATGGACGATCTCCAGCGGGTGCCCGTGCGGCACCGGGAGGGGAGGGGAGACGTCGGGTGCGGCGAGGCGCACCGCCGCCAGTGCTGCCTGACGCCGGCCGAGCGTCGAGAGCGGCGTCTCCGCCTGACCCTGGAAGCGGCCCTCGCGGATCAGCTCGGACTCGCCGTGACGGAGCAGAACGAGCGTGGCGTCGAGACCGTCGGGGATGGGCGGCGTCGCCGCCGGGAGGGGGCCCCGGACGGGCGAGCCATCGCTCATCGATCACCACCCAGCCGGATCGTCCACACGTCCAGCACCGCCGGATCGTCGCGGATGGCGGCGATCACGGCCGGCGGCGCGTCGTCGTCGAGGGCGAGGACCATGAACGCATCCTCGCGCGGCGCGGAGCGGGCCAGGGTCATCGCGCTGATGTTGACGTCTGCCTGACCCAGCAGCATTCCGATCCGGCCCATGGTGCCGGGGCGATCCTGGTGGCGGGTGACGAGCATCGAGTCCGCTGGCGCGAGATCCATCGTGTGCTCGTCGAGCCGCACGATCCGGGGCTCCGCGTTGGCGACGGTCCCGGCCACCGTGGCGGTCCGGCCATCCACCTCGGCGGTCAGCGTGAGCAGCGACGCGAACGTGCCAGGCGTGGACGTCTTGCGCTCCACCACGGCGAGACCCCGGGCCTTGGCGATGGTGGCGGCGTTGACCAGGTTCACCCGATCCGTGGTGGACGACTCCAGCAGCCCCCGCAGGGCGGCGGCCACCAGCGACGAGGCGTCGTAGGCTGCCGGCTCACCGGCGATCTCCAGGGTCAGCGTCCGGGGGGCCGTCCGGGTGAGCTGGGCCAGAAACCGGCCCAGCATCTCGGCAAGGGGCAGATAGGGCGCGATCGCCTGCGCCGTCTCGGGCGTCAGCAGCGGTGCGTTGACCGCGTATCGCGCCGGCCGGCCGTCCAGCACCTCGAGGATCTGCTCGGCGACCTCCTCCGCGACCGCAACCTGGGCCTCGGCCGTGGAGGCCCCGAGATGCGGGGTGAGCAGCGTGTTGGGCGCGGACAGCAGCGGCGAGTCGACCGGTGGCTCCTTCTGGTAAACGTCGATGGCTGCACCAGCGATCCGGCCGGCGGACAGCGCCTCGGCGACTGCCGCCTCGTCGAGGATCCCGCCGCGGGCCACGTTGAGCAGCATCACGCTGGGCTTCATGCGCTCGATGGCGGCCGCGTCGATGAGCCCGCGAGTCGCCCGGCTCATCGGCACGTGGACGGTGATCACGTCAGCACGCGCGATCAGGTCCTCGAACGACACCAGCTCGACCCCCAGGTTGGACGCCTGCTCGGGGGTGACGAACGGGTCGGACCCGATGACGGTCATCTCCATCGCACGGGCACGGACCGCGATCGCCTGGCCGATCTTGCCCAGACCCACGATCCCGAGCGTCTTGCCGCGAAGCTCGACCCCCGTGAACTGCGACCGCTTCCACTCGCCGCGGCGCAGCGAGGCATCGGCGGCCGCGGTCTTGCGGGCCAGACCGTAGAGCAGGGCGAGCGTGTGCTCCGCGGCTGCAATCGTGTTTCCCGTGGGCGCGTTGACCACGGTGATCCCGGCCCGCGTCGCGGCGTCGAGATCGACGTTGTCCACGCCGACACCCGCACGCCCGATCACGACCAGGCGGGTGCCGGCGGCGATCATGTCGGCGTCGACCTTGACCTGGCTGCGCACGACCAGGGCGTCGTAGTCAGGCAGGATGGAGGCGATCTCCTCCTTCGGCAGCCCGAGCTTGACGTCGACCTCGTGGTGGGCCTGGAGCAGATCCACACCCTGCGCCGCCAGGGCCTCGACCACCAGGATCCTCACGCCAGCACCGCCTGGGGCGTGCGGGTGGCGACGAGCGCCTGCTGCGCCGCCGTAACCGCGACGCCCGGTTGCACCCCAAGGCCCCGGAGGACCCCGACCTCCTCGAGCACACCGATCGCGGCCAGGACGTCATCGGTGGTCACGGATCCCAGGTGGCCGACCCGGAAGATCTTGCCCTTGAGCTTGCCCTGGCCACCGGCGAGGACGAGCCCGCGTGCCTTCACGTCGGCGTTGAATGACTTCCAGTCGAGCCCTTCGGGGATGCGGGCGGCCGTAACCGTCCGGGAGGCGACGCTGTCGTCGGCCAGCAGTGCGAAGCCCAGCGCACGCAGTCCCGCCCGGACCATGTTCGCGCACGCCTCGTGGCGGGCGAACACGCCATCGCCCTCCGCCTGCATGAGTCGCAGGCCCTCGTCGATCTGGTACAGCACGGCGACAGCAGGGGTCCACGGCGTCTCGCCGTTCGCGGCCGAGTCACGGTGGCGCTTCAGGTCGAGGTAGAAGCGCGGCATGCGCGCGCTCTCGGCCGCGGCCCAGGCCCGCGGCCCGACGGCAGCCATGGCCATGCCGGGCGCCGCCATCCATGCCTTCTGCGACCCGGTGACCACGAGGTCGAGCCCCCATTCATCCATCGCAAACGGTACGGCGCCCAGTGCCGAGATGGCGTCGACCAGGAGCAGCGCGTCGGGCGCCACCTCCCTGATCGCCGTCGCGAGCTCGCCGATCCGGTTGGTCACCCCGGTGGAGGTCTCGTTGTGGGTCAGCAGGACGGCCTTGAGCCCCGGGATCGCCGCCGCGGCCGCTCGGACGTCCGAGGCGACGGCCGCCTCGCCCCATTCAACCTCGAGCCGACTCACGGCTGCCCCGTAGACCTCGGCTACCTTGGCGAACCGGTCGCCGAACGCACCCATCGACACAGAGAGCACCGGGTCGCCGGGCGAGAGCACGTTGACGACCGCGGCCTCGAGCGCGCCTGTCCCCGCGCAGGTGAGCAGGATGACCTCGTGCTCCGTCCCGAAGTACGGCTTCATGCCCGCCTCCACGCGCCGCAGCATGGCCCGGAACTCGTCGCCGCGGTGGTTGACCATCTGGCGACCGCCGGCCTCGCGGACGGAAGGGGGAAGGGCCGTAGGCCCGGGAATGCGTAGATTGGGCTCGAATCGGCTCACGGGGCCCTCCTGGGATCGCGAATGGTGCCCCTTGATGGTGATGGACGTGACAACGATCTGTCTACCGTGGTAGATATGACGTCATATGGCAACCGTCCGAACCACCATCCTGCTCGATGCGGACCTGCTCGACCGTCTCGACCGCCACGTTCGCCGTCAGCGCACGACCAAGACGTCGGTCATCTCGGCGGCGCTCGAGGCGTGGCTCGACGGCCACGAGGCGACGCCGGAGTTTCCGTTCCTGGGGATCGGCCGCAGCTCGCACGGCCGGCTGTCGCTCGACGGGCGGTCCATCGCGCGGCGCGAGGCCGGTCGGCGCGAGATCCGCCGCTAGGCGCGGCGGTGGCCATCCTGCTCGATCCGTCGGCGGTCGTCGCCGCGGCCGATGCCGCCGACCTGAACCATCGCACGGCGGTGACCTGGTTCGAGCGTGTGGACGAGCCGCTGCTGCTGGGCGCGCTCGGGCTCGCTGAGCTCGACCTGCTGCTCCAGCGCGAGCTGGGGCCCACAGCTACCTTGGCCGTGGTGGACTCGCTGGTGGCCGGGTCGATCCGGCTCGTGCCACCCACGCAGGAGGATCTCGAGCGCGCAGCGGTGCTGATGACCGAGGCAGCCGAGCATCACCCGCGCCTCGTTGATGCGCTGCTGGTCGCGACGGCAGAGCGACTTGGGATCAGGCGGGTTGCGGCGTTCGACCGCCGGCCGCTGGCGGTGTTCCGCCCGCGACACGTGCGGGGACTCGACTTCGAGCCCTGAGATCGATGAAACAGAAACGGGACCGGTGTCACCGGCCCCGTTTCTCGAGCTGGGTGCGAATGGGTCAGGCCATCCGCTTGATCACCACGGTCCCAGCCTGGACGTCGTGGAACCCCTGCCGCTTTGGGCTCTGCGACGCCGAGTACAGCAGGTAGATCGTGTAGACGAGCGTTGCCAGCGACACCAGCGTGCCGAGGATCGCGATGCTGGTTCCGCCGAGCGCGAAGTTGGCGACAGTGCCGAGCGCAGACGGCCCGAACAGGAACGCCCAGCGGCGGATCGCCTGGTCTCGAGTGAGCGTCGCGCCGTCGGCAGCGTTGACCGTCTCGAGGTTCAGGACCTTCTGCCCGGGCGACGCCCGCATCGTCGTCCACGTGTAGATGAAGTAGATGGCGCTCCCGGCCAGATACAGGACCCCCAGGACGAGGAACCCGATGATGGCGCCGGCGACACCCCCAGTCAGGAGCAGTCCGCCGAGGATCGCGATCCCGACCACCCAGAACACGATCGACAGCAGGATGGCATCGATGATGTAGGCGATGATGCGGGTCACGAGATCCGAGTACGCCACGCCGGGGGCCGGACCCGCGGCGACGGGCGCCTGCTGGAACTGAGGCTGCGGAGTCGGCGGCGGCGCCTGCCAGCTCCCTGGGTCCTGCGGCGGCGGCGGTGTGGGTGCGCCCCCGGTGGGTTCTGTCATCGAACACCTCTCCCTCGTCGGCGCGGGCGCGCCGACACCGCAACAGCATACGGCGCTCGAGCGCGACGTGGAACCCCCGTACCGTTCCCTATCGGGCAAGGGTCGGTGTTCAGCATTCATGTGCAGTGAGGGTCGGTTCAAGGTGAATCACGAGCCATCAGCTCGCATGGTTCTGGATGCCGCAAATCGATGCCATGGCCTTTCGGTCCATCGTTTGGCTCGGCGGCCGATTCGTGTCATCATTCATGGCGCCCACCGTCGCACCGAGCGTCAGGAGTCGAGAGCAAGATGCGAATCCGCGCAGCAAAGTTCGAAGAGCTCGTGCCGAAGCCCAAGGAGCGCGCCCTGTCTCCGCGACAGCTTGCGGCGCTGCAGCGCGAAGAAGAAATCCGACGGGCGCTGGGCAGGCTCAAGTCCGACGACGATCTGATTGCCCTGGAGCTCAATTCGGCAGAGAAGATCCCGACCATGCGCGCCGCTGTGAAGAAAGCGATCGCCGCTTACAAGCCGGGCACCAACATGGCGATCCGGGCGCGCACCATCTATCTTTCGATTGGTAAGCTGCCGGGCGGGCGAGGTCGGCGTCCCAAGGCCGCCTGAGGCGTCGGGCCCGCGCGTCGCACCGGTATCCGGCCGCGCGTCATCTCCGGCGATCGTCCTGTCCCCGGAGTCACGCCTGATGTACCCCAACCGCGATCGCAGGATCCGTCGGCGGCACGTCGCCGTCGGCCTGCTGGCCTGCGTGCTGCTCGGCAGCGCTGCGATCTGGTCGAACGTGCTGGGCGTCAACGACCGGCTCCATAGCGTCGCGCGGCACATCGAGCTGATGGTCGACCCGCCCCCGGACCGCCCGATCGCGGCGATCGTGCATGTCACCCCGCGTCCGTCGATCACCCCGACAACGCAGCCATCGGCCCCGACGGCAAGTCCGGACAGTTCCGGATCCATCGGCTCGCCTGCACCGACACCGGCACCGACCGCCGCGCCGCAGCGGGTGCGGGTTGACGTCAACCTGCTCCAGGATCCGGCCAAGGCGTTTATCAGCGAGCAGTACGACCACACCTGGTGTGCCGTCGCGGGAACGCAGATGGTGCTCGCGATGTGGGGCAAGGCACCGCTGACGATCGCGTTCCAGAAGGAGCTGGCATCGCGGATCGGCGATTGGGAGAGCCGGCGCGACAGCCTGAACGGCGGTTGGGGACCGGCCGCGATGGTGGCTGCCCTCGCCGCCTACGGCGTGCCGGGCTACGAGGTTCGTGCCTACGACACGCGGGCCGATGCCCTGTTCGACGCGGCCAAGGCGATCGAGAAGCTCCACGCGCCGGTGCTGCTGCTCGCGTGGAGGGGCGCCCACACCTGGGTCATGACCGGTTTCCGGGCTGATGCCGACCCGCTCCAGTTCGACGACGCCAAGGTGAGCGGAACCTATATCCTGGATCCCTGGTATCCGCTGATCTCGAAGATCTGGCCGCGGTCGCAACCACCCGGGACGTTCCACGACGCAGCCACCATGCGCGTCAACTACCTGCCCTGGAAGCGGCCGGAAGGCCACTACCCGGGTCGCGACGGCCAGTTCATCGCCGTCGTTCCCACCAAGCCCCTGACTCGGTAGGGCTCTCAACCCGATGGTGCGGCTTCCGCGGGTGACCGAACTCGCTCGCTGATGCTTCCATGCGGGCCGATCCGCATGCGCCAGATGAGGGCCGCACCCTGCAGCCCGGCCCTGACGGCGGCTCCGGCGGTGAACCCGAGTCCGATGGCGATGATGCCAAGCGAGCCGACCAGGGCCGTGGTCACGCCGGCCGTGACGCCCAGCCCGACCAGCGAGGCGAGCACCGGCAACAGCGTGTTGTGCGTCGCGTACAGTCCGCGCGCAAGCAGGTGACCGAGGGACTCGAACGGCGTCGCCAGCGCGAGCGCCGCCAGGACCACCGACGTCCGGCGGACGGCCTCCGCGTCGAACGCTCCGCCGCCCAGCAGGACCTCGATGGCCAGCGGACCAACCACCGCGAGTGCGATCGCAGCTGCCACAGTGAGCGCGGTGATGCTCAGGGCGCCGGTCCGAACCTGGCGCCGGAACCCGTCCAGGTCGCCGGCGGCCCACGATGCCGACAGGCCGGGGAACGCGGCGAGGGCGATCGCGATGCCGATCATCGACACCGGGACACTCTGGAAGTTGCGCGCGAAGCTGAGCGCGGTGACGCTGCCTGCTGCCATGGTGCTCGCGACCCTGTTGAAGAACAGGAACGTCAGCGGCTCGACTGGCTGGCTGGCCATCTTGGGCGCCATCAACCGCAGGAACTCGTGCACGGCGGGCATCCTCAGCTCGAGCCGCGGTCTGAGGCGCATCGGGCTGCGCGCGATGCCGAGTACTCGTATGCCCAGGTGGAGCAGGGCGCCGACCACGGCGCCGATCGCGGCCGCCCGGATCCCCAGCTGGCCATGGAGCAGCAGCGTTCCGCCGGCGATTCCGACGTTGTAGAGGATGGGCGCCAGGGCGTATGTGAGGAACCGCCGCTCGGCCACCAGCACCTCGCCCAGGGCGATCGACGCGGCGAACAGGACCGGCGTCACGAGCATGATCCGGTACAGCTCCAGGTAGCGCGCCTGATTGGCCTCGTCGAACCCGGGTGCGATGATCTGAATGGTCGCCGGTGCCAGCACGAGCAGCAGCAGGCACACGGCGGACATCACCAGGACCGCGAGCGTGAGCACCGTCTGGGCGAACCGCATGGCGGCCTCAGCGTCGGCGCGGCGCAGCGTGGTGAACACCGGCACGAATGGCGCCGTCAGTCCGGCGGCGACCAGGACATCGAGCGCGAGCTCGGGTAGCTGGAACGCCGCGTTGTAGGCATCGAGCTCGGGGCCCACCCCGAAGGTCTGAGCGAAGATCCGATCGCGCGCCAGGCCCGCCAGGTAGCTGGCGAAGGTCAGAACCGCAAGCAGGATCGCCCCCTGCGGCAGGAAGCGCGCGAGCAGGCCGCGGATCCTATGGAGCAACGGAGCCTCCCTCGTCCCGACGCGAGCCTCGCGCCCGTCGTGTGACGACCCGACGCCCGATGGTGGGAAGGTAGGGGAACCGCCGCGAACATGCACGTCAGGGCGGCAGGGCCGCGGGCACCGCGCGTTGGCGAGCGGCCCGATCGGCTGTCAGGCCACCGGCGGCTCCGGCAGCGACGCCTTCACCGTGTCCACGCCCGGCCGGACCCCGGGCAACCGAAGCCACGACGGCCTGGAGCGGGTCCCGACGCTCCCGAGGCCGCTCGGGAGCGGCCGGTCGAGGTACATCACCAGGCCGACGACGGCGGGCACGAGGCACAGCAGCAGCGCCGTGGTGAGATCGACGATATGCGCCTGGATCAGGGCCGTGGCGATCAGGGGCATCGCGACGCCCCGAGCGCCGGTCAGGCCGTTCCAGCCGGCCATCGCGGCCGCCCGGTCCTCGAGTGGCGTATGGGCGGCGAGGGCGCCCTGGATGCCGACATCGATCGCGGCGGCCGAGAGACCGTTGGCGATCGCCGCCATCCACAGCAGCCGGACGTCGGGCGCGACCGCGTACAGCGCCAGACCCACCACCCCGAACAGGGCACCCGAGCGAAGCCCGAGCGCGTAGCCCCGGCGATCGACGAGGGCGCCCCACGCGACGTAGGACGACGTGGTGGCAACAGCCGCCAGCACGGCGACCAGGCCCACGTCGGCCAGCGACAGGTGGAGCCGGTCGACGTAGACCAGCGCGAACAGGGGCGCGGCGGCGATCTGACCGCCACCGAAGAACGCCTGCGCCAGCACGACGTGCCGGAGGCGGGGCCGCGAGGAGAGGGCTCGGACGGCCTCGCGCGCCGAGAAGCTGCGACTGGCCAGAGGAGCCGAGGCCCGAAGCCAGAGTGCCGCCAGCGCACACGCGGCCCCCACCATCCCGGCAGCCGACAGCGCGAGAGGGGCGCCGAGCCTGTCCGCGACGACGCCGACGCCCAGCGCCGCGACACCGGCGCCGGCCGCCTTGGCCATGCCCAGCGTGCCGATCACGCGGCCCCGGATGTCGGCCGGGTACATCGCTCCCCACAGGCGCGTCTGGAACGGCACGCCGAACGCCCAGGCGAGCCAGAACAGGCCGACCGCGAGCACGATCAGGGCCGGGTTCGGGGCCAGGGCCACCGCAACGAGGAGCAGCGCGCCGGTCATCCGAAGGCCCGCAAAGCCGCGGACGCCCTGCGGACCCACGCGACCCGAGAAGGCGCTCAGGAGGTTGCCAAGGTAAGGGGCGGCCGCCAGCAGGGCGATACCCAGCGGGATGAGCCCTGCCTGGCGCGCGATCGACGGGAGGAGGCCGCCAACGACTGCCAGCGTCGCCCCGCCACCGACAGCGAGCGCGGAGTCGAGAGCCACGTTGCGGTGCAGACCGCCGGGCCCGGTGATGGAGGGTTGCCGAATGGCGACCACGTTGACCTCGCTCGTACACGGCGAGGCCTACGAGGTGAGCTGTCGGGCTGGGCCGGCCTTGGTTCGGCCCTCGCGGACGCTCCGCGATTCGCCCCGTGGGGATCGGGTCCCCCGTCCTCAGTGACTGAGGTTCGGCCACTCATCAGTGTACGCCCGACCGATCGCTCGTGCCCTGGGTCGATGGTCATGGTCCCCGTGATCGTGACCGGAGCTAGGACGGGTGGTACATCTCGGCTCGCGCGTCGCGGGGGAAGGTCGTCTCGGTGTCGCCGAGCTGGAGGCAGCGGAACGTGTTCTGCGCCGCCTCCTCGAGATTGAGCGCCCGCCGGTAGGCCATCGCGATCGTGTCGCCGAGGGTCGAGCACCCGTGGTACGCGAGGATGACCGCATCGCAGTCCCGGGATGCCTCGGCCGCAGCATCGGCCAGCTCGTCCGAGCCGTTGGGCAGGAACGGGATCCGGTTGACCTTCCGGACGTAGAACGCGTGGTCGAGTGTGACGAGCCGGATCGGGTGGCCGAGCGCGTCGAGCACGACGGCCATCTGTGGGTGAAGGTGGACCACCGCGTTGACGTCGGGCCGGACGCGGTAGGTCCGCTGGTGGAGCTTCCACTCGCTCGATGGCACCGGGTTCCCGTCCACGACGCGCCCATCGAGATCGAGCACGCTGAAGCCGGCGGAGACCAACCGATCGAGCCAGGTCCCGGCGGCCGTGACCACGAACGCGTCGCGGCCCGGAATCCTCGCCGACAGGTTGCCGCCGGAGGCAAGCACCAGGCCGCGCCCGACCGCGTTGCGGCCGATGTCGGTCAGCTGCTCAACGAGACCTTCGACCACGGGATCCATGCGACGGCGGCGCTCCTGTTCTGTGTCCGGCTCGCGGTCAGTCCGATCGCGGCCAGCCTACGCTCCGCCGGCGTCGTGCTTCTGCGTCTCGGCGAGGCGCCTGCGGGCCGCGGTGTGGGCCTTCATGCCGTCGCCGATGCCGGACATCGGGTTGCCGTCCGGCTGTGGAACGCGGCGGGGTCGCTCCGCTCGTCGTGCGCGCCGGTCGTCCATGAGCTCGCCGATCCGCCGCTCGGCACCCTGATCCGATGGGACGTAGTAGCGGCGGGATTGGCCGTGCAGGAGGTCGGGCAGGTACTGCTGGTCGATGTCGGCGCCCTCGAAGTCGTGCGGGTAGCGGTATCCCGCTCCGTCACCCGTGTCGTGCCGCTGGCGGCCGGTCGCGCTGCGGAGGTGACGGGGAACCGGCTGCGAGCCGTGCCGGACGACATCGTCCATGGCCGCCCCGTACGCGGTCCCGATCCGGTTCGACTTGGGAGCCACCGCGATGAACACGGTTGCCTGCGCGAGCGCGTACTGGGCTTCGGGCAGGCCGACGTGGTCGAGCGCCTGGGCGGCCGCCACGGCGACCTGGAGCGCGCGGGGATCGGCGTTGCCCACATCCTCGGACGCGCTGATGATCAGGCGGCGGACGATGAACCGCGGATCCTCGCCCGCGGCGATCATCGCGGCCAGCCAGTACAGGGCGGCATCGGGGTCGTTGCCACGGAGGCTCTTGATGAACGCCGACACCGTGTCGTAGTGGCCGTCGCCCGCGCGGTCGTAGGCGAGCACTCGCTGCTGGGCGGCGGCCTCGATGTCGGCCAGGGTGGGGGACACCGCGCCCTCGGGCGATCGCCGGTCCTCGTCCTCTGCCAGGGCGACCGAACCTTCGAGCACGTTGAGCGCCTGGCGGGCATCGCCACCGGCGAGGTCCACCAGGTGAGCGAACGCGTCATCGGCCAGGGCAACCCCGCCGTCCGGACCGAGCGGACCGGCCAGCCCGCGATCGGGGTCTGCCAGCGCCCGGCGCACGATGACCGCGACATCGTCATCGGACAGCGGCTCCAGGCGCCACACCCGCATCCGGGACAGCAGCGCGGAGTTCACCTCGAAGTACGGGTTCTCGGTGGTGGCACCGATCAGGGTGATCGTCCCGTCCTCGACGTGCGGCAGCAGCGCATCCTGCTGCGCCTTGTTGAAGCGGTGGATCTCGTCGATGAACAGGACGCTGGCCCGCCCATGGAGGCTGAGCAGCTCCTGCGCGGCCGCGACGGTCGCCCGGACCTCGGCGACCCCGGACATGACGGCGGACACGCTCCGGAGCTCGGCGCCGACGGCGTCCGCGAGGAGCCGGGCGAGCGACGTCTTGCCGGTGCCGGGCGGGCCCCACAGCAGGATGCTGCCCAGGTGCCCGCGGGCGACGCTCCGGCGCAGCGGGCCGCGCTCGCCGACGAGGTGGGCCTGGCCAACGAACTCGTCGAGGTCCCGCGGTCGCATCCGCGCTGCAAGCGGCTGACGCTCGGGCGGTGGCCGGAACAGGGCCTCGGGCCGGGCGCCCGCGGGATCGCGCCGGGTGGGCATGAGCCGATGGTAAGCCCACGCGGCCCGTGCCGAGGGGCCTCGCGATGACCGCGGATCAGACGATCTTGACGACCCCCACGACGTCGATCGCGATCCACAGGGTGAATAGGACCACCAGCAGCAGCGTCGCGATGCGCACGATGTCCCGGACGTCGCGGGCGACATATGCGTATTCCTGCTCGGGCTTGAGGGACCGGGGCCCGGCGCTCTCGCGGGCCGTGCTGATCCGCTGCTGCGAGCGACGGCGGGTCGCCTCGGCGGCCCGCTCGTCGGCCAGCATGGCGGCTTCGATCTCGGCAGCACGCGCGACCTCGGCTTCGGTCAGGCCGCTGGGCCGGGGCGCGACCGAACGACGCTCGGGCGCTGCCGGAACCGCGGGAGTCGACGGCGTCGAGGGGGTCGATGCGGTTGACGGCCGTGATCCGGCGGACGCGGAGCGGCGATCGATCGGCCGGCGCTTGCCGGGCCGGCTGCTGCCGCGGACACGTTTCGCCATGGCGTGATCGGGCCTCCTGCATGCGGGCCGGCACCGCGGGCTGACGGCGCCGTCGGCGCCAGAGGATACACCTGGCCGTTGGTTCACCCGCTCGTCTGGCGTGCCGCGGAGTTCGTGGCCCTGGGCTCGGAGCGCCGCAGGTGAGTGGCTGGCCAGAGCCGACTGCTAGACTCGCTGGGGCCCGACCCGGAGGAGACCTTGGGCGATCTCAACTCGTTCGTCACGTCGAATATCGGTCTCGTCGCGACCGTGTTCGGCGTCGTCAGCATCGCCCTCGCCGTTGCCCTGGTCCTGGTCGCGCGACGTGCGTCGCGTCTCGACCGACGCCTGGCTTCCATCACCCGCGGCGCGGACGGCAAGAGCCTCGAGTCCATCCTCGATGCCCACCTCGACAAGGTGTACTCGGTGGCTCGCGATCTCGATGAGCTCGCCTCGAGAACGGCGGCCGTGGAGGCCGTGCAACCGCTCGCGTACCAGCGCATCGGGCTCGTGCGCTTCAATCCGTTCGAGGACACCGGCGGCAACCAGAGCTTCGCCATCGCGCTGCTCGATGCCCGGGGTGACGGGTTCGTGATGAGCAGCCTGCACGCTCGATCGGGGACGCGCGTGTACGGCAAGGTGGTGGCGCGCGGCGCCTCGGAGTCCACGCTCTCCGCGGAGGAGGCGGAGGCGGTCAAGATCGCGTTGGCGTCTCGTCCGGTATCTGCCAAACGCACCTGATCGTGGTGCGGGCCGTGACATGTGAGCTGGCACGGACCTGCGGAATGGTGGACGCATGCCCTCCGCTCGACGCCCCCGGATCCATCGGCCGACCGATCGCGCGCCCGCCAGAGCCCCGCTGCCACCCGAGGACCGTCGAGTGAGACGTTCGAGCGCGCGTCGGGATCCGCACCCGCTCGTCCAGATCCCCGTCTGGGACCGGATCGAGGCCGATCCCGGTGAGCCGGACGGGCCGCCCGACCAGGGTCTCGAATCGCTGCTCCTGGGCCTGAACCCCGAGCAGCGTCGCGCCGTCGCGCACGGCGATGGGCCGCTGCTGGTCGTCGCCGGAGCGGGCACCGGCAAGACCCAGGTGATCACGCGGCGGATCGCGTGGCTCATCGCCACCCGGCGCGCAAAGCCGTCCGAGATCCTGGCCCTCACGTTCACCGATCAGGCGGCGGACGAGATGCAGGTTCGCGTTGACCAGCTCGTGCCGTACGGCTACACGGACACGGCGATCTCGACGTTCCATGCCTTTGGTGACCGGCTGATCCGGGAGTTCGCGCTCGAGGTGGGGCTGGCGTCGGACGTGCGGGTCCTGTCGCGGCCCGAGACCGTCGTCTTCCTCCGCGAGCACCTGTTCGAGTTCCAGCTGGACCTGTACCGTCCCCTGGGCGATCCGACCCGGTTCCTCGATGCGCTGGCGACGCTGTTCTCGCGCGCCAAGGACGAGGACGTGTCACCGGAGGCGTATCTCGCATACGCGGGGCGACTGCGTGCCGAGGCAGAGCGGGTGGCAGCCGCCGCCGGGCCGGGGGAAGGGACCGCGGATCGCGACGATGCGGGGAGCGCGGCGATGGCCGAGGACGCCCGCCGGCAGGGGGAGCTCGCCGCCGCCTACGCGCGCTACCAGGGGCTGCTCGCGGCCAACGGGGCCATCGACTTCGGCGATCAGGTCTCGCTCGCGCTGCGGCTCCTGCGGGAGTCACCGGCGGCGCGCGAGACGGTACAGCGCCGGTTCCGCTACATCCTGGTCGACGAGTTCCAGGACACCAACCGGGCCCAGGCAGAGCTGGTGGCCCTGCTCGCCCAGCGCCACCGCAACGTGACGGTGGTGGGAGATGACGACCAGTCGATCTACAAGTTCCGCGGCGCGGCGATCAGCAACATCCTCGAGTTCCGCGAGCGCTACCGGCACGCGAAGGCCGTCGTGCTGCGCCG
This sequence comes from uncultured Chloroflexia bacterium, assembly GCA_963713095.1. Lineage (GTDB taxonomy): Bacteria > Chloroflexota > Limnocylindria > Limnocylindrales > CSP1-4 > CAIXZV01. The sequence goes on from CAVQKK010000001.1 coordinate 284,800, forward strand.
CAACTACCGCTCGCGGGAGCCGATCCTCGAGTCCGCCTATCGCCTCGTCAGGCACAACGATCCCGACCGGCTCGAGGTCCGGGCCGGGATCGCCAAGCGGCTGGTGGCCGAGCGCGCCGGAGCGGCGCCGGCCGTTCGCCATGAGGCATTCGCGAGCGGTGCCGAGGAGGCGGACTGGATCGCTGCCGACGTCGCCCGCCGGATCCGGGACGGGGTCCGGCCGCGGGACGTCGCGATCCTGGTCCGGGCCAACGCCGCGGCGGACCCGATCCTTCGGTCGCTGAACCTCGAGGGGATCCCGTGGCGGTTCTCGGGCACCAGCGGGCTCTACGCACGCCCCGAGGTCCGCCTGCTCCTGGCCTTCCTGCGCGCGGTTGCCGATCCGTCGTCGTCGGTGGATGTGTACGCCCTCGCCGCCTCGGAGCTGTACGGTCTCGGCGGGGCAGACCTGGTCGCGATCGTGAACATGGCGCGACGGCGAAACCGGTCCGTGTGGGAGGTCCTCGAGGAGCTCGGGCGACAGCCGGGGATCCTGCGGGTCACGCCCGAGACCCGGACCGCCGCCAACCGGCTGGTCGAGGACCTGCGGACGTACATCGCGCTCGCCCACGAGCGGCCGGCCGGCGAGGTCCTGTACGCGTTCATTCGCGGCACAGGCTGGCTGAAGCGGCTGGCCGGAACGGCATCCGTCGCGGCCGAGGAGGCCCTGTCCAACACCGCCCGGTTCTTCGACATCATCCGGGCCCAGTCGGCGCTGCTGGCCGACGATCGGGCGGTGTTCGTCGCCCAGCATCTCCAGACGCTGATCCGGGCGGGCGACGATCCGCCCACAGCGGACATCGACCCCGACGTCGACGCGGTTGCCGTCATGACCGTCCACAAGGCCAAGGGCCTCGAGTTCCCGATCGTGTACCTGCCCGGCCTCGTGGCGGGGCGCTTCCCGGCGATCGGCCGGCGCGAGCCGCTGGCCCTCCCGCTCGAGCTCGTCCACGAGACGCTGCCCGAGGGCGACTACCAGCTCCAGGAGGAGCGCCGCTTGTTCTACGTGGGGATGACCCGTGCTCGGGACGAGCTGCTGATGTCGCACGCCGCGGACTACGGCGGCCAGCGCGCGCGGCGGGTCTCACCGTTCGTGCTTGAGGCGCTGGACCTGCCCGTTGCGGCCGGTACGGCGGGCGCGGGTGCCCGGGCGTCGACCCCGCTCGAGCGGCTCCAGGGTCTCGAGCGGACCGAGGCGGCGGCGCCGGCGCCGGCGCGCCGTGGCGACGAGCCGCTGATGCTGTCGTTCTACGCGATCGACGCCTACCTGACCTGCCCGCTCAAGTACAAGTACGCGCACCTGTTGCGGGTGCCGCTGGCACCGCATCACTCGATCATCTACGGAGCCGCGCTGCACGCGGCAGTGTCCGAGTTCCATAAGCGCCACGCGCGCGGCGACGTGATGACGCTGGAACAGTTGTGGGCCTCGTTCGAGAGCGCCTGGTCAAACGAGGGGTTCCTGTCGCGGGAGCACGAGGAGGCGAGACTGGCGGCTGGCCGGGAGGCGCTCCGGCGCTTCCGCGACGAGCAGCTCGCACCGGGCGCGGTGGTTCCCGCCTACGTCGAGCGCGAGTTCTCGTTCCTGCTCGACGGCGACCGCGTCCGGGGCCGGTTCGATCGGGTCGATATCGTCCCGCGCGCTCCCGACGATCCGGTGCCGGTCATGGAGGACGGGCCGGGATCGGGTGCCGACATCATCGAGCCCACACTCGAGCTGTCGCCCGAACGGGTGGTGATCACGGACTACAAGTCCTCGGACGTGCGCGACCCGGCCAAGGCGCGGGACCGGGCCAGGGACTCGCTCCAGCTCTCGATCTACGCCATGGGCTACGAGGCCATGACCGGCCGGCTGCCCGATGCCGTCGCGCTGCACTTTCTCGAGTCCGGCCTGGTCGGCACCACCCCGGTCGACCGGCGCCGGATCGACAAGGCCCGCGCGTCGATCCGCGCGGCGGCGCGGGGGATCCGGGCGCGGGAGTTCGAGCCCCGTCCCGATTATCTTGCCTGCACCTGGTGCGCGTTTCGGGAGATCTGCCCGGCGAGCGTCGCCCGCTGAGCATGGGCGCCACGTCGGGCCCGGTCCTCAGCGCAGCGGACCGGGCTGCCATCCGGGCCGTGGTCGCCGGGCACCGGACGGGTGCGGTCGTGAACGCCGACAACCTCGATGCGCTGCGCGCGATCCCGGACGGCGCCGTCGATCTGGCCTACGCGGACCCGCCGTTCGCGACCGGGGCTCGGCGGCGGCTGTCGGCGATTCGGACCGGTGACGGTGATCGCACGCGCCGCGGCTTCGGCGGCAGGACCTACCGCTATCGGGTCGTGTCCGACGTGGCCTGGTTCGACGACCTGCCGCTGGATCGTCACCTCGAGGCCCTGCAGCGTCGGCTGGAGGAGATCCACCGGGTGCTCGCGCCGCATGGGTCGGTCTATCTGCACGTCGACTGGCGCACCGTCCACCACGTCCGGCTGCTGCTCGACGCGGTGTTCGGTGCCGGCCGGTTTCTGAACGAGATCGTGTGGGCGTATGACTACGGCGGGCGCGCTCGCGATCGGTGGCCACGCAAGCACGACACGATCCTGTGGTACGCGAAGGGCGATCGCTGGCTGTTCGACCGCGACGCCGTCGACCGGATCCCGTACATGGCACCCGGGCTGGTCGGGCCGGACAAGGCGGCTCGCGGCAAGCTGCCGACCGACGTGTGGTGGATGACGATCGTGCCCCCCGGTTCGGCCGAGCGCACCGGCTATCCGACGCAGAAGCCGCTGCGGCTGCTGGAGCGCATCGTGGCCGCGTCCAGCCGGCATGGCGACCTCGTCCTGGACCCATACGCCGGGAGCGGTACGATGGGCGTCGCGGCAGCCCGATCGGGGCGGCGATGGCTGCTCATCGACCGCAACCCGGAAGCCGTAGCGATCTCGAGCGCCCGGTTGGCGGATGAGGGTGCCCGGTGACGCGTCGCCCGGCGATGGGCGGATCACTCGGGAGACCCAGGATCGTCGCCGTGACCCTGGACTTCGGCAACACCCTGGTGCCGGTCCCGGCGATCGGGCTGCGGCGGGTCGTCGAGGCGACCGCGAGTGCCATGGCGGAGCGCCTTGGCCCGTTCGACGAGGACGAGGTGCTGCGGGCCTGGGACGAGGAGCGCGAGCGCCAGTTTCGGGAGGACGTGCCGCAGTTTCGCGAGGTGGATCTCGGCCAGCGGCTGGCGCGGATCCTCGCCCGGCTGCGCGGGATGTCGCCACCACCGCCAGACGTCAGGTGGGACGATGCGGCCGCCGCCGCCCGCAGCTCGCCAGACGAGATCAAGTGGGCCGTGGAGGTCTACTCGCGGGCGTTCGTCGAGGTCCTGCCGCCGGCGCCGGACGCCGGGAGGCTCATCGAGCGGCTGGCCGCCCGGTACCGCGTCGCGATCCTGTCCAACTGGCCGCTGGCCGCGACCATCGACCGCTATGCCGACGCCGCCGGCTGGTCCCCGCACCTGGCCGCGATCGTGGTCTCGCAGCGGGTGGGCGTGGTCAAGCCGCACCCCGCGATCTTCGCGGCTGCGCGGCGCGCGCTCGGCGACCCGGACCCCGGCGCGATCCTCCACGTTGGCGACGACTGGGTGGCCGACGTGGTCGGGGCTCGGAATGCGGGATGGCGGGCCGCGTACCTCCATGCGCGGCCGGGGGACTCCCCGCTGCCCGGAAGCGAACGCGACCCGAGCGTGGACGCCGACCTGGAGCTCGCAACGCTCGCCGACCTCGAGCCCGGTCTGGCCGGCCTGGAGCCGCCGAGCGGGCCCGATCCGACCGCTTCGTCCCCGACCCCGGCATCCGCGACGGCGCCTTCCGACCGGCCCCCCGCTGGGTAGACTCAGGTGCTGATGGAGCTCCGCGACCGCGCCGCCAACCTTGGCCTGCTCGCGGCTGCGGCAGTCGTGTGGATCCTGGTGGGCGCGCTGGTCACAACTCGCGACCCGTACCAGGACCCGATGGCCGGATATGTCGGCAGCCTGCTGATCGGGCTGGCCGTCGGCATCAGCGCCATTCCGTTGTGCTGGCTCGTCGTGTTCGCCCGGCATCGGCGCATCGCATACCAGGGCGACTGGTTCCGCGCCGCACGCCGCGGCGGCTGGGTCGGGCTGTTCGTGGCCGTGGTCGTCGTCCTGCGCCTCGTCGACGCGTTCCAGTTCGCGATCGTGCTGTTCCTTGCGGCCATCTTCGTCATCGCCGAGATCACGCTCTCGGAGGAGCGCTAGGAGGCATCCGTGATCGAGTCGCTGGTCGCAACCCGTCCCGCTGAGCCGTTCGCCGATCTCAAGGCCCGCGTCGCCGAGGCCATCGAAGGGGCCCGGGACGAGATCCTCGACCTGTCGCACCGCATCCACGCCAACCCCGAACCGGCCTTCGAGGAGCACCAGGCCGCGACCTGGGTGGCGGAGATCGTGGCCCGCCACGGGTACGCGGTGGAGCACCCGGCCGGCAGCCTTGCCACGGCCGTCCGCGGCCGGCTCACGGGCGGCCTGGGCCCCGACGGCCCCCGGATCGCGGTCCTGGCCGAGTACGACGCTCTGCCGGGGCTCGGTCACGGCTGCGGTCACAACACCATGGCTGCATCCGGGGTCGGGGCGGCGATCGGGCTCGCTGCGGCGCGGGATGCCTGGGCGGGGGAGGTCGTGTTCCTGGGCACGCCGGCCGAGGAACGAGGCAGCGGCAAGGCAATCATGATCGAGGACGGTCTGTTCGAGGGGGTCGATGCGGCGCTGCTCTTCCACCCCTGCGACCGGAACCACGTCGAGATTGCGCCGCTCGCGTCGGAGGACGTCTCGGTCGTGTTCAGCGGGCTCCAGTCGCATGCGGCGGCGGAGCCATGGTCGGGTCGGAACGCGCTCGACGCGATGATCGCGCTGTTCGTATCGGTCGGCCTGTGGCGCCAGCAGCTGCCCCCTCACTGCCGGGTTCACGGGATCATCCAGGAGGGCGGGACCGCCGCGAACATCATCCCGGACCGGACTCGCGCGTGGTTCATGATCCGCAGCGCCGACCAGGCCTACTACGAGGTGATGAAGGCTCGCTTCCGGCGGCTGTGCGAAGCGGCGGCCGAGGCGGCCGACGTGGAGGCCTCGGTCGAGTTCTCGGGCGGCGCATCGACCATGAACCACAACCGGACGCTGGCCGCGCGCTGGGTCGCCAACGGCGAGGCGTACGGCGTTGCGGACGAAGGCATGGACCCGAACTCGGGCTCGACCGACATGGCCAACGTGTCGTGGGTGGTGCCAGCCATCCACCCCGAGCTCGCGATGACGGACGTGCCCACCCCCGGCCACTCGATCGAGTTCCGGGATGCGGCCGCCCGGCCCCGCGCCGACCAAACGGTGCTCCTGGCTGCGACGCTGGTGGCCCAGACCGCAATCGATCTGCTGTCCGACCCCGACCTCGTCAAGGCCGCCTGGCAGGAGTTCCGCGGCACGCCCGGTGTCGCTGCGCCGTGACCGAGGATGGCCGGTCGGTCGCTGCCGGCGGCGAGCCAGGCACCTCGGATGCCGGTCCGGCGATCGCGGACGGTGGCCTGCGGTTCCGGCGACCGGTCGAGGCCGACCACCGGCGCATGGTCGAGGTGGTGGACGCGTGGTGGGGTGGCCGGCCGCTGCGCCACCTGCTGCCGAGGCTCTGGCTCCAGCACTTCACGGGGACCTCGTTGATCGCCGAGCTGCCGGATGGTTCGCTGGCCGGATTCCTCGTCGGTTTCGTCAGCCCCGACCACCCGGAGCTTGCGTACGTCCACCTGGTGGCGACGAACCCCGAGATCCGCCGCCGCGGAATCGGGCGTCAGCTGTATGCGCGGTTCGCCAGGGACGTTTCCGCGAGCGGCGTCCGCCGCCTCGAGGCGATCACGTGGCCGGGCAACCGAACGTCGCTCGCATTCCACGCAGCCCTCGGGTTCCGGCCGGTCGAAGGGCCGGGGACGCGGCCCGTCGACGGAACCTCGGCGTATCCGGACTACGAAGGCGACGGCGCCGACCGGACCGTGATGCGATGCGAGCTGGGCGAGCGCGGCCTGCCGGCCTGACGGTTCTCCCGGACCCGGCACGAACGCCCCACGGAGCGCGTACAATTCGCGGCGGCGCGCCCCGCTGGACGGCAGACCCCGAACCGGCGGCGCCCACGCGCACGCGGTTCGACGAGTCGCCCGTCGCCTGGCGACGATGCCCGTCACCGCCGAAGGAGCATCGTGGCTGAGCGTCCCCACCCACCGGGCGAGGTGGATTTCGCGGCCGACAACGGCTGGGACCGCGACTACGAGACATACGACGACTTCGACCTGCCCACCTACGTCGGCATGCCGACCTTCCAGAAGCTGCCCTGGGTGCCCGATCCATCCGAGCTTCGGGCGCGCAGGGCGGACATCGCGGTGGTCGGTGCCCCGTTCGACGATGCCGTGAGCCACCGCTCCGGCGCCAGGTTCGGACCGCGGGCCATCCGCGAGGCCCAGTACACCTCGGGGTCGATCAACTCGCTCCAGCTGGACGTCGAGCCGTTCGAGGTCCTCGACGTCGTTGATGCGGGCGACGCGAACATCGTCCCGGCCTGGATCGATCGGGCGCATGCGCTCATCTACCGCAAGGTCCACCAGGTCGCGGGGACCGGCGCGATCCCGATCGTGCTCGGCGGCGACCACTCGATCACCTGGCCGTCGGCAACGGCCGTGGCGGAGATCCGGCGACCGTCGAGCATCGGGATCGTGCACTTCGACGCCCACGCCGACACCGCCAACGACGACTGGGGCGTGCTCGCGGGGCACGGGACGCCGATGCGGCGGCTGATCGAGTCGGGCGCGGTCAGCGGTCGCAACTTCGTGCAGGTTGGTCTGCGTGGCTACTGGCCGCCGGTCGAGACCTTTGACTGGATGAAGCGGCAAGGGCTCCGCTGGCACCTCATGCGGGAGATCGAGGAGCGGGGAGCCGAAGCCGTGATCGACGATGCGATCGCCGAGGCGCTCGACGGACCGGACGCGATCTACCTCTCGGTGGACATCGACGTGATCGACCCGGGCATCGCCCCGGGGACGGGCACGCCCGAGCCGGGCGGGTTGCTGCCCCGGGAGCTGCTGCGCGCCGTGCGCCGGATCGCGCTGGCGGTGGACATCGCGGGAATGGACGTCGTCGAGGTGTCGCCACCCTACGACCACGCCGAGGTGACGGCCATGGCCGCCAACCGCGTCGCCCTGGAGGTCATCTGTGCGCTCGCCGTCAAGCGGCAGGCAGGCCGTCCGGTCCGCTTCGAGAGCGGCGGCGCGGGCGGCACGCGACCGTGACCGCCGAGTCCGCAGCGCAGGCGCTCGCCCGTCTGTACGACCTCGATCTGGCCGAGGACCCGGGAGACATCGACCTGTACCTCGCGCTCGCCGCGCGCACCGGCGGCCCGATCCTGGAGCTGGCCTCGGGGACCGGCCGGATCAGCGTGCCGCTCGCGGCGGCCGGCCACGACGTGACCGGCGTGGACCTGGAGCCCGCCATGCTCGCCCGGGCGCGCTCCGCGGCTGAGGCGGCTGGCGCCGCGGTTGCGACCCGGGTCCATCTCGTCGAGGGCGATGCTCGCTCGATCCGGCTGGCCGAGGCGGGAGCCTTCCGGCTTGCGGCGATCCCGCTCAACTCGCTGTTCCTCATGACCACGAGGTCCGACCAGGCAGCGGCCGTCGCGACGCTCGCCGCGCACCTCGCACCCGGCGGCGTCGCGGTGATCGATGCGTGGCTGCCCGACGCTGAGGATCTGGCCCGCTATGACGGCCGGCTGGTCCTCGAGTGGGTGCGCGAGGATCCCGCGACCGGCCGGATCGTGACCAAGACGGGCAGCGCGATCTACGAGGCGGCCCCGGGCATCGTCAGGCTGACGACGGTGTTCGAGGAGGGTCGCCCGGGGGAGGCTCTCGTCCGCTGGGTTCGGATCGACCGGCTACGGCTGGCCGGACCGGACGAGCTGGTGGGACTTGCCCAAGCCGCGGGTCTCGAGGTCGAGACGCTTGCCGGCGACTACGACCTGACGCCCCTCGCACCTGGCGCCGAGCGCGCGATCCTGGTCGCCCGGCGACCCTGACCAGCCCGGACACCCACGAGGGGGGCCGGCGGATGGGACCAACGGGCTGCGGCGCCACCCGCCATACCGCGTGGTAGAGTCGCGACGATGCCTGACCAGCTCCGCCTCCTCGTCGTCGAGGACGTTCCTCAGGTCGCCCAGTACATCCGTGGGCTGCTGAACTCGCAGTCGACGATCAAGCTGCTGGACGTGGTGAACGACGGCTCGCGGGTCGCGAGCCTGCTCTCCGAGCTCCGCCCCGATGTCGTCCTGGTCGACGCCCTGCTCCAGGGACGGGTCAAGGGCATGGCACTGGTCCAGCGGATCCACGAGTCCGCGCAGCCGGTGCCGGTGATCGTGTTGACGGTGCCCCAGCAGCCCGTCGCGGTCGACCCGGCCAAGGGGATCAACGGCGTGCTGTCGATGCCGTTCACGGGCTACGAGCTGGTGACCCGCCTGCAGCAGACCCACCAGGCGGCGTCGGTCGCCGAGAACGTGGGCGCCGCGCGGATGATCACTGTGTTCGCCCCCAAAGGCGGCGTGGGCAAGACCACGGTCGCGTTCAACCTGGCGGTCGCGGCCGGCCAGCTTGGCCCGAAGACGGTTCTCATCGACGGCAGCCTGCAGTTCGGCGACCTGCGGGCCCTGCTCAAGGTGCCGATCGACGCGCCGTCGCTGCTCGACCTGCCCACGGATCGGATCCAGGAGTCGGACCTTCAGGACGTCCTGTGGCGAGACCCGTCGGGGATCGACATCCTGCTTGCGCCGCCGCGGGTCGAGATGGCCGAGATGGTCACGGTTCGCGACCTCGAGAAGACGCTGTCGCTGCTGCGACGGGTGTACGAGGTCGTGATTGTCGACACACCGGCGGTCGTCAATGACATCAACCTCGCGTTCCTCGATGCGGCGGACACGATCCTCGAGGTCGTGACCTACGACTCCACCACCATCCACAGCACGATGGTCATGGCCGACGCGTTCCGGATGATCGGCTATGCGCCCACCAAGGTCCACTATCTGGTCAACCGCGCCGATTCCACTGGTGGCTTCGACCCCCAGGTCCTCAGCCGGGCGCTGGGGCGCGAGCCGGAGCACACCTTGAGCTCGGGTGGCGCACTGGTGGTCCGAGCCAACAACGAGGGGATCCCGTTCGTTCTCGCGGACCCCACGGCGGCGATCAGCCAGGACATGGTGCGGGTCGCGTCGGAGCTGATCGGCGCCGGCGTGGCCGTCGCGGGCCGGCGGTAGCCAGGGCACGTGTCCGACCCTCGACCGATCGGCATCTTCGATTCCGGTGTCGGTGGCCTGACGGTGCTGCGCGAGATCCTGCGACGGTCGCCCTACGAGTCGACGATCTACCTGGGCGACAACGCACGCGCCCCGTACGGGACGCGGACCGACGACGAGGTCCGCCGGTTCTCGAGCGAGGCGCTCGACGAGCTGGCCGCCCGCGACGTCAAGGCGCTGGTCGTGGCGTGCAACACCTCGACGGCGGTCGCGCTCGGGGACCTTCGGGCGCGGTACGACCTGCCGGTGCTGGGCGTCGTCCGTCCCGGTGCGGCGGCGGCTGCCCTGGCCACCCGCAACCGCCGGGTTGGCGTGATCGCCACGCCGGCGACGGTCCGCTCGCACGCCTACTTCAACGCGATCAAGGACGAGAACCCGGCGGTCGAGGTGTACGAGCACGCGACGCCCCGCTTCGTGCCGATGGTCGAGGCGGGTCTGCTGAGCGGTCCGGAGGTGCGCGCCGCGGTTGCGGACGGCCTCGCTCCGCTGCTGGGCGAGCGGGACGGCGCGGGGGAGTTCGTGTTTCCGCGACCCCCATCGGCCAAGATCGACACGCTGCTGCTGGGCTGTACCCACTATCCGCTGCTGCGAGGAGTGCTTGCGGGCGCCGTCGGAGACCGGGTCGCCATCGTGGACTCGGCGACCGCCACGGCGTCGTCGCTCTCGGAGCTGCTGTCGGTCAATGGGCTTGAGGCACCGGGGACGACCCGGGGCACCGCGGCCGATCCCGGGGCGGCCGGCCATTCGCGGCCTGCCGAGCGTTACGCTGCGCCGGCAACGCATATCCAGCTGACGACGGGCGATGTGGATCGCTTCCGGTCGATCGCGTCCCGAATGTTCGGGAACGCCTGGCCCGAGGTGCAGTCGGTCGAGCTCAGGCCCCGCGGCGGCGACGAGGCCCGGGCCGGCGATCCGCACGACGGCGATCGGCGGGAAGCGCCGGCCGAGCTGAACGGGGCCGGCTGATGTCTTCGACCGACGGACCCGCCCGTGGGGACCGGGGCGCCGGAGGCGATCGCCAAGACACGGCTCGCACCCGGGCGATCCCCGAGGAGCGGCTGTGGCAGGCCGGGTTTCTGGTCGGATCGGTGCTGGGGGCCGCGGTCACCGTTGCCGGCCGTCGGATCGAGCGCACCGCACGGCAGGCTGGGCTGGTCGATTGGGACCGCGTCGAGGACATCGCCGTCGGACGCCTTCGGCGAGCCCCGGGCGCCCTCGATGCCGCCATGCTGCGCGCGACCGAAGGCGCCTATGCGGATGCGATGGCACGCGTCGTGCCGGCGCTGGCATCACACCTCGAGACGGACCTGCCCGGCGTGGTCGACCGCGTGTCCGTCGTCGACCGCGCTGCCTGGGTCCGCGCAAACACGAACGTCTTTGCCACCCTGATCGGCAAGCTCGAAGGCCAGCTGCTGGAGCAGATGCTGCCGCCCGGGAGCGGCCTGGCGAAGGCGACCGTCACGCTCGCCAACCGGTGGATCACGACCCGCCAGCTCGGCCTGTTGCTGGGGTTCATGGGCCAGCGCGTGCTGGGCCAGTACGACCTGGCGCTCATCAGCGCCGAGACCACCCCCGGCCGGCTGCTGTTCGTCGAGGAGAACATCCGCCAGACCGCGGCTTCGATGGGCGTGCCGCTGGTGCCGTTTCGGACCTGGATCGCGCTCCACGAGAGCACCCACGCGTTCGAGTTCGAGGCGCATCCGTGGCTCCGCCCCTATCTCGCGGATCGCCTGGAGCGGCAGCTTTCGATGTTCTCCGACGACACGTCGTCGCTGGGCCGGGGTGCGGTCCGCAGCCTGGGTGCTGCGCTGCGCGGTGAGGGACGAGGGGACGATCAGCACTGGATGGAGCGCCTGATGTCCGACGAGCAGCGTCGGCTGTTCCGCGAGACCCAGGCGGTCATGAGCCTGCTCGAGGGGTTCGGCGATCACGTGATGGACGCAGTCGGGCGCGATCTCGTTCCGGGCGTCGAGCGGATCTCGGCGCGGTTCCACGGACGCCGCGAGCAGCGAACGCCGTTCGAGCGCGCGATGCTGCGGATCACCGGCATGGACCTCAAGATGGAGCAGTACCGTAAGGGCGAGGCGTTCGTGGCGGCGATCGACCGCCTGGCCGGGCCGCCGGCGCTGCACCGGCTGTGGGACGGGCCAGAGACGCTGCCGACGCCCGGAGAGATCGAGGCGCCCGAGACCTGGGTGGGACGGATGGGCCTCGGCAGTGGCGGAGGAGGGGAGTCGTGACGGACGCGGCACGGCGGGCACCCGGCCCCGGGTCGGGACCGGACGGGGTGCCGGCGGCGATCGCGCTGACGCCGATCCTGGCCGCCCGGTACCGCACCCGCGACCTGGATGCGATCCGGGCAGCGGCCCCGGGGTCCCGGATCGTGACGATCGGCTTCGACGGCCATCCCGACGGCCCGCTGGAGGAGGTCGAGGTCATGCTCCGCGGGCGGCTGCCGGCGGACACCTTCGACCGGATCCTGCTGCGTGCATCGGACCTCCGCTGGGTCCACTCCGCGACCGCCGGCGTGGAGCGCGTCCTCACGCCCGCCAGCCGGGCCCGCGCCCTCGTGATCACCAACGCCCGCGGCGTCTTCTCGCGGCCGATCGCCGAGTACGTGATGCTCATGATCCTCGCGATCGCACGACGCCTGCCCGAGCTGCTCGAGCTCCAGGCGGAGCGAACCTGGCAGCCGCTGGAGTCGCGCGAGCTGCGCGACGTCACCGTGGGCATCGTTGGCCTGGGTTCGATGGGCCGTGCCGTGGGCGCTCTGGCCACGGCGTTCGGGTGTCGGGTCATCGCCACCCGCCGCCGTCCCGAGGCCGGCACCGCCGCGACCGCCGGGGGGCCTGACGCGGCTGCGGATGAGCCGTTCCTTGGGTCGCTGATGCTCGACCGCGTCCTGTCGCCGGAGCGCCTGCCCGAGCTGCTGGCCGAATCTGACTTCGTCGTGCTGGCGGCCCCCCTGACCGCGGACACGCACGGGCTGATCGGGGCCGAAGCCATCGCGCACGTCAAGCCGGGCGCCTGGGTCATCAACGTGGCCCGCGGCGAGCTGGTCGACGAGCACGCCCTCGCGCGGGCGCTGCGCGAGGGACGGCTCGGCGGCGCGGTCCTCGACACGTTCCGCGAGGAGCCGCTGCCGGCGTCGTCCGGCTTCTACGACCTGCCGAACGTGATCCTGACACCGCACACGTCGTGGTCGTCCACCCGCGTGCTGGACAGGTCGGTGGGGCTGTTCTGCGATAACCTGCGCCGCTACGCGGCAGGCGAGCCCCTGATCAACGTGGTGGATCCGGCTGCCGGCTACTGATCAATCCGGGCACAATCAGTCGATGCAGATCGCCATCGTCGGGCTCGCGGGGGCCGGCAAGACCACCGTGTTCAATACGCTCACCCGCGGCCACGCCGAGACGGGCGGCTACGGCGCGCTCCAGCTCAACGTGGGCGTGGTCAAGGTGCCAGACTCCCGGCTCGACCGGCTGGCCGAGCTGTTCCATCCCAGGAAGATCGTCCACGCCGACGTCACGTACGTCGACTTGCCGGCACCGCCCGCCTCGTCGGAGGGGCGAGTCGGCACCGACGAGCTGCCCGCCGAGCATCTCGCCCGGCTCCGCGAAGCGGATGCCTTGATCCACGTCGTCCGTGCCTGGGACGACGTCCATCACCCCCACCCGGATGGGTCGGTCGATCCGGCTCGCGACCTGGAGCGGCTCGACCTCGAGTTCACGCTCGCGGATCTGGCCCACATCGACCGTCGGCTGGAACGACTCCACGCGGGGGGCGGTCGTCACGGCACGGCGTCGGAGCGCGAGGCGAACGAGCGCGAGGAGCAGATCCTGCTGCGGCTCAAGGCGGTCGTGGAGGCGGGCCGGCCGATCCGCGACGAGGAGCTCGATCCGGACGACGAGAAGGTCATCCGCGGCTTCCGGTTCCTGACCCAGAAGCCGGTGCTGGTGCTGCTCAACGTGGGCGAGGGGGACATGGGCGGGGCGCCCGCCCTGATCGAGCGGATCGCTGCCGGCTACCCCCACCGCCACGCGATGGTCGACGCGCTTTCGGCCAGGATCGAGATGGAGCTGGGTGAGCTCGAGCCCGATGAGGCGGCGGTGTTCATGGACGAGCTGGGGCTCCGGGGGTCCAGCCTCGACCGGGTGATCGCCCTGTCGTACCGGTTGGTGGGCCTGATCTCGTTCCTGACCGCGGGGCCCGACGAGGTCCGCGCGTGGCCGATCATCGCCGGCTCGACGGCCGTGGACGCCGCGGGAACCATCCACACCGACCTGGCGCACGGCTTCATCCGCGCCGAGACGATCGCCTACGAAGAGCTGCTCGCCGCCGGCTCGATGAGCGACGCCAAGCGACACGGCAAGGTGCGCTCCGAGGGCAAGACCTACCAGGTCCGCGACGGTGACGTGATCGAGATCCTGTTCAGCCGGTAGGGCGCCCGCTCGGCCCGTTGCGCCTCCGTTGCCTCGACCGGCGCGCCGGCCCGGCCCCCGACGGCTGCCCGGTCCGGTTCCCCGCGGCCGTCAGTTGGGCCGCGTCTCGCCGGTTCGGAGGTCGGCCAGGATCGACGCGTAGTCCAGGTCCTCCTGGGGGGCGTCGAGGTCGGCCAGGAAGTTCTCGTCATCCTCCTTCGAAACGTTGATCGCGGCGGTCAGGCGGTCGTCGGTGACGGCGACGAAGCCATACTCGTTTTCCAGCTCAGCCGCAATCGCCTCGATCAGGGTGTCGTGCTCGTGCGAGTCCTGGATGCGGCGCCGGATCGACTGCACGACCTCGAAGAACTCCTCCGGCTCCATCTCCTCCTCACGGACGAGGAGGAGGTCCGCGAACACGTCGGCGTCACCTTCGTGCAGCTCGTAGAAATGCATGATCTGGATGTCACCTCGGTCGTACGCGGCGGATGGGCCGCGAGTCTGCCGCGGGCGGCGAGGGCCGCGGTCGAAGCGGAGCTCGCCGCCACGCGAGGCTGGCCAGTATAGGCTGGTGCCCGACCGGGACCGACCGAGGAGGGTGGATGAGCGACGTACCGACGGTCGTGGTTGTTGGGGCTGCCTGCCGGGATCTCGTGGACGATGACGATCGTGGCTGGCGCCTCGGTGGCGGAGCCTCCTACTCGGCATTGCTGCTGGCCAGGCTGGGCCTTCGGGTCGGAGCCCTGATGGTTGCCGACCCGCTCGCCGAGCGCTCGCGAGAGCTGGACCTGGTGCGCGACGCCGGCGTCGAGGTGGTGGTCGCGCCCGGCACCCGCGGCCCGGTCTTCATCAACGCCGAGACGCCGGATGGCCGCATCCAGCACACGCCGCAGGTGTCCGATCCGGTCGCCCGTAGCGCACTCCCGGCTTCATGGCGGGCGGCCGAAGCGTGGATGCTCGCGCCGGTGGCGTCCGAGATCGGTGGCGACTGGGCCGACGTCCCGCCCCCGAACGCGCTGGTCGCCCTGGGCTGGCAGGGACTGCTGCGGGTGCTGGAGGTCGAGGCGCTGGTCCGGCACCTCGCGCCCGAACCAGCACCCGTGGTGCACCGGGCAGATCTCATCGGTGTCGGTCGGGACGACATCGATGCCAGCGTCACGGTCGCCCGGCTGACGTCATTGATGCATCCGGGTGCCACGCTGCTGCTCACCGACGGGATCCACGGTGGCCTCGCCGTGGATGCCGCCGAGGGCGGCCCGGGGGCACAGCGACGCTGGCACAGCATCCCGATCGAGCATTACGTGGATCCCGTGGGCGCGGGGGACACGTTCCTGGCCGGCGTCTTCGCGGCCTGCGTCGATCCGTCGATCACCGCCGGCTGGACGGGCGACGACCCGGCACTTCGGCTCGGGGCGGCCTGCGCGTCGCTGGTCCTCGAGGGGCCAGGGTTGCTCGGCGTGCCGGACCTCGAGACCGCACGCAGGCGGATGTCCGGGGGCGACAATCCGGACTGACCGTCGCTCGCCACAGCCGGGACGGGAAGGCGACCGCCATCCCACACCTGTCGCGGTGGTGCGACATCCATCGACGACGGCATCGTCGGTGCAAACGCTCGCGGCCTCGTGGCAGCATAGACCCTGCCAGCGGGCGATCGATGCGACGAACGGACCGAGAGGTGCGTTCGCGCGGCGAACAGGGGAGCGTGAGACGTGCGGCGATTGGGCATCGGGGTCGTGGGTCTCGGCCGGATGGGTGGGATGCATGCCCGGTACATCGAAGGCGGCATCCCGGAGGCCCGCCTGGTCGCGGTGGCGGATGCCGACGGCGAGCGTGCGCGGGTGGTGGCGGGGGAGCTTGACGTCCCCCGCTTCTACGCCTCGACGGAGGAGCTGGTCGCGAACCCGGCGGTCGACGCGCTGCTGATCGCAACGCCGTCCGTACGCCATCCGGACGACGTGCTTGCCGCGGTTGGTGCCGGACGACACGTGCTGTGCGAGAAGCCGTTGGCGCTCACGGTGGACGGCTGCCGGTCGGCAATCGACGCGGCGGGCGGTGCGGGGATCCGGCTGCAGGTTGGGCTGATGCGCCGCCACGATGCGGATTACCGGCGTGCCCATGCCCGCCTTCAGGCCGGCGAGTGCGGCCGGCCGGTGCTGTTCCGGTCGCTCCAGTTTGATCCCGAGCCCCCGCCGCCAGCCTTCTGCGACCCGGCCGTGTCCGGCGGGATCTTCGTCGACATGGGCATCCATGAGTTCGACCTGGCCCGATGGCTCGTGGACGACGAGGTTGTGGAGGTCCATGCCTACGGGTCGACGGCCGGTGTGCCCGAGCTGGCCGGGATCGGTGACTACGACAGCGCGGTGGCCGTGCTGCGGTTCTCGGGCGGCGCGACGGGTGCGGTCGAGCTGGCACGCACGGCCGTGTACGGCGAGGATGTCCGCACCGAGGTCCTGGGCACGAGCGGAACGGTGTTCGTCGGCCGGCTGCCCGTCACGCATGGGGCGTTCGGCCGCACGGGCGGGGTCGTGAGCGACACCATCGACCCCTCGATCCTCCAATTCGCGTCTGCCTATGCCGAGCAGGTTCGGGCATTCGTGCGGGCCGTCCTCGAAGACAGGCCGGTCGAGCCCGACGGCGAGGCCAGCCTGGCGGCCCTGAGGATCGCGCTCGCGGCCAGCCGGTCGGCGGCCGAGGGACGCCCGGTGTCCGTGCCGCGCGGATGAGCCAGGGAGCTATCCGGATCGGGTTCCAGGTGTGGGGTCAGCACACCACATGGTCGGAGCTGGCCGCGACGGCGATGAGCATCGAGGCGCTGGGCTTCGACAGCCTGTGGACCAACGACCACTTCTTTCCCGCCGCCGGAGTGGCGGCCACCCGCCCGGACGCGCCGCCGGGACCGTTTCTCGAAGGGTGGATCACCCTGGCCGGCTTCGCCGGGCTCACCTCGCGCATCGCGCTGGGCATCCTCGTCAGCGCTGCGGGCTACCGCAACATCGGCCTCACCGTCAAGCAGGCGACGGCCGTGGATCACGTGTCCGGAGGCCGGATGACGTTGGGTCTGGGAGCCGGCTGGCACCCGCGCGACCATGCGGCCTTCGGCTTCGCGCAGCTGCCGATCGGCGACCGCCTCAGCCGGCTCGACGCACAGGCGACGGCGGCACGTGCCCTGCTCCGCGGGGAGACCGTCACCATGGCCGATCGGCACGTCACACTCGATCGGGCAGTCAACCTGCCGGGACCTGTTCGGGGGCAGATGCCGCTCCTCATCGGCGGGAGCGGCGAGCGCCGGACGCTCCGGATCGTCGCCCGACACGCGGACGTGTGGAACGGCGAGGGGGATGTCGAGACGTGGGCCCGACGCAACCGCATCCTCGACGAGCACTGCGCGGCGATCGGCCGCGACCCGGCGGCGATCCAACGCACGGTGGGCCTGCCGCCCGTCTCGATCCGCGCGACGCACGGGGCCGCGGTGGACGCGCTGGCCGCTCGACTGGCGCAGTGTGGCCTGCCGTCGATCGAGGCTCGTGAGATTGCCGCGGCGTCGCCTCTCGCCGGCACGCGGGCAGAGATCAGCGACGTGCTGGCGGCATATGCAGCCGCCGGCGCCGCGGAGGCGATCGCCGACTGGCCGGCTCCATTCGACGAGCAGACGCTCGACCACCTTGCGCACCGCGCGACGTCGTGAGAGGTCAGCCCGGCCCGCGTCGAGAGCTCTCGCGTGCCTGCCTGAGACCACGTTGACACTGCTCAATCACGATGCTAGGGTCGCAGCGCAATCGCTTGCGACGGGTCGGACGGAGGTCGCAACGCAGTCGCTTGCGACGGGTCGGACGGATGCGGAGACGCGCGTGGGTAACTGGCTCGAATCGGCATCCCGCCATCGGTCCCGCGGCCCCGCCACGGCTGGGCGCATCGAGCGGGCCTGGTGACGACATCGGCTGTTCCGGGGGCCGCCGCGCTGCGGCCCGCGGTGCCGCCCGACACACGAACGCCGGCGATCGAGCTGGTGGAGGTGAGCAAGCGGTACGGCGAGACGGTCGCGCTCGACAACGTGTCGCTGCGGATCATGCCCGGCGAGTTCTTCTGCCTGCTCGGGCCATCGGGCTGCGGCAAGACAACCACGCTCAACATCATCGGCGGGTTCATCCCGCTGACGTCGGGCGAGCTGTGGATCGAGGGCAAGGTCGTCAACGATCTGCCGCCGCACCGGCGCAACGTCAACACGGTGTTCCAGAACTACGCCCTGTTCCCGCACATGAACGTGCACCAGAACATCGCCTTCGGGCTGCGGATGGCCGGCATGAAGGGGTCCGCGGTCGACACACGCGTTCGCGACTACCTGGAGCTCGTCGGCCTGGAGGCCTTCGGTGACCGCCAGCCGGGCCAGCTGTCCGGCGGCCAGCAGCAGCGGGTCGCCCTGGCTCGCGCCCTCGTCAAGGAGCCGGCGGTGCTGCTGCTCGACGAGCCGCTCGGTGCGCTCGACCTCAAGCTGCGCAAGCAGATGCAGGTCGAGCTGGCCCGCATCCACCGCCAGGTTCGGACGACCTTCGTGTTCGTGACACACGACCAGGAGGAGGCGCTGTCGATGGCCACGCAGGTGGCCGTCATGTCGGGCGGCCGGATCGCGCAGCTGGGGGCCCCACGCGACATCTACTACCGGCCGCTCACCCGCTTCGTCGCCGACTTCATCGGCGAGTCGAACTTCCTGGCGGGCACGGGCGAGGTCGATGCGTCGGGCGGATCGCCCAGGCTGCGGATCGGTGACGCAACCGTCCCCGGACCGGAGGAGCTCGAGCCGGGCCAGACGACATTGATGATCCGGCCCGAGAGCGTTCACGTGGCCTCGGACGAGCCCGAGGGCAGCGTCGCGAGGCTGCCGGGGCGCGTGATCGGAGTCAGCTTCCTGGGCGCCTACACGCGCCTGACGATCGACACACCGGCCGGCCACATCGTGGCCGCGCCGCCCAATGTGGAAGGGTCGCGGTCCGCGGCCCGATCCGAGCTGCTGGACCAGGAGGTGTGGGTTTGGTGGACACCGTCTGACGCTGTTGTCACGAGCCAGGAATAGGAGGAGGGTTTCCAGTGGACCGAGCCATCTCGCGTCGTGATTTCCTTAAGGTCTCCGGCCTGTCGGGCGCCGGCCTGTTCCTGGCCGCCTGCAGCGGCTCGACGGCGACGCCCTCGCCGGCGGCGGGGACGGCGGCCCCGACCGGCGGGGCCAGCATGGCTCCCAGCACGAGCGCGCCTCCGGCGGGCGGCACGCTCAACTTCCTGACCTGGAGCGATCACTGGAGCAAGGACGAGCTGGCGGGCGTCAAGTCGAC
Organism: uncultured Chloroflexia bacterium; assembly: GCA_963713095.1. Taxonomy (GTDB): domain Bacteria; phylum Chloroflexota; class Limnocylindria; order Limnocylindrales; family CSP1-4; genus CAIXZV01. Next base: position 303,926 of record CAVQKK010000001.1, read on the forward strand.
CACCAACATCGACGTCCAGATCACGGAGCTGGCCGACAACATCGACGGGTTCAACAAGCTGAACCAGGTCCATGGGCAGCTCGACCTGGTCTCCGGTGACGCCCTCTGGGTGCCCAAGTACTACGACGCCGGGCTCATCGACGCGGTCGACATCAACAGCTTCGAGGTTGCCTCGCAGCTGTACTCGATGGCCCGCACCTTCGACTTCTGGACGAAGCCCGACGGCTACCTCGCGTATCCCTGGGGCTGGTCGCCCATCCAGATCGTGTACAACCCGGCGGACGTGACGCCCGGCGCCACCAGCTGGCAGCTCCTGGTCGACCCCAAGTACAAGGGCAAGATCGTCATGGAGAACCAGCCCACGGACATCATGCTGTTCGCGGGGATCGCGACCGGCGCTTCGGACATCTACAACATGACCGATGCCGAGCTGTCCGCGTGCAAGGACTGGCTGACCAAGCTCAAGCCGAACCTGCTCAAGCTCGTCCAGCAGAACAACGAGACGATCACGGCGCTTGCCAGCGGCGAGGCCTGGATCTCCACCCAGAACCTCGGCGCGCCCGACCGCGTGAAGGCGGCCAACGGGCCCGAGGTGATCGCGTTCGTGCCCGACGAGGGAACCACCGGGTTCATCGACGGCGAGATGACGGTCAAGGGTGGCGCCAACCAGGCGCTCGTCCATCCGTACCTCGAGGCCGGCGCGCAGGCCGAGTACGTCGCCCAGAACTTCCTGGACAACGGCCGGCCGCTGTGGAACGAGAAGGCCTATCAGCTGCTCGTCGACGGCGGCCACAAGGATCAGGCGGACCGGTACCTGTACAACCAGCCCGAGCAGGCCCTCAAGATGCGGCTCAAGGGTCCTGCCGGCAACGTCGACGCGTACGTCCAGACGTTCAACTCGGTGTTCGGCGGCTGACCTCGGTGCCGTCGCGCCCGAGGGTCCGACGATGATCGCCTCGACCGGAGGGCTCTCCGAGAGCGCACCGGTCGAGGCGCATGCCGGCGCCAGGACCACCTGGCGCCGCTACTGGCCGTTCACACCGGCAGCCATCGTCCTTGCCGGGCTGTTCTTCATCCCGCTCGCGATCGTGTTCGTCTACTCGTTCTGGTCCATCGACAACAGCACGTTGCTGGTGGTGCCGAAGTGGACGCTGAAGAACTACACGACGTTCTTCACCACCGCCACGTACGTCCGAACGTTCTTCAAGACGATCCTGATGGCGGGGCTGGTGACCGCCACCGGGCTCGCCTTCGCGTTTCCGTTCGCGTTCTTCCTCGTCCGCTACATCGGCGGCCGGTGGCAGCGGATCGTGCTGCTGGCGGTGATCATCCCGTTCTGGACGAGCTACCTGGTCCGGATCTACGCGTGGCAGGCGATCCTGGGCGAGAAGGGCGCGCTGAACAGCCTGCTCCTGGCCCTTGGTCTGATCTCCCAGCCGCTCGACGTGTTCGTGTACAACGACGTCGCGGTCTACATCGTCCTCGTGTATCTCTACTTCCCGTTCGCCGCGCTCGCCCTGTACACCTCGCTCGAGAAGTTCGACTTCACGCAGCTGACGGCCGCTCAGGACCTGGGGGCGGGTCCCTTCCGCGCGATCGTCCGGATCATGCTGCCCCAGGTCCGGCCGGGGATCATCACCGCCTGCATCTTCGTGTTCATCCCGGTGCTCGGGGAGTACCTGACGCCGACGCTGGTCGGCGGCACCCGGGGGGTGCTGATCGGCAACCTCATCTACAACTTCTATCGGGGTGGTGCGTTCCCGGCCATGGCCGCCGCCTCGTTCATGGTCGCGCTCGTGATCGTCGTGCTGCTGATCGTCTTCCGCCGCTATCTCCAGCTGACTGACGTGGTGACGAGGACCTGATGGCCAGGGCCATGGACCGCCTCGACACGATGCCGGTGAGCCCGTATGCGCGGCTGGTCCGCTGGCTGCTGCGCGCCTGGACGGCGATCGTGCTCGGCTACCTGTACCTGCCGATCGTGTTCCTCATCCTGTTCAGCTTCGAGGACGGCAACTCGGTGGGGTTTCCGGTCACCGGTCTCACGCTCCGGTGGTACCAGGGCCTGCCCGAGAACACCCCGTTGCTGGGCGCGATCTGGCAGTCAGTGACCACGGCCGCCGTGGTCGCGGTGGTGGCCACGCTGGTCGGCGCCATGGCCGCCTTCCCGCTGGTCAGATCCGGGATGCGCTTCCCGAACGCGGCCCGGATCCTGTTCACGATGCCGATCATGATGCCCGGCCTGATCATCGGCATCGGGATCCTGATCTTCCTGGCCAACTACCTCAAGATCCAGCTCTCGCAGCTGACCGTGATCGCGGGCCACCTGGTGCTCACGATGCCGTTCGTGGTGCTGATCGTGTCCGCCCGCCTCCAGGGCTTCGACAGACGGCTCGAATGGGCAGCCGCCGATCTTGGGGCGAGCCCGCGGCAGGTGCTTCGCCGGATCGTCCTGCCGCTCATCTTCCCGGCCATCCTGGCCGGGGCGCTCATCAGCGTCACCCTGTCGATCGATGAGTTCGTGGTCACCTTCTGGACCGTGGGCCCGAAGCTGACGCTGCCCATCTACATCTACACCCAGATCAAGTTCGGGGTCACGCCCGAGGTCAACGCGGTCGCCACCCTGGTGCTCGTGTTCACCCTCGGGGCGCTGGCGCTCGGGAGCATCGTCGCGCTCGGCCTGGGACGGGTCCGGCGATCGATCCGCCGACGCCGGGTAGACGCCGGCTGACCTCAAGGAGGCCACGCACCCATGCGAGCCGCGGTGTTCCTGGGCCAGGGGCGCCTGGCCATCGAGGACCGGCCTGAGCCGGCTCCGGGACCGGGCGAGGTCATGGTGGAGGTTGAGGCATGCGGGATCTGCGGCAGCGATCTCGCGGTGCTCGACGTGCCTCCCCGGCATCCGGCCACGCCGGGCGTCATCCTGGGTCACGAGTTCGTGGGCCGGGTCGTGGGCGCAGGCGACGGCGTGCCGGATGTGTCGATCGGGAGCCGGGTGGTGATCGACCCTGATCCCAAGTGCGGGGCCTGCGGACCGTGCCGGGCCGGTCGGCCCGCCAACTGCGAGCGGATCGTGGCACTCGGTGTCTATCGGGACGGGGCGCTGGCCCGGCTGGTCACGGCGCCGGCGGCAACGTGCCAGCCGATCGCCGACAGTGTGCCCGCGACGCTCGCAGCGCTGGCGGAGCCATTGGCGTGCGTGGTGAACGGCACCAACCGTGCTGCGTTGCGCCCGGGCGAGTCGGCCCTGGTGTTCGGGGCGGGCGCCATCGGGTGTCTGTTCACCGCCGTCCTGGCGGCCGGGGGCGCCTCGCCGCTGGTCGTGGTCGAGCCGAACGCCGCACGAGCTCCGATCGCATCCGCGATGGGAGCGACACACGTTCTGACGCCCGAGGCCTGGGCCGAGGTCAGGGCGGACCTGCTGCCGGGCGGCGCGGACGTGGTGGTCGACGCCGTCGGCCGCGTGCTGCCGCAGGCGATCGCCGCCGCGGCGATGGGCGGTCGCGTCGTCCTGTTCGGGATGGACATCAATGCCCGACCCGAGGTCCACCAGGTCGAGATCACCGAGAGGGGGCTCACGATCCTGGGCTCGTACATCACGAACTTCACGTTCCCCCAGGCGATCCGGCTGATCGAGGGCGGGACGCTCGATCTGGCCCCGTTGGTGACCCAGGTGCTGCCACTCGAGCGAGTGGAGGAAGGATTGGCCGCGCTGAAGTCAGGGGCGGCCACGAAGGTGGTGATCACGCCATGACGACGATCCCGGCGGCCGCCGCCGAAACCGGCGTCCGGATCCGCGTTGCGTCGGCCCCCTGCTCGTTCGGGGTTGATGAGGTCATGGTGCACGACACGTGGATGCCGGAACCCGACGAGATGCTCGACTGGATGGCCGCCCTCGGCTACGAGGGCACCGAGCTGGGCCCGCCCGGATTCCTCGGCGACGGCGCGCTGATGGGGAAGCGCCTCGCTGCCCGCGGCCTGACGTTCATCGGCACCTTCCTGCCGCAGACGCTCACCGACGATGCGCGATGTGAGCGCGACCGCGTGTGGCTCGCCCGGCTGCTGACCGACCTCCGACGGGGCTTGCCCGACGGCGCGGCGCCGTTCGCGGTCCTGTCCGACGCGATCGACCAGCCGGTCCGTCAGCGGGCGGCCGGCAGGGTGGCCCGGCGCCCCGAGGCACAGCTCGACGAGGCCGGCTGGCGACGGCTGTTCGATAATCTCCATCGCTCGGCGGAGCGGGCCGCGTCGCTCGGCTTCCAGCCGGTCATCCATCCCCATTGCGGGACGTACCTCGAGACAGCCGAGGAGATCGACCGGCTCGTGACGGGCATGGACACGACGCTGATCGGGCTGTGCCTCGACACCGGCCACTTCCGGTTCGGCGATGCGGACCCGCAGACGTGCATCCGCGCCTACCGGGACGTCGTGCGACACGTCCACGTCAAGGACTGTGCGACGCAGGTCCGGGACGCGATGGTGGGTCGCGATGAGGACGTCGTGGCGGCGCTCGCGGGCGGCGTGTTCTGCCCGCTCGGGGCCGGCGATGCCGACATCCCGGGCGTTGTCGAGGCGCTCCACGAGACGGGCTACACCGGCTGGGTGGTGGTGGAGCAGGACCAGTTCCTGGCCGCGACCGTGTCCCGCGATGATGTGGTTGCCGGACAGCGCGCAAACCGCGAGTACCTGGCGCGACTCGCGCTCTGAGCCGGGCGAGCTCCAACGCCTTCGGCCGACGGCCTCGACGTGCCCCCTGGTGCGCGGCCGCCGGGACCGGCGCGTCGCTCAGCGCCCGGTGCGGATCGTGCTCTCGCGCACGACCAGCCGAACGGCCAGGACGCGCGAGGGCGCGAGCGAACCCGTCTCGATCGCCTCGAGCAGCTCGACCACGGCCAACTCGCCCATCTGCGCCGCCGGCTGGACGACCGTCGTCAGCCGCGGGTTGGAGATCGCGGCGAACGGGATGTCGTCGAACCCGGCGACGGCGACGTCGTCGGGGACCCGGAGACCGATGGTGCGGAAGCCATCGAGCAGGCTGAGCGCCACCCGGTCGTCGTAGCCGATGACGGCATCGGCTTCGGCGTCGCGCAGGGCCGCAGCAAGCTCGGCACGCTGTTCCGGCACCCAGGAGCGCGGCGGGATGGGATCGACACCCAGCCGCCGTCGCACCTCGGCGGCGACGGCCTCCTGCCGGATCGTGTTCGAGGCGCCGCGGTCTGCGCCGACATACGCGAACCGACGGCATCCCTGCTCGACCAGATGCTCGACCAGGAGCCGGACCCCTTCGGGCTCGTCCGGCCGCAGGCAGCCGACCTCCAGGTCCGCCAGGCGGCCGTGGTTCAGCCGCTCGCTGTTGAGGAACACCACCGGGCTCGGTTGGGCCATCGCGCTGATCGTGTCGTGGTCCAGAACGCAGCCCATCAGCGCCAGGCCATCGGCACGATGGGCGCTGAACTCGCGGATTGCCCGCCGTTCGCGACCCGGATCGCCGAGGCTGTTGGCGACGATCACGGTGTAGCCGGCTGCGTGCGCCGCCTGCTCGAACCCGGCCACCACCGTGCCATGAATCGGGTCGGTGGCATCGGGGACCATGAGGCCGAAGGTGCGGCTCACCCGGACGGCGAGGCTCCGCGCCGCGAGGTCGGGTACGTAGCCCAGCGCCTCGGCGGTCGCGGCGACTCGCTCGCGGGTAGCCACGCTGATCTGCGGGTCCTCGTTGAGCGCCCGCGAGACCGTGGCGATCGAGACACCGGCGGCTCCGGCCACATCGCGCAGCGTGATCCGCCGGTCCATGGTCACGCCACGAGCGCCCATGACAGGCGCAGGGCGCGCCGCCGCAGCTCGCGCGGCGCGGCGAGCTCGGGCGACGTTCGGCCCGGGTGTCCGGCACGGCACCGACGGCCTCGTGCGGTCAACCGTCCGGTCGCGCGGCTGATCACGACGAACACGGCACCTCCACGACAGGCATTGTGAAGGCGATTCGCCACTTATGCCAACCTTTCGGCAGGTCGGCGCGGGCGTTGACAACAGCGGATCTCACGGGTACGGTGCAAGCGTTTGCGCTACAGGAGGACGGGGATGCCGGGACCTGGGCTCGACCTGATCGGAGAAGCGGAGATCGCCGAGGTTCTGGAGGTCCTCCGGAGCGGGTATCTGGCTCGCTTCGGGCCCGATGACGATCCGCGGTTCGGGGCCAAGGTGCGCCACCTCGAGGAGGCTGTCTGCGGCTGGACCGGAGTCGACCACGCGGTCGCAATGAACAGCGGCACGAGCGCGTTGCTTTCGCTGTTCGCGTGTCTCGGGATCGGGCCCGGTGACGAGGTCATCGTGCCGGGCTTCACCTACGTCGCCAGCATCTCGTCGATCGTGTACGCACGTGCGGTCCCGGTCCTGGCCGAGGTGGACGAGACGCTCAACCTGGATCCGGTCGACGTCGAGGCTCGGATCACGCCACGAACGCGGGCGATCCTGGTCGTCCACATGCTCGGCAACCCGGCGCGCCTGGACGAGCTCAAGGCCGTTGCCGACCGTCACGGACTCGCGCTCATCGAGGACTGCGCGCAGGCATTCGGCGCCTCATACCACGGCCGCAAGGTGGGCTCGATCGGGGTTGCCGGCGCCATCTCGTTCAACGTGTTCAAGACCATCACGTCGGGCGACGGCGGCATGGCGGTCACGGACGACGAGGACCTGTACCGCCGGCTGTTCGCCTTCCACGATCAGGGGCACATGCCGCTGCGCAACGGCGTCGAGGTGGGGGCGCGTTCGATGCTCGGCCTGAACTTCCGGATGACCGAGCTCTCGGGTGCCGTGCTGCTTGCCCAGCTGCGGCGTCTCGAGAGCATCCTGTCGACGCTGCGTGCCAACAAGAACCGGCTGAAGAGCCTGATCGCGGAGCAGCCGGGCGTCCGGTTCCGCGTCCTGCCCGACCCCGATGGCGACATCGCGACGCATCTGGTGGTGCAGCTCCCCACCACCGAGATCGCGCACAGCCTGAGCCGCGAGGTCGGATCGCGGGTCCTGGCCGACTCCGGCTGGCACATCTACACGCAGATGGAGCACCTGCTCGCCCGGAGGACCGCATCGGGCAAGGGCTGCCCATTCGACTGCGTCCAGTTCTACCCGGAGGCGATCGAGTACCGCCCGGGCATGCTGCCCCGGACGGAGGACATCGTGGGTCGCTCGATGTCGATCGGGATCGGCGTCGCGGATCCCAATCTCGGGTCGACGTTCGGCGTCACGATCCGGGATGACGCGTCGAAGATCGAGTCCGTCGCGGACCGGTTCCTGGAGGCGGCCGGCCACTATCTCGACTGACCGGCGCCGCCGAGCGGCCCAGCCGCGCGGCGAGCCGCCGACCACGCCGGGCGAGGTCGGCCTCCAGCCTCGGATGCGGTCGTCCCAGCAGCCGGGACCGCTCCAGCACCCGCCAGGCCGCGTGGGTCGCGGCCAGGGCGCCTGCCGGATCGGCGAGCTGATGCTCTCGCAGCTTGGCGACCTCGATCCACGCGATCGCGCCCAGCGGGCCTCCGGCGGCCGCGGCCGTCTGCCACGCCTCCGTCGCCTCCGCCCAGCGACCAAGCCGCCGCAGCACGCGCGCCCGGTCGGCGGCGACCCGCTCGTCGGTCCATCGCCACCCGACATCCCACACCCCAGCCGTGGGGGACGGACCCAGTGGACCACCGCGTCCGTTGGCGAGCTCGCCGCGCCATCCGCTCGCCGGTGGGCGCCCTCCGAAGTGCGGCCGCTGTCGCGGTGCCCACCATCGCTCACGCTCGGCGACAAGCCTCTGGCGGCTCTCCGGCTCCACCGGCGACCGGCCGAACGGGTCCCGCACCGGGCCCGCGGACGCCAAGGCGTCATTCAGGCATTCGAGGGCCTCCGCGTGCCGCCGCTCGCGGCCGTAGGCCCGGGCGAGCCCCACGAGGTCGCCACGGGGCGCGCCCTCGCGGCCGGACCGATCACCGTATCGGCGCTCGATCAGCGCCAGCAGGAGGCCCAGCGATCGAACGTCGCGCTCGTTGTGGATCACGACGCCGGCGAGCGGCTCCACCGGTCCGCCGCGCAGCACATCAAGGTAGATGGACGGGATCTCCCAGCCCCCGACGTCGCCCGCTCGGGTGACCCCGAGCAGCTGGGTCTCGACGCTGTGGAGGCGGGCGTCCTCCATCCGGTGACGGAACACCCGGCGCACGAACGGCAGCAGGTCGAGGTGGCCGGCATGGGGCGGGGCCGGCCGCCCGGCCAGGCGAAAGCGAGCCTCCATCAGCGGCCAGTCGAAACCACGCCCGTTGTAGCTGACCAGCCACGCATCGGGCGTGACCCATGCCTCGATCTGGGCGAGCAGGGCCGGCTCGTCGGCGTGGTCGGGCAGGAGCAGCTGCACCTGCTGGAATACGTCGCCCTCCCAACGCGCGAGCCCCACCAGGAACGCGAGCGTCCCCGCGGCCGTTGCGAGGCCGGTCGTCTCGGTGTCGAGACAGACCAGTGGCGCGTCAGGCGGGGGCTGGCCGGGCAGCCGGGCCAGGCGTGGCCTGTCGATCGGGATGGGGATCGGGTCCACGACCCTTCGCACCAGCAGACCGGACGGGGTCTCGTCAACCTCCGCTCCGAGCGCCGCCGCCAGCCGAGCCGCCAGGAGCGGGCTGCGCCGGCCGGCGAGCGGCGCGCGGGCCGGCGGCTGATCCGGGCCGACGGCGGCACCGCCCGAACGAGCCAGCGTCGCCCGCAGGTTCGCGAGCCGGCGCTCGCGATTGATGTTGGTCGCGGGCTCAGCCGTCATGCGACCGCCGCCCGATCGGAGCGAGCGTGCACAGTCCCGGTCTCACCGGCCATCGTGGCCCGGGCGGCGAGGGCATCGAGCAGGCGGAGCGCGAGCGCCTTGCCGTCCACCTCGGGCTCCAGGCGTGGGCCTGTGCAGGCCGGGCATCCAGCATCACAGGGGCAGGCCCGGATCAGCTCAGCGGCGCCGGCGATCAGCTCGTCGTGCCGCGCGAACAGCCGCTCCGACAGGCCGACGCCACCGGGCATGGCCTCATACAGATAGATCGTGGGTGCCTCGTGGTGCGGGGAGCGGACCTGGGACACGAGGCCGAGATCCCGCGGATCGACCATCAGCAGGACGGCGGAGACAGCCTGGATCGCTCGCCCGGCGCCGATCAACGCCACGTCGAGCTCGTCGCGGCGCCAGCCGGCGCCGGCTCCCTCGGCCGTCAGCCAGTACGCGGTTGTCTGGAGCTCGATCTCCGGCAGGTCGATCGGCCCCCAGCCCACGTTCTCATCGGTCACGAACTTGAGCTTCTTGTAGAGCGTGACCAGGCTCGCGACCATGACCTCGCCGTGGACGCGCGAGCCGCCGGTGACGGGCGCGCTGGCGAACACGTCGAGCGGCTTGAGGGTGACCGCCCGGTTGGCGTAGGTGTAGTGGTCGGCGTCGATCCGGTGCACGTAGGCCTTGCGCTCGCCCCACTCGAGCCGGTCCACGTGGTACTGGGCCGACTCGTGCATGTAGATCGCGTGCTCGTGGACCAGCACCTGGGCCGAGAACAGGTCTACTTCGCCCAGCACCCGTGGACGGTCCGGCGTGGTGTCGATGATCACGACGTTCTCGGGTGCCGCGGCGCGCAGCGAGACCTCGGACGCCGGGAAGTTCTCGGAGCTCCAGTACCAGCGCCCGTCGTCCGCCTGCCGGATCTGGCCGCCTTCGCCGAGGAATGCCAGCAGCTCGTCGGCCGGTCCGGGACCGAACGTCTCGCCGGGCTCGAACGGCAGCTCGAAGGTTGCCGCCCGGAGGTGCGCGAGCAGGACGTGGAGGTTGTCCGGGTCCAGCCGTGCCTCCTCGGGCCGGCCGCCGAGCACGAACTCGGGATGGTGGATCACGTACTGGTCCACCGGGGCGGGGGAGGCGACCAGGACCGCGACGCTGAGGTCGCCCCGGCGCCCTGCGCGACCCATCTGCTGCCAGGTGCCGGCGATGGAGCCCGGGTATCCGGCCAGGACCGCGACGTCCAGGCGACCGATGTCGACCCCCAGCTCGAGCGCGTTGGTGCTGACCACACCCAGGACCTCGCCATCGCGGAGGCCCCGTTCGATCGCGCGGCGCTCGGTCGGCAGGTAGCCGCCACGGTAGCCACGCAGCCGGGTGCGGGGCCCGAGGTCCTGACGCAGCCGCTCGCGCAGGTTGGACAGCATGATCTCGACCGCCACCCGCGAGCGGCCGAAGACGACGGTCTGGTGTCCGGCCCGCAGAAACGGGAGCGCCCACCGCTCCGCCAGCGTCATCGCGGAGCCCCGTGCGCCCGTGGCGCCGTCGAGGACCGGCGGGTCGACCAGCAGCAGGTGCTTCTCGCCGGCCGGCGCACCGTTGCGATCGACCACCTGCACTCGTCGTCCGGTCAGCAGCTCGGCCAGCTCACCCGGGTTGCCGATGGTCGCGGAGCAGCACACGATCACGGGGTTGCTCCCGTAATGGGCACACAGTCGAAGCAGCCGGCGGAGGACGTTGGCGACGTGGCTGCCGAACACGCCCCGGTACGTGTGGAGCTCGTCTACCACGATCACCCGCAGCTGCTCGAACAGCTGGAACCACTTGGTGTGGTGGGGGAGGATCGCCGAGTGGAGCATGTCCGGGTTGGTGACCACCACCTGGCCGGCCTTCCGGATCGCCGAGCGGATGGGCGCGGGGGTGTCGCCGTCGTAGCAGGCCGACGAGACCTGCAACCCCGCGTCGCGAACCAGCTCCGAGAGCTCGGCCACCTGGTCCTGGCCGAGGGCCTTGGTGGGGAACAGGAACAGGGCGCGAGCCGATGCGTCCTCGGCGAGCGCCTGGAGCACGGGTACCGTGTAGCACAGCGACTTGCCCGAGGCCGCGGGGGTCACGACCACGACGTCGCGACCCTCATGAACGGCGTCGATCGCCTCCGCCTGGTGGACGTACGGGCGCTCGATTCCCCGCCTTGCGAGGCCGGCACGAATCCGCGGGTCGAGCCAGCCGGGCCAGTCCGCGTGCATCGCCGGACGTGCCTCACGGATCTCGTGGTGGACGACGCCCCTCGCAAGCGAGGGCTCCTCGAGCATCCGCTCCAGGACCGTCATGGTGGGCGCAGGAGCGTAGGTGCGCATGCGTTCTCCGTCGGCTGCGATTTCGAACGGATGATCGATTTCGACGCCAGTCTACGGCAGGGTCGCAAGGTTCCGTGACAGCTCGGGTGTCACGAATGGTCCGGAGCCGGAGTGAGCACGGGCGCCGGAGGGCGACCCCATCGGTCCGCGCTCGCGGACGCTCGGTCCGAATGCAGGTTGACAGCCGAATCGGGCGAAGCTACCCTCGGCCCGATGTCGCGATCCTCGGCCCGCCAGTCCGCCGCCGACCCCGAGCCCGAACCCGCTTCGCGCACGGCAGGAAAGCACCAGGCCGACGCCGAGCCCGTGGGCGCGCTCAGCCCGGCGACGGGCGCCGCGATGGGGTCCCTGTCGGACTTGCCGGTGGCGGGGCTCACGCGCCGCAGGATCGGGCTGCTCGTGGGCGCAGTGGTTGCCGCGTGGATCATCCTGCTGTTCGCCCGCCAGGTGGGCGAGGCAAGCGAGGCCGCCGGCCGGGCGGATGCGATGCGGGCATCCAATGCGGCGCTGCAGGCGGAGGTCGTCGCGCTCACCAACGAGAAGGATCTGATCCAGCGCCAGGCCTACATCGAGCAGCAGGCGCGCGGGTACCGCCTGGGCACGACCCACGAGATCCCGTTCATCCTCGCCGATGACGCGCCGCCCCTGCCAGCCGATGCACCCGGCTCGGCGTCCGGCAAGCTGGGTGCGGTCGTCGAGCGGCCCACGCCGCTCGAGTCCTGGCTGCGGGTGCTGTTCGGGTCGGCGGATGCCGTCCCGGCCCACTGAGCGTCGCCCCGGCCTGCTGACCCTCGTCCCGGCCGCGCGACGCGTGGCGGCGCGCGGGCTGCCCCTGCACGAGCGGCCTGGACGCGGGTCGTCGAGGCCGCATCTCACGTGCGTCGGGCGGGCAGCCGAGCCGCGTCCCGCCCCTTGTTCATGAGCATCTCCGGCTCACAGCAGGCGCCCGACCCGCCGCCCATCACCCCGGGCGCGAACTCGCTGGCTCGCACAATCGGGCGCTGGCTGCGTGTCGAGGACCTGCTGATGGCCGCGGTCGGGTTCATCGCCATCCCGCTCATCACCGCGTTGACCGGGTCGGGCGGCGATGCGCTCGCCAACCCGGACACCCCGACCCCGCTGACCGGCCTGTTCGGCCTCGTCGCGATCGTGGGTGTCCTGATCTGCCTGTGCACCCGCGGCGCCGGCGAGCGAGCGCCGCTCGGAGACGGCGAGCTCACCCTCGAGGGCTGGGCGCGATTCCCGCTGGTGGCCGGGATGGGCATCGTGGCCACCGTGACCCTGCCCGGGCTTGGTCTCGATGGCGGTCCGGTCATCGGGCTGACCGTGCTGGTGGTGATGGTCAGCGTGCTCGCATACTCGCACCTGCCGGTGCTGCCCGTCGTCGCGCGCCGCGCGCTCGTCACGCCGATGGCGATCCTCGCCGCCGGTTCCTTCGATCAGCTGATGGGGAGCGGCCTGTCCGACGTCGTTCGCGGCATGCTGACCGGTGGCGCGCCACCCGAGGCGAGCGCGTTCCTGCCGCTGATCCTGGGCGTGGTGGCGGTGATGTACACGGCGTTGGTGGTCGCGCCGAGGGCGATCGCCGATCCGGGCGCGAGCTGGCTCGCCTGGATCGTCCGGTTCCTGTTCCTGCTGCTTGCCGTCGGGACCGGCAGCCTGCTGTTCGGCGGCTGAGGTCCTGGCAGCTAGTGCAGGATCTTGCGGGCGACGTCCTGGGCGGTCGCGCAGATCGAGGGCGCAGTGATCACGCCGTCGGCCGTCGTGCCCATGTCCGGAACGCCTCCGTCAGAGGGTCCGCTGAGGCTGACGTAGACCAGCGTGTTGCCCTGGCGGACCAGGACGCCTGCCTGGATCGTCGGCGAGAGCCCGGTGCAGAACGCCCCGTCACCGAGCCCGCTGACGTCACCCGCGAAGTAGCCACTGCTCTCCACGGAGACGCCGTTTCCCTGGTCCTGCGAGGTCGGGGCCGCGTTCTGGCGCTCCCGCTGGAACACGTCCGCAGCGTCGCTGCCCTGGTAGCGTGCGATGCGGCCGACCGCGCTCGTGCCGTCCGACGTGATCCAGCAGTCCTCGGCATCGGGCAGCACGCGCTTGTCGAGGACGAGGCCGATCGTGGCGTCGAAGAAGCCGCTGAGCTCGATCGCCGATGCGTTCGACCCGAGGGCCGACGACAGGTCGCTGTCGGAGATGATCGCGCAGGGGGTGCCGATGCTGCCGTCGGAGTTCACGCCCACTGATTCCGCGACGCGATTGATGAAGAACACGAAGGCGATCGCGATCACGGCGACCAGGACGACCCCGAGCACTGCGACGATCAGGCAGGCCCGAAGGCAGCCGTTGCTGCTCGATGGCGCGACGGGCTGCGGGTTCCAGGCACCTGGGGGTGCGCCGCCGGGCATGGGCTGGGGTCCCGAGGGAGGGCCTCCCCAGCCACCGGCCGGTTGACCGGGGGATGCCGCCGGCGGGGTGGCACCCCAGCCGGTGGCGGGTGGTGGCGTCGCGGGTGGCGCGGGCACGGGGGCCTGCGGCTGGTCGGCCGCCGGAGCCTGCGGCCCGGTCGATGCCGGCTGCGCACCCCATCCCGGGCTCGCCGGCTGCGAGGGGGCCGGCTGCGAGGGGGCCGGTTGCGAAGGAGCCGGCTGCGCACCCCACCCGGGAATCGCGCCGGGCTGGGATCCGGGCGCGTCCGGGCCGGGGGCGGGAGCTTGCGGCTCGGTGGGCGCAGGCTGGTCGGGGGGTTGCTGGCCCCATCCCGGGACGGCGCCTGGCTTCGGCGGTTCGCTCGACATCGATCCCTCTCCCAGGTGGCGCTCGTGGGCGGCGCGCCGAACATTGTCCCGGTTCGGCCGTGTTGACTCAATCCCGAAGTTCGCCCGCGGTCCCGGGTCGATCGTGGTCATTGCCCAGCCGCGGACGCGGTTCTACGCGCCCGACTCACGGTCCCCATCATCAGGGCCGCGCTGCCGAGGGTTGGGTCATGAGCGGCGCTGCGACCGGTGGGCTGCGCTCGGTGCGCTGTTGGCGCTGTTGGCGATCCCGTCGGGCTGTCGGTAGAATCGGCGACCCACGGCGGAGTAGCTCAGTGGTAGAGCAGGGGACTCATAAGCCCTTGGTCGGTGGTTCGAATCCGCCCTCCGCTACCAGATGACGATGAACGCCCAGGCGCGGCCTGGGCGTTCGGTCATCCGGCACGTATGGTTGACGTGCCGCAGTCCCGTGCCTGTCCGAGGCATGCGGCGACGACGGGGAGCTCGCGATCACGTCGGCCGGGAGCTCGATCGCCGTCTGGGGTGAGCGCGCCAGCTACGACGGCCCGGGCGGAGTCTGGTACAACCGGGAGCCCTGACCGCCGGTCTCGGTTCGTTTGCGATTCCTGAACCGCAATTCAATCCCACGAGCGCCGCCGATCCGGGACAACGTCACACGCTCCTGATAGGGTCGCTGCAGCGCCATTTCCGGGGACCCCCCGGACCCCGGCGCTATACTCGCCCGGCCGGATCGCAACCGGCTCTGGACACGGAGGCGCTCCGTTTGAACACGAAATTCCTGCGGAACGGGATCGTGATGCTCGTCCTGGTGGTGGGCACGATCGCGCTGCTGTACACCGTGGTCAACTCCTCGTCGTCGCAGCCCACGGTGGGGTACTCGACCTTCTACAGCGACGTCAAGGCGAATCAGGTCACCACCGTGGTGCAGGACGGCGAGACGCTCACCGTCACCAAGAAGGACGGCTCGCTGTACCAGGTGGTCGTGCCCAACTCGATCACGGGCAACGTGTTCAGCGACATGCAGCAGGCGGCCAAGGATGGCGGCTACGCGCTGTCGAAGGACGCCTACAGCAAGAAGCCCACCGCCGACAACTCCTGGATCGGCCTGCTGCTGACCGGGCTCCTGCCGCTGCTCGTCATCGGCGGCTTCATCTTCTTCATGATGCGCCAGGCCCAGGGGACCAACAACCAGGCCCTGTCGTTCGGCAAGAGCCGGGCCCGTATGTTCCTGGGCAACAAGACCGTGGTCACCTTCGCTGACGTCGCCGGCGTGGACGAGGCGAAGACGGAGCTCCAGGAGGTCGTGGAGTTCCTCAAATATCCCGAGAAGTTCAACTCCCTGGGCGCACGCATCCCGCGCGGCGTGCTGCTCGTCGGTCCTCCGGGTACCGGCAAGACGCTGATGGCCCGTGCGGTCGCCGGCGAGGCCGGCGTGCCGTTCTTCAGCATCTCGGGCTCCGAGTTCGTGGAGATGTTCGTGGGCGTCGGCGCCAGCCGCGTGCGTGACCTGTTCGACCAGGCCAAGCGCAACAGCCCATGCATCGTGTTCGTGGACGAGATCGACGCCGTCGGCCGTCAGCGGGGCGCCGGCCTGGGCGGATCGCACGACGAGCGCGAGCAGACGCTCAACCAGATCCTGGTCGAGATGGACGGCTTCGACACCAACACCAACGTGATCGTGGTCGCCGCCACCAACCGGCCAGACGTGCTCGACCCGGCGCTGCTGCGGCCCGGCCGCTTCGATCGCCAGGTCATCCTCGATCGCCCGGACATGAAGGGTCGTGTCGCGATCCTCAAGGTCCATACCAAGGGCAAGCCGCTCGACAAGGGCATCAAGGTCGACGAGATCGCCCGCCAGTCACCGGGTTTCTCGGGCGCGGATCTCGCCAACCTCGTCAACGAGGCGGCCATCCTGTCCGCGCGACGGAACAAGAAGGTCATCGGGATGAACGAGTTCTCCGAGGCCCTCGAGCGCATCGTCGCCGGCCCGGAGCGGAAGAGCCGCATCATCTCCGACGAGGAGAAGAAGATCATCGCCTACCACGAGGGTGGTCACGCCGTCGTGCAGCGGATCCTGCCCAAGTGCGATCCGGTGAGCAAGGTGACCATCATCAGTCGGGGGATGGCGCTCGGCTACACGATGGCCCTGCCCACCGAGGACCGTTATCTCCAGAGCAAGACCGAGTTCGAGGACAAGATCGCCGGCCTGCTCGGTGGCAACGTCTCCGAGCGGCTGGTATTCGGCGACACGACGACCGGCGCCAGCAACGACATCGAGAAGGCGACCAGCCTGGCCCGCCGGATGGTCACCGAGTTCGGCATGAGCGACAAGCTAGGACCGCTGTCGTTCGGCAAGCGGGACGAGCTGGTGTTCCTGGGCCGTGAGATCGGCGAGCAGCGCAACTACTCGGACGATGTCGCGCGGCAGATCGACGAGGAGGTGCGCGCGATCGTCGACCGGGCGTACGACCGCGCGACCGAGGTCCTGACGGCGTACCGCGACCGCCTGGACCGGCTGGCCGAGAAGCTGATCGCCGAGGAGACGGTCGACGCGGACGAGTTCGAGAAGCTGTTCGACGATCTGCCTCCAAAGCCGACCGGGCAGGTGGGCATCCCGCGCGTGATCGAGCCTGGGGCCGACCCGGGGGCGCCGTCCGGACCGACCGCCCCGGCGCCCAACCCCTCGCCGCAGCCGGCCTGAGACCGGCGGACCGAGGGTTCGCAGGAGCGTTACCTCGGTCTTCCGAAAGCTCAGCAGAACGGGCGGACCGCACGGTCCGCCCGTCTTCATTGGGTCCGCGCCGCGATGCTCGCCCGGCGCCGCGGGCACGCTACGATCGGGCAGACGCCCGCACGACCACGGAGATCCGATGACCGACGCCGATACTGCTCCCGAGCCGTCTCCGATCGACCCGGCCATCGAGGCCGCGCTCCAGGCGGCGCGGGATTCGCGGTCGGATGCACTGCTCGAGCTCGCCAGGATCCCAAGCATCTCCGCCCTGCCGGAGCATGCACCGGACATGGTTCGGGCGGCCGAATGGGTGGCCGATCGCCTGCGTCGCGTGGGCGCCACCGAGGTCGAGGTCTGTCCGACCGCGATGCACCCGATCGTGTACGGGCGCATCCACGAAGCACCGGGCGCGCCGACGATCCTGCTCTACTGCCACTACGACGTGCAGCCGGCCGATCCGCTCGAGCTGTGGGAGACGGCGCCGTTCGAGCCCTTCCTGCGGGACGATCGGTTCGTGGGTCGCGGCGTTGCCGACGACAAGGGTCACATCGTGATGCACCTGTCGGCGCTCGAGGCCCTGCGCGCCGTCGGTCGGGCGCCGGCGGTCAACCTGACCTTCGTGTTCGAGGGCGAGGAGGAATACGGCTCCGACAGCCTGTACGCCTGGATCGGCGGCAATCGCGAGCGACTCGCGGCGGACGTCGC
Organism: uncultured Chloroflexia bacterium; assembly: GCA_963713095.1. Lineage (GTDB taxonomy): Bacteria > Chloroflexota > Limnocylindria > Limnocylindrales > CSP1-4 > CAIXZV01. The sequence goes on from CAVQKK010000001.1 coordinate 321,254, forward strand.
CGTGATCAGCGATACCGGGTTCTTCGAGGGCAACCTGCCGGCGATCACGGTCGGCCTGCGCGGGATCATGTACGCGCAGATCGACGTCGAGCTGTCGCCCGTCGATCTCCACTCCGGCATCTACGGTGGCGCGGTGGCGAACCCCGCCAGCGCCCTGGCCGGCATCATCGCCGCCCTGAAGGGCCCGGACGGACGGATCCGGATCCCGGGCTTCTACGAGGATGTCGTCGCGCTGACGGCCGAGGAGCGCGAGGAGATGGCGGCGCTGCCGTTCGACGAGGAGGCGTTCCGGGCCGGGATCCCCGTCTCGGCCCTGGTCGGCGAGGCGGGCTGGACGGCGCTCGAGCGCAAGACATCCCGCCCCACGCTCGACGTCAACGGAATGTGGAGCGGGTTCCAGGGCGAGGGTGCCAAGACCATCATCCCGGCCCATGCGCACGCCAAGGTCTCCACGCGGCTGGTCGCCAACCAGGACCCGCGCCGCGTGTTCGAGGCGCTGCGGGACTTCGTCGCCCAGATCGCGCCCCCCGGCGTCACGGTGACGACCACCTTCATCCATGGCGGCGAGCCCAGCCTCACGCCGATCGATCACCCTGCGACGATGGCGGCCGCACGCTCGCTGCGGGCGGTCTACGGCGCCGATCCCGTGTACGTCCGGGAGGGGGGCTCGATCCCGGTGACCTCGGCGTTCGTTCACATGCTGGGGCTGCCGGTTGTGCTGCTCGGGTTCTTCCAGCCCGCCTGCAACGCGCATGCGCCGAACGAATGGCTGCAGGTGGACAACTTCGAGCGCGGGACACGGGTGATCGTGCGCCTGTGGGATGAGCTCGCAGGCATCACCAGGTGACACCGGTGATGGCCGTTGGACCCAGGAGCCACCCGGTACCTTCGGCGCCCCGGGCGGGGGCAGGACGGGTGGCTGCGGGCGGAAATCCCGGTGCTAGGATGCACCCACGGCATTGCTGGCGGGAGGACGGAATTACGTGACGACCGAGACGGGGGAATCCAGGGCCACCTGGAGGCTCGACGGGCCTAACGGGAGCATGGCGCCGCGATCGGCGATCGACGTGCTCGTCGACCTCAACGACAAGGTGACCACGGGCCGGGTGGGCGAGTACCAGCCGGTCCCGCTGGGGTTCACGCCGCTGGACAAGACGATCGGGACCGGCCTCCGCGCGGGTGAGCTGCTCCTCATCGGCGGAGCCCAGGGTACCGGCAAGACCACGATGGCCCTCCAGATGGCGCGCAACGTTGCCTCTGGCGGCCAGGCAAACGTCCTGTACATCTGCTTCGAGCACGACGAGCTGTACCTGCTCAACCGGCTGATCGCCGCCGAGTCCGCGCTCGCCCACCTGCCGCACAAGACCGGCGCGATCAAGATCCAGGACGTGCGCAAGGAGATCCTCGGCACCTGGATGGCCGAGGGCGGCGACGCTGCCGCCCTGGCCGCCAACCCCCGCCTCCGCCCGTCCCTGGACCGGATCGCCCGCTACGGACAGAACCTGTTCCTGCTCCGCGGCACCCAGACCGCCAGCACCATCGATGGCATGCGGGAGCTGATCCGCCAGCACCGGGAGCTGTCGGGTGACCGCCGGCTGATGGTGGTCGTCGACTACATGCAGAAGGTCCCGGTCATCCCCGAGCCGGCCAACGAGAGCGAGAAGGTCACCTTCGTGATCAACGGCCTCAAGGACATCGCGCTGACCGAGGACGTCCCGATGATCGCGATCGTCGCGGCCGACAAGGAGGGCCTCAAGGCCTCGCGCCTGCGCAACTACCACCTGCGCGGCTCGTCGGCGATCAACTACGAGGCCGACATCATCCTGATCCTCAACGAGAAGTACCAGATCGTCGCCAAGGTCAACATCGAGTTCAACCCGTACCAGGCGCAGCGCTTCCGGGACTGGGTGATCGTCTCGGTGGAGAAGAACCGTGGCGGCCAGGATGCGGTCGACCTCGAGTTCGAGAAGCACTTCGAGTTCTCCTGCTTCGACCCCAACGGGAGGACGGTCCAGGAGAAGCTGATCGAGGAGCGCCTCTACAACGACTGACGCTCGGCGCCCGGGCACCGGGGCCCCGGAGCGGCGCCCTCCGCCGATCTGGCGCGACGTCGTGGCCACCTCCCTGTCAGCTGGATCCAGGGACGGTCGTCGGCTCAGGGCAGACGTGTATCGGGTGGATGCCCGCTTCGGCGACCGGGATCCGGTGCGAAGCGCCGCCCGCCTGTAGAGTTGGGTCATGAGCAGCCGCCATGCCGACGCCTTCCCGGACGTCGTGGAGATCGTGGTCGAGATCCCGCGCGGCAGCCGCAACAAGTACGAGTTCGACGAGGTGGCCGGCGTGTTCCGGCTGGACCGCGTGCTGTCGTCGGCGGTGTTCTACAACTTCGACTACGGGTTCATCGAGGGCACGCGTGCCGACGACGGGGACCACACCGACGCCCTGCTGATCATCGACGAGCCGACGTTCACCGGCTGCCACGTGTGGGCGCGACCCGTCGGTGGCCTCGAGATGCGCGACGAGAAGGGGTTCGACTTCAAGGTCCTGTGCGTCGCGATGGGCGACCCCAACCAGCAGCACATCGAGCGGCTCGACCAGATGCGCCCCCACCGCCTGGTCGAGATCGAGCACTTCTTCGAGACCTACAAGCTGCTCGAGAACAAGGAGGTCGACATGGTGGGGTGGCGCGACCGCGACCGTGCCCTGGAGCTGCTGTCGATCGACCGAGGCCGCTTCCGCCGCGAGCAGGATGGGTGACGGCGCGCTTCGGCTGTTCGTCGCGGTTCCGGTGCCGCCATCGGCGCTGGAGGCCTGCCGCCAGCTGATCGAGACCGCGCGAGAGCGCGTCGACGGCCGGGCGGCGCGCTGGGTGCGAACCGAGAATCTCCACCTCACGCTCCGGTTCCTGGGTGCCACCAGCCCCGAGCTTGTGCCGGACGTGACCGCTGCGATGACCGTGGTGGCCGACGGCACGAGCCCGTTCGACGTGACCCTGACGGGCGCCGGCTCGTTCCCGGCCGATCGCCGGCCGAGGGCCCTGTGGATCGGGATCCGGCAGGGAGCCGATGAGCTGGCGGCGGCCGCCCTGGGCCTTGATGCCGGGTTGATCCCGCTGGGCTGGTCACCGGAGGTGCGGCCGTTCCGGCCGCACCTGACCGTGGCCCGGACCGACGCGGCATCCTCGGTGGACGCGATCGCCGCGGCCGACGGCCTGCGGGCAGCGGCCGCCCAGTGGCGAATCGACTTCCGAGCCGAGCAGCTTGTCCTGTATCGCAGCCATCTGGGCGGCGGCCCGCCCCGCTACGAGGCGCTCGAGACGCTCGCGCTCCGCGGGTAGCGCCGTCGGCTCCCGTTGGCGCGGGCGCCGCGTCGGCCCCACCGCCCGCGAGGGAGAATGCGGTACGCTCGTGGCCCTGCTCAGCCCATGATGCCCCGGAGGATCCCCGCGATGGCCAACGTCCTTTCCCAGCGGACCAAGTTCCTGCTCGACGAGGACAGGATCCCGCGGACCTGGTACAACGTCGCCGCCGATCTGCCGGTGCCGTTGCCACCGCCCCTCCACCCCGTGACCAAGCAGCCAATCGGTCCCGACGACCTCGCTCCGCTGTTCCCGATGGCGCTGATCCTCCAGGAGGTCAGCACGGAGCGCGAGATCGAGATCCCGGATCCGGTCCGGGATGCCTACACGCTCTACCGGCCGACCCCGCTGCATCGCGCACGCCGCCTGGAGAAGGCGCTCGATACGCCGGCCCACATCTACTACAAGCATGAGGGTGTGAGCCCGGCGGGGAGCCACAAGCCCAACACGGCGCTGGCGCAGGCCTTCTATAACAAGGAAGCGGGGGTCACGCGCCTGGCGACCGAGACCGGTGCGGGGCAGTGGGGGAGCGCGCTTGCGCTGGCCGGCGCTGTGTTCGGGCTCGAGGTCAAGGTCTACATGGTCCGGGCGAGCTACGACCAGAAGCCATACCGGCGGATCCTGATGGAGACGTACGGGGCGTCCGTCGTCCCCAGCCCGAGCCCCGACACGAACTACGGGCGCGCGGTCCTGGCGTCGACGCCGGATTCGCCCGGATCGCTGGGCATGGCGATCAGCGAGGCCGTGGAGGACGCCGTCACCCGTGACGACACCAGGTACTCGCTGGGCTCCGTGCTCAACCACGTCCTGCTCCACCAGACCGTGATCGGGCAGGAGGTCATGGAGCAGATGGCGATGGCCGGTGAGGAGCCCGATGTGCTCATCGCCTGTGCGGGCGGCGGCTCGAACTTCGGCGGCTTCGCGCTGCCGTTCATCGGGCGGATGCTGCGCGACGAAGCAAAGTACCGGGTCATCGCCGCCGAGCCCGAGGCGGCCCCGTCGATGACCCGCGGCGTGTACGCGTACGACTTCGGCGACACCGGGCACATGGCGCCCATCGTGAAGATGCATACGCTGGGCAGCGGGTTCATCCCCGAGCCGATCCACGCGGGCGGGCTGCGGTACCACGGCATGGCGCCGCTCGTGTCGCTGCTCAAGGACCAGGGGATCATCGAGGCCCGCAGCGTCCACCAGCGAGCCTGCTTCGACGCTGGCGTGCAGTTCGCGCGCACCGAGGGCATCCTGCCCGCGCCCGAGAGCACCCACGCCATCCGGGTCGCCGTTGACGAGGCCCTGGCGGCCAAGGAGGCCGGCGAATCGCGGGTGATCGTGTTCAACCTGTCCGGTCACGGCCACTTCGACCTGTCGGCCTACGAGCGGTATCTCCAGGGGAAGCTCGAGGACTACGAGTACCCGACCCAGAAGGTGGCGGCGGCGCTGGCCGACCTGCCGGTGGTCGGCTGACCGGCTCCGCGGGCCACGGTCGATCGGGTCGAGGGCCACCGATCGGCTGAATGACGGCTGGCTGATCGGCCGAGATGACCCGGCCGATCGGATTCGGGTGGGGAGCGCTCCGTCCGGCGGTTACGATGAGCAGGTGCCGAAGCTCGCCTGCCGCACCTGCGGCCGCCAGGTGTACACGGTCGCGCCGCTCGACGCGCTGTTCGCGGAGGAGCGCCGTTGTCCTCGCTGCGGCGCGTACATGGACAACGAGCGGCGCCTCACCGACCGCCGGCAACACAGCCGCCGGCTGAACCCGCCCGACGTCCCGGGCCCGCCGCCGGCCGTCGCCGAGCGCAGGGTCGCCGAGCGCCGGGGCAGGCGCCGTCGACAGGGCGAGGGCGGAGGCTGGGTCGCGCCCTGATGCGGACGGCCTTCCTCGGGCTCGGGCTCATCGGCGGCTCCATCGCCCGGGCCCTCCGTGAGGCGTCGGGCACGAGGACCGCGTGGCACCTGACGGCCTGGACGCCGGGCGGCTCCGGACCCCGCGTCGCTCGCGAGGCGGGAGTCCTGGATGCGGTCGCCGCGACACCCGGCGACGCCGTCGAGGGTGCCGACCTGATCGTGCTGGCGGCGCCGCCAATCGCGTGCGAGCGCCTGCTCCAGGACCTGGCCGGTTCGCTGCGTGGCGCGCTGGGACCCGACGCCGTCGTCACCGACGTGGCCAGCACCAAGGGGGCCATCGTCGATCTCGCAGGGACGCTGGCGCTGCGGTTCGTCGGTGGGCATCCGATGGCGGGCCGCGAGACGAGCGGCTTCGGGGCCGCGGACGCGAATCTGTTTCAGGGGCGGCCGTGGGTGCTTGTGCCGTCCACGGACGTTGCCGCGGTCGCCCGTGTCGAGGCGGTTGTGGATGCTTGCGGCGCGCGGGTCGTGCGGATGGACGCGGCCGATCACGATGCCGCCGTCGCGGCGATCAGCCACCTGCCGCTGGTCCTTTCTGCAGCCCTGGTCGAGGCAGTCGCCGGCCGCCCGGATCGGCCTCGGGTCGACTGGGCCCAGGCGGCCCAGCTCGCGGCGGGCGGCTGGGAGGGCATGACCCGTCTGACGCGCGGCGACGTGGACATGGGGACGGGGATCGCCTCCACCAACGCACCCGCCATCGCGCGCCGGCTGCGCGACCTGCGTGCCGTGATCGACGAGTGGCTGGCGGACCTGGAGCGACCGGACGGGCCCGATCACGAGCGTGTCCGTGATCGTCTGGCGGCCGCCAGGTCGATGCTGGAGCGCTGACGTGGCCGATCCCGCGGAGCGCGTGCTGGTGGTGTCCCGGGCATCGATCATGCCCGGCGGCGGCTGGCTCGGGCTGCGTCGCGACGGGGTGGCCGCCGCGCTCGAGACGATCGCCCGAGAGGGCCGGTTCGTGACCCGTGAGCTGGCCGAGGACGACCCGTCCCACAAGCAGGTCATCCCGTATCTGGTCCTGCGCGACGGGGAGCGGTGGTTTCTGATGCGGCGTACCCGGGCCGGCGGTGACTCCAGGCTGCACGACCATTGGTCGATCGGTGTCGGCGGGCACCTCAACCCAGGCGACCGGGACGTGCTCGGCGGGCTGCGGCGAGAGTGGAACGAGGAGCTGGTGGCGGGCTTCGACCCGGCGTTCGCGCCGGTGGGGCTGCTGAACGACGACACCACGGCGGTTGGCGCGGTGCACGTGGGGATCGTGTACGAGGCCGACGCGGCTGGCCGGGCCGTCGAGATCCGCGAAACGGACAAGCTCGAGGGCGCTTTCGCCACCTCGGCTGAGGTTGCGGCGGTGCGCGACGGGATGGAGACGTGGAGCCGGCTCGTGTTCGACGCGCTGACCGGCTCGCCCGGCAACGCGGGATCGTCGCCTGGGATCCCGTCCACGGACGCGACCCACTGACCCCTCCGGTCAGGCTGTGCGGCAGGGGTCGGCCGCCGGGACGGGTGCCATACTCCCAGCGGATTCGATGATGATCCGTTCGCACGCCTTCCGGTCTCGCGCCGCCCGCTCGATCCTCGCGCTGGGCGTGCTGCTGGCCGGCGTCACCGGCTTCGCCCGGGCGGCGAGCAACGACGTGGTCGTGCTGACGGCGACGGGCGTGGTCGACAACGTGATGGCCGGCTATCTCGAGGACGGGATCGCGACGGCGGCCGATCAGGGTGCACCGGCGGTCATCGTGCGACTCAACACGCCGGGCGGCAGCCTGGACGCCACGCAGCGGATCACCAGCGCCTTCCTCGAGGCGCCGGTGCCGGTCATCGTCTGGGTCTCCCCCTCGGGCGGCAGGGCAGCCTCGGCGGGCACGTTCATCACGATGGCTGCGAACCTGGCCTACATGGCTCCGGGCACCAACATCGGGGCGGCGTCGCCCGTCGGCAGCGGTGGGCAGGACATCACCGGCACCGAAGGTCTGAAGGTCAAGAACGACGCGATCGCGAACATGACGTCGATCGCCGAGGCGCGTGGCCGGCCCGTTGACTGGGCGGTGAGCACGGTTCGGGACGCCGCCTCCTACTCCGCGAACGCGGCGCTATCGGCAGGCGCCGTAGACGGCATCGCCGGCAGCCTCAACGCCGTGGTCACCGCTGCAAACGGCGCGGCGGTCACCGTGCGCGGGACAGCGGAGACGCTCGATCTGGCCGGGGCCGGCACGCGCACCCTCGACATGAACCCGTTCCAGGGCTTCCTTCACCTGCTCTCCGACCCCAACATCGCGGCGGTCCTGTTCACCGTCGGCTCGCTCGGCCTCGTGTACGAGCTGATCAACCCCAACTTCGTCACCGGCACGCTCGGGGCGCTCTCGCTCATTCTTGCGTTCGTCGGCTCGCAGAGCCTGCCGCTCAACGTCGCCGGCCTGCTGCTGATCGGCCTCGCGATGATCCTGTTCGTGCTCGAGGTCAGCGTCGTCAGCCACGGCCTGCTGACCGTCGGGGGGCTGGTCTGCCTCGCCCTCGGCCTGTCCGCGCTGTACACGCCACCGCTCAGCCCGACTGGCCCGGATGTCAGCGTTGCCCTGCCCGTGATCGTCACCATGACGGCCACGATCGGTGTATTCATGGTGCTCATCGTCACGACGGCGATTCGGACGCGGAACATGCCCGGCAGCGACGGCACGGTGGGCATGCCCGTTGCGCTGGGCGCCGTGGGTGTCGTCCAGGCGCCGCTGGCCCCGAGCGGAACCGCCTACCTGGCCGGCGAGACGTGGTCCGCCCGGGCTCGCGACGGCGGATCCCTCGATCGCGATGCCCCCGTTCGCCTGGTCGGCTTCGACGGCCTGACGGCGATCGTCGAGCCGATCGGGCCCGAGAGCCCAGACCAACCCTCAACGCCCGTCATGCCGTCGGGTGCGCCGACCGGCGACCACGCCTAGCTCGGAGGAGACCAATGGAGCTCGCCGCCACACTCGCGATCATCGCGTTCATCATCGTCGTGGCGCTGGTGATGCTGTACCTGTCGGTCAGGATCGTCCAGCAGTACGAGCAGATGGTCGTGTTCCGGCTGGGCCGGACGAACGAGCAGATGGTGCGCGGACCGGGCCTGCGGTTCCTTATCCCGATCATCGACCGGCCGATGAAGGTGGACATGCGCGAGCAGTTCATCGAGGTCCCGAGCCAGACCACGATCACCAAGGACAATGCGCCGATCAACGTCGACTTCCTGATCTACTGGCGGATCGCGGGCGCCCTCAAGAGCGTCGTCAACGTCGCCAACTTCGCCGGCGCCCTGCAGGGCGTCGCCACCACCACCCTGCGCGCCGTGATCGGCGACATCCTGCTCGACGACGTGCTGTCCAAGCGCGAGCAGATCAACGAGGTGCTGCGCACGAAGCTCGACGAGGTCACCGAGCGCTGGGGCGGCAAGATCACCACGGTCGAGATCCGGGAGATCACGCCGCCGCGCGACGTCCAGGACGCGATGAACCGCCAGCTCTCGGCAGAGCGGACGCGGCGCGCCGTGATCACCGAGTCGGAGGGCGCCAGGCAGTCGGCGATCAACGTCGCCGAGGGCCAGAAGCAGTCGGAGATCCTCAAGGCGGAGGGCGAGCGGCAGGCCGCCATCCTGCGGGCCGAGGGCTTCAGCCAGGCCCTGGAGCGCATCTACGCCGCCGCCCGCGGCATCGACGAGAAGACGATGGCGCTCCAGTACCTCGAGGCGCTCAAGTCGCTCGGGATGAGCCCCTCGACCAAGTTCGTGATCCCGACCGAGTTCACGCGCCTCGCGGACACCATCGGCGGCTACGTCGACAAGGGCATGTCCTCACCACTCGCGGAGTAGCGCCTTGGCAGCCGTCCCACTGCTCGACCCGCTCGCCCGGCGCCTCACGCGCGCCCCACGCCGGCTGCCCGAGGAGGCAGGGATGGCCGGCGCGCTCGACGCGCTGGGCGGCGAGGTCATCCGTCTCCGGTCCCGTGACGGCGTCCGGCTGACCGGACGCTGGCTGCCCTCGGACGCTGCGGGGGATGCCACCGACGAGCCGGACGGCGGCTGGGTCCCCGATCCTCGCGAGGCGATCCTGCTGCTGCACGGCTACAGCGGGTCGGCGACGCCGGACCTGCTCGAGTACGGACCGTTCCTGCGCCGAACAGCGGGCGTCCTGGGCCTCGACTTCCGCGGCCACGGCGGGTCCGACGACGGGCCGACGACGTTCGGGCTGCTGGAGGTCGAGGACGTCGCCGGTGCACTCGACTGGCTGGGCGAGCGGGGCATCGTCCGGGTCGCCCTGATGGGCTCGTCGATGGGTGGGGTCACCGCAATCGCCGCCGTCGGGATCCTGGGTGACGGCCGGCTGGTCGCTGCGGATGCCGATCCCGACGCTCCGGCGGCAACGGTGGAGACGCCGCGCCCCGGGATCGTGGCCGTGGTCGGCGACTCCGTGACGCCCCGGCTCTCGATCGTGGTCGGGCGTCGGTCGCGTCTGCCGTTCGGGCGCCTGATCGCCGAGCGCGCGCTCGGCCGGATGGCGCGGATGATCGGCGGCGACCCGCGCGCCACGCAGCCGATCGTGATGGTGCCACTGCTCGAGGAGCTGCCGCTGCTCCTGATCCACGGAACGGCGGATCGGACGCTGCCCATCAAGGATGCTCGAAGGCTCGCCGCCGCGGCCCCGGCCGGCACGCGCCACCTCGAGGTCCAGGGTGCCGATCACGGCAGGGCCCATGCCGTCGATCGGGCTCGATACGAGACCGCGGTCACCGAGTTCCTGCGCGAGGCGTTCCGGGTAGCTCGATCATAACGGGGACGGAGGGCGGTCCGCCCCTATACTGCAGGTGGTACCGCCGGGGACCGGGTGCAGCGCCCGTCACGATGGTGCCACACCGGGAGGTCGGATGGCCGGGAAGGTCCTTGTCGTCGACGACGATGCGAGCGTTCAGCGGCTGCTCCAGCACACGCTCCGTCAGGAGGGTTACGAGGTCGTCATCGCGGCCGACGGGACCGAGGGGCTCCGTCTGTGGAAGCAGGACGACCCATCGCTGATCTTGCTCGACGTCACACTCGAGGGCCTGGACGGCTACGCCGTGGCGGCCCGGATCCGGGCCGAGGAGGGGCCCGACGCTCATGTTCCGATCATCATGCTGACGTCCGAGCGCGACGTGCAGCAGAAGGTCCGGGCGCTGCGATCGGGCGCCGACGACTACCTGATCAAGCCCTTCCACCCGGCCGAGCTGATGGCCCGGATGAAGAGCCTGATCGCCCGGTTCTCGCCCAGCGAGCTGCTGGTCGGGCGGCCGCCGATGGGCCGGATCCACGTCTTCTACGGCGCCAAGGGCGGCGTGGGCACGACCACGATCGCGATCAACGCCGCGATCGCGCTCCACAACCTGGGCCGCCGGGTATGCCTCGTCGACGGCAACCTGCAGTTCGGCGACCACCGCGTGTTCCTCGATCTCGGCCTCGATCGCAAGGGCATCGTCGACATCGTCAGCGCGCCGGCCATGGACTCCGACCTCATCAAGCGGATCGTCCAGACCCACGACTCGGGCATCGACCTGCTGCTGGCCCCGCCGTCCCCCGAGTCGGCCGACCTGGTCACCGCCGCCCACATGTCGCAGATCCTCGAGCTGCTGGGCGGAATGTACGACTACGTCATCGTGGACATCGACAAGCGTCTCGACGACATGAACCTGATGACGCTCGACGTGGCGGAGACGATCTTCGTCGTGATGACCGCCGACCTCTCGTGCCTCAAGAACGTCCGGCTGGTGCTGGAGACGATCGGCCACCTGGGCTACCAGGCGGACAAGGTCAAGCTCGTGCTCAACCGCTCCAACGCGTTCACCGGGATCAACATCAAGAGCGCGGAGGGGGCGCTGCGGCGGCCGATCGAGCACCAGATCGTGAACGAGTACCGGGGCGCGATCTCGGCCCTCAACACCGGGGCACCGTTCATGATCGGCAAGGCGGACTCGGTCCTCGGCCGCTCGGTGCTCGACTTCGCCCGTGCCGTTGACCGGTCGGGCGGCCAGGCGGCCAAGCAGCTGGCGCCGGTGGCGGGTCGGTAGCGTCAGGATCGGGGCCGCGTCATTGGGTGGCGCGCCTCGCGCGCGCCGCCGTCGGTGCCACGATCGAGCGTCGGGCTCAGGCGGGGACTGGCGTTCCGGCTCGGACCGGAGCTCCTCGGGGATAAGTCGCCGTTGAGGCCGGCGGTCTACCGTGCTTCGCGTGCTGGCGACGCTCCTCTCCGCAACGCTCCACGGGATCACCGGACGCATCGTGCGCGTCGAGGTGGACGTGGCGCCCGGCCTGCCAGGGTTCACGATCGTCGGCCTTCCCGATGCCGCGCTGTCGGAGGCTCGCGAGCGCGTCCGTGGTGCGCTTCGCAACGCCGGCTTCCACCATCCGCCGCGCCGGATCACCGTCAACCTTGCGCCTGCCGAGCTGCGCAAGGCCGGCGCGTCGCTGGACCTCGCGATCGCGGTCGGGATCCTCCTCGGCTCGGAGCAGCTGAGGGCCTCGTCGGGCCGGTTCGCGCTGATCGGTGAGCTGGGCCTGGGCGGGGAGGTTCGCCGGGTACCGGGGGTTCTGCCCATGGTCGCCGCGCTGACCCGGCTTGGCGTGCGACGAGTGCTGGTCCCGGCCGAGGCAGCGCTCGAGGCGGGCCTGGCTCCGGGCATGGAGCCCGTGCCGGTGGCGACGGTGGCAGACGCCGCGGATGTGCTGCGCGCACGACGCTCGCGCCGGCGGTCGCCGCTGCCGCTGCCGCGAGCAGTCACGGCCGATCCCGAGGTCCGGTGGAAGGCCGACCCGTCTGCGTCCGAGCCGCCGGTGGACCTGGCAGAGGTGCACGGGCAGGCTACGGCCCGGCGGGCGCTGGAGATCGCACTCGCGGGCAGCCATGCGCTGCTGATGATCGGGCCGCCCGGATCGGGCAAGACGCTGCTGGCCAGGACGATCCCGGGCCTGCTGCCGGACCTCGACGACGAGGCGGCGCTGGCCGCGTCGTTCGTGGCCTCGGTCGCGGCCGATCGCCCGCTCCTCGCGCTGGTTCGCCGGCCGCCGGTGCGCATGCCGCACCACACGACCTCCTACGCGGGCATGGTCGGTGGCGGACCGAGGATGTCGCCCGGCGAAGTCACGCTCGCCGACCAGGGGGTGCTCGTGTGCGACGAGCTACCCGAGTTCGGGAGAGACGTGCTCGAAGCGCTACGCCAGCCGCTCGAGGATGGCGCCGTGACCGTCGTCCGGGTGGGCCGGGCCGCGACCTTCCCGGCGCGGCTGACGTTCGTGGCGGCGATGAACCCGTGCCCGTGCGGGCAGCACGGGAGCGCCGACCGGACCTGCACCTGCCCGCCGGGCGTCCCCGAGCGGTACCTGCGGCGGGTATCGGGCCCGCTGCGTGACCGGATCGACCTGTGGGTGGCCATCGATCGCGTGCCGCCGGCGGTGATCGTCGGGAGCGCCGAGCCAGAGCCGTCGTCGGTGGTGGCGGCCCGGATCGCCGGCGCCCGTCGCCGCCAGCAGGGCCGGACCGGTCTTGCCAACGGGAGGCTCCGCGGCCGTGCGCTCCGATCCGTATGCCGGTTGCGGCCCGAGGTCATCGAGCGCGCCGTCGTGCTTGCGGATCGCGAGGGCCTGTCCGCTCGCGGGACGGACCGATTGCTGCGGGTCGCACGCACGATCGCGGATCTGGACGGTGCCGAGGCCGTGGAGGTTACCCACCTCGACGAGGCGGCACGGTTCCGGGCACCCGTGGACCGGATGGCGCTCGGGATGGCCGGCTGATGCTGGGCGTCGGCCGCACGGGACCGACCGCCACCTGGTCGGCTGAGGGCGCGTCGGACGGGATGATGCCGGGACCGCCCCGACCGCCGGAGCAGCGCGGCGCGCCTGACCCGACGACGAGCGAGCGCGAGGCGTGGGTGGTCCTGAATGGTGCCGACGGTGTCGGGCCGGTCTCGTTCGCTCGGCTCGTGGAGGCCTTCGGGAGCGCTCGCGCCGTGCTCGCAGCGGCCTCCGCTCCGGGTGGGCCGCGGCGGCTCGTGGACGCCTCGGCCGGACACGACGGTCAGGCGCATAGCCTGAGCCGCGCATCGGCCCGGGCAATCGCCGAGGCTGCGGGCCATCCCGACCGGCATCTCGAGCCCGTCCGGAGGGCGGGTGTCCGGGTCGTTACGCTCGCCGATGGTGCGTATCCCGCTCGACTGCGCCAGATCGGCCTGCCTCCGCCGGTGCTGTTCCTGCGCGGCGACCTCGGAGCCCTCGACCGCGCCCGTGCCGTGGCCGTGGTGGGGACACGACGTCCGACCGCCGTCGGACGTGCGACGGCAGCCCGGATCGCCGATGCCGTGTCGGGTCTGGGCGCCACCGTGATCTCCGGCCTCGCGCTGGGGATCGATGCCTGCGCCCATGTGGCGACCGTCCGGTCGGGTCGCCCCACCGTCGCGGTCATCGGCGGGGGCCACGAGCACCTGTATCCGGCCGGTCACCGAGGGCTGGCGAGGTCGATCATTGCCACGGGTGGCGCGGTCGTGAGCGAGTTCGCTCCCGAGACCGTCCCGTCACGAGGGACGTTCCCGAGGCGCAACCGGATCATCAGTGGTCTCGCAGACGCCACGGTCGTGGTCGAGGCCGGCGCCCGGAGCGGGGCCCTGACGACCGCCGCCTGGGCCCTGGAGCAGGGACGCAGCCTGCACATCGTGCCCGGCCGGCTCGACGACCCCGCGGTGGCGGGCTGCCTCGCCTTCCTGCGGGAGGCTGGGCCTGAGGCCCGGGTGGTCGCCGGCGTGCCGGAGCTGATCGAGGACCTTGGGCTCATCGACGCGGCGGATCCACGGCCGCCCGCGGAGACCGGTTGTCCCGGGCCGCGGAAGCAGGTGGGGCGCCTTGACGCCGACCGGTCAAGGGGCAGCGACGGAGGGTCTCTCACTTCGGCGAGGCCGCCCCACCTCGATGCGGTCCTGGCCTCGCTGCCGCCTGTCGAGCGCGAGGTCGCGCGACAGGTCGTCGCGGGTCGGAGCTCCGTTGACGAGCTCGTGGCGGCCACGGGTCTCGCCGCCGCCACGGTGCTCGGGACCCTCACGGCGCTGGAGATGCGGGGCCTGATCGTCGACGTGTTCGGACGCTCGCGCGCCGCCGGCGCGCTCGCCCCGGCGCGGAGGTCCGGCTGATGGCGAGCGCAGGCTCGGGCGCCTCCGGGCCAGTGGCTCTCGTTTGCGGGCCTCGGAGAGACGGTGGTACGCTCGCGCGGTCCCAGCAGCCGACGTCGCGTCCCCCGCTGCTTGGTCGCGCCATGGGGGGTCGGATCGAGGACGAGCCCCAGCCGCGATCAGAGGCTCAACGGAGGAGAACGTATTGCGGAAGCTCGCTGCCTCCCTGCTCGCGCTGCCCGTGCTGGTCCGTTTCTACCTGACATCGGGCGTCCGGCGAGGGGTCGCGATGCGGCTCGGTTCCGTGATCGCGGCGGCAGCGGTGATGGCTTTCGTTGCGTTCGTCAGCCAGGGTCCGGCTCCGAGCACCGCTGTCCCCGCATCCACGCCCACGCCCGTGTCGGCGGACCTGCTCGACGCGGTTCGGACCTCACAGCCGCTCGCCAAGCCGTTCCAGATCAGGTTCGGTTCGGAGATGGATGCGGCATCCGTCGCTGGTGCCCTCCGGATCTCGCCCGAGGCTGCCGTCGAGCTGACGTGGGACGCGACCGGCCACGTGCTTACCGTTGCCCCGGTATCGCACTGGGAGCCGGACACCCTGTACGCGGTCACGGTCGATCCGAGTGCGCGCGCGGTCGATGGCGGGGCCCTGCGCCAGCGCGTTCACGAGGTGTTCCTGACGGCACCAGCGGGCACGGCGCGGATCGAGACGGTTGGCACATCCGGCTCCCGTGTCCGACTCGATGCCGGCTTCCGGATCGAGCTCGACCGCGTCGTCGATGTCACGGCCGTGCGGGCAGCTTTCCGGGTGGAGCCGGCGATCGATGGCGTCCTGAACCCCGGTGCGTCCCCGACCGAGTTCGTGTTCCTGCCAACCGGATCGCTCGACCCGGGCGCGACCTACCACCTCTGGTTGGCCGGTCTCGTGGACCATGATGGCGTTGCGTTCGAGGGCACACCCTCGATCGAGGTCAAGACCGTGCGCGTACCGGAGGTCGTGCGGTTCCGCCCGCTCGACGGTACGGGCAAGGTCCAGCGCAGCGCGACGCTGTCCGTCCGGTTCACCCAGCGGATGGACCGGGCCACCACCGCGGCCGCATTCCACGTGACCGTGGACGGCAAGCCCGTGAAGGGCAAGGTCACCTGGGCCGAGAGCAGCGAGGTGCTCGTGTTCCAGCCGGCGAGCTCGCTCGCCTATGCGGCGACCGTGAAGATGACCGTCGACGACACCGCGACCTCGCGTGTCGGGGCACCACTCGCCAAGACCGCCAAGGGCACGTTCACGGTGGCGTCAAAGCCCAAGCCCAGCCCGACGCCGAAGCCGACGTCGTCGAAGTCGACCCCGATCACGCACTCGGGCGGCGGAGGCGCGGTGTCCGGGAGCTGGCATGCGGTCGAGCTGTACTACCTCAAGCTCATGAACTGCACGCGCACCGGGGGCTGGGTGACCTCGTCCGGGTCATGCTCGTCGCCCGGTGGCCGGAACGTCGCGCCGCTGTCCCTGAGCTCGGCGATCAGCAGCCAGGTGTCGCGGCCGTACGCGAAGCTGCTGGCGACGCGAAACCTGTGCGACCACTTCATCGGAGGCACCCCGGGCGATCGTCTGCGCCGGGCCGGCTACACCAGCTACCGATGGGCGGAGAACCTCGGGTGCCGGTCGGGGAACCCGTATTCGGCGGTGCTCGGGTCGCACCTGTTCTTCCAGAACGAGAAGTCGTCCAACGGTGGTCACTACGTGAACCTCATGAACGCCGCCTACGACCGGGTGGGTATCGGCGTCTGGGTGTCCAGCGGCCGCGTGCGGCTGGTCGTGGACTTCTACCACCCCTGATCGCCGCCGGGGCTCGGCCGGAGCTCCCGTACCCACCGCCATTCGGCGGCCGTCCCTCCGACCTGTACCTCGCTGTGGCTACTCGTCCCGCTGGGTCGGGAGGACCTTCGGGCGGGTGACGGCGGGCCTCGCCGGGGCCAGCATCGACCCGTGATCCGAAACGTATGCATCCACGTCACCAACGAGCAGCCCCTGCTCGCCGACCTGTACACCCTCCCGTCGGCATCCGATGCCGGGCTGGTGTGCACCAACGTACGCGGCCTCGACGGCAAGCGCCCGGTGTTCGTCGACAGCACGTCGTCGACGTTCTTCTTCCCGTACCACGTGGTTCGGTTCCTCGAGATCCCGGCCGGAGCCGTCCGGGCCACCACGCTCGTGGGGCCCGGCAACGGGGAGCTCGCGGACCTACCCGACGAGATCGCGGACGAGGCGCCCGGAGACTCGGAGATCCGCCTCACCGGTCCGGCTGGGGACGTCGAACCCGCGGCCGACGAGGAATCCGAGGCCGACATCGAGATCGACGAGAGCCTCCTGCAGCGGATTCGCGACATCTGATTCGCGAAATCTGACCTTGTGGTCGTGACCGGTGCCTGGCGGAGCACCGAGAGACCGGTGTCTGGCGGGTGAGGGGCGGTGCTACACTCCCGGCCGCCATGCCCAAGCACCTCGTGATCGTGGAGTCGCCCGCCAAGGCGCGGACGATCGAGCGCTACCTTGGCGGGGACTTCCAGGTCCTCGCCTCGTACGGCCATGTCCGGGATCTGCCCGAGAACCCGGGCAAGGGCAAGTTCGGGGTCGACGTCGATCACGACTTCGCGCCCGAGTACGTGATCCCCGAGGACCGGCGCCGGCAGGTGACCGCCATCGAGAAGGCGGCACGCTCAGCCGACGACGTCTACCTCGCCACGGACCTCGACCGGGAGGGGGAGGCGATCGCGTGGCACGTGGCGGAGGCGGCGCACGTTCCCAGCACCAAGACCCGCCGGGTCACGTTCAACGAGATCACGGAGGGGGCGATCCTTGACGCGTTCGCCCATCCTCGCGACATCGACCGGAATCTGGTCGACGCTCAGCAGACCCGCCGCATCGTGGACCGGCTGGTGGGCTACACGCTCAGCCCGCTGCTGTCCCGCAAGATTCGAGGCGGCCTCTCCGCCGGCCGCGTGCAGTCGGTCGCCCTGCGCATGGTGGTGGAGCGGGAGCGTGAGATCCGCGCCTTCGTGGCCCGCGAGTACTGGACGCTCGAGGCGCTGCTCGTCAGCACCGATGGGAGCCAGCTCACCGCGGACGTCGTGCGGATCGGCGGCAAGCCGCTCTCGATCGACAACGAGGCGGACGCCCGCGGCCACGCCACCGCGCTGGGCGCCCTGAGCCCGGTCGTCGATTCGGTCGCCAAACGGGCGTCGAAGCGCAACCCGGCCCCGCCGTTCACGACCAGCACGCTGCAGCAGGAGGCGAGCCGCAAGCTCGGCTTCAGCCCCAAGCGGACGATGTCGGTTGCCCAGCGGCTGTACGAGGGTGCGGACACACCCGATGGGCACGTCGGGCTGATCACCTATATGCGGACGGACTCGACTGCGATCGCGAGCGTCGCGATGACCGAGGCGCAGGAGCTGATCGTCGAACGGTTCGGCGAGCGCTACGGCACCGGTAAGGGGCGGGTCTACAAGACGCGCTCGAAGGGAGCGCAGGAGGCGCACGAGTCGGTCCGGCCGACGTCGTTCAGGCGCGATCCCGAAAGCCTGCGGTCGACCCTGAGCGCCGAGGAATATCGTCTCTACCGCCTGATCTGGCAGCGTGCCGTCGCCTCGCAGATGGCGCCCAAGGAGCTCGAGACGACGACGATCGAGCTCACGGCCGGCGACTACCGCCTGCGGGCGTCGGCGACCCGGACCCTGTTCGACGGCTTCGCCCGCGTCTATACCGAAGGCCGGGACGACGCCACCGAGGACGAGGCCGAGCGCACGCTGCCGCCCCTTCGCGCGGGCGACCGCACCCGGGTGCTCGAGGTCACGCCGACCCAGCACTTCACCGAGCCACCGCCGCGATACACGGAGGCGACGCTGGTCAAGGCGCTGGAGGAGCATGGCATCGGCCGGCCGTCCACCTATGCGGCGACGATCTCGACCATCGTCGATCGAGGGTACGTGCGCGTCGAGGAGCGCCGGCTGCACCCGGAGGAGATCGGCGAGATCGTGACCGATCTCCTGGTCCAGCACTTCGGCGAGTACGTTGACCTCGCGTTCACGGCGCGCATGGAGGAGGAGCTCGACGAGATCGCTCGCGGCGAGCGGGCCTGGGTCCCGTTGCTGCACGAGTTCTTCGAGCCGCTGCGCGCCCGGGTTGACGAGAAGCGCCGCGAGCTCCGGCGGCGGGACTTCACCACGGTCGAGACGGACGAGGTCTGCTCCGAAGGTCACCCGATGGTCATCCGGCTGGGGCGCAACGGCAAGTTCCTGGCCTGCTCGCTCTACCCCGAGCACAAGGAGACCCGCCCGCTGCCCGGCGAGGAGACACCGCAGCTCGAGGGCGACGGCGAGGTGTGCCCCCAGTGCGGCGAAGGGACCCTCACCACGAAGCGCGGCCGGTTCGGTGCGTTCGTCGGCTGCTCGCGCTACCCCGACTGCACCTATATCCGACGCGACGGCCCGCCGCCCCCCGAGCAGCTGCCGTTCGAGGTCAGCTGTCCCAAGAACGGTGACGGCCATCTGGTCGCCCGTCGCGCCCGTCGGACCGGCAACGTCTTCTGGGGGTGCTCCAGCTACCCGCGCTGCGACTTCACCACGAACCTCGAGCCGACCGGCGCGATCCACGACGCGCACGACGACGGCAAGGGGGCGGTCGCCCGCCGGACCGAGGACGGCATCTGCCTGACCTGCGGCGCGGCGGTGCCGCTGCCGGACCGCGATCTGGTTGGCCAGCGCCTCCCGGGCGGGCCACCGGATCCATCGGCGCTCGAACGCCCCGCCCGCGGGGCCCGGCGGCCCGGTGGCCGGGCGGGCGGGGCGGGCCGACGGGGGACCCGGGCGCCGACCGGGTCACGGCGATCGGGAGCAGGGACGCGCAACCGAGCGTGAGCGGAGCGGCGGCAGCGGCGGGTACGGAGGCGCTGCGGCGGTTCGTCCGATCGCTGGAGGCGCGCGACGCCTCGCCCCACACTCGCCGGTCGTACCAGGCGACCGTGGCTGCCTATCTCGAATGGCTCGCGGCGCGTGACGTCGACTGGCGGAGCCCCGGGCGCCGGGAGCTGCGTGGCTATCTCGGGAGCCTGACCGAGGGCCACGCCCGCACGTCGGTCGCGCAGCGTCTTGCCGCCATCCGCGCCTTTCACCGCTACGCGGCCCGGTCCGGGCTCGCGCCCGGTGACCCGTGGGGCGCGATCGCCACCCCGCGCCTGCCCCGGCGCCTGCCACGCGTGCTCGAGGTCGACGAGGTCGAGCGCCTGATCGCCGCGGTCGATGCGGACCTGCAGCCGATCTCCGATGCCGGTGCGCCGCGCCGCCGCGGACGGGTGGACCCCGAGCTCCACCATGCGATCGGGCTCCGGGATCTGGCGCTGGTGGAGACCGCGTATGCCGCGGGCCTTCGGATCAGCGAGCTGGCCGCCGCGGAGCTCGGCAGCCTCGATCTATGGCGCGGTGAGCTGCGAGTCCTGGGCAAGGGACGAAAGGAACGAATCGGGCTCCTCGGGCGCCCGGCGCGGGAGGCGATCGCCGGGTACCTCGAGGACGGGCGGCCCGTGCTTGCCGATCGTCGACCGGCGCTCTCGGAGATCCCGGTGGCCCTGTTCCTGAACCACCTGGGCGGGCCGCTCGGCGTGCGCGGCCTGCGCGGCCGCCTCGACCGGCTGCGGCGGATGGCGGGGCTGCCCGAGGGTGTCAGTCCCCACACCCTGCGGCACAGCTTCGCGACCCATCTGCTCGAAGGCGGGGCCGACCTGCGGGTCGTCCAGGAGCTGCTGGGTCACGAGAGCCTGGCGACGACCCAGATCTACACGCACGTGTCGCCGGCGCGGCTGCGCGAGAGCTACCGCTCGGCGCACCCGCGCGCCAGGGCCCGGTCCACCTGATGGACGAGACGGACGCGATCACCGGGCTGGGCGGGGAAGGGCTCGGCGGCGAGGCCCTGGCGCCCGCCGCCCCACTCGCGGCCGAGCGGGCCGGCTCGGCCACGAACCACGCCCTCGCACAGGCCGGGCTCATCGTCATGGGCCTGTTCTTCGCCTCGCGCGTGCTCGGTTATGTCCGGACCCTGGCGATCGCGGGGTCCGTGTCGGACCCCGTGGTCCAGCTCGCACCGTTCTACGCCGCGTTCCGCATCCCCGACTTCCTGTTCCAGCTGGTCGCCGCGGGAGCCTTGTCGTCGGCGCTCATCCCTGTGATCGCCGCCCTGTTCGCCACCGACGAGGAGGCGCGGGCCTGGCGGGTCGTATCCACCGTGACCACGCTGATGCTGTCCACGCTCGCGGTGCTGGCGGTCGTGGCCATGCTGCTCGCACCGCAGCTGGTCGCGTTCATCACTCCGGGGTTCGACGCCGATCAACTGGCACGGACGACCGAGCTCACCCGGCTCATGGTGCTCTCGCCGCTGTTCCTGGCGGCGGGCGCGGTGGCGACCAGCGCGCTCAACAGCCGGGGCCGGTTTGCGGCCGCCGGGCTCGCGCCGCTCGTCTACAACGGCGCGATCCTCGTGGGAGCCCTGATCTTGGTGCCGACGTTTGGTATCGACGGCCTCGCCTACGGGGTCGTGCTGGGCGCGGCCGGGCAAGTCCTGGTGCAGGCGCCGTCGCTGGTGCGGATCGGTGCCCGCATCCGGCCTCGGATCGACCTCCGCGACGAGCAGGCGCGCCTGGCCCTCGCGCTGATGGCGCCGCGCGCGCTCGGCATGGGGGGGACGCAGGTCGTGTTCCTGGTCATGACCAGCCTTGCGTCCGGGCTGGGTGCCAACGCCGTGACCGTCTTCAACTGGGCGTTCATGCTGCTGCAGATCCCGATGGGCCTGATCGGCGTCCCGCTGGGCGTCGTCCTGCTGCCCTCGCTCGCCCGCGAAGCGGCGGTCGGCGGAACCGAGGCGTTCCGGCGGCTGCTGGTGCGGGGTCTGTCTGTGCTCGGGTTCGTGATGCTCGCCATCGCGGCCCTGGGGATCGTGGTTTCCGAGGACGTCGTGCGGTTGCTGTTCGGCGTCGCCCACATCGGCGAGGCCGCGACCATGGCGACCGCCGAGGCGCTCGCCGTGTTCCTGCTCGGGTTGACCGCGCACTCGCTGATCGCCGTGCTCGCCCGGGCGTTCTACGCGCTCCAGGACACGAGGACACCGGTGGCCGCGGCGCTGCTGGCGGTGGTGACCAACATCGTCGCGGCCAACGTCCTGGTCGGTCCGCTGGGGCTCAACGGGCTCGCGGCGGCCATCGCGGTGTCGGCGTGGCTGGAGACCATCGCGCTTGTCGTCCTGCTCCAGCGGCGGATGCCCGCGCTGGGCCTGGCGACCGTCTGGATCGTGCTCGGCAAGTCGCTCGTCGTCGCCGTCGCCGGCGCGCTGGTGGCGCTGGGGGTGGAGCAGGCGCTCACCGGCGCGTGGGGCGCGAACGCCGGGTACGTGCTGGTGCTGGTCCGGGCTGGCCTCGCGGTCGCGGCCGGCGGCCTGGTCATCCTGGCGGGCTCGGTCGCGTTGCGGATCGAGGAGCCGAGGCTTATCGTCGGGATCGTGGTCGACCTCATCCGCCGCCGCGGCCGCGCATGACGGCGCGGATCGCCGGGACCTCCCGATCCGAGCCGTCGGCCATCCCGGACGACGCAACGGCGTGGGATGCGTTCGTCGAACGGGACCCGCGGGGGTCGTATCTCCAGCTCAGCGGTTGGTCCAGCGTCAAGGCGGTCAACGGCTGGGGCGTCCTCCGGATCCTCGACCGGTCCGAGCCCGCGATCGGCGCCCAGGTGCTGACGCGCCGTCCCGGGCCGCTGCCTTGGGCGTTCGCCTATGCCCCGCGGGGTCCGGTGCTCGGCGGCTGGGACGTGAGCTCCATCGAGCGCTTCACCGCGCTCGCCCGCGGCGGCCTTCGCTCTGGGGTCAGGGCGAGCCACCTGCGGATCGACCCCGAGGTCGAGCGCGGCGCGGGACCGGATGCCCACGGGGCGGTCGTGGATGCCCTGCTCGGGACCGGCTGGCAACCGGCGCCGCCGGTCCAGCCGATGGCAACCCGCGTCGTCGATCTTGCCGCCGATGAGGACGCCCTGTGGGGAGACCTGCGCAAGAAGTGGCGCCAGTACGTCAACAAGGCCCGTAGCGGTGGCGTCCGGGTCGTGGACGGCGGCGGTGACCGGCTCGGCGACTTCTACCGGATCTATCGCGAGACCGCGGACCGGGCCGGGTTCCTGATCCGCTCCGCGTCTGCGTATCGCGACGTGTGGGAGGCGTTCGGGCCGGCGGGTCGCGCCCGGCTCCTGTTCGCGGAGCTGCCCGACGGCACACCGGTGGCCACCCTGTTCCTGGTCCGGGCCGGGTCGCGCGTGGTCGAGCCCTACGGCGGCATGACCGCGGCGGGCGCCGACAGCCGCGCGAACTACCTGCTCAAGTGGGAGGCGATCCGCAGCTCGAAGGAAGCGGGCGCCACCGTCTACGACCTGTGGGGGCTCGCGCACGCCGGGATCGCCCATTTCAAGACCGGGTTCGGCGGCCGGGAGGTCGGCTACGTCGGATCCTGGGATCTCGTCCTGGACCCGTTCGGGCGGCGGACCTACGCCGTTGCCCAGCGAGCACGGGTGCGAATCGCGCGACTGCGTCACGGGCTGGGTCGGGCCGGCGAGACGGCGTCCGGCTACGCCGGCGACGCGGGCAGCACCGAGGGTGATGTCGACGGGGCCGCTGGGGGCGCGGACGACCGATGACCGCACCGATCCGGACGGTGACGGGATCCGAGCTCGACCGCTGGGACGCCGCGGCCGTCGACCGCGCCGGCGGCCATGTGCTCCAGTCGCGTGCCTGGGCGGCGCATCGGGCCGAGCGCGGATGGCAACCCACCTTCCTCGCGGTGGGCGAGGTCCGGGCGCTGGTGCTGGTCCGGCCGTGGCCGCTCGTGCGCGGTGGCTCCGGGTACGCGCCGCGCGGCCCGGTCGGTCCCGGCACGCCCTGGACGGCGGACCGCTCGGTCGGCGATGGTGGCGCGATCGGCGAGGCGCTGACCCGGATCGCGCACCATCTGGCCGCAGAGGGCGTCGACGTGATGGCCGCCGATCCGGAGGTTGCGGAGGACGACGAGGGCTACCGCGAGGCGCTCGACGAGGCTGGATTTCACCCGATCGGCGACATCCAGCCATCGCGCCACCGGATGGCCCTTGCCCTGCCCGCCGACGGCGATGGGGCGGTGGTGCTCGACGGCATCGCCAAGGCGACCCGGCAGCGGATCCGTCGGGCCGAGCGGGACGGCGTGGTGGTGTTGCGCTGGGATGTCGGGACCTCGGAGATCGAGGGGTGCCGGCGAGCCGCCGAACCGGGAGAGGGCGCGCTGAAGCGCTTCTACGGGCTGCTCCGAGCCACCGGAGAGCGGCGGGGGTTCGGGTTCGCAGGGCCGGACGAGTTCGTGGCCTGGTGGGTCCGGGCGCTGGCGGCCGGGCATCTGGTCTACCTGGAGGCACGCGAGGGGGCGCCCGAAGGCGACGTCCTCGGTGGGCTCGTGCTCTACCGGCACGGCCGGCGGCTGACGACGGTCCACTCGGGTGACCGGGCCGAGCGGCGGCGCGATCACCCTGGCGCGATGCACCTGCTGCGCTGGCGGGCGATCGAGCTCGCGCTCGCCGAGCGGCGCGACGAGATGGACCTGGGCGGCGTGGATGTCGCGGGCGCCAGGCGGCCACCGGAACCCGGGGAGCCGACCTACGGGCTGTACGAGCACAAGCGTTCATTCGGGGCTCGGTGGGTGGCGCTCGCCGGCGCCCGGGAGCGAGTCGCACGGCCCTGGCGATACGCGGCCGGCCGGGCGACGGCACGCGTCGGGCGCGCGATCGGCACCGGGGGCGGGCGACGATGACGGGGCCGAGGCCGACGGGGGACGCGGTGCCGACCGTCGAGGGGCTCATCGCCCGGTCCGCCCCGACGACCCCGCGTGCGCTGTCGGACCTCGTGGCGCGGCTGGCGGCCGAGGGCCTCGTGCGCGGAATCACGATCGGTGGCCGCGACGTGGAGGCGGCGGGGACCGGCCCGGTCGCGATCCGTGGCCTGACCGAGGATTCGCGGGCGGTCGCCCCTGGATCGCTGTTCGTCGCGGTGCCCGGGTTCCATGTCGACGGCCACACGTACATCGCCAGGGCGGCCGCGGCGGGGGCCGCGGCCGCCCTGGTCGAACGCCCGGTCGAGGGTGCGCCGCTGCCCCAGGTGATCGTTGATGCCGCGCGGCCCGCGCTGGCCATCGCGGCCGGATGGTGGTACGGCGATCCGTCGCGCGAGCTGGGGCTGATCGGGATCACCGGCACCGACGGCAAGACGACGACGTCGTTCCTCGCTGCCGGCGCGCTCGAGGCCGCCGGTCTGCCGACCGGGTTGCTGGGCACGGTCGAGACGCGGATCGGACCCGCGCGCGATCGCCACGAGGCCCACGTCACGACGCCCGCGGCGCCCGATCTCCAGGCCGCGCTGGCAGCCATGGTCGCGGCGGGCGACGTCGCGGCCGTGGTCGAGACCACCTCCCACGCGCTGGCGCTCGACCGCGTGCTTGGCGTGGCCTGGGACGCGGCCGTGTTCACCAACCTGACCCATGAGCACCTGGAGCTGCACGGCACGTTCGAGGCGTACCGGGCGGCCAAGCTGCGGCTGTTCGAGGCACTCGCCTCGGGCCCGGGCAACCCCGCCAAGCGCGTCGGCACGCGGCCGTGGCCGAAGGCGGCGATCGTCAATCGCGACGATCCGTCCGCCGCCTGGTTCGAGGCCGCCGGGAACCAGGCCGGAGCGCGGGTCGTCTCCTACGGCGTGGACGAGGGCGCCGCCGTTCGCGTGCTGTCGGTCGACGAGGATGCCCGGCGGCTCCACGTGGACTACGCGGCGCCGTCGGGTGCCGGGAGCCTCGATCTGCGCCTTGCGGGGCGGTTCAACGTTCACAACGCGCTGGCGGTGGTCGCGCTCGGCGAGGCGCTCGGTCTCGATGCGGCGGCGGTCCGCGACGGTCTCGAACGGGTGCCCGGCGTGCCCGGCAGGATGGAGCGGATCGATGCCGGCCAGCCGTTCTCGGTGATCGTCGACTACGCGCATTCGCCGGCCTCGCTCCGGGACGTGCTCGACATCCTGGGGCCCATGGCCCGGCGGCAGGGCGGCGGGCTGATCGCGGTGTTCGGCTCGGCCGGCGAGCGGGACACGGCCAAGCGCCCGGTGATGGGCCGGATCGCCGCTGAGCGATGCCGGCTCGTGGTGATCACCGACGAGGACCCCCGTGGCGAGGATCGAGCGGCCATCGTGGACGCCATCGTCGTCGGGGCGGAGTCGGCCGGTGGGCACCGTGGCGATGACGTCCTGGCGATCCCGGACCGGCGGCAGGCGATCGAGACGGCCTTCGATCGCGCGACGCCGGGCGACGTGGTGCTGCTGGCGGGCAAGGGCCACGAGCGCACCATCCTGTACGCGGACGGGGGAATCGCGTGGGACGAGGCGGCCGCCGCGCGCGAGCTGCTGGCGGCCATGGGCTACCCGGCGGGCGGCGGGACCGCCGATGGGCGAACGCGCGACGACGGGGTACCGGGCGACGCGCCCACGGGTGGTCGAGGAGCCTGAGCGGGTGCGCGGCTGCCTGTTCACACTCCTGCTCGGGATCGTCGCGCTCACCCTCCTGGTCACGATCGGCCTGCCGCGGATTGCCGCGGGCGCGCTGACCGCGGCCGTGACCACGGCCGGCGTCCACGCGGACGACACGACCGTGACCGTGTCCAGCGATCCGCCGACGGACCTGGTGGGGTTGCACGCGGACCGGGTACGGATCACGGCCACCAGGGCCACCTTCCGTGGGCTCCAGATCGGCTCCCTCGACGTGACCCTGACGGGCGTGGACCTCCTGGGGCGCACCGCGACGTCAGTCGACGGGCAGCTGACGCAGGTGGTCGTCCCGGGCGTCACCTCGAAGCCGATGACGCTCGCCACGATCCGGCTGTCGGGCGGCGGCGACACGATCACCGCCGCCACCACGGTCCCGGCGGCCCAGGCGAAGACGCTGGTCGCCGATGCCGTCGAGGCCACCCTCGGTGTCCGGCCGACATCGGTCTCGCTGACGGCGCCCGACAAGGTCAAGGTGACCGAGGCGGGGACGGTCGTCCATGGCCGGCTCTCCGTCACGAGCTCCGGCGACCTCGTGGCCGACGTCCTCGACGGGCCGGCAGCCGGACAGCAGGTGGTGGTGGTGGCCGGTGGCCAGGACCTCCCGATCCGGCTGTCCTCGGCGTCGGTGACGTCCGCCGGCGCGCTGCGGCTCGGCGGCGGGCTCACGGTGGGTCTGTTCGGCTGAGGAGCCCGTTCCCGGCCTGGGGGTAGACTCCGGTGCATGGCCGAGCCCGTCGTCCGCGACCCGGAGATCCCGCTCCCGACGCCAGCGGAGCAAGGGACCGGGGGCCGCCGCGGGCCGCGCCGGGCACCAGCCACACGGCCGGCCAGGACACCGGCGGCCCGTCGACCCGCGCGCCGGTCGCCCTGGGACCTCGATGCCCTGCGCACCACCCTGATGAACACGCTGCGGGCGCAGCACCCGCAGGCCGATCTGTCCATCGTCGAGCGCGCGTTCGACCTCGCCGTGGAGGCGCATGCCAACCAGGTCCGAGCCTCGGGGGAGCCGTACGTCACCCACCCGATCGCCTCGGCGCAGATCCTGTCCGAGCTCGTCATCGACCCGGTCGCCATCGCCGCGGCCCTGCTCCACGACGTGCCCGAGGACACCGAGTACAGCCTGGCCGATGTCGAGGAGGGCTTCGGGCCCGAGATCGCGCATCTCGTCGACGGCGTCACGAAGCTGTCCAAGTTCAGCACCCACAGCCACGAGCAGCAACAGGCCGAGAACATCCGGAAGATGTTCCTGGCCATGGCGGACGACATCCGGGTCGTCCTGATCAAGCTCGCCGATCGCCTCCACAACATGCGCACGCTCGGCGCGCTGCCACCCGAGAAGCAGCTCCGGATCGCCCGCCAGACGATGGAGATCTACGCGCCGCTTGCCGAGCGGCTGGGCATCTGGCAGATCAAGTGGGAGCTTGAGGACCTCGCCTTCAAGACCCTCGAGCCCGACGCGTACCGGCAGCTGGCCCGCCAGCTGGACACCCGCCGGCGAGGTCGCGAGCGGTACATCGAGCGGGCGATCGACGAGCTTCGACCGCGCCTCGAGGCGGCCGGGATCGAGGCCGAGCTCCAGGGGCGCCCGAAGCACATCGCCAGCATCTGGAAGAAGATGCAGCGCAAGGGCGCCGGCTTCGGCGAGATCTACGACGTGTACGCGATCCGCCTGCTGGTTCACGAGGTCCGCGACTGCTACGCGGCGCTGGGCATCGTCCACGCCCTGTGGCGCCCGATCCCCGGCCAGTTCGACGACTACATCGCGGTGCCCAAGAACAACCTCTACCAGTCGCTGCACACGGCGGTCATGGCGCTCGACGGCAAGCCGCTCGAGATCCAGATCCGGACGCACGCGATGCACCAGGTCTCGGAGGTGGGCATCGCTGCCCACTGGCGGTACAAGGAGGGGTCGAAGGCCGAGCGCGACTACGATGCCAAGCTCGCCTGGCTGCGCCAGCTCATGGACTGGCAGCGCGACGTGTCCGATGCGACCGAGTTCGTCGAGGGCATCAAGCTCGACATCTTCCAGGACCAGGTGTTCGTGTTCACGCCGCGCGGCGACATCAAGGATCTGCCGGCGGGCGCCACGCCGCTCGACTTCGCCTATCGCATCCACACCGACATCGGCCACCGCACCATCGGCGCCAAGGTCAACAACCGGCTGGTGCCGCTCGACTACCGGCTCAAGAACGGCGACATCGTCGAGATCGTGACCACCAAGGGCGAGCACGGTCCGTCACGCGACTGGCTGAACCTGGTCCGGACCAGCCACGCCCGCGAGAAGATCCGGCAATGGTTCAAGAAGAAGGACCGGGCCGAGAACATCGTCCATGGCCGGGAGTCGCTCGAGCGTGAGCTCCGCCGCCTCGCCCGGACGAGCGTCCAGGCGGTGGGCCTGGACCGGATCGCCGAGGTCGCGAAGACCTACAGCCACGAGACCGTCGACGACTTCTTCGCGGCCATCGGCTACGGCGCCATCTCTGCCCAGCAGGTCGTCATGCGCCTGGGCGTGCTCGATGACGGCGAGATCACGCTGCCGACCATCGCTCCGCCCCAGCCGGCCCGGTCCGGCGGCGTGCGGGTCAAGGGCGTCGGTGACCTTCTGGTCCGGTTCGCGAAATGCTGCCACCCGATCCCGGGTGACCCGATCCAGGGGTTCATCACCCGGGGCAAGGGGATCACCGTCCACCTGCGCTCCTGCCCCACCGTCCTCAACGAGCGCGAGGTGAGCCGGCTGATCGACGTCGAGTGGGAGTCGGCCGCCACCCAGACCTACCCGATCGCGATCCGCGTGGAGGCCTACGACCGGACGGGGCTGCTGTCCGACATCACCCAGGTCATGGCCGAGAACAAGGTCAACATCCTGGCCGCCAACGTCGGGGTCAACCCGGATCACACCGCGGTGGTGACGATGACCCTCCAGGTGGCGTCGGTTGCGCAGCTGGCCAAGGTCATGATCCGCGTGGAGCAGCTCAAGGACGTGCTCAGCGTCCAGCGCGACCTGAGCTGACGGGCTCGACGACGGCATGGGTCGCGACGGGCCGGGCCGCCGCCGGTGCCAGGGTGCCCAGCTCGGTCGCGACCGCGGCTCGCCCGGCGCGGCTGCGTAGCCACACGATGCCGGCCGCGCCGACCGCGGCGCACGCGACGCCGCCGGCGACCAGCGAGACGCTGACGCCGAAACGGGATGCGATGCCACCCATCAGCAGGCCGCCCACCGGCGTCGAGCCCGCGAACACCGTGACGTAGACGCTCATCACCCGACCGCGGAGCTGGTCGGGGACAACGAGCTGGATCGTGGTATTGGCGGTGGCGGCCATCGAGATCGCGCCGAAGCCGACGAAGAACATCAGGACCAGGCTGAGCGGGAAGCTGCCGGCCGCGGCGATCGCGATCTCGCCCGCGCCAACCACGACGCCCCCGATCACGATGAGGCTGGGCCGGGCTCGCCGCGAGAAGGCGATCACGAGCGCCGCCGTGAGCGAGCCGACCCCGGATGCCGCCATCAGGAACCCGTAGGCGCTGGCGTCGGCGCGGAGGACGTCCTGGACGAAGGCAGGGAAGATCACCGGGAAGTTCATGCCGAACGTCGCCACCAGCCCGACGCCGGCGACCGCGAGCAGGACCAGCGGCGTCGCGCGGACGTAGCGCAGGCCCTCGCGGACCCCCTCGACGACCTCGGCCACCGAGCCCGGTCGCGCCATGACCGGCGGTGAGCGGAGCTCCGACTCCCGCATCGCGAACAGGGCGGCGATGACCGCGATGAAGCTGATCGCATCGATCAGGAACGCGGTCGAGATGCCAAGCGCCCCGATCACCAATCCCGCCACGGCGGGACCGACGATGCGGGCGCCGTTGAACATCGCGGAGTTGAGCGCCACGGCGTTGGCGATGTCCTCGCGGCCGACCATCTCCACCGAGAAGGCCTGACGGGTGGGCATGTCGAACACGTTCGTCAGGCCGCCGAGCAGCGCGAGCAGCACGACCTGCCAGACCTCGACCGCCCCGCTGGCGACGAGCGCGAACATGGTGAACGACAGCGCCATCTTGACCGTCTGGGTGCCGATCAACGTGCGGCGCTTGGGAAGCGAGTCCGCGATCAGCCCGCCGAACAGGCCGAGCATCATGACCGGCAGGAACTGGGCCGCCGCGACGACGCCCAGCATGAACGGGTCGCCCGTCAGCTGGAGCACCAGCCAGCTCTGGGCCACCGTCTGCATCCAGGTCCCGATGAGGGACACCAGCTGACCGCCGAAGAACAGCCGGTAGTTGCGATGGCGGAACGCCCGCGCGCCGTCGGCGAGGGCGAGGCCGGTGGCGGCGATCGGCAGGCGGCGCCCGGGTCCGATCGTCATCGGTGCGCGCCGATCGTCATCCTCGCGCTCCGCGTCCGGCGCCGGCCCGTGCCCGGTGCTCGGGCTCCGCGTCGAGCGCGTCGAGGTGCTCGGCGAGGTGGGCGCGGCGGCCCGCCGCCTCGGCGATCATCGACGTCAGCCGCTCCACCTTGTGCTCCAGCGTGGCGATCTGGCGATCGACGCGCGCGATCGCATCGGTCAGGATCGCGCCTCGCTCGACCGCGTCGGTGCTGGTCCGGAACTGCGCCTTGTTGCGGGTCCGGGCGACCTCGTCCTCGAGCAGCTGCCCGATCTCCGCCAGCGAGAACCCCGCATCGTCGCGCAGCCCGCGGATGAACCGCAGCCGCTCGAGGTCCTCGGCGTCGTACAGGCGGTACGCGCCCTCGGAGCGGGCCGCCGGCTCGAGCAGCCCCAGCTCCTCGTAGTAGCGGATCGCGCGCGGCGTCAGGCCGGTCTCGGCGGCGACCTCGTGGATCCGGAGCAGGCCGCGTCGGGCGTCCTGGGCCACGGTCGAATCGCCCTTTCTCGTCACGCATCGAGTGTAGCCAACATTACCGCGCGCGTAAACGTTGGGTCCGTCGGCAGGCGGCCGCGGGCGCGGCGAACGCGGCCCGGGGGTGACCGTGGGCCGGATAGACTTCGGGTCGATGGCGACCCTTCGCGCCCCCCGGGGCACTCGTGACCTGCTGCCCGATGAGCGCGCGCTGTTCGAGCACCTGATGCGGACGGGGGCGGATCTGGCCACCCGCTATGGCTACCAGCGGATCGAGACGCCGATGTTCGAGCAGGCGGCGGTGTTCGAGCGTGGCATCGGCGAGGTGACCGACGTCGTCGAGAAGGAGCTGTTCCGGATCGCACCGCGGAACGAGGAGTCCGAGTCGTGGGCGCTCCGGCCGGAGCCCACCGCCGGCATGGTTCGTGCCTACGTGCAGCACGGGATGCAGACCTGGCCGCAGCCGGTCAAGCTCACGATGACCGGTCCGATGTTCCGCTACGACCGCCCGCAGGCCGGACGGTACCGTCAGTTCTGGCAGTTCGACGTGGAGGCGATCGGGGATCCGGGGCCGGCGGTGGATGCCGAGATCATCGAGCTCGGCCTGCGCTTCTATCGG
Source organism: uncultured Chloroflexia bacterium (assembly GCA_963713095.1). GTDB lineage: Bacteria > Chloroflexota > Limnocylindria > Limnocylindrales > CSP1-4 > CAIXZV01. Next base: position 352,754 of record CAVQKK010000001.1, read on the forward strand.
GACGCCGGCGTCGTCGGCGTCGAGGTGCTGGTCAACTCGATCGGAGACATCGAGTGCCGGCCGGCCTACACCGAGGCGCTGACGCTGTACTACCGGCGTCACGCGCCCGCGCTACCACCGACCGAGCGCGACCGTCTCGAGCGGAACGTGCTCCGGTTGCTCGATTCCAAGGATCCGGCGATGGCCGAGCTCAACGAGACCGCGCCGCGCATCACCGATCATCTGTGCGATGCGTGCGCGGCGCATTTCGAAGCGGTGAAGGCGCATCTGACCGCGGTCGGTGTGCCTTTCCGGGTCGAGTCCGCGATCGTGCGCGGTCTCGACTACTACACCCGGACCGCATTCGAGTTCTACGTCGCCGGCCGCGAGGGTCAGCAGCAGGCACTGGGTGGAGGTGGCCGGTATGACGGCCTGGTGCAGCTGCTCGGTGGGCGCCCCACGCCTGGGATCGGCTTCGGGCTGGGCCTCGACCGGGTCGCCCTGGTGCTGGCGGAGCAGGGGAGCGTCGCGAGCAGGGAGACGGGCCCGCTGGCGGTGGTTGTGGGAGCCGACCCGCTCGACACCGTAACCCGTCTGCGGATCGCCACCGAGCTCCGGACAGCCGGCCTCCGCGTGCGGGCCGACCTCGGCCGTCGCAAGCTCGGTCGGCAGCTCGAGGCGGCCGGGCGCGAAGGCGCCCACTTCGCGGTGATCCTCGGCGACGAGCTGTCCGCGGGTCAGGTCCAGGTACGTGACCTGCTGGCCGGGACGCAGCGGATCGTCGCGACCGACGACCTCGCCCGGGAGCTGGCGCGGGCCGAGGCCAGCCACCGTCACGGCTGACGATCCACGCGGGGAGGGGAGACGGCCCGTCGCGCTCCGCTCGTCGCGCCGTCGGGGCTCGCGGTGACCGCGCGACCCGGACGGCCTGCACTACGATGGGCACACCACCGCCCACTCGAATCCATCCGGAGTCAACCGACCGTGCCCGCCGACACTGCCAGCCTCGCCACGTCGTACCGCACCCATACCTGCGGAGCGCTGCGCGCCGACGACGCCGGCCAGCCCGCCAGGCTCGCCGGCTGGGTCCACCGCCGGCGCGACTACGGCAAGCTGATCTTCATCGACCTCCGCGACCGCCACGGGATTACCCAGGTCGTCGTCGATGCCGCTGACGCTCCGGAAGCGCACGAGATCGCCAACCGTGCACGCTCCGAGTTCGTGATCGCGGTCGAGGGCGAGGTGGCGAGGCGCCAGCCGGGCACCGAGAACGCGAAGCTGGTGACGGGTGCCGTCGAGCTCCAGGCACGCACCGTGCGCATCCTCAACGAGGCAAAGACGCCGCCCTTCTACATCAACGACCCCGACGCCCCGATCGACGAGAGCCTGCGGCTCAAGTACCGCTACCTCGACATCCGGCGTGACGCGATGCAACAGCGCCTGCTCCTTCGCAGCCGCCTGGTGCAGGCGATCCGGGAGGTCCACCACGCGAACGGGTTCGTGGAGGTCGAGACCCCCAACCTGATCAAGAGCACCCCCGAGGGCGCGCGCGACTTCATCGTCCCATCGCGGCTCCAGCCGGGAACCGTCTACGCGCTGCCCCAGAGCCCGCAGCAGCTCAAGCAGCTGCTGATGGTGGGTGGCATCGACCGCTACTTCCAGATCGCGCGCTGCTTCCGCGACGAGGACCTGCGGGGCGACCGGCAGCCGGAGTTCACGCAGCTGGACCTCGAGATGAGCTTCGTGGACGAGGCGGCGGTCATGGGCTTCATCGAGCACATGGCGATCGAGGTGTCACGGGCGACGGTCCCCGACCGGCCGATCCGGGAGGTTCCGTTCCCGCGGTTCACCTACGACGAGGCGATGGAGCGGTTCGGGTCCGACAAGCCGGACCTCCGGTTCGCGATGGAGCTGTTCGACGCAGCCCCGGCGCTCGCCGGCGACGATGGAGCGCCGAGCTCGGGCTTTCGGGTGTTCGACGAGACGCTCGCCTCGGGCGGTCGGGTCAAGGGGATCACGGTCCCCGGCATGGGCTCGGCGTCGCGGCGCGAGGTCGACGAGCTGACCGAGCTCGCGAAGCGGTTCGGCGCCCGGGGCCTCGTCCATCTCTCAGTGGTCGCGGGGGGCGAGCTGCACGGACCCATCGCCAAGTTCCTCGACACGCCCACGGCCGAGGCCCTGCGCTCGCTCGCGAACGCCGCCGAGGGCGACCTGATCCTGCTCGTGGCGGACGGCGGCGAGGTCGTCAACGACGTGCTTGGCCGGCTTCGCGTGGAGCTGGGTGGCAGGCTCGGCCTGGCCGACCCCGACGAGCTCGCCTATTGCTGGGTCTACCGGTTCCCGATGTACCAGTGGGACGAGGAGCATCGGCGCTGGGACGCGACCCACAACCCCTTCAGCGGCGTCGTGCCCGAGGACGAGGCGCTGCTCACGACGGTCTCCGGCGATCTCGACGTGCGGTCACCCGAGGATCCCGCCGGGCGAGCGCGCGCCATGCAGTACGACATCGCGCTCAATGGCTGGGAGCTCGGCGGCGGCTCGGTCCGGATCTGGCAGCACGACCTGCTCGCCAGGAGCTTCAATCTCCAGGGCTACTCGATCGACCAGATGCGCGAGCGATTCGGCGCGATGCTGGAGGCGTTCGAGTACGGGGCGCCACCGCACGGCGGGATCGCGCTCGGGATCGATCGCTGGGCCGCGCTGTTCAGCTATCAGACGAACATCCGCGAGGTGATGGCGTTCCCCAAGACCCAGTCGGGCTCCGACCTCATGCTCGAGGCGCCGTCGGCGCCCGATGATGAGCAGCTGTCCGAGCTCGGCCTGCGGTACGTGGGCGGCCCGGCCGGAAGCTGATCCGGCCCCTGCACGGATAGCGGACTCGAGCCAGGAACCCGTGCGCCTCCTCGTTCCCGGTCCCCGGCGATGAGCCTGTTCGCGACCCTTGCCGCCCGGCCGAGGGCGGCGGCGATCCTCGGCGCGCTGGCGATCGCGTTCTCGGGGATCCTCTATCGCGAGTCCGCCGTCTCGCCCTCGACCGGTGTCTTGTTCCGGTGCCTGTATGGGCTGCCGATCCTCGTGCTGGTCGGTGTCGGCGAGTGGCGCTCGCTGGGCCCGATGTCGCGTCGCGCGGTCGGGATCTCGACGCTGGCCGGGGTCTTCTTCGCGGTCGATCTGATCACGTATCACTACGCGGTCGACGTGATCGGGGCGGGCCTGGGCACGGTCATGGGCAACGTCCAGGTGGTGATCGTGGCGCTCGCCGCCTGGGCCCTGTTCGGCGAGCGTCCGCGTTCCGAGGTCCTGGTGGCAATGCCGGTCGTGCTGGCCGGTGTGGTGCTGATCTCGGGCGTGATCGGGACCGACGCCTACGGAGCCAACCCCCAGCTGGGCGTGGCGATCGGGCTGGTGACCGCGGCATCGTACGCGGGCTATCTGCTGGTCATCCGGCAAGCCAGCCCGGACCAGCGTCCGGCCGGCCCGGTGGCGATCGCCACGGCGCTGACGGCCGTCGCGGCGCTGGGGTTCGGAACAGCGATCGGCGATCTCGACCTCGTGCCGTCGCTGCCCGCGCACGCCTACCTGATCGCCCTGGGCATCCTGTCGCAATCGGTCGGTTACCTGCTCATCCAGTCGTCGCTGCCGCGGCTGCCGGCGGTGATCACGTCCGTCCTGTTGCTGATCCAGCCGGTAGCGACGGTGCTGCTGGGAGCCGTCCTGCTGGGTGAGGCTCCGTCCGCGTGGCAGCTCGGCGGTGTGGCCTTCGTCGTGGGCGGGATCGCGCTCGCCACGGGGGTGGGGAGGAGGGTCCAGGTGGCCCTGATGACCCGGTCGGCGAGCTCGTAACGTCCCCGGACGCGAGGGTTTGCGGGGCCCCGGGCACCTGTCTCGGCAGCCGGTGATGCAGTGGGGGGATCGATGACGGACAGCCCTGGCGGGACGGCCGGCCAGCTCGCCGGTGACGGTCCGGCGCGCTCGCGTCCGATGGCGACCTTCACGGCCCCCACGACACCGGATCCGTGGGCGACCTTCGACCGCTGGGCGCGAAACCTGTTCCTCGCCCTCGCCCTGGTGGCCTTCGTCGTGTGGCTGACCCTGATCGGGACCGCGAACCAGCTGGGGGCCGTGACGCTGGCCTCCGGATGGACGATCGATGTCGGGGTGGCGTTCGCGGTCAGCGCGCTCCTCGGCGCGCTGGCCATCCTGGCGCTCGCGTGGCTCGCCGCGGGGCTCGACCGCGGACTGCCATGGGCGCGGCCCGCCGCCGGCAACGCGCTGGTGATCCTGGTCGTGGTTGGCCTGATCGGGGTCGTCCTCGATTTCGCCGCCAGCCGGCTGACGATCCCGCTGGCGGCGATCGGGGCGCTCGCTGTGATCTCGAAGCGGCCGGCCCGGCCGCGGGCCGTCCACGGCCGCGACGCCGCGATGGCGGGCCTTCTCACGAGCGCGATCCTGTTGACCGCGCTGCTCGGTACGGCGTCGAGCTGGACGGCGGCATCCGGCAGGCCGTTGTTCGCGGCGTCACCGGATGCCCTCGACCTCGGGATCGCGGCCGACTGCCAGGCTGCGCCGGCTTCGGCCGGGGACACCATCACGGTCACGGTCACCTGGCGCTGGCGCTCGCGCGACGGCCTGGTGCTGCAGCCCGATGCCGTGCGGATCGCGTGGTACGAGGGTGTGACGCTGGCGCCCCTGGTTGCCGATCTTCCGCCGGGGGTCTCGCGGTACGCGGACACCCCGGCAACCGAGCGGCTGAGCGGGCCGGATGAGCTTGACGCCTCCTCGGGCCTGGGCATGTTCGGCGCGTGGATGGCGCCGCCAGGCATCGTCTACGCCATCGATCCCGGGTCGCCGGTCAGCTCGGATGGGAGCCTCACGCAGGCGTTTCAGGTCCTCAGCCGGGGTGACGGTGTGGCTGCCGACATCGCGGTAACGTTCGCCCACGGCTCGGTGTGGACGAAGGCCGAGGCCATCAGCTGCACGCTGCCCGGAGTCGCCCAGGATTGAAGCGGCCGCCACAGCCGCCGAGGACCGTTGCGTGCGGCTTCTGCGGCCGTCCGCCCGAGCGAGGACGGTCGCGACGCTCAGCGGGGGCTGGCCGACGAAAGCCGATCCGGCCCGGCGAGCGGTGCGTCGTCGGGAAGGTCGGCGGCAGCGGCGCCCCACTCGTGGGCGTGCGCGTCGGCCGGTCCTGGGGGGCCGTCGTACGGCGGAAGGTCCGCCCGGGCCGTCGACACGTCGTGGGCGACGCCCGGATCGCCGCTCTCGACCAGGCGGAACGGGATGCCTGCCGCCCCCAGGTCCGCCAGCAGATCGTCGGGCATCCGGTCCGAGGCGAGCGCACCGAGGGCGCCCAGGTGCCGGATCGGGACGAGCGCGGGCCAGCCGGGCTGCCCGTGCCACGATGGGCGCGCGATGACGCTGCGGTCCTCGCCGTGAGCGGCGATCAGGGTGGTAACCGTCTCCGCATCGACCCAGGCGAGCCGGGCCGGCCAGACCAGCGCCGCCTCCGTCTCGGATACCAGCCGGACCGCCGCCTCGATTCCGCTGACGATCTGGCCGACGGGGCCCCGCACCGGATCCACCGGGTCGACCAGGGTCACCTCCGCGTTGGCCAGCGCCGCGGCGACCGTTCCGTCGGGGTCGAACGAGCACACCACGACCGGGGTTGCCCCGCCCGACCAGGCGACGCCGGCCATACGCCGGACCGCAGGCGTGCCGTCGGCGTCGGCGAGCGCCGAGGCAGCGGACGCGGCAAGGATGACGGCGGCGACGGTCACGCGATCAGCGGCTGCATCGGGGCAGTGTAGCGAGTCCCCTTCGCTGCCCTCGGGTGCCACGCCTCTCGGTGGGGGCGAGGCGTGGATCCAGATGCGCCCCCTGGACCTCGCGGACCGGGATCCAGCGGCCCACCGTCTCGAACAGGCGATCGGGGTTCACGGCTTGCCCAGGTGATCGTTCATGCCCGCGTCGAGGCATGCCCGCCGGTCGTCCGCGAACGCGTTTGCGGTCATGGCCACGATCGGCGTCGCTCGCGGCCGGGGACGCGGCGGATCCGGCGGGTCGCGTCCAGGCCGTCCATCGACGGCATCTGGACGTCCATCGGGATCAGGTCGTAGTCGGCTCGGGTTGCCATCTCGACCGCCGACTGGCCGTCAGTGGCGACGTCGACCTCGACCCCGGTCAGGCACAGCAGCTCGGCGGCCACCCGCTGGCTGATCAGACTGTCCTCCGGATGGGGCCGCCCTCATCACGAGGCTCCCGAGGGAGGGGGCGTTCGACCGGCGAGAGATCGAGCTCGATCGTGAATGCGCTGCCCCTGCCGACCTGACTCTCGACGCGGATGGTGCCGCCCATGAGCTCCACCAGCGAGCGGGAGATGGCGAGGCCGAGCCCGGTGCCCCCGTAGCGGCGCGTCGTGGACGTGTCGGCCTGCTCGAACGCGCGGAACAGTCGGTCGATGTCGGCCGGCGCGATACCGATGCCCGTGTCGCAGACGGTGAACCGGAGCCCGTACGGACCACGCTCCGGCTGGCGCGCCACCGCGACGGTCACCTCGCCCTGGTCGGTGAACTTGAGGGCGTTGCCCACGAGATTGAGCAGCACCTGCCCCAGGCGCAGCCGTCGCCGTGCAGGATTGACGGGACATCGGGATCCACGCTGATCGCCAGCTCGACACCCTTCTCAGCGGCCCGGACGGCGGCGGTCGCGCGAAGGTTGTCGAGAACGTCGGCGAGCGCGAAGTCGCTCAGCTCCAGGCCCAGCTTGCCGGTCTCGATCTTGGACAGGTCGAGGATCTCATTGAGCAGCCCCATGAGATGCCGGGCTGCGTCCGAGACGCCCCCGAGGATCTCGTCCTGGGGGGTGGTCAGCGCCTCGGTCCGTAGCAGGTGGGTGAGCCCGATGATCGCGTTCATCGGCGTCCGGATCTCGTGGCTCATGTTGGCCAGGAACGTGGACTTGGCGCGGTTCGCGGTCTCCGCCTCTTCCTTCGCCCGGGCCAGCGCAATCTCCGTGCGTCGCCGGACGACGATCTGCCACAGGTCCTCGCCGATGAGGGCCAGCGCCTCGGCGTCCGAATCGTCGTACGGCCCATCCCTGTTGCCGACCCCGATGACCATCCGGACGCGATCGGCATCGAACACGGGCGCGCTCATGTGGCGGTGCAGCGGGGGGTGGCCTGCGGGTAGCGTCCGGCTCCCCGATGTCGCCGCCCAGTCGTTGTGGACGATTGGCCGTCGGAGCCGGGCGCTCTCGGCCCACACGCCGGCCTCGGGCAGCGGCGCGTGGCTCGCGAACACCGACGAGCAGCTCGCGAGGGAGCCCTCGGAGAACGTGTTGACCTCGATCGTGCCATCGTCGTTGAGGACGTGGACGTAGCCGACCTGGCTCGCGGTCAGCCCGACCGCCGCCTCGACGCCGACTCGGAGCAGCTGGTGCTCATCCATCTCGGCCGCGCGCTGGGAGAGATCGAGCATCGCGCGCATGCGGACCTCGCTCAGCGTCAGCTGCCGATTGGCGGCGGCCAGCTCGGTGGTCCGGGTGGCGACGATCTCCTCGAGGTGCTGTCGGTGGTAGCCGAGCTCGAGCTCGACGGTCTTGCGCTCGGTGATGTCGGCGGCGACAGCGATCACCTGGACCTGGTCGCCGATCGTGACCGGCTCCACGGTTACGTCCAGCCATCGGCGTCGCCCGTCCCGGTCGGGCCGAACCCACTCGAACCGCTGGCGGCCCTCCGCGGCGGCTCGCCTGATCCGGTCGATGGCCTCGGCCGGTGCGTGTGGGGGCTCGGCCGCAAACACGATATCGGGCGTGAGCTCCCGGACGTCGGTTGCCCCAACGCGGCGAGCGCGGAGCCGTTGGCCTCCACGATGCGTGCCAGTGTCCGCCTCGTCGGACCGTGATCGAGACATCCGCGGCGTCGAACACCGTCCGCAGCTTGCGCTGGCTCTGCGATCAGGGCCCCTTGAGCACGCCGCAGCGCAGCCTCGCTCTCTGCCAGCGCCGCCGCGCGCCGCCGGTCCTCGGTGACGTCGCGCCACACGGAGGCACCGACCGATCGACCCCGGAGCTGCAGGGGCCGGAGGCTGACGTCCACGTCGCGCAGGAAGCCGTCCCTGTCACGGTGGCGAGCAGACAGACGAACGGTCCGACTCTGTTGGAGCTCGCGACCGATCTGACCCATGTCGAGGGGCGGGTCGCTGCCGTCGATGTCCTCTACGCGAAGCCGTGCGAACTCCTCGCGTGTGTAGCCAAGGCCTTCGCAGGCGGCATCGTTGAACTGGAGGAAGCCGCGAGTCTCGGCGTCGATGAGGGCCATCGCATCGGCCGACTGGCTGACGATGGCCTCGAACGTCTCCTCCTGCTCTCGAAGCGCCTCCTCGGCGGCCCGCATGGCGGTGATGTCACGCGCGATGCCCAGCACGCCGATGAGCGACCCGTCGTCAGCGTACATCGGGGTCTTGATCGTCTCGACGAGCTCGCGGTGGCCGTCGGCGAAGGTCATCCACTCCTCGTAGGTGATCGGGCCGCCCGTCTCCACCGCCCTGCGGTCGTTGGCAAGGACGGACGCGATCCGGTCGGGGACCAGCTCCTCGGCCCGGTGGCCGACGATCTCTGCCTCGGACCGGCCGCGGAGCGCCTCGAACCTCGGGTTGCAGGCGAGGTAGACGCCGTCGGGGTCCTTCAGCCAGACAGGGTCGGGCAGCGTCCGCAGGATCGTCAGGAGCCGCGCGCGGTCGAAATCCGTCGATGGCCCCGGCCGGGCGCGCGTCGGGGCGGACGCGGCGGGATCGGTGGCGGCGGGCCGGGCGGCGGTGTTCGGACGATCGGGCATGACTGAAGGCAGAGACTCTCTGGCTCTGGACTGTATGGGGTCGTCACCTGAGTATGCGCCCTGATCGTCGCCGGCGATGGTCCCTCGGGTCGCACAGATGGGGGATCGCCGGGGGCCACTCGTGGGCGGTGTGGTCGGCCGGCTGCGATCAGGGCTCGATCCGTCCGCTCGCCGGAATCGGCCCGCATGTGCGACACTGCGCCGGCCCATGAGCGACACGCCCGGCTCCGCCATGCCCGCCACCGACACCTCGAGAGCCGCTCGGCCCGTGGACCGAAGCGCGGCCTCGTCCGCTGTCCGGGACGACCTGCGCAACGTCGCGATCGTGGCCCACGTGGACCACGGCAAGACCACGCTGGTCGACGCGATGCTGCGTCAGACCGGCGTGTTCCGCGACAACCAGGCGGTAGTGGACCGGGTGATGGACTCGATGGATCTCGAGCGCGAGAAAGGCATCACGATCCTCGCCAAGCAGACGACGATCGAGGTCGGTGGCGTCCGGCTCAACATCGTGGACACGCCGGGCCACGCGGATTTCGGCGGCGAGGTCGAGCGCAGCCTGCTGATGGTCGACAGCGTGCTGCTGCTGGTCGATGCGGCCGAGGGACCGCTGCCCCAGACGCGATACGTGCTCCAGAAGGCAATGGCACGCCGGCTGCCGGTGGTCGTGGCGCTCAACAAGATCGACCGCTCCGACGCACGCCCGGCCGTGGTGCTCGACGACGTCTACGAGCTGTTCATCGATCTGGGCGCCGACGAGCAGCAGATCGAGTTCCCGGTGGTCTACACCAACGCCAAGGCCGGGACCGCGAGCCTGGACCCGGGAACGCCCGGCACCGACCTCCGCCCGCTCCTCGACCTCCTGGTCCGGGTCACGCCGGCGCCCGTGTTCGAGCCCGGCCACGCGCTCCAGCTGCTGGTCACCAACCTGTCCGCCAACGACTACGTCGGGCGGATGGCCGTCGGGCGGATCCGCAACGGAACCATCCGCATGGGTCAGCGGATCGCCGTCGTGCGCGAGGAGGCCGACGACGTGACGGGCGAGATCGAGCCCGGCCGCACGATCAGCCTCTCGGGCTCGGTCACCAGCCTCCAGACCGCCCGTGGGATGGACCGGGTGGACATCGCCGAGGCAGGTCCGGGCGAGATCGTGTCGGTCGCCGGGCTGCCCGAGGTCACGATCGGCGACACGATCACCGACCCGTCCGATCCGCGGCCGTTGCCGCGGCTCGACGTCGATGCGCCAACGCTGCGGATGACGTTCGGGGTGAACACCTCGCCGCTCGGCGGCCGCGACGGGAAGTACGTCACCTCGCGCCAGATCAAGGCGCGGCTCGAGCGCGAGGTGCTGGGCAATGTCTCGATCGAGGTCCACCCGACCGACTCCGGAGACACGTTCGAGGTCCGGGGCCGCGGCGAGCTCCAGCTGGCGGTCCTGATCGAGCAGATGCGCCGCGAGAGCTACGAGCTGACGGTCAGCCGGCCCGAGGTGATCCTGCGGACGGTCGATGGCGAGACGCAGGAGCCGTACGAGCGAGTCACGATCGACATCCCGCCCGACTTCATCGGCGAGGTGCAGCAGGCGCTGGCCGGTCGCAAGGGGCGCCTCGAGCAGATGACCACCGACGCCGACGGCCGGGTGCGGATGGAGTTCGTGCTGCCTGTCCGGGGCCTGATCGGCTATCGGGGCCAGCTGCTGACGGACACCCGCGGGACCGCGCTGCTGCACCAGATCGGCGAGGGGTATGGACCGTGGGCGGGCGAGGTCACCCACCGGACCAGCGGCGTCCTGGTCAGTGACCGGGCCGGCACCTCCAACTCGTACGCCCTGTTCAACCTCCAGGACCGCTCGGAGCTGTTGATCGGGTCGGGCGAGGAGGTGTACGAGGGGATGATCGTCGGCGAGAACGCGCGGTCGGGTGACATGGACGTCAACCCGACCAAGGAGAAGAAGCTCACCAACATCCGGACCCACGCTCACGACGAGGCGCTCCGGCTCACGCCGCCGCGTCCGCTGACCCTCGAGAGCGCCATCGAGTTCATCGGTGCCGACGAGCTGGTCGAGGTGACCCCGTCCGCCATGCGGCTGCGAAAGCGGCTGCTCTCGAAGCAGGACCGCGAGCGGGAGCGAGGGCGCGCCTATGAGCGGGCGCGGGCGTCCGAGGGCACGTAGCCTGTCCGGCGCCCGCCCGCCACCGAGACGCGCATGGGCGGGCCGCTGCGGGGCTCGGACTACAATCGCCGGGCGATGCCGATCTATCTCGACCACGCGGCGACGACCCCGTTGCGGCCGGAGGTCCGGGACGCGATGCTCCCGTACCTCGGCGCCGTGTTCGGCAACCCATCGTCCGTGCACGCGTTCGGGCGTCAGGCGCGCGAGGCGCTCGACGACGCCCATGAACGCCTGGCGGCGGCGATCGGTGGCAGCGCCCGCGAGATCGTGTTCACCAGCGGTGGCACGGAGGCCATCAACCTCGCCATCAAGGGCGCCGCCTGGGCCGGCCGCGCAAAGGGTCACCGGATCGTCACCACCCCGATCGAGCACCATGCCGTGGGCCACGCGCTGGCCCATCTCGAGAAGTTCGGGTTCGAGGTCGTGGGGGTTCCTGTCGATCGCTATGGGCGCGTCGATCCGGGCGACGTGGAGCATGCGATCACGGACCGCACGATCCTGGTGTCGGTCATGCTCGCGAACAACGAGGTCGGCACCATCGAGCCGATCGCCGAGATCGCCGAGGTGGTCCGGGCTCGCCGGGGCACGCTGCTCCATGTCGATGCCGTGCAGGCGGCAGCGTGGCTGGCCCTGGACGTGGGGACCCTGGGTGCCGATCTGGTGTCGCTGGCGGCGCACAAGCTCGAGGGACCCAAGGGCACGGGCGCGCTCTGGATCCGGCGCGGGACGCACATCCTCGCCCAGCAGCATGGCGGCTCGCAGGAGCGGCACCGCCGCGCCGGAACGGAGAACCTGGCCGGCGTCGTGGGGATGGCCGTTTCGTTCGAGCTGCGGGCCGCCGAGCGTGAGACCCTCGTCCCGGTCGTCCGGGCCCGCCGGGACCGGATGATGGCCGAGCTGGCGGATGTCGAGGGTGTCGAGCCCACGGGCCACCCCGTCGATCGATTGCCGCACATCGCGTCGCTGATCGTGCCCGGCAACGACGGCGGCTCGATCACGCAGGCGCTCGACCTGGAGGGGATCGCCGCATCCACCGGATCGGCCTGCACCAGCGGCTCCACCGAGGTGAGCCACGTGCTGGCCGCGATGGGCTACCCGGACGAGGAGGCACGGGGCGCGGTGCGCCTGAGCCTGGGGCGGACCACGACCGACGCGGAGATCGATGAGGCGGTGCGCGTCGTGGCGGCCGTCATTCGTCGTGCGCAGGCGAGCGGGCCCGTGACAACTCCGGCCGGATCGCTCGAAGCGGTGACCTGAGGGCCGGGCCTCCGAGGCCGCGGGGCCCGGGCACGGCGCCCGGGCGCCTGCCGACCTGCCGAATCGCGAACCTGCGGTACGCTCGCCGGGCCGGCCCGGCGGACCCGCCCCGGCGTGAGCGCTCTGGGAGGGAGGCCGCGTGACCGACACGATCAAGCCCATCGACACTGCCCTGATGGACCCGACCGTCCCGGCCGCGGTGGACTTCTACCGCCGTGCGAACGGCGGCTGGCTGGCCGCCAACCCGGTGCCGCCGGCCTACGGCGCATGGGGGGCGTTCCACGAGGTCAACGAACGGAACCTCGCGATGCTCCGCCGCCTGCTGGCGGACGCAGCAGATTCCGGTGGTTCCGCAACCGGCCCGCGCCGGATCGTGGGCGACTACGTCGCAGCGGGCATGGACGAGGCGGCGATCGCCGCCGCGGGTGTCGAGCCCCTGCGCCCGCTCCTCGACGAGGTCGATGCCGTTGCGACGATCGGCGACCTGCGCGCGGCCGCGGGCGATCTCCAGCGCCACGGCATCGGGGCGCTCTACTCGTTCGCGGTGGCCGCCGACTTCGAGGATTCCGATGCCTACCTGGCCTATGTCGGGCAAGGCGGCCTGGGGCTGCCCGAGCGCGACTACTACCTTCGGGACGACGAGCGGTCGGACGGCCTGCGTCGGGCGTACGTCGACCACGTCGCCGCGCAGCTCCACAACCTCGGATCCGGCCCCGACGCGGCGGGACGCGACGCGGCGGCGATCCTCGCGTTCGAGACGCGTCTTGCGCAGGCGTCCCTGCCGGTCGAGCAGCTGCGCGACCCGAAGGTGACCATGAACCGGCATGCGGTCAGGGCTCTGGACGCGCTGATGCCGGGCTTCGGGCTGGCGGCGGCGGTGCGCGAGCTGGGCGTGCCATCGCCGACGGTGAACATCGACAACGCGGCGTTCTTCGATGCGCTCGACGCGGCGCTGACCGAGACGCCGATCGAGACCCTCCGCGCATACCTTCGCTGGCACGTCGTCCGCACCTGCGCATCGTCGCTGCCACCCGCGTTCGAGGACGAGGCATTCGCCTTCCACGGCCGGATCCTGGGCGGCCGCAAGGAGATGCACCCTCGCTGGCGTCGCGTCCTGGACGCCGCCGGCAGCGATATCGGCGACCTGGTTGCCCGGCTCTACGTGGACGCTGCGTTCCCGCCGCAGGCCAAGGCCAGGTGCGAGGAGCTGGTCGGCCACCTGTTGAACGCGATGGGGCGCGCCATTCGCGGCGCCGCCTGGATGACCGAGCCGACGCGGACCGAGGCGCTTGCGAAGCTCGCGGGGTTCGGCTGCAAGATCGGCTATCCCGACCGGTGGCGCGACTACACCGGCATCGCGATCGACCGTGGCTCGTTCGCCGGCAACCGCCTGGCGGCATCGGCGTTCGAGCACCAGCGCGTCGTCGGTCGCATGGCCGAGCCGGTGGACAGGGGCGAGTGGGAGATGCCCGCGCACTCGGTCAACGCCTACTACCATCCGCTGCTCAACGAGATCGTGTTTCCGGCCGGCATCCTGCAGCCTCCGTTCTTCTTTGCCGAGGCGGACGATGCCGTGGACTACGGGGCCATCGGCACCGTGATCGGTCACGAGATCACCCACGGCTTCGACGACCAGGGGAGCCGGTTCGATGCCGCCGGGAAGCTCCGCGACTGGTGGACGGCCGAAGACCGCTCCGAGTTCGAGCGACGTGCCCGGGTGGTGGTCGAGCAGTTCAATGGGTTCACCGTGGCCGACGACAGCCACGTCAACGGGCAGCTCACGCTGGGCGAGAACATCGCGGACCTGGGCGGCCTCGAGATTGCCTTCGACGCCCTGCGCGAGGCAGGCGGTCTCGACGGCCCGCGGATTGACGGGTTCACGCCGGCCCAGCGCTTCTTCCTGGCGTTCGGTTCGACCTGGCGCATGAGCTACACGGAGGAGACCGCGCGGCTGCTGGTATCGGTGGACCCGCATGCGCCCGCGCACGACCGGGTCAACGGGCCGCTCGCGAACCTGCCGAGCTTCGCCGCCGCATTCGACGTGCCCGACGGCTCACCGATGGCGCACCCCGCAGCGGTGCGGGCAAAGATCTGGTAGCAGCACCGGCTCCTCCGGTTCCACCGTTGCCGGCTCTGATGCCGAGCCATGACCGGGCCGCCCGGGCGCCGGCATCGAGCGAGTCGGACCCGGGCCGTACAATCCGGCCCATGAGCCGGATCCTGGTCGCCATGTCGGGCGGCGTCGACAGCTCCGTCGCGGCCGCCCTGCTGCATCAGCAGGGCCACGAGGTCGTCGGCGTGTGGATGCGTCTCCACGACGTGGCCGACAGCTACTCGGCGTTCCGGAAGAGCTGCTGCTCGGCCGATGCCGCCGACGACGCGCGGCGCGTCGCCGCGCGGCTCGGGATCCCGTTCTACGTCATGAACCTCGAGCGCGAGTTCGCCTCGGGCGTGATCGAGCCGTTCGTCGCCGCGTACCTCGGCGGGCGCACCCCGAGCCCGTGCGTCGACTGCAACAGCTACGTCAAGTTCGGGGCGCTGCTCGGTCGTGCGCGCCAGCTGTACCAGTGCGAGGCTGTCGCCACCGGTCACTACGCGCGCCGGCTGGTGGTGGACACGCCCGACGGCCCGCGCGCCCGGCTGGCACGTGCCGCTGACGCCGACAAGGACCAGACGTACTTCCTGTACGGTCTGCGCCAGGATCAGCTGTGGCACAGCCGCTTTCCCCTGGGCGACCTGGTCAAGTCCGATGTGCGCGACATCGCCCGCGGCCTGGACCTCGTGACCGCGGACAAGCCCGAGAGCCAGGAGATCTGTTTCGTGCCCGGCGGCGACTACCGCGCGGAGCTCCGGTCACGCGGCAGCTGGAGGCCGGTGAGCGGCCCGGTGTTCGATGCAGACGGCACGCGGGTCGGAGAGCACGGCGGCGCCGCGGGCTTCACGGTAGGGCAGCGCAAGGGCCTGGGAATCTCGCTGGGCGAGCCACGGTTCGTGTCCCTGATCGACCCCGCGACCAATGCGATCGTGCTCGGTCGACGGGAGGATCTCGAGACGCGATACATCCCGATCGAAGCCGGCACGTTCGTGGCCGGCGAGCCTCCGGCGGGCCGCGATGCGGCCGGCGCCTGGCGACCCTTCCGGGCGCAGGTACGGATCCGCCACCGCGCGCCGCTGGTCGAGGCGACGGTCCGTGCCGCGAGCGCTGGGGAGCCGGCCCGGGGCGGCAGATGGCTGATCGAGACGGACCGCCCGGTGTGGGCGATCGCGCCCGGCCAGGCGTGCGCGCTGTATGACGGAGACGCGTGCCTGGGCGGGGGCAGGATCGAGAGTCCCGGCGGGGCAGCGATCGGTGTGGGCGCGCGGGTAGCCGACGGGGCCACCGTGCAAGGCGGCGGGAACCCGGCCGCCGTGGGGTCTTCCGCGTGATCATCGGCCCGGCCCCCGCGCTGGCTCTCCTGGTCGGGCTCGTCCACACGGCCCTCTACGTGCTGATCCGCGGCGACGCCGGCGGCCGCTTGCCGCTGACCTACCTCGCGGCGTCGCTCGGCGCGTGGGCCGGCGCGGCGATCGGCGGTCGGCTGGGGATCGAGGTGCTCACCATCGGCGACTTCGGGCTGATCCCGGCGTCGCTCGTCGCCTGGCTCGGGATCGGGATCGTCGCCATCCTCGCGACCCTGGGACCGCAGTCGCCCAAGGTGCGCTGACCGGTGCCTGGCGATCGGGAGCCCGCAACCGACCGCAACCCGGTGCCGGTACCCCGGCCGCTGGGCGGCCTCGCCGATCTGGCCGAGCTGCTGGGCGGGGACACCCAGCGGTCGCGGCGGTTCCTGGGTGGGCTCGTGGTCGGGGCGCTCGTGGGGGCCGCCGTCGCCGGCGGCTCGCTGCTCCGCCGGCGGAAGGATCGGCCGACCGAACCCTGACGATGGGGACCCGGAGGCGCCGGCGGTCGTCGCGGGCGCTGGAGCGCCCGTCCCGTTCGCTACCATTGCCCCGATGGCCAGCCCCACCTCCGACCCATCCGTCCCGTATCTCCCCGCGTCCGAGATCCGGCGTCGGTTCGTCGAGTTCTTCGCCGAGCGCGGCCACACCATCGTGCCCAGCGCGAGCCTGGTGCCCGCGGGCGACCCGACGCTGCTGTTCACGAACGCCGGCATGGTCCAGTTCAAGGATGCGCTGACCGGGGTCGAGAAGCGCGACTACGTCCGGGCCGTCGACTACCAGCGCGTCCTGCGCGTGGCCGGCAAGCACAATGACTTCGAGGAGGTCGGCCGGACGCCCCGCCACCACACGCTGTTCGAGATGCTCGGCAACTGGAGCTTCGGCGACTACTTCAAGCGCGACGCGATCCTGTGGGCGTGGCAGTTCCTTACCCGCGACCTGGGCATCCCCGGAGATCGGCTGGCCGCGACCACCTACACCACCGATGAGGAGGCGTACGCGGTCTGGCGCGACGAGATCGGCCTGCCGCCCGAACGCCTCGTCCGCTGGGGCGACTTCCCGGCCGGCGACGAGAAGAACTGGTGGCGGATGGGCGACATCGGTCCCTGCGGGCCGTGCTCGGAGCTCCACTACGACCGTGGCGCGCACCTGTCCGAGGGCCCGGAGTGCGTCCCGGATCACAGCGAACATTGCCCCCGCTGGCTCGAGGTCTGGAACCTCGTGTTCATGGAGTTCGAGCTCCATCCGGACCGGAGCCTGACGCCGCTGCCGGCGCCCGGCGTGGACACCGGTATGGGGCTTGAGCGGATCGCGTCGGTGGTCCAGGGGGTCGCGAGCAACTACGACACCGACCTGTTCGCCCCGATCCACGGGCGGATGCGCGAGCTGCTCGGTCACGACCCCGAGGCGTTCGAGCAGGAGCGCTTCAGCTACCAGGTGATCGCCGACCACGCCCGCGCGGTGACGTTCCTGATCGCCGACGGCGTGCTGCCCGCGAACGAGGGCCGCGGCTACGTTCTGCGCCGGATCCTCCGCCGCGCCGTTCGACACGGGCGCCTGCTGGGCCGCACCGAGCCGTTCCTGGGTGAGACGGCCAAGGTCGTGATCGAGACGATGGCCGGCGCGTATCCGCACCTTGCCCAGCGGCGTGCCGAGATCCTGGGTGCCATCGAGCGCGAGGAGCGCCAGTTCAACCGGACACTCGAGGCCGGCACCGGGCTGCTGGAGGAGGCGCTCATCCCCCTGACGTCGGCGGCGCGCGAGGTCGGCCGCCAGGCGGACAGCCTGCCAGCGGACGCGCCGGTGCTGCCGGGCGCGGTGGCGTTCCGGCTCCACGACACGTACGGCTTCCCGATCGACCTGACCGTGGAGCTGGCCGCCGAGTATGGGGTGCGGACGGACCTGGCCGGGTTCGAGGATTCGCTCGCCGAGCAGCGGGAGCGGAGCCGGAGCGGGACGAAGGCGGAGCTGGCGAAGACGGCCGAGATCGCCTCGCTGTACAACTCACTCCTGTCCCGGGCCGCGCCCACCGAGTTCCTGGGTTACGAGACGAACACGGCCGACGGGCGCGTGGTCGCGATCCTGCGCGATGGCGTCGAGTACGAGACCCTCGAGGCCGTTGCCGAGATCGAGCTCAGGGCCGATGCCTCGGCGCGGGCAGAGCTGGTGCTCGACCGTACGCCGTTCTACGCGGAGAGCGGCGGGCAGGTCGCCGACACCGGCGTCATCCGCGGGGCGGACGGCGCGGTGCTGTTCGAGGTCGACGACGTCCGGCGCGTGGCCGGCACCCAGAACGCCGGGCTGATCGTCCACCGCGGGGTGCTCCATGGCGCGCTGCGCGTCGGCGAGATCGTCCGGTCCGAGGTGGACGCGGCGCGCCGCGCACGCACGATGCGCAACCACACCGGGACCCACCTGCTGCATCGGGCGCTGCGCAACGTGGTGGGGGAGGGGGCGCGCCAGGCCGGCTCGCTGGTGGATCCCGACTACCTGCGGTTCGACTTCCCGCTCGACCGGGCGCTGAGCGACGACGAGCAGCGTGCGATCGAGGCCGAGGTGCGGCGGATCGTTCGTGAGGACCGCCCGGTCACGGTCGAGTGGATGACGATGGCCGAGGCGCAGGCAGCAGGTGCCGATGCGTTCTTCGACGAGAAGTACGGCGAGCGGGTGCGGACGGTCCGGGTCGAAGGGTTCAGCCACGAGCTGTGCGGCGGGACCCACTGCCGGGCCAGCGGCCAGGTAGGCAACTTCGTGATCACCGGCGAGCGCAGCATCGGCTCGGGGATGCGCCGGATCGAGGCCGTGACCGGCGAGGGCGCCGATCGGTTGATGGACCAGCGGTTTGCGGCGCTCCAGCGGGCGGCGACGGCCGCCGGAGCGATGACCACGGACGCGATCGAGGAGCGGATCGCAGCCCTCCAGGAGGAGCTGCGTGAGGCGAAGCGGCGCCTGCGCAGCGGCGCGGCGGGTGGCCCCCCGCGCCCGGGCGATCTGGCCGGCAGGGCCGAGGAGGTTGCGCCCGGCGTCCGGTTCCTGGGCTGGCACGGCGATCTGGAGTCGGTCGATGCGCTCAAGGCGCTGGCCAAGGACGTGCGCGGCGCGCTGCCCAGTGGGATCATCGCGCTCGGGCTCGACGCCGATGAGCCGCAGCTGTTCGTGACCGTGAGCGACGACCTCGTTGCGCGTGGCATCGCGGCAGGACCGCTCGTCCAGCAGGCAGTCAGCGCGATCGAGGGACGTGGAGGAGGTCGGCCGCAGATGGCCCAGGGCAAGGGCACGCGCCGGGAGGGGCTCGGGGAGGCGATCGCGGCGGTGCGCGCCGCGGCCGCCCGCCGGGGCAGGGCGGTCTAGATGGCGTTCCTGCGTCGCCTGTGGAGCCGAGACGAGGAGCCGGTGCCAGCCGCGTGCACGGCTCTCGACATCGGCACCGAGTACGCCAAGGCGCTCGTGTTCGAGATCGACGACACGGGGCACGGGACCGTCGTCGGCGTGGGCCGCAAACGCCAGGGCCTGTCGCACATGCAGTCGGGCACGGTGGCCGACATCGCGGCCGTCGTCGACAACTGCTCGGTCGCTCTCCAGGAAGCCGAGGAGATGGCGGGATTCCGGCCCACGCAGGTGGTCATCGGGATCGCCGGCGAGCTGGTGAAGGGGTTCACGACAACCCTGACCCAGGAGCGCAAGAAGCCCGAGCAGCCGATCAGCGACGCGGAGCTGGTCAAGCTCATCGACACCGTCCAGCACGAGGCGATCCGCGAGGCGGAACGCTCGATCACCTGGGAGACGGGCCTGCCGCACGTGGATGTCCGGCTGGTCCACAGCGCGATCGTGGGCGCCTCGATCGACGGCTATGCGCTCACCAATCCGGTCGGGTTCCAGGGCCGCCACGTCAAGATCGGGATCTTCAACGCCTTCGCGCCGCTGGTCCACCTGGGCGCGCTCCAGTCGGTGGCGAGCCAGCTCGACCTCGAGCTGCTCGAGGTCGTGGCCGAACCGTACGCGGTCGCGCGCGTGCTGGGCGCCGAGCAGGTCCGCCAGGCAGGCGCCCTGTTCATCGACGTCGGCGGTGGCACCACGGACGTGGCGCTGGTGCGACAGGGCGGGATCGAGGGGACCCGGATGTTCGCGCTCGGCGGTCGCGCGTTCACCAAGTCGATCGCGGACCGGCTGGACCTGCCGTTCCCCCGTGCCGAGGCGCTCAAGGTCGACTATGCGCGTGGCCTCGACATCGAACGGCGGGACGACGTCGCGGGGATCATCCACGACGACGTCCAGGTCTGGGCGGCAGGCGTCGAGCTGGTGATGGAGGAGCTGGCGGCAGGGGAGATGCTGCCGGCGAAGATCCACCTGTGCGGCGGCGGCTCGAGGCTCCCCGAGATCCGCGAGGCCATCGCGGCCGAGCGCTTCTGGAAGCGACTCTCGTTCGCCCGCCCGCCGGAGGTGTCGATCATGTCGCCCGGCGAGGTCGAGTCGATCTCGGACGCCACCGACCTCCTGGTCGACCAGCAGGACGTGACGCCGCTTGGTCTTGCCTACCAGGCGATCGAGCTCCACACGACCGAGGATCCGCTCGATGCCGCCCTCCGCCGGGTGCTCCGGGCGATGAAGGTCTGACGATGGCCCACCGCCGTCCGATCCATGTCGACGCGCAGGTCCGGGAGCCCGCACCCGGGTGGCCCGCGCAACGCATGGGCCCGGCGGATCGCGGCGGGTCGGGGTAGGCTCGGGCCGGCATGGCCACCATCGTCTATCTCGACGCCGAGGACGAGATCACCTCCGCCGCGTCGCGGATCCGCGAGGCGGCGGACACGCGCGTCGGCCTCGTGCTCCCGTTCGGCTCCCGCGTCGCGACGTCGCGGATCAACTTCCGGCTGCTCGCCCGCGAAGCCATGAGCAAGGACCGGCGGCTGGACATCATTGCGCCCGACGCGTCGGCCCGTGCCCTCGCGGCATCGGCCGGGCTGCCGGTGTTCGGCTCGGTGGCCGAGTACGAGAGCGCGCTCGAGGCTCCTCCGCCGGGCATGGACGCCGAGGCCACGGCGGGTGGCGCCTTCGGCGCGGGCGCTGCGGCGGGGGGGGCCGACGTCGCATCTGTTGCCGGCCCTAGCGTCGCGGCCGGTACCGTCTCATCGTGGGACAGGACCGAGCCGGCCGTCGTGGGTGACGATGCCCGGGCCGGATTCGCCCGGCCGGCGCCCCTCGACGCGGAGGACCGGGGCAGGCGCGATCTCCCCGTGATGCGATCCCGCCGGCGTCTTCCGGTCCGAGCCGTGGCCGTGGCGGTCGTGCTGCTGCTCGTGATCGGCGGCGCGGGTGCGGTCGCCGGCTACCTGTTGCTCCCATCCGCGGTGATCACGATCACGCCCCGCATCGAGGAGGTCGGCCCGATCTCGTTCGACGTCCACGCGAATCCCGCCGCGACGGCGGTGGATGCCGCTGCCGGCGTCATCCCGGCCCAGACGCTGACCATCCCGGTCGAGTCCCAGGGCGACTTCCCGGCGACCGGCAAGCGGGTCGAAAAGACGGCGGCGACGGGCGGTGTGCGGTTCAAGAACTGCGATACCTCGAACGGTCACCGGATCCTCGCGGGCACCGTCGTAAAGACACCGGGCGGGGTGAGCTTCACAACCGATCAGGAAGTGTTCTTGCCGGTGGCACCGATCCTGCAACCGGGTGACAAGCTTGACTGCCAGACCAGTGAGACAAGCGTAACGGCGGTCAAGCAGGGCACAGACGGAAACGTCAAGGCTGGCACCATCACTGTCCTGCCGGCCTCGCTGAACGCCAATGTCTTGAGCGTCACCAACCTGGATCCAACATCGGGTGGGTCCCGAACCGAGTACGTGCGGGTGTCGCAGGCGGACGTCGACGCCGCGGTCGAGCAGCTGACCAAGGACATCGAGGCCCAGTTCGCCACCGAGCTCGAGAACCCAACTCGGGTTCCACCCGGGACCACCGCCTTCCCGGACACCGCCGTTCTGGGGGACACGGTGCCCTCGGTCGATCCGGCAACGCTGGTGGGCCAGGAGGTCGACTCGTTCACGCTCCGGATGACCGCGCAGGGCACCGTCCTCGCCGTGGATCCCGCCCCGGTCCAGTCGATCGCGCGTCAGCGCCTGTCGGGCGACGTCAGCGACGGCTACCGGCTGGTCGACGGATCGACCAGCGTCGAGGTCGGGGACGGCGAGGTGGTGGCGGGTGTCGTGACCTTCCCGGTGACCGGTTCGGCCAGGGAGGTTCAGCCGGTCGACGGCCCGGCGCTCCAGACGCAGGTGCTGGGGATGTCCGAGTCCGACGCGCGGGCGCTGCTGGCGCCGTATGGCGACGTGACCATCGAGCTGTGGCCCGACTGGGTCCACTCGGTGCCGTCGCTCCAGCAGCGGGTGACGCTGACGGTGAACGAGCCCGTGGACACCACGCCGTCGCCGTCGGCCAGCCCTGTACCGTCGGTGGCCACGCAGTCCGAGGCGCCATCCGGTTCACCTTCAGAGGCGCCATCGGGGGGCGCCGGCGGGAGCGAGCCGGTACCATCCGCCGGATGAGCCACATCCTGGGCATCGACCTCGGCGCGCGGAGGATCGGCCTCGCCATCGCCGATGAGCGGATCGGGATCGCGAGACCGCTGGCGACGATCGCGCGCGCGGGCTCCGTGGAGGCGGATGCGGCGGCCATCAGCCGGGTCAGTCACGAGCAGCAGGCCGCGGAGCTGGTGGTCGGGCTTCCGATCGACGCCGGGGGCGACGAGGGATCGATGGCCGTGGCGGCGCGGTCCTGGGCCGCCGAGATCGGCGAGCGGACGAGCCTGGCGGTGACCCTGCGGGACGAGCGGCTGTCGTCGTTCGAGGCCGAGCAGCGACTGGGGCGGATGCCGCGAGGCCGGTCCGGCGGGCCGCCCTCGCGCACGCAGCGCAACGCGTTCCGGGCCCGGATCGATCGCGAGGCCGCCGCCGTGATCCTCCAGGACGAGCTGGACGCCCGGCGTGATGCCGGTGCCGGTGCAGCTCGTGTCGATCCCGCCGGGCGAGCCGACGCCATCGTGCGAATGCCGGAGGGCCGGTGAGCGTTCGCGGCGGAAGGGGTCCCCGGGACCCGTACGCCACACCCGGTCCGGCTTCGACGCCGCCCACCTCTGCGCGCCGCGTGAGCTCGTACCAGCGGACCGGCCGCTACGGCCGAGGTCCGGGCGACCAGCGGCGGTACGTGGGCTACGGAGACCGGAAGGGCGGCGTGCCCGGGATCCTGCGGTTCATCGCCTTTCTGTTCGTCCTGGCGGCGGCCGTGCTCCTGGTCATGGTCACCGTCGCGCGGCCGCTGGTGCGCGCCGTGGTCGTCCCGTGGGCATGGGACAACCCCTCCGCGCTGCGGATCGGGTTCGTGTCCGACCTCGTCCGGGAGGACCTCGGATCGGCGCTCACCGCTCCCGCCGGCAGCGACGCATCGACGGTCGAGTTCACGGTCGAGACGGGGGACACGCCGGCGACCCTCGCGCCCCGGCTCCAGGAGGCCGGGGTCATCGCCAGCCAGCACGCCTTCTTGTACGAAGCCCTGTCCGAGGACCTCACGCCACATCTGACCGCGGGCCGCTTCTCGCTCGCCCTGAACCTGACTCCCGCCCAGGTCGTGGATGGGCTGGTCAACAACCGGATCGTCGTGCACACCGTGGTGGTGACGTTCCGGGAGGGGCTCCGGATCGAGCAGATGACGGCCAAGCTCGAGACCGTCACCGGGACCGCCGTCGATGCCAAGGCGTTCTATGACCTCGCGATGCACCCCACCGACGAGCTGCTGGCCGACTATCCGTGGCTGCTCGACACGTCGGTCCGCCCGAAGGGCGCATCGCTCGAAGGCTTCCTGTACCCGGCCACCTACGACCTGCGGGTCGGCGATGCTGAGGCCACGACGGCGGAGGGGCTGATCCGGATGATGCTCGACGCGTTCTACCAGCGCGTCGGCCAGGAGCGGCTGGACGTTCCCGGCTCGCGGGGCCTGACCTTCTACCAGGTGCTCGTGATGGCGTCGATCGTCGAGCGCGAGGCGGTGCTCGACGAGGAGCGGCCGCTCATCGCCGGGGTCTATCAGAACCGGCTCGACCCGAAGAAGTGGAAGACCGGCCTGCTCGAGTCGGACCCGACGATCTTCTACGTCAATGACACGCTCCAGCTGGCCCAGCTGGACTTCGCGAAGTGGCCGACATACGTGTTCTGGGACACGCTCAAGGAGCAGCTGCCCGCAGCGCTCCCGGACGCGCTCGCCGGGTACAACACCTACACCAGCAAGGGTCTGCCGCCGGGGCCGATCTGCTCGCCCTCGCTGCCGTCGATCGATGCCGCGCTTGCACCGGACACCAAGGCCGGTTACCTGTTCTTCATCGCCAAGGGCGACGGGACTGGCCAGAGCGCGTTCGCGAAGACCAAGGCCCAGCACGACAAGAACGTCGCCAAGTACGGCGGCAACTGACGTGCCCGGGCCTTCCGGTGTGGTCAGGGGCCTGCCCACCACCGCCGATTTCGCGCCACCGCCGGGCATCGCCACCCGGCGTCGCTGGGCCGACGAGGATCGGGCGGCCCGGCCGCTCCGCCTGGCCCGGCTTCGCGACCGGCTGGGGACCGAGGGCATCGATGCCTACTTCGGCGTCCGCCCCGAGCACATGCGCTGGCTCACGGGCTTTGCGCTGGCCGACGGCGAGGAGAAGGTCGCGGGCCATTCCGGGCAGTTCCTGGTCGGAGACACCGACGTGATCCTGGTCACCGACTCGCGGTACACCCTCCAGGCGCGGCGCGAGGCACCGGAGGCGTCGGTCGAGGAGATCGGGTACGAGCTGCCCCGCGCCTGGCCGGCCCTGCTCGCCCGGCTCGGCGCCCACCGGGTGGCCGTCGAGGTCGCGGCCGTCCCGTATGCGCTCTGGCAGCGCCTCCGGGAGGCGGCGCCCGGCGTCGAGCTGGTCCCGATCGAGAACTGGGTCGAGCCGATGCGGGCGGTGAAGACTCCGGGTGAGATCGAGCGGATCGCGGCCGCGTGCGCGGTGGCCGATCGCGCGCTGGCCGCGATCCTGCCCGAGATCCGGCCGGGCGTGACCGAGCGGGACCTGGCGATGCGCCTGGAGTGGCTGATCCGCACCGGCGGTGCCGAGGCGCTCGCGTTCGACGTCGCCTGCCTCGCCGGGCCCGAGGCCGCCCTGCCGCACGGGTCGCCGGGCGAGCGTCCGGTGCTCGCGGGAGCCGTCCTGCTGTTCGACTTCGGGGCGCAGGTCGAGGGCTACCGGAGCGACATGACCCGAACGCTGTTCGTGGGCGAGCCGTCCGCCCGCGACCTCGACCTGTACCGGGTCGTGGCTCGGGCCCAGCAGGCCTCGATCGACGCCATCGCGTCTTCGGTCGAGGCGGCCGTGAGCGATGAGCAGCCGATCATCTCGGGGGCCGACGCGGACGCCGCCGCGCGGGACGTGATCGAGGCGGCCGGGCACGGCGCCCACTTCGGGCATGGCACCGGGCACGGCATCGGCCTCGCCACGCACGAGGAGCCGAGCCTGAGCCGGAGGGCCTCGACGGAGCCGCTGCCGAGCCCCACCGTGTTCTCGGTCGAGCCCGGCGTCTACCTGGACGGCGAGACGGGCGTCCGGATCGAGGACCTGGTGCATCTCGACGCGGCCCGGAGGATCGTCGAGCGCCTGACGTCGTTCCCACGCGACGTGCTGGTGCTGCCGGGCTGACCAGTCGCCTCTGGTAGCATCCCGGGACACCCACTCGAGTATGCGCGGGAGTCCGCACACCTCGCGACCGTGCCATACGAACACCACCGTGCCATACGAACACCACCGCGCCATACGAACAGCGGAGCACGCCCATGATCAGCACCGGCGAGCTGCACAAGGGCGTCGTCATCGAGCTTGACGGCGACCTGTGGCAGATCCTCGACTACCACCACATCAAGATGGGCCGCGGATCCGCCCAGGTCCGGATCAAGCTGCGCAACGTCAAGAAGGGAAGCACGGTCGAAAGGTCGTTTCAGGCGGGCGACCGGTGGCCGCGCGCCCAGCTCGACCGCCGGCCCGTCCAGTTCCTGTACCGGGACGGTGACGACTTCCATTTCATGGAGGCCGAGTCGTACGAGCAGTTCACGCTGAGCGCGGACCAGCTCGAGGACGCCGTGGGCTTCCTCAAGGACAGCATGATGCTCGACCGGACCAGCTACCAGGGCGAGACGCTGGGCGTCGAGCTGCCGGTGACGGTGGACCTGGTGGTCGCCGAGACGGAGCCCGGCTACGCCGGCGACACGGCGGCGGGCGCGCGCAAGAGCGCGACCATGGAGACCGGTCTCGTGGTGACGGTGCCGCTGTTCGTCAACGCCGGCGACACGCTGCGCATCGACACCCGCACGGGCGAGTACCAGACGCGCGTCTAGGCGATGGCGAGGCGTCCGGTCTCCGACGCGCGGCAGCCAAGCGCCGGCTGATGTCCCGTCGCGACCCGCTCGACGCAAGGCTCCCGGGCTGGGACGCGGTCGACGAAACTGGCTCGACGCAGGAAGGCGGCGCGGTCCATGAGGGCGGCGCAGTCCATGAGGCGGGCACGGGTTGGAGCCGCCAGCCGGTACCGCCCGGCACGTTCGGCCTCAGGGTTCGCTCCGTCTCCGAGGTCAGCCGCGCGATCCGCGAGCGTGTCCGGGCCGATGACGGCCTCCGGGACCTGTGGGTCGAGGGCGAGGTCGGCCGGGTGACTGTGTCGGCTGCGGGTCATGCTTACTTCACGCTCAAGGATGCGCGGGCCCAGCTCCAGTGCGTCTGGTTCCGGGACGAGCGGGCACGCTCGCCGTTCCAGCCCCGGACGGGCCTCCAGGTGGTGGCCCACGGGCGGGTGGACGTGTTCGAGCCCCAGGGCGCGCTCCAGCTGTATGTGGACTCGCTCCAGCCGTGGGGATTCGGCGATCTCGCCATCCGCTTCGAGCAGCTGAAGGCGAGGCTGGCAGCCGAGGGGCTGTTCGAGGCGGCCCGCAAGCGAGCCCTGCCCGCCCGACCCCGCGCGATCGCCGTCGTCACCTCGCCGTCGGGTGCAGTCTGGCGCGACGTGTGCAACGTGCTCGCTCGTCGCTGGCCGCTCACGCGCGTCGTGCTCGTCGCATGCCAGGTCCAGGGCGAGGGTGCGCCCGCCAGCATCGTGGCGGCCTTCCGCCGGCTCGAACGGTGGGTCGCCACGCTCGACGGCGGGGCAGGGGATACTGGCCCGCTCGGCGGTGGGCCGGCGGTTGCCGCTCCGCCCGAGCTCACCATCCTCGCTCGAGGCGGGGGCTCGCTCGAGGATCTGTGGTCGTTCAACGACGAGCGCGTGGTGCGAGCGATCGCCGCGCATCCGTTGCCGGTGGTCTGCGGCGTCGGGCACGAGACGGACGTCACGCTGGCCGACTTCGTGGCGGACGTGCGAGCCCCCACGCCGTCGGCGGCGGCTGAGCTCGTCGTGCCGGACCGGGTCGAGGTTGCGGCGCTCCTCGTCGGACTCGGCAGCCGTGGAGGCATTTCGGTCGCGGCCAGGGTCGGTGCGGCGGGCCGTGGCCTGGCCGCCGAGCGCCGGCTGCTGGACCGGCTCGAGCCGCGCGCCCAGCTTGCGGCCTCGCGCGAGCGTGCGGGCCTGCTGCTCGATCGAGCCGCACGAGCGGTGACGGACCGGCTGGCCGCGGGGGTCGCCGGCCAGGAGCGCCTGGGCGCCCGGATGGCCCCGGTCGTTGAAGCGCGGCTGAGCGGTGCTCGCACGGGTCTCGCGGCGGCGACCGCCTCGTTGGTGGCGCTGGCGCCCGAAGCCACCCTGCGGCGCGGCTACGCAATCGCGCGGCGGACCGCGGACGGCGCGATCCTGCGCGATCCGTCGGACGCGCCAGCCGGGACGTCACTGGACGTCACGCTTTGGCACGGGACGCTCGGCGCAACGAGCGACGGGCGGCGCTCGTCCGACGAGCCAGGGCGGTCATGATCGGGCTGTTCTCGGTCGTCGAGGCGACCATGGCGAGCGTGCTCGGGCGGGCCGCCAAAGGCCGCCGGCAGCTTCGTCGCTATGATCGTCGCCAGCCGCCCGAGCACTGGGCCGGCGAACCGGCGGCAAGCCAGGAGGACCACCGTTGACGGACACCGACCGGGCGCCGCTCCCCGAGGACGTGGAGGCGCTCGCGTTCGATGAGGCGTTCGCCGAGCTGCAGCGGGTCGTGGGCGCGCTCGAGGCGGGCGGGCAGTCGCTCGAGGTGACGATCACGCAGTACGAGCGTGCGGTCGCCCTCCAGCGCCGGTGCGAACGGCTCCTGGCCCAGGCCGAGCTCCGGGTCCAGCAGCTGATGACCCAGCCGGGTGGCGCCCTGGCCACGGTGGATGTGCGTCCGGAGGACGCCAGCGACGAGGCGGGCGACGCCTGATGATCGTGCTACCATCCGGTATCCAATAACCCATGCCGAGCCAGGAGCGTCCGAGCGCCGTGCCGATCCTCGATCGCCTGCAGGGACCCGCCGATCTTCGTGGACTGTCGGAGATCGAGCTCGAGCAGCTGGCGTCCGAGATCCGCGAGACGATCATCCGCACCGTGGCGGTGACCGGTGGCCATCTGGGCTCGTCGCTGGGCGTGGTCGAGATCACGCTCGCCCTGCACCGCCTGCTCGAGTCGCCCCGGGACCGCATCGTCTGGGACACGGGGCATCAGGCATACGCGCACAAGCTGCTCACGGGGCGCCTGGAGCGCTTCCACACGCTGCGCCAGATCGACGGCATCGGTGGCTTTCCACGCCGATCCGAGTCGCCCCATGACGTGTTCGACGGCGGCCATGCGGGCACGGGCCTGTCCATCGCCGAGGGGCTCGCCACGGCGCGGGACCTGCGCCACTCGCTGGAGCGAATCGCCGTGGTCGTGGGCGATGCCGCGCTGCTGTCGGGCCTGTCGCTCGAGGCCCTCAACGACATCGGTCACCGCCAGAGCCAGCTGCTGATCGTGCTCAACGACAACGAGATGTCGATCAGCCCGTCCGTCGGCGCGCTGTCAAAGTACCTCTCGGAGATCAAGCTGTCGGTGGCCTGGCGCCAGGGCAAGACGGCCTGGGACAGCGCGACGGAGCAGATCCCGTTCGTGGGTCCGAGGTTGCTGGAGCTGTCTCGCCGGTTCCGCCAGTCGGTCGTCTCGTTCGCACAGCCCGGGCAGCTGTTCGAGGACCTGGGCATCACCTACATCGGAGTCATGCCCGGCCATGACCTGCGCCTGCTCGAGGAGACGTTCCGCCGGGCGCTGGCGCTCGACGGTCCGGTGATCGTGCACGTGCGCACCCACAAGGGGAAGGGCTACCGCCCGGCCGAGACGGATCAGGTGTCGTTCCACGGCGCGGCGCTGCCACCCATCCGGGTCCCCGACACCGATGGTCACGATCAGCTGCCAGGGAGGCTGCCGGCCAACGGGGACAGCATGGCGTCTGCGGCCGCCGGCGGGTCGGCGATCACGCTCGGTCGGGGCGCGGAGGATGGCGCCCCGCCGTCGGCGTCGGTCATGGCCGACCGGCGGACGCCGGTGCGCAGCAGCGAGGGCGACGCGGAGCCGCCCGCAGCCCACGCCCCGGGGCCGGAACGCACGCCGAACTACACGGCATTCTTCGCGCAGGAGCTGGTCGACCTCGCGTCCAGGGACCGGCGGATCGTGGCGATCACCGCGGGCATGCCCACCGGGACCGGGCTCGCGCGGTTCCAGGCTGCGTATCCCGACCGGTTCATCGACGTCGGGATCGCCGAGCAGCATGCGGTGACCCTGGCCACCGGCCTCGCCCTGGGCGGCATGCGGCCCGTGGTCGCGCTGTACTCGACGTTCCTCCAGCGTGCCTTCGACCAGACCGTCCACGACGTGTGTCAGAACGACGCCCCGGTGGTCCTTGCGGTCGACCGGGCCGGCCTGGTCGGGGAGGACGGCACGAGCCATCAGGGCATGTTCACGCTCCCGGCACAGCGGATGCTGCCCAATCTGGTCATCGCCAGCCCGAGAGACGAGCAGGAGCTGCGGTCGCTGCTGCGAACGGGCCTCGGGCAGGACCATCCATTCGCGCTCCACTATCCACGCGACGCCGGGTTCGGCGTGCCGGAGCGGGAGCCGGAATACTTGCCGATCGGCCGCGGGGAGGTGCTCCGCGAAGGGGAGGACCTGCTGTTCGTCGGCTTCGGGCCGATCACGCGCCGCGCCGTCGAGGTCGCCGATGCCCTGGGCTCGCGTGGCTGGTCGGTGGGCGTCATCAACGCCCGGTTCGCGAAACCGCTCGACCGCCAGCTGATCCTGGAGCACGCGCGCGGCAAGCGGCTGGTGGTGACGTTCGAGGAGAGCGTGGTGAGCGGCGGCTTCGGGAGCGCCGTGCTCGAGGCGTTCGAGGAGGCGCGACTCGCCGATCCTGCGTACCGTGCCGTTTCGCTCCGGCTGATCGGGATCCCGGGCGACCGGTTCGTCGACCACGGCTCGGTGGCGGACCTGCGGCGGCTGACCCAGCTCGACGTGCCCGGCCTGACCGCGCAGGTGGACGAGGCGATCACGCAGCTGGGGATCGAGAAACCGGCCGTCCGAAGCGAGTCTCGCTGACCGACGACCGGGGGGCATCCGCAGCCTGTGCCGCGGGTTGATCCGGGTGAAGCGACGTGTGCCACGATAGCGCCATGCCGACCGCCCACCCGCGACGCCTGCGTCTCGACCAGCTCCTCGTGGACCGGGGGCTCGCCGACTCCCGCAGCCGGGCCCAGGCGCTCGTGCTGGCCGGCCAGGTCCGCGTGGGAGATGGTGACGCCGCGCGAGGGGACCTCAAGGCGGGCGACCTGATCGCCCGCGACACGCCGGTCGCGGTGGCAGCCGGACGTGAATGGGTGAGCCGCGGTGCCCACAAGCTCCTGGCTGCGCTCGATGCGTTCGGGGTGGATCCGGCGGGGCTCGTGGGTCTGGACGTCGGCGCTTCGACCGGCGGCTTCAGCGAGGTCCTGCTGGCGCGGGGTGCGGGCCGGGTCTATGCGGTCGATGTCGGGCGTGGCCAGCTGGCGCGCCGGCTGCAGCTCGACCCGCGGGTGGTGTCGATGGAGCGCGTGAATGCGCGCACCCTTGACGCCTCGGCCCTGCCCGAGCCGGCCGATCTGGCGGTGATCGACGTCTCGTTCATCTCGCTCGCGCTCGTGCTCGGCCCTGTGCGCTCCGTGCTGCGGGACGGCCGGGGGCCGATCATCGCCCTGGTCAAGCCGCAGTTCGAGGCCGGACGCGCGGATGCGCGCGGGGGGGTCGTGCGCGATCGCGCGGTCCATCGTCGGGTGCTCGGGGAGGTGGTGGCCACCGCCGCGTCGCTGGGCCTCGGGACGCGCGCGGTCATCGCCTCGCCGATCCGGGGCGCCGAGGGCAACCGCGAGTTCCTCGTGCACCTCCAGGCCGGCCCGTCGTGTGCCGAGATCGACGACCGGATCGAGGAGGCGGTCGCGAGCGCCTGGGAGGATGCCGGATGACCGTCCGCCGGATCGGCTTCGCCTACAACCCGACCATCGAGCAGGCGATCGAGCTTCGGGAGCGCGCTGCCGGCTGGTGCCGGATGCGCGGCATCGACCAGTGGGCCGCCGCCGCCGGCGACACGGAGGCGCTCAAGACCGAGCTGCCGACCACCGACGCCTTGGTCGTGCTGGGCGGCGACGGCACGTTCCTGCGCGCCATCCAGGCCGTGGTCGAGGTGGACGTGCCGATCCTCGGGCTCAACGTGGGCAAGGTGGGCTTCCTTTCGAAGGCCGAGGCGCACGAGCTCGAGACGATGCTCGAGAAGCTGCGTTCGGGCTCGTTTGCGATCAAGGAGCGGATGGCCCTGTCGGGAGCCGTGCTGCCGGCGGGCCGCCCAGCGGCGAGCAGCTTCACGGCGCTCAACGACATCGTCATCGCTCGCGGGTCGCTCGCCCGCGTGGTCCGGATCGCCGTGTCCATCGACGAATCGCACCTGGCCACGTTCGTCGCGGACGGCCTGATCGTGGCCAGCCCCACCGGCTCGACCGGGTACTCGTTCTCGGCCGGTGGCCCGATCCTTGATCCGCAGAGCCGGAACCTGGTGGTGACCCCGATCGCCGGCTACCTGTCCGCGATCCGCTCGGTCGTCGTCTCGCCGCGCCAGGTGGTGCGCTGCCGGGTGCTGGACGCACACGAGGCGCTGGTCTCGATCGACGGCCGCGAGGATCGCAGGATCGAGGTGGGCGACGTGGTCGAGGTGCGCGCCCTCGAGCGGCCGGTGCGCTTCCTGGAGCCGGCCGGCAGCCAGCCGTTCTGGGATCTGCTGCGGACCAAGGTCGAGCTGCTGCCGTTCTGACGATGGCGACCGATCCGTGACGAGTGCCGCACGAGCCCGGGCGATGACGACACGGCCGGACCCCGACCGCGCCGGACGGCTGCTCGAGCTGGCCGTTGCCGATCTGGCGCTGATCGATCGCCTGCGGCTCGTGCTCGGGCCGGGGTTGAGCGTGCTGACCGGTGAGACCGGGGCGGGCAAGAGCCTGCTGATCGACGCGCTGGGGCTGGCGCTCGGAGCGCGCGCGGACACGACGCTGGTCCGGCACGGGGCGGACGGCGCGCGTGTCGAGGCGCTGTTCGATCGGGCTCCCGAACCCTTGATCGCGGTGCGCGAGGTGGCCGCCTCGGGACGATCGACCGCGCGCCTCGACGACGAGACGGTCACGGCCGGCCGGCTGGCGACCACGGTGGGTCCGCTGGTCGAGATCCACGGGCAGCATGATCAGCAGCGGCTGCTGGACGAGGACTGGCAGCGCGATCTGCTGGACGCATTCGGGCGCCACGAGGCGGCGCGGGAGGCCGTGGCAGTCGCGGTGGAGGGCTGGCGTGCGAACCGTGCGGCGTTGGCCGAGCTCTCGATCGCTCCGCGCGAGCTCATCCGGCGGCTCGAGATGCTGGAGCACGAGGCAACCGAGATCGCCGGCGCTTCGCTGCGGGCCGGCGAGGCAGCCGAGATCACGCGTGCGCTCGCGGCGGCCCAGCACGCCGAGACCATCGCGTCGGGCGCGGCGACGGCCCGGGAGGTGCTCATCGGTGAAGGGCGTGGTGCCCGCGAGCGGGTAGGGGAGGCAGTACAGGAGATGCGGGGTCTCGCCCGGCTCGACGAACGATGGGCGCCGCTGGCGGATCGGCTGGCGGGTCTCGAGGCCGAGCTCGAGGACGTGGCGTCAGAGATGCGGACCCTGGCCGAGACGGTCGACCACGACCCGACGTCGCTCGTCCGGCTGGAGAGCCGACTGGGCGAGATCCACCGCCTGCTTCGTCGCTACGGGGATGACGAGGCGGCGGTCATCGCCCACGGCGAGCGCGCCGTCGAGGAGGCGGAACGGTTGCGCGGGCTGGACGAGGAGCGCGCCGTGCGCGCCGCCGAGGATGCGCGGCTGCTGGCCGAGGTGGGGGAGGTCGCGGCGACGCTGTCGATCCGGCGCACGGAGACGGCCGCAGCGCTCGGTCGCGCGGTCGCGGCGGTGCTCGTGGAGCTGGGCTTTCCGGCCGATACGTTCGAGGTTGCGGTGGGGCGCCGTCCGGCCGCCCGGGACGACCCGGCGGTCGAGGTCGACGGGGACGCGGTCGCGTTCGACCCATCCGGGATCGACGCCGTCGTGTTCACGTTCCGCCCGAACCCCGGCGAGCCGGCCCGGCCGCTGGCCCGCATCGCGTCGGGTGGCGAGCTGTCGCGCGTCGCCCTGGCCGTGAAGCAGGTGCTCGCCGAGGCCGACGCGACGCCGACGCTCGTGTTCGACGAGATCGACTCGGGGATCGGCGGCCGCAGTGCCGATCCGGTGGGGCGCAGCCTGTGGACGCTGGCGAGGAACCACCAGGTGGTGTGTGTCACCCACCTGCCGCAGATTGCCGCCTATGCGGACGCGCACTACCGGATCGCGAAGCTCGAGCGCGGTGGGCGGACGGTGACCGAGGTCGTGGAGCTGGACAGGGTCGAGCGCGAGGTCGAGCTGGCCGAGATGATCGGGGGCGCAGTCGGAGGGGTGGCCGCCACGCAATCGGCCCGTGAGCTGCTCGACCGCGCGGAGACCTGGCGCGGCACGAGGCTGGCCGACGCGAGAGCCTGAGCGCCGACCCTCGACGGAGGGTGACAATCAGCGTCGTGGGCACGAACCTGGACGGCACGATCGAGGACTACCTCTCGTACCTGCGCGTCGAGCGCGGTGTCGCGGACGCCACGATCCGCGCCTATCGCTCGGATCTCTCCGATTTCGCCATGAGCCGCGGCGCCGCCTCGCGATGGGCGGCGGGTCCCGAGACCGCCCAGCGGTATCTCGCCGCGCGGGCGCGTCGGGGCCGGCCGCGGGATCCGGGTCTCGCGCCCACGAGCCTGCGGCGCCGGGCGGCGGCCATCCGCGGCTTCTACCGGTTCGCGTACGGGGAAGGGGCGATCGACGTCGATGTCGCCGCACACCTCGACCTGCCACGCCAGCCGCGGCTGCTGCCCGAGACGCTCACGGTGGACGAGGTGACCCGGCTGCTCGAGGCGGCGGGCGGCGCCGCCGCGGAGGCGCCGAGTGACGGTGACGGCGGCTCATCGGTCCCAACCGCTGAACCCGAGGCAACGGCGATCCGCAATCGGGCGCTGCTCGAGCTGCTGTACGCGGCCGGGCTACGCGTGTCCGAGGCGCTGGATCTCGATCTTGGGGACATGTCGCTCGATGGCGCCTGGGTACGGGTGATCGGCAAGGGCGATCGGGAGCGCGTCGTCCCGGTCGGCGAGGTCGCGATCGAGTGGCTGGCCCGCTACCTCACCTGGCCGAGGCCGCAGTGGCTCGCGGCGGGGACGGCACCGGACGCCCCGGCGGAGCCAGTGTTCGTGACCGCGCGTGGCGGCAGGCTCGGCCGCCAGCAGGCGTGGGGGATCGTCAAGACGGCCGCCGCCGCGGCCGGCCTCAGCGACCGCGTCTCGCCCCACACGCTGCGCCACTCGTTCGCGACCCATCTCCTGGAGGGTGGAGCTGACCTGCGCGTCGTCCAGGAGCTCCTCGGACATGCGAGTATCTCCACCACACAGTTGTACACGCATCTGACCGGTGAGCGGATCCGCGAGGTGTACGCCCGCGCCCACCCGCGTGCCTAGGGAGGTCGTTCGGGACGATGAGCTACACGGACACTCTCCTCGCCTCGGGTGAGCGCATCCTGCGTCGGTCCCGGCAGCACTGGTTCGTGATGGCCTGGAACTCGCGCTGGGCCATCGTCGCCGTGATCGCCGCCGTGGCGCTGCTGATCCTGCGCCTGGCGATCTCGGGCAGCAGCCTGATCCTGGACATCCTGGGCTACGTGACCCTGCTGCTGTTCGTGATCGGGCTGGTCGTCGTCGCGTGGGGCTGGATCAGGTACCAGAACGAGGAGTTCGTGATCACGAGCCGGCGGATCATCCACGTGTCGGGCGTGGTCAACAAGAAGGCCTCGGATTCGTCGCTCGAGATGATCAACGACGCCGTGCTCACCGAGAGCATGTTCGGCCGCATGTTCGGCTTCGGCGACCTCGATGTCCTGACCGCGTCCGAGAACGGCGACGAGCGGCTGCGCATGCTCAGGGAAGCAAAGTCGTTCAAGAAGGCCATGATCGAGGCCAAGCACGACCTGGCGATCGAGCTGGAGCGCCCGACGGGGCCGCCGATCCGGAGCACCGCGCCGGGAGCGCCCGGCACGGGCGGGCCGGCACCGGCACCGCCCGCCCGCCCTGCGTCGTCTCCGACGCTGACCGGGGACGCGGCACCCGACCCGGCGATGCCGGGCTGGGGAACGGGCGGGCCTGCCTCGGCGCCGCCGCCACCCCCGACGCGCTCGGCCGGCTCGGCCACGGGGCCGACTGTGGCGGCGCCAGGTCCGGGCAGCCAGCCCGCCGAGATGAGCGGTGGCGAGGTGACCGACGCGCTCGACCGGCTGGGCGACCTGCGTGATCGTGGGATCGTGACCGAGGAGGAGTTCGAGGCCAAGAAGCGGGAGCTGCTCGACCGGCTCTAGGGTCCGCCCGGTACCATACGCGGGTTCCCACGTTCCACCACGAGGCCCGCGTGTCCATCACCCCGCTCGACATCGTCCTGATCGCGATCTTCCTGCTGGTCGCGTTCCCCGTCCACGAGTTCGCCCACGCCGCCGCCGCATACCTGCTGGGCGACGCGACGGCGAAGCTGTTCGGCCGCCTCACGCTCAACCCGGTGGCCCACTTCGATCCCATGGGCGGGCTGATGACGGTGATCTCGATCCTGTTCAGCCCGATCCTGTTCGGCTGGGCCAAGCCGACCCCGGTCAATCCGGCGAATCTGCGCGACCGGCGGAACGGCGAGCTGTATGTGGCCCTCGCCGGGCCGGTGTCGAACCTGGTGATGGCGGTGCTGGGCGCGATCGTGATCCGGGTGATGCTTGCCTTCGACGTCAGCCGCACCCTGCCGGATTTCGCGTACCAGACGCTGTTCCTGTTCGTCGTGTTCAACGTCGCCCTGGCCCTGTTCAACCTGATCCCGATCCCGCCGCTCGACGGATCGGCGATCCTGTTCCGGTTCCTGTCGCCGCGACAGGTGTGGGAGATCCGCCCGTTCCTCGCGCAGTACGGGATCTTCATCCTCCTGTTCGCCGTGCTGTTCCTGGGCCGGGTGCTCAGCGATGTGATCTTCGGTGTCTCGCACTTCCTGGTGGGCGCGTAAGGCGCGCCAGCTCCGGATCCACCTGGCGGCGCGGGTGAGTCCGGAGGAGCGGGCCGCGCTGGCCGCCTGGCTGCGTCCGTCGGAGCTGGCGCTGTTCGACGCGATGCATGTCGCGGATCGCCGTCACGGGCTCGACGTCGTCGATGCGCTTCGCCGCTCGGGCGTTCACGATCGGGACGTGCTGGTCGCCGGGCTGCTCCACGACTGCGCCAAGGGCGATACCGGCCCGGGGCCGCGGGTTGCCTGGTCGCTGGGTGAGGCGTACGGCGGATGGGTGGTGAGGCTCGCCGTGCTCGTCCCGGGGTGGCGGACCGCGCTGGATCGGCTGCGGGACCACGCCGAGGCGTCGGCCGCCATGGTCGAGGCGGCCGGGCTGCCCCCTCGGGCCGTCGATCTGGTGCGGTACCAGTCGGCTCCGCACGATCCGGAGTTCGGCCCCCGGTTCCGCGCTGCGGACGAGGCCTCCTGATGACGGTAGCCGAGACATCCCGATGACGATGAACGCCCTGCCCGCGGTCGCCTTCGGCGAGGGCCGGCGGCCCGAGGCTGCCACCCGGGTCACGCTGCCGGCGTTCGATGGGCCGCTGGCGCTGTTGCTGGCGCTGATCGAGGCTCGCCAGCTCGACGTCCTGACCGTGCCGCTGGGCGCCCTCGCCGAGGCGTATCTCGATGCGCTGGCAACGCTCGACGAGGACCGGATGGGCCACGTGTCGACGTTCGTCGCGGTCGCCAGCCAGCTGATCCTGATCAAGTCCCGGGCGCTGCTGCCGAGGCGTGCCGTCGAGGGCGCGGTCGCGCTGCCCGACGAGGGGCCCGACCCGGAGGCGGAGCTGCGGGCGCGGCTGATCCTCTACCGCGCCTTCCGTGATGCGGGTGCGCGCCTGCTCGACGAGGCGCAGCGTCGCGTGGGCCTGTTCCACCGCGAGCCGGGCCCCGCGCGCGTCGCAGGCCTGGCCGGCGCACGTCCTGCCGAGACCGAGCCGCTGTCGCCGTCGCTGCTGACGATGGCCCTCGCGGGCCTTGCCCGGATCGTCCCGCCGCCGCCGCCGCCGCCCGAGACGATCCGTCGAGCGGTGACCCTGAGCTCGCGAGCGGCGATCATCCGCGAGGCGCTCCGCGGGGCGCCCGCGATCGTGCTCCAGGACGTGCTGCGCGGCGTTCGCGACCGGGTCGTGGTGGCGGTGACATTTCTTGCCATGCTGGAGCTGATGAAGCGCCGCGAGATCGTCGTCGAGCAGGCGGAGCCGTGGGGTCCGATCGTGGCCCGGCGGACCACCGCGGAGGAGCGCGCAACGGCGGGGGTGGCGGCGATCGACGACGAGTCGCCCCTGGACGAGTCGCTGGGGTCGTTCGCGTGATCGAGCGAGACCCGGCCGAGCAGGCCCGGGAGGCCACCGATGGACCCGGCGTGACGGAGACGCCGGCCCTCGGCGCGCTGACCGAGGCGCAGCTCGAGGCACTCCTGTTCGTCGCCGAGAAGCCCCTGTCGCGGCGCGAGATCGGGGCCCTCGCCGGCGTGGATCGGACAACCGTGGACGCGTGCCTGGGCGACCTCGAGGTCTCGCTCGCGAGTCGCGGCATCCGGATGATCCTGTCCGAGGACCGGGTGGAGCTGACGACCGCGCCCGAGGCCGGGGCCCTCATCGCCCGCTATGTCGGGGCCGACGCCGTCCGGCTGTCACCCGCGGCGCTCGAGACGCTCGCGATCGTCGCCTACCGCCAGCCCGTGACCCGGGCCCTGATCGAGCGGATCCGGGGCGTCGACTCCGACTACACCCTGCGAACGCTGCTGCACCGCCGTCTGATCGTGGAGCTGGGCCGTTCCAACGCGCCGGGCCGTCCGTACCTCTACGGCACGGGCTTCGAGTTCCTGGAGCGCTTCGGGATCACCACGCTCGAGGATCTGCCGCCGCTGGACGTGGAGGTGGCTGCGCGGCTGATCGACGCGCAACCGGCACCCTCTGCGGACCAGCCCGCCGTGGATCCGGACGGCTCGGGCACCCACAGCCCCGACGCCGGCGCAGGCTGACCGGTGCCACCCGAGCGGATCTCGAAGGTGCTGGCAGGGGCCGGAGTCGCGTCCCGCCGTGGCGCCGACGAGCTCTTGGCCGCGGGCCGGGTGAGCGTCGACGGCCGGCCGGCCGCGGTCGGGGAGCGCGTGGATCCGGCCACCCAGTCGATCCTCGTGGACGGACGGCCGGTGGAGGCTGCTGCACAACGGCATGTCCACTTCGTGCTCCACAAGCCCGCCGGTGTCACGTCCACCGTCCGCGATCGCCACGCCGGGACGACCGTGATCGACCTCGTGCCCCCCGAGCTCGCCGGCGACGCCCGGCTGTACCCGGTCGGTCGGCTGGACCAGGACTCCGAGGGGCTGCTGCTGCTGACCAACGATGGCGACTGGGCCGAGCACGTCCTCCATCCCCGCTACGAGGTCGAACGTGAGTACGCCCTCGCCCTGGGTGGCCCCCTGGCGCGGGAGCAGGTCGAAAGGCTCCAGACGGGCGTCACGCTGGCGGAGGGCACAGCCGCCGTGACCGGCCTGCGCGTCCAGACGCGAACCGAGGATCGCCGCCTCGCGGATCTCCTGGAGCCGCCGCCAGACCCCGGGCTGACCTGGGTGAGGGTTACGATCCACCAGGGATGGAAGCGCCAGCTGCGTCGGATGTTCGCCGAGGTTGGCGCGCCCGTTCGCCGTCTCGTCCGCGTCCGGATCGGGACACTGCGCCTGGAGTCGCTCGTGAGCGGCGAGGTCCGCGCCCTGACAGCCGCCGAGGTTCGCCGGCTCGTGTCCTCGAGGAGGGCCTGAGCCCAGGTCCCGCGCGACCCGCAGGCGGTTGACGGCTCGCCGAGGTCCGCGGCCCGCTATGCTCGGCTCATGCCCGGTTCCAGCGAGGTCGCAAACGTCCGCGCCCGTCGATCGCGCGCTACGCCGAGGCGGTCGACGATCGTCGTCGCGATCGATGGACCTGCGTCGAGTGGCAAGAGCAGCGTGGGTGCCGCCGCGGCCGGCAGGCTCGGCCTGCGGTTTCTCGACACCGGTCTCATCTACCGGGCGCTGACCGCGCTCGCGCTGCACGAGGGCGTGTCCGTGGGCAACCCGGGTGGGCTGGTCCCGCTCGTCGACCGGATCACCCTTGCCGATGACGGCACCGGCCGGCTGACCCGCGTGATGCTCGACGGCGTGGATGCGACCGATGAGGCCCGGAGCCCCGAGGTCGACGCGTCCGTGTCGGCCGTGGCCCGCCTCGCGGCGGTCCGGACGGCGCTGCTCGATCGCCAGCGCGACCTGTCATCTGGGGGCGGGATCGTGGTGGCCGGGCGTGACATCGGAACGGTGGTGCTGCCCGATGCTGATCTGAAGCTGTTCCTCGATGCGTCCGTCGAGGAGCGGGCGGCTCGCCGGATCAGCGAGCGCGGTCTGGATCCCGATAGCGATGAGGCTGGTGCCGTCCGCGACCAGCTCCGTGCCCGCGACGAGCAGGACCGGACGCGCGCGGTGTCGCCGCTTCGCCCGGCCGACGACGCCCGGATCATGGCGACCGACGGCAACACGTTCGAGCAGACGGTCGATCTCGTGACGGCGGCGATCGAGGCGGCCGAGGAAGTGCGGGGAGACACGTCGCCCCGGTCACCGGCTGCTGCTGCCGCGACGGATGAGCTCACGTCGGCGCCGACCACCACGACATCCGGGCCAGGGCCTGTCCCTGCGTCGGGGCCGGCGCGCTCCCGCACCAGCCGCACCGGGCTGCTCGAGGTCGCGATGCGTCTCGACAACGACCTGAGCATGCTGGTCCGGATGGTCGCGCTCGTCTCGCGCATCGGTGCCAGGCTGTTCGCCAACGTGGACGTCAAGGGCCTCGACCGGATCCCACGGACCGGCCCGGTGATCCTGGCCATCAACCACGCGTCCAACGCCGATCCGTTCGTGACCGGCGCCTGGATCACAACCGCCCTGCACCGCCGCCGGATCCACTGGCTGGGCAAGGAGGAGCTGTTCGCCTGGCCGATCTTCGGCTGGCTGGTGGCCAACGGAGGCGTGCACCCGCTCGCCCGCGGGACCGCCGACATCGAGTCCTACCGGCTGGCCACTCGGATCCTCGAGCGCGGCTACGTGCTGCTCATCTTCCCCGAGGGCACCCGGAGCCCCGATGGCGCGCTCCAGGAGGCAAAGGACGGGATGGCGACGCTCGCCATGCGGACCGGG
This sequence comes from uncultured Chloroflexia bacterium, assembly GCA_963713095.1. Taxonomy (GTDB): domain Bacteria; phylum Chloroflexota; class Limnocylindria; order Limnocylindrales; family CSP1-4; genus CAIXZV01. Next base: position 393,309 of record CAVQKK010000001.1, read on the forward strand.
GCGACGATCGTGCCGATCGGCGTCAACGACTCGGACCGCGTATGGCCAAAGGGCCGCAGGATCCCGCATCCGATCCCGCGTCGAACGATCAGGGTCCGCATCGGCGAGCCGTTCGCCATCGCCGACGTGGTCCCGGCCGGTGCGGATCGCCGCGCCGCCAAGCGGATCGCCACCACCGCCATCATGGGCCGGATCGCCGCGCTGCTCGAGCCGCGCCAGCGAGGCTTCTATGCCAATTCCGTGCCCGGCGAGGACGCGGGAAGGAACGGCAGGCAAGGTCCGCCGTCCACGTAGAGCCCGGGTTCCCGAGGGGCACGATCGCCGGACGTGTGCGAACATCGACCGGCCATGGGAAGCGTAGAGGCCGTCCGAATCGCCAAGCGCACCGGGTTCTGCTACGGCGTCCGTGAGGCCATCGACAAGGCCAAGGAGTCGGCGGCGACCGGGCAGCTCACCCATACCCTCGGACAGGTGGTTCACAACGAAGGCGTGATCCACGAGCTCCAGGAGATCGGCGTTCGCAGCGTGGACTCGCTCGACGACGTGGACCACGGGGCCGCGGTGGTCATTCGTGCCCACGGCGTCAAGCCCGAGGTGTTCGAGCGCGCCGAGGCTCGCGGGCTGGAGGTCATCGACGGCACCTGCACCTGGGTGATCCAGGAGCAGCGCCAGCTCCAGGAGCTGGTCGAGGAGGGCTACACGATCGTCCTGCTCGGCACTCCGAAGCACCCCGAGGTCGTCGGCCTGCTGGGCTTCGCCCCGGATGCGATCGTGGTCGACGAGGAGGAGGACTGGGTCCGGATCCCACGCCGCAAGCGGATGGCGCTCATCACCCAGTCCACGCAGCCGCCGTGGAAGTTCGAGAAGCTGGCTGCGTTCCTCGTCTCGAGAGCGCACGAGCTCAAGATCGTCAACACCGTGTGTCCGGTCACGATCCGGCGCCAGGAGGACACGCTCGAGACGGCGCGGGACGTGGACCTGATGGTGGTCGTGGGTGGCCGCCACTCGGCGAACACCAAGGAGCTGACGCGGCTGTGCCAGATCGTGGGCACCCGTGCGATCCAGGTCGAGAACGCCGGCGATCTCGATGACGCAAGCGTGTTCGATGATGTCCGCGTGGTCGGGGTGACCGGTGGCACCTCGACCCCGATCGAGGACCTGCGCGACGTTGCCGAGCGGATCCTTCGCCTCGGTGGCACGAATGAGGCTTCGGCCCGGGCCGCCGAGCTCGCCCGCGGCGCGCTGGGCGCCGCCGCGCACCCGGCCGGCCGGACGACCTCGCTGCCCACCCTCACGCCGACGCCCGCCGGCGCGGCCTGATCGCCGTGCCTGCCCGCTCGGCCGGCCTTCCGGTGGTCGCCCTCGTCGGCCGACCCAACGTGGGCAAGAGCACGCTGTTCAACCGGATCGTGGGCGACGCGCGCGCGGCGATCGTCGAGGACCGGGCGCGGACCACGCGGGACCGTCTGTACGGCGACGCCGAGTGGAACGGGCGACGCTTCGTGGTGGTCGACACCGGCGGCCTCGAGATGACGCCCGATGACCCGATCGAGGCGCAGGTCCAGCTGCAGGCGAAGCTGGCGATCAACGAGGCGGACGTGATCGTGTTCCTGGTGGACGCGGTCACAGGCCCGACGCCCGCCGACGACGATGCTGCGGACCTGCTCCGCCGGACGACCAAGCCGGTGCTGGTCGCGGCGAACAAGGCTGACAACGATCGGCGCGAGCTCGACGCCGCGGAGTTCTACGCGTTCGGCTGGGAGCACACGTTTGCCATCTCGGCCAGCCATGGTCGGGGTGTCGCCGACCTGCTGGACGCCGTGGTCTGGGTGCTGCCTCCCGAATCCGATGCGGAGATCGCCCGCAAGGCCCGCGAGGCCGAGGCCGAGGTCTGGGCGAAGGAGATGGCCCGGGCGCGGCCCGATCCGTACATCGTGGGCGACCCGTCGACCGCCGATGAGGACGACGAGGACGGGGATGCCGACGGATCGGACGAGGAGCCGGGTGCGGGCACGAGCAACGAGATTGCCGCCCGTTGGGATGCCGCGATGGCCGCCGAGGACGACGAGCCGCCCGGGATCGCGTTCGTCGGCCGCCCGAACGTCGGCAAGTCGAGCCTGCTCAACGCGCTGCTGGGTTATACGCGCACGATCGTGTCCGACGTGCCGGGCACCACCCGCGACGCGATCGACACCACGATCTCCTGGGGGCGGAGCGAGGTCGTCCTCATCGACACCGCCGGCATCCGCAAGCGGGGCAAGGTCGCCTCGGGACCCGCCGCCGAGCGCTACTCGGCGCTGCGCGCGCTCAAGGCGATCTCGCGGGCGGACGTGGCGGTCCTGGTGCTCGACGCGGTCGATGGGCTTACCGCCCAGGACGCCCACGTGGCCGGCTACGTGGTGGAGGAGGGGAGAGGCCTCGTCATCGCGGTCAACAAGTGGGACATCGTCGAGGACAAGACCCACCGATCGTTCGACGAGTTCGTGGCCGACCTCCGGCGCGAGCTGCCGTTCATCGGCTATGCGCCGGTCGTCTCGATCAGCGCCAAGACCGGGCAGCGGGTGGGGCGCGTGCTCGAGCTCGCGGTCGATGCCTGGGGTGAGCGCCGCAAGCGGATCCCGACCGGAGAGCTCAACCGGCTGGTTGCCGCGTCCGTCGAGCGGACGCCGCCGGCGATGGTCCGGGGGCGCCGGTCGAAGATCCGGTACGCGACGCAGGCGGGCGTGGCGCCGCCCACGTTCGTGTTCTTCGCCACGGATCCGGCGTCGCTCCATTTCTCGTACCGCCGCTACCTCGAGAACCGTCTGCGCGACGCCTACGGCTTCGACGGGACGCCGATCCGGCTCGTGTTCCGCGAGCAGGTGCGCGAGAAGCGGGAGCGGAAGCGAGCGCGCGCCAGGAGGCGCTGATCGGCACCGGATCGGGGACGGGATCAGGGGCCGACGGGCCAGTGGGCTGCCGGGACCGACCCTCGTGGCGACGCGAGCGGAGGTACCGGCTGGGGGCCACCGCACGGCGGTGATAGACTCGCGCCCGTCGGGGCGTGGCGCAGCCTGGTAGCGCACCTGAATGGGGTTCAGGAGGTCGAGCGTTCGAATCGCTCCGCCCCGACCATCGATCTAAGCACGAGAAGGGCCCCCGGAGCGATCCGGGGGCCCTTCGTTTGGGTGCCGTACCCAACGCCGTACCCAACACTAGCCCGATGAGACACTCGACCTCGGTCCGATGATCCGGTCCATTCGGGCGGCTGCCCGTTCGAGCATGGCCGGCGTCAGGTGCGCGTAGACGTCCGCCGTGGTGGACAGGTCGGTATGGCCGAGCGACCGGGATACCACGGCCAGCTCCTCACCGTCCTCGAGCATGAGGGTCGCGTAGGCATGGCGGAGGTCATGGAACCGCTGCCGCGGCAGGCCCAGCCGGGCGAGTGCCCGCTGTAGCTCCTGGGTCACGTTGCGGGAGTCCAGCGGCGTCCCGGTTCGACTGGCGAACACGTAGCCATCCCGGCCGCGGACCGGCTGGCGCGCGCGGTGGGCGCGGAGGGTGGCGACCGTCTCGGGGCCGAGCCGAAGGGTCCGGCGGGCCCGTGGTGTCTTGGGTTCGGCCAGCACCCGCGTGGCCCGTTGGAGGGTGTGCCGGATCGCCAGCGTGCCGGCGTCAAGGTCGACGTCGGACCACCGGAGCGCGAGTAGCTCGCCCTGGCGCATCCCCGTGGCGATGGCCAGCGCGTAGATCGCCCCGAAGCGATCCTCGGCCGTGCCGGCGATCAGGTCGCGCGCCTTCTCGGCCGTGAGCGGCTGTAGCTCGTGGCGAGCCTTGGCCGGGGGATCGACCAGCGTTGCCACGTTGCGCGCGACCTTGCCCTGTTTGAGCGCACGCCCGAGTGCGATCCGAAGCACGCTGTAGGCGTAGCGCACCGTGGTGGGGGACAGGTCGCCGCGGGCGGTCAGGCCGGCCAGCATGTGCGCCACGTCGGCCGGCTCGAGCTTGGCCAGCGGGCGCGAGCCGATGGCCGGGAGGATGTACCTCCGCACCGTTTCGCTGTAGCTCTCCACCGTCCGCGGACGGCACCGCGTGGCCACCGTCGTGCCCAGCCATTCGGCCAGCCACGCCGCGACCGTCATCCGACCGCGGACCGGCCGGATGCCGCTGTCAGCCGCCGCGCACGCCGCGCGGAGTCGTTCCTGCGCCTCGCGTTTCGTGGCGCCGTAGACGCTGAGGTCGCGCCCGTTGACCCGGGCCCGCCCTTCCCATCGGCCATTGGACCGCTGCCGGACGCCGCCACCGCTACCGCTCATCGTTCGCCCCTTGCTGCTGGTGCCCGAGCACGTCCGCCCGCTGCGCGTCGCGCGCCGCTCGACGGTCCCGGACCTATTGGAAGGTCGCCCGATCCTGTTCCTGCTGCGCCCGGGCCGCGAGCGCCCAGTCGGCAAACTCCGCATGTAGCCCGATGATGGCCCCGGCCGGCGCCGCGCCCCGGTTCACCGCCGCGAACAGGGCCGCCGGATCGACCCACGGCGTGAACGCTAGATAGCACTCGACGTCCTCTGCCGCGCCTCGCACCGCGAGCGAAGCGAGCAGGTGGACGTCGGCCGGTTCGAGCTCGGGATATGCGCGCCCGATGCGCGCGATCCACGCAGCCATGGCCCGGGTCGGCCACCAATCCGGGCCGGGGCCCTCGATCACGTAGCGGAGCACGGCGAGCACGGCCCGCGAGTCGGCAGGTTCGAGGTCATCCGCCATTGACCACGGGCCCGAGTCATCCGGTCGACTGAACGCGCGGAGGTACCGCTGCACCGTCCGTAGGCTCGGGCTGTCCGCATCCCCGTCCCTGGCGACTAGCTCACGGTGGATCTGGCCGGCCGTCCAGTCGGGATGCTTGACCGCCACGGCTCGCAACGCGTCAGCCACCGGACCGTTGAGCCTCGTTCGTGGCGCCATCTGTCCTCCTAGTGTCGCGTTGTGCGTATTGAGTTGTCGCGTCCACAGGATATGGTGTCGTTAGGCCAGTTGGCAAGTGGAAACACGGGAGATTAGCCCGGATGACGCGAAACGGGAACGACGAGGACGCGCGGCCGATCCTCGTGAACGTCGAAACGGCCGCCCGCCTGCTCGGCATCAGCCGCAGCGAGGCGTACCAGATGGTCGCCCGAGGCGAGCTGCCAACGGTTCGCTTCGGCCGGGCCGTGCGCGTCCATCGTGGCCAACTCGAACGGTGGGCCGACGAGCAGGCGCGCGTCGCCGCCGCTGCGGGATAGGAAGCGACAAGAGGCCCCGCCGGCATCTGATCTGCCCGGCGAGGCCAAGAGGAGCCGCGATGGAACCGCGACCCAATGAGCAGCGTAGCGACCGGCCGTCGCCATTGCCACCCGTGACCGATGCCGACCTCGAGCGCGAGCGCGCGGCCAAGATCGCCAGCGTCGCCGGTCACCTCGCCGCTGAGCGGGCGCGTCGGGGCATCTCCAGCTGGTCGGTTCGGCCCTCGGCTCGTCCGTCATGAGCGCCGATCCCCTCATGGCCGACTGGGACGGCCCCATTGACGAGCGATGGGTCGCCGAGCAGGCGCGGCGTCAGGCACTCGTCGACCGTGCCCCGGTCGAGCCGCCCTGGCTGGCCGAGGCGCCCGCGGTCGTGCCCGTGGCACCCATGCGACCGGCCCCGGCCCCCGTCGAGCCCGAGGCCGTGACCTGGCGCACCCTCGCTGACGTCCCGGACGATCCCCCCGCACCGCTGCTGCTCGGGATGCTCGAGCACGGGCCGACCCTCTGCTACGGGGCGCCCGGGGTCGGCAAGGGCACCACCGGCGCGTGGATGGTCCGCGAGCTGCTCGAGCTCGGCCACCGGCCGATGATCTTCGATGCCGAGCGACGCGAGCGCGAATGGTCCCGGCGCGTGTCCGGGCTGGGTGCCGACCGGCGGAGCGTCGTCTACCTGGCCCCCGGCGACCTCGGGCCGAAGCTCGCCGGCCGGCCGCTGTGGGACGTGGCGCCCGCCCTCGGCCGTGTCATGGTCGCGAGCCGCGCGGACATCCTGCTGGTGGACAGCATCCTCCCGGCCATCGGCGTCGGCGAGGAGCGGCTACGGTCCGATGCTCAGGCGCCATTCCTGTACGTGGACGCCCTCGAGGCGCTCGGCCGGCCGTCCGTATCGTTCGGCCATCCTCCGAAGGGACAGCCGGAGGGTGACCCGTTCGGGTCGCTGGCATGGCTCGCGGCCATGCGGTTGACGTGGATCGGCACCCGGGCCGAGGGTGACGCGCACCGCGTCCGGTGGCGCCCTCGCAAGCGCAACGAGCGCGGCCATATCGCCGGCGTGCTGCTGACCTTCGAATACGGGCTAGACGGGCGCCTGTGTGGCGTGCAGCGCGACGACGACGAGGAGAGCACGCGCGATTGGATCCTCGCCGCCCTGATCGCCGGCCCGCGGACCGTCTCCGCCCTGGCCGACGAGCTGCTCGAGGATGCCGAGGAGCCACCCTCCGATGATCGGCGAGCCCGCGTCAAGCAGCGATTGGCGCAGGCCCTCCTGCGCATGAAGCGCGAAGGGTGGGTGTCGAAGGACGGCACCACCGGCCCCGGAGTCCGGTGGCATCTCCGGCTCGAGGATCGGCCGTGAACGTGTCGGGAACTCGGTTCTGGACAGCCCGCACGAGCCGTGTCGGGAACCGTGTCGGGAACCGCACGAGCCGTGTCGGGAACCGCACGAGCCGTGTCGGGAATGAGCACGAACCCGTGTCGGGAACCCTGTCGGCGCCTATTCCCGACACGAACGGGGGACGTAGGCCCCCCGTGTCGGGAACTCCCGGACGGAACGAACGACCGATGAGAGAAGCGGGCGCCGTGAGCTTCGATGTACGCGGACTCCCGGTGGCGCAGGGTTCCGCTCGCGCGTTCGTCGCCGGAGGCCGGGCGATCGTCGCCACCGAAGGCAACCGCCCGCGGTCGCCCCTCGGGGCATGGCGCTCGGCGATCGCCTCCGAGGCCCGCAGCGCGATCGGCTCGGCGCCGCTGCTCTCCGGCCCGGTCCGGGTGGGGCTCGTGTTCCGACTCCCGCGGCCACGGTCGCACTACCTCCCGGCCAATGGCCGCCGGCCCGTGCCCGTGCTCCGGCTCGAGGCGCCCGTCTATCACGGTGGCAAGCCCGACGCCGACAAGCTCGCCCGGGCCGCGCTGGACGCCCTGTCCGCCGTCGTGTTCGGGGACGATGCCCAGGTGGCCCGGCTCACCGTCACGAAGCTCTACACCGGCCCGGACGAAGGCCCCGGCGTCGCCGTGTCGGTCCGATGCCTCGAGGCGACCCGATGAGCCACCGACCCGCCGGCTCGCCTCGGTTCCGTGCTGGCCGCGATGGCGTCGCCCACGCGCACCGTGGCCGCGATCCGCGGGCCCTCTGTGGGGCCCCCAGCGTCCCGGAGCGGTTCGCCTGGCCCGAGACGAGCCGGTGTGCCGACTGCCTGGCGCTCGACCTCTGGCCCACCACATCCCCCACCGTCCGCCGACCGGATCGAGGCGTGCTGCCTGGTGGCGCCTCCCGCGCTGGCGACCGTCCGCGGGCGGTGGGCCCCCCATCCGGAAGGAGCGAGCCGTGATCTGCGCCGTTTGCCGCCTGCCTCTGACCGCGGGCGAGGCCCTCGAGGTGCTCGACCTCGCGACCGGCAGCGCCTGGCACGTCCACAGGCCAGCGGCCGGGAGCGGCGGCCGATGCTTCCGGGTCGGCGCACCTGGCGGCCAGCGGTTCGCGATCCGGCTCGTTGACGAGCTCGCGGCCCGCGACCACGACCGCCGGACCCTCGACCTCGACCCACCCGACCTCACGTAAAGGAGATATGCACCATGGCCATCCTCGATACCAAACCGCGCCGATCGTTGGCGCCGAGCGACGTCGAAGAACTCGGCACCGTCGGCCCCAACCGATATGTCCGCTACCGCGAGCGTGAATACGTCATGGGCTCGGGACCGATGGACGCCGGCAGCGTCGCCGCGCCAGTCAGCGATGGCGAGATCCGCATCGCCGAGCGGAAGGAGCGCGTCGATTACGGGACCGTGGGCAGCTACACCGCGACGATCCGCGGGACCGAGGTGCCGACCGGCACCTACGCGGCCCAGGTGGCGCGCGAGGCGAAGCGACGCCGCGCGTTCGAGCCGAAGGCGCGGCAGCCGCTCGATCTGCTCGCGAGGATGCCGGCGCTGGCGCCGACCGGACCGAAGGTGCTTGGGGCCGGCTCGCCCGTGTCACGCTACGTCGAAGGCGCCCGTCCGTCAGCGGACGTCGATGCCGTGCTGCGGTTGTGCGAGCGCGAAGGCGTGAGCCTGAGCCTGGCGCCTGCCGGCAAGTTGCTCCTGCATGGTCCTGCCGGCCGCGCGACGGACGGGGTGCTGGGTCTGCTGCGGATCGTCGAGCGGCTGGTGGTGGGCCGCCTGAGCGGCAGGGTGGTCCCGTGCGAGTGCTGGCACGTGGACGGGCCTCCGGCTGCCGTGACCATGCTCGCCCTCGATGTCGCAGCGTGCGCCGACCATGCGTCGGGCGCCTTGCCGATCATCGACTCGACACGGGCCGGTGCGTCGTGAGCACGCCCAAGGTGCACGGGCGCAAGATCGTCGCGACGATCGTCGACGTTGAGCACATCGAACGCAAGGCGACACCTGGCGCCCGGACCGTGGCCGCCCGGCTGAGCATCGCGGGCCAGTCACCCGCGGTGGCGTGGGTCCGTGGTCCACGCCCGACCGAGCCACCGAAGCCACCGGAGGACCCGGCAGCATGAGGCCCTCGATCCTGCCCGGGTCCAACGTCGACCGGCTGCGGCGGATCCAAGCGGAGCGGACGCAGGCGCAGCACAGCCCGCCATCGGACCCCACGCTGCGCCCGTATCACGTGCGGTTCCACAGCGGCGACCCGCGCGGCTGGTGTGCCTGGTGCCACCCGAACCCCGATGATCGGCCCGTCCGTCACCAGCATCCGGGCAAGGGATGGCACATCCACGCTGGCCCCCGGTTCCACGTCCACCCCGAGACCCGGTGATGTCGCATCGGTTCGGTGCCGAGGTCGGCGAGGGATAACGGCGCGTTATCCCATACCGAGTGCATAACCATGCATCAGTCTTCAGAGACGGGTAGGGCTCTAGGATGGCACTCCTTCGTATTTACCTCCACAAACCACGATTACCGCGCCAAATCGGCCTGTCCACCTACGAAATGCGCACAAATGGGCCAATCTGGCTGCGATATTCGCAGGGGCCCTGGAGCCGCTGAACATGCATAAATCCACGTCCTGGGCGTCGTTCTATGCATCGGACTGTATATCCGGGTGATGCCGTGCCTAGCAGTGTGATCGATCGCCGCTGCGAGTTCTGCCAGCATGCGCTGCCAGCTGGTGCGAGCCCTCGGCGTCGGTTCTGCTCGGCCGGGTGCCGGGTGCGTGCCTGGAACGTGGCCAACCCTGATCCGCGTCGCCTCGAGCCCGAAGGCGTGCCGCTGTACGGCCCGAACGGACCGCGGGCGCACTATCACACGGGCGACCGCGGTCTGATCCTCGTGGGGCACCGCGACAACGAACCCTGGTTCGGCACGAGCTGCCCGCCCGAGTGCCCGCAGCCGGGGCCAATGCGGCCGATGGAACCCTGTTGGCGACGATGACGCGGCACCGGCGAGATGGCATCTGCTCGAGGTGCGGCACCCGGCCCGCCCTGTTGGACTACCGCGGCTGGTCCAAGGGTCGGTGCCAGCCATGCCGCAACGCGGACAACCGGGAATGGCGTGCCCGCCACCGGACCGAGATCCTCGACCGGCGCCGTGAGCAGTACCGCGAGCTCGTCGACGCCGGCGTCCCTCCCCAAGAGGCGAGCCGGATCCGATGACGGCCGCGCGACGCGGCGGGTTGCGAGACAGGGGAGACTAGAGGGCCCTATGATCCGAAACGATGCTGGTCATCGTGATTGGGGCCGGGGCGTCGTTCGACTCGCTTGGACCTCGATATCTCCCGCTCGCCGAGCTGGCAAATCCGGGTTGGCGACCGCCGCTCACAGCCGGCCTCTTCGAACCTCGGGCCGATACGTTCGGGAATGTCATCTCCCAGTTTCCCGATGTTCGGCCACTGATTATCCAGCTGGCCGATGCTGTTGACGCCGGTGAGCAGGTTGAGGACGCAATCCAGCGCATCGCGGCCGCCTCAGCGGGTTCCGACCGTGGCTCGAGGCAACTGGCCGCCTTGCAGTTCTATCTGCAGGAGGTCCTCTGGCGGGCCGGCGTCACCTGGGCGGCCGGCGCCTATGGACTGACGAACTACGTCCAGCTAGTGGACGCCGTTGAAAGGTGGCGGAGTCAGCGTCGCGAACTCGTCGCATACGTCACCTTCAATTACGACTTGATGCTGGAAGAGGCCCTCGGCCCATTGGTGGACCGGACCAGTTTCGATGGCTACGTGGCGGAGTCAACCTGGCTGCTCAAGGTGCACGGCTCTGTCGACTGGGGTCGTGGCATGCAGATGGGGTCCACCTACGTCGACGGTGACCACCGAGCAATGCTCATTGACCGCGCTCCTGAGCATTCAGCCGTTTCTGGGCCATGGGGGTTCTTCACGTCTTACGAGCGTTCCCAACCGCGGGAACCCCTTAGTCGGCCGGAGTTGCTCCTATACCCCGCGCTCGCACTGCCAACACGCTCCAAGAGCAGTTTCGTCCTGCCTCAGGGGCACTTTGAGATGCTCGAACGCGCGGTGAGGGGAATGGATCGGCTGCTCGTCATTGGCTGGCGCGCACAGGATGACGACTTCCTGGACGTCCTTTCGAGAGCGGGGCAACCCATCGATGGGGTCGTGGTTACCAGCCATGCGGATAGCGCCGAGTCTGTCGTGCGGACGTTGCGCGAACGCATGCCCGCACTCAGCGCCACCCCAGACGGCACGGGCTTTTCCGGATTCGTCGGCAGCGCTGACGGACTGACGGCCTTTCTGGCCCGGCAGTGAGGGTCCGACAAGAACGCAGCCAACAAGTCGGCAATCCTTTTGGATGATCTCGGGCTGCCGCCCAACGCGCGTATATAGCCCAGCCCCGGCTCCGCACCGCGCCTGACCTCGAGGCAGGGCCAGCGGGCGACCGGGGCGCTTAGACTTGGGGACCTACGAAGGGACCCGGTTGCATCTCGGGTGGCGTGGAGAGGGGGTACGCAATGCGGCGTGGCATTGTGGTTTCTGTTCTGGCGGCGTTTCTGCTCGCGGGCTGCTCGTCGAGCTCGGGCGGACCGACCGAGACGCCAAGGGCCACGTTCGCGTCGACCGCCTCCCAGGAGGCCAACGCGCCGTCCAGTTCGGAGGCGGCTGTCCCTGACGTTCCTGAGCCCCGGTCGTTCAAGGCTCTTTCGAAGCGGAACTGGCAGAAGTTGGTCAAAGCGCCGGACAACTACATGGGCGGTGGCTACAAGGTCTGGGCCTGCATCACCCAGTTCGACGCCGCGACGGGCGCTGACACCTTCCGCGGCGACGCCTCCTATCACAAGCTGTCGGACTGGTACCTCGGCGACAACGCCCTGTTCACCGGCTACGAGGAGGACCTCGCGGACTTCGTCCAGGGAGACATCGTCTCGATGAACGTGGCCAGCCTCGGCTCGTTCAGCTACGACACCCAGATCGGCGGCAACACGACGGTGCCGCTGTTCTTCGTGTACAAGATCAAGCGCCTCAAGGGCAACTGCGAGTAGCGACCCTGTCTTGCACCCGGCTCCGCACCGCGCCTGACCTCGAGGCAGGGCCAGCGGGCGACCGGGGCGTTACTGTTTGGACCCACGACCTGTGCGAACGTGGGGAAGGGATGGCAATGGCGGAGTTCTGTCCGCGATGCGGCACACAGCGAACAGGCGCGTTTCGGTACTGTCGATCGTGCCAGTTCGACTTCGACAACACGGCCGCCGAAGGTGCGCCGGCACAGCCAACGACACCGGCGCAGCCGGCCGCGCCCGGCCCACCGGTTCAGACGGCGTCGATCCCGGCCAGCGTCGCAGCGGGGATGATCGAGCTGGAGAAGCTACGGGCGATCCTGATCCCGTTCCGCATCGGCGGCATCGTTGTCGGCCTGCTGATTTGGTGGTTCGTGATCGGGCCGATCGCCGGAGCCGACAACCCGCTCATCGTGCTACTGGCCCTGCCTGTGCTCGCCTTCCTTGGCCTGTATCTCGGAAACCTCGCAGGGTTGGCGTTCGCCCGACGCTAGGGATGACCCCGAGCCAGGCCGCCCGTCACCCTCACCCGCCTCGGCTCCGCACCGCGCCTGACCTCGAGGCAGGGCCAGCGGGCGACCGGGGCGCTGTTACTTGGTCCGCTGTAGGACGTCACGAGCGAAGGCGACGAGCTTGTGCAGATCGGCCGGGTAGTTGCTGCCAGGCAGTCCCCCCGTGCCCCAGGTCGCCTCGAGTTCAGGGTGAGCGAGGATCAACGAGACCGAGCCGAGTTGATCCGGAACGCCGAGTTTACCGTGCACCTGAAAGTCGACCTTGCCGACCTCGCCCCACTGGATCAGGTGTCCGTCGAGCATAAGGGTCTCATTCTCACCCTCCGAGACTCTCCCGACGAAGAGGCCGGCGTCACAGCTGACGAAGTACTCGCCCGTCGGCTGGAAGCTCTCGTCCAGCTTCGCGTAGATCGCACCCGGCTCGATGCCCAACGCCTTCAGGTGGGCCTCGATGGCACGTTCGGCTTCCTTCATTGGGTCCCCTAACCTGCACTCAAACGGCAGCGCCGACAAGGCCTAGGCGATAGACGGGCCCTCGGCGCGTCGCCGGGACCCCGGTCCATTGTGCACTCCACCGCGCGCCCCGGCTGCTGATCCCCCTCGGTGGCCGGGGGCGCTCTCGTACCCAACGCCGTACCCAACACGGTGCCCAACGCGGCGCGATCCGGTGGACAGAATGGACACCCTGTACGCACGAAGTGGGCCGTCGTGCGGGGCTCGGGCCGAAATGGGGTTCAGGAGGTCGAGCGTTCGAATCGCTCCGCCCCGACCATCGATCCGAGCACGAGACAGGCCCCCCGGACGGATCCGGAGGGGCTTTCGTTTGAGCCAGTACCGTTGGCTACTGGGACGCGACAGCTTCCCGCAATCGACGCCAGACGGTGCGCCAGCGCTGTATGCACCGCCGTCGTGAGCGTAGGATGTCGTCCGTCCACGCACCAGTCAGGGAGACGCCTGTGACCTCGCGCCCGACCATCACCTTCGCGGGCCTCGCCGCCGCGGTCCTCCTTTCCGTCGCCGCCTGCGGCGGCAGCAGCGCGACCTCCACCCCCGGCGCGGATGCATCGGCGGCCGCCCCGCCGTCAGCCGCCGCCTCGACCATGCCCTCCATGGAGCTTCCTTCGGGTCTCGCGAGCGCGCTCGCCAGCGCCGCCGCGGGGCTGGGTAACGCACCGGACGTCAGCAGCCTGGTCACGGCGGACATGGCCGCGTCGGTCATCGGCGGAAGTCCGACTCCGGTCGACTTCCCGCTGAACGTCCCGGGCATGAACATCGCGTCGTACGGCAACACGAACGGCGACAGCGTGACCGTGCTCGTCCAGGTCATGCCGGGCGGTGTCGTGAACACGGAGCTCCAGGCTGCGATCGCGATGGCCGGTGCCCAGGGTGACCTCCAGCCGGTCAGCGGCATCGGCAATTCCGGGGGCAAGGTCGTCGACGACACCAGCGCGACGATCGCGTTCGTCAAGGGCTCCAACCTCGTCGTGCTGGAGGCGACGTCCTCGTCCATGTCCGGCAGCGACCTGGAGCCGAAGGTGGAGGCAATCGCCAGGCAGGTGGCCTCGAAGCTCTAGGTAGCGCGCGGGACATCGCACCCTGCGCGCTGGTCGTTGTCGACGCGCTGGTCGTCGTTGCCGTGCTCGTCGCGAAGCCGGCTGCTCAGGCGATCGATCGACTGCTATTGCACATATGTGTATCATGCTGCTCATATGAGCAGATCGCGGGCTGGGGCAGTGACGGCAACCGCCACGGCGACGCGCCGGGCAGCCGGCGATGGGCGCCTCATGGTTCGTGTCGCGCAGATGTACTACCGGATGGAGCTCAGTCAGCAGCAGATCGGTGACCGTCTCGGGCTGAGCCGGTTCCAGGTCGGGCGGCTGCTGGATCGGGCGCTCCGCGAAGGCATCATCCAGATCGAGATCGTCCATCCCGATGCGCGCGCCCTCGACCTCGAGGATGCTCTCCGAGACCGGTTTGGCCTCGAGGCGGCAGTGGTCGTGGATGTGCCACCCGCGATGAGCGAGCGAGCGGCCCGGGACCTGTCCCGCGAGCTGGTCGCCAAGGCAGCCGCCGGCTACCTTGCAGACCTGCGACCGTCGGGCTCGATTGGCGTGTCCTGGGGCAGGACGATGCTGGAGCTGGCCGGGCAGCTGGAGCCCGGCTGGGCGTCGCCCACCGAGATCGTGCAGCTGAACGGCGCGACATCCCGGTCCGCTCAGCCCACCCGTGCCACCGAGATCGCCGAGCGGTTCGGGACCACCACCGGCGCTCAGATCCGGCTGTTGGCGGCCCCGGCGATCGTGGGTTCCGGGGAGCTGCGTCGGGCCCTGGAGGCAGACCATTCGGTCGGCGAGACGCTCGCTGCAGCCCGGGCGACCTCGGTCGCCGTGTTCAGCCTCGGCATCCTCAGCCAGGAGAGCGTCCTCGTGGAGTCCGGCCAGCTGACCGATCAGGATCTGGCCGAGCTCCGGCGTGCGGGCGCGGTGGGGGACGTCGTGGGCCGGTTCCTCCGGCCCGACGGAGCGATCGCGAGCCCGGATCTCGACGATCGAACCATCGGCATCCCGCTGGCCGACCTGGGCATGGGCCGGGTCTCGATGGGGCTGGCCGCTGGTCCTGGCCGCGGGCCGATCGCGCTCGCATCCCTGCGAGCCGGTTGCCTGAGCGTCCTGGTCACCGACGCTGCGACCGCGGCCTGGGTGCTCTCTGAAGGGCAGCACGCATGACCGGCGAGCGGATGCGGCCCGCGACGCCGTCGCCTGAGGTGGTTCGCCAGCTGGTGGAGCGCACGCTCGAGCAGCTCGAGTCCGGCGGGCCGATCCCGGCGATCCCGGTGATCCCGGCTGCCGCCGCAACCAGCGCGTCTCCAGCGACCCCCGCCCCCGCCGGGTCGAAGCCCGCCATGCCCAGCGGCCCGATGACGGTGGCGATCGCCGCCGATCATGGCGGCTTCGCGCTCAAGGACGTCCTGGTCAAGGCGCTCACCGACAAGGGCTTCGAGGTGACGGACTGCGGCACCAACGGACCGGACCCCGTGGACTATCCGGACTTCGCCCAGGTCGTGGCCAGTCTCGTCGCGTCGGGAGCGTGCACCGTCGGGATCGTGATCGACGGCGCCGGGATCGGCTCCGCGATGGCCGCCAACAAGGTCCCGGGCGTGCGGGCCGCCAATGCCCACGACACATCGATGGCTCGGAACGCGCGGGAGCACAACTACGCAAACGTGCTGACCCTGGGCGCGCGGATGATCGGAGAGGGCCTCGCCATCGAGATCGTCGAGACGTTCCTCGCCACGCCCTGGGGTGCGGAGCGCCACGCCAGGCGCGTGGCCAAGATCACCGCCATCGAACGGCGCCACGCCGGGCCCCAGCCAGAGGAAGCCACGAGATGACAGCGCCGCCGGACGACCGAGCCCAGCTCATCGACGCGATCACGAGCCAGGTTCTCGCGATGTTCGCCGGCGACGGCCGCGACTGCGGCTCGTGCTCCGGAGGCTGCGCGGCCCGCTGCCTCAACCGCGTCCAGGAGGTCGTCAGCAGCGGCGCCTCGCGTGTCAGCTACCAGGGCGAGGCAGGCTACGTACCCAAGGACGTCGCCAGGTTCATCGACCACACGCTGCTCCGTCCGGACGCCACGGCCGCCGACATCGACCGGCTGTGCGCGGAGGCCGTCGCCCACGAGTTCGCCGCCGTGTGCATCAACCCGGTGTGGGTCGCCCGGGCCGCGCGGAACCTCCAGGGATCCGGGGTGCCGGTCGCCTCGGTCATCGGCTTCCCGTTCGGCGCCTCGACGTCCGAGGTGAAGGCCCACGAGGCGCGCCAGGCGATCAGGGACGGCGCCCGCGAGATCGACATGGTGATCAACGTCGGGGCGCTCAGGTCCGGCATGCTCGAGCTCGTGCGGGACGACATCGCCCGGGTCTCGGACGCGTGCCACGAGGTCGGTGCGCTGAACAAGGTGATCATCGAGACGGCGCTCCTGACGGACACGGAGAAGGTGATCGCCTGCCGGCTGGCGAAGGATGCGAAGGCAGACTTCGTCAAGACCTCCACGGGCTACGCATCGGGCGGCGCGACCGTGTTCGACGTCGCCCTGATGCGCGAGGCCGTCGGACCCCGGATGGGGGTCAAGGCAGCCGGCGGGATCCGGACCAAGTCGGATGTCGAGGAGATGATCGCCGCCGGCGCGACCCGGATCGGAGCGTCCGCCGGCGTCAAGATCGTGACGGGAGAGGGTGAGACTCGTGGCCAATATTGACCTTCGAGCGTACGTGTTCCTGGACAACCTCCAGGCCCAGTACGCCGCGTTCCTGGGAACCGTCGCGCAGGGGTTCCTGCCGCTGGCCGGCGACGCCTCGCTGTACATCGAGGTCTCGCCGGGGATCGAGATCAACCGGCTGACCGACATCGCGCTCAAGTCGACGTCCGTGAAACCGGGCATGCAGATCATCGAGCGCTACTTCGGCCTGCTCGAGGTCCACTCGCCGGCGCAGGCCGAGGTCCGCGCCGCCGGCGCCGCGATCCTGTCGGAGCTCGGCCTGGCCGAGAGCGACCGGATGAAGCCCCGGATCCTGTCGAGCCAGATCATCCGCCGGATCGATGCCCACCAGGCGCAGCTGATCAATCGCACGCGGCACGGCGAGATGCTGCTCGGCGGCCAGACCCTGTACGTGCTCGAGATGGAGCCGGCAGCGTACGCGGCGCTCGCCGCCAACGAGGCCGAGAAGGCCGCCGAGATCAACATCCTCGAGGTCCGGTCGTTCGGGTCAATGGGCCGGGTGTACCTGGGTGGCGAGGAGCGGGACATCGATGTGGGCTGGCGCGCAGCGGTCGCCGCGATCGAGGCGATCGACGGGCGCGAGGCCAAGGGATGACGAGGTCGTAGACACGAACCGGCGGCCGCCCGGTCGTCGCGAGCAAGGAAGCAACGGAGAGGGTCCGATGGCAGAAGCACTGGGGATGATCGAGGCCCGCGGGTTCGCCGCGGTGGTCGAGGCGGCGGACGCGATGGTCAAGGCCGCCAAGGTGGAGCTCGTGACCTATGAGAAGACCGGGGGCGGGTACGTGACCGCCGTCGTGCGCGGTGACGTGGCCGCGGTCAAGGCCGCCGTCGAGGCCGGCGCACGAAGCGCCGCCAAGGTCGGCGAGGTCGTGGCGACCCACGTGATCGCCCGGCCGCATGCCAACGTGGACACCGTGCTGCCGCTGGGCCGCACGGAGGAAGGCAAGGCCGAGCTCGGCTGAGCCCCAGCCACAGGACCCTCGCGGGGCGGCCGGCAACGGTCGCCCCGGGACCAGGCCGGAGAGGCCGGAGAGGACCGAATGCTTCTGGGACGCATTGCCGGCACGGTCGTTGCCAGCCGCAAGGAGCCCCTGATGGAGGGCTGGCGGCTGCTGCTCGTGCAGCAGCTGGGCGCGGACAACGAGCCGACCGGTGGGTATGTCGTGGGCGTCGACACGGTGGGTGCCGGCGTCGGCGAGGTGGTGCTCTACGCGGGCGGCAGCTCCGCGCGCCAGACCGAGGTCACCAGGGACCGCCCGTGCGACGCGGTGATCATGGCGATCGTCGACACCTGGGAGATCGGCGGCTCGGAGATCTACCACAAGTAGCCCGCGGGCTTTGAGCCCTCGAGCCAAAGGAACCAGCAGCTTGTTGGACGAACGCGAGATCGAAGACATCATCGAACGGGTGCGCCGGCGTGTCGGCTCGCCCGATCCGCAGGGTGCCCGGCGGATGGCCGCGCAGGCCGAGCTCGCCGCCCCCGCGGTCAACCAGGTCGGGGACGGCGTGTTCGCGACCCTTGACGACGCGGTCCAGGCGGCGTCGGCGGCCTACCGTGCTGCGCCGCTCGAGCTCGACCAGCGCAAGGTCATCATCAACGCGGTCCGGAGCGCCGCGCTCGACCAGGCCGAGATGCTGGCCCGGCTCGCGCACGAGGAGACCGGCCTCGGGCGGATCGAGGACAAGATCGTCAAGAACCGGCTCGTGGCCGGCAAGGCGCCGGGGCCGGAGGACCTCGAGGTCCAGGCGGTGTCCGGGTCACGCGGGATGATGATCACGGAGTTCGCCCCGTTCGGGGTGGTGGGGGCGATCACGCCCGTCACCAACCCGACCTCGACGATCATCAACAATGCGATCAGCATCGTCTCGGCCGGCAATGCGGTGGTGTTCAACCCGCACCCCAACGCGCGCCGATCGTCCAACGCCGTGGTCCGCCTGCTCAATCGGGCGATCCTGGCCGCCGGCGGCCCGCCCAACTTCGTGGTCTCCACCGTTGAGCCCACCATCGAGAGCGCCAGGGCGCTGATGGCGAACCCGGACGTTCGTCTGCTGCTGGTCACCGGCGGCCCGGGGGTCGTGCGTGAGGCGCTCAAGACCAACAAGCGCGCGATCACCGCCGGCCCCGGCAACCCGCCGGCCGTGGTGGACGAGACCGCCGACGTCGATCGCGCCGCCGCCGACATCGTTCGCGGCGCCTCGTTCGACAACAACATCGTGTGCACCGACGAGAAGACCGCGATCGTGGTCTCGTCGGTCGGCGACCGGCTCGTCCGCGCGATGGGCCACAGCGGCGGCTACGTGCTCGCGGAGCACGAGCTGCGGCGGCTGGAGCGCGTGATCTTCACCGAGCTCGGGGCCCCCGGCAAGCCGGGTCAGGTGAACCCCGCCTGGATCGGTCGCGACGCGGCACGGATCCTGGCCGAGATCGGGGTGCGGCCGGCGGTGGAGCCGCGGCTGCTCGTTGCCGAGGTGCCGGTCGAGCACAGCCTCGTCTGGACGGAGCAGATGATGCCCGTGCTGCCCGTGGTCCGGGTGCCGGACGTGGATCGCGCGATCGACCTCGCCGTCCGGTCGGAGCACGGCTTCCGCCACACGGCCTCGATCCACTCGACCAATGTCGAGGTGATCACCCGCATGGCGCGCGCGATGAACTGCTCGATCTTCGTGACCAACGGGCCCAACTTCTCCGGGCTGGGCGAGGGCGGCGAGGGCTTCGCCACGATGTCCATCGCGAGCCCGTCCGGGGACGGGATGACCCGGCCGCGGACCTTCTCACGCGAGCGCCGGATCACCGTCGTCGGCGCGCTGCGGATCGTGTGATGACCAACGCCGAGGGTCGGGCCGGCTCAAGCGCGATGCACGAGCCCGACATGGTGGCGGCCGACCGGTTGCAGCCCGCCATCGCGCTGCTCGAGCTCGACTCGATCGCGGCCGGGATCGAAGCCGGCGACGCCATGGTCAAGCGGGCGCCGGTCGACGTCCTGCGCGCGGGCACGATCCACCCGGGTCGCTACCTGGTGCTGGTGGGGGGCACGGTCGGTGACGTCGAGGAGGCGTTCGACGCAGGGCGGGCCGTCGGCGGCCCGTGCATCGTGGACTCCGTGTATCTGCCCAACGTCCACGCCCAGGTCGTCGCCGCGCTCCGCGGGCAGCGCCAGGACGGTGAGGGCGAGGCGCTGGGGATCGTGGAGACGGGCTCGGTCGCGGCCACCATCGACGCGGCGGATGCGGGCGTCAAGGGCGCACGGGTGCGGCTGCTCGAGATGCGGCTGGGCGACGATCTGGGCGGCAAGGGCTACCTCCTGTTCGATGGGCCGCTTGCCCAGGTGGAGGCGGCGGTCGCGATCGGCTGCGAGCGGGTCACCGATTCGAGCGTGCCGGGCTCACCCGACGGTGGCCGCCGGGTCCCGATCTCCCGCGTGATCTCGCAGCTCCATCCGGAGCTGCGAGACGAGCTTCAGGCCGACCCGCGCTTCCACGCGCGGATCTCGGACCGGAAGGGCTGACGCGTGCAGATCGCGAGAGTGATCGGCACCGTCGTGGCCTCGGTGAAGGCGCCCGGGCTGGAGGGCGTGCGGCTGCTGATCGTCCAGCCCCTGACCCGGCAGCTGACCGACACCGGGACCCCCGTCGTGGCGGCTGATGCCGTGCACATGGCCGGACCGGGCGAGCTGGTGTACATCGTCGGTGCCCGCGAGGCGGCGGAGGCGCTGGAGGAGCGGTTCGTTCCGGTCGACCACGCGATCGTGGGGATCGTTGATGCCGTCGAGGAGCTGCGGGGAGGGGAGCGTTGAAGCTCGGACGGGTCGTGGGCACCGTCGTGTCGACGATCACCTCGCCGATCTTCGAGGACCGCACCCTGCTGCTGTGTGATCTGGTGGATCCGTCGGGTGCGCCCGCGGGTGGGTATCTGATCGCGGTCGACACGGTGGGCGCGGGCGCCGGCGAGCTCGTGCTGATCCTCGACGAGGGCAACTCGGCGCGCCAGATCGTCGGCGCAACCCACGGACCGCTGCGCACGGTGGTGGTCGGCATCGTGGACGAGGTCGAGCAGCCGCCGGGCTCGTGACGTCCACGGGGCGGGCGCGCGATCGATCGCCCGAGCCGGTGAGCGCGAGCGGATCACCGGCGCGAGGGTAGCGCCCAAGGACGGGTTCCCCGCGCACGCGAGCGGGACGCTCCGGGCCCGGTCCCCGGGCACAATGGTCCCATGGAGCGTGCGGAATCGCGAGCGCTGCCGGTGGCGGCCGTCATCGCCGTCAACCCCCGGGCCTCGCGGCTCAACGACCCGAAGCGCCGCGACGGGATCCTCGCCGAGGTGCGTCGATCGGTCGTCGCGCGGACGGGGCTGGAGCCCGGGCTCCTGGTCGATGCGGACCGGGACACGATGGTGCGGCGCGTGAGGGCTGCCCTCGACGATGGCGTCGGGCTGGTGGTGGCGGTGGGTGGTGACGGGACCGTGCGCGATCTCGCGGCCGTCCTGTCCGGACGTGACGTGCCGCTGGCGATCATTCCCGTCGGCACGGCGAACCTGTTCGCCGGCTCGCTCCGGATCCCGCTCGACCCTCGGCGGGCGGCCCGCTCGCTGCCCGGCGCCCGGGTCAGGCGCGTCGACCTGGGCATCGCGCGCTGGGGCACGGCCGCCGGCGTCGCGAGCGAATGGCGGGTGTTCGTCGTGGCCGCGGGCATGGGCTTCGATGCCCGGGTGATGGCCGCGACGGCCGACGGCGCCAAGCGACGGATCGGCCGGTACGCGTACTTCGCGACGGCGTTTGGTCTGCTGCGTCACGCGCCGGGCGTGGCGACGCGGATCGTGGCCGACGGCGAGGCGCTTGACCTGCAGGCGATCGAGGTCCTGGTGGCCAACAGCGGGGAGCTCATTCCGGGGGTCCTGCGGCCGGCGCAGCGGATCGATCCGGCCGATGGTCTGCTCGACCTGATCGTGGTCGAGGGCGACGGGATGGTCGCGGCGGTCCGAGGCGGGATCGAGGCGATCGTGCGACGCGGGACGCGTCGGGAGGGGAGCGGCCACGCTCGACGGCTGCGGGCGCGCTCGGTCCGTGTCGATGGCGCCGCCGCGACGCCGATCGAGGTTGACGGCGATCTTGTTGGCGCCGCGTGGTTGGCGGCGGAGTGTCTGCCGCGGGCGCTGCCCGTGCTCGTTCCCGACCCGGCCGGGGGCTGAGGCGCCGATTCGCCCAGGCGGCGAGCGCAGCCCGAGTCCTCGGTCGGCGCCACGCTCCGGCTTCGCCCGCCGGCCCGGCCCGTCACGACCGGTAGACTGATCGAGTGACCGCACCGGCTGATGCCTCGCTCGATCCCGAGCAGGTCGACGGCGTCAACGACATGGACCCGGAGGCGTTCCGGGCCGCAGCGCATGCCGTCGTCGACCGGATCGCCGACTATCTGGCGACCGTCGAGCGCTACCCGGTCCTGCCGCCCGTCGAGCCCGGCTCGATCGGTCCGCAGCTGCCCACCACCGCCCCCGAGGATCCGGAGCCGGTTGAAGCGATCCTGGCCGACCTCGACCGGATCGTCCTGCCCAACGCGACCCACTGGCAGCACCCCGGCTTCTTCGCCTACTTCTCGACGTCGGCGTCGAGCCCCGGGATCCTCGGGGAGATGCTGACCGCGGCCCTCGGCCAGAACCCGATGCTGTGGCGCACCTCGCCCATCGGCACCGAGCTCGAGACGGTCGTCGTCGACTGGTTGCGCGCCGCCCTGGGCCTGCCTGACACCTTCGGGGGAATGCTTACCGACACGGCATCCACCTCGACGCTCATCGCGCTCGGTGCAGCGCGCGAGGCCGCCGGGCTCCGGGTGGCAGCGGAGGGCCTTGCCGGTCGCGCCGAGATCACCGCGCCGCGGGTCTACGCGTCGGCGGAGGCGCACAGCTCGGTGGACAAGGCCTGCATGACCCTCGGGCTGGGGCGGTCGGCGCTGGTCAAGATCCCCACCAACGCGGACTACGAGATGGATCCGGAGGCGCTCCACGCAGCGATCGACGAGGATCGAGCGGCGGGACGCCAACCGGTGGCGATCGTGGCCACGATCGGGACGACGTCATCGACCTCGGTGGATCCGGTGGCGGCGATCGCCGACGTCGCCGCGGGCGAGGGCCTGTGGCTCCACGTCGACAGCGCCTACGCGGGGGTCGTGGCGCTGATGCCCGAGCGGCGCGAGCCGTTCGGGGGCTGGGAGCGGGCCAATTCGATCGTGATCAACCCGCACAAGTGGCTGTTCACCCCGCTCGACGCGTCCCTGCTCCTGTCGCGCCGGATGGACCAGCTGCGGGCCGCGTTCAGCCTCGTCCCCGAGTACCTGCGGACGCTCGACCGCGAGCGACCCGTGCTCGACTACAGCGAGTACCAGCCGCAGCTGGGGCGCCGGATGCGCGCGCTCAAGCTGTGGATGCAGCTGCGCTGGTTCGGCCTCGAGGGCCTTCGCCGGCGGATCGCGTTCCACCTCACCCTGGCGGCCGAGCTCGCCGCCTGGATCGACGCCGACCCGGATTGGGAGCGTCTCGCCCCGGTCCCGTTCTCGACGGTCTGCTTTCGCTACCGCCCGGCCTCGCTGGCGACCCAGGAGGACGAGGCCGACGTCCCCGATCTGCTCGATCACCTCAACGAGCGGCTGCTCAACGCGGTGAACGCCACGGGTGAGGTCTTCCTGTCCCACACCCGGCTGCACGACCGGTTCACGATCCGGCTTGCGGTCGGCAACCTGCGCACGCAGCGTCGCCACGTCAAGCGAGCCTGGGAGCTGCTCCGCGCCGAGGCCGCCGCGCTCGACGGCTGACCCACCCGCGTCATCCCCTGCAAGCGCCAGCGAGAGTTCCGAAACCAGGAGGCGACCTACCGATGTCCGACCCGATCGAGGTTCTGTACTTCTACCGCACGAAGTGGGGGACGCACGACGAGTTCTTGAGCCTGTTCCGCAAGAACCACTGGCCGATCCTGCGCGAGCTCCAGGCCGCCGGGCGGTTCACCCACGTGGAGCTGTGGGCGCCACGGTTCCACGGCGACGGCCGGGCCGACTGGGACGTGCTGGTCTCGATCACGTACCGGGACTGGGCGGCCATGCAGGAGCACGCCGACACGGAGATCGCGCAGCGGCTGTACCCGGACCAGGACACGTTCCGGGCCGAGGAGCGGCGGCGGTTCGAGATCCTCGATGCGCACTGGGACGTGGTGCTGGAGAACCAGGCGCTCGAGCGGTAGGCGTTCGCTCGCGACATCGCTGGCTGCACCCGAGGCGATCGTTCCACCCGGCGCGATCGCGAGACCCGGCCCGACCCGCGATAATGACGCGCATCACCTGCCACACGACGGAGGTCCGACGCCGCGTGCCGCCCATCACCGAGCTGACCCGCATCGAGCCCGCGCACCTCGCCCGACTCGAGAAGCAGGGCATCTTCACCACCGGGATCCTGCTCGACGTCTCCGAGACGCCCACCCGTCGCCAGTCACTGGCCGACCACGTCGCCGCCACGCCCAACGATGTCGGGCGCTGGCGCGATGAGGCGCTGTTGCTCAACCTGGCCGGGTTCGCGGGCACCGAGCACCAGCTGTTCATCCAGGCCGGGATCGAGGGGTTGCGTGACGTGCTGGGTCTCGACCTCGAGTCGTTCCGTGCCCGGCTCGCCCGGGCAGCCCAGGAGCTCAACTGGGAGACCCCGGCCGAGCTGATGATCGATACCTGGTGGGAGCAGGCACGGACGCTTCAGGAGGCCTGATCGACCGGTTGGGGGCGCCGGGCACGGGTCACCGGATACCATCAGACGGCTGATGGAGCTCTTCCGCGAGGCGCTGACCTCGATCGTGCTCGGCATCGCGACGGCGCTGGTCCTGATCGCGCTCGCGATCCTGCCGTTCCTCAACCCCATCTGGGTCGGGTTCGAGCAGGGTCGAGCGCAGGCCGCCGCGTGGACCGGCTTCGACGCAGCCGACCTGCGGGCCGTGACCGGTTCGATCCTGTCCGACCTCGTGATCGGGCCACCGGACTTCGGGGTGACGCTCGATGGGTCACCGGTCCTCAACGAGCGCGAGCGCCAGCACATGCGCGATGTGCGCAGCGTGTTCGCCGGCTTCTACGCGGCGGCGATCATCGGAGCGGCCGTGATCGGCCTGGCCTTCGCGCTCGGCCGGCGCCCTGCCGCTCGTGCCCGCCTCTGGCGGCGCCTGGGACTGATCGGGCGCGCGACCGCGGCGGGCACGGTCACGGTCGGCCTGGCCGGCGTGCTGTTCTTCGACACTGCCTTCGAGCTGTTCCACGAGCTGTTCTTCCCGCCCGGCAGCTTCCTGTTCGACCCCCGGACCGATCGTCTCGTCCAGCTGTTCCCCGAGACGTTCTGGGTCGAGACGACGATCGGGGTCGGGATCGTCGTGGTGGCCCTGAGCCTCGGGCTCGCCTGGCTCGGTGGCCGGCGCGCAGCTGCGATCGGGGGATCCGGCACGCTCGGCCCGGGCGGCATTCCCGCCCCGGCGGCGATTCGATGAACCCGGGCGGGGTCCCGATCGCGCGGGTGCTCGGGATCGAGATCCGGGTATCGCTGGCCTGGGTCGTGCTGCTCGCGATCGTCACCCTGATGGGCGCGGAGCTGGCGACGCTCGACGCCCCCGAGCTCCACCCGGTGATCCAGTGGCTGATCGGTGCCGGGATCGCCCTGCTGTTCCTGCTGTCGGTCGTGGCTCACGAGCTGGGGCACGCCCTCGTCGGACGGCGGCGCGGTGTGGCGGTGGGCAGCGTGGTGCTGGGATTCATCGGCGGTCTCGCCCCGCTTTCGATCCGTGCCTCGCGACCGCGCGACGAGCTGATCATCGCGCTTGCCGGCCCGGTGCTGTCCGGGTTCGCGGCGCTGGTGCTGTTCGTGCTTGGGCTGCTCGTCGTGACGGTGGCGCCGCGGCTCGCGGTCGTCGCCGATGTGCTGATGGTGGTGGGTCTGCTGAATCTTGCCCTGAGCGCCCTCAGCCTGGTGCCCGCCCTGCCGGTCGACGGCGGGCGGGTCGTGAGGGCGATCGCCTGGGCTCGAACGGGTGACATGGACCGGGCGAGCCTTGTGAGCGCGCGGGTGAGCCGGTTGGTCGGCTGGGCGATCGTCGGGGTCGGGGTCGCGGCCGCGCTGGCCAACCTGGTTCTCGAGGGCCTGGTGGGCCTCGGCCTCGGCTGGATGCTCACCAGCGGCGGGCGGGCGGTGGAGCGCCAGGTCGCGATGAAGCGGATGCTGCGCGGGACCCACGTCGAGGACGCGATGCGGCGGGACATCGGCTCGATCAGCCCGCACCTCACGCTCGACACGTTCGCGGACCGGTTCCAGGGCCCCGACGCGCTGCCCGCGCTGCCGGTGGTCGACGGGGACGTCGTGGTCGGGGTTGTCGGCCGGCGCCGGGTGGCCCGCCTGGGCCGCAGGAGGCTCGGGGACGCCAGGGCGGGCGAGGTCATGGCGGCCCCACCCGAGGTGCCGTTGCTCGCCCCCGACGATGCGCTGTGGGGCGCCATCGAGCTGCTGGGGACGTCGGGTCAGGACGGGCTGGCGGTCGCCGATCACGGACGGCTCGCGGGGCTGCTGACCCGGGACGGTGTGGCTGATCTGGTCCGTCTGCGGGCGGCGCGTCAGGCCAGCAGCGGGAGCGGCGGGCGATGAGGCACAAGGGCCTCCTGCCCGTGGAAGCGGCGCAGGCGACCGTGCTCGCGGGGGTCGAGCCATTCACGGAGACCGAGCGAATGACGCCGGAGGCGGCGCTGGGGCGCGTGCTGGCGGAGGCACTGTCGGCGCGGGTGTCGCTGCCGCCGTGGGACAACTCGGCCATGGACGGGTATGCGATCAGGGCTGCGGACGTCGATGGTGCCGGTGAGGCATCGGCGGTCCGCCTGACCGTGGTCGGCGAGTCGCGCGCCGGAGCGGCGCCCGATGCCAGGGTGATCGCCGGGACGGCCATCCGGATCGCGACGGGTGCCCCGATGCCGGACGGGGCCGATGCCGTGGTCCCGGTGGAGATGACGACCCCGCTCGACGCGAGCGGCAACCCCGGGCCTCGCGGTCGCGACGCCACCGGGCCGCTGCCGGCGGCCTGCCTGGTCCACGAACGGGTGGCGCCCGGGAACGCGGTGCGGACCCGGGGCGGCGACGTCGAAGCCGGCGCGGTGGTGGCTTCGGCGGGCATCACCGTGACGCCGGCCGTGGTCGCGCTCGCCGCTGGCTGCGGCACGCCCGAGCTCCTGGTGCGCCGGCGGCCGGTGGTGGGCGTGCTGGCGACGGGCGACGAGGTCCGGCCCCCGGGTGCGGACCTCGGTCCCGCGGGGATCCCGGATGCCAACGGCCCCGGCCTGCGAGCCCTGGTCGCCGACGCCGGCGGGATCGCCCTGGACCTGGGGATCGCCGTCGACGATCAGGCGGACGTCGAGCGGCGGCTGCGACGGGGGGTGGCGGAGGCTGACCTCGTCGTCGTCTCGGGGGGCGTCTCGGTCGGACCCTACGATGTCGTCCGGCTCGCCTTCGACGCCGTCGGCTCGATCGACCTGTGGCGGGTCGCGGTGCAGCCCGGCAAGCCGTTCGCCTTCGGCCGAGCCGATCCCATCGGGGGGGATCTCGCCGGACGGGGCGGCAGGCCGGTCCTCCTGTTCGGCCTGCCCGGCAACCCGGTGTCGGCGTTCGTCACCTTCGAGCTGTTCGTTCGTCCCGTGCTCCGGCGCCTGGCCGGGCACACGCACCTGCACCGGCCGGCCGACCGAGCGGTGCTCGAGGAGCCGGTGACCAAGAGCCTCGGCCGCCGCGGCTACCAGCGGGTGGTGGCGATGCGGGAGCGTGACGGGTCGCCGTCGCGCGATCGCCGGGGGAGGGTCAGGGTCAGGCTCGCCGGCGGGCAGGGGAGCCACGTGCTGTCCGCGCTCGCGGCGGCCGACGCGCTGGCCGTGATCCCGGAGCCACTGGAGCGGCTGGCGGCGGGCGCCGAGGTGGAGCTCCGCTGGCTGGATCGCGGCTGAGGGCCCACCCCGCATCCGGCACCGGTTACGATTCGCCTGACCAGGAGGACCGATGGATCGCACTGACGTTCCGCGCGCCGAGCGGCGCCGACTCAGCCACGTCGACCGGCGAGGCCGTCCGCGCATGGTCGACGTGAGCGCCAAGCCGCCCACGGCGCGCCGGGCCGTCGCGGAGGCCGAGGTCGCCGTCTCGGCCGAGACGCTGAGCCTGGTGATCGACGGCGGTGGCGAGAAGGGGGACGTGCTCACGGTCGCCGAGATCGCCGGGGTGATGGGTGGCAAGCGGACGTCCGAGCTGATCCCGCTCTGCCATCCGCTGCCGCTCACCGACCTCTCGGTGGCGATCACACCCGATCGGGCCGGGTCGGTCCTTCGGATCCGCGCGGAGGCAGCCACGACGGCGCCGACCGGCGTGGAGATGGAGGCGATGGGGGCCGCAGCGATCGCCGCGCTGACCGTCTACGACATGGTCAAGGGCGTCGAGCGTGGCGTTGAGATCCGAGCGATCCGGCTGATCTCGAAGACCGGCGGCAAGAGCGGCGAGTGGCACCGGCCGGCTGATCCGGAAGGGGGACCGAAGCCTCGGCGGCGGAGCGTCGACCGCATGGCGGGCCGCATCGGCAAGCGCAAGGGACCGGCTTGACGCACGATCCAGTGGGCTCCGGCGCCCGGGCGGCGCTCGTGGTCACCGCGAGCGACCGTGCGGCTGCGGGCCGCCGTGCCGACGCCTCGGGCGATGGCGTGGCAGCCCGGCTCGAAGAGGTCGGGTTCGGGGTGGAGCGGCGGGTCGTCGCCGACGAGCAGTGGGCGATCGAGCAGGTGCTGGTCGATGGCGCATCGAGCTTCCCGCTGATCGTGACCACCGGGGGTACCGGGCTGACCCCACGCGACGTCACGCCGCAGGCAACCCGCGCGGTGCTCGATTACGAGATCCCGGGGATCGCGGAGGCGATGCGGGCGGACGGGCGCCGGTCGACCCCGTTCGCAGCGCTCTCGCGCGGCGTCGTGGGCGTTCGTGGCCGGACGCTGATCGTGAACCTGCCAGGCTCGCCCAGGGGCGCCCTGGAGTCGCTCGAGACGGTGATCCCCCTGCTGGACCACGCGCTCGAGACGCTCGGGGGACCGTTCGACCATGCCGCTGCCCGGGCGGCCGGCCGGCACGACCTCCCCGCGGGCCCGAGCGAGGACGCCTGACCGATGTTCGAGTCGTTCGCCGACGTTCCGCTGTATCCGCTGGTGCTGCCGCTGTTCTGGGGGGCGGCCGCGTTCTTCGGGCTCGCGATGGCTCGCCATCTGCGGGTGTTCGCGGTCGCCGGCTCGGCGACCCCGACCGACCACCCCTGGCGGCGCCTGGGCGGGGTGGTGCGATACGCGCTGCTCCAGGTCCGGATGTTCCGCGATCCGCCCGCGGGCGCGATGCACTTCACGATCTTCTGGGGCTTCGTCCTGCTCACGATCGGCACCGCCAACATCGTCACCGGCGGCCTGATCGAGACGGTCGTCGCCGCTCCGTTCGACGGGCTCCTGTGGGCGCTCGTCAACGCGCTCCAGAATGCCGTCGCGCTCGTCGTCCTCGCGGCGGTCGCCTACGCGTTCGTTCGCCGGCTGGTGCTGCGCCCGGCGAGACTGTCGCTCAACCGCGACGCGCTGTTCATCCTGGTGCTCATCGGCGGGATCGTCGGCGCCGAGCTGGGCTCCCAGGTGTTCGAGGTTGCGGCGCGCGGCGACGTCGGGGGCGCGTTCGTGGCCGACGCGGTCGGCGGGCTGCTGACCGGGCTCGACCGCGATGTGAGCCAGGCCGTGTTTGCGATCCTGTGGTGGACCCACATGGTCCTGGTCGCGGCGTTCCTCGCGTACCTGCCGTTCAGCAAGCACCTCCACATCGCGACCGCGATCCCCAACGTGCTGCTGCGCAAGCTGCGGCCACGGGGCGAGCTGCCGGCGATGGACCTCGAGGCCGAGGACGCGACGTACGGCATCCGGACCGTCGCCGATCTGTCATGGAAGGACCTGCTCGACGGCTTCACGTGCACCGAGTGTGGCCGCTGCCAGCAGGCGTGCCCGGCATACGCCACCGGCAAGCCGCTCAACCCCAAGACCCTGATCATGAACATCCGCCACGAGTCGGTGGCGGCCGAGGCCGGCCTGCCGCTGATCCCCAACTCGCCGTCGGTGCGCGCCACCTTCGGGCTCGACGACACCCTCAAGCCCGAAGCGCTCGCGAGGCCCCTGGTGGACGTCGCCATCCCGTACGACGCGGTCTGGGACTGCCTGACCTGCGGCGCGTGCGTCGAAGCGTGCCCGGTGACCATCGAGCACGTCGACAAGATCGTCGGGCTGCGACGGAACCTCGTGCTCGAGGACTCGCGCTTCCCCCAGGAGCTGACGACCGCCTTCCGGGGCATGGAGTCGGTCGCCAACCCGTGGGGCCAGCCACCGTCCGCGCGGCTCGACTGGACCAGGGGGCTGCCGTTCGAGGTCCGGACCGTCGCCGCGGTGCAGGCGGCGGGCGAGCTCGACGCGCTCGAGGTCCTCTACTGGGTTGGCTGCGCGGCAGCGTTCGACGACCGCAACCGGCGGGTGGCGCGCGCCGTGGCCAGCTGCCTCGACGCCGCCGGCGTGTCGTTCGCCGTGCTTGGCCAGGAGGAGAGCTGCACCGGCGATCCGGCCCGGCGGATGGGCAACGAGTACGTGTTCCAGATCCTGGCCTCGCAGAACGTCGAGACGCTCAACCGCTATGGGATGGGGGAGCGGGCCATCGTCACGGCCTGCCCTCACTGCTTCAACACGATCGGCAACGAGTACGGTCAGCTGGGGGGCTCGTTTGCGGTCCGCCACCACTCCGAGTACCTGGCCTCGCTGGTCAGGTCGGGACGCCTGCGGATCGGCGCCGATGGGCTGCCGGGGCGGTCGGTGACCTACCACGACAGCTGCTACCTCGCACGCTACAACGGTGTGATCGGCGCGCCGCGCGACGTGCTGGGCGCCATCCCGGGCGTCGAGCTGCGCGAGATGGAGGCGAACGGCCGCCAGACCTTCTGCTGCGGGGCCGGTGGTGGCCGGATGTGGATGGAGGAGACGCGTGGCAGCCGGGTCAATGCCGAGCGAACGCGCCAGGTGCTCGAGACCGGCGCCGACACCCTCGCAACCGCCTGTCCGTTCTGCATGACGATGCTCCGTGACGGGCTGAGTGATGCGGGCCGTGGCGCCGACGCCGAGGATGCCGTCACGTCCCAGGACATCGCCGAGCTCCTCGCCGCGTCGGTCGTGCCGTTCGCCGGGCGGGAGGTGCCGGCCGGGCGCCGGTTGCCGGTGGTTCAGGGCTGACCGCCGACCGTCTCGCGGGTGCGCTATACACCTGGTGTATAGTGACCGACGATGTCCGTTCGGTACGCGCTTCTCGGCCTGCTCGAGCCGATGCCTCGGCACGGGTACGACCTCAAACGTCTGTTCGACAGCTACTTCGCACCCGATCGCCCGCTGGCGTTCGGCCAGGTCTATGCGACGCTTGCCCGGCTGGCCCGCGACGGTGAGGTCGTCGTCGCCTCGGTCGATCAGGACGAGGGGCCCGAGCGCAAGTCCTACGCCATCACGGCGGCGGGGGAGGGTGCCCTCGATCGGTGGCTCGAGGAGCCGAGCGATCCCGAGCCCCACCTCCAGGCGACGCTGTTCACGAAGGTCACGCTGGCGGTCCTGAGCGGCCGATCGGTCGTCGACCTGCTCGACCGACAGCGCCATGCCCACCTTGCCCGGATGCGTGACCTGACCACGCTCCGACGGGGCGCGCCGCCGGCCATGGCGCTGCTCGCCGACTACGCCCTGTTCCACCTCGAGGCCGACCTGCGCTGGATCGAGCAGACCGCCGCGCGCGCAGACGACCTCCGGACCCAGATCGCCCCGCTGTCGCCGATGCCGGCGGCCACCAGCACGGAGAGCTCCTGATGCTCCAGCTCGCCCCGCTCGATGCGCGCCAGCCCGTCGGGCCGGCCGCGATCCTCGACATGACCCGAACGATCGGAGACACTGCTTCAGCCGACCCGGAGGTGGTGATCGCCGCCACTGGCATCGAGAAGCGCTTCGGCCTGACCGAGGCGCTGCGTGGCATCGACATGCGGATCGTCGGCGGCGAGATCGTCGCGATCATGGGCCCCAGCGGCTCCGGCAAATCGACCCTGCTGCATTGCCTGGCCGGGATCCTGCGCCCGGACCGCGGCCAGGTGCTGTTCGCGGGTCAGCGCATCGACAGCCTCGGCGAGGCGGCGCGCAGCCGTCTGCGGCGGACCGCCTTCGGGTTCGTGTTCCAGTTCGGTCAGCTGGTACCGGAGCTGCCCGCGATCGAGAACGTCGCGCTGCCCCTGCTGCTCGGTGGGACCCACCGGCGGGAGGCGCTTGACCGTGCCTCGGCGTGGTTCTCGCGGCTGGAGCTCGGCGGGCTCGAGTGGCGCCGCCCCGGCGAGCTGTCCGGTGGCCAGGCCCAGCGCGTCGCGGTCGCCCGCGCGCTGGTCGGGGGGCCACGGGTCCTGTTCGCGGACGAGCCGACGGGGTCGTTGGATTCGGTCGCCGGGGAGCAGGTGATGGAGCTCCTGACCGATGCCGCCCGGCAGCAGGGCGCGTCGGTGGTGCTCGTGACCCACGAGCCGCGGATCGCCGCCTACGCCGACCGCGAGGTCATCGTCCGCGATGGGCGGGTCGCCCCCGAATCGCCACGGTGATCCGGCTCGGGTGGCGCCTGGCCGCGGCGGGCGGCCGGTCGACCGCGCTGACGACCGCGCTCACTGCCGTCGCGGTCGCGTTCGGTACCGCCGTGCTCCTGTTCGCACTGTCGTTCGAGCCGGCCCTGACCGCGCGCTACGGCCACGCCGCCTGGCGGGATACTCCGGGAACGGTCGACCTGGCGGCGGCCGACCGCGGCCTGATGCTGGCCCGCACGGACGACCATTGGCAGGGTCGCCCGATCGTGCGCATGGACGTCGCAGCCCTGTCGGCTGACGCCCCGGTGCCGCCCGGTCTCGACCGGGTTCCGGCGCCGGGCGAGGCGTTCGTGTCGCCGGCCCTGGCGTCGCTGGCGGCGTCCGTACCGCCCGACGAGCTCGCGGATCGGTTGGGTCCGGTCGCCGGGACGATCGGGGATGCCGGACTCATGGCGCCCGACGAGCTCGCGGTGATCGTCGGTCGAAATCCCGGCCAGCTCCGGGCCGAGGGTGCCCGCGTGGTGACCGCGCTCGATGGGACGGGCCGGATCCCCGTGCCCTCGAACCCGTTGATCCAGGTCCTGGTGGTGGTCGCGGTGGTGGGCGCGCTGACCCCGGTGGCGGTGTTCGTGGCGACCGCGACGCGCCTGTCCGCCGCCCGTCGCGAGCAGCGGCTGGCCGCGCTCCGGTTGGCCGGGGCAACGCCGGGTCAGGTCACCGTGTTCGCCGCCGTCGAGGCGCTGACGGCCACGATCCCGGGGGCGCTCGGCGGCGTGGCGCTGTTCATCCTGCTTCGACCGTTGGTCGCGATGATCCCGCTGGGGCAGGTGACGTGGTTCCCGGGCACCATCGTCCCACCGCTGCTGCCGGCGCTCGCGTTGTTGGTGATCGTCCAGGTCGTCGGTGTCGGTGCTGCCGTGATCGCCCTGCGAAGGGTGGCCGCGTCACCGCTCGGTGTCCGGCGTCACGTGCGCCGGGGACCCCTGCGCCGGCTTCGGCTGGTGCCGCTGGTGGCGTGCTTCTCGGTGTTCGTCGCGGCGGTGGTGCGGATCGCCTCCTCGTCCAGGGGGATCGGGGACGTGCTGCTGTGGCTGCTGATCGGCAGCTTCCTCGGGATCATCGTGGGCATCGGGATCGCCGGTCCCTGGATCACGATGCTGGTGGGTGCCGCCGTCGCCCGGGTGAGCCGCGGGCCGGTCGCCCTGCTCGCGGGCCGTCGCCTGACGGACGACCCGCGAAGCTCCTACGGAGCCATCGGGGGGATGGTGATGGCGGTGTTCGTGGGCAGCACGTATCTGTCGATCGCGGCGTTCACCTCCTCGGCCGGCTTTGGGGTCGATGACCTCGCCGTGCGACCGGATGTGCTGCTGGCGACGGTCCCGGGCGAGCAGCCCGAGGTTGCCGCTGCCGGCGCACAGGCGGCCCGGACCGCGGGCGCCGCCTCGGTGGTCGAGCTGCGAGAGGTCCTGATCGACGGCGACAGCGGCTTCCAGCAGGGTGTCGTGGCGCCGTGCACGTCACTCGCCCAGGTGCTTTCCGCATCATCGATGACGTGCGGCTCCGGCCTGGTCCACCTGGGGCCGGGCGGGAAGCCGTTCACCGAGGCCAGCGTCCTCACCATGCGGTTCCTCGGAGGCCCCGGCGTGGCGACCGTCGCGCCGGCCCCTGAGGTGTCGCTCCATGTCGACCCGGCGGCCATCGATCGCTACCTGCCGGGCGGCACGACACCCGGCTCGAGGATGGGGTTGCCCGCGGTGATCATCGATCCGGCGGCCTTCCCGGGCGGCATCAGCGCCTTCGCTCCGACGCGGATCACCGCGCTGACCGACGGGTCGGCCTCGAGCGTCGAGCGAGTCAGAACCGGGCTCGAGGTCGCGATGCCGACGTCGGTCGTCGAGACCGTCGGGGAGGTCGCGACCGACAGCGCGGCGATCGTCACGGAGCTGGGCCGCGTGGTGTCGATGGGGGTCATCGTCGCGATGATGCTCGCGGGCGCGAGCCTGGCGATTGCCGTGGCAAGCGGGCTGGTCGAGCGAAGGCTCCCGTTCGCCCTGCTCCGGCTGTCCGGTGTGCCGCTGGGCCGGTTGCGGGCCGTGGTCCTGCTCGAGGCCGCCGCGCCACTGGTGACGGTGGCCGTTCTCTCCGCGCTGCTGGGTACGGCCGTGGCGCAGGTCATCCTTCGCGCGCTGCCCAACGGCGGGTCACCGTCGCCGGACCTCGGCGTCCTCCTGCTGCTCGCGGTCGCGACCGCGGGTGCGATGGGAGTGGTGCTGACCGCGATGCCGCTGGTCGGCCGGATCACCGCCACAGAGTCGACCCGGTTCGAGTAGCGTCCGGCCGAGTGGCCGGCGGGCCGGTCGGCGGGCGGCGGCGCGGCGGGCGGCTGCGCGGCGCGCGGCCAGACAGCCTTTGGCGCGTGGGTCAGCCCTTCATCGCCGCTCCGCAGCTGATGCACTGGCGGTCCGTCCACAGGTTGCCCATGCCACACCTCGGGCACACCTTCATGCCCTCGGTGGACGTCGCGTACGGGGACTCCGGCGGCACGGTCTCCGCATCGTCCTGGCGCATGCGGGTCCTGATCACGAGCGTGGCCACGATCGCCACCAGCACCGCGACCGCCAGCAGGAGCAGGTAGATCTGGTCCATGGCGCTTCCCTTCCGGCGGGTGCCCGGACCCCCGGTGGCCGTTGGCATCCCACGCCGGTCGCACCTGCAGCGTAGAGGGACGCGGTCCTGATGTCACGCCTGACGATCGGATGGGGACCCGCCGCTGCTACGATGGCGGCGGTGTCCACGAACCCTCCCGTCTACGGCTCGATCCGGCTAACCGAGGACCAGATCCTCCTGCGCGACGCCGTGCGCGAGCTCGCCCGGGAGCAGGTGGCCCCGCGCGCCGCGGAGATCGACAGGGCCGCCGAATGGCCCGAGGACATGCGGCGGCTGCTCGCCGCGCAGGACATCTTCGGCATCGCGTTCGCCGAGCGCCATGGCGGTCTGGGCGCGGACCTGCTGACGCTGTGCCTCGCGATCGAGGAGCTGAGCCGGGCGTGCGCGACCACCGGCCTCATCCTCGCCGTCCAGTCGCTGGGCGCGATCCCGATCCAGGTGGCCGGCTCGGACGAGCAGCAGGATCGCTGGCTGCCGGGCCTGGCGTCGGGCGAGAAGCTGATCTCGTTCGGGCTGACGGAGGCGGAGGCAGGCTCCGATGCATCGGCCGTGCGGACTCGCGCCGAGCGGGACGGCGACGAGTACGTGATCAACGGCGGCAAACGGTTCATCAGCCACGCCAGCGTCGCCGACTACGTGGTCGTGTTCGCGGTCACGAACCCCGAGGCCGAGAAGCCGAGCCGGCGGATCAGCGCGATCCTGGTCGAGACGGACCGCCCCGGGTTCAAGGTCACCCGGCTCGAGCACAAGATGGGCATCCGTGGCTCGCCCACGGCCGAGCTTGCCTTCGACAACCTGCGCGTTCCGGTGGCCAACCGGCTGGGCGACGAGGGCCGTGGGTTCGCGGTTGCCATGCAGACGTTCGAGCGCTCGCGCCCGGGGATCGCGGCCCAGGCGGTGGGCATCGCGCAGGGCGCGCTCGACGCCGCGACGCAGTACGCCAGCGAACGGCGGCAGCGCGGCAAGCCGATCGCGGAGCTGCAGATGATCCAGGCGATGCTGGCCGACATGGACGCGGCCACCGAGGCCGCTCGTCACCTGCTGTACACGGCCTGCCAGGAGATCGACGCCGGGGCGCCCGACGCCGCCCGGTGGGCCGCCATCTGTAAACTCGTTGCCGGGGACGCGGCGATGCGGGTGACCACCGACGCGGTGCAGGTCTTCGGGGGCTACGGCTACGTCGACGAGTACCCGGTGGAGCGCATGATGCGCGATGCCAAGATCACCCAGCTGTACGAAGGGACCCAGCAGATCCAGCGACTGGTCGTCGCTCGGGCGTTGCTCGCAAAGCGCTCGTAGGCCGGTGCCGGGCCGGCGCGAATGGACCCGGCAGCCAGGTACCCAGGAGCAGTGACCGCGTGCGAATCCTTGTCCTGACCAAGCCCGTCCCCGATCCCGCCGCAGGCTCGGAGCGACTCGGCCCAGACCTCCGGCTCGACCGGGCAGCCTCGCCAACGGTCGTCAACGGCAACGACGAATACGCGCTCGAGGCGGCCCTCCAGCTGGTGGAAGCCCACGGCGGTGAGGTGGCCATCATGTCGATGGCACCGCCCAATGCGACCGACACCATGCGCAAGGCGCTGGCGATGGGCGCGCTGCGTGGCGTCCTGGTCACCGATCCCGCCCTGGCCGGGGCCGACATCCCGACAACGGTCCGGGTGCTGGCGGCCGCCGCGGCGAAGGAGACGTTCGACCTGCTGCTGGCGGGCCTCGACACGTCCGACGGGACGGGCGGGGCCGTGGCCGCCGGGATCGCGGCCAGGCTGCGCCTCCCCCTGCTGTCGGCGGCAGCGGCGATCGATCCCGATCCCGCCGGGGGAACGGTCCGCGTGCGGCGCCTGAGCGCCCGGGGGTACGACATCATCGAGGCCCCGATGCCGGCCGTCGTCTCATGCACCCAGGCGCTCGGCGCGCCGCGGTACCCGTCGCTCAAGGGGATCATGGCCGCCCGCTCGCGCGAGATCAGGGTCCTCGGCCTGGGCGACCTCGAGGCGGGTCTGTCGCCTGCCGACGGAGCCTGGGCCACGAGGGTCATCGCTGCGGATCCACCTCCCGCGCGTGCCGGCGGGCGCGTGATCAGCGCGCCGGCGCCCGAGGCCGCGCGTGAGATCGCCGACTTCCTCGCCGATCGGAGGCTGATCTGATGGCCCCGCGGATCCTGGTCGTCGGGGAGGTCGCCGACGGGGCGATGAGCCGGCTGTCGGGCGAGACCGCGACCATGGCCCGGTTGCTGGCCGAGGCCGCCGGTGGCAGCGCGCTCGGGCTGGTCGTCGACCCGTCGCCCGCCGCTGCCGCAGCCGAGCTCGCGGCCTACCTGCCCCACGTCGATGCCGTCACAACGCCGGCCACGACGGGCGAGACCTGGGCGCCCCACGCGCTCACCGAGATCGAGCGGCTGGCGGCCGACGGTGTCACCCACGTGCTGCTGGGGGTCACCGCCGATGCCCGCGATCTGGCCGGCCTGATCGTCGGCCGGCTTGGCTGGGGCCTGCTTGCGAACGCCGACACGGTGACGTGGGACGGACCCGGACCCGAGGTGGAGGCGAGCGTGCTCGGCGGCAAGGCGATCGTCCGCAGCTCGTTCACGGGTGAGACGGGAGTCATCACCGTCCGGCCGGGTGCCGTGACCGCCGAGCTCGCGGGGACGCCGGGCAGCGTGGACGCGAGGGCCGGGGTCGGCTCGCCGGCCATGCCCGTGGCGAAGGTCCTGGATCGCGTTGCCGAGGCCGGCGCCGAGGTGTCGCTCGAGGAGGCGCGGGTCGTCGTCGTGGGCGGTCGCGGGATCGGGGGGCCCGAGGGCTTCGGCCTCGTCGACGACCTGGCCGAGGTGCTCGGCGGCGTGGTCGGAGCCACCCGCGCATCCGTCGACGCGGGCTGGATCGCCTATGCGCGCCAGATCGGTCAGACGGGGAAGATCGTCAAGCCAGCCCTGTATCTCGGGCTGGGCGTGTCTGGCGCGATGCAGCATCGGGTGGGGATGCAATCGGCTGACGCGATCGTGGCCGTCAACAAGGATCCTGACGCCCCGATCGGCGAGATCGCCGATCTGCTGGTCGTGGGCGACCTGTTCGACATCGGGCCCGCGCTCGCCGCCGAGCTCCGCGCGCGACGCGGCGGCTGACGGGCCCAGGATCGATCGGCGACGGGCGCGGGACATGACGGTGGGCGTGGCGGTCTGGCTGATCGTCCTGATCGCGCTTGCCGCGATGTTCGCCATCGTGCTCCGCCGGATGTCGGTGCTCGCGGCCCGGACTCGCGACCTCGAGCGGTTTCAGCGCACGACGGGCTCGCTCGACACCCGCCTGGCCGCGATCATCGGCCCGACGGTGTCTCGCCTCGACGAGATCCGACGCCGGGCCGGTGATCCGCAGGCGCTCGCGGACCAGCTGGAGACCACCCAGGCATCCCTGCGTGAGCTCGCCGGTGAGGCAAGAGGTCTTCGGGCACCGGCCGGGATGGCCGCCCTGGGGACGGTGCTGGCCGATGAGGTCGAGCGGGCCAGCCGCGCGGCGGACATGGTCGAACACGGCCTCGATTCGCTGCTCGCCGGTCGGAGCGGCCGGGAGCTCGAGGCGCAGACATCGCTCAAGCGCGGGGCGCTGAATCTGCGCCACGCTCGCGAGGCGAGCGCTCGGGTGGTGGCGGAGATCGCATCGGTCCGCCCTGCCGATCTCATCGAGCGGACCGGCTCCGGGTCCCGAAGCGGTGCGGCGGCGGCCGGTATGGGACGCGCCCAGCCGACGTATCTGCTTGATGGCTGGGAGGGTGATGACTCGCCGCAACACCCCCGCATGTAGTGGTATTCTCGGCCTGCACCACTAGGGCTTGTGGTGGCTAGGACTCGGAGGGGCCCATGCGCTGCCCCCAGTGCGGCACCCGCGACACGCGCGTCGTGGACTCGCGGGACCTGGACGAGGCGACGACCATCCGGCGGCGCCGGGAGTGTCCGGCCTGCTCGACCCGGTTCACCACGTACGAGCGGGTGGAGGCGGCGCGTCTCGTGGTGGTCAAGCGTGACGGCACGCGGCAGGAGTTCGATCGGGACAAGCTTGCCGCAGGCCTCGCCAAGGCGCTGACCCGGCGCCCGGTCCCCGATGACGCCGCGGAGCGCGCGGCCGACACCATCGAGGGCGAGCTCCGCTCGTCCGGCCAGTCCGAGATCCCGAGCTCGCGGATCGGGGCGATGTCGATGGACCACCTGCGGGCCCTGGACCACATCGCCTACATTCGGTTCGCGTCGGTCTATCAGAGCTTCGAGGACCTCGCGGACCTCAAGCGGGAGGTCGATTCGCTGTTCGCGGAGGGCCGCGCGCCCAGGAAGGGGAGCCTCACCGCGTGAGCGTGCTCGCCGACCGCGACATCCGGGCGGAGCTGGAGACCGGCCGAGTCCGGATCGACCCCTACGATCCCGCGGATCTCCAGCCATCGTCGGTGGATCTCCACCTTGATCGCAGGTTCCGTGTGTTCCGCAACAACCGGTATGCGTTCATCGATCCACGAACGCCGCAGCCGGATCTGACCGAGCTCCTGACCGTCGACGACGAGGAGCCGTTCATCCTGCACCCGGGCGAGTTCGTGCTGGGTCAGACGCTCGAATGGGTGGAGCTGCCGGGCGACCTCGTCGCCAGGCTCGAAGGCAAGTCGAGCCTTGGCCGCCTGGGGCTGCTGATCCACTCGACCGCCGGGTATGTCGATCCGGGGTGGAAGGGCACCCTCACCCTGGAGCTGTCCAACGTCGCCAACCTGCCGATCGCGCTCTACGCCGGGATGCGGATCGGCCAGATCAGCTTCTTCCGGATGAGCTCGCCGGTCGAACGGCCGTACGGGTCGGCGGAGCTCGGTTCCAAGTACCAGGGGCAGTCCGAGCCCACGGCGTCCGCATTTCACGCCGACTTCGACCGGGGACGCAAGCTCCGCCAGCCAGAGGAGGAAGCGTCACGGGGCTGAACGACGCGGTCCACTGGCGAACCGACCTCGGCGGTGGGACGACCGTCGCCCTGATCCAGGCGGGCACGTTCCGATCCGACGCCGGCGCCCTGTTCGGGCCCGTGCCCTGGATCCTGTGGCGCCCGTGGGGTGAGGGCGAGCTCGATGCCAACCGGCGACTGCTCCAGGCCCTGAACTGCCTGCTGGTCGAGACGCCGGCCGGTCGGCTGCTCATCGAGACCGGGATCGGCGAGCGGCTCGACGACAAGAACCGCGCCATGCGCGACTACCGGGGACAGCCGGTGGTGCCGGCCCTGCGTGAGGCCGGGTTCGACCCGGGAACCGTGGACGTCGTCGCGATGAGTCATCTCCACTTCGACCACGCGGGCGGGCTCCTGCTCGCCGATGGGTCGCGGGCGTTTCCGCGGGCGCGGATCGTGGCCCAGCGCGCGGAATGGGAGATCGCGCTGGGCGGCAACAGCCGGATCGGCGCCTCCTACGACCAGCCCGAGCTGCGGCTGGTCGCGGACTGGGGTGGCGAAGGCTGGGCCGAAGGCGACCGCGAGCTGCTGCCGGGCGTGTCCGTGGTCCGAACCGGTGGGCACTCGGCGGGACATCAGGCGATCCTGGTCCGCGGCAGCGGTCCGGGCGCCCGGGCCCTGGCGTTCTTCGGCGACCTGTGCATGCGGCCGTGGGCCGCCAACCCCCGCTGGGTGACCGCGTTCGACGACTTCCCACTCGACAGCGTGGCCGTGAAGGGCGAGCTGTTCCGGCGCGCGGTCGAGGATGACTGGCTGGTGGCGCTCTCGCACGAGTCGCGCAATCCCGTGGGCCGCCTGACACCCGATCGGGACCGCTTCCGGTTCGAGGAGCTGTAGGGTCCGCGCGGGACGAAGGGAGCCTGAGCTGATGACCGACGCGCGCGACGTCCGCGAGCAGCTCGTGATCGGGCTGCGGGGCGCCGATGCCCACATGACGTTCGAGGAGGCCGTCGCGGACTTCCCTGACGCCGCGATCAACGTGCGGCCACCGAATGTCGCGTACACCCCCTGGCACCTGGTCGAGCACCTGCGGATCACGCAGTGGGATGTCCTCGAGTACATCCGTGATCCGGATCACGTTTCCCCGGAATGGCCACTCGGGTACTGGCCGGACCCCTCGGCTGAGACGACGCCGGCGGCGTTTCGCGCGTCCGTGGAGGGCTTTCTGGCCGACCGACGGGACCTCGAGGCGATCGCGAGCGATCCGGGGGTCGACGTGCTGGCGCCGATCCCGCATGCGCCGCGGCACACGGTGGCGCGTGAGCTGCGTGTGATCGCGAACCACAACTCGTACCACGTGGGCGAGCTTGCGGGACTGCGTCAGGTCACCGGCAGCTGGGGGCCGGACCACCGATGAGCGCGCCCCGGCTCCGGGTCGGGATGGCCTACCGCAGCAGCTCGCCGATCAGCCGGCGCTCGGCGCGGTTCACGAGCGAGCCGGCCGACTCGCCGGGGTTGGGGCTCGCCCAGCCGAAGCTGAGCCGCAGCGCCTCGGCCCCGCCGGGAAGTGACCGGGGCACCGATTCACGGACCCGCTCGACGAAGTTGATGGCCTCGATCTCGTCGGTCTCGGTGAGGGCGACTCCGAAGCGAGTCAGCGCGATCCGGTTGCAGTAGTCGCTCGCCCGCGTCTCGCGGCTGAGGCACTGGGCGATGACGCGTATCGCGTGCCGGGCGAGATCATCGCCCCACGTCTCACTCAGATCGAGGATGCCCTCGAGCTCGACCACCACCACCGTGAACGGCCGGTGGTACTTGGCGACCCGGGCGGCCTCCGCCACCAGCACCCGCTGCCACAGGTCCGGGCCGCCAAGACCGGTTAGCTCATCGTCCCACCCGCGGGGCTCGGAGATGACCGTGTCATCCACGCGTCGTAACCCACCTCAGGTTGGATTGCGCACGCGCCGCGGGGAGCCGCCGGATGCGCGATCGATCGCCGACGAAGACCGTCGTAGCCGACATGATGGGGGACCGAGGGACGCTACCGCCACGGGTCGATCGGGCTGTGGGGTCCGGCCGAACGTCATGGGCGGGCGGTGCAGGGAGGCGTTCCTGTGACGCGCTCGGGGGTCAACCTCGAGGTGGTTGTCCCTGGGCTGCTCCGCCCTGCGGCAGCCAGGCCTCGATCCGGACCCTGGCGGACGCGTCCGTCATCGGGCCGTTGACCACCTCGAGGATTCGCCCGTCGGGGCCGATGAAGAACTGCGTCGGGAGCGCGTAGACCTTGTATTCATTGAAGAAGTCGGCGGAGGCGTCGAACGCGATCCGGTACTCGAGCCCGTAGCGTTGCGCGTACGACCGCACGTCATCGGGCGTGGTCTCCTGCACCGCGATCCCGACGATCGAGAGGCCCTGCTGCCCGTACATCGCGTCCATGTCGCGCAGGACCGGCGTCTCGGACTGGCACGGCGGGCACCAGGTCGCCCAGAAGTTCAGCCATACCAGCCGGCCCCGGAGATCGGCCAGGCGGACCGGACGGCCATCGAGGTCGGCGAGGCCAACAGTCGTCCCGTCGCCACGAGTCACCGTCAGCTCGGGGGCCTGGTCTCCGGCATGGAGGCCGTCCACGGGCGGGCCGACCACGAATACCGTCGACGCGGGGAACGGGGTTGCGCTGCCGGACCCGGGCGCGATCGGGCGGGTGGCGAGCGTGAGCCCGACCGCGGCCACCGCGACCACGACGCCGATCGTGAGCAGCTGGCGGCCGCTGAACGGCCCAACATGCACCCGTCTCGGCGCCGGCGGCGCCGGTCGCAGCCGCGGCTCCTCCTCGGTCATACCAGCGAGACGAACTGGAAGTACCGCGGCAGCAGCACCAGCAGGTCGAGCATCATCGCCAGGCCGATCGCCACCACGAGCAGCCCTCCGATCAGGTTGACCAGCCGGCCGTGCCGGACCAGGGGCCGGAGCACGGCGGGGGCGCGGTCGTAGAACACGGCCACCAGCAGGAATGGGACGCCCAGGCCGAGCGTGTAGCCGACCAGCAGCAGGGCGCCCTGGAGCTGCGTCGAAGCCACGGCGGCCATCGTCAGCACCCCGCCCAGGAAGATGCCGATGCACGGCGTCCAGCCGACCGCGAACACGGCACCCAGCGCGAACGACGCCCCCAGCCCTGCCCGGCGCCC
Source organism: uncultured Chloroflexia bacterium (assembly GCA_963713095.1). Taxonomy (GTDB): domain Bacteria; phylum Chloroflexota; class Limnocylindria; order Limnocylindrales; family CSP1-4; genus CAIXZV01. The sequence continues at coordinate 436,237 of CAVQKK010000001.1, forward strand.
CACCAGTCGCGAGCCCATCCCTCGCCCGGTGCCTCCACCGGCAGGAGCCAGGCTCATGCCGCCGGTCATCGACGCGAGCCCGGCCGAGGCGCTCGCGTCGAGCGGCCGCCAGCTCTGCTCGAGGATCGGGATCCGCAGGATGCCCGCGAGACTGAGGCCCATGATCACCAGCAGCGCCCCGCCCACGACCCGCAGGGTATCGATGTAGTCCGCGATCGCCCCGCCCGCGAAGGCGGCCGTGATGCCCAGCATCGTGAACACCGCTCCGAACCCCGCCACGTACGCGATCGCGTGGCGCAACGCGGTCCATCGTGAGGGCGTGGCTCCGGCTCCCTGGGCGGCCACGGCGACCGCGGTCAGCTGTCCCAGGTAGGCGGGCACGAGCGGCAGCACGCACGGTGATACGAACGAGATCAGGCCTGCGACGATGGCGGCGAGGAACGTGTAGTCGCCGGTCACGCGGGCTCGGGCTCCGACACGCGGTCGGGTTCCGGCCGGCCGTCGGGATCCGGCGCGCCGTCGAGGACCTCGGTCAGCAGCCGGTGGAGATTGGCCGGGCTCGTGGCGAGCTCCAGCTCGCGTCCACCAAGGGCGACCACCGGGATCGTGAACGCGTACCGCCGATGCAGCTCCTCGTCGCCGTCGATGCTGATCTCCCGGATCGGCGGCGCCGACAGGCCGTGCGCCGCCCGGTCCGCCAGCAGAGCATCGAGCGAGGCACGGGCGTTCTCGCACAGGTGGCAGCCGGGGCGGCCGTACAGGATGAGGTCGGGGAGGGGAACGGTCACGGGTCCAGATTGTAGTTGGCATCGCCGATCGGGCCCGCCGACGATGTCGAGACGCCCCGCCCGACGGTCCTTCCTGCAATCCGGCCATGACCGAGCTGACGCTCTACGATCGGGTCGGTGGGATGGGGTTCTTCGAGGTCCTGGTGGACCGGTTCTACCAGGGCGTCGAGTCGGACCCGGTCCTCCTGGCGCCCTATCCGCACCCCGATGACCTCGCCGCCGCGCGCCGCCGCCTGACCCTGTTCCTCGCTCAGTACTGGGGAGGGCCCGCGATCTACTCGGGGGAGCGGGGGCACCCGCGTCTGCGGGCGCGGCATTCGCCGTTAGCGATCGGCGTCGCGGAGCGGGATCGCTGGCTCGCCCACATGCAAAGCGCGATCAACGGGTCGAAGTCTCCGCCGGACGCGAAGGCCGAGCTGCATGCCTACATGACCATGGCCGCCGACGCGATGCGCAACCGCGAGGAGGCCGCCTCCGGTTGAGCCTGCCGGAGCCTGCCAGGTGGCGCGGGCCGGCGCCGCGCGGTGGGCGGGCAATCGCGATGTATGCTCCGCGACGATGAGGGTCCCCGCGGTGGCTGGTCGGCTGCAGGCGCCGATGTCGCGCACGCGACGCCGGCAGCCGGAGCGTCGCTCGAGCCGCGGCGGTCTCGAGCCGCAGACCCAGCGCATCCTGGATCTCCAGGAGACCGCCGGCAATGCCGCCGTCGTGCAGCTGCTGACCGCCGTGCAGAGGGACGACGCGGGAGCCGGCCATCGGACGCTTCGGCAGGGCTCCACCGGCGACGATGTCCGCGAGCTGCAGTCGAGCCTCAACGCTCGAGCCGATGTGACAACCGCCCTCGAGGTCGACGGCATCTTCGGGCCGATCACGGCCAGGGCCGTTCGGGAGCTACAGTCCGCGAACCCGCCGCTGGCCGTCGACACCGTCGTGGGACCCAGGACCTGGGCGGTGATCGACGCCGGCCCCGGTGTCACCGACGACACCGTGCTCGCACGGAAGGTGTTCGATCGAGGGGCTGCCGCCTACGACCGCGGTGACTACGCCCACGCCTACGACTTCTTCGTGCGGGCGCATGAGCTCGCGCCGCGGCCCGGGATTCTGTTCTCGGAGGGCCAGGCGCTGCGCCGCCTGGGCGGGCGGCGTGGGGACGCCATCGCCTCCTACGAGGCCTACCTGGCCACCGGTGATCCGGCACGGCGAGCGGAGGCCGAAGGGTTCGTCGGGGAGCTCCGGGGACCGGCACCCACCGGGGTCGGGGCCGTCGATACCGCTGCCGCGAAGGCCGAGTTCGACAAGGGCGCGGAGCTCTACGACGCGGGCGACTTCGCCCACGCCTACGACGAGTTCACCAAGTCCTGGGAGCTGAGCCACCGCGCTGGCCTGCTCTTCTCGCGCGCCCAGGCCCTGCGCCGCCTGGGCGGCCGGGACCCCGAGGCGATCAGCCTCTACGAGCAGTACCTCGCCACCGGCGATCCGAAGCGTGCCGAGGATGCAGCCCGGGAGGCCGCGGATCTGCGGGGACCGGCCCGGACCGGGATCGAGGACATCGACACGGCGGCGGCGAAGGCCGCCTTCGACAAGGGCGCGGCCCTCTACGAGGCAGGCGACTTCGCCCACGCCTACGACGAGTTCACGCGGGCTGGCCAGCTCGTCGACCGGCCCGGCATCCTGTTCTCACGCGCCCAGGCGCTGCGCCGCCTCGGTGGCCGGCACGACGAGGCGATCGATCTGTACCAGGCCTACCTGGCCACGGGCGATGACAAACGGCGCACGGACGCCGAGGTCCACCTCCGCGAGCTTCGGACGCAGGGCGCCGAGCCGCGCTGACACCACGGTCGCCGAGGTGCGCGTTGGCCGGTGCTCGCCCGCGGCCTCGACGCTTCGACGGCTCGGTGACGTGGGGTACGATGCGGAGCCGCGGCCCCCGTAGCTCAGTGGATAGAGCGGCACCGTCCTAAGGTGCGCGTCGGCGGTTCGAGTCCGTCCGGGGGCGCCAAGACCAAAGTCTCGGCCGCGGTGAAGAACGGCATCGCCTCCGGCCGAAGGCGGATCTCGTCGACCACGCGATCCTTGGTGGTCACCTCGTCGACGATCATCGCGATGAGCTGCTTGACCTGGTCGGGCGTGGCGGCGTCCAGTGCTGCGGCAAGCGACTCAACGACGGCGCCTACCTCGTCGAAGCTTCGGACCTTGTCGTGCTCCGGGATGAGGGCGAGCTGCATCCGCGTCTCGTTGACCTGAGCGCGGTACTCCGCCTCGGTGATGTCGTCCCACTGGAACAGCTGGGCGAGCTTTCTGAGGCGCTGCTCGAGCTTCGCCCGCGTCTCGTCGGCGATCCCCGTCGCGGGTAAGGCGAGGCGGCGCCGCAACTCCGCACGCGCCTCGTCGACGACCTCAGAGGGCAGGATCATCTCGCGCAGCCATTTCACCCACGGCCGCTTCGGCCTCAACCGCCGCCACTGAGGACCGGTTGCACTCTCTGCACAGGTAGTAGCGCCACTCCCGAGATGTCGCACCGGTGTTGGCGCCTTGACAGTCCTGCTGAATTCATGTCACTGTGACTGCCATGCCAAGCAAGCGACCGTACCAGAGCCAGCTGCGCCGGGAGCAGGCGGCGGCGACGCGGGATCGGATCGTTGAAGCCGCAGCGGCGAGGGTTCTGCCGGGGGCCACCGAGCTGCCGTTCGAGGAGGTGGCCGCGGCGGTGCCGGTCAGCGTCCGCACGGTGTACCGCTACTTCCCGTCCCAGCGCGACCTGCTGGCGGCGGTCCGCGCCCGCCTGGAGGCCGATGCCGGCTGGAACCCGGATGAGGTCCGAGCTGACACCCTGGGCGCGGCGACCCGTCGCGTCTACGCAACCCTCGGCAGGTATCTCGACACGAGGTACGGGCGCACGGAGGAGATGGAGGATGCCCTGCGGGTCACCCGGGCGCCTGACCTCGTGGTGATCCAGCGGGAGATCGGTCCGCTGACGGAGGGGATGGACCCGGAGCTGGCCCGAGGTGTCATGGCCGTCTTCTCGGGGCTCGTCCACATGCGATTTCTATCGGGCATGCACAAGCACTGGGGTCTTGACGGAGAGCAGGCGGGCCGCGCCGTGGAGTGGGCGATCAACGCACTGCTCGAGGATCTGCACCGAAGGAGGCAATAGGCCATGACGGTCACCCGCCGCGTCCCCGCGGGGGCACAGCCAGCCAGTCAGACACAGCGAGTCAGCCTCGCGCACGTGCGCCGACTCGAGGAGCTCGGGGCCGGCGATGTGGAGATCGCCGGTCGCAAGGCGGCGAACCTCGGGGCGCTCGCGCAACGGGGCTTCCCGGTGCCTTCCGGCGTCGTCGTGTCGGCCGGTGCGCCGGATGAGGCGCTCGCGGCCGGTGCGGCCGAGGCACTGGTGATGCTGGGGGACGGGCCAGTCGCCGTGCGCTCGTCGGCGCTCGCCGAGGATCTCGACGGCGCGTCGTTCGCGGGCCAGTACGAGACGGTGCTCGGCATTTCAGGTGTCGCCGCCGTGCTCGACGCGGTCCACCGGGTTCGAGAGACGGCGCAGGACGAGCGGGTCACGGCCTACCGGCGAGCTCATGGACCGCAAGGGGTCGCAGCGGACGGCATTGCGGTGCTTGTCCAGCGCATGGTCGCCTCCGAGGTCTCAGGCGTGGCGTTCACGGCCCACCCACTCACGGGCGTGCGCGAGGAGACCGTCGTCACCGCGACACGCGGTCTCGGTGAGGTGCTGGTGGGCGGTGAGGCAGCCGGCGAGCAGTGGATCGTGCGTGACGGGGTCGCGGTGCGTGATCGACGTGCACCGATCTCGGTCCTCACCGAGCGGCAGGCGCTGGCGGTCGCCGAGCTGGCACGCCGTGTCGAGAGCGCGTTCGACGGGGCACCGCAGGACATCGAGTGGGCCTTCGCCGAGGATCGTCTCTACCTCCTCCAGGCACGTCCCATGACGGCGCTGCCCGACCCCGTCAGCTGGGAGTCGCCGCTGCCCGGCGGATGGACGCGGAACTTCCGCATCGGGGAGTGGCTCCCTGAGCCGGTCACCCCGCTGTGTGACACGTGGCTGCTGCCGCGGATGGAGGAGCGCTACGCGGCCAGGGTGCGGAAGCTCCTGCGGATCAGTGTGACGCCACCGTTCCACGTGACGATCAATGGGTGGTACTTCCACTCACCGACGGGCTCCGGGAGCACGTGGCGCCAGGCGCTCAGCGTCCTCAGGAATCCAAGGTTGCTGTGGTCGACCATCAGGAGCGGTCGTCCCGAAATCGGCGATCGGCTCATGTGGGGGCCCGACATCGCCCGCTGGAGAGACGAGCTCCTTCCTCACTACCGCTCGGCCGTCGAGCAGTACGCCGCCGCCGTGGACGACGCGGACGATGACGAGCTGAGCGCGATCATCGACGACGTCGCCGGCATCGCCGGTGACTACCTTCAGTCGATCTCGATGATCGCCGGCAATGCGTGGAAGGTCGAAGGGGTGCTCGCGGGCTTCTACGCCCGCCACCTGCGGCCGACCCTGGGTGGCAGCCACCAGACCCTGGTCTCCGGGCTCGAGAAGCCACGGCCGCTGGAGCCGCACGCCATCCAGAGCCTCGACTGGTTCCGCCCCACCGTTGGCGAGCTCGGGATGGCCAGTGCCGCACCCCGGTCACATGCCACGCTCGTCGAGGATCGCCTCCGAGCCGAAGCGGCCTGCCGCGCCCAGCTCACCGGGAAGCTGCTCGCCGACTTCGACCGACTCCTGGCCCTCGCCCAGAAGTACGCGCGCATCCGCGAAGAGCAGGTCGCGGACCTCACCCTCGGCTGGCCGCTGATGCGCCGTGCGCTCGCTCGGCTCGGCGAGTCCTGTGTGCGTCGCGGGGTCATCGGCCGTGCCGAGGACGTCTACTTCCTCGAACGGAACGAGCTGCGCTCGAACGAGTCCCACGCATCCTCGGTCACGGAGCGTCGCACGATCTGGGCTCGGAATCGAAGGTTGAGCCCGCCCTTGGTCGTGGGCAGACTGTCCAAGGTCGTCGAAAACATGCAGGACGGCGCCATCGCATCGATGCGCGCGCCCGCGGAGCGCCGGGACGGCGCGCTCGAAGGGATGCCGGCCAGCGCGGGGATTGCGACGGGCGTGGCGCGCGTGCTCCTGGACCTCGCGGACGCCGATCGCCTCGCACCAGGCGAGATCCTGGTGACGTCCGCGACGACGCCGGCCTGGACGCCGCTGTTCGCGCGGGCGGCCGCGGTGGTCACGGATGGCGGAAGTATCGCCGCACACGCCTCGCTCGTGGCCCGCGAATACGGGATCCCGGCCGTCGTCGCGCTCGGTGACGCCACGCGGCGCATCCGTGACGGCCAGACCATCACCGTCGACGGGAGCGCTGGCCTGGTCGGGACCCATGGGTAGGGAGGGCAGCCGGCGGCCCGACTGCCTCGCCGGCAAGGTCGCGATGCGTTCGATGTCAGGCCCCAGGTGCGCCGCCGCCCGGCGCGATCGCGGGCGGTTGGCCGCTCTCTCCTGACGCGTACCAGGCGTGCGTGTCGAGCGCTTTGGTTTTCGAGCCCCAGAGTCCGTCCGGGGGCGCCAGTTCCTGCCCGATCCTTGGGCAGATGAAGGAGCGCCGCCGTCACCCGTCGGGCTCAGGGCATCGCCAGGCCGCCTTGACCGTGCAGAGAGGGCAGGGAGGAGCAGCCCGTCCCGTGGTGCATCTGGCGCGCCCGTTACCGCGTAGTGTTCAGGCATGCGGCTTTGGATGAGGGCGACGGCAGCGCTGGTCGGCATTGCCGGTGCACTGGCCGCCGCTGGCCCTCGTGCGGGACGGCTCGCGATCGTCATCTGGCTGCCTCGACTGTTCGCCCAGGCGTGGTCGCCGGTGGTGACCGCGATCGGAACGAGCGTCGGCTGTGCGGCGCTGGCATGCACGCGGCCGAGGCCCGGACTCCTGGCCCTTGGCGGAGCAGGGCTGGCGGCGCGATACGCCTTGACCGCCCTTGGCCGCTCCCCGGCCGTTCGCCTCCCTCCGATGTCCGGCACGTGCCTCCCGGACCTCAGCGTCGGTTCGCTGGCGAACGGGGAGGCGATCTTCGCGGATCTCTGGCGTCCGCAGCAGGAGCGGCCGCGGTCGGGCGTCGGGATCGTCTACCTGCACGGCGGACTGTGGCAGGCGGCCGACAAGGGGTTCTGCATCGCTCCGCTGATGCGGATGCTGACGGCAGGCGGGCACGTCGTGCTGGATGTGGCCTACCCGCTGGCACCACGAGCCACCCTCGATGCGATGGACGAGGCCGTCGGCCTGGCGGTGCGCTGGCTGTCGCTGGAAGGCTCGGCCGAGGGCGTGCGAGCAGACCGCATCGTCCTGGTTGGGCACGCGGGAGGCGGGCACCTCGCCCTGGTGCATGCGTTCCGCCGGTCGGTCCCGGGTGCCGAGGGCGGCGGTGATGCGCCGCCCATCCGCGGCGTCGCGGCGATCTCGGCCGTGACCGATCCGGTCGCCTTCTGGGCTGAGTACGGCTGTGTGAACCGACGCCAGCCGCGACCCGGTGAGCCCGTTCCGGCCTCGCTCCGGCCCCGGATCCACGACACGACCCCGCTCGATCACCTGGTGACCCGGCTTCGGCTGCTCCCCGCCTACCGGTACGGCAACGCGCCGGGAGGCGCGGCGCTGGTCCACGACCTGTTCGGCGGCACACCGTCCGACGAGCCGGACCGGTACGCCGCCTGGTCGCCGAGGACGCTTGCCGGCCCCGGTTGCCCGCCGGTCCTGCAGGTGGTGGGAGGCGACGACGCCATCATCCCGCCGGCGCAGGGGCGGGTGCTGCACGAGTCACTCACCAGTGCCGGTTGTTCGTCCACGCTGGTCGAGATCCCCCTGGCCGTCCACGGGTTCGACCAGTACCCCGGTGTCTCACGGCGGGTGGCCCCTGCGGCCCGGCGAACCACGGCGACGCTGCTCAGCTTCATCGACGACCTGGCCTGACATCCTCCCCTGATCAGCTCGCCGTCGCCGTTCGGACAAGATCGAGCAGGCGTGCGCACGCCGCGCCCGGGCGCCGTGGCGGTATAGCCTGAGGGTGGCTCGGGTGGCGCACCACGGTCATCCCCGCAAACGCCCGGCCAGCCCTCACCCCATCGCGCCGAAGGACGAGCCTCGTGTCGAACATCCTGCAGCATCTCCCCGTCGGCGAGCGGGTCGGCATCGCGTTCTCGGGTGGCCTCGACACGAGCGCCGCGCTGCACTGGATGCGGGAGCACGGCGCGATCCCGTACGCCTACACGGCGCATCTCGGCCAGCCCGACGAGGACGACTACGAGTCCATCCCGCGCAAGGCCATGACCTACGGCGCCGAGCAGGCCCGGCTGATCGAGTGCCGCCCGCAGCTGGTGGCCGAGGGCATCGCCGCCCTGCAGTGCGGCGCATTCCACATCGCGACCGCCGGAGTGCCCTACTTCAACACGACGCCGCTCGGAAGGGCGGTCACCGGAACCATGCTCGTCTCCGCGATGCAGGAGGATGACGTCCACATCTGGGGCGACGGCAGCACCTACAAGGGCAACGACATCGAGCGGTTCTACCGCTACGGCCTGCTCGTCAACCCGCAGCTGCGGATCTACAAGCCATGGCTGGACCAGCAGTTCATCGACGAGCTCGGCGGGCGGGCGGAGATGTCCGCCTACCTCGACGGGGCCGGGCTCGAGTACCGGATGAGCGCCGACAAGGCGTACTCCACCGACTCCAACATCCTGGGCGCCACGCACGAGGCGAAGGACCTCGAGTTTCTCGATCGGGGCATGTCGATCGTCAACCCCATCATGGGTGTGCCCTCGTGGAGACCCGAGGTCGCGGTCGCGCCGGAGACCGTCAGCATCGGCTTCGAGGATGGCGAGCCGGTGACCCTCAACGGGCAGACGTTCGAGGCCCCGCTCGCCCTGTTCGCCGAAGCCAACGCGATCGGCGGCCGCCACGGACTGGGCATCTCCGACCAGATCGAGAACCGGATCATCGAGGCCAAGAGCCGGGGCATCTACGAGGCCCCGGGCATGGCCCTGCTGCACATCGGCTACGAGCGCCTCGTGACGGGCATCCACAACGAGGACACGATCGACCAGTATCGAAGCAACGGGCGCCGGCTGGGCCGCCTGCTGTACCAGGGCCGGTGGTTCGATCCGCAGGCGCTGATGCTCCGCGAGACCGCTCAGCGGTGGGTCGCGCGCGCGATCACCGGTGAGGTGACGATCGAGCTGCGACGTGGCAGCGACTACTCGATCCTCGATACGACGGGCCCCAACCTCACCTACCACCCCGAGCGCCTCACGATGGAGAAGGGCGACGAGGTGTTCTTCACGCCGCAGGACCGGGTGGGCCAGCTGACAATGCGCAACCTCGACATCGCGGACACGCGGGAGAAGCTGGTCGCCTACCATCGCGTGGGTCTGATGGGCACCAACCGCGAGGACGGCCTGCCGCTCCTGCCGGCGGCCGCCCCGGAGGGCGAGCCGGAGCCTGCGTCCGCCGCGAGCCCCGAGGTGCCGTCCGAGCCCGAGGGCTGACGGGTCCGCTCCGCCCTGGGGCATCCGGCGGAACAGGACCTGATCCGCAGCCGGAGGGTGGGCGCGTCTCCCGCTCTATCTCGTGCTGGTCGTGGGGCTGTCGCTGATCATCATGGTGGTCGTCTTCCGGTTGCTCCTGGTCCCGGTCATCGCGACCGGCGGGTTCGTGCTCTCTGCTAGCGACCCCCGGCGGGCTCGTGGCGATCCTGCAGTTGCATCCACGATCGCTGTTGCCAGCCTGGCCGGGTTTGGCCTCTGGATCGCGAACTTCTTCGTGCTGGCCGGCTTCTTCGGCTGGACCTGGTTCCCCGACGGACAGAACGTGGCTGTCCAGCTCGCCGCGCACACCTTCATCGTCGGAAGCGTCCTAGGCCTCGTGCTGGACCGGCCGCGCGGGCCCCTTGCCGCTGTCGGCTGGGCTCGTGCAGGCAACGCGTTCGCTGGACCATGGGGTGGTACCGTTCGAGCGTGGCCCTGAGACATCATCGCTTCGCCCTCCATGACGTGACCTTCGCCGGTGTTTCGCTGCCCGGCGCCACGATGGACTGCTGGGACGACCCCGACGGCCGGCGCCAGTGGCTCGCACGGGTGGTGACCCGCGTGTGTCCGGAGGTCGAGGACGGAGAGCTGTCCGGCCACATCGCCGACGGGCGCACGGTGTCGGGTCATGCGCTGATCGCCGATCAACAGGTCGGTCCCCACGGCCGTCGGGAGATCCTCGTCGTGTTCCACGGCGCTGGGCCTCTCCACGGCTTCTGAACCCAGCCGTATCGAGGAGAGCGTGGTGGCCAGGAAGAAGAACAAGAAGGCTCAGAAGGAGAAGAAGGCTCGGAAGGACCAGCAGGCCCAGATCGACAAGCAGGCGCAGCTGGACAAGAAGGCGCAGCCGGACAAGAAGGCGAAGGCTGCGCAGTAGCCCCTGGGAGCGGCGAGCGGTGATCGATCGACGTGCCAAGATCCGCGCTCGGCTCGGACGCGTCGGCATCTGGAGCTTCGCCCTGCAGACCCATCCGGCGACGGTCGAGCGCGATGCCATCGGCGCGTACGAGGCACAGGGCTACGGGGCGGCATGGTTCCCGGAGAGCGTCGGCAGCAAGGAATCGTTCGCACATGCCGCGATCCTCCTCGGCGGCGGATCGCGGATCGTCATCGCAACCGGGATCGCGAACCTCCACGCCCGCGACCCGATGGCCATGGCGAATGGCGCCCGAACGCTGGCCGAGGCCTACCCCGGACGGTTCCTCCTGGGCATCGGCGTCAGCCATGCCCCCGCCGTGGCAAGCCGCGGAGGGACCTACGGGCGGCCTTTCGAACGCATGACGGCGTACCTCGACGCCATGGAGGCCGCGAGCTACTCGGCGCCAGAGCCGGTCGATCCAGTACCGGTCGTGCTCGCCGCCCTGGGCCCACGGATGCTCGAGCTGGCGGCGGCGCGGACGATGGGTGCTCATCCCTATTTCGTGCCCGTCGACCATACGGCGTTCGCCCGCCAGCGCATGGGACCCGACCCGCTGCTCCTCGTGGAGCAGGCCGCGGTCCTCGACACGGACGACGAGCGATCCCGCGCTACTGCCCGGGCGTACGCCGCCCGCTACCTCGCGTCGGAGAACTACGCCAACAACCTGCGGCGGCTGGGCTGGAGCGAGGACGACATCGCGAACGGAGGCAGCGACCGGCTGCTGGATGCCATCGTCGTGCGCGGGGATGCGGCGACGATCGCGGCGCGCGTCCGCGAGCACCTGGGCGCGGGCGCCGACCACGTGTGCGTGCAGCTGCGCGCGCCCGACCCCGGCGATCTCTGCCTGGCTGGCTACGGCGCCCTGCGCGAGGCGCTCGCCGGGGTCTGAGCGGTCGCTCGGAATCCCGAAGGCGCCGGGTCGCCCCGGCGGATCGCGGTCCCAGGGGCCGGACAGCAGGAGGCCGCCGGCCGATTGCGGCCGGCGGCCCCGATCAGGCTGTGGCGATCAGGGAAGATAGTAGTTCGGGTTCGGCATCTTGAACGTCTTGTCCGCGTAGCCGCCCTTGAGATCGCTGTACTGATCGCCGAAGCTGGCGACGATGTCGTACCCCTGCGATTCGATGTAGGCGCGGGTGGCGGACTTGTAGTGGATGGTCGTGCATTTGCCGCCCGGGTCCGATGCGCAGGCCGTCTGCAGGTACAGCGGGTAGTCGGCGACGTCAGGCTTGGTGAACAGCCCGGGACCGATGTCGCCCGTGCCTGTGCGGTCGATCGTGGTCGGCGCCGGGTAGCCGGCATCGACGTCCGGCGCCGGGAGATCCGCATACCCGGCGTAGGTATCACTCACGAGGTTGGCGAGCGTCGCCTGGTACTGGGCCGACCCGCGCCCCGTGATGAAGAACACCGCATAGCCGTGGTTGGCCGCCCAGGTGACCATGCTGACCATGCCCGGCGTGGCCGGGAAGAGGTTGCCGGTGAACACGGCCGGATCCCCGGTCAGGCCGACGAAGACGGCATTCGCGGTTGGGTTGTAGTCCCAGTTGCTGCACAGCTCGTAGTTCCATGTGGTGACCGTCGTGTCGTCAACGTCGAGCACGATCGCCGGCATCGCCGACGTCTTGTGGTGGTAGGACTTGTGGTTGTAGGACCTGGCCCACCAGTTGAGTTGCGACTTCAGCCATCGTTCTCCGGCGGCGGCGACGGCCCTCGCCTCACGCGAGTAGTTGCTGTTGGCGGGTGACACGAGGTTCTCGTCGCAGTTCGTCGGGCCGGTCGCGGCCGTCGGCGTGCCGTAGTAGTTCTTGATCTGCGTCTCGAGGACGCCGAGGTTGGTGATCTGATCCGCCTTGTGGGGGACGAACGTCAGCCCCGACGACGCCGCGAGCGCCGCCCCCCCGGTCACGATCGACAGGGCGACCGCCAAGGCGACGATCGTCGCCCTTCGGGAGCGCTTCAGCCACGCAAGACCGCTCATGCAACCTCCTCCACTGGGGAATCCGTGCATCCCGACTGATGCGGGAATGGGGTGATCGTAGCCTCGTGCCGCTGCGGAGCGGTGACGTCCGGTGCGGTTCAGGGTAGAAAAACGTTGCCAGGATGCACCAGCGGCAACGGGCACCGCTGATGCCGCACCCGTCATCCCGCCCGGCGGAGCAGGATCACCTGCCGCAACGCTGAACCCCGGAGCAAGCTGGGCCGGCGCGGGCAGCCGCCCGCCCCGCGGTCGCTACATAGGATCGGTCGCAGGTCGAAGGCCAAGGAGCGCCAGCTGCTCGACGGCCCGGCGCCGGGCGGCAGGCGTGCCGTCGTAGCGCCATCCGAGGAGGCTGCTCAGGACGCGACGGACGAGGGACTTCGGGAGGCCGCTGCGGTTCTCGTACCGCTCGAACACGGCAGCGGCCTCATCGGTGTCGAGCAGGCGGTACGCCGGCACGAAGCGTTCGCGACCGATCCGCACCTCTTTGGCCAGCCCGGCTTCGACGTTGTGCAGCCACTGGGTCCTGCGGCCCCACCCCGCGGCCACGACGGCTTCACGGGTCGCCCGGTTGTAACGAACAACCTCAAGCGGCGTCTCGCGCCGGAGACCAGTGCGACGCCCTTCGTGAACGAGGACGAGGAAGCGATGCCCGAACAGAAATCCGAGGTGCGCGCGGTAGAGGTAGATCGGGAGGGTGAGGAGCCAGCCGATGATTCCCTTCGGCGGACCTGGCTGATGGTCGGTGTTGACAGTGGTCTCGCTCACGCTGTGCCTCGGTTCGTGCTGATGGCGGGGGACGGCTCACCGTGAAGATCGCGATGGACAATCTTGGGCAACCGCCCAAGATGGTAGCACGCCCGGGCCGAAAGCGGGTCGCCCAGCGCCTTGAGGCGGGGGATCAACCCGGTCTCGGGCACCAATCGGGAGGGCGTCGGCATGGTTCCCGACGTGCCCGCTCCGGCCGATGATGCCGTCGAGGTCGCGCATGGGCCGGCGATGGGCGGCCGGAGGCCGCGCCGGCCCGCTCGCGCTGGGTCGTCCCGGTCCGACGCTACGACCTTGGGTGGTTCAGGAGGGGCCAAAATGGTGGGTGCCAAATCGCCTTCTGATCAGGCATCATGCGTGGCGCCATGGCCGCCATCGACGAGGTCCTCTCTCCGTCGCTCGACACGCCGGACGTGCCTCAGGCCCGGTCTCGTCCTCGGACGTGGGCGCGCCTGGCGATCGGCTTCGTGCTGGGGTTGGTAGCGTGCCTCGGGCTGGCCAGCGCGGCGTTGCTGGCCTGGGATGCCGGGTACCAGGGCCGGATCCTGCCGGGCGTCCACGTCGGCGGCGTCGACCTCTCCGGGCTCAGCCGCGATCAGGCCCTGGCCGCGCTCGGGTCGGCCTTTGCCGGGTATGGCGAGGGTCACGTCGTGCTCCACACTGATGCGGGCGACGTCACGGTGCCGTACCGGGCGTTCTCGCGCCGCCCGGACGTGGAGAGCATGACGGACGAGGCCATGCGCGAAGGGCGCGGCGGGACGACGCTGGAACGCGCCGCCGGCGAGGTCCGGCTTGCCCTGCAGGGCGACGATCTCGGACCCCGCGTGCTGGTCGATCAGGACGCCCTGGGCGCCGACGTGAGGGCCGCGCTGCTGCCCCTGCGTCAGGAGCCGGTCGACGCGCAGATCGGCGACCACGCGGGGACCATCTACACCCTCGAGGCCCGCAACGGCCGGACCTACGACGCGGATGGCGCGGCGACCGAGGCTCTGGCGGCCGTCGATCGCGTCGACGCGCCCGACGAGGTCGTGGTCGACGTGGCTCGGTCGGTCCTGCCGCCCCGCCGGTCGAATGCCGACGTGTTCGCTGCGAAGGTGGCGGCCGAGCGGATGCTGGGCGCCGTGACGGTGGCGTTCCAGGACCAGCAGTGGAAGATCAAGGACGCGACCGTACGCACCTGGATCGGATTCCAGAACGGGGCCGACGGATCCGTCGCACCGGCGGTCGACCAGCCGGCGATCGCAGCGGCGCTCAGCAAGGTGGCCAAGGGGGTGCGCAAGGACGCCGTGTCGGCCGCCTACCTCAAGACCCGATCAGGCCGGATCGTTGGCGTGGCCGCGGCGCACAACGGTCGCAAGCTCGACCGCCAGGCTACGGCTGCAGCCATCGCGCAGGCGCTCCTGGATCGCGCGGGCGGCGCCGGGGCCGTCCCGGTCGCGGTGGCGGTGGCCAAGGTCATGCCCAAGGTGACCACCGCAGAGGCAACCCAGAAGGCGCCGCTGATGCAGCGCCTCGGCTCGTGGAAGACATGGTTCCCGATCAGCGATCACAACTACTACGGGGCCAACATCTGGCTACCGGCGAAGATCATCGACGGCACGGTGCTCATGCCCGGCCAGACGTTCGAATGGTGGAGCGCGGTCGGGCCGGTGACGACGGCCCGGGGGTTCGGCCCGGGCGGTTACATCGCCGGCGACCACACCGATCCGACGGGCGCGCTCGGTGGGGGCATGTGCTCCAGCTCGACCACCCTGTTCAACGCGGCGCTGCGTGCCGGGCTCAGGATGGGCTCACGCGTCAACCACCAGTACTACATCTACCGCTACCCGCTGGGCCTGGACGCGACCGTGTCCAAGTCAGCGCGCGGCACGCGGACGATGACGTTCACCAACGACATGAAGCATCCGATCGTGATCCGCACCTACCGCTATACGCAGAGCGGCCGGGGATGGGTCCGCTACGAGATCTGGGGCATTCCCGACGGTCGGACCGTCAGCATCGGCAAGCCGGCGGTGACGAACGTCCGCCAGGCGATCACGCGGACGGTCTACGTCAACACCCTCGCCCACGGCGTGCGCAGCCAGACCGAGTACCCCGCCAACGGCATGGACGTCGCGGTGTCACGCGTGGTCAAGGACAGCCATGGCCGGGTCATCCACCACGAGACCTACTACTCGCATTACCAGCTGTGGAACGGCGTGATCCAGGTCGGGGCATAGAGGACCTCGGAGGCAAGGCGGCGAGGTCGCCGTCAGTCGTGGCCCTGGACCCGGTCCGGGATGGCGCGGGCGATGTCGTCGGCCCAGCTTCTGATCGCATCCCAGTCGCGGAAGTCGCCGGTCGGATGGGTCGCGAGGACCTGGGGCTCCACGCCCGGCGTGTCCGCCAGCAGACGGCCGCCGAAGGTGCGGTGATCCAGGGCGCCGATCGGATCGGTCGTGATCGCCACCGAGGGCGCGGGCGGGAGCGTGCCGGCGTCGGCGGACCGGTCGAGCGGGCCGCTGCTGAACAGCCACACGGGACGCACCTGCAGCGCGAACGTATGGCGCACCACGAATCGGTTTGCCTCGCGCTGCCAATGGGCCGCATAGAGCGCGCTGCCGAGCACCACCGCCTGGTAGGGCGAAAGGTCCGAGACCGTCCTGGCTGCGGCCACGTTGACCTCCAGGCCCGCGGCCCGGAGCCGCTCACCGATGAGCTCGGCGATCTCGCGGGTCGAGCCGTACTTGGTGGCGTAGGCGACGAGCACCTGAATGACCATCGACGCACCCCGGATGACATCGAGCCGCGCTGGCGCTGCGGCTGAGGACATGTTGCCCCAAGGCGCGACAGGCGTGCACGGACGGCAGCCGGTGCGCGGTCGTGACGTGGCAGCCACCGGTGGCGAGCCGTCGCCGGGCGGACGGGGCGGGTGGGGGACGTCGAGGTCAGGCGCTCATCCCGACATCGTCGAGAAACGGGGCGTCGATCGGCCCGAATCGATCGCGGGCCAGGGTCCGCGGCCTGGCATCCGGGATGCAACGAGCCGGCGGGGGGAACGCCCGCCGGCTCGAAGAGGCGAGGTGCCCGGCCGTCGCCGGGCGGCAACTCGTCAGGCGGTGGCCGCGACCGGCTCGCCCGACATCAGGAACCTGCGGACGGCTGGAGCGACCCGCTCAGCGAGCACGCCGTCGAACCCGTAGTAGCGACCGGCGCCGAGGCCGGTGAGGGTGGCGCACACGAGCGCGTAGGTGAGGTGCTGGTTGACGACGCCGTCGGAGAAGTTCCAGGCGGCGAAGAAGAACAGGATCATCATGAGCGTGCCCATCACGCCGGCGAAGCGGGTGAGCAGGCCCAGGACCAGCGCGATGCCGATCCCGATCTCGCCCGCGACGACGAGGAAGTTCACGATCGACATCAGGCCGGCGTTCCCGGCCAGGCTGACCCAGAAGTCATGGGTGGGGTTGAACACGGTGCCGTCGGCGGGGGTTCCGGTCACGAATGGCCAGCCGAGCGTACCGAGCGTCGCGTGGGTCAGGAAGCCCTTCGCGTCGAATGGTGTCGGGCCGAGCAGCTTGCCCAAGCCGGCCCAGAGAAAGATGATGCCGACCGCGATCCGGAAGACCGCGACCCCTACCTTATGAACCTTGCCGGTAATCTGCATCTTGTCTTTGCCTCCGACCCTTCCGTCCGGCTCCACCGCCGGCGGCCCTCAGCTGCAGGGTCAATGTCTGATGGACTTTACGTTGCGCCGCGCACAAGGGTACCGCTGACGTCCATCCGGCCCCGTTGAAGGGTGCCGTTGGTAGGACAACGAGTGACCAGGAACCGGGCCGTCCGGGTACCCTCTGCTCGAGATGGAAGGGCCCGAAGACCGGGAGCTGGCGGTGGTCGTCGAGGTTCGCAGGCCGGCGGATCGGCTCGCGA
Organism: uncultured Chloroflexia bacterium; assembly: GCA_963713095.1. Classification (GTDB taxonomy): domain Bacteria; phylum Chloroflexota; class Limnocylindria; order Limnocylindrales; family CSP1-4; genus CAIXZV01. Next base: position 453,168 of record CAVQKK010000001.1, read on the forward strand.
CGGGCCTCCGGCGAGCGTGGGACTGGCTGACGGTCGCTCCGCCGTACCCGGCCGATGCCGGTGACCGCCGCACGGTCAGCGTGCTGGGACTGGCCTTGCCCGTGAGGGCGACGGTGGCGACCGTCACGGTGGCCTTGATCCTGCTCCTCGACTACCACGGACGCGTCAACGGTCTCGTGGATGCCGCCCTTGGTCCGTTCGGCCCCTCTGCGGTGGACCAGAAGCGCCTCCAGGCGCTGGGACGTCTCCTGCTGGAGGGCCTGGTGCCGCTGGCGGCGGTCGTGCTGCTGATGCGAGACGGGCCCGCGCGGTACGGCATCCGGCTGGGCGATCCGCTGGCCGGCCTGTCCATCGGGCTGGGGGGCGCACTGGTCGTGACGCCCGTTGTCCTGGTGCTGGCCCGGTTGCCGGACTTCGCCGCCTACTACGCGCCGCAGGCCGCGCCTGCCCCCGAGGTCGTCATCACGACGGCGCTGGAGGTGATCCCGGCCGAGTTCTTCTTCCGGGGCTTGCTGCTGTTCGCCCTGCTGCGCGTGGTCGGGCCGATCGCCGTGGTGATCGCCACGCTGCCGTTCGCATTCATCCACCTGGGCAAGCCGGAGCTCGAGACGCTGAGCACGCTGGGCGGCGGGCTGCTCTACGGCTGGCTCGACTGGCGGACCGGCTCGGTGCTGTGGAGCGGCCTCGCCCACACCTGGATCCTGACCCTCGCGGTGCTCGCCGCCGGAGCTGCGGTCGTCCCGGCGACGTAGTCGGGGGGGACGAGGCCGGTGTGGAGCGCGGCCGGTATCCTCGGCAGCCATGGCATCCGAGGAGATCCCGGCTGACGTGGTCGAGCTCGCCGATCGGCGGGCTGCGGCCAGGCGCGCGCGCGACTGGGCGGCGGCCGACGCGCTTCGAGGGCAGATCGAGGCCGCAGGCTGGGCCGTCGTCGACGCCGGCACGCTGTACACGCTGGAACGATCGGCCGCGCCCACGGTGACCGAGGGCTCGATCATCCGGTACGGGTCCAGCCGATCGGTGCCGTCGCGCCTGGAGGACGCGCCGGTCGGCGTTGCAAGCGTCGTGCTGCTGGCCACGGACTGGCCGGACGATCTGGCCCGGACGCTTCGCTCGCTGGTGGATCACGCACCCGACGGCACGCAGCTGGTGGTGGTCGCAAATGCTCCGTCCGATGCCCAGGCCTCGCGGCTCGACGAGCTGGACCAGGTGGACCCGGGGGCGCCCGGGATCTTGACCGACGTCGTCTGGACGAGCACGCGGCTGGGTCACGCGGCCGCCCTCAATGCCGGGATCCGGCGCGCGGCGGCTGACGTGGTGGTGCTCATGGACACCAGCATCGAGCCCGGTGGCGACCTCGTGGGCGCCCTGGTGCGTGCGCTCGGCGATCCGACAGTCGCCGTGACCGGGCCGTTCGGCCTGATGTCCCCCGATCTTCGCCGGTTCGCGCAGGCCGAAGGCGACATCGCCGATGTGGTCGCGATCGAAGGCGTTGCGATGGCGTTTCGCCGGTCCGACTACATCGAGCGAGGTCCCCTCGACGAGCACTTCGTTTGGTACCGGAACCTCGACATCTGGTGGAGCCTCGTGCTGCGCGAGCAGGAAGCCGCCGGCGCAGGCGTTCCGCGCCGGGCGCTCAGGGTGACGGGTGTCCCGGCGGCCCGGCACGAGCACCGCGGATCGACGACTGTGCCGGACGGGGACCTCGAGCGGCTTGCCAGACGCGGCCTCTATCGCGTGCTCAAGCGGTTCGCGACGAGACGGGACCTGCTGGTTGGCGCCCGGACGTAGCTCCCGCAGACGGGCTCCCGAGCAGAAGCGCGCTGGCCCGGAACCGCGGATGATGCCCGTCGAGGGAAGGGCCATAACGGAATCCCCGGGTCGTCGTTCTCAAGTCAGAGGCCTCACGGACAGCATCGTTCCCCCGGCGGTGTGGCACGGCGAGGCCTCGTTTCCTGTCCGCCGACCATTCCGGCTACCGCTCGTATACTCGCCGCGTGCGTCGCTGGGTCTGCATTGTTGCACTCCTCGCCGGGTTCTCCGGTGATCGCTACGCGTGGACGGCGCGTCCCCGCATCCCCGTCCCGGTCGAACGGGTCATCGACCGGCTGCAGCCGGACCCATCGCTGCCCGAAGCAACGTGGTGGAGGCTGACCTGACCGATCCGACCGCGGCGGCACCGATGCGCTCGCCCGGTTCCCCGATTCGCTCGACCGAACCGCCTGCGGCCCCGCTGCCTTTGCCTCCGCCGCCTCCGCTCGCCGGCTGGCAGGACCCCGATTCGGGCTGGTCGCAACCTGCCGGCTGGTCCGCTCCGCCGGCGCCGTCCCGGCGCCGGCAGCTGGTGATCGGCGTGATCGCCGGGCTCGTCGTCCTGGCGATGCTGATCCAGCTCCTGCCGGCCTGGACCGGATCGCCGGCCGAGCCACCCAGGCTCGCCGTGGGTGCCGCGTCGGACCCGGGCACGGTGACCGTCCTGGCCGGTGCGCCCACCTCGATCGATCCTGCCCATCACGGCGATCTGGGCAGCGCGTCCTATGTGAGCCAGCTGTACGAGTCGCTGACCGCGGTCGATCCGTCGCTCGCGATCCGTCCGGCTCTGGCGCAGTCGTGGAGCATCGAGAACGGTGGCACGCGCGTCGTGTTCACGCTGCGCGACGGCCTGATGTTCAGCGACGGGACGCCGCTGACGGCAGCCGACGTGGTCCACAGCTGGCGGCGCCTGTTCACACCCGGCAACCCGTCGCCGCTTGCCTCCCTGATCGCCGACGTCGTGGGTGCGCGCGACCTCCTCTCCGGCGCGTCGAGGGACGTCACCACCCTTGGCGTCCGGGCGGACGGCGCCCAGCGCGTCGTGGTGGATCTCGAGCGCGGCGGAGGCGACCTGCCCGCGATCGTCTCCAGCGCACCGTTCGCGATCGTGCCGCCGAGCGTCGGCGACGCGGAGATCAGCCTGGATCCGGGCCACACGGTGGGCAGCGGGGGATACCTGCTCTCGAGCAACGACGGCGACACGTTCGTGCTCAAGGCCAACCCGCATTACTGGGCAGGCCCGCCTGCGATCGGAACCGTGCGGATGCTCACGACCCTCCAGGGCCAGAGCCCGGTCGATGCATTCGTCGCGGGCGACGTGGACGTCGCCCCCATCGGCTTCATCGATGCCGGATGGATCGCCTACGATCGCGCGCTGGGGCCGTCGCTGCGCAGCGATCCCTCGCTGTCGGTCACCTACTACGGGTTCGACACCACCCGACCCCCGTTCGACGACGTCCGGGTCCGCCAGGCGTTCGCCAGGGCCGTCGACTGGCGTCGCCTGGCCCAGCTCGACGAGCCGGGCTCGTCGGTGCCGGCGACGGGCCTCGTGCCGGCCGGCATGCCCGGCGCGCCCGAGGGTGACTACCTGCCGCCGTACGATCCGGCGGGCGCGAAGGAGCTGCTGGCCGCCGCGGGCTACGCGACCGGGGCATCGCTCGGACCGATCTCGTTCATCGCCAGCGGTGGTGGCTACGACCAGGGGATCGTGGCCATGCTCGAGGACAACCTGGGTGTGACCATCTCGTACGCGACCATGGACTTCGACGCCTATCAGGCGCGTCTGGCCAGCGATCCGCCGCAGCTGTGGAGCCTCTCGTGGATCGCGGATTTCCCGGGTCCGAACGATTTCCTGGGCGTGCTGCTGGGGTCCGGATCGACCGCCAACCAGGGCCGCTGGACATCGTCTGCGTTCGACGCCGCGATCGCGGACGCGACGTCGGCCGCCAGCGCCGCGGATGCCACGGCGGGATATGCACGCGCGGAGGCCATCGTCCGCGACCAGGCGCCGGTCGTTCCGGTCAGCTACGGCACGTCGTTCTCGCTGGTGCGGGACGGGCTGCTGGGCGCCAGCCAGAACGGCCTCGGGATCCTCCGCCTCGCGGGGCTTGCGTGGGGCAGCGGGCAGTGAGCGCCAGGGCGGGAGCACCGACGGTCGCCCAGCGGGCCGCGGACATCGTGCGCTCCGCGCTGCTCGTGGTCGTGGTGGCGACGCTGGCCGCCATACCGGCCGCGTCCCCGGCGCGCGCCGCAACGACCTCGTTCGGCACGCCCACCGCGCATGCCAGCTACGACCAGTCGATCGACTTCGCGGTGCCGGTGACCTCGGATGCCCTCGCGCGCGTCGAGCTCTGGCTTCGGTTCCCCGACACGATCGGTCCCTACGTGGTGAGCGTGCCGGATCCGATCGGATCCGGGTCCCGGACCTTGCGCTACACCCTCGACCTGACCGGCAGCGGGCACCTGGTGCCAAACACCCGCTTCCAGGCGACCTGGGCAGCGTACGAATTGGCGACCAGCGATCCGATCGTCAGCCGGACGATCGCCGTCAACTACCAGGACACGACGCAGGACTGGCGGACGGTGAAGGGCGACATCGTGACCGTCCACTGGTATCAGGGCAGCCAGTCGTTCGCGACGAAGGCCCTCAACATCGGCGAGGACGCCATCCGCAAGACCGCGGACCTGCTCGGGGTCAGCGAGACACAACCGGTCGATTTCTTCATCTACGCCGACGACGCGTCGTTCCGGGATGCGCTCGGGCCAGGAACTCGCGAGAACGTGGGCGGCCAGGCCCACGCCGACATCCGCACCCTGTTCGCGCTGATCACGCCGTCCGAGATCAACGACCCGTGGGTTGGCGTGGTGATCCCGCACGAGCTCGTCCACCTGGTGTTCGACACGGCGGTGAACAATCCGTACCGGTTCCCGCCCCGCTGGTTCAACGAGGGGTTGGCGGTCTACCTGAGCGAGGGGTACACGCAGAGCGACCGGAGCCTCGTATCCGGCGCGGTCTCGCGTGGCGACCTGATGCCTCTCGATGCCCTCACCGGCCAGTTCCCGACCGAGGTGGACCGGACGTATCTGGCCTACGCGGAGTCGGTGTCGGCGATCGACTACCTCGTCCGGACCTTCGACCAGGGCGCCCTGGTCAAGCTGGTGACCGCGTACAAGGACGGTTTGACCGACGACGAGGCGTTCACGCGCGCGCTGGGCGAGAACCTCGCCGCCTTCCAGACCGGCTGGCTGACCGGGCTCGGCGCGCAGCCGCCCCACAGGTACGGTCCCGTGCCGGCGCCGCCGGGGCCTGTGCCCGACGGCTGGTCGGGCCCGCTGCCGTCGGCGGCGGCCAGCACTCCCGAGTCAGTGCCGGGCAGCTCGGTCGCCGGTCCCGGCGCGCCGGCAACGCCCGTCGTGAACGGCGCTCCCGGCCAGACCGGTAGTCCGGTAAGCGGACCGGCGTCCGCTGGCGGTGGGGGCGACTCGAGCCTCCTTGTGCTGGGGCTGCTGATCCTGATCGTCGCGCTGGGTGCGGCGGGCGGCCTCGCCCTCCGCTCGCGACGCCGCGCCCAGGGCCCATGAGCCTCGTGCTCGCCCGGATCCGGGCCATCCCGAGCTGGCAGGTCACGCTGGGCGGCGCGCTGCTGGTGCTGGGGTTCCTGATCGCTGCCCAGCTGGCCTCGGAGGGTCCGCGGATCCGGATCACCACCCAGGAGCGGACGCCGCTGGTGGAGACCGCGCTCGATCTGCAGGCGCAGCAGGAGAGCCTCAAGCAGCAGGTGCTCGACCTGCGGGCCAGCATCAAGGACCTGGAGGCGGCAGGCCAGGGCGGCACGGCCGTGACCAAGGCGCTCAACGACCGGCTCCAGCTGGCGCAGGTCTCCGCCGGCCTGGTGGCGCTGGCGGGTCCCGGGCTCGTGATCCGCCTCTCGGACTCGGGACTGCCGGTCCCCCAGGATGGGGACGAGCGTGACTACCTGGTGTCGGGCGCCGACGTCCGCACGGTCGTCGAGGAGCTGTGGCTCGCCGGCGCGGAGGGGGTGGCGGTGAACGGCGAGCGGGTGACGGTGGCCACCGCGATCGTGGACATCGGCGGGTCGGTGCTCGTCAACTCAGCCTACCTTGCTCCGCCCTACCAGGTGAGCGCGATCGGGCCGCCGGAGATGTTCGACCGGCTGACCAGCGCGGTCGGGTTCGTGGACTTCATCCGCACCCGCGCCGAGACGTTCGGGATCGGCGTCGACTACGCGACCCTCGACGAGGTGGATCTGCCCGCCTACGCGGGATCGGTCTCGCTCCGGTACGGGCACGTCGCGCCGACGGCTACGCCAACGACCACCGCCACTCCGAGCCCGACGCCCGAGCCGAGGACAGGTCCCTGATGCGCAACGCGTCGGGCCGCCTGGTGATGGGCGCGGTGCTGTTCCTGCTGGGGTTCCTGGTCGTCGTTCAGGCGCGGTCGCAGTCAACCGACCAGGGCCTGGCCGCCCTGTCCGTCCAGGATCTGACGGAGCTGGTCGCCAACGTGACCACTCGCAACAACGAGCTCCGTGACGAGATCAGGACGCTTGAGATCCAGCGCGAGACGGTCCAGCAGGCCGTGCAGCGGGGCGACACCTCGGCGGTCCAGGTGCGAGCCGACCTCAACCGGATCGAGGGTTGGTCGGGGGCGATGGCGGTGGTCGGATCCGGGGTGCAGGTCACCATCGTCGGCCCGGTGCCGGGTGATGCGATCGAGCTGCTGCTCAACGAGCTGCGGAACGCGGGAGCCGAGGCGATCGCCATCGGCGACACGCGGGTGGTGGCGGGCGTCGTGGCCACCGGCCTGGCCGGGGATGTGATCGTGGGCGGCCGGCCGCTCGACGGCCCGGTGAACCTGGTTGCGATCGGGCAGCCGCAGACGCTGGCCGGATCGCTGACCCGGGCCGGTGGGCCGATCGCCCAGCTCGCCGCACGGTTCCCCGACGTGACGATCGCCGTGACGGCCGAGGATGAGGTGTCGGCCCCAGCCACGGACCGCTCGCTCGTGCCGGTGCTGGGTCACCCCAAGCTCTGACCGCGGGCCGCTGCGGGCGGGCGACGAGGTCCCGCCGGTTCGGTTGGACCGCGCGACGCCTCTGCTACGCTCGCTGGATGCCAGGCCAGCGAGTGCTCGAGCTGCTCCTCGGCGATGTCGTCCGGCTGCGACGACGCCATCCGTGTGGGGGCGACACCTGGCTGCTCGACCGCCTCGGGGCCGATATCGGGCTCCGTTGCGTGACCTGCAACCGCCACGTCCTGCTCGAGCGCGCGGCGCTCGAGCGCCGCATCGTCGAATTCGTGCGACGCGGGGATGCCGCGATCAGCGCCGCCGTTACGCCGCGCCCATCGTGAGCACCCGCGGCTCGCGCGCATCGCGGATCGACGAAGGCGACCTGATCGCCGCCGAGAGCGAGAGCGCCGGCACCCTCGACGTCTTCCGTAACCGCCCGTTCCTGCTGCTCTGGCTCAGCCAGGCGTTCACCCAGATCGGCGGCAACATGGTGATCTACGGGCTGACCGTGATCATCCTCGAGGCGACCTCGTCCAACACGGCGGTCAGCCTCCTGATCCTGACCTTCCTCGGACCGGCCGTGCTGTTCTCGGCGGTCGCCGGCGTGTACGTCGATCGGGCCGACCGGCGGACGATCCTCGTCGTGACCAACCTGCTGCGGGTCGGCGTGTTCGTGCTGATCTTCCTGTCCGGCGGGTTCGTGCCTGCGATCCTGGTGCTCAACATCGTCGTGTCGACGATCACGGTGTTCTTCGCACCGGCCGAGCTCGCGATGATCCCGCACCTCGTCCCGCGCCGGCAGCTGATGGCCGCAAACGGGGTGTTCACGCTCACCCTCAACGGGGCGTTTGCGCTGGGGTTCGCGCTGCTCGGGCCGATCGTGGTCACCCTGTTCGGGGCGCCGGCCCTGATCCTGCTGGTCGCGACCTGCTACCTGATCGCCGCCGGCTTCTGCTGGACGCTGCCGTCTGCGCCGCCCTCGGTGGCACGGGACGGGGAGCCGGCCCGGAGCATGGCTGCCGATGCCGAGCGCGCGATGGGTTCGACGATCGGCCAGCTGCGCGAGGGGATCGAGTTCATCCGGGACCACCGGATGATCAGCTGGTCGCTGCTGTATCTCGGGATCGCCGCTTCGCTGGTCGGCGTGCTCGGGGTCCTGGGGCCCGACTTCGCGACGGACTCGCTGGGGCTCGAGCCGAAGGACTTCGTGGTCGTGGTCCTGCCGCTCGGGTTCGGGATCGTGACCGGGATCCTCATGCTCAACTCGTTCGGCCACCTGCTGCCCAGGCGCCGGATCATCGAGGGCGGGCTGGTGGCACTGGGGCTGCTGCTCGCGATCCTGGCCGCGGCGGGCCCCATCGCCCGGCTTCTCCAGCGCGCCGAGACCGCGACCGGCCTGGTGTCGCTCGCCGACTTCACGTCGCTGCTCGGGATCGTCGTGTTCGTCGCGCTGCTCGCGGGCATGGCCTACGGGTTCGTCGCGATCCCGTCCCAGACGCAGCTCCAGGAGGATCTGCCCGAGGACGTCCGGGGCCGGGTGTTCGGTGTCCTGAACATGCTGGTGTCGGTGTCGAGCTTCGCGCCGATCATCATCGTCGGACCCGTGTCGGACCTGGTCGGGACGACGACCGTGCTGTTCGTGGTGGCGCTGCTCATCATGGCCGCGGGGCTGCTGTCGATCTTCACTCGGGGCCCGATCAAGGCGGCCGAGATGCACGCCGGCCCGACGGTCCATGTCCAGCCCGCCGGGCTGGACATGGTCGCGGTCGTGACCGCATCGGAGCTCGAGGCCGGTGGCTGGCATCCCGGCCAGGCGCCGGACGAACCGGCCCCTGCGCCGTCCGAGGGCACGCAGCCCGGGCACGCAGACTGACCCACGGCCTGACCGAAGCCGCGCATGACGGAAGCTCGAACGTGACCGAGCCCGGGCGCGACCATCCGTCTCGTCGTTCGGCGACGGCCGACCTCCTCGTCGCCGGCAGGATCGCCAGCCTCGCGGGCGATAGGGGACCCGGCTGGGTCGAGGCGATCGCGATCGCCGGCGGCCGCGTGGTCGCCGCCGGACGCCGGGCCGACCTGGAGCGGCTTACCGACGCGCACACCCGGCGCCTCGATCTGGGGCCCGAAGAGGTGGCGCTGCCGGGGCTTACCGACGCGCACCTCCACCTGGTCGAGGCCGCCCTGGCGCGATCCCGGGTGGCCCTCGAGGGCACGTCCGACATCGAGGAGCTCACGCGAAGGATTCGGTCCGGGGCGCGCGCTGCGGACGGCCCCGCAAGCTGGATCGAGGGTGGCGGCTGGGATGTCGATGAGCTCGGTCGCTGGCCCACGGCCGACGATGTGGAGCGCGCCGCACCTGGCCGGCTGGTGGCCCTCTGGGCGCACGATCACCACGCGCTGCTCGCCAGCCGCGCCTCGCTCGAGGCCGCAGGCATCGACGCCCGTCGGCGTGATCCGGCCGGCGGGGTGATCCGGCGCGGCGACGACGGCACACCGACCGGCGTGCTCCACGAGAACGCTGCGCGCCTGGTGGCCGACCTCGTCCCGGCGCCAACCGTGGAGGCCATCACTGCGGCGCTCGGGCCCCTGACGGCCGAGCTGGTGGCGCTCGGCGTGGTCGCCGTCCACGATCCGGGCGGGCTCTCCATCCAGGAGGGGCTCGGGGGACCGATCGCGGCCTACCGCGACCTGGCGGCGGCCGGCCGGCTCGGGGTTCGCGTCCACGTGTGCCTGCGTCCAGAGCAGCTCGAGAGGGCGGCCGGGCACGGGCTGCGCAGCGGTGAGCCGCTGGGCCCGGACCCGCTGGACCGGCTCAGGCTCGGCTGGCTCAAGACCTTCGCCGATGGATCGCTCGGATCACGAACGGCCGCGCTGCTGGCGGCGATCGAGAGCAGCCGGAACGACGGTGTCCCAGCGGAGGGGAGCGGCACCGGCGACCGCGGCATCTGGCTGCTATCGCCCGAGGCATTGGCCGACCAGGCCGACCGGGCGGCCCGGGTCGGGATCGCGACCCAGATCCATGCGATCGGCGACGCTGCCGTCCGGGCGGCGCTGGATGCGCTGGCGCCGACCGCGCGCCGGACGGCCCTGATGCCGCGCGTCGAGCACGCACAGCTGGTCGACGAGCTCGACATCCCGCGCTTCGCCGAGCTCGGCGTCGCGGCTTCGATGCAGCCGGTCCAGATCCGATCGGACGCCCAGAAGGCGCGGCGGCTGTGGGGCAGGCGGGCCGATGCGCGAGCCTTCCCGCTGGCCGCCCTGGCGAGGGCGGGCGCCGTGCTCGCGACCGGTACCGATGCGCCGGTCGAGCCGATCGACCCCTGGCCGGGCGTGGCCTGCGCGGTCACCCGCCAGGCGCCCTCGTGGCCGGCCGGCACGGAGCCGCTCGGACGGACCCAGGCGGTGTCGCTGTGGCGCGCGATCCGGGCCGCGTGCGTCGGTCCGGCGATCACGGCCGGCGAGCGCGACCGAGGCCGGCTGACACCAGGATCTCGCGCCGACCTCGTCGTGCTGGGGGCCACCGCGGTCGCCGAGCCGGTCGAGCCGGGCGGGGCGTTGTGGCACGCGCGCCCGAGGCTGGTGCTGATGGATGGCGAGGTCGTCGCCGGCAGCTGAGCCGCCGGCCAATCACTCTTGATGTGGCGCCATGGGCCGCGAGGGAATGGAAAAAAAAAAAAATAGAGAGGTAGGGTAGATGGAGAAGAGGAGGCGAGCGTGAGAGGAATATCGATCACTCGATGTCGGGGCCGGGCGGCGAGGATAGTCTAGGCCTAGGCCGGGCTGGTAGCGGCTGCGAGCGAAGAAAAAGTGCTGGATAAGAGTAAGGTTGACTTGGTAAAAAAGAAGAGGAAGATAGAGGAGAAGAAGGGGGAGTTGCTCCTGGGACGGTGAAAAAAAAGAAAGAAAAAGAGAAAGGAAGAAAAAGATAAGAGTAGATGTGGGATGCTGAGGTCCCTGTCCGTCCATGGGAAGAGAGAGAAAAAGAGGAGAAGGAGAGGTGCGGCGAGGAGAAGCGTTGCGACGAACTCACAAGACTGCAGTTGCTAGAAGGAGTATGTAAGTAAGAAAACGACACGGCTTGACTGAAAGAAAAAAAAGAAAAAAAAAAGAGAAAAAAAGAAAAAAAAATGGCTGGCCAAGGCCTGGCCGGCTGCCTGAGCGAGGCGAGCTGGCTGTCCGGGACATCGATCGATACAGAGCGGTGCGAAATGACGAGGGAAAAGGTCAGATACGGTCCCGGGGAGGACCCAGCTCGGTACGAGCGCGGCGAAGCCGTTGCCCGGCTGATCGTCGAGGGGCCGATGGTCCCGATTGGCGCACGGGCGGTCAACCGGATCATCGGGGCTCGAACCTGCTAGCGTGCCGGACGCCTCCAGGACGTCGTCCCCGCTAAGCGCCGCGGCTTCGCTTGGCCTCGAGCAGCATGGTGTCGGCCCTGCCGGTGAGCTGCTCGAGCGTCTCGTCGATTCCGCAGAGGTCCCGGAGGAGACCAGCACAGCACGTGATCCCGATCGACCATGACGGTGTCCGGGATCACCTGGCCGCGGTGGGCATGGACATCCTCGAGCCATTCCTTGCCATCGGCGAGGCGACCTCGACGCTGATCCCGACGCCCGCGGTGTGCCGGATCGAGGGCCGGCGGTGGCGGATCATCGCGATCGCAATGTGCCAGATTTGCGCTCGGCGAGGTCCACCCCGAAGAAGAGAAGACGCCGCGCGGTAATCGAGCTCTGCGATAAGCGTCTCTGCGATCGTCTTCGGAGACGTGACTTTCCTGATGTACCGCTCGAGCGAGCGCCTCAAGGCATCAAGCCGCGAGGTCAACCGCTCGCCCGGCGTCATCCGACCTGCCGAGACGACGATCCGCAATCCTCACACGCTCGTCACCGCACCGGCGGCGGACGATCGGATCGCACGAGCGAAGGTTCGATCGCACGGCGGAGACGAGGTCCTGCAGCACGTGGTCGCCCGAGCGGGGGAGAGGGGGCCGCGTGCCCGTCTCTGTCGTTGACGCTTTTCAGGTCGTCGACGTCGACGAAAGCGAGGACGAAGCGCCCGTCGCCCCGTCGTGCTCGGTCGATCTCGTGGCGTCCTCCCGGTGCGAGTGCCGCGGAGCGCCGCTACGCCACACGTCGGACTCCCGCCTCCGCGTGGCGCTCGCCGGAGTATGTCGGGCCGCGTCCGCCGCGTCATGACGGTTCGTCATGATCACCACAGCTCGTGCCCTACCGCCAACCCGGGGTGAACGCGGGCCTGTTTCGCGACCGGCTCGGCCAGGGGTGCGACGGCTGGAGGGGGAGGGGGGGGGCGCGCCCGCCCGGAGGACACTGTCGCTCGCCTCCGTGAGTGGGTGCTGTCGGAGCTCGGAGGCGAGTGATGGAGGGGATGCGCGGAGGCCGATAGAGCTCGCCGGCGAGGCTGTCACGCTCGCTCTCGATCGGTGTGGTTTCTGTGCTGTGCAGGGGTAGTCGATGCGCTGATCGGGGAGGTCGATATCGCGATGTACGAGGCGAAAGCGGCAGGCAAGCGGCGGGTGGTCTGGTTAGGCTAGGGGGTGTCGGTAGCCGGATCAATGTGCCGCGGCGACCTGGCCGGCGTCGCATCTTGCGACGCGAGTGGCGCAACGAGCACGACCTACCAGCATTCCCGCCGGTGTCAGCCGGCATCGAGCCGGGCAGCGCCTCCGGAAGAGCCGGCATCGAGCAGGGCCCGCGCCTCCCCGAACAGCCCATTGAAGATCCGCGAGGTCGAGGGAAATGCGTGGATCGTCTCGGCCAGCACGTCGACCTTCACCCGTCCCCTGATGGCCAGGACGCACTCATGGATCGCCGCCGACGCGTCGGGGCAGGCCATCGCGGCGCCGACGAGCTCGCGGGTGCCGCGGTCCACCGTGATCGTGACGTGGCCCGTCTCCGCCTCGACCGAGTATCCCTTCGCCGACCGCGTGAAGTCGGCCGTGCATTCGAACGCGTCGAGGCCCGCGCCGGTGGCCTGGTCGAGCGTCAGGCCCACCGAGGCCGCCTCGGGATCCATGTAGGTGGCGCGCGGCAGCGCGCGGTAGTCGGGCTCGATCGGTTCGCCCAGTGCCATCCTGACCACCAGCTCGCCCTGGTAGTGGCCCTGGTGGGTATGGAGCTCGGGGCCTGCCGGATCGCCGGCCGCCCACAGGCCGGCGGCGAGACGCAGCCGCCCGTCCCGCGGGTAGGCGTCCGGGCCGGTCACCGAGACACCGTAGTGCTCGAGGCCGAGATCGGCCAGCGGGAACTCGCGACCGACTGCGAGCAGGATCGCGTGCCCCTCGGCGGTGGAGCCGTCGTTGAGGTCGATCACGTGGGCTCCGTCCGACCCGGCCCCGGCGTGGGCGCTGATCGCCCGCACCCCGGTCCGAACCGTGACTCCGTCACGCTCCAGCGCGAACCGGATCACCTCCGAGTTCCGCGGGTGGTCGGTCGGCACCAGTCGCGGGCCCGACTGGATGATCGTCGTCGGCACGCCGAACCGTGCGTAGACCTGGGCCAGCTCACACCCGGTGGGTCCGCCCCCCAGCACCAGCAGGCTCCGCGGCAGCTCGCGGGCCAGGGTCGCCTCGCGGTTGGACCAGGGATGGGCTTCAACCAGGCCATCGATCGGCGGGACCTTCGATGACGATCCGACGGCGACGACCACGTTGTGCCCGGCGATCTCATGGGTCACGCCGTCGTGCGTCACCGCGACCCGTCCCCGGCCGACGATCCGGCCCTCGCCCCGGTAGACGATGGCACCGTCGGACTCGAGCGCCTTCACGTGGGACGTGTCGTCCGGGTCGGCAGCATCGGGGGCGCGGTTGACCATGTAGTCGCGCCGGGCCGAGGCGCGCGACCAGGGGTAATCGGCGCCGCTCGCGTGACGCTCGGCAGCGTGGAGGAGCGCCTTCGAGGGCACGCAGCCGATGTGCGGACACGAGCCGCCGAACCATCGGCGGTCGATGATGGCGACGCTGGCGCCCAGCGCCCGCGCCTTGTGTGCGGTTGCCTCGCCGGCCGGACCGGCCCCGATCACCACGAAGTCGAAGGTCTGCATGTCGGTCATCGTCCTCGCACGGTCAAGAGGCGGGATCTGGTTGCACCGGCCGTGCCTCAGGGCCATCGGCTTCCATCGTCCGCTGGCGGCGAGCCTCGAACAGCAGCACGGCGGCCGTGATCGATACGTTGAGGCTGTCGGCGACGCCCAGCATCGGGATCCGCACGCTGCGCACGTCGACGCCGGACCAGGTGGGCGTCAGGCCCCGGGCCTCGCTACCCAGGACGATCGCGGTGGGGCCGCGGAGATCGGCATCGGCATAGTGGACGTCGCCGTCGACCCGTGCGGCCACGATCCCCACGCCAGCATCCCGCAGCCAGGCTCGAACGACCTCCGAGGTGGCCGCTGCGACCGGCAGCGCGAACACCGTGCCGAGCGACGCGCGGATCGCGTTGGGATTGAACAGGTCCGTGCCGGCATCAGCAGCCACCACCGCCGATGCCGCCGCAGCATCGGCGCTGCGCAGCACGGCGCCGAGGTTGCCGGGCTTCTCCACGCCTTCGACCACGACCAGGAGCGGATCGGCCGGGAGCGGGATGTCCCGAAGGGCGATGGTGGGCACGCGCACGACTGCCACCAGGCCCTCTGATCGCTCTCCATAGGCGAGGTGCTCGATCACGCGTGGCTCGGCGGTGACGATGGTGGCCCCTGCCGCCGCCGCGCGGCGGATGACCTCGCGCGCCAGGGGACCCGCATCGGCGACGGCAAACAGATCGGTCACCTGCGCGCCGCCATCGAGCGCCCGCGCCAGCTCGCGCACGCCGTCGACCAATGTCAGGCGCGTCTCGTCACGACGCCGGCGACCCCGCAGCTCGGCGGCGGCTCGAACGCGAGGGTTGCGGGTGCTGGTCAGGAGCGGGATCGCCATCACGCAATCGTCGCAGGTCAGGGGGTCGTGGGTCAGCGCGGAACGGAGCGCCCGAAAGCCCCGAGATCGAGGCGCGCGCCCGATCGGGCCACCAGCGTCAACGGCCGGCCACTCGCCGGGACGTTGAAATGCTCGCGCACGAGGCCGGCCAGCCGGTCCCCGTCGTAGCCGGGCGTGTGGGCCGTGAGCAGCACGAAGACCGGCGACGGCCCGACGAGCGCGGCCAGGTCGTCGAGCAGGGGCGGCAGGTCGTCGTCGATGCGCCAGGTCCCCGTCCCGTGGCCGTACGAGGGCGGATCGAGGACCACGCCGTCGTAGCGCCGACCCCGGCGTCGCTCTCGACGGACGAACCCCCGAACGTCGTCCGGAAGCCAGCGGATCGGCCGGTCTGCCAGCGCCGAGAGATCCGCGTTGCGCCGAGCCCAGGCGAGTGCCGTCCGCGAGGCATCGACGTGGGCGACCCGTGCCCCGCCACGCGCGCAGGCCAGCGACGCTCCGCCCGTGTAGGCGAACAGCGAGAGCACATCGGGGGGCCGGCCGAGCCACTCGACGGCCGTCTCACAGGCGTCCGCGAGCCACGGCCAGAGGGACGCATGCTCGGGGAACAGGCCGACCTGGCCGCCCGTCGCCGGGCGGCACTCGAACGTCAGCCCGGCAGCCTGGATCTGCCATGGATCGCGCGCCGCCCCCCGCAGCCAGGTGCTGCGCCGGAACTCGAGATGCGGCTGATCCCAGGCCATGGGGTCACGACGGGGAGCGGCCGCTCCCGGGGCCGGTCGGTCGACCACGATCTCGCCGAACCGCTCCAGCCGACGGCCGTCGCCGCAATCCAGGAGCTCGAGGTCGGACATGGCGGCATGGTGGCACGCTCGACGGGCCAGCGCGAGCGGCGCGGGCGAGCGGGGGAGCGGCGACCGGGCGGACTCAACGAGACCACACGGCAGGCGGCGCAGCGACGCACCATCGACCGCGTCCCGGCGGGAGCCGACGGCGGACGGTGGGCTATCCTGTCGCGGGAGGCCTCCGGATCGAAATGAGTCCCGAGCTGGCATTGGCAACGATCGTCGCGCTCCTCTGGGGGCCGACGGCGATCTGGCTGCTGCTTCAACTGGTACGCGGGCGCCGCGAGACCTTCCACCGAGGGGTGACATCCGGCACGCAGGTCGATGCGGCCGGTCCGTCGCCTGACACCGGTGAGGTTCAGGCGCTGGTCGCCCAGCACGGCTTCTGGGTCTGTGGCGTGTGCAAGTCGTTGAACCGACGCGACGCCGGCCGATGCTACGGGTGCCGCACCGCCCGGGATGCAGCCATGCGTGATCCCAGCCTGTCACCATCTCCCGGCACGGTGCCAGCTCCCGGCATGCTGCCGGTCATGGTCGACGAGAGCGCGCGGCAGGATCCGGGGCTGTTCGAGCTGGTGCCGGCTACGCTCAGCCGTCCGGCCCTCGGGGCCGGCGCCGAGGGCGACGCGGTGCCAGGCGCAGACGTTCCGGCGCCAACCGCGGCGACATCACCCGACGGACAGCTGATCGAGCCCGCCGTCCTTGGCCGTGTAACGCGCGGCGGGAGCGCGCCCGTTGATCAAACACCGGCGGGCAGGTCGCCACGGGTGCCCGATCTGCCGGGGCGAGTCCCCGACGTTCCGCACGGCGCCGTGAGCGAGCCAACCGGGACTCCCGCGCAACCCTCAACGGTCGCCGCACCTCTGCCCGCAGGCGGTCCGATGCTCGCCGCTCATGGGGCGGGTGTCGGGTCGCCGCGTGCCGGCCTGCCGATCTGCCCGTTTCTCGGGATCGAGGAGGATCCTTCGACCTGGTACGACTTCGCCGACCCTCGGAACCTGTGCCACGCCGTTCCGACCGGCGATCTGTCCCTACTCGGGTTCCTGCGCCGCCTGATCACCGGCCGTCCGGGCATCGGTCCAAGCCAGGTCATCACCGCCGCGCAACAGCAGACACGCTGCCTGACGGCGGCGCACAGGGAATGTGCGCGATATGTGGTGGCGATGTCGGCCGTTGCACCGCCGACGCGGAAGGACGCTCAGCGGGTCGATCTGTCGCCCACCCGCATGGCCCATCGGATGGGCGAGTCTGATCCCGAGGTGCGACACGGCCCGGGCGCCCCGCCCAACCCGGCTGGGTTGCCTGATCCGGCGGCCCCGCCCAGCCCCGCTGCAGTGCCTGATCCGGGCGCCCCGCCCACCCCCGCCACGACCAGCCCCGCCACGACCACCGGGACGGCGCGCCGAGCGGCGAAGCCCAGGTCCGCCAGCCCCGCCCCCAGCCCAGCGTCTGTCAGTTCGCCCCCCAGGACGGAGCCCACCGCCACGGAGCCCGCCGCCTCGAACCCTGGGGCCGCAGCCCCGGCCGGGGACGACCAGGTTACGAGCGGTGCAGCCGTCCCCGCAGCTCCGCCGTCCAGGCGCGCGCCGCGCTCCGCGGGGACGCCGCGTCCGGGTCGCGACACGGGGTCAGGCTCGTCGCGCGGGCGGGCAGCGGCAGCTCCCGCACGAGCTTCAACCCCGGCGCCCCGGCCGCCCGCGCCGGCAAAGTCGTCCAAGGAGCCCCCGCCTCCCGTTGATGCGGTCGCTACGGCCGGACCGGCTGCGCGGGCGCAGGGGTCTCGAGCCAGGAACACCGCCGCGGCCAAACAGGCGGAGCCGACCCCCGCGCAGGTTGGCCGCAACCCGGTCTCCGGCGACCCCGCGAGCCCCCCCTCCGACAAGGCTCCGTTGGCGGCGAAGCAGGGCGCGCGTTCGGCGAAGGGGTCCGGGCGCAAGCGCAAGGCCGAGGCGGAGGCGGCGGAGGGTCGCGGCGAGTCCACGCCGCGCAAGAGCGGCAAACAGTCCGGCCGCCCCAAGAGCCGAAGGACGGCCGCATAGACGGCGGCTGCCAACGTGGCCGCCATGGCCCACGGTGGCGCCCGGCAGCTTCAGGTCGGACAGTGGCTTGACCGGAACGCTGACGTCTGATCGGGACTGACCTACCGCCTCTAGGCCCATCTGACCAGGTGTTCGCGGCATGGGCAGGTGGCGGATCGCCGATACCTTGTCGCTGTAGCCGCATGCCGAGAGTCTCGCGACCGCGCCAGCAGGGGGTCGTCCCGGGATGCCGGTGAAACTAGCCTGCTGCCTTGCGCGGACTCGCGGCCTCACGAGGCGATTGACCGCCCGTCGGGCCCTTCGAGATGACGCGGGTCGTCGCCTCGTCACCGCCGGGCGCTCGTTGCGCATAGAGGCGGACGAAGACCGACGCGATCTCCGGGTCGAACTGGGTGCCCGCGTGACGACGGATCTCATCCAGGGCCTGCCCGTGCGTCAGGGCTGCGCGATGCGGACGCGGCTCGCGCATTGCTGCGTAGGCGTCGGCCACGGCCAGGATGCGGGCTCCGATCGGGATGCCGGAGCCGCGGAGCCCATGCGGGTAGCCGTGACCGGCGAAGCGTTCGTGATGGTGGAGGACGATCTCTGCAGCATCCCGCAAGCGGCTCGCCTCCTCGAGCATCAGCTGCCCGACGCGGGGATGCTGGGTCACGAGCTGCCACTCGTCCTGGCGGAGCGCACGCGGGCTCGAGAGAACCTCCGCCGGCACCGCCGACATCCCGGCGTCGTGGAACATGGCCGCAACACGAACGCGATCGACGTCGGCCTGTGGCAGACCCAGTTGGTGGGCCATCGCAACGGCTGCCGGGAGTGCGTACCCACCAGGTTCGGCCCGCCCCCCAAGCGACCGAATCGTCTCGGCGAGCCGTTCCTCGGCGAGCAGTCCGGCGGCCCGCCCGAGCTCACGACCAAGATCCCTGACCTCGGAGCTGATTGGAGCGCGAACCACGCGTCGGTCGTCGTTCGGAACCTGAAACACGAACACCTGGTCGCGACCGAGCATCTTGGCCGAGTACATCGCGGCGTCCGCGTCCCGGATGAGGGTGTCGGCCGTCAGCTCACTCGTGACTCCGCCGGCCACGCCGATCGACACGGTGATCCTGCACGAGGTGCGGCTGTCGAGTGCAAATGGCATGCGCATCACGACCTGGCGGAGCTTGTCCGCGGCCTCGGCTGCATCTTCGGCGCTCAACTCCGGCAGGAGCAGGAGGAACTCCTCACCACCCCACCTGCCGAACGTGTCGCTGGCCCGGATGTTGCTGCGGATGACGTCGGCGACACCGCGCAGGACGACATCGCCCCCGTCATGCCCATGGGTGTCATTGACGGCCTTGAAGTGGTCGATGTCGATGAACGCAACGGCCAGTGGGCGACGGTACCGCTTTGCGCGCTCGACCTCGAGCAGCAGCTGGGAGAGCAGGGCGGTCCTGTTCGCCGTCTGCGTCAGGCGATCCGTGGCCGCCGCGGTCCGAGCGCCCTCGATCTCCTTGATGACGTCGTTCGCGGCGCTGATCAGGCGCCGGATGGTCCGCGGGCCGAGGGGGGCCATGGCGCCGGCCGCGCCTGCGTCGAGCCCCGTTTCCAGGGTCTCGGTTACCCGATCGATCTGGATGGCGGCGATGGTCCAGAGCCCGAGGGCTCCCAGGCCCGCAGCTGCCAGGAATGTCATCGACAGCGGCGCCAGCAGGTCCGGCACCTGCATCGCCATCGCGATGGACGCGGCGGCCACGATCAGCGTCGCGCTCACGAGACCGGCGAGGCGCACCCAGCCAATCATCCCGTCCCGCCTTCGGCCGGTCGCCGACGCCGGGCTATTCCGAACCCTCCCAGCACCCGACGGGTGATCGGGACGAAGATGCCGCCACCGAACAGCTGCGCAGCCACGGTACCCACGATCAGGAGCCCCGGAAGGCCGAGGAAGAAGCCGGGAATGATCCAGGAGAACAGGCCGAACCAGGAGAGCGCTCCAAGGCCCGAGACCGCCACGGTGCCGTTCGTCGAAAGTTCGGGCACGACGATGCCAGCGCCTCCACCGGGGCCGGTGGCTCCCCCGATCACAGGTGGTCCCGGCGTGGGTGTGGGCGTGGGCGTCGGAACCGGTGTCGGTGTTGGCAACGGGGTGGGCGTGGGGGTCGGTAGCGGCACAGGTGTGGGTACCGGCGTAGAAGCAGGGGTGGGCGTGAGAGTCGGCACCGGTACCGGTGTAGGCGTGGGAACCGGTGTAGGCGTGGGCGTCCGCGCGGGGGTCGGCGCGGGGGTCGGCGTCGGCGATGGCGTGGGCGATGGCGTCGGTGTCGGCGATGGCGATGGCGTGGGTGTCGGCGTGGGCGTGGGCGTGGGCGATGGCGATGGCGTGGGTGTCGGCGTGGGTGTCGGCGTGGGCGTCGGCGTGGGCGTGGGTGTGGGTGTCGGCGTGGGCGATGGCGTGGGTGTCGGCGTGGGCGATGGCGATGGCGTGGGTGCCGGCGTCGGCGTGGGCGATGGCGATGGCGTGGGTGTCGGCGTGGGTGTCGGCGTGGGTGTCGGCGTGGGCGTGGGCGTGGGCGATGGCGTGGGCGATGGCGTGGGCGATGGCGTGGGCGATGGCGATGGCGTGGGTGCCGGCGTCGGCGTGGGCGATGGCGATGGCGTGGGTGTCGGCGTGGGTGTCGGCGTGGGTGTCGGCGTGGGCGTGGGCGTGGGCGATGGCGTGGGCGATGGCGTGGGCGATGGCGATGGCGTGGGTGTCGGCGTGGGTGTCGGCGTGGGCGCGACAATGTCGAACCCGCCCAGCGGTGGCGTCGCGGGCCCGTTCGACGGGCTACTGGTCTTCTTGTGCTGGTAGGTGACGACGTCCCACGCCCCCGCCGCGGCGTCGGTCACTGTCACCGTGATCGTGAACTCGCCCGGCTGGCCGCTGACCACGGCACCGCCATCGTTGTTGGCCTGGAACTCGACGATCGCCGGCGGCCCCGGCTGGATCGGGAGCACCGTCCATGGTCCGGGAGCAACGTCGACCCGGGCGTCGGTCACGACGAAGCCTGCCGGGATTGTCACCACGACATCACCGGCGGTCGTCACCGGGTCCGTCGAGACGGTCAGGGTGACGTCCGTGGGCACCCCGATCACGAGCGTGGACGGGGAAGCGGTGACTGTCCATGGGCCGACCGCGCTCTGCGCGCTGGGCGCGGCGAGCAGCGACATCGCGCCGAGGGTGACGGCGGCCACGACGAGCGCTGCGACACGGGACGTTCGTTCGCGCGATTGCGGGTGCCGCGAAGGCATCACGCCACGCGTCGATCTGGTGTCCAGATCCTTTCCTCGGCATGCATGCCGGGCAGGGGTGGGTCGGCCGCCGTTCGTATTCCGTTGACGAAGACCGTGGTCAGGTTCTCGTCGAGCTGCGTACCGGCCGCATCTTCCAATCTGGTGAGCGCCTCGTCGACCGAGAGCGCCTTCCGGTATGGCCGCGTGGTGGTCATGGCGGAGAAGGCATCGCCGATGGCGAGGATCCGCGCGATGAACGGGATCTCCTCGCCGGCGAGCCGGTCGAGGTAGCCGCGGCCATCCCACCGTTCGTGGTGGTGGCGTACGCCCGCACGGATGAGGTCGATGTTGGGCAGATCGCGGACGATCAAGTCGCCCAGCGCGACGTGCTGCTGCACGATGCCGTACTCCTCGTCCGTCAGCTTCGCGGGCTTGCGCAGGATCACGTCGGGAACTCCGATCTTGCCCACGTCATGGAGGAGTCCAGCTGAATGGAGCGCATGCCGAAGCTCGCGATCGAGCCCGAGGAGATCGGCGAGGAAGTCGGCGTAGCGCGCCACATCCTCGGAATGGCGGCGCGTGTATCGATCCTTGGTGTCGACCGCGATGATCAGCCCCTGGAGGACGTCGAACGTCTTGGCATAGCTCGGGGCGGGGGATCGGGCGTCGGCGACGCGGATGGCGTCCCCGCCACTGGCCTTCGCCTCGTCCAGCGTCATGGCGACGACGGAGAGGAGGGTCGTGACCGACTCGCCGTTGGTGGGGTAGAACGAGATCCCGGCGCTGAGCGTGACGGGCAGACGCTCCGAGGCGCCGAACGTGAGCGCGAGATCGCTGAGGGACGATCGCAGCTTCTCGCACAGCGGCTCAAGAGCGGTGACGTTGTCGCCGGCTGCCACGACCAGGACCTCGTCCGGGCCATACCGGCCGCACGTCATGTCTGACGGGAGGAGCGTCCTGAGCAGGCGCGAAACCTCAGTCAAAGCCCAATCGCCTGCTGGGTGGCCATAGCTGTCGTTGAGCAGGCCGAAGTTGTCGATGTCGAGCAGGGCGATGCCCACCCCCCCGCTCTTGCCGGTCTTCGCGATGGTCATTGCGAGCTTCTCGACGATCGCCCCGTGGTTCAGGCTTCCCGTCAGCGGGTCGCGCCGGGCGGCTTCGAGCAGCTGAACGGTCTGGCGACTCAGGCGCTGCTGAGCCGACCGGAAGATGAAGTACAGGAGGATGGCGCATGCAAGGGCCGCTGAGAGCGTGATCAGGGTCACGTGCAGCCGGCCCGCGTCCAGCTGGGCGAGGATCGGGAGGGCGTCGCGCCAGATCACCGCAACGGCCAGGACCTGACCATCGAGGATGATCGGCAGGTACTCGCGGAGGATTGAGGTGGAGCCGAGCGGCGCGGGCGCACCGGCAGCGTCCTCCGGAACGATCGAGGCGTCGACTTCCTGGGTCTCGATGGTCTTCGTGAGCCCGTCCGTGCCTGGGACCCGCCGGCCGACCGAGGAGGCATCCGAGCTTGCGAGGATGACTCCATTGGGCGCGAGGAGTGCCGCGCCAAGGATCTGCCCCTTGTCGACCATGACCGCTAGGCCCTTGTTGAGGACGGCCGCACGAGCCAAGTCCTGGCGCTCGGGTGACAGATCGGCAGGCGCGAGCCCGGCGAGGCTCACGTAGCTCCGGACCAGAGCGGCGTCCGCGTTGACTGCGGAGTTGAGGATCGTCGCCTGCGAGTCGGCCGACACGAGCGCCGCTTGCCCGCTCGCCGTCACCCCGACGATGACCAGCAGCAAGGCGTACACCAGAATCAACAGGACGGGCCGGACCGATCGGTCTCCGCGACCTCGAACAGGTCCGCTCGCCTGATGGGCGTCGGAAGGCATAGGACGAGAGTAGGAGTGCGCCGGGGCACCGGTCATTGGGAAGGAAGGCGAGAAGGCATGGTACGAGTGGCGGAGCGCTGAGATCTGACAGCGCATCCGCCTTGTCGATGGCGCGTCCGGCCGCGGAAGGCAGAGCTCTCACACGCGCGACGGAGTGGGTCGCGGGATCACCGTCACGAGCCTTGGTCGAGGCTCACGCCGCCGATGTCGAACGGGGCAGCTCGGCGCGGCGGACCCGGGTGTCGTTCAGCGGCGCAGGGTTGCTGCGTCGCGAGAGCCGCCAAGCGTGCGGTCCCTCCCGGCTGTCTCCACCGGGTTTCGGCTGTGCTACCTTTTGCCGCGCTGGGCGAGCTGGTCGCCAGTCCGTCAGCATGAGAACCCCGAGGCATGCGCTCTCGGGGAAGTCAACCCGAAGGGCGATTAGCTCAGCTGGTTAGAGCGCATGCTTGACATGCATGAGGTCACTGGTTCGAGTCCAGTATCGCCCACCATTGCCGGTCGGCCACGTGCCGACGGCAGGCATATCGAAGCAACGCGTCGAGCGGGACACGCCCCGCCGGGATGCCGCCAGAGAGCCGGGGCCATCGGCTGGAAGCCCCGACCGGCCGGAACGGTGACGGCACCGCCCGTGAGCGGCCGGCGAACCGGCCCGGGATCCGCCCGTTAGCGCGGCACGAGCGCACGGCACCCGCCGCCTACGGGAGGCGCGCCGTGAAGGCGGGTGGAACCGCGGGAGGTCGAACCTCTCGTCCTGTCGGGACGAGAGGTTCTGTGATTCTCGGGAGTGGACGACATGACGGACGATCAGGGACGGGTTCAGGACGCGCAGTCGGGGGACGATGAGGACTTGGCCCTCGAGGCACCCGAGCGGGGCTCGGCCGACGAGCTGCTCGACGCAGGGGCGCATGCTCCCATCGATGCCATGCGTCACAGCGCCGCGCACGTCATGGCCGAGGCGGTGCTCGATCTGTTCCCGGGCGCCCACCTCGGGATCGGGCCGGCCATCGAGAACGGCTTCTACTACGACTTCGACCTGCCGCGGCCGTTGACCCCGGACGATCTCGAGGCCATCGAGGGGCGGATGCGGGAGAGCATCGCGGCCGATCACCCTTTCGTTCGCAAGGAGGTCCCGTTCGACAAGGGCCGCGAGATCGAGGGCCGCGAGGGCCAGCCGTTCAAGGTCGAGATCCTGGATGACCTCGCGCGCAGGGCCGCCGAGTCGGGCGAGCCGATGCCGCCGGTCAGCTTCTACGAGCACGGCCCGTTCCACGACCTGTGCCGTGGCCCGCACGTCGAGTCCACGGGCGGGATCGGGCCATTCAAGCTGCTGGCGGTCTCGGGTGCCTACTGGCGCGGCGATCAGTCGCGCGAGTCGCTGCAGCGGATCTACGGCACGGTCTGGGAAACGCAGGAGGAGCTCGACCACTACCTGTGGCAGCGCGAGGAGGCGAAGAAGCGCGACCATCGCAAGCTGGGCGTGCAGCTGGACCTGTTCTCGTTCCACGACGTGTCACCCGGTGCCGCGTTCTGGCACCCGAAGGGTTGGCGCCTGTATCAGACGCTGCGCGGCGCGATGACCGAGCTCCAGGAGCGGCGCGGCTACGACGAGGTCTACACGCCGCCGCTGGTGC
The DNA here is from genome assembly GCA_963713095.1 of uncultured Chloroflexia bacterium. Taxonomy (GTDB): domain Bacteria; phylum Chloroflexota; class Limnocylindria; order Limnocylindrales; family CSP1-4; genus CAIXZV01. Next base: position 477,574 of record CAVQKK010000001.1, read on the forward strand.
ACCAGAAGCTGTGGGAGCAATCGGGGCACTGGGACCTCTACCGCGACAACATGTTCCTGGTGGAGGCCGACGAGCAGGTCTACAGCCTCAAGCCCATGAACTGCCCGGAGTCGTCGTTCATCTACCGCAGCCGGCTCCGCTCGTACCGGGACCTTCCGCTCCGTCTCGCCGAGTACGGCGTGCTCCATCGCCACGAGCTGTCGGGGGTGATGTCAGGTCTGACGCGGGTGCGGCATTTCGTGACCGACGACGCGCACATCTTCGTTCGTCCGGATCAGATCGCAGCCGAGATCGAGGGACTGATGGGCGAGATCCGCGAGGCATACTCGTGGTTCGGCCTCGAGCCCACGCTCACCTTCGGCACGCGGCCGGACAAGGCGCTGGGCGACGTCGAGACATGGGATGAGACCGAGGCGATCATGCGCGCCGAGCTCGAGCGGTCGGGGCTCACGTACCGGGTGAAGCCGAAGGACGGCGCGTTCTATGCGCCCAAGATCGACATCCAGATCACCGACGCGCTGGGCCGCGAGTGGCAGACGGCGACGATCCAGGTGGATCGGGTGATGCTGCCCGAGCGTTTCGACCTGACCTACATCGACGAGGCGGGTACGCAGCAGCGGCCGGTCGCCATCCATCGCGCGGTCTACGGCTCGCTGGAGCGGTTCATCGGCGTGCTCACCGAGCACTTCGCGGGTGCGTTCCCGCTGTGGTGCGCGCCGGTCCAGGCGGTCGTGATCCCGATCGCCGACCGACACGTGGGTGCCGCGCGCGAGCTGGCCGACGTCCTGCGTGAGGGCGGGCTGCGGTTCGTCGAGGTCGACGAGTCCGACAACCGGATGCAGAACAAGATCCGGCTCGCGCAGGAGCAGAAGGTCCCGTACATGCTGATCCTGGGAGACCGCGAGGTCGACGCCCGGACCGTCTCGGTGCGGCGTCGTGACGGCTCCCAGGAGCACGGCGTGCGCTGGGAAGATCTTGCCTCGCGCCTGGGTCGACTGGCCCGGGAGCGGCAGCCCGACTGATCGCTTCCAGCGGAGGCCGACCGCGACCGGGCGCCCAAGCGGGGTTCATTGCGACCCCGAGAACGCGTGTGCTATCCTCCCGCGGCGACCGCGCCGGGTGCCTTCCCGCACGCGCCGCACACCCAATACCGTTCGAACAAAGGGACCACGTCATCAGCCGAGACCTGCGTGTCAATCAGATGATCCGAGTCCCTCAGGTCCGGGTCGTCGACGAGGATGGCTCGCAGCTCGGCGTCATGCCGACGCCGCAGGCCATGACGATGGCGCAGGACCGGGGGCTCGACCTCGTGGAGGTGGCGCCCACTGCGGCTCCTCCGGTCGTCCGCTTTCTCGATTTCGGTCAGTACAAGTACGAGCTGACGAAGCGCGAGAAAGAGGCGAAGCGGAAGCAGCGGGCGGTCGAGTTCAAGGAGGTTCGCCTCTCGCCGAAGATCGGCACGGGCGACTTCGAGACCAAGGTCCACCGGGCGATCGAGTTCCTCGAGGATGGCGATCGGATCAAGGTGACCGTGCGGTTCCGAGGCCGGGAGCTCACGCACCCGGAGCTCGGAAGAAGCCTCCTCGCGAGGTTCGGCGATGCCGTGAAGGATCACGGTATCGTGGACCGCACACCGGTGCTCGAGGGCAAGTCGATGTTCATGACGCTCGCCTCGGTGCACAAGCCGCGGGTCCACGAGCACCGCATCCCGGGTACCAGGGTTGAGCAAGTCGCCGAAGCGCCCGAAGTCGCCGAAGCGCCCGAAGTCGCCGAAGCGCCTGAAGCCGCCGAAATGACCGCCACGGCAGCGGTAGGCCAGCAACCGACGCCACCGGCCCAGGCCGCCGAGGTTTCGCCAGCAGGAGAGTGAGGCCAGCGTGCCGAAGATGAAGACCCACAAGGGGACCCAGAAGCGCGTCGGTGTCACCGGCAGCGGCAAGTTCGTGCGCGTCAAGTCGTGGCGGGGCCACCACCTCGAGATCAAGTCGTCGCGCCGCACCCGCCGTTACGCGGGCAAGGTCATCGTCGGTCCCGAGCACCAGGAGCAGCTCCGCCGGCTGCTTCCGTATCTCTAGGAGCGATCGATGGCACGCGTCAAGCGAGGCGTCACGGCCCACAAGCGCCACAAGCGGCTGCTCAAGTCGGCCGAGGGCCGGAAGGGCACGCGCCGCAAGCTGATCAAGCCCGCGCGCGAAGCGCAGCTGCATGCGCTGGCGTACGCGACGCGGGACCGGAAGCAGCGCAAGCGCGACATGCGGGAGCTGTGGATCATCCGGATCAACGCGGCCGCACGGCTCAACGGCACCACCTATGGCAAGTTGATCGCCGGGCTCAAGAAGGCCGGGGTGGGCCTCGATCGGAAGATCCTCGCGGACATCGCGGTTCGCGACGCCACGACCTTCGGCCGGATCGCCGAGGTCGCCCGCAGCGCCTAGAATCCTTCGAGTCGGTGCCTCGCATGAGCGTCGCCCCGGCTTGCGAAGGCCCTTCGGAACCCTCGACGTCGTCGACGCTCGGGGGTTCATGATTCAAGGACCGCCAGCCTGATGGATCTCGCCCAGCTCACTCGCGACCTCGACGCGCTCCGGGACCGTGCGTTCGCGTCCGCGGAAGCCGCTCCGGACACGGGTGCTCTGGACGTCCTCCAGATCGAAGTGCTCGGTAAGAAGGGCCAGCTGACGTCGGTGCTCCGCGGAATCGGCGGCCTCCCTCCCGAGGACCGCCCGAAGGTGGGCGCCATCGCAAACGAGGTCCGGGGGGCGGTCGAGCGCGCGCTCGGCGATGCGCGCTTGCGCCTGGGTGACGCGGAGCTGGCGGCCCGACTCGCGGCCGAGGCCGTTGACGTCACGGCCCCGGGCCGCCCGATCCGTCGCGGCAGCCTGCACCCGATCGTGGAGACGGCGCGCGAGATCGCCGAGGTGTTCGCGCAGTTCGGGTTCGTGGTCTACGAGGGCCCCGAGATCGAGGACGATCTCACGAACTTCCAGATGCTCAACATCCCGCCCGACCACCCGGCCCGGGACCTGTGGGACACGCTCTACCTCGACCTCGACAACCGGCTGCTGCGGACGCACACCAGCCCCGGCCAGATCCGGGTGATGCACCAGGAGCGCCCGCCGATCCGGGCCCTGCTGCCCGGGCGCTGCTTCCGGTACGAAGCGGTCGACGCCAGCCACGGCTCGGAGTTCTTCCAGGTCGAGGGGCTGATGGTCGACGAGGGAACCTCGCTCGCCGACCTCAAGGGTCTGCTCGACCAGTTTGCCCACGCCATGTTCGGCGCCGACCGGGCGACCCGGTTCCGCCCCGGCTACTACCCGTTCACCGAGCCGTCGGTTGCGTTCGACATCCTGTGCGTGATCTGCGACGGGGCGAGATGCCCCGCCTGCTCGCGCACGGGCTGGATGACGATCCTCGGGGCGGGGATGGTCCACCCGGTCGTCCTCCTCTACGGCGGCATCGACCCCGAGCGGTACCAGGGGTTCGCCTTCGGGATGGGCGTCGAACGGATCGCGAACCTGCGTCACCGCGTCGCGGACCTGCGCCTGTACATGGAGGACGACCTGCGCTTCCTGGAGGCCTTCCGATGAGGGTCCCCTTGTCCTGGTTGGGCGAGTTCGTCGACGTCGAGCTGACGGCCGAGCAGCTGGCCGAGCGCCTGACCCTGCTGGGCATGGAGGTCAGCAGCATCGAGCGCTGGGGCGCCGACTGGCAGAGCGTCGTCACCGGCGAGCTGCTGACGGTCGAGAGGCATCCCCGCGCCGACCGGCTCTCGCTCACCACGGTCTCGTTCGGCGACGGTCAGCCGCCGCTGTCGATCGTGTGCGGGGCCACCAACATCGCCCCGGGGCAGCGAGTCCCGGTGGCCCTGCCAGGGGCGGTGCTGCCCGGCAACCGCCGCATCGAGCGCGCCGAGAAGATGGGTGTCGTCTCCAACGGGATGCTGTGCTCGGGCGACGAGCTCCAGCTGACCGGCGACGCCGAAGGCATTCTCATCCTGCCGGGCGACACGCCGCTCGGCGTGCCGCTCGCCGACCTGTACGGCGATGTCGTCCTCGACGTCGACGTCAAGCCCAACCGCGGGGACGCGCTATCGATCGCCGGGCTGGCCCGCGAGGTGGCCGCAGCGACACGCCAGCAGGCACGGATGCCGGTGATCGAGGTGGAGGAGGGGAGCGGGCCGTCGACCGCCGCCCGTCTGGCGATCGAGGTGCGCGATCCGGAGCTCTGCTCGCGGTTCGTGGGCCGGTGGGTGAGTGGCGTGGCGATCGGACCGTCGCCCGACCGGGTGCAGATGCGGCTGCTGGCTGCCGGCCAGCGGCCCGTGTCGAACGTCGTGGACGCGTCCAACTACGTGATGCTCGAGCTGGGCAAGCCCATCCACACCTTCGACGGGGGACGGGTGCGTCCCGATGCCGACGGCCGGGCGCGGATCATCGTCCGGCGCGCCGTCCCCGGGGAGCGGCTCGAGACGCTCGACCATGTCCACCGCGAGCTGACCGACGAAACCCTGCTGATCGCCGATCCGGAGGGGCCGCTCGGTCTTGCCGGGGTCATGGGCGGAGCGGATTCCGAGATCTCGGACGCGACGACCGAGGTCGCCATCGAATCGGCGATCTTCGACCCGGTCAACATCCGCCGCACCGCGCAGCGGCTGGGTCTTCGCTCCGAGGCCAGCAACCGGTTCGAGAAGGGCCAGGAAGCGCGCCTCGCCCGGCTCGGTGCGGACCGCACGGCCGAGCTCGTCAGGGCCTGGGCAGGGGGCGAGATCGCGACCGGCCGCGTGGACACGGCTCCGACCGAGCCCGAGCGACAGCGAGTCGTGTTCCGGCCCGGTCGCGTGAACCGGCTGCTGGGAACGGCCTTGTCCGCCGATGAGCAGCGCGCGTTGCTGGCCCGGGTGGGCGTCGACACGGAGCCGGCGCGCGCCGGCGATCCTGTGGCCGTGTCGCTCGATCCGCAGGCCCTCAGCGTGCCTGCCGGCGCCGGGGACGCGGTGACCGCGGTCGTCCCCACCTGGCGACGCGACCTCGCGATCGAGGCGGACGTGGCCGAGGAGGTGGCCAGGATCCACGGCTACGAGCTGGTCCCCTCCGTGCGGCCCGACACGGAGATGCCGGCGTACCGTCCGTCGCCGCTCGAGGTTCGGGAGCTCGTCCGGGAGACCCTCGCCGGCGCGGGCCTGACGGAGGTCGTCACGACGGCGCTCGTGTCGCCGCGCCACATCGAGACCTTCGCGCTTCGCCGCCCCGTGGCCTCGGTCGCAGGGGACCCGCCCGCGGGCGGTGACCCGATCGCCGTCTCCAACCCGCTCTCGCGCGACCATTCGCTGCTCCGTCGGAACCTGCTCGGCAGCCTCCTCGACGTGGTCGGTGTGAACCTGCGCCACGGGACCGAGGATGTGGCGGTGTTCGAGGTGGGCAAGGGTTACGCGCGAACCGGCGACCAGCCGCGCGAATGGTGGCGGCTCGCGTTTGCGCTCACCGGATCGGCGGAGCCGCCGGCCTGGAACCGCGAGCGGCGGGCGTATGACCTCGACGATGCCAAGGGTCTGCTCGAGCTGCTCGCGCACCGGCTCGGCCTCGGACGTCCCCGCTACGATCCCGAGGCCGGGGAGCCGCAGTTCCACCCGGGGCGATCCGCGCGCGTGTCCATCCCGGACCGGCTCGACGCCCTGGTCGGCGAGCTTCACCCGAATCTGGTGGAGGTCTGGGACCTGCGGACGCAGGAACGCGTGGTCGTCGCCGAGGTCGCGATCGAGGGCCTGTCCGCCGGTCGCCTCGAGTCCGAGCGAGCCCCGGAGATCGGCCGGTTCCCGGAGGTGGGTCGTGATCTCGCGGTCGTCGTTCCGGAATCGGCGACGACGGCGACCGTGACCGACGCGGTCGCTGCGGCGGCCGGGCCGCTGCTCCGCGACGCACGCCTGTTCGATGTGTACCGCGGCGCTCCCCTGGCGGAGGACGAGAAGAGCCTGGCGATCCGGCTCTCGTTCGCGGCCTCCGACCGCACCCTCACCGAGGGTGAGGTGGACGACGCCCTGGGCTCGGTCGTTCGCGCGATCCACGCGCTGGGCGGGCGGTTGCGCACCTGATGCCCGGCAGCCCCGGGCCATGGCGGGCCGGCGCTGCGGCCCGAGCGGTCCCCTGGGGGGCGTTGGTGCACCACAGCCCGCCCAAACGCGGTCACAACGCGTTGCGGGGCCCGAGCGCGCGCTGCTACCCTTCGCCGCAGGCCTGGGCCGAGCGATGGCCGGGCGATCGGGGGCAGTCGTCACGAGGTTGGGTGGGTGAACGTCTCGGACTTCCTCAGCGCGTTGAACGTGTTCGACGTGGTGGTCCTGCTCTACCTGTTCGGCTGGTTCGTCGCGGGCTTCATCCAGGGCACCGTCCGTCGGGTCGTAGGCACTGCCTCGATCGTGTTCTCGTTCTTCCTGGCGGCGCAGCTCAACGACGCGTGGCTGGGCGGGTTCCTCGCCCAGAACTGGGACCAGTTCCCACGCGAGTACTCGGTGATGCTGGGCTTGCTGACGCTCTTCGTGGCCGGCGTCGTCGCGTTCACCCTGATCATCCAGGGCACCTATCGCAAGGCCCCCCTGTTCACCGACTACCCGGTCATCGATGAGATCCTCGGCGGCGTGGTCGGGATCCTGCAGGGTTTCCTGCTGCTGATGTTCGTGGTGATCATCCTGGACCAGTACTTCCTGTACACGAACCTGCCTCAGGACCCGGACGAGATCGGGTTCCTGCGCTCGTTCTGGGAGACGGTCAACAGCTCCGGCACGGGCACCCTGCTGCACGAGACGGTGATCCCGGGGTTTATCACCATCACGGGCTTCCTGATCCCGACATCGGTGCGGGCGCTGTACGGGAAGTGACGCCCGGCGGAACCCGGGATCGCCCGCCGCCCGCCCTCTCACTGCGATCAACGGACGTTGTGGCCATCGCATCCGGAGCCCGCGCTGTACCGACGGGCAACCGGACCGTTCCGCGTGAGCTGCTGGCGGGAGCCACGCTCGAAGCCGCGCGAGCCCTGCTCGGCGCCCGTCTCGTCCGCGACCCGGAATCCTCGTCGGCGGCTGCGCCAGGGGCCGCTGACCCCGGGCGACGAGCGGGGCGGATCGTGGAGGTGGAGGCCTACATCGGCGAGGCGGATCGGGCCTCGCACGCGCGAATGGGACCGACGCCGCGCAACCGGGTGATGTTCGGCCGGCCGGGCGTCGCCTACGTGTACCTTGTCTACGGCATGTATCACTGTCTCAATGTCGTCACCGAACCCGCCTCGCGGCCGGCGGCGCTGCTCATCCGCGCGATCGAGCCGCTCGAGGGCACTCCGGCCATGCGTGCGGCGCGCGAGCGAGCGCGCCGGCGCGGCCGGCGGCAAGGGGCATCCGCGCGTGCGGTTGCTCCTGCCCGCCCCGTTCCCGACGTCCGCCTGGCGGCCGGGCCGGGCCTGCTGACGGCTGCCTTCGACATCGACCGCTCGTGTGACGGCATCGACCTGTGCGACGCTCGCTCCCGGCTGCGGCTCGAGCTGCCGCCGGATGGCGAACCGCCGCCGAGGGTCGTCGCCACGCCCCGGGTCGGGATCGGCTATGCGGGCGAGCCCTGGGTCAGCGTTCCGTGGCGGCTGGTGGTTGCCGGCAGCCCATCGCTGAGCAGGCCGCGCCGGAACGGCTGACCGGCACCCGGTACCCGATGGACACGCGCTCGGTCGCGCTGCTCGAGTTCCCTGCCGTCCGCGAGCGCCTGGCCGAACACACCTCGTTCGGCCCCTCGCAGCGCCTGGCGCAGGCGCTGGAGCCGTCGGCCGACCCGGTGATCGTCGCGCGTGGCCTGGACGAGACGGACCAGGCGCGCGAGCTGCTCCAGGAGCGGCCGGGGGTCGGGATCGGCGCCGCCCACGACATCGACCCCTCCGTCGGCCGCGCGGTCCGAGGCGGGCGGCTCGACGCCGGGCAGTTCCTCGAGATCGGGGAGACGCTGGATGCGGCAACTCGCCTGGCCACGGCGCTCGCCGACGAGCGGCGCGCTCTGCTGCGCGAGCTGGGCCGCCGGGTCCACCCGCTGCCGGCGCTTCGCAGCACCCTCACCCGGAGCATCGATCCTGCCGGTGAGCTGCTGGACACGGCCTCGCCCCGGCTCGGCGGGCTGCGCGCCGCCGTGCGGATCGCCTACGACCGGCTGCGGCGTCGGCTGGATTCCCTGGTCGGGTCGGAGCTCGGAGAGGCGCTCCAGGAGCCGATCGTCACCCTGCGCAACGGGCGGTACGTCGTCCCCATCCGGGCCGAGGCGAGAGGCAGGGTCAAGGGCATCGTCCACGACGCCTCCGGCAGCGGACAGACGCTGTTCGTCGAACCGCTGGTGGTGGTCGAGCTGGGCAACGCCTGGCGCGAGGCACAGTCGGCGGTCGAGGAGGAGGAGGGGCGGATCCTCGACGAGCTGTCCGCGCTGGTCGCTGCCAACGCCACGCTGCTGCGCGAGACGCTCGAGGCGCTCGCGCAGTTCGACTTCTGGGCGGCCAAGGCGCAGCTCGCTGCCGAGCTCGACGGCATCCGTCCCGCACCGGCCGACCGGACGGAGATCGTGCTGCTGTCGGCCCGCCACCCCGGGCTCAGCGGTCATGTTGTGCCGATCGACATCCGGCTGGGCGACGGCTACACCGCACTGGTCATCACGGGCCCCAACACGGGCGGCAAGACGGTTGCCCTGCGCACGCTCGGGCTGCTCGCCCTGATGCACCAGGCCGGGCTGCACGTCCCGGCCGAGGCCGGATCCAAGCTGCCCGTGTTTCGCGATGTGTTCGCCGACATCGGCGACGAGCAGTCGATCGCGCAGTCCCTGTCCACGTTCTCGGGTCACCTGCGCTCGATCATCCGGATCGTCGAGCACGCAGGGCCCCGGACCCTGGTCCTGCTCGACGAGCTGGGGGCGGGGACGGACCCGACCGAGGGCTCCGCGCTTGCGCAGGCGCTGCTCGACCACTTCATCCGCTCCGGCGCGCTGATCGCGGCCACCACCCACTACGCCGAGATCAAGGTCTACGCGCATGAGACGCCGGCGGCGCGCAACGCCTCGGTCGAGTTCGACCTCGAGACCCTGACTCCGACCTATCGGCTCAGCATCGGCCTGCCCGGCGGCAGCCAGGCGTTCGCGATCGCCGAGCGGCTCGGCCTGCCCGAGGCGATCGTCGCCGACGCCCGCAGCCGTCTGTCGGAGAACCAGCAGGCGTTCGAGGCGACGCTGGCCTCGATCCGCCGCCAGGAGGGCGAGATCGCGGAGGCGGTGGAGCGGGCCCGGGCCGCCGACGCGAAGGCGTCGGATGCGCTGCGAGCAGCCGACGAGGAGCGGCGACGGGCGCGGCGCGAGCGGGATGACGCCGTCCGGGCCGCCCGCGAGGAGGCCCAGCGGCTGGTGGACGGGCTTCGGCAGGACGTCGCGGGTGTCCGCCGCCGGCTCGAGCGCGAGACGATCACTGCCCCGGCCATCGACGCGGCGCTCGCGCGAGCCGACCGGACCCTGGAGCGACTGCCGGGCGCGCCCGAGGAAACGCCGCCGCCTGTCCCGGCAACCCCTCGAACGTGGCAACCCGGCGATCGAGCGCGAAGCCGGAGCGGCGGCTGGGAGGGACGGATCGCGGCGCTGGATCGGGGCGGCGCGCGCGCGACTCTTGAAGCCGGCGGCATGCGGGTCTCGGTGGCCGTCGAGGACCTCGAGCCCGCGACCGGTCCCCTCGAAGCCGACCGCGCCGGCTCCCCGGCCACCCTCACGGGCGCAGGCACGTCGGCTCGAGGCGGCAGAGGCGAAGTGTCGGGCATCGGCGGTCTGCGGCTGTCGAGGGCCCGGACGGTGGCCTCGTCGCTCGATCTACGGGGCGCCCGGGTGGATGAGGCGCTCGATGCGCTCGGGCGCTACCTGGACGACGCGTCGCTGGCGGGGATGGAACAGGTGACGATCATCCACGGCCTGGGCACCGGAGCCCTGCGGGACGCGGTGCGCGACCATGCGACATCCCACCCGCTGGTGCGGAGCTTCCGGCCGGGCGAGCGCGGCGAGGGCGGGGACGGCGCGACGATCATCCGCCTGTGATCACGTCGGTCCGGACGGCAGCTGCCGCCCGGCAGCGCCGGTGCGCCTCAGGGTGTGGGTGTCGGCCCGTTCCCGTTCCCGTTGCCGTTCCCCCGGCCCGGCCCCGGCAGCACCGTCGGCTCGGGGCTGATCGCCGGTTGCGACGGGCACGGCGAGAATGGGTCGGTCGAGACGCAGATCGACGGCGACGGCGGCGCCAGCGGACACGTCTTGGTAGGCGCGAACTGGCCACCCCACGATCGACCGAACGGCATGAAGCCGTAGTATTCGTAGAAGTACGACGTTCTCGTATGCTGCGGGCCACCGGAGACGCCAACGCCCCGGGCCGCGCGGGCCTGCCAGGCGGCATCCGCCTTCTGCCAGCTCCGAATGGGCTCGATCTTGCTCAGGTCGATGAAGCTCTTGGTGACCATCGGCCCGACACAACCGTCCTGCCACAGCTTGCCCGTCGCCGCGTCGATGTCGAGCGTCACCGTGGTTCCTGTGGGGCTCGCCGGCCCGGTGCCCGGCAGGAACAGCTCGCTGACGGTCCGCGTGGTGGACGGGCCGGGCTTCAGCCCGGTGAACGCGTCGACCTTGGCCGTGACCAGCCCCTTGGGCTTGGTGCGGGCGAACCGGTCGATCGGCATCCCTTTCGAGATGTCGGACATGATCGTCGACCACAGCGGCGCCGAGGACCCGAGCGAGATGGCACCTGTCGGCGTGTTGTCCGAGTTGCCCATCCACACGCCGACCACCAGGCCCGGGAGCGACGGATCGGCGGGCGGTGGCAGGTAGCCGGCGGCGAGCACGTCGCGAGTGTCCTGGGTGGTGCCCGTCTTGTACGCGGCCGGGCGGTTGACCGATGAGCTCACGCCGTCGGTGACCTTCCACTCGGCCCAGTAGGGGTTGATCTTGGGGTCGGTGTTGCCGGACAGGATGTCGGTGATGATGTACGCCGTCTGACTGGAGATCACGCGCGTCCCGGCGACCTTCGCCCCGGGCAGCGGCCACACCTGGTTGCCGGCCGAGTCCAGGATCTTGAGGATCGTCGTGCGCGGCATCAGCACCCCGCCGTTGGCGATCGCGCCAAACGCGCTGACCAACTCGATCGGGTGCGTCACCAGCGTCCCCAGGCTCTGCGAGATCACAGGTGCCGTTCCGCTGGGGAACTGGAGCCCGAAGTCCCGGAACCGGCTGAGCTCATGGTCGAGCCCGATCTGGATGCCGGCCTTCACGGCCGGGATGTTCAGCGAGTACTGGAGCGCTTCGCGCAGCCGGACGGGCCCACGCTCCAGGCCGTCGTCCTGGGTCGGCTCATACGGCTTGGCCCCGGAAGACGCGAAGTTCGTGACGACCTCCATGAACATCGAGGCGGCCGTGAACGTGCGGTCCTCGATCCCGGTGGCGTAGATGAGCGGCTTGGTCGCCGACCCCGTCTGGCGCCAGCCATCCGAGAGCACGTCGAACTGGGGCTGGAGCTTCTTGGTGGCCTTGCCGTTGTAGTTTGCGGAGCCGACGTACGCGAGGATCTGACCGGTCCGGTAGTCGACCACGCCCGCCGCCGCGTTGTGGACGTTGGCGTTCTTGGAGAGAGTGCAGCCGGCATGGGGCCGCAGACACAGGATCCAGGACCATTGGCTGCGTTGGATCCCGCGCGCCTTGAGCAGCGCCGTAGGGTTCTTCGCCTGGGGGATCACGGCGGCCGCGTAGACCCATTTCTCGACCTTGCGCTGCATGTCGTAGTCGAGGGTCGTGATGATCTTGTAGCCGCCGGTGTCGATCTTCTGGCACTGCGTGGGATCGCCGCACAGGATCTGTCCCAGCTCGTTGCGCGCCTGCCACACGAACTGCGGTGCCCGCCACGTGTCCGTGGCCTGCGAGGCGAGGATGACGGGCTCGGCCTTGGCGGCTTCGAAGTCGGCCTCGGTGTAGGCGGGGTACTGCTGGCCATCGAACGTGAACGGGCGCGACGTCAGCACGCTGCGCGTCTTCATCAGGTCGAGGATGAAGTTCCGGCGCTGAACGACCTCGCTCGTCGGCGGCACCACGAGATGCGTCTGTTCGTTGCCGTTGTCGTCGGTGTACGTCTCCGCCGTGGCGTTCTTGACCAGGTCGAACCGGGTGGGCGACTGGGGAATGGCCGCGAGCAGCGCCATCTGGGCCAGGGTGAGGTCCTTGAGATCCTTGCGCCAGTAGCTCTTCGCGGCGGCGGCGACCCCGTAGCTGCGGTTGCCGTAGAAGTTCTGGTTGAGATAGTTCTCCATGATCGCCTGCTTGCCGGCGGTTCCCGGGTACGCCTCGGTCAGGCGGATCGACTGGATGATCTCCTTTGCCTTGCGGATGTAGACGCCCTCGGCAAACGCGCTCTCCGGCAGCAGTCGCGCCCGGACGAGCTGCTGCGTGATCGTCGAGGCGCCCCGGTCGTTGCCGTTGATCGTGTCGATGGCCGCCGAGATGAAGCCCAGCGGATCGAACCCGGAGTTGTCCCAGAAGGTCTTGTCCTCGACCGCCGTCGTGGCGTCCACCAGGGCGGGCGGGATCTGGTCGAACGTCACGACGTCGCGGCGGTCGTCTCCGAGCTTGGCGAGCAGGACGTTGCCCGTGCGGTCATAGACCGCCGATTGCGAGGTGAACGTGATCTGCTCGAACGCCTGCTTGGGATCCGGCAGGTCCTTCGAGAGGTACGTGTACGCCGCCACGGACCCCATCGCGCCGGCTGCGCCGAGCAGCACGAGCGTCCCGAACAGGAAGAGCGGAAGGGTGATGGCGGCCGCCCGGGCGGCTCCGCTGCCGCGGTGGCGGCGGTTGCCAAGCCGGCGCTGTCGCTGCCTCCGGGCGAGGCTGGTCTGCATTGCGGGCGGAACGATACCATGCGGGGGATGGAAGCCCGTTCCCCCCGCTGGGCCGGTCGCACGACGGTTCCGGCTCCGTGTGTGTGACGCTGCGACCAGGATGGGAGCCCTTCGGATGGCGACAGGAACCATGAGCGGGCAAGCGACGGAGGGCGACGCGCCGGGTCTCGCCGGCCTGCTCGAGGAGCTGGAGTGGCGGGGCATCCTGCACGCCACCACGCCCGGGCTGGCGGAGCGGCTGGCGACCGGACGCCGGATCGCGGGCTACAACGGCTTCGATCCGTCCGCGGATTCGCTCCACGTCGGGCACCTGGTGCCGGTCTTCGGGCTGATCCGGCTCCAGCAACGCGGCGGCAAGCCGATCGCGCTGGTCGGCGGTGGCACGGGGATGATCGGCGATCCCTCCGGACGGTCGTCGGAGCGCAACCTGCTCGATGCGGCCACGATCGACCGCAATGTCGCCGCCATCGGAAGGCAGCTGGAGCGCTTCCTCGACTTCTCGCCCGGTCCGTCGCAAGCGGTGATGGCCAACAACCTGGACTGGCTGGGCGAGCTGTCGCTGATCGAGTACCTGCGCGACGTGGGCAAGCACTTCACGGTCCCGTACATGCTGGCCAAGGACTCGGTCCAGCAGCGCCTCGACCGCGGCCTGTCGTTCACCGAGTTCAGCTACATGACGCTCCAGGCGTTCGACTTCGCCAACCTCTACCGGGAGCATGGCGTCGAGATGCAGATGGGCGGGGCGGATCAGTGGGGCAACATCACCGCGGGTCTCGAGCTCATCCGCCGGACGCACGCCGCCGATCGCGACCAGAGCCCGGCCCACGGGATCGCCTACAAGCTGCTGCTCGCCCCATCGGGCGCCAAGTTCGGCAAGAGCGACGAGGGCGAGTCGGTCTGGCTCGACGCGGAGCGGACGACGCCCTACGCGTTCTACCAGTACTGGATCCAGGCCGACGATCACGACGTGCCCGTCTACACGCGCTGGTTCACGCTCTGGACGCGAGAACAGATCGAGGCGCTCGACGCCGAGGTCGTCGCCCACCCCGAGAGACGTGAGGCGCAGCGGCGCCTCGCATTCGACGTGACGGCGCGGGTTCACGGGAAAGACGCGGCGAACGAGGCGGTCCGCGTGTCGGAGGCCCTGTTCCGGCGCGAGCCCCTGGTGGACCCCCGGCTGCTGGCGACGATCCATGCTGCGACGCGGGGGCCGGAGGTCGTGGCTGCCACCGTGGGCGAAGGGGTCGTCGCCCTGCTGGCCGAGGCGGGCCTCGCGCCCTCGCGCGGGGAGGTCCGGCGGCTGGTCGCGGGAGGCGCGATCACGATCAACGGCGAACGCGTCACCGATGCCGCGGCGCCTCCGCCGGCAGCCATCGACGGTGAGTGGCTCGAGGTGCGAGTGGGCAAGCGGCAACGAGCGATCGTCCGGGTCCGGCGCGGCGTCTAGATCGAGCGAGGTCGCGCCCGCATTGGCGCCGGCCGGCGATGGGTGGCCGGCGATCGGGGAACGGGGCTGGGTATCGCGCTCGGCCGCGGCCCGCGCTCGTGGTCAGCCGCGGCCGGCGTCGCCGTGCCGGCCGCGGAGCACATCGATGACCGCTGCGGGCTCCATGCCCCGCTCGGCGAGGAGCACCAGGGCGTGGTACACGAGATCGGCGGCCTCGTTCGCCATCAGCAGGCGGGTCCCCCCCCGATCGGCGCCTGCGGCCTCGGTCGCCTCGTCGTTCTTGGCCGCCAGCAGCACCTCGGTCGCCTCCTCGGCCACCTTGCGCCCGGCGAGATCGACGCCGCCGTCGAGCAGGGTCACGGTGTAGGAGCCGGACGGCCGTTCCGCCGCACGTTCCGCGATCGTCTCCCACAGGGACTCGAGCCAGGCGAACCCCTGGCGTGGGGCCATGACCTCGCCGGCAGGCTGTGGGTCGTCGGCGTCGAAGCAGGAGCGGCTTCCGCGATGGCAGGTGGGGCCTGCCGGATCGACGCCAACGAGCAGCGCGTCGCCGTCGCAGTCCAGGGCGAGCGACCGCAGCCGGAGCACGTTGCCGGAGGTCTCGCCCTTCCGCCACAGCCGACCGCGCGTGCGCGAGTGGAAGTGCACCTCTCCGGTCGCGAGCGTGGCCGCCAGCGCCTCCGCATCGAGCCAGCCGACCATCAGGACCCGACCGTCGGTGACGTCCTGGACCACGCCCGCCACGAGGTCGTCCGGACCCCAGGTAACGCCGGCGGGATCGAGGCCACGGTCGAGGTCCACGGGACCCGGCGTGCCCGTCACGCGGCGACCTCCGACGGGATCGCTCGCACCGGCAGACCGGCGGCGGCCATCCCGGCCTTGACCTCGGCGATCGAGACCTCACGCCGGTGGAAGATGCCGGCCGCCAGCACCGCATCGGCGCCGCCCTCCCGGATCGCGGCCACGAAGTCGTCCGGACCGGCGGCGCCGCCCGAGGCGATCACCGGTACCTCGACCCGATCGGCGATGGCTCGCAGGAGATCGATGTCGAAGCCGGCGCCCGTCCCGTCGCGGTCGATCGAGGTCACGAGCAGCTCGCCGGCCCCGAGCTCGACCGCTCGGACCGCCCAGGCCACCGCATCGAGGCCGACAGGGTCCCGGCCACCGCGGACGACGACCTCGAAACCCGAGCCGACGGCGTTTCCGCCTGCTTCGCCGGGATCGCTCCCGGTCACCCGTCGCGCATCGATCGCCACGACCACGGCCTGGCTGCCGAACCGTGCGGCACACCGGCTGACCAGCGCTGGCTCGGCGACCGCGCGCGTGTTGAGGCTGACCTTGTCGGCTCCCGCGCGGAGCACGTCGCGCATCTCGTCCACGCTGCGCACGCCGCCACCCACGGTGAGCGGGATGAACGCCCGGCGTGCCGTGCGCTCCACGATGTCGAGCAGCGTGCCGCGCTCCTCGGGAGCGGCCGTGATGTCGAGATAGACGAGCTCGTCCGCCCCCTCGCGCGCGTACCGCTCCGCAAGCTCGGGCGGGTCGCCCGCATCGACCAGGTCCACGAACCGGGTGCCCTTGACCACCCGCCCGTGGGCGACGTCGAGGCACGGGATGACGCGCCGGCGGAGCATCAGGCTGCGCTCGCGCTCGGGGTTCCCGGCGATCGTTCGCCGGCCGCGAGCCCGACCACGTTGGCCACCAGCCGCAGGCCGTCGACGCCGGACCGCTCGGGATGGAACTGAACGCCCAGGAGCCGTCCGCGGGCGACCGCAGACACGAACGATGATCCGTGGGTGGTGCGGGCCAGGATCGCCTCATCGTCCTCGTCGGGCAGGACACCGACGAAGGAATGGACGAAGTAGAAGTCCGCGCCGCCGGCGATCCCGTCGAATGCCGGATGCGGCCGCGTGCGCGACACCTGGTTCCAGCCGATGTGCGGCAGGGTCGGGGCGTCGGCGAGCCGCTCCGTCCGGCCGGGCAGCACGCCGAGCGTCTCGGCACCATCCTCGTCACTGCCCTCGAACAGGAGCTGGAGCCCGAGGCAGATCCCGAGGAACGGGCGATCGGCGCCGATCCAGCCGAGGATCGGCTCGATGAACCCTGCTGCCCGTAGACGGTCCATGGCCGGCGCCGCCGCCCCGACGCCCGGTACCACCAGCAGGTCGGCGCCGTCGATGTCCCGGCCCCTGGTGACCCGTCGCACCCGGGCCCCGGCCGTCGCCAGCGCCTGGTCGATCGACACGAGGTTGCCCGCGCCGTAGTCGACGACCGCCGCCAGCGGACCGTCGCTCATCCCAGGGCTCCCTTGGTCGACGCCGCGCCGATCCGGCGCGGATCCGGCTCGCAGGCCTCGCGCAGCGCACGTCCGAGGGCCTTGAACGCGGCCTCCGCGAGGTGGTGATCGTTGCGCCCCGTGCCACGGCAGTGGAGGGTGGCTCCCGCCGTGCGGGCGAACGCCTCGAGGGCATGCTCGACGAGCTGGAGCGGCAGGGCGCCTGCTCGCTCGGCCCGGAACGGGAGGTCGATGACGGCGTACGGCCGGCCGCCGACGTCGATCACCGCCGTGGCCAGCGCGTCGTCCATGGGCACCGAGCTGTCGCCGAAACGGCGGATGCCGGCCCGGTCACCGAGTGCCTCGGCGAACGCCGCCCCGGTGACGAGCGCGACGTCCTCCACCGTGTGGTGCTCGTCGACGTCGAGGTCGCCGGTCGCCGAGACCTGCAGGTCGAACAGGCCGTGGTTCGCCAGCGATGACAGCAGGTGGTCGTAGAAGCCGATGCCCGTGGAGACGTCAGCCGTGCCGGTCCCGTCGAGGTCGAGGGACACGGTCACGTCGGTCTCGTGCGTATGGCGCGTCACGCGCACCCGACGGCGTGCGCGCTCGACCACCTCGATGCTGCCCAGCGGACTGGTCATGACGATCCTCTCGATTCGGTGCTCGTGATCTCGTGAACGGCGTCGAGCAGCCTGTCGTTCTCGTCGCGCGCACGCACGGTGACCCGCAGGCAGCGCGCCAGCGGATGCCTGGCGGGGAACGTCCGCGGGACCAGGCCGCGGCCCATGAGCGCCTCGGCCGTCGTGGCGGCGCGCCCGGGCGAGCCGAGATCGGCCAGGATGAAGTTGGTCACCGACGGGTACGGCTGCCAGCCGGCTGCGGCAAGGCCCTGCGCCAGGCGCTCGCGCTCGCGCTCGACCCGCGCGACGTTCTCACGCATCTCCCCGCCGTCGCGCAGCGCCCGGGTGACCACGGTCTCGGAGATCGTGCCGACCGAGCCCGGCGGGCGGTACATGGCGATCCGCGCCAGCGTCGCGGGGGCGGCAATGGCGAAGCCGACCCGCAGCCCGGCGAGCGCGTACGCCTTCGACGCGGTCCGGACGATCGCGAGGTTGGGATAGCTCGCGCGCAGCGCGATCGAGCTGCGGCCGGTGAACTCGGCGTAAGCCTCGTCGATCACGACCCAGGCGGGTTGCCGGCCATCACCCTCGGCGTCGGCCACGATCCCGGCCAGGAGCGCCTCGATCGTCCCCGGCGGCTCCTCTGCGCCGGTCGGGTTGTTCGGGTTGCACAGCCAGACCATCGCCGCGTCGCGGGCGGCGGCCCGCACGGCATCGACGTCGATCGAGAAGCCATCGTCGGGTCCGAGGCGCGGAATGGCCACGATTCGGCCTCCCCGTTGCTCGGTCACCACGCGGTACATGGCGTAGCTGGGGACCGGGACGACGGCGACCTGCCCGGCCGGCAGGAACGCCTTGACGCACATGTCGAGGATCTCGTCGGCACCCGCTCCGGGGACCACCTCGTCCTCGCCCACGTCGTACCGCGCGGCGGCGGCCCCGACCAGCCGCCGGTAGTCACCCGGCGGATACTCGGACAGCGACGTCTCGAAGGTGCCGGCCGCCAGCATCTCCCCGAGGAGCCGCGGCGGGGCGGGGGAGGTGTTGAGGTCGAACCGGACGACCCGGTCGAGAGGTACCCCGTACCGCTCGGCGACGGCATCGTCGGTGGCCTCCCAGCTGTACGACGCGGGCTCGGTCGGCGACGCGGTGGTGACGGGACTGGGGCTCACCGTTGCGGCTCCTCCTCGTCGAACCGGACCTCGACGGCGTCCCGATGGGCCAGCAGACCCTCCGCCTCGGCCAGGGTCCGGATCGCGGGCCGAAGGGCGGCCAGCCCCTCGCGCGTGATCCGCTGGACCTGGTTGTACTTGCCGAACGTCTCGACCGCCAGGGGTCCGCAGCCGCGGGCAAGGCCGCCGGTGGGCAGCACGTGGTTCGCTCCCGACGCGTAGTCGCCCGCCGACTCGGGTGACCAGCGGCCGACGAAGATCGACCCCGCGTTACGGATCGCGGCGACCGCCGCCTCCGGATCGTCGACCTCGACCGACAGGTGCTCCGGGCCATAGCCATTGACGAATGCGATCCCGGCCTCGAGGTCGGGCACGAGCACGATCAGGCCGTGGTTCGCGAGCGCGCGGGCGAGGATGTCGCGGCGCGACGCCGTCGCGAGCCGTCGTCGCACCTCCTGCTCGACGGCGGCGGCCAGTGCCTCATCGGCGGTGACGAGGATGGCCGGTGAGTCGACCCCGTGCTCGGCCTGGGTGATGAGGTCCGCGGCGACGATCGGCACGGACGCGCTGGCATCGGCGAGAACCAGCCCTTCGGACGGGCCCGCCGGCAGGTCGATCGCGACCTCGCCCACGACCTCGACCTTGGCCGCCGTGACCCAGGTGCTGCCCGGTCCCACGACGAGGTCGACGGGTTCGAGGCCTTCGTCCGGGAGCCCGTACGCGAGCGCGCCGATGGCCTGCACGCCGCCGGCGACCAGCAGCGCGTCGACGTCGAGCAGGCCCGCGGCGCCCAACAGAACGGGGTCGTTCGCACCGCTGCTGTCCGCCGGCGAGGCGACCACGACCTCCTCGACCCCGGCCACCCGGGCGGGCACGACGGTCATGACGAGGGAAGAGGGGTAGGGTGCCGAGCCGCCCGGCACGTACGCACCCACCCGAGCCGATGGCAGCCAGCGACGCTCGAGCTGGACGCCGGGGATCACGGTGATGCTCGTCGACCTGGGCCGCTGCGCCTCGGCGAAGCGCTGGACGTTGGCGATCGCGGTCTCCAGCGCAGCGCGCTCCGCGTGCCCCAGCGCATCACGCGCGGCGCGAAGCTCATCACGGTCCAGGATCAGGCGACCGTCCGGTCGCCCGCCGCCGAACCGCCGTCCCGCCTCGCGTACCGCGGCCGACCGCCGCTCGCGGACGTCGGCGAGGATCGTTCGCGCCGCCTCGCGGACGGCGGGGTCCGCGACCGCACCGCGCCGGAACAGGACGTCCCGCTCGCGCATGGCGGCCGGGTCCTCGACCCGCAGGTCGAGGCGACGCAGCCGGAGGGCGGCGGGCGTGCGGATGTCGATGGCGCTCACGGCAGGATCTTCTCGATCGGGAGCACGAGGATCCCCGAAGCGCCGGCCGCCTTGAGCCGCGGCAGCAGCCCCCAGACCTCGTCGGCACCGACCACCGAATGGATGGCGATCATGCCCGCATGTGCGAGCGGGATCACGGACGGCGACTCGAGGCCCGGCAGCAGCGCCTCGAGCTCGGTGAGGTGCGTGCCGGGCGCGTTCATCATCAGGTACTTACGGCCACGCGCGGCGATCACGGAGCCGAGCATGGCGACGATGGCGTCCAGCTCGTCGGCTCGCTGCCGGGTGGCGGCCGGGTTGCCGATCAGGACGGCCTGCGACGCCAGGATGTCGCCGATCGCTCGCAGCCCGTTCATCGCCAGCGTGGAGCCCGTGGATACGAGATCCACGATCGCGTCGGCCAGCCCGAGGCGGGGCGCGACCTCCACGGCCCCCGACAGCGACACCACGTCGACCGCGACGCCCTGGCTGGCGAAGAACCGGCGCGTCACGCCGGGGTGCGAGGTCGCCACGCGAACACCGGCGAGATCGGTGATCGTCTCGTAGGGGGCGTCCGTGGGGACCGCAGCGGCCAGCCGGCAGTGGCCGTAGCCGAGGGTGCGCAGCACCGGGAGCTCGGCGCCGGTCTCCTGGAGGATGTCCATGCCGGTGATCCCGATGTCGGCAACGTTGTCACCAACGAACTCGACCACGTCACCGGTGCGCACGAACAGGATGTCGAGGGGATGGTTCTGGACCCGGGCGACGAGGCTCCGGTCGTGCTCCTCGAACACGAGGCCCGCATCGTGGAGCAGGCTCAGGGTGGGCTCGACCAGCCGGCCCTTGTTGGGCACGGCGAGACGCAGACGCTCCCTCATCGCTCGGCGCCGGGCGGGTAGGTGACCGATGCGGCCGACCGCGCACCGTCGCGCAGCCGGTCGAGCATCAGCCGATAGCCTCCCTCGCCGTGGTTGAGCCACGAGGCGATCCGGGTGATCGTGGCCGTGCTGGCCCCGGTCCGCTTGGAGATCTCCGCGTAGTGCAGCCCTTCGTCGAGGAGGCGCACCACGGCCCACCGCTGGGCGAGCGCGTGCAGCTCGCCCAGGGTGCACAGGTCGCGCAGGAAGCGGCCCGCCTCATCAGGCCCATCGAGGTGCAGAATGGCGCCGATCAGCGCATCGGTCTCGGGCGTCTGCCAGGTCTCGGCCACCGGTTCGACTGCCTCCACACTGCGTCGACGGCCGGTCGTGTGCCGTCGGGTCCATGCTACCATAGTAGCGTGATAATACGCTAGCAAGATTGGAGCGGGGTACGACGGTGTCAGGCTTCGCGCTGTTGCCGGCAATCGACCTGCGGGGCGGGTCGGTCGTCCGCCTCCAGCAGGGCGACTTCGGTCGCGAGACGGCCTACGGGACGGATCCCGTATCGGTTGCGGCACGGTTTGCCGGGCTCGGCGCGACCTGGCTGCACGTGGTGGACCTCGACGGGGCGCGGCTCGGGGAGCCACAGCAGCTCGACATCGCGGCCGCGGTGGTGGGGGAGGTGCACGGCCGGGCACGCGTCGAGCTCGGCGGTGGGCTGCGCACGCTGGCCGCGGTCGCGGGCGCGCTCGGCACCGGTGCCGCGCGGGTCGCGGTCGGGACGGCGGCGCTGCGTGATCCGGAGTTCGCGGTGTCGATCGTCAGTCGCTACGGGTCGGACCGCGTGATCGGCTCGATCGATGTACGTGACGGTCTCGCGCTGGGCGAGGGGTGGCGCCCCGGTGCGGCCGGGCTGCCGGCCATCGATGCCGTCGAGATGCTCGCAGGGGTGGGCATCACCATGTTCGAGGTCACCGCGATCGACCGCGACGGCCAGCTCGAGGGCCCGGATCTCGCGCTGCTCCGGATGCTGGTCGAGCTCGACCGGGGCGCGATCATCGCGTCCGGCGGCATCGCGTCGATCGACGATCTGCTGGCGGTTCAGGCGCTGGGCTGCGCCGGGGCGATCATCGGACGGGCGCTGTACGAGGGCCGGATCGGGCTGGCCGCGGCGCTCGAAGCCGTGGGCGACACCCGGCGCGGGCTGCGCTGAACAAGCCCCCGCTCGTTCTGGCTGGGGCGGCCCCAATTCGTGGCTGCGCCGGTGGAAGCGCCGGCCGCAGCGACCTCAAACGCGTGCCTAGTGACCCTCGGACTGCTCCTTGCGATGCGCCTCGACGATCTTCTCGGCCAGGTGCGAGGGGACGTCCTCGTAGTGGTCGAGGCTGGCCGTGAAGGTGCCTCGTCCGCCGGTCAGCGAGCGCAGCTCGGTCGCGTAGGAGAACAGCTCGGCCTGGGGGACGTGCGCCGAGATCACCTGCATCCCATCGGCCGTGTCGAGCCCCATCACGCGCCCGCGCCGGCCGTTGAGGTCGCGGTTGACCTCACCCATGTACTGCTCGGGCACGCGGACCTCGATCGACATGATCGGCTCGAGCAACGCGGGCCGCGCCTGCAGCACCCCATCCTTGAGGGCCATCGAGGCGGCGATCTTGAACGAGAGCTCGTTGGAGTCGACCGGATGGAACGAGCCGTCGTAGAGGGTCGCCTTGAAGTCGATCAGCGGGTAGCCCGCAAACACGCCCTCGGCGGCCGTCTCACGGATGCCCTTCTCGACCCCACCGAAGAACCCCCTGGGCACCGACCCGCCGACGACCTTGTCGGCGAACTCGACGCCTGCCCCGGGGTTGGGCTCGAGCTCGATCCAGACGTCGCCGAACATCCCGTGGCCACCGGTCTGCTTCTTGTACCGGCCGTGGACCTGGGTCTTGCCGCGGATCGTCTCGCGGTAGGGGACGGTGGGCGTGCGGGTCGCGATCGCGGCCCCGAACTTGCGCTTGAGGCGCTCGGTGATGACGGCCACATGCGCCTCGCCGATGGCGTGCAGGATCTGCTCGCCGGTCTCGCTGCGATCGACCCGGGCCGTCGCCTCCTCCTCGAGCATGCGCTGGATGGCCGGCCCCATCTTGTCCAGATCGCCCTTGGACTGGGGCTCGATGGCCACCTGGAGGGTGGGCTCGGGGAAGGCCATGGCGGGCAGCTGCAGTGCCGCCTCGCGGGTAGAGAGCGTGTCGCCGGTCTCGGTGACGCCGAGCTTGGCAATCGCCCCGATCTCGCCCGCGCGCAGCTCCGACGCCGGCTCCTGCTCCTTGCCGTGGAGATACAGCAGCTGGCCGATGCGCTCGTCCTCGCCCTTGCTGGCGTTGAACACGGAACCCTGGCTGTGCAGCGTCCCCGACAGGACTCGCAGGTACGTCAGCCGCCCGACGAACGGGTCGGCCGCGGTCTTGAACACGCGGACCAGGAGCGGCCCGTCGACCTTGACCGCCACCTCGGTGGCCTTGCCGGACTTGTCGGTGGCCGCGTAGGGCCCCTCCTCCTCGGGTGACGGCAGGTAGCGGACGATCGCATCGAGCAGCGCCGTCAGGCCGATGCCCTTGGTCGCCGATGCCACGACCACCGGCGCAAGCACCGACTCCCGCACGCCCTTGTGGAGGCAGGCGTCGAGCTCCGCGTCGGAGATCTCCTCCTCGCCCAGGTACTTCTCGAACACCACATCATCGGCCTCGGCCGCGGCCTCGAGCAGCTGGTCCCGGCGTCGCGCGACCTCGTCCGCAAGCTCGGCGGGAACGGGGATCTCGACCTCCTTGCCGCCCTCGAACCGGTACGCCTTGCGGTGGACGAGGTCGACGTAGCCGCTGAACGCGTCGGCGGCGCCGATCGCCAGGTGAAGCGGGGCGATCTTGTTGCCGAAGGCGGCCCGCAGCTCGTCCAGCGCCCGTCCCGGATCCGCGTTCTCCCGGTCGCACTTGTTGAGCACGAAGCAGGCCGCGGTACCCGTGGCCCGACCCACCGACACGGCGTTCTCCAGGCCGGCCTCGACCCCGGCCGAGGCGTCCATCACCAGCAGCGCGGCATCGGCGGCGTGGAAGCCCTCGATCATCTCCGCCACAAAGTCCGGATAGCCGGGGGTGTCGACGACCGTGATCTCGTGATCGCCGTGCTCGAACGTCCCGACCGCGAGGCTCAGCGACTGGTTGCGCTTCTGCTCCTCGGGCTCGTAGTCGAGGTGGGCCGTCCCGTCGTCCACCCGGCCCAGCCGCGGGATCGCGCCGGCCCGGAAGAGCACCTGCTCCGCGAGGGTCGTCTTGCCGGCGCCGGCGTGGCCGGCGAGCACGACGCTCCGGATGTGGCCGAGGTCATGACTCTTCAACGTCATCGCGCGCGATACCTCTTCGGTGTCAGACCGCTCGACCGGGGGCCCGGGCGGAGCGGGGCGGTGGGCGCAGGGCCACGGACGATCGCGACGCGGGCCCGGGCTGACGGGACGATTGGAGCTCGGGCACCGGAGGACGCAACCCCGTTCCCTCGATGATAGTCGGTATACTCGCCGCCGATGTCCGGACATTCAAAATGGTCCACGATCAAGCGCCAGAAGGGCGCCAACGACTCCAAGCGCAGCGCGATGTTCACCAAGGTCGCGCGGGAGATCGCGGTGGCGGCGCGCGCCGGCGGTGGTGATCCCGATGCCAACTACCGCCTGCGTCTCGCGATGGACAAGGCGCGCTCGATCAACATGCCCGCCGACAACATCAAGCGGGCGATCGAGAAGGCGACGGGTGAGGGCGACGCCGAGCAGTACGAGGAGATCGTGTACGAAGGCTACGGCCCGGGCGGCGTGGCAATCCTCGTGGAAGCGGCGACCGACAACCGCAACCGGACGGCCGCGGAGGTCCGCTCCATCTTCGCCAAGGCCGGCGGCCAGCTGGCGGGTAGCGGCGCCGTTGCCTGGCAGTTCGAGCCGCGTGGCCTGATCACGGTGCCTCGGGAGGGCGCGGACGCGGACGAGGTGGCCCTGACCGCGATCGACGCCGGTGCCGTGGACGTCGACAGCGAGTCGGACCCGATCGAGATCTACACCGAGCCGCACGACCTCGAGGCCGTGCGCAAGGCCCTCGACGCGGCCGGCGTGAACGTCGAGGATGCCGAGAACGCGATGCTGGCCAAGCAGACGGTGTCCCTTGACGCCGACCACGTGCGCAAGGCCATGCGGCTGGTCGAGCTGCTCGAGGACATCGACGACGTCCAGCGCGTCACGGCCAATGTCGACATCCCCGAGGAGCTCCTGGCCGAGGTCGCCGGGTGATCGTTCTCGGGATCGACCCCGGGACGGCGTCCCTCGGATACGGGATCGTGGAGCGAACGGGCAGCAGCCTGCGGGCCGTGGACTACGGCTGCCTGACCACCAGCGCCGACACGCCGATGCCGGATCGCCTGCGCGACATCCACGCCCTGGTCGCCGAGCTGATCGAGACGCACCACCCGCAGCTGGTCGCGGTCGAGCGCGTGTTCTTCTCGCGCAACGCGCAGACCGCGTTTGGCGTGGGTCAGGCGCGCGGCGTCGTGCTGCTCGCCGCCGCGCAGGCCGGGGTCCCCGTTCGAGAGGCGACGCCCAACGAGGTCAAGATGGGCGTCACCGGCTACGGCGGCGCCGACAAGCAGCAGGTCGGCCGCATGGTGTCGGTGATCCTCGACCTCCCCGAGGTGCCGACGCCCGATGACACGTCGGACGCACTGGCGATCGCGGTGACGGCGGCGAACGCAGAGCGGCTCGGTGATCGAATGAACGGCGGCGTGCACAGTCAGGCCCGCTCGACCGTGGTCGATCGGGCCGCGGTTGCCCCGATCGCACGCGGCGAGACCCCCTATGAGCGGTCGGTCCGGGAGGCGCTGGCGCGCGAGACGCGCGAGACGCGCGGGTCGGCGGCAGCGGCGAAGTCGCGGCGCGCCAGCGCCGTCCGGCGTACCCGCTGAACGCGCCGCCCTCATGATCGCCTCCGTCGAGGGCACCGTCGGCACCATCGCCGCGGATTCGCTCGTCATCGAGGTCGGCGGGATCGGCTACCGCGTGTTCGCCGCGCCATCGGTGCTCGCGTCGGCATCCGCCGGCGGACGACTGAAGCTGCATACCTACCACTTGGTTCGCGAGGATCAGCAGGCCCTGTTTGGCTTCCGAACGCCCGAGGAGCTTGGCTTCTTCAACCTGCTGCTGACCGTCACGGGCGTCGGGCCCAAGGTTGCGATGGCGATCGTGGGGTCGCGGCCGACCGCCGACCTGCAGCTCGCGATCCTGATGCAGGACCAGGCGGTGCTGGTGTCGATCCCGGGGATCGGCAAGAAGCTGGCCGAGCGGATCATCTTCGAGCTCAAGGAGAAGGTGTCGGCGGCGGGGGTCGCCGCGGGCTCGTCTGCCGCGGTGGCCAGCGCCTCCGAGGGCGAGGTGGTGGCGGCGCTCCAGGCGCTGGGCTACTCGCTGGCGGAGGCGCGCGAGGCGTCGAGGCTGGCGGTGTCCGATCCGGTCATGGGCGCCGGGCTCGAGGAGCGCGTCAAGGCGGCCCTGCGCACGCTGCTCCGCGAGTAGACCGGGACGCGGCGTGGGCCGCTACAGCAGCTCGGGGGTCTCGAACGGCAGGCCGCGCAGGTGCTCGTCGAGGAACGCGAGCACGGTCCCGTACCATATCCGGGCGTTCTGGGGCTTGAGCACCCAGTGGTTCTCGTCGGGGAAGTACAGGAAGCGGCCGGGCACGCCCAGCCGGCGCATGTCGGTCCACAGGGTGAGCGCCTCGGAGATCGGCACCCGATGGTCCCGCTCGCCGTGGATCACGAGCATGGGCGTCCGCATCGCTGCCATCGCAGCCAGGTGCTCGCGGGGCGAGTTGCGAAGGTAGCCCGCCGGATCCGCGTACGGGTCGCCCATCTCGTGCTCCCAGGCCGGGCCGTGATCGGTGGTCCCGTGGAACCCGAGCAGGTCCCACAACGAGGCGTGGGTGATGATGCACCGGAAGCGGTCCGTGTGGCCGGCCACCCAGTTGGCCATGTAGCCGCCGTAGGAGCCCCCCATCAGGGCGACCCGCCCGGTGTCGATGTCGGGCCGCGCCAGGGCGGCGTCGACACCGGTCATGACGTCGGCGTACGGGGTGCCGCCCCACTGGCCCCAACCGCGGTCGACCATCGCCTGGCCGTACCCGGTGGACAGCGCCGGATCCGGGCACAGGACCGCGTATCCGCGATCCACCAGGACGTGCGGGTTCCAGCGCCAGTGCCACGCGTTCCAGGTGCCGAGCGGGCCACCATGGACGAACACCACGAGCGGAGCCGGGGACGCGGCCGACGCGGTGGGGGGTCGCACCAGCCAGGCGCCGATCGGCGTCCCGTCGTCCGTCATCGCGATGACCCGCTCCACGACGCCGGGTGGCGTGATCCCGTGCTCGTCGAACCCGTTCGCGACCGCGACCGGCTCCTGGTCGGCCGCGTGAGCGTCGATGCGGACGATCCGCGGCGGCGAGGCCAGCGTGGACTGGAGCGCGTACAGGGCACGGTCGTCGGGCGAGGGACAGAGGTCCGTGATCGCACCTGCTGCGGTGAGCCGCGTGACCGCCCCGGACGGCAGGTCCACGCGATACGCGGACCGCAGACCCTCGTCATCGGCCTCGAAGTAGAGCGCGGACGAGCTCGGACCCCAGGTCGGATGCTCCGGCCGCCGGTCCGTATCCGCCGCCAGCGTGCGCTGCTCCCCGGTCCCGAGATCGATCAGCACCAGGGTCACCGCTTCCGCACGATCGGGTGACGCATACGTGGCGCGCACGGCGGCGACATGCCGGCCGTCGGGCGAGATCGCCGGCTCGTGATAGGCCGCGTCGCCGGCCGTCAGCTGGCGCGCCGCGCCGGTGGCCGTGTCGTACACCACCAGGTCGTCCCACGTCTCGGGCACCGTGCCCGGACGGCGTCGCGTCGCGACCACCAGCGCACCGTCCGCGCTGATGTCCGCGCCGGACTCCTCGAACGTGAACCCGGTCACCGCGGGCTCCAGGTCCCGCGGGTTGTCGATCCGCGCCTCGCCGCCGGGCACCTCGGCCGCGTACAGGCGCCGGACGCGGGGTCCCAGGTAGTGATCCCAGTGGCGGATCGGGTAGTCGTCGAACAGGAGCGCCTCGACCCCAGCCTCCTTGCGCGCCTTGGCACGCGAGGCGTCCTCGGCGAAGTCGCTCGTGCCTCGCTGGACCTGCGCCCCGAACACGATGACCGGTGCGCCGCGCGCGGCCGCCAGCCCGCACACGCCTCCCTCGGGCGCGACGAGGAGTCGCGCCTCTCCGCCATCGGGTGGCAGCAGCCACAGTGCGGCGATCTTGCGCTCAGGATCTGCCTTGGCATCAGGGTCGGGTCGCTGCGAGCTGAACAGGAGCGAGCCGTCGGGCAGGAAGGCGAGCTCCGCGCCCTCGCCGGTTGTCGATCTGGTCAGCCGCCTGGGGGGCGCCTGCCCGGCGGGATCCACCTGCCACAGTGCCGTCGTCATCCGCGTTCCCTCCGGGCCGACGCTGCCAACGGCGACGACGAGCCGGGTGCCGTCCGGGCTGAGCCGGAGCGACGACAGGCGCGGGAGCTCCAGCATTCGATCGATCGAGAACGAGTTCGTCATGACCGCATCATGGCATCCCGGCGGGATCGGCGGTGACGCCCGGAGGTCTGCGCCATGCTGACGGCGCCGTAGAACATCTGTACCAATTCGACCCGATCCTGCTAGACTTCGCGCGATGAGCGACGATGCCCTCAGCCTCCTCGCGGCCGGTGCTGCGGACCCCGGAGAGATCGCCGTCGAAGGGTCGCTCCGGCCTCGGACGCTCGACGAGTACATCGGTCAACGCGAGGTCAAGGCGAGCCTGTCGGTGCTGCTCCAGGCGGCGAAGGGCAGGGGAGAGGCGGCGGACCACGTCCTCCTCTACGGGCCGCCCGGCCTGGGCAAGACGACCCTGGCCACGATCATCGCCCGGGAGCTCGGGGTCAACGTCCGCTACACCAGCGGCCCGGCGGTCGAGCGGGCGGGAGACCTGGCCGCGATCCTGACGGCGCTCGACGAGCGTGACGTCCTGTTCATCGACGAGATCCACCGCCTCAACCGCGCGGTCGAGGAGATCCTGTATCCGGCGATGGAGGACTTCGCCCTCGATGTGATGATCGGCAAGGGGCCCAGCGCCCGAAGCCTCCGCCTCAGCCTCAAGCCGTTCACAGTGGTTGGCGCGACCACGCGTGCCGGACGGATCAGCGGTCCGCTGCGCGACCGGTTCGGGATGACCTACCGGCTCGACTTCTACGGCGAGGACGACCTGACCGCCATCGTGCGCCGCTCGGCCGGCATCCTGGGCGTCGAGATCGATGCCGACGCGGCCCGCCTGATCGCGAGGCGCGGGCGGGGCACGCCGCGGATCGTCAACCGGCTGCTTCGCCGCGTCCGGGACCATGCCGAGGTTCACGGCGACGGGCGCGTCCACGAGCAGGCGGTCGCCGAGGCGATGACGGTGCTCGACATCGACGACCTCGGCCTCGATACAACCGATCGCAAGCTGCTGGCGGCGATCGTGCAGAAGTTCCAGTCGGGGCCCGTCGGGGTCCAGGCGCTGGCCGCTGTGCTGGCGGAGGAGACCGAGACGATCGAGGACGTCTACGAGCCGTTCCTGCTGCGCCTCGGCTTCCTGGACCGGACGCCGCAGGGCCGGGTCGCCACCGAGGCCGCCCGTGCCCATCTGGGTGCGTTGGGCTACGACATCCCGGCTCCGCGCCGGACCGAGCCCGACATGCCGCCGCTCTGGGATGACGTCCCGGGCCGCTGATCGTGGATGGATTGGAGCCGCTCGGCCGCTCGCTCGTCGTGCTCGGCGTCGTCATCGCGGCGATCGGCGCGGTCCTGATCGTGGGGCCCCGGATCCCGTACCTGGGGCGGCTGCCGGGCGACATCCGGCTCGAGCGGGACGGGCTCACGATCTACATCCCGCTGGCCACGATGCTCCTGGTCTCGATCATCGCGTCGGTCGTGCTCGGCCTGCTCAACCGCCGCTGATCGTGACCGGCGCCGCCCGCTTCGAGGTCCTCGTCCCGCCGCCCGCGGATGGGTCGACGCGTGCCCGGCTCGGCCGCATGACGCTGCCCCACGGGGTCGTCGAGACGCCCCAGTTCATGCCGGTGGGCACGAACGCCACCGTGAAGGCGCTGCATCCCGACGAGGTCGCCGCGGCCGGCGCCTCGATCATCCTCGCCAACACCTACCACCTGTACCTGCGCCCGGGTCACGAGCGGATCCAGCGCCTCGGCGGGCTCCACGCGTTCATGGGCTGGGACGGGCCGATCCTGACCAATTCGGGCGGCTACCAGGTGGTGTCGCTCGGCGACCTGCGGGTCATCGACGACGACGGCGTGACGTTCAAGAGCCACGTCGATGGCACCATCCACCGGTTCACCCCCGAGCATTCGATCGCCGTCCAGGAGGCGCTTGGGCCGGACATCGCGGTCGCCTTCGATCAGCCGGTGTTCCCGAGCTCTCCGCGCGCGGTCGTCGCCGACGCGACGGCGCGCACCCACCGCTGGGCCGAGCGGTCACTGGCCGCACACACCCGCACCGACCAGGCGCTGTTCGGCGTCGTCCAGGGCGGGCTGGATCCCCAGCTCCGCGCCGAATCCGTCCGGTTCATCGCCGGCCTGCCGTTCGACGGGATCAACATCGGAGGCCTCGCGGGCGACGAGACGCCCGACCAGCGCAACGACATCCTGGATCGGACGATCGCCCAGCTGGACGGCGATCCGCGGCCCCGCTACCTGATGGGGCTGGGGTCGCCGCTTGACCTGCTGGACGCCGTTCACCGGGGCGTCGACCTGTTCGACTCGGTGCTCCCGGCGAGGGTCGCCCGGAACGGTCAGCTGTGGATCCCCGGGGGGCGGCTGAACCTGCGCAACGAGCGGTTCCGCGACGATCCGGAGCCGGTCCAGGCGGGGTGTCCGTGCCCGCTCTGCACCCGCTTCTCGCGGGCGTATCTGGCCCATCTGTTCCGGGCCAGGGAGCTGCTCGCGTACCGGCTCGCGACTTGTCACAACCTGACCTTCACCCTAGACTTCATGGTCAGGATCCGGGCTGCGCTGCGCACCGGAACCTTCCCCGTCGAGACGCCCGTGCTGCGCGCCCGCGCCGTCCGGATGAGCGGCGGTGAAGGCGCCGGGAAGAACGCGTGAAGCCCGTGCCGATATCGTCAATCGTGCGTGGAGGCGCGAAATGGGATCGCGGGATCGCCCCCACAAGGAAGTCAAGAAGAAGCCCAAGGACAGGTCCGCCCAGCCGCACCTCGCGCCGCTGTCGGAGCCTCCCCAACAGGTGGAGGTCATCAGAAAGCAGCGCAAGCCCCGCTGGGACGAGCAGGAGTCCGACGAGGGCTGAGGCGTCGGGCGGACGGGGACCGGGTCCCGCTCCGTCGCGTCGGCTGCAGCCGCACGGAGCGAGGATGGAATGACGGTCACCGGCAGGGATACGGACGCTCGCAACGGCGATCGGGCGGGCACGGAACGCGGCCGCGCCGTCGCGGCGGCGATCCTGGCGATCGAGAAGCAGTTCGGCGCGGGCTCGATCATGAAGCTCGGCTCCGCCGAGCGGCAGCATGTCGATGCGATCCCGACGGGCTCGATCGCGCTCGATCTCGCGCTCGGGGTGGGGGGCATTCCGCGCGGCCGGATCACCGAGGTGTTCGGACCCGAGTCGTCGGGCAAGACGACCCTCTGCCAGCACATCATCGCCGAGGCCCAGCAGCGGGGCGGGATCGCGGCGTTCATCGACGTGGAGCACGCGCTCGATCCGGGTTATGCGCGCGCCTGCGGCGTCAACGTGGACGAGCTCCTGGTCAGCCAGCCTGACACCGGCGAGCAAGCCCTCGAGATCACCGAGACCCTCATTCGCTCCGGCGGCGTCGACTGCGTCGTGGTCGACTCGGTGGCTGCCCTCGTGCCCCGCGCCGAGATCGAAGGCGAGATGGGTGACAGCTTCGTGGGCATCCAGGCCCGACTGATGAGCCAGGCGCTGCGCAAGCTCACGGGTGCGGTCAGCCGGTCAAACACCGCGCTCGTGTTCACCAACCAGCTGCGCGAGAAGATCGGCGTCATGTTCGGTAACCCCGAGACGACGCCGGGGGGCCGGGCGCTCAAGTTCTACGCCTCGGTCCGGCTCGACATTCGGCGAGTCGAGACGATCAAGAACGGCACCGAATCGATCGGCAACCGGGTCCGGGTCAAGGTCGTCAAGAACAAGGTGTCGCCGCCGTTCCGCGTCGCCGAGTTCGACGTGATGTACGGCGAGGGGATCTCGCGCGAGGGCGGGCTGCTGGACGTCGGCGTGGCGATGGACGTGGTGACCAAGACCGGCGCCTGGTTCACGTTCGATGAGACGCGTCTGGGACAGGGCCGCGAGGCCTCGAAGGAGTTCCTGCGGTCGAACGCTGACGTTGCAGCCGAGATCGATCGTCGGATCCGGAGCAAGATCTCGGACATCGAGCTCCCGGTCGAGGGGATCGAGGAGGCCGAGTAGGACCAGGTGAACCCGGGCACGCTGTCGGGCGGGCTCGCCCTCGTCCACGCTCTTATCGGGGTCGCGTTCGTGGCCGGCCTGGTCGGACGCTGGATCGTGCTCGCGGCAGCGGAGCGGGCGAGCACGTTGCCGGAGATCAAGGCGCTGACGATGGCCGCGGCGCTGTTCGATCGCCTGGTCCAGGTCAGCTCGCTCCTGGTGTTCCTGCTGGGACTGATCACCGCCCTCATCGAGCACCGGCCGCTGCTCGGACCGCTCCAGGGGGGGCCGGTCGACTGGCTGTTCGTGGCGCTGCTGTTGTACCTCTCGATCCTGCCCCTCGTGCCGCTGGTGTTCCTGCCCAGGGGCCGGACGTTCGAGATCGCCTTCCGCGACGCCGAGGTCCGGGGCGAGGTGACCCGTGCCCTGCGGAACGCGTTCCGGGACCCGGTCGTCCGTGCGGCCCACGTGTACGAGCTGGGCGCCGTGACGGTCATCCTGGGCCTGATGTTCGCAAAGCCGTTCTGAGGTGACCGGTGAGCCGCCCGGGGACTTGCCGGCTGGACGGCGCCGGAAGGCCAGCATCGCCGAGCGACGCGACCGCCGGGCTCGGGTCGAAGACGTGGCCGAGGTGCTCGACGCCGCCGCGAGGTTCCTGCAAGCCCGGCCGCGCTCGATCGCCGAGGTTCGCCGGCGGCTGACGACGGCGGGCTACCGGGGGGAGCTGGTCGAGGCGGCGATCGCGCGTCTGACCGAGCTCGGCTATCTCGACGACGAGGCGTTCGCGCGGGCCTGGATCGAGTCGCGCGACCGCGCCCGCCCCCGTGGGGAGCTTGCCCTGCGGCGGGAGCTGCGGCTCAAGGGGATCGACAGAGCCCTGGTCGAGCGGCTGCTCGCCGGGCGTCGCGAGACCGGCGACCCTGGGGCGGCAGACGTGGATGCCGTCGCGGCCGGGCGGCTGCTTGCCCGGCACGCCAGTTCGCTCGCCCGTGTAGCCGACCCGAGGCAGCGACGCCAGCGGGCGTACGCACTGCTCGCGCGCCACGGGTTCGCGCCGGATGTCTGCGCCTCCGCTGCGACGACCTGGCTGTCGGTCGAGGAGATGGACGCCGGCTGATCGGAACGCGGGTCCACCCCGGCGATCGCCGACCTGGACACGGGACCGGCTGCCGCATTGAACAGTTCGGCACCCCTCGGGCCCCAAGAAGGGTAGGCGTCCCGCATGCAGAGCCGGCGCCCGGGCGCCTGGGGAGGTCGAGATGCGGAGGTTCATCGCGCTCGCAGCGGTCTCGGCCGTGCTCACGCTCGCGCTGGCGCCGGCCGCGACCGCGAAGACGACGCGCGTGCTGGTCGGCGCCGACGAGGCCCTGCTCACGCTCGTGGCCGAGCCCGGCGGCGAGGCCGACACGCTCGATGGCGTCGCCTTCCTGCCTGGCAGCTGACCTGTCACCGGACCGGCCAGTGCCGGAGCCGGCGGCGCGTCCACGCCACTGGCGACGACGCCGTCTGAACGGGAGGAGATGACCGATGTTCCAAGCGCGAGCCGGCGCGGCGCTCGTCGCCGTCATGCTGTTCGTCGCGGCCTGCCAGGCCGTTGCCGCGCCCGACCAACAGGCGACCGCGACGGCCGCGCCGCACGTCACGGCAACACCCGCCCCGACGCCGGCCGCGACTGCAACGCCGACCCCGAGACCCAAGGCGGACCTCGTCCTGATGGGTGATTCTGTGCTCCTGCAGTCCGGCCCGGTGATCCGGGGGCGGTTCCAGGACGAGCTCGGCGTCACGCTGGTACTCCATGGCTGGATCAACCCCGACCTGGCGAGGTACGACACCGGCGGCGAGCGCAGCGCCGACCTGCTGGCGCGGCTGCGCACGGACGACCGGCTCCGCGCGGATGTGCGCGATGCCGAGGTGCTCGTGTTCGACGTGCCGTTCGGGGCCCTCAACGACCGCTGCCCCGACCCTGCGGTCCCCGCCGCCGATGTGGAGGCGTGCTTCGCCTGGGTGGTCCCCCGGTATCGGGCCGACGTGGACGCGATCTTCAAGGAGCTCGTCGCGCTCCGCGACCCGGCCGACGCGATGATCCGCGTGACCGACGTGTGGCAGTTCCTGTGGCCGACATTCAATCGGGCGGGTACCTACGACGTCGTGCGCCCTGCGTGGCAGGCGATGAACCAGGCGGTGGCCGACGCCGCCGCGCGCCACGGGATCCCGCTCGTCCGCGCCTACGACCTGTTCACCGGGCCGGACGGCGACCGTGACCCGGTGGCCGCGGGCGACGTGATGTCCGACGAGTTCCACCTGACCGCGCAGGGCGTGCAACGTTTCGTCGGTGCCCTCGCCGCCCTCGGGTTCGAGACGACGCCGTCGCCTCCTGCGGCGGACATGCCTGGCGGCTCCGCCCCGGCACCTGGCACGTGATGACGACACGCGTCCGGCCGGCACCGACACCGCCGTTGCGAGCGGCCGGCGCCGGCCGGTTCGGTCGAACGGCACTCGACGCCGCCGGCGACGGCGCTTGAATACAACGAGGCGGTTCTCAGCCAGCATGGAAGACGATCTGGTCCGACAGGCGCAGCACGGCGACGCGGAAGCGTTCCGGGCGCTCGTCTACGGGTGCGCGGATCGTCTGTACGCGATCGCATACCGAATCCTGCGTGACGCCGACCTCGCCGAAGACGCCCTGCAGCAGGCGCTGATCGCCCTCTGGGAGGATCTGCCTGCGCTCCGCGACCCGGGGAAGTTTGACGGCTGGTCGTATCGGCTGCTCGTCCACGCGACGTACCGGGAAGCAAGGCGCGAGCGGCGATGGACTTCCCGCGTTCGCCAGATCACGTCCGAGCCGGCCGCGAGCGACGCACTGGACGTGGTGATCGACCGTGACGAGATCGAGCAGCTGTTCCGGCACCTGACCCCGGAGCACCGAGCCGTGCTGGTGCTCCACTACTTCGTCGGTCAACCAATATCCACGGTCGCAGAGACGCTCGGCATTCCGACCGGCACGGCCGGGTCGCGGCTCCATTACGCGCTGCGTCAGCTGCATGCGGCACACGATGCTGACGTTCGCACCGTGACCGCCTGGAGGACCACGGCGTGATGAACGAAGACCGGTTCGAACAGCGCCTGGCCGACTGGCTCGACGACGGGCCCTTCGAGGCTCCGGATCGTGCGCTTGCGGCGGCGTTTGCGCACGCCGATGCCCACCCTCGACCGAACGGCCGCCTCGCCCGCCTTTCCCGGGCCGTGACGATCCGACTGCGGCGGACAGGCGAATTGCCCGACCACGGTCCAACCATGCTCAGGGCGGTAGCAGCGCTCGGCGCCGCTGCCATCCTGGTCGCGGTCGTCGCCGGCGGCGGCGTCCTCCTGCTCGGGCACGGCGACGACCGATCGTCCATCGGCCAGCTCGGCGTCGCCGAAACTGCGACCTCGGTGTGCGACCAGGAGGACCCCGGAACGACGACGACGTCGCCGACCGCGGCCGGCGACGTCACGCAGCGACGGGCGGTCGTCTTCGCGTGCGCGCTCACGTCGAGGGACTCCCGACTCGAGGGGTCCGCGACCTTCAACCTGAACGCCGACGAGCGGGCGGACGGAGGCGCGGACATCTGGGGCACCGCCAGGATCGAGAACGGCGATGGCGCGTGGCAGGGGTACTGGGTCGGCACCGTAGACTCCGGGAACACGATCTATCGCATCGAGGCCGCCTACCTGGGTGTGGACGGGTATGACGGCCTGGGGCTCCGGACCAGCCAGGCGAGTGACGGCCTGGACGGCAGGATCAGCGGGACGGTGGCGCACCTCGACGAGCTGCCGCCGGAGTCCGCGGGCGTCATCACCGGCAGCTCGTGCGCGACGCGGGTACTCGGCACGACCAGCGAGGTGGGCGCTGTCGCGCAGACGCGTGGCTCGGTGCTCTCGTGCACCGTCGACGCAACCGATCCTCGACTGGCCACCGGTGCCGAACGGGTCGTCGCCAACATCGACGAGGGTGCGGACGGGAGCGCGACGATGTGGGGGAGCGGCACGCTCACCAATGACGGGGGAGCGTGGCAGGAGACCTGGCAAGGGACGGTGGAGGCCGGCTACACCACGCACCGGATGACCGGCGTCGCGGTGGGGTCGGGCGGGTACGCCGGCCTCGAGTATCGCTACTCGCAGATCGGCACCACCGACCTGCTCGTCCGCATCGGGGACATCGAACCGGCCCCGTAGGGCGCGCTTCGAAGGGGGACGCGGCCGCCTGGCGGGGAGCGGACGGTTGCGAGCCGGTTTCGGGTCGCCGTAGTAGGCTACGACGACAACCGGATGCGGACCCGAGGGCCGCCTCCGGGCGAGCCGCGGCACCGGCGGAGGTCGACGAGGAGCCAGTCCGAGCCCTCCCGATCCCGAGCCCAAGCGAAAGCCGGCGCTGCGTAGCCCGAATCCGACTCGACAATGCCTCCGGCGCGTCACCCCGCCGGATGGGAGGAACTGAAGATGGAGCTGTTCGTCGCTGGCGCGGCCGTGGTCGCGGCCGTCGTCGGCGTTGTCGTGGGGTTCGTCGCCCGCGGCGTGTGGTCCAACCAGACCGTGAAATCGGCGCAGGACAAGGCCGCCCGGATCGTGGCCGAGGCACGGACGCAGCAGAAGGACATGATCCTCGAGGCGAAGGACGAGAAGCTTCGCCTCCAGCGCGAGGGTGAGGACGAGGCGCGCGCCAAGCGCGCCGAGCTGCAGGGTTTGGAGCGACGCCTCCTGACGCGCGACGAGCAGCTCGATCAACGTGCCGACACGCTCGAGGAGAAGAGTCAGAAGATCATCGACCGGGAGCGGGACGTCGAGCGGGAGCGGGAGGAGCTGGCGCGCCTCAGCCAGGAGCGGATCGCCGCCCTTGAGCGCGTGTCCGGGATGTCCGCCGACGATGCCAAGGGGATCCTCCTCGAGGCCGTTCGCGGCGAAGCCGAGCACGATGCCGTCAAGCTCGCGCGCTCGATCGAGCAGCGCGCCCGTGACGAGGCCGAGGACAAGGCACGCGAGATCATCGTCACCGCCATGCAGCGCGTGGCCGCCGACCACACCGCCGAGCACACGGTGACCACAGTCCACCTGCCGAGCGATGAGATGAAGGGCCGGATCATCGGGCGCGAGGGGCGCAACATCCGCGCCCTGGAGCAGGCCACCGGTGTCGACCTGATCATCGACGACACGCCCGAGACGGTCGTCCTGTCGGGCTTCGACCCTGTGCGGCGCGAGATCGCCCGGCTCGCCGTGACCAAGCTGATCGCCGACGGCCGGATCCATCCCGGCCGGATCGAGGAGGTCGTCAACAAGGCGAAGGCCGAGGTGGAGCTGGTCATCCGCCAGGCCGGCGAGCAGGCTGCCTACGACGCGGGCGTCCCCGGTTTGCCGCCGGAGCTCGTCCGGCTGCTGGGCCGGCTCAAGTACCGGACCAGCTACGGCCAGAACGTGCTGCTCCACTGCGTGGAGACGAGCCATCTGGCGGCGATCATCGCGGCCGAGCTGGGCGCGGACGTCCAGGCGGCCAAGATCGGCGGGCTGCTCCATGACGTCGGCAAGGCCGTCGATCACGAGGTCGAGGGACCGCACGCGGCCATCGGGGCCCAGATCGCGCAGAAGCACAGCCTGCCGTTCAAGGTCATCAACGGCATCGCGGCCCACCACCAGGAGGTGGAGTACGCGTGCGTCGAGGCGCCCATCGTCCAGGTCGCCGATGCGATCTCGGCTTCACGACCCGGCGCCCGGGGCGAGACGATGGAGACCTACGTCAAGCGGCTCGAGGAGCTCCAGGCGATCGCCGAGAGCTTCGGCGGAGTCGAGCGCTCGTTCGCCGTCCAGGCCGGCCGCGAGGTCCGGATCCTGGTCCGCCCCAACGAGATCGATGACCTGAGCGCGACACGCCTGGCGCGCGACATCGTGAAGAAGATCGAAGACAGCCTCACGTACCCGGGTCAGATCAAGGTGACCGTGATCCGGGAGACGCGGGCGGTCGAGTACGCGAAATAGGATCCCGATCACCCGTGGCCGGCCGCAGCGACCGCGCGGGACTGGGCAATCCGCCCAACGCCGACACGCCGAGGCCACCCGGCGCATGCCGGGTGCTGATGGTCGGGGACGTCATCGGCAAGCCCGGTCGCGTCGCGCTCGAGCGGCACCTGCGGG
The DNA here is from genome assembly GCA_963713095.1 of uncultured Chloroflexia bacterium. Classification (GTDB taxonomy): domain Bacteria; phylum Chloroflexota; class Limnocylindria; order Limnocylindrales; family CSP1-4; genus CAIXZV01. Next base: position 515,893 of record CAVQKK010000001.1, read on the forward strand.
CGATCCGCGACGAGCGCCGGATCGACTTCGTCACCGCCAACGGGGAGAACCTCGCCGGCGGCATGGGGCTGACCGCAGCGACGGCCGAGATCCTGTTCGAGTCGGGCGTGGACGTGATCACGTCGGGCAACCACATCTGGGACAAGCGCGAGGTCTACCCCTACCTGGATCAGACCGAGCGGGTGCTGCGGCCGCTCAACTACGGTACCCATGAGGTGCCCGGCCGAGGCTGGGGCGTGTTCCAGGCGCTCGACGGGACCGAGCTCGCGGTCATCAACCTCCAGGGCCGGACGTTCATGCAGCCGATCGACAACCCGTTCACCGATGCCGATCGGCTGCTGGACGAGGCGTCCGAGCCGTTGCCGCCGATCCGCCTGGTGGACTTCCACTGCGAGATCACGTCCGAGAAGAACGCGCTGGGGCTGTACCTCGACGGCCGCGTGTCGGCGGTGGTGGGCACCCATACCCACGTCGTGACCGGCGACGAGCGGATCCTGCCGCGAGGAACCGCGTACCAGAGCGACCTGGGCATGACGGGGCCGCTGTGGAGCGTGATCGGCTTCGATCCGGCCACGGTGCTGCCACGGTTCGTCAACGCGCTGCCCACCCGGTTCGAGGTGGGCGACGGGCCGGTGGTGCTCAACGCCTGCCAGATCGACATCGATCCGGCCACCGGTCGGGCCCTCCAGATCGAGCGCATCCAGCGGTTGATCGAGCTCTGACCGCGGTGGCGACCAGGCACACGCCGCGCGGCTCCAGCGAGACCGCCCGGGGATCGGCAGCCTCGGACACGGTCAGCGCGACCGCCGACCTCCATACCCACACCACCCGCTCGGACGGCGTGCTCGAGCCCATCGAGCTCCTCCGGCAGGCGGTGGCTGCCGGGGTCCGGCTGCTCGCGATCGCCGACCACGACAGCCTCGCCGCCTTCCGCGAGCTGACCGGCCCCGAGGCGCCGGTGCCACCGGTTGGTCTCGAGCTCATGCCGGCGGTCGAGATCAACGCCGTCGCCCGCGGGTCCGGCCCCGCGCCCGGCAACGGCGAGATCCACGTGCTGGGCCTCGGCGTCGACCCCGACGACGAGGCGTTCGAGGACACGCTCGCCGGTCAGCGGGCCGCGCGGAGGCGGCGGTTCACGGCGATGGTCGACCGGCTGCGCGAGATCGGGCTGCCAATCGACGCCCAGATCGAGGCACTGGACCTCTCGGGCGACGACGCCCTGGGCCGGCCGACGATCGCCCGCGCCCTGATCGCCGCCGGCTTCGCCGACAGCGTCGACGACGCCTTCGCGCGGATCATCGGCAACGGGCTGCCCGCCTACGTGCCGCGCACGGGGCTCGACCCGGCCGCCGCGATCCGGGCGATCAGGGCCGCCGGTGGGCTGGCGTCGCTTGCCCACTTCCCCGACGCGCCGGAGCAGCTGCCGGTCCTGCGCGAGCTCATCGGGGAGGGGCTCGACGGCCTCGAGACCCACCATCGCTCGTTCGACCCCGACACCCGGGCAGCGACGAGCGAGGTCGCCCGATCGCTCGCGCTCGTCGAGACCGGGGGCACGGACTACCATGGCGACCTCGGCCCGTACGCCGAGAGCCACGCCGAGCTCGTGATGCCCGAACCCCTGGTGGACAGTGTCAGAGCCGCCGTCGATCCCAGCCGAATCCGCCCTGTCTGACCCGACGATGACCCTGACCAGGCCTCCCTCCCGATCGCTGCCCGTCCTCGACCTCGTGCCGTCGGGCGTCGCGCCTGCGGGACCGCGCGACCCGCTCGCCCCCGATGACGAGCGCCTGGCCGAATTCCGCCCGGAGCCGCGCGCGCTGCCGGCGTTCTTCGTCTGGACGCTGGGCTGCCAGATGAACAAGAGCGACTCGGAGGAGATGGCCGGGCGGCTGCTGACCGCCGGCTGCGCCGAGGCGTCCTCGATGGAGACCGCGGACCTGGTGGTCATCAACACCTGCGCCATCCGGGAGGCGGCCGAGGCCAAGGTGATCGGCCGTCAGGGACAGCTTCGACGGCTCAAGGCCACCAACCCCGGGTTGCGCGTCGTGATGACCGGCTGCTCGGTGCGCGAGTCGAACCGCGACGGGCTCGCCCGGCGCTACCCCGCCATCGACCTGTTCCTGCGCCCCGACGAGGAGCCGGAGCTCGTGGACCGCCTGGGGCTGGCCTCCGCGCAGGCGCCGGTGGGCGCCCTGGCGGCGACCACGACCACGGCGGCGACGACGGTGGTCAAGGGCGCGCGGGTGTCGGACGCCGCGCACCTCGTTCGCGCTCGTGCCGACGCGATCGCCGGCGGCGCGGTCAGCCGCGATTCCGCGGTCAGCGCCTGGCTGCCGATCATCTACGGCTGCGACAAGACGTGCACCTACTGCATCGTCCCGTATAGCCGGGGGCCCGAGCGCAGCCGGCCGTTCGACGAGATCGTGGCCGAGGCGAGGGCCCTGGCGGCCGCGGGCTACCGCGAGGTCACGCTGCTCGGTCAGAACGTCAACAGCTACGGTCACGACCTGCCGCCCGAGCCGCGTTTTGCGCACGTCCGCACCAGCCGGACCATGGGCCGGCGCCAGGACCGTGAGGGCCGGCCGGACCTCGCCGAGCTGATCCGGGCGGTCGACGCCATCCGCCCCGCGGACGGTAGCCCGGCCATCCCGCGGCTGCGCTTCGTCACCTCGCACCCCTGGGACCTGTCCGACCGGCTGATCGAGGCGATGGCCGACTGCCCGTCGGTGTGCGAGGCGCTCCATCTCCCCGTCCAGTCGGGCAGCGACTCGATGCTCCGCCGGATGGGCCGCCAGTACACCGTGGGGCACTACCTCGAGCGCCTGGGCCGGATCCGGGACGCCGTGCCCGGGATCGCCCTGTCCACCGATGTCATCGTGGGCTTCTGCGGTGAGACCGAGGCCGAGCACGGGGCCACCCTGCGGCTGCTCGAGGCCATCCGGTTCGACCAGGTGTTCGCCGCCGCCTACAGCGAGCGGCCGGGCACCCCGGCCGAGCACCTCGCCGACGACGTCCCGGCCGCGGACAAGCGCCGCCGCCTGGTCGAGCTGCTCGACGTCCAGGAGCGGATCGGGCACGAGCGAAACCGGGCCTGGCTGGGCCGGACGGCCCAGGTGCTGCTCGATGCCGTGGTACCCCCGCGCCGCCACGCGCACGACGACGAGCCGGCAGGGACCGACGAACCGCGCGACGCGTTCGCCCACCTGCCCGACGGCCTGGCGCACCTGTCCGGGCGCTCGCGCGAGAACAAGCTGGTCCACGTGGCCGGATCGCCGGCGATGCTGGGCTCGCTGGTCGAGGTCAGGATCGAGCACGCTGGCCCGTACGCGCTTCGCGGGGTGCTCGATCCTCGGCCGGATGAGCCGCAGGCCTCGTTGCCTCCGTCCTCGGAGGGCGAGAGCCCGGCAGGTCGTTGAGATCACCGACGCCCGCGCCGCTCGTGGTCCTGGGTGGCCCGACCGCCACCGGCAAGACCGCGCTCGCGATCGCGGTCGCCGAGCGGCTCCACGCCCGCGGTATCGCCGCCGAGATCGTCTCGGCCGACTCGCGGCAGGTCTATCGCGGGCTGGACATCGGAACCGCCAAGGCGACGGCGGCCGAGCGGGCACGGGTCGTCCACCACGGGCTGGACCTCACCGATCCCGACGAGGCGTACTCGGTCGCCGACTTCCGGCCGCATGCGCTTGGCGCCCTCGAGCGCCTGGGGGCCCGCGACGGCATCGGCATCCTCGCCGGCGGGACGGGGTTCTGGCTGCGCGCCGTGATCGCCGGCATCGACACCGACGCCCTGCCATCCGATCCAGCCGTGCGCGCCGGGATCGAGGCGGATCTGGCCGGCGACGGCCTGGACGCGCTCGCGACGCGGCTGCAGCAGCTCGCGCCCGGGCTGGCCGGGCGAACGGACCTCCGGAACCCGCGGCGCGTCGTGCGCGCCCTCGAGATCGCAACGATCCAGGGCGATGAACCGCTTCCGGAGCCCGTCGGGTATCCGGCGCCCGTGCTCGGCCTCCAGCTGGTCGTGGAGGCCGCCGCGCTCCGGCGGCGGATCGAGGTCCGGGCCCGCGCGCAGTTCGAGTCCGGGCTGCTCGAGGAGGCCCGCACGCTGCGAGAAGCGCATGATCCGAGCCTGCCGGCCTTCTCGGCGATCGGCTACCGCGAGGCCTGGGCCTGCCTCGACGGCGAGCTCACGCTCGAGGCCGCGATCGAGGCTGACGGCCGGCGCAACGTCGCGTTCGCAAAGCGGCAGCGAACCTGGTTCCGGGCCGAGCGGGCGCTGGCGCCGGTGGACGCGACCGACTCGCCCAATGCGCGGACGATGGCGCTGGTCGACGCGTTCGTGGACCGTCTCGGACGCGGCTGAACGGGGCCCTGTCAGGGGAGGCGCCCGGTCGGACGGGCCGGCACGAGCCGCTATGCTGTCCCGGCCATGAGCCCGGGCAACAGCCGCACGAACGGCACCATCGACCTCGTTCCGCCCATCGAGAAGGCGTTCCTGGTCGCCGTCGATACCGGCGCCGATGCGGGTTGGGCGGCCGAGGACAGCCTGACCGAGCTCGCCGCGCTCGCGACCACCGCGGGTGCCGACGTCGTGGGCGCCGAGTGGCAGAACCGCCGCCACGTGGACCCCAACTGGTACGTGGGCAAGGGCAAGGCGGAGGAGCTCCTCCAGGCGAAGTCCGAGACCGGGTTCGACGTCCTGGTTGCCGACGACGAGCTCAGCCCGGGCCAGCAGAAGAGCCTCGAAAGCCTGCTCAACGTCAAGGTGATCGATCGCAGCCGGCTGATCCTGGACATCTTCGCGCTCCACGCCCGGACGCACGAGGGGCGGCTCCAGGTGGAGCTCGCCCAGCTCGAGTACCAGCTGCCGCGCCTGACCCAGCTGTGGACCCACCTGTCGCGGACCGGCGGCGGGATCGGCACCCGGGGCCCGGGCGAGTCCCAGCTCGAGACGGACCGCCGGATCATCCGCGACCGGATCAAGAAGATGAAGGAGCGGGTCGAGGACGTCCGCCGGCAGCGCCAGACGGCAGCCCGCGGCCGGGACCGCCGCCTGTACTCGACGGTCGCCATCGTCGGGTACACGAACGCCGGCAAGTCGACGCTGCTCAACGCGCTCGTCGGGTCCGAGGTGGCGCGGGCCGAGGACAAGCTGTTCGCGACCCTCGACCCCACCACGCGCCAGGTCAAGCTCGGCGATGGCCAGACGGCGATCATGACCGACACCGTGGGCTTCATCCACAAGCTGCCGCACCAGCTGGTCGACGCGTTCCGGGCCACGCTCGAGGAGGTCACCCGGGCCGACGTCCTGATCGAGGTGGTCGACGCCGCCGACGCGCACGCGGACGAGCACCGGGCGACCGTCCAGCTCGTGCTCGACGAGCTGGGGGCGGGTGCGAAGCCCAGGCTCACGGCGTTCAACAAGGCGGACCTGCTGTATCCCAACGCGGACGGCTCGCGACCCGCGCCGGCGGTCGCTGGCTCCGTCCTGGTCTCGGCGGCAACGGGCTTCGGCCTCGACACCCTGCGGGCCGAGATCGCCGCGCTGCTGGCATCGATCTGGGAGGACGTCGACGTCGCGGTGCCCTACGCCGCGGGCGAGCTGCTCGCGCGGGTCCGCGAGCGGGGGACCGTGGATCTCGAGTACCGCAATCGCGATGTTCTCGTCCGGGGCCGGATGGCACCGGGGCTCGCTGGCGAGCTGCGATCGGCGGCCGAGCGGTGGCGGGAGACCCTGGCCACCGAGGCCGTCGACGCGTGAGCGCGCCGCGCCGGTGACCGGGGCCGATGCCGGCGGTCCCATGCACCGGGCCGGGACGGGGCGAACCGGGGTGGGGGAGACCGTGTGGTGGAGCGTCGCCGAAGGGCGGCGGGGGCGTCGCTGGCGCGAGGCGGTGGTGGTCGACGGCGGACTTCGCCACTCGCTGCTGCTCGAGACCGCGCCTGACGGGCGGTTCAGCCACCTCGAGCTCTCGACGCCGGCCGGGCTCCTGACCCTCCATCCCGAAGGCGACGGGACCCTCCACGGGAACGCGGTCGTGACCGGCGGGCTGCGCCACGTGGCCGGCCTGGCCTGGGACCGCGACGGGCTGGTAGAGGTGGCCGGGTCCCCGGTGGCCCGGGCGGTGATGGCGCATGCGCTCGAGCTGGCACCGCCGGCGCCCGGCGATCGACGCCCGATGCTGCGGATCGGCCAGGGGCTCGACCTGGTCGTGGAGCGCGTCGTCGTCGAGGCGCCGTCTGCAGGGTGCTGGTGGCTCGGCGGCGACGAGCTCGTGGCGGCTGACGGTCTGCCAATCCTGGACGGCGCCCGGGACTGGCCGCTGGAGCTGGCGGAGTAGTGGAGGGCTGCGCCCCGTCGCAGACGCCCGTCGTGGATGGCTTGTGGACAACTCGCGCACGGGGCAACGCGACCGGGCAAAGTCGTGGATAAGCCCGTTGTGAGCGGCCTGCCGGCCCGATAGTATTTGGTTTGCCCGAAGGGGCGGACGACTCGAAAACGGAGCCGCAGGTGCTTGCATCAGCGGAGACCGGATCGGGAAGAAAGTTCCTTCGGGCGTTTCGTTGTGCCCGGCGTTCCGCGCTCAGGGGGTGACGGTCACCCGCTGCGTGAGCTGGATGGTGTGCGAGCCGTCGGTACAGTCCGGCGTCTCCGAGAAGACCGCGACAGCGTGGATGTCCCAGGTGCCCGCCGGCAGGTGGATCTCGGGGTCCGCGAGGAACGTGCGCAGGAAGCCGGCATCGGGCTCGTCGCCCGAGACGGCACCGGACTTCGAGAGGCCGACGCTGATCGGCGTCGCCGGATCGAGCAGATGGGGGCCGCAGTCCGCCGTCATCACCCAGTCGACCTGGCGGTCGCCACCCACCTCCTCGTACGAGAACGCGATCACGCCCTCGCTCGAGCCGTAGATCGTGGTCGGCTCCTCACCATCAAAGCCCAGGATCGCCGTGCCGCTGATCGGATCGGTCGTGTGCCACGTCAGGTGCGGCATGACCAGCTCGAAGGAGAACGGGCCGTCCTCGGTCGACTCGGTCGGACACTCGCCGGAGCACCAGGTCAGGAGCGGCACGCGATAGCCGATCAGGACGGGCACGACATCGGTGCCGACCGTCGCGAGGTTGAGGCCTGCGTGCTCGTCGGTCTCGGCGAACGCGACCTCCGCGTTGCCGATCCACCGGCCACCTTCGGGCGGTGTCGGATAGGGGAACGTCGAATCGGGGTCGAACAGGCAATCCTGGGCCGGGCACAGGCTCTCACTGCTCATCCAGAGATGCGTCGGCGTCCAGCCCGACGGAGCGACCGCCAGCAGCACCGCGCCCTTGGCCAGATCGCAGGTTGCCGACGCCACGTGTGAGCAGCTCACCGTGAGGGCGACAGGGGAACTGGTGGGTGCGACGCTGTCGGGAGGCGAGCCCGTCGGCACGCCCCCACCGCACGCGGACAGGGCGACGACCAGGAGGATCGCCGCGAGACGGCGTCGCATCGGGCTCCTCATGACGGCCACCAATGGGGCAGGCCGGTGGCGCGGCCCATCGCAGGCCCGTCCCGGATCAGTCTCGCAGGACCGGGCGACTTCGACATGGCATTGTTGCCGCAGATATCATGTTGTAGTATGCTACTAGAATGCTGACAGTACCCGAGGCGGCCCGCCGGACGGGCAGGAACCCCGAGACGATCCGACGCTGGATCCGAGAGGGGAAGCTGCCGGCACAACGCGTCGGAACCCAGCACCTGATCGCGGACGAAGACCTCGACGACGCCGTTGGTGCGTCCTCGCAGGTCCTCCCGATGCCCGACAGGTGGGAGCGGACGTTCTGGGGCGGGGTCATGCCCGATGTCGTCGGAGCAATTCGGCGGTCCCGGGCCGGTCGCTAGGATGCGCCTCGTGATCGACGCCAGCGTGGCAATCGAGATCAGTCTCTCGGGCGGGGCGCTCGCATCGCTGGAAGGGCACGAGCTGGTCGCGCCTCCACTGATCCGGTCAGCGTCACTGTCCGTGCTCCACGAGCTCGTCCGGCGCGGCGACATCCCTCGGCAGCACGCCCAGGAAGCCCTGGCAAACCTGCGCCAGGTTCCGGTGACCGTCATCGACGACCCGGCGCACGACCAGCGGGCGTGGGAGATCGCTGAGGCCCTTGGTTGGGCCAGGACCTACGACGCCGAGTATCTCGCGCTTGCGCTCCATGAGCGCGTCCCGTTGGTGACGCTCGACGCCAGGCTCCAGCGCGGTGCTGGACGAATCGTCGAGATCCTAGGCCCCCGCGACGTCCCGGCAGCCTGAGAACCGGGCCTCCCGGCCGCTGTGGGCGATCTAACTACTGCCGATAAGGTGAGTTATGTCCGGTATGTCCGCCTACTGCTCAGCAACGTGGGCACTCAAGCGCGACAAGCTCGCCGACATCCTGGACACCGTCGGCTGGATGGGCGCCGTCAACGAGGATGGCGACCCTCTCGACATGTCGACCGTCCTCAGGTCATGGGAGCTCCGGTTTGATGCCTACGTCGTCGGCATGGGGACCGATACGCTGACCCTGGCTGTCGGCCGACCGCCGCGGGATCTGCGGCGAGCGACGGCGATCGCGGCAGAGCACTACGCGTTCTGCCCAGACAACATCCAGCAGGGCGTCGGCGCGATCCGCGAGTACGCCGAGGCGCTCGTCGGCGCGCAGCTGTCGTCCTTCTTGTTTCGCTCGACCGGTCCGTAGCTGGTGGGTCCGCCGTCGGGGTTGGCGCTCATCTGCGACTTCGCCTTGAGCACGGCTCGCCAATAAACGGTGTCGGTGTGGCGCCGCCAGTCGACGTCTGTTGGCGGAGCATCGTCGCCGATCCCGCCGCCTGGCAGGAGGCCGACGATGCCGCCCCACACGCGGGACTGTAGGGACTTCCTGCCTCCGCTCACGGTCCCCTACCCTCCGTTTCCCGACTGGCGCGCTCGTGTCCCCATCATCAGAAGCCGCAACCGCGTGCCAAGGTCCATGCTGGCCGACGAGGGACGGCCGCGACCCGGGTCCGTGCCGATGACTCGTCCCGGCACTTGACCCCAAGATCCCTTCGCCAGACGATCGCGTCACCAATAGGACACGCGGGAGGTGGGGCTTGTTCGGGACGCGCGATGGGCAGCGGTGGTTGGCCCTTGCCATCGTCCTCGCCGCCGCGGTCTCGGCGTGCTCTCCGCTCACCCTCACGCCCGGTCCGACGACGGTCGCCGGGGCCCCGGCGACGGTCGCCGCCCCGACGACGGTCGCCGACCCCACGCCGACGCCGTCCCTCGATGCGCTCGGGGCGTTCGAGGGTGATCCATGCACGATCATCGAGAGCGCGGTCAGGGACTACTTCGAGCCCTTTGGTGCCACGGCCGCGTTCGCGCGAGCTGGATCGGGTCCGTTTGACACCAACACCTGCGAGGTGACGATCACCCGCGAGGACGGGTCGACCTGGGTCTTCACGGCGCAGGCGCTCCAGTTCCCGGGAGTGGCCGCAGCCGACTACTACTTCGAGGTCGCCTACCTCGGGGAATTCGGCGGCTCCGGAGTGAATTTCCTTGGCGACGCCGGGCTCATCACGGTCGACCCGATCGCGTTCACGGCGCGAGTCGCGGTGCGCTCAGGGGCGTGGGTGATCATCCTCGCCGACCTCAATGCCGAGCGGACCGGCGATGAGTATGCCGACGACATCAGCATCAACGACAGCGTGCGGGCGTTCATCGACCTCTTAGGGCCGATCGTCGAGGGACTGGGATGAACGGCCCTCCCGGTGAGCCTGAGTGAAGTCGCGGCTGCGACGATGGCGGCCCGCCGGCCGGCCGAGAGGTCTGGGTGCCCACCGTCCATCGCCTCGGTCCGTACCGGTTCTTCTTCTGGTCTGAGGAGAACCAGACCGCGGGTGAGCCGCCGCACCTCCACGTCCGGTCAGCGAACGGACTGGCGCTGTTCTGGCTGTCGCCGGTCGAGTACCGCAACTCGTGGGGGTTATGCCCCCGCGCAAGATCGAGCGGCTCCGGTGCATGGTGATCGCCCACCGCGGGGAGCTGCTGAGGGCCTGGCATGACCATTTCGACCACTGACGACACGCTTTCGCACCCGCGGGCCGCCAGCTTCGAGATCGATGCCGACGCCCTGCGCGTGACCGTCGTTGACGGGCGCACGATCAGCGTCCCGGTGGCCTGGTTTGCCTGGCTGGCTGCCGCGACCGATGCGCAGCGGCACGACCTCGCGATCATCGGGGGCGGCGCGGGCATCTGGTGGGCGGAGCTCGACGAAGGGCTGTCGGTGCCCGGGCTGTTCGGGCTCGCCGAGGATCTCTGACCGCAGACCCGGGCAGCCTCACCGACCTCGGAGGCGCGCGCCAGGCCGGAAGTCGCCAGCGAGCCAGCGCACAAAGAATCCTGCGTGCCGAACGTACGTGTCGATCGCTGACTGACGCAGGCCGGCGGCCTCGAGGGAGCTCGCGTAGGTGGCGACATCGGCGCGCAGGTCGTCCACGCGAACCGTGCGGGCGGGCACCGGTCGAGTGGCGGTGTGGCGCGGGTAGCTGCCGTCGCGCCAGTCGAGGAACCGGCGCGCGTAGTCCCAGTAGGAGTGGACAGCGTTGGGCGTCATGCCGGCGGCCCGAGCCTCGGCCTCGTAGCCCGCGAGCTCGTCACGGAGGGCCCGGTCGTCCCATGACGCGTGGCGCGCTCCGTACGCCACCGGAACCTCGGCGAGGCGGTGGGGCGGACCATCGAACGGGTTCTCGATCCGGACGCCTGCGATCCGGGACCCTGCCGCGAGATCCTCTGTGAGGACCACCTCGCAGCCGCTGGCGCCGGCGGCGGCGATGATCAGCGCGTCCCAGTAGGAGACCGGGCCGTCGCGGGTGATGTCCAGTGCAGCGAGCACCTCACTGACCCCGAGCGGCGCGACGTTGAGCCGGGCGAGCTGCCCGACGATCGTGCGGGCCGCGCCGGGCTCCATCGCGGGCGTCAGCTTGCGGGTGAGCGTGACGTAGAGCTCCCCCATCACCTGCGCGGAGATCCACAGGGCGCTCGGGTCGGCGGTCAGGACCTCGCGGGCGCGCTCCCGCTTCGGGCTGGCCTGCGAGTCGTTCGCGTAGACCCAGATGTTGGTGTCAACGAACGTGCGCGCGGTCATGGAGCTCGTCCCGCGTCCAGGTGATGCCCGCCTCCCCCACGGCCGTGCCAGCACTGTCGGCGATGTCGAACATCGACCGCACCGCCGCAGCCGCGACGGACGGCCCGGCGAATTGCTCGAGCAGGTCACGAATCACCGCATTGACCGACGTGCCGCGCTCGGCTGCTCTGGCACGTGCGCGACGCAGGATGTCGTCGTCGATCACGAGTGTCAGGTTTGCCATGAGGCATTGTCCTCCCGTGTAGCACTGGCACTATATATAGTATGCTCAGACACGTCGATCGAAGCCGGCGCAGGGCCGGTGGTCCCTGCTCGCCGAGCTCGATTACCTCCTCTCGCAACGCGTGTCCGCTGCCGCAGCCGCCGCCCTGCGCGACCAGGTCGCGGCGGGTGCGTACCGGCTCGAGGTGTTCGAAGCCGCCGATGTCGCTCGCGCGACCGAGGTGGTCGCCCGCTATCGCGACCTCCGGATCGGGCTTGCGGATGCATCGCTGGTCGTGCTTGCGGAACGGCATCGGACGTGGGACCTGCTGACGCTCGACGAGCGCCGTTTCCGGACCGTCGCCGGTCCCGGCGGACATGCGTTCCGGATCCTTCCTGCTGACGCCTGAGATCCCACGAGGCCACCGCGCCGTCCGCGCCGGCGTCCCTTCCGGCTGGTCTACCGCCAGCCCAGGTCCGGGGCGACGTGGCGCAGGATGCTCTCGATCGCGTGGGCGTTGTACTCGACACCCAGCTGGTTGGGCACGGTCAGGAGCAGCGTGTCGGCGGCCTGGATCGCGGTGTCCGTGGCGAGCTGCTTGACCAGGGCATCGGGCTCGGCGGCGTAGGAGCGACCGAAGATCGCCTTCGTCTGGGCGTCGATGTAGCCGACCTTGTCCGACTCGTCGCCCCCTCGGCCGAAGTAGGCGCGGTCCCGGTCGTCGACCAGCGCGAAGATGCTGCGGCTCACCGACACGCGCGGCTCGCGCGGGTGTCCAGCCGCGGTCCATGCCTCGCGGAACACGCGGATCTGCTCGGCCTGGAGCTCGTGGAACGGCACGCCGGCGTCCTCGGTCAGGAGCGTGGACGACATGAGGTTCATGCCCTGCTGCGCCGTCCATTGGGCGGTCGCCCGCGTGCCGGCGCCCCACCAGATCCGCTCGCGCAGGCCGGGCGAGTGCGGCTCCGGCCGGAGCAGCCCCGGTGGGTTGGGAAACATCGGGCTGGGGCTGGGCTCCGCGAACCCCGCGCCGGTCAGGGCCTCCAGGAAGACCCGGGTATGGTCGCGGGCCATGTCGGCGTCGGTCCTCCCCTCCTCCGGCACGTACCCGAAGTAGCGGAACCCGTCGATGACCTGCTCAGGCGAGCCGCGGCTGATGCCCAGCTGGAGGCGGCCACCGGCGATGAGGTCCGCGGCGCCGGCGTCCTCGACCATGTACAGCGGGTTCTCGTAGCGCATGTCGATGACCGCGGTGCCGATCTCGATCCGCTTGGTGCGCGCCCCGATCGCCGCCAGCAGCGGGAACGGCGACGCCAGCTGCGGGGCGAAGTGGTGGACCCGGAAGTACGCGCCGTCGCCACCCAGCGCCTCGACGGCCTCCGCGAGCTCGATCGACTGGATCAGCGAGTCGGAGGCCGACTGCACCTGCGAATACGGCGACGCGGACCAATGCCCGAACGAGAGGAACCCGATCTTCTTCACCCGCGGAGTCTACGGCCGCGCTGAACGCGTGGGCGCGCGGTGGGTTCATCCTGTCGCGCGGTGGAGCGCGCTCGTGCCCGCTACCAGCGATCGACGGCCTCCACCAGGGCATCAACGTCATCGGTCGTCCGCGCCAGCACGATTGCCCCGTCCGCGCCGGCCGCCCGCCATCGCTCCCAGGTCTCGCGTGGGGCGGCGAACCACGGCGTATCGCGAACACGCTCGTCACCGAGCCAGTCGCCCTGGAATCCGACGAGCACCGTCTGGTCCTGCCGCCGACGGCCGCTCGCCTCGAGCGACTCGAGGTACAGCGGGAGGTTCCGCTCGAAGTTCGCGTCGAACGCGGTCCACCCGTCACCGATCCGACCCGCGAGGCGGGCCCCGGCCGGTGTCTCCCCACCAAGGATGATCGGGGGCGGTGGATGCGGGACCGGATGGGCGTACGCCTCCGCCAGCGAATAGAACTCGCCATCGACGTTGACCGGGCCGCCGGTCCACAGCGCGCGCATCACCGCGATCGCCTCTTCCAGCCGACGGACGCGTTCCGGTGGATCCGGGAAGGGCATCCCGTAGGCGGCGTGCTCCTTCGGTGCACCGCCGATGCCGATGCCCAGGAGGAGTCGGCCGCCGCTGGCCACCTGGAGCGTGGAGGCCATCCGCGCGACGACCGCAGGATGTCGGTTCATGACGTTGAGCACGAATGGGGCAACCGTGACCTGCGACGTGCGGGCCGCGGCCATGGCGAGGATCGTCCAGCTCTCGACGACGGGAACGGTCAGGTCGCCCCGACCCATGAAATGGTCCCAGCACCACAGGCCGGCGTAGCCGGCGCGATCGAGCCGGCTGGCACTCTCGAGCCACCACGCAGGCTCCGCCCGGATCGACCGGACGCAGACGCCGATCGGCAACCGGCGCTCCGGAGCGGCCCGCGGTGCGCTCACCGCCTCGGGCCCGGGCGATGGATGTGCGGTCATGGTCGGGTTGGCTCCACCAGGTTCGCCGAAGACGCCGAATTGTACGGGAACCCTGCGCCACCAAAGATGTGACCGGCGCCGCGGAGGCGGGCCTCAAGGGTGGGACGAGCCCCGGTTCGATCACGTCGCGGCGCGTCGTCGGTTCGCTCCATGACGCCGATTCCGGACGGCCCGTGTATCGTGCCGGGCATGATCGACCAGCTCTCGGACGCGGCGCTCGAGCTCCTGGCGTCGGACGTCGTGGCGACTGTCGCGACCATCAACCCGGATGGGTCGCCCCACCTGAGCGTCGCCTGGGTGGGCATCGAGGACGGTGAGATCCTGATCGGCACGCTCTCGGATCAGCGCAAGCTGCAGAACCTGCGCCGCGACCCGCGGATCGCCGTCACCGTGCAGTCGGAGCACATCAACGACTGGGGCCTCCGGGAGTACCTCGTCATCAACGGGAGCGCACGGATCACCGAGGGCGGGGCCCCCGAGCTCCTGCAGCGGCTGGCACGAACCTACCTCGGTCCCGACGTGCGCTTCCCGGCCATGCCCGATCCGCCGCCTGGGCACGTGACCCGGATTCGCGTCGAACGCGTCACCGGCATCGGTCCCTGGCGGAGGGGCGGCTGAGGCCCGGCACGCCCAGGCAAGGAGACAACGTGAAGCTTCTCCTCACCTCCGGGGGCCTCACGAACCCGAGCATTCGCGATGCCCTGGTCGACCTGCTGGGCAAACCGATTGCCGACTCCACCGCGCTCTGCATCCCGACGGCACAGTGGGCCCACCCGATGTGTGGCCCGACATCGGTGCGGGGCTTCATCAGCGGCCTGCCTCCGTGGGGTGGCATGACCTCGCTGGAGTGGAAGTCGCTGGGCGTCCTTGAGCTGACCGCCCTGCCCTCGATCGGTGCGGAGCGTTGGGTCCCGTGGGTGCGAGAGGCGGACGTCCTGCTCGTGGACGGCGGCGACGCTACGTACCTGTGTCACTGGATGCGAGCGTCGGGGCTCGCGGATGTGCTGCCGTCGCTGACCGACACGACCTGGGTGGGGGTGAGCGCCGGGAGCATGGTGATGACCCCGCGGATCGGCGACTTGTTCGTGGAGTGGCCGTCCGCGCCGGACGACCGCACCCTGGGGTTCGTGGACTTCGCGATCTTCCCGCACCTCGACGTGTTCCCGACGAACACGCTCGAGATCGCCGAGCGCTGGGCGGCCGGCATTGGCGGTCCGGCGTATGCGATGGACGATCAGACCGCCATTCGGGTCGTGGACGGCAGGGTCGACGTCGTCTCGGAGGGGACCTGGAAGCTGCTCGGTTCCTAGTCTGCATCTGGCCATCAGGTTGGTGGCTGGCGGCTCGACCGTTGCGGAGTACGGCGACTTCCTGGGTGGACCTCCGGCCTACGGCCGCGAGCAGGTCTGGGTCCTGCGAGGGGGCAGTTCCAAGTCCGGATCAAGGAGTTGAGCATGGATCACAAACCGGCAGGGTCCGGCGAGGCCGTTCTCGTCCGAACGGCACTTACCTACGAGGGCCGACAGGGGCTCACCTACGGCGAGGGCGTGTTCGCGGAGAACACGGGGGCACGAGGGCTCTGCCTGCACGTGCTGCGCATCCCGCCGGGCGGACGCGCCAAGGCCCACCTCCACGCGAGCCACGAAACGGCGATCTATCTCATCGCGGGTGCCGTGTCGGTCCTTCACGGGCAGGGCCTCAAGCGGCGGACGGAGATGGAGGCCGGCGACTACCTCTACATCCCGGCCGATTGCCCCACGTACCGGTCAATACGGGGAGCGTCGAAGCGTTCGCCGTGCTGGCGAGGACCGATCCGAACGAACAGGAGAGCGTGGTCCTCCTCCCGTCGATGGATGGCGTGACCGAGAATCGCCTCGAGGAGGGCTCCTGATGCGCAGCGTGACCCATTCGATGGGCGCATCGCTCGATGGCTACATCGTCGGGCCGGATGGTAAGTTCGACTGGGCGCCGCCCGACGCGGAGGTCTTTGGCTTCAGGATCGACGAGATCCGCGCTGTCCGCGGTCCAGGGCAATGGCCGGCTGGCCTCCGGGGGCCTGGCGGAGGGGATCGAGCGGGTGCGGGCCGAGCCGAGCTCGATGTCCCGTTGTGGCGTGCCGTCAGCACCTGGCTCGAGGCCTCGTGGCCGTTCGCGGGCGTGACCTGCGACGACCGCCAGACGGCGTCGTCGATCAGCAGCCCTCATTGCTGTCCATGACCCGCTACCTCGTCCTCCTCCGCGGCATCAACGTCGGCGGCCGGAACAAGGTGCCGATGGCCGCGCTCCGCGAGCTCCTCGAGTCGCACGGCCACTCGAAGGTCTCGACCTACATCGCCAGCGGCAACGTGATCCTGAGCTCCGACCGATCGGCGGCCGCGATCAAGCGCGAGGTCGAGGAGGCGCTCCCGAAGACGTTCACGCTCGACAGCGAGCTGATCGCCGCCCTGATCCTGACGCGGGCACAGCTCCGGGCCGTTGTCCGGGACCGGCCGAAGGGCTTCGGCGACCAGCCGGACAGGTACCACAGCGACGCGGTGTTCCTCATGGGGATCTCCGCAGCGGAGGCGCTGAGGGTCTTCGATCCGCGGCCCGGCGTCGACGCGGTCTGGCCGGGCACGGGCGTGATCTACTCGCAGCGGCTCACGGCGCAGCGGACGAGGAGCCGGCTCAGCAAGATCATGGGCACGCCGGCCTACAAGTCGATGACGACCCGCAGCTGGGCGACGACACTGGCGCTCCTCGAGCGGATGGAGGCGGCGGTCGGCGGCCTGTAGCCCCGGCCTGCGCGGCGGGGGTGTGGACGGCGGTCGTGAACCATAGACTTGTGGACCAGCCATACCGCTCCCCGGAGGAGGTCCGTTCATGACCATGGAGTACGTCTCCCTGTCCGGTGAGACCGCTCCGCCCGTGCCGGACGGGCCGAAGCTGTGCGACGGCGGCGACATGCGCATCCTCCACAATGCGTTCCTGTGGGGATACGCAGAGGCGCCCGGTCTGGTGCGCGGCGCTCCCGCCGGTGACGTGGCCCGCAGCGAGTTCCTCGGTCAGTGGCTCGCCGATGTCGACGCGACGTTGCACACGCATCACGAGAGCGAGGACCAATTCCTGTGGGACAAGCTCGAGCAGCGCGCTCCCGCCTGCGCGCTGCACGTCGGCCAGATGCGCGCGCACCACGCGCAGGTCGCGGAGCTGCTCGAGGAGGCGAGTCCGCTCCTCGCCCGATGGCGCGCGACGGCCGACCCGGCAGTCGGCGAACAGCTGGCCGATGCCTACGAGCGGATGCTCGCTGTGCTGAAGGTGCACCTGCGCCGTGAAGTGGTGGAGGTCGTCCCGGTCGCGGAGCGGGTGGTCACCACGGAAGAGTGGACCGCGATGGCCGACCACAGTGTCGGGGTGATCCCGAAGAGTCGACTCCTGCCGCAACTCGGGATGCTGCTTGCGAACTCCACGCCTGCGGACCGCCAGCGTTTCTACGCGGGCATGCCCCTCTCAGTGAAGGTGCTCTGGCGCCTCGTGGGCAAGCGCCAGTACGCGAAGCAGTTCGGGCTGCTGTTCCCGGGCAGGTCCGTCCCGCCGACCATCTGACGTGTACGCGCGTGAGCCTCGGTGACCTGATCCGTTCCGGCGAGATCCCACCGGGATAGCGCGTCCTCACCGCGGCATCGAGCAGCACGAAGCTCCTGTCAGGTCTTCTTCGTCCCCACGATCGTCACGCCGTTGACCGCCGGGTAGTTCGAGAAGTACCGCTTCTGCCAGTGGAGCTTGCCGTGGTCGTAGATCGACACGGTGACCCACACCTTGGCGCCGTTCACCGGAGAGTTGTTTCGGTAGTAGTACCCCACGGGCTTGGTCGGATCCTTCACGACCGTGTCGATCGCGCGCTGGCCCGGCTGGATGACCCGGTTGGTGACCTTGGCCTTCCGGCCGTTCGGCACGCTCCAGATCTTGAACGTGAGCCATCGGATGCTGCCGGCGTGGGTGACGGTCCGCGTGATCAGGATGGGGTACTCGGTGTCGTTCCTGAAGCTCATGGTCTGCTTGGTGTTGCCGACGATCCACACGGTGGCATCGAGGCCGGGCGGATACCGGCTGATGAACTCGTTGTGGTTCTGTCGGGCGAGCGGCACCATGCCGGCCCGGAACGCCGCGTTGAACAGCGTTGTGGACGTGGTGCAGACGCCGCCGCCGAAGGCGCCGGTGACGGTGATCTTGCCGCCCTCGATCGCGTTGCCCGGGCCCTCGCCCGGGAGCTTGTGCAGGTCGCCGACGACCTTCCAGAAGTCGAACTTGGCGCCCGCCGGCACGACGGTGCCGTTGATCTTCGTGGCCGGCGCCTCGATGTTCCCGCCCCAGTGGTTGTTGATCAGGACCCAGTAGAAGACGCTGTACGAGCTGATCATGCGCATCTTGGGGGCGAACGCCTTGGCGTCCGCCGTGGTCAGCTTCGGGTCGACGGCCTTGACGACGGCCTCGACAGGCTGGCCCGCCATGCCGGCCTGGCGGGCCAGGATCTGGCTGAGGATCGCGGCCTTCGTCTCGGGAACCTTGAGCGTGCGGCCCTCGCGGCTCGCGCCGGTGGCGACGACGTGACCGCCGACCAGCTTGAGGCCGGCGTCCTTCACCTTCTGGTTGACCTGCTTGGCCAGCGTCTCGAGGATCGGGTCGAGGCCCGACTCGTCGAACACCGGGGTGACGGTCCCGTCGGCCGCGGTCGAGAACGAGATCAGCGGCGCGAGGCTCGTGCCGGCGATCGTCCAGCTGTCCTCGCCCCGGGCGACGACCAGGTCTGCGGCCATTCGATCCGCGGCCGCCTTCGCCGCCTCGACCGAGGCGGTGGTGACGGCGGGAGCCGACGACACGACCGGCACGGCCATCGTGATCGCCGCCGGCGTGCCGGGCGCCGCGAGCTGCTCGTCGAGCGCGCTCAGCAGGGCCGCCTTGTCCACGGTGCGACCGGCCTTCCCCGGGGAGACGCTGAACGTCCCGCCTTGGCCGGTCGCCACGGAGGCGTCCACGGGGGTCTGGTCGATCGTCGTGGCGAGGGTCTCGACCGCGGCCGCAAGCTTGTCGCGGTCGTAGGCAACGGCGGGGTTGAGGGTCACGCCATGGATCGCGGCCTGCGGTGCGCCGATGAGGGTCCCGAGGGGCTCGCCCTGACGGCCCGCCGCGAGTGCCGCGTCGAGCAGCGCCGAGGTGTCGGGGCCGCGGCCGACGTCCGCGTAGCTGATGGTCGTCGTCTGGCCGTCCGGGCCGGTGAGGGTGATCTGCCCGGTGGAGAGCGACCCGTAGGCGTTCGCGATCTTCGCCTCTGCCTGCTCGCGGGTGAGCCCGCCGAGCTCCGTGCTGCCGACGCGAACGCCGGGCAGCACCCGGCCGTCGTACTGCTGGCCCCATGCGTACAGGGCGCCGGCGCCGATGCCGACGGCGAGCAGCAAGCCCAGGACGAACGAGACGCCGAAGCGGAGGGCGAGCGTCCGCCGACGCCGAGGCCGGGCCGGGGACGCATCGGCGGTAACGGCGGCCGCGAGGGGCAGGACCGGCACGGCATCGACGGGCTCGGTGGCGTCCGCTCCTGCCGCGGGCGTGGCATCGCCGGCGGTGGGGTCCGCGTCGGACGCCTGGGCTGTCTCGTCGGCGGCGGGCGCCACAGCCACGGGCTGCTCCGGGCCAGCGGCGCCCTCGGCGGCGGGGACTGCCGAGGACACGGGCCCCCGCACGAGGCTCACGAGGGCGGCCAGCGAGAGGTCGGCGTCGCCCGGCGGTGCGTCGCGCCGGACGAGCGCCGCGAGCTCGGGGTCGCCGGCGGGCGTCTCACCGTCCGGTGTGGATGCGTTGGCAGCCCGGTCGGCTGCGGGGTTGGGCAGGTCGGTCATCAGATGCTCATGCGCGGTCGGCCGGCGCGGGTCACGTCCCTGGCGGCCGTGACATCTTCGCGTGTGCACGCGAATTTGTCACGCGACGATCGGCTCCTTGTTCGTCAAGGACGGTTGGCAAGTCCCACCCCGACCGATGTCGGGGTCCACTCGGCCTGACGTCTTCGGAGCCGTCGCCTCCCCCGGCCTTGTCGATCCGGCGCTCGAGGCTCAGAGCCTGCAGCCGATTCCGCGGATGGCCCACCGATGACCTCTTGCGGGACAGCCCTCATTGACGGGGTGACGCGGTCCGGCGAACGTGGATCCACGATGCGCTGCCTCGCCCTCCTCGCGATCTGCGTCGCCATTGCCGCTTGTGGCGGCAGGCCGGAGCCCACGCCCTCGCGCACGCTCGGCGCCGGCGAGCAGTGGCTGCCCGTCGCCAGCTGGGGTGGCAACAACACGCTGTGCGGTGGGGGCGGCTACGTCGGCGTCTTCCGACTCCACGGCGCTCCTGACGATCCGCGCCTCGCCTGGATGATCCGACCCGATGGAACCCGGGCAGAGTTGGCATGGCCGGTCGGGTTCAGCGCCCGCTTCAACCCGACGCTTGAAGTGCTCGATGAACACGGGCGGGTCATCGCATCAGAAGGCTCGATCATGCAGGGCGGCTGCGACACCGCGGATCCCGGCGTGACGTTGCCCGACTTCACCACGCCGGCGCCGTGACCCGATGCCAGGTTGAATGGCATGGACGGCGATTGATCAATCGGCTACAGGCCCTCAGTCTCCCCGGGGCTCCGCGACCGGAGAATTGCTGACGCGCCGAGCACGAGGGCGACGAGCCACATCACCGCACCCGCCAGCAACGCGATCTCGTTGATCGTGAGTGCGGGTCGCCGGCCCGGACCGCCAGTCGTGACGAAGATGATCGCAAAGAAGATGCAAGCGCTCCCGAGCCAGGCGGCGAGGCTCGCCGTTCGGTACCGGGCGTCGTCCACCGCCAGCCCCAGGACCATGCCCGCCAGCAATGCGAGCGAGCCTACGGCGACCGGTACGATGCCGATCGGAAGCGGCGCGATGCGAGGCACCGCTCCGTTGCTGAACGCCACCTGGAAGGCGACCAGTCCCAATCCGATCACCACCAGTGAGGCCGACGCACGCATTCCCGTTCCCCCTGTTGTTCGGCCGGTGCCGACCGAGCGCCGTCCCGCACACCTTGCGCGAACAAGGATTGCCGCGCAACTCCCCGCCCAACCCCGGGCAGCCGAGCCGCGAGGCCGGCTCGCGATCGGCCCGCTTGCTGAGTTCCCGCAGCTCGGCCCCGAGCTCCAGGGCATCTGGGAGGGCCTCCGTTCGTGCTCGGCCCGTGGCCGTGGATGCTCGTCGCCTACCCCAGGCACGAGGCGGACGGCACGGTGGTCGTGGTCAACCATTCAAGAGGCGCGTTCGTCGCACGCAGTGACCTCAGACCGATAGCCACCCCGGGTCATCGCGGCTATCGCGCCACGCGGTAGCGGAGGTAGACGACTCGCGAGCTGAAGGTGCGGGACTCGGCGAGCTCCAGATCCACGTGGCGCTCGTGCTGCGGGAAGTACGGAATGCCCCCGCCGACCAGGACCGGGTAGACCATGACCCGGTACTCGTCGATCAGGTCCAGGGCGGCCGCCTCGGCGGCGAGCGTGGCCCCGCCAATCGCGATCTCGCCCTCCCCCGGCTCGGCACGCAGCCGCTCGATCTCTGCTGTCAGGCCGCCGGAGGCCAGGCGGGCATTGCCCTGCACCTCGGACAGCGTGGTGGAGAACACCACCTTGGGGAGCGGCTTCCACAGTGCGGCCCACTCCAACTCCGCGGCGTCGAGCGATGGATCCTGGTCGGCGGTCTCCCAGTACAGCATCGTCTCGTGCAGCCGCCGTCCCATCAGGTGGACGCCGACCCCTCGGATCTCGTCGATCCAGAAGCGAAAGACCTCCGCGTCGGGCAGCGTCCAGTCGAACTTGCCGTCCGGCCCGACGATGTATCCATCGAGCGACGCGCCCATCGAATAGGTCACGCTGCGCATCGGACGACCTCCTTGGTAGCGGGTTCGGCGGTGGGAGAGCGAGCGCTTCGGCGGGCCCGGTGGACGCCATCGGCGATGGGATCTCCGCCGCGCGCCGACGAGACACAGGCCAAACGGTAGTCTGACCGTCCACGATCACCGGCGAGGCCCGATGACCATGAAGCTGACCGCCAAGATCTTCATCAGCCTCGACGGCGTGTACCAGGGTGGCGGAGGTCCCGACGAGGACCGGCGCGGCGGGTTCGACCGCGGGGGCTGGGTGGCCAGTCACTCGGACGAGGAGGTCGGATCGTTCACGGGGTGTCCGGATCGGGCCGCACTGCTCTTGCTTGCTGATCGTGACCGCCGGAGGTCCGGCCCTGCACATCGGCCATTTGCTCCTTGACATCCCCGTTCAGCCAAACAGCCTTCGCTGTGATGGCACGACGGCGAGCGGCGTGTCGCCCGTTTGCGGGGCCGTGCGCTGGGGCGAACAGGGGTAACGGCATGGCGTTCTACAGGCATCCTGTCCCTCGCGGGCCCTCCACGGGCCGCCGCCGAAGGCCTCCTGCGCTGCGCACCATGGCCGTCCTCGTCGCCGTCGCCGCCCTCGTGTGCGGGTGTGCCGGCCCGGGCCCGACCGGCAGCCAGACGCCGTCCCCGCCGTCATTGAAGCCGGCCGGCACGCTGGAACCGTCGATTGCCCCCGCCACCTCCGGCCAACCGCTCTCCGGTGACATCCCGCCGGGGCACGAGATCGCCGAGGGCGGCGGCGGACCGGCGCAGTACACGTTCCGCGAGGAGTGGCGTCGAGCCCTGGCCGCCGCCCAGGGCTGGCGTAGCGGGGCCTACCTCATCCACGCCACCGGTGAGCAGGTCAACGACGAGGGGGTGGCGGAATGGTGGATGATGACCTTCACCGACCGCCCCGACTCCGATGCGGTGTTGCGGGTCGAGATCGACCCCTGGGGCGGGATCACCAAGAGCGAAGAGTTCACCGGGGACGACACGGCCTCCTTCGTCGACGAGTACACCGCGCGCATCCCGTTCGCCGTCATCGACAGCGACCAGGCGGTCGCGGCGGGCCGAGCGGCCTTGGCCGAGCGCTACAACCTGCTCAAGACAAAAGACCCGAGACTCGCCATCGGCACCCTCAACAACGGCGTCGCCGACTGGGGGTTCATGCTCTTCTACTCTCCGAGCGCTGAGTATGTCACCGCCCACCTCGACGCCCTCAGCGGCGAGGCGTTGCCACCGCCCGAATGACCACCGCCCCGACCGTTCCGCGCCTGGGCGTCGTGGCCTGCGCACCCACACCGCCTGGCGCGGTCATGCCTGGGCCAGCGCGGTCCCATCGGCGGCGAATGAGAACGGGCGCAACGCCAGCGTCGCGAGCAGCACGAGCGCGGCGAACCCGGCGATGACGAGGAACCCGCTCGCGAACCCGCCGGTGGCATCGAGCAGCTGACCGACGAGCGGCGGCCCCACGATGGCGGTCATGACCCCGCCCCAGCCCACGAAGCCCTGGGCCGATGCGGGGCTCGACGGCGCGCTCTCCGCAGCCCCGTTGAACACCGCCGCGTACGGCAGGCCGACTCCGATCCCGGTCAGGAGCAGCCCGCCGATGGCGATCGCGAGATGGCCGGCGAGCGCCATCGTCACCAGGCCGGCGACGGCGAAGGCGAGTCCCAGCCGGATCAGATGGATCGGCGACAGGCGGCGCTCGAGGATGAGGCCGCCGCCCGATCGGGCGATGATCCCGAGGATCAGGACCAGCGAGCCGAGCACCCCGCTCGTCGCGAGTGGCACATCGAAGCCGCGCATGACGTAGGTCACCACCCACGTCCCCAGGATCATGGCCAGGCCGAACCCGCACATGTGGCACAGCGCGAGCAGCCAGGTGTTGCGAGCGTGCAGCGCCGGGGCAAGGCCGAGCCCATCGCGGCGTGCCGCGACCGCCCCGGGACCGGCCGGCGCCAGCCGCCACCAGGCCATCCAGATCCCCAGCACGACCAGGCCGGAGACGAGGTACGCGCGCCGCCAATCGCCGTCCGCCCCGGCCAGGATCGGCATGTAGATCAGCGTGATGGCCGAGCCCACGAGGAAGGATGCGCCGTACAGGCCCTGGGCCAGGTGCTGACCCCGCCCGGCGAAGACGCCTCGCGTGTACGCGGCGCCGGCCGCGAACGAGAAGCCTCCACCCAGCCCGCCGAGGAAGCGCCAGGCCAGGAGCGCGGGATAGGAAGGCGAGAGCAGGCCGCAACCCACCGTGCTGACGCACGCGACGAGGAACCCGGCCGTGACCGCAGGGCGAGCGCCATAGCGATCCGCGGCAGCCCCTCCGAACAGCATCGTTGCCGCCGTGCCCAGGAAGAACGCGGTCGCGATCCCGCCTGCGCTCGCCGCGTTGAGCGCGAACTCGTCGCTGATGAGGCCCAGGACCGGGCCGTGGTTCGTGTAGTTCGTCGAGACGGCGACCGCGAAGGCGCAGATCAGCAGCAGGGCACGACGGACATCGGATGAGGGCACGGTCTGACTCTACGTGGTCTGGAGCAGCGCTGGCGAGGCCGGCCGTGCCCGGCGCCGCCCGCCGGGAGGCCTGCGCGACCCGGTCGAGCCGGATCACCGTCGGTGGCTGCCGAAGTGCCACCAGCGGCGTAGGCTCCGCGGAGGCTGCCGTCCCGCGAGACCCGCGACCCGGGCGTCAGGCCACGGGCTTCAGTCCGGCCCATGCCACACCAGGGGATCAAGGCCATGCCGCTTCACGCTCGCAACGAGATTCGCCCCCGGCTCGACGACTCCATCTTCGGCAGCCGGGACGCATCGCTCGTCCTCCCCCGCTACCGGTTCCCGGCGGCAGAGCTCCGACCTGACGTCGCGTTCGAGTTCATCCGGGATGAGCTGTTCCTCGACGGCAACGCACGCCAGAACCTGGCCACGTTCTGCCAGACGTGGGAGGAGCCGCAGATCCACGCGCTGATGGACCTCGCCATCGACAAGAACCTGATCGACAAGGACGAGTATCCGCAGACGGCGGAGCTCGAGCGGCGCTGCGTCCACATGCTGGCCGACCTGTGGAACGCACCGGACGCGGCGAACACGATCGGCGCCTCCGCGATCGGCTCGTCCGAGGCGTGCATGCTCGGCGGCATGGCGATGCTCTGGCGGTGGCGGGCCCGTCGCCGCGCCCAGGGCAAGGACACCGCCGCGCCGAACCTCGTGTGCGGGCCGGTCCAGGTCGTTTGGGACAAGTTCTGCCGGTACTGGGACGTCGAGATGCGGCAGGTGCCCATGGAGCGCGGGCGCTACTACATGGATGCCGAATCGATGCTCCCGTACATCGACGAGCACACCATCGGCGTTGTGCCCACGTTCGGGCTCACCTACACCGGCCGGTACGAGCTCGTGGAACCCCTGTCCCGGGCGCTCGACGAGCTCCAGGCACGGACCGGCCTCGATGTCGACATCCACGTCGATGCGGCGTCGGGCGGCTTCCTGGCGCCGTTCTGCGCCCCCGATCTGCCGTGGGACTTCCGGCTGCCGCGTGTCAAGTCGATCAGCACCTCAGGCCACAAGTTCGGTCTTGCGCCGCTCGGTGCCGGCTGGATCCTGTGGCGCGACGCGGACGAGCTGCCCGACGACCTGGTGTTCCATGTGAACTACCTGGGCGGAGACATGCCCGTGTTCCAGGTCAACTTCTCGCGGCCGGCGGGCCAGATCATCGCGCAGTACTACCTGTTCCTTCGGCTGGGCCGCGAGGGATACCGAAAGGTGCACATGGCGTGCTACGACACCGCGCGCTACCTGGCGGCCGAGATCGCCAAGCTCGGACCGTTCGAGGTCGTCTACGGCGGTGAGCCGCTCGAGGGCATCCCGGCCCTCACGTGGCAGCTCGCAGACGGCTCGAAGCCCGGTTTCACCCTGTTCGATCTTGCGGATCGGCTCCGGATCCGTGGCTGGCAGGTTCCCGCGTACTCGCTGCCGGACAACGTCACCGACGTCGTGGTGCAGCGGATCCTGGTGCGCCAGGGGTTCGGGCGCGACATGGCGGACCTGCTCCTCGATGACCTGCGTCGCGCCGTCGAGTGGTTCGAGCGGAACCCGGTGACCGTGCCCGCCACCGAAGCGGAGGCCGGCGGGTTCCGGCACGGCTGACGGCGAACGCCCGGTACCGGCGTCCACACCCCGAACGACGACGTCCCGCGCAACGAGGGGCGGGTGACGATCGATCCGATCGACGGCGGTCGAACCCGGATGTCGATCGAGAGCCGCTTCCCCAGCATGGAGGCCATGCAGCAGGTCCTGGCCATGGGCATGGAAGAGGGGCTCACCCTGGCCGTCGGCCAGATCGATGCCATCCTCGCGGAAGGGGTCCCGGCATGACGACGATGACACCCACGAGGCACACGCTGGCCGTCCCCGGCGCAACCCTGGCCTACGACGTCCGCCCGGGCGACACCAACTCCCCTCCCCTGCTGCCGATCGGGTCGCCGATGGGTGCCGCGGGGTGGCGAGCGGCGATCACGGCAGCGGCACCCAGTCGAGCACCAGGTCCAGCTGATCGACGTTGCCGGGCCTGAGCAGCCACAGCTTGGCCAGCCCGTCGGGTCCCACGGCCGGCATCGGGTCTCCGAGCACATCGAGCGGCTGGCCGCCCAGCGTCGGGGCGGTCGTGAGCGGCGTCGGCGTCGTCCCATCGGCCGGATAGCGCCAGACCTCGTCGCCGCCATTCGCGCCGGGCACCGCGACGTACGCCGCACCGACGTCGCCGGCCAGCAGCGACCCGCCGATCTGGAGGCTGACCGGGGTCGGCCCACCGACGTACTGCGCCGTGCTGCCGGACTGGATCCAGGCGCCGGTCCCGCCAGGGAAGAACAGCGACGGCGTCGTGCCGATCGGCTCGAACGTGGCTGCCCCCGTCGCGAGGCGCTGCACGCCCTGGTCCGACTCGGCGAGGAAGATCGAGCCCTGCGAGTCGACCAGCCGGTTGAGGATCGGCAACGGCACGCTCGTGCCCGGCTGGTTCGTGTCCGGATCCAGGCGGCGCAGGACGGGCTTGTCCACGTTGCTCGTGTCGGCGAACCACAGCGCCTCACCATCGGACGCGGTCACGACCCCGTCGAACGTGCACGGGATCGCGATCGTGGCCTGCTTGGCGAGCGTCTGGGCATCGAACCGGGTGACGTTGCAGGCGTTGCCGTTCGCGTCCAGATCGAGGCCCGCCGCCCAGATCGATCCCGCGGCGTAGTGGAGCGGCGTCGAGGTTCGCACATCGACCCGGGCGACGATCGAGCCGCTGGTGGGATCGACCTCGATGATCGACGACTGGCTGTCCGAGACCTGGATCGAGGCGTAGACGCGGTCGTTCGGTCCAACCAGGTAGCCGTTCAGGAACATGGCAGGCCCGAGGTCGATCGCCCCGCCGACCGCGACCGGCGACGAGCTCGGTGATGGCACCGATGCGGTGGCTGTCGGGCTCGCGGCCGGGGCGATCCCGCTGTCGTACATGGTCTGGACCGTGCTGTAGCCGGTGGCGAACCCGGCGTCGCCGCTGATCGAGACGTCGAATGCGCAGTCCGCGTGGAGGGTGGGATCGGTGATGGCGCCGCACGCCGCGTCACCCGCTGCCTGCTCGTCCGGGCTGAGGTCCCCGTACGTCCGCACCTGAGTCAGCGGCGGGAAGTCGCGCTGCGTGTAGGTGGCGGTCGAGGTGCCGGGGTCGTAGTCGAACAGCGATGTGGCATCCGTGACGCGCCAGGCGTCGGCGAACTCCCCATAAAGCACCTGGTTACGCTGCTCGCTGGAGATCGCCGGCGGCAGCCGCGTCCCGTCCGGCAGGGCGGGCAGGCCGATTCCAGCGGGGTCGAGCACGCCGAGGAGCCCGACCCCGTCCGATGCCAGTGATGGCGATGCGATGACCACGGCATGGATGCCCCACTCCCCCACCGAGAGGGCCATGAGCCGGGTGCCGTCCGGGAAGTCGATCTCGAACCCGTTGTCGACGGCCGCGATCCGCCCACCGTCGAACGTCGTGCCGGAGCCGGGATCGATCGGCGCGCCGTCGAGCCGGGCCTGGAGCGCGCCGTTCACGACGTACACGCCGACCCGGTGTCCCGCGTCGTGCGCGGCGATGGCGGTGTTCGTGGACACGGGCCGGCCCGGGTATGGCTCCTGGCGGCCCTGGATCTCGAGCGCGCCGTCCGCCGAGCGCAGCAGCGTGAACTCACCCGCGGCCTGGAAGTCGTAGGTGTAGTGATTGACCGTCGTGAGGTGTGGGTCACCGTTCGAGCCTGGACAGGCACCCTGGCACGGACCGGGAGCCGGCGCCGGCGGAGAGCCGGCGGGCGTCGGCGGCGGCGTCTCCTTGCCGCACAGGTCGTCAAGCGAGGCGCCGGTGACGCTCCACGTCGAGCCGCCCAGCGGCGCGTTGAGGGCGACCATGAACGGCAGCATCATCGTCTGATCGGCCTCGTGCTCGCCCGCCTTGCGGGTGCCCGGCGGGCAGACGCAGTCGCCCTGGACACAGAACTTCCGCTTCGTGAACGCGAGTGCGCTGTCGGCGCCCTCGTCGTGCGCGCTGGCGAGGCCGGTCGTGTCCACGGTCACGACCTCACCCGCCGAGTCGGTCACCTTGAGGACCGTGTTGGAGCGGCTCAGGAGCGAGCCCGTCGCGCCGGGATCCGGCAGGGCCTGGATCTCATGCCGTGTGGCCTGCGCATCAGGGGGCAAGCCGAAGCCGGTCGTGATCCACGGGTCGCTCCACCCGGCCTCTCGCAGGTAGGACGGGGCCCAGGCGTCCCGGACATCGGGGCCATCGCCCTTGAGCACGGCGATGTACGCGTTCGAGCGCTGCCCGCTCGCCGCGGCCGCCTTCCAGGCCGGCTCCATCAGGCTCCACAGGTCGCGGCCCTTCTGGGCCAGCAGGTTGTAGTAGCCGAACGCGTCATAGCTGCGGTTGGTCAGCGGCAGCTCGGGGTCGAACCAGCCCTTGGTCCACGTGTCGGGGAGCATCGCCTCGGCGACACCAGTGTCGGTCTGCGCAAGGTAGAACGCGCTGCCCTCGGTGATCCACTTCGGGATCGCATAACCCGTGCTCAGGTCGCCCCAGGCGACGTTCTGATAGCAGTGGATCACCTCATGCTCGAGCAGCTCATGGAGGCGCGGGCTGACGCCACCCGACGCCGTCGGCGATTCACCGGACCAGGCTTCCTTGTACGCGGTGATGTGGCATGGCTCGTAGTGGCTGCCGTACAGCGCCGGGCCGACGACGGGAGTGGTCACGAACACGGCATTGCCGCCGCTCTGGTCGCTGAACTCCAGGTCACTGTTGGGCGCGAAGGTCGAGTTGTCCGGGATCGGGGAGGTGTGCAGGAGCGTCGCCACGTGCGTGATGTCCGCCGCGAGCTCGTTGGTCATCGCCGTCACGAGGGCATCGGCGGGGAGATCGGGGGCGGGTGCCGAGGTTGCACGTGGTCGCGCGATGGCAAGCTCGAACGGCGCCTCCCCGGTCGCGCCGGCCGCGTCGACGGGCAGGATGAGGTCGCCCGGCTGGGGCGTGGTCAGGCGGTCGATGACCGCCTGCTGATCGGGTGTCAGCTCGTCCCAGTGGGCACGCACCCAGCGCGTGACGCCGGAGCCCGAGGTGGGGACATCGGCGCCCTTGACGGCATCGGGCAGGGTCACGCCCGGGATGTCGACGTCGTACACGTAGGCGAACGCCTCCAGGGCCACGTCCTTCGGGACCGTCTCGTCGGTCGCTCCGGCCATGATCGTGCTCCACATGGTTGCCGAGCCGGACGGTGTCGCCGGCCCACCCCGCAACGCGACCAGCGCGACCACGACGAGGAGGATCACGACGACCGCCGCGCCGAGGACCCAGCGCCCTCGGCGCTCCCGCAGGCTTGACGTCAGGCGAACCGGGCGGCCCCTCCGAACGTCACGACGGTCCACGGCCCTGCCGCCCGCGGCCGGGTCGGAGCCGGATCCAGCGGCGGATGCCGCCCCGGCCCGGGTGCCCTCCGGGTCGATGCCGATCGCATCCGCAGGATCGTCGCGACCCGGATCCGGATCACCCAAGCTCGCGGGGGCGTCGAGCGGCTCGCTCATCGGCGGGACGGCGTGATCAGCCAGGGGTCCACACGGTTGTCGCCGACCAGCCCGCGCGCGCTCATCACCCCGCCTCCGGACCTGCGCGGTCAGGGCCGCATCACCGCATCATGGCCAACCGCGTGCGCGATCGTACGACAAATGTTGCAGGTGAGCAGATCGCGCGACCGTCGCGTTCGGTGGTGACCCGCTCGAGGGCATCCCCGCGCCGTCAGCGCCGGCCGCCGAACTCCCAGGCGTGGATCTCGGGGCCGGCGTAGCCGCCGAGCAACGCCGGTTGGTCGGCGATCGGTTGGTCGGCGATCAAGGACTGGACCGCAGCCAGGTCGGGTGCCACCAGGGCGAGCGCGACCCCGGAGGATTGCTGCGCATCCACGGGACGCAGGGTGCCCCACACGATCAGGCGGTCCTCCAACGCGGATCCCAGCGCCGATCCGGGCGGTGCCACCGCATCCGCCTGCGGCAGACGGTGGATCTCCGAGTCTGCGATCACCAGGAACGGCAGGTCGGTGCCCTGCGGGGCGAAGTCCCACATCGTCCGCCCGAGCCGGTTGTCGAACGCTCGGATCAGGTGCGAGCTGAACAGCCCCGCCCGGTGGTAGGGATCGTTCTCGGCGAACGCCCGTGCCGCCTCCGCGTTGGGCAGGGCCACGACGTGGAGGCTGCCGGTCCACGTCTGCCGATCCCGGGAAAGGGTCGGTCCGCGGGCGGTCATCCTGCCGGCGAAGGCGTCCATGTAGGACCAGTGCGCTTCATTGAGCTGCTGGTTGCCGCCGGGATCGTCCACGTTCCAGGCGCGGCGACCATAGATGAGGAAATCCATCGCCCGACGAGGGTAACGCGGCGGAGACCTGGTGGTGGAAGCGTCGGAAGACCTGCTACGCGAGCCGGATCCAACCCTCCGGGGCGGCTCCTGAGCACGCCTGTCGCCGGTGTGAGGCGGCGATGTCAGCCGCGGTTCACCAGCAGCGCAAGCGGGATGCCGGCGACCCACTTCAGTGCGATGAGGCCGGCGAGCAGCCCGATCGCCAGGCGTTCGGTCGTCGCGGTCAGGCCCGTCCCGAGCGGCAGCAAGCCGTCCGCGAACCGGACGAGCCCGTCCCAGCCGAAAAGCCCGGCGCCGGCGATGGCGAGCGCGAGCAAACCGACGACGATGCCGAAGATCGTGATCGGGTGAGTCCGGCCGATGTCGGGTGCCAGGCCGATCCCGGCGACGGAGCAGGCGGCCATCCCGATGATCACAACCGCGATGAGCGCGCCGCGAACGGACCCGACGATCGGCACCGAGTCATTGGTCAACGCCATCCAGGCAAGCCACAGGGACGCTGCGACCCCAACGCTGCCGAGGGCAAACGAGACTGCTGTCGGCATGCGGACCCTGCCCTCCCTGCTCATGGAAGCCACGGTTCGATCCTCCGCGCGGATACCTCACATGAAACGTCTCGTTCGACCCGGTTTCATCGGCTATCGGTCGCGATATCCGGGGCCGTCACGCCCGGGGCTGCCCGGTGGCTTTCGAGACCGTGTCAGCTCAGCGGACCGGAAGGCTCCACGACCAGGAGCGCGATCGGCCGATCGGTCCGGGCCTGGTAGCCCTCGTACCGATGGTGGTTGTTGTCGTTCACCAACCTCCACAGCCGCGGATAGTCGGCGTCGGCCGGCCCGACCACGCGAGCGAGCGCGTCCGACCGACGACGCCCGACCTGCACCCCCACGGCCGGGTCGGCCTGCGCGTTGAGGAACCACGCGGGTGGACGATCCTGCCCGTCGTTCGAGGCCACGAGCACGAGCTCCGACCCATCGCGTGCGTAGGTCAGAGCGGCCGTCCGTGGTTGGCCGGACCGCCGGCCCGTCGTGCTCAACAGGAGGGAGGGCACCCCGATCATCCGGTGCCCGACGCGCCCGCCCGTTGCCAGGTACGCGCTCTGGTGGAGCCGCATGAACGCGAGCTCGAACGCGTGACCGATGCTCAATACCCCACCCTCACAGCCTCGACGCGGTCGCCTTTCACCAAGCGACCATAGCGTGCCGCGCGGATCTGCGATACGGGCGAGCTTCGGGCGGGATCGACGAGCCGTTGAACAGCACCGTGAGCCCCTGCCAGCAAGGAATGGCGAGCGACGCCCCCGACCTGCGGAGGCCGGGCCCTTCTCCCGTGGGGTTCAGCCGGTTCCGACGGAGGCTGTGCCATACTCCGGGCTCGCGCGAGTCCTCGTCCCGGACTCCCTGGACGGGCCGCCCCGAACCGTCGAGGAACAGCTGAATGCGCCGCACCCGCCTCGTCCCGGTCGCGTTCTCGTTGGTCGTTGCCCTGGCCGCGTGCAGCGGCAGCTCCTCCCCATCGGTCACAGGGGGCGCCGGGCCGTCTTCGGGTCCCGCGTCCGCGTCGGCGCCCTCGGCGGCTCCCTCCGCCTCGGTCGAGCCCTCCATGTCCACGATGCCGAGCGAGTCCACGATGCCGAGCGCGCCTGCCTCGGAGGAGCCCAGCCTGGCGACCGCCGTGGCTACCGCGGTCGACCCATGCCAGCTGGTCACCCAGGAGGAGGCATCGTCGCTCGCCGGCGTCAGCTTCGGGAAGGGCAAGGCGTCGACGCTCGAGAACCATGGCCGGCAGTGCGTCTACACGGCGACGGGCTTCGCATTCAACGTCTCGGTGGTTCAGGCCCCGGATCAGGCGACGATGGATGCCGCGAAGCAGCAGGTGCTGACCGAGATCAAGCAGAGCGTCGGGCAGGGCGTCAAGACCACGCCGCTTTCGGGCATCGGCGACGACGCGATGCTGCTGACGCTCAGCACCACGGTGGAGGGGATGACCGCGAAACTCATCGGCATCTACCTGGCCAAGGGAACCGTGTTCGCGGCGTTCAGCGACGTCGGCCTGGGCCACCCAGTGGCCAGCAGCACCGACATGCAGTCGCAGGCGCAGACCATCGTGAGCCGCCTTCCGTGAGTCCCCGCCGGCCTCGACCGGTTCGCGTCACGTCCGGATTTTCGCGTCCAACCGGTCGTGCCGCAGACG
Source organism: uncultured Chloroflexia bacterium (assembly GCA_963713095.1). GTDB lineage: Bacteria > Chloroflexota > Limnocylindria > Limnocylindrales > CSP1-4 > CAIXZV01. The sequence goes on from CAVQKK010000001.1 coordinate 548,696, forward strand.
CAGGTCGCGGGTAGCGAGTGCTACCCTCGCCGGCACGATGACGCCTTCGCGGCACCATGTGGATGCGTCGATGACCGTCCGGGCGATGATGCGACATCCGACGGGATACCTGCCCATCGCGATGTCCGTTGGTGCGCTCGCGATGGTCGTCTGGTTCGTGGCGGTGCACGGTGTCGTGCACCAGCCAGACGAGGGCGCCCAGGCCCATCTGTGGCAGCTCCTCGTCGCCGGTCAGGTACCGCTCATCGCGTATTTCGCGTTCAGGTGGCTCCCGGAAGCGAGGCGCCCGGCGCTCGTCGTTCTCGCCCTGCAGGTCGCCGCCGTCATGCTGCTGGCGGTCGCTCCCTTGTGGGCGCTCGGCGGCCTGTAGCAGCGGACCCACAAGTTCTGTTCGGCGCACCGCTGCCACACAGCCCCGTGCTGGGTTTCGCGTCCAAATGGTCGTACATACGTAGTGCCCAGGGGCCTCCCCTGGTCCCGCAATGAGATGCGATCCGGGCTCCGATTGCGAACGTGCATACTTGCGCGCGGTGAGCCCGTCGGCACCCGAGCCGCGAGCCGTCTCCCGGCGTCCCAGAAGGAGACTCGTCAATGGCCAAGATCATCGTCACCGCAGCGGTCAACGATGTCGAGGAGTGGCTGCGGTTCAAGGCAGAGATGATCTCCGCGATGTCGGCGGTCGCGTCAGACGGGTCCAGCTACGTCGCTATGGATGGGAGCAACCAGGTGGCCAGCACCTGGGATGTCCCCGACATGGAGGCCTTCCAGGCAGCCCAGAGTTCCTTCTCTGGGGAACTGGCTGCGGCGGCGCAGCGAGCCGGGATGATCTCGTCGACGATGGTCGTGTACGTCAAGAAGTAGTCCAGTCCCGTCGGCAGCGGAGCCTCGCGACCGACGGTGAAGATCCAAGAACGAGCCCCCGACCTGAGAGCCTGTAAATGAACTCCACCGCACGGACTGGCCCGTCCGTGCCATAGAACCTGGCACTCGGCGGTGCCAGCATCGCGGCCATGCCGTCCATGATCGAGCTCGACAACACGGAGTGGGCGCTCGTCGAGGACCTGTTCGACCCGCCCGGGCGTGAGGGCCGTCCCGCCCGCTACCCGCGGCGCGACATGTTCCACGCGATCCTGTTCCTCGCGCGGACCGGCTGCCAGTGGCGCTACCTGCCCGCCTGCTACCCGCCCTGGCCGGTGGTGTGGCAGCAGTGGCGGCGGTGGCGGGCGAGCGGCGTCTGGGCGAGGGCCATGAGTCGGATCGCCGCGCGGATCCGGGTCAGGCACGGGCGAACGGCGACGCCCTCGATGGTCATGATCGACGGCCAGACCGTGCGCGGCGGGCGCGGCGGCCCGACGTTCCACGACAAGGGCGGACGCGGCGGCCGGACGAACGGGGCCAAGCGCAGCATCGTGATCGAGATCCTGGGGCTGCCGCTCGCCGTGTCGGTCGAGTCGGCCCGGCCGCACGACGTGAGTGCCGGCCGCCGGCTGCTCGGCCGGCGCTGCCGGCGCTCGGGTCGGTGCAGGCGATCGTGGCCGACCGCGGCTACAGGAGCCTCGGCAAGATGGCGGCCAAGCGCCAGCTCAAGCTCGAGATCAAGGTCCCGCCGAAAGGCGTCGGCTTCACGCCCCTGCGCCCGCTCTACAAGGTCGAGCACGCCTTCGCCCGGCTGGGCCGGTGGCGGCGGCTGTCCCGGTGTTACGAGGGCACACCGGAGAGTGCCCGAGCATGGCTCGAGGTAGCCGCGCTCGCCTACCTGTTCGCGCGACTGCGGGCCGAGCCAGCGTAGGGCGGCGCCGCGTCATCCGATCCCGACGAGGGTCGGGGCGCCGGTCTCCTTGCTGACCTCGACCAGGTAGTGCATCTGGCCGATGCCGTCCTTCGTCCTCGCGTCGATCCGCACGAGCCACACGTCCCTGCCGCTGTTCGGTCCGGGAAGCTCACCCTTGCCCTCCTCGACGGTGGCGGTGAGGGTGTCGGGGTCCATCGTGCCCGGACCCGCGTCGAGCGGCGTCGAGCCGCAGGCCCGGATCATCGCCACTGCGGTCTGCTGGGCCGAGGCCGCGGTCGATGCGCCCGGCGCGAAGGAGAACGTGATCGGCGCCGGGCTCATGCCGACGGGCTGGCAGGAGACCTGACCCGGAGCGAGGCCGGGCGTGCTCTGGCAGCCGGAGAGGAGGAGCAGCGGGATCAGGAGGCAGAGCGTGCGCATGCGCTCCAGACGGAGGAGCGTCCCGCTTGGTTGCGCGTCTGCCGTGAGTTCGTTCACAGGCTCTGAGTCAGGCCGGGGCTCGTGCGATGTTGCGGCGACCCGGTCCTGGGATTGACGTCCACTTGGTCGTCTATTGACCTTGGGACACCAAGAGTCACGACGACGGCGGCTTGATCAACTCATAAGTGACTCGGTAATAGGTCGCCCGCTGGCCGGGCGCGAGGAGGATCGGCAAGTCGCACTCGTCAGATGAGGCGACCCGATGGCCGCGGTCGGCCACTGCAAGGACGTCCTTCTGCATCCGGTCGAGCACCTCGGTCTGGGAGCGAAGCCCTACCCGCAGGCCCAGCGACGTCTGCAAGGCTGATAGGAGGGGGTTGATCCAGAGCAGCAGGCTGTCCCGGCCGTACGACTTGACGACCGTTCGGGCCGGTGTACCCGAGCCGAAGAACCGCATCAGGGCAGGATATCGCCGACCGAACAGGCCCGAGTCTGCGCGAGACAGAGGTGGGTTTGGCGTCCACTTGGTCGTACTCCCCCAGTCATCCTCGGCGAGCCGGAAGGACGCCTGAGCGGCGCCCGCGCTAGGCGCCCAGCGGCGAGAAGCGTTCCACGAACCCTGCCCGCCATGCCGGCGCCTCGAACGGTGCGGCGTACCAGGACGTGGTCTTGGCGATCTTGCCTTGGCGAAGCTCGATGATCTGGATCATCTGCCACGTCTCGCCGGTCGCGTACGTGGCGGTCCCGACGTACGTGTAGACGTCGCCCGACCCTTCGATGCGCAGCACCGTGAAGCTCGGCGTCAGCACCCAGCGATCCTCCGCGCTCACGAGACGTGCGCTCTTCGGATCGATCGTTCCGACCCCTCCGGGGTAGTTGTGCAAGAGGGCGAGCTGGTTCGCCTTGCCCCGGACGCGTTCCCCTGACTGGGGCATCTCATCGACATAGTCGTCGGTGATGAGCAGCGCCAGAGCGTCGTGATCCTTGTCCTGCAAGGCGCGCGCGTAGCGCTCGACGATTGCTCGAGCGCTGGGGTCAGTCATCCTGTCCTCCACCCAAGAGCCCTCGCTGCATCAGCGAGTCATGGCCATTCTATGGTGCGGCCGCCGGGCTCCCGGGTTCGTGTGATCGGCGTTCATTGCCTCGGCAAAAGCCAACCGCGCCAGACCAGATTTCAGAGCGGAGTCACCTGGGTGACCTCCGTGTGGAGCTCGCCGCCCAGCACACCGAGGTCACGTCCCTTCCGTCGCCACGGCGGACGTCGATGAGCGGGTCCTGCTCGAGCCGCCCCGCGACGCCGGTCTTCTCCCCGGCAGGCTGGGACCGCCGGACCTAGTAGCGGCGGCGCGAGGTGGTCTCTTCCTTCGCCGGCTTCGGCTCGTGACCGGGACGAGGCGGGCGCGGCCGGGTCCCGGGTGCCATGTCCGGCTGCTTGGGCAGGGGCCCGCGGGCATGGGCGGCGGCCACGGCCTTCGCGAACTCCTCGGCGACCGGGGCCGGGATGCTGCCCACCCATGCGCGCTCGACTTCCAGCATGCGCGCGGACTCTGCTGCGCGACGATCGCGCTCGCTCCTTGAGTGCTTGGTCATGTCGCCTCGATGTCGTATCGCCGCCAGGTTGGTGCGTTGAGTGATCCTACGCGTGTTGATGCAATGGCGCGATAGCCGGGAAGGGTTCGTGCTCAGGGATCGCGCAGCCGTATCGCGTTCCTGTCAGGTGCCGGGATGGCGCTGATGCGACGATCACGCCGTGCGCCGCCTCCTCGTCGTCGACTTCGCCAACATCGCCCATCGCGCCTACTTCGCCGGACGGGGCCGTCCAGCGTTCGCGCCTGACGGCCGGCCGGTGTTCCTGGTCGCCACGTTCCTCCGCCTGTTGGTCGCGCGGATCCGCGAGGAGCGTGCCACCCATGTCGCGCTTGCGTTCGAGAGCACCACCGGATCACGCCGCCGTGAGGGCGACCCCAGCTACAAGCCCCGCAAGGCCCAGGAACCCGATGACCTCGTCCAACAGGTGCGCGATGCCAACATCGCAGCGGGCAGGATGGGCTGGGCCCGGTACCGCGCCGAGGGCTGGGAGGCCGACGACGCGATGGCGGGGATCGCGGACGCCGCCGTCGCCGCGGGCTTCGACGAGGTGCTGCTGCTCACCGCCGACCATGACCTGCTGGGCGTGGTCAGCGACCGGGTGGCGGTGCTCATGCCCCGTGCCGGCGGTGGCGTGGACCGATACGGGCCCGCCGACGTCGAGGAGCGCAGCCGCTATCGCGTGCGGCCCGCCCTCGTGGCGGACGTGAAGGCGCTCATCGGCGACACGACCGACGGCTACGGCGGCGTGCGGGGCATCGGCCCGTCGGTGGGACCCGAACTGATGCGACGGTTCGGGTCCCTGGCCGCCATCTACGATCGGATCGACGAGGTCGAGCCCGCAGGCGTGCGCAACCGGCTCCTCACCGGGCGTGAGGACGCCTTCCGTTGCCTCGACCTCGCCACGCTGCGCCGTGGCGCTCCTCTCTCGCCCGTCTTCGACCCCTCGGCGGGGCGTGTGGGTGCGCACGACCGCGAGCGCCTGGCGTCGTGGCTCACGGCGATGGGCCTGGCGAGCTTGACCCGGGCCTTGGACCCATAGCGGATACGCTCCCGCCATGGAACCGGCGACGGGGTCCGCGGAGTCGTCCCCGCCCGACAACCTGGAGACGCGATGAGCATGGCCCCGAGGACGGACGCGCAGTCCGCCGCCCTGCACGGCACCAAGAGTCACGACGTGATCCGGGTGCACGGCGCCCGGGAGAACAACCTCAAGGACGTCAGCGTCGAGATCCCGAAGCGCCGGCTGACGGTGTTCACCGGCGTCTCGGGCTCGGGCAAGAGCTCGCTCGTGTTCGACACGATCGCCGCGGAGTCGCAGCGCCTGATCAACGAGACCTACAGCGCCTTCGTCCAGGGCTTCATGCCCACACGGGCACGGCCCGATGTCGACGTGCTCGAGGGGCTGACCACCGCGATCATCGTCGACCAGGAGCGGATGGGCGGCAACCCGCGCTCCACCGTCGGTACCGCCACCGACGCCGACGCGATGCTGCGCATCCTGTTCAGCCGCCTCGGGCAGCCGCACGTCGGGTCGCCCAGGGCATTCTCGTTCAACGTCCCCTCGGTCAGGGCAAGCGGTTCGATCACCGTCGAACGCGGTACCGGCAAGACGGTGAAGCGCTCGTTCACCGTGACCGGCGGGATGTGCCCACGGTGCGAGGGCCTGGGATCGGTAACCGACATCGACCTGACCCAGCTCTACGACGAGGGCAAGTCGCTTGCCGAGGGCGCGCTCACCGTTCCCGGCTACACCGCGGGCGGCTGGAACTACCGCCTCTACGCGTCGTCGGGCTTCGTCGACCCCACCAAGCCCATCCGTGACTACACCGAGCAGGAGCGCCACGACCTCCTCTACCGGGAGCCGGTCCGGATGAAGATCGAAGGCATCAACATGACCTACGAGGGCTTGGTGCTCCGCATCCGGAAGTCGATGCTGTCCAAGGACCAGGCGTCGCTGCAGCCGCACATTCGAGCGTTCGTGGACCGGGCGGCCACCTTCACCGCCTGCCCCGAGTGCGGCGGGACCCGGCTCAGCGAGCCGGCGCGGTCGTCGAAGATCAAGGACATCAGCATCGCCGACGCCTGCGCGATGCAGATCAGCGACCTGGCCGGCTGGGTGCGCGGCCTCGACGAGCCATCGGTGGCGCCGCTGCTCGCCACGCTGCGCCAGACCCTGGACTCGTTCGTGGAGATCGGCCTCGGCTACCTCAGCCTGGAACGGCCGTCGGGCACGCTGTCGGGCGGCGAGGCCCAGCGCACCAAGATGATCCGCCACCTGAGCTCGGCCCTCAGCGACGTGTCGTACATCTTCGACGAGCCGACGGTGGGGCTGCACCCGCACGACATCCAGCGGATGAACCAGCTACTGCTGCAGTTGCGGGACAAGGGCAACAGCGTGCTGGTGGTCGAGCACAGACCGGACGTCATCGCGATCGCCGACCACGTGGTCGACCTCGGCCCCGGCGCGGGCCCCGACGGAGGCACGGTCTGCTTCGAGGGGACGGTCGAGGACCTGCGCACCAGCGACACGATGACCGGGCGCCACCTCGGATACCGGGCCGAGCTCAAGCCGGAGACCCGTGCCCCGGCCGGCACCCTGGAGATCCGGAACGCCACCCTGCACAACCTGCGCGACGTGAGCGTGGACATCCCGCTCGGCGTGCTGTGCGTGGTGACCGGCGTGGCCGGCTCGGGCAAGAGCTCCCTGATCCACGGATCAATGCCCAGGGGCGCGGGAGTCGTCTCGATCGACCAGGCGCCGATCAAGGGCTCGCGGCGCAGCAACCCGGCGACGTACACCGGGCTGCTGGACCCGATCCGGGCGGCCTTCGCCAAGGCCAACGGGGTCAAGCCGGCACTGTTCAGCGCCAACTCCGAGGGCGCCTGCCCGGTCTGCAACGGCAATGGCGTGATCTACACCGAGCTGGGGTACCTGGAGACCGTCGAGACGGTCTGCGAGGAGTGCGAGGGCAAGCGGTTCGGTGCCAGCGTCCTGGACCACAAGCTCGCCGGGCGGGACATCACCGAGGTGCTCGCGATGTCCGTCACCGAGGCGCTGCCGTTCTTCGGCAGCGGCGAGGCAAAGACACCGGCGGCCCGTTCGGTGCTGAGCCGGATGGCGGATGTCGGGTTGGGGTATCTCAGCCTCGGTCAGCCACTGACCACGCTCTCCGGCGGGGAGCGGCAGCGGCTCAAGCTGGCGATCCAGATGGCCACCGATGGCGGCATCTACGTGCTCGATGAGCCGACGTCGGGTCTGCATCTGGCGGACATCGAGCAGCTGCTCGGCCTGCTCGACCGGCTGGTCGACGCCGGCAAGTCGGTGATCGTCATCTCGCACCACCAGGCGGTCATGGCGCACGCCGACTGGATCATCGACCTCGGCCCCGGCGCCGGCCACGACGGCGGCCGGATCATGTTCGAGGGCACACCGGCCGATCTTGTCGCCGCCCGCTCCACCCTCACGGGCGAGCACCTGGCCGCCTACGTCGGCGCCTGACCCAGGCGCGCGCTTCGCACTCCCTGCGTGCCCGGGCTGGTGGCTGTGGTCGGGCGGCCGGCAGGCGGTCGGTCGGTCGGCGGCTCAGAGGCGGGACAGGACGAGCTTCCCCAGGGCCAGCGTCTCTGCGTCCACCTTGTCGCCGGCCTGGTAGAAGTCGATGATCGCGACGTCCACCTCGTAGCCGCCCACCTTGATCGCGAGGTCACCCGCGTGCGGCCAGCCCTTGAAGGCGGCGTCGCCGATCCCGGACACGGCCGTGCTGTTCCCGGCACTCGAGCCGGCCTGCCAGATGACGTCGTCGTAGTCCGCCACGGTCAGGCCGACGCTGCCCGCCTGGTCTCCCTGGCCATCCCACTCGCAGTCCGTCTGGGTGTCGGTGTTCTGGAGCATGCCCGTTCCGACGGGCCACCCGACCGCCGCCTTGATCTCGTCGGTCGACAGGAGGTTGCACGCGTTGAGTGAGCCCGCGCTGCCACCGCCCCCGCCGTTCCCGCCCGCGGCCCCGCTCGACGGCGCTCCGCCGTTCCCGCCTGCCGATGGGGCCGATCCTCCGCCGGTGCAGGCGCCCAACAGGAGGACGGCGACGGCCAGGGCACTGACCCGGCCGGGCGGTGGGACGCGCATGTCTGGTGACCTCCCGTCGAAGGCGGGGTCGCCCGATGGCCAGAAGCGCCCGCGTGCTGTTCGCTCGCCGTCGGGTCGGTCCGCCGACATCGCGGATACTAAGGCTGGCTCGGCTGCTGTGCTTGACCTTCAATCCCCGAAGTCGGCCGCGATCTTCCAGCCGGGGGCGCTGCCCTCATCAACGGCGACCACTCGTACCGCGCGACCGACTTCAGCGTCCCGTGAGACCCTGGCTCCCTGATCGGATCGCGCGTTGCTGCCAACGACCGGCTGCTACCCACCCTCGAGGAGGGCTCGGTCCACCCGGAGCGGCGCGCCGACCGGGGCCACCAGCGACGGTCCGTTCTCGCGGACGCTGTTGACGAGCGTGGCCACGGGCACGGCCTCGAGCTCGTCGGACACCGAGGGGACGAGCAGAGTGCGCAGGAAGCCCAGGTCGCCGAACCCGGGGTCGAGCCAGCTTGACCAGTCGTCGGGATCGAGGATCACCGGCATCCGGTCGTGGAGCTCGCGCATCAGCTCGTTGGGCGCCGTGGTCAGGATCGTCGCGGAGCGCACGGGCGGTGCGCCCGCCGGCAGCGCCGGGTTGTGCCAGGAGGCCCACAGCCCCGCCAGCGCGAGCGGCTCCTCGTGATCAGCCACGGCTGACGGCCGCCGGCGGTCCGGCGCCACTCATAGAAGCCGTCGACGGGCACCAGGCACCGCCGGCCTCGGAAGCAGGTGCGGAACGCGGGCTTCTCGGCGACGGTCTCGGCGCGTGCGTTGAAGGCGCGCGAGCCGGCCTTCTCGTCCTTCGCCCAGCCAGGGATGAGGCCCCACCGGTAGCGCGTCACACCGCGCCGCCCCTCCGGCGCCTGGACCACGACGGTGAGGTCGTCGGTCGGGGCCACGTTGTACGCCGGCCCGGGCTCGGGCGCGACAGGCTCGGCGTCGAAGATCCGCGCGAGCTCGGACATCGGCTGCTGCTGCGTGATCCTGCCGCACATCGAACACATGTTCGCACCCTGAGCGGGCGGGCGTCCACCGCACCCGCTGGAACGGTTGGAACGGCGGACGTGACACGCCCCACGATCCCATCGGGTGGGACCCCGTCGCCATCCGGCAATCCGCAGCAGGACTATCGAGCGGCGGCCAGTGGCCCGCGGATGCCGCATGCTTCTCATCCATGGAACCCCAATTCGACCCGCGCCCGGCCTCGCGTTTCCAGGCCGTTCAACCCCGCAACGTCAAGATCGTCACCAATCGCCACGAGCGCGTCACCGGCGTGACCTGGGACCTGCCCGCCGACCTGCGCTACGTCACCCACCACGAGAGTGGCGTGGGCCGCTGGGGCGCGGTCGATGTCAGCACGCTCCGGATCCCGATCCAGGTCGCCGCGCACGATGACCGGCGCATCGGTCTCGAGCCCGGAGAGGTTCTTCGGCTCGACGTGCTCCTGTAGCTCGCGCGCCCGCGACCCGCGAGCACGCCGCTGCGCCCGCGGCAAGGCGGCCCTGGAACGGCGCGGTGGCGGAGCTGACGCCAGATCGGCGTCCCAGCACAGGGTTGCGTCCCAGGTGCCACGATACTCGCCTCCTCGGTCGCCAGCGGGAGACGACGCGTCGTGACAGAACGGCGAGCCATCAAGGCCTACTACGACCGGATCGGCCGCGGCCAGGACACCCAGCGCTTCTATGAAGACCGCGCGACGGGCCGGCTCCTGGAGCACGGGGGGTTCGGCACTGCACACTCGATTGTCGAGCTTGGCTGCGGGACCGGGCGCTTTGCGCAGAAGCTGCTCACCGATTGGCTGCCATCGAACGCGGCGTACCGCGGCTTCGAGCTGAGCGAGCGCATGACCGCCATCGCGACCGCGCGCCTCCAACCGTGGCCGGCCCGGGCAACCGCGACGCGCATCGAGGGTGCGCCGCCGCTGCCAGTGGATGACGGGTCGGCCGACCGCTTCCTCGCGAACTACGTGCTGGACCTCATGACCCCCGCGGATGCTCGCCGCTGGCTGGACGAGGCGCATCGGACCCTCGAGCCCGAGGGGTTGCTGTGCCTGGTGAGCATCACCCCGGGGACGAGACGGCTGTCGCGCTTCGTGTCCGATACCTGGGCCCGGATCTGGCGTCGGCGTCCGATGCTCGTCGGGGGCTGCCGGCCGATACAGCTCCTGGAGCTGCTCGCCGGCGGAGACTGGGCGGTCGTTGACCACGAGGTCATCACCGCCTGGGCCGTCAGCTCGGAGCTGGTCGTCGCGCGGCGGATCTGACCCGGGGGTGAGCCCGAGCTGCCACGCCCACGTGGCACGTCCGGGGCATGAGCATCTCAGGCCTTCTTCGCCGAGTCCTTCGCCTTGGCGGTCTTCGGCTTCTTCGGCACCTTCGCCTTCTTGTCCACCAGCTGGTCCTCCATCGACGTGGGACGGATGCGTTGCTGGCGCATCATCCACCCGGAGTCAACCTGGCGCGCTCCCCGCGACGTGGGACCCTCGGCCTGACATCACCCGTGCGGCATTCCGATACAATTCGCCTCGGCGGGTGCGGAGGGATCGGGATGCTCGGGTGCTACATCGACGGGTTGAGCTGGGCGGAAGCCGAGCAGGCAATCCTCGACCATCCGATCCTGGTGCTGCCGATCGGTGCCCGAACCAAGGAGCACGGGCTGCACCTGCCTCTCGACAACGACTGGCGCATGGCCGAGTACCTGGCCCGCCGCGTGGCGCAACGTTCCCGCGTGCTCGTGCTGCCCACGCTGCAGTACGGCTACTACCCCGCGTTTCTCGAGTATCCGGGCTCGGTGTCGCTATCGCTGGAGACGATGCGCGACGTGGTCGTCGAGATCTGTCGCAGTCACGCGCGGCACGGCGCCCGCCGGTTCTATGCGCTCAACACCGGCATCAGCACGCTGCGCGCGCTCGAGCCGGCCGCCGAGCGGCTCGCGGATGAGGACGTGTCCCTGGCCTACACCGACCTGGAGGTGGCCGCAGCCTCGGCCGTCGACGAGCTGGTCACGCAATCCGCCGGCACCCATGCCGACGAGATCGAGACGTCGATGATGCTGTACATCGCGCCCGAGACGGTGCGCATGGAGCTCGCTGCACCGGACGTCCATCCGGCGAGGGCGCCGGGCCCGCTCACGCGAACCCCGAACCCCGAGCGCGGCATCTACTCGCGCACCGGCGCGTACGGCGACCCCACCGCGGCCACGCGCGAGAAGGGCGAGCGGATCGTCGAGGCCGTGGTCGAGCACATCGTCGCCTTCCTCGAGAGCTACGCGGCACACACGCCGTAAGGGGCCCGCGACCCTGCCTGCGGTCGCGGACGACGGCGGGCGCGAGGAGCCCTGGCGCCGGTTCCGGTACCAGGCACGGGCTCCGGTTCCGGTACCAGGCACGGGCGGGCCGCATTCAGCCGGTCGCGCGATACTCGCTGAGCTCGAACAGGTGGCCGTCCGGATCGCGCAGGAAGCAGCGGGTCTCGGCGCCGCTGGTCACGGGTGGCGTGAGGAAGGTGCCGCCCCTGGCCCGCAGCAGATCGTAGGTGGCCCGGCAGTCATCGACGCGGATCGTGAACAGGTTGTCGCGAAGGTTCGGGTCGGAGGGAGGCGCGAGCACCACGCCCGGCTTGTCGTCGGTGGGGCCGCCGCCCTCGACGAGGAGGAGCCACGCACCCCCGAGGCTGAGCACGACCGAGGAGCCGTACTCGCGGTACACCGTGGCCCCGAGGACATCGACGTACCAGCGCTTCGAGCGAAGCGGATCTGACGCGACCAGGATGTGGGTGAGCTCGGTGTCGCCCGCCGGAAAAGTCACGCTCTCAACCTCCGAACCGCGAGAGTCATCGCGGAAGGTGGGCTCCGGTGCTCAGGAGCCGTCCTCCGGCTCGCGCCAGGACCCCACGCCGTATACCTCCTCCACCTCGACCCGCACCGTCAGCCCGGCGGGGACGTCCCGGATCGGGAACAGCTGGCCAGGGCCGATGTAGAACTCCGCGAGCCGGTCCATCACGTCCAGCGCACCGCCGCGCTCGATCGTCGCCCGACCCCGGATGACGAGGTACGGGTGGAGTCTCTCCCCACCGCTCTCTTTCGCCTGGAACGAGAGCGTGATCCGCGGGTCGCGGCGCAGGTTGTCCATCTTGTGCTGGTCCGAGAAGGTCGACCAGATGATGTCGTCACCGTCGACGCCGGCCCAGGCGAGCGACACGTGCGGCGAACCGTCGGGGTTGAGGGTGACGATGTGAGCGAGCGGGCCGGTGGCGAGGAAGTCGCGCGTGCCCTGGGAGATCGTTGCCATGCGAACGATCTTAGCGGGCGGCGGAGCTCGCGTCCGGGAACCTCCCTGAGCCGAGCGATCTCGGGCGCGACGGCGCCGCTGATGATCGTCGTCTCCTGCCAGCCTGCCGAGGCCAGCGGCTGTTGCCGCCCCACGGTCGCTGACGGGAAGGCGCGACGGCGGTGACGCTGCTCGCCCACTCAACGGACGAGGTTCGGATCCACCCGGAAGATCCGGCTGCCGTTGTATTGCTCGACCCAGACCTCCTGGCCGATCTGCTCCACCGTCCAGATGCCGGTGGCGAGCTGGACCGTCCCCGCGACGGCGTTGGTGGCCGGGTCGATCCGGTACAGGATGCCGTCCGAGCCGTTGGCGACCCACAGCGCGCCGAACGCGAACACCGGATCGCGAGGCGCGCCGGCCAACAGCAGCGAGGCCGTCACGGCGCCGCTCGTCGGGTCGATCCGGGTGACACCACCGCTGTTGTCGGTCACCCACAGCGCACCACCACCGTCCGCGAACCAGGTGGGCAGCGCTCCCAGGCCGTCGGTCACGCGCAGGTCGATCCGCTTCCCGGCGGCGTTCAGCCGATCGACCTCGTTGGCGCCCTGCACGGACACCCACGCATGCCCGTCGACCACCGCCAGGCCGGTCGGCAGCGCGCCGGTCTGGACCGACCGGTCGACCTTGCCGGTGGCGGCGTCGATGTGGACGGCACCGGGCAGCCCTCGGTCCGCCACCCACACCCCGGTCGCATCGGGCTGCACGTCCCACGGCTGACCGGATACCGCCGTTGTGTGCAGGACCTTCCCCGATGACGGATCGACCTCCACGACGGCGCTCGCGCCGAGATCGGCCACCCACAGGGCATCGCCCGTCCAGGCCAGCCCGCAGATGCTCGTCTTGAGGCTGACGAGCGGCGTCACGGACGAGGTCGCCGGGTCGATCTCGACCACGTCGCCCGTGTTGTAGAGGGTCGCGAACACCCGCCCATCGGGGCTCGTCTCGAGCGCGCACGGGCCGGAGCCGACCTCGATGGTGCCCAGGATCGCAGCCGGGGCAGCAGACGGAGCCGACGGAGCGGCTGACGGCGGCGAGGACGGAGCCGAAGACGGCATCATGCTCGCCGCGTTTGACGGATTGACCGAGGACGATGCGGGCATCTTCGAGGTGGACGGCGCGGACGGCGGGGCCTGCGAGGTGCGGGTGGCACCCGCGTCGCCGGAACAGGCCGCGAGCGCAGACGCCAACACCACGACGGCGACCCGCGCGAGCATCACCCGTGCCCAGGGGACTCGCGCCGAAGGGACCCGTGCCGAAGGCAATCGCCGGGCGTGGGCCTGAACGACGGCGGACTGGATCGTCGACGCGCGGGACACGGACACGGCCTTGTCCTCCGAAGCTGTGGCGACGGCACCAGACAACCACACCGGCGATGACAGGAGGATGACGGTGATCGCGGTGATCGCGGGCCCTGGGGCCGCCGCGAAGCCCGGCGTGCCCATCTGCAGGGTTCCAGCCCTCGTCGGCCTGAGAGTTTCGCCAGATACCCGCCACGCGGGTAGTAGCCGGCCCCGTTCGAGCGGACTTTGCCAGATAGGCCTGGAATGGGTGCTATCGGCGCCCAGGGCGTGCGGACCTGGTCATGTACCCGCGTGGTGGGTGCAAGGTCAGATGTCCGCTGCAGGACATGGCCCAGTACCCGGCTGGCGGGTGGAGGACCAGATCGAGGGCGATCAGGCAGGCGAACCCTGGCCCACCCGGGGCTCCGGCGTCACCCGTGGTGGTCAATTCCGTGGTTTGTGCCCGCGCGACAGGCATATGGCAGGCAATACCGTCATATGGCAGGCAATACCGCCTCGTGTCCGCCCGACCGACTCGCGCTATGCGCGCGGGTCCAGCGCTCCCAGGCGCTCCGTGAGGCGCAGGTTCTCGCGGTAGTCGATCGGCACCTCGACCAGCGCCGGCCCATCGACGGCAAGCGCGTCCGAGAGGCATCCCGCGAGGTCCGTGGACGAGGCCGGGCGGAACGCCGGCATCCCAAACGAGCGCGCCAGCGCCACGAAATCCGGATTGCCGAACGTGACCCCGAACGGGCGCCCGAACTCGTTGCGCTGCTTCCATTCGATCAGCCCGTACGCGTCGTCCCGCCACACCACGACGGTGGCCCTGACCCGCAGCCGGACGGCCGTCTCGAGCTCCTGGACGTTCATCAGCAGGCCACCGTCGCCGCACAGCGCGACCACCCGACGGTCAGGGTGCACCAGCGAGGCGGCGATCGCACCCGGCAGCGCGATCCCCATCGACGCGAAGCCGTTGCTGATGATGACCGTGTTCGGCTCGTACGCCTGGTACAGCCGCGCGACCCAGATCTTGTGGGCACCGACGTCAGAGACCACGATGTCGTGCGGGGCGAGCGCCCGGCGCAGCTCCAGGATCGCCTTCTGCGGCTTCACGACCGGCGCATCGTCGTCCTCGAACGCCCGGAGGTCATCGAGCAGGTGCTGACGCAGGTCCAGGTTGACCAGCGTCTCCTGCGACGCGTGACGGTCCGATGCGCTCCGCCCGTTGATCCCCAGCGGCTCGACCGCCTCGAGCAGGCAGCGGAGCGATCCATCGATGTCTCCGATCAGCTCCACGGCCGGGCGGTACGAGGCATCCACCTCGGCCGGCTGGGTGTCGATGTGGATGATCCGCTTGGTCCCGTCGGGGTTCCAGCGCGAGGGCGCGTACTCCACGAGGTCGTAGCCCACGCAGATGACCAGATCCGCACGATCGAAGCCGGTCAGCACGTGGTCGCGCGCCTGGAGCCCCACGGCCATCAGCGACAGGTGCGATCGGTCGTCCATCGCGCCCTTGCCCATGAACGTCTCGGCGACGGGCACGTGGAGACCGCGCGCGAACGCCCGCAGGGCGTCGGCGGCGTGCTGGCGGAGGACGCCGTTCCCCGCCAGCACGATCGGGCGTTTGGCGGCGGCGATGAGCGATGCCGCGTGAGCGATCGCCTCATCGGTGGGCTCGGGGAAGTAGGCGCGCGACGGCGGGAGCGGCTGGACCCCCGGGTCGACGCGCGACGCGGCGATGTCCTCGGGCAGCTCGATGTGGGTGGGACCCGGCTTCTCAAGGCGGGCGAGCCGGAAGGCCCTGGCAACCGTCTCGGGAATCGTGTCCGCGCGCCCGACCCGGGTCGTCCACTTGGTCACCGGCTCCAGCATTCGAGAGATGTCCACCAGCTGGTGGGACTCCTTGTGAAGCTTGTCCGAGCCCGTCTGGCCGGTGATCGCGACCATCGGCGCGCGATCCAGGTGCGCGTCGGCGATGCCGGTGACGAGGTTCGTCGCGCCCGGTCCGAGGGTGGCCATCGCAACCGCGCAGCGCCCCGTCAGCCGCCCGTACACGTCGGCCATGAACGCGGCACCCTGCTCGTGCCGGGTGGTGACGTGTCGCACCCGATCGTCATCGGCGAGGGCATCGAGGATGTCCATCGTCTCCTCGCCCGGGACCGAGAACACCCACTCGCAGCCTTCGGCGGCGAGGCAGTCGACGATCAGGCGGGACGCGGTGGGTCGCGGATCCGAGGTCACGAGGCCAGTCTAGGTGGTCTTCCCCGCCAGGCTCCCACGTACGGCCGCAAATTCAGGTAAATGCGTACTTGCGCAATGATGCAAGGTGTGGCTACGCTGGCTGGGCGTCCCACACGACTTGACCAACAGCCCCGCCGGTCGAACGGCCGGTGGCGGCCAGAACATCACGAGGCGAACCAATGGAGATGACCATCGACTTCCCGGGTGGGGCGCGCGTGGACGCCCATTTCGGCGGGTTCGTGGTGCCCACGGACCAGCCGCCGGCGGGCGGTGGCGACGGCTCGGCACCGACGCCGTTCGCGACGTTCCTGTCGACGATCGGGACCTGTGCCGGCATCTACGTGCTCGGCTTCTGCCGGCAGCGTGGGATCCCGACTGAGGGCATCCGCCTCGTCCAGCGGATGGAGACGGATCCGGTGACGCACCTGGTCCGCAACGTGCAGGTCACGATCGAGCTGCCCGAGGGGTTCCCCGCGAAGTACGCGGACGCGGTCGTCCGCTCGGCCGAGCAGTGTGCCGTGAAGAAGCACTTCGAGCACCCGCCGGTCATCCGCGTGGACAGCGTCCTCGCCGCCTGAGCGCGCACACCCGGTTCCGACCGGGTCGCACCGCAGCAATCCGCGCCCGGGCCCGCCCCGGCCGGTAGGGTCCTGCGATGCGTCCCCTCCCCTTTGGCGCAACCACCGGTGAGCCGTCGCTCACCCCGGGACGGCATCCTCCCGGTGGTGGGTTGCCGCGACGGCATCCAGCTCGCCGGCGTCGATCGCATCGGGTGCCGACTGGGCGACGCGGACCCGCGTGGTGGCTCGCAGCGTCGCGGTGCGGACCCCTCCTTCGCGGGCCGCCCGCTCCCCCACCAGGGCACCGGGGCCGATCTCGGCCACCGCCCGGCCATCGACCTCGACCTCCAGCATGCCGTCGAGCACAATGAACACGTCGGTGCCGGGCTCGCCCTGCGTCACGAGCGCCTCCCCGGCATCGAGCGTCCGGATCTCGGGCTTCGAGGCGCCGTGCATGATCGCGGTGGACAGGCGGCGCTCCATCTCGGACTCGACGGCACTGACCACCGCGGGCGAGTCATAGGTGCCCCACGGTGTCTTGTCCCCGAACGACTCGTTGAACCACTTCTTGAAGTCAACCAGCCCGGACTTCTGGACGAGCGCACCGTCGTCGCCGTACACCCAGTGCCGGGGGAACGGGCTCGCGCCGATCAGACCGCGGCTCGACGTCCCATCGGCGTTGATCGTCAGCTCCAGGGTCGACCACGCGATCGACGGCCAGAACTGGACGAACGGCTTCCGCGCCACGGGCCGCGGCGTCGGCAGACCCATCCGGCCACCAACGGACTGCACGAACCGCACCGACGTGGCACCCACCTCCGGCTCGTGCTGAATGTCGGGGAGATGCACGGCCGGGAACCGGATGGCCGCTGGACCCACGCGGACGGTCGTGGCGCCGATATGCCCTCCACCCATGTAGCCGCAGTCAACGATGCGACCGTCCTCGACCTCGATGAACGCCCGCAGCTCGTTTGCCTCCCGGAACCGGTCGGTCACGCGCAGCTCCTCGATGTCATCGAGATGCTCGGGCGGTGGCTGGTCGTAGTGCGTGATGCCCAGCTCGAACGGGACCTTGGGGGCGCCCTCGATCGCCTCGGATGGGATCCAGGAGACAGCCGTGACGCTGGACTCGAACCGCTGCCGGCTCATGTGGTGCACCTCGTGGTGGGACGCTGGCCCGCACAGCATGATCCACCCAGCGCCTGTCGTCATGGGACCAGCGTCCCGCCCAGATCGCGAGCTCGGCAGGAGCTCTGCCTGACGCTCGTCCTACGCCGCGAGCCGCTTGTACCTGATCCGCCTGGGCTGATCGGCCGCAGTCCCCAGCTCCTTGTGGCGGAACGCCTCGTAGTCGGACACGTTGCCCTCGACGAAGCGGACCTGGCTGTCCCCCTCGAAGGCCAGGATGTGGGTCGCGATGCGGTCCAGGAACCAGCGGTCGTGGCTGATGACGACGACGCAGCCCGGGAACGACTCCAGGCCGGCCTCGAGCGCCCGCAGGGTGTCGACGTCCAGGTCGTTGGTGGGCTCGTCGAGCAGGAGCAGGTTGCCTCCGGTCTGGAGCAGCCTGGCGAGGTGCACCCGATTGCGCTCGCCACCGGACAGCGCCCCGACCAGCTTCTGCTGATCCGAGCCGCGGAAGTTGAAGCTGCTCACGTACGCGCGAGCCGGAACCTCGCGGTTGCCGACCCTGATCAACTCGACGTTGTCGGTGATCTCCTGGAACACGGTTCGATCGGCACGGAGCTCGTCCCGACTCTGGTCGACGTAGCTCATGGCGACCGTGTCACCGACGGTGATCGACCCGGCATCGGGCAGCTCCTGGCCCACGAGCATCCGGAACAGGGTGGTCTTGCCCGCCCCGTTGGGGCCGATGATCCCCACGATCCCGGATCGCGGCAGGGAGAAGGTCAAGTCCTCGATCAGCAGCCGGTCGTCGTATCCCTTGCGCAGGTTGGCGACCTCGATGACCTGATCGCCAAGCCTGGGTCCGGGCGGGATCGCGATCTCGAGCTCGCGCGCGGTCGTCTTCGCGTCGTTGGCCTCGGCGAGCAGCTGCTCGTAGGCCGTCAGCCGGGCTTTGCCCCTGGCCTGGCGCGCCCTGGCACCCATGCGAACCCACTCGAGCTCACGCGCGAGCGTCCGCTGGCGCGCGTCGACCTGCTTCTGCTCGTGGCTCATCCGCTCCAGCTTCTGCTCCAGCCAGCCGGAGTAGTTGCCCGAGTACGGAACACCGCGGCCCCGGTCGAGCTCGAGGATCCATTTGGCGACGTTGTCCAGGAAGTAACGATCGTGGGTGACGGCGACGACGGTGCCCGCGTACTCGTCGAGGACCCGCTCGAGCCACTCGACCGACTCGGCATCGAGGTGGTTGGTGGGCTCGTCGAGGAGGAGCAGGTCCGGATGCTGGAGGAGGAGCCGCGCGAGAGCCACGCGGCGACGCTCTCCGCCGGAGAGGGTCGCGACGTCCGCTTCATCGGGAGGGCAGCGCAGGGCCTCCATCGCGATCTCGACGTTGCGCTCGACGTTCCAGGCGTCCGCCGCGTTGATCCGGTCCTCGAGGCCTGACTGCTCGGCGCCGATCGCCTCGTAGTCTGCGTCCGGCTCCGACCATCTCGCCATCACGACGTTGTACTGGTCGATCAGATCCTGGATCGGGCGGACACCGTCCATGACATTGGCCCTGACGTCCCTGGCCGGATCGAGCCGGGGCTCCTGGGGGAGGTAGCCGACCGTGAAGCCGGGCGTCAGGCGCGCCTCGCCGGTAAATCCGTCGTCCAGACCAGCCATGATCCGCAGCAGGCTGGACTTCCCTGCCCCGTTGGGCCCGATGACACCGATCTTGGCGCCCGGATAGAACGAGAGCGAGATGTCCTCGAGGACGGTGCGGTCCGGCGGGTAGTGGCGGGCGAGCCGGTACGTGGTGTAGATGAACTCGGCGGGCATTGGTCAAGGGTAGCGGGCACGGCCACCCGCTCATGAGTGACCGGGTGCGGGGGCTCGTCCGTGGCGGGTTCGCGCGGCGGAGCCAGGGGTCGGGCCGTCAGGACGCAGCGGTGACGCCGACGCAGCCGCCGCGATAACGGGCGGTCGGGGGCATAATCGGCAGCAACCGGACGCTTGTTGTGCCATGTTCGGCGTGGGGGAGATGTGCGCGCGTTGAGTGTTCCGTCCGGCCCCATGGCCGGGTTGCCGGGATTGCCGGCGGATCCGACCGCGATTCGATCCAGCCGCGAACGATTCGCGCGAGGCCGCCCGCTGGGCCGTCGTTCGGACGTGCCGATCCTCCTCGCGCTCGCGGCCATCGCGTTCCTCGTCCGCGCCATTCCCGTCGTCCGTGGTGGCGGGTTCCTGGGGCTCGTGGGCTACGACGATGGCGTGTACTTCGGGAGCGCGATCGCCCTCGTCCATGGCGTCCTCCCGTACCGCGACTACCTGCTCCTCCTGCCGCCAGGCATGGCGGTCGGGCTCGCGCCCTTCGCCTGGCTCGGCACGCTGATCGGCGATCCGGCCGCGTTCGCCGTGGCACGGGTCTCCTGCATGCTGCTGGGGTCCACGACGACCGTGCTCATCGCGTTGACGGCCGGCCGGTACAGCCGCGCGGCGGGGATCGCGGCCGGCGCCCTGTATGCCGTGTGGATTGCGGCCGCCGTCGGCGAGCACAACACCGACCTCCACGCGCTCCAGAACCTGTTGCTCGTCCTCGCCCTGTACGTGCTGTCTCGCCCGGGCAGGATCGGGCCACGACGGGCGTCGATCGTGGGCGTGGCGCTCGGACTGGCCACGAGCGTCCAGCTCTGGCAGGGGCTCACCGTGTTGATCGTTCTGTGGTGGATCCTGGTGCGAGCGCGTGGCCGCGGCTGGGACCGCCTTCGGCCCGGGGTCGCCTTCCTCGCCGGCGCCGGGATCGCGTTCGGCGTGGTGTGCCTCCCGTTCCTGATCGCTGCACCCGAAGCCATGATCCGCTACGTGCTCCTCGACCAGGTCTCCCGTCCCGAGACCGGGAGCCCGATCATCGACCGGCTGCGAGCGCTGGACGGCCTGGACCTCGCCCCGCGCCTCCCGCACGTGATCCGTCGCCTCGAGTCCCCGTGGGTCGTGGTCACCGCCGCGGCCGGCGCCCTGGCGCTCGCGGTCGCCACGGCCAGGGCGTTCTTCTGGACACGACCCTGGGCGGTCCTGGCGGTCGCGATGACGGTCGTCATCCTGTTGACGCCGTCGTTCCACGGTGACTACCCGAGCTTCGTCACCCCGACCGCCGCCCTGGTTCTCGGGACCGGCCTCGCCGGGGCCGTCGCGTGGCTGGCGCGACGCCGTGCCTCGCTTGGCTCGGCCGCCCTCGTCATGGTCGCCATCCTGCTCGTCGGGATGGCGGGGATCTCGGTCCATCGCCCGACCGGCACCGCGGTGCCCCTGACCTCGCTCGAGCGCGACCTGGCGGGGGCACGTTGCGTCAGCTCCGATTCGCCCTCGCTGCTGATCCTGACGTCCACGCTGCGCCGTGGCCTCGATGCCGGATGTGCGATCGAGCTGGACCCCGGCGGCGTCGTGTACGACACGGACCGCGGCCACCTCAGCGCGCTCGCGCAGATGCGCAAGGACGCCCCGGGCTTCCAGGCGGCGATGATCGCCTGGTACACGAGCGGCGACGCCGCTCTCTTCCTGCCGGAGGCCGAGACCCAACTGTCGAACGACACGATGGCGGCCATCAAGCGGCACCTTCCCGTAGAACGCACGCACGGGAACATCACCGTGCGCCTGGCCTCCGTCCCCTGAGCGCCGCGAACGCCCGAGCGATGTCGGCACGCGGCGCCGTCCCGCGTACCATCGCGCCAGGCCCTCGAAGGAGACCCTACGTGCGTCGCTCCCGGCTCATCCTCGCGCTCGTCCTGACCCTCGTCGGGCTGGTCTGGATCGGCCAGGGAATCGGCGTGATCGGTGGCAGCGCGATGACGGGAAGTGGATTCTGGGCCGTGGTCGGGCTCATCCTCGTCACCCTTGCCGGAGCCATCGTCCTGCGCGAACGCCGCTCGCTCGGATCCTGATCGTCACGCGTGAGCGCTTTGGGCACGCGCCCCCCAGCCTGTTCTACATTGTGGGCACGTCCCCGGGAAAGGATGCGCTGCCATGGAACCACTCCAGGACCACGTGGTCGTGATCACCGGGGCGAGCGCCGGTATCGGCCGTGCCACGGCGAAGGAGCTGATCGGCGCCGGCGCCCGCGTCGTGCTTGGCGCGAGGCGCAAGGAGCGGCTCGATGCGATCGAGCGTGAGCACCCGAGCCGGGCGATCGCGGTGGAGATGGACGTGCGCTCGGCCGACGACGGGCGCCGCCTGGTCGCGACCGCGCTGGAGCGGTTCGGGCGGCTCGATGCGCTGGTGGCGAACGCGGGCATCGGCATGTACGGCGGGATCCTCGATCACACCGACGAGGCGCTCGAGACGATGATGGACACCAACGTGGCCGGCACCGTCTGGCCCATCCGGGCCGCCGTTCCGCACATGGTCGAGAGCGGCGCGGGCGACATCGTGATCGTGGCCTCGGTGGCCGGGTTCCGAGGCAATGCCGACGAGGCCGTCTACGCGGCGACGAAGTTCGCCCAGGTGGGTCTCGCCGGGGCCCTCGATCGCGAGCTGCGCGACAAGGGCATCCGGGTCTCGACGATCGGCCCGGCCGGGACCACGACGGAGTTCGCCATGGGGACCGGTCGCTACGAGGGCATGCCGCAGCTCGAGACGTTCCTGCGACCCGAGGACATCGCGTTCGCGATCCGGACGGTCCTCGAGCAGCCGCGCCGGCTGCGCACCCAGTACTGGACGATCTGGAGCATGGGCCAGGACGCCTGACCACACCCGCGGGCGGTGCGACCTATCGCTCGGCCGGGTCATCCGTCCGGGTCATCCGTCCGGGTGGTCACCGATCGGCGGCGCCTGCTTCGACGCCGAGCGCCATCTCCAGGAAGGCGAGCACGTCGGCGCGCTCATCGATCAGCTTGCTCACGGGCTTGCCCGCGCCGTGTCCCGCATCGGTGTCGATCCGGGCGAGGATCGGCGCGTCGCTCGCCTGTGCCGCCTGGAGGGCCGCCGCGAACTTGAGCGAGTGACCCGGCACCACGCGGTCATCATGGTCGCCGGTCGTCACCAGCGTCGGCGGGTAGGCGACGCCCGGCCGGATGTTATGGAGCGGTGAGTATGCGAGCAACCAGCGAAGCTGCTCCGGATCGTCGGCCGACCCGTAGTCGCTCGTCCACGCCCAGCCGATCGTGAAGCGGTGGAAGCGCAGCATGTCCATGACGCCCACCTCGGGGACCGCTGCCCCGAACAGCTCGGGGTGCTGGGTGAGGCTGGCCCCCACCAGCAGGCCACCGTTCGATCTGCCGGTGATCCCGATGCGGCCGGCTCGCGTCCAGCCCGAGGCCGCCAGCCACCGGGCGCAGGCCGCGAAGTCGTCGAACACGTGCTGCTTGTTGGCCAGGCGCCCGTCGTCGTGCCAGGCCTGGCCGTACTCCCCTCCCCCGCGAAGCGACGCGACCGCCAGCAGCCCGCCACGCTCCATCCAGGCTAGCCACTCCGGCTTGAACGTCGGACCGATCGGGATCTGGAACCCACCGTACCCGTAGAGCAGGGTGGGCACGTCGCCCGTCGGTGACATGTCCCGCCGGTGGCTCAGGAACAGCGGCACCCGCGTCCCGTCCTCCGAGACCACGAACACCTGCTCGGTCTCGAAGTCTTCCGGATCCCAGGCGAGCGAGGGTCGCCGGACCTCGCGCACGCTGCCATCGGCCATCGCGACGGCCAGCACGATGGCGGGTGCCCGGAAGCTCTCGAAGGTGACGAACAGCTCCTCGTCCTCGCGGCGGCCCGCCAGGTCGGTGACCATCCCGATCCCGGGCAGGGCGACGTCCGCGACGAAACGGCCGTCCAGCTCGAAGATCGCGATCCGGTGGTGGGCGTCGTGGAGGTACAGCGCCGCCAGCCGATCGCCGACCAGACTCACGTGCTCCAGCGTGTCCTCCCCCTCGCGGAGGATCTCCCGCGGATGGTCGGGGTTCGCAACGTCGACGGCGATCACCCGGCCGAGCTGGGCCCCGCGGTTCGTCAGCAGATACAGCGTGCCCTCGATCGCGTCGATCACCCGGTAGCTGGCATCCGCGGCATCGAGCAACGGACGCGCCACGGCGCCGTCCACGCCATGCATGAGATCCGCGACGTAGATCCGGTTCTCGGGGTCGGTGCCCCGCTGAACCGTCAGGACCAGCAGCCGGCCCCTATCCAGCACCTCGGCCTCGAAGAACCACTCGGGCTCGTGGGGTGTCGCGAACACCAGGACGTCCGCGGCGGTGTCCGTCCCCAGGCGGTGATAGCGAAGCTCCATGTTGCGGTTGGGAGCGTCGTAGGTGGCATCGGCGGGAGGCTCGGGAAACCGGCCGTAGAAGAAGCCCGCATCGTCTTCGGTCCACGCGGCCGAATCGGACTTGCTCCACGTCACTCGGTCCGGCAGCTCGTCCCGGTCGGCCACGCGGCGCACGGTCCAGGTCCGCCAGTCCGAGCCGGCCTCGCTGGTGGCGCAGGCCACGAGCTCGCCGCTCTCCGAGACGTCGGCCGAGGCCAGCGTCATGGTCCCCTTGTCGCTCAGGCGGTTCGGATCGACGAGCACGTAGCCCTCGGCCTGGGCGCCGTCGGCGGTCCACAGCACGTCCTGATCCTGGAGACCCGTGTTGCGGAGCTGGAACCATCGGCTGCCCCGGCGCCACGGGGCGCCCGCGCGCGGGTGGTCCCATAGCTGGGCCAGCCGGTCGCGGATGGCCGGTCGCGCCGGGAGATGGCCGAGGACGCGGTCCGTCAGCTGGTTCTCGGCGGCGATCCAGGCCCGGCTCTCCGGTGCATCGCTGTCCTCGAGCGGCCGGTACGGGTCAGCGATCAGCGTGCCGTGATAGTCGTCGACCTGGTCGGCGGTCGGGGCCGTGGGGTATCTCAGTCTGGGCATGGACGCATCGTACGCGGGCTCGACGGCGGCGCGACGCGATGCGCGGATCCGAAGCGACCTGTTCGCGATCGCAATGTCGCCCTCTGTCTGGCAGGGACGGATGGGCCCGGCACACTGCCGCCAATCGAGCCTCCACCGGTCCTGCCGGCTACCCCTCCAGCAGCGCGGGATCCTCGCCCGGCCCGGCGACCCGGGCGGTCCACGCCGCGATCTCGGTCCGGCGGCCCACGCCCAGCTTGGCCAGGATGTGCTCCACGTGTGCGCCCACGGTCCTCGGCGCCACACCGAGCTCGGCGGCGATCTCGGCGTTCGTCCTGCCCTCCGCCACCAGCCTCGCCACGGCGAACTCACGGGCCGTGAGCGGTGCCCATCGATCCCGGTACCCTGGCCGAGATCGCGCGGTTCGCAGCAGCTCGACAGCACGGGCGCCGAGTGGTCCGCTGCCGAGCGCATCCGCGGTCGTGCGGACGTCGGCCAGGAGCTCCGTTGCCTCGGCGGCCCGCCGGGCGCGAAGCAGGCACGCGGCGAGGTCGAGCCGAGCCCAGCTTCCCTCCCAGACCCGGCGGCGCGCATCCCAGCCTCGAGCTGCCCGCGCGAGGAGCACCCTGGCACGCCCAGTGGATCCAGCTGCGAGCGCCACCAGCCCGTCGGCATGATCCAGAGGGGGCTGGAAGGCCTCGTATCCTGCGGCACGAGCCCCGGTCGATGCTTCCGCAAGCCAGCGCTCGGCCGTTCGCACGTTGCGGTGGGCGAGCAGGGCGCGGGTGCCCGTGACCAGGAATGGGCTGAACAGGAACAGATCCCCCACCGCCGCCGACTCCATCCGACCGCGCTCCACGAACGTCGCCGCGGCGCGCGGTCGGCCGGCCATGAGCGCGTTTTCGGCCAGCCCCCACAGGGGCAACGAGGTCCGCAGCAGATCCCCTGCCCGCTCCCCCAGGGTGAGCGATTCGCCGAGGAAGGTCTCGGCGTCGTCGTGGCGACCCTGCGCCAGCGCGACGTAGCCACGGACATACAGGCCAGTGACCCGCGTGGTGACACCGCCCCGACCCTCGCGCAGCGCCTCCTCCGCCAGGTGGTCTGCCTGCTCCCAGTCGCCGGTCGCCCACAGCGTCAGGCCACGGTGGGCGATCATGTAGCAGCGGTGGTTCCAGAGCTCGGCCCGCTCGGCGACCTCGATCCCCCGGCGCAGCCATTGCTCTGCCGCCTCCGCCTCATACACCTCTGACAGCGTCGAACCCATCAGCCGGCAGGCGCGGGCAACCTCGTCCTCCAGGCGCGCGGCCCGGCCGCGCTCGACCGCCTCGCTGGCTGCGGCAGTCGCCTCCTCCAGCCGGCCCGCGAACGGCAGGCACGTCGCGAGCGTGCCGAGACCGTTGAGCTCGATGGCCACATCCCGGGTCTTGCGCCCGAGCTCGATCGCGCGCCGTGCGTGTCGTTCGGCCCCGACCACGTCGAGGGCCCGACCGCACGCGGAGGCGAGCTCCGCCTCCAACCGGCCCCGCACTCGATCTGCCATCCCGCCGTCAACCGAGCCCAGGATGACCAGCCCCTCGTCCAGCAGCGGCCTGACCCTGGCCAGGCCGTCCCCGGCGAGGTGGCGGACACCGGCCAGCCTGGCCAGGACCTCCGCGGCCGCCACCTCGTCGCCGGCCGATCGGAACGCCGCGAGCGCCAGGGCCAGGGTGGCTGCGGCGGTGTCGGTCTCGTCGCGTGCTGCCTCCTCGATCGCGAGCTCCTCGAGGATCCCGCCACGTTCGGCGTCCCTGGTGTCCTCCGGAAGGTGGCGGACCGCGCGCCGATAGAGCTCGAGCGACTCGCGGTGCGATGAGATCCGGGCGGCGGCGCGCGCGCCGGCGAGGGCGGTAGCGAACGTCTCAGGCCCCATCCCGGCCAGCTCGAAGTGCGCCGACGCCTGGACGTCGATTGACGCCGCGTCGTCGCCGCCGAGTGAGCCCACCAGCCCATGGAGCTGCCGCCGTTCCGCCTCGGGGAGCTGTGCGTAGATCGCGTCGCGCAGCAGCTGGTTCCGGAAGTGGTACGAGCCCGACCCCTGGACCGGCTCCAGGAACGCATGGTCGACGAGCTCGCGCAGCGGAGCGCCCAGCTGGTCGATGGGGCGGTCCATGATCCGGCTCGCGAGCTCAAGGGTGAACCGACGGCCGATCACGGCACCCACGGACGCCAGCTCGCGTGCCGCGGCTGAGCGCCGGACGAGGCGCTCGAGGATCGTCGCTTCGACCGTGTCGGGCACCCGAGCCCCGCGGACGTCCTCGGCGCCGCCCCCGGGCATCGCATCGAGCACGCCGGCCAGCTCCTCGACGTGGAGCGGGATGCCGTCGGCGCGGTCGTGGACGGCGGTCACCAGGTCCTCGGACAGCCGGTCCTCGCCGAGCAGCAGGCCCAGCATGGTCGCCGTATCGCCCAGCGAGAGCGGCCCCAGTCGGATCTCCTCGGCCTGGCGTTGGACGAGCAGTCGCGCCCGCCAGGCCGTGAGCTCGGAGGGCTGGCGCAGCTCGTCGGCCCGGAACGTGGCCACGACGAGCAGCGGCGCATCGCGCAGCCGCCGGGCGAGCGCGGCCAGGATCTCGAGGCTGAGGCCGTCCGCCCATTGCAGGTCCTCGAGCCCGACGAACAACGGCCCCTCGACCTCGGTGATCGTGTCGACCGCGTCCATGACCAGCAACCGCCGGCGGCGGCCGGGTTCAACGGGAACGTCCGCGTGAGGATCCGCGAACCGGCCCAGCAGCGTCGAACCGATGGACGCCAGGCCGGGCACATGGCGCATCGCCCGCGCGAGATCGAGCAGCAGGCCAGCCGGCACCTCCTGATCCTGCATGGCGAGCGTGCCGATCGCGGCCTGGAACCCGGCAGCGGCGGCCCGGCGCTCGATCGCGCTCAGAAGACGGGTCTTGCCGATGCCGGGATCGCCGGCCAGCAGGAGAAGGTGCCCGTGACCGTCGCCGGCATCCGCCAACCGCCGGTCCGCCAGCTTGAGCGCATCGTCACGTCCGAGGAGGACGGGGCAGACGACCGGACCCGTGCCGGACATGGGCTCAGGCCGACCGCAGCGGAAAGACCAGGCTGTCGATCGGCGGGTAGTGCTCCTCCTTCACCTGGAGCGGCAGGCCCGTGTCCGTTGGGACCCCAAGCCGGGCGACCGCGGCACTCGTCACCAGCGCATAGCCGCCGTGGCCCACGAGGGCCACGGCCTCGGTCTTGAGCAGCCGGTGGGCCATCACGACATCGGCCCCGATCAGCTCCGGTCGACCCGCGATCTCCTGGACCACGAACGGGCCGGCATGGACGATGAACTTCAGGTCGAGCGCATCGATCCGGAGGCAGGCATCGCACCTGCACGCCCACACGTCGTGAGCCTCCGCGAGACGTGCGCGGAAGGCCGCATAGCACGCGTCGATGCACGCGCGCAGGTCGGCGCCGTGGGGCACCGCGTTGTCATCGGTGGCGTACGCGAACACCGCATCGCCCTCGAGCTTCGAGAGCGTGAACGGCGGCGCCAGTCGCTCGACGATCCCACCCAGGAGGCTGGACATCATCGCGTAGGCGTCGGGGATCGCCCCACCCGCGAACGCGTCGTCCGCGTGGGCCGTCGCAACGGCACGCAGGAACGAGGTGTACCCGCCGATGTCTGCCAGCAGCAGGGGGCCATCGGCCGCCACTGGCCCAACGTGCGAGATCATGGGACGCGTCTGCCTCGCCCTGCTGCCGCGCCCGGTCCTCGACTCTCGACCCGACGGCGCCCGCCGAATGGTACGCGACCCTCCGTCGGTCGCGCCGAGCCAGCCGGACCCGGGGCCGGCCCGGCTACACGACGCTCGGCCGCCAGGTCGATGCGAGGGCGAGCCAGATCAGGAACGCGTCGAGACCCACACCGACCAGGGGGCTGGGCGAGAAGAACACCGCCAGCACCACCAGCGACAGCGTCGCTGACGCGACAACGAGCCCGGGCCACCACGACTCCGGGACGAGCGCTCCGAGCGAGGCGACGCCACTCAGCGCGAAGCCCGCGACGACGAGCGGAATCGGCGCGATCCCGATAGTTCCGACGGCGCCGACGTCGAGCCCCGCGCCGCCTGCCAGCCACGAGCCGGGTCCTGTGTCGTCAGGGTTCCGAGTCTGCCCATGGCGGCTGCGGGTCCGAAAGGGCCGAGGTGCCCGTTACCCGGCCGGCACGGGGCCCGTTCGGGACCCGATGGCGCGGTCGCGGACGGATATCGATGGGTTGGCCGCGGTCGGATACTGGGAGACCTCAACCCATAGGCCCTATCAACAGCCGATGAGGTGATCCGATGGCGGAGCGCGACCCGAGGGTGCCGGAGCGCGAGGCGACGATGCCGCGCACGATCGCGGGGCAGGCGGCGCTGTCGGCGCTCCGCCCGCAGCTGCGGCAGGCGCTCGCGCCGACGATCGTGTCGATCGAGGTCCAGGCGGTCGAGCCCTACGTGGCGGCGCTGCGTGACGCCGACCGGGTGCTCGGGGCGGTGGCTGCCCTCGATGCGTCGACGCCGCTCGATGACGCTGCGCGGGCCGAGCTGGTCGTCAACGCCGGCTCCGTCCACAAGCAGCTGGCAGCCCTGCTCGGGCGGTAGCTCCCGGGTTGCCGCGGCGCCACGCAGCCCGCGGCGTCGCGGGATCCCCGGTCGAGCGACCCGATCAGCGCCCCGAGAGCAGACGCTGGAGGCTGCGGATCGACTGATCAAGGACCCGATCCACGGCGGCAGCGTCCACGTCGTCGCGGAGATGGAGCCGGACGGTGACCTGCGAGGTGCTGGCCGTCCCCGTGCTGACCGTCATCGACCCTTCGTAGGCATCACCCGGCAGCCCCCACTCGATCCGGCGCGTCGAGGCGTCCGCCAGGAAGCGAGCCTCGGCGACCGCTTCGTACCCCTCAGCCTCGACGGCCGGGTCACCGTCGACCGCCGTCGAGTCCTCGAGGGCCATGGTGGACACGTAGTCCGATGCACGGGCGGGATCCGAGAGAAACGCGAATGCCGCGTCTGCACCGACGCCCACGGTGGTCGTTCGCTCGAAGTCCGCCACGCTTGCCTCCTGCTGATCCCGCTACGGTCGATCGACCGATGGGCCCAGTCGCTCGTCGGTCGCCGCGTCGGCGACGCCCCCGTAGAACCGGTCAAGCACGTCCGCGAACAGTCGCTCGCCGGGCGCCGCCCGGTGGAACAGCGTCATGCTCGAGCGAACCTTCATCGCGTCGACCGGCCCCAGGATCGCCTCGGCCGAGCGGCCCTCGGCCGCGAGCAACGCCCCGGCGCACGCTCGCAGCCGCGCGCCGAGCACCGGGTGCGCGAGATACGCTCGCGCCTCGTCCAGCGACGCGATCGCGTAGAGCCGTGACATCTCGCTGTGACCGAGGCCCGCGACCTGTGGAAAGATGAACCAGATCCAGTGCCCGCTCTTGCGGCCGCGACGCAGCTCGGCCAGCGCGCCCGCGTACGCCTTATCCTGGGCGGCGACGAACCGATCGAGGTGATGCCGCGCTGCGGCCGGGTCGGTCGACATGGCGTCATTGTCCGGCATCACAGGTTCTTGCCCAGCTGGAAGGTGTCGCGGAGCTCGTACCCGCGCGCGACCCAGAACGCCAGGCCGCCGGGGTTGTCGGCTTCGACCATCACCAGCACGCGTGGACAGCCGAGGGCCCGGAGGCCCGCCTCGAGGCGCCCGGCCAGGATCGACGCGAGGCCCTGCCGCCGGTGACCGGGCACGACCAGGACGTGATACAGCCAGCCTCGCCGCCCGTCCCATGCTCCCATCGCCGAGCCGACGATCGCGCCCTGGTCCTCGGCGATCAGGAACAAGCCCGGGTTGCGCGCCGCGAACCTTGCCAGACCGGCATCGTCGTCGCCGAGCAGGCGGAATCCGACCGTTGCCCACAGCGACCGAAGCGCCTCCCCGTCCTCGCTGCGGAACGGCCGGATGGTCACGGGATCGTGGCCGTCCGCTGGCCCTCGGGGGTCCGCCCGGAGTCAGCCCGGTCGACCACGTCCGGCGCCCGCAGGCTCGCCGCCGTGGCGAGAGCCAGGTCGCTCGACGTCGGCTGGGACCGGAGGTGCACGCGAGGCGGCGGGGCGTACGTCATCCTGGGCTGCAACGATACCGGCTCGAGCATGGATCGGGCCCCGGAGCAGGGTCCCGAGCGACCGGGGCCACCGGTGCGCCCGGTCGCCAACTCTGCGAAGATCGCCGGCGTGGATGGAGCATCGAGGGTCCCCGGATCGAAGGCGGTCGCGTGAGCCGGCGCGGGCTGCTGCTGTTCGGGTCGATGTCCGTCATCTGGGGCATCCCGTACCTGTTCATCCGGGTCGCGGTCGCCGAGCTCGAGCCGGCGACGTTCGTCTTCCTGCGGACCGGTGTCGCCACCCTGATCCTGCTGCCGATCGCGCTGCTGCGGATCGACCTGCGCGCGGTCCTTGCCCGCTGGCGATGGGTGGTCGCCTTCGCGGCCGTCGAGATCGCCATCCCGTGGGTGTTCCTGGCGTCCGCGGAGCAGCAGATCTCGAGCTCCCTCGCCGGGCTGCTGGTCGCGGGCGTACCGCTGGTGGGTGCGGTGCTGGCGATCCTGACCCGCAGCACCGACCGGATGTCCGGGAAGGCGGCCATCGGGCTGCTCATCGGGCTGCTCGGGGTCGCGGCGATCGTGGGTGGGGACTTCCAGGCCTCGAACGAGGTCGCCCTCCTGGAGGTCGGCGTCGTCGTCGTCGGCTACGCGGTAGGGCCGTTCATCCTGGCCCGCCGGTTGGCCGGCCTGCCGGCGCTGGGCGTGATGGCCATCTCCCTCGCGCTGTCCGCCCTCGTCTACGTCCCGTTTGCCGCGCTCACCTGGCCGTCGGCCATTCCCAGCACCAACGTCCTGTGGTCGGTCCTGATCCTGGGTGTCGTATGCACCGCGGCCGCGTTCCTGCTGTTCGCCGCGCTGATCGGCGAGATCGGCCCGGTTCGGGCGACCGTCATCACCTACATCAACCCGGCCGTCGCCGCGCTCCTGGGCGTCCTGGTCCTGAGCGAGACGCTGACCATCGCGATGGGGGCTGGCTTCGTGCTGGTCATCCTGGGCTCGACGCTGGCCACCCGGCGGTCATCGCCCGAGCCCGATCCCGAGCCCGTCGAGGCCATCCCGCCGGTCCTGCACCGAGGCGGAGCGGACGAGACCGCCGCCTGAGCTCGCTCAGAGCAGCCCGTTGATCACCCGGGCCAGCTCGGCCGGCCGGCTGAGAAACGGCGAGTGTCCTCCCCGCAGCTCCACCGCCTCGACCCCCAGGCGATGGCGGGCAGCGGCTCGCACCCAGTCGGGATTGATGGCCCGGTCGTCGGCGCACGCGATGGACGAGCACGCGACATCCGGCCACACTGCGAGCGGCGTGGTCTCGATCATCGGCCGATAGGCCTGTGCCCGCAGACGGTCCGTCGCCCATCTGGCGATGCTGCGCGGTACGTCGTGGAAGAAGAGCTCGGTTGCCGTTCGCGGTCCGATCATCCAGACGTCCTCGCCGAGGTCCGTCCACTGGGCGCTGGTCAGCTCCGCGCGGCCGTCGATCGACTCCTCCTCGCGCTGCTGGTTCGCGCTCTTGCCGGGCGACGGCAGGAACGCCGCCAGGAACACCATGCGGTGAACCTTCCTGCGCGCGGCCACCAGGGGAACGACCAGCCCACCCATCGAATGACCCACGAGCACGGGCTCGCCCGCGGGATCGGGGATCGCGTCGAGGGCCGCCTCCACCGTCGTCGCGTAGTCCGCGGCACCGAGCAAGGGGTCGGAGATCGGCAGGTCCATGGCGATGACCCGGTGTCCCAGCCGCTCGAGCTCGGGTCGCAGCGACTGCCAGCACCAGGCGCCGTGGTATGCGCCGTGGACGAGTGCGATGTCCATCACGCCCCTTTCCGGTCCGAAGCCCTTGTCCCGTGCAGGCCCCAGGCCCGTCAGCGAATCATCGCGCGCCAGGCAACGCCTCGGGGCTACGGGCTCCAGAACGCGGCCACGCCGTCCGCGATCACGCGCGGCGCGGAGCCATCCACCGGGATGACCGTGATGTGCGAGGCACCCGAGCCGTCGACCAGCGGCAGGACCACCGCATCGCTCGAAGGCGACCACACCCGGTGGCTGTGGGCGTACTGGTCGAAGAACGGAAGGAACTGGGAGACGACGAGGTTCGGAAGGCGGATCGACCGCGCCAGGACCGGGTTGCCGGTCGCGACCTCGACCAGCGCGAGCTGCAGCTCCGTCGCGGTGGCTGCGGTCATCGGGGTGAGGGCCGCGGTCGGGCCCGCGGCAGGCACGATCCGGATGGCGGCCATGGTCCGCCCGTTCGGAGCCCAGAAGTAAGCGATCACGAGGCCGTCGAGCAAGGTTCGGGTAGCGCCGGATCGGACGTCCATGACCTTGAGCGCGCCGAACGGGACACCATTGTCCGTGGCCGGCGCGGTGTATGCGAGCTGGTCGTCAAGCGGACTCCAGCCGAGGGCGCTCGCGCCCTGTACCGGCGCCTGCACCCGTGCGCGGTCGGTCCGGCCCTCGACCACCACGGCGGCCGGTGTGTCTGACGATGTCGCCACGTACGCGACATGGGCGCCGTTCGCTGATACCCCAGGCGCCTGGAAGGGCCCCGGCGTCCCGCTGACCACGTTCGAGGTCGCCGCGTCGAGCGCCACCTCGCCAACGAACGCCTGCGGCCCGGGGGCACCGCTGTGGACCAGGAGGTGCGCGTTGTCCACCCAATCCCAGTACAGCGGCTGCCCGCGATAGACGATGCCCGCGGACGTGCTGCCGTCGGCCGCGACGATCCGCAGCGCGAGCCCGTCATTCTCGCTGGTCAGGATCGCGATCCGCTGCCCGTCCGGCGACCAGGACGCGTAGATGGGATACGCGGTCGAGGCGGGGTAGACGATGGTCGCCGCCCGCGCTCGCGGCGCGTTCGTGCCCTCATCGAACACGTAGACCGCACCCTCGGTGCCGTCGCCGCCGATCGCGGCGAGGCGGGTGCCGTCGGGAGACCAGGCGGGGAACTCGAAGGTCGTACCCTCCACGGGATGGTCGCGACGATCCGCCCCATTCGCGGCGACCGTCGCCAGGTCACCCGCGGCATCCACCACGGCGATCCGGTTGGGGTGCGTCACCGGACCCCCGCGAAACGGGACGATGCCCGCGGCGAGCAGCATGCCGGCCACCACGAGCAGCGCCGCGACCAGCGCGGCGACCCACCGCAGGCGCGCCCGCCGGGCGTCGACCGGACCGCCGACGGGCTGGACGTGGACCTCGAGCCCGTTCATGAGAGGTGCAGTGTCCACCTTCGAGCGACATCGGGCAGGCGGGCCGGTTCGGGCCGTCCAGCGGTGCGTTCGTCGTGCGCTCCCCGGCGGATCCCTGGGCCCGATCTCGAAGCCGTGTCCGCCCGCGAAGCGGTCCAGGCGGGTGCGTCCGGGGACGGCCCACGTTGACGCCCTTGGTAGCCTGCCTTCGATGAGACGCTGGCAGCGCGTTCGCGGGTCGCGTGCCTCAGGGACGAACGAGGCCGGGACAGACGGCGACGAACGTGCCCACGATCATGGCCTCGAGCTACGGTGCGGCGATCCGACGGCGTGTCGTCACGTGGGAATCGTGTTCGTCCACGGCATCGGGTCGCAGCAGGCAGGCGAGACCCTGCTGGACTGGGGCGGAGCGATCGTCCGGGAGATCGTCGATGCCCGCGTACGGCATGGCGCGTCGGCCGATCCGGTGATCGACGTCCAGCTCGACCCGGGTCCGTCGGGGACCCGCTTCATCGAGGTCCAGCTGCCCGCCGTCACGATCGACGGCACCGAGCTGCCGGAGCAACACTGGGTGATGACCGAGGCCTGGTGGGCGCACCGGGTCCGCCCGCCCACCTTCGCCCAGATGGCCGACTGGCTCGGGCCGCACGGGGCGATCCGGCGGATCCTGGAGGCGATCCTGATGCGCCGCAGGGGCGTGCACGACCCCAGGCTCCGGCCGTCGGTCGAGCCCCACGCGTTGCGGCGCACGGGCTCGGGCGACGTCGAGGAGGACGCGACACCCGGTCCGCCGGCCGGCCGGTCGGCACCGCCCGGCGATCCGGCGCTGCGACGGGCGCAGTCGGGCGCCGGCGGCGTATATCTCCAGGCCGTGTCAGCGCTGCTGCTCGTCCTGTACGGCGCGCTCCGGACGGTCGAGAAGCTGCTCCCGATCGGGCCGCTCAAGGACGGCGCGCTGACACGACCCCTGGACGGCTTCGTGCTGGACTGGTTCGGCGACGTCTACGTGCTGCTCACGGACCCGGCACAGGCCGCGAGCGTTCGCGGCCGGCTGGTGGACGCGCTCGACGGCCTGGCCGCCACCCATTGCGCCGAGCTCGCGATCGTCGCCCACTCGGGTGGCGCGATCGTGAGCGCCATGACCCTCGCCGACCTCGCTCCCGAGCGCGTGCGCGTGGACCGGCTGATCACCCTCGGCGAGGGCCTCAACCTCGCCTGGCGGCTGACGGCCGGCGAGCACAACGAACACGCGGCGGAGGCCTCGGTCCAGTACGACCGCCTGTACGCCGATGTCCTGGCTCGCCACGAGCATCTTCACTGGGACGACTTCTGGGCCTCGCAGGATCCGGCGCCGGTGGGGGTGCTCGCATTCCCCGAGCGATCTGCCGACGAGGCCGAGCTGCACGACCGGGTCCGCAGCCACGCCACCTGGAACCAGCTCTCGTTCCTCGGCGATCACGGCGGGTACTGGGACAACGACGAGGAGTTCCTGATCCCCGTGCTGCGCCTGCTCGAGGGGCGCGGGGACGGCCGGAGCCTGTTCGAGAGCGAGGCGGCGGGCGTGCCCTGGTCCAACCGGCGTCGCCGCCGGCTGTCGATCCTTTCCCTGTGGCGCCAGGCAGCGCTGGCGGCGCCGTTCGCGGCCATCGTGCTCGCCGTCGCGCTCGGCACGACGTTTGCGTGGCGGGTGACGGATCTGGGCGCTGAGGCCGTCGCATGGATCCCCGGAGCCGATGTCGTGGCTCGGGCGGTCGAGACGCTGCGTGGGCTCCACCTGGAGCAGGAAGACCCCTGGCGGTTCGCCGCGGAGGCCGGAGTGTGGCTCCTTGCTGCCGCGATCGTCGGGTCGACGGCGTTCGCGCTCAAGGCGCCACCCGAGCGGCCATATCCGTGGACCAGGGACTCGCGCCCAACCTGGATGAGCCGCCTGTTCGACGGACTGCCCTGGATGGCCGGCGGGCTGGTGGCGCTCGCCCTGGTCGCCGCGGCGATCCAGTTCGTGCTCGGCTCGAGCGATGTGGCGAAGGTCGTCGGCGAGGCCCTGCTGGCCGCCATCGCCGCAGTCGGGATCCTGCTCGTGGGCGCGCTGCTGCTGAGCGTGTTCCTGGTGGGGCTCGGGGACCGCGCGGCCGGGCTGGCCGACCTCGTGGACGCCATCCGCATGATCGTCGCGATGGTCCTGATCATCGCCCTCGTCGTGGCTCCGGTCGTCGCCATCCTGGTGTACGAGCAGGTCGCCCGGACCGTGATCGGCGGCGTGGCCATCGTGATCCTGTTCCAGCTCCTCGCCCGGATCGGTGGCTGGCGGTGGTCCGTCTGGGACGCCCGCGAGCGATCCGCCATGCGCACCGGTCGCGCCTACCCCGGCTTCGCCCGCGTGCTCGTCCAGGTCGCGATGCTGGCGACGGCGATGGCGTCCCTGTTCGCGGCCGTCGTGCTCGATGCACCCGTCGTCCTGGGCATCGCCGTCGTTGCCCTCGCAGCGGTCGTCCTGGTCGGGGTGTCGATCGACGTCCTCGACGCGCTCCGGGAGGACCGGACGAGGCCCACCAGCAGCCTCCGTCGCCACCAGTCATTCGAGGCCTGAGGACGCCGCCGACCGATCGCCGTTCGCGTCGGCGCCCGGGGATAGGCCCGATGGCCGAACCGCGTACCCCGAATGGGGGCTGCCGCGCGCTCGCAGTCTGGCGCAGGGTGGTGGTATGTCCGCAGCCGTCCATTACGACGTTCCCACGCGCCTCGAGGCCTTGCGTCGCCTCCTCGATCGCGAGCCCAGGCCGAGGGTGGTCGCAATCGAGGAAACGGGCTTGTTCACCACGACCCCCGAGCTTCCCGAGCTCGACGGGTGCCCCCGGCTCGAAGGCCGGTCCGGCGTGGACCTGGTCCAGCCGCACGATCGCAAGGCCGTGGTCGACGGCTGGCTGCGCCTGATCGATACCGGTCTTGGGCGAGCGGCGGTCCGGCTCGTCACCGGCGATGGCGCGACGTTCAACTTCGTCGACCTGCGCGATGTCCACGGCGTGATCCTGGGCATCATCGTTCCCGACTCCACGACCGGAACCGGCGCCGACCTCGGACTGGCGACGGACACCACACCGCGGCTGGCCCGCGTGCGGCGTGACGAACGCGGCATCATCATCGAAACCGACGACGCCCTGCCCCTGATGCTGCGACGACCGATCGACGAGCTCCTCGGTCACTCGTCGGTCGAGGTCATCGTGCCCGAGGACCATCCCACCGCCATCGGCAGCTGGATGGAGATGCTCGCCAGCCCCGGGCAGGTGCATCGCTGGCGTGGTCGATACAGTCGCGGAGACGGGTCGATCCTGTCGGTCGAGACCATCAATACCAATCGACTCGATGATCCCGACCACGGCGACATCCTCACCGAGATCATCGATATCTCCGAGGAGATGGCCGCGCTCGAGGCCTTGCGAGCGAGCGAGCAGCTGTTGCGCAGGCTGACCGACGCCCTGCCGGAGGTCGTCATCCAGCTCGATTCGCAACGACGGATCGTTCACGCCAACGGGCGCCTCGAGGAGATGCTCGGGCTGCCGGCCGGGGCGACGTTCGACGAGCAGTTCGCCACGGTCCTGGCCGACGAATGGCCTCGTCTCGACCCCGCGGTGACCGCCATGCTGGCCGGTAGCCGGGACGCGGAGCTCGAGGTCACGATGGCCGTCGACGGCGCGTTGCGCGTGCTCGAGTTCGTGCTTCGGGGTCTCACCGACTCGTCGGGTCGGCCCGCCGGCGGGATCGTGTGCGTCTCGGACGTCACCGAGGGCACGCGTCTGCGCATCGAGCTCGAGGTGCGCGCCACCAGCGACGCGCTGACCAGGTGCCACAATCGCGCGTCGATCATGGCCGTCCTCGAGGCAGCGCTCCGAGCGGCCGCTGTCGCCCGCGAGCGCGACGGCCGGCGCGACGGCGGCACCGCCGCCGTGTTCGTGGACATCGACGAGTTCAAGGCGATCAACGATCGATACGGACATGCGACCGGTGACGGCCTCCTGGTCCTGATCGCCGACCGACTGCGGGCCGCGACCCGGTCGGGCGATGTCGTCGGACGCCTCGGCGGGGACGAGTTCCTGGTCGTCTGTCCCGACGTGCCGGACCGCGCGGCCATTCGTCGCGTCGGGCGCCGGATCGAGCAGGTCATCGGGCAGCCGGCCGTCATCGACAACACGAAGCTCGTGCCGAGGGCCAGCGTGGGGATTGCCTGGTCGCGACCGGGATCGATCGACGCGGAGCGGCTGGTCGCGGCGGCCGACCGAGCGATGTACGCCTCCAAGGCAGCCGGCATCGGTCGCACGGTGGTCCGGACGATCGGGCGCGGGCGAGGTCTCTCATCCATGGCTCAGCCCGCGGCCGATGCCAACCCCGTGCCACCAGCGGGCACCGCAAGCCCACACCGCACACCGAAGCCACGCGCCAGGACCACGGGCTGACCGGCGCTTCGGCCGGTGGGCCCTTCCGGGCCGTGCCCCACCCACCTGCACCGCTGGCCAGTCGTGCGATGATGCGGCCATGCTCGAGTACGGACAGGGCGTCGGCCAGGCGACGGGGGTTGCCGGGGGTGGCGGTGGCGGCGGCACGCACGATATCGGTGCCAATGCCGTGGCCTTCGTGTCGAACGCGGTCGACACCATCTCGTCGCTGCCGCCGGAGACGCTGCTGCTGATCGTGGTCGTGATCCTGCTCGGGCTGATCGTGCTGCGCCGCGCGTTCTGAGGATCACGCTCGATCGCTCCGGACCCGAGCGGGTCCGTGGATCCCGATCGCGGTAGCGTTGGACGATCGAAGTGCCCCTGGAGGAGGAGGTCGCCGGTGGAGCTCCGCAAGATCGTGGTCCAGATGGTCGAGACGCATCGCTCCGCGGGACGCGATGTGGTCCCGGCGACGCGGGTGGCGGTTGCAGCCGCGGTGTTGCACAACCCGCTTGCGGGCAGGTTCGTCGACGACCTGGCCGAGCTGGAGGCGCTGGGCGCCGAGGTCGCCCGCGTGCTGGCCGGGCGCGCCGTGGCGGCGCTGGGCCCCAACGCCACGCCGACGGCCTACGGCAAGGGCGCCATCATCGGCCTGGGCGGCGAGCTCGAGCACGCCGCCGCGGTGCTCCATCCCCGCTTCGGTGCGCCCGTCCGAGCCGCCGTCGGCGGTGGGGCCGCGATCATCCCCTCGACCAAGAAGGTCGCCGGCGCGGGCGCAGCGATCACGATGCCGCTCACCAACAAGGACGACATCTGGAGCTTCGACGAGATGGATGCCGCGGAGATCGCAATCCCCGATGCGCCGCGGGCCGATGAGATGGTCGTGTGCGTGGTCGTCGCGTCGGGCGGTCGCCCGCTGGCGCGTACCCGTAAGCCCGCCTGACCGGGAGGACTCGATGTTCAAGGCGATCATCCTGCTGACCCGGCGTGATGGCATGAGTCGCGAGGCGTTTCGCTCCTGGTGGCTCGCGGAGCACGCTCCCCTCGCCCGCCAGCTGCCGGAGGTACGGCGCCTGGTGTTCGACGTGGTCGAGGACGAGCAGGCCCCGTTCGACGGCGTGTCCGAGCTGTGGTTCGACACCAGGGACGCCTTCGATGCCGCGTATGCGAGCGAGATCGGACGCGATGTCGCCACGGACTCGATGGCCCACGTCAGCGGTCGCGTCCGCGTGATCGTCGACGAGCAGGTCCAGGTGGGCTGAGCCGGCCGGGATCACCCGTTGGCCGACCGGGCCATCGGCGGTCGGAACGGCATCCGGCAAACAGGGCGGATGTCATGTGCCGGCCCGACCTCGCGGGCTGAGACTTCCCGTCGGGCGTCCCGCATCGAGGGAGGCGCACGGGATGGCCGATCGCTCCATTGCCGCCGCTGGTCGTCGATCGACGATCGCCTGGACCGCTGCGACCGACCTCGTCGCCGGCGGGTCGCTGCTGGCGATCGCCGGCGCCGTGATCCTGTTCGGGATCATCAGCGCCGAGGCGCTCTACCCCGGGGCCTACTCGACGGGCGCCAACGAGATCAGCGATCTCGGGGGGACCAGGCCCCCGAACAGCATCGTGGTTCAACCCTCGGCCACCATCTTCGATGGCTCGATGCTGGTCGTCGGCGTGCTCATCATCGCCGGCGCCTGGTTCGTCCACCGCGCGTTCGGCCGCCGCTCCGTGTCGATCCCGATGGCCGTGCTGGGCATCGCCGCCTTCGGGGTGGGCGTGTTTCCCGGCAACACGGGCGCCCCGCATGCGATCTGCGCCATGGTCACGTTCGTGGCCGGCGGCGTCGCCGCGATCATGTCGGCGCGCGTCGTGTCGGGCCCGTTCCGCTGGCTGCCGGTGACGCTCGGGACGATCACGCTCGTGGTGCTCGTCTCGTACCTGCTGCTGGGCGATGCCCACCCGATGAGCCCGATGGGGGTCGGTGGCATCGAGCGCTGGATCGTGTACCCGGTCGTCGTCTGGGTGATCCTGTTCGGCGGCCACCTGGCGGGTCGGGCGGCAGACACTGCGCTCACCAGCGGGGCCCGTCCGGCGTGACGACACCCGGGTCCCCGCAACCCGCCCCGGGACGCTTGCCTGCCGAAGGGCCGAGCTCACCCGAGGTGATGGAGCCCGCCGGAGCGGTGGCCTCGCCCGAGGTGATGGAGCCTGCCGAAGGGCCGAGCTCGCCCGAGCAGCCTGACGCCGCCC
The DNA here is from genome assembly GCA_963713095.1 of uncultured Chloroflexia bacterium. Taxonomy (GTDB): domain Bacteria; phylum Chloroflexota; class Limnocylindria; order Limnocylindrales; family CSP1-4; genus CAIXZV01. The sequence continues at coordinate 588,963 of CAVQKK010000001.1, forward strand.
GCGAGCCCGAGCCTGACGTCGCCCGCGAGCCCGAGCCTGCCCCCACGGTTGGGACCGACAGGCCGGAGTTCGTGGGCATCAGCGCCGAGCAGGTCCGGACGCTCAAGTACGAGCGGGCGGTGTTCCTGTCGGACGCGGTGTTCGCAATCGCCCTCACGCTCCTTGTCCTTGACCTCCGCGTCACCGACGTCACCGCCGGTGGCCTGGAGGCGGCCCTGAGGCGGCTGGCCCAGATCCCGGGGCCGTTCCTCGCCTTCGTCATCAGCTTCTTCGTCATCGCCGCATACTGGACCAGCCACCGCGAGATCTTCGGCGCCGTCCACCGGATGAACGGTCGCCTGATCTGGCTCAACCTCGTGTTCCTGTTCTGGATCGCCCTGCAGCCGTTCGCCGCCGCTGTCCTCGGCGAGCACGATCCGGCACCAACGGCGGTCGTGCTCTACGCCCTCGTGCAGGTCGCGACGGGTCTCAGCCAGACGGCGCTGTGGGTGTATGCGATCTCGCGCCCTGAGATCGCGGATGAGCGCATCCGGCGGCGCCACGGTCGCTGGGTGACGGTCGAGCTGCTGCGTGTCCCCGCGCTGTTCGTCGTCTCGATCCCCATCGCTCTGGTCGCGGGACCCGTCCCGGCCATGGCCTCGTGGCTGCTGGTGGTGCCGCTGACCCTGCTGATCCACCGGCATTACCGCGAGGTCGTTCGCCAGGTCCCGGACGACTGAGCGTGCGCATCGGTCGGCGCCCTGGCCGCGGATCCGCTGTCGGGCGATTCAGCCGGCCGCGGGCACCCGGGCGTCGCCCTCGATCTCGTGGCCCAGCGAGACGTCGGGCATCGAGCGCAGGGCGAGAATGAGCGCCGCGGCGGCGGTCACCACCATCAGCCAGTAGGTGACGCCCAGGCCCGCGGCGAGCGACGCCCGTCCCGCCTCGAGCGTGGCCGCGGGCAGCTGGCTGCGGGCGATCGGGTCCAGGATCGCGGATGACGCGCCGCCCACGAACGCTGTCAGCAGGCCGCCCATGACGCCCACCCCGACCGCGCCACCGATCGTCCGGCTGAACTGGACGAGGCCCGTCGCCACCGCCCGCCGCCGCCATGCCACCGCGCCCTGGACCACCACCAGGATCGTGGTCGACGACAGCCCCATCCCGGCGCCGGTCACGGCGCAGGCGACCATCGCGTACCACAGGGCGTCGAACCGCTCCAGCTGGGTTGTGAGCAGCGTTCCGACCACCAGCATCAGCGTGCCGGCCAGCACGAGCGGCCGGGCGCCGACATGGATCAGCAGCCGGCCCGCGACCACCGATGCGATCGGCCATCCGATCGACATCGCCGCCACCGCCGCCCCGGCCTCCACCGGCGTCCCCCGGTGGACGCCCTGCACCATCGGCGGCACGTAGGTGGTCACGCCGAACATCACCACGCCCGCCAGGGTTCCGATGCCGAGGCCCGCCCGGATGATCGGTGCGCGCAGCAGATCGAGGTCGACCAGGGGCTCCACGGTCCGTCTCGCCTGGCGCACGAACAGCACCAGCAGCGCGGCCGACGCGAGCAACATGCCGGCCACGATCGGTGAGGTCCATCCGAACAGGTCGCCGCCCTCGGACACGGCGAACAGCAGGAGCACGATCGACGCCGTGAGCAGGACCGCCCCCGTCCAGTCGATCCGGTGTGGGTGGCGCTCGAACCGTTCCCGGAACGTGAGCCAGATGATCGTGCCCGCGACCAGCCCGACCGGGATGTTGATCGCGAACACCCACGGCCAGCCGACCGTGCTCGTGATCACTCCCCCGAGCGCCGGTCCCACGATCGCCGACACGCCCCACACACCGGAGAAGACGCCCTGCATCCGGGCGCGGCGCGCGGGCGAGAAGATGTCGCCCGCGATCGTGAACGAGATCGGCTGGACGGCACCGGCACCGAGGCCCTGGAGCGTCCGGAACGCGATCAGCTCGAGCATCGAGCTCGACAGGCCGCACAGGGCCGAGCCGGCCACGAACAGGACGAGACCGAACAGGAACACGGGCTTGCGACCGTAGATGTCGGCCAGCCGCGAGTAGAGTGGGACGGTGGTCGTCGAGGCAAGCAGGTAGGCGCTGAACACCCACGCGTACTCGGACAGGCCGCCCAGCTGGCCGATGATCGTGGGCATCGCCGTGCCCACGACGGTCGAGTCGAGCGCCGCAACCGCGATCGCGGCCATGACCCCCGTGGTGACCAGGATCTGCTCCCGCGTCAGCGGCTCGAGCTCCACGGGCTGGCGGGCGTGCATCCGGTCACCATACCGCCGAGGACAGCCGGGGCCGTCCTGACGAAACAGTCCGGCCTCCGCCGACCCGGTCGCCCCGCCCGCGCCCGGTTGGCCGCTCAGGGCGGGGCCGGACCGGCTCGCGGCTAGCCGGACCGGCTCCCGGCCGTCGCCGGCAGCATCGCCGCGATGTCCGCCGCCCAGGCGCGAGCTCGCTCGACCTCGCGCGGCAGAAGGCGATCGAACGGCGAGCCCGTCGGGCCATCGACGAGGAAGCTCTCCGGGCCGCGGACGAGCGCGAACGGCCCCGCGAGCAGCGCCGCGGCCGACTTGGCGGCCGAGCCCCAGAGCAGCCCGGGGCCCTTGATCCGAGTGTCGAAGACCGCGGCGGCGATGGGCCGGGCAGGCGGCTCGAGGTCCGACAGCCACTCCCGGATCCCGATGCCCTGCGACACGAGCCGGTCGCCCGCCCGGCGCTCCGCATCGGCGCGCGATTCGCGCTTGGTCATCCCGTGCGCATGCGTCGGCCCACCGACGACCAGGAGCTCAACGTCGGGCGGCAGGATCCGGGGCGCATCGCCCACCTCGAGCATCTCGACCGGGATCCGCGTCCGCATGCCCGCGGCAACCGCCTCGGCGACGACGCGGGTGTTGCCAAACATCAATTCGTAGACCACCAGGGCTCGCACGTCGTTCTCCCTTTCCGGCGTCATCCCGGCGAATCTGCGGCATCATTCGCGACCAGCGCGGGACCACCGAAGCGGTCGGTGCGGAACGCGGACACCGATGTCCGGGCGTCGCGCCATGTCCCGGACGGCAGCCCGGCCTTGCGACACGCGATGTCCAGCATCTCGACCCGGTCGAAGCCCACCATCGGCGCGACCTCCGGGAGCAGCAGCCCGCGCCGGCCGTCTCGCTCCACCAGGATCCCGTCGACTCCCAGCCGGAACGCGAGTGGATCGACGATCCGGACCGGTGGCCCCAGGACCGAGACGTCGATCTCGAGCTCCTCGAGCTCATGCGGTCGAACCGGCGGGAACCGGGGATCGGTGCGGGTGGCGCAGGCCGCGGCCTCGACCACCAATTCGGCGACGGGGCGCGTGGCGTCGAGGATCCCCATGCAGCCACGAAGCCCGCGCGGCTGGTTGAGGGTCACGAACGCGGCGGCATGGAGGCCGGTGCCGGGTTCGCACGCGAGGGCGGCCTCGAGGTCATCGGCCGGCAGCGCACGCGCCGCGACACCGACCGCAGTCCGGGCGAGATCGAGCAGGCAGCGCCGCGCCTCGTCGGGAAGCGCGACGGCTGCCGGCAGGTCGAGGGCCTCCGGCAGGTCGCTGGGAGGGTCGGTTCGTGTGGGCATCCGGGAGCCTCCTCGGGTCGGTGCCGGTACGGGGTCCGCTACGGGTCCACCGGCATCGTCCCGGCCCGGTGGACCGTTGGCGAGGGCAACAGGGCCCGATTCCGGACCGGCCGGCACTGTCGCCCGGGTCGAGCACCTCGCCACACTCGGCGTCATGAAGGCGACGGCTCCCGGCTCCCGGCTCGTGTCTCCGGTTCCGACGATCCTGGCGACGGCGCTCCCTGACGGCAGCGTCCGCTGCGGCGTGTGCGCCCACCGGTGCCTGGTCCGGCCCGGGCGAACCGGGATCTGCGGCGTGCGCGAGAACCGGCAAGGCGCCCTGGTCAGCCTCGTGTACGGCCAGGTCGTCGCCGAGGCCCTCGACCCGATCGAGAAGAAGCCGCTGTTCCACGTCGCGCCCGGCTCCACCGCGTGGTCGATCGCCACGCCCGGCTGCCCGTTCCACTGCCGCTTCTGCCAGAACTGGGAGATCGCCCAGGGCCCGCGGCTCGGGCTCGACCTACCGACCCGACCGACCCCGCCCGGGTCCGTGGTCGACGCCGCGCTGGCGCACGGAGCCGAGGCCATCGCGTTCACGTACGTCGAGCCCACCATCTTCCTCGAGTACGCCCTCGACGTCGGCCGGCTGGCCCGGCGGGCCGGGCTGCGCAACCTGTGGGTCACCGACGGCTACGCCACACCCGAGGCCGTGGCCATGCTCGCGACGGTGATCGACGCGGCCAACGTCGACCTCAAGTCGCTCGACGACGGCTTCTACCGGCGGCTGTGCGGCGGGCGGCTGGCGCCGGTGCTGGAGGCCATCGTTGCGATGCGCGCGGGCGGGATCTGGCTGGAGCTCACCACGCTCGTCATCCCCGGCCACAACGACGATGACGCCGCGCTGCGGGACATCGCCACCTGGATCGCCCGCACGCTGGGGCCCGAGACGCCGTGGCACATCAGCCGCTTCCAGCCCGCGTACCGGATGCGGGGCGTGCGTCCCACGCCCTCGGCAACCCTCCTTCGTGCGGCCACGATCGGGCGTGAAGCGGGCCTGGAGCACATCTACGTGGGCAACGCGCCCGAGCTCGGGCGCGAGGACACCCGCTGCGCGTCGTGCGGGACGCTGCTCGTCGAGCGCCTCGGCTACGCGGTTCGCAACCACCTCGACGGTGGCGCGTGCCCGGCCTGCGAACGGCCGATGCCGGGGGTCGGGCTGCTCCGGGCCATGGTGGCGCGATGATCCGTAGCCCAGCGGTCGACGGCTCCTTCTACCCGGCGCAGCCCGCGACGTTGCAGGCGCTGGTCGACCGCCTCCTCCAGCAGGTGGCGGTGGCTTCGCCACGCCAAACCGAACCCGTGTCGGCTGCCCAGCTCCGAGGAATCCTCGTCCCCCATGCAGGACTGGAATGGTCAGGCGCCGTCGCGGCTGCGGGCTGGCGAGCGCTGGCGGATGCGGTCGCATCGCCCGCTGCTCCGTACGACGCCACGGTCGTGATCCTGGGCACCAACCACACGGCACCGCTGCACGGTGCCGGCCTGTGGCCCGACGGCGCCTGGCGCACGCCGCTGGGCGATGTCACCGTCGATGCCGGGGTGGCCGCCGCCATCTCGGAGCTCGGCGCACCGTTCCAGGTCGACCCGAGCGCTCACCTCCGCGAGCACTCGATCGAGGTCCAGCTGCCACTGCTGCAATCGACCGCACCCGGCGTCCGGATCGTCCCGCTGGCCGTCTCCGGCGGCACCGGACAGGACACGGTGGAGGCGGGCGTTCGACTCGGCCGGCTCATCGCCGGCCTGGACCGGCGGCGCAAGCGCATCCTGCTGGCGATCAGCACCGACCTCGCCCACTATCCTGCGCACCGCGATTGCGCGCAGGCTACCGAGGCCCTGTTGCCCTCGATCCTGACGCTGGACCCGGTCGGCGTCGCGCAGACCGAGCGCGACCTCATCCGATCGGGCGTCCCCGGGCTCGCCTGCGGGATGTGCGGCATCGAGCCCACGGTGCTGGGCCTGGCGGCGCTGCGCGCGATGGATGCCGCCAGCGGGCTCGCGCTGGCGGCCGCCACCTCGGCCGATGCCGGCGGGCCCGCCGACCGGACGGTCGGCTACCTGGCGGTCGCGTTCAGCTGACGCCCCTCGCAGCTGTCAACACGGATCGTCGCGCACGCGCATCAACACCGCACTGGCGCTTCGCGACACATATCCCGATGGCGAAGCGGTCGCATGTCGGCAGGCCGTTGCCTTGCGCCCGCGGGCGCCCGCGGGTGCGCTCAAGCCGGCCGTAACGCGACGGTCAGTGACCCGTGCTCGGAGATCAGGCGCTGTCGCGCTGCCCGTTGCCGTCGAGCAGCAGGTCTTGATCGGCCAGGCGGCGGATCAGGCTCCGCCGCTCGATCACCGACAGCACCGCGACCGGCAGGTGATCGGTCCACACCATCGCCAGCGCCGGATCCTGGATCCGGTCGGCGGTCGCGACCAGCTCGGTCACGGTGGCAGCCAGCTGCGACGGCACCAGCCACTCCCCAGCGTGCGATCGAGTCTCCAGGAGCCGGCGGCGGTGCCGTTGGCGCGGCGTGAGGTCGCGCAGATCCGGATCCGCGCTGCGCTCGAGGGCGCACAGCCGATCGAACGCACGGATGGCGTCCTCACACAGCTGTCCCGAGCTCACACCGTCCGTCATCGTTCCATCTCCCTTCGGACCCGGCGCCCGATCGCCCCGGCCGACGCTCCGCTCCTCGGTCCAGCATAGGCGAAGCGGCGGCCCGGCTGAGGCCCTGCTCGCAGCGCTTCCGGCGTCGAGCCGGTGCTGCTACCCCAGCGGCTTCCCAGCCGCGAACTGTCTCATCAGATCCGTGAAGCCGGGCAGCCCTCGCTCGTAGCCGATCGCCCAGAAGCCGACCCCCGCGAATCCCCGATCGAGGGCCAGCTGCATCTTCGTCGCCAGCGTGGCCGGCGTGTCGACGTACACGGCCTGCCAGGTGACGGTCGGCCGGCCGCTCGGCGGCGAAGGAACCGCGCCGCTCCCCGACGGTAAGGCGCTGGCGGCGGGTGGTCCCACGCTCCCGTCGGACCCGAGCAGGTACACCTCCACCGACTCGATCGCGTCGTACAGCGGAACGATCGCCGGGTCCAGCAGCACATCGAGGTGCCGTCGCAGGATCCACGCTTCCCCGCGTCCGAGCTCCGGCGCCCCGATCGCCGCATCGCCAGCAGCCGGGGCCGCAACCGGCCACGCGTAGCCGTAGAGCGGCAGCCCCAGGATCGTGCGTTGCACGGGAACCCCCAACGCCGCGTACAGGTCGAGCGAGGCCGGCAGGTCCTTCGCGCTGCCGTCACGACGCGCGAGCGGAGACGTCGCGCCCGGCGATGAGCCACCCACCCGGTAGTCGTACGCCATCATGAACACGCGGTCCGCGCCCGAGTCGGTCGCGGCCAGGGCCATCGCGGCACCCAGGGCGTTGGCCGTCGTCGCGACCGAGACCTGGCGCCCGGGCCCGGCAGCGAGCAGCGCGTCCCGCAGGGCCCCGACAAACGTCCCGTACGCCGGCACCAGGACCGGGTCGAGACCCTCGACGTCGACGTTGATCCCGTCCACGCCGAGATCTCCCGCTAGGGCCACCAGCGAGGTGGTGACCGCGGCCTGGATCCCCGAGCCCTCGAACAGCCGCCGGTTGCGCTCCGCTCCGAAGCTGCTGAACACGAGCTCGACGCGCATCCCATGATCGTGCGCGGTCCGGATCAGCTCCCTGCCCACGCCGCCGGCGATCTTCTGATAGCCGGGGCCGCCGGTCCTGATCGCACCCTTCGCCGTGTTGGTCACGCTGAACAGCGCCACGGTGCTGAGCGGCGTCGCGGCGACGTGGTCCGCGATCCCCGCGTCCATCTCCCAGTACGGGATGAACCCGAAGACCTCGTGACCGGGCTTCGGCGGTGGCGTCGGTGATGGCGTCGGCGCGATGGTGGGCGAGACCGCCGGCTCGCCCTCCGCGCGGGGCGAAGTCGGCCCCGGCGCCGGGCTGCACGCGGCGACGAGCCCCAGAATGGCGACGATCCCGAGCGCCAGCGCGCGTCGCGGCCCTCGCCGCCCGTGGGTCACGCCGGTCAGCCGAGGCCGGCCAGGAAGCGGAACACCGGCACCGCGGTGGCGTAGCCGTCGGCGAGCAGCTCCGGCAGGTCCGGCGAGCAAACCTCGGCGTCCGACAGCCGCCGGCCGAACACCACGTCCTTCCAGCGAAGCAGATCGGCCCGTGGATGATCGGCCGGGTAGCCGGACGGGATCCGCTTGAGCATCTCGTGGCTACGGGTTCCGCCGAAGGCCGCGACGAAGGCTGGCTCCTCGAGGACTGCGAGCACGCTGTCGGGATCGTCATGCACGGCCCGCCGAAACGCGTCGATCCTCGGCCTGGCCGGCATCCACATGCCGCCGCCCGCGTACATCTCGCCCGGCTCGAAGTTGAAGTAGCCACCGCTCGCATGGGGTCCGGGGTCGGGCATGCCGGCCCCGAGCGCGGCGTCGCTCGACGCATCCCCGATCCACGGGAAGCTGGCGCCCAGATGCGTCTTGTAGGGCGACTTGTCGCGGCTGAACCGGGTGTCGCGGTAGATGCGGAACGGGGAGCGCCTGGGGTCGGCGCGGAGCGGAACGCCACGCGCCGCGAACTGATCGGCGAGGGCGCTCATCAGTGCTTCCATCGGCTCCTTGACGAGCGCCTCGAACTCCGCCTTGCGCGGCTGAAACCAGGCCCGATCGTTGTTGGCGGCGAGGTCCGCCATGAACTGGATGGCGGCGGGGCTGAACCCGTCGAACGGAGCGGCGTCGGCCACCTGGCACCTCCGGATGCCGCCGAAGTCTACGCCGGGTCGCCCACCGCAGCGTCGCACGGGCCGGGGCTCAGTCCCCGACCGCCTCCCGCTCCATCGACCACTCCCCCCGGCAGCTCGCCGTTGGGTGTCGTGAACTGGAGGCGGTACAGCCGCGCGTACAGGCCGTCGTGCGCCAGCAGCTCGTCGTGCGTCCCGAGCTCCACGAGCCAGCCGTCGTCCAGCACCGCAATCCGGGCGGCGGCACGGATGGTCGACAGGCGGTGGGCCACGATGATCGTCGTGCGACCCTGCATCAGGTGGTCCAGCGCCTCCTGGACCAGCCGCTCGGACTCGTTGTCCAGCGAGCTAGTCGCCTCGTCGAGGAGCAGGATGGGCGGGTCCTTGAGGATCGCCCTTGCGATCGCGATCCGCTGTCGCTGCCCGCCCGAGAGCTTCGACCCCCGGTCGCCGACCACGGTGTCGTAGCCGTCGGGAAGCGCGGTCACGAAGTCATGGGCGTTGGCCGCGCGTGCCGCCGCCTCGATCTCCTCCTCCGTGGCATCGAGACGACCGTACCGGATGTTCTCGCGCACGCTGCCCCCGAACAGGGTCGCCTCCTGCGGCACCAGCCCGATCTGCGCCCGCAGGCTGTCGGTCGTCACGCTTCGGACATCGCGGCCATCGACCCGGATCGAGCCGCCCGCCACGTCCCACAGGCGCGGGATGAGCCCGACCAGCGTCGTCTTGCCCGACCCGGACGGTCCCACCAGGGCGAGCACCTCCCCCGGCGGCACGTCAAGGGTGACCTCCCGCAGCACGTTGCGCGCCCCGTCGTAGGCGAACGTCACCTCGTCGAACTCGATCCGACCGGCCACCGGTCCGATCGGCTCGGCGGTCGGCAGGTCGACCACGGTGGCCCTGGTGTCGATGATCTCGAACACCCGCGCGATGGCCCCCGTGCCCTCGCGGAACTGGCCGTAAAGCCCGGCGATCGTGGCCAGGCTGGCGCCGATGGTGATCCCGTACAACAGGAACCCGGTCAAGGTGCCGATGGCGAGCTTGCCCTCGATCACCTGGTGCCCCGTGTACCACAGCAGCACGGCCACGGCGCCGAACCCCAGGAAGGTCATGACGGCGCTGAACCCCGCCCGCCACAGGGCCAGGCGCGAGCCACGCGTCACCACGTCGCGCAGATCCGTCCCGTACCGTTCGTTCTCATACGCCTCGCGGACGTAGCTCTTGACAACCCGGATCCCCGATAGCGCCTCCTCCGCGGTCGAGGTGCTCCGCGCGATCGAGTCCTGGACGTCGGTGCTGACCCGCTGCAGCGGGCGGCCGAACACGATCGCGATCACCAGCAGCGCCGGCGCCAGGATCAGCGCCACCGCGAGCAGGGTCGGGCTGAGCGTGAACAGGATGATGATCGCGCCGATCAGCCCGATCAGGTTGGACAGCAGCGTGGTGACGGTCTGGGTGAGCATCGTGCGAACCAGCGTCACGTCGCTCGACAGGCGCGAGATCAGCTCGCCCACGCGGGTCCGTCCGTGGTAGTCGAGCGACAGGTTGACCAGGCCTGCGAACAGCTCCCCGCGGATCCGGGCGACGATCCGCTCGCCGACCACGCCCAGCAGGTAGCTCTGGACGAAGCCGCCGACCGCCTGGGCCAGGAACAGGATGACCAGGCCGGCGATGAGCCGGTTGAGCCCGTCGGGGTCACCGCCGTTGACGACGGACGTGACCATCCCGGCCACGACCAGCGGCACGGCCAGCGCCAGGCCCGACCCCACGATCAGCCCCAGGACCGCGATCGCGAACGGCCCCAGGTCCGGCCGCAGGTAGCCCAACAGGCGCCGCCACGGGATGCCGCCGATCACCCGGACGCGGCGGGCGACCTCGGTGGCGTCAGGCGGCGGCGGCAACGCGCTGGACATGCGCCGATGATGCCATGCGCCGATCCGCCAACCTGCACGCCATCGTCGTCGTCCGCTCGCCGATCGCGAGCGCCCAGGACCCAGGTCGCCATCGTCAGGGGCACAATCGAGTCAGCATCTCGACCCACCGCGGCCACCCCGCGGCACAGGATCCGAGCACGCCCCAGGAGGCTCCCCATGACCGTGCCCGACGCGACCGGGTTCCCGGTACCGCCGGCCGCGATGACCGACCTGTACGAGCTCACGATGGCGGCGGGCTACTGGAAGCTGGGCCGGACCGACGACCAGGCGATCTTCACCCTGTTCTTCCGACACGTGCCGTTCGGCGGTGGGTTCACCCTCGCTGGCGGGCTGGCCGGCGTGATCGCGTTCCTGGAGGCGTACCGGTTCACCGTCCCGGAGCTGGCGCACCTCGAGGGCCTGCGCGGCAACGACGACCGGCCGCTGTTCGAGCCGGCGTTCCTGGACTACCTGGACCGGCTTCGGCTGACCGTGGACGTGGATGGGATCCCAGAGGGCACGGTCGTGTTCCCGTACGAGCCGCTGGTCCGGGTGCGCGGCTCGCTGCTGCAGGCGCAGCTGCTCGAGTCGGCGCTGCTCAACCTCGTCAACTACCCCACCCTCGCCGCGACCAAGGCGGCGCACGTCGTGCTGGCCGCGGGCGGCGCGCCAGTGATGGAGTTCGGCCTCCGGCGGGCGCAGGGACCCGATGGCGGCCTGACGGCGTCACGGGCCGCCTACCTCGGGGGCTGCAGCGGCACGTCCAACGTCCAGGCGGGCAGGGTGTTCGGCATCCCGGTGATGGGCACCCATGCCCACTCCTGGGTCCTCTCGTTCGCCGACGAGCGCACGGCCTTCGACGCCTGGGCCGAGGTCATGCCGGGCAACGCGGTGCTGCTGGTGGACACGTTCGCCACCGAGCAGGGCATCGCGAACGCGATCGAGACCGGCATCCGGATGCGCGAGCGGGGCCAGCGGCTGGCCGGCATCCGGCTCGACTCGGGCGACCTCGCCTACTTCTCGGTCCGGGCGCGCGAGATGCTCGATGCGGCAGGGCTGTCCGAGGTACGCGTCGTCGCATCCAATGACCTCGACCCGGAGACCATCGAGTCGCTCCAGGCGCAGGGCGCCCGGATCGACGGCTGGGGCGTTGGAACGAAGCTGGTGACCTGCTACGACCAGCCCGCTCTGGGCGGCGTATACAAGCTGACCGCGATCCGCGCAGCGGGCGACGAGGGGTGGCGGACGCCGGTCAAGGTCAGCGCCGACACGGCCAAGATCACGGTGCCCGGGCAGCTCGCGGTGCGCCGCTTCTATGACACCCGGGGGACCGCCCGGGCGGACATGATCCGGGACGAGCTGGCCGAGGACGACGGCTCGCGGGTGATCGTGGACCCGATCGACTCGCACCACCGGCTCACGGTCGACGCCGCCTGGGAGTCGCGCGAGCTCACGGTGCCGGTGTTCCGCGCCGGCGAGCGCGTCTACGATCCGCCGACCCTCGACGCGTCCCGTGATCTCGCGCACCGGGAGCTCGGGACGCTCCACCCGGCGATACTGCGCCAGCTGCGACCGCACTGGTATCCCGCCGGCCTGGAGTGGGGCCTCCACACACGCCGGGAGTCGCTGATCGATGCCGCCCTCGACCGGGAGCGCGGCGCCGTCTGATCGCGGCCGGGCAGATGATCGCCCGGGTCCGCGCCTACAGCCGGGTGATGGCCCGCGCGCCGGTCAGCACGACGCCCACGAACAGGACCCCGCTCGCGACGAGGATTGCGAGCGCCGGGCCCTCGGGAACGGCGGGCACCGGAACGCGATCGGCGCCCCAGGTAGTCAGGCCGAGGACCACGCCGGCCACGCCCGCGACCGCACCCGCCAGGGCCAGGACGCGATCGACCGCCCCGAACCGGACTCGCCGGTAGGACGTCCGCGGCCCCGTGGCGCCGAAGCCCCTGGCCTCGAGGCTGATCGCCAGCTGTTCCATTCGCTCGAACGTCGCGACGAACACCGGGACGAAGGCGGGCAGCACGGCGCCGAACCCCGTCCTGCGCATGCCCCGGGCCCGCTGCGCCGAGAGCACCAGGCCCACCTCACGCCGGACGATCGGGACCAGCTCGAGCGTCATCGTCAGCATGAAGCCCAGCACGTACGGGACGCGGAGCCGGCGGAGGGCGGCGACCAGGTCCGACGGGCGGGTGGAGCCGAAGACCACGATCGCGGTGACCTCCATCGCCAGCACGCGCGAGATCAGCGACAGCGATCTGGCGAGGCCTTCCTGATGGACCGTGAGCGGGCCGAGCGTGGCCGCCGGGGTGCATGCACCGCAGATCCCGGGCGCCGTGGACTGGACGACCACGATGGAGGCGGCCAGCGGTGACAGGACGAGCAGGCCGCTGAGCACCGGGCGGCCCAGCCCGGAGACGGCGGCCAGCCCGACCCCGACGGCCGCGACCGCCAGCAGCGGGACCGGATGGTAGGCGACCAGAGCGACGCACAGGACGGCGAGCAGCCACGTGAGCTTGGGGATCGGGCTCGTCCGCAGCAGCCACGGACCCCCTTCGAGGGTACCGTCTCGACGCATCGGGCCTGCCCCCTGCTCGTGCCCGCTCGGGCCGCCCGTGGCAGCCGCCGATCCCACCGCTCCCGCTCCGGGGGCCACGGCGTCGTTCGCCCTCGCCACGCCGCGGCCGCCTGGGGCGGTCCCCTCCCCCAGCGCGGCCGCGAGCTCTCCGACCGTCACCGCCGGCCAGGGATCCGTGCCGGCGGGCCGGTGCAGCCGCTGCGACAGCTCGGTGATCTGGGGCGCAACCAGCCCTGCCCGTGCCATCAGCGCTCCGTCCGCGAACACCGTCCGGGGCGCGCCTTCGGCGATGACCCGGCCGCTGTCGAGAACGACCAGGCGATCGGCGACCTCGGCATGGAAGGCCATGTCGTGCGCGACGACCAGCACGGTCACCCCTGCACCACGCAGCTCGCAGATGAGCTCCGCCAGCGTCCGCACGGTTCGATGGTCCTGACCGGTGGTTGGCTCATCGAGGACGACGACCGGGGTCTGCATCATGAGCACCGAGGCCACCGAGACCAGCTTGCGGCCGGCCGCACCCAGCCGGTACGGGTGCCGGTCCAGGACGCCGGACAGCCCGAGACGCGATGCCGCGAGGCTCACCCGCGCGAGCACCTCGTCCTCCTCGACGCCGAGGTTGCGCGGCCCGAACGCGAGCTCATCGGCGACCGTGCTCGCGAACAGCTGATGCGTCGGGTTCTGGAACGCCAGCGCCGCGTGCGCAGCCAGCTCGCGCACCCGCGTTCGCGCGGCGTCGAGGCCGTCGACCGTCACCCGGCCGGCGTCCGGGCGGAGCAGGCCGTTCACCAGCTTGACCAGGGTCGTCTTGCCCGACCCGTTCTGCCCGATGATGCCGACGACGCTCGCCGGCACGATCTCGAGGCTCACGCCGTCGAGCACCGGCGTCACCCGCTCCGGGTAGGCGAAGCGAACCGCGTCGAACGTGATGATCGGTGCCGCCCGGCGCGACCCGCCGCCCACGACCGTCATCCTCGATCCGCCAGCCATGCCACCGCAGCGTCGAGCGTGACCGGCAGCGGCGCAACGGCACTCGAAGTCCCGGCAACCGCCGCTGCGAGCTCGGTCACCTGCGGCACGCGGATGCCGAGGGCTCCGAGCTCGACCGGCCGGCCGAACACCGCCTCCGGCGTCCCATCCGCCACGAGATGGCCGTCGTGGAGCACCAGGATGCGGTCCGCGTGCTCTGCCAGCCGTTCGACGTCGTGATCGGCGATGATGACCGTGAGGCCGTGCTCGCGGTTCAGCCGCCGGATGAGCGCGAACACGGCCGTCGTCCCGGCCGGGTCGAGGCTGGCGGTCGGCTGATCCATCACGAGCACGGCCGGGCGCACGGCGATCGCACAAGCGATCGCGAGCCGCTGCTGCTCGCCACCCGACAGCGTCATCGGTGCCCGGTCCTCGAGGCCGCCCAGGCCGACCTGCGCCAGGATCTCGGGGACACGCGTCCGCATCCGGTCCCATGACACCCCCCGGCTCTCGAGCCCGAGGGCAACCTCGTCGGCCACGGTCGACTGGCTGACCTGGCCCTCGGGGTCGTCGAGCACCATTCCCACGCGGCCCGACAGCAACGCGACCCGCCCCGCCACCGGGTCGAGCCCGGCCACCCGGATCCTGCCGCTCATCGTCGCTGGCACGAGGTGCGGGACGATCCCGTTGAGACACCGCAGCAGGCTCGACTTGCCGGCCCCGGTGAGACCGACCACGCCGGTCACCCCGCCCGGCCGGAGGTCGACGGTGATCCCGTCGAGCGCGGCGCGCGAGGCGCCCCGGTAACGGACCGTCAGGTCGCTGATCGAGATGCCGGCGTCATCGGCCAACGGCGTCCCCGCCCGGTCCCGGGCCCGCTCAGCCGGCCGGCTTGAGCAGCAGGTATACCAGGATGACGGCCAGCCCGAGCACCGTGCCGGCCGTCGCGAGCAGCAGCGATCGCATGCCAACCTCACCCGGCAGGACGAGACCCTCGGTCAGCGACGACGGCAGGGCCCGGATGATCGCGAGCCCGACGAAGCCCGCGATGATCTTGTCGCCGAGCGATGTCAGCACGCTCGAGGTCAGCACCGCGTCACGTAGCACCTCGCCCGCCTGGACCAGCGCCGCCGTGATCGCGTCGGACGCGTGCCCGGTGGTCCCGCCGAACACGACCAGCGCGATCAGGGCACCGAGCGCCCCCACGGCAACCCCCACGACCGCGTTGAGGCCGAAGTAGGTGTAGGGATTTCGACCCAGCAGCAGCGACCGCACGCCGTAGCCCCAGAGCACCGCCGCGAGCGCGTTGGCCAGCCCGAACGGGATGTTGGTCGGGCCCAGGTATACGGCGCCACCGATATTCGCAAGGATGCCGGTCGCCGCCCCCCACCACGGCCCGAGCACGATCGCCGCGACGCAGGTGCCAATGGTGTCGAGGTAGGTGGGCAGGCTGAGCAGCCCGTTCAGGTAGCCGCCCACGATGTCGAGCGCCGCGGCCGCGGGCACCAGGGTGACGACCAGCGTCGTGGGCACCGGGGACTGCCGGCTACGCAGGCTGGATGCGGCCATGGAACCTCCCGGACCCTCGTCGATCGCGTGCGCCGACCTCCCGCCTTGTCTGCGTCACCGACACGGTAGACCAAAGCGCCGCCTGTCGTAACCTACGTGGATCAACGACCGGACCCTGGATCACGGCATGCTGGAGCGTCCCAATGAGCGACCGTCTCGCCCTCCTGGTCGGCACACCGAAAGGCGCGTTCATCCTCGACGGCGACCCTGATCGACGCAGCTGGGGGCTGCGTGGTCCCCTGTGCGAGGGCTGGCCCGTCCACGACATCTCGGTCGAGCCCGGTAGCGGGGCGCTGCTGGCCGCGGCAGGCAGCCCCTGGTTCGGGCCCGCCGTGTGGCGCAGCGACGACCTGGGACGCTCCTGGACGCACTCCAGCGAGGGCCTGACCTACGGCGACGACGGTCCGGCTATCAGGACGGTGTGGAACGTCACCGCGGGGCCCGGCGCCATCTACGCGGGCGTCGAGCCGGCCGGCCTGTTCCGGAGCACCGACGGTGGCCGGACGTGGGCCCACGTCGAGGGGCTCACCAATCACCCGACCCGATCCCAATGGGAGCCCGGGGCCGGCGGCCTGTGCCTCCACTCGATCGTCCCCCACCCTACCGACCCGTCCCGCGTCTGGGTTGGGATCTCGGCCGTTGGCGCGTTCGAGACCCGGGACGGCGGAGCCACCTGGGAGACCCGCAACAAGGGGGTCCGGGCCGACTTCCACCCCGACAAGTACCCTGAGTTCGGGCAGTGCGTCCACAAGCTGGTGATCGCGGCCGACGGCGGCGAGCGCCTCTACCAGCAGAACCACTGTGGCGTGTACCGATCGCTCGATGGCGGCCGCCAGTGGGCCGAGGTCACGCCCGGGCTGCCCTCGGACTTCGGGTTCCCGATGGCCGCCCATCCGCGCGACCCGATGACCGTATGGACGATCCCGCTCAACGGCGCGGAGCGCGGCCGCTTCGTGCCCGACGCCAGGCTCGGCGTGTGGCGCACGCACGACGGCGGCGAAGCCTGGGTCCGGTCCGGTGACGGCCTGCCGCAGGAGAACGCCTACGTCGGGGTCCTGCGCGAGGCCATGGCGGTCGACCGCCTCGATCCCGTGGGGGTGTATTTCGGCACCAGCACGGGCCAGCTGTACGGGAGCCGCGACGAGGGACGGAGTTGGGACCTCATCGCCGATCACCTGCCGCCGATCTGGTCGGTGGAGGCTGCCGTCGTTGGCTGATCCGGGTCGGACGGCTGATCACGCGGGAGACGGACCGGCGACGGCCGTGGTACACCTGCCGCGATCCCTGGTCGCACTGTTCCCCGGAACCCCAAGGCGGCTGGGGGCCACCGGCGGGACGGTGGCCGAGGTGATTGCGGACCTCGACCGGCAGGTCCCGGGCCTGGCCAACCGCTTGCTCGACGCGGGTCCAGTGATCCGCACCCACCTCAATGTCTTCGTCGCGGGCGAGCGGGCGTCGCTCGGCACCCCGATCCCGGCCGGGGCCGACGTCCACATCATCCCGGCCGTGTCCGGCGGCTGAGCCGTCGCCTTTGCCACTGGCCATGGCCCCTCGGCCCGCCCGGACCACCCGTGGAGCCTCAGGCGCGGACACCGGCCGGGCTTGCGGCCCGTCCGATAATTGGTGCATCAACTTCCCCTCCCCGCGCGGAGGCATCCCGGGAGGTTGCCGGAAATGGCGATGCGAACGGCCCCAGGGCACGGCTTGCGACGGCGCTGGCTCGAGCCACGCCGCTTGACGGCGAGCGAAGACGCATCGTGCGGTGCCTCGAACGAGATGACCCGTCCGCGCGCGGGCAACCTCTCGAGCGACGCTCGCGCCGGCAGCTGAGGGCGGTTGCGGACATGCCCGCTACCGCCTTGCACGCCGGGGCCCGACTTCGCGTCCGACCCCGACGACACGAGCAGGCCGTTGTCCGGGCCGGACAACGGCCTCGTGATCCCCGGACTCGAGCGAGCCGTGCGACGACATCACGCACGGGCGCGCCGGACCGTCCGATCGCCGGTTGACGGCACACCGGTCCCCGGCCACGATGCGCCCATGGATGTGGATCCGGACCCGTCCGATGAGCCTGATCGGGACGAGGAGGAGCTCGATTCCCGCGAGGCGGCAAGGGTCATGCGGCGGGATCATGACGCCGAGGCCGAGCAGCGGGCGCTGATGCGACCCGGGATGGGCAAGGTGTTCAGGCAGATCCTCGACCGGCAGGCGCGCGACGAGGACGAGCCGCCTCCGGGCCACCGGCGTCACAAGCGATAGCGACGCGCCCGGCCCTCGCGGCCGACCGGCGTCGCCTGCCGACCAGGAGCCCCCGGTCGTCGGTCGACTGCGGGAGGCCGCATCACCGTCCCCGATCGACCCTCGGGCGACTACGTCCAGCCGCCTCGATCACCTGGCCCGACCAACCTCAGCGGGTGCCGATTCGATCGAAGCGTCCTTCGCGATCGCGCACCATCGGACGTGCCTCGAGCACCGCGGCCGGGTCGATCGGACCGTAGATGTGCGGGTAGCGATGCTCGGGGTCGTCGAACCGCCAGGGGCTTGCGTTGCGCTCCAGGTCGACCGTCAGCAGCAGGAACGGGCGCGGATCGGTGGCATAGAACCGGTTCGCGACGGCCAGCATCTCGTCGTCGCCATCGGTGCAATGGACGAAGCCATCCCGTTCCCAGGCATCGGGCAGGAAGGGCAGGCCCGGATCGTGGGCCAGCCATTCCGATTCCGGGACGAGGTGCAGCGATGGACGCGTCACGGGGCAACCCCGCAGCGAGTTCCCGGCAGCCGGCGAGCCCGACGACCAGGCGCGATCACCGGACCGCAGGTCGGTCGACCGATACCCAGCGTGGGTCGACCGCCACCTGGATCACGCTCGGCCCCGATGCCGCCAGCGCGGTCCGGAGCACCCCCTCGAACGCGGCGTCGCTCTCGACCCTGACGCCGCGGGCCCCGCACGCTCTGGCGACCGCCGCGAAGTCGATGGCGCCAAGCGTCGTTCCCGGCGCCTTCGCGCTGCCACGATCGACCTGCTCCGCCTGGATCATCCCGTACGCCTGGTTGTCGAACACGATCACGACGACGTGGACATCCTCGCGAACGGCCGTCTCGAGCTCGGCCATCGTCATGCCCATACCGCCATCCCCGACCAGTGCCACCACGCGGCGCTCCCGGTGGACGAGCGCGGCCGCGATGGCTGCAGGAAGCCCGTAGCCCATCGCGCCCGACGTGGGCCCGAGGAACGTACCCGGGCGGTGGAAGCGGAAGCCGCGGGCCGCCCAGCCGGAGAACGATCCCGCGTCGGTGGTGACGATCGCATCCTCGGGGAGCAGCCGGCGGAGATCGGCGATGATCCGGCCCGGATGCACGCCCGGGCCGTCCCACGCGCCCGCGTCGACGACGGTCGACGCCTCCCACGCCGCCCGATCATCCCGGTTGCTCGCGTCGCGGGCGGCCACGGGCTCGGCCACGAGGACGGCGTCCTTGAGCCTGGCCACTGCGGCCCGCAGGAACGCGCGGGCGTCCGCACGAATCACCTGGACTGGCGCCGGAGACTCGCCAACCGCACCCTCGCGTGGCTCGAGATCCACGTGCATCCAGGCCTGACCCGGCCCGGGCCGGCTGTAGCCGCCGGTGGTCACCTCGTTGAGCCGCGACCCAATCACGAGCAGCGCATCCGCAGCGTCGATCCGTGCCCCCACCGTCGGGGGGCTGCCGAACCCGGCCATGCCCAGATAGAGCGGGTGGTCGTTGGGGATGACGTCGCCGCGTCGCCATGTGGCGACCACCGGCACGTGCAGCAGCTCGGCAAGTCGGACCAGGTCGTTGGAGCAGCGCGCCCGGAGCACGCCCACACCCGCCACGATCAGGGGTCGCTCGGCGGCCGCCAGGAAATGGAGCACGGCACGGACATCGGCAACCGACGGTGCCTCGGGCCGCGAGCGAACCACCGGGATCTCGGTGCCGTCGGGGAGCGGACGTTCCAGCACGTCCTCCGGAAGGGCCATGAACGCCGGTCCGGGACGGCCTTCCACCGTCGCGCGAACGGCCGCCTCGAGCGTGTCCGCCGCCGTCGCAGGGTCGTTGATCTCACCCGCCCACTTGGCCAGCCGGCCGATCGTGCCGACGAGGTCGACCTCCTGGAAGGCCTCGCGACCACGAACGCCGGCGCCCACCTGACCGACGAGGACGAACATGGGCGTCGAGTCCGCCGTGGCGGTATGGATCCCGATCGCGAGATTCGCGGCGCCCGGCGCCCTCGAGCCCAGACACGCCGCGGGTCGCCCGGTGAGCTGGCCGTACGCCTCCGCGGCGAACGCGGCGGCGCCCTCGTGCCGGGTCCCCACGACGCGGATGCCGGCAGCGACCATCGCGTCGAGGACCGGCAGGAAGCTCTCGCCGGGAACGGTGAACGCGAGGCGGACGCCTGCCGAGCGCAGGGTGGCGGCGATCAGCTCCGCGACCGTCGTCGGGGCAACCGGGGTCGGCTCGGGGGCACCATGGGCCGGCTCCTCGGCGGTTGGTGCGGGCTCCTCTTCCCCCTGACCGAGCTCCGCGTCTGCCTGACCGCGGGTGCCATCGACCCGCGGTGCCCCGCTCGCGCCGACCTCCACGATGGGCTCCGACTCCGGGACGGCCTCCGCCGCGGCCATGACCCCCTCCTCGGAGACGGCCCCCGCCTCCGGCTCCGGGACCGTCCCCGGCGCTCGCGGCTCCTCCGGCTCCGCGATGGCCACCGACCCCGGTCCTGGCTCGGAGGCCGGCTCCAACCCTGGAGTCGACCCCGAGTCGCCGGCCGGAGCCGCCTCGCTCGAGAAACCCGGCGCATCGACGCCGGCGTCGGAACGAGCCTCCTGCGGATCGGTTGCGGCAGTTCCGGCGTCCTGATCGGCCGGACCGGCCGTCGTCTGCTCCTGCACGACATCGTGGCGGGGCTCCATGTCGACCTCCTGTTGGCCGGGCCTGGACGGCGGTCCGTCCGGGGCCGGGCCGAGCGATGGTGGGTGGCGCGAGGCTAGTTGCCGACGATCGGCGCCGTCAGCAGCATCGCGGCGAGCATCCCCGCGATCACGAAGACGGCGACCATCAGCATGACGAGCCTGGCGGTTCGACCTGATCCGGGCACGACGGCACCCCTATCGATAGTTCTCGAACTGCAGCGGCACCGCCTCGTCAAGCTCGCGCAGGCGCACGATGACTCGCTGCAGCTCGTCCTTGCTCTTGCCGGCGACGCGGATGGCGTCGCCCTGGACACGCGGCTGGACCTTCGGGAACTGGTCCCGGATCATCTTGACCAGCTTTCTCGCAAGGTCGTCCGGCAGGCCTCGCCGGAGCCCGATGCGCTGCCGGACCTTGTTGCCGCCGGCCGGCTCAACCTCGCCCCACTCGAAGATCTTGAGCGACAGCCCGCGGCGCAGCGCCTTCGACTCGATCAGGTCCCGGATCGCGCGGGCGCGGAACTCGTCGTCGGTCACCAGGATCAGCTGGCTCTTCTCCTGGGTCAGCTCGACGTGGGCACCCTTGAAGTCGTAGCGCTGCTGGACCTCACGCCGGACCTGGTCGAGCGCGTTCCGCAGCTCCTGCTCATCGAAGTCCGAGACCACATCGAACGAGATCTCGCCCGCCATCCGACCTCCTTCGTCAGCCCGCGAGGTGCTCGCGAGTGACCGTCCACTGCTTCAGGCGCACGACGCGCCCGTCCTCCCCAACCTCGGCGGAGAGGAACCCTGCCTGGCGGACCTTTGCCTCGTCGCGACGCCGGTTCCAGCTGGCGTGCCAGGCGGCCAGCACCATCGAGCCCGAGACCCAGTGGCGCTCGACCACCAGGTCGTAGCCGATCTCCTCCTCGGCCGCCTCCAGCAAGTATGCCCGGAGCGCATTGTGACCTGCCAGCGGGGGCGCAAACGGATCGAGCACGAGCTCCGCGCGCTCGTCGAAGCAGGCCGTCCACCCGTCGCCGTCATACGACAGGCGGGCGCGGGTGAGCGCGTGGAGCAGATCGTGGCCCTGCGCGTAGCTGATCGTCATCGTGTCTCCAGGTGGTCGAGCAGCAGCTCACCGATCCGGTACGAGCGGCCACCGCCCATGACCAGCACGGCGTCGCCCGGGCGGACCTCCGCAGCCAGCCAGCGAGCCGTGGCCTCGACGCTGCCTGGCGCCGCGACAGGGATCCCGGGCGCGACGCTGGCAACCGCGTCCGCCAACCCGGCCGCGGACGCGATGCTCGTGTCCGGGTCCCGGCCGGCCCAGATATCGGCGATCGCCACCGCGTCCGCGGTTGCCAGCACCGCGGCGAACGCATCGATCATGGCCGCGGTCCGGTGATAGGTCAGCGGCTCGTACACGGCCCACACCCGCCGGCCGGGCTCCCGCTGGCGAACGGCGGCCAGCGTCTCGCGGATCGCGGACGGGTGATGACCGTAGTCGTCGTAGACCACCACGCCGCCACCTTCGCCCTTTCGCTCGAGCCGCCGGCCGACACCGCCGAAGCTCGCGAGCCCACGAACGATCGCGTCCCGATCGAGGCCCAACGTTGCCGCCGCCCCGGCCACCCCCAGCGCGTTCGCGACGTTGTGGCGACCGGCTGTCGCCAGGCGCACGGGCGTCGGCCCGGCGAGCGAATCGAATCCCGAGATCTCGATGCTCGTCGAACCGGGTTCGGTCGCCGTGACCCGAGCCAGCAGCAGCTCCGCCGGACCCGCCGCCGTCCGGAAGCGATCGCCGATGCCGCGCGCGTATCCCGCCAAACGCTGTGGCGCAACGTCCGCGACCGCGGTCGCCAGGATCCGCCCGGGCCAGTCCGCGAGCCGCGACGCCACATCGGCCACGCCCTCGTCAGCCACGTTCGCGATCAGCACCGGCCCGCCACGCCCGTTCGTCGCGATCCGCTCGACGCCTCCCGGACCCGAGCCGGCTCCGGCTGGTCGTGTTGCCTCCCGTGCGCCTCCGCCCGCCGCCCGCCGGATCCAACCCTCAAACGCGGCCAGCACCGCCTCCCGATCGGCGAACACATCCGGGTGGTCCCACTCGGCCGACGTGAGCACGATCACCCGCGGACGGTAGGCGTCGAAGTTGCCCGCGTACTCATCGGCCTCGACCACGAACGCCTTGCCCGCCCCGCGGCGAGCCGTCGCCGGGACACCGATCCCGGTCAGCTCCGCGGGCAGCAGGGCGCCCACGAACGCGGCAGGATCTGCGCCGGCGCCCGCCAGCACGTGCACGAGCCAGCCGGCCGAGGTGCTCTTGCCATGGGTGCCCGCCACCGCGATCAGGTCCCGCCCGGCGGCCGCATCCGCGACGACCTGCTGCCAGGGCTCGACGGCGATCCCCTCGGCGCGCGCTGCCGCGAGCTCGGGATGGTTGGGGTCGATCGCCGTGAGCGCCTTGGTGACAGCGAGGCGCTCCGGCGGGTCCGGCCGTCTGACGTGCGCCGGATCGTGCTCGGGCGCCACCGTGACGCCGGCAAGCTCGAGCGCCGCCGTATAGGGTCCCGGGCCACCCGGATCGCATCCGTCGACGACGGCGCCCGACCATGACGCGAGCAGGGCCGCGGCCGAGGCGCCGGCACCGGCTGCCCCAACGACGTGGATCCGCTCGCCCACCCGGATCGGTCGCGCGGCGCGCGGCGGCAGAAGCCCGGCGCCGACGGCGGGCATCCCGCGCAGCGTCACCGCGTCGCGTCGCCGATCGGCTCGGCCGGCGACTCAACTTCGGCCGGCGTCGAGCTGTCCCCGCGCGGCCCCGGGTCCCCCAACCGGCGCAGCAGCATCTCGAGGGCCGCCTCTGCGCTGTCGCGCTTGTTGGCCGAGCGGTCGCCCGGCCACAGATGCCGCTCCACCTCGGATCCGCCGGGACCGGAGACAGCCAGGTAGACCAGCCCGACCGGCTTCGCCGGCGTCCCGCCCTCGGGACCCGCGATCCCCGTCACCGACACGCCGACATCGCACTCGAGGCGCGCCCGCACTCCCTCGGCCATCGCCACGGAGACCTGCGCCGACACCGCCCCGTGCGCCGCCAGCACGTCAGCCGGCACGCCCAGCAGGTCGCGCTTCATGGCGTCGGCGTAGGCCACGATCCCGCCGCGGAAGCAGGCAGAGGACCCGGGAACCTCGGTAAGCAGATGGCTGACCATGCCGCCGGTGCACGACTCGGCGGTGGCCAGCGTCAGGCCGCGCGCCGTGCACGCCGCCAGCACTCGACCGGCGAGCTCGACCAGCGGATCGCCCACGTCAGGTCCGGTTGGTCTTGACCGGCGGGTCGGGTGGCGAGAACAGCCACGTTTCCGGGTTGCCCTTGTTGGACATGTGACCCAGGTCCTCCCCGTTGAGGGTGAAGTACGTCGCGCTCGACTTTCCCGTCCGGACCTCGACCGAGTGCTGCGCGGTGAAGGTCAGCACCTTGCCCGGGTCGTACACGGTCCCCGCGGCCCCGGTGACCTTGGACAGCTTGCCGTCGACCCATACCTTGAGCCATGCCCGCGATCCCTTGATCGACACGACCACGTTGACGCCCTGGTACTTGATCGAGACGTTCCGGGTCAGGGTGGTGGCCTTGCCCTCGGCGGACGTCGCGGTGATCACGATCCGCCATGATCCTGTGGCGAGATCGAGCGGCGCGTCGAAGGTGCCGTCGGCCGCGACGCTGGCGGACACCGGCCCGACCGTCGGTCCGGCAGGTGATCCGGACGCGCCGGGCGACGCGCCCGCTGCAGGCGTCGGGGTGGGGGTAGCGGTCGGCGTCCCATCGGCAGAGGCCGTCATGACCGCAGACACGCTGACCGAGCTGGCGTTGGTCGTCGAACCCTTGACCGGGATCGAGCCGTTCTCGAACTGGGCGCCCTCGGCGGGCGAGTCCACGGTCAGGGTCGGGCTCTCCGAGACCAGGAACGGCACCGTGATGAACACCCGGGCCGTCGTGTCCGCGGTCTTGCCGGTATCGGGGTCGAGGGCGTCGATGTCGAACTGGTTGCGGCCCCGCCGGAGCTCGACGTCCACGCTCCAGCGACCGGTCGAATCGGCCGACACGCGATAGGGGTCGGTGCGGCCAGCCACGGTCACCGTGATCGTCGCACCCGGGATCGACGTGCCGCGCAGCGTGTACGAGGCGGTGCCCTCCGCGACGTCGATGACCGCCTGGGCCGGACTGGTCACGGCGAGCGTGGGCGGCTTCGCGAACCGCACGACCTGGAGCCCGAGGTAGGCGACGAACGTCACGATCAGGACGGTCAACAGCGCCGCAACCACGACCGCAGGGGAGAACGTCAGGCCCTGCCGCGGCGCCTCGAGCGGCTGCAGGACGTCGAGCACGGGTTCCGACGGGATCGAGGTGTCGCCCCGCTCCCGCCGCCACTGGCGCAGCACGTCCTCCGGGTCGAGCCCGAGGTACATCGCGTAGTTGCGCAGGAATCCCTTCGTATAGACGGCACCCGGCAGCTCGGCGTACTCGCCGTGTTCGAGCGCAGCAAGGTAGCGCGCCCGGATCTTGGTGTCGCGCTCGGCCCGGTACAGATCCACGCCCTTGCGCTCGCGTGCGGCGAGCAACCGCTCGGGCAGCGCGGGACCGGCCTCCGTCGCGTAGTCGCGGGCGGCACGCCGCGCGTCGGCCCGGGCCCGTCGCGCGTCGTCTCGCGTGGTCATGCCTCGTCCTCGTTGTCGCCAGGGCCAGGTCCGTCGTCACGGCGCAGGACCACCCGGGCGTTGGAGCCGTCGAACGCGCCCACGTAGCCGCGCGCTTCGAGCTGGTCGATGATTCGAGCCGCCCGGGCGTACCCGATCCGTAGACGCCGCTGGAGCAACGACGCCGAGGCACGATCGTACTCCCGGATGACCGATACGGCATCCGGCAGGAGCCGATCCGCGTCGTCGCCCGCGAGGTCGTCCACGTTGCTCGTGGAGTCCTCCCCGGACTCGACGATCGAGAGGTCGTAGCGCGGGTCCTCGATCTGGTCACGCCAGTGCTTGGTCACCCGGCCGATCTCCGGATCCGACACGAACACACCCTGGAGCCGCATCGGGCGCGGCAGGTCGGACGGCTGATAGAGCATGTCGCCGCGGCCGATCAGGTCCTCCGCCCCGGGGGCGTCGAGGATCGTCCGCGAGTCGATCTGGCTCGCCATCGCGAACGCGATCCGCGACGGGAAGTTCGCCTTGATCAGGCCGGTGACCACGTTGACCGATGGCCGCTGCGTGGCGAGCACCATGTGGATGCCGGTCGCGCGCGCCTTCTGGGCCAACCGGACGATCGGGTCCTCGATGTTCTTGCCTTCGCGCATCATGAGATCGGCCAGCTCGTCGATCACGATCACGATGTACGGCAGCCGGTCGGCCGGATCGATGCGGGTCTCGTTGAAGCCCTTGATGTTGCGGGAGGTCGCGCCGGCGAACCGCCGGTAGCGGGCCTCCATCTCGTTCACGGCCCACTTGAGGGCGGACTTGGCGCGCTCGGGCTCGGTGATCACCGGGACCATCAGGTGCGGCAGCCCGTTGTAGCCGGCGAGCTCCACCCGCTTGAGGTCCGTCAGGATCAGCCGTACATCGTCGGGCGTCGCGTTGCACAGCAGGCTCGTGATCAGCGCGTTCACCATCACGCTCTTGCCCGAGCCCGTGGCGCCCGCGATCAGCAGGTGGGGCATCCTGGCCAGATCCACGGCCTGCGCGGTGCCCGCCACGTCCCGGCCCAGGGCAAACGTGAGCCGCGATCCGGATGCGGCGAAGTCGACCTCGTCCAGGATCCGCCGCAGCGCGACGACGTTGAACTCCTTGTTGGGGATCTCGATGCCCACCGCGCTCTTGCCCGGGATCGGGGCCTCGATCCGGATGCTCCGCGCGGCCAGCGCCATCGCGAGGTCGTCCGACAGCCCCTCGATCCGGCTGACCTTGATGTGCGGCGCAGGCTGGACCTCGTACTGGGTCACGACGGGACCGGCATTGCGGCCGACGATGCGCGCCTCAATGTCGAAGCTCGCGAGCTTGCGGACGATCTGCTCCTCGTTCCAGGCGTGGATGGCGGCCTGGTTGCCGGCCATCGCCGGCGAGGGAGCCTCCCCGGCGTCGAGCAGGCTGTGCGCCGGCAGGATCCAGGCGTGGTCGCGCTTGGGCGGCGAGTCGGAGGCGTCGGTGACGTCCTCGGGGTCACGAGTCGCGGTCCGAGCATCGTTTCCGGCCGGGCGGGCACCTGCCCCGCCAGCCCCCGCGGGCGCGCCTGCCCTCATACCTGCGCCGTTGGCCGCGAGACCCGCGGGCCCGGCGGCTCCCGCCGCGACGGCCAGCCCCGGGCCCCCACCGTTGCCGTTGCCACGTGCCGGGGCGAAGGTTGCCGACACCGGCGATGCGGAGGGAGTCGCGGACGGACCCCCGTCCGGCTCGTTGCCCCAGACGCCGGTCTGCCCCGGCGCCTCTCCACCGAGGAGCCGCGGTATCCGCCCGCGCCTGCCCTCTGTCCCGGCCCGTGTCTGCGCGGCCGGGGCCGCCCCGCGGCCGTCCGCCGCCGTCGTGGAGCGTACGTTCGTGACCGGCCCGCCGACGGTGCGATCCTGGAGCGTTGACCCCGCGGCCCGGGCCGCACGGGTCGCCGGCGAGACCAGCGTCCGGAGTGGCGTGTCGAACGCGATCAGGAGACCCGCGACCAGCATGCCGAGCAGGATCACGAACGCGCCGGGCGCGGTCAGGGCGGGCTCGAGGATGCTCACCAGGAAGCGGCCGATGCGGCCGCCCGTGAACTCACCCGAGAAGCCGACCAGCTGGATCAGCCCCAGGAAGCCGGCATACGCGATCGCGATGCCCAGCAGGGTCCGTCCCCAGGGTGCGCCGGGCTCCCGACCCGGGCCCCACTCGAGGTACCAGCCGGACACCAGCAGCACCACGGGCAGAGCGAAGCGGCCAGCTCCGAAGAACGGCGCGATGTCGTCACGAACGAGATCGGTCAGCCGCCCCTCGCCGGGCAGGATCAGGGCGATGGCGAGCACGGCCCCCACGACCGCCAGCAGGATCCCGATCAGCGAGCGAATGACCGCCGGCGACAGGCCGAGCGAGATCCGCGGGAGCGGCAGGCCACCGCCGCGCCGGCGGCTCGACGATCGCGTTCGCCGGGCGGCCGGCGGCCTGGAGGTCGTTCGTCGGCGCTGCGCCACGCGCTAGACCTCGACCACGACCGGGAACACCATCGGCCGTCGCTTGGTCTGCTCGTACAGGAAGCGCGAGACGCCATCCTTGACCTGCTCCTTGAGCAAGGGCACCTCGCTGATCCGATCGCCGGGCTGCTGGAGGGCATCGATGATCCGGCGCTTGGCCTCCTCGATGATCGGGTCCTCCTCGTTCCCATGGACGAACCCGCGGGTGATGATCTCAGGGCGCCCGACCACCCGTCCGGTCTGCTTGTCGACCTGGACCACGACCATGAACATCCCGTCGTTTGCGAGCGCCCGCCGGTCGCGAAGCACGATGTCCCCGACCTCGCCCACCGACAGGCCGTCGACATACATGTACCCGGCGGCCACCGGCTGGCCCCGGCGCGCGGTGCCATCGGGGAAGATCTCGATCGGCGTCCCGTTCTCGATGATGTACACGTTCTCCGGCTTGACTCCCGTCTCGATCGCCAGGCGGCCGTGCTGCACCTGCATCCGGAACTCGCCGTGCATCGGGATGAAATGCGTCGGCCGGGTGAGCCCGAGCATCAGCTTGAGCTCCTCCTGGCTGGCATGGCCCGAGACGTGCGCGCGCCGGATCGTGTGGTAGTACACGTTCGCACCAGCCTTGAACAGGTTGTCAATGGTGCGGGCGACGTATTCCTCGTTGCCTGGGATCGGGCTGGCCGAGACGATGACGGTGTCACCGGGCTGGATCTCGACGAACCGGTGGTCGCGGTTCGCCATCCGCGCCAGACCCGACATCGGCTCCCCTTGGGCGCCCGTGGTCGCGATCACCGTGCGCGCGGCCGGATGATCCGTGATCCGGTCCTTGGGCAGGAACTGGGACGGCTCGAACTTGAGGTAGCCGAGGTCGGCAGCGATCCGCGTGTTCTGCTCCATCGAGCGACCGACCACGGCCACCTGGCGGTTGAACGTGTTCGCCGCGTCGAACACCTGCTGGATACGGGCGATGTTGGACGCGAATGTGGCCACGATGACCCGCCCCTCGAGCCCTTCCATGATCTCGCGGAACGCCTCGCCCACCGTCCGCTCGGACGGCGTGTAGCCGGGGTTCTCGGCCCGCGTCGAGTCCGACAGCAGGGCGACCACGCCTTCCTGCCCCATCCGCGCCAGGGTGGCGAAGTCCGAGTGCTTGCCGTCGACCGGGGTGTGGTCGAACTTGAAGTCGCCGGTGTGCACGACGACGCCGACGGGCGTGCGGAGCGCGATCCCCATCGCATCCGGGATGGAGTGGCTGACCCGGAATGGGATCACGTCGAACGGACCGACCCGGATCTCGTCGCCCGGATCGAGCGCGAGCAGCGGGTTGTTGTGGAGCTTGTGCTCCTTGATCTTGTTGCCCAGCAGGCCGCGGGCCAGGGTGCTGGCATAGATCGGCACGCCGGGGAACTCCGGCAGCACGTACGCCAGCCCGCCGATGTGGTCCTCGTGGGCGTGGGTGATCAGGAACGCGCGGAGCTTGGCCCGGTTCTCCTTGAGGTAGGTGACGTCGGGCACGACGAGATCGATGCCGAACATCTCCTCGTCGGGGAACATGAGCCCGCAGTCAATGACCACGATGTCGTCGCCGTACTCGAAGATGTACATGTTCTTGCCGATCTCGCCCACCCCGCCAAGCGGGATGATGCGGAGCGGCGTGCTCTCTTCTGCCATCTGCGTGTCGTCCGTGCTGCGAATCAGAACAAGGTGAGCTGGGACGCCTCATCGGCCACGGGGTCGTCGACTGCGGGCGTCGGGAACGCGGGCGGAGCCGGCGGGGTCGGAGGGTCCCCTGCCCCGTTGACACTTCCCGAACCGGACACGACGCCAGGTGCCCCGGCCGGCGGCTCGGCGGGGATCTGCGACTTGGCGGCGCCTGCGGCCACCGACTCGCGCCGCTCGCGCGCGCGCAGCAGCACCCCGGGAACGCGGGCGATGTCCTCGAAGCTCTCGCGTTCGAGGGCCTGCGTGCGGAGCGCCGCCGCGGGGTGGTACATGGCAAACGCGAGCGCGTCGCCGGCGCCCGTCTGCGGGTCGACGGGCCGGGTCGTTCCGTGCACCTGGCCGATCCGGACACCGGGCATGAACGCGGCCATCGAGTAGCGCCCGAGCGTGACCACGACCGCCGGGTCGAGCACGGCCAGCTGCCGCTGCAGGTAGGGCGCGCAGGCGGCGATCTCGTCGGACTGGGGATCGCGGTTATCGGGCGGCCGGCATTTCACGACGTTGGTGATGAACAAGTCCTCGCGACGCCATCCGATGCTCGCGAGCAGCCGGACCAGGAGCCCGCCGGCGCGACCAACGAACGGCCGCCCCTCGCGGTCCTCGTTGAACCCCGGACCCTCGCCCACGAACACGACCTCCGTGTCGGGATCACCCTCACCCGGCACGGCCCGAGTGCGGCCCTCGTGGAGGCGGCAGCGGGTGCAGGCCGTGATCTCGTCGGCGATCCCCTCGAGCGCCTGGCGGCGCTCGTCGCCCGTCACGCGGGACGTCCCCCGGACGCCCCGACGGGCTGGCGTTCGGGCGTCCGATCGCGCTCGCTCGCCTTTCGGATCCAGTCGCGCTCGATGAGCAGCTCCGCCAGCTCGACCGCGTTCGAGGCGGCGCCCTTGCGAAGGTTGTCGGACACCACCCAGAACACGAGCCCGCGGTTGCCGTCGATCGAGGCGTCCTGGCGGACACGCCCCACATAGACGTCGTCCGACCCCGTCGCCTCCGTCGCCAGCGGGTAGGTGTTGGTCGCCGGATCGTCCTGGACCACCACGCCCTTGACCGCCGCGAA
This sequence comes from uncultured Chloroflexia bacterium, assembly GCA_963713095.1. Lineage (GTDB taxonomy): Bacteria > Chloroflexota > Limnocylindria > Limnocylindrales > CSP1-4 > CAIXZV01. The sequence continues at coordinate 619,301 of CAVQKK010000001.1, forward strand.
CGCGGCCCGTGCCTCGTCGGGCGTGATCGGCCGCCGGGTCTCGACGTGGACGGCCTCCGAATGGCTCACGAACACCGGCACCCGGACAGCGGTGCAGCTGACCCGAAGGTCGGGCAGGTGCAGGATCTTGCGGCTCTCGGTGACGACCTTCCACTCCTCCTTGGTATAGCCATTGTCGAGGAAGGTGTCGATGTGCGGGAGGGCGTTGAAACCGATCACGTGCGGATACACGCTGGCCACCTTCGGCCGACCCTCGGCGTGCGCCTTCACCTGCTCCTCGAGCTCGACGATCGCCTTGTGCCCGGTGCCCGCGACCGACTGGTACGTGTCGACGATCAGGCGCTCGATGCCCACCGCGTCGCGAAGCGCCATCAACGGTGGCATCAGCTGCATCGTCGAGCAGTTCGGGTTGGCGATGATGCCCTCGTGCCACGCGAGATCGTCCGGGTTGACCTGGGACACGACCAGCGGGACCGCGGGGTCCATCCGCCACGCGCTGGAGTTGTCGATGACCGCCGCGCCCCGCTTCGCGGCCTCGGGGGCGAGCGACTTCGACGTCCCGCCGCCCGCGCTGAACAGCGCGATGTCCACGCCCTCGAATGCATCGGGGGTCGCCTGCTCGACCTGGATCTCGCGCCCACCGACGGTCATCGTCCGGCCGGCGGACCGCTCCGATGCGAGCAGGCGCAGCCGGCTCGTCGGGAGGCGCTTCTCGAGGAGCACCTCGATCATCGTCCGGCCCACGGCACCGGTGGCACCGACGACGGCGATGGTGAGCAATTCGGGGGTGGTTCCGGGCATGGTCCGACCTGCTAACGATGGGTTGTCGGGCACGGCGGGGAGTATACCAGCGCGGCCCGGCCGAACCGGGAGCGCCGCCGGTTGACAGGCGCCAGGACCGGGCACCGAGGGAACGGTCCGCGGCGCTCAAATGAACCAGGAATCCGAGGCGCCCCGGGCGATGCCGCGGGGCGCCGCGTGGGTGGTGAACGCCGGGTTACTTCGCGAGGTGGCGCTGCATCGCGGCCTTGCGCGACAGGTTGACGCGGCCCTGGCGATCGATCTCGGTGACCACCACCATGACCTCGTCGCCCACCGACACGACGTCCTCGACGGATGGCACGTGGTAGTCGGCCAGCTCGCCGATCCGGACCAGGCCTTCCTTGCCCGGCAGGATCTCGACGAACGCGCCGAAGGTCATCAGCCGGGTGACCGTGCCGAGATACAGGGCGCCGATCTCGACCTCGCGGGTGAGGCTCTCGATCCAGTTGATGGCCTTGCGCGAGTTCTCGCCGGAGACGGCCGCGATCTCGACCGTGCCGTCGTCCTCGACGTTGATCTCGGTCTCGGTCTCCTCCTGGATCTTGCGGATCATCGACCCACCCTTGCCGATGATCTCGCGGATCTTCTCGGGGTTGATCTTGATCGTGATGATCCGCGGCGCGAAGTCGGACATCTCCTCGCGGGCCGTCGGCAGGACCGCGGTCATCTTGTCGAGGATGAACAGGCGGGCAGCGAGCGCCTGCTTGAGTCCCTCGCGGATGACCCGCTCGTCGATGCCCTTGACCTTGATGTCCATCTGGAGGGCGGTGATGCCTTCGGTCGTGCCGGTCACCTTGAAGTCCATGTCGCCGATCGAATCCTCCTTGCCGAGGATGTCGGTAAGGACCACGAACCTGCCGGTGTCCGCGTCGAGCACCAGGCCCATCGCCGCACCGGCCACCGGCGCCTTGATCGGCACGCCGGCGTCCATGAGCGCGAGCGTCGAGCCGCAGGTGGAGGCCATCGACGTCGAGCCGTTGCCGGCGACCACCTCGGACACGAGGCGGATGACGTACGGGAACTCCTCCTGGCTCGGCAGCACCGGCAGCAACGCGCGCCCCGCGAGGTTGCCATGACCGATGTCACGCCGGCTGGGGCCCCGCATGGGCTTGTTCTCGCCGGTGCTGTAGGGCGGGAAGTTGTAGTGATGGAGGTAGCGCTTCTCGGTCTGGGGGCTGATCGTGTCGATCCGCTGGACGTCGGATGACGCGCCGAGCGTGGCCACGGTCAGGGCCTGGGTCTGGCCGCGGGTGAACAGGCCGGACCCGTGCGTTCGCGGCAGGAGGCCGACCTCGACCGAGATCGGGCGGATCTCGTCGGTCGCGCGGCCGTCCATGCGGACGCCCTCCTCGAGCACGAGCTTGCGGACCGTCTTCTTCTGGACGAGCCCGAACAGGCTCTTGCTCACGCGGGCATTGCGGCGGGCCGCCTCGAGCAGCGCCGCGGACTGGTCCTTGTCGGTGCGGGTGGCGCGGACTGCGGTCGCGATCCCGTCGGCAAGGGCATCGATGCGGCCCGGGAGATCGTTGCCGAACCAGATCAGCAGGTTCGCGGTGGCCTCGGCATCGGGAAGCGCGCGGTGGCTCTCCTTCAGCTCGACCCCGAAGAAGCCGGCCAGCGTGGCCAGCTTGTAGTTCTCGAGATCCGGGTACCCATCGCGGGCGATGACCAGCGTGTCCATGTAGCGGCCCTGCTCGATGCGGGTGCCGTCACCGAGCGCCGCCTCGAGGAACCCGATGTCGAAGCCCACCGAGTGGCCGACGAGCGGCGCCTCGCCGACGAAGTCGAGCGCCTTGCGCGCCCCCTCCATCGGGGTCGGGGCGCCCTTGACGTCCTTGTCGGTGATGCCGTGCATCTGGTTGCCGACGATCGGTCGCCCGGGGTTGACGAACGTGGACCAGCGATCGGTGATCTTGCCGCCCTTGACGCGGACCGCCGCGACCTCGACGAGGTCGGCCATCTCGGGGTCGGTGCCGGTCGTCTCGACGTCCACGACGACGAACTCGCCGCCCGCCCTGGCCCGCTCGGCGAACTTCAGCACGGAGTCCGTCAACGGCTCGAGATACGGCAGGCGCTTGGGCTTGCCGACGAGCTCGCGCAGCTTCTCCTGCACGTCGATGAGCGGCGCGAGCGACCGGTGGGCGAACATGATCGCCTCGGCCATCACGTCCTCGGGCAGGATCTTCACGCCCGCCTCGACCATCATGATCGCGTCACGGGTACCGGAGACCACGAGGTCGAGCTCCGACTCGGCGAGCTGGCTCGTGGTCGGGTTGAGGACGAACTCCCCATCGATCCGGCCAACATGCACCGCGCCGATCGGGCCCTGGAACGGGATCTCGCTGATCGTCAGCGCCGCCGACGCCGCGATCGTGCCGAGGACGTCGAGCTCGTTCTCCTGGTCCGTGGACAGGGTCGTGATGACGATCTGGACGTCGTCCTTGTAGCCCTCGGGGAACAGCGGACGGATCGGGCGATCGGTCAGGCGTGCGGCGAGCGTCGCGGCTTCGGACGCCCGACCCTCGCGCTTGATGAAGCCGCCCGGGATCTTGCCCGCCGCGTACATCCGCTCCTCGAAGTCGACGGTGAGCGGAAAGAAGTCGAGACCGGGGCGCGGCTGGGACCTGTTCGCGGTCCCCAGGACCATCGAGTCGCCGTAGCGGGCCGTGACGGCACCGCCGGCGTTGCCGGCGAGACGTCCGGTCTCGAGCGTCAGCGTTCGGCCGCCGAACTCGATCTCGAGCGTGGTGGGAGTGGGCACGGGTGAACGACCTCCTTGGTCGTGTGGGGCGGAGCGACCTGCGGCCGGATGGGCCGGGCTGGCGATGATGCCGGACACGAAGGACCCCGGGATCGACTCGGGGTCGAAGCGGCGTGCCCTAGCGGCGCAGCCCGAGCGAGCCGATGACGGCCCGATAGCGCGTGGCGTCCTTCTTCACGAGATACGCGAGGAGTCGCCGGCGCTGACCCACGAGCTTGAGGAGGCCGCGGCGCGAATGGTTGTCCTTCGGGAAGCGGCGGAGATGCTCCGTCAGGTCGCGGATCCGCTCCGTCAGGAGCGCGACCTGGACCTCCGGGGATCCGGTGTCGCCGTCCTTGACGGCGTACCCCGCGATGACCTCTTGCTTCTTCTCCCGCGCGAGCGGCACTCGATCCTCCGACACGAACGATGGCGTGGCTACATTCCTTGTTCTTTGACCGGCGGAGGATATCAGGGACGCTGAGTGGCGGCAACCGTGGATCACCGTCATCGGCCCGCGCTTGCCCGGTCGCTCGGCCACCCGGGCCTGACCCCGGGGGCTCAGGCGCCCGCCCCAACCTTGCCCGACCTCGACGAGGTCGGAGGCTATCCGCCGCTGGCTGGGGGCGTGACCACGGCCCCGGCGCCCCGGTCCACCTCGACAATGCGGTTCGCGTCGGCCGCCAGCCACGGCCCCTGCTCGCCGTCCGGCCAAGTGACGCGAACCTCGGCCGAGCTTGCGCTGCCCAGGCCGAAGTGCGCCGGACCCAGCTGGCCGCTGATGTGGCCCCCGCCGATGGTGACCTCGCGGCGCTGGATCGTGTCCCCGGTTCGCACCTCGATCACCGCGCCGATCGCGTCGCGGTTGGCGCCCGGTTGACCCAGGGAGACGCCGAGCCAGTCCCCCATCGCTCGAGGCTGGGTCGCGTCGCCCGCGCCGACGTTTCGCCACGCTCGCACCGGCGCGTCGACCTTGACCTCGACCAGGTCCAGCAGCCCGTCGCCGTTGAGGTCCGCCAGTGCCGCTCCGCGCGTGCGATCGAAGTTGACGATGCCCGCGGCGGCCGCCCCCTCCACGAACGTTCCGTCGGGCTGGCCGAGGAACAGGTCGCTTGGGTCACGGCTGGCGTAGTCGAGCACCCCGCCGACGTTGCCTTTGGATACGTACAGGTCCGTGAACCCGTCGTTGTTGACATCGGCGAACTCCGGGTGCCACGCGGTCGACGGCAGTGGGTCTCCGCCGCTGGCCGGGTGGGTGGCGATGACACCCGTCTTGAGGGCGATGTCGCGGTAGGTGGGATGCGCCGGTCCCGCCAGCAACGTCTGGAGCTTGTTGTCGCCCTGGCTCGTCAGGTACACCTCCGGCAGTCCGTCCCCGTTGAGGTCCTGGCTGGCGATGCCCATTCCCCACACCTGGACCTTCACCCAGCCGTCGGACGGCCCGTACAGGCGGGGCGGCTCGCCCGGGGCGATCCGCCACAGCTGCTCCTCGCCAACCTGCCCGTTGTAGTAGTGGCGGTCGTTGCTGATCCGCAGGTCGCGGCGCCCGGAGCCGTCCCAGTCGCTGAACAGCATCGAAAGGGTGCAGTAGCCCGGCGACAGCGGGGTCGGCGGGCCGTAGCCCGAGCCCGACGACGCGGGCCGGTAGAGCAGGTTGTCGGGGCAGGTGTAGGTTGCGTTGCGCTGGGCGTCGAGGCCGACGTAGCTACCCAGCGCGAGCGTGGGCAGCCCGGAGTCGGATTCCCACGCGGCGCTGAACGCCGTCAGCCAGTCGGACGGCGCGGCGAACGACCAGGTGCTGCTGGCCGGCTGGAAGCGGCAGCCGCCGAGCCCACGGAGCAGCTCGGCGCCGCCCACCCGCAGGACCACGAGATCAACCAGCCCGTCGCCGTTGATGTCGATCGGGTAGGCACCAGTGACCTGGGTGAGATCGGTCACGGGGTCGGCGAGGCGGGTGAAGCGGAGCGCGCCGCCCGGGTCGCTCTCGTTCCGGAACAACGCAGCCGGGCGGTCCCCGCCGGCGATGAACAGGTCCGGCCGTGCGTCGCCGTCGCAGTCGAACACCGCCAATCCGCCGCCGAGACTGGCCACATAGCCGCCGCCATACGTGTGATCGATCCCGGACGTGCCGGTCTCGTCGACGAACAAGGGTGCGCCGTCGGCCGACGGGCCGCCGGCGCCGGTCAGCAGGCCGATTCCGCCGATCCCGGCAACCACCAGCAGGACGACGCCCGCCATGGCGGCGATGACCATGCCCGCGCGGCGCGTCATCGGCGCACCCGCCGGCGGGCGGCCCGGATGCCATGCGTTCGGTCGCTCACGATCCGGCGGTTCCGGCGAAGTAGCGCTGCGCCAGCGACCAGGCGGCCCGGCCGCATTGGGCGCCGATGATCCGACCGGTGAAGTCGTCGGCCTCGACGTGGATGCCACCCCACAACCGGGATTGCCCGGCCTGATCCGAGGCGTCGAAGTACGTCGCCCACTCCAGGCGGATGTCGGTCGTCGGACCCTGCTCGAACTTGAGTGAGCCGGCTTTGATCGTGTAACCGCTCATGCCACCGGGAAAGTACTCGCTTCCGGTGAACCCGGCCAGGACCTCGGCCCCGGCCCGGCTGAACGTGCTGTGGCCCGACACGTAGCCCGGGAACGACGGGGTCACGAAGGTCGGCAGCTGGTAGGGCACCCAGTCCACGGCACGGATCCAGGTCACGCCGCCGATCTCCGTCTTGGGGTCGGCGGGATTGCCGGCCCAGGTCCGGATCGCGATCTCCCCCTCGTGACCCCTGAGCTCCGCGTGCGGGCCACCGGGCCCCGTGGTCTGGGGCGTGACCAGCTCGATCAACCCGGGCACGAGCGGCAGCCCCTCCGGGTCGTACGAGGGCAGCGACGGGTCGCTCGACTGGCCCAGGCCGCCCATGTACCGGATCATCGAGATCGGCCGCGAGGAATCGTAATGCCCCTTGAGGCCCCAGGACGCGATGGCCGCGTCGTGCACCGCGCCGTTGAGTGCGAAGTACAGCTTGACGTCCCACTCGAGCCGGTCGACCCGGTCGCCGGCGCCGTCGATCCGGAGGTCCGGGGCCAGCTCGTCCGAGACCAGGTTGGCCAGCACGTTCCAGTGGCCGGGTGGCGTCTCGGAGCTCGGCCCGTCCGCCCAGAACTCGGCCATCACCCGCCCGAAGTCGCCCTGCAGCACCATATCCGGCTCGTACGGCTGGCCGGTGGCCGGGTTGACGGGGCGCCCGTGACCGTCGTTCGCGCCCAGCGAGTTGCCACCCAGCGCCCCGGGCGAGATGTCGATCTGCACGCCGTCGGTCGGATCGAGCATGCTGCTGTCGCGGATCACCTGTACCGCCTGGTCCTTGTACGCCTGGTCGGTGACCGGATCACCCAGCCGGGGCGGTGGCCCAGGATCGATCGGTGTTCCGGCTCCCGTGTCGGCGGGAAGGCCGAACGAGGCCACGTGCCCCCAGTGCGGGCCGACCGCCTGCTGCACGCCGTTGGTCACCGGGATCCCGTTCTGCGAGATCATGTGCTCGATCTGGAGGGGCTGCCAACGGTTGGGGTCGGCCATGGTGGTGCCCGACTGGCTCACCACGAGCGGCGGGTTGACCGGCCTGTAGCCGGCGGGCGCGTAGCCACCGTCCTCGTTGGATCCGTCGCTCTTTCCGAACGCGATGATCGCGGCGGCGATGCGGTTGCCCAGCGCGGCCGGTGAGCTGCCGTCGGTGGTCGTGACGTCGATCGGGTAGCACAGCGCGTCCATCAGGTCGGCGAACTCAGACAACGAGACGTCCCCGCCCACCGACGTAAGGTAACGCTCGGTGAGCACGCGATAAGCCGCATAGCTGATCGCCTCGTCGCGAGCGGCCGCCACGTCGTCGGCGGTCGCCTGCTCATTGACCAGATAGCCCATCGCGCCCGGGTCGTACGCGGCCCAGGCGTCGTACATCGCCACCGAGGTGTGGAACAGGTTCCGGGCGTGGACCGTGGGTGCCGGCAGCGCGCGCCGGATCGCATCCAGCATCGCCTCGTCCCACCGGCGCGCGACGCCCCATTCCGGATGCTCGGCGAGCGGCGGGCAGCGCGGCGCCGCGACCCACGGCCGGGTGCCCGCGAGACCGGCGGCCAGCGCAAGCGCGGCCACGACGATGATGATTCCGCCCAACATGAGCCCGCGTCGCGACCCGGGGCCTGGCCGGGACGCCTGATCGTTGCTCATGTCCACCATCGCCGACCTCGGCACCCTCCCGACGCCCCGCTCGCACGGCGCGTCCCAATATCGAGCTCCGGTCAGCCCGGCCGACCGGCCTCGAACAGCTGCTCGATCACCCGCAGGTTGGCGACCGCGTCACTGGGCGGGACCGGAACCGGTCCCCCGGCGCTCACGGCGGCCGCGAACGCGCTCGCCTCCACGGCGTACGGGTCGGCCGTCGGGAAGGTCACGACCTCGGTCGCCGGCGCCACCGGCGGATCGCCGCCCGCCGTCACGTAGATCTCTGTGGGGCGCTCGGGCGGGATGTTGAACGGGATCCCCAGCGAGATCCGGCCCTCGGTTCCGTAGATGCTGACGCGCTGGTCGGGCTCAGCACGCGTCGAGCAGGCGAACGTCGCGATCCCCGCCGCGAAGCTCAGCAGCCCGCAAGTCAGCACGTCCACCCCGCTGGCCGGGTCGCGCACCATCGACGCCGCAACGTGCTCGGGCTCGGCGCCGAACAGCATTCGCGACAGGTTGACGCAGTAGCAGCCGACGTCGTACAGGGCGCCCCCGCCGGCCTCGAGGATGTTGCGGATGTTGTCCGGGTCGTCGTTGAAGAACGAGAACCAGCTGTCCACCGCCTGCAGCTGGCCGATCCGGCCCGACGCCACCAGCTCACGCACCGCGACCCACGACGGGTGAAGGCGGTACATGAACGCCTCCATGAGCAGGACGCCGGCGGCCTGGCACGCGTCGACCATCCCCTGGGCCTCGGCCGCGGTCATGGCCAGGGGCTTCTCGCACAGGACGTGCTTGCCGGCGCGCGCCGCGGCGATCGTCCACGCCGCGTGCAGGTGGTTGGGGAGCGGGATGTAGACGGCGTCGACCCCGGGGTCCGCCAGCAACGCCTCGTAGGACCCGTGCGCCCGCGGGATGCGCAGCGCCTCCGCTGCCGCCGCCGCGCGGGCGCCGTCGCGCGAGGCGATCGCCACGACCTCGACACCCGCCGCCCGGCGCATGCCGGGGATGACCTTCTCGACGGCGATGTCGGCGGTCGACAGGATTCCGAACCGGACGGTAGCCATGGGTGCTCAGCGCTCCCGATGGATGCTGGCGGCGAGGACGGCCAGGAGCCGCCGGCCGCCCAATCGCCCGTGCGTCGTGGTGGCCTTCTCGTCAGGCTGCGCCATGGCGGACCTCCCTCGCGCTGGAACCGCTCGCGACGTCCCACCAGGCCGGCGGAACGAGTGTCGAGACGGCACATGCCGAACTGCTGCTCCGACTTGACACGGAACTCGTCCTGGCCCAGTCTGGCACATATTTGAGTGAGAGGATCACAAACCTTGCGAAGCGGCCGGGTCGACCTCGGACAGCGCAGCGAGACCGTGCATCGCGCCAACCTGAGCGCGATCGTCCGCGGCATCCACGAGCACGGCCCGATGTCACGCTCGGAGTTGGTCGGGTCAACCGGGCTGACCCGGAGCGCGATCCGGGGGCTGGTCCAGGAGCTCACCTCCGCCGGCTTCGCGTTCGAGTCGGCCGCCGTTCGCCTGGGAACACCGGGGCGGCCGTCCCCCGTGGTCCGCCTCGATCCACACAGCGCCGTCGTGCTCGGGCTCGAGATCCTCGTCGATTCGATCGCGGCGTCCGTGGTCGGCCTGGGCGGTGTGGTCCTGCGCCAGTCGCGCACCGACCGGCCGGGTCGCCATCTTGACGTCGACGCGGTCGTGGGCGACCTTGTCGCGCTCGCCCGCGACCTCGACTTCGATGTCGACGGCACGCTGATCGGTGTTGGCGTGGCCGTCGCCGGCGTGGTTCGACGAAGCGACGGCCTCGTGTCGACCGCGCCGAACCTGCGCTGGGGCGACGTGCCGCTCGGCGCCCGCCTCGCGCGTGCCCTCGACGTCACCGTGCCCGTGGCCGTCGCCAACGACGCCGACCTGGGTGCCCTGGCGGAGCATCGCCGGGGCGCGGCCGTGGGCGTCGACGACGTGCTGTATGTCTCGGGCGAGGTCGGCGTCGGCGGCGGAGCGATCGTGGGCGGCGTACCGCTCCAGGGAGCCGCCGGCTACGCGGGTGAGATCGGCCACGTGCCAGTCAACCCCACGGGACGGCCGTGCCGCTGCGGAGCGACCGGGTGCTGGGAGACCGAGGTCGGCGAGGGAGCCCTCCTGGCTCTCGCCGGACGCCTCCCGGATGCCGGTCGGGCTGGGGTGGACGCCGTACTCGAGGACGCACGGACGGGCGATCGCGACGCGCTGGCGGCGCTCAGCCAGGTCGGTCGCTGGCTGGGAGTCGGGCTCGCAGGCCTGGTCAATCTGCTCAACCCCAGCCTGATCGTCCTGGGTGCGATGCATGCCCGGATCCATCCCTTCGTTCATCACGCGGTCGAGCTCGAGCTGGACCGGCGGGCGCTGGCTGCGCCACGCTCGCAGGTCCGGATCGTCCCGGCCACGCTCGGGCCCGACGCACCCATCCTCGGCGCCGCCGAGCTGGCGTTCGAGCCCTTCCTGTCGGATCCCGCCGCCTGGTTCTCCGGGCGGGACGTATCCTTCCGCGTCGCGAGCGCCTGACATGGGCGCGCGTACGCTGACGACATCGCGAACCTCGGCCAAGCAGATCGCACGGCCGGACACGAAAGGGGCGTGCCTACCGGTGTAGCCTACGTGACGGCGCCAGCCGTTTTCGTGAACGAGCCGCATCGTTCAAAAGGAGGAGGAAAACGCGTATGGACATTCGCAAGTTCGCGGTCACCGCGAGCGTCGCCGCTGTCCTGGTGGGAGCTTGCTCGAGCAGCGCCACCCCGTCTCCCGCCGCATCGGCGCCGACAAGCGCGCCGACAACCGCCGAGAGCATGGCCCCCAGCCCCAGTGGGGCCACGACCGCCTGCACCGTCGGCGTGTCGTGGAACAACTTCCAGCAGCCGCGCTGGGCGGCGGCTGACCAGCCGAACATCAAGAAGGCAGTCGAGGACGCCGGCGGCACCTACATCGATGCCGACGCGAACCTCAGCAACGAGCAGCAGCTGACCGACGTCGACACCCTCATCTCGAAGGGTGCCAACGTCCTGATCCTGCTCGCCCAGGACCAGAATGCGATCCTGCCAGCGGTGCAGAAGGCAAAGGATGCGGGCATCCCGGTGATCGCCTATGACCGGCTGATCGAGGATCCGAGCATCCTGTACATCACGTTCAACAACACCGGTGTCGGCGAGGCCGAGGCGGGTGCGCTCCTGGCCAAGGTCCCGACGGGCAACTACGTGATCATCAAGGGTGACCCGGGTGACCCGAATGCCTCGACCTTCCTGCCGGAGGGTTTCAAGAATGCTGGCCTCTTGGACAAGGTCACCGCGGGTGACATCACGGTCCTGAACACGACCGGCACCCAATTCCCGCAGGACTACGGCACGTTCACCGATGCCTGGGCGACCGAGAAGGCTCAGGCCAACATGGAAACCATCATCGACAAGGCCAACGCGGACGGCAAAAAGATCGACGCGATCCTCGCCGAGAACGACAGCACGGCCCTCGGTGTCGTGGCTGCGCTCACCGCCAAGAACTACGGCTTCCCGCCCCTGAGCGGCCAGGACGGCGACCCCGCCAACCTGAACAACGTCGCGCTGGGCAAGCAGTACGTCGATGTCTGGAAGAATGCCAACGAGCTCGGCAAGGCTGCCGGCCAGGCGGCGATCCAGCTGTGCCAGGGCACGGCGATGGCCGACCTCTCGATCAGCGTTGACCCGTCGGTCGCTCCGACTGCCGGCAACAGCCCGACGGACTTCACCACGCCGGGGGGTAACACGGTGAAGTCGATCATCCTCCAGCCCACCCCGATCACCGCCGACAACCTGTCTGACGTGATCAACGCTGGCTGGTGGGCGACCAAGGACGACATCTGCAAGGGTGTCAAGTCCGGAGATCCAGGCGCGTCGGCCTGCGGTCTGTGAGCACCGCAGCCTGACCGCGTAACCCAAGCCAGATCTGCGCCCCCGGATCCTCCGGGGGCGCAAACCCATCGCTCATCCGCACGAGGAGCGCTGTCGTGACGAATGTGGCCGGCGCCGGACTGGCTTCGGACCGTTCGCAGCCGTCGGGATCCGCCGGGCTGCGACGGCTCCTCCGTCAGACCGAGATCGACCTGCGTGTCTTCGGCATGCTGGTGGCACTCGCCATCATCCTGCTCGGCTTCAACATGCTAAGCGACGGCAAGTTCTTCCGGCCAACGAACATGGTCACGCTCGCCATCCAGGCCACAAGCGTGGCCATCATCGCGACCGGGATGGTCCTGGTCATCGTGTCGCGCAACATCGACCTGTCGGTGGGATCGCTCGTCGGCTTCGTCGCGATGAGCTACGCGCTGCTGATGACCGACTGGCTTCCAAACATCCTGGGCATGGGGCCCGACTTCCCGTTCCGCTGGTTCATCGCGCTGGGGATCGGGATCGCGATCGGTGCCGGCTTCGGGGCCTTCCAGGGGTTCATTATCGCGTACATCGGCGTGCCCTCGTTCGTCGTCACCCTGGGCGGGCTGCTCTCGATCCGCGGGGCCGTCTGGTACCTGTCCAACGGCGCGGCCGTGTTTGGGCTCGACCCAACCTTCCAACTGCTCAACGGTGGAGCCCAGGGCTCGATCGGAGGGCCGCTGACCTGGGGTATCGGGATCGTCGGCTGTCTGGCGATCATCGCGTTCCTGGTCAACGGCAGACGGCAGCGGCAGCGGTTCGACTTTCCCGTCCGGCCGATGTGGGCCGAGGTCCTGATCGGCACGGTCGGCTGCCTCGCCGTGATCGGCCTGGCCGCCTTCGCGAATGCGAACCTGTGGCCGGAGGGCCTCGCCAACCGGATCAGCGCCCAGGAGAACTGGGGACCGACGCCCGAGGGCGGCTGGAAGATCCCGACCGGGTTCCCTGATCCGATCATCCTGCTGATCGGCGTGACCCTGGTGATGACCCTGCTGGCCAAGCGGCGCCGCTTCGGGCGTTACGTCTACGCCTACGGCGGCAACCCGGATGCGGCCGAGCTGGCCGGCATCAACACGCGCTGGACGATCATGAAGACGTTCATCCTCATGGGTGTCCTGTGCGCGCTCTCGGCGGCGGTGGCCTCCGCTCGCCTGAACGGGGCGACCCTCGACATCGGGGTCAGCTACGAGCTGTACGTCATCGCCGCGGCGGTGGTCGGCGGGACGTCGTTCGCCGGTGGCATCGGCACCATCCCCGGCGCCGTGCTCGGGGCATTCGTGATGGCCTCGCTCTCGTATGGCCTGAGCTTCCTGGGTGTGAACTCACCGGGCCAGAACGTGGCGGGCGGCCTCGTGCTCATCCTTGCCGTTGCCTTCGACGCCTACACGCGCCGCCGCGGCGGCCGCCGATGATCGCAGAGGGAGGGCAGCAAATGACCGCCACCACGACCGAAGCCGTGATGACGCCACCCGCAGCGACCAGGACGCCGCTCGTCGAGATGAACAACATCCATGTCGCATTCGGCGGCGTCCATGCCGTCGATAGCGTGAGCGTGGACCTCATGGCAGGCGAGGTCGTGGGGATGGTCGGCCACAACGGCGCCGGAAAGACGACCCTGATGCGGGTCCTCTCCGGCGCCCACCCCGGCGACTCAGGTGAGATCCGGATCGATGGCAATCGGGTCCAGATCTCGAACCCTCGCGACGCGCAGCTGCTCGGCATCGAGACGATCTACCAGACACTCGCTCTGGCCGACAATGTCGACGCTGCTGCCAACCTGTTCCTGGGTCGCGAGATCTCCAGCCTGATCGGAGGGCTGGACGACAGCGCCATGGAGTCGGCGACGCGCCAGGTCATGCATCGGCTCAATCCGAACTTCACGAACTTCAAGGCGCCGGTGAAATCGCTGTCAGGCGGGCAGCGCCAGTCAGTGGCCATCGCCCGTGCCGTCCACTTCAACGCCCGGATCCTCATCATGGACGAGCCGACTGCCGCGCTCGGTCCGGCCGAGACCGAGCAGGTCCGCGACTTGATCAGGCAGCTCAAGTCCGAGGGCATCGGGATCTTCCTCGTGAGCCACGACATCAACGACGTGTTCGATCTGTCGGACCGCATCAGCGTGATGTACCACGGCCAGCTCGTCCGGACGGTCCGGCGCGAGGAGGTGACGCCCGATGAGGTCCTGGCCATGATCATCATGGGCCAGGAGCCGGCCGACGCCACCGAAAGGGGCCGCGCCGCAGTCTAGTTGCACGACCCCTCCCCGTCACCCGCCACACGGCGCTCGCACCCGGCGGCGGTCGGTCCCTAGAGGTGGTGGAAGGATGGGCTGAGCGCCGGGTACAGGTCGCGGTAGATGGCGTGGAGCTCCGCGTACCGGCCCACGTCCGGGCCGGGCCCGGCGACCGGCGTGGCCCGGACCAGGGTCTCGGCGGCGGTCTCGACCGACGCGAACCAGCCCGTCCCGACCGCCCCCAGGAGCGCGGCGCCGTAGGCCGCGCCCTCGGTAGTGTTGACGGTGGCGATCTCCGTGTCGAGGACGTCGGCGAGCACCTGCCGCCATAGCGGGCTGGCCGTGCCACCGCCCGAGGCGCGGATCTCGTCCGGCGCAGCCATCCCCGCTTCGACCATGAGGTCCAGCCCATCGCGCAGACCGAACGCCACGCCCTCGATCACCGCCCGCGTGAGGTGCCGCCGGTCGTGTGCGAGGGTGAGCCCGACGAAGGCGCCGCGGGCCAGCGGGTCCGGGTGCGGGCTCCGCTCGCCGGACAGGTAGGGCAGGAACAGCAGACCGTCGGCGCCGACGGGCACGTCCCCGGCAGCGGCGACGAGATCGCCGAAGTCAGCCCCGGGAGCGACCGCGTCGCGGAACCAGCGCAGGCTGCCGGCCGCGGACAGCATCACCGACATCATGTGCCAGCGGCCGGGAACCGCGTGGCAAAAGGCGTGGACGCGCCCGGCGGGCTCGTACAGGGGTCGATCCGTCGTCGCGAACACCACGCCGGACGTACCGAGCGAGAGCGCCACGCGTCCGGGCACCACCGCGCCGACCCCGACGGCGTTGGCCGCCTGGTCGCCGCCGCCGGCAACGACCGGTGTCCCGGCCCGCAGCCCCGTGGCGGCGGCGGCCGCGGCCGTGACGCTGCCGGTCACCTCGGGACCCTCGTGCGTCGGCGGCAGCCAGGCCGGGTCGATCCCGAGCGCCGTGGTGATCTCGGGCGACCAGTCGCGCGCGGCGAGGTCGAACAGGATGGTCCCCGACCCTCCGGCCTTGTCCAGCGCAAGCTCTCCTGTCAGCCGATACCGCAGGTAGTCCTTGGGCAGCAGCACGTGCTCGATCCGTCGCCATATCTCGGGCTCGTTGTCGCGCACCCACACCAGCTTGGGTGCCGTGAACCCCGTCAGCGCGTCGTTGCCCGTGACCTCGACCAGGCGCGAGGCGCCGACCGCGCTCCGGATCGCGTCGCATGCCGCGCCGGTTCGCTGGTCGTTCCACAGGATCGCCGGGCGCAGCACCTCGCCGGCGGCATCGAGAAGGACCAGGCCGTGCATCTGCCCGGTGAGCCCGATCGCCTCGACGGCGTCCAGGCCGGGACCGACCGAGCGCAGCGCTTTCCCGATCGCCTCGACGGCGCCCTTCCACCACAGCTCCGGGTCCTGCTCGGTCCACAGCGGGCGCGGCTGGGCGAAGCTGTACTCGGACGTGCCGATGGCATCGACCGCACCCCGGTCGTCGACCAGGACGGCCTTGGTGGCCGTCGTGGAGACGTCGATCCCGAGGACGACGCCCATCGGGTCAGCGAGCGCGCCAGACGTGGCGGTTTACGACGTTCTCGAACAGCTCCTGGTGCCCCGAGGCGGGGCTCGGTGCGGCCTCGCCCGACGCCACCTTCGCCTCCAGCGAGGCAAGCGTCTCGCCACCGTCGAGAATCGCCCTGCCCAGGGCACCGCCCCAGCCCGCGTAGCGCGCCTCGCGCATCTCGGCGAGCGTCCCCGTCTCCAGCATGTCGGCCGCCGCGAGCAGCGCCTGGGCGAGGGTGTCCAGGCCACCGATGTGGGCATGGAACAGGTCGCTCCGATCGATGCTCTGGCGGCGCAGCTTGGCATCGAAGTTGAACCCGCCCGGGGTGAGCCCGCCGCTGTGCAGGATCTCGTACAGGGGCATCACCAGGTCGTCGACCGAGTTCGGGAACTGGTCGGTGTCCCAGCCGTTCTGCGGGTCGCCGCGATTGGCGTCCACGCTGCCCATGATCCCGTTCGCCACGGCGAACGCGACCTCGTGGTGGAAGCTGTGGCCGGCCAGCGTCGCGTGGTTCGCCTCGATGTTCACCTTGTACTCGCCCTCGAGGCCGTTGCGGACGAGGAAGCCGTACACGGTCGCGACGTCGTAGTCGTACTGGTGCTTGGTCGGCTCCTGTGGCTTGGGCTCGATCAGGAGCTGCCCCTCGAAGCCGATCTTCGCCTTGTGCTCGGCCACGAGGTGCAGGAACCGGGCCAGCTGGGCCTGCTCGCGCCCAAGATCGGTGTTGAGCAGCGAGTCGTAGCCTTCCCGGCCGCCCCACAGCACGTAGTTCTGGCCGCCAAGGCGCTTGGTGACCTCGAGCATGTGCTTGACCTGGGCGGCCGCGTAGGCGAACACCTCGGGGTCGGGATTGGTGGCTGCGCCACCCTGGTAGCGTGGATGGCTGAACAGGTTGGCGGTGCCCCACAGGAGCCGCACGCCGGTCCGCTCCTGGTAGCCGAGCGCGTCATCGGTCAGCGAGTCGAGGTTGTCCCGGAACGAGGTAAACGTGTCGCCCTCGGGCGCCACGTCGCGATCGTGGAAGCAGTAGTAGGGCGTGCCGAGCTTGGCGAAGAACTCGAACGCGGCCGCCATCTTGACCCGCGCCGCCGCCATCTCGTCCCCGCCGTCGAGCCACGGCCGGTCGAGCGTGCCGATCCCGAACATGTCGCGACCGTCCCAGGCGAACGAGTGCCAGAAGCACACGCCGGGACGGAGCTGGTCCTCCATCCGCTTGCCGAGCACGATCCGGTCCGGCTGATAGACCTTGA
Source organism: uncultured Chloroflexia bacterium (assembly GCA_963713095.1). Lineage (GTDB taxonomy): Bacteria > Chloroflexota > Limnocylindria > Limnocylindrales > CSP1-4 > CAIXZV01. The sequence continues at coordinate 636,074 of CAVQKK010000001.1, forward strand.
ACGAGAGCGGCTCGGTCGAATCGAGCCCGCCGAACGCGATCGGCGCCGGCACGTCCGCGAAGAACTCTTCGGCCACGACTCGGACCTCCTCATCTTCGGCAGTGACCGCTCCGGGGCTGTCTCCCGGAGCTCGCCGCCCCTCGCGGCGACAGCCCGACAATTTGTCAGACGATATCACATACCCTTCGTGCGGTCACCGGTCCGGTTCACGCGTTCGCGCGAGGAACGCCAGCCGGACCCGCCCGCGGAGGCCGGTCCCGACGATGGACAGGGCGTTGCCATCGATCGCGGCGTCGCGCTCGGGGGCTGCCGGCGGGGTCGCGTCGTCTCCGCCGGCCGGGATCAGGCGCACCCGGTAGCGGCCATCGGGCGGCAGCGCCACGGGCAGCGGGAACCGGATGATGGTCCCGGTGCCGGCAGCCGTGCCAACCGTGCCGGCCGCCTCCCCCACCACGCAATGGTCGCGGCCCAGCAGGCGCGCTGCGGTCGCCAGATCACCCGTGGCGATCGCGGCCCTGACCTGTGTGCTGCTGACCGGCTGGCCATCGATGTCGAACGGCGGCACCACCACGACCTCGAAACCCATCTGCCGCCCCAGCACGGCCAGGGCCTCCGGTGTCCCGGCACGCTGGTAACCGAACGCCGCGTCGGGGGTCATCAGGAACCCGGCCACCGGCGCGCGTCTCGCGATCATCGACACGAACGTGCCGTACGGGGTCTCGCGCAGCCGTCGATCGAAATGGACGACGACGGTCGTGTCCACGCCGGCCGCAGCCAGCCGCTCCAGCCGCTCCTCCGGGTCGCACAGCAACGGGGGCGCATTGCCCACCAGGATCTCATCAGGATGGTGGTCGAACGTGATCACCACGGGTCTTGCCTTGCGGGCCGCCGCTTCGGTCACCAGGTGGTGAAGCAGGTACGCGTGGCCGAGATGAAGGCCGTCGAACACGCCCACGACCACGAACACCGGGTCCTGGGAATGATCGAGCTGGTCGAGCCCGGCGATGACGTGCACGCTCAGGCGGTCTCGAGCGCCAGATCCCGAACCGGACGCCCGTCGACCGATGGCCGGGCGGCGAGGACCTTGCTCGGGTGGAGGGCGCCGCGAACGGCGCGGCACACGGCCGCGACGCGCCCATCCGGCCCGACCGCCAGCACGATCGGAGCGTCCCGCACGGTCAGCGACGTTGCGGGGGCCGTGATCAGCCCCTGGCCGAGCTGGCGGATCTCGTCATCCGTGACGGTGGCGTGGGGCAGATCCTCGAGCCCGGCGTCCATCGGGCGGAGCAGCTGCTTCACCCCCTCGGGTCCAGCCGCCGCCCCACCGCGCAGCGCGTCGAAGGTCACGGCATCCTCGAGGTGAAACGCCCCCGACGCCGTGCGCACGAGCGCACCCAGGTAGGCACCGCTTCCGACCCGCCCGCCGAGATCCCGAGCCAGGGCGCGGACGTACGTTCCGGCGCTGCACTCCACGTCGGCGATGGCCACCGGCCGGCCGGGGTCCGCGCCGTCCCACTCCAGCAGCTCGAACCGGTGGATCGTCACCTCCCGCGGAGGCAGCTCCACGGGTTCGCCGGACCGCGCCAGCTGGTAGGCGCGGCGGCCGGCCACCTGGACGGCGCTGTAGACCGGCGGGACCTGGCGGATGGGCCCGGTCATGTCCCGCATCGCAGCCTCGGCCCCGGACCGGGTCACCGGCGGTCCCTCGACGGGCACGCGGTCACCGTCGATGTCATCGGTCGTGGACGTGGCACCGAAGCAGATCGTGGCCCGATAGCGCTTGGTCGCCCCGAGGTGATACTCGACCAGCCGCGTGGCGCGGCCCAGGAACACCGGCAGCACCCCGGCCGCGAACGGATCGAGCGTCCCGCCGTGGCCCACCCGCCGGGTGGACGACAGCCGTCGCACCAGGGCCACCACGTCGTGGGACGTTGGGCCCGAGGGCTTGGCCACCACGAGGACGCCGTCGAGGCCACCGCTCCGATCGCGTCGACTCACCGTCGCACCTCGGCAGCCAGCCGCTCGGCGACCACGCGCGCCCGGCCGATGGCTGTGTCGAGCGGCGCGTTGATCGTCGCGCCGGCCGCGCGCGCGTGCCCGCCGCCGCCGAAGAGGCCGGTCAGGACCGTCGCATCCACGCCGCCCGGCCGGGTGCGGACGCTCAGCCGGGTCGTGGCATCGTCCTGCTCCTTGAACAACATCGCGACCTCGGCGGTCTCGGACTGGGCGAGCAGATCGATGATGCCCTCCGAGTGGGCCGGCAGCGCCCCGGCGGCGGTGAAGTCGGCCAGCCGGAGCGTTGACCACAGGACCGCATGGTCCGGAGACGTCTCGATCCGATCGAGAACCCGACCGAACAGGCGCAGCTGGGTGTCGGGCTTGGTGCGGTACAGGCGACGCGAGATGTCCGACAGCGGTGCGCCGGCCTCCACCAGTGCGGCCGTCACGGCCAGCGTGCGGGGCGTCGCGTTTGGATGGGCGAACGTGGCGGTGTCCATGACGATCCCGGCCGTCAGCAAGGTGGCCAGCGCCCCACCGTCCACGTCGAGCGGGATCCCCAGGCGGACGGCCAGCAGGGCGACCAGCTCGCAGGTCGCGGCCGCCCCGGGGTCGATCCAGTCCGAGCCGTCACCCCCACCGTTCGAGACGTGGTGGTCGAGGATCAGCCGCGGCACGTCACCGAACAGCGCGGCGTGGCGCCTGGCGACGTCGCCGACGCGTTCCGGGGTGGCGCAGTCGGACAGCACCAGCAGGTCGAACGTCCGGTCGTGCTCGGGATCGATCCGCACCCGGTCGACACCCGGCAGGAACGCATAAAGCGGGGGAACCGGGTCCGAGAACACGACCGTCGCGCGACCGCCGAGCTGCTCGACCAGGATCGCGACACCAAGGCTGGCGCCCAGGGTGTCGGCATCGGGGTTCTCGTGGCCAACTGCGAGCACGCTCCGCGCGCCCAGCAGACGATGCACGACGCCATCCGGCACGAAGTCGCGCGCGAGGGCCGCGAGGTCCACGGTTGCACTCATGCGCCCGAAGCGCCTCCGGCGCGGTGGTGGCGGCCCCGCGGCGCCGTGCCGTGACCTGGACCCCGTCGCTCGACACGCGGCGGCGTTCCCCGACCCGCGCGACTTGCGCCCGGACCGCGTCGCGTGGATGGACGGCTTGATGACCGAGGGGCGATCCCGCCGGCATCGCCGGACGCGAGGCCGTCACCTGCGGCCCCCGGACCATCGCCGACCGCTGGGGCCTCGACGTCGTCCCGGGCATCACCCTCGTGCGGCAGGCGCGGGACGGGCGTCGGGAGCGTGTCCTCGATCGGCGTGATCGCCTCGGGGTCGGTGCCCGCCTCCAGCTCCTGGAGCACGTGCAGCACCCGGGTCCCTCGCTCGGCCGAGTCGTCGAGGCGGACGTGGAGCTCGGGGATCCGCTTGATCCGCAGGCGGCGACCCAGCTCGTGACGGATGAACCCCATGGAGCCCTGGAGGGCGCGCACGGTCGCCTCGCGATCGGCAGGGCCACCGATAACGCTCACCCAGACCTTCGCGTGGCGCAGGTCCGGTGACGTCTCCACGTCAGTGATCGTCGCGAACCCGATCCTGGGGTCCGCGACCTCCTTGGCGAGCAGGGCGCCGATCTCCTGCCGCAGGAGCTCGTCGACGCGCTGGGTCCGCTGGCTCATCGTGATCCTGCAACCTCAACCGGATGCTGTGACGCGCCGTCACCGGCCGCGGGTGCGCCGCGCCGGCACCGGCCGGCGGGTTCGGCCCCGGGCGTGGGCCGTCAGCCCGTCACCACGCGGCTGCGCGTCTGGCTGGTGAAGCACTCGATGATGTCACCCTCGGCGAGATCGTTGAAGCCCGCAAGGCCGATGCCGCATTCGAAGTTCTGGGCGACCTCTCGGACATCGTCACGGAACCGCCGGAGCGAGTCGATGCGATCGGTCGTGATCACCTTGCCTCCCCGCCAGACGCGCGCGCCACCGCTGCGGACGATCCGGCCGTCCGTGACGTAGCAGCCGGCGATCACGGTGCTCTTGCCCACCCGGAAGATCTGGCGCACCTCCGCGCGGCCCTCGACCACCTCCACGACCTCCGGCTCGAGCATGCCCTTGAGGGCCGCGTCGATGTCGTCGGTCAGCTTGTAGATGATGTCGTACTGGCGCACGTCCACGCCCTCGGCCTCCGCGGCACGGCGTGCCGTATCCGTGATCCCGGTGTTGAACCCGACCACGATCGCGTCCGATGCGGTGGCGAGCATGATGTCGTTGTCGGTGATGTCGCCCGCCGCTTCGAGCAGGACGTTGAGCTTGACCTCGTCGGAGCCGAGCTGGTCGAGCGCATGCGTGATCGCGCCGAGCGAGCCCGACACGTCGGCCTTGAGGATGATCCGCAGCTCCTTGGCCTGGCCGGCCTGGATCTGACGATACAGGTCCTCGAGCGTCGCCCGGGCGCCGCCGGCGCCTTCTCGCGCGGTCTGCGCCGTCTTGCGGGCCTCGACCTGCGATCGCGCCGTCTTCTCGTCGGTCACCACCCGCAGCACGTCGCCGGCCTCCGGCACGTCGGCCAGGCCGAGGATCACCACCGCGGACGCCGGACCGGCCTTGGACACCCGCTTGCCAGCGGCGGTCTCGAGCGCCCGGATCTTGCCGAACGTGCTTCCCACCACCACGATGTCGCCCACGCGCAGCGTGCCCGTCTGGACGATGAGCGTGGCGACCGGGCCGCGACCCTTGTCGAGCTGTGCCTCGATCACGGTGCCCACCGCATCGCGTTTGGGGTTTGCCTTGAGCTCCTGGAGGTCCGCGACCAGCAGGATCATCTCCAGCAGCTCCTCGATGCCGACCCGCGTCTTGGCCGACACGGCGACCAACGGCGTGTCGCCGCCGTACTCCTCCACGACGACGCCAGCCTCGGTGAGCTCGGTCTTGACCCGGTCGGGATTGGCCTCGGGCCGGTCGATCTTGTTCATCGCGATGACCAGCGGCACCTTCGCCGCCTTCGCGTGGCTGATCGCCTCCAGGGTCTGGGGCATGACGCCGTCGTCCGCCGCAACGACGATCACGGCGATGTCGGTGACTCGGGCGCCGCGGGCGCGCATCGACGTGAACGCTTCGTGGCCCGGGGTGTCGAGGAACACCAGCCGCTTGCCGTCCTTGGCGGTGACCTCGGACGCGCCGATGTGCTGGGTGATGCCGCCCCGCTCGCCCGACGCCACGGTGGTCGAGCGGATGGCATCGAGGAGGCTCGTCTTGCCGTGATCGACGTGACCCATCACGGTCACGATCGGCGCGCGATCGACGAGATCCGCGTCAGCCGCCTCCTCGAACAGGACCTCCTTGGCCGCCTCCGGCGCCGGGCCGTTCCCTTCCTCCGTCTCGCTCGGCGCGGCGACAGTCGACGCCTCGGCAACCTCGTAACCGAGGTCGCTGGCGACCAGCGACGCCGTGTCGCGGTCGATCAGCTGGTTGATGGTTGCGAAGATCCCGCTCTTGATGAGCTCGCGAATGATGTCCGCCGGACTCACGCCGAGCAGCTCGGCGAGATCCTTGACGGTGATGGTCGACGGCAGCTCGATCGGGCCTCGCTCGCTCGGGTCGATGACCGAGACCGCGCCCTGCGCGAAGCCGCTGCTGCGGCGCTGGGGCTTGCGAGGGCCGCGACGGCCGCGGGTGCCGCTCCTACTCCTGGCCATGGGGTCCTCCTTCGAATCGTTGTCTGGTCGGGGTCCCTGCGGGCCCCCCGCGTGACGCCGGGTCGACCGGCGTCCGATGGTTCATGTCATAGGCGGCGATGTCGGCGTCGGGGCCGGCCGCCAGGATCGCGGCCAGCTCACCCGGAAGCGTCACCTTGAGCGCGCGCTCGAGGGCGCGGCGTCTCCCGGCACTCGTCCAGCAGGCCGCATCGCGGCACAGATAGGCGCCGCGACCAGGCGCGCGACCGCCGGCGTCGATGGCAACCGAGCCATCCGGGGCACGAACGACGCGCACGAGCTCCCGCTTCGCCCGTGTCGTCCGGCACGCCACGCAGGTGCGTGCGGGCGTCGGGCGATGCGCGAGTGCTCCGACTCGAGCGGTGGCTGCCGCGCCTACGACGACACCTCCTCGGATGTCTTCGAGCGTGATCCGCGGGTTGCCGCAGCCTTCGCGGCGGCAGTCTTGCTCGTGGCAGCCTTCGCGGCGGCAGTCTTGCTCGTGGCAGCCTTCGCGGCGGCAGTCTTGCTCGTGGCAGCCTTCGCGGCGGCAGTCTTCCCTCGCTTGGCGCTCTGCGTCGGCTCAGCGGCCGGCCCGGGTGCCGCCCCGGCCGGCGGCTCGTCGCTATCAGCCACGTCGGGCGCGCCGTCCGAGGTCGTAGAGGATGTCCCGGTATCGCTCGGCCCGGCCGCGGGCGCCGGATCGGGCTGGGCCGCCGCGACTGGCTCGGCCGCGAGCGGCGCACCACCCGCTGGCTCGGCATCCGCAGGCGTGGACTCGGCCTCCGGCGCAGCCGCATCCGCCGGCGCCTCGGTGGGCACGTCGCTGCGGATGTCGATCCGCCAGCCAGTCAGCCGGGCGGCCAGCCGAGCATTCTGTCCCTCGCGCCCGATCGCCAGCGACAGCATCCGCTCCGGGACGGTGACGTTGGCGATCCGGTGCTCCTCATCGATCCGCACGCCCAGGACCTGCGCCGGCGATAGCGCGTTGGCCACGAACACTGACGGGTCCTCGTTCCACGGGATCACGTCGATCTTCTCGCCGGCGAGCTCCGCCACGACCGCCTGTACTCGCGCTCCGCGCTGCCCGACGGTCGCACCGACCGGGTCGAGCCCCTCCTGGCGCGAGGCAACGGCGACCTTCGAGCGGCTTCCTGCCTCACGCGCAACCGCCTTGATCTCGACAGTGCCGGCGTGGATCTCGGGGACCTCCAGCTCGAACAGACGGCGCAGGAAGCCCTTGTGGGTCCTCGTTACGAGGATCTGCGGGCCCCGGGCAGATCGCCGCACCTCGAGCACGTACGCCTTGACTGGCTGGCCGATCCGGTAATGCTCGAGCGGACTCTGCTCGCTGGTGGCCAGGATCGCCTCCACGCCCTTGCCCACGTCGAGAATGATCGCTCTCGGCTCGACCCTGCTCACCGGGCCGGTGAGCAGGTCCCCCTCCCGGTTGGCGAACTGGTCGAATACGAGGTCCCGCTCCACCTCGCGCATCCGCTGAAGGATGATCTGCTTCGCGGTCTGCGCGCCGATCCGACCGAAATGCTCGCCGTCGAGCTGCTCCAGCTCGATGACGTCGCCGGGCTTCGCCTCCGGGTCGGTCGCCCTCGCCTCATCGACGGTGACCTCGACCAGCGGGTCGTCGACCTCGCTGACCACGTATCGGCCACGGTAGACGCGGATCTCGCCGGTCGCCGGCTCGACCTTGACGAAGATGTCCTCCTCGCCGGCAACCCGCCGGTAGGCGGCCTGGATCCCCTCCTCGACGGCCCGGATCAGGGCTTCCTGGGGAACCTGCTTCTCGGCGTTCAGCTGGAGGAGGGCACCGACGAAGTCACGACTCATCCTGTGCCTCCAATGCTGTTTGCTCGATGGCGGCGAGACTCCCATGACACGAAGAAACGTGGGTTGGTCACCCACGTCCCGTGGAGGCGGCCCGCGTTGTTGCGCGGAAGTATACACCCGGGTCCGTGGACGGCTGTCCCGGGACCTGCCCTCGGCCGGCTGCCCGGAGCGTGTCAGCCGGGGGTGGAAACCGGCGTTGCGCCGTAGCGTCGGGCGACGTATCCATCGAGCAGCTCGATGAACTCGCCCACGATCCGATCGCCACGCAGCGTCCGGTCGAGCCGGCCGTCCACGAACACCGGCGCGACCGGCGCCTCGAACGTGCCGGGCAGGCTGATCCCGATGTCCGCGTGCTTCGATTCGCCGGGCCCGTTGACGACACAGCCCATGACCGCGACCTTGAGCTCTTCGACACCCGGATACGTGTCGCGCCACTCGGGCATCCGGCGCTTGAGATGGTCGGTGATCTCGCGGGCCATCTCCTGGAAGAAGGTTGATGTCGTCCGGCCGCAACCGGGACACGCCGAGACCTGCGGCAGAAAGGCGCGCAGCCCCATCGACTGGAGCACCTGCTGAGCGACCTCGACCTCGAGCTCGCGCCCGGCGCCGGGCTCCGGGGTCAATGAGACGCGGATGGTGTCTCCGATCCCCTCGTTGAGCAGGATCGCCAGCCCCGCGGTCGAGGCGACCATGCCCTTCATGCCCATCCCCGCCTCGGTCAGGCCCAGATGGAGAGGGTAGTCCGAGCGGGGCGCGAGGCGCCGGTAGGTGTCGACGAGGTCGCGCACCCCGGACACCTTGGCCGACAGGATGATCCGGTCGTGCCGAAGACCGGTCTCCTCGGCCAGCTCGGCAGAGCGCATCGCCGACTCGATCATCGCCTCGATCATCACGTCGCGGGCGTCGCGCGGCTCGGCGAGACGGCCGTTGGACTCCATCAGATCGGTCAGCAGCTCCTGGTCCAGTGAGCCCCAGTTGACCCCGATCCGGACGGGCTTGTCGTGATCGATCGCGACGCGCACGATGGTCTGGAAGTTCACGTCGTGGTGCCTGGTTCCGACGTTGCCCGGGTTGATCCGGTACTTGGCCAGCCCGGCCGCCATGTCCGGGTGCTCGACCAGGAGCTTGTGTCCGTTGTAGTGGAAGTCGCCGATCACGGGCACGTCCACGCCAAGGTTGTCGCGTAGCTTGCCCAGCATCGACGGCACCGCGGCAGCCGCCTGCTCGGTGTTGACCGTGACCCGAACCAGCTGGCTGCCCGCGTGGGCAAGCCGTGCGACCTGGATCGCGGTCGCATCCGCATCGGCGGTGTCCGTGTTGGTCATCGACTGGACCACGATCGGGTGCGCCGACCCGACCAGCACGCCGCCGACGTCCACCGAGACCGTGGGCCGCCGGGTCGGCCGGAGCGACGCCTGGGCCGCGGATCGCGGCGCGCCGCCGAACGGATCCACGGTGTCGCTCATGGCGTCCCGCCGCCGATCTGGCGGGCGACGTCGAACACCGTGATCCAGATCAGGAACGCGAACAGGGCCACGAACCCGATCGCATAGGTGAGCCGCTCGGCGCGGAGCGAGATGCGCGGACCGTAGCGGGGGACGGCCTTGAGCACGAGGACCAGCATCCGGCCGCCATCGAGCGGCGGGAACGGCAGGATGTTGACCAGAGCAAGGTTCGCGGACAGTAGACCGGCCACGTACAGGACGTACAGGGGCCCGAACGACCACAGGACATCGCCGATCTGCACGGCGATGCCGACCGGCCCGGCCGCCGGCGGTGCCGAGGTCGGATTGGTCACGATGGAACGGCCGAGGTCGCCCAGCCCGCCCAGGATCATCCCGAACGCGGCCACGGTTCGGCGTGCGCCAAGCGACACAGCCTCGTCCGCGGGATAGTCGATCACGCCCTCCTGCACGATCGTCAGCTGCCCGACGCCGAGCGCACCCGGCTGCGTCTCCGTGGGGACCCGCAGCGTGACCGGCAGCCGCTCCATCGTCCCGTCGGCATGGACGATCCCGATCGTGACCTGCTGGCCGGCGTTGGCGTGCAGATCGTCGACCGCAGTGGAGCTGCCGAACGCCGAGTAGCGCTTGTCGTTCACGGAGACCAGCGTGTCGCCCACCTGCAGGCCGACGGAAGCGGCCGGCGAACCAGGCACGACCTCCCCGACACGGATCCCGAGCGCGGGCTCGCCCATGAGCGCGATCCCGGCGAAGATCGCGAACGACAGCACGAGGTTCATCACCACGCCCGCAACCAGGATCGTGAGCTTGCGGAGCAGGCCCGCCCGGCTGAACGAGCGTGGATCGTCGTCCTCGACGTCCTCGCCCTCGAGCCGCACGAAGCCACCGATCGGGAGCCAGTTGAGCGTGTACAGCGTTCCGCTCCGGCTCTCGGCGTCGAGGCGCCGGGCCTCCTCCCGGAATGCCTCCGCCTCGGGCGAGTCCGCCTCCACGTCGGGCGGGAGCGGCGGGGCGGGGCGAGGCGGGCGCCCCAGGTCGAAGGCGGACGGCCTGCCGCGGTGCAGGATCCGCGCTCGTGGCGGGAAGCCGATCCCGAACTCCAGGACCTTGACCCCGGCCATCCTGGCAACGACGAAGTGCCCCAGCTCGTGAACGAGGATGATCGTTCCCAGAACGACGAGGAAGACGACGATGGTGATGGCCGACTGGCCGATCGCGATCACGCGGCACCTCCCGACCGCGGGCTCGCGAACGCGGCCCTGACCTCGCGATCGAGCGCAACCAGGTCGTCGAAGTCGGGCGCCTGGTCGGGACCGTGCCCGAATCGCTCGACGGCGGCCTCGAGCAGGGTCGCGATCCCGGTGAACGCCAGGGTGCCGTCGAGGAAGCGGGCGACGGCGACGTCGTCGGCAGCGATGAGGGCAGTGGATGCCCGGCTGCCCAGGCGGCCTGCCTCGCGTGCGATCCGCAGCGCGGGGAATCGGGACGGGTCCGGGCCCCGGAAGTCGAGGCGTGCCGTGGCGACCAGGTCGGGCGGCGACGCCGGAGATGGGAGCCGTTCCGGGTACGTGAGGGCGTACTGGATGGGAAGACGCATGTCAGGGGAGCCCAGCTGGGCTTTCAGGGAGCCGTCGACGAACAGGACGGCAGAATGCATGACGCTCTGCGGGTGGACGACCACCTCGATCGCGTCGTAGCCGACATCGTACAGCCAGTGTGCCTCGATAACCTCCAGGCCCTTGTTGGCGAGCGTGGCGGAGTCGATGGTGATCTTGGCGCCCATGCGCCAGGTCGGATGGCGCAGCGCCTGCTCCGGCGTCACGCGCGCCAGAACCTGCGGCGTGGCGTCGAGGAACGGGCCGCCCGACGCGGTGAGCAGCAGCCGCGCGATCGACCCGGGAGCTTCACCGCTCAGGCACTGCCAGATCGCGGAGTGCTCGGAATCGATCGGCCGCAGCCAGGCCAGCGGGGAGGCCCACGGATCAGCGGCATCGGCCACCGCCCGCGGCCCGGCCAACGCGCGTGCCAGGGCCATCACGAGATGTCCTCCGGCAACGAGCGTCTCCTTGTTCGCGGTCGCCACGACCTTCCCCGCCCCGAGCGCGGCCAGGACCGGCTCCAATGCGACGATCCCTCCGGTCCCCACCACGACGAGGTCGACGTCTTCGCGGGTGGCGAGCTCCGCCAGGGCCGATGCGCCTCGGACACGCGTGGTCCCGCCCGGGAGATCGATGGCCACGCGGTCGTCGGTGAGCGTCACGGCTGGGGGCCGAACCCGACGGGCCTGTCGCTCGAGCTCGGCGGCGCTGCGACCCGCCGCCAGCGCGGCGACGCGGAAGCGGTCCGGGTGGGCCTCGAGCACATCGATCGCCTGGCGCCCGATGCTGCCCGTGGACCCGAGCAGCGCGACGCCCAGCGGGCGATCAGCCGGCCAGTGCGAGGACATACAACGCGACCACCGGGCCCGCGAACAGGAACGAGTCGATCCGGTCCAGGATCCCCCCGTGTCCGGGGATCAGGGTGCCCGAGTCCTTCGCCCCCGCTGCCCGCTTGAGCATCGACTCGGCGAGGTCGCCGGCCTGGGCCGACACGCCCAGGAGCGGACCCAGCACCAGGGCGCCGATGGCCTGCTGCCCCAGCGCCGCCAGCACCGCTCCGGTCACGACCGTCGTGACCACCAGGCCGCCGATCAGGCCCTCGATCGACTTCGACGGGGAGATATGGGTCATGAGCTTGTGGCGTCCGATCTGGCGACCGACGAGATAGGCGCCCGTGTCATAGCTCCACACGCCGAGCACCAACAGCAGCACCCAGCCCTGCGCGGGCGTCATGAGCGCCAGGGCCGCGCCGTCGGGAACGGGAGGTGCAGCCGCTGCCACCTGGAGCACGAACGCGATCAGCCCGACGTAGACCGCCCCGAACACCGTCGCGAACCAAGCCACCAGGCCGTCGCGCGGATCATGCCTGGCGAGCGCGCCCATGCCGGCCAGGACCAGCCCGATCGCGACCAGCACGAGGCCCTTGTCGCCGGCCGGGTGAACGGCCGCCTCGAGCACGAGGGCAACCGCCAGGGCGGTCCCGAACAGCGGCATCGACGGATAGCCGGCTGCCCGCAGCAGCCGGAACACCTCGAGGCCGCCCAGCAGGGCGGCGAGCACCAGCACCACGGCCAGCGCCCAGACGCCGAGCAACAGCGCGACGATGAGCGGCGGAACCAGGACGAGCGCCGACAGCGCCCGGGTCCGGAGCACCGAGGCTAGCGCCCGAACCGTCGGGTCCGGCTCGCGAACTCGAGCAGGGCCTCGTCGAAGGCATCGGGTCCGAAGTCGGGCCACAGCCGGTCGCTGAACAGCAGCTCCGCATAGGCCGACTGCCAGATCAGGAAGTTGCTGATCCGTTGCTCGCCGCCGGTCCTGATGACCAGGTCCGGATCGGGCAGGCCGGCGGTGTACAGCGCGTCGCTGACCGTGCGCTCGTCGATCTCCTGGGCCGCGATGCCCGATGCGACGATCCGGCGCAGGGCGTCGACGACCTCGGTGCGCCCGGCGTAGTTCCAGGCGATGTTGAGCTGGAGCCGGCTGCCCTCGGCCGTTCGATCCAGGGCGTCCGTGATCGACGTGCGGGTGATGTCCGGGAGCTCCTCCAGCCGGCCGAGCAGGCGGACCCGGACGCCCTGGGCCTGGAGCTCGTCGGTCTCGTTGCGGATCGCCTGACCCAGCAGGTCGAACAGGCCGGCGACCTCGTCATCGGATCGGGCCCAGTTCTCGCGGCTGAACGCGTAGAGCGTCAGCATCGGAACGCCGCGCCTGACCGCGTGGCGCAGCAGCTCGCGGATGGCCTCGACGCCCGCCGCGTGGCCCTCGTGGTCCGAGATCCCGTGGGCACGTGCCCAGCGCCGGTTGCCGTCCATGATGATGGCGACGTGGCGGGGCAGCTCCTCGGCGGCCAGCAGCGGGGCCTCGGCGTCAGGCGCGGTCTGCCCCGACCCCTCGTCACCGGACGCGACCTCGAGGGCCGTCGACGGGGCGTCGGTCGGCCGGGCGAGCGATCGATCGAGCGGCGCCTGGGCCACTAGACCTCGAGGACCTCCTGCTCCTTGACGCCACCGAGCCGATCGACGTCCTCGATCACCCGGTCGGTGATCTTCTGCAGCTGATCGAGCTGGCGATGAGCCTCATCGGTGCCGACGGCACCGTCACGCTCCTCCTTCTTGAGCGTGTCGGCGGCATCCCTCCGGAGGTTGCGCACCTCGACCCGTGCCTCCTCCATCCGTTTGTGAACGCTCCTCACGATCTCTCTGCGACGCTCTTCGGTCAATGGCGGGATGTTCAGCCGGACGACCGTCCCGTCCACGTTCGGAACCAGGCCGATATCGCTCTTCTGGATCGCCTTCTCGATGGCGCCCAGGACGCCACGATCCCATGGCTGGATGACGATCTGATGAGGCTCCGGGACGCTGATCGAGGCCAGCTGGTTGAGGGGTGTCTGGGTGCCGTAGTAGTCGACCTGGACGCGCTCGACCAGGGCCGTGGAGGCACGACCCGTCCGCAGGCCCTGGAAGTCGCGCTCCATCACCTCCACGGCACGGATCATCTTGTGCTCCGCCGCAGTCAGGATCTCGGTGGTCATCGCGTGTCACCTCCACGCTGCACGGAGATGAGGGTACCCACCGGCTCGCCGCGGGCAACCCTCGTGATGTTGTCGGGTGCGTTGAGATCGAACACAACAATCGGAAGGTCGTTCTCCTGGCAGAGCGACACCGCCGCCGCGTCGAGCACCTTCAGCTGATCCCGGAGCAGATCCTGGTAGTCCAGGCTCGCATACCTCCGGGCAGACGGGTTCGCGACCGGATCGCTGTCATAGACTCCGTCGACCTTGGTCGCCTTGAGCAGCAGCCCGGCGCCGATCTCGACGGCGCGGAGCGCCGCCGCCGTGTCGGTGGTGAAGTAGGGATTCCCGGTGCCGGCCACGAAGATCGCCACCCGGCCCTTCTCGAGGTGGCGAACGGCGCGCCGCCGGATGTACGGCTCCGCGACCTCGTTCATCGCGATCGCGGTCATCACGCGTGTCGGGACGCCGGCCCGCTCCAGGGCATCCTGGAGGGCCAGGCCGTTCATCACGGTAGCCAGCATGCCGATGTAGTCGCCGGTGGCCCTGTCCATGCCCCGCGCAGATGCCGCCAGGCCCCGGAAGATGTTGCCGCCGCCGACGACGATGCCGACCTCGACGCCTTCCGACCGCACCTCGGCGACCTGGCCGGCGATGAACGCGCAGAACTCGGGGTCGACACCGTACTGTCGCTCGCCGAGCAGCGCCTCGCCCGACAGCTTGAGCAGGATCCGGCGATAGCGGAGGCGGCCGGTGGCGGAGATCGTCCCCGATCCGGGCGCTGCGGCCGGCCCGCGGCTGTCGTCTGTCACAGATCCTCCCCGAGCTCGAAGCGCACGAACCTGCGAACCTGGATGTTCTCACCAATGGTGGCGATCGCCTGGGTGATCAGCTCGCCGACGGTCATCTCCGTGTCCCGGAACGGCTGCTCCGTGAGCACGACCTGCTCGTACCACTTGCGCAGCTGGCCGTCGACGATCTTCTCGCGGATCGCCTCGGGCTTGCCCTGAACGGACCCGTCCGCGAGGATCTCGGCCCGTTTGGCCTCGAGCACCTCGGCCGGGATGGAGTCGATCGCGGGGTACTCGGCGTGGAGGGCGACGACCTGCATGGCGAGGTCGCGTGCGAGCCTCTGGAACTGGTCGGTGCGCGCGACGAAGTCCGTCTCGCAGTTCACCTCGACCATCGCGCCGACCTTGCCACCCATGTGGATGTAGTTGCCGATCAGGCCGTCCTTGGCCTCGCGGCTGGCCTTCTTCGCTGCCGATGCCACGCCCCGTTCACGAAGCAGCGCGACGGCCTCTTCGACATCGCCGTCGGTCTCCACGAGGGCGCGCTTGCAGTCCATGAAGCCCGCGCCGGTAAGGTCGCGGAGCTGCTTTACGGCCTCGGCCGTGATTGCCATCGACGTCCTACTCCTGTTGCCTCGGTGAGGTGCGCGCGGTGCACTGGCTGGCGCGCACGCCTGTTGATCGCCGCCACTCGACCGGCGACTGCCGACCGCGCAGCGGCGTCCGGGACCACAGCCTGACCGTGATCCCGGAGGATCGTCATGCCGGCTCGGCTGAGTCACTCGGTGCGGGATCGGCAGCTGGTGCTGCCTTCTCCCGGGACGCAGCGCCGGCGACGCTCTCGCCGGCGGCCGGGCCCGGATCGCCTGAGGCGCCCGGGGCCGCGGTCGGGGCGATGACGGATTCCTGCTCGCTGGCGGCCGCGTCCAGGGTCCCGTCCGCGGGGCGAGGGCCACCGGGGAGGAGCTCCTCGTCATCGAGATCCGGATCGAACGAGAGCGTCCCGCCGGCGGCGAGCTGCGCGACCAGGTCGGCCGCGGCGCTCTCGTCGAACTCGGGCTCCTCGACGGCGGCCGGCTCGGGAACCTCCGGCTCGGCGGTCGCCCGCTCGGCGCGCTCGCGGGCTCCCTCGATCGCCGCATCGGCTACCAGCTGGGCCAGCAGCCTGATCGCCCGGATCGCGTCGTCATTGGCCGGGATGATGTAGTCGAGCTCGTCGGGGTCAACGTTGGTGTCGCCCGTCCCGACGACCGGGATCTCGAGCTTGTTGGCCTCCGTGACCGCGATCCGTTCGCGATGCGGGTCGATGATGAACACCGCGCCCGGCGGGCGCTTCATCTTGCGGATGCCGCCGAGCACCGACTTGAGCTTGTCGAGCTCCTCGGTCAGCTGCGCGGCCTCCTTCTTGGACAGCCGCTCGAAGTCCCCGGCCTGCTGCCGGGCTTCGAGCTGATCGAGCAGGCCGATCCGCTTCTTGATCGTCACGAAGTTCGTGAGCATGCCGCCCAGCCAGCGCTTGGTGACATACGGCTGGCCGGCGCGGATCGCCTCCTGCATCACCGGCTCCTGCGCCTGCTTCTTGGTCCCGACGAACAGGACGCTGTCGCCACGCGCCACGGTCTCGGTGACGAACTCCAGGGCGGTGTCGAGACGCTTGACCGTCTGGGCGAGATCGATGATGTGAATCCCGTTGCGCTCCGCGAAGATGAACGGGCGCATCTTGGGGTTCCAGCGCCGGGTCTGGTGACCGAAGTGGACGCCTGCCTCCAGCAGCTGGCGCATCGAGACGGTGGGCACCGACTGACCTCCTGCGGTTGAGCCTCCGCGAATCCCCTGCGGGAACCGGTGGCATCTGACCGACCGGCACCGTCCCGCTCGGGACGTGGATCCGCGTGTGTGCTCCGGCCGGCGTTCCGGACGGGCATGGATGGAAGCCGCGGGCGGCCCGCGGCGCGGCGGAGTGTAGCACAGGGTCCGGCGGCTTCCCCCCACGCACGCTGCACCGGCGGCGCCGAGCCCGCCTGCCTGCCGCTGCGCGCTGCGACGGTTTTCAGAGGCGCAATCCGCGGTGGTGGCGGACCGATGGCCGCCCATCGGGCCCTCGATCCACGGCCACGACGTCGATCCGGAGCGGCAGTCGCGGCAGGATCGTGTCATCGGGCAGAGCGCCCGAGCTGAGCAGCGTCCCGATCGTCCTTCGCAACGCGGCGCGCTTGCGGCGGTCCAGGGACTCCTCGGCAAGCCCGTAGTCGCGCCGCCCCCGCCACCGGACCTCGACCACGGCCAGCATCCGGGGCGGTCCGGGATCGATCGCCACCAGGTCCAGCTCTCCCCGCCCGACCCGCACATTGCGGGCGAGGACCTGCCACCCGGAGCCCGCCAGTCGCATGGCGACCAGCCGTTCGGCAACGGCGCCGCGCCGCTTGGGGCTGGACCGTGGCGTCATGGGGACGATGATGCCGGGCGCCGCTCATCGGGCCCTTACGCGCCGGATGCGCCGGCCGCCTCCCCCGCGTCCAACGCCAGCTCGCGGTCCTCGGGCTCAACGTCATCGACCGCCGCATCGCGCACGGAGGTCACGCCGAAGGGCGCATCCCTCGCATCTTCGAGCCTGATCGTGCCTGAATCGGACGGGTCCGCCGGATCGAACAGCCCGAGCTGATCGCCCGCAAGCAGCACCTGGAGCGCCTGCCAGCTGCGCCGATGATGGGGCGTCAGACCGTGGGCTCGGATCGCATCGCGATGCTCGCGGGTCGCATACCCCGCGTTTCGGTCCCAGCCATAGGCCGGATACCGCCTGGCAAGCTGACGCATCATCCGGTCCCGAACGGTCTTTGCGATCACCGATGCACAGGCGATCGAGTAGACGCGTGCATCGCCATCGACGATCGCGGTGTACGGCCCCACGTGTTGCTCGAAGTCGGCGATCCGCAGGCCGTCGACCAGCACGTGGTCGTGGCCCCCCAGTCGGTCGATCGCCCGGCGCATCGCGAGATGCGTTGCGTGGTAGATGTTCAGCCGATCGATGTCGGCCACCGATGCCGCGCCGACGCCGATGGCGACGGCTCGACGCCGGATCAGGGGCGCGAGCCGCTCGCGCTGAGCGGCGGACAGCGTCTTGGAATCACGCACGCCGGGGATCCGATGGCAGTTGGGCGGCATGATCACGGCGGCGGCCACGACGGCACCGCAGGTGGGTGCCACGCCGACCTCGTCCACGCCCGCGACGCGCACCGCACCAGAACGCCATAGCGGGCGTTCCCAGCGAAGCGTCGGCTCGACGACAGCCATCCCCGGAAGCGTACCCCGCCGGCCGGCTCCGCCGGACGGGGTGCAGAATCACGTCCATGCGGCGGCCATTCCGGCACGAGGCACTCTACGTCGCGAGCCAGGGAACCGCCCTGGGGCGGGCGGGCCGGGTGCACGTGCCTCGCCGGCGCGATGGAACGATCTGGGTGGGAGGAGGCTGGGTCACCTGCGTCTCAGGCGTCGCCGACCTGTAGCAGACGCGTGATCGGCGGGCCTGCCGGGCCCGGGCGGGAACCATTCCCGCCATCGCCGGCCGGCCCGGGGCGACGCCGTCAGCGTCGCTCGCGGAGCGTGGTTGCGGCCTTGCCCACGCGGTTGCGCAGGAAGTACAGCTTGGCCCGGCGCACCTGGCCGTGGCGCACCACCTCGATCCGCTCGATCCGCGGGCTGTGGATCTTGAACGTGCGCTCCACGCCGACGCCGGAGGCGATGCGCCGGACCGTGATCGTCGACGCGATCCCACTGTTGCGCATCCGCATGACCAGGCCTTCGAACACCTGGACCCGCTCACGGTTCCCCTCGACGACCTTGGCCGCGACCTTCACCGTGTCGCCTGGCGCGATCTCGGGGAGGTCGCTGCGCAGCTGGTCCTGGACGATCTCGTTGAGCACGTTCACGGTCGGGATTCCTTGTTCGATCGGCGGCAGTCGCGGCTGCGTTGGGCTCGGGTTCCCGGCGCATGCCGGAGTAGGCGCGGCCGACGGCGGAGGATAGCACGCGCGGGGTGGAGTGTCAGTCACGATCCGTGTCGCCAGCGTCGGGAACGGCCGGCTCGGAGCGCAGCTCGGCCAGCAGATCGCGCTCCTCCCTGCTCGCGGTCCGCCCCTGGAGCAGGTCCGGCCGGCGGTCAAGGGTGCGGCGAAGCGACTCACGCAGCCGCCACCGCCGGACCTGATCGTGATGGCCCGACACGAGGACCGACGGCACGGCAACGCCGTCGAACGTCGCGGGTCTCGTGTACTGCGGGTACTCGAGGAGCCCGGCCGCGAACAATTCCTCGGCCGTCGACGCCTCGTCGATCGCCCCCGGCAGCAGCCGCAGCACGGCGTCGATCACGACCAGGGCCGCCAGCTCACCTCCGGTCAGGACGTAGTCGCCGATCGAAAGCTCGAGGTCAACCATCGACCGGATCCGCTCGTCCACCCCCTCGTAACGCGGACACAGCAGGACCAGGTGGGATCCGAGCGCGAGCTCGGCGGCCACGCGCTGGCGGAACACCTCGCCGGCCGGGTCGAGCAGGATCACGGTCGATTCGGGGCGTCGGAGCTCGGCCAGCGCCCCGGCCACCGGCTCAGGCCTGAGCACCATCCCGGCACCGCCACCATACGTGTAGTCGTCCACCGAGCGATGACGGCCCAAGCCCCAGCGCCGCAGGTCGTGGACCCTGACGGCGGCCAGCCCGCGATCCAGGATCCGCGCGGGAATGCTCTCGGCGAGCGGTGCCTCGATCATGGCCGGGAACAGGGTGAGGACGTCGATGTCGAGCGTCACGACGAGCGCTCAGGCGATCGCCGGCGCCGCGCCGGCCGTCGATCCCGAGGACGGACGTAGCCCTCGTCCTCGACCGGGCGGGCGTCGAGCGCGAGTGCGTCCAGGTCGACGATCATCTCGCCGCGCTCGGGCGCGAGCTCGAGCACGATCCCATGGACGCCCGGCACGTCGAGCTCACCGCGCGGCCCGCGAACGAGGAACACATCCGCGCCCCCGGCTCGATACAGGGCTTCCACGCGACCGAGCTCCTCGCCCGTCGCAGCGCGGACGGTCAGGCCCTCGAGCTCGCGCCACCGCCAGCGGCCCGGCTCACGCGGCTCGTCCGGCGGATCGATCTCGAGGTACACGCCGCGCAGCGCCTCGGCGGCGGTTCGGTCGCCGATCTCCCTGAATGTCAACCACCAGCCGGGTCCGTCGGCGACGGGCGTGGCGGTGGCAATCGTGAGCGGTCGCGACGAGCCCTCGGGGTAGAGCGGCGCGCCCGGCACGAAACGATGCTCGGGACGGTCGGTGAGCAGCTCGATCCGCACCTGCCCGCGAAGACCGCGGAAGCCACGGACGAGCCCCACCGTGAGACGGTCCGCTTCGCCGAAGCCCGCGCCGGGCGGTCGTGTCGCACCGCGAGGAGCCACATCGCCGGACGAGCGTGACCTGCCGGATGGACGTGCTTCGCCGGCCGGCTCCGAGGTATCCGTGCCTGCCGGAGGGTCGGTCGGCTGGTTGCGCGTCGACGAGCGAGTCAGAGGAACCCGGGCCTCAGGCGTCCACGATCTCGAGGCTGACCGGGTCGCCGCTCCGGGCCGAGGTCACCTTGAGCAGCGTCCGCAGCGCCTTTGCGACGCTGCCGTTGCGGCCGATGACCTTGCCCATGTCGCCCTCGGCGACGCGCAGCTCGATGATCGTGCCTCCGTCCCCGGCGACCACCTCGACGGTGACGGCCTCGGGATCGTCGACCAGGGATTTCGCGACGTATTCGACGAGATCGGCGGCTGCCATCGCGCGCCCCTACTTTGCTGCGCCGGGGATGATCCCGGCCTGCCTGAAGAGCCGCCTGACGGTGTCCGACGGCTGCGCCCCCTTGGACAACCAGTCCTTCGCCTTGGCCTCGTCGACGCTCAGCTCGATGGGGTCGGTCCGGGGGTTGTAGTGGCCGATGGTGTCGATGGCGCGCCCATCGCGTGCGGCGCGGCTGTCGGCGACGACCAGCCGGTACGACGGCTGCTTGGTCGCCCCGACACGGGTGAGGCGGATGCGGACGGACATGCGGTGCGGTGCTCCTCCTGGGCCGGCTCGCGGACGGCGATCCGGCGATGGGTGGTCGTGACGGACGTTCAGCTGCCGGCCACGCTGAGTATGAACGTGCCGCGATCCACGTCCGTGCCCGGCGCGGACGTGCCCAGCACAGAGTCGAGGGGCGCGAGATACGGCTTGACGTTGGTCTCGTAGTCGGTGCGGTCGGCGGCCGGGATCTGGCCTTCGATCAGGTTCCGGATCGCGGCAACGTCGAGCCACGTCAGCGAGGCGTTGCTCCTGTCCGCCTTGCCGAGGGCGGCCGAGAAGCGGTCATTGGTGGCGAGCGACGGACCGCCGCGAGCGTCGATGACCGCCTTGACGAACCCCGGATCGGCGGCCAGGACGACAGCCTGGTCGGTCACGGCGTACGCGATCTTCACGTCGCCCAGCCCGCTGCCGAGGCCGTCGAGCGCGCCGCCGGTGGCCTGCCCGAGCATGAGGTTGCCAAGGTTCCCGAGATCAACGGTGGTGATCGTGGCGTCGCCGTACGTCTCGTCCGTGACCGTGATCCCCGATCCGCCGCCGGCGAGGGCGAGGAAGCCTCGAAGCTGGGTAAGCAGGCGCTCCGCCGCCACCCGATCGGTCGGCGCGATGAGGATGCCGCCGGTCACCGAGTTGCCGCTCGGCATGACGGCGACCCCGGCTTCGCCCATCCATCCGACGGCAGCCTGGAACCCGCCCACGATCGCGAGCGCGTCGTCGATCTGCTTGACGCCGTCGGCCAGCGCCGGCTCGGAGGCGGCCAGCGTCTTGAGACGCTCGAGGCCTGCCCCAGGTCATGCCCTTCGACCAGGGCGATCGTGTTCTGGGGAAGGACCGACGGCAGCGTCGACTCGGAGGCCGTTGCGGTCCCCGCCTTGTCGACGTGAGGCTGCCGGGTGTCGATGACGAACGCGCCATCCTGCGCCCGCAGGGCGGCGACGGCCCATGGCGCGGACAGGTCCTGGAACACCGCCGGCAGCTGGAGGCTCGTCCCCATCGCGCCGGACAGCGACGTCAAGCCCTTGCTGATCGCCGCCAGGTCGACATACACGAAGCCCAGCCGATCGCCCGAGATGGTCGCGGACGCGGTCTTGAACTGGTCGTTGGTGGCGAGGCCGCTCGTGCCGCCGGTGTCGATGGCGGCCTTGACCGAAGCGAGATCGCCCAGGGCAAGCACGGGTCCCACGATCGCGTAGGTCCCGGCGGCATCGACCCCCGCAGCGGAGGAGTCCGCCGGCGGGGTGACCGTCGTGATGGTCACGCCGCTGTAGGTCTGGGTGGCGGTCGTCGCCCCACTCTGCTGGAGGATCCCCGCGGCCCAGGCCGTCGCCCTGGACGCATCCTTGGCGCCCGCAAGGAGCAGCGCCCTTGCCGAGGCGGCATCGGCCGTGGCCGGCAGCGGCCCGACGCTCACGGCGAGCTGACCCGAGAACCACGGCAGGATGTCGGCCTGATAGCCCTGCTTGCCGTTGGTCGCCTTGTGGACGAGCTCATCGAGCGCCTCGTTGAGCTTGGTCGGGAAGGCGGCCTGATCGTCGAAGCCGGGGAAGGCGCTCAGAACCTTGGCGAGCTCCGCCTCCTGGCTGCCCGGGAGGTCGAGTCGCAGCTCCGCATAGGCGACGCTGTTGGACGGGGTCCAGGCGAGCACGTCGGCGGCGCCCGAATCACCGGTAAGGAGCGCGGTCGCGCCCACGGCACCGCCAGCCACGAGGACCGTGATGACCAGGGCGACGAGCCACTTCAGGCGACTGCCACCGGGCCGGGACGCCATCGAGCCGCTCACCGGCACCGTGGTCACCGGCGTCAGGGCAGGCGGCGGAGCCGCGGCGCCCGGCGACGACGGAGGGAGTGGCGGTGATGGCTGGGTGGGCGGCGGTTCGAACCGCTGGGTCGGATCCTGGTCGGTCATCGGGTGCCCCCTATCGGCGTCCGAGGAGCTGGCCCATCGCGGCGCGACGGCCACCCCCTCCCGAGAGCTGCTTCATGAGTTTCTGCATCTCGCCGAACTGTTTCACGAGCCGATTGACCTCCGGTAGGGAGGTGCCTGACCCATTTGCGATCCGCCGCCGGCGGGATGCGTTGAGAACACCGGGCTCGCGCCGCTCGCGTGGCGTCATCGACAGGATGATCGCCTCGACCCGCAGCAGGTCACCACGATCGACCGCCGCCTGGGCATCCTTGGCCATGCCACCCATGCCCGGGATCATCGACATCAGCTGCCCCACCGGGCCCATCTTCTGCATCTGGCGCATCGAGTCGAGCATGTCCTCGAGCGTGAACGACGCCTTGCGGACCTTCTCCTCGAGCTTCGCCGCCTGCTGCTCGTCGAATGCCTCCTGCGCCCGTTCCACGAGGCTGAGGATGTCGCCCATGCCCAGGATCCGGCCCGCCAGCCGATCGGGGTGGAACACCTCGATGGCGTCGGTCTTCTCGCCGGTCCCGAGGAACTTCACCGGGATCCCCGTGACCGCCCCGATCGACAGCGCCGCCCCGCCACGCGCATCGCCGTCGATCTTGGTCAGGATCAGCCCTGACACGGGCACGGCAGCGGCAAACCCCTGGGCGACGGTCACCGCCTCCTGACCGGTCATCGCATCGACCACCAGCAGCGTCTCGACCGGCTTGACGGCCGCGGCCACGGCACGGATCTCGTCCATCAGGGCGTCGTCGATCGTCAGCCGTCCGGCGGTGTCGATGATCACGACGTCGCGCCCGGTACGCTTCGCGGCCTCGATCCCGCCTCGCGCGATGTCCACCGTCGGCGTCCCGACCGGCGATCGATGGACCGGGATACCGAGCTGACGCCCGAGGGTCTCGAGCTGGTCGACCGCAGCCGGCCGGTACGGATCGGCGGCGACGAGCATCGGCTGGCGCCCCAGCTTGACGACGTGCTTGGCGAGCTTCGCCGCGGACGTGGTCTTGCCCGAACCCTGGAGCCCGACCAGCACCACCACTGCCGGACTGCCGACGAGGTGGAAGGTGCGATCGCCGGTCGAGAGCAGCGCCGTCAGCTCCTCGTTGACGATCTTGACCACCTGCTGACCGGCCGTGAGGCTGTCCAGGACCTCCGCGCCGACCGCCCGCTCGCGGACGCGCGCGACGAACTCCTTGACGACCTTGAAGTTGACGTCGGCCTCCAGCAACGCCAGCCGCACCTCGCGCATGGCGGCGTCCACGTCCGCCTCGGACACGCGCCCACGACCGGTAAGCGCACCGAGCGTTCGGCGGAGGCGATCGCTGAGGCTGTCGAACATGCGCGGACGGCGACCCTTGCTGTCGGATGAGATCAGGCCGCGCGGCGAAGCCGGGCGGGTGGTGCGCGGGTTCTGGCGACACCTGAGGGCACGGAGTGTACGTCATGCCCTTCGGCCACGCCCCCAGACATTGGTCCCGCCGGGTCCCGGCCGGGTCCCGGCGCGGGCGACCCGCGGATGGCTTCGCACCCCAGGACGAGCCGGGGTCTCAGTCCAGCAGGGCGGCGACGAACGCCTCCGGATCGAACGGCAGCAGATCATCCGCCTGCTCACCCACCCCCACGAACCGAACGGGCACCTGCAGCGCCTGTTCGATCGCGAACACGATGCCGCCCTTGGACGTCGAGTCCAGCTTGGTCAGGACCACGCCTGTCAGCCCGACCGCCTCGTGGAATGCCTTCGCCTGCGCCAGGCCGTTCTGGCCGGTCGTGGCATCGAGGACGAAGAACGTCTCAGCCGCGGCGCCGGGCAGACGCTTGTCGATGACGCGCCGCACCTTTGACAGCTCGTCCATGAGATTTGACTTCGTGTGCAGCCGTCCGGCGGTGTCGGCGATGACAACGTCGACGTCGCGTGCGATCGCCGCGTCCAGGGCATCGAACACCACCGCGGCGGGGTCCGCATTGGGTGCATGCGCCACGATGTCGGCACCGGTCCGCTGTGCCCAGATGCGAAGCTGGTCGATGGCGGCGGCGCGGAACGTGTCGGCCGCCGCCAGGAGCACCCGGCGGCCGCTCGCTCGCTCGCGTGCCGCGAGCTTGCCGATGGTGGTGGTCTTGCCGGTCCCATTGACGCCCACGACGAGCACGATCGCGGGGCCGCCATCCACGGCCGGCCTGGGCTCCCACTGGTCGGCATCACGCGGAGCCAGGAGCGCCGCGAGCTCTGAGCGGACGGCGGTCTCGGGGCTGACGTCCCGGCGCCGACGGGCCCGATCGACGAGGCCCATCGCGAGCTCGGCGCCGACGTCGCCGGCGATCAGGGTCTCCTCGATCTCGTCCCAGTCGACCGAGCCGCCGGCTCCGAGCGCACCCAGCAGCCGTGTCCCGAAGCCGATCCGCGAACGCTCGACGCCAAGGACGAGCTGCGCCTGCTCCCGCTCCCGGCGGGCCGCGTCGGCCCGCTCGGGCGTCCAGTCGGCACCCCATGCCCACGCTGCGCCGGGCGCAGCGCCGGGGCCGGAATCCGCGACAGAGGTCGGCTCTGGTGCGGGAGCGTCCGGCTCGGGCTGGGGATCGGTCCGGACTGGCGCCTGACCCTCGTCAGACGCGCGATCCATGCCGTGCTCCTGATCGGGCGCCCCCGGTCCCTGCTCCGCCTCGGGTGACTGCGGCTCCGAGCCGCGACGTAAGAAGCGCACGTGCCCTCCGGTCAACCGCTCGCATCGCCGGAGAAGACCCCCCGGGTCTCGGACCGACGGTCGTCGGCGATGGCCTGCGCCTCATCGAGCCGCAGGCTGATCACGCGACTGACCGAATCGTCTCCGACCGTGACGCCGTACAGCGCGTCGGCGACCTCGATCGTGCCACGGTTGTGGGTGATGACGATGAACTGCGTCTGCTCGGCCAGCGATCGCAACGCTTCGGTGAACCGTCCGACGTTCGCCTCGTCGAGCGCCGCGTCGACCTCGTCCAGCACACAGAAAGGGGCGGGCCGCACCTCGAGCATGGCGAACAGCAGGGCGACGGCCGTCAGCGCCCGCTCGCCGCCCGACAGCATCGAGAGGGCCTGCGGCTTCTTGCCCGGAGGGCGGGCGGTGATCTCGATGCCGGTCGCTGCCAGATCGGTCGGGTCGGTCAGCGACAGCCTGGCGAAGCCGCCACCGAACAGCTGCTGGAACCGCTCGTCGAACGCGACCTCCAACGCCGCGAAGGTGGTCCGGAACTGGGTCGCGATGAGCGTGTCCAGATCCTCGATCAGTGCCCTCGTCCGGGCAATCGCCTCGTGCAGGTCGCGATGCTGGACCTCGAGCGTGTCGAGCCGCTCGCGAACGACCCGGTACTCGTCGACGGCGAATGGGTTCGCCGCTCCGAGCTCGTGGTACCGACGCCGCAGCACGGCCAGCCGGGCGGAGTTCGGTGCCTCCGTCGGCGGGGCCTGCGATGACCATCGTGGCGCCAGCGCATCCAGGGCCGCCTCGAGGGCCGCGCTCTCCACCGACGCGTCCGTGGAGCCGCCCTCATCGTCCGTGCTGGCAACCTCGGTCGAGCCGGCAACCTCGGTCGAGCCAGGCGAGGTCGCCTCCGTGGCGCCGAGCACCGCCGGATCGATCCCCGATGCGTGCGCGAGGTGCCGGATGCCGACCTCGCCCAGGCCGGCCAGCTCGACCAGTACCTGCTCCCGGAGCGAGTCCAGGGCGATCCGTGCCTCCATCGCCGCGACGTCCGACGTCCTCGCCCGCTCGTCGGCGACCCGCAGCCGTTCCCGTGCGCTGACGGCCGCTCGCTCCGCGTCGGTCAGGCGGGTCCGCTCCGCCCGATCGTCGGCGAGCAGGCTCTCAAGCGCCTCGCGTGCCGCCTGCTCGCGAGTGCTCGCGGCGGCCAGGGCATCGGCGACCGTCTGCTGCTCGTCGCGGGCCGCCCGGTCGCGCTCTGCCATCGCCACCGCATCGCGCTCGGCGTCGGTCCGGCGCGCGTCCAGCATGGCGACGGTCGCCTCGGCGCGCGCCCGCCTCGCCTCCGCCTCACGGCGGGTGGCCTCGACGGACCCTGCGTCGGCCGCGAGCCGGTCGCGCCTGGTCCGGAGCTCCTCGACCCGCAGCTCCCAGGCCGCCAGGGCATCGCGCTCCGGACCGAACGCATCTCCGCCGGCTGGGCCCGGGGCAGCAGGCGCCTCGAGGGCCGCCAGCGATGCCCGGGCACGATCCCCCTCCGTGGACTGGCGAGCGAGCTGGGCGGCCAGCCATTCTGCCTCGCGGACCGCGGCCTCGAGGTCCCGTCCCGCCGCCCGCTCGATCTCCTCGACGCGCTGTCGCTCATGCGACGCGGCTGCCTCCGCGCTGCGGGCCTGCTCGAGACCGGCCCTGGCCGCCGATGCCTCGGCCGTCGCAGCGGCCAGGGCGACCTCGGATCCATGCGCATCGCTCTCGAGGGTCTCGACCTGGCGCGTCAGGCGCTCCGCGTCCGCTCGTCGCTCGAGCACGGCATCGCCCCGTCCGAGGCGGACGGCGAGCGCATCGACCACGCTTCCACCGTCCCCCGTCACAGCGATCCAGCCCGCCGGAAGGACCCCCTGGAGGCGCAGCGCGGCCGCCAGGTCGGGCGTCCAGACTGCCCGACCGAGGAGGGCTCGCACGGCACCACCCGGGTCGCTCCGGACCGCCGTCCCCAGGCGGCCGCCACCCACTGCCTCCAGGGCCTCCTCCAGGCGCCGGATCTCGCCAACGGTCCCGCCACCGGGGATCCGGGCCGCCCCGCCGAGCTGCTCGCTGACCACGAGGTGGCCCCGCTCGCCGTCGAGGGCCGGTGCCGATCCCCGGTTCACGACGTAGGCACGCAACAGCTCGCCCAGCGCGGTCTCGACGGCTGCCCGCAGCTCCGGGTCAACCGCCAGGCCTTCGTCGACGCGGCGTCCGCCCAGCCGCGTTGCCGCCCGCGCGATCCCCCGCTCCTGGTCCTCCGCCAGGCGCCGTTCCAGGGCCTCCAGCCGTCCGCGCGCAGCCGCCAGCACCGACCCGGCGCGGGCGGCTCGCTCGCCGGCGGCCCGGAGCGTTCCCTCTGCAGCATCCAGCCGCGTCCGCACGGCCTCGCGCGACGCCACGGCCGCGACATCAGCCTCGCGCGCGGTCGCCACCTGCTGACGCACGACCGTGAGCGAGGCCTCCAGCCGGGACCGCCGCTCATCTGCCTCGTCGACCCGGCGGCGAAGATCGATGGCTCGCCGCTCCACGTCCGCCAGCTGCCGGCGGGCGGTCTCCGTCTCGGCGGCCCGGGCGGCCTCCGCCCGGCGCAGGGCGGCGAGCTCGTCACCCCGAGCCCTGCTCGCAGCGCGCAGCGAACCGAGCTCGCCCAGCGCCTCCGCCAGCGCCCGATCGGCCGCGTCGCGTGCGGATTCGAGTGCCACGTCGCGCTCCGGAACGCCCTCGGCAAGGATCCGGCGTTGTGCGGCGAGCTCGGCCTCACGGGCCGCCTGATCGCCGGCAAGCCGCTCCCGATCCCGGGCCACGGCGGCCAGCTCGGCCTCCGAGCGCGCCTCACGCAGGCCGAGGGCCGTCACCTCCGCGCGCGCGGCCTCGTGGTGCGCTCGCAGCGCTCGCTCCTGCTTCGCGCGCGCGGCCATCGAACCCGCGATCTCACCCACGGCGGATTCAGCCACCTCGAGCTCCGCCAGGGCGCGGGCCGTCTCCTCGCGCTGCGCGGCCAGGCGCGCCTCCACCTCACGAGCCCGACCCGACGCGTCGTGCCATCGGCCGTGGGCCGCGGCGATCAGAGCCGCGGCGAGCTCCTCCCCCGCCGTGACCCGGGTGGCCTGCTGCTCCGCCAGCTGGCCAAGGCGCCTGGCCTGGGGCCGGAGCTCGGCCAGGATGTCGTCGACGCGAGCCAGGTTGATCTCCGCCTCGGCGAGCTGCGCCTCGGCCCGCCGGCGGCGGCGCTCATGACGCCGAACGCCGGCGACCTCCTCGAACAGCGGACGTCGCTCCTCGGGCCGGAGAGCGAGCGCCTGATCGACCATGCCCTGACCGATGAACAGGAACGCGTTCTCGGCAAGGTTCGCGGCGTCCAGCAGGTCCACGAGATCGCGAAGCCGGACCCGCTGCCGGTTGAGGAGGTAGTCGTTCTCGCCCGAGCGGTAAAGGCGGCGGCCGAGCTCCACGACCGAGTACTCGACCGGCAGCAGGGCGTCCGCGTTGTCGAGGACGATGGTCACGTCCGCCATCCCCTGTGCGGCCCGTCGCTCCGAGCCGGCCCAGATCACGTCCTCGCTGCGCCGGATCCGCAGCGAGCGGCCTTGCTCCCCGAGTGCCCAGCGGAGCGAGTCCGCGAGGTTCGACTTCCCCGAGCCGTTGGGGCCCACGACAGCGCTGATGCCGGGGCCGAACTCGACCAGGGTGCGCTCCGCGAACGACTTGAAGCCCTGGACACGGAGGCCGAGCAGGCGAGCCGGAGCGGTCACCCGGCGTCGCTGGCCCCGGCTGGCTCCGCTCGCGCCTCGACCGGATCGGGCTTCCTGGTGGTCGCCAGTGACGAGCGCCGCATGCTTTGGAGCGCCTCCATTGCCTGGGCGGCCGCCGACGTCTCGGCCGTCCGCCGGGACGATCCCTCGCCGACGCCGAGGACGCGCCCATCGACCTCGACCTCGATCCGGAACCGTTTCTCATGATCCGGACCCACCGCCTCGATGAGGTGGTACACGGGCCGGTCGCCCGTCGTCCGCTGCGTATGCTCCTGGAGGCGGCTCTTGGGGCTCTTGAGGCTGGCGATCGCAAGGTCCGCGGCAATCTCCTCCTCGGCCTGGTGGCGGATCCAGCTCGACGCCGCCTCCCAGCCGAGGTCCAGGTAGATGGCTCCGGCGACGGCCTCGAAGGCCGACGCGAGCAGCGAAGGGCGCACCCTGCCGCCGCGCTGCGCCTCACCCTCGCCCAGCAGCAGGAACGATCCGAGGTCGAGACGGCTGGCCAGCCGGGCGAGACCCGAGGTGCTCACGATCGCCGCTCGTCGCGCGGACAGCACACCCTCGTCATCGCCCGGATGGCGCCGGAACAGCGCCTCCGACACGGCCAGGTTGACGACGGCATCACCCAGCAGCTCAAGGCGCTCGTTGTGGCCGGGAGCGGCATCCGGGTGCTCGTGGAGCCAGCTGCTGTGGACGACGGCCTGTCCCAGCAGGGACCGGTCGCCGACCGGCAACCCGAGGCGTTCGATCAGGGCATCGGCCGGGTGCATCGCACCCCTGGTGTCGACGGGGCTAGGACGAGTGCTCGTCGATATAGTCGACGGCGTCCTGCACGGTCCGGATCTTCTCCGCGTCCTCGTCGGAGATCTCGGTTCCGAACTCCTCTTCGAGGCTCATGATCAGCTCGACAAGGTCAAGAGAGTCCGCGTTGAGGTCGTCGACGAACGAGGCCTCGGGCGTGACCTCGGCCTCATCCACTCCAAGCTGCTCGATGACGATCTTCTTGAGCCGCTCGTACGTGCTGGCCACTGACTCCTCCAGGTACCGGATCCCTAACGGGTTGCGTCCTTGTCGCGGGCAACTCGCCCGAGCACGCCGTTCATGAGCCGTCGCATGGGTTCACCGGAGTAGATCCGTGCGAGCTCGACCCACTCGGCGATCGCCACCCGGGCCGGCGTTGCGGGCGAGTGTAGCATCTCGCACAGGCCGCAACGCAGCAGTGCGCGGTCCATTCGGGCCAGCTGCACGACCGGGTATTGAGGCGCCAGCTGGCCGATCTTCGCATCGAGAGCGTCGCGGTGAGCGCGGACCTTGGCCACGATCTCACGAGCCAGGTCGGCAGACACCTCGCTCCCCTCCAGCGCCAGGTGCCGCTCGAGGATTGCGTTCGCGGTCCGCTGGCCGAACTCGGCCTCGAACACGCTCACCAGGGCCAGCCGCCGGCCCTCCCGGCGGCTCCTGGCACGTGCGTCGACGGGCCGGCCGCCGCCGGCCGCGGGGTCGCCTCGGTGCGGTCGACCGGCGCCCGGGGCGTCAGGCCCCGACGCCATCGACCAGGACCGTCACCCCGCCGAGCTCGAGGCCCAGCAGTCGCACGACCGCGGCCCCGACCGCGTCGCGCACCTGCGAGGCGAGCGGCACCAGCTGCTGCCGCGGCCGCGCCACCAGCCATACGGTCACGTGAACCCGGCCGTCGCGGATACGGACCCGGATCGGCGACCCGGCCAGCGCACCGCGCAAACGAGATCCGCCTCGACCCACGCGCAGCACGCCGGGTACCTCAAGCGCGGCCAGGCGCACCGTGTCCCGGATCACCCCGGACCCGACGGAGAGGGTGGGCATCACGGCATCGCCTCCGAGATCACGGCCGGCGCGGCCGTGATGTCCGTATCGTCGTACGGTCCGATGCCCAGCGCGTCTGCGATCCGCTGATCGACGTGCTCACGAGCCGCGGTGGCGCCGACGCGTACAGCGTGCTCGATCATTCGCCGGCGTGCCCGGCCGTGCGTGATGATCACGGTACCCCGGACGCCGAGCAGCGGTGAGCCGCCCACGACCTCGTAGTCGAACACGTCCCGGATCCGGGCGATCCCGGGTCGCAGCAGGAGGTACGCGAGCCGGCCCCGCAGCGACCGCCGGAACTCGATGCGGAACTGGTCGAAGATGAAGCTCGACAGCCCTTCGAAGAACTTGATCACGACGTTGCCCAGCACCGCGTCGCATACGACCACGTCAGCCATCTGGCGCGTGAGGTCCTTGCCCTCGACGTTGCCGATGAAATGGAGGTCCGTCTCGTCCAGCAGCTCGGTGGCACGCTGGATCCGGGTGTCGCCCTTGCCCTTCTCCTCGCCGATGGACAGGAGCGCGACGCGGGGTCGAGCAACGCCCAGCACCCGCTCGCTGAAGATGGCGCCCATCCGCGCGTACTGGGCCAGGTTCTCGGCTGTGGAGTCGGGGTTGGCGCCGATGTCGAGCAGCACAAACGGGCGCCCGGCGCTGACCATCTGGACCGCGAGCGCCGGCCGGTCGATGCCCGGCAGACTGCCCAGGATCAGCTTGGCGGCGGCCATCCCCGCGCCGGTGTGACCGGCCGTCACCACCGCGTCGGCCTCGCCGGCCTTCACGAGCTCGGTCGCGACGACGATCGAGCTCCGGCGCTTGCGGACCAGCGCCCGGGCCGGATGCTCGTCCATCCCGATCAGCTCGGGCGCATGGACGATCCGCACGTTCGTGGGCAACGGAGCCGCCAGCGGCCCGATCGTGGCCTCGTCTCCGACGAGGAGCACGGTGTCCTCGGGATGCGACCGCGCGTAGGCCAGCGACCCGGGCACGACCTCGATCTCGCCGTGGTCGCCGCCCATGGCGTCCACCGCCACGCGGACGCCTGCCGTTCCGTCCTGGAGGTCCTCCGCCAGGCCGGATGATTCGGCGGGCGCCGGGGTCTCGGAGCTGGTCGAAGGGCTCTCGTTCGCGCTCACGAGCCGGTCGCGGTTACGCGGACTCCTCGGGCCCGGACGACGTCCCGGCGGGCTTGAGCTCGATCGCCTGCCGGCCCTTGTACCAGCCGCAGGCGGGGCAGACCCGGTGCGGCAGCTTCGGCTCGTGGCAATGCGGGCACTCCACGAGCTTCGGCAGGGTGAGGGCGAGGTGGCTCCGCCGTTCCATCTGCCGGGCGTGAGCGACCTTCCGCTTCGGCACACCCATGTCGTTCTCCAGCTCCTTCGGAACGCGTCCCGGGCACGTCCCGGCGCGACGCTGCGTTGCTCTGATGCGGCACCTGCGGCGCGGGCGTGTCGAAGCGCGGGCGCAAGGCGTGGGGCCGAGCGGGGAGTCTACTCGCTCTCGGCGTCCTCGTCGAACCGGAACGCGCGCAGCGCCTCCAGACGCGGGTCGATCGGCGCCTCGCCGTGCCCGTGGCCGGCGTCCATCCGGGCTCCGCACTCGGGGCACAGGCCAGGACAGCCTGGCTCGCACAGCGGCGCAATCGGCTCTTCGAGGCTGATCGCCTCTCGCACCAGCGGGCGCAGCTCCAGCTCGTGATGATCGGTCAGGCGGGGCGCCTCCGGATCCTCGCCCGCCTCGTGCGGCACCGGCAGCCCGGTCCCAAGATCGATCGCGGGCAGCACCTCCTCCGAGACCCGCAGGTCCACCGGTGTCACGACCGGGCGGAGGCACCGGACGCATTCACCTGCCACCGCGGTGGTGAGCCGGGCATCAACCACGATCCCCCGGTTGGTGCGGGACAGGTGGACGGTGCCGGCGACGGGCTCTGCCACGCGCACCCCGTCGAAGGGTGCGATCTCGACGCCCTCCACGTCGTAGTCGCGGACGCTCCCCGGTGGCTCGGCCAGGAACCCCGACAGGGCGAACGTGAGCGGATCGCCGTGCTGGTCGACGGGATGCATCCGGCCCGAGACGCCGCGCCGGTCGGGCGGCATCATCGCCGTGCGGGCGACGCGCCCTCCGCCAGCTCCTCGAGCTCACCCTCGGGCGGTCGCGAGTACCTGTCCTGGTCCTCGGCCCCGTCGCCCTCGGCCACCGGAACGCCGCGGCGCTCGTCGAGCATCGCGATCCCTCGCTCGATGCTATGGAGGGTTCGGGTGACCTCCTCCTCGAGCGATGTCAGCACACCCGCGGCGTAGTCGTCGGAGCCACGCCGAACGGCCGCCGCTTCCCCCTCGGCGACCGCGATGATCCGCCGGCCCTCGTCCTCGGCCGCCTCGGTCAGTCCGCGCTCCTCGATCAGGAACGCCGCCTGCTCCTGGGCGCGCGCGACGATGCGCTCGGCCTCCTCCTGGGCCTTCTCGATGATCCGCTCGCCCTCGGAGTTGATCCGCTTGGCGGCCCGGACCTCTTCCGGCACGGCGACGCGCAACTCGTCGATCAGGTTCAGCGCGGCGTCCCGGTCGATGATCGCGTTGCGCGTCAGCGGCAGCGGCTTGCCGTTCGCGATCAGCGATTCCAGTCGCTCGACGAGGAAGATGATGTCCAGAGGACGGCCTCCCGTGCGGCTCGTCGTCCCGGCGGGGCGTACCCCGGATTATGGCACGCGACGGGAGCCTAGCCGGACCGCCTTCGCATCGCATCGCGCATCGCGGGAACTGCCGGCGACGGCACCATGTCGGACACGTCCCCCCCGAACAGGGCGATCTCCTTGACCAGGCTCGAGCTGATGTAGGAGTGCTCGAGCGAGGTCATGAAGAACACGGTGTCCACCTCGGGCGCCAGCTGGTGGTTGTTGTGGGCAAGCTGGAGCTCCGCTTCGAAGTCGGCGATCGCCCGCAGCCCGCGAACCAGGAAGCCCGCACCGACGGTGCGGCAGAACTCGACCGTGAGCCCGTCGAACGTGCGCACCTCGACCCGTTCGGACAGCCCGGTGTCGGCCGCGACGGATGCGACGACGATCGCGACCCTGGTATCGACATCGAGCAGCGGGGACTTGCGCGGGTTGCCCAGGACCGCAACCACCACCCGGTCGAACACGCGGGCCGCCCTTCGCACGACGTCGATGTGACCGTTCGTGATCGGATCGAACGAGCCCGGATAGACCGCGACGTTCACCGCTCGAGCCCCTCCTCCGCAGACTGGCCGGACACGGCCGCTTGGCTGGTCTCGGCGGGATGGTCGCCCTCGCCCGGCTCATCCGATGGCGCCCGGGGGCGCCGGTAGAAGGTGAGAGAGGTCTCGCCGAACCGCCGTTGGCGGTCCGATGCTAGCAGCCCGACCTCGGCCGGCGGGGATCGTCGCCAGAAGTGCTTGGCCACGACGCGGCCGCCGGGCCGAACCCGGTGTCCCACCAGCTCGAGTGACCGCAGCAGCGCATCCGTGGCGTCGTACGGGGGGTCGATGAGCACGAGATCGAATGGTCCGGCGTCGGCACCCGCCGCCGGCTCTGCGGCGAGCCACGCGATGGCATCCGCGCGGACCACGCGGCCGAGCGATCCGATCCCCGCCCGTGCCAGGTTGGCGGCGATGACCCGGCAGGCACCCGCGTCCCGCTCCACGAACACCGCGCCGACGGCGCCGCGCGAGAGCGCCTCGATGCCGCCGGCGCCGCTGCCGGCGAACAGGTCGAGCACGATCGAGCCCTCGAGCCCCGGGGCGAGGATTCCGAACAGGGTCTGCTTGACCCGGTCGGTCAAGGGCCGGGTGCCCGCTCCGGGCGCGGCGAGCCGAACCCCCTTCGCGCTGCCGGCGATCACCCGCCCGGCGTCGGCCATGATCGCCTCCGTCCCTGCCGCGCTGCCCCGGCCTCGACCTACGCCGCGCTCGCCGGGTCGCCGGCGAACACGCGCGCCAGCCAGCCATGCTCGAGCTCGGCGACGAGCGCCGGCCGATCCGGCGGCAGCTGCCCATCCTCGCCCACCAGCAGCTCGGCGTGCGCGCGGGCACGCGCGGCCAGCTCGCGATGCTCCGCATTCGCGAGCGTCGCGACGCGCAGCCGCGGGAGGCCGCTCTGGGCAAGACCCAGCACGTCGCCCTCGCGGCGAAGCTCGAAGTCCCGCTCGGCGAGGGCGAAGCCGTCCGTGGTGGCCGCCACCGCCCGCAGCCGCTCGTGCTCGGTGGTGCCCTCGGCAGCATCGCTTGCCAGCACGCAGAAGGATGGCGCGCTCCCGCGGCCGACCCGGCCACGCAGCTGGTGGAGCTGGGCCAGCCCGAAACGCTCGGCACCCTCGACCACCATCAGCGTCGCGTCCGGCACGTCGACGCCGACCTCGACCACGGTCGTGCCGACCAGAACGTCGAGATCGCCGTCCCGGAAGCGGGCCATCTCGGCATCGCGGTCGGCGGGCTTGAGCCGACCGTGGACCAGGCCAACCCGGAGCGGGGCCAGCAGCCGGGTCAAGCGATCGAACTCCGCCTCGGCGGCCGCCGCCCACGTCACCTCGACATCCTCGTCGGTCAGCTCCTCATCCTCGAACAACCGGCCGGTCTCCCCGTTGTCCCCGTCCTCCCTCCGGTCTCCCCTGCCCGGCTCGTCCACCGCCGGCCCGATCCGGGGGACCACGACAAACGTCCGGTGGCCCCCGGTGGCCTCCTGTCTGACCCGCTGCCAGGTGCCGTCGAGCTCCGCCGGCCGGCGGATCCCGGTCCGTACCGGCAGCCGGCCGGCCGGGACGCCATGGAGCGTGGACACGTCGAGGTCCGCGTACAGCACCTGGCCCAGCGTCCGCGGGATGGGCGTGGCGGTCATGAGCAGGACGTGCGGGGCGCCGCGGGTCGCCTTCGCCTCGAGCGCGCCGCGCTGCTCCACGCCGAACCGATGCTGCTCGTCGACGACCGCCAGCGCGAGGTCCGCGAACGTGAGCGTCTCCTGGAGCAGGGCGTGGGTTCCAACCACGATCGCCGCCTGGCCCGATCCGATCGCCTCGATCGCCTTGCGCCGGGCCTCCGCAGGCAGCGATCCGGTGAGCAGCGTGACCGGCAACCCGAGATCCTCGAGCAGCCCGGCGACCGTCGCGAGGTGCTGGCGCGCGAGGAGGTCGGTGGGCGCCAGCAGGGCGGCCTGGCGTCCGTCGAGCGCGGCGACCGCGAGCGCCCATGCGGCGACCGCGGTCTTTCCCGAGCCGACGTCCCCCTGCACGAGCCTGAGCATGGGGACCGACCGCCCCAGGTCCGCGCGGATCTCGCCGATCGCCGTGTCCTGGTCGTCGGTCAGGGTCACCGTCCTGCCCACCGTTCGCGACAGGGAGGTGACCAGGGCGGCCCGGATCCTGCGATCGTCCGCATCCCCTGCCGGGATCGGCTCGGTCCGGGCTCGCCCGCGCGCCCGCCGTCGGGCGACCATCCCCAGCTGGAGGGCGAGCAGCTCGTCGAACGCCAGCCGCCGGAGCGCGGCATCGCGCGCATCGAAGGTGACCGGGTAGTGCACCGCCTCCAGCGCTTCCGGGATAGGCGTGAGGCCCTCGTCGCTACGGATCGCGTCGGGCAGGTACTCGGGATACGCGTGCCCGGCCCGATCCAGCGCCTCCCGCATCGCCTGGCGAAGCCGGGCCGCGGTGAGGCCTCGCGTGAGCCGGTACACCGGGACGATCCGGCCGACATGGAGCAGCGAGGCGGCGTCCGAGCGCTGGAACTCGGGATCGTCGAACACGAGGCCGAAGCCACGATGCTTCAGCCGGCCGGACACGATCAACTCGTCGCCCGCCCGCACCCGGCGCTCGATGAACCGCCGGCCGAACCAGGTCGCCTCGGCCGTCCCGGAGTCGTCGGCCAGGAACGCGGTCGTCACCTGCACCCGCCGACGCCACGTCTGCTGGACCCGGATGTCGGTGACCCGGACGCGCGCCGACACCACGGTGCCGTCCGCCACCGGCTGCAGATCTGCGAGCCGGCGCAGCTCGCGCAGGTCGTCGTAGCGGCGTGGCAGATGGAACAGCAGATCGCGGACCGTGACCAGGCCCAGGCGATGCCCGGCACGCCGCAGCACACCCGAGGCCGACAGGCCGGACAGGCCGAGCGGCAGGTCCAGCCGCTCGACGGGATCGGTGGTGACCGGGGTGGCAGCACGGGGGCGAAGCGCGCGACCGCCCCGCGGCTGCCGTGTGGAGGACCGCCGCTCGCCGCCGCTCACCCGGACGGGATGCTCACTCGGCCGACACGAGATACCGATAGTGCGGCTGCCCGCCGTACACCACCTCGACGTCCACGCCGGGCCGCGTCTCGCGCACCCTGAGCGCCAGCGTCTCGGCCTCGTCGAGGGTCGCGGCGTCCCCGTAGTAGATGGTCATCAGGCAGTAGCCCGGATCGAGCCGCGTCATGCCGGCGAGCACGGCGCGTTGAGGATCGCCATCCGCAGCGAGCAGGCCGTCGTCCGGGTCGAGCACGATCGTCTGCCCCTTCTTCACCTTGCGGCCTGACACCGTCGCGTCACGCACTGCCTCGGTCACCTGCATCGTCTGGACGGCCCGGCTGGCCTCGGTCATGGCCGCGGCGTTGGTCCGGCCGTCACAGGTCGGGTCGAGCTCGATCAGGGCCGCGACACCCTCGGCAACGTTGCGGGTCGGCACGACGTAGACCGGTCGCTCGGTCATCGAGGCCACCTGGCGTGCGGCCAGGACGACGTTGGGGTTGTTGGGCAGGATCAGCAGCTCGTCGGCCTGGGTGGCCTGCACCGCCTCGAGCAGCTCGCCGGTAGAGGGGTTGGCTCCCTGACCGCCGTGCACAACGCGGAAGGCACCGTACTCGCGGAATGCGGCGGCCATGTCGATCAGCACCGCGGCCAGGCCCCTGGACGGTGCGACCGCAACGACCCCCAGCGGCAGCCGCGTGGCCGGGTCGGAATTGGCTGCCTCCGCCCCCTCGTGCATGTCGACTGCGGCCGCCACCTGAACGCCGGCAGGCGTTCGAGCGCCACCCACCGACGATCCGTCCGGCGGCAGCGGATCGGCGTCGCCGGTCGCATGGTGCCCGGCGCCGGCGACGAGGCCGCCGACGAAGGCGACCGCCTTCGCCTCGCGCACGTCATGCGCCTGGTTGTCGAGGTTCTCGATCGTGATCCGGGACAGCGTCCCGACCGACAGGCCGTACGAGATCACCGCGTCAGGCCGGGCGCTGTGGACGTGGACCTTGGCCAGCGCGACGTCGCCCGCGACCAGCACCGCGTCGCCGATCGACTCGAGATGCGCCTGGATGGCGTCCACGTCGAGCGGCTGGCCCGTTCGCGCTCGGACCAGGTACACGGTCTCGTAGCCGAACAGGCCCTCCTCCGTGCCCGGGGCAGCGGCATGTGCGTGCGGCGCCGGCTCTCCGACCACCACCGCCGCCGGCCCCGGGTCCACCGCCGGCGCGCCCCGCGCCAGCGCGAGCGCACCCTGGAACAGGCGGAACAGGCCCTGGCCGCCGGAATCGACGACGTGTGCCTCCTTCAGGATCGGGAGCAGCGAGGGCGTCCTGGCCACCGATCGCTCCGCCGCATCGACGGTCGCAGCCAGCACGGCCTCGACGTTGTTGTCGCGCTCGGCGGCGGCGACGGCAGCAGCCGACGCCTCGCGCACGACCGTCAGGATGGTGCCCTCGACCGGCTTGGCCACCGCCTTGTAGGCCATCTTCGTGCCGGCATCGAGCGCGTGCGCCAGGTCGAGGCCCGTGAACCGGCGCTTGCCCGCCAGCCCGTGGGCCATGCCGGCCAGAATCTGGCTGGCGATGACCCCCGAGTTGCCGCGGGCGCCCATGAGCGCCCCGAAGCTGATGGCCTGGGCGACCCGCTCCGCGTCGGCGTCGGGGCCCACCTTGTCAGCCTCGTCGAGCGCCGCCCGGACGGTGGCCAGCATGTTGGTGCCGGTATCGCCGTCGGGGACCGGGAACACGTTGAGCGCATTGATCTCGTCGACGTTCGCCTCGAGGGCCGCCACCGCGCTCCGAAACGCCGTCAGCAGCCCGGCGCCATCACACGAGCGGCGGGGCATCAGGCGACATCCGTCCCACTGTCGGCGAGCTCGGTCGGCCCGGGCTCGCCGTTGCCACCGGCGACCGGCGCCGGAGCGATACCGTGCTCATGACGGAGACGGCCGATCCGGATCGAGACCCGATCGGGTTCGCGCTGGAGGGCGTGCGCCATCGTGTAGCGAACCGCCGACTCGACCTGACGCGCGACCTCGGCGATCGGCAGACCATACGCGACCGTGAGCTGGAGGTCGACGGACAGCTGCTCGCCCACGTCCAGATGCAGGCCCGGGTGCGCCAGGCCCAGGCGCTCGAGGAGCCGGCCCACGGGGCCGCCACCGGCGAACCCGGACACCCCGTACACCGACAGCGTGGCGGTACGGACCAGGTCCCGGATCGCCCGCCGGGTGACGAGGGATCGACCGGGGATGGGATCGGCGGTCACGCGGGCGACGTCCTCCTCGTGGCCTGGGCTACTCGTCACTGGCTCCACGGCGCCCTGGGCCGCGCGTCTGGTGGCCGCTGCCAGACGGGTCGATCGGGCGTGCCGGAGGGCTGTGCTACGATACCATCCCGTTTGCGCCGGACCAGCGTCCGCGCGTGTCCATCTCCGTTCACATTCAAGGGATTCAAGCAGACCATGGCTCGCAGCTGCGCCATCTGCGGCAAGGCATCGATGGGTGGGTTCAACCCCCAGTCCTCTGGGATGAACCGCGTCCGTGCCCACCGCCGCTACCAGCCGAACCTCCAGGCCACGACGCTCGTGAGCAACGGGACCCAGACCAAGGTCCTCGCCTGCACGCGCTGCCGTCGCACCCTGATCAAGAAGGCTCGCTGACCCACGGGACCGGGCGGCTCCGAAGGAGCCCGCCCCCGGTTCGCCTCGGAAGCCGGTCGCGGTCGAAGCGACCGGCTTCGTCATGTCCGGGGTAGCGGCGGCGTGCGAGCCCGGCGGGGCCTGGG
This sequence comes from uncultured Chloroflexia bacterium, assembly GCA_963713095.1. Classification (GTDB taxonomy): domain Bacteria; phylum Chloroflexota; class Limnocylindria; order Limnocylindrales; family CSP1-4; genus CAIXZV01. Next base: position 675,758 of record CAVQKK010000001.1, read on the forward strand.
GGATGGTGCCCATCCGCCCTCCGAGGGTGTTTCAGCGGTCCTCCGTGTCGAGCCAGATGGTGAACGGGCCGTCGTTGACGAGCTCCACCGCCATCTCCGCCCCGAACTCGCCCACGGCGACCCGGACGCCCCGCGCCTGGATCTCCGTCGCCACGCGCCGCCACAGCGCCCGGGCTACGTCGGGCGGCGCGGCGGCCGTGAACCCCGGGCGTCTCCCGCGGCGCGTGTCCGCATACAGCGTGAACTGGCTGACCACGAGCGCCGCTCCCCCGACGTCGAGCAGGGAACGGTTGCTCTTCCCTGCCTCGTCCTCGAAGATCCGCAGCTCGCAGATCCGGCGCGCCAGCGAGTCGGCCGTCGCCGCGTCATCGTCGTTGCCCACGCCCAGCAGCACCAGCAGCCCGGGGCCGATCGCACCGACGGGCGCGTCATCGACCCTGACCTCGGCCCGGGTCACGCGCTGGAGGAGGGCGCGCACGGCCGCTCCCGCTACGGAACGGGCGACGCGGCCCGGGCCGCATTCGCGATCGCCCGGATCCGGTCCACCTCGCGGGCCATGTCGTCAGCGCGGTAGAGCGCCGACCCGGCAACGATCACGTCGGTGCCGCCCCGGCCGATGATCTCCGCGGTCTCGCCCCGACCACCGCCGTCGACCTGGACCTCGCATGCGCCGCCAGGAGCCAGCCACTCGCGCGCCGGGCCGAGCTTGGCCCGGGCGACGTCGTCCATGAACGACTGGCCGCCGAAGCCGGGCTCCACCGTCATGACCAGCACGATGTCCAGCAGGTCGCGGTAGGGATCGAGCATGGCCAGCGGCGTGGCGGGCTTGACCGACAGCCCGGCGGACCGACCGGCTTCCCGGATCCTCGCCAGCGCCGGCCGGATCTGCGACGGGGCCACCTCCACGTGGAACGTGATGGAGTCGCAGCCGGCATCGAGGAACTGCTGGGTCCAGCGGCCCGGCTCGGCGATCATCAGGTGGGCGTCGAAAGGCAGGGTCGTGACCCGGCGGACCGCCTCGATCGTCTTCCAGCCGAAGGTGATGTTGGGCACGAAATGGCCGTCCATGACGTCGAGGTGGATGCGGTCCGCGCCGGCCTGCTCGGCTCGCCTAACCTCATCGGCGAGGGCCCCGAGATCCGAGTCGAGGATGCTGGCGGCGATCAGGACAGCCGACGGGCGCCGATCCATGTCGGTCACCGCTCCCCCACCCCGGCCGGGACCGGTTCCTGGCTGCGCTCGCCCCGGAGCGCCGCCGCGCTCTCTGCGACGATCCGTTCGCGGCGGCGGCGGACGACCGTCGGCGTGGGCTGACCCGCGTGCTCGGCGGCAAGCTGTCCGCAGGCGGCACCGATCTCCGTGCCACGGTTGTAGCGGATCGTGGTCTGGACCCTGGCTTCGAGCAGGTGCGCGGCGAATCGCTCGACGGCGGGCAGCGGCGTGCCTGTCCACGGCGTGTGGGCGACCTGGTTCATCGGGATCAGGTTGACGTGGGCGTGATCGTCCCGCAGCAGGTCCGCGAGCGCGGCGGCGTCGGCATCGGTGTCGTTGATGCCCTCGATCATGGTGATCTCGTAGGTCACCCGCCGACCCGTGACCCGTGCGTGCTCGCGAGCCGCCGCCACCACCTCCTCCACGGGCCACCGCCGGTTGAGCGGGACCAGCACGTCGCGCAGCGCGTTGCGGGCGGCGTGAAGGCTGACGGCGAGGGTGAGCTGCGGTCCGAGCGCGGTCAGCCGGCGGATCCCGGGCACCACGCCGGAGGTCGAGATCGTGATGTGCCGGGCCCCCAGGCCCAGGCGGCTGGGATCGTTGAGCGCGGCGATCGCCTCCAGCACGCGATCGAGGTTGAGCAGCGGCTCGCCCATGCCCATGAACACGACGTTCGTCAGACGCTTTCCGTCGGCTGCCAGCAGCCGCGCCGCATGGCGGACCTGGTCGACGATCTCGGCCGTCTCGAGATCGCGCTCCATGCCCAGCTCACCGGTTGCGCAGAACGGACAGCCAACGGCGCACCCGGCCTGGGAGCTGATGCACAGCGTATGGCGCTCGCGAGCACCGGGCCTGGGCGGGTAGTGCATGAGCACCGATTCGATCAGCAGCCCGTCCGACAGCCGGTGGAGCACCTTCTCGGTGAGGCCACCGTCGGTTGCCCGGACCTCGCGCTCGGTGGCGGTGTCGAAACGGTACGCCTGGTCGAGGGACACGCGCAGCTCGGCGGGCAGGGTGAGCACCTCGGCGAACGTGGCCTGACGTCCGCGCCATACCGCGTCAAGCACCTGGGTGGCCCGGTATGCGGGCAGGCCGCGCTCGGTGAGCCATCCGTCCAGAACCGCCGGGTCGAGCCCGGCGATGCCCTGGCGCTCGTCGCGGGGACGCGTCGCCGACGGGGCGGGTCGCAGCCCCAGGAACGGGATCACGGTGGGCTTGGGCTCGGTCATCGGCACCGATTCTGACATGGGTGGGCTGCCGACCACCAAGGGCAGAGCCCTCGCCCTCAGGCGAGCGCCGCCCGGCGCCCGCGGAGATAGTCGGCCCCCGGCATCGACCGCCGGCCACGCGGCGTCACGACCTCGAGCACGAGCCGTCCGTCCACGGTCGCGAGAGCCGGCATCGGCCCCTCCGCGACCAACCTCCCGGGAACGTCGCTCGGGTGCGTGGGGGCCAGCGACGCCGAGCCCACCACGAGCCGCCCGCCATCGACCTCCAGGAACGAGCCCGGCCACGGCAGATAGGCTCGGATCTGCCGCTCCAGCTCTGCAGCCGGGCGATGGGGATCGAGACGGCCGTCGGCGCGTTGCAGCGGGCGCGAAATCGAGACGCCCTCGGTCGCCTGCGGCGACGTCTCGAGCTCGCCGTCGATCCAGGGCGAGAGCGATCGATCCAGCAGGTCGGCCGCGAGCCGGGCAAGCCTGGCCTCGAGCTCGGGACAGCTCTCATCGCCGTCGAGCGGGACCTGCGTGTGCGCGACGATCGGGCCGGTGTCGAGCCCGGCGTCCATGCGCATCAGGGTGACCGCCGTCTCCCGGTCGCCGGCGAGGATGGTGGCCGGGATCGGCGATGCGCCGCGCCAGCGCGGCAGGGCCGAGGGGTGGAGGTTGAGCGCGCCGTGCGGGAGGTCGAGCAGCGGACCCGGGACGATCTGGCCGTAGTCGGCGAGCACGGCGAGCGCGGGTTGCAGGGCCATGACGGCACTGATGGCCTCGGGCGTACGAAGCCGCGCCGGCGTCAGCAGGGGCTCGATCCCGAGCTCCGTAGCCAGGGACCCGATGGGCGTCGGCGTCAGCACCTGCCGGCGTCCCACCGGCCTCGCGGGCGCCGTCAGAACGGCGACGAGCTCGATCCTAGGATGCACAACCAGCCGCCGCAGAGCGGGCAGGCCGAAGGCACCGCTGCCGAGGAACACCGTCCGGACCCGCGTGACGGCGTCCGGCCGAGCCGTCATCCGCCCGTGGGCCTCCGGCGAGCGCTCATCCAAGGGCGCTCGTGGCCGCACGGACGTCCGCGTCGGACGGGTCCTCGTCACGCTCGTCACCCTGACCGACGGGGATCAGCTCATCCATCGACTCCAGGTAGTCGATGTACAGCTTGCCGTCCAGATGGTCGAGCTCGTGCTGGAGAGCGCGACCCAGGAGCCCGGAACCGGCGACCTTGAACTTCTTGCCGACCCGGTTCTGGGCGACGATCCAGACCTTCTCCGGGCGCGTCACGTAGGCCACGTAGCCGGGAATGGACAGGCAGCCCTCGAGGTCGCGGTTCTCACCGTCGGCCCGAACGATCCTCGGGTTGACCAGCTCGTACAGGCGGCTCTCGACCTCGACCACGCAGGCGCGCTGCGCCTCGCCGAGCTGCGGTGCGGCCAGGCCGACGCCGGGCGCGGCGCGCATCGTTGCGGCCAGGTCGTCGAGCAGCTCGTGGAGGTACTTGCCGAAGCTGTCGACCGTCTGGCCGCGCAGCCGCAGCCGCGGGTCGCCGAGGAGCACGATGGGCCGGACTGACATGGTCGGGTGAGTATACGGAACAACCCGGCCCGGGCCGGGCGGCCGAACTGCCCCTTGGGGCCAGGCGATCAGGCCTTGCCGGTCATCTCATCGACGCCACCGGCATCGGCGCCACCGTCGGACGTGTCGGGTGACTCGGACGCCGACTCACCCGTGGCGGTCGCGGCCGTGGCCGTGGAGCTCGGGGTCTGCTCCTCCGTCCCCGCGTCCCCGGACCCTTCCTCGCCCGACTCCGTCGAGCCCGGCACCGACGCCCTGAGCTCGGCTGCGACCGATTGGGCCCGCTCGGCGAACCGCTGGCTGTACTCGGCGGTCGCCGTGCCGGCCCGCTTCACCGCCGGACCAGCCTTCACCGCGGCCACGCCCGCCAGCTCGGCGGCCTTGGCCGCCACCTGGCGGGCCACCGGAGCGGCCTGCGTCGTGATCTCCTGGATCATGCTCTCGAGCTGCGCGAGCCACTCCTTGGTCCGCGCGCCGGCGGTGCCGTCGGCCACGGGTGCTCCCTCCGGGATCGGCTCGTCGGCGAGCGAGTCACCCGCCGGCGGCGTCGTGTCGTTCGGCTGCTGGTCGGTCATGGCTGCCTCCTTGCCCGCTGCCTCGGGCGTCGTCTTGTCGCCTCCCATTGTGCCCTTGGGGGCCAAACGCGCCCGGGCGGGGTGGCGGTCCGTGCGGCGCCCGGCTACAGCAGGCTCTCGGGATCGACGTCCACGGACCACGGTGCGCCCGGCGGCGGATCGAGCAGGGTGACGGGATCCGAGCCACGCAGCACCACGTTGAACCGCCACCGCCCGGCGCGCCGGGCGACGTAGGCAGGGGCCGGGCCTGCAACCGTCACCGGCGGTGCGGCCGAGCCCGCCCGGGCCCGAAGGTCATTGGCCATGCGCACCGCCGCGCGCTCGGCCTCCGCACGATCGGCCAGGCCCAGGGTCAGCTTCACCAACCGGCCGAAGGGCGGCGACCCGAACCGCTCGCGCAGGGCGAGCTCCTCGTCGTAGAACGACGCCGGATCCCGGTTCACGACCGCCCTGATGGCGCGGTGGTCGGGGCGATAGGTCTGGATGAACGCGAGACCTGCCCGGTCACCCCGTCCTGCCCGCCCAACGGCCTGCGCGAGCAGCTGGTAGGTCCGCTCCGCCGCTCGCTCGTCGGGGAGGTTGAGGGCGATGTCGGCGGACACGACCCCGACCAGCGTGACCTCTGGCACATCGAGGCCCTTGGCCACCAGGCTGGTCCCGACCAGGACGTCGAGCCTCCCGGCCGCGAATGCGCCGAGGATCCGGTCGGCGGCACCGCGCCGTTCGACGACGTCGCGGTCCAGACGAGCCACCCGCAGCTCCGGAAAGCGGGCGTGCATCTCGCGCTCGAGCCGCTCCGTGCCGCCTCCCAGGTACCGGATGCGCGGCGAGGAGCATTCGGGGCAGCGGCTGGCGAGCGGCCACGCACGGCCGCAGTGATGGCAGCGCAGCGACGCCCCGGCCTGGTGATAGACCAGCGGCCGGTCGCAGTCGGGACACGCCTGCACGTGGCCGCAGTCGCGACACAGCACCACCGAAGCCGTTCCTCGCCGGTTGATCACCAGGATCGCGCGGTCGCCGTGAGCCGCGTCGAGCGCGCCGAGCGCGTCGGCGAGCGGCGCCGACACCAGGCCACGGTTGCCCGCGGCCAGCTCGGCCCGCAGGTCCACCGCCGTGACGTGGGGCTCGGTGCCCACCGGGCGGCTGGGCAGGGCAACCCGCCGGTATGCCCCGGACCGAGCGCGACCCAGGCTTTCGACCGAGGGGGTCGCGCTGCCCAGGACCACGGCTGCGCCCGCTCGCGCGGCCAGCACCATGGCCGCGTCCCGCGCCTGGACGCGTGGCGTGCGGTCGCTCTTGTAGGCCGCGTCGTGCTCCTCGTCGACCACGATCAGTCCGACGTCGGCCAGCGGGGCCAGCAGCGCCGTGCGCGTGCCCACGACGACATCCACGTCGGCCGCCCGGATCCGGCGCCACTCGTCGGCACGCTCGCCGTCACCGAGCCCCGAGTGGAGGACCGCGATCCGGACCGGGAGGTCGGCGCGCAGGCGGTCGACGATGGGCATCGCCAGCGCGATCTCGGGCACCAGCAGGAGCGCCGGCCGGCCGGTGTCCAGCGACGCCGCGATGGCATCCACGTAGATCGCGGTCTTGCCGCCGCCGGTCACCCCATCGAGCAGCACGGGCGTCGGGTCGTGGCGGGCGATCGCATCGAGCACCAGGTCCACGGCCGATGCCTGCGGCCCGGTCAGGGTCGCCCCGGCCGGACGGGCGCCGCGGACGCCTGCGGGCCGGCCGGCCAGCGGTTGACGGGGTCGCTCGCGGACCTCCGCCCTGACGAGGCCACGTCGCACGAGCCCGGCGAGGGACGACGATCCGTGCCGTTCCGAGAGCTCGGCGGCCGGGATCCCTGCCGTAGCCCCGGAATCCGGCGCGGCAGCGAGCTCGAGGAGCGCCGCGCGCTGACGTGGCCCGAGCGGGCGGCCACCGATGCGCTCGGCTGCCCGCACCAGCTCGGCCGTTACCCGACCGTCCGGCGTGAGCCACAGCCGCCGCTCGTAGCGCGGCCCGGCGGCCGCGGCCAGGAGGGTCCAGGTGAGCTCGACCAGTCCCGAGTCGGCAAGGGCACGGAGGCGGCGCAGGAGGCTGGCGCGGCCCTCGGGGATGGCCAGGTCGCGCACGGCATGGGCTCGATCCGCTACCTCGTCGAGCAGGTCGAGATCGACCGGTGTGAGCCCGGCTTCGCCGGGTTCGAGGGCCAGCGCACGCTCGCCTTTCGGCGTCACCTCCACCACGAGCTCGAGCCGTTCGAGCATGCCGGGGGGCAGCATCGCCCTGATGACCATCGCGAGCGGGGCGAGGTACCGGCCCGCGAGGTCGGCAGCAAACGCCAGCGCCAGGGGAGGCAGCAGTGGGCCGTCGCTGCGCACCCGGGCGGCGACCGGCCGCAGCGGGATGCTGTCAGCGGCGCCCGTCCCCGACGGAGCGAGCCCGGCCGTCGCCTCGCCGCCCGGCCCACGGCCGACCACGATCCCGATGGCCTGGCGCCCGCCACGGCCGAACGGCACCAGCACCGCCTCGCCGGGCTCGAGGACTCCGAGCGCTGCCGGCACCAGGTAGGTGTATGTCCGCGGCCCGGGGCCGGCCGGGGCATCGACCGCCACCTCCACCAGCCGGCCGCCGTTCTCGTCCGGTCCGGGCGCGACCGGCAGCGTCGGGAGCACCACTCGCCGGCCCGGCTCAGGTGATCCGGATCCGCCGGTCGCTGTTGCGCCGCTTCTCCTGGGCGATGATCGCCTCGATCTCGGCCGCCGTGCGCTCGATCTCGCCCGTCTCGTTGACGACGACGCGGTCGTAGTCGCCCTGGCGAGCCAGCTCGATCGCGGCGTTGCGCTGCCGGATCTCGAGCTCGTCCGCCGACTCGGTGGCTCGCGACCGCAGCCGCTGAAACAGCGCCTCGAGCGAGGGCGGGACGATGAACACCAGCAAGGCGTCGGGGACCCGGCCCTTCACGACCTGGGCTCCCTGGACGTCGATCTTGAGGATGACGTCGTGGCCGGCGGCAAGCGCCTCCGCGACGTCGCGGCGGGGCGTCCCGTACCAGTTGCCGTGGACCTCGTTGGCCTCGAGCAGCTCGCCGGCATCCCTGAGCGCGTGAAACGCCTCGGGAGTGAGGAACTGGTAAGAGACGTCGGGCACCTCGCCGGGCCTCGGGCAGCGCGTCGTGCAGGTGACGACGTAGTGGTAGTCGGGGTCGCGGGGCCTCGCACGCAGCGCGTCGATGATCGTGTCCTTGCCCACCCCGGAGGGTCCGCTGATGATCACCAGCTGGGCGCCGGGGGCGCCCAGCAGCTCGCCGACCCGGGTCACGGCAGCACCCCGGCGCGGGTCACGGCAGCACCCCGGCGCGGGTCACCCCGCCACCCGGCACACGCCGCCCGGCGGAGCTCTCCGCGGCCCGAAGGCCCTCGAGCACGGTCTCCAGCGAGGTCGGCAGGGGCGCCTCGGCCCGCACCAGGCGCGCCGACGATGGGGAGACCAGCTCCACCCGCCAGGCATGCAGGAACAGCCGGTCGAGGCCTTCCGGCCCCCGGCGAGCCGTGCCGGTCCCGTACACGACATCGCCCGCCACCGGATGGCCCAGCGCGGCCAGATGGACGCGGATCTGATGCGTCCGCCCGGTCACGAGATCGAGCTCGAGCAGCGTCCACGTCGCGAACCGTTCGCGCACGCGGTAGCCGGTGACGGCACGCCGACCGTCGGCGACGACCGCCATTCGCCTGCGATCCTTGGGGTCGCGGCCGATCGGCGCCTCGATCCTGCCCACGGACGCGGCCACCGACCCCTGGACCAGCGCGAGGTAGGTCTTGCGGACGCGGCGCGCCTTGAGCTGACCCATCACCGAGGCCTGGGCTGCATCGTTGCGGGCCACGATCAGCAGGCCCGACGTGTCGCGATCGAGCCGGTGGACGATGCCGGGTCTGGCAACGCCCGCGATCCCTCCGTAGTGGTCGTCTCGCGCCAGCAGCGCATTGACGAGCGTCCCGCGCCAGTGTCCAGGCGCCGGATGCACCACCAGCCCGGCGGGCTTGTCGACGATCAGCAGATCATCGTCCTCGTAGACGACCCGAACCTCGATCGTCGGGTCTGGCTCGAGATGGTACGGGACCTCGGGCGGCGGGACCTCGAGCGTGACGCTGCCGCCACGAACCTCGCTGTTCGCACGCAGCCGGCGACCCGCGTCGTCGACCAGGCGCCCGTCCGAGATCAGCCGCTGGACGTATGAGCGCGACAGCCCCGTGCGGTCGGCGACGAACCGGTCGACGCGCCGGACGATCTCGCCCTCGGGCACCTGGAGACATCGCGGGCCGGGCACCACGGACGGCGCCGCGGCCTCCGCATGCGGGCCAGCCTCGAGCTCGTCACGCGGCTCGAGCTCGTCACCCGGCTCGAGCTCGCCGTCGACGACGTCCTGCGCAATTGCGTCGTCCGGGTCAGCCATCCGCCGCCAGCTCCCCCAGTCGTGGGAACACTGCCATCCCGATCAACAGCACGAGCGAGGTCGAGATCGCGGCATCGGCCACGTTGTAGGTGTAGAAGCGCCAGGCGCCGATCCCCATGTCCACGAAGTCGATCACGGCGCCGTAGTGGAGACGGTCGATCAGGTTGCCCAGCGCGCCGCCGAGCAGCAGAGCGAGGGCGATCGTCACCAGCAGGCCGCGACCGGCCTTGGCGTGATAGGCGACGATCAGCAACGCGACGACGATCGACACGATCGCAAACGCGGTCGCCGACTGGGGCAGCATCCCGAACAGGATCCCCGAGTTGCGCCCGTGGATGATCCGGATCCAGTCGCCGAGCACGTCGAACCCCTCGCCGACCGCAAGGTGGCTCACGATCCAGCCCTTCGCGAGCTGATCGAGAATCACGACAGCCGTCGCGATCGCGACGAACACGACCCAGCGCGCTGCCGACGGCCGGCGCCATGCCGTGGCCGTCGATCCGCTCACCTGCGCAGCGTCCGACACCGTCTCGTCAGGCCCGCTCATCGACGCGCCGCAGGCCGATCCGCACGTCGCCGCCGTCGAGGTGCACGCTCGCCGCCACGACGCCGTCCGGCGGCGCGTCAGATCGGACCTCGTCGGCCAGCGTGTCCGCGGCAACCGCATCGAGGAACGGCAGCACCTCGGGTCCCATCCCGTCCAGCCACAGCTCGATCCGATCGTCCAGGTCGAGCTCCGCCTCCTTGCGCAGGTCCTGGATCCCCCGCTGGAGCTCTCGCGCGTCGCCCTCGGCCCGCAGCGCCGGCGTGAGCTCGGTGTCGATCACGGCCACCAACCCGCCGTCATTTGCCACCGCGGTGCCGGGCCGCGGCGTCGCCTGGATCTCGACCTCGTCGGGCGCCAGCGTCACGTCGCCCAGGACGACCGATCCATCCGACCTGATCTCGAACCGGCCTTCGCGCGCGGCGGCCATGACACCCGGGATCTTCGGTCCCAGGCGCTTGCCCACCCTGGGCAGCAGGACCCTGACGCCCCGGTCGACCAGCTCGGACTCGTCGCCGATCAGCTCGACGGTCTTGACGTTGGCCTCGGCTCGAACGAGCTCGAGCAGCGCGTCCCGCTCGTCCAGGTCGCCGCCGGGCAGCGCGAGCCACAGGCGGGCCAGCGGCTGGCGGACCTTGAGGCCCGACTGGCCCCGCAGCGTGCGCACGAGATCGACCGCCCGGCGCGCCATCGCCATCGCGCCCTCGAGCGAGGGGTCGCGGAACCCGGCCAGGTCCTCGGCCGGCCAGCGGGTGAGGTGGACGCTGTCCGGCAGCTGCGGCACGACCGTGCCGATCAGGTTGCCGTACATCGACTCCGAGAGGAACGGGAGGATGGGGGCCATCGTCCGCGCCAGCACGACCAGCGCGGCGTGGAGCGTGGCGAACGCCGCCTCCCGATCACCCGCTTCGGCACCGGCGCGCATCCGGTCGCGCGACCGGCGCAGGTACCAGGTCGAGAGGTCATCGATGAACGTGCCGATGAGGCGAGTCGCGGTCCGCGCGTCGTAGTCGGCGAGACGGGCCCCAACCTCCGCGGCGAGTCCCGCGGAACGCGACAGGATCCAACGGTCGAGGACCGGCCCGGGGCCTTGTTCGCGCACGACCTCGCCGATCCCGGCCCGTGGCGTCCAGCCGGCGAGCCGGGCGTAGGTCACGAAGAACGCATACGTGTTCCACAGCACCAGCAGCTCGCGCCGCGCCTCGTCGGCCGCGTGCCAGCCGAAAAGGATGTTGTCGTCGGGTCGGGCCGATGCGTACATCCAGCGCATGACGTCGACGCCCATCCGCTCGGCGGCCTCGTCGAACTCGATCGCGTTGCCCCAGCTCTTGTGCATCGGCCGGCCGTCCTCACCGAACAGCGTCGCGTAGCCGAAGATCGTCCGGAACGGGGGCTCGCGGCGGAGCACCGTGGACATCGCGAGCATCGCGTAGAACCAGTTGCGGAACTGGCCCGGGAAGCTCTCCGTGATGAAATCGGCCGGGAACCACCTCGCCCAGAGCTCGGGGTCCTCCCGGAAATGCATGGTGGAGAACGGGACGATCCCGGCGTCCAGCCACGGGTTGCCCACGTCCTCGATCCGGCTCACCGGCTTGCCGCACGACGGGCAGGCGATCCTGACCGCGTCGACGAACGGCCGGTGTGGCGTATGGCCCTCGAACGCCTCCCAGCCCTCGATCGCCCGCTGCCGCAGCTCCTCGCGCCCGCCGACGACGTCGAAGGTCCCACACTCGCGACAGTCGTAGATGGGAAGTGCGAGGCCGTAGTAGCGCTTCTTGGAGATCATCCAGTCGCGCATGTTGAGCAGCCAGTCCAGCTCCCGCTCGTAGCCGAAGCCCGGGATCCACCGGATCTGATCGACGACCTCCATGATCTGGTAGCGCAGGCTGGCGTCGGCCTCGGCCGGGGTGAGCGCGGAGCGAGGCTTGTCGTAGACCTCGCCCATGCTGATGTACCACTCGTCGACGAGCCGGAACAGCAGCGGGGTGCCGCAGCGCCAGCAGTGCGGATAGCGGTGGCCGTACGCCTCGAGGTGGTAGAAGAAGCAGCGCTGCTCGAGGTCGTCGATGATGGCCTCGGTGATCGCGGGTGCTTCGCGGCCCGACAGCCACCCGAACCCCTCGTAGTAACGGCCGTCCTCGTCGATCGGACCAACGATCGGGAGGCCGAGCTTCGTGCCCAGCTGGTAGTCCTCGGCTCCGCATCCGGGCGCGATGTGCACGATCCCCGTGCCCTCGTCCTCGCCCACCTCGTCCCAGGGCAGCACGCGGTGCTCGTAGCCGACGGCGCCGAACGCGTCGCGGATCGCCGGCAGGTCGTCGAAGGGCCCCGTGTAGCGCCAACCCTCCAGCACCGAGCCCGGTACCTCCTCGAGCACCTGGAACGGTCCGCGAAGCGCCTGCCTGAGCGTTCCCTTGGCCAGCCAGAACTCGTCGTCGCCCTGGCGAACCTTCACGTAGCTCAAGCTGGGGCCGACCGCCGCCGCGACGTTCGCGGCCAGGGTCCAGGGCGTCGTCGTCCAGACCAGCAGCGCCTCGCCCGGCCGATCGACCAGCGGGAACCGAACGGTCAGGCCCGGGTCCTCGCGGTCCTGGTAGCCCTCGTTCATCTCCATCTGGGACAGCCCGGTGCCGCAGCGCGGGCACCACGGCATCGTGTCGTGGCCGCGGTAGATCCAGCCGCGCCGGTGACACTCGGCGAGGAACCCCCAGATGAGGTCGTTGTTCTCGTTGCTGAACGTGAAGTAGCTGCCCCCGAGACCGGGCATCCCCAACCGGCCGACCAACATCTCGACGGAATCGGTGACGGGCCCTTCGGGGCCGTCGATCGTGGCCTGCTGGGACGGGTCCGCGGCCAGCAGCTCCCGGAGGCGCAACAGCTCCGACGGCTCGTTCCAGTCCATCCAGTAGCCGAGCCGGATGCTCTGCTCCGTCTGGCGGGCCGCGAACGTGAGCACCCGCTGCTTGCACAGGCTCACGAACGGCGCGATCCCGAACGCCTCGATGTCGCGCTTGGAGGTGAAGCCGAGATCGCGCTCGACGTTGACCTCGACCCACAGGCCCTGGCAGTCGAACCCGTTCTGGAACCGCTGGTCCTCGCCGAGCATGGCGTGGAACCGCTGGTACAGGTCCTTGTACGTGCGACCCCAGGCGTGGTGGACGCCCATCGGGTTGTTGGCCGTGATCGGGCCGTCGAGGAAGCTCCAGCGGGGTCCACCATCGTTCTGGGCGCGCAGTCGGGCGAAGGTGCGACGCTCGGCCCATTCGCGCAGGAGCGCATGCTCCTGGGCGACGAAGTCTGGTCGGGTGCTGACGGGTCGGAACATCGGGCCTCGGGTGGGTCGCCGGACGCGCGCCTCGGGCCCGGCGCCCGCGGCGGGCCACCAGTCTATCGGCAATGAGCCCCGGGGCACCGTGGCCGACCGGCGCTGTCATCGGGTTCCGGCCTCGCCTGGGGCGCCACCACCGCGACCTGCCGCCCGCCGTCCCGCCGGCCGGTGTCGAATCCCCGGCCCGGCGTATCATTCCGCGCGATGTCGTCACCCCAGCGCGGACCGCGCTCGCGTTCGCCCTTCGCGGCGGCGTTCCTGTCTCTCCTGTTCCCCGGGCTCGGTCATGCATACGCTGGCGCGTTCGGGCGGGCGCTGGCCTTCGCTGCGCTGCCGCTGCTCACGCTGGCGCTCCTGGCCGGGATCGTGCTGCGCATCGACAAGTACGACCTGCTGGGCTTCGTGATCCAGGCTGACGTGCTGCGGGCGCTGCTCGTGGTCAACCTGATCGTCCTCGTCTACCGGATCGTGGCGGCGATCGACGCCTGGCAGGTTGCCCGGTTCCTCAACGCGGTCGACGCGTCGGGGGACGGCCGGCTGGGTCGAGCGCGCCTGCCGCTGGGCCCGCTCTCGATCGCGGGGCTCCTGGCGGTGATCCTGGTGATGGCCGGCGGTCACGTGGCCGTGGCCCGCTACAACGTGCTGGCGCTCGACCTCGTGGGCTGCGTGTTCACCCCGGACGCCGATCCGAGCTGCGACCAGCCCGACGAGTCTCCGTCGCCCGGTGCCTCGCCGGACGAGAGCGCGTCGGCAGGGCCCAGCGAGGCGCCGTCGGCATCGACCGACGTGGTACCGACGCCCATCCCGGGTGGTTCCGGGACCCTGGCGCCCACGTTGCCGCCCTGGGACGGCAAGGGCAAGCTCAACATCCTGCTGGTCGGGGTCGACCAGCGCGGCTCGCAGGCGTTCTTCAACACCGACACCCTGATCGTGGTCTCGATCGATCCGCAGTCCAATCAGGTCGCGATGTTCCAGATCCCGCGCGACACGGTGGACGTCCCGGTGCCCGCCAACGCGTACCGGGCCTGGGGCAGCATCTATGGCGGCAAGATCAACTCCTGGTACGCGGAGAACCGCGTGCGCACCGATCTGTGGCCGGGAAAGACCACGGGCGCCCGAGGGTTCGCCGCGCTCAAGGCGATCCTGGGCGAGCTGTACGGGATCGACATCCCCTACTACGTGGAGGTCAACTTCTCGGGCTTCCGGCATGCCGTCGACACCCTGGGCGGCGTCCAGATCAACGTCCAGATCCCGGTCGCCGAGAGCGACTACCCGGTCGGTGGCGGGGTCGTCACCAGGATCTACATCCCGGCCGGACCGCAGCACATGAGCGGCGCCCAGGCGCTGATCTACGCCCGTTCTCGCCATCGCGCTGCGGGTGGCGATTTCGACCGGGGACGGCGCCAGCAGCGGGTCATCACGTCGCTCAAGGCCGAGATCAACCCGCGGGCGGTCCTCGCCAACCTGGACCAGCTGGTCGGGGACATGAAGGGATCGGTCAACACCGACATCCCGGTCAGCCTGGTGCCCAAGCTGCTGTCGCTGGCTGACAGGGTGGACACCAAGAACATCCGCTCGTACGTGTTCTCACCGAGCTACTACGCCACCGAGGGCTACAAGAACGGCCTGTACGTGATCGAGCCCAACGTGAGCCGGATCCGCAAGGCGGTCAAGCAGGCCTTCTCGACCAGCTCCGATCTGCTCGACCTCCGCGATCGGCTGGGCTCCGAGCAAGCGCGGGTCTGGGTCCTCAACGCGTCCGGGCGCTCGAACCTCGCGACCGACAACGCGGACTACCTCGCCTACGACGGCCTCGATGCGTCAGCCCCCAACCAGAAGGCGCCAACCCAGGCTCACACCTCGATCGTGGCCTACAACGGCGCCGAGGCCGACATGCCCCAGACGGTCAAGTACCTCGAGGACCTGTACAAGGTGACGGTCACGACGGCAGCCGACCCGAGCAAGCCCGTAGACATGGTGATCACGCTGGGCAAGGACGCCCCGGACCTGAGCGTCCCGGTCATCAACTGAGGCTGCCGGAAACCCGCCTGACCCAGCGCCGTTCGGAGCCCGCGAGGCGCAGCCAGGGCGTGTTGAGGCCCCTCCCTGGCAACCGGGCGCCGGCCGCTAGCCTTCGATGGGTGTCAGCCAGCTCCGGTACTCGGGCAGGTTGCCACGCACGGCGGCGAAGTACCGCTCGCTGATCAGGTGCGAGATCGGGCCGATCGCTCCGGTGCCGACCGGCCGGTGGTCGACCTCGATCACCGGGCTCACCTGGACCCCGGTGCCGCACAGGAATGCTTCATCGCACACGTACAGCTCCGAGCGGTCGATCGAGCGGACATCGACGTCGAGCCCGGCGTCCGCGGCCAACTGGATGACGGCCTTGCGAGTCACGCCCTCGAGGATGTCGTCCGACAAGGGCGGCGTGATGAGGGTCCGGTCGCGGACGATGAACAGGTTTGCGGCCGAGGCCTCGGATACGTGGCCGTCGGGCGCGAGCACGAGGGCCTCGTCGAACCCGTTGAGCTCCGCCTCGGACTTCTGGAAGGCCATGTTCACGTAGCCGCCGACGATCTTGCCGCGCGCAGGAAGCGCCTCGTCTGCGTTGCGACGCCACGAGGACGTCTGGAGGCGCACGCCCTTCTCGATGTCGATGTAGTTCCCGAACGGCACCGCGATCACGTACAGCTGGTGGTCGAGATGGTGAAGCCGCACGCCGATCGCGCGGGTGCTCTTGTAGAACGAGGGCCGGATGTATACGTCCTCGGTGAAGTGGTTCCGACGGACGGTCTCGGTGATGATCGCCACCAGCTCTTCAGCGGACGGGACGGGATCCATGAGCAGGATCTTGGCGGAGTTGCGGATCCGCTCGACGTGAGCGCGCACGAACGGGGCGTAAAGGCGGCCCTCGTCGGCATTCCAGTACCCACGGATCCCCTCGAAGGTCGCCGTCCCGTACATGAACGCGTGGGTCATGATGCTCACCCGGGCATCCTTGAGCGCGACCCAGTCGCCCTCGAAATAGGCGATCAGATCATCCAGGGAGCGGGGCTGGCCGGACGCCGCATCGGGCGTCGCGGAGGCGGACGGCTGGGTGAGCATCGGATCGGCTCCAGGTCGCGTGCGGCGTGGCCGCGGGGTGCCTCGTTGGGGGCCCGAGTCTAGCACGCGACCCTCTTCTCCCGACCTCTCCCGAGGAGTCCCGGTCCCGCGATCGGCGTGCCTCAAAGCCACGCCGGGGCCGCCAGCACCCGCGCCGTCAGCCGATCGGCAGCGCCCCGACGACCGCGAGCAGCACCAGCGCCAGGTAGGTCAGGTACAACAGGCCGCCGACCAGCAGCGAGCGCCCGTCGAGCCGCGCCCGGCGCCACATCGGCAGAAACACCGCGGCAACCGACAGGAAGGCGATCCCGGCCGACGCGAACGCCAGACCGGAGTCAGCGGTGACGCGCCAGGAGTCCCCGGCCAGCAGCAGCGCCACGACGGTCGGGATCGCCGACTGGAACACCATCGCCCCGGTGATATTGCCCATCGCCAGGGTGTCCTTGCCCTGGCGGACCCAGATCAGCGAGTTGAACTTCTCCGGTAGCTCCGTCGCGATGGGCGCGATCACCAAGGCGAGGAGCAGCTCGCTCACCCCGGCCGACTCCGCGAGCCGGTCGACCGCGCCCACGAACAGGTAGGCCCCACCGACGATGCACCCGAGGGCCACGAGCACCTGGACATTGACGACCCGGAGCCGGGGCACCGGGTCGCCGTTGTCGTACGCGGGATCGAGCCGGCCGAACCGGAGCGGGGTCAGGTCCTCGCCCTCCTCGGCTTCCGCGTCCAGGTGGCCCTTGACGTACCACACGTACATCGCGATCAGGAAGGCGGCCACCGCGAAGCGCACGGCACCGAGCTCGGGCGGCAGGAAGGCGGCGCCGATCGCGACCGTGTAGCCGACCACGAAGTAGCGGATGTCGTGGACCAGCACGACCGTATCGACGACCATCCGGACACCGGAGGGCCGGCGGGCCCGGAACGCGATCACCCCGATCCCGGTTACAAACATGGCGAGCGTCGCGAGCATGAACGGCGCCCCCAGGATCGCGCCGATGCCGACCGCGTCGGTCGCGGCACCGCGGCCACCGAAGGCGATCGCGATGATCGGGATCATCGTCTCGGGCAGAGCCGTCCCGACGGCGGCGAGGACCGACCCAACCGCGCCCTGGGCAAGCTCCAGCTTCCGCCCGAACCATTCGATCCCGTTCGTAAACAGCTCGGCGCCGAGCAGGATGACGAGGAACGCCAGGGCCAGCACGAGGAGGTCCATCAGCCACCCAGCCCCAGCGCGGCCAGGATCGACACGGTCACCACCAGCAGCACGGCCAGCGACACCAGCGCGAGACGGCGGTCCTGGGTGGCGAGGAACCCGACGCCGGCCACGACCACACGGCCGATCGGAAGCGCGATCACGGTCCCGATGCCCAGCCACAGGAAGCCTTCGGCCCGCCGTGCGATGACGTCGCCCGGGACGCGGGTCAGGTCGAACGGAGGCGGCGTGCCATGGTTCATCGGGTCGATCGACCCGGCGAGCATGCCGAGCACGCCCACCAGGATGAACGCCATGGCCAGGTAGGTTCCGACCACCAGCAGGCGGGCGATGATCGACTCGATCGCGGCCGCGTCCAGGCGCGGCCCGGTGCGGCCGACGGCTCCGCCTCCCCCGCTCACAGGCCGAGCGCCTTGCGGCTCATCTCGATCGCCGTGTAGACGAGCATCAGCACGAACAGCCAGCGCAGCACGCGGACGTCGATCCGATGGGCGATCCGCGATCCCAGCGATGCACCCAGGAACACGCCCACCGCTGTCGGCCCCGCGACGAACGGGTCGATCTCGTCGCGCAGCAGGTAGATCACCGCCGAGGACGTCGCCGTGACACCGATCATCATGTTGCTGGTCGCCGTCGCGACCCGGAGCGGAACGCCCAGCACCAGGTGCATCAGCGGGACCTTGATGATCCCGCCGCCGACGCCCAGCAGCGCCGAGACGACACCCGCCCCGACGGAGCCCGCCATCCCGACGGGCAGGTGCCGAACCCGGTACCCGTCCCCGCCCAGGCGGTCGGTGAACGACGGCCGGGCCACGTCTGCGCGCGTTTCAGCCGAAACCTCGGGCACAGCAGCGTCCGGGAGCGGAGGCTCATCACCGTCGGCGGGGAGCGGCACCGGGACCGCGGACGCCGGCCGCGGGGGGTCGCGACGGTGGATCATCGAGATCGCGACCCATGCCATCAGGGCTGCGAACAGCCCCTCGAGCGCCTGCACGGGCAGCATGAACGCGACCAGCCCGCCGATCAGCGCCCCGCTCGCGGTGAACAGCTCGAGCACCATCCCCAGGCGCAGGTTCGCGACGTGGCGCTGGAGGTAGACCCCGGCGCCCGCGCTCGAGGTGACGATCACCGACACCAGCGACACGGCGACCGCCCCGCGCAGGGGCACGCCGAAGCCGAGCGTGAGCAGCGGCACGATCAGGATGCCGCCGCCGAGACCCAGGAGCGACCCGAACAGGCCCGCGGCGAATCCACCCGCGAGCAGCACGACACCGGCGGTCACGAGCCCGGCTCAGGCGAAGGCGGCCCGATCCCCGGCGGGCCGGATCCGGAGCCGTCGCTACCGCAAGCCATCGGCTCGCGGCGTCAGGGGCGCAGGTGCTGCGGAGCGTACGGGAGCAGTGCCACGTGACGGGCTCGCTTGAGAGCGACGGCCAGCTCCCGCTGGTGGGCGGCACACGTCCCGGTCTTGCGGCGAGGCTCGATCTTGGCTCGCTCGGACAGGTAGCGACGGAGGCGGTTGACCTCCTTGTAGTCGATGGCAACCGTCTTGTCGGCGCAGAACGAGCACACCTTCCGGCGGCGTCGATCGCGGTAGTAGTCGTCGCGCTTCTTCGACTTGGGCGGCATGGATCAGGTCTCCTGGCTGGCGGCGGGGAACGCCCGCCGAAGCGGCGTCACGCCGCTTGTGGCTGTCTCAGAACGGAAGGTCGTCGAGGTCGTCGTCGGCAGCAGCGCTGCGGGCAGGCTTCACTGCTTCCCCGCCACCACCCGAACCGCCGCTGAGCCCCCCGGACGGGGCGCTGAACGACCCTTCCTCGTCGCGCTGACGGGCCTCGAGGCTCACCACGTTGTCGGCGGTGATCTCGAGCGAGATCCGCTTCTGGCCATCCCGGGTTTCGTACTCGCGAGTGCGGAAGCGTCCCTCCACGAACACGCGGTTCCCCTTGCGGAGCTGCTCGGCCGTTCGCTCGGCGCGATCGCCCCACACGGTGATCCGGAACCAGTCGGTCGCCTCCACCCACTCGCCGGTCTGCTGGTTCTTGGTGCTCTGGTTGACCGCGACGCTGAACTCGGTCACGGGCCTGCCGTTGGGCGTGTAGCGCATCTCGGGATCGCGCCCGAGGTTGCCGATGATCATTGCCTTCGAGAACGACGCCATCGCCGGCTCTCCTCAGTCGATCGCCGCCGGCGCGGCTTCACTCTCGGACTCGTCGATCCGCTCGACCGTCTCCTGCTCCTCATCGTCCTCGCCGGGCGGGATGTCGGAGCCCTCGTCGGTCTCGCCGGCACTCGCGGCGTCACGGCGGGGCCGGGCCGGCCGGAACGTCCGGACCACCAGGTATCGCAGCACGTCCTCGGTGATCTGGAGGCTGCGCTCGACCTCGGCGATCGCTTCCGCGGGGGACTCGAACACGATGATGTGATACGACCCCTCACGGTACCGCTCGATCGGATAGGCCAGGCGGCGGCGGCCCCAGGGCGCGACCTTGATGATCTGACCACCCTCGCCGACCACGTAGCGGGTGGTGCGGTCGATGACCGCGGAGGCTCGCTCGTCCGGCGCGTCCGGCCGGAGCACGAGCATCAGTTCGTAGCGGCGCACGATGTGCTATCTCCTTCCAATGGGATCTGCCCCGCTGACTGGAAGCCCGTCGCGGAGCCGAAAGGACCGCGGAAGGATAGCACGGGCCCGGGTCCGCGCCGCGCGGACGCTGACTGGCCAGCGCGCCGACGAGACCTGCGGCCTTCGGCCGGCTCACCCACCGAGCCCGGGGGGCGGCCTCGCCAGGTCGAGACTGGCCGACGCAGGCTCCCCGTGTATCCTTCGCGACGTGATCCGGCCATCGGGCCATGCATCGAAGGGCATCCGCCCACGTCCGGGGAACCCGTGCAGCTCTCGATCCTCGTCCTGTCCAACGACCGCGCCGCTGCCGACGCGCTGACGGCCTCGCTGACCAAATCGGGTCACGGGGTCACGGTGGTGGCGAGCCCCGGCGATATCGTCGCCTCCGCGGCGGGTCACAGCCTGGTCATCGTTGACCGGCTCCCGTCCGCGATCAAGGTCGGCGACGTCATCGCCAGCCTGCGCAGCAACGAGACCACGCGCGTGGTGCCCATCCTCGCCGTTGCCCAGGCCGACGACGTCGAGGAACGGATCAGGTTGCTCGAGTCCGGCGCCGACGATGTCATCACGAAGCCCTTCGACCTGGCCGAGCTCGAGGCCCGGATCGAGGCCCTCTCGCTTCGAGCCCAGCGCACCCGCGCCGTCGGCCCTGTCACCTCGCAGTCGATCGGGGACGGACAGGGGCGGCGCGTGATCGTGGTGTTCAGCCCCAAGGGCGGGGTCGGGACCACGACCATCGCCACCAACCTCGCGATGCTGGCCGCCGAGCGCAAACCGAGCGCCGTGCTACTGATCGACCTCGATCTCGCCTTCGGGCAGGTGGCGTCCCACCTCAATCTCCAGCCGAACCAGACGCTGCTGGAGCTCGTTCGCGATGACGCCGCCCTCCATGAGGCCGAGCTGTTCCGCACCTACACGGTCCATCATCCGAGCGGACTGCAGCTGCTCGCCGCCCCGCCCACCCCCGGCTACTCCGCGCTGATCGGCGCCGAACAGCTGGAGCTGATCATCGAGCGAGCTCATGAAGGCTTCGAGATCGTCGTCATCGACGCCGGAGCGCTGCTCGACGACCGGATGCTGGCGCTGTTCGGGCGAGCCGATACCGTTATCGTCCCGGTGCTGCCCGAGATCCCGGCGCTGAACGCCGTCCACCTCCTGCTCGACCAGCTGTCGGAGACGGGCGCGATGGGCGCCACGACCCTGTTCGTTCTGAACAACGCCTTCGCGCGAGATCTCCTGAAGCGCAACGACATCGAGGCTGCGCTCGGCGCACCAATCACCGCTGACCTGCCGTATGACCCGATCGTCTACCTGAAGGCGGTCAACGAAGGGAACCCGGTGATCCGCGGCGCGCCGCGCTCGAGGGCCGCCGACCGGCTTCGGGATCTGGCCGAGATCGTGCTCGGGCCGGTCGCTGCGACCACGGATGCGACTGGCGATCCTCCACCCAGGGAGCGCCGGGGGCTGTTCGGGCGCCGTCGCTGAGCGACGGCGCGTCGATCCGGGCTTGTGGCATCCGAGCCCGCGCTGCGACTAGGCGGACTGAAGGACGTCGGGGTCAAGGTCTCTTGACTGCAGCTCGTCCGAGCTCGCCTTCCATCGCGGCGACCCGACGAACATGCGCTGCCAGTACCAGCACTCGCAGTCGGGACACAGCCTGTCGTCCTCGGTGGCCTGGCGGGTCCCGTCGGCCGACACGTCGGTCCAGCATTTCGACCGGCCGTCGTAATCGCCGGCCGAGCCGTAGAAGTGGGCCACGCCGGGCACGGATTCGCCGGTGCGCCAAGCAGCGTCGTCGAGTGAGCGGGGCGTCACGAATCGCATCACCACAGTGATCTGCCTCGGCGATCGGGCGCGCCATGGCCCGGAGGTACCGGCCGGCGCACGGACCGCACGCCCGCTGCAGGGTGCGTTCGCGTCCCCGGCGCCATCCTGCTTCACAGGCGGGCCGGCGTTCCGGCGCCGTCCGGTGCGGATCGCCGCGCGGTCGATGCCGTCTCACCCGGCCGAGCATGCCGACGTACCGCCGCGATCGTTCGGGCAGGCGTGGTGCCGAGGGCGAGGTTCGAACTCGCACGGGGTTGCCCCCAGCGGTGTCTAGGTTCGGTCCGTCGCGTCCGCCGATGCCCGCTTACGTTCGGAGGACCCGACCCGGGCGTACGAAGCTCCACGCTCAGCCGGACGCGGTCATTCGCGGGTGAAGGTGCGCGGTGCATTGGGCCGTCGATGAACCAGGCCAGGCCAACCGCTGGCTCCACGCGACGGGCTCCGTCTTCCCCTGGATGAGCACCAGTAGCAGTCCCAACGGGCCAAGCAGGAGACCGGCGAAGAACCCGACAATCACGCTCGATCCGTTCGCTTGCGCCAACAGCGCCCCTGCGATCGTGCACAACAGCAGGCTCTGATCAGGATCGCTGGCGCCGCTTGCGCGCGCCTTATGAAGGACACTTCTCCGCTCGCCAGGCGAGGAACAGAGGACGGCCCCGGTACGTCCTACCATCGTGAAGCCGCGACGGCTCCTGGTCTGGCTGACAGCGTTCACGGTTGCCGCGTGCGCTCCACAACCCTCTCCATCGGTTGGTGTCGAGTCGCCGTCGCCCGCGCCATCGCCAACGCCGAGTACTCAGTTCCCTTCGCCTTCACCCTCGGCTTCGCCACCACCATCGCCCAGCGTGCTGTCGCCCTTGCCGATGCCAACGCCAGGCGTCACGCTCTATGACCTGCCAACCGTGGAGGAGGTGGCCTTCAGTAATGTCTGTGCGGGAATCGGCCTCGAGGGCTTCCATCTGACGGGCGACCCGAGCGACGCGCGAGTCGCGTGGCTGGTGAGCGAAACCGGCGGGCGACGCAACGTCCTGTTCCCGCCGGGCCTCCAGGCGCGCTTCGTGCCAACGCTCGAGATCGTGAGCTCTGATGGCGTGGTGGTAGCGCGCGAAGGCGATGGGGTCTACGGGGGGTGCGTGACCGGCCGGCCGGGTCCCGACGCCTCCTCGTCCTCTTCCGCTGACCAAGCGCTGGTCGCGGTGGCGGTCGGGCGACATGTGCCGGCCGGCGCCCGGTTCGCCCGCTGGCCCTGCCGATCGGTCAGGCGCGGTGCGGAACCGGGGCGCGTGGCGAGCCTAGACGGCGCTGCCCACGCTCGGCTTGGCTCCGCTGGGCGGTCAGCCCTCGTGACCAGCGCAGAGGACTTGCGATGACGAGCGACGATACCGAACGGGCTCGTCAGCGGCACCGCGGAGCGCCAAACGCACCCAGGAAGCCGTTGCCTCCCTTGATGGGCTGCGTTCCGTGGATGGCGCGACTCAAGCCGTCGTTTCGCCTCACCTTGCGACAGAGGGCCCACAGCGGTACTGCGAAGCGACCGGCGACACGTCGCCGCTGACGCGGAGGGGGCTGGACAGCGTAGCCTCCCGAGCGCGGGAGATGCGCGAGGCGGTGATGCACTGGGATGACAAGACTTCGCGAGCGCCGCGGTCGGGCATCGCCATCCGCAATCTCGACGTCTTCATCCGTGCCCCGTCAGGGTGCCAATCGTGGTGCCGAGGGCGAGGTTCGAACTCGCACGGGGTTGCCCCCAGCGGTGTTTAAGACCGCCGCGTCTGCCGCTTCCGCCACCTCGGCACGATCATGTTCCGGACGTGGCCATCGTAGCGACCAGGAGCCGCGGGCCGGGACCGTGCGCAGCACGAGCGCGACCTCGCCGCCCACTCCGCGGTCGGCCACCTGCCGCGAACCCGCCGACGGCCCCGGACACCCGGAACCGCTCCCGGGCAATCTGGCCGCGCCCGCGCCCCCGTGTAGTCTCCGGCGCCGCTTATCCGGCACTCACCCGCGTGGCGTGCTCCAACCCGAATGTGCCGAGGATCCCGGCCTCCACCACCGGACGTCGGACGACGAACCGACTGCTCAGCAGGGGCTCGAGCCTTGCGACCGCCTGAGGAGCCGCGATCCCAGCGGCGAGGGCTTCGAGGGTGCGCTTCTGCACCCTGGTCCTGAACGCTGCCGTGATCCCCGCCGTGAGGGCATAGCGCCGAATGTCGGTTCCGTGATCCATGGTGTTCACCGTGTGACGTGTCTGGCGCCGTGGCGCCTTGGCTCGATCGTCTGATAATCCGGGATGAGGCGCAATCGCTGAGAAGGCACCCCTGCGCGCGGCAATCGTCATTCGCACGAGGTTCGCGGTCCGCCGCACCAGGATGGGTCCGCCCCTCTCGCCGCTCAGCGTGAGCAGATCCGGCTTGACCGATTCGCGTCCGATCGCCGGGACCGCGTGGGTCGGAAGCTGCCTTCCGGGCCGCGTCGGGCCCCGCCCGGAGTGGATCGACGAGCTGCCGGAGGGATCGAAGAAGGGGCTCCGGCGGGTACTCACGGAAGCTTCGGGGGACCGTTGACGGCCCATCTGATCGGGAGGATGGTGGAGGCGACGATCGGATTCGAACCGATGAATAAGGGTTTTGCAGACCCCCGCGTTAGGCCACTTCGCCACGTCGCCAGGCTCGGCGGCGCGCCGCCGAAATCGATCAGATTGGCTGCCCCTCGAGGATTCGAACCTCGGCTAACGGATCCAAAGTCCGCTGTCCTACCACTAGACGAAGGGGCAGCGGTGCCGGAAGTCGATCTCGGATGCAGGGAGGATGGAGCGGAAGACGGGACTCGAACCCGCGACCCTCACCTTGGCAAGGTGATGCTCTACCAACTGAGCCACTTCCGCTCGATGCACCGACCGCTAGGTTGGTGCCGAGAGCCAGAATCGAACTGGCGACACCGCGATTTTCAGTCGCGTGCTCTACCAACTGAGCTATCTCGGCCCGGTCCCGGGTCCCCTCCCGGGAGGCCCGTCGGCGGGGCGGAGGATATCACGCGCGCGGAACGGCAGACAAGACGGCCGGAACCGGCCGCTGGCGCTCTGACGCGCCTTCTCAGGACCCCCCGAGCGTCGCCTGGGCGCGCGGATCGAGCACCATCGCCGGCTGCGCGACCGGCGGTGAGCCGGCCAATGCTCGCAGCCGATTGATCCGGTCGAGCACCGGCGGATGGGTCGAGAACAGGTCCGACTTGCGGTCGCTGACGCCCTTCATCGGGTTCTCGAAGTACAGGTGCTGGGTGGCCCGGTTGGCGGCCTCGAGCGGCTCGGTGTCGAGCGCGATCTTGGCCAGCGCCCGCTCGAGACCCACCGGGTTGCGGGTCAGCTCGACCCCGGACGCGTCGGCCAGGTACTCGCGCTGGCGGCTCACGGCGAGCTGGACCAGGCGCGCGATGATCGGCGCGATGATCGCGAGCAGGATCGCGATCGCGAAGATCACGATCTGAAGGCCGCCGCCACCGGATCCCCGGTCGCGCGAGCTGCTGCGTCGTCCGCCACCCCAGAACGTGAACCGCAGGAAGAAGTCCGCCATCAGCGCGATCGAGCCGACCAGCACCCCCACCATGAGCGAGAACCGGATGTCGTAGTTGCGGACGTGCGACAGCTCGTGGGCCATGACGCCCTGCAGCTCCTCGCGATCCAGCTTCTGGAGCAAGCCGATCGTGATCGCGACCGACGCGTGCTGCGGGTCGCGACCAGTGGCGAAGGCGTTGGGCGCCGTATCGTCGATCAGGTAGACGCGGGGCATGGGCACATTGGCGGCGATCGCCATCTCGCGGACCACGTTGATCAGCTGGGGCTGCGATTGCTCGGTGACCTCCTTGGCCCCTGACGAGGCCAGGACGAGCGAGTCACCGAGGTAGTACGAGAGCAACGACGCCACCAGCCCCACGGCGATCGCGATCCCGGTCGAGGGCAGGGCGTAGGCAGGATCGCCGGTCACCGCCCAGCCGATGAACAGGCCGAGCGCGCCAAGCAGGACGATGACGGCGAGGGCGAGCAGCACCGAGTTGCGCCGGTTCTGCCCGATCTGATCGTAGAAGGTAGCCATGGGTCGAGGTCAGCGGTCGGGGGTCGGCGACGGGCGCCCGCGGTCAGGCGACCGGGGTGGCGCCGGTGCCCATCATGGTCACCCCGCGCCGGTGACCGTCAGCTGAGGCTCAGGTCGACGTTCGGGACCTGCTCGGCCTCGGGCTCGGCGTCGAAGAAGTCGCGCTTGGTGAAGCCGAACGTGCCCGCGATCAGCACGGCCGGGAAGGTCTGGATCGAGTTGTTGAAGTCCAGCACGGTCGCGTTGTAGTGCTGGCGGGAGAAGCTGATCTGGTTCTCGGTCGTGGTCAGCTGCTCCTGGAGCTGCATGACGTTCTGGTTGGCTTTCAGCTCCGGGTAGTTCTCGACGACCGCGAACAGCGAGCGCAGGGTGCCGGTGAGCGCGTTCTCCGCGGCTGCCTGCTCGGTGGGTCCCTTGGCGCCCGCGGCAACGGCGTTCGCGCGAGCCTCGGTGACCTTGGTCAGGACGTCCTTCTCAAACCCCATGTAGCCCTTCACGGCCTCGACGAGATTCGGGATCAGGTCATGGCGACGCTTGAGCTGGACGTCGATCTGGCCGAACGCCTCGTCGATTCGGTTCCGGCGCGTGACCAGGCCGTTGTACAGGCCGACCACGAACAGGCCCACGATCACGACGATCGCGATCAGGATGATGACGATGATGGTGCCGTCCATTCGGTCTCCTCGAACCGGCCGCTCGACGCCGCGCGCGCGGTCGACCCAGCATACCCCCGTCGGGTTGCCGCGGAGCGAGCGCCCTGACGGTCGGCGGCCTGGCTTTGCGGGCGGCGACCCGCGACAACGGCGAGCCCGCTCCCGGTGGATTGGTGGGCGGTGGAGGACTCGAACCTCCGACATCCTCGGTGTAAGCGAGGCGCTCTGACCAACTGAGCTAACCGCCCGTGATGGATCGGTGCGAGGGATGCACCGTGAACGGCGACGGGCGGCCATCGGCCGCCCGTTGATGATCAGGAGGGTGGTGCCCAGGCCGGGACTTGAACCCGGATGAGTTGCCTCATACGCCCCTCAAACGTACGCGTATACCAATTCCGCCACCTGGGCCCGAGTGCTACGCCGGCCGGCCGAGATCCACACGAGAGGGCCGTGGTACCGAGGAAGGGATTTGAACCCATACGCCCTTGCGGACACTAGCTCCTGAAGCTAGCGCGTCTACCAATTCCGCCACCTCGGCATGGATCCCGCGCGTGGATCGGGGCGCCCGAAGGCTCACCGGTCCGCAGCGAGGCGCCATGCTAGCACATCCCAGAATCGGTCGCCCGGCCCCGTGATCAGCCGCGGTGTGGCCCCCTCGAGGCCCCGTTCGAGCACGACATCGTCCAGCCAGGCGAGGGGCAGCATGGGCAGCCGATCGCTCAGGCCGGCCAGCAACGCCTTCCAGGCGGCGGCGCGAACGTCGCGGGTGCCCGGTGACCGGGCAGCCTCGAGCAGCGCGTCCAGCCTGGGGTCCTGGTAGCCGCTCAGATTGCTCCCGGTCGCGAGCACCTGCGTCGATGCGAGCAGCGGATACAGGTCCGGCTCGAGACCCAGCGTGATGTCCAGCACCGAGGCGGTGAACGCACCGTCCCTGAGCCGACTGGCGAGGTCGCTGGCGGGCAGCTGCACCAGGTCGACCTGCATCCCGAGCGCGGTCCACGCGTCGCGCACGAACGCGGCGGCCGCGGCCAGCCCCGGGTTGGCATCGGCGGGAACGCTCAGCAGTTCGATCTGGTACGGGGTCTTCGCGCCAGGCGCGCGCCACTTGCCGTTAACCTTCGTCCAGGACGCCGCCTTGAGCAGCGTCGCGGCCTTCTTGAGATCGAACTGGACCGGCTTGACCGAAGCCGCGTCGTACGCCCACCAGCCAGGCGGCACCAGGGCGTCCGCGCGGCGAGCGTCACCGCCCATGACGTCCGTGATCAGCGCCTCGCGGTCGATGGCAGCCAGCAGGGCCTGCCGGGTCCGGACGTCGCTGAGCTCCGGATGGTCGGGCCGAAGGCTCAGCAGGACGGTGGCCAGCGTGGTCGTGGGGTAGCTGATCCGCTCGATGCCGGGAGTGCCCGCGAATGTCGCGGTCGCCTCAGGGCCTAGCCCCGACACGGCATCCACCTGGCCGGTGCGGAAGGCGTCGGCAGCTGCCGCGTCGTCAGGGTAGAAGTCCAGCTCGATCTGCTGCAGATACGGAAGCGGCCGCACGTCCGACGGCCTGGGCACGGGCGTGGCCAGCGAATCGATCGATGGCGATACGGTCGCGGCCTCATCGGGCGGCAGCACGACACTCGGCGAACCCACCGCGGTCAGCACGGCATGCCGGTCGTCCAGCTCCGACAGGGCGAATGGTCCGGTACCCACGGGCATACGGGCAAAGTCGCTGCTCGCGAGGTCGGCGAACGGGATGTCGGCCAGCAGATGCGACGGCAGCAGCGGCTGGGTCGCCGCGGCGACGAACCCACTCACCGGCGTATCGAGCGAGAGCGTGACCGTCTTGTCGTCGATCGCCTGTGCCGTCACCTCCGCCCACGAGGCCGCCGTGGCCCCGGACGCGTCCGGATTCTTCAGCGCCTCGATCGTGTACACCACGTCGGCGGCGGTCACCGGCACGCCGTCCTGCCAGGTGGCATCGTCACGGATCCGGAAGGTCCAGGTCCGGCCGTCGGCGTCGACCGTCCAGGAGCTGGCGAGGTCGGGCTCGAGCGTATCGTCCGGACCGAGCCGGACGAGGCCGCTGAAGATGAGCCCCACCAGGGTCCGCTCGGACCGGGACCGGGCCGTGACCGGGGTGATCGACTCCGGGGCACCCACCACGGCCTCCCGGTAGACGACCGGGGGCGGTGGGGTGGTCTCGGGCGACGCGTCGGGCACGGCGTCTGCCACGGGGGCCGCTCGCGGAATGGCCAGCGACCCGCCGAGCAGGATCAGGACCAGGGTCAGCACGGCCACGACCGCGCGGTCGCGCCGGTTCAACGACATGGAGCCGCCGGGCGATTGGCCCCCTCGCCCGGGTCAGCCAAGGCAAGGAGTGGCCATGGTCAGCCCGTCGTTGACTGCGCCGTCGTGAAGGCAACAAGCGCGAACAGGATGAACAGCACCAGCAGCACGATCGTGAACTGCCACAGCCGGCGCTCGACGCCGCGACGGCTGCGGTAGACGGCCGAGTCGCCGCCAAAGGTGCCGGACAGGCCCGTGCCGCGCGCCTGGAGCAGGATGGCGGCCATGAGGGCGATGCTGAGCAGGAGCTGGCCGACGGCCAGGATCGGGTTCACGGAAGCGATGACCTCCAGGGAGTGACCGTGCCGGATGGTAGCAGACCCGGCGGTCCCACCCGGCGGACCGCGATGGGCGCCTCCCGGATTGCTGCCTGGACGCCCGCCCGGGAGCGCTCAGCCATCGCCCAGCCGGGACCGGCCGGTCATCCCGTCCCAGCGCGGCAGCCCGGCGATCTCGAGGATGGTCGGGGCCACGTCGGCCAGGACGCCGTCGTGCAGTGACCGCCGGCGCAGGCTTCGCCCCAGGACGACCAGCGGCACCGGGTTGAGCGAGTGTGCCGTGACGGGGTTTCCGTCGCGGTCCCGAAGCTCGTCGGCGTTGCCGTGATCGGCGGTGATCAGCAGGGCCGCCCCGGGACCATCGGGGTCCGCCGCCTCGACGCGCTCGACCGCGTCGGCCACCCGTCCGATGCACTCGTCGATGGTCTCGAGGGCCCGGATCGTGGCCTCCCAGACGCCCGTGTGAGCGACCATGTCGGGGTTCGCGTAGTTGGCAACGATGAAGTCGTAGCGACCCGATTCGATGGCCGCGACGAGCTCGTCGGTGACGCCCCCGGCACTCATCTCCGGCTGCAGGTCGTAGGTCGCAACCTTGGGTGATGGCACGAGCCTGCGCTCCTCGCCCCGCCAGGCCGCCTCGCGGCCGCCGTTGAAGAAGTAGGTGACGTGCGCGTACTTCTCGGTCTCGGCCACGTGGAACTGCGTCCAGCCTGCTTCCGAGAATGCGCGGGCGAGGGAGCGCGCCTCCTCGGGCCCGAAGGCCACCTCGACCGGCAACCCGGACTCGTATTCGGTCATGGTCACGACCAGCAGGTCGCTGGGTGCCGGCCGGCCCTCGGGACTCGCCCGGTCGAAATCGTCGAAGTCGCGATCGGCGAGGGCGTGGGTCAGCTGCCGTGCCCGATCGGCGCGGAAGTTGACGTGGACGATGGGGTCCCGGTCGCGGAGCACACCGTCCACCCCGTCGATCACCGTCGGCACGACGAACTCGTCGTTCTCATCGCGCCCGTACGCGGCCTCGATCGCGGCTGTGGCGCTCGACGCGTGCTCCCCGGCGCCATGGACGATCGCGTCGTAGCCACGCTCCGTGCGATCCCACCGCCGGTCGCGGTCCATGGCCCAGTAGCGGCCGCCCACCGACGCGATGCGCGCATCCGGATGCACCGTGCCCAGGCGCTCCTCGAGGTCCGTCACGAACCCGATGGCCGATCTCGGCGGCGTGTCCCGGCCGTCGAGCAGGGCATGGATCCGGACCGACGGGACGCCGCGCCGGGCGGCGAGCTCGACCAGTGCGATCAGGTGCCGGTCGTGAGCGTGGACGCCCCCGGGGCCGACGAGCCCGACGGTGTGCAGGCGGCCGGTCTCGATCGCCCGGTCGCACGCCTCGTTGAGCGCCGGCCGGTCGAAGAAGGTGCCGTCCCCGATCGCCGCGTCGATCCGCGGCAGATCCTGAAGCACGGGCCGGCCGGCGCCCAGGTTGAGGTGCCCCACCTCCGAGTTGCCCATCTGTCCGGCGGGCAGCCCAACGGCTCCCTCGGACGCCTGCAGGATCGCGTGCGGCCAGTGCGCCAGCAGGTCCCGCCAGCGAGGCATCGATGCGGCGGCGATCGCATCGGCTTCGGGACGGTGCCCGATGCCGAAGCCATCGAGCACGACCAGGACGATGGGCCGGGGTCGCGACCCGTCCGTCACGACGCGAGTCCGCGAGCCGCCGCGGTCACCCCGGCGCGCGCGACGATCCCGGCCATCTCGTTGGGCTTGAGCGACGCGCCACCCACCAGAGCGCCGTCGATCGCCGGCTCGGCGAGGAACTCCCCGATGTTGGCGGAGGTCACGCTGCCGCCGTACAGGACGGGCGTCTCGTCGGCCAGGCTCCCCCACCCGATCGCCCGCAGGCTGGTCCGGATGGCGTCACCCATGGCGGCGGCATCGGCGCCGCGCGCGTTGCGTCCGGTGCCGATGGCCCACACGGGCTCGTAGGCGATCACCAGCCCGGCCGAGGCCAGCGCGGCGGGATCCCGACCTTCGAGCGCCCCGCGCAGCTGCGTGCCGACCACCGAGGTCTCGCGGCCGGCCTCGCGGTCAGCGAGCACCTCACCCACGCAGAGGATGGGTCGAAGGCCACCTTCGACCGCGCGGTCCAACTTGAGGCCGATCAGCTCGTCCGTCTCACCATGCTGGGCGCGCCGCTCGGAGTGCCCGAGGATGACCCACGTCGCAAGACCGGCCAGCATCGGGACCGAGACCTCGCCCGTGTACGCCCCGGCGAGCTCGTGATGGACGTCCTGGGCACCGATTCCGACGTCCTCGCCGGCCAGGGCGTCCCCGACCGCGGCGAGGCACACGAAAGGTGGGCAGATCACCCGGGTCACCCCGGGCGCGACCGTCCGGGACGCGATCGTCCGGGCAAGCTCCCCGGCATCGGCGGGGGTGGTGTTCATCTTCCAGTTGGCGGCAATCACGATCGAGCGCATGCCCTCATCATGCCAGAGGCGCGATCTCCTTCCCCCGGCCGCTTGGCCCGCTGCCCGGTTCCCGTCGGCCCGGTCCCGACTAGCCGCTCGACCTCCCCGACCCGGCGCCGGATGGCCGGTGGGCTCGCCCGCAACGGACGGGCGACGATCGGCGCCCGGCGGCGGCCCTGCCGTTGCGGTCCGTGTGGCGGCGACCGATCCCCTCGTCATCGTGCAGCGCGAGGCGCTCGAGCCGGTCCAGCGCCCGCTGCACAGCCGACCGGTGGAGGTCGAGCCGGGCCGCGATCTCGGACAGCGGCGCCTCCGGGGTCTCGCGACGAGCGGCCGCCACGGCGCGCACCGTCCGCGGCTGGACGGACAGCCTTCCATCCGCGTCGAGGACGTCGATCGCGGCCAGCTGGCGCCCGGCTGCGGCCACTGAGCGCTGGAGGTTTGCGGACTCCGCGTTGATCACACGGTTGAGGTCGCCGCGAAGGCTGCGCGCGACGCTTCGGGCCTCGAGCTCGAGCAGCGAGGCGTTGGCACCGATCCGGCCCAGGAACGCCGCGATCGACTCGGTGCTCTTCCAGGTGACCACGCCCAGGCCGCGCCGCAGCCGCCACGACGCCGGCAGCCCGATGTCATCGAGCCGCCGGGCCAGGTCGGCCGCGTCGTCCGAGGGCACCACGAACTCCAGGTGCGCACGGCCCCCGGCAAGGCTCAGGGATCCGCGCGCGAGGAACCGGCCCCGCAGCCAGGCCATCCGGCAGTGCTCGGCTGCGGCCGGCCAGTCGAGGATCTCCTCGGGCAGCACGAACGGCCGTCGAGCGCCGGGGGGCTCCGCATGCCGGGCACCGAGTCTGACGGCCAACCTGGCCACGGTGGGCTCCCGGCCGACGGGACGGGACCCGAGGCCGGCGATCTCCGCCCGCCGGTCACAGGCTCGGGATGGGTCGATCGCCGCGAGCTCGGCGCGCACCGCCGCGACCAGGTCCCGATCCGATGCCGACATCCCCGACCGCTCAGGCCGTGCGCTCGACGCGGGCCGCGGCGGGCCGGCGACGGTGGCCGCCTTCCCGCTCCCAGGCATCGATGATGGCGCCAGCCAGCCGGCCCGGATCGTGGTGATGCGCGTTGACCGGATCGACCACGTCGTCGAGGATCAGCCGTGGCGGCTGCATCGCCGTCGGCGGCCAGCGCAGGCTCACCGGCGCGGCGCCCCAGCCGGGCGGCCTGATCGCGTCGAGGCGGTTGTTGGCCAGCACGATGTGCGGCAGCTCACCGACGCCGTGCCGCGCGAGGGCATCGACGTGGTCAGCGAGGTCGAACCCGTCGGTCTCGCCCGCCTGGGTGGCCACGTTGCACGCGTAGACGACCAGGGCCCCCGAGGCGGCGATCGCCTCGCGGATCCCGGGCACCAGGAGCGCAGGCAGCAGGCTGGTGAACAGGCTTCCCGGGCCGATCACGATCAGCTCCGCGTCCGCGATCGCACGCAATGCGTCCGGCGTGGGCTGGACGCCCTCGGGCGCCACCCACACCCGATCGACCCGGGTCTCGCGGGCGATCCGGCTCTGGCCGGCCACCTCCGTCCCGTCGACGAGCCGGGCATGGAGCGTGATGACGGTGCTGGTCGCTGGCACCACGCGACCCCGGACCGCGAGCACCCGGTTCATGATCCGCACGGCCTCCTCGAAGTCGCCGTGCTCGAGCTGGATCAGGGCCGCCATCAGCAGGTTGCCCACCGCGTGACCCTCGAGCGAGGACGGGCGTACCTCGGGGGCCTCCGGCGCCGTCCCTGATGGCGGCACGCCGGTCGATGCGGCTCCGGGCCCGATCCCAGGGCCCGGGAACCGGTACTGGAGGAGGCGGCCCATCAGCGGCTCCGCATCCGCGAGGGCCACGATGCAGTTCCGGATGTCACCCACCGCCGGGATCCCCAGCTGTGCCCGCAGAACACCGGACGATCCTCCATCGTCGGCGACCGTCACGACGGCGGTCAGGTTGGAGGTGTGCTGCTTGAGGCCCCGCAGCAGGGTCGACAGGCCGGTCCCGCCCCCGATCGCGACGACGCGCGGCCCGCGGGCGAGGAACCGCTTCTGGTAGATCACCTCGACCATCGGCTGGTCCCGATCCCACAGCGCGAACGGGTCGACGAGCGACCGGACGAGCCGGTACGCCCCGACCAGGAACAGGGCGAGCCCGAGGCCGCCGGCGATCAGTCCGCGGAGCTGATACGGCAGGAACTGGAGGGTCAGCGCATCGACCACCACGCCGGCAGGTCCCTGGGGCGGAAGGTCGGCCGTCAGCTGTCGAAGCGAATGGGCGACGCCGAGCGCCAGCAGCAGCAGCCCCGCGAACGACACCAGCAGCCACCGCTTGACGCCGATGCCGACCGTCAGCCACCGGCGCAGGTTCAACGCTCGAGCTCGCGGTGGAACACGGCCACGGGCCCGAAATCGCGCTCGCGAAGCCAGCTCGCGAGCTCCTCGGCAATCACGATCGAGCGATGGAACCCCCCGGTGCAGCCAATCGCGATGGTGAGCCGCGTCTTGCCCTCCGCGACGTACGCCGGCACGAGCAGATCGAGCAGCTGGCGAAGCTGCTCGAGGAAGGCTCCCGCGATCGGCTGGCCGAGCACGTACTCGCGGACCTCCCGCGTGAGCCCGGATCGGGGCCGGAGCGCCTCGAGATAGTGCGGGTTGCTCATGAACCGGACGTCAAGCACCAGGTCGGCCTCGAGCGGCACGCCGAACTTGAACCCGAAGCTGATCAGCTGGATGGAGGGCCGGTCCGATCCCTGGACATCGCCCAGGCGCGCGAAGATCCGCTCCCTGAGCTCCCGCAGCGAAAGGTCCGAGGTGTCCACGACGACGTCGGCCTGCGCCCGGATCGGCTCGAGCATCGCGCGCTCGACGTCGATCGAGACCGCGATGCCGCGCTCGTCGGCCAGCGGGTGGCGGTGGCGCGTCTCGGAGAATCGGCGGATCAGGACGTCGTCGCGCGCCTCGAGGAAGAAGATCACCGGGCGGATCCCCCGCCCCTCGAGCGCACCGCGCATGGCGCCGAAGGCGAGGGGCACGTCGCCGGCACGCACGTCCAGCACGATCGCCGTCCGTGCGAACCGCTTGGGGTCGGTCGCCAGCACGTCGGCAAGGTCGCGCAACAGCTCGCCGGGCAGGTTGTCGACCACGAAGTAGCCGAGATCCTCGAACAGCTTCGCCGCGGCCGTCTTGCCGCCGCCCGAGAGACCGGTGAGCACGACCACGCCCTGACGCACCCCCCCGCCACCGTTCGCCGCCGGCGAGGGCTCGGGCTCGGTGGGAACGGGGTCGACGGCCGGAGCCCTGGTCACTGGCTCGTCCACCGGATCGCTACTTCCCGCTGCGCCGGATGAAGAAGATCGTGCCCTCGAACAGCAGGTACATCGTGACGCCGAGCACGGTCGGGCTGACGAGATCGCCGCCGGGCGTGATCGCGGTGGCGAAGATCGCGATCCCCAGGATCGCGAACCGGCGGGCGCTCGTGAGCCGCTTGGACGTCACGATCCCCACCCGCGACAGCCCGTACAGCAGGATCGGGAACTCCATGATCAGGCCGAACGCCAGGAACATCGTGGTCACGAAGTCGAAGTACGGCCCGGCCGTGATCAGCGGGTGCAGGTAGTCGCTCGAGAACGAGAACAGGAACGCGACCGCAAACGGCAGGATCACGTAGGCGATCGCGACGCCGATCGCGAAGAACGCCAGGGCGAGCGGGATCCAGGGGCGCACGACCCGACGTTCCTCGGGAGTGAGGCCCGGGGCGACGAACGACCAGACCTGGTACAGGATCACCGGCATCGCGAGGATCACCCCGACCACGATGGCGATCTTGATGTT
Organism: uncultured Chloroflexia bacterium; assembly: GCA_963713095.1. GTDB lineage: Bacteria > Chloroflexota > Limnocylindria > Limnocylindrales > CSP1-4 > CAIXZV01. The sequence continues at coordinate 711,099 of CAVQKK010000001.1, forward strand.
GATCACGAACGCGTCGCCGAGGCCCGTGTACTGGAGCTGGTCGCTGGGCAGCGGCGAAACCAGGATGCCGATGATCGGCGTGGCGAACCAGAACCCGATCACCCCACCGACGACGATCGCAAGCGTGATCCGGATCAACCGGTCCCGCAGCTCCACGAGGTGATCGACGAGCGACATCTCCCCTGCCGCCGGCGGCGAGGCCGACGGCGCGGGGGACCCCGATGGTGCGGGAGATCCCGTCGAGGGCGACGGCTCGGGGGTTGGCGTCAGGAGCGCCGGCAGGCCGGAATCCCGGATCGCGTCGGCATCGGCCATCACGGCCCTCCGAGCGTGGCGAGCCTACGCGGTCGGCGTCGGCTGCTCGTCGGCCGCGGCCGCAGCGTTGCCGATCGGCGCCGCTACCGGCGCGCCCGCGGGCTGCGACGGGGCAGGCGTCGGGGTCTCGGCGTTCGGCACGGGCGCGGCCGTGGCGGTGGGCGCGGGTGCGGGAGCTGCGGGCTCCGGCGTTGGCGTGACGGGCGCTGGCGCAGCCGCGGCGACCGGGGTTGCTGCCGCCGCCGCGGCGGCGGCCGGTGCAGCTGCCGGGGGGACGGTCGGCTGCGCGGTTGCAGCCGGTTGCGGCGCAGGCGCCGGTTGCGGCGCAGGTGCGTCCAGCTCGGTGGACTCCTTGACGTCGGCGGCCGCCTTGCGGAACTCGCGGATGCTCTTGCCCAGGGCTGACCCGACGTCGGGGAGCTTGCCCGGACCGACGACGATCAGGGCGATGATCAGGACGATGATGAGCTCACCAGGGCCGATGTTGAACGGCATGTTGCGTTGACGACCTCGTGCTGGGACCCGCCCTCCTCCGGCGGCCCGGAGGCCGTCAGCGTAGCACAGCGAGTCGGCCGGCCCAGTCGGCGGCCGCCTCGGCGATGCGCTCACCGGCATCCCGGGGACCTGCGCCCATGGCCGGCTCCAGGGCCGCCCGCGCGATGCCTCTCGAGACGTTCACGAGCAGCCCGCCACCATGTTGCGCACCCGCCGGTGGCCGGGTCGCCGGCCCGGCGGCCAGCACCGGCCCCACCTCGCCGCCCTGGGCGCCGACCCCCGGCACCAGGAACGCGAGGCCGGGCGCGAGCCCGCGCGCGGCGACGAGCTCGGCCGGTGCCGTGGCACCGAGGACGAGACCGACAGTCCCGCCGGGGCCCCAGGCTGCGGCGCGCCGCGCGACCCTCGCCCAGAGCGGCTCCGCCGGTGCCCGTCCCGTCTCGTCGGCCGCCACGGTGAGACCCTGGAGCTCCGCCGCACCCGCGTTCGACGTGCGGCACAGGACGTACGCGAACCGGTCCGGCCGCGAGAGCAGCGGGGCGATCGCCTCCTCACCCAGGTAGGGGTTGACGGTGACCGCGTCGGCGCCGAGCACATCGAACAGCGCGGTCGCCTGGCGAATCGCAGTCGATCCGATGTCGCCACGCTTGGCGTCCGCGATGAGCGGAACGTCCGACGGGACGGTGGCCCGGATCCGCTCCAGCGCCGCCAGACCTCGCGAGCCAAAGGCCTCGAAGAAGGCGAGGTTGGGCTTGACGGCGGCCACGTACGGCAGGGCCGCCTCGACGAGCAGCATCGCAAAGCGCTCGACGCCCGCCAATGTCGCGGGAAAGCCGGGCGGCAGCCGCTCCGGTTCGGGATCCACGCCCAGGCACAGCACGGTCCGCGTCGCGTCGCTACGCGCACCGAGGCGCTCGAGATACCCGCTCACCGGACACCCTCAGCGGCCCGACGCCTCCGGCCGCCGGCCATTGGCCGAAGAAGAGCGTGTGTGCGGCTCACGAGCCGGCCGGCGACCCCGATGGCGTCTCGGTCGGTGCGGGCGTGGGCAACTGGTCCCGAGGGACGTACCAGCCAGGCCGTGAGACGCCGTCGAGGCCCGCATTCGTGGTGAGGTCGATCGGGTCCTTGGCCGTCCAGCTCGGACCGCTGCCCTCGAGCTGGATCAGTCGCAGGTCGATCACCTGCCCGACCACGTGCAGGTAGACGATCTGGTCTCCCTTCGGCGACCACGCGGGAGCCCAGCTGTTGCCGTCGTCGGTGAGCCGCATCACCTCTGCCCCGTTCGAGGCAGCGAGGATCACGACATTCGTTCCGAAGGCGCTCGTTCGGGTCGCCGCGATGTAGTTCCCGTCGGGTGACCAGGACGGATACAGGTAGCCCGGCTTGGTGACCGCCTTGGTCTTGCCGTTGGCGGGGTTGTACGCATACAGCACCGACGCCCCCTTCGCGCCGTCGCGATCGTTGCGCACGTAGAGCAGGCGGCTGCCGTCCGGCTTCCAGGCCGGGTCCTGGTGCCCGAGCGGCGGCACCTGGCTCAGTCCGAGGTCCTTGATCTTGCCGGTCTTGAGGTCGTACAGCTTGATCACGACATCGCTGGTCGTGGGGTCCGGGAGGTCCGTCGCGATGGCCACGTACCGGCCATCCGGCGAGATCGCCGGCTCGCGGATGAACCCGTTCCACTTGAAGCTGCCGGGCGGGTTCACCAGGCCGTCCAACACCTTCGTCGGGCTGCCGCCCCCGGTGGGGACCTGCATCAGCGCTGGCACGTCGAGCCGGTAGTCCTTGATCTGGCCCCCGATGCTCCACTTGCCGTCGACCCGTCGGGTTCTGACGAAGTAGACGGACTTGCCGTCCGGCGCGAAGGCGGGCATCGAATCGTTGCCGCCCGTCGTCAGCTGGGTCGCGCCGCCGGCGTCCTGGGTCCAGATGTTGCCGTCCTTGGCGTACACCAGGGTTCCCGGCAGCTCGAGGCCGGGTTCAGGCGTGGCGACGATCACGACGTTTGACGGGGTCGGCGTCTTCTGGACGTTCGGGTTGTCCGTGCTGCCGGGTGCGCCCCCGTCATTTCCGCCGGGGACGAACGGCAGGTTCCCGTTGCTCAGGCCCAGGGTTGTGACCGCGACGACCATCAGCCCGATGACGGACACCAGCGCGGCAATCGACACACCGCCGGCCGACAGCGAGAAGGAAGGCCCTCGGGTCGAGCCGCGTCGCGGCTGCGGGCGCGCGCCGCCGCGCCGGGATGTCGTCACGCGATCCCTCCGTGTGTCACCCCTGCGGTCACCCCGGGACCCACCGGCTCCCCGCCCAACCGTCCCTCCGCCCGGCTCAACACCTCGGCCGCCCGGGGATGAGCGCCGGATGCGGACAGGTCCCGAACCTCCAGCTGCAGCGTCTCCAGGCCGCCGAACGCCCGGCTCGCGAGCCGGGCGACGACGTCCACCCGGTCGCCTTCGGACACGAGCTCGACGAGCTCCGGCCAGCCGAACGCGATGGCGTCCAGGACGTCGCGCTCGCGACGGAGGACGAGCTGGGTATGACCGCCGTTGGCAGCCCGGACACGTTGCACCGTGAGGCCGAGGACGGCAACCAGCGGTTCCGGGTTGCCGGTCCCACAGGGGCCGATGCGGGCCAGATCGCGGAACAGGTCGTAGTCGACGAGCATCGCCGGCAGCGCGAGGTCCACGCCCAGGGTGGCCCGCCGGTCCGCCGGTCCCGCTTCGGCCGCGAGTCGCAGGAGGCGGGTGGCGAACGTCTCCCAGCGCTCGGCCGGGATCTCGAAGCCCGCTGCGGCAGCGTGGCCACCGTGCCGGATCAGCAGGTCGTCGCAGGCATCGAGCGCCGAGGCGAGGTCGAGCCCGCCGTCGCCGCGGCACGAAGCCCGGATCACGTCGCCCAGGTCGGTGCCGATGACGGCCGGCCGGCCGGTCTCGTCCGCCAGACGACCGGCGACCAGCCCGATGATCCCGATCGGAAGGGGGCCCCAGGCGAGCAGCGCCGGAGCTTCGGGACCTCCCTGTGCGCGGATTCCGCTGACGCCGGCACCGTCCCGGACCTCGGCGCCTGGGACCGCCGTTGCCCGGTCGTCGCCCTCGCCCGGCGCTCCGATGGCGCCGCCGGGCTCCGGCAGCGACAGCTGGCCGGGCGCCTGCCCAGCGGCCGCCAGCCCCAGCGCCTGCCTGACCTCCGAGAGCGCGACACGCGTCAGGTCTCGCCGGGTCGAGTTCGCCGCCTCGAGCGTGGCGGCAAGCTCCGACGCCTCCTCCGGGGTTCCGGCGAGGAGCAGCCTGGCGGCATCGAGCGCCTCACCAACCCGACCGGCGGCGTTGAGGCGCGGGGCAAGGACGAACCCCACGGTCTCGAGGTCGACGGTACCCGGGTTGACCTTCGCTCGGGCCATCAGGGCTGCGATCCCGGGCCGGGGCGCGGTCCGCATTCGATCCAGGCCGAGCCGCGCGATCGCCCGGTTCTCCCCGAGGATGGGGACGACGTCCGAGACGGTGCCGATGGTGGCCAGGTCCGCGAGCTCCAGCGCCTCGGACTCCGCGCCCGCCAGCTCGCCGAGGAGCAGCCGGGACACGGCGAAGGCCACCCCGCTGCCCGACAGCCGCGGATCCGGATAGGTCGAGTCGGTGCGCTGCGGGTTGACCACGGCGACCGCTGCGGGCATCACGTCCGGAACATGGTGGTGGTCGGTGATCACGACATCGATCCCGAGCGCCGTCGCGGCCTCGACCTCGGCCACGCTGGTCGACCCGGTGTCGACCGTGACGATGAGGGCGACACCCTCGAGGGCCGCCGCCTCGACCGCCGCCAGCGACAGCCCGTGGCCCTCCTCGAGGCGCGACGGGACGTACGGCACCGTGTCCAGGCCCAGCCGGCGGAGCGTGAGGACCACCTGGGCCAGCCCGGTCAGCCCGTCCGCGTCGAAGTCGCCGAACACCATCACCCGCTCGCCGCGGTCCCTCGCGAGCGCGATCCGATCGACGACGGTCGCTGCGTCGGGCAGCAGGTGGGGATCGTTGAGACCGGCCAGCGGCGGTCCGAGGAACGCATCGAGCGACGCCCGGTCGGCGACGCCCCGGCGCGCCAGGACCGTGGCCGCGATCATCCCGAGACCGTGCTCGCGCGCCGAGGCACGCAGGTCCGGCGACAGGCGCAGCGGCTCCGGGAACACCCAGTGGTGGCGTGGCTCGACCATCATCGGGAGCATGCCACGACCGGCTTATCGGTATCTTGCCCGGCGGCCGGCGGGCGGCCAGGAGGGCCAGCCGAGGCCCACGGGTCATCGGCGCTCGAGGCGGTGCCGGCCGGCGGCCGGCGAGGGGAACGCGGGTCCCGGATGCAACCGGGTCCCGGTGTCACGTGACGGCGCGGCGGCCTGGGCGAGCCGCTTGACCGGCAGCGCGCCGCCGGCTTTCCCACTGGTGCCAGACGACCAGCAGCGGGCTTGCGTTGAAGATCGACGAGTACGTGCCGGAGATGATCCCGAGCAGCAGGGCCAGCACGAACGTCCCGATGGCCTCGCCCGCGAACAGCAGCAGCGCCAGCAGCGTGATCACGACGGTCAGGCTGGTGGTGATCGACCTGCCGAGCGTCTGGAGGATGGAGTGGTTCACGACCCGATCGAACGGCTCGCCGACGTGACGGGCCTTGTTCTCGCGGATCCGGTCGAACACCACGATCGTGTCGTGGACCGAGAACCCGATCACGGTCAGCATCGCGGTCACGAACAGGCTGTCGATCTGCAGCCCGATGAACGTGCCCAGGATCGCGAAGATGCCGACCACGACGATCACGTCGTGCAGCAGGGCGACCAGCGCGGTCACGCCCATCTTGAAGTCGCGGAACCGGTACGTGATCCAGGACAGGATGCCGAGCGATCCGATCAGGATCAGCTGCAGCGCCTGCAGGATGAGATCGCTCGAGACCACGGCCCCGACGGTCGACAGCGATCGCTGCTCGGCGATCGGGCCCAGCGCGTCCTCGAGGGCGAACCGGAGCTCGCCGAGCTTGCCGGTCGACGGCAGCGTGCCGCCGGTCCCTGCCGACGGCGACGGGCTCGCTCCACCCGCCCCGGCGGAGGCCGATGGTCCGGGAGACGCGGAGGCGGATGACGCGGGTGATGCCGAGGCGGACGGCGAGGCTGACGCTGCCGGCGATGGCGACGGGGACGGCGCGGCCGAAGCCGACGGGGCGGGAGAGCCCGATGGCGCCGGCGAGCCCGATGCGGCCGCCGAGGACGACGGTGACGCGACGGGCGAGCTCGAGGCGGAGGGGCCGGGCGAGCTCGAGGCGGAGGCCCCGGGCGACGCCGATCCAGCGGCCGAAGCCGACGGGCTCGCGGTCGGCAGCGGGGTGGGCGTCGGGGGCGGCGCCGCGAGCTCCGCTTCCTTGGTTCGGATATCCATGAACCCGTTGCCGGTCTCGGTCACGCTCGCATCGATCCCTTTCGACGCGAACACGTCGACCACCTGCTGGGGCGTGACGCTCGAATTCTCGAACCTGATCGTCCAGTCCGTGCCGCCGGTGAAGTCGATCGCGAACTGGAGCCCGACCTTGCCGTTGGTGATCGGGCCCAGCAGGATGAAGATCAGACCCGGGATCGTGACCGCCAGCGACAGCGCGAAGAACCAGTTGCGCTTGCCGATGATGTCAAACACGCCCGCTCGCCTCTCCGCGAAGGGGCCGCCGCGTGGTCGTCGGCCGGGCCAGGAACTCCGCCTCGGTCACGCCGTAGAGGCCGGCCCGCCGGGCCCATGGCTGGGCGACGACGATCCGCAGCACCGTCCGGGTGACCGTGATCGCGGTGAACATCGAGACGAGCACGCCGATGATCAGCACCAGGCCGAAGCCGCGGATGGTCGACGATCCAAACAGGAACAGGATCGTGGCGGTGATCAGGCTCGACACGTTGGAATCGAGGATGGAGTTCCACGCCCGGTTGAACCCGGCCTCGATGGCGGCGGGCAGGCTCTTGCCGGTCCGCAGCTCCTCCTTGGACCGCTCGAAGATCAGGATGTTGGCGTCGACCGCCATGCCCACCGACAGCACGAAGCCCGCGATCCCGGCCAGGGTCATGGTCACCGGGATCAGCCGGAACAGGGCGTAAACGACGAGCGCGTAGTACATCAGGGCGCCGCTCGCGATCAGGCCCGGCATCCGGTAATGAACGCTCATGAAGAACACGACCATGAGGACCGCGATGAACCCGGCGAGCAGGCTCTGGTGCAGGAACGCCTCGCCCAGCGTCGGGCTGACCGTGGTGTTCGCCAGCTCCTTGATGGGGAACGGGAGCTGGCCGAACTGGAGGATCGTGACCAGGTTCTGCGCGTCGGCCAGCGGATATCCGCCGATGCCGTTCTGCTCGATCTGGACCTGGCCGCCAGGGATCGAGCTGTTGATCACCGGGGCGGTGATCACCTTGCCGTCGAGGACCACGGCGAAGTAGTCGCCCACGTGGTCCGCGGTGTAGTTCGCAAACAGGTTCTTGCCGGTGTCCTTGAGCACGAAGTCGACCGTCCGCTGGCCGGCCGGGTTGGTGCCGATCGAGGCCGCGGCGATCTGGTCGCCCGAGAACAGGACGCAGTTGACCTGGACCGTGTCGCTGCACGGCGTGTTGATCGTGGAATCGGGCAGCCGCTGGTCCTGCTGGGCCGGCGTCGAGCCCAGCGGCACGAAGTCCAGCCGGCCGGTGGTGCCCACGAGCTTGCGGATCTGGTCGGCGTTCTGAAGCCCGGGCATCTCGACGATGAGCCGGTCGCTACCCTGAACCACCACCTGCGGCTCGGCCACCCCCGACTTGTCGACGCGGTCGATGATGACCTGGCGCAGGACGTTGAGGTCGTCGCGGGTGGGCGTCTTGCCCTGGGCCGGCAGCACCTGATACTCGATCCGCAGCCCGCCCTGCAGGTCGAGGCCGAGCTTCGTCTCGAGGTAGTTCGTCGTCCCCGCGCTCTGGCCGCCAACCGACGGCATGGGGAACCTCACGAAGTCCACCAGGAGCGCGAGCACGCCGATGACGAGAATCAGGATGGGTCCGGCGCGTCGCATCGGGGCGGGATGATACAGGGGACGGGCGCGTCATGCGGCGGCACCCGGGCACGTCACGGATGGGCCACCCGGCCAAACGTGACCTGGGGACCGACGCTGCCGCCCGCGTCGCCGGGTCGTTCCGGGCGCAGCGATCGTCGCCGGCAAGCGTGCCGAGCGGCACCGGCAGTCAGTCCTGCAGATGGGCCTTGATCCGCTCCGCGAGCGAGGGGCTGATCCCCGGTACGGCCGCGATCTGCTCGACCGGTGCTTCGCGCACCCGCTTCGCCGAGCCGAACACCTTGAGCAGCTCCCGCCGGCGCTTGGGCCCGACGCCCGGCAGCCCGTCGAACGCCGACTTCGTCGCCCGCCTGGCCCGCAGGTTGCGGTGATAGGTGATCGCGAACCGATGGGCCTCGTCGCGCAGCCGCTGGACGAGGTACAGGGCGGGTGACGTCACCGGCAGCAGGACCGGCTCCGCGCGGTCCGGCAGGATGAGCTCCTCCCGCTCCTTGGCCAGCCCGACGAGCGGCAGATCGGTCAGACCCAGCTCCTCGAGCACCTCCTGGCCCGCGCTGACCTGCCCCCGGCCGCCGTCGAGGATCACGAGGTCCGGCATCGCCCAGCGGCGCTCCTCCTCGCTCCCCTCCTCGCCCGCCGCGGCCCGCCGGAAGCGACGCCGCAGGACCTCCTGGTGGCTGGCGAAGTCGTTGGCGCCCTCCACGGTCCGGATCCGGAACCGGCGGTACTCGCCGGTCCGCGGCCGGCCGTCCTCGAACACGACCATGCTGCCGACCGACTGGCTGCCCTGGAAGTTGGAGATGTCGTAGCACTCGATCCGCAGCGGCGGACCGGCCAGCGCGAGGGCCGTCGCCAGCTCTTCGAGGGCGCCCAGCGTCCGTCCCTCGTCGGCCAGCCAGCGTGCCGCCTCGCGCGCGAGCGTCTCCGAAGCGTTGCGGGCCGCGAGATCCATGAGGGCGCGCTTCTGCCCGCGCTGGGGTGTCCGGAGCCGGACGGTGCCGCCCCGGCGGCCGGTCAGGAAGCCCTCGAGCTGGGCTGTCTCGGTCAGCGACCGGGGCACGAGCACCTCGCGCGGCACGGACGTGGCCCGCGCGTAGTACTGCTCGAGGAAGCTGCGCAGCACCTCGTCGTCGGGCACGTCGCGCGGGGCATCGAGGAAGAACACGTCCCGGCCGAGCATCTTGCCGTTGCGAACCAGGAACAGCTGCACGGCTGCCTGGTCGTCCTTGCGTGCGAGCGCGACCAGGTCGAGCTCGGTCCGCGCGAAGGCGGCCATCTTCTGGCTCTCCATCGTGCGCTCGATCGCGCGGATCTTGTCGCGAACGACGGCCGCCTTCTCGTACTGCTGCTGCTCGGACGCGAACCGCATCTCGTGACGCAAGCCGTCGACCAGCGCGTCCGCGCTGCCCTCCAGGAACAGCTCCACCTGCTCGATGTCGCGCCGATAGGCGTCCTTCGAGATGGCCTCGATGCACGGGCCCTGACAGCGCTTGATGTGGTACAGCAGGCAGGGTCGGGCGAGGGCCCGCTGCCCGTCGCGAATGTCGATGGTGCAGGTCCGGAACGGGAACAGCCGCCGGACGAGGTTCATCGCCTGGTCCACCGAGCTCGCCGACGCATACGGACCGAAGTAGCGGCTGCCGTCGGCCGGCAGCTTGCGGGTGCGCTCGACGCGTGGGAAGTCGTCGGCCAGGGTGATCTTGATGTAGGGGTAGCTCTTGTCGTCCTTGAGCCGGACGTTGAACCGCGGCTTGTAGCGCTTGATCAGGTTCGCTTCGAGGAGCAGTGCCTCGGACACCGAATCGACCTCGGTGACCTCGAGGTCGGCGACCCGGTCGATCACCTGGCGGATCCGGTGGACGTCGCCCGGTCCACGGGCCGGCGACTGGCGCTGCCAGTAGCTGCGCACCCGGTGGCGCAGGCTCTGCGCCTTGCCCACGTAGAGGACCGTGCCGCGCGCGTCCTTCATCAGGTACACGCCGGGGCGGTCGGGCAGGTTGGCAAGGGTGGCCTGGAGCTCGGGCGTCACCACCCGATTGTGCGGCAGGTCGCCACGGGACGCCCGGACCCGGAACACGGGGCACCTGAACGGGTCTCACCCGCCGGCAAGCCGTCCGTCTGCGTGCGGGAGCGTCTACGCGCGGGGGTTGTTCTGGTGGGCGCGGGTGGGTGCTGCCTCGGGGCGCCCCGCCGCGCGTGGGCCGTGGACCACGCGGACGTCTGCGCCCCCGGCCGTCGCACCCCCCATGTCGACGGCCAACCGCCAGCAGCCGGCGGTCAGAGCGCCCGTTCGCACGTTCATGGTCCAGCGCCCGCCGGCTGGGCGCAGGGTCCCGAGGTCGATCGTGGCGTCCACGGGGGCACCGGCCCGGCACGACGAGAGCCGCTGGGCGAGCAGCACCGGGACGGACCCGGTCTCGGGTCTGGGCGCCGCGCCATCGACAAGGATCGAGACCCTGACCGGAAGCGTGCGGCCGGGCTCGACGACGGCATGCCCACTGCGCAGCGGTGCATCCCAGCGAAGCATCACGTCGGGCGGCCTCATCCACACGGTGACCGTCATCGCCCCCGACGCGCTGTTGCCGGAGGCGTCCACCGCAGTGCAGGTGACATCGGTCGTTCCCACCACGAACCACGAGCCCGGCGCCGGGTCGCAGGTGACCGAGGGGTGTGGATCGGCAGCGTCCACAGCGCCGGGCACGGCCCAGTCGACGGCGGCACCGGTGCGATCGACCGTCGTGACCTCCGGCACGGGCAGCGGGTCAAGCACGGGGGGCGTCGTGTCCCTGACGTGGATCGCGAATGACCCGGACGCTGTCAGACCGCCACTGTCGGCGGCCTCGCAATCAACGGTCGTGTCGCCGATCGGGAGCAGGGCGCCGGGTGCCGGATCACAGACAACCGCAGGATCAGGGTCGTCCTCCGCGTCGCTGGCCGAGGCGTCGAAGGTTGCGATCCAGCCACCCGGCGCATCCGCCTCAGACGTGATCGCCGAAGGCAGGTCCAGCACGGGCGGCGTGTTGCCGGCCACCGACAGCGCGAGCTGCACCTGGGTCGCACCCGTCGCTCCGCCCGACGGCGAGCGTGCGTAGGTGACGCGGTACACGTAGCCGGTGCCGGCCGCGGACGGTGCCGTCAGCGTCACGTGAGACGGGGTGGTCGCATCCAGAACCGGGTCGCCGACACAGGCGTCACCGTCACCCGGCCAGCCGGTGGGCACGGGGCCGATGGTCCCTGCGGTCGCCGTGATCGTGCCATCGTCAGGAGCCGCCGCCGTTGGCGTGAGCGCGATGGTGGTCCCGGGCGGCACATGTGCGTGACCCTTGCACACGAGCTCGAACCCCACGTCGACGTCAACCGTCGCACCGGAAGGCACGGAGCCCAGGTAGACCATGCTCTGCACGCCGGGCGTCACGACGTCCGAGTCGCCGTCGACGGAGTCCGCGACGGCCCCGGCGGCCACGGCGAGGGAAAGCGCCGTGGCGACGGCGAACGCACGGGCGACGGTCCGGTGCATGGTGATCGACCCTCCTGGACGGGGTTCGGCTGCGCAGTGCCGTCTGCCTGCGATCATCGGGGGATCGCGGCCCCAAGGGAATGGACACGTCGTCCCGCCTGATGTGCAGCCGCGCCCCTCTTCGGTACCGGTGCGCGCGCACCGCCCGGTCGGGCGAGGACCACCTGGCGGATCCGGGCAAGGAGCGCGCGACGCGTCCGGGTGAGGGCAAGACAAGCGCTGCCTGCGATGCTCGGGCCATGACCGCCGTACAACATCCATCGGTGGCCGAGCGCCTGGCTCGTCTGGCGCCCGACCAGCGTGCCGCGGCCACCGCTCCGCCGGGTCCGGTGCTGTGCGTGGCCCCGGCCGGGTCGGGCAAGACGACCACGCTCGTGGCCCGGGTCGCCTGGCTGGTCGATGGCGGCGCGGCGCCCAGCTCGATCACCGTCGTGGCCTTCAACCGCCGTGCGGCCGAGGAGCTGTCCGATCGGCTGGGAGCGGCGCTCGCGCCACTCGGCGTCGGGACCGACGGGGTCCGGGTGCGCACGTTCCACGCGCTGGGGCGGGAGGTGCTGGTCGAGGCCGGCGTGGCGGTCGATCCTCTGGTCGATCGGGACCTGGTGCTCCGAGAGCTGCTCCCGGACGCGAGCGCGGCCGACCGCGGCCGCCTCGACCTCGCCTTCTCGCGCCTCAAGCTGGACCTGCGCGTGACCGCCGCCGAGGTCGCGAAGGACCCCGCGCCGGGACCGGTCGCCCGGGCCTTCGTCGCCTACGAGAACGCCGTCGCGGCCGGGGGCGGGGTCGACTTCGACGACCTCATCGTGCGCGCGCTCGGGCTGCTGCGGGCTGAGCCTTCGATGCTCGAGCAGTGGCGCGCGCGGTGCGCCAACCTGCTGGTCGACGAGGCCCAGGACCTCGACCGGACCCAGCTCGAGCTGTCCCTCCTGCTGGCCGCGCCCGCCAACCGGATCTTCCTCGTTGGTGACGACGACCAGACGATCTATGGATGGCGCCTGGCGGACGTGCGTCGGGTGCTGAGGCTCGCCGCCTCGCTGCCGGGCCTGCGCCGGGTGGACCTCGAGACCAACTACCGCTGCCCGCGCCCGGTGGTCGAGCGCGCCGTCCGGCTCGTCGAGCACAACCGGGAGCGGTTCGCGAAGCGCATCCTCGCCGGACCCTCGGCACGCGGACGCCTCGTCCTCGCGCCTGACGCCGCCGACGATCTCGCCCGCATCAAGCGCGGCATGCGAACCTGGCCGTCGGACGACAGCACGCGGGCGGTGCTGGCCCGGACGAACCGCGAGCTGCTGGTCGCCGTGGTTGCCTCCGTGGAGCTCGAGGTCCCGTTTCGCGCCCCGGACCTGCCGCTGCCGATCGAGGACGAGCGCCTCGACGGTCTCCTCGAGCGCGCGCGCTCCCTGACGGCGGCCATCGCATCCTCCTCGCCGCTGATCGCCCTGGGGCAGCTACGGGCCGAGCTCCGATCGGAGGCGACGACCGGTGCCGAAGCCAGGGCCGGATCCGACGAGCCGTCGCCAGCTGAGCTCGTCACCGCGCTGCTCGGCTGGGCGGCGCCGCTGGGTTCGATGCAGGCGCTTCATGAGGCCGTCGCGGACCGGCGGCGGCGGCTGTCGGCCCTGCGCCGGGACGATGCCGCCCTGACGCTGGCGACCGCCCATGGCACCAAGGGCCTCGAGTGGGACCACGTGCTCGTGCTGGCCGACGGTTTCCCCGGCCGCAGGTCGATCACGGACGCCGCCGAGCCGGAGCGGGCGCTGGAGGAGGAGCGCCGCCTCGCCTACGTCGCCTGGACCCGCGCGCGGCGGTCGCTCACCATCCTGTACGACCCCGAGGCACCGTCGATGTTCCTGCGAGAGGCGTTCTCCCCGGCCGAGCTTGGCCATCGCCCGGAGGCAGCCGCCGCGTAGACTCTTCTCAGCCCACGACGCCCGGGGCCACCGCCGGGCGCCCATGCCCCGCTCCGGAGATGGCCATGGCATTTCGCCGCGTTGGGACCCAGCAGATGATCGCCCACGGCGCCGTATACCTGCGTGCCGCGGAACGTGACGACATCCCGCGATTCGTCGGCTGGATGAACGACTACGGCACGACGCGGACGCTCGGGATCCGGGCCCCGCTGTCCACTCCGCTCGAGGAGCAGTGGTTCGATCGGATGATCGCGGACCAGGGAAAAGGTGGCTATTTCTTCGTCGCCTGTCTGGTCGCCGACGGCCGGCCGATCGGGACCACCGGGCTGTTCGAGCTCGACCTGTTCAACGGGAGCGCCGGGCTGGGGATCTCGGTCGGCGCCGCCGCGGATCGCGGCAAGGGGCACGGCACCGACATGCTGCGGGCGCTGCTGGCGTTCGGGTTCGGGTTCCTTCGGCTGGAGCGGATCTGGCTCGACGTCTACCAGATCAATCCGGGCGCGCGCAATGTCTACGAGCGCGTCGGGTTCGTGCACGAGGGCGTCCTCCGCCGGGCCGTGTTCCGCGAGGGCCGGTACCTCGACGTCGACCGGATGTCGATCCTCGCCGACGAGTGGCGGGCCACGCTCCCGCCGGACGCCGATCCCGGTTGACCCGGAGCCGCGCCCGGCGACCCGACCCCGCGCCCGGATGAGCGGGCTGCCCTCGCTCGGACCGCGCGGCGAGGGCTGGGTGATCATCCAGTTCGTGCTGCTCTCGCTGGTGGGGCTGGCCGGGTTCGTGGGACCGGCGTGGGGCGGCGATCTCCGGCTGGCGTCGGGGATCGCGGGACTCGCACTGATGGCCGCGGGCACCGGGCTCGGGGCATGGGGGCTCGTCGAGCTGCGCGACGCGCTCACGCCGCTTCCCTACCCGCGTGGCGGGGCCCAGCTGGTCGAATCGGGTGCCTACCGGCTGGCCCGGCATCCGATCTACGGGGGGATCGTGATCGGAGCCCTCGGCTACGGCCTGGCCACGGCTTCGCCGCTCGCGATGCTCGGCGCGCTCGTCCTGCTTGGCTTCTTCCGGCTCAAGTCGGCGCGCGAGGAGGTCTGGCTGGTCGCCCGATACCCCGGCTACCCGGCCTACCGAGCCCGGACGCGACGGCTGTTGCCGTTCCTGTACTGAGGTCGCGGATCAACCTGCCGGGCGGCGGGATCCGGGGCCCGGCGCCTCGGTCCTCGCGCGGCGCGGGTGGTCACCCTCAGCCGGCCACGTCGCGACGGGCAAGCACCTTGAGCAGCCGGTCGATGGCATCGAGGAAGGGCTCGGTCACCTCGGCCGGGAGCACGTCACGGATCGAGTCCTTGGGGCCGTACGCCGCTCTGGCCCGGAGGGCGGCCCGGCGCAGGTCGGCAAGCCCGTCGTCGCGAAGATGATCCGGCAGCGGTTCGACGTAGTCGATCCAGCGCGCCGAGCCGAGCGAACGGGCGGCGTCCAGCAGCCGGTCGGCCGCGCGCGCGGCAGCGAGCGCCGCTTCATCGATCACCGGATGCTCGTGCCGGGCCACGGCCGCAGCCGGACGCGGCCGGGAACGGCCGGCCGTCACAGCTCCGAGATCGGCGCCGCCCCGACGCCGGCGTCGGCCGGTCGAACGAGGACGAGCCCCAGGCGCTTGCGCTCCGACCCGTTGACGAGGATCCGGAACGAGTAGTCGCCCGGCGACGGAAAGGTGAGGTTCCAGAGGTCGATGCTGAAGGTCAGGATCGCATCACGGCCGTCGGGATGACCGCGGGCGACCAGGCTGCCGGTCGCCCCGGTGACCTCGGTCCCATCGGGGTCCAGCAGCACGATCCGCAGCTCGTGCTCGCGCTCCGTCTCCGGCGCCGTGACCAGCAGCCCCACCACCAGCGCGATGTGCGGGTGGCGCAGCGGGAAGGTCCGCCCACCGATCCGGGTGATGCCACCGCCCAGGACGTGGAACTTCTGTCCCGGCTGGGTCTCGGCGGCGTCGGCGAGGAACGCGAAGTCGATCTCGGGCATGGGCCAATCCTAGACTGCCCGCGACGGCGCCGGGGATCGGGAGATCGCCGCATCCGGCGACGCCGCACCGCGGGGAATGCCCGGCGACAAGCCCTACCGCTCCCCGGCGGATCGTGCGGCCGCCACCCGCTTGCGTGAGGGTGCCATCACCGGGACCGCCGCAGCCACGACAGCGCCCACACCCGGGCGGCCGGCCTCGTCCGCGAACGTGACATCGCTGAGCGGCACCAGCGGCTCGCCGCGCAGCACGCGGCCGAGATACTCACCCGTCGCCGAGCCGGGTGTGGCCGCGATCGTCTCGGGCGTCCCCTCGGCCACGATCTGGCCGCCGCGCAGCCCGCCCTCGGGCCCCAGGTCGATGATCCAGTCCGCGGTCTTGATCACGTCGAGGTTGTGCTCGATGACCAGCACCGTGTTGCCGTTGTCGACCAGCCGGTGCAGGACGGCCAGCAGCTTGTCCACGTCGGCGAAATGAAGGCCGGTGGTCGGCTCGTCGAGCAGATACAGCGTCTTGCCGGTTGCCCGCTTCGAGAGCTCCGTGGCCAGCTTGACGCGCTGCGCCTCGCCGCCTGAGAGGGTCGTCGCCGGCTGCCCCAGGTGGATGTAGCCGAGACCGACGTCGAACAGCGTCTGAAGCTTGGCGTGCACCTTAGGCACGGCGGAGAAGAAGTCGAGCGCCTCCTCGACGGTCATCTCGAGCACGTCCGCGATCGACCGCCCCTTGTAGTGGACCTCGAGCGCCTCGCGCGTATAGCGCTTGCCCTGGCACACCTCGCACGGGACGTAGACGTCGGGCAGGAACTGCATCTCGATCTTGATGATCCCGTCGCCCTTGCAGCTCTCGCACCGGCCGCCCTTGACGTTGAAGCTGAAGCGGCCCGGCTGGTAGCCGCGCAACCGGGCGTCGGGCGTGCCCGCGAACAGCTCACGGATGGGCCCGAACAGACCCGTGTAGGTGGCCGGGTTGGAGCGCGGGGTACGGCCGATCGGGCTCTGGTCGATCTCGATGATCTTGTCGATGAAGCCGACGCCCTCGATCCGGTCGTGAGCGCCGACCGGGGCACGTGAGCCGCTGAGCTCACGGGCGAGACCGCGATACAGCACCTCGTCCACCAGGGTGCTCTTGCCCGAGCCGGAAACGCCGGTGACGGCGATGAAGGTGCCCAGCGGGAACCTGACGTCGATGTTGCGCAGGTTGTGCTCGCGTGCCCCCCGGATCACGAGCCGCCGGCCGTTGCCGCGGCGGCGGCGAGTCGGGACGGGGACCTGTCGCTCCCCGCGCAGGAAGGCACCGGTGATCGAGCGTGGCTGGGCGAGCAGCTCCTCGAGCGTCCCGTTGGCGATGATCTCGCCGCCGTGCTCGCCGGCTCCCGGCCCGATGTCGATCACCCAGTCCGCGGTCCGGATCGTCTCCTCGTCGTGCTCCACCACCAGGACCGTGTTGCCCAGGTCCCGGAGGCGGGTGAGGGTCGCGATCAGCTTCGCGTTGTCTCGCTGGTGGAGCCCGATCGATGGCTCGTCAAGGATGTACAGGACGCCCATGAGCGTGGTGCCGATCTGGGTCGCCAGCCGGATCCGCTGCGCCTCGCCACCCGACAGCGTGACGCTCGCTCGATCGACCGTGAGGTAGTCGAGCCCGACGTCGACCAGGAAGCCCAGCCGGGCCACGATCTCCTTGAGCACCTGACGGCCGATCGTCCGCTCGCGCTCGGTCACCCGCCCACCCAGTCCGGCGGCCCAGTCCAGCGCGTCCGTGACCGACATCGTGGATACGTCCCAGATGTTCCGGCCGTCCACCGTCACGCCGAGCGCTTCCGGCCGGAGCCGGCGGCCGCCGCAGGTGGGACACGGCTTCTGGACCATGAACTTCTCGAGCTCGGTCCGGATGTACTCGGAGTCCGTCTCCCGGAACCGCCGCTGGAGGTTGGTCACGACCCCCTCGAACGTTGCCACGTAGCTGTTCTCACCGCGCTCATGCCGATAGCGGACGACGACCTTCTCGTCCTTGGGCGCGTGGAGCAGGTACTCGAGCGCCTCCGGCGGAAGGTCGGCCACCGGGACGTCGATGCTCCAACCGTGCGAGGCGAACACCGCCTCGGTGATCTTCATCCGCCACGAGATCTCGGTGGGCATCTTGTTCCAGGGCGCGAGCGCCCCCGAGCGGATGCTCCGGCTCCGGTCCGGGATCACGAGGTCGGGATCGATGACCAGCTGGGTGCCGAGCCCGGTGCACGTGGGGCACGCGCCGTGGGGCGAGTTGAACGAGAACGAGCGGGGCTCGAGCTCGTCAATCGTGGTGCCGTCGTAGGGGCAGCTGTAGCGCTCGCTGAACCGCCGCTCCTCGAACGCAGGCGGTCCATCGTCGCGGGGCGCCGGCGCCACGACCATGACCCCCTCGCCCAGCCGGAGAGCGGTCTCGACCGAGTCTGCCAGCCGGGCGGCGTCGGGATCCGGGACGACCTGCCCGGTGCCGGGATCGATCGGCCGGCCGACCTCGTCGCGCGCCCAGTCCCCGGGCGCCTCCGCCCGTCGGACCACGAACCGGTCGACGATCGCCTCGATCGTGTGCCGCTTGTACTTGTCGAGCTTGGGCGTCTCGGTCAGGTCGTACTGCGTGCCGTCGACCCGGACCCGCACGAACCCCTGCTTGCGGGCGCCCTCGAACACCCGATCGCCTTCGGTCTTGCGGTCCTTGATCAGCGGGCCGAGCACGAGCAGCCGGGTTCCCTCGGGCATGGCCAGGACCTGGTCCACGATCTGGCTGACGGCCTGGCGCTCGATCTCGCGGCCGCAGGTCGGGCAGTGCGGGTGGCCGATCCGGGCGAACAGGAGCCGCAGGTAGTCGTAGATCTCAGTGACCGTCCCGACCGTCGACCGGGGGTTCTTCGAGGCCCCCTTCTGGTCGATCGAGATCGCCGGCGACAGCCCGTCGATCTGGTCCACGTCGGGCTTGTCCATCTGGCCCAGGAACTGCCGGGCGTAGGCGGACAGGCTCTCGACGTAGCGACGCTGGCCCTCCGCGTAGATGGTGTCGAACGCGAGACTGCTCTTGCCGCTCCCGGACAGCCCGGTGATGACGACGAGGCGGTCGCGCGGGAACGCGACGTCGACGTTCTTGAGGTTGTGTTCGCGCGCGCCGCGCACGATGATCCGATCCTGGGGCACGATCGCAGTCTAGCCGATCTCCGCGAAACCGAACAGGTGTTCTGTCGATCAGGACGCGGCAGGTGTCTGGATGCTGTCCTGGCAGATCTTCCAGTCGCCGCTCTCCTGGACGAGCCGCACGGACTGGTCGAGCGGGACGTCCTGGCCGTAGGACTGGAGCATGCTGAGGACGGCGTTCAGCTGCTCGTCGGACATCGATGTCCCCTGCTGGTCGAGCATCTGCCGAACGATGGGTCGCAGCGTGTCGGCATCGAAGGTGACCTTGACCGATCCGGTGACCGGCACCTGGGCGGTGCCGCCGTCGATCGTCGCGTCGCCGAGCTTGACGCCGCTCACATCGACCTGCACGGCATCGAGCAGCGCCTGCGTGTCGATGCCCGGCATCAGATCGGTAAGCGAGCCCGTCCCGCTTCCGACGGGGAGCTGCAGCAAGTTGGCGATCTGGTCCTCCTGACCGGCGCAGGCCAGCGTCCGCAGCCCGTCGAGATCCTTGGCGGCGACCTTGTCGAGCGCCTGCTGGACCACGCCCGCCGGGCCGGACGCCGGCGCGGCCGACCCGCAGCTCGCGAGACCCGCGATCACCGCCATCGCGAGCGTGAGGGCAAGGGTGGGCCGAACGAACGGCTTCGAGAATCGCATCCGCACGGGGTGATCCTACGTCCGGTGACGCAACCGCGGCCGGACCATCGCGCGCGAATCCGGCTCGAACCCGAGCTTCGCGTACCATCCGTCCATGCCGGGCGCGGCCAGGAGCGTGAAGCGCATGCTTTCGTGGTCATCCATGAGCGCGTGCATCAGGCGCTCGCCGATCCCCAGGCCCTGCCAGGCGGGGCGCACGATGACCATCACGATCATCGCGTTGAGAGCGCCGTCGGACAGCGATCGGGCCATCCCGACCAACCGGTCGCCGTCCCAGGCCGCCGCCATCTCCGAGGACTCGCGGATGGCGGTGGCGACGCCCTCGGGATCGGCCGCCCGGACGTCCCATCCGACGGACCGCAGCAGGACGATCGCGTCGGTGATCGCCGGCCGCCGGTCGAGGCGCACCTCGACCCGTTCTGGGGTGCCGTCCGCGCGGGCGAGTCGCCGGTCGAGCTCCCACAGGTGGTCGAAACCGTGATACAGCAGCCGGCGAACGACCTTGGCCAAGGTCCAGGTCTCGCCGTGCCGGTCCGCGACCTCGTGGCCATCGTCGACGCGTTGTCGGGTCCCGAGCTCCCCGACCGTCCAGGCGCGGGTGGCTGCCAGCGCCTCGTCGACCGGCGCGTCGCGAAGCGGGCCGCCGTACCGGGTCGCGGGATCGAGCCGCCCCACCAGCCACGCCTCCGCCCCGGCAAGGTGGCGCAGCACCGCCTCCGCCGTGCGCTCCCCTGCCGCCCGGTCCGTTGGCAGCGGGCCATTGGCCGCCTCGCGGGCGGCGATCCTGGTGGCCGTCGCGTTCAGGTCCTCCCGCGCCCGGGTCATCCACCGCAGGGCTCGCTCGAGCTCGGCGGCCGGCACGGGACGGCGATCCGGCTCGAACGTCGCATTCACCTCGTAGCCGCCGGGCTCGTGCCCGGCCGGTACCTCGGCCACGACGTCCTGCCGGCCCATCGGCGGCAGCTCGAACCCCTCGCCACGCGCCTCGAGCCAGGCCCGCACCCGTGCCGTGGCGGTGAGCGCCGCCGTCAGGGCCTCCCCGGTCGTTCGGCCCGAGCCAAACACCCCCGGCACATCGAGCACCCATCCGCCAACCCGGGTCGCCTCATAGCCGGGCTCGAGCCATACGCGCAGATGCGGGAACGCGGGCGCCGGGCCGGACCCCCCGGGGGCCGGAGCGGGGGCGGAGCCAGCCGGACCCGGACCGGCAGCGGGCGCCATCAGTAGCCCCGGCGCCGCCGGTTGGGTCGCTGCCCGGTACGCCGCCGGATGTTGGGCGTGACCGTACGGTCCCAGGTGGGGCGCTCGAGCCAGCGGGCCTGCCAGCCACCGTCCTCGTCCTCGTGCTCGTCGCGGATCCCCGGAAACAGCTCGGCGGCGACACCCGAGCCCTCGTCCTCGGAGCCGCTCCCCTCCCCCGCCTCGCCCGCCTCGGGATCCTCACCCGACGGCAGGACCCGTACCTCGGTGACCTCGAACGCGGCGGCATCCGCCGTCCCGGCGCCGCGGTGGGCCGCCGCCCGTTCCCTGGCCGGCATCGCCGCCTCCCGGGCCGCCCGCTCCGCCGCGCGCGCGACCATCACCGACGCATCCTGATCCAGGACACGGAGCCGGATCTGCTGGATCTCATCTCGCAGGGCCGCCGCCCGCTCGAACTCGAGCTCCTTGGCCGCAGCCTTCATCTCGGCCTCCATCGTCGCAACCAGCCGCTCGACCTCCGCCTTGTCGGCGGCCTCCAGGTCCCGCGCCCGTCGCTCGGATGAGTACATGACCGAGCTCTCGGCCACGACCCGCAGCCTGTCGTTGAGGTCGTGGATGCCCTTGACGATGGTCTGGGGCTCGATCCCCCGCTCCGCGTTGTACTGCTCCTGGACCGCGCGACGGCGGTCCGTCTCCTCGATCGCGACCTTCATCGACTCGGTGATCCTGTCCGCGTACATCACGACCTCGCCGCCGGTGTTGCGCGCGGCCCGGCCGATCATCTGGATCAGCGACCAGGCGCTGCGCAGGAAACCCTCCTTGTCCGCATCCAGGATCGCGACCAGGGTCACCTCGGGCAGGTCAAGCCCCTCGCGCAGGAGGTTGATCCCGACCAGCACGTCGTACACGCCCAGGCGCAGGTCGCGCAGGATCGCCACCCGCTCGAGCGTGTCGACCTCGCTGTGGAGATACTGGACCTTGATCCCCAGCTCCTTGAGGTAGTCGGCGAGGTCCTCGGCCATCCTCTTGGTGAGCGTGGTGACCAGCGCTCGCTCGCCACGATCCACGCGGCCCCGGATCTCCTCGAGCAGGTCGTCGATCTGCCCGTCGGTGGGCCGAACGACGATCGGCGGGTCGACGATGCCCGTCGGCCGCACCAGCTGCTCCACGACCTGCTCGCTGCGTTCGAGCTCGTACGGCCCGGGCGTCGCGGACACGTAGATTGCCTGGTTGAGGTGCGCCTCGAACTCCTCGAACGTGAGCGGGCGGTTGTCGAGCGCCGACGGTAGCCGAAACCCGAAGTCGACCAGGATCTCCTTGCGGGTCCGGTCGTTCTTGTACATGCCCACCACCTGGGGGATGGTCATGTGCGACTCGTCGACGATCAGCAGCCAGTCCGGCGGGAAGTAGTCGAGCAGCGTCCAGGGACGTGAGCCGGCCTCGCGCTGGGACAGGTGGCGCGAGTAGTTCTCGACGCCGCTGCAGTAGCCGAGCTCGCGCAGCATCTCCAGGTCGAACGTGGTCCGCTGGCGAAGGCGTGCCGCCTCGAGCGCCCGGCCTTCGGCCTCGAGCTGCCCGACCCGCTCCTCCATCTCGGCCTCGATCGTGCTGACCGCGACCAGCAGCTTGTCGCGCGGCGTGACGAAGTGGGTGGCCGGGAAGACGTTGAGCTCCCTGCGCTCGGCGAGCAGCTCGCCGGTGAGCGGGTCGAGCTCGGTGATCCGCTCGACCTCGTCGCCGAAGAACTCGACCCGGACGATCTCCTCTGACGATGCCGGCCCGATCTCGAGGGTGTCGCCACGGACCCGGAACCGGGCGCGGGTCAGGGCCGCGTCGTTGCGCTGGTACTGGAGGTCGACCAGGTGGCGGAGGACGCTGTCGCGACGGTACTGGCCGCCGACCCGGAGCCGGAGCACTGTGGCGCCGTAGTCGACCGGGGCACCCAGGCCGTAGATGCACGACACGGAAGCCACGATGATCACGTCCCGACGCTCGAACAGGGCATGGGTAGCGGCATGCCGCAGCCGGTCGATCTCCTCGTTGCGGCTGCTGTCCTTCTCGATGTACGTGTCCGACCGCGGCAGGTACGCCTCGGGCTGGTAGTAGTCGAAGTAGCTGACGAAGTACTCGACCGCGTTGTCGGGAAAGAACTCGCGGAACTCCGCGTAGAGCTGCGCTGCAAGCGTCTTGTTGTGGGCCAGGACGAGCGTGGGCTTCTGGTGCCGGGTGATGGTCTGCGCCATCGTGTAGGTCTTGCCGGAGCCGGTGACCCCCAGCAGGGTCTGGTTGCGGACCCCCCGGGCGAGCCCGTCGGCGAGCCTGTCGATGGCCTGGGGCTGGTCGCCGGTTGGCTCGAACGGGGCGACGAGGCGGAAGTCGGGCACGGGCGGATCGTAACATCAGAACATCCGTTCGATCCAGCGTCCGGCGCGTGGCGTTGGCGGCGCGCGAGCGGCGCCATTTCCCCCGAAGGTGCCGGGGGGTCCCGGACGTATGGGGCATGCCCGTCGGATGGTGCGTACAGGCAAAGTCTGAGTCGTGCCGAAGGCCGTCCCCTTGCCCCGGAGGGGTCGCGGACGCCCCCGACACCGCGGCCTCAGGTCGAAAGGCAGTCGATGGAACTCGAGTACAAGGACGATCGGCGACGCGGCCGGTTCGTGATCCTCGCGGGCGTGATCCTGGCGGTCGTGGCTGCCGGAGCCGCCTACTTCCTGATCAACCAGGCACAGCAACAGGCACGCGAGACCGGAACCGAGCGCATCGCGGCCGTGGTGGCGGTTCGCCCGATCTCCGCGCGCTCGGAGATCCAGGAGGGCGACGTCACCGTCCGGCAGGTCCCCATCGACGACACGAACGCCAACGGCGTCATCGACGACGCGAACCTCGTGGTGGGCCGTATCGCGGCGGTCGCCATCCTCCAGGGACAGCTGGTCACGAGCAACCTGCTGGCGTCGGGGACGGAGGGCGCCGGCTTCTCCATCCTCGGTCCGGGCGAGACGGTCGGGCCGAACTCCCAGGCCTGGCGAGCGATCGTGATCACGGTCCCCGACGACCTGGCGGTGGGTGGGATGCTGACCGTCGGGGAGACGGTGGACGTCTTCGTGACCGCCGTGGTGAACGTCAACGACCCGACCGGCCAATACATCGCCGATCGCTCGACCAAGATCGTCTACCAGGACGTCGTGATCCTGGCCCGCAAGGATTCGTTCTACGTCGTCCGCGCAACGTTGCCGGTTGCCGAGGAGATCGCCCACCTCCAGGCCACCGGTGCGGCCACGTTCAGCCTCGCGCTGCGGCCGATCGAGGACCAGCGCCAGGTCGACGCTTCCAAGCTCGGCGAGACCACGAACCGGATCATCGAGAAGTACGGCCTCCCGATCTCCAAGGCCATCGAGCCCGGATTCACCCCGGCCCCGACGCCGATCCTCACGTCCGCGCCGTCGGCCAGCGCCGTCCCGCAGGGATCCACCAAGCCGTCAGCATCGCCCGCCGCGTCGACGTCCGTCAGTCCCTGACACGGTGACTTGCCGCACCGGCGGCGGACCACCGGCGGCCCCGTCGGGGTACCAAGTCGCCATGCCGACGCGTCCAAACGCGACGGTCCTGCGCCTAGGATCGGCATGAACGCCGTTTCCGGGCTCGGTCTGGCCACGGACGGCGCAACCCGATCCGGCGTTACGATGCCCGACTCCGACACCACCGAACAGCCCAGGCCGGGGTCCGCGCGGGACCACCGGGCGGGTTCGCGCGGCCAGGCGCTGGTCGAGGTCGCGCTCGTGGTGCCGGTCCTGCTGCTGATCCTGGTCGCGGCCGGCGACCTCGCGCGGGTGTTCAGCGCCGAGATCTCGCTCGAGAGCGCGGCACGGGCCGGTGCCCTCGAGGCAAGCCTCCACCCGACATCGTTCAACGCCGGGCAACCCTGCGACAGCGTCAGCAACCGGGTGACGTGCGCGGTCCTGACCGAGTCAGCGGGGTCGTCGATCACGATCACGTCCACCGACATCTCGCTCGAGTGCGACCCATCCCCCTGCTCCGAGGCGCTGGGCAACATCGTCCACGTCTCCATCACCGGCCGCATGAACCTGATCACCCCGCTGCTGGCCGTGTTCACCGGGGGACAGTCGTTCGACGTGACGGCGTCGGCATCCGCCCAGATCGCGGTGCGGCCGAACATCGTGTCCGGCTCGCCCACCCCGTCGCCTGGCCCGACCCCCACGCCGACTCCCACGCCGACCCCCACGCCATTGCCAACGCCGACTCCCGATCCCTCCTCGTCGCCCACACCCACACCGGCGCCGACCCCGACGCCCTCGCCGACGCCGTTCTGCATCCCGCCCACGGCCGACTTCTCGGTGTACCCAACCAGCGGAAAGCAGAAGAAGATCGACTTCCAGTTCATGGACATGTCCACCACGACCGCCCTCTGCCCGCTCACCTGGTCCTGGAACTTCGGGGACGGTGCGGGCAACTCCTCCAGCTCCACCCTGCAGAACCCCGTCCATGCCTACCAGGCGAAAGGGACCTACACGGTCACCCTGGTCGTCTCCAACTTCGGCGGCTCGGCCACGAAGGACCGGACCGTGACGGTGACCCCGTGAGCCGGCGGTCCCGGGACAGCGAGCGCGGGCAGGGCCTGGTCGAGTTCAGCATCGCGATCACCCTGTTCCTCGCCCTGATGATGGGGGTGGTCGACCTCGGACGCGCGGCCTACCAGCTGAATGGCGTCACCGAGGCGGCGCGCGAGCTGGCCCGTGCCGCCAGCGTCCATCCAGGCTCCACGCTGGGCGCCAGCGACGAGGTCCTGGCGACGCTGGACACACAGGCGTCGCTGGTGCCGGGCCTTGACACGCCGACCTTCGCCTGCACGGACATCGCCGGCGCCGCCGTCTCGGGGCCCTGCCAGCCGGGCGACTGGGTGCGGGTGACCGTCACGTCCACATTCATCCCGGTCACGCCCCTGGCCACGCTGCTGGGTCAGCTGGAGCTGTCCGGGAGCGCCAGCGCAAAGATCGAATGAACCACGGGAGGCCCGGCATGACCACGGCCATTGAACGGCGCGAAGCCCGCGGGCAGGTGCTGGTCGTGTTCGCGCTTGCGCTGATGGCCCTGCTTGGATTCGCCGGGCTGGCGATCGACGGCGGATCGGCGTTCGCGCAGCGGCGCGACGAGCAGACGGCCGCGGATCTTGCGGCCCTCGCCGGCGCCAACGACTACCTGATCAACGGTGACGTGACGCTCGCGACAGACCAGGCCCGGAGCATCGCCTCGGCCAACGGCTTCACGCATGGCAGCGACGGGACGAACGTGGCCGTCGACATCGACACGAGCAATGGCATCACGTTCAAGGTGTCCCTGGATGGGCTCCACCACAACATGATGGCCGCGGTGCTCGGCATGCCGATCTGGGCCGTCTCGGTCACCGGCACGGCACTGGCCGGCTTCCCGGACACTGCGATGGCTGCGTCGCCGTTCATCTTCTCGGCCGACGCGTTCGGCATCGACGGCGCGCCCAAGTACACGACGCCGACCGACTTCGGTCAGGGGAACGGCGATATCCCGAACTCGGCGATCGATTTCGCGTGGACGAACTACGGAATGGGCAACCTGGACACGTCCCAGGTGGACGACATGATCAAGGGCGATCTCACGATCGACAAGACGCTCGCGTTCGGCGAGTACATCGGGCAGCACAACAACGGCTACCACACCTACCTGTTCAACGACGTCGACACCTACCTGTCCGGCCTCGACATGCCGGTCGCGATCGTCGACACGAGCGGCAACTTCGTGGGCTGGTCCACATTCCACGTGACCAGCGCCGACGGTGGCGGCAGCAAGAAGGTCCGCGGCTACTTCCTGACCGACTTTGAAAGCGCCCGGCTGACGATCTCGAGCTGCGCCGCCAACGACTGCCCGCGATACCTGGGCTCGTACGTCCTCAAGCTCTTCAACTGATCGGGGGCCGGCCGGGCTCCCGATCCCACCGCTCAGCGGTGGCCGTGGCGCCCCCGTCGGCCCGCGATGGCCTCACCCAGCGCAGCGACGACCAGGGCCCGGGTCGCGGCCGGCGGCCCGCTCGTGTCGAGCACGAGGGTGGCTGCGGGGGCAATCCGCGCGGACAGCCCGGCCTGGGCCGCCATCCTGAGGGCCGCATCGTCCTCGGGCATCCCCCGACCCAGCAGCCGCTCCCGCTGAACGGCGACGTCGCACACGACCAGCCAGACCTCGTCGCACAGGCTTGCGAGCCCGCCCTCGACCAGCTTGATCGCCTCGATCGCCACCGCCGCCGCACCGGCATCCTCGGCCCGCCGCAGCGCGGCCATGATCCTCGGCCTGACGGCCGGATGAACGATCCCCTCGAGCGCCGCCAGCGCCTCTGCGTCCGCGAACACGAGCCGGGCGAGCGCTCCCCGATCGAGCGTGCCCTCGGCCGTCCTGACCCCGCCGCCGAACCGGGCCAGCACGGCATCGTGGACGGGGTGCCCAGGTGCCGTGACGGCCCGCGCCTCCCGGTCGGCGTCGACCACGGAGACGCCCAGCTCGGCCAGCCATCGAACGATCTGCGACTTGCCACAGCCGATCGGGCCGGTGATGCCGATCCTGACGGTGCCCGATGCACCGCCCGGCCCTGCCATCGTCATGGCGCCCGCTCCTCCAGCTCCAGCCATGCATCCTCCGCCTCGGCCAGCGCGCGCTCCACGTCGGCGAGCTCGCTGGTGACCCGGCGCATCTCCACGAAGTTGCCGGCGACCGACGGCGTGGCCACGGCAAGCTCGAGCTGCGTTCGGCGGAGGCCCAATCGGGAGAGCTCCGCATCGAGCGCCTCGCGACGGCGCCGGTACGCATCCTTGGACAGCCTGAGTCTGACCTTTCCAGCCGTCGCCGTCGCGGGCTTCGGCGGCCTGGCCAGCGGCTCGGCCTCCCCGGCGGGCGGCGCATCGGTGGCGATCCGGGGGCTGGCCGTTGTCCCGTTGCCGCTGTGCCCGGTTGCGGACGTGCGCCCGGCTGCGGACGTGCGCCCGCGGTTGGCTCGACGGGCTGCCTCCGCCTCGACCGTCCAGCCGTCGCTGACGGCGGCACGCCAGGCCTGGTAGCCGCCGTCGAACGGTACCGCAGTCGCGTCCTCCACCACCCACAGCCGCTCGCAGATCGTGTCCAGCAGCCGCCGGTCGTGCGACACCACGAGCAGGGTCGCCGGGACCTCAGCCAGGAACGTTTCGATCGCCTCACGTGCCGCGATGTCGAGGTGGTTGGTTGGCTCGTCGAGCAGCAGGAGGTTGGACGGAAGGATGCCGAGCAGCGCAAGCTCGAGCCGGGATCGCTCCCCACCCGACAGCGAGCGGACCTCCTTGAACGCGTCGTCGCCCCGGAACAGGAAGCGGGCGAGGTAGCCGCGGGCCTCGCCCGGTGTGACGGGGATCGCCTCCAGGATCGCGTCCAGCACCGTTGCCCCCGGGATCGCAGCGTCGCGCAGCTGGGCGAGGTAGCCGGGCTGCACGTTGTGCCCGAACGAGAGCGCGCCGTCGAGCGGCGGCAGGTCGCCGGCGATGGTCCGTAGCAGCGTCGTCTTGCCGGCTCCGTTGGGCCCGACGATGCCGATCCGCTCGCCGCGGCGCGCGGCCAGGAAGGGTGCCGTCGCCACGCGCACCGGACCCGGTGCCGGTGACCCGTCGGGCGCCACCGCGCCGCGACCCGGCAGGTAGCCCACGGTCAGCCCCTCGAGCCGGATCACGAGCTCGCCGGAGCGCACCGGCCCGCCCGTCAGCGCCCGTCCCGGCATCGTGAGCGTGCGGCCGGACCGGGGACGCCCGACCTGCTCCGCGCGCAGCCGCTCCAGCCGGGCCTCGTGCTCGTGCATCTTGGTGTGCTTGCGTTGGCTGCGGTAGCGCTGGACGAGCTCCACCTCGCGCTCGATGGCCTGGGCGTGGCTATCGACCTCCCTGGCCATCCGGGCATCCCGCTCCTGGCGCTGCCGGTGGTAGGCGCTGTAGTCCCCGCGGAACCCGGTCAGCCGGTGGTCGCGCAGCTCCCAGACGCGCGACACCGTCGCGTCCAGGAACGCACGGTCGTGTGACGCGACGAGCAGCGAACCTGCCCGGCGCCGCAGGTGCTCCTCGAGCCATTCGATTGCGCCCAGGTCCAGGTGGTTGGTGGGCTCGTCGAGGAGCAGCAGATCGGGATCGGCGATCACCAGGCGTGCCAGCGCGGCCCGCGTCTGCTGGCCGCCGGAGATGGCCGACGGCGGCCGCGCCCACTCGCTCCGGTCGAAGCCGAGGCCCGACAGCGCCTCGTCCACCCGCTGGTCGAGCGTGTAGCCGCCGAGGATCTCGAACCGGTGCTGGAGGTCGGCGTAGTCGGCGCCCGCCGCGTGACCGCCGTGCTCCAGCCGCGCGAGCTCCTCGCCCATGCGCTCGAGGTGGGCCGCCCCGCGGCGAACGGCGGAGCGAAGGTCGGGCGCAGCCATGAACACGTCGTCGAGGTGGGCCTCCTGGCTGAGCAGCCCGAGGGTGAGACCGCGCTTGCGGGTGCTGGTGCCGCGGTCGGGCTCGTCCTGGCCGGCGGCGATCCGCAGCAGGGTCGTCTTGCCGGCGCCGTTGGGGCCGACCAGGCCGACCCGCTCGCCGATCGCGATGGCCGCGGTCACCTGGTCCAGGATCACGAACGTGCCGATCTCGCGGACGACGCCATCGAGGCGGACCAGGCTCACGCCCGTGCCCCGGTCGTCCCGGCCCCGGCCCCGCTCGTCGCCCCAGCTGCCGCGCCCTGCCGCGCGGCGGCCCGTCGGGAGGCGGCGGCCGCTGCGGTGCGCGTGGCGCGCTCACGCGCGAGGGCGGCGTCCGCCTCGCTCGCCGTCCGGCCCAGGGATCCCTCGCCCGCGAGCTCCGTCCAGCGCCGGCCACGGCGCGTCCCGGCAACCCGGCCCGGGCGCGGCGTCATCGTCGCGAGCAGCGTCGTGGCCGCCCTCCGCTCCGCCGCCGGCAGCCGCTGGCAGAATGAGCAGAAGTGCGTGGCGCGGATGCCGATCACGATCCGGCGGATGGGCCGGCCGCAGCGAGGGCACGGCTGGCCCGTGCGCTGGTAGACGTCGAGGCGCTCCTGCATCGCGCCGTCTCCGTCGGGCGCGGTGTAGTCGTCGATCGAGCTGCCCCGCCGCTCGACGGCCTCGGCCAGGATCTCGACCATGCTTCGATACAGGCGTCGCTCGTCGGCGGGCCGCAGGGACGTGGCCGAGCGCAGCGGGTGCAGCCTCGCTCGCCACAGCGCCTCGTCGGCGTAGATGTTGCCGACGCCGGCGACGAAGCCCTGGTCCACGAGCAGCGGCTTGAGCCGGGCACGCCGGCCCCGGATCAGGGCCCGGAAGTCTCGCAGCGTGAACCGCGGATCCAGGGGTTCGGGTCCCATGCCGTCGAACGGGTCGTCATCGGGCCCGTACAGGCCCACCCGGCCGAACTTTCGGACGTCGCGGAACCGAAGCTCGCGTCCGTCGTCGAGCGCGAGGGCCAACCGCTCATAGGGATCGGTCGGCACGGTGGCCGGGACGACGAACAGCTGGCCGGTCATCTTGAGGTGGATGGTGAGGAAGGCGCCCCCGTCGAGGTCGATCACCAGCTGCTTGCCGCGCCGGGCGATGCGCTCGATCCGGCGGCCGTGCACGCCCTCCGCGAACCGCCCCGGATCCTCGTCCCGCAGCGTCCGGTCCCACCCGACTCGCGCGCCGACCACCACCGGACCGGGTCCGCTGCCGTCGGGCAGCAGGTGGCGCCGGAGGTCGCTGGCGACGGTCTCGACCTCGGGAAGCTCGGGCATCGCCTGAGACGATAGGCCAGGCGCGACATCGGTGCGACAGCACGCCGCCCAAACCCGCACACGATGGCCGGGCTGGGCGATGCTAGCTGGTGGAAACCTCCACGCCCTGGCCGTCGAACCGAGTGGCGACGACCACTTGATCCCGACCCCCCGCCTTCGCTCGATACATCGCCGAGTCGGCACCCATGATCAGCTCCTCGGCCGTGGTGCCGTGATCCGGGTAGGCGGCCACGCCGACCGACATCGTCGTCGTCGGGTAGAGCGACGTCGAAACGCCGGCCTGATCGGGCTTCACCGCCGCCCGCAGCGCCTCGGCCCGGCGGTGCGTGTCCTCAACCGACGCCTTGGGCAGGATGACCACGAACTCCTCGCCACCGAACCGGCAGGCGACGTCTTCAGCCCGCACAGCCGAGCTGAGGAGGCGGCCGATACGGCGAAGCTCCTCGTCGCCGGCCGCATGGCCGAAGGCGTCGTTGAGCTGCTTGAAGTTGTCCAGGTCGGCCAGGAGCAGGCCGAGCTGGTAGCCCTCTCGCTCCGCGCGTCGGATCTCGCGGCGGAGCGTTTCCTCCATGTACCGGCGGTTGAACAGCCCCGTCAACGAATCGCGCCACGACTGCTCCCGGAGCGTCTCCCGGAGCTGGATGTTGACGAGCGTGAGGCTCACGTGCTCCCCCAGCATCCTGACCAGGTGCTGTCGCTCGGCCAGCTGTGTCGCGCGTGCCTTGCCGGGCACTCGACGGCGGACGTGGACATGCAGAAGGCCCAGGGTATCGGCCTGAGCGGCGAGCGGTTCGCACAGCAGGCCGACCGACACGGGGGAGTCGACATGCGGGCATATCAGCTCGGCGTCCGCGCCATCGACAACGTGGAGGCGGCCGCGGCGCAGGGCCCAGCAATCGCCCGGTGTGAACGAATGCTGTGAAGGTGCCTGTCTGCCCCACGAGGCGACCATCTCGACCGTCGTCCGGGCGGGGTCGAGGACGTACATCGCACCCTCATCGCCCTCGAACAGCCGGTCGGCCGCCCCGGCGATGACCTCATATGCCTCGTCCAGTGACTGACACGATCCGAGCAGCTCCGTCAGCTCAACCAGCCTCGCCGTCTCGCGACCTTGCCGCTCGACCTCCTCGGCGTGGATCTGGAGCTCCTCATACGCCTGCTGAAGCTGACCTCGAAGATCGATGCGGGTGGTCGTGTCCGCGACCGTGGCCAGGACGAGCGGACCCCGTCTGGATCGAAGCGGTGCCAGGCTCACCTCCGCATGGAACTCGGTGCCATCACGGCGCCGAGCGACGAACTCCATGTCGCTGCCCATCGGACGCTTTCTCGGCGCACGGCTGAAGTCATCTCGATGTGCGACGTGGGCCTCGACCAGACCCTCGGGCACGAGCACCTCGACCTGCTCCCCGACAAGATCCGCCGGTGGCCAGCCGAACGTCTCCTGCACCAGGGCGCTGGCGAACACGATCCGACCGCGTCGGTCAACGGCAACGACGGCGTTCGCGCTAGCGTCGAGCGCGGACTCCACACTCACACCGAGGGCGCTGGCGTTCTGCGCTCGTTGGGTCGGCCGGGAGTCCATGCTTACCGAACCTGCGTGCTCGGGGACGTCAAGGATAGATTACCTCGCGCGGATAGCCCCGTGCGGGTCAATCCCCTGCGGACAGCTGGTGCCGTTCGAGCGCGCGAACGCCCACCAGGAACGCCGCGGCGAACACGACGGCCGACCCGAGCACGGCCGTCGTCGGGGCCAGCGTGGCCGACGAGCTCACGACGCCCGACGGATCGAGCGCGGCCACGATCGAGATCACGTACTGCCGGACGGACAGCACGTGGGTGCCCTCGAACAGCCCGGCGAGCATGCCCTCCCAGATCGCAACGTAGATCAGGCCGATGATCAGGGCGCGGCTGGTCAGCACGCTGAGGACAACGAAGATGGTCACGTACAGCACGCTGCCGACGAGCACGCCTGCGGTGAACGCGAGCGTGACCCCGGCACCGCCACGTTCACCGCCGATCAGAAGGCCGGTCACCAGCGTGGTGCCGCCGGCCAGGGCGCCAACCACCGGCGCCGCGGCCAGGATCTTCGCGGTCAGGATGCGCCAGCGTGCGATGGGCTTGGTCAGCAGGTGGATCGCGCTTCCGTCCTCGAGCTCCGCGCCGAGCGCCGCGGTCCCGAACACGAGCGCGAGCAGCGGCAGCAGGGTCGCGATGATCAGCGGGTCGAGGGCACCGGCCGTCCGCTCCACCGCGTCGCCGGGCTGACCGCGCACGCGGGCGAGCAGGCCGATCAGGACCGGCACCCCGGCCAGGAGCAGCATCAGCAGAGCGCGACGTCGCGCGAGCAGCGAGCGAACGGTGACGCCGGTGATCGTCGGGATCATCGCTGCACCAGGTACGCGAACACGCTCTCGAGCGACTCGTCCGTGGGACGCACCTCGAACAACGAGACCCCGGATTCGCGGGCGAGACGGGGCAGTCGGTGGCCGAACCCGGTGAGATCGGCGGTTCGGACCTCGAGCCGGCCGTCCTCGAGCGCCGCACCCATGACCGCATCACCCGCGATCAGCGCGGCCGCGAGGACGCGGTCGTCGGATGAGTGGATCGTGTAGGTATGCGGACGATCGGTCATCAGGCGGCGGATTGCGCGGAAGTCGCCCGATGCCGCCAGCCGGCCGGCGTGGATCACGAGCACCCGGCCCGCGAGCCGCTCGACCTCCTCCAGGATGTGCGAGCTGAACAGGATCGTCCGGCCGGTGTCCGCGAGCCGTCGCAGGAGCGCCATCATGTGCAGCCGCTGCCGAGGATCGAGGCCGTTGAAGGGTTCGTCGAGCAGGAGCACGGGTGGATCGTGGACCAGGGCCGCCGCCAGCAGGATGCGCTGCTTCATGCCCTTCGAGTAGGTCGCCGTCCGGCGATCCGCGGCATCGGTCAGGTCGACGGTGGCGATCGCGCCCGTCGCGGCACCATCAGGATCGGCGAGGCCCTGGAGCTGCGCCGCATAGCGCACGAAGGCCCGGCCGGTGAGCCACCCGGGGACCGACTCGCGCTCGGGCACTAGGCCCACGCGACGGTACACGTCGGGGTGCCGCCAGGCCGGCTCGCCGAGCAGGGTAACCATCCCCGCGGACGGCGGCAACAGCCCGGCGATCATGCCCAGGATCGTGCTCTTGCCGGCCCCATTGGGCCCCAGCAGGCCGGTGACCCCGGGTCCGACCTCGAACGAGACGTCGTTGCAGGCGACCACGTTGCCGAACCAGCGGGAGGCGCGATGGAGGACGATCGGCGAGCGGCTGGGATCGGGCGGGGCCGACTGCAACGGCGGGGGCGGCGGTGCGGTCGGTGGCCGCAACGCGGGTGGTGGCGGCGGCGGAGCCGTGGACCCAGGTTCGGCCGGCTGGCGCGACGCCATCGGGGGCTCGGGCGTGCCGCTCACGGCTCGATCCTCCGATATCGGACCACCAGCACCAGGGTCGCCGCGACGGCCATCACGACCGCTGCGAGGACATACAGCCAGCTGGACAGGTCGACGCCGCTCGGTCCTGCATGGGCATGGCCATAGACGAACGCGTTGGCTCCCTCGAGGATGTCGGCCGGGCTGATCAGCGACACGGCGCCCGCGAGATCGGACCCGCTCAGCTCGCCGATCGCGCCGACGGCGACCAGTGGAACCAGCACCGCCGCGAAGATCGCCGCCGTCGCGTACGCACGCCGCGGCGTGAAGGCGGCGAGGGCGAGGGCGAGCGCGCCCAGCAGCCACGCGGTCAGCACCGCCTGGCCGAGGATCGGCGGCAGCTTGGGGGTCTCATCCGTGATCGCGCTCGGGATGTCCGATGCCAGCAGGATCCGTCCCACGAAGATCAGCAGCTGTGGAAACACGACCAGCAGGAGCATCGCGGATCCCAGCGCCAGCAGCTTCGCGATCGCGTAATCCTCGCGGCGGATCGCCCGGCTGAAGAACAGTGCCAGCACGCGATGCCGCTGGTCGCGCACCAGGAGCTCGGGCGCCTGAGCGGCGGCGAACAGGAACACGACCTGCCCGACCACCGAGTAGTACGTCTCGTACCGGATCGGCGAGGCGGCGTCCGCCATCTCGGCCGCCCCGACCTGCTGCGCCAGGGCCGCAACGCCCAGCGCAACCACCGCCGGAATCGTCGCGATCGCGGCCAGACCGAAGGGGACGATCTTGGCCCGCCCCGGCCGGCCCAGGCCCCAGCTCTGTCGGAACGACTGGCGCACGAGCGAGGCGACCGCATGGCGCCGGCCCAGGCGAACGCCCTGGTAGCCGCGGTAGCCGAGGTCGTAGATGCTGCCGCCGGCGCTCCCGGCCGCGACGACCTGGCCGCTGCCGCCGTCGCCACGACCGTGCTGGACCGGTCCCGGGGCCGTCATGGGACGCCACCCGGCAGCGCCTCGTCCCGGAACAGGTCCTCGAGCGTGCGTCGCTCGGGTTCGATCCGGATCAGGCCGAGATCGAGGTCGGCGACCGTGTCGCGGATCGTGTCGAGGCCCGCGCCATCGCCCAGCTGCACGAACAGGCTCCGCCCGTCCACGCGAAGCGCCATGCCCGCGCCTGAGAGGCGCGCTCCGAGCACCGCCGCGTCGTCATCGAGCTCCACGTGCACCACGCCCGTGCGCCCGGTGAAGCTCGCCAGCGGAGCGGCTCGCACCAGGCGGCCCGACTCGATCGCGACCAGGAAGTCACATACCCGCTCTATCTCGCCCAGCAGGTGGGAGGCCAGCAGGATCGCGATCCCGAACTCGGTCCCGGTCCGGTGGATGAGCGCCAGCATGTCCTCGCGCCCCGCGGGATCGAGCCCGTTGGTCGGCTCGTCGAGCAGCAGCAGGCGCGGGTCGTGGACGAGCGCCTGGGCGAGCATCACGCGCTGCCGCATGCCGGTCGAGTAGCCGCCGATCGGTCGGTAGCGCTCCTCGTACAGCCCGACGTGGCGGAGCACGTCCGCCGTTCGCTCCCGGGCCGCCGAGCGCGGCAATCCCGAGAGCTCCGCCATGTGCGTGACGAGCTCGGTCGCGGGCAGGTCCGGCGGCAGAGCATCGTGCTCGGGCATGTAGCCCACCAGGGCGCGGACCGCTGTCCCCTGCCGGGTCACGTCGAGGTCCATGACGTACGCCCGACCCGCGGTCGGCGCCAGGAGCCCGAGCAGGATCCGGATGAGCGTGCTCTTGCCGGCACCGTTGGAGCCGACCAGCCCGATGATCCCGGGCTCCAGCTCGAGCGTCAGGTCCTCGAGCGCGGTCACCGGCCCGTAGCGCCTGGTCAGGGTCTCCAGCCGGATCAAAGCCATCGCGGGCTACCTTATCGCCCGGCGCCGTCGCGCAGGCGACCGTTCAGCCCATGTTCGGCGGGCGACTGGTCGCGAACGACCGGGTGGTCGGGCTCGAGGCCCGCCCCACCTCAGGCATCCATCGCCGCGAACCACTCCTCGCGCAACACAGATCGGTGACCGTGCGCAGCCGGGTCTCGGTCAGGTCCAGCCACTCGAGGCCCGGGTGGCCGCGCTCGATCGCCGCGGCCGTCGCCGGCCCCAGCTTGCCTCCGAGCCCGGCCCGCAGCCAGCGCAGCTCCGGGAACGCCAGCGGGTCGAGCGAGCTGCGCATCCCGCGGGTATCGATGAGGAGCCCCGCAGGCGAC
This sequence comes from uncultured Chloroflexia bacterium, assembly GCA_963713095.1. Classification (GTDB taxonomy): domain Bacteria; phylum Chloroflexota; class Limnocylindria; order Limnocylindrales; family CSP1-4; genus CAIXZV01. The sequence goes on from CAVQKK010000001.1 coordinate 746,878, forward strand.
GCAACCGGGCGATCGGGGTTACGTCGGGAATGCCATCGGAGCGGAGGAACAGGTACTCGAGGTCCGGCAGGTCGTCCAGCAACGACAGATCGCGGAAGTCGGGTCGCAGGGCCCTGGCCCCCGTCTCGTGCGCATGCGCGATCACCTCCGACGGACGCCTGTGGTGGTCGCTCGCCCACCACAGGCCGCCCACCGCCTCCAGCTCCGCGACGAGACGCCTGGGCAGCCGGGACGGGTCGTCCCGCTGAACCGGCAGCGGCTGGCCCTTCCGCATCGGCTGCTCCGCCCGCAGACACCTAGGCGCCGACGGCCTCGGGCGCGGCGCCCGCCTCGGCGAGGACAGCGTCGCGACGCGAGACCGGCGTCATCCCCTCCCAGGAGTCGCCCACCTTCGCCTGAACGGTCAGAGGCACCGACAGCGGCAGCGCACCCTCCATCGTCTCGCGGAGCACCGGCAGGACCCGGTCGACCTCGTCGCGCGGCGTCTCGAGCAGCAGCTCGTCGTGCACTGACAGCAGCAACCGCGATCGGAAGCCACCCGAGCGCAGCACCCGGTCGAGGCGGATCATCGCGATCTTGACGATGTCGGCCGCGGTGCCCTGGATCGGCATGTTGATCGCCATCCGCTCACCGGCGGCACGCAGCGAGGGGTTGCGGGCCTCGAGCTCGGGGATCCGTCGCTTGCGGCCCAGGAGCGTGGCCACGAACCCCTGCTCGCGTGCGGTCTCGCGGATGTGGTGCATGTAGCGGCTGATCCCGCCGTACGCCGCGAAATACGAGGTGATGAACTCCTGGGCGTCCTGGCGGCTGATCCCGGCGCGCGTCGAGAGCCCGAAGTCGCTCATCCCATAGGCCAGCCCGAAGTTGACCATCTTGGCCATCGAACGCTCGTCCGCGGTGACGTCGCCGGGATCCTTGCGCAGCACGCGGGCGGCGGTCTCACGGTGGATGTCGGCCTCGCGTGCGAACGCATCGGCGAGATGCTCGTCGCCCGACACGTGGGCCAGGATCCGGAGCTCGATCTGGCTGTAGTCGGCGGCGACCAGCGTGGTCTCCGGCGATCCGGCGACGAACGCGTGGCGGATCCGGCGCCCGAGCGGGGTCCGGATCGGGATGTTCTGGAGGTTTGGGTCCGAAGACGACAGCCGCCCGGTGGCGGCGACAGCCTGGTGGAACAGGGTGTGCAGGCGCCCGTCGGGGCCGATCAGGTTGGGCAGCGCCTCCACGTAGGTCGACCGCAGCTTGGTGTAGATCCGCCAGTCGAGCACGGGCTCGATGACCGGGTGGACGCCGCGCAGCTCCTCGAGCACGGCGGCGTCCGTGGAGTAGCCGGTCTTGGTCTTGCGGCCCTTGGGCAGCCCGATCTCGACGAACAGCACGTCGCCCAGCTGCTTGGGCGATCCGATCGTGAACTCGTGCCCGACGGCCGCGTAGATCTCGCCTTCCAGGCGCGTGATCTCGGCAGCGAACTCACGCTCGAGGTCCGCGAGCGCATCGCGATCGAGGGCGATCCCGTTCGCCTCCATGCGGGCCAGGATCGGGATCAGCGGAAGCTCGATCTCCGTGAACAGTCGCTCGACACCCTCGTCCCGCATGGCCTGCTCGAGGGATGGCCGGACGGCCAGGGCCGACAGCGCCTCGAGGCCGGCCGTTGCCGTGGGCGGCAGGCCGGCGGCGGCCGGAGGCAGGACGAGGTCCAGGCGCTCCGCGACGACGTCCGCGATCTTCTGGGCCCGGAGGGCCGCGTTGACGAGGTAGGCGGCGATCTGCGTGTCGAAGGCGACCGGCAGCGGATCGGCGTCCGCATCCTCCGCGAACCGTGCGGTGAGCAGCGGCTTGACGTCATGCCCCACGAGCGGGGTGCGCAGCCGCTCGACCAGGTGGCGGAGCGCCAGGGATGCGTCCGGGCCATCCCCCGCCACGACCCGCCCGTCGGTACCGGCGACCGCGAGGGCAAGCGGAATGCCGGCGAGGGGCCGCGGATCATCGACCGCAAGGCCGACACCCACGGCCTCCTGCGCTTTGAGCCAATCCGCCAGCGTGGCGACCCGTGCCTCGTCAGCGATCTCGATCCGGCTCGGATCGACGATCGCCGCCGCCAGGGCACCAGCGACATCGCCGGTTGCGGCCGCGATCGCCTCGGCCCGCGCTTCCACGGCGGGGGAGGTCGCCGCGATCCCGGCACCATGCCCGCCCCCTCCACCACCGCCCGAGACGACGTCGAAGTCCATCGACAGCTGGAGCGCGCCCGGGTCAACGGGTGAACGCGCTTCCCCCGACCGGTCACCCCGGGACCCTCGGGCACCCTGCGCCGCGGGGAAGCCCGCCTCGCGCAGCTCGCGCATCGCAGCCACCGCGTCCTCGGGTCGCTCACCGAGCAGTGGCGGGAGGCGGTCGATGAGGGTCCGGAACTCGTACTCGCGGAACAGCCGCACCACCGTCTCGCGGTCGTACTCCCCCACCCGCCCGTGCGTCAGGTCGAGCGACACGTCCACATCGCGCACGAGCCGCATCAGCTCGCGGCTCTCGAGCACGGACTCACGGTATTCGCTGAGCGGGCCACGGAGCTTCTCGGGCATCACCTCGCCGAGGTGCTCGTACAACGCGTCGAGCGTGCCCCAGGCCCCGATCAGCTTCGACGCGGTCTTCTCACCCACACCCGGGATGCCCGGGATGTTGTCGGTAGGGTCACCCTTGAGCGCCTTGTAGTCGAGCATCTGGTCGGGCCGAAGGCCCCAGCGGTCGTCGATCCGGGCGAGGTCGTAGGCCACCGTGTTGGCGATGCCGCCGCGCAGCGAGACCATGAGCTTCGTTCGCTCGCTGACCAGTTGGAGCATGTCCAGGTCCCCGGTGAGGATCGTCACCTCGAGGTCGGCCGCCTCCGCCTGACCGGTGAGCGTGGCGATGACGTCGTCGGCCTCGAAGCCCTCCCGCTCGTAGACGGGGATCCCGAGCGCCTTGACCACCTCGCGCACCTTCGGGATCTGGTCGCGCATGTCGTCGGGCATCCGCTGGCGGTTGGCCTTGTACTCGGCGTATCGCTCGTGCCGGAAGGTGGGCTTGCCGAGGTCGAAGGCGACCGCGAGCCGGTCGGGCTTCGCGTCCTGGATCGCGCGCAGGACGATATTGGTGAACCCGAACACGGCCGTCACGAGCTCGCCCCTGGAGGTCGTCAGGGGTTGCTCGATGAGCGCGAAGTAGCCGCGGTAGATGAGCCCGTTGCCGTCGAGCAGCAGGAGGCGTTCCATCGGCGGGACCTTGCGAACTGGGACCCGTCCAGTGTACCCGCCGGGCCGGGCGAAACCGCGTTCGATGCCTTCGTGGCGGGCCGGCCGCAGGGCTCGCCCGGCAGGCGCGACTATGCGGCCGATGCCGCCTCGAACACGCTGTGCTCGAGGAGGGGGACGAGGTCCGTTGCGTCGAGCTCGCCCGCCATCTCGACGTCGGACGCGAAACCCCGTTCGACGAGCTCCCGCCCCGAGGCGCAGGCCAGGAGGGTGGCGGCGAGATCGCCCCGGACCGCGCGAAACGCGCCGACGGCCGCCCGGGCCTCAGGCGACACGTCATCCGGCGCGAAGGCGGCCAGGATGGCGCCGGCACCGACGAGATCCTCGAACGCCGGGCGCAGCCCGCCATCGGGCCATCGCTCTCCGGCCGCGATCACCGTCACGGCTCGGCTGGTCGCGAGGGCGTAGCCCCCGACGGCCGTCGCGTTGCGGAGCGATCCGGCGGCCACGACCGCCCCTCCCTCGGCCGCGAGGGCGGCACAGGTCGCTCCGTTGGGTGACGGGAGCACGAGCAGGTCACCGGGGCCGAGCGCCTGGAGCGACGCCGGTGAGAGGCTCGGTCCCCCGTCCGACCTGGACCCGGCGAGCATCGCCCCGATGGAGCGCGCGTACGCAGCGGCGCTCTCGTCCTGCGATCGATACGGCGCTACCCGCGCCCGGCGCTCGACCGCCACCGACACCGCGGTCGTGAACGAGAGCACGTCGACCACGATCACGAGCTCGTCGCGTCCGGCCAGGCATCGCACGCCGTCGGGCCCCCAATCGAACCGCGCGCGGAACCCCGCCTGGTCGTGGATTGCCGTCGCACGGGTTCCGGCGTCGTCGCTCATCGGACGGACTCTACGTCGCGGCGGCCCGTGCCGCGCGATGGTAAGGGACGCCGCTCCATCACGAATCCGGCCACGAGCGCGGCGTAGGATTCGACCATGTCATCCAAGCGCCGCGTCGGCATCCTCACCGCCGGCGGCGACAGCCCCGGCCTCAACGCCGCCATCCGCGGCTTCGGGAAGGCCGCGATCAGCACCTACGGGATGGAGGTCGTCGGCTACCGGGACGGCTTTCGCGGACTGGCCGAGGACCGCAAGGTCCGCCTCGACAAGGGCGCCCTGTCCGGGATCCTCACGATCGGCGGCACGATCCTCGGGACCAGCCGCGACAAGCCGCACAAGATGCTGATCGACGGCGAGATCCGGGACATGACCGACGTGATCGTCGCCAACTACCGGAAGGCCGGGCTTGCCGCGCTCGTCTGCCTCGGTGGGGGCGGCACGGCAAAGAGCGCGCTTCGCCTTTCGAAGGCAGGCCTCGACGTCCTGACGCTGCCCAAGACGATCGACAACGATCTCGAGGGCACCGATGCGACGTTCGGCTTCGCGACCGCGCTCGCGGTGGCAACCGACGCCATCGACAGGCTGCACAGCACCGCGCACAGCCACCACCGGATCATCGTCGCGGAGCTCATGGGCCACCGCGCCGGCTGGCTCACGCTGGGTGCGGGGCTCGCGGGCGGCGCCGACGTGATCCTCATCCCCGAGATCCCGTACCAGGTGCCCGCGATCGCCGCGGCCATCAAGCGCCGGGTCCGCCGCGGGACGAACTTCAGCATCGTGGCGGTGGCCGAGGGCGCCCGGAGCGAAGCCGATGCCAGGGCGCTGGCGGCGGCCGAGGCGCGAGTCCAGCGGGCCGAGGACTCGACCGCACGGGAGGCGGCCAAGGCGGAGATCGGACTGCTCGAGACGCAGCACATCGGCAACACGCTGCGCCTGGCGCATCAGCTCGAGCAGCTGACCGGCCTCGAGTCGCGGGTGTCGATCCTGGGCTACGTCCAGCGCGGCGGAACGCCCTCTCCCATCGACCGCCTCCTCGCCACGAGGCTGGGCAGCGCCGCGGCCGATCTGGTCGACGCAGGCACGTTCGGGGTCATGGTCGCGGCGCGGGGAGACGGCACGGAGCCAGTCCCGCTGGAGCAGGTCGCCGGCCGGCGCAAGACCGTGCCTCCCGACCACCCGTGGATCGCGGCGGCGCGGCACGTGGGAACCTGCCTCGGCGACTGATCCCGGGTCTCCCGCGGCCCGCGCAGGATCGGCATCGGACACGCACAACTCCTGCACATCCCGGTTAGAGCCTGTGGTCAGGCAATCGGCCCGGCCAGTGACGGGCCATCACATCGGAGATGTCAAATGCGTGGGTTCCTCGGAATCCTGGCCGTCCTGTTCGTCGCCCTGGTCGCCGGCGCGATCGGCTTCCAGGCCGGCGTCGTGGCCAACGTGGGGGCCGGCGCCGCAACCACCGCCGCACCGGGCTGGGCCTGGTGGTGGGGCTTCCCCCACTTCGGAGGGTTCCTGTTCGGCCTCCTGTTCCTGTTCCTGGTCATCGGCCTGATCTCGTTCGCGTTCGGTGGCCGGCGTGGCGGACCGTGGGGCCGCCGAGCCCATCGACGCGGCTGGGGCTACGACTCCATCAGCGACCCGTTCGACCCACGGCGCCAGTGGATGGTCGACGCTCATCGCCGGCTCCACGAGGAGGAGGCCCGCAGCGCCGGCCAACCGGCTCCGGGCTCGAACGGCGGATCTGGCCAGGCGCCGCCGGCGCCGCCGGCCGCCGGCTGATACACCCTGGGTCGCCATTCCCAGCGACGCCGGGCGGTATCCTCGCCCGGCGTCGCCATGTCGGGAGTCAGCCATGCGCACCGTCCTTGTCGTGGAGGACGAGCCTCGGATCGCCGACCTCGTCCGCGACTACCTCGAGCACGCGGGGTTTGCGGTCCTCACCGCCGGTGACGGCGCCGGCGGTCTCGCGCTCGCCAGGACGCGGCGCCCGGACGCGATCGTGCTCGACCTCGGGCTGCCCAGGGTCGACGGCCTCGACGTGATCCGCACGCTCCGCCGCGACTCGACCGTGCCCGTCGTCATCCTCACCGCCCGCGGCGACGAGACCGACCGCATCACCGGCCTCGAGCTCGGCGCGGACGACTACGTGGTCAAGCCGTTCAGCCCGCGGGAGCTCGTGGCGCGCGTGCGGGCGGTGCTCCGTCGTGCCGGGATGCCACCGCTGTCCGATGAGCGGATCCGGGCCGGCGACCTGGAGCTGGACATGGCCCGCCGTCGGGTCACCGTCGGCCGACGGGTGGTCGAGCTGACGCCCACCGAGTTCGAGCTCCTCGCAACGCTGGCCCGCGAGCCTGGCCGTGTCTGGACCCGGTCGCAGCTCCTGGACGCGGTCCACGGCTTCTCGCTCGAAACCTACGAGCGCGCGATCGACGGCCACATCCGGAACCTGCGCCACAAGCTCGAGCCGGATCCGGGCTCGCCCAGCCTCGTGCGCACCGTGCACGGCGTGGGCTACGCGCTGGCCGACGTCGAGCCGTGACCGACCCCGGGCTGGACGGCCAGCCGGGCGGACGGCCCCCCGGCATGGGACCGCCAGCCGGTCAGTCGGGGCCACCACCCGCGTCCGGGCAGGACGAGTGGTTGGGGTGGGCGCCTCCGTGGGCGCAGCGCCGCGCCCGCCGCCGGTGGGTCAGACATCGCCGTCGGCGCGAGTGGCGATCCCGACCCCATGCTGGGTTCGTCCGGTTCTTCGGCTGCCTGGCCATCACGATGGTCCTGCTGGTGGGGGGCGTCACGGCCGTGGCCACCTGGATCGCCGGCGCGCTGCTCGGCGTCGTCGCCCCCGAGGTCGCCCCATCGTCGTTCATCGCGATCGCAGCGATCCTGGCCGTCGCGCTCACGGTGCTGGCCGGCCTGGGCCTGGTGGGCGGGGCGGTTCGACCGCTCGCCGAGCTCGGCGATGCGACCGAGCGCCTCGCCGATGGCGAAGCCGACATCCGGGTCCGCCCGCGAGGTCCGGGGGCGGTGCGCCGCCTCGCCGCCTCGTTCAATGCCATGGCCGAGCGGCTCGACCGATCGCGGCAGGAACGCCGGGCGCTGCTCGCCGACGTCACCCACGAGCTGCGCACGCCGCTGACGGTCATCTCGGGCGAGCTCGAGGCGATGCTCGACGGCGTCCACCCGATGGATGCCGCCCATGTGACCCCGATCCTCGCCGAGACCCAGGTCATGAGCCGGCTGCTCGACGACCTGCGAACGCTGTCGCTCGCGGATGCCGGTGCCCTGACCCTGCATCGCGAGCCCACCGACCTGCGAGCGATCGCGTCGGAGGTGGCGGCGGCGCACCGCTCGAGGGCGGTCGCAGCCGGGATCGAGCTGACCGCCGCAGGCGAGGACCGGCTCGTGACCGGCCTCGATCCGGTCCGGGTTCGCGAGATCCTGGCCAACCTGGTCACCAACGCCATCCGCCACACGCCGGCAGGAGGGCGGATCGTCATGGGCATCGGACGCGACGGCAACGACGCCCTGCTCACGGTGATCGACACCGGCGAGGGCATCCCGCCCGAGGACCTCGAACGCGTGTTCGACCGGTTCCACCGCCGCGCCGACACGGGCGGCAGCGGGCTGGGCCTGGCGATCGTGCGCGATCTCGCGGCCGCCCACGGCGGCACCGCGACGGTCACCAGCGACGGGGTGCCGGGCCATGGGGCCACATTCGTCGTGCGGCTGCCGATCCGTGACTGAGGTGTCCCTCCCGGAACGACCCCCCGAGGATGCCCTGACCGCCGCCGTTGCCTCAGGCGAGCTTGCGCGCGGCAAGCCTCGCCCCCACCAGCAGGACGCCAAGCAGCAGCAGCACGCCCGCGCCGATGGCAGCCGGCGACGGCGCCGAGCCCGATTCGAGGAGCCCGCGGGTACCCGCCTGATCGCTGGCCCGGCTCGTGGTGCGCGAGTCGCCTGCACCCGCCTGGCTCGTCGAACCACCGCTCGTGTCGCCGCCGACGACGGGAGCCAGGGCAGCAGCGCTCGATGCCGGCGTGGCGCCGGCGTTTGTGTCGAGCTGCCGGGAAGGACCAGCGCTCGGCTCGCCTCCTGCGGTCAGATCCGACGTCGCCTTGGGGCTGGCCGAATAGGCCGTGGATCCGGACGCCTGCGGGACGGGTTGTGGTGATTCGGCGGTCTGCGGCGCCACGGGAGCCTTGGTCGCCGCGGGAGCCCCTTGTTCGGCACTGGCGGCCGCCGAAGGGGCCGCGCTGGCAACCCCCGATCCCGCGCCGGCGAGCAATTCCGGCCCGGCCACGTTCGGCGCAGCGGCCGGAGCCTCGTCGGGCGCGAGCGCCGTGGATCCGCTGGTCGGCAGCGAGAACCCGGGCCCAGCGACCAGCAGCCCGACCAGCCCGAGCGTGGTGAGCGCGGTGCCGAGCGGCGCAGCGAACGAGAACCGGGGACCGGCCAGGGTAGCCAGCCAGGCTCGCCAGCCGCCAGGCCGGAGGGCGGCCGCCTGCTCGGTGGTGAGCCGGAAGTCGCGCGGCCGGGCGGGCGCCGGCAGCTCCCCCAGTGCGGCGCTGATGGAGAGCAGGTCGCCGTGAAGCCGCGCGCACTCAGCGCAGCCGGCGACCAGGGCCCCGGCCGCCTCGAGCTCGCGCCCGGTTACATCGCCGGCGGCGTGGGCCGCGATGAGGTCGAGATCGTGGGTGGCGTGGTTACGGAGGTCGGGGACGTGAAGCATCTCACTGCCTTGACGGTGCTCGGGCGGCGCCGGTTCCGGGTGGTCCTGGACAGGGTCAGGCATCAGCCGTCCTCGCCGCGGAACAAGCCGATCGATCCCTGGAGCCGCTCGCGCAGCGCAAGCCGTCCCCGATGGATCCGCGACTTGACCGTTCCCAACGACACCCCGGTCAGCTCGGCGATCTCGGCGTAGTCGTACCCCTCCACGTCGTACAGGACGATCGCGTGGCGCTGATCCGGCGCGATCGCCGCGAGCGCGGCGGCCAGGACGCGTCCGCGCTCACCCTCCATCGCGGTTCGCTCGGGGTCGGCTTCGGGCCCTGCCGGCGGCTGCCAGGTCTCGTCCTCGAGCTCCGGGTACGGCTGCGACGGCCGGCGCTTCCGGAGGCGCTGCTGGTCCATCGCGGCGTTGATGGCGATCCGGCTCAGCCATGAGCGGACGCTTCCCCCGCGGAACCGCTGCAGGTTCCGGTAGGCGGAGAAGAACGCCTCCTGAACGGCATCGCCGGCCTGGTCACGGTCCGGCACCATCCGTGCGACGAGCGCGTAGAGATGGTCCTGGTAGCACTCGACGAGGCTGTTGAAGGCATCGAGGCTGCCCCCTCGCGCCTGTTCGAGGAGGACGAGATCGCGGCGCTGGATCGGATCGTCGATCGCCTCCGACGGGCGTGCGTCCTCCACGACGGGCCGGGAGCTCCTGTCTGACGGTGTGAGGCGCGGCGAGTCTAGCATCGGGCCCCGCCACCGACGGCCGCCCACCGGCACGTGGGCTGGTTCGATGGCCGGAGGGCATGACGCTCAGCCGGATTTGCCCAACCGCGCGTCGGCTACGATCATCCCGCAGGGCCGAAGTGGCGGAATGGCAGACGCGACGGTCTCAAACACCGTTGAGGGCAACCTCGTCCGGGTTCGAGTCCCGGCTTCGGCACCACCCCTGCCGTCCACCGGCAGCTTGCGGTCCGGACATCGACGTGCGACTACTTGCTACCCCCTCATAGCCAGATGACGGCTCGTAATGACGGCGAAGGTGAGGCGTCGCACATTGCCGGCGGTCAGCCGGACGCCGTCGTGGGGGCCCAACCGGACGGCATCCGGCTGCAATACCCTTCCGGATGACCGGTGCGTCCCCCGAGGACGCCTCCAACTCGCTCACGTCCAGCGCCGGGTTGCTCGGCACGCGGCAGAGGTTGCGGTACCCCGCTGGCCAACCCGTCGTCTTCCCCGTGATGCGTGCCGCTGAGCCGCCGGACCGATCCGAAGACAAGCATACTGATCTCGCCCCGGTCGCCGGTTTTCCCTCGGTGCCCGGGGCATGACTGTGCGTCGGGATGACGGGCCGTAATGACAGCGCGGGACGGGCGTCGCACACTCGCTGCCCTCAGGGTGCCGTCGTTACCTCACACAGGTTGGACGGCCTGCGGCTTCGGAAGATCATCGACTGCGCCCCGCCTGGCCTTCCCCCTCCCCTCGCGTCAGGCGGGGCGCCCCCTCGTCTCCGACACCCAGGCTGTCGCCGTCGACCCCAACCCTGCGCCGATGAGCAGCAAGCCGGATCCTGGCGCTGAGCGCGATAATCGGTGGCGAGCACCCGAGGCAGGCGAATCACCGGCGGCCGGCCCACGCCGGCAGGAGGCAGGGCAATTGGCGATCGGACGGGACACCTCGTTCACGTGGCTGGGTCACGCGGCAGTCGAGGTCCGGACGCCCGGCGGCAAGGTCATCCTCTTCGACCCGTGGCTGGGCAACCCCAGGAGCCCCCGGTCCGCCGACACGGTGGACCGGTGCGACCTCCTCCTCGTGACCCACGGGCACGGCGACCACCTTGGCGACGCCATCCCGCTGGCGGCGCGTCTGCGGCCCGCCTGGCCGTGCATCCACGAGATGAGCCTGTGGCTTGCCCGGCGACTCCCCGGCGGCGCGGACCAGCTCATGGGTATGAACAAGGGCGGCACGGTCGAAGCGGCCGGCCTGCGCGTGTCCATGACCCCGGCCGAGCACTCCGCGGGTGACTGGAACGCCGTCGGCGAGACTACCCTCTACCTCGGGGAGCCGGCAGGCTTCGTCGTCGAGCTGGAGAACGGGTTCCGCATCTACCACGCCGGGGACACCGCGGTGTTCGGCGACATGACCCTCATCCGCGATCTGTTCCGCCCGGATCTCGCGATGCTGCCCATCGGTGGCCACTACACGATGGACCCCGTGGGCGCGGCCCTGGCCGTGGAGCTGCTGGGCGTGAGCCACGTCCTGCCGATCCACTGGGGCACGTTCCCCGCGCTCGCAGGGACGCCTGCCCAGCTTCGGGACGCGGTCGCCGCGCGCGGGCTGGCGGCCGAGGTGCACGAGTGGGGGCCGGGCGAGACGATCGGCTAGGAGGCCCACCTTCGGCACCAGTCCGGCGCCGATGCCGCGCCTGCTCCCGCGGCGCGGCGCCCCAACCTCAGGTCACTCGCAGTGCGCGACCACGCCCTGCTTCTTGTTCTTCTTGACCCAGGTATAGCCCGCGGCCTGGCACGTCTTCTTTTTCGTGTAGCCAGACGGGGGCGTCGTGGGCGGCGCGAGCTCCGGCGAGGGCGAGGACGAGGAGGCGGACCCATTCGGGCCCATCACGGACTCGATCTGTGTCCCGATATCGGACAGGGTGGCGGACGTCTGACGACCCATGATGAGCAGAGCGCCAACCGCGAGCGCGGCGACGATGGCGAGGATGAGCGCGTATTCGACGACTGCCTGCCCGGCGCCACGGCACACGGATCGCGCGACTGCCGTCGGGTCGCGCCGATAGACTGGCATCGGCAAATCCCCGGTGGTTAGTTCGGCCCGTCAGTCACCCTATCCGGGTGTGGTGCGCCAGTGCCACGGTACGGAAGTCCGTGCCGTCGCGGGCCCGTCCGGCCCATTGCAGACGCTGGCGCCTGCTTCACGGGACTGGCGCTCGGACCTGCCCGAGCCTCGAGGGCGCCAGCCGGTCCGCGGTCCGGTGGGTCACTTCTGCACGGAGGAAACGAGCGACATGGACGACGTCCCGGAGGGGGTCGAGATCGAGAGCGTCTACCTCGTCGAGGTGGCTTACACGCCGGAGGCGGCTGAGCGCCGCCCCGCGCTGCGACAGCGGCACCTGACCCGGATCGCGCGGCTGCTCCGCGAGGGCCGGCTGATCGAGGCCGGGGGCTGCACCGACTTCAGCAAGGCGGTGCTCCTCGTGCGCGCGGCGAGCGAGGACGAGGCGATCCACCTGGTCGAGGAGGACGTCTACACGACGGGAGGCGTCTGGCAATCGCCGACGGCAGTCGGCTACGGGCGCGTCATACCCTCGACCGGCGCCTGACCTGATCGCGCGGCACGGCGCATCGCCCGCAGGTTGAGACCGACGCCCACGATCAGGATGGAGCTGCTGATCCAGGTCAGGTTCCGGGCAAACCAGTCGGGCAGGAAGATGTCGGTCACCGAACCTCGGCGGGCACCGTATCGCTCAGCAAGCGGCGTCAGCGGACACACGAAGCCGTTGCCCGCGTAGACCGCGGACTCGGCCAGGGCCACACCCGTGGCGGCTGCCGTCCGCCTGCTCGGTCGGCCGCGGCATCCGTCCACGAACACCTGCGCGATGGCCCCGGCAATGACGGCGAAGGCGATCGTGTGGACGAGCTTGATCAGGAACAGCAGCAGCCGACGCGGCACGTCGGTCGTCGGGCTCATGGGCCCACGATGCCAGATGAGACCCGTGCTGCGAACGGCCATCAGGCGGATCGCGGAGACCCTCCGGTCCTCGCCGCCCCGGGCCAGGAGGCCCTGCCCGCCGTGCGGGGGTAGACTCGGGCAACGTTCCGTCACCGCGCCCCCGGAGTCACGATGAGCTTTCTGACCCGCGTCCTCGGCCTCGATGTCCCGGCCTCCCCGGGCCGGCCCGTTGATCCGAACCGGCCCCTGCCGGGCGTCGGCGTGGGCGAGACCGAGAGCGTCCGTCGCATCGCGGCCAGGCTTACCGCCCTGCCGCCGGCTCGCGCCCGTTTCGTGGCGTCCTTCGCGTACCTCCTGGGTCGGGCGGCGAACGCGGACCTGGTCATCACCGATGCGGAGGCGGCCGAGATGCAGCGAATGGTCGCTGAGGTCGGTGGCGTCGACGCCGAGACCGCATCGATCGTGGTCGATCTGGCGCGGCTGCGCGCCGACCGCTACGGCGCGACCGAGGACTACCTGGTGAGCCGCGAGTTCAAGGCGATCTCCACGATGGACGAGCGCGAGCGCCTGCTGCGCTGCTGCTTCGTGGTCATGGCGGCCGATGACGAGGTCGACGCCAACGAGTCGTGGCTGGCCAACCGGCTGGCCGAGGAGCTCGACATCGAGCGCCCGGACCTCAACCGCATCCGCGATGAGTTTCACGACCAGCTGTCGGGGGTACGCGAGATCCGGAGGCTGGCCGCGAGCTGACCAACGCCCGCTGCGCCGCGGCGCCCGCGAACGGTCGCCGGGTCACGACGTCGGCGGCTCGCCCTGCCAGCTGCCCCGCAGGTCGATCAACAGCACGAGCGTGAGCGTCTTCGATTGGCGCGCCGTGGCGAGCAGCTCGATCTCACCGGATAGCACGTCGCCCGAGACGAGCCATCGGGTCTCGAGCAACCCGCCGGGATCGCCGACGTACGAGGTGCCTCCCTGGAACGCGGCGCCGTTGTTCCCGAGCTCGTCGGTCACGTCAGATGCGAGCAGGAAATAGCGGTTCCGGTCCCCGGCCTCGTGCCGGCAGGTGAACACCCAGACGCCGTGGTCGCGCGCCTCGACGGTACCGTCCAGCCGTCTCGACCGGCCCAGCACCATGGGGATGGGCTCGACGCTGCAGTCGATGCCCTTGTGCCCCACGAACACGCCGGGTGCCTGGAGGTTCTCGAGGGCCAGGTCCACGTCGCCAGGTGCTGTCGGGGCCGGCGTCGACGCTAGTGATGAGGCCGGCGGGGACGGAACGAGCGCCGGCGGGGACACGACGGCCACCGGTGACGGCGTCGCGGTCGACGATCCGGTGGCCATGCGATACGCGAGCGGCAACCCGATCAACAGCACCGCGATCAGTGCGACTGCGACCGCACCGGTCGGCACCCTCCGGGGCGCGGCGAGCGGCTCAGGCTCGAGCCGGGGACTGGATTCCCCGCCGGGTCCGGCCAACATGGGGTGCCTCGATGCGCCGCCGGCGTCTTCAGCCGAGACTGAGGTCGATCACGCCGTCGCCGACCCGCCGGCGAACCTCGGCCAGCAGCTCGGCGTCGTAGGCGACGCGAGGCCGGAGCGCCATCTCCCGGGCCGATCCACCGGGTGCCGGGACGTGGACGACCACGCGCGTCTCACCGGGTCGCTCGCGGAGGAGCGCCTGGAAGGCCTGCATCGCGGACACGACCCGCTCCTGGCCCGCGGCCCGGGCAAACCGGACGTTGAGCACCGCGCCGGGCCCGGCATCGAGGGGAGCGCTGGGCGACTGGGCAGCGGCCGCCGCGTCCCGGCGCTGCTCATCGGGGAGCGGCGGCTCCTCGGGCTCGGGGCCGTCGCCGCCGATGGATGCCGAAGCGAGATCCGGGGGCTCGACATAGGCCGGGATCGGCTCTGCGGGGGCCACGCGTGGCAGCGATGCCGGCTCGGCGTCGGGGTGTCCACCGGCCGGCCCGGCATCCACACGGCGAGGCGACACCCGCACCGGCGACACGGCGGGGGCGTCCGTCATCCCCGGCCCGACCGCCACCGGCGCGCGGCGCGCCGGCCCGTCCCCGCCGCCGTTTGACCCGCCGTAGCCGCCGTTCGAGCCCGGCCCTCCCCCGCCCCGGCGGCCCCCTCTCCGGTCCAGCGCGCCGACATCACGCCCGAACACCTCGGGACCACGGTCGGCGACCGCGTCCCAGTCCCAGACCGCGTCCGCCAGCAGCGACGCCTCCTCGCCCCGGTGATCGACCCGCCCGGCCACGAGCAGGATCGCGCCATCGCGCCACGTGCCGAGGGTCTGCTCGTAGGTCCGCGGGAACACCACGACCTCGATCGTGCCCTGGAGATCCTCGAGCGTGACCACGGCCATCGTGGACTTCGACTTGGTGATGATCGTCCGCATCCCGGTCACGATCCCGCCCAGGACCACGCGCTGACCGTCCAGCGACTCGTCCTTGAGATCGCCCGAATACGCCGTCACGAACTGGCCCACCCGCTCCGCGACCTCGCCCATCGGGTGGTCGGACAGGTAGAGGCCCATCAGCTCCTTCTCCCAGCGCAGGCGCTCGCGGACGGGCGTCTCCGGGGTCTCGGGCAGCGGCCGCTCGAGCGCCGTGCCCTCGCCGGCGCCCATGTCGAACAGCGAGGTCTGGCCGGTGGCGCGGTCGTGTTGGGCGGCCTGCCCCGCGGCGAGCGCAGCGTCGAGGCCCAGCAGCAGCTGGGCCGGGTGCCCGAGCTCGTTGAGCGCACCGACCTTGGCCAGCGACTCGAGCACCTTGCGGTTGGTCAACCGCAGATCGACGCGGTTGCAGAAGTCGGCCAGCGACCGGAACTCGCCGCCCTCCTCGCGGGCCGCGATGATCGATTCGATCGCGCCCTCGCCCACGTTCTTGACCGCAAGCAGCCCGAACCTGATCGCCTCGCCCTCGACGGTGAACCCGAGCCCGGAGCGATGCACGTCGGGCGGCCGCACCTCGATCCCGAGCCGCCGGCACTCGGCAACCGCCGCAGCCACCTTCTCGGCGTTGTCGCGGAACGCGGTGAGCACGGACGTCATGTACTCGACCGTGTAGTTCGCCTTGAGGTACGCGGTCTGGTACGCGATCAGCCCGTAGCACGTCGCGTGAGCCTTGTTGAACCCGTAGCGCTCGAACGGCTTGAACGCCTCGAACACGTCGTGGATCACCTGGGCGGGCACGCCCCGCTCGGCCGCCTGGGTGACGAACTTGTCCTGCATCGAGCGCAGGACCGAGGACTTCTTCTTGCGGATTGCGTAGCCCAGGGTGTCCGCCTCCGGGCCCGTGAACCCGCCGAGGGCCATGGCCGCGGCCATGATGTCCTCCTGGTAGACGAAGATCCCGTAGGTCCGGTCCAGGAACGGCTCGAGCAGCGGGTGGAGGTAGGTCACGGGCTCCTGGCCGTGCTTGCGCCGGATGTAGGCCGGGATGTTGTCCATGGGGCCCGGCCGGTACAGCGCGACCATCGCCGCCAGGTCGAACACGGAGGACGGCTGGAGCTCGCGGACGTACCGTCGCATGCCCGCGGACTCGAGCTGGAACACGCCGGTCGTCTCGCCCGAGGCCAGCAGCTCGAACGTCCTCGCATCGTCGAGCGGGATGTGCTCGAGGTCCACCTCCACGCCGCGGTGATCGCGGATGAGATCCACCGCCTTGCGCAGGATCGTGAGGTTGGACAGGCCCAGGAAGTCGAACTTGAGCAGGCCGAGCGCCTCGATGCCGTGCATCTCGTACTGGGTCATCAGGGCGTCCGAGTTGGTCGCCCTCTGGAGCGGCATCAGCTCGGTCAGCGGCTCGCGGCTGATCACGACACCCGCGGCATGGGTCGACGCGTTGCGGGCAACCCCCTCGAGCTGACGGGCGAGCCCGATCAGCTTCGCGATCTGCGGGTCGCCGTCGTGCATCTCCTTGAGCGGCGGCGAGAGCTCGATCGCCTCCTCGAGCCTGATCCCCAGCTGGTTGGGAACGGCCTTCGCGATCCGGTCCACCTCGCCGTAGCTCATGCCCAGCACGCGGCCCACGTCCCGGATGGCCGCCCGGGCGAGCATGGTGCCGAAGGTGATGATCTGGGCGACGTGGTCCTGGCCGTACTTGCGGCTGACGTAGTTGATGACCTCGTCCCGGCGCTCGTCCTCGAAATCCACGTCGATGTCGGGCATCGTCACTCGGTCGGGGTTGAGGAACCGCTCGAACGGCAGGCCGTAGTGGATCGGGTCCACCGGCGTGATGCCCAGGGTGTAGGTCACGATCGAGCCGGGCGCGCTGCCCCGACAGGTCGTGGCGATCCCCTCCTTGCGGGCGAAGTCCACGAAGTCGGCGACGATCAGGAAGTAGCCGGCATAGCCCATCGACATGATCACGCCCAGCTCGTAGTCCAGGCGCTGCTGGAGCTCCGGCGTGACGGTGCCGTAGCGACGCGCAAGACCCGCCTCGCACTCCTTGCGCAGCCAGGTCTCCACGGTCTCGCCTTCGGGCACGGGGAAGTGCGGGATCCGCAGCTCGCCCAACGGCAGCTTGAGGTCGACCATCTCGGCGATCCGGCGGGTGTTGAGGTACGCCTCGCGCTGGTCCGGGAACAGGGCGAACATCTCGGCCGCGCTCTTGAGATAGAACTGGTCGGTGTCGAACCGCATCCGGTTCGGCGTGTCGAGGTTGCTCCCCGTCCCCACGCACAGCAGCACGTCGTGCGCTTCGGCCTGGTCGCGGGTGATGTAGTGGAGGTCGTTGGTGACGACGAAGGGCAGCCCGGTCTCGGGCCCCAGGCGCAGGAGCTGCTCGTTGAGGCGCTTCTGGTCGGGCAGGCCGTGGTCCTGGAGCTCGAGGTAGAAGCGGTCCTTGCCGAAGATGTCGCCGTACTCGCCGGCCAGGCGCCGGGCCAGGTCCCAGTCCTCGGCCTCGAGCGCCTTGGGTATCTCGCCGCTCAGGCAGGCGGACATCCCGACCAGACCCTGGCTGTGCTTCGCCAGGTGCTCGCGGTCGATCCGGGGCTTGTAGTAGTAGCCGTCGATGTGGGCATCGGTGATCAGCCGGGTCAGGTTCTGGTACCCGGTCATGTCGGTCGCCAGCAGCACGAGGTGGTAGGGCTGGCTGTCGGCCTTGCCCTCCTTGTCGCGCATCGATCGCCGGGCGACGTAGGTCTCGACGCCGATGATCGGCTTGATGCCCGCCTTGATCGCGGCCTGATAGAAGGCGACCTCGCCATACAGCGCGCCGTGGTCGGTCACCGCGAGGGCATCGAAGCCGTGGCGGACCGACGCGTCGACCATCTCGGTGATCCGGCCGAGACCGTCGAGCAGGCTGAACTCCGAGTGGGTGTGGAGGTGCACGAAGTCGTTCGGGCTGATGGTCGTCACGGGACTCAATGGTAGCCGGGCCTGCGGCTTGATACGGCCTGATGAGCCGGGCAAGCAAGACTGCCGACTCACCGGCCGCCCGATGCCCGGACACTCACTACGGCTAGCCTCTTGATCGCTTCCGCGACGCTCGTCACCCCACCTGTTGACAGGTGTGGGCGGGCTGGGCCGAACAGACCGAACACCGACTGCCGCAGCTCATGCTTGAGCCGATGCGCCGGCCTTGGATGCTGCTGTTCTCCTGCGCGCTGGCTGGCCTCCTGCTGGGCTGGCTCATGTCGTCGCTCCCGGCACCAAGTGATGTCGGGGCGTTCTGGGCTGGCAACTTCTCAGCTCCATGGGCCGTCTCGCGTTCGGTGCGGGTTGGGCCCAACGGTCGCGGCTCTGGGCCGGCGTCGTCGGAGTGGCGGTGGAGGTCGCCTGCGTGGCCGGCTTCTATGGCCAGTTCCTCGTCGGCGATGTCGTCGATCCCAAGCGGCTCGGCTTCGTCGACTCGACCGACGCACTCACGCTCGTTGGGACCGCCGTCTCCCAGTGGCTGTGGTTCATCGCGCCGTGGGTGGTCGTCGCCGTCGGGGCGGGTGTCGTCTATGGCATGCTCGGCCGGTGGTGGGGGGAGTCCCGCTCGATCGTTGCCGGCGTCGCGATCGCACTGCCGTTCATCGTCGAACCCGCCGCGTGGCGGGTCTATGTCGGCGTCGGCCAGGGACCGCTCGTCTTGTGGCTCGCTGAGGTGGCGGTCGGCATCGCGATCCTCGGCTGGGTCATCGCTGCGAGGAACCGCGGGCAGGACCCTTCCCCCGGCCCGGACCGGCCAGACCGTGCCCAGGCGCCTCGCGACCTCCCGCAGGACATCGTCGCCGACGTCGTGCCCGTGGTCGTCGTTGACGGCCTTGAAGCCGTCGAGGTCGAGGTAGACGAGGCACATCGAGGTCCGCGATGACGATCAGCATCGGCGCCCACCACGGGCCGTAAAAGTACGCCAAGGCGGCGTAGGACACCGCGAGCAGGGCGAACAGCCGCGGGCGACCGTTGCCGGTGCTCCCGGTGAGCTCCTCTGCCCGCAAGCCCGCCGCCCGGACGGTCCCGATCATGTTCCGTCTAGCTCCCGGCAGGTGGCGTGAGCCCGCAGTTGGGAGTGGTGCACAGCTCCAGGCCCAGCTCGGCCATGCCTTCGGCCAACGGGGTGAACCCGAGCCAGCCGCCGAAGCTGCGACTGGTGACGCCAGCCGGGATCCCACGCACGAGGACCGCGCCGCCCGAGTCTCCGACGCCCACCTGGATCCGCGCGGCGATCATGCACGGGAAGTAGGAGCCGTCCTCGTCGGCGGGCTTGAGGTTGTCGCCCTTCTCGGCCACCGGTCCGCTCCGGTAGGTGTTGCGGCCGTCGATCTCGGCCTGGTCGCCGATCGCGATGTCGGCGCACGCCAGCGGATTCGTGCCCTCCGGGATGATCCGGTAGCCGGCCGTGCCGAGGTCCACCACGTTCAGGTGCCCCCAGGGGATGCGACCTGGCGCCACCACGAGGTAGTTGAGGTCCGAGGCCGCGCAGGTGTGGTCCGGGTACGGGCACGTGGCGTCGCGGGCGGCCGGGCCGAACACGCCACGCACGGTCGTGCCGTCGGGGTCGTAGGCGACGGTGCCCTCGGTGGTGCAGTGGCCGGTGGAGGTGAGCACGATCGTGTCCCCGTGGCGGGCGTAGAAGCCGCCGGCGCACGCGCCCCAGAGCTGCTGGCCCGCAAGGACCGGCGGATCGTAGAACGGAGTGGTGCGCCGCGGCTGGGTGATGGCACGCACGACCACAATCAGCGCCAGACCGATCGCCAGGCCCAGGAGGCCGACGATGAGCAGGCGGCGGAGGCGGACCAGGACGGGGGGGCGAGCTGGAGCCGGGACACCCGGCGGCTCACCGGCGCCGTCCGCTTGCCGAGGAGGCATCGCGCGGCTATCCCCCGCCATGGACGTGCCGGAAGCGCGAAATACCAGGCGCCGCTCCGTTGCCCGGATACGCCAGCCTGAGGCTCGGATGCGCCAACCTGAGCGGCCGAACACTGGACCTGAACCCAACCTTCCTGATGGCATGGGAATGTACGCGCCATAGGGTTCGCAGCGACTTGCCACACCGTCCATCGATCGATGGTCCGGATCGAGGGTCGCCATCCGGCCGACGGATCCCGGGTTCCCGGTTCGATATATCGTCGCGCGCTCGCATCCAGCCTCCCAACCGCGACCGGGATGTCGTCGACGTCGCCGGGTCGCTCGTGACGCGCTCGGCCGAGCGGCTACGCTGATGCAGTCGTTCGAGACTGCCCAGCCATTGCCGACCGGCTTGTCGCGCGCCTTCCGCCGGAGGTTGGCAATCCGAGCAGGGACTTGCGCGGGAGGTGACCGGCTCGTGGGCAAAGCAGCCAACCGCAAGATCGGGTTCTGGGCGGTGGTCGCGATCGGCGTCGGCGGGATGGTCGGGGGCGGGATCTTCGCGGTGCTGGGCCTGGCCGTGCAGCTTGCGCACGGCGGCACGCCGGTGGCGTTTGCCCTGGCGGGTGTCGTGGCGCTGCTCACGACGTATTCGTACACGAAGCTCTCGGTGGCCTACCCAAGCCGGGGAGGGACGGTCACGTTCCTGGATCGCGTCTTCGGGTCCGGCATGCTGACCGGCAGCCTCAACGTTCTGCTGTGGCTGAGCTACGTCGTGATGCTCTCGTTGTATGCGTTCGCGTTCGGCAGCTATGGCGCAACGTTCCTGCCACAGGCATGGCAAGGGATCGGAACGCATGCCCTGATCAGCCTCAGTGTGATCACGATCGGTGGGCTGAACCTGCTCAGCGCCGAGCTGATCGGGAAGGCGGAAAGCTGGATCGTGGGCTTGAAGATAGCGATCCTGCTGTTCTTTGTCGGCGCGGGCCTGACCGGCATCAACACCGCCCAGCTCGCGCCCGGCACCTGGTCGCCGCCCCTGCAGCTGGCGGCAGGCGGGATGATCATCTTCCTCGCCTACGAAGGCTTCGAGCTGATCGCCAACACGGCGCAGGATGTCAACGACGCGGCGCGGACGCTGCCGCGCGCGTACTTCACAGCGGTCGGGTTCGTGATCGCCTTGTACGTCCTGGTCGCGCTCGTCACCGTCGGCAATCTGCCGGTTGACAAGATCGTGGCAGCCAAGGACTACGCGCTGGCGGAAGCGGCTCGACCGTTTCTCGGGCAGACCGGCTTCACCCTGATCGCTATCGCAGCGATGCTGTCCACGGCCTCGGCGATCAACGCCACGCTCTACGGCGCGGCGCGCTTGAGCTACAGCATCGCGCGCGACGGCGAATTGCCGGCGACGCTGGAGCGCAAGGCGTGGGGTCAGCCCTTCGAGGGACTGTTGATCACCGCAGGGATGACGCTGCTGATTGCCAACGTGTTTGACCTGACCAGCATTGCGACACTGGGCAGCGCGGGCTTCCTGCTGATCTTCGCCGCGGTGAACGCCGCCAACGCGCGGCACGCGTCCCACGCCGGCAGTCATGTCTGGATCTCGGTCGTCGGGGCTGTCGCGTGCCTCGTTGCGTTGGGCGCACTGATCTGGCAGACGACAACGACCGCACCCGCCAAGCTGTGGATCCTGGCGGCGATGCTCGCCCTGGCGGTTGCGATCGAGGGGGCATACCGGCTGGCGAAGCGAGGGCTCCGACTGGATGCGTAGCCGGCCTTACCTGGCTGCTTCGGAGCACACCGACCCGGGATCTCGGAGCGCTGTGAGCATGCGACACGGCGCCGGCGCCGACCGCGCCGGGTGGCGGAGCGGCTTGCGGATTGGGCGGCGGCGAGTCCACGATAACCCTGACCGGGCGTCGGCCTGACAGGGCGACGTGGGTCTACCCAGCACGATCGAGGGCCCAATGGGTGACGAAGCCGACGTCATCGCGCACCCGAAGTTCCGGATGTGGCAGCGGCCGGACGGCATCGTCCAGCAGGTCTGGGCCGCCGGGGTCACGATGGAGGTCGAGGACGCGCGGGGGGCGGTCGAGGCGCTGACCCAGATCGTCGGCGATCGCCGGGTCCCACTGCTCGTGGACGTGCACGATGCCGGCCCGACCTCGCGGGCCAGCCGCTCCGAGTTCGTGGCCCAGGGCGACCGGGTGTCCGCCACTGCCCTGCTGGTCGGGACCCCGCTCAGCCGGATGATGGGGAACTTCTTTCTCGCCGTGAGCAAACCGGTCGTGCCCACGCGGCTGTTCGACGACGAGGCGTCCGCGGTCGCCTGGCTCCTGGGGTTCGTCGGCTGACCATGCGTCGCGAGCCAGCGGACGACGTGCCCGCGCCAGGCGCCGACGCCGCCGAGCCGCTTCCCGCCAGCCATCCGCCGAACGGCAGCGATGAGCGACTTCTGGACATCGAACGGCGCCTGGAAAGCGTCGCAAAGACGATCGAGGCGTACGCGGTGCTCCGGTTCGACGTGCGTACCCCGCTCGGCCCGGATGGTGACATCGTCGATGCGGTCGCGGCCGGCGTGAACTTCCTCGGTGAGGAGCTCGAGGCATCGTTCGGCGAGATGGAGCGCCGGGTGGCCGACCGGACCGCCGAGCTCACGATCGCGACCCGGGACCTCGGCCGCCGGGTGCTCCACGATGAGCTGACGGGCCTGCCCAACCGTGCCCTGTTCTGGGAGCGGCTGTCCCACCGCATGGACCTCGCGGACCGGCGCAAGACCGGCTTCGCCGTCCTGTTCCTGGACATCGACAACTTCAAGGAGGTCAATGACTCCCTGGGGCATGCCGCGGGCGACCGGCTGCTCGAGGCAGTGACAGAGCGACTCCTGCTCGAGCTCCGGAACGGCGACACGGCCGCGCGAGTGGGTGGGGACGAGTTCGTCGTTCTTCTCGACGATGTGGCCACCAAGGAGGCGGCGCTGGCCGTGGCGGGGCGACTCAGCGACGCGCTCCGGGCACCGTACGAGCTCGGGCCGGATCGGCGGATCGCGCCGGCCAGCGTCGGCATCGCCCTGGGCCCTGGGCGGCTCGGCTCCCCCGACGCGATCGTCGCCGCTGCCGACGCTGCGATGTACGAGGCCAAGCGGCGCGGTGGTGGGCGATGCGTTCTCTACGAGCCGGGCGAGGGCGGGCGACCGGCAACCGACGGGTAGGCACCCATCCCGGATCTTCCACACTCGGGCGGCGCTCCGGGGCGGCGGTTCGACGAGGGCCTCTCCGAGGGCCCGTGGCCCCGGCTCAGACATCCGGCTTCGGTGAACGCTGAACAGGATCACCGATCGTGGCATGCTTCGGGATCGACGGTGCCGACGGGCAGCCAACCGGCCACGAATGACCGTCGTGGGGCACAACGGCTCGGAGGTGGGGATGCAGGCGATCATCGGTGGGCTGGTGGGCTTCGCGGTCGTCGTTGGGTGGGCCTTCGTGCGCTGGCGCGCGACCGGGCGCGACCCGACGTATCTCGACGATCCGTCGATCCTGTTGCCCGCACCGCCCGAGGGGATGACCGCGGCGACGGCGACGATCGTGGACGCGGGGCCTGCGGCCACGGCATTCATGGCCGCCCTGTTCGATCTCGCCAGCCGCGACGAGATCGCGTTCCGCGACGAGACCCCGGCTGCGAGCGGCGCCCATCACGTCGGCATCGAGCTCCGGGGAGGGCACACGGACGATGCCCGGGTCCTGCTCAACCGCCGCCGCCCCGTCGGCGAGGGCGAGGCATGGCTGCTGGCAAACCTCAAGAGCTACGCGGTGATGAGGACCGGCTCCATGGGCGGCGACCAGCGGGAGATGGCGGCCGTCGCGGCGATGTCGTCGTTCTCGGGCTTCCTGGCCAATGCGCTCGCGGCCGGCGGGAGCGAGGCGGGTGCAGGTGCGACCGCAGGTGGATCGGGCGACCCGCTGAGCCCCGGCGCACCGGCAGACCTCCAGACGGCGGTCATCGCCGCGCTCGAGCGGTCGGGCCGGTCGGTTCCCGAGAGCATGCGGTCGTCCGCGGCCAGGACCGCTCCGATGATGGGGCTGCTGCATGAGGCGCTGAGCGATCCGGCAGCCGTCCTGGCCGATCCTCAGGCGTTCGCAAAGCGGATCGAGGCGGTCACCGGTCACGCGCCGACGCCCGAGGAGATGGAGTCCGGCCTTGCCTGGCTGCGCGAGCACGCGGCGGTGATGGGCCCGACGGGAACGACGGCCGCCGGAACGACGGCCCCGACCTACATCGACGCGAACCGCGCTTCCATGTTCCACGCGCCGATCGGGTTCGCGACCTTCGTCGAGAGCTACGCCCGGCGGAAGGGCTGGATCAAGGGCCTGTCGTTCATCGCCCGCTGGAAGTGGGAGGGGCTGGCAGTCGCCGAGGTCGTGGTGGGGTTGCTCGTGGCCGGCGTCGACTCGACCGGGCTGGGGCTCGTCTACGGGGCCGGCCTGGGGATCGCCGCGGGCGGGGTGGTGACCTGGTTCATCGCGCGGTACATGGCCTCACGTACGCGCGAGGGCGCGGTGATGAAGGCGCAGCTGGCCGCCTATCGCCGGACCCTCAAGGCAACCTTCGACAGCTCGCCGACACTCGACGATGTCGTCACCGCGTCGAAGATGACCTGGCTCGAGACGCCCGATCAAGCCCTCGTCTGGGGCGTGGCGCTCGGGTTGCGGTCCGAGATCGAGGCGATCCTCGCGCGCACCACCCACGGCATGAGCGCAGGCACGGTGCCGGTGTCCGCGTTCCTCCCCCACTGGATCGGCCAGGCCACGCGGAGGGTGTCCGAGGCGGCATCGCAGCTGGCAGCCGACGCCGCTGCCCAGCTCGCGGCGGGGGCCGGCCATGCGGCGACGACCACGCCGTCCGGTGCAATCGACCCGCCGGCAACGACCGGCCTGGCGTCGGCCGCCAGCAGCGACTACGCGGCCGTGTTCGCGGGGATCGAGCGCATCGGGACCGTCACCCCTCCGCAATCGTCTGCGAGCTGACCGCCGCCTGCACAGCGACGGGCGCCGGCTCAGCCGAGCGCACCGGCGCGGCTGGGGATACGCTGCGCGCCCATGGACGGCGACCGGGGCGACCCGCAGGACGAGCGCGGCCAGCCCGAGGAAGGCGCCGGGCGCGACGACCGCGTCGATCCGGAGGACGAGCGGTTCGAGCAGTGGGTCGCGGAGGCGATCGATGCGCTGCCGGCGGCATTCCGCGAGCGGCTGGGCAGCGTCGCGATCATCGTCGAGGAGTGGCCCGCGCCCGCCCAGCTCGCATCGCTCCACGTCGCCGGCCTGTACGGGCTCTACGTGGGCGTGCCGCGGTCGGCGCTCGGGGCGGACTACGCAGCGACGCCGTCCCGGATCACGATCTACCGCGGGACGATCCGCCGGCATTTCCCGACTGCGGACGGCCAGCGGGCGAAGGTCTTCGACACCGTTCATCACGAGATTGCCCACCACTTCGGGATCTCGGACGCGCGGCTTCGCGAGCTGCAGGGCCTGGCGCCCGACAACCGTCACAACTAGCCCCGCGGGCGACGCGGCCACTGCCATACTCGACCGCGTGGACGCGCGAATCCTGCTCGTCGAGGACGACCCGTCGATCCGCGAGGTGACCGCGCTGGGGCTCGGCGCGGCGGGCTTCACGGTCGCGACGGCGGCCGACGGCGTGGAGGGCCTCGAGCATTGGCGCGAGGAGCGTCCGGACCTCGTGCTCCTCGACGTGATGCTGCCCCGGATGGATGGGCTCGAGGTTTGCCGGGCGATCCGTCGGGAGGCCACCACTCCGATCGTGATGCTGACCGCCCGCGCCGACACGATCGACGTGGTGGTCGGGCTGGAGTCGGGTGCCGATGATTACGTCCGCAAGCCGTTCGAGATGCCGGAGCTGGTCGCCCGGGTCCGCGCGGCGCTCCGCCGGCGTGGCGGTGGAGCCGGCGCCGGGGAGGTTGGCACCATCGTCCTCGGGCCGCTGCGCATCGACCTCGACGGCCGGACGGTGGCGCGCGACGGCCGCGAGATCCCGCTGACCCGGACCGAGCTCGATCTGCTGGCCGAGCTCGCGCAGCACCCCGGCCGTGTGTTCACCCGGGAGGTCCTGCTCGATCACGTCTGGGGATACGACTACCTGGGGGACTCGCGGCTGGTCGACGTCGCGATCGGCCGGCTCCGGGCGAAGATCGAGGACGACCCTTCGAACCCATCGCTCGTGGTCACGGTACGCGGCACCGGCTACAAGGCCGCGCGTCCGGACGGCTGAACCCGGCCGGCCGGGCCGAACGGAGGCTGGACGAGAGACGAGATGCGAGGGGTCCGGGCCCGTCTCGCGCTGACGCTGGTTGCCCTGGTCGCGGTGACCGTGGCCGCGATCGGCCTCGGGGTGTACGCGTTCGTCGACGCGTCGCTTCGCGACCGGTTGATCGCCGACGCCCGTCAGCAGGCCGACTACAACCTGTCGGTGCTCCTCCCGGGCGCCGTGCCCCCGCCAACGGACCGCGCCTCGTTCCAGGCGAGCGGTTTGCCCGACGCATTCGCGCTGCGCGGCGACGCTGCCACGATCGCCGATTTCGGCGATTCCAGGCCGTTCGAGCCCGCCTCGATGCCCGGCGCCCTTGACGAGATCTCGCCGGCGCTGCGAGCCACCGTCGCCGCCGGCCAGCTTGGCTACGCGTGGCAGACGCTGGCCGGGCAGCCTGTGCTGATCGTGGGTGGACGCCAGGCCGGGTCTCCCTCCCTGTACTTCGTGTTCGAGGCGAGCGACGTCGAGACGGCGCTGGCGCAGCTCCGGATCGGCCTCGCGGCGGCCGCCCTGCTGGCGATCCTGGCAGCGCTGGCCGCTGGAGGCCTGATCGCCCGAGGAATCCTGCGGCCGGTGGACGCGGCGGCCGGGGCGGCGCGGCGGATTGGTGGCGGCGACCTGTCGGCGCGCGTCCCGGCGGGTGGCCGGGACGAGTTCGGGCGGTGGTCGGCAGCGTTCAACGAGATGGCCGCCACGCTCGAATCGACGGTCGAGCGGCTGGAGGTGGCGCAACGGCGGAACCAGCAGTTCGTCGCCGACGTCTCACACGAGCTGCGAACGCCGCTGACGGCGCTGGTCGCCGAGGCATCCATGATCGAGGCCGGGCTCGACGAGCTGCCGGCAGGTCAGCGACGGGCGGCTGAGCTCCTGGTGGCCGATGTCCGGCGGCTGCGGACCCTTGTCGACGACCTGATGGAGATCTCCCGGTTCGACGCCGGCGCCGAGCACGCCGCCTTCGAGCGCGTCGACCTCGGCCGCCTCATCACCGCTGTGGTTGCGTCGCGTCTCTCAGAGGCGGCCGTGTCGGTGCCCTCGACGCCCGTGCTGGTCGAGACCGAGCAGCGACGGCTCGATCGGATCCTGGGCAACCTGCTCGACAACGCCCGGCATCACGCTCCGGGCGCACCGGTCGAGGTTGCCGTGGCACCGACGATGGATGGCATCGTCGTGACGGTCGCCGACCGCGGCCCGGGGGTCCCGCCGGAGGTGCTGCCGCACCTGTTCGAGCGGTTCTACAAGGCGGACGCGTCTCGCTCGGCCGGCAGCTCCGGGCTCGGCCTCGCCATCGCCGCCGAGCACGCCGCATTGCTGGGCGCCACCCTGCGGGCGAGGCGGCGACCGGGCGGTGGCCTGATGTTCGCGCTCACCCTCCCCGTGACACGATCGTTACCTGGCGGCGATGGTCCGGACACGACGGTGGCGGATCCTGGCGGGGCTTCCGAATCCGTTTCGAGGGATCGGCCATGATCTCGCGCAGCAGCCGCACCGCCGTCATGTTCGCCTTCCTGATCGAAGCCGCCGTGCTCGGTTGCACGCCGGGCGCCGGCGTCCTCGGCACGCCCGCCGCACCGGCCATCACGGGCTCGCCTGCGGGTGGTCCGTCACCGTCGGACGCCGTGCCCGCAAGCGCCTCACCATCGGAGCCGTCGCCGGGACCTTCCGCGGAGCCCTCACCAAACCAGTCGCCCACCGGATCCCCCACGTCCTCGCCTGCCACGGCGCCCTCGCCGACCCCAGCCAGCACGACGGTGGTGCGTGTCTACTTCTTCCTGGACAGCCTTACCGGCAACGAGGGGCTCGTCCCGGTGCTGCGCGAGGTACCCGAGACGAAGGCCGTCGCGACGGCGGCGATGCGCGCCCTGCTCGACGGACCCAGCAGCGCGGAGACCACCGCACAGCCCGGGATGTCCACCACGATCCCCAGCGGGACCCACCTGCTCGGCGTGTCGATCAACGACGGCATCGCCACCGTCAACCTGTCCGGCGAGTTCGCTTCGGGCGGCGGCAGCGCATCGATGCTTGGCCGACTCGCGGAGGTCGTCTACACGCTGACCCAGTTCTCGACCGTGGACAAGGTCACGTTCGAGCTCGACGGGACGCCGGTCACCCTGTTCAGCGGCGAGGGGATCGTCCTCGACCATCCTGTCCGCCGCGCCGACTTCCAGGATCAGCTGCCGGCGATCTTCGTGGACCGGCCGGCCTGGGGCGCCTCGATCGGCAACCCGGGGCGGGTGAGCGGCCTCGCGAACGTGTTCGAGGCCACGTTCCGCGTCCAGCTGCTGAACGGCAGCGGCAAGGTCCTCGCCGACCAGCAGGTGACGGCCTCGTGTGGCACCGGCTGCTGGGGATCGTTCCAGGCCGACCTCGCCTATTCCGTGTCGAAGAGCCAGTACGGCGCGCTGCGCGTGTACGACCTGTCGGCCAGGGACGGCTCGGTGGAGCACCTCACCGAGTACCGGGTCTGGCTGACGCCCGCCAGCTGAGGCTCGGTTGCTCCGCAGCCGGCAGGGACCGGTACGGGGCAGATTCCCCGCCGGGGCGCCTCCCCCGCCGGGGCGCCTCCCCCGCTCGGGCGATACGATCTGTGGCACCGGCCAGGCGCGATGCCGGGAATGCGAGGCGACAACGATCATGTCCAGCGTCCAGGTTGACTACGCGAAGCCCGCCACCGGCGGGCGCGACCTGACGCTGCAGGCGTGGGCGCGGGTGCCCCAGACGCCCACCCCGGCCGAGCGCGCGGCCCAGAAGGCGCGGGCGGCGGCGCTGCTCCGCGAGCACGATGCGGTGCTGGTCGCCCACTTCTACACCGATGGCGACATCCAGGATCTCGCCCTCGAGACCGGCGGCTGCGTCGCCGATTCGCTCGAGATGGCGCGCTTCGGCCGCGACCACCCAGCACGCACCCTGGTGGTGTCCGGGGTTCGGTTCATGGGCGAGACGTCGAAGATCCTGAGCCCCGACAAGCGGGTCCTGATGCCGGATCTCGACGCGACCTGCTCGCTCGATCTCGGCTGCCCGCCCGACGAGTTCGAGGCGTTGTGCGAGGCCAACCCCGATCGGACCGTGGTCGTGTACGCGAACACCAGCGCGGCTGTGAAGGCCCGCGCCGACTGGGTGGTGACGTCGTCGTGCGCGCTCGCGATCGTGCGTCACCTGGCCGACCGCGGCGAGCGGCTGCTGTGGGCCCCCGACCGCCATCTGGGCGACTACATCCAGCGCGAGACCGGCGCCGACATGCTGCTCTGGCGGGGCGCCTGCATCGTCCATGAGGAGTTCAAGGGGACCGAGCTCGAGCTCCTGCGCGCGGAGCATCCGCGGGCGATGGTGCTCGCCCATCCCGAGTCGCCGGCGCCGGTGGTCGACCAGGCGGACGTGGTCGGCTCGACCTCGCAGCTACTGCGGGCGGTGATCGACGGCGACGCCGAGGAGTACATCGTCGCCACTGACAACGGCATCTTCCACCGAATGCGCCAGCTGGCCCCCGGCAAGACCTTGATCGAGGCACCGACCGCCGGTGACAGCGCGACGTGCAAGAGCTGCGCCCACTGCCCGTGGATGGCGATGAACAGCATGGGCGGGATCATCCGCGCGCTCGAGACCGGCGCGGGCGAGATCTCCGTCCCGGAGCCGACGCGGTCGCAGGCACTGGTGTCGATCGAGCGCATGCTGGACTTCGTGGCCGAGCACCCGGGGAGCGTCGTCCCCGCGTATCGCGGTCACGTCGCGCACCTCGGCTCCGCGTAGCGCCGTCGGCTTCATGGCCACGACCTTTGGCCCGCTCGAGGCCAACGAGACGCTCGACGAGGCGCGCGCCCGCAACGTCCGTGACGCGCTCGCCGAGGACGTCGGGACCGGCGACTGGACCGCTCGCCTGGTGTCCGACGTACCGATCGCGGCCCTGGTTCGGGTTCGCGAGCCGGCCGTGCTGTGCGGCATCGGCTGGTTCGAGGCGTGCGTTCGGTCGCTCGACCCGGATGCCGCCGTCACCTGGTCCTACGACGAGGGCGCCGACATGACGGCCGAGTCGACCGTCGCCGAGGTCCGCGGCTCGGCCAGGGCGATCCTGTCGGCTGAGCGACCGGCCCTCAACTTCCTCCAGCTCCTGTCCGGGACGGCAACGGCGGCCCGTCGCTACGTCCACGCCATCGAGGGGGCCTCGCCCAACCCTCGCGACTGCCTGGTCCTCGACACGCGCAAGACCATCCCGGGGCTCCGGCTCGCGCAGAAGCACGCCGTCCGCGTGGGTGGCGGCGCCAACCAGCGCCTGGCGCTGTGGGACGGGATCCTGATCAAGGAGAACCACATCGCCGCAGCCGGGGGCATCGCCCGGGCGCTGCGTGCGGCCCGCGCTCTCGCTGCCGGCCCGGCGGTCGCGGTCCAGATCGAGGTTGAGCGCCTTGATCAGCTGCGCGAGGCCCTCGAAGCCGGGGCGACCAGCATCCTGCTCGACAACTTCACGCTCGAGGCCATGCGTGAGGCCGTCCAGGTCACGGCCGGTCGTGCCCTGCTCGAAGCATCGGGCGGCGCCGAGCTCGACGCGGTCCGCGACATCGCGGCGACCGGCGTTGACCGCATCTCGGTCGGGGCGCTGACCAAGCACGTCCGGGCCGTGGACTTCTCGATGCGGATCGTGGAGGGCTGAGGCCCGGCAAGTTCAGACGCGCGGCTGCGGGTCGCGCACGAGCACCGTGGGCAGCGTCGCCGGGAGCAGGAACGGGTAGTCGCGGCTGAAGTGGAGCCCACGGCTCTCGTGCCGTGACAGCGCCGACCGCACCACGAGCTCCGAGGTGGTCAGCAGGTTGCGCAGCTCCAGCAGGTCCCGGTTGACGCGGAACGAGGCGTAATACTCGTCGGTCTCGTCGCTCAGCAGCCGGATCCGGTGCAGAGCGCGCTCGAGGCGCTTGGTGGTCCGCACGATCCCGACGTAGTTCCACATCGTCAGCCGCAGCTCGTCCCAGTTGTGCGAGATCACGACCTGCTCGTCGGCATCCTCGACCTGGCTCTCGTCCCAGGCCGGCACGCGGGACTCGGCCGCGAGCTCCATGGCGTCGATCGCCGTCGCACACGTGCGGCCGATGACCACGCATTCGAGCAGCGAGTTGCTGGCCAGCCGGTTCGCGCCGTGGAGCCCCGTGTAGCTCGTCTCGCCGACGGCGAACAACCCGGGCATGTCCGTCCGGCCGTCGAGATCGGTCACGACGCCGCCGCACGTGTAATGGGCCGCGGGCACGACCGGGATCGGCTGGCGGGCGATGTCGATCCCAAGCTCGAGGCACCGTGCGTGGATCGTCGGGAAGTGCTCCTTGAGGAACGGCTCGCCGAGGTGGGTCGCGTCGAGCCAGACGTGGTCGAGGCCGTGGCGCTTCATCTCAAAGTCGATGGCGCGGGCCACGATGTCGCGTGGCGCCAGCTCCATCCGCTGGTCGTGCTGAGCCATGAACCGCGTCCCGTCGGGGAGCTTGAGCTGCGCCCCCTCGCCCCGGAGCGCCTCCGTGATCAGGAAGTTCCGCTCCATCGGGTGGTACAGGCAGGTCGGGTGGAACTGGATGAACTCCATGTTGGCGATCCGGCAGCCCACCCGCCAGGCCATCGCGATGCCGTCACCGGTGGATGTCTCGGGATTGGTGGTGTAGCGGTAGACCTTGCCCACGCCGCCGGTGGCGAGCACCACGGCAGCGGCGGGCAGCGTCTCGACGCGCCCGCGATCGATGTCCAGCACGTACACGCCGTAGCAGCGAACGGGCTCGTCGCGATGCAGGTGGCGCGAGGTCACCAGGTCGACGGCCATCCAGCGCTCGCGGAGCGTGATGTTCGGATGGGCGCGGGCCTTGGCCAGCAGCACCTCGTGGATGGCCTGGCCGGTCGCGTCCGCCGCATGGGCGATCCGGCGCACCGCGTGGCCGCCCTCGCGGGTGAGGTGGAGGCCCATTGGGCCGTTGGGGTCCGGCGAGAACGGGACGCCCTGGTCCACGAGCCATCCGATCGCCGCCGCGCTGTGCTCGGCGATGAACCGGGCTGCGTGCTCATCGACGAGACCCGCGCCGGCGACCTGGGTGTCATTGACGTGGAGCTCGACGCTGTCGTCGGTGCCCAGCACGCCCACGATCCCACCCTGGGCACGCGCGGTGGCGGCTTCGTCGAACGGTCGCTTGGCGAGGACGACGATCTCGTGCCGGTCGGCGAGATGGAGGGCGACGGTCAGGCCGGCGAGGCCCGCGCCCACGATCACGACCGGCGCAGGCCGGCCTTCACCGGGGCTGTCCGGCATCGAGGGATCCATGTCCCAATAGTAGGGTGGACGTGCCATCCCGCGCGGCGGCTTCAAGTGATGACCTCGGTGCGGGTCTCAGGTCATCATCCGGGGCGGCGACCCACCTGGACCCCGCCCTGGCATCCTGTCGGCGGGGCGCCCGCCCGCCTGCGAGGGTGCGCCGGCCTCGCGGCCGGCCGTGCGATGATTCCCGCATCGACCCGCTGCTGACCGTCAGCCATCGGAGGAAATGCCCTGAACGACCCCGGCGACCGCGATCGGATCCGCGCCATGATCGACCTCCATGAGGGACGCGGGCCCGTTTCGGTGCTCGACGACGACGGGATTGCCCAGGTCCTCCGAGCCGCGCGGCGGATCGCGGTGGTCGGTGCATCGCCCCGGCCGTCGCGCCCCTCGCACGGCGTGATGCTGTCGCTCGTCGATGCCGGCTACGACGTCGTCCCTGTCCGCCCGGCCGTCAGCGAGGTGGTTGGTCGCCGCTGCTATCCGGACCTCGCCGCCGCCGTCGCCGCCGAGGGACCGGTCGACGTCGTGGACGTGTTTCGCAACGCGGCTGCCTGCCCCGAGCATGCCCGCGAGGCGGCCGCCGTCGGGGCTGGCTGTCTGTGGCTCCAGCTCGGGATCGTCAGCTGGGAGGCCGCAAGGATCGCGACGGCCGCGGGGATGCAGGTCGTGATGGACCGCTGCACCGCGATCGAGGTGCGGCGGATCGGCCGCTGAGCGGTCGGGTGAGGACGGATCGGGGGTCTCGACCCCGTCCGGTGCCGGGATCCCGTCCCATCGCCAATGTTGGAACGCCGGGCGCTCCGGGGGACGGTGAGCGCGCGTTCCGGTCCGATCTCCCTCAGCGAACGAATAGCGCAGCCAGGAGGGAGATGCCGCCGGCCACGATGACCGCGATGCCCTGCTGCAGCTGGCGTCGCAGGATCTGCATCGCGACCGAGGCGCCGGTCTTGGAGTCGCTGCGGACGCCGCCACGCCACGCCTCGTAGCGGGCGATGTTCGCATCCTGCTCGCGCAGCGCCGAGTACCGCTGGTACGGGCCTCGGGTGCGCGCAACGCCGAACACGACCAGCCCGATGCCGATCACCAGCAGGACCAGACCGATCACGCTCACGCCATCAGCCTCACGCGTCCAGCCGCTCGCGGACCAGCGTCGTCACGCGAGCCGCATCGGCGGCACCCTTCGTCGCCTTCATCACCTGGCCCACGAAGAAGCCGGTGACGGGCTTGCCCGCCCGATAGTCCGCCACCGCCCTGGGGTTGGCCGCGATCGCGGCATCGACGTGCGCGAGCAAGGCGCCGTCGTCGGAGATCGGGCCTGGACCAGCGGCGGCGAGCAACGCATCCGGCGGCGTGCCGTCGGCGAGGTGCCGGTCCAGCAGGTCGCGGCCCACGGCCCTCGACACCCTCCCATCCAGGATCGCCCCGAGCAGGGTCGCGATCCCGCCGGGTGACGAGACACCCGCGGTGCCGGCAACGCCCACGCCCTGGATCTTGGCCGCCCGGGCGTGCGCGCCGGTCACGAAGTTCGCGACCTCCTTCGCCGGCAGCGACGGCCCGGCCGATGCGATGGCATCGAATGCCACGGTCATCGTGGGATCGGCGACGATGACGGCCGCGTCGTATTCGGTGATCCCGAGCGCGACGTACCGGGACCGGCGTGCGGCCGGCAGCTCCGGGACCGTCGCCCGGAACGCCTCGATCCACGCCAGCTCGACGTGGAGCGGCGGCAGGTCCGGCTCGGGGAAGTACCGGTAGTCCTCGGAGGTCTCCTTGGAGCGCATCCGATAGGTCGCCTGCCGGCCGTCGTCCCAGCCGCGGGTCTCGAGCAGGAGCGACTCGCCCGCCTCGAGGGCCGCGCCCTGGCGTTCGATCTCGAACGCGATCGCCCGCTCCACCGCGCGGAACGAGTTCATGTTCTTGACCTCGACCTTCGTCCCGAACGCCTCCGCGCCCCTTGGCCGGAGCGAGACGTTGGCCTCGACCCGCATCTGGCCGCGCTCCATGTCCGCGTCGCTGACGCCGATCGCGCGCAGCAGCAGCTGCAGCTCCTCCGCGTAGCGGCGCGCCTGCTCCGCGGTGCGGATGTCGGGCTCGGTCACGATCTCCATGAGCGGCGCCCCGGCGCGGTTGAAGTCGATCAGCGACGCCCGGCGACCGGTCGGACCTGCGACCTCGGCATGGACGAGCTTGGCCGTGTCCTCCTCGAGGTGCGCCCGGGTGATCCCCACCACGAACGGCCCGTCGGAGGTATCGATGGTCAGCCGGCCGTGGCCCGCCAGCGGGATGGCGTACTGGCTGATCTGGTACCCCTTGGGCAGGTCGGGATAGAAGTAGTTCTTGCGCTCCCACTGGGTACGTTCGGGGATGGAGGCTTCGATGGCCAGCCCGGTGGCGATCACGAGCTCGACGGCCCGCCGGTTGATGACCGGCAGCGTGCCGGGGAGTCCAAGGCAGACCGGGCAGACGTGGGTGTTGGGCGAGGCACCGTCGTAGGCCGTGGAGCAGCCGCAGAACATCTTCGATGCCGTGCGCAGCTGCGTGTGGACCTCGATCCCGATGACCGCCTCGTAGCGCTCGAGCACGCCCGCGACGCGCTCGGCGGACGCCGTCACCGGAGCACCGCCGCGGCAGCCGTCACCGGAGCATCGCCGCGGCAGCCGTCAGCAGGTACAAGCCGTACATCGCGACCAGGATCCAGGCGACCGCGAAGACCACGTTCCGTGCCGCGACACGGACCCGCGCCCGGGCATGGATGGGGCGCGCTGCATCGATCCTGGAGCGCGTCTCATCGCCCTCGCGCAACAGCGGGATCAGCGCCGAGCGGGCGGCCGCATAGCCGCGCCAGGCGCCGTAGGTGACCACGACGAAGCCAGACAGCAGGAGGATCGCGCCGACCATGCCCAGAGTTTGGCACAGACCGGTGGACGGATGGCGAGCCCGGGTCGGGCGCGCCCACCATCGAGGACCGACCGGCGCGGGCGCCCCTCCAGCGTGACTGCCGGCGCAGGCAGTCCGTCCGCGGCCGCGGGGCTATCCCTCCGCCGGTGTGACCTCGACGGGCTCGGCGGCCACGCCCGCCATCGCGCGCTGGATCGCCTCGTGCAGCCTGGCCCCGGTCGGCTGACCCTGGAGCTCGACCACGCCTGGATCCTCGCCGGGCTCCCATGTGTAGCCGATCCCCGGCGTCGTGACCACGATGGGCACGTCCGGATGCAGCTCACGGAGACCGTTGATCAGGTCACCCGAGCCGGCCGTGTCGCCGCTGGCCCAGGCGTCGTAGACGAGCACGTCGGCGCTGGCGGCAAGCACGCACGTGTCACCGTTGAGGACCGGGCAGGCGGCGGCGGTGGGGCCGCTGCATTGCTCGACCTCGTAACCGAGCCGGCGGAGCGACTCGACCTCCTGATCGGCGAGGTCGATGTCGTGATGGACGACCAGCGCGCGCGTCATGGCACACCTCCTTCAGGGGGGACGCGGCCAATGCCGGGTCACGTTCCCGGAGTCACGAGCGTGCGCGCACCGGGCGGGTCGAGGAAGGGACGAAGGTCACTCGTGACCCGTGCGGACCGGCCCACGATGGATGCAGCCTCACGCGCCCCGGGCGCACCGGCCTCCGACCCGCGACGCGCGAGCTGCGTCGCGAGTCAGCCTCATGCGGACCGGGCACGCTCCACGAAGCGGCCGATGCGCACCAGCGCCTCTTCCAGCTGCTCGTACGAGGTCGCGTAGCACATCCGGACGTGGCCCTCCCCCGACGGTCCGAACGCGTTGCCCGGCACCACGGCCACCCGCTCCTCGCGCAGCAGCCGCTCGGTGAACTCGTCCGATGACAGGCCGGTGGACGTGATCTGCGGGAAGGCGTAGAAGGCGCCGCGCGGCTCGAACGTCGGCAGCCCGATCCGGTTGAGCCCGTCGACCAGCAGCCGGCGTCGGCGGTCATACTCGGCGACCATCGCCTGGACCGCGGGCTCGCCACCCTCGAGGGCCGCCAGCGCCGCGTCCTGGGCGACTGACGGCGCCGACATGATCCCGTACTGGTGGACCTTGACGATCCCCTCGAGGATCGGCGCCGGCGCGCATAGCCAGCCCACCCGCCAGCCGGTCATCGCGTACGCCTTGGAGAAGCCCCCCATCAGGATGGTCCGCTCCCACATCCCCGGCAGCGAGCTGAAGGCGCGATGGCGGTAGCTGCCGTAGGCGAGCCGGTCGTAGATCTCGTCGCTGTAGACGAGCAGGTCGTGCTCGCGGGCGATCGCCGCCAGCTCGTCCTGGACGCCGTCGTCGAGCACGGCACCGGTCGGGTTCGCGGGGTAGCCCAGGAACAGCGCCTTGGTACGGGGCGTCACGGCTGCCCTGACCGCTGCCGGATCGAGCGCGAAGTCGTCCTCGAAGCGAGTCGCGACCTGGACCACGGTCCCGCCGGCGAAGACGATCGCCGGGACGTACGAGACGTAGGACGGCTCGTGGAGGATCACCTCGTCACCCGGGTCGCACGTCGCCCGGAGCGCGAGGTCGACGGCCTCCGAGGCACCGACGGTGATCAGGATCTCGGTCGCGGGGTCGTAGCGGACGCCGTATCGGGCCTCGAGGTGGGCGGACAGGGCTCGCCGGAGCTCGATCGTGCCGTAGTTGGACGTGTAGTGCGTGCGCCCCTCGCGCAGGCTCTCGACGCCCGCCTCCACGATCTCACGCGGCGTGTCGAAGTCGGGCTCCCCCACCCCGAGGCTGATCACGTCGTCCATCGTCGCCAGGATGTCGAAGAAGCGTCGAATTCCCGACGGCGGGACGGCGCGCACGCGCTGGGCGAGGGCACGCTCGGCGAGCGGCGGCCGGGTGTGGGTCGGATGGCGCGGAGTGGACGCGTCGAGGTCGGCGGTCATGACCCAGAAGGGTACGGCATCGAGAACACCGATCGGTGCAGGTCTCGGTGACCCACCGTCCCGGCCTACCTCTGGAACCCCCGGCGTTCACTACGGCGGTCTTCGCTGGCCTTGGAACGCCTGTCGTGCCATCTGGCGGACGGGCCGGCTGGAAAGCGCCGATACGCTCGCCCGGCGTTCGAGGTGGCGGGCGCACGCCGCAGGGCAGGCGCCCGTCCGCTGCAGTGAACGCACCGCGATCCATGAGTGGAGGACGGGCTGCCACCCAGGGGCGCGATCCACGGCGAGGCTCGGTCTGGGCGCCGGCTCGGGCGGGGCGCCAGCTCGGTCTGGGCGCCGGACGCGACCTCGCCGAAGCCCGGCGATGCCGTGTGCCCGAGCTCAGCGCGCCGGCGAGGTGCTCGGCTCCATGACGGGCACCGGCTCGGCGGGTGCGGCGTCGCCGGGTGGCCGGGCTGGCTCGACGACGGGTTGGTCCGTCTCGTGGTGCGCCCGCTCGACCCTGTCGCGGATCCCCTGCATCTGGCGCTGCATCATGACGAACACCCCGAAGCCGAGCAGGGGTCCCATGGCCCGCGTGCCGCGCGAGCCGTCCTCGACACCCAGCCTGGCGCGCTCGATGAGCCGCGTGCGATCCGGTCCCAGCGACTCCAGCACGAACGCCCAGGAGGCTGCGAACCGGGGCGGCATTGCCGCGCCCATGAACCGGCCCGAGGCCGCGAGACCCGGAGCCTCGGTCGCGGCGACGTCGACGCTGTCCGTTCCGCGCTGCTCGGCGACGATGTCGCTGTCGATGAACACGACCAGGGCCCGCTCCGGCTCCAGGACCCGGACCACGAACCCGCCGCCGGGATCGGTCGGCAGCAGGTCGCCCACCGCCAGCGCCTGCCACTCGGGATGGATCTCGTCCGCGCTCTGCCCGCGCATGTCGAGCCGGTCGTAGCTGTACCAGCCGGCGCGTCCGTAGCCCATCTGCAGCAGCCACGGCCAGACAGCGGACGGCGGCGCCTCGATGGTGATCCCGCGCGTGTCGCTGGACTCGGCCACCGGCACCAGGTCGTCACCGGGCAGCGACTGCACGCCCTCGGCCGGTTCGACGCCCCACGTCGCCCACCAGCGCCGGATGCCGTAATAGGCCGCCCAGCTGGCGGCCGCGATCGTGGACCCGACGATGATCCGCTTGAGCATCGGTGCACCTCCCGCAGCATCGTCGCGGGAGCGCGTGTCGCGGGCGAGGGCCGGACGACCCTACTCGGCAGCCGCCGCGGCCGCGAACCGCACGTCGGGCGTGACCACGGAGGGGTCGTCGAGGGCCGGCAGGTCATGCGGCTGGATGCGCCGCCACCCGGCGCCCGCCGTGACGCCCTCGTAGGCCCGGGCCGCGCGGAGCAGGCCCGCCTCGGACCACGCGCCGCCGATCAGCTGGAGCCCGACCGGCAGCCCCTCGGACAGCCCGCATGGCACCGAGATCCCGGGCAGCCCGGCCATGTTCACCGGCAGCGTGCAGGCATCGGACAGGTACATCTGGACCGGATCGGCCATGCGCGCCCCGAACCGGAACGCCACCGACGGCGAGGTGGGCGCGACCAGGGCGTCGAAGCCCTGCTCCCACAGCCGGTCGAAGTCGCGCTTGATCAGCGTCCGGACCTTCTGGGCCTTGAGGTAGAAGGCGTCGTAGTAGCCGGCCGAGAGCGCGTACGTCCCGAGCATGATCCGGCGCTTGACCTCGGCTCCGAAGCCGCCTCCCCGGGTGGCAAGGTAGTCGGCGAGGTAGTCGTCGCCACCGCGGACGCTGTAGCCGAACCGGACGCCGTCGTACCGGGCGAGGTTGGCCGATGCCTCGGCCGGCGCGACGATGTAGTAGGTGGCCAGGCCATAGTCGGTGTGCGGGAGGCTCACCTCCTCGACCGTCGCGCCCGCGCCCTCCAGCGCCGAGACGGCCTCACGCACCCGGGCCTCGACCCCGGGCTCCATGCCCGCGACGAAGTACTCCCGCGGCAGGCCGAGGCGCTTGCCCTGCAGCCAGGACGCCGCCTCATCGTCCGACGCCGGCAGGCGGAGCAGATCGTCGGGGACCGGCTCGGGCGCCGAGGTCGAATCGCGGTCGTCGCGTCCGGAGACCGCGTGGAGCAGCGCCGCCGCGTCCGTCGCGTCACGAGCGAACGGCCCGATCTGGTCGAGGCTGCTCGCGAACGCCACGATCCCGTACCGGCTGACCCGCCCGTAGGTGGGCTTCATCCCGACGACCCCGCACAGCGCCGCCGGCTGGCGGATCGAGCCGCCGGTGTCGGTGCCGATGCCCAAGGGCACGTGGTACGCGGCGACCGCCGCCGCCGATCCGCCGCTGGACCCACCCGGCACACGGTCGAGGTCCCAGGGGTTGGAGGTGGGCCCGTAGGCCGAGTGCTCCGTGGACGAGCCCATCGCGAACTCGTCCATGTTGGTCTTGCCCAAAATCACCGCGCCGGTCGCCCGAAGCCGCTCGGTGATGTGGGCAGAGAACGGCGCCCGATACCCCTCGAGGATCCGCGACCCCGCCGTGCACTGGCCGCCCGCGAGCGAGACGAGGTCCTTGAGCGCGACCGGGATCCCCAGCAGCGGATGGAGCGCGGCCACCGCGGCGCTGCCCTCCGCCCTGGCGGCCGACAGCCTGGCATCGGCCGCGTCGGCCTCGTCCAGCGCGCGGTCGTCGTCGAGCGTCAGCCAGGCGTGCAGCCCGCGGTCGGTGGCGTGAGCCCGCTCGAGGTGGGCGGCGGTGATCTCGCGCGAGGTCGTCTCGCCCGAGCGCAGGCGGACCGCCAGATCGTGCGCGGTCAGGCGGGTCAGGTCCGGGTCGTTGGACACGGGGCGGCCCTCAGTCGCCGCCGAGGATCGCCGGCACGACGAAGAAGTCGTCCTCGCGCTCGGGGGCGTTGCCCAGCACCGCCTCCGGCGGCATCGAGGGCTGCGCCACGTCCTCGCGCAGGATGTTCTCGAGCTCGATGGTCTGGGCGGTGGGCGGGATGTGGTCGGTGTCGAGCTCGGCCAGCTTCGCGTACTGGTCGAGGATGTGGTTGAGCTGACCCTCGAGCCGGGTGAGCTCCTCGTCGGTCAGGCCCAGGCGGGCGAGGTAGGCGACGTGCTCGACATCGGCGCGGGTGAGGGCAGCCATGGCCCGATGATACGCGGCTGCCCACGGCGAACGCTGCGGGTGCGGGCGACCCGTGACCCGTGCCTGCGTCATCGACGCGGCCGGCGCGCATCGACCGGCGCCCGACCCCGGCCCCCGTCATCGACGCTCACAGCGCGTCAGTGACGGCCGATCCGACCCGGTCACGCTCCGCCTCGCCCAGGATGCCGACGATGGGCTCGTCCCCCATGCCTCCTGGGCGCAGGCGGCGGTCGCGTGTGAGATCGCTGGCCGGTGGGCCAGGCCTACCGGTGCTCGTGCTGATCGGCGTTGTCCCCGTCCGTGCCAGCGGGCACGTGCGGGACGCCGGCGGCCTCGCGGACGTGCGCCTCGCCCAGGGTGCGGGCCAGGAACTCCCGGGTCCGCGGGTCACGCGGGTTTCCCAGGACCTCCTCTGGTGGCCCGACCTCGACGAACACGCCCTCCTCGACGAAGTAGACCCGATCGGCGGCCTCGCGGGCGAACGCCATCTCGTGGGTCACCACGATCATCGTGGCGCCTTCGTGGGCCAGGTCCTCCATGACGTTGAGCACCTCGCCGACCAGGGTCGGGTCGAGGGCCGAGGTGGGTTCGTCGAACAGCAGGACCTTGGGCTCCATCGTGAGCGCCCGGGCGATCGCGACGCGCTGCTTCTGGCCGCCCGAAAGACGACCTGGGTACTCGTCGCGCTTCTCGGACAGGCCGACCTTGTCGAGGTACTTCTCCGCTGTTGCGATCGCCTCGTCGCGTGGCACGCCCTTGACCCGGATCGGCGCCTCGATCAGGTTGTCGATGACGCGGAAATGCGGGAACAGGTTGAACTCCTGGAACACCATCTGGGCCCCGCGTCGGATCTGGCGGATCTGGTCGCGGTGCTCGCGGCTGCGGGACCGCAGCGGATCCGCGCTGACCCGGATCCCGTCCACCTCGATGGCGCCGATCGTGGGCTCCTCGAGGAAGTTGATGCACCGCAGCAGGGTGCTCTTGCCCGAACCGGACTTGCCGATGACGCACACGGTCTCGCTCGGATAGACCTCGAGCGTGCAGCCACGCAGCACATGGTT
Organism: uncultured Chloroflexia bacterium; assembly: GCA_963713095.1. Classification (GTDB taxonomy): domain Bacteria; phylum Chloroflexota; class Limnocylindria; order Limnocylindrales; family CSP1-4; genus CAIXZV01. The sequence goes on from CAVQKK010000001.1 coordinate 788,379, forward strand.
CGACCCGAAGAACTTCTCGAGTGCGAGGACGCGGACGATCGGCTCCGCGCCCGCCGGCGTCAGAGCACCCGGTCGGGCGAACTCGTCCCGCGTCTCGCTCACAGCCGCACCTCGCTCTCGCGGAGCCGCTTCTCCAGGCGCTCCTGGGCGACCGAGAAGATGATCGTGAGCGTCCAGTAGATGAGGGCCGCGATGAGCAGCGTCTCGAACGTCCGGAAGTTGCGCGAGCCGGTGGTGCTCGCCCTCCAGAACGTCTCCTGGATGGCGACGTAGGAGACCAGGGCCGAGTCCTTGATCATGGCGATGAACTCGTTGCCGATCGCGGGGATCACGATCCGGACGGCCTGGGGGAGGACGATCCGGCGCATCGTGAGCTGGTCGGTCATCCCGAGGGCCGCCGCGGCCTCCAGCTGGCCGCGGGGGATCGCCTGGATGCCGGCCCGGAAGATCTCGGTCATGTAGGCGCCGTAGTTGAACGACAGGGCGAAGATCCCGGCTGCCAGGGACGGCAGCACGATCCCGAACTGGGGCAGGGCCAGGTACACGAAGATGATCTGGAGGATCAGGGGGGTGCCGCGGACCATCGAGACGTACAGCGAGGCGATGGCATAGACCGGGGCCAGAGACGACAGTCGACCCAGGGCGCCGACGACCGCGAAGGCCACCGCGAACAGGATCGACATGATCGACACGAAGATCGTGATCGGGATACCGCCCATGATGAACGGCGCCCACTTCGCCATGAAGTCGGCGTGGACCTTGCCCGATTCGGCGATCGCCAGGGTCAGGCCACCGACCAGCACCACCCAGGTGATGACGAACACCAGACGGAACCGTCGGCGATCACGATTCCGCGACGCTGCGATCTGTGCGACGACCTCTGACGGGGTGGCGTTGAGCGCGATCGCCATCTCGTGTCGTCCGAAGTCGAGCATCGTCCCTCCCGAAACGGCTGTGGGGACACCGGACGGTGCCCCCACAGTGATGGCGGCGGGGTTGCTGACCTAGGAGCTCGGGCCCTGGGTCAGGTCTCCACCGAGCCACTTCTCGGAGAATGCCTTGAGCGTCCCGTCGTCGTGCATGGCCTGGATGATCTCGCTCACCTTGGCCACCATGTCGGTCGGATCCGGACCGCTCTTGTCGAAGGCGGCCGCGAGAGGCTCGTAGTACACGGGGTCTCCGACCTTCACCACCGGCTGGCCAGCAGCGATCGCCGCATCGACGGTCGTGCTCGAGCTCAGCCAGCCCTCGAAGTCGTTCCGGCCGGCCGTCCACAGCTGCGGGCACGCCTGATCGGTCTTCTGGGTCACGACCTTGACGCCTGCGGGAGGCGTGGTCGTCGGCGACATGGTGCCGAAGTCGAGCTTCTTGCCCTGGAGCCAGTCAAGGTACGTCGTCGACTCGCCGACGCACACGGTCTTGCCGGCCAGGCCGTCGAGCGTCGTGATCCCGGACGCCTGGCTCGCCGTCATCTGGGCCGGCGTGTAGTAGTACGGCGTGCTGAAGTCGAGCACCTTCTGGCGATCGGAGGTGATCGTCATCGACCCGACGCTCATGTCCCACCGTTCGGACCAGCCGCCCGCGGTGATGATCGACCAGTCGGGCGTGACGAACTCGACCGACACGCCCAGGCGCTTGCCGATCTCGTTGGCGACGTCGATGTCGAAGCCCGAGAACGTCCCGTCCGGGTTCTGGATCGACTGTGGCGCGTAGTTGGGATCGGTCGACACCACGACCTTGCCGGCCGTCATCACCTTGTCGAGCAGGCCGCCCGGGATCGGGGTTGCCATGGCCTCCGACGGGGACGGCGACGGCGCCATGCTCTCGGCCATCGACGGCTCGGTCGTCGGTGGCGCGGTCGGTGCAGTCGATGGCGACGGCGTGGCGCCGCCGCTCGAGCAGGCCGCGGCGATCACCGCGACCGATGCCAATAGGGAAAGTCGTCCACGCAGGGACATTCGCTCCTCCTTCGCAGGGCGTCGTCGAGATACGGCGGACGACACCGTGAATGGGCGGCATTATGCGCCGGAGAGGCGCGAAGGGTGGCAAGAGCCGGATGGCACCCCGTTGCGTTTCGGGTTCGATGGGCCCTCCGTGGGGACCCAACGCCGGGTCAGGTGGGCCCCACCATCTGCCAGAACGCCGCCGCGAGCCGCGTCTCCGCGGCCAGCCGGATCACGCTCGAGATCGCCTCGATCGCCGTGTCGCCGGTTGCCTCGATGTCACGCGCCATACCGTCGACGAGGCACCCGACCCGGATCGTCACCGGCCCGTCACCCTCGATCTCGAGGTCCTGGATCAGGATCCCCGTGCCGAGGATTCGCTCCAGGTCCGTCGCAAGCCGTTCTGCCAGACGCGCCTCGGCGTCGTTCATGCGCCGCGCTCCTCGTTGGCGGCGCCGCCCGGCGGCTCGCCCGCCAGCAGGTGGCGGAACGCATCGGTGTCAAGCACCGTGATTCCCAGGTCGATCGCCTTCTGAAGCTTGGAGCCCGCCCCCGGGCCAGCCACCACGTAGTCGGTCTTCTTCGACACCGACCCCGCCGGCTTGCCGCCCGCGGCGCGCACGGCGTCCTCGGCCTCCTCGCGGCTGAAGCCCTCGATCGTGCCGGTCACCACCACCGTCCTGCCCGCCAGCGGGCCGGCATCGGTGGCCTCGTTGCCTCCCTCGGGGGGGATCGCCGGCGCCTCGGGCTCGATGCCCACCTCGGCCAGCTCGTCGAGCACGTGCGAGGTTGCGTCGTCCGCGAACCAGGCCGCCAGCGACGCCGACACCGTGGGTCCGATGCCCTCGATTTCGGCGAACCGCTCCGGGTCCTCGGCGGCGACCTGGCGCAGGAAGTCGGCGGTCCGCGTCAGCCAGCCGTCGCCGGGCGGGACCTCGAGCGTGATCCAGCGGGCGAGATCGATCGCGGTCGTCTCGCCCACCTGCGGGATACCCAGCCCGTTGAGCACCCGCGCCAGGGGCCGCGTCTTCGAGCGCTGGATGGCCCGGTACAGGTTCTCGGCGCTCCTGCGGGCGAACCGGTCCAGCGTCTCGAGGTCCTCGACCGTGAGCCGGTAGAAGCCGGCTCGATCGTGGATCATGCCGCGCTGGAGCAGCTGGCTGAGCACGGCCCAGCCGGCACCCTCGATGTCCATCCCGCCGCGGCCGACGAAGTGCTGGTACTCCTGCGCCACGCGCGCCGGGCAGGCGAGATTGGGGCAGTAGTGGCGGACAGCGCCCTCGTCGCGCACGATCGCGGTCCCGCACACCGGGCAGTCGTGCGGCATCTCGAACTCGTGGGCGTCCTCGGGACGCTTGCCGAGCACGGGCCGCACGACCTCGGGGATCACGTCGCCCGCCTTCTGGAGCACGACCACATCGCCGATCCGGATGTCCTTGCGGCGGACCTCGTCCAGGTTGTGGAGGGTCGCCCGGGCCACCGTGGACCCGGCGACCTTGGCGGGCCGCAGATGCGCCACGGGCGTGAGCGTCCCCGTCCGCCCCACGTACGGAACGATGTCCTCGACCACGGTCTCCACCTGCTCGGGCGGGAACTTGAACGCGATCGCCCAGCGCGGCGCGCGGCTGACCATGCCCAGCGTGGCCTGCTGGTCGTAGCGATCGACCTTGACCACCACGCCGTCGGTCTCGTACGGCAGGCCGTGGCGTTGCTCTCGCCACCGCTCGGTGAACGCGATCACGCCCTCGATGTTGAGGCCGGCCTCGCGATCGGGGTTGACCGGGAAGCCCAGCGCCGCCATCCGCTCGAGCGCCGCGGACTGGCTGCCGACGCTGGGCTCGTCCTCGACCAGCTGGTACAGCCATGTCGACAGCTGCCGCCCCGCCGTAACCGCCGGGTCCTTCTGGCGCAGCGAGCCCGCGCCACTGTTGCGCGGGTTTGCGTATAGCGCGAGACCCGCCTCCTCGCGTTCGGTGTTGATCCGGGCGAACTCCGCCTTGGGCATGAACACCTCACCCCGAGCCTCGAACGTGGCGGGCTCGGCCAGGCGCTCCGGGATCGCGCGGATCGTGCGCAGGTTGGGGGTGACATCCTCGCCGGTGGTCCCGTCGCCGCGCGTGGCACCCAGCACGAACCGGCCGCGCTCATAGCGCAGCGAGATGGCCAGGCCGTCGATCTTTAGCTCGGCCACGTAGCTCAGCTCCGGTGCCGCTTCGGGCGCGGCGGGCAGGCCCAGGCCGCGACGGACGCGGGTGTCGAACGCCCGCAGCTCATCGTGGCTGAACGCGTTGGACAGCGACAGCATCGGGCGCAGGTGACGGACCTCGGGGAAGCGGCCGCCGGCCGGTGCGCCGCCGACGCGCTGGGTGGGCGACTCGGGTGTGACCAGGGCCGGGAACGCGGTCTCGAGCGCGACCAGTTCCCGGAACAGGGTGTCGTACTCCGCGTCCGAGAGCTCGGGGTTGTCCTCGTCGTAGTAGAGGCGGTTCGCCCGGCGGATCTGCTCGGCTAGCGCCGCGTGCCGGGCGGCGGCAGCCGTCTCGTCGAGCGCGGCCGCGTCTTCGACCAGCGCCGGGTCGACGGGGAGCGGCTCGCTCATCGTCCCGAGTCCCTGAGAAACGCGGCGACGTGGTCCCGATGCAGGTCCGCCGGCGTCCGAGCCCCCACCAGCGACATCGCCCGCTCCGTCTCCTCGCGCAGGATCGCGAACGCCCGCTCGACGCCCGCCTGGCCGGCACAGGCCAGCGCCCACAGGAACGGACGCGCCGCGAACACGGCCCGCGCACCCAGCGCCAGCGCGATCACGACCTCCGACCCGCGCCGGACCCCGCCGTCGAGGTACACCTCGGCGCGCCCGGCGACCGCCTCGACCACCTCCTCGAGCACGTCGACCCCGGCCGCCACCCGGTCCAGCTGGCGCGCGCCGTGGTTTGACACCCAGACACCGTCGGCACCGTGCTCCACCGCGAGCCGGGCGTCCTCCCCCGTGAGGATGCCCTTGAGCACGATCGGCAGCGATGTCCACGACCGGATCGTGGCCAGCGAGTCCCAGGTCAGCGCGAGCAGCCGCGAATCGAGGACCCCGTCGAGCTCCGATCCGTGGCGCCACGCCGCTCGCCGCGACAGGTTGGCGTAGGCACCCTCGCCCGGGTCGAACCGGTGCCGGAGAACGTCATCGCGGTAGCCCAGGATCGGCAGGTCGACGGTGATGGCCAGGGCCTCGTAGCCGGCAGCGACGGCACGGTCGACGAGTTCCCGGGTGAGCGCCCAGTCAGGCTGGACGTAGAGTTGGAACCAGCGCCGGCCGTCCGGCGCTGCCTCCGCCACGGCCTCGAGCGAGCGCGAGGCCATCGTGGACACGACATTCAGGGCGCCGGCCGCTGCGGCCGCGCCCGCGGTCGCCAGCTCCGCGTCGGGATGCGCCAGCGCGTGGAGGGCTGCCGGAGCGACCGCGACCGGGAGCGCGACGGGCCTGCCCAGCACGGTGGTCGCGAGATCCAGGTGCGAGACGTCGACGAGGACCCTCGGTCGGAGCCGGAACCGGTCCCACACCGCCAGGTTGTCGCGCAGCGTGTGCTCGTCAGCGGCACCACCGGCGAAGTACGCCCACGCGACCGGGTGCATTCGCTCTCGCGCGGGTGCCTCGAAGTCCGCGACCCGCACCATCTGCTCGACGTCGACCGTCGGCCGGTTCGCAGGAGGGTACGCGAGGCTGCCATTGGCCTGGGTCGACATGGGGTGCAGCATATGCCGCAGATCGGCGACGATGCACCGGATGGACGACCAGTCGATCGTGCCCCGCCTCCGAACGGACCGTCTGCTGCTGCGCGAGTGGCAGCCCGCGGATCTCCAGCCGTTCGCCGCGCTCAACCTGGACCCCGAGGTCATGGCGGCGCTCGGCGGGCCGTTATCGCGCGAGCAGAGCGACACCCTGGTCGCCCGCATGGCGGCGCACTGGCAGGCCCACGGATTCGGGCTGTGGGCCGTGGCCCGGGTCGAGGACGACATGCTCGTGGGCTTCACCGGCCTGTCCGTCCCGTCATGGGCACCGGAGCCCACGCCCGAGATCGGCTGGCGGCTGGCCCGGCATGCGTGGGGTCATGGCTACGCGACCGAGGCGGCCTCGGCGGCCACACGGTTCGCGTTCCAGGACCTGGCGCTCGAGGCGCTCGTCTCGTATACGGCGGTCACGAACGTCCGGTCGCGCCGCGTGATGGAGCGCCTGGGGATGCACCGCGAAGGCGCCGGTTCGTTCGACTTTCTCCACCCGAGCCTGCCCGAGGGTCATCCCCTCAGGGAGCACGTCACGTACCGGCTGACGCGCGCGGAGTGGCTGGGGGAGCCTCGGCCGATCACAGGACGCTCATCTCGGCAGCCCGCGGACGTCGGCCCGATACATGACGGTCCTCGGTCGCGTTCGGTCCAGACTGTGGCCATGGACAAGACGACGCTGCTGCGCGAGATGCGCGAAACCCATGGCGAAATCGAATCGGCGATCGCCAACCTCGACGATGCTGCGCTGCTGGCGCCCGCGCCCGGGATGGAAGGCTGGACGCGGAAGGACGTGCTCGCCCACGTCGAGTGGTGGAGCGACCATTCGGCGCGGGTGGTGACGGCGTTGCTCGAGGGTCGCGAGCCGTACGACAGCAGCGGATCCTGGGACATCGACGTCCACAACGCACGGATCCTCGAGGAGAGCCGAGCGCGAGACGCCGCAGACGTCAGGTCGGGCGAAGCGGCCGCCTTCGGACGGGTGCTCGCCGCCGTCGAGGCGGCGCCCGCCGACACGCTGTTCACTGCCGGCCGGTTCGCCTGGCTCGAAGAGGACACGCTGGCCGAGCTGGTCGCCAGCGACACGACCGAGCACTACCCGGAGCACGTCCCCCATCTCGGTCGCTGAGGGCGGACCGGACCACGGCGCCTGCTCAGCCGGTGATCTCGAGGTTCGCGAGCGAGGCCAGCATCGTCTTGCGGCCGACGACCGGGTCCCGGAAGACGACCGTGACCTCTTCGTCGTCGCGCGTCAGCTTCGAGGTGACCACGATCCCGTCGCCCCACCGTGCGTGATGGATCCGGTCCCCGTCCCGGTACCGGCGCTCGCCCGGGACGATGGGCCGCTGTGGGACCGTCCCTCCCGATGACGGCTGCGAACCCGGCGATGGCTGGCGTCCCAGCGACCCCGACGGCGCTCCGGCCGCGTAGGCCTCGCGCCGGGCGCCGAGATCGCGGGTCGGCCGGAACGCCTCGCCGGGTGCCGGCGCGCCGGGCCGGCCGCTCCCCTGCCGGTACGCACCGCCGCCGGCCCGGATCCCGGACCCGAGCCGCGAGCCGCGCTCGCGGAACACGAGCTCGGGATCGAGGTCGGAACCGTGGTCAGCGTCGCGATGGAGCTGCGGGCCAACCATCAGCTCGGCCGGGATCTCGAGCAGGAAGCGCGACGGGACGCTCATCCCGCCGCCACCCCAGGTCGCCCGACGCCAGGCGTGTGACAGGTACAGCCGCCGCTTCGCCCGGGTGATCCCCACGTACGCGAGCCGGCGCTCCTCCTCGAGCTCGGCCTCATCGTCAAGCGCGCGATTGTGCGGGAACAGCCCCTCCTCGAGCCCGGCGATGAACACGACGGGGAACTCGAGGCCCTTCGCCGCATGCAGCGTGATCAGGGTCACCGCGTCCTTGTCGTCCTGGTAGGCGTCCTGATCGGCCACCAGGGCCGTCTCCTCCAGCAGCCGGTCGAGCGCGTCATCGGGCGCCAGGTCGTCGTAGCGAGTCGTGACCTGTCGCAGCTCGAGCAGGTTCGCCCAGCGATCCTCGCCCTCCTCGGAGCCGTCCGCGAGCATCGCCCGGTAGCCAGACGCCTCCAGCACCTCGTCCAGCAGCTCGGGCAGCGGCAGCACCCCGACCCGGGTCCGCAGCCGCCGGATGAGCGCGGTGAACTCGCCCATCGGCCCCCGGATCCGGGAACCGACGCCCTCCACGCCGCCGGCGGCGGCCGCCTCGATCGCGACCCACGTGTTGTCATCGTGCGCGACCGCGTACCGTCGCAGGGCCTCCACGCTCCGGTCGCCGATCCCACGCGCCGGCACGTTGATGATCCGTTCGAACGACACCAGATCCGTGTCCGACCGGAGCACCCGCAGGTAGGCCAGCGCATCCTTGACCTCGCGCCGCTGGTAGAAGCGGGTGCCGCCGACGAGCTGGTACCGGATCCCGTAGGTCAGGAACTTCTCCTCGATCGCGCGGGACTGGGCGTTCATCCGGTACATCACCGCGACGTCGCGCGGCCGCAGCCGGCTCGCCTCGTCGTCGTCCGCGCGCCGCGTGAGCACCGATCCGCGCCCGCCGACCAGCGATTCCACCTGGCGCGCGATCCACTCCGCCTCCTCCTCCTCGTTGAACGCCTCGAAGCGCTGGATCGGCACGCCGCCCTGGTTCTGCGTCCAGAGCTTCTTGTCGGTCCGGCGCTCGTTGCGCGACACCACGGCGTGCGCCGCGTCGAGGATCAGCTGGGTGGAGCGGTAGTTCTGCTCGAGCTTGACCACCGTCGCGTCGGGGTAGTCGCGCTCGAAGTCGAGGATGTTCTGGACGTTCGCGCCGCGCCAGCCGTAGATCGACTGGTCGTCATCGCCCACCACGCACAGGTTGCGGTGTGCTGCGGCCAGCGCGCGCACCCACAGGTACTGCGGCCGGTTCGTGTCCTGGTACTCGTCGACGTGGAGGTACCGCCAGCGGGCCTGGTAGCGCTCGAGAACCTGGGGCGCCTCGGTGAGCAGCACCACGGCGCGCAGCAGCAGGTCGTCGAAGTCGAGCGCGTTGGCGGCCCGCAGCCGTTCGGAGTAGCGCGACGCCAGGCGGGCGATGACCCGCTCACGGTGATTGACGGCGTGCTCGGCCAGGAACGCCGCATCGAGCATGTCGTTCTTGGCGCGGCTGATCGCGCCCAGCACGGCGGCCGGCCGGAGCTCACCGGTCGCAGGCAGGTCCTCCTCGGCCAGGATCCGCTTCATCAGCTGCTGCTGGTCGTCGGTGTCGTAGATCACGAACCGGCGGTCGAGCCCGATCGCCTCGCCGTCGCGGCGGAGGACGCGGGCACACAGCGAATGGAACGTGCCGGCGTCGACGTCCTTGCCCTGCTCCCCGATCAGCGCCGCGATCCGCTCGCGGAGCTCGCCCGCGGCCCGGTTGGTGAACGTGACCGCCAGGATCCGGTGGGGCTGGACCGCCTTGACACCGATGAGGTAGGCGATCCGGTGGGCGACGACGCGTGTCTTGCCCGATCCGGCACCGGCGAGGATGAGGAGCGGGCCGTCGGTGGTGGTGACCGCCCGGGCCTGCTCGGGGTTGAGGTGCGAGACGATCTCGTCGGCACGGGCCGCCCGGCGGGCGGCGATCGCGGCCTCGACGGCCTCGGGATCGAGGGCGGGTCCGGATCGGTCGAGCGCGGGTGCCGGCGGCGCCTCGCGCAGCCAGTCCGGCTCCTCGGGCGCGGCGGCGCCGGCCGGTTCGGCGACCGATCCTTCGTGGTCGCGGGTGGCGGCGTCAGGCCCCTCGTCGCCGGTCTCAGCGAGATCGATCCAGGTCCCCTGTCCGTCGGGCTCGGCGAGGCGCGTACGACGACGCTTTCGGGGCTCGCCGGCAGGGCTGGGACTCACCCCCCCATTCTAGGTTGGGCGCCTCACCCCCGGCTTCCGCAATCCGGGAGGATGACCGGTCCGCGTCAACGGGGAGGCGGGGGCGGACCCGCGTCCGGCTGACCAGGCGGATACGTGCCGGGCGGTGCGGGCGTGCCGGCGCCGGGCACCCCGGCACCCGGCGTTCCATAGCCGGGTCCACCCGAAGGCGAGCCGTAGCCCGTCACCTGGTAGCCGGGCGAATATGGCGACCCGTATCCTGGGCCGAACGGCGGCAATCCCTCGATCTCGACCTCGATCCCGCCGACCCAGCCGGCCACCAGGTTGTACAGCGCGCACGCGATCGCGGTCATCACCCACCCGACGGCGGCGTAGAACACCGTGGCCAGCAGCCCGACGATGAGCACGCCCGCCACGCCCGCGCCAAACGCCGGCCCGATCCGTCCGGGAGCCGCGGCGGCCAGCAGGGCAAGCGGCACGCCGATGATCAGGAACACCACGAGCGTGATCACCGCGTACAGCACGGCCGCGACCGTCGCCGTGCGCACGATCCCGAATCGTCGAATGCGGACCATGCCCATCGTGCCCTCCCTGCCGACGTAATTGCGACGTGACGCGAGTGTACGGGTCCAGACGCCGGTCAGACGATGCCGCAGGCATGAAGAGGCGCCCGGCGACTTGTCGACCGGGCGCCGCGTGCTTGCGTTGAGCCGGACTAGAAGTCCATCCCTCCGCCGTGATCGTGGCCGCCGCCGGCGCCGGCGGTCTCCTTGACCGGGAGATCGGTGATGAGCGTCTCGGTCGTGAGCACCATCGCGGCGATCGAGGCGGCGTTCTGGAGGGCCGAGCGGGTCACCTTGGCGGCATCGACGATGCCCTTGGTGAACATGTCGCCGTACTCGCCCTTGAGGGCGTCGTAGCCCTCGCCGGTCTTCATCGCGGCGACCCTGGACACCACGACCTCGCCGGGGGCACCGGCGTTGTCGGCGATCTGGCGGGCGGGGGCCTCGAGCGCCTTGCGCACGATGTCAACACCCACGGCCTCGTCACCCTCGAGCTTGAGCTTGTCGAGCGACGGGATCGCCTGGAGCAGGGTGGTACCGCCGCCGGCGACGAGGCCCTCCTCGACGGCCGCGCGGGTCGTCGAGAGCGCGTCCTCGATGCGGTGCTTCTTCTCCTTGAGCTCGACCTCGGTGGCCGCACCGACCTTGATCACGGCGACGCCGCCGGCGAGCTTGGCCAGGCGCTCCTGGAGCTTCTCGCGGTCGTAGTCCGAGGTGGTCTCCTCGATCTGCGCCTTGATCTGCGTCATGCGCGCCTTGATCTGCTCGGGGGAGCCCTCGCCGTCGACGACCGTGGTGTCGTCCTTGGTGGCGACCACGCGGCGGGCCTTGCCCAGGTCCTCGAACGTGACCGAGTCGAGCTTGCGCCCGATCTCCTCGGAGATCACGGTGCCGCCGGTCAGGGTGGCGATGTCGCGCAGCATCTCCTTGCGGCGGTCACCGAAGCCCGGGGCCTTGACCGCGAGCACCGACACGGTGCCCTTGAGCTTGTTGACGACCAGGGTGGCCAGGGCCTCGCCGTCGACGTCCTCGGCGATGATCAGCATCGGGCGACCCTGCTGGACGGCCTTCTCGAGGGCGGGCAGCAGGTCCGGGACCGCGCTGATCTTCTTGTCGGTGATCAGGATGAGGACGTTCTCGAGAACGGTCTCCATCCGGTCGGGGTTGGTCACGAAGTACGCCGAGAGATAGCCCCGGTCGAACTGCATGCCCTCGGTGTATTCCTTCTCGAGGCCGAGCGACTGCCCTTCCTCGACGGTGATGACGCCGTCCTTGCCGACCTTGTCCATCACCTCGGCGATGATCTCGCCGACCTCGGCGTCCGCAGCGCTGATGGCCGCCACGGCGGCGATCTGCTCGCGGGTCTCGACCGGGCGGGCCTTGTCCTTGATCTCGCCCACGATGGTCTCGACCGCCTTCTCGATGCCGCGCTTGACGACCATCGGGTTGGCGCCGGCGGTCACGACCCGCAGGCCTTCGGCGACCATCGCCTGGCCGAGCACGACCGCGGTCGTGGTGCCGTCGCCGGCGACGTCGTCGGTCTTGGTCGCGACCTCCTTGAGGAGCTGCGCGCCCATGTTCTCGAACGGGTCCTCGAGCTCGATGTCGCGAGCGATGGTGACGCCGTCATTGGTGATCGTGGGGGAGCCGAACTTCTTGTCGAGCACGACGTTGCGGCCCTTGGGGCCGATCGTCACCCGAACCGCGTCGGCGAGGCGGTCGATGCCCTTCTTGAGCGAGCGACGAGCGGTCTCGTCGAAGATGAGCTGCTTGGCCAACTCGTGGAACCTCCGGAGTTTGTCGTGGTGTGGGCTGGCGTCGTGGCGACGGGTGGGCCCGTCAGCCCTCGACGATGGCGAGGATGTCCTTCTGGCTGACGATCAGCAGCTCCTCGTCCTCGACCTTGAACTCGGTCCCGGCGTACTTCGCGTACAGGACCTTCTGGCCGACCGAGACGTCCATCGGTTCGCGCTTGCCGTCGTCGTTGATCTTGCCGGGGCCGGCGGCGATGATCTCGCCCTCCTGGGGCTTCTCCTTCGCGGTATCCGGCAGGACGATGCCCGACTTCGTCATCTCCTCGCGGGGCGTGGGCTTGATGACGACGCGGTCGCCCAGCGGGCGAAGCTTCGTCGAAGAGGCGCTGGCCAAGGTGCGATCCCTCCTGTGGTAGCCATGGACCGGCCACCGGTGGCCGATCGTGGATGGGCGGGTCTGCCGGGGCGACCTGGCCCCATGCGACCCGAGAGTCCTCGATTCCGAGCGCATCGCCGGGGTCGCGATCCTGGTCGGTGCGGCCGCCTGCGTCCCGCCTGGGGCGCTTCCGGATGGCCGTCCGACGGCTCGCGGTCCGCCGGTTTAGCACTCTCCCTATGAGAGTGCCAACAAACTACCCGAGGCGGCGCGCGGTGTCAACCGTGGCTCGCCGCCGGCCGCTTCGGAAGGTCGCGTCGTAGGCCGCCACGAGCGCATCGCCCAACGCCTCCGGCGGCACCCCGCGACGGTCGGCCACCCAACCCGCCGTCACCGCCACGTGTTGGGGCAGGTTGCGGGACCGCGGCGTGCCCGGTGGCGACAGGAACGGGGCGTCGGTCTCGACCAGCATCCGTTCCGCGGGAACGCGGCGCACGACCTCGGCCGACGGCTCCTCGCCGCGCCGGAAGACGAGCCCGGAGAAGCTGATCGCGAAGCCCATGGCGATCAGCTCGTCGCCGTAGTCGGCGGGCCCCGAGAAGCTGTGGATCACGGCCGCCGGCCGGTCCCCGAACACCGCCCGGGCCGGCTCGCCGTCGAACCCCGCCGCCCGGAGCTCGCCGACCAGCGCGTCCTGGGCATCTCGCGTCCCCGGCCTGGAGCGGCAATGGAGGATGGGTGGCTTGCCCGTCGCGAGCGCGAGCGCCAGGTTGCGCCGCAGATTCTCGAGCTGCGCCTCCCAGGGCGAGAACATCCGGTCGGCATCGAGCCCGGTCTCACCGATCCCCAGGACCCGCTCGTCGGCGGCCCACGCCTCGACAGCCGCCCAGTCCGCGTCGGTGGCCTTCGCCGCGTCGTGCGGATGGATGCCGACGGCGGCGTCGAGCCATGCGAACCGGTCAACGAGCGCGAGGGCTCGCTCCGAGGAGGCCGCGTTCCAGCCCGGGACCAGCAGCCGCTCGATCCCTGCCTGTCGGGCGCCACGCAGCACGAGATCGACGTCGTCTGTGAACCGGTCGGCGTTCAGGTGGCCGTGGGAGTCGATGAGCCGCACGTCGCACAGCGTAGCCCGCGACACGGGGCCGCGGCGGTGGACACGGGGCCGCGGCGGTGGACACGGGGCCGCGGCGGTGGACAGCCGATGGTCGCTGTCCATGCCATTCGGACTGAGCGGCACGGCCGGCGGGCATGGCCGGGGGCCGTGGCAAGCGCCGTCGTGCACCTTCGCACCGGCCGAGGAGCGCGCACTCATCCGGCCGGAGCGTTCTCCCAGAGCCCGATCTCGTTGCCCTCCGGGTCGCGCACTGCAGCGTAGCGACCCATGCCCGGGATCTCGGTCGCCGGCTGGATCACCGTTCCGCCGTTGGCTTCCGCCGCCGCAACAGCGTCCCCCAGCCGGTCCACGGAGATGTACACACGGACCACGCTGCCGACGCTCTGGCCGCGCTTGCCGAGGCCGCCGCCGGACGCCTCACCGGTGCGGAACATCCAGTAGTCCGGGAAGGCCTCCATCTGGCCGAACTCCCAGCCGGCGACCGCCGCGTAGAAGCGCCTTGCGCGCTCGGGGTCGTCCGCCGGGATCTCGATGTGCGTGATCTCGCCCTTGGCCATGGCTCAATACCTCCGTCGAACGCTCCGGCTCCCAAGGTAGACGATCAGCCCGCCGCCGGTTCGACAGCCTCCGACTCGATCCGCGGGAACAGCGGTGTGGCCGTGGCCGCCACGTGGCCGCCAACGCCGGAGCCCGCGCCCCATTCGAGCCCCTCGAGGATCGGCGGACCCGCGTTGCCGTCGGAGCCGTATGGGTAGTCGTAGCCCAGCTGGTCCAGGATCCGGGGCGCCATCGAGGGCATGAACGGCGCCACCGCGAGGCCGACCAGCCGGCAGGCCTCCACGAGATCGCCCAGCACGTCCCGCAACCGGGTGGCGGCGGCAGCATCGCCATTCTTCGCCACCTTGTTGAGCGTCCACGGCTGCTCGGAGTCGACGGTCTTGTTCGCTCCCCCGACGAACTCCCACAGCTCAGCCAGCGCGTCGTGCAGGAGGTAGCCATCGAAGCGGTCCCGGTAGAGGCGGAGCGTGTCCGCCCAGCCCTCACCCAGCGGCGACTCCGGCGCGGGACGAGGTCGGGGTCGCTCCCCGTCGAGGTAGCGATTGACCATCGACACCGTGCGGTTGACGAGGTTGCCGAAGTCGTTGGCCAGATCCGCGTTGTAGCGCCGGGTGAACGAATCCCAGGACACGTCCGTATCCCGGTCAAATGCGATCTCGCGCAGCGTGAGATACCGCGTCCCGTCCACGCCGAAGGCGTCGATCATCGCCACCGGGTCGAGGAAGTTGCCCCGGCTCTTGCTCATCTTCTCGCCCCGGACGGTCATGAAGCCGTGCACCCAGACGTGCTTCGGGGCCTCGATCCCCGCCGACCACAGCATGGCCGGCCAGTAGATCGTGTGGAATCGGGCGATGTCCTTGCCGATCACGTGCAGATCGGCCGGCCACCAATGGTGGAACGCGTCGAGGTCGTCGGGGAAGCCTGCGCCGGTGATGTAGTTGATCAGGGCGTCGTACCAGACGTAGATCGTCCCGGCCGCCGGGTCCCAGGTCCCGTCGGCGCGCAGCGAGCTCGAGCCGTCCTCGAGGATCGGGAACGGGATGCCCCACGTCGCCCCGGCGCGGCTGATCGAGAAGTCCTGCAGCCCCTGGCGGATGAAGCCCAGCATCTCGTTGCGTCGGTAGTCGGGTTGCACGAAGTCGGGGTTGGCCTCGTAGTGCGCCAGCAGCCGCTCCTGGTAGGCCGACAGGCGGAAGAACCAGTTGCGCTCCGTCAGCCACTGGAGCGGGACGTTGGGGTGGTTGGGGCACTGCATCCCGCTAGCGGTCTCGATCAGGTCCGACGGGGCCTTGAAGCCCTCGTTGGGGCAGTACCAGCCCTCGTAGCTGCCGAGATAGATATCACCGTTGTCGTATGCCCGCCGCACCATCTCCTGCGCCGACCGGTAGTGGTCGGGATCGGTGGTCCGGATGAAGCGGTCCGGGCTGATGAGCAGCGCCGCCTCGGCGCTCTCGAACAGGGCGACCTGCTCGTCCACGAACTCGCGCGGCGTCTGGCCGCGCTCCTCCGCAGTCTGGGCGATGTTGACCGAATGCTCGTCGGTGCCCGTCAGGAATCGCGTCTCGTGGCCCACCATCCGGTGCCAGCGCGCGATCACATCGGCACCGATCACCTCGTACACGGTATGCAGGCCCGGCGCGTTGTTGGCGTAGGCGATGGCGGTGGTCAGGTAGTACCGCGGGCGATCCGACATGGGAGGCGATGGTAGCAGCGGCGCCGGGTCTCGAGGCGTGCGGGACGGCGTGATGCTGCGCCGGACGGGGCTCCCGTGGCGTTGCCGAACAGGGCTCCCGGGCGTCAGTGACGGAAGTGCCGTTTCCCCGTCACGAGCATCGCCGCGCCGGCCGCCTCGACCGCGGCCAGGACCTGCGCGTCGCGCATCGAGCCACCCGGCTGGACGATCGCGGTGACACCGCCCTCGAGCAGCGCCTCGGGACCGTCGGGGAACGGGAAGAATGCGTCCGAGGCGGCCACGGCCCCGCGGGCGCCGAGCTCGCCCTGGAACGCCCGTGCCTTGTCGACGGCCTGACGGCAGGCGTCGACGCGGCTCACCTGCCCCGAACCGAGACCCACCAGCATCCCGTCGCGGACGAGCACGATCGCGTTGGACACGACGCTCCGGACGAGGCGCCAAGCGAGGTCGAGGTCGGCACGCTCAAGGTCGCTGGGCGGGCGTGACGTCGTGCACACCCAGGTCGACGGGTCGTCGGGCAGCGTGTCGGGGGCCGTCACCAGGACGGCACCGCCGGTGGTCCGGAACGAGCCCAGGTAGTCAGCGGCGAGCAGGTCTCGGGACGAGGTCCCGGATCGGGGCACCGCCGCATCGAGCGAGGGGTCGACGACCAGCCGCAGGTTGGGCTTGGTCGCCAGCACCTCCAGGGCGGCCTCGTCGTAGGCGGGCGCCACCACGACCTCGAGAAACAGCGACGTCAGGCGCTCGGCGAGGGCACGGTCGACGGTCCCGGTCACCGACACCACGCCCCCGAACGCAGACACCGGATCGCCAGCCAGCGCAGCGTCCCAGGCGTCGAGCAGGTTCGAGCGCTCCGCGGCGCCGCACGGGTTGGTGTGCTTCATGATCACGATCGCCGGCCCGCGCAGCAGCCGGGCAACACCCGCGGCGGCCGAGGCATCGAGCACGTTGTTGTAGCTGAGCGCCTTGCCCTGGAGCGGCGGTCGGTCGGTCGCGAACGGCCCCTCTCCGGCTCGCGGCTCGCGGTCCGTGCGCCGGTATCGGGCGGCCGGCTGGTGGGGGTTCTCGCCGTAGCGGAGGGTGTCGACCTTGGCCATCGAGATCGTGACCACCGGCGGATACGGGTCCGCGGCGCCGGGCAGGCCGGGCTCGTCGGGGAGCGCCACCCCCGCATCGGCCATCCGGACGGGCAGCTCGGCGGCGATCCGGGCGTCGTAGGCCGCCGTATGGCGGAACGCGTCGACCGCCAGCGCGGATCGCAGGCCCAGCGGCACCTCGCCGTGCTCGTCAAGCGCGGCGAGAACGGCGTCGTAACGGGCAGGTGACGTCACGGTCGCGACCGATGCGTGGTTCTTGGCCGCGGCGCGGACCATCGAGGGCCCGCCGATGTCGATCTCCTCCACCAGATCGTCGAACGAGAGGCCGGGCTTGCGTGCCGCCTCCGCGAACGGGTACAGGTTGACGACCACGAGCTCGAACGGCGCGATGCCGGCGGCGAGCAGCGCCTCGCGATGGTCGGCGCGGCGGCGGTCGGCGAGCAGGCCGGCATGAACCCGCGGGTGGAGCGTCTTGACCCGGCCGTCGAGCATCTCGGGAAAGCCGGTCACGGCCGCGACGTCGGTCACCGGCAGGCCCGCATCGCGCAACGCCCGTGCCGTGCCGCCGGTGCTGACCAGCTCGAAGCCGCGGGCCAACAGCCCCCGGCCGAGATCGGCGAGACCCGTCTTGTCCGAGACCGAGAGCAGCGCCCGGCGCGGCACCGGCACGCGCGCGTCGGCGGCAGCCGCATCGAGGTGCGCGCGGTGTTCGCCGGCAGGCAGCGTCAGCGCCCCCGCGAGAAGACCGGCCACGGCGGCCGGCAGCAGCCGGTGCTCGACCGGGTGCAGGCGCAGGAGAAGCGACGCCTCGTCGTCGCCGGGTGCGACCACGACGGCCTCCTGGGCGACGATCGGACCGCCGTCGAGGGTCGCATCGACGAGATGGATCGTCACGCCGGTCACGGCGACGCCCGCGGCAAGCGCGTCGCGCACGGCGTGCAGACCCGGGAACGAGGGCAGCAGCGACGGGTGCACGTTGAGGATCCGGCCCTCGAACGCTGCCAGCACGGCGGGCCCCGCGATCCGCAGGTAGCCGGCGAGCACGACGACATCGGGTGAGACCGCCGACAGGGTCTCGGCCAGGGTCGCGTCGTCGCCGCCCGGCATGAGCACGGTCTCGATCCCCTGCTCCGCTGCCCAGTCGAGCGCGAGGCACGGGCGGTCGGCGAACACGAGCACGACCTCTCCGCCCAGGGCGCCACGTTCCGCGGCAGCCACCAGCGCCTGCAGGTTCGATCCAGAGCCCGACACCCCGACCGCGATCCGACCGCTCACACCGCCTCCTCCACGTATCGGCCACCGATCGACGCCACGTCCACCACCTCGCCCACGACCCATGCCGGCAGCCCCCGGTCGCCGGCCAGCACGACCGTCCTCTCGGCTGCGGCCGCGGGCACCACCAGCACCATCCCCAGGCCCCCGTTGAACGTCGCCCGGATCTCGTCGTCCTGGAGCCCACCCAGCGCGCCGGTCAGGCGCATCACCGACGGCATCGGCCAGGCACCCGGATCCAGCCGTGCGCCGAGCGACTCCGGCAGGGCTCGCGGGACGTTCCCGGGCAGCCCGCCGCCCGTGATGTGGGCGACCCCGTGCAGCTCGGCGCCGGCGGCCGCCAGCGCCGACCGGATCGCGAGCACGTCGCGGGCGTAGATCCGGGTGGGCGTGAGGAGCACCTCGCCCAGCGTCGCAAGCACATGCTCGGGCTCGCCGCCCAGCGCGGCGGCGGTCCACGCGTCACCCAGGACGCGACGAAGGACCTCCTGGTACGGCGAGGTCAGGTCGAGGTCGCGCTCCCCGACCAGGGCCCGCACCAGCGAGAAGCCATTCGCGTGGAGGCCGCTCGCGGCCAGGCCGACGATCGCGTCGCCGGCACGGGCAGCCGTGCCATCGAGCAGCGCCGATCGTTCGGCCACCCCGATGCAGAATCCCGCGAGGTCGAACTCGGCCGTCCCCATGAGACCCGGATGCTCCGCCGTCTCGCCGCCGATCAGCGAGCAGCCCGCCTGCCGGCAGCCGTCGGCCACGCCGGCCACCAGCTCCGCGACGTTGAACGGGTCCAGCCTGCCAACAGCCACGTAGTCCAGGAACGCCACCGGCTCGGCGCCCGCGCACACGACGTCGTCGGCGCACATCGCCACCAGGTCGACCCCGATCGTGTCGAACCGGCGGACGGCTGCCGCGATCGCGGTCTTGGTGCCCACACCGTCGGTCGCCGACACGATCACGGGCTCCCGGATGCCGGCCGGCACGGTGAACGCGGCGCCGAACCCGCCGAGACCGCCCAGCACCTCCGGGCGGCGCGTCGACGCGACCGACGAGCGCATCAGTGCCACGGCGTGCTCGCCGGCGTCGACGTCGACGCCGGCGCGCGCATAGGCGGTTCGGGTCACGGTCCGGCCCGGGCCACCGCGGTCGCTCACCCGGGCAGCCCGCCGGCCACGGTCTCGAGCGCGAACTTGCGGGCCTCGACGTCGTACGGGACCGGCACCGGGTAGTTGCCGTCGAAGCACGCGAAGCAGAACTGCTCGTATGGCAGCTCGAGCGCGTCGAGCACTCCCTGGATCGACAGGTAGCCGAGCGAATCCGCCCCCAGGAACTGGCGGATGTCCGCGACCGAATGGGTGGCCGCGATCAGCTCGGTCTCGATCGAGGTGTCGATGCCGTAGAAGCAGGGGTGGAAGATCGGTGGCGCACTGATCCGGACATGGATCTCGGCCGCCCCGGCCCGGCGCAGCAGGCCGACGATCTGGGCGGTCGTCGTGCCGCGCACGATCGAGTCGTCGACCACGATCAGCCGGCGGCCGCGGACGACCTCACGCAGCGGGCTGAGCTTGACGTTGACGCCGCGCTGGCGCATCGCCTGCGAGGGCTGGATGAACGTCCGGCCGCTGTAGCGGTTGCGGACCATCCCCTCGCGGTACGGGATCCCCGACCGCTCGGCATACCCGGCCGCCGCCGGCGCACCCGTATCGGGGACCGGCATGACGAGGTCGGCCTCGACGGGATGCTCGAGGGCAAGCTGCATGCCCATCTGCCGTCGCGCCTCGTACAGGTTGCGGCCCTCCATGTACGAGTCGGGACGGGCGAAGTAGATGAGCTCGAACACGCACAGCGCAGGCGAAGGTTCCGCGTAGCGGACCGAGACGGGCTCGCGTCCGGGCTCGAGCACCACGATCTCGCCGGGCTCGACGTCCCGCACGTACTCCGCGCCCACGATGTCCAGGGCCGCGGTCTCCGAGGCGAGGATCCAGCCAGCCGTGTCGTCGCCCCACAGGCCGGGCCCCTCGGTCGCACCCAGGCCGGCGCCGAGGCGTCCCAGGACCAGCGGCCGGAACCCGTGCGGATCCCGGACGCCGATCACGTGGCGCTCGTCGAGGAGCACCAGGCTGAACGCACCGCGGACCCGCGGCAGGACGCGCTGCAGGGCCTCGATCGTGTCGCTCGCGGGCTCGTCCGCGAGCAGCGCCGTCAGCAGCTCGGTGTCGGTGCTCGCGGGAAGCCGGCCACGCCCGCCCTGGAGCTGATCGAGCAGCTCGCGGGTGTTGACGAGGTTGCCGTTGTGACCGATGGCGAGCGCCCGCCGGGGACCCAGCCGGAGCGTCGGCTGGGCATTCTCCCAGAGCGTCGATCCGGTCGTGGAGTAGCGACAGTGAGCCACCGCGAGATCTCCGGCCAGCGACGGGATGCGCCGCTCGTCGAGGACCTGGCTGACCATCCCCAGGTCCTTGTAGATCATCAGGTTGCGACCGTCGGACACGCCCACCCCGGCCGACTCCTGGCCGCGGTGCTGGAGGGCGAACAGCGCCGTCGCGGCGACCGCCGCGGCCTCGTGACCGCGGTCCGGCAGGACGACGCCGACCACGCCGCACATCAGGCGCCCGCCTCGCCGGCCCCGCTCGCCTGGTCCCGATCCGCGCTCGACGGCTCCCAGCCCAGCGCCCGCGGCAGGCCGTGCTCCCAGGCGTGACGAAGATCCTCGATCGGCACGTCGAGCGCGTCGGCAATCCGGCTGCCGCGCTCCTCGGCAGCCCCCGTGGCCCCTTCGCCGGCGAGCTCGATGACCAGGCGCGGCCCACCGGTCACGCCCAGCTCCTCGGTCGGCAGCCCGTGCTGGCGCGCCAGCAGCAGGAACGCCGGGACGTGGCGCGGGGTCACCTCGGCCAGCAGCCGCGACGGGCTCTCGCCGAACAGCCCGACCGCCGGCGAGTCACCGACGGCGAGTCGCAGCGCGGCGCCCCTCCCGCCCCAGATCCCCATCTCGGCCGCCGCCACGGCCAGGCCGCCTGCGGCGATGTCCTGGCAGCTCTCGACCAGGCCGCGCGCGACCGCCTCGCGAATGAACGCCTGGACGCTCCGCTCGCGGCCGAGATCGAGCGGCGGCGGACCGTCCTCCGGGGCCGTGCCGGCCAGCCGCGCGTACTCACTGCCCGCCAGGCCGGGCCCCGCCTCCCCCGCCAGGACCACGGCGTTGCCGTCGGCAGTGAACGCTGGTCCGACCCGCCGGGCGACGTCCTCGAGCAGCCCCACGATCCCGATCTCGGGCGTCGGCGCGATCGCCGAGCCGGGCGCCTCGTTGTAGAGCGACACGTTGCCGCCGGTGACCGGAAGCCGCAGCGCGACGCACGCGTCGGCCAGACCCCGGACCGCCTCCGCCAGCTGCCAGAACGCCTCGGGCCGGGTCGGGTCACCGTAGTTGAGGCAGTTGGTCACCCCCAATGGCCGCGCGCCCGTGATCGAGACGTTGCGAGACGCCTCGGCGACCGACAGCGCCGCGCCCAGCCAGGGGTCGAGCGCGCCGACCGGGGCATTGGCATCCGTCGTGGCGACGAGCGCCTTGGTCGTGCCCTTGAGCCGGATGACGGCGGCGCCCCGACCCGGACCGGCGACGGTGTTGGCCTGGACGTTGTGGTCGTACTGCTCGTAGACGCAGCGGCGCGACGAGAGGTTGGGCGAGCCGAGCAGAGCGAGCAGCACGGCGCCCGGGTCCTGGCCGCGCAGCGGCAGCGCATCGAGGGGCTCGGCTGGGGCGCCGGGGGCGGGCGCCGCACGGCGTCGGGCAGGTGCCCGTGACTCGCGCTCGAACACGATAGCCTCGGATGCGAGCGCGGCGGCCGGGATCCGCGCGAGCTCACGAGCGCCCGGCACCGGAGCGCCGGCGACGTCGAGCGCGCCGGCGCCACCGGGCCCGGTCAGGATCACGATGTCCGGGTCGACGGTGACCCGGCCGATGATCGCGGCCGGCAGGTCCCAGCGCTCGCACACGGCCCTCACGGCCTCCCAGCGGGCCGGCTCGACGATCGCCAGCATCCGCTCCTGCGACTCCGAGATCATGACCTCGAATGGCTCCAACCCCGGCTCACGCCGGGGGATCGCATCGAGGTCGACGAGCATGCCGGTGCCGCCGCGGTCGGCCGTCTCGCAGGTGGCGCAGGTGATGCCGGCCGCGCCCAGATCCTGGACGCTTACCACCAGGCCCTTCGCGATCAGCTCGAGGGTGGCCTCGATCAGCAGTTTCTCGGCGAACGGGTCGCCGACCTGGACCGATGGCCGTTTGGAGGCCCCCTGCGTGCCGAAGGTCGCGCTGGCGAGCACCGAGGCACCGCCGATGCCATCGCGGCCGGTCGCGGATCCGTACAGGACCACGAGATTGCCGGGGCCGTCCGCAGCCGCCCGGGTCAGCATCCCGTCCTCGAGCAGCCCGATCGCCATCACGTTGACCAGCGGGTTGCCCTGGTAGCTCGGATCGAACACGAGCTCGCCGCCCACCGTGGGCACGCCAACGCAGTTGCCGTAACCGCCAACGCCCCTGACCACGCCGTCGACCAGGTGCCGAGTGCGGGCATCGGCCGGGTCGCCGAAGCGCAGCGCATCGAGGACCGCGATCGGCCGGGCACCCATCGCGAACACGTCGCGCAGGATCCCGCCCACGCCCGTCGCGGCGCCCTGGTACGGCTCGACGGCGCTCGGGTGATTGTGGGACTCGATCTTGAACGCGACCGCCAGCCCGTCGCCGATCGCGATCACGCCGGCCTGCTCGCCCACCGAGGCCACCACGTCGTCGCCCTTCGTCGGCAGCGTGCCGAGCAGTGGCCGGCTGCTCTTGTACGAGCAGTGCTCGCTCCACATCACGCTGAACATCGCGAGCTCGAGGTCGTTGGGCTCGCGACCCAGCTTCGCGCTGATCGCATCGAGCTCGACATCCTCGAGACCCAGCGAGCGGTGGAGCGGGATCGTCGCGGCCGCCGTCATCGGCCGGCCTCGGCCGCGGCCGCCACGGCCACCCGTGCCCCCGTGATCGAGCCGGTACGCTCCCATTCCGCTGCGCTCACCACGAGCGAGCGGATGATCCCGAGCCCGTCATCCGATCCGAGCAGCGCCTCCGACGCGGTCTCGGGGTGAGGCATCAGGCCCGCCACGTTCCCCGCCGCGTTCGAGACGCCGGCGATGCCGCGCAGCGACCCGTTGGGGTTGCCCGGGTCGTCGGGGCCGGCGATGCCCCCGCCGGTCGCGGCGTAGCGCCACAGCACCTGGCCCGCGCGCTCCAGCGCATCGAGCGTGGCCACGTCGGCGTAGTAGCAGCCCTCGCCATGGGCGACCGGCATTCGCAGCGGCCGGCGATCCCCGATCTCCCGGGTGAACGGCGAGTCCGGCCGCTCAGGCAGCAGCGAGACCTCGCGGCACACGAACCGCAGGCCCCGGTTGCGAAGCAGAGCACCCGGCACGAGCCGGGCCTCGGCCAGCACCTGGAACCCGTTGCAGATCCCGAGCACGGGACCGCCCCGGGCGGCGAAACCGGCCACCGCCCCCATGACCGGGCTGAACCGCGCGATCACGCCGGCACGGAGGTAGTCGCCGTACGCGAACCCGCCCGGGAGCAGGATCCCCGCCACGTCGCCGAGGTCGGCCGTCTCGTGCCACAGGACGACCGGCTCGGCGCCAGCGATCCGCAGCGCGTTGACGGCATCGATGTCCCGGTTCGAGCCCGGGAACAGGACGACGCCGATCCGGACGCTCACCCGGCCGTCCCGACCGCGGCGTCCAGGACCTCGATCTCGAACGCCTCGATCAGCGGATTGGACAGCAGCTCGCCGGCCAGCCGCTCCACCGTCGAGCGGGCCGAGGCTTCGTCGGGCCCGGCCACCGTCAGCTCCACGCGGCGGCCCACCCGGACGGCACTCACGCCATCGATCCCGAGGTGCGGCAGGCTGCCCTCCACCGCCTTCCCCTGGGGGTCGAGGATGCCGGGCTTGGGGGTGACGTTGACCGCGAAGCGGTAGGTGGCGGTGGGCTCGCTCATCGCGCGATGACGTCCTCCTGGAGATAGCGCACGAAGCTGGCGCCCGTGATCCGCTCGAAGGCCTCGACATATCTCGCCCGCGTTCCGGCGGCGATGTCGGCCGGAAGCTCGGGGCCGGGCGCCGTCTTGCCCCACGGCTGCGACTCGAGCCAGTCGCGCACGAACTGCTTGTCGTAGCTCGGTTGCGCGCGGCCGGGTTCGTAGCGGGCCGCGTCCCAGAAGCGCGACGAATCGGGGGTCATGACCTCGTCGATGAGCAGCAGGCGCCCGCTGCCGGGCTCGAGGCCAAACTCGAACTTGGTGTCGGCCAGGATGATCCCGGCGCGCTCGCAGACCTCGGCGCCGCGCCGGTACAGGGCGAGGGCCGCGTCACGCACGCGGCGGGCAAGGTCCGAGCCTAC
Source organism: uncultured Chloroflexia bacterium (assembly GCA_963713095.1). Classification (GTDB taxonomy): domain Bacteria; phylum Chloroflexota; class Limnocylindria; order Limnocylindrales; family CSP1-4; genus CAIXZV01. Next base: position 812,803 of record CAVQKK010000001.1, read on the forward strand.
GATCTCCTCGACCCGCGCGAACGCGATGTTCTCATCGTGCTGCCCGGACGGTGCCTTGAACGCCGGCGTGAAGATCGGCTGCGGCAGGCGGTCGCTCTCGCGCAGACCGCCCGGCAGTCCGATGCCGCAGATCGCGCCTGTCGCCTGGTAGTCCTTCCAGCCCGATCCGGCGACGAAACCCCGGACGACGCACTCGATCGGCAGCACGTCGGCCAGGATGCCCAGCATCATCCGACCCCGCAGCCCGGCGATCGCGTCCGGGTCGCCGTCGTTGGTGACCGCGCGAGGCAGCGCCATGGGGTCCACCGAGACGAGGTGGTTGGGGACGATCTCGGCCGTCTCGGCGAACCAGAACCGCGACAGTCCGGTCAGCACCCGGCCCTTGTCACGGATGGGTGTCGGCAGCACGACGTCGAACGCCGACAGCCGGTCTGATGCGACCAGCAGCAGCCGGTCCACCCCGACCCGATACAGGTCGCGGACCTTGCCCGATCGAACAAACGCATCAGCGAGCGGCATGGGCGGCCTCCAGGGCATCGAGGCGGGCGATCACGGACGGCACGTGGCGCAGCACCGCGGCATCGTCAAAGCAGGCGTCGAGGACGACCAGCGGGAGCTTGCGGGCGACGGCCGGATCGGTGGCCAGCAGGTCGCGCAACGGGAGGCGCTCGTCGGCGGCGCGGAGCGCGTTGCGCTGCACGATCGAATACGCATCCTCGCGCGACAGGCCGGCCTCCTCGACCAGGGCCACCAGCACCCGGGACGAGGCGTGGAGCCCGAGGCCGCGCTCGATGTTCTCGCGCATCCGCTCAGGCCGGACCACCAGACCCTCGATCAGTCCCGCGGCCTTGACCAGCATGTAGTCGAGCAGGATCGTCGCGTCGGGCAGGATGACCCGCTCCGCCGAGCTGTGGCTGATGTCGCGCTCGTGCCACAGCGGCTGATTCTCGAACGCGGTCTGGGCGTACCCGCGCAGCAGCCGCGCGAGGCCCGCGAGCCGCTCGGACAGGATCGGGTTGCGCTTGTGGGGCATCGCCGAGCTGCCCTTCTGGCCGCTCTTGAAGGGCTCCATGACCTCACCGATCTCGGTGTGCTGGAGGTTGCGGATCTCGGTCGCGAGGCGCTCGAGGGTGCCACCCAGGATCGCGATCGACGCCAGCAGCGCGGCGTGCCGGTCTCGCTGGACGATCTGGGTGCTGACCGGGTCCACGCGCAGCCCGAGCGACGCCAGCACCTCCGCCTCGAGGTCGGGGGCGAGATGGCTGTAGGTGCCCACCGGGCCGCTGATCTTGCCGGTCGCGATCTCGGCCACCGCCACGGCCAGCCGCTCGCGGCCGCGCGCGACCTCGAACGCCCAGCCGGCGCACTTGAGCCCGAACGTCGTCGGCTCGGCGTGGACCGAATGGGTCCGGCCCATCATCAGCGTGTCGGCCTCGCGCCTGGCGCGCGCGACGAGCACCCCCACCAGCCGGTCCGCATCCTCGAGCAGCCGCTCGCCGGCGGCCCGCAGCTGGAGCGCGAGCGCCGTGTCGACGACGTCGCTGCTGGTCAGGCCGAGGTGGAGGAACCGGCCCTCGGACCCGACCGCCTCGGCAACCTGCGACACGAAGGCGATCACGTCGTGGTCGGTGGTCCGCTCGATCTCGGCGATCCGCTCAACGTCGACGGCCGCGCGGTCCTCGATTGCCGCCAGTGCCACAGCCGGGACCATGCCTCGAACCGCCTGGGCGCGACAGACGGCGATCTCCACCTCGAGCATCCGCTCGAAGCGCGCCCGGTCGGTCCACACCGCGCCCATCTCGGGCAGGGTGTAGCGGCGGATCATGCCGGGACCCGTGTGGATGCGGGCGCCACGACACCCGCCGGTGCCGGGACGCCCATCGGTGTCGGGGCCGCCGGCAGGCCGGCGGCGATATCGTGCCGTCGCTGGAGCCCGTCCCAGTGGATCGCGTTCGCTGCGGCTTCGGCCGCCGAGCGCGCGGACGCGAGATCGTCACCGCGGCCGACCACGGTCAGCACACGGCCCCCGTTGGTGCCGAAACCGCCCCCGGGCCGGCCCACCGTGCCCGCGTGGAACACGAGCGCGCCGAGGGCAGCGGCCTCGTCCAGCCCCTCGATCGGATCGCCCCGCCGCGGATCCCCGGGATAGCCCTTCGCGGCCAGCACGACGCCCACCGCCGCGCCGGGCACGGCCGGCAGCAGTGCCGGCACGCCGGCGGGGAGCTCACCACGCGCCGCTGCGAGCAGCAGCGGACCCAGCGGGTTGGCCAGGCGCGGCAGGATGACCTGCGCCTCGGGATCGCCCAGCCGGACGTTGAACTCGAGCAGGACGGGGCCGTCCGAGGTCAGCATGAGGCCCGCGTACAGGAAGCCGCGGAACGGGGATCCACGCCTGGACATCTCGGCCAGGATCGGTCGGTGGACGGTCTCGAGCACGGCCTCGACGGCCGCATCGTCGAGATCGGGCAGCGGCGAGTACGCACCCATCCCACCCGTGTTCGGGCCCCGATCCTCGTCGCACAGCCGCTTGTGGTCGCGCGCCGCGGGGAGCGCCACGGCCCGCTCGCCGTCGCAGACCGCGATCACGCTCGCCTCGGGACCGCCGAGCCGTTCCTCGATCACCAGGGCCGGCGAGCCCGCGCCCCGCCTGGCCAGGAACGAGGGCAGCAGGTCGAGCGCCTGGTCCATGGATTCGGTGACGATCACGCCCTTGCCCGCGGCCAGGCCGTCGGCCTTGAGCACGGCACCGGCTCCCGCGGCCGCAAGCTCCCGCACGTAGTCCCGCGCGGCGTCCTCCTCGCCCTCCGCGAATGCCCGCGCGCGGGCCATTCGCACCCCCGCCGCGGCCGCGACCTCGTGACAGAACGCCTTCGAGGTCTCCAGCCGGGCCGCCGCCCGATCGGGTCCGATCACCGCGACCCCCGCCTCGCGCAGCGCATCCGCGACACCGACCGAGAGCGGCGCCTCGGGCCCGACGACCACGAGGTCGACGGCGGCATCCCGGGCCAGCGAGACGACGGCCACGGGATCGAGAGCCTCGACGGGCTGCGTGCGCACGCGCGCCTCACGCGCGATCGCGGCACTGCCGGGAGCGACCAGGACCCCTTCGACACCCGGCTCCGACGCCAGCTTCCAGGCCAGCGCGTGCTCGCGACCACCACCACCCAGGACCAGGAGCCGGGCCGGCATGGGGACGCTCACCCTCGGCTCCACGGGCTCAGGCCGGTGTCGATGGGCGGTGGCGCATCGGCCGCCAGGCTCGCTCGATGGTCTGGGTCCGCTCGGGGCCCACGGACACGAACACGATCGGGACGCCGGCATGTGCCTCGAGAGCGGACACGTACCGCCGCGCGTTCTCGGGCAGGTCCCCCAGCGCCCGGACGTCGTGGATCGGCTGCTCCCAGCCCGGAAAGTCCTCGTAGATCGGCACGGCCCGCGACAGGGCGGCGCCGCTCGAGGGCCACTTCTCGACTCGCTGCCCGTCGATCTCGTAGGCGACGCACAGCCGGATCGTCTCGATGCCGGACAGGATGTCGAGCTTGTTGAGCACGATGGCGCTGTTGGAGTTGACCGCGACCGCGTACCGCAGGGGCACCGTGTCGAACCAGCCAACCCGCCGCGGCCGCCCGGTCACGGTGCCGAACTCCCGGCCACGCGCCGCGATCCCGCGACCGATGTCGTCGGTCAGCTCGGTGGGGAACGGCCCGGAGCCCACCCGCGTCGAGTAGGCCTTCATCACGCCGATGACCTCGTCGACCTGGAGCGGGCCGATCCCGCCGCCGGTGCAGGCACCTCCGGCGACCGGGTTGGACGACGTGACGAACGGATAGCTGCCGTGATCGAGGTCGAGCAGCGTTCCCTGGGCCCCCTCGAGGAGCACGTGGTCACCGCGCCGCAACGCGTCCTGGATGATCCAGGTCGTATCGTCGAGGTGGGCGCGGAGCCGCTCGCCCCACGCCAGGGCCTGATCGACCAGGGCGTCCACCTCGAAGGTCGCCGCACCCATCGAGTCGAGGAGCAGGTTCTTGTCCGGGAGGGCGCGGCCGATCCGCGTCCGGAGCACCATCGGATCGAGCAGGTCCTCCATCCGCAGCCCAAGGCGCCACGCGCGGTCGCCGTAGGCAGGCCCGATCCCGCGCCCGGTGGTGCCCACCCTGGCGCCGCCCAGGCGGCCCTCGTTGGCCTTATCGAGGGCCACGTGGTAGGGCATGATCACGTGCGCGTTGCGACTGACCCGGACCTTCGCGACGTCGATCCCCTTCGAGGTCAGCATGTCCAGCTCGGCGATCAGCGTGGCCGGGTTCACGACCACCCCGTTGCCGATCACGGACGTGATATGGGGGTACATGACGCCGGACGGGCACAGCTGGAGCTTGAGCGTCTCGTCGCCCACGACCACGGTATGGCCGGCGTTGTCGCCACCCTGGTAGCGGACCACCACCGCCACCTGCTCGGCCAGGAAGTCCGTCGTCTTGCCCTTGCCCTCGTCTCCCCACTGGAGGCCGACGATCACGGTCGCAGGCATCACACGGCTCCGGACATGAAACGACCCCGGACGCTGGTGCCGGGGTCACAGATAGACGTCTCCCGTGACTGCCCGCCGGCACACCGGCGGACCCGACGGTCGAAGGTGCGGAGCCGTCTCACGGGGCGGACGCCGCGCCTTCCTCGAGCAACGGTCATTCCCTCCTTCGCGGGTGTGGCCCCGCGCGGCCTCGAGGACGCGGCGAGTATAGAGCACCGCCCGGGCCGCAGGTGAGGTGCGGGCGAGGCACGGATCGGAGATGCTTGGACACGATTGCGATCCGCTCCGAGCCGGGCAGCGCGATGGGGGCGGTCCCGGGGGCCGGGTGTCCCGACCCGGTCGACCCGCCGGTTTAGCTGACGGCAAGCTGCCGATAAGCGTCCGTGAAGGACCGCGCGCTACCGTTCCCGTTGCCCGTCGAACTCGCCGGCCCCGCCGATCCGTCGCACCGTCGAGGCCCGACCCCGCCGGGGCCGGCACCACACCGCCCGCCGACCGTCGTTGCCCGCCGCACGCAGGATCGGCCGCAAGAGGTCGCGCGGAGGAACGCGCGGCGCGGCACGATCGGAAGGAGACACGGACCGATGAACAGGGTCCTCCTCACCGGGCGCCTGACCCGCGATCCCGAGGTCCGCACCACCGCTGGCGGCAAGGCCGTCGCGCAGTTCTCGGTGGCGAGCCACGAGTACGTGTCGGGCAAGGAGAAGTCGGAGTTCCACAACGTGGTGGCATGGGACCGGCTCGCCGAGACGTGCGGCCGCTACCTCGGCAAGGGTCAGCTGGTCGCGATCGAGGGCCGCATCCAGACGCGGACCTGGGACGACGACAAGGGCGCGCGCCACTGGAAAACCGAGATCGTGGCCGGAAGCGTCGAGATGCTGTCTGGTCGCCGCAAGAAGGACTATGCGGCCGAGACCGCCGCGACCGCGCTCGAGGCGCAGGCCGCAGCTGCGGGGCTGGAACCCGACGCAGCCGAGCCGGTCGCGGATGATGCCGGCTTCAGCGTCGCTCCCGGCGGCGATGACGAAGAGGACGACGAGACGCTCGAGGAAGCCGTCGCCGCGGCCTGACCTCACCCATCCCCACGGCGGCGGCGCGGTCCCCCTCCCGCGCCGCCGCCGATCGTCCGCGCAACCAACGGGCGCTACGCTAGGACGCGTGACCGACCTTCTCACTCGCCCTCGGGTTCGCTTGCGCGACGTGACGCCGGCCGATGTAGATCTGTTCGACGACATCCGGTGCCGCGAACAGACCGATGGCGGGTTCAACGACTTCGGCCTGGAGCCGCAGCCGGTGGATCGGATGCGGCTCGCCAGCGGGCCGCTGCGCGACGAGCATAACGGCGTGATGCTCGTCGAGCACATCGCGGACGGAGCCGTGATCGGCAGCGTCGGTTGGCGGCGCGTTCGCTACGGCCCGAACCGCGAATCGGACGCCTGGATGATCGGCATCGACCTGGAACCGGCGGCCCGCGGCCGGGGCTACGGATCGGAGGCCCAGCGACTGGCAGCCGACTACCTGTTCGAGACCACGAACCTGAACCGGGTCGAGGCGTCCACGGACGTCGAGAACGTGGCCGAGCAGCGGTCGCTCGCGAAGGCCGGCTTCACCCGCGAGGGTGTCAACCGCGGCGCCCAGTATCGGGCGGGCACGTACCACGACCTCGTGATGTACGCGCGGCTCCGATGGGATCGGCGCTGACGGCTGCTGCCTGACACCGCCCGGATACTCCAGGAACGCCAGGGACGCCTGGAATGCCAGTCAGGCGCCGGGCTCCTCGGCAGCACGCGCGGCATCGGCCCCGTAGAGGGCACGACGCGGCAGACCTGTCGCAGCCGCGACCCGTCGCGCCGCCGCCCCGCGCGCGGACCCGCCGGCCACCAGCCGGTCGACCTCGGCTCGCGCGGCCTCGACGGCCACCGCCCGGTCACCGCCCCGACCTTCGTCCAGCGTGCCGCCGAGCGCCCGGTGATCCTCGTCCGCCCGCCTCCACCCGACCACGATCGTCATCTCGCCGCGGATCGGGATGGAGCCGTCGGCGACCCGCGCTGCGATCTCGGCGAGCGGCCCGCGCACGACCTGCTCGTGGAGCTTGGTCAGCTCGCGGCACACGGCACCGGGCCGATCGCCGCCGCAGACAATAACCAGGTCGCCGAGCGTGGCGGCCAGCCTCGTGGGGGCCTCGAACAGCACGCTGCCCCGATCGTCGGCCGCGATCCGGGCCAGACGACTGCGTCGGTCGCGGCCGCGACGCGGCAGGAATCCCTCGAACGACCAGCGCGGCCCCGCGACCCCGCTCGCCGCCACGGCCGCCATGACCGATGAGGCACCAGGGATCGCCACCACCTGGCCGCCGGCCGTCACGCAGCTCGCGACGAGCCCCTCGCCGGGATCCGACACCAGCGGGGTGCCGGCATCGGTAACCAGCGCGAGATCGGCCCCGCCGGTCAGGTGCGCCAGCAGCTCCGTTTGACGGGCCGGGCCGCTCCTCGCGTGAAAGCTGACCATCGGCGTCGAGATCTCATAGCGGGCGAGCAGGCGTCGGGTGACCCTCGTGTCCTCGGCGGCGATCAGCGGCACCGAGCGCAGCACCTCGAGCGCCCGCAGGGTGACGTCACCCAGGTTGCCGATCGGGGTCGCGACCACATACAGGGTGCCGTGTGCATCCCGCGTGCCGGGCAGGAGGCCACGGCCGGCCCCGCCGCCGGCTGCGTCGCCGCTCCGATCGCTGCTGGCCGCTCCCCCGCCCCGGCTGTCCGCCCCGGTGGCATCTTCGTGGGTGCCCACCTCAGGCGCGCGCAGATCCGGGCCGGCGCCGTGGATACAGGTAATCCACCCCCGCCGTCCTCGGCCCGAGCTTTGCGATCGGCGGCACCTGGCGCTTGAACTCCGACGTCGCCACCATCCGATCCACCCGCTCCACCACGGCGCGGTCGAAGCCCATGGCGACCATCTCATCCACGCTCCGCCGCTTGTCGATCCGCCAGAACAGGAGCCGGTCCAGCTCGTGGTACGTGAACCCCGCCTCGGTCTCGTCGGTCTGCCCGGGCCAGAGATCGGCCGAGGGCGCCTTGCGGATGATCGCCTCGGGCACGCCGATGTCGGCCGACACCTGCCGGACCTGGCTCTTGTACAGATCGCCGATCGGATTGAACGCACACGCCGAGTCACCGAACAGGGTCGTGTAGCCGATGAGCGACTCGGTCTTGTTGCCGGTGCCGACCACCAGGCCGCCCCAGGTGACGGAGCGGTCGTACAGGGTGCTCATCCGCATCCGTGCCATGAGGTTGCCGCGCCGCAGCGGGCTCGCATCGAGACCCTCGGGTCCGGCGGCACCGGGCGCCCCGTCACGCCCGAAGAAGCCGTCGACCATCGGGCTGATGTCGACCACCTCGGACGCGCAGCCCAGCCGCCGGACGACCTCCTCGGCGTCCCCGCGCGATGCCGGGGACGAGGTTCGGTAGGGCATCAGGACGCACAGCAGCCGCTCGGCGCCGATCGCCTCGGCGACCAGGAACGCGACCAGCGCGGAGTCAATTCCGCCTGACAGCCCGACCACCGTCCGGTCAAACCCCGCCTGCTGGATCTGGCCACGAATGAACGCGCCGATGACGCGGCGCGCAACCGCGGTGTCGATCGCGAGCTCGTCGGGCAGGACGAACATGGGGGCTTCAGCGTCGGTCATGGCTCGGTGGTCGCGGCTCCGGCGTCGGCGTCGGCCCGGCGCTCATCGTCGTGCGGCGACGGCGCCCCGACGTCCGCGGTCGATTCGGGTGCCAGCCCCGCCCGCTCCGCGACCAGACGGCGCCATTCCCGCACCACCAGCTCGGGTCGCTCGTCGCGGAGCAGCGGCAGGGCGATGCGCTCGCGTCGCACGTCTGCCAGGTCCACCTCGACCGAGAACAGCCCCTCGTCGAACATCGGCGCCGAGAACAGCGCGGCGCCGCTGGGCGCGATCACCTCCGAGCCGCCCCAGAACGAGATCGACTCGTCAACACCCACCCGATTGCAGAACACCACGAACGACGTCGTCAGCTGGGCGTAGGTGCGCATCAGCGTCCGCCACGAGGTCGCGGTTCCGAGTCCCACCTCGTTGGTCGCGGCAAGGTCTCGACCCGGCGACGAGGAGACGTTGATCAGCAGCTGGGCGCCGTCGAGGGCGAGCAGCTGCGGCGTCGACACGTGCCAGAAGTCCTCGCACACCGCCAGACCGACCCCCACGCCAAGCCGCGATGGGGCCGCGCGCAGGACGCCGCCCGGGGCGTAGAACCGGCGCTCGTCGAACAGACCGTAGGTCGGCAGGTACACCTTGCGGTGGACGTGACGGATCTCGCCGTCCTCGACCAGAGCTGCGGCAATGAACAGCCGGTGGTCGGCCGACTCCTCGACGAACGAGACCACGGCCGAGATCCCCCCGGTCTCCGCCACGAGCGTGGCAAGCCTGGGGTCGTCGAGCCGGATCGCGACCTCGGCCGCGAGATCCTGGAGCTGGTAGCCGGTGAGCCCGAGCTCGGGGAACACGACCAGACCCGCGCCATCGGCCCGCGCCTCCGCAAGCAGCTCGAGGTGGCGCGCGATGTTGGCCTCGAGATCGCCCAGGCGCGGCGCGATCTGGGCGAGGGCGATCCGCAGCGGTTGCATCAGTCGAGTCTAGGCCACCACCTCGCGAAGCCGTCGGCCGTGGAGCCCCGGCCGACCGGAATGGAGGGCCCGACGCCTTATGACTCGGATCCCGCGCCGGCATCACAGGCCTGACCGCGCGCGATGCTAGGCTGGCGCCGGCCCGCCCGGGCTACCGATCCCTGGCTTCCCCCGCGCCCTCATCCACCTCCCGCCCCCTCGCTTCGCGTGCCGATGCCGACCCGTCTGAAGGTCCCGCCCGCCGCTGCCATCGCAATCATGGTGACCGCGCTCCTCTCCGGATCGTGCTCGCCGGTGCCCGTGGTGACCCAACGCCCCGGGACCGCCGCGCCCAGCGTTGAGCAGACGCCCTCACCGGCATCTACCGATGAGCCGTTTCGGACGGCAGCCTGGCCGGCGTCCGGGTCGGCCTGCGACCGGCCGGGGTACACGGGTCTGATCGGTCGCATCGAGGCCCCGGAGGCGCGGACCGTCCGGTTCACACTGTGCCGTCCCGACGCCGCCTTCCTCGCCCGCCTCGGGCACCCGGCGCTGGGGATCCTGGACACCACGTCCCTGGACCGCCTCGCGGCCGACCGGGCATCGGCGACCGCGCTTGCCGGCAGCGGGCCATATCGGATCGATCACTGGACGCCCGGTGACAACGTCCGTCTGGTCCGCGTCGCCCCCGATCCGTCGCCCGACGCGAAGGCCGACACGATCGTCCTGCGCTGGTCGGCTGATCCGGCGGTCCGGACCGACGCGCTGCAGTCGGCCGCGGTGGACGGCATCGACGACCCTGGGCCCGCCGCGCTCGATCGGATCGCCACCCTCCCCGAGCTCACCGTCATGCCCCGCGTCGGGCTGGCGATGACCTACCTGGCGTTCGGCCGAGGATCCGCATTCGGGCAGGTCGCCGTCCGCCGCGCGATCGCCCAGTCCCTCGACCGTGAGGCGCTCGTGACGGCGGCGTTTCCGGCCGGCTCGGTCACGCCGACGCACGTCGTGCCATGTGCCATCCCCGATGCGTGCGACGGCAAGGCGTGGTACGAGTTCAACGGCCCGGCCGCGACCGCCGCGCTCGACACGGCCGGCTTTGATCTCACCACCACCTACCCGCTCCACGTTCCCGACCGACCGGTGCCGGGTCTGCCGGATCCCGCCGGCGTCGGGGCCGCGGTGCAGGCGCAGATCGCGTCGAGCATCGGCCTGCAGGTCGAGATCGACACGATGCCCGTCGCCGACTACGAGTCCGCGGTGGCCGCCGGCACCCTCGACGGCCTGTACCTCGGGGGTGTGACCTCAGCCGTCGCGGACACGGGCGTCTTCCTGGAGCCGCTGTTCGGTCACGGCGTCACCGCCACACCGGCCCGTCGCGCAGCATCCGTGGCAGACGACCTGGACGCGGCGGCGGCAACGACCGACGGGCCGACGCGGCTGGCCGCTTTCTCGCACGCCAGCGACACGATCCGCGACCTTGCCGTGATCGTGCCGCTGGCCGACCCCGGGTCGGTGGCCGTGTTCCGGTCCGACGTCGAGGGCGCCGCGACCGCACCGCTCGGGCTGGATCCTCTGGCAGCCACGACGCCCGCCGACCGCAGGCAGGTCGTGTTCATGCAGTCGACCGAGCCGCAGGGCGCCTACTGCGGCGATCAGTCGTCCGATGACGCGTACCGGCTATGCGCGCTCGTCACCCAGGGCCTGTACGGCCTCGACGTGGAGACGCTCGCGCCGCTCCCCCGCCTCGCGCAGCGCTGCACGCCGAACGCGAATGCCAGCCTCTGGACCTGCCGCCTGCGTGGGGGGTTGACGTTTCAGGACGGCTCCTCCCTCGACGCGGGTGACGTGCTGGCATCGTTCGTCGCCCAGTGGGACGAGTCGCAGCCGATGCGGCGATCGGACACGGCAGACTTCGAGGCGTGGGGCGCGTTGTTCGGCGGGACCATCGGCAGCCGCTAGCGTCGCGGCCGCCGGCAAGGCGGCGACGGCTACCTGGGAAGCTGGCGCTCCCTGACCGACGCTGCTTCCTGCGCCGCTGCTGCGGCGGCTGCGGCTTCAGCCGCCGGGCTGGCGTCCGCCACCGCCGATCCGACACGGATCGCACCCGTCCCGGCAGGCGGCTCCGCGACCGGGAAGTGACAGGCCACCCAGTGGTTGGGGGCGATCTCGGTCAGCGGCGGCACCTCGACGGCACACCGCTCCTGAGCCTGGAAGCAGCGAGTCCGGAACACGCACCCGCTGGGCGGGTCGATCGGGCTCGGCACGTCGCCCTGGAGCATGATCCGGCGCCGATTCCGCTGGATCGTCGGATCCGGGATCGGGATCGCCGACAGCAGGGAGTGCGTGTACGGATGGAGCGGCGCCGTGTAGATCACGCGCCTGGGCGCCGATTCCACGATGTGGCCGAGGTACATGACCGCGACCCGGTGCGAGATCTGCCGGACAACGGCGAGGTCGTGGGCCACGAACAGGTAGGTGAGCCCGAACTCCTCCTGGAGGTCGTGCAGCAGGTTGATGATCTGGGCCTGGATCGAGACGTCGAGGGCCGACACCGGCTCGTCGCACACGATCAGCATTGGTCGCAGCGCGACCGCCCGCGCGACGCCGATCCGCTGGCGCTGGCCGCCGGAGAACTCATTGGGATAGCGGTTGTAGTGCTCCGGGTTGAGACCGACCCGCTCCATCAGCTCCTGGACGGCGGCCTTGACGCCGCCCGGCGGCACCACTCCCTGGATCCGGAACGGCGCACTGATGATCGTGCCCACCGTGTGCCGCGGGTTGAGCGCGTTGTACGGATCCTGGAAGATCATCTGCGCCTTGCGGCGGATCGGCCGGAGCGCCTGCTGCGAGAGCGTCGCGATCTCCTGGCCGTCGAGCTCGATCCGGCCGCTGGTCGGCTTGATCAGGCGCAGGATCGAGCGCGCGGTCGTCGTCTTGCCCGAGCCGCTCTCTCCCACCAGCCCGAGCGTCTCGCCCGCCTTGAGCGTCAGATCGACGCCGTCGACAGCCTTGACCTGGCCGACGGTTCGCGGGATGAGCCCGCGGGATCGGACGGGGAAGTAGGTGTGGAGATCCGTGACCCTGAGGATCTCGCGTGCGTCTTCGGTCATCGTTCAGCTCCGGCGAGGAGGCGGAGCACCTCTTGCGAGATCTCCCGGCGCTCTTCAGTCGGGATATGGCATCGGACGAGGTGGTCCGGCCCGGCCGGGAGAAGCTCGGGACGGACGGTCGCGCAGGCGCCGTCGCGGACCCGGTCCGTGTAGGTGCAGCGCGGCTGGAACACGCAGCCGGGTGGCAGGGTGATCGGCGACGGTGGGTTGCCGGGGATCGGCTCCAGCCGCATGGACCGCTCACGGTCCATTCGCGGGACCGAGGACAGCAGGCCAAGCGTGTACGGCATCTGTGGTTGGTCGTACAGGACACCGGTCGGGGCAACCTCCACCAGGCGGCCGCCGTACATCACCGCCACGTGGTCGGCGACATCGGCCACGATGCCGAGGTCGTGGGTGATCAGGATGACGGTTGTCCCGAACTCGTCCTTGAGCGTCGTGATCAGCTCCAGGATCTGGGCCTGGACGGTCACGTCGAGCGCCGTGGTCGGCTCGTCCGCGATCAGCAGCGCGGGTGAGTTGATGAGGGCCATCCCGATCATCACGCGCTGGCGCATGCCGCCCGACAGCTGGTGCGGGTAGTCGTCGACCCGCCGCTCGGCGGCCGGGATCCCCACCTTCTTGAGCATCTCGATCGTCTCGCGCCGCGCCGCGCTGTTGCTCACCGAGCGATGGGCCTGGATCGCCTCGACGATCTGGTCGCCGATCCGGTAGAACGGGTGCAGGCTCGACATCGGATCCTGGAAGATCATGGCCATCTGCGAGCCGCGAAGCTTCTGGACCTCATCCGGCGACAGGCCGAGCAGCTCCTCCCCGTCGAGCCAGATCTGGCCCGACATCTTCGCGGCCTGCCGGTCGACGAGACCCATGACCGCCTGCGCGGTGACGCTCTTGCCGGAGCCGGACTCGCCCACGATCGCGAGCGTCTGACCACGTTCGATCGACACGGTGACGCCATCCACCGCCCGCACCAGGCCGTCCTCGGTGTTGAACGCGACCGAAAGATCCTGGATGGAGAGGAAGCGCTGATCCGGCGACCCGTTCCCCTGGCTCATGAGATCCGGACCCGCGGATCCAGCACCCCGTACAGCAGGTCGACGACCAGGTTGGCGAAGATGATGAACGTCGCCGTCAGCAACGTGATGCCGGTAATCAGCGGCAGGTCCGCGTTGAGGACCGAGCCGATCGCGAGCGAGCCCATACCGGGCAGGCTGAAGATGCTCTCGGTGATGATGGCGCCACCGAGCAGCCCGGCGAGGTCCAGGCCAGCCGCGGTGACGATGGGTGTCAACCCCGCTCGCAAGGCGTGCTTGACCACCACCGTCCGTTCAGGCAGGCCCTTGGCGCGAGCCGTGCGTATGTAGTCGTCGCCGAACACCTCGAGCACCTGGTTGCGCGTGAGTCGCATGTAGAACGCGGCGTACAGCACGGCGATGACGATCCAGGGCAGGGCCATCGTCTGCACGAAGCGCACTGGGTCCTCGAACGGCGACACCCACGAGGGGAAGGGCAGCCAGTGCCATTTGAGGATGACGAAGAAGATCAGGACGAGCCCGATGAAGAATGAGGGCAGCGAATAGCCGACCAATGCGACCCCCATCACCGACCGATCCTGCCAGCGACCGCGCCGCAGCGCAGCGTAGATGCCCGCGGAGATGCCGGTCGTGAGCCACAGGATGAACCCGCCGCTCGCAAGCCAGAAGGTCACCGGCAGGGCACGCATGATCAGCGTCAGCACCTGCTCTCGATGGTTGAACGAGTAGCCGAGGCAGGGGGCGTTGCAGATGATCGGCTGAGGTGAGTCGGGTGAGAACACGCGACCGACGAACAGCCCGCTGACGAACTTCCAGTACTGCGTGAGGATCGGCTCGTCGAGCCCGAGGCGATGCCGGTTGGCCTCGATGATCTGGGGCGTGCAGGCCTTGCCGCAGGTGAGCCGGGCAGGGTCACCGGGCAGGAGCGTGAACAGGAAGAACACCGTGAGGGTGAGCAGGAACAGCAGCATGACCATCAACAGGACGCGGCGAACGGTGTATCCGAGCACGCAGCTTGCCTTTCCTTCTCACGGATGCTGTTACCCCAGGAGAGCGGCGTCGCCGCTCTCCTGGGGTGGTTGTGTGACTTCCTACGGGATGCCTTACGGCATCACGTACATCTCGGCGTACGGCCAGGAGCCGTACGGAGCCCACTGGTAGTCGGGCTGCGGGCCGACCTTGGTGCCGGTCATGACCTGCGTCAGGCCGAACGTGGTCGGGATGGCGTAGACGTTCTGCATGGCCTCCTTGTTGAGGTCCTGCCACATCGTCGCCTGGGTCGCGTGGTCGAGCTCGGACAGTGCGGCCGAAACCTTGGTGTTCCACTGGGGATCATTCGTTCCGGCGTTGGCAGCGTCCACGCGGGACAGGTCCCAGCCGCCCTTCTGGGTGAACAGCGGCGGGATGATGGTCGATGCGTTCGGCCAGTCAGGACCCCAGCCGGCCCACCCGAACTCGGAGGCCTTCTTGTCGTCGAAGACAATGCTGTAGTACTGGCCCGGCTCGATCGGGTTCGCGGTGACGTTGAAGCCCGCTGCGCCCAGCGAGGCAACCACGATCGCGGCTTCCTTGTCGCGGGTCGGGGTCTGCGGGTAGTCCCAGGTCAGGCTCGGCGCGGCCTCTCCGGACTCGCTGATGAGCTGCTTGGCCAAGGTGGGATCACCGTTGTCCGGGATCGCCTGGCCGAACATGTCGGTCCACATGCCGGTCGGAGCGTACTGATCGCCCAGGTTCGGCTTGATGACGCCGTCGCCGAGGTCACCGGCGAACGCGCCGCCGGAGTTGGTCCGGATCGCGCCCCGATCGAGGGCGACCGCCATGGCCTGGCGGATCTTCACGTTCGGGACCTTGTTGACGTCGATGAAGTAGTAGCGGGCGTACGGGTCGTAGTCGCTGAGCGCGCGGCCCGCGAAGTCCGGGTTCGGGGTCTTCGGATCCGCGAACACCGTGGCCAGGTTCTCGGGCTGGACCGCGCCGTACTGGACCGCGTACGCGTCATCGCCCTGGCTGGCCATGAGCCGCTGGTCCATGACCTTCGGGTCGATGCCGAAGTCGACCTCCCACTTGTCCGGGTAGGCCTTGCGGATCGGGTCGCTGGCCGCGTTCCAGTTCGGGTTCCGCACCAGGACCATCTTGCCGCCATTGCCGGTGGTGTAGCTGTCGATCTGGTAAGGCCCAGACGAGACGTAGTTGGCAGGGTCGCCGTAGGTCTCGCCAGTGTCCTTGGCCTTGGGGACCGGGAACATCCCGAGGGTCGTTGCGAAGTTGAAGTCCGCGACCGGCTGATTCAGCTTGAAGGTGATCGTGTTGCCGGCGCAGGTGACAGCCTTGTCGTACATCGCCTGCTGGTCCGCGGTTGCCTTGTAGGGCCCCGGGTACTGCGAGTTGCCGTCGGCCTTGGTCGGGATGTCGAGGTACTGGATCTGATAGGTCGGACCCTGGTTGATCACGTCGGTCGCGAACGTCCGCGACACGCCGTAGGCGACATCCGCGCAGGTGATCGGCGAGCCGTCCTGCCAGGTGATGCCGTCACGCAGGGTGAACGACCAGGTCTTGGCGTCCGCGCTGGCGGTGCCGGTGTCGGTCGCCAGGTCGGGGACGAGGGTGTCCGCCACGGCCGGGTCGGACGAGAACTTGAAGGACACGAGGCCCCGCATGATCGTCGACCCGAAGAAGGCGAGATCCTCACCGGTGTAGACCCGCTCGGGGTCCACCTGGTCCCACTGCTCGGCCTGGGTCAGCATGTAGATGGTGCCGCCCGGCTGCCCGCCGGAGGGCGCCTCGCTGGGGGCCATGGACTCGCTCGACGGTGCCGAGGTGCCGGGCGCCGTCGAAGGTGCGGCAGGCGACTGGGTGCTGGTCGAGCCGCCGCAGGCGGCGACCACCAGCATCGCGGTCATGCCGAGCGTCAAGACGCGCAAACGCGTCTCGCTTCTGACCATTTGTCTCCTCCATGAGATGCCGGGGCTCCCCGGCTTGCGGTTGATGGTACAGGTTGCGCCAGCGGTCAGTGCTGCACGCACCCTGCACTCGGGGGCGCCACGCGCAGGGTAGCAGGACGCCTAGGACACGGTCTTCGGATCGAGGGCATCGCGGAGCGAGTCACCCAGCAGGTTGAACGACACCACGAGCACGACCAGGATCGTGCCCGGAATGAACAGGTAGGTGGGCACGGCGTTGAAGTAGCTCACCGAGTTGGCGAGCATCGAGCCGAAGGTGGTATCGGGCGGGATCACGCCGACGCCAAGGAACGAGAGCGCGGCCTCGAACCCGATGTACGCCGGCAGGGTGAGCGTCGCATACACGATGATCGGCGCCCACAGGTTGGGCAGCATCTCGGTGAACAGGATCCGGCGGCGGCTCGCCCCCATCGCGACCGCCGCCTCGACGAACTCGCGCTCGCGCAGGCTGAGGACCTGGCCGCGGACGATGCGGGCAAGGTACGGCCAGCCGAAGATGCTCATCACGAGGATCAGGTACATGACCCGCGACGCGTTGCCCTGAGGCACCCCCAGCTGTGTCAGACGCTGGGTGAGGACGCCGGACAGCGCGATGACGATCAGCAGGAACGGGAAGGCGAGCACCAGGTCCATCAGGCGTCCGATGACCGCATCGGTCCAGCCCCCGCTGTAGCCGGCGATGATGCCCACCACGGTCCCGATGGTGACCGTGAGGAACGTCGCGGTCGTGGAGATGATCAACGAGATCCGAAGGCCGAACAGCAGCTGCGCGAAGATGTCCCGTCCGGTCCCCCACTCGACTCCGAAGATGTGCTGGGGGCTGATCCCGCCCCACGCCCCGATGGGCGCACCGGCCTTTTCGGCGCTGACCGCCGACGGATAGAACGCGTAGGGCGAAAGGCCGATCATGCCGGCGACCACCGGGCCGAAGATCGCGGTCAGGTACATCACGATCAGGATCAACAGGCACACCATGGCGACGCGATCGCGCCGCAGGCGTGCCCAGACGATCTGGCGAAGACTTCTGCCTACCACGGCCGCGAGAATAACAGAACGCGTCGCGGCGATGACCGCGCATGGGATGGGCGGCCACCACCTGCCTCGAGGCAGCGACAACGGCAGGCGCGGAGCAGTGTGCCCCGGGCGACGACTAGTCGGGACATGGCGTCTCGGCGCCGGTCATCGACCGCCAGCGGAGGTTGGGCTGCCGGGCGGCGGTCGCCTCGTCGAGCCGGCGCACCGGCGCGTCGTGCGGCGCGCCGGTGACGAGCTCGGGATCGGTCTCGGCCTCGTGCGCGATCTCGATCAGGGCATCGGCGAACGCGTCGAGCGTCTCGATCGACTCGGTCTCGGTGGGCTCGATCAGCATCGCCTCCTCGACCGTGAGCGGGAAGTAGATGGTGGGCGGGTGGAAGCCCTTGTCGATGAGCCGCTTGGCGATGTCGAGCGTGCGTACGCCGGTGCGGTGCTTCAAGCCCGCCGCCGAGGCCACGAACTCGTGCTTGCACGGCCGATCGAACGGCACATCGAGCGCCGCGGCGACCCGGATCCTGAGGTAGTTCGCCGCCAGCACCGCGTCGTCGGACACCTCGCGCAGCCCCGCGGCGCCGTGGGCCCGGAGGTACGCGTAGGCGCGCACAAGCACGCCCGTGCTGGCCACGAAGCTGCGCATCCGCCCGATCGAGTCGGGGCGCTCGCCCCACGCCTCGAGGCGGTACCTGCCGTCGTCGGCGCGAAGGACGCGGGGGCACGGCAGGAACGGCACCAGATGGGCACGCACCCCCACCGGTCCCGCCCCCGGACCCCCGCCGCCGTGCGGGGTGCTGAACGTCTTGTGGGTGTTGAAGTGCATCACGTCGAAGCCGGCTTCGCCGGGCTTGAAGCGACCCAGGATCGCGTTGAGGTTGGCGCCGTCCATGTAGGCCAGGGCGCCGGCTGCGTGGGTGGCGGTGAGCAGCTCGCCGATCCGGTGCTCGAACAGCCCGAGCGTGGATGGGTTGGTGATCATGATCGCCGCGGTCCGCGGCCCGAGCGCCGCCCGGAAGGCGTCGAGATCCACCCCACCGTCGGGTGCCGACGGAATGGTGACCGTGCGGAAGCCGGCCATGGACGCCGTGGCCGGGTTGGTGCCGTGGGACGAGTCGGGGATCAGCACCTCGGTGCGCTCGAGGTCGCCGCGCGAGCGATGGTAGGCGCGGATCACCAGGATCCCGGTCAGCTCGCCCTGGGCGCCGGCGGCGGGCTGGAGGGTGACCGCGTCCATGCCGCTGATCTCGGCGAGGGTCGCCTCGAGCTCGAACAGCAGCTGCAGGGTGCCCTGTGCCGTGGCGTCGGGTGCCAGGGGATGGAGACCCGCGAACCCGGGCAGCCGGGCCGCCCACTCGTTCTGCTTGGGGTTGTACTTCATAGTGCACGAGCCGAGCGGGTAGAAGCCGGTGTCGACCGCGTAGTTGAGCTGGGACAGGTTCACGTAGTGGCGGACGACCTCGGGCTCGGCGAGCTCGGGCAGGGCGGCCGGCGTGGCACGCCGGGCATCAGCCGGGATGCGCTCGAGCGCATCCGCGGGCGGATGCGGGATCTTGCCCCCGCCGCGGCCGGGCCGGCTGCGCTCGAACAGGGTCGCCTGGAGCCGATCGCCCACCACGCTCACGGGGCACCTCGGGTCTGCGGTGCCACCCTCGGAGCGACCGCCAGCTCGTCGCGCAGCGCGGCGGCGAACCGCTCGATCTCATCGGACGTGGTCATCTCGGTGGCGCATACCAGCAGGCCGTCCGCGAGCGCCGGCTCGTCGGGCAGCAACCGTGCCGTCGGGATCCCGGCCAGGATCCCCCGCTCGAGCAGCCGCTCGTGCACGGCGGGCGCGCCGGGCACCCGGACCACGAACTCGTTGAGGTACGCGGCCGTCCCGATCCGCGGGGCCCCGGCCCCCGCGAGGGCCGCCTCGAGCTCGGCGGCCCGGGCGGCGCCCGCGGCCGCCACGTCGCGCAGGCCGTGCGGCCCGATGGTCGCAAGGTAGATCGAGGCCGCCAGCGCAAGCAGCGCCTGGTTGGTGCAGATGTTGCTCGCCGCCCGCTCGCGGCGGATGTCCTGCTCCCGCGCGCGCATGGTCATCACGAACGCCCGCCGGCCGTCGAGATCGGTCGTCATGCCCACCAGGCGCCCGGGGATCTGGCGCACCAGCGCGTCGGTGCAGGCCACGATGCCCAGATACGGCCCGCCGTATGCCAGCGGGATGCCCAATGGCTGGCCCTCGCCGGCGGCGATGTCCGCCCCGTACTCGGCCGGCGGCGCGAGCACGGCCAGCGAAACGGGCTCGATGACGGCGACGAACAGGGCCCCCGCGGCGTGGGCCAGCCGGCCGATCTCGCCCATGGGCTCGAGGGCGCCCAGGACGTTGGGCTGCGCCGCGACCACGCCGGCGACCGGGCGGTCGCGGTCGGCCAGCCGGCGCTCCAGGGCCTCGAGGTCGGTGGTGCCGCCCGCCGGGCCGTCGGCGACCAACGGCACCTCCTCGACCAGAAGCCCGGGGCCCGGGGCGTAGGTCGCGAGCGTCTGGCGGTAGTGGGGATGGACGCCGCGCGAGACGAGGATCCGGTCGCGCCGGGTGGCCCGGCAGGCCATCAGGGCGGCCTCGGCCGTGGCCGCGCCGCCGTCGTAGTGGGAGGCCGACGTGACGTCGAGCCCGGTGAGCGCGGCCAGCAGGCTCTGGTACTCGTAGATGCTCTGGAGCGTCCCCTGGGAGACCTCCGGCTGGTACGGCGTGTAGGCCGTGTACCACTCGCCGCGCAGCAGCAGCTGGTCCACCGCGGCCGGGGTCCAGTGGCGGTAGGCGCCGGCGCCCAGAAAGCTCGCCAGGTCGACCCGGTTGCGGGCTGCGAGCCCGGCCAGCCGGGCCGACAGCTCGAGCTCGGGCTCCGGCGGGTCCAACCGCAGCGGCGTCGCCCGGAGCGCCTGCGGGATGTCATCGAACAGCGCGTCGACCGAGCTGACGCCGATCGAGCGGAGCATCCGGGCCCGGTCGTCGGCCGCATGCGGGCCGTAGGGCATCGGGTCAGCCTTCGGCGGTCAGCTGCTCGTAGGCAGCGGCGTCGAGCAGCGCGTCTGCCTGCGCGGGATCGGCCAGCCGGAGCCTGACCATCCAGCCCTTCGCGAACGGATCGCTGTTGACGAGCTCGGGCTCACCGGACAGGGCGTCGTTGATCTCGACGACCTCGCCCGCCAAGGGCGCGAACAGGTCGCTCACGGCCTTCACCGATTCGACCACGCCGAAGGTGGCGAACTGCTCGAGCGTGCGGCCCACGGCCGGCAGCTCGACGAACACGATGTCACCCAGCTGGTCCGCCGCGTACTGCGTGATGCCCACCCTCGCCAGCTCGCCCTCGATGGCGACCCACTCGTGCTCTTTCGTGTAGCGCAGATCGGCGGGGACCATCGGGCGGTTCCTCCATGGTGGCTGGCGACGGCAGGGCTGCGAATGGTCGTCCCGATGCTGAGACGTGCGCGCGGCGTCAGGTCGGGCGCTTGTAGAACGGCAGCGGCACGACCTCGGCAGCAACCGCCGCGCCGCGGATCTCGACGGCCAGCATCGTACCGGGTTCGGCGTTGGCGGGGGCGACGTAGGCCATCGCGATCGGTTCGCCCAACGTGGGCGACATGGTTCCCGACGTCACCGTTCCGGTGCGGCCGTTCGGATCGAGCACCGGATACCCGTGGCGGGCGATGCCGCGCTCGCGAAGCACCAGGCCGACCAGCCGGCGGGTGACGCCGTCACGGGCGACCCGCTCGAGCGCAGCCCGGCCGATGAAGTCGCCCTTCTTGTCGAGCTTGACCACCTTGCCCAGCCCGGCCTCGAACGGGTTGGTGGTCCGGTCCAGCTCGTTGCCGTAGAGCGGCATCCCGGCCTCGAGCCGGAGCGTGTCCCGTGCTCCGAGGCCAACCGGGACGAGACCCTGAGGGCCACCCGTCGCCAGCAGCGCATCCCACACGTCGCACGCGCGATCCGCATCGACGAACAGCTCGAAGCCGTCCTCTCCGGTATACCCAGTGCGAGCCACCTGGGCCGGGATGCCGGCGACCGCACCCTCGACGGTGCCGTAGTAGCGGATCGCACCCAGATCGAGCGCGGTGAGGGGACCCAGGATCTCCTGCGACCGGGGCCCCTGCACGGCGATCAGGCCCGTGGCCAGGGACTGGTCGTCGAGGACCGCGCGGCGTTTGCCGAAGCGCTCGGCGAGCGTGTCGGACACGACCACCGCGTTCGACGCGTTGGCGACCACCATGAACCGGTCGTCGGCCAGCCGGTACACGATCAGGTCGTCGAGGATCCCGCCATCGGGTGCGCAGATCATCGAGTACTGGGCACGTCCCACGGCCAGCGAGGGCGGGTCCGACACCAGCGCTGACGCCAGGCCGGCGCCGGCTTCCGGGCCCTCGACCACCAGCTCGCCCATGTGCGACAGGTCGAACAGGCCCGCGGCGGACCGCACGGCCCGGTGCTCCTCGAGGATCCCGCGATACTGGATGGGCATCTGCCAGCCGGCGAACTCGACCATCCTGGCGCCCAGCGACTCGTGCCGGTCCAACAGCGGGGTTGGCAGCGCGTTGGCGGTCTCGGTCATGCGTTGAGCCCTCGGGCCGACACGGGAAACGTGCCGTCGATCGCCGCCATCCCCGCGCGGGCGACCAGCGCCCGCTCGGTCTCGAACGTGAGCAGCGACGGCGCCTCGTCGAACCGGATCCAGCGCACCTCGTCGAACTCGTGGTCATGGCGGCCCAGATCCCCACCCACCGGCACCATCAGGAAGTAGTGCACGGTCTTGTGGATCCGTGTCCGGCCCTGGTTGAAGGTGTAGGCGATCGAGTCGAAGGGGCGCACGACCTCGACTGCCAGGCCGGTCTCCTCGGTGACCTCGCGCAGCGCGGTCTGCTCGGTCGTCTCGGCCGGTATCGGCGTGCCCTTGGGCAGCGTCCATGTGACGGCATCCCGTTCGCGCCGTCGTTTGCCCACCACCAGCTCGGGTGCGCCGTCGACGAAGCGGATGACGATGCCGCCGGCGGATGTGGCGGTGGCCTGCCTCAGGCGGGCCACGCGGGCGCCACGGACGATCGGCGTGGCCCGGCTCCGCGCGCAGAGCTCGTCCACTGCATGCCGGTGGCCGGCTTGACGCGACCGCTGGCCGTGTGTGGCGGGTTCGCGATCGTGAGCGACCGCCACGGTGCCCGGAGCGCGGTCAGCGGTCCGACGTCGGGTCGGGACAGGACCGTTCGACGGCCCGGGGCGGCCACGAAGGCGGTCGACGCGCGGAGGCCGAGGCGCCGCTCGCGAGCCCTGGCCGACGGATGTGCGAAGCGCGCCGGCCAGGCCGCGAACCCGGCGGCGGTGCTGTGCTGCATGATCGCATCGTACCGCGTCACGAGTCGCCTGCAAGTGCGTCGCGGATCTGTTTGGCGCCTTCCGGTGACAGGCTGCCCCGACCCATCGCGATCGCGGCTCCCCGGGTCACGAGGGCGCGATACACGGGGAGCGCATCGGGAGCCAGCGAGCGCAGCGCTTCGACGTGGGCCGCAACCGTGCCGGCGTCGCCCCGCGTGGCCGGACCGGTCAGCGCGGCAGCCACGCCGAGGCCACGAGCATTGGCCACCGTCTGCTCGAGCAGCGGCAGGTAGATGTCCATGGCCCCGGTCTCGTCGAGACCCATCGACTCGGCGATCTCGCGGATCGTATCCAGCAACGCGACGACGCCGCCGGCAGCGAGCACGGCCGCGGCATGGTACGCAGGTTTCGAGCCCGGCGACAGCCGGACGGGAACACCGCCGATCGCCTCGGCCATGTCGGCGAGGTGGGCGGCCAGCTCGTCGTCGCCTTCGATGGCGATCGTGGCCCCCCGCAACGACTCGAGCGCCCGATCGAGGTCGGCGAACGCGACCAGCGGGTGGAATGCTCCAGCCTGGGTGCCGGCGGCCCTCGCAGGCTCGAGGACCTCGGCGCCCAGCAGCCCGCTGGTGTGAACGACAGCCTGACCCGCATACAGCCGCATCGACCCCGCGACCGACCTGATCGCATCGTCGGGGACAGCGAGGATGACGAGCTCCACGTCGTCGACCAGGGCGTTGACCTCGGCGAAGGCACGGGCGCTCGGGACACGCTCCCGGAACCGCCCCCGGCGCCCCGCGTCCCGCGACGCCACCGCGCCGACCGGCCAGCCGGCGCGATCGAGCGCAATGCCGAGGGCCGTTCCGACGGCGCCGGCACCGACGATGCCGACGACCGGCCGCTCCCCGGGATCGCCGTGCGCATGGGGATGGGTACGGTCGCTTGCGTGCTCGAGATCCCCGTGCCGGTGTCGTCCGGCCGCCGGATCGAGGTCGATCCCCTCGCGATCGAGCTCTCGAAGGCGCTCCTCGTCCTCCGCCGCACGCCGCTCGGCCTGCCGTCGGATCAGGTCGTCGGTGGAGTCCCAGGCCCTCATCGACAGCGCTCCGATCCCGTCCGGCCGGCCGCGCGGTACGCTTCCACGCAACGAGTGTACCCAGCGACCCGGGCAGGGTCGGGCTGGGCGATACCGACCGCAAGAGGATCGAACAGCGTGCCAACCTCCAACGCCTTCGGTGCCCGTGCCTCTCTCGGCGACGGCCTGCCCGACCTGTACCGCCTGTCCTCGCTCGCGACCTCAGGGATCGCGTTGGGCGTCGACCTCGGCCGGGCCCCGGTCACCCTCCGGATCCTGCTCGAGAACGCCCTTCGTCACGCCGGCGGCGGGATCGTCTCGGAAGCCGACGTCGTGACCCTCGCCGCCTGGCGGCCCGGCGGCGCCGGCGAGGCGGAGATCCCGTTCATGCCCAGCCGGGTCGTGCTCCAGGATTTCACCGGCGTGCCCGCGGTTGTCGATCTCGCGGCGATGCGCGACGCGATGGCGGCGCTGGGCGGCGATCCCGCGCGGGTCAACCCGCTGGTCCCGGCGGACCTCGTGATCGACCACTCCGTGCAGATCGACGCCTGGGGCGGCAGCGGCGCGTTCGCCTTCAACGTCGAGCGCGAGTACGAGCGCAACGGTGAGCGGTACCAGCTGCTCCGTTGGGCACAGACGGCCTTCCGCGATCTCCGGGTCGTCCCGCCGGGCACGGGCATCATCCACCAGGTCAACCTGGAGTACCTGGCGACCGTCGTGGCGGATCGCGCCGACGCGGCCGGACGAGTCGCCTTCCCCGACACGGTGGTCGGGACCGACTCGCACACCACGATGGTCGACGGCCTGGGCGTGCTGGGCTACGGCGTCGGCGGGATCGAGGCCGAGGCCGTCCTGCTCGGCCAGCCGCTGTACCAGCCGATGCCCCGGATCGTCGGCGTCCGGCTGTCCGGCGAGCTCCCGGGTGCCGCCACCGCGACCGACCTCGTGCTCGTGATCACCGAGATGCTGCGCAAGTTCGGAGTGGTCGGCTCGTTCGTCGAGTTCGCGGGCGACGGCCTGGCCGGGCTGCCCCTCCCGGACCGCGCGACGATCTCGAACATGAGCCCCGAGTTCGGGGCAACGGCCACCCTGTTCCCGATCGACGACGAGACGCTGACCTACCTGCGCCTGACCGGACGGTCCGCGGAGCGGGTCGACCTCGTGGAGCGGTACGCAAAGACCCAGGGGCTGTGGCGCGAACCCGGTGAGGGCCCGGCGTTCGACGCCCTGCTCGAGCTCGACCTGGGCACGGTCGAGCCGTCCCTGGCCGGTCCCCGTCGCCCGCAGGACCGTGTCTCGCTGGCCGGCCTCGGCGACAACTTCCGCGCCGCATACCCGCACACCGTCGGCATCCCGGCCGGGACGGTCGAGCTCGGAGGGCAGTCGACGGAGGTGGGGCACGGGTCGGTGGCGATCGCCGCGATCACCTCCTGCACCAACACCTCGAACCCGACGGTGATGGTCGCCGCGGGCCTGCTCGCACGAAACGCCGTCGCCCGCGGGCTCACGGTCTCACCGGCGGTCAAGACATCGCTCGCACCGGGCTCCAAGGCCGTGACCGGCTACCTCGGGCGAGCCGGGCTGATGGAGCCTCTCGCCCGCCTCGGCTTCGCGCTCGCGGGGTACGGATGCACGACCTGCATCGGCAACTCGGGACCGCTCGATGCTCCGCTCGCCCAGGCGATCGAATCCGACGAGCTCGTCGTCGCGGCCGTGCTGTCGGGCAACCGGAACTTCGAGGGCCGGATCCATCCGCTGGTGCGGGCCGCCTATCTCGCCTCGCCGCCGCTGGTGGTGGCCTTCGCGCTGGCCGGCCGGGTGGACGTGGACCTCACCACCGAGCCGCTGGGCACCGACGACGACGGCAAGCCCGTGATGCTGGCCGACATCTGGCCCACGCCGGGCGAGGTCCGTGAGGTCATCGGGCGGGTCATCGATCCGGAGCTGTTCCGCGCGACGTACGCGTCGGTGTTCGAGGGTGACGACCGGTGGCGGGCGCTGCCGATCCCGTCCGGCGACAGGTATGCCTGGGACGCGGGCTCGACCTACATCGCGAACCCGCCGTTCTTCGAGGGCCTCACCGCCGAGCCGCCGCCACTCACGGACATCGTCGATGCGCGCGTCCTGGCGCTGCTCGGCGACTCGGTCACGACCGACCACATCAGCCCCGCCGGATCGATCCCCGCCTGGGCCCCGGCGGGCGCCTGGCTGCAGGCGAACGGCGTGCCGGTGCTCGATTTCAACTCGTTCGGCGCCCGCCGCGGGCATCACGAGGTCATGATGCGCGGCACGTTCGGAAACATCCGTCTGCGCAACGGCCTCGTCGAGGGCAAGGAGGGCCCCTACACACGCCACCTTCCCGACGGCGAGGAGACGTTCATCTACGACGCCGCCATGCGCTATCGCGACGAGGGGGTCCCGCTGATCGTGATCGCCGGCCGTGAGTACGGGTCCGGGTCGTCCAGGGACTGGGCGGCGAAGGGCCCCGCGCTGTTGGGCGTTCGCGCGGTGATCGCGGAGAGCTACGAGCGGATCCACCGCTCGAACCTGGTCGGCATGGGCATCCTGCCGCTCCAGTTCAGGCCCGGTGACAGCGCCGCCTCGCTCGGGCTAACTGGAACGGAGACGTTCACGATCACCGATCTGTCCGATCTCGCTCCCCACCAGGAGGTCATCGTGGGCTACCGCTCCGACCCGACCGGGCCTGAGCGCAGCTTCCGCGTGATCGCCCGCCTCGACGGGCCGATCGACGTCGAGTACCTGCACCAGGGCGGCATCCTGCCCGCGGTCCTGCGGCGGCTCGCGCGCGCCTGAGCACGTCGGATCCGATTTCCTGTCACGCGTGCGCACGCCGGGACATCAAGCACGAAGCCCCCTGTCTGACAGGGGGCTTCGCAAACGCAGGGTCCTCGCCGGCGCGGGGAGGAGAAACCGCACCGAGAAGGGGCCTTCGTTCGTCCGACGCGCAGGCACAGGCGCCTGTGACGCGCGACACGGAAGGGATGGGCGTCTTCGGGGGCGGGTCGTGGTGGGCGATACTGGACTCGAACCAGTGACCTCACGGATGTGAACCGTGCGCTCTAACCAACTGAGCTAATCGCCCCTGGCCCCGAAGGGTCGCATTCTAGCGCGCCGCGGCGCGGGCGCGCCCACCCCGGCTCGATGATGGGGAGTCATCGGCGGGAGGGGTGTCGCCGCAGGCCGGACCGACCCGACGGTGACGTCGCACACCGTGACGCCGGCTACACGCCCAGGCCGGGCCATTGCCCAAGCACCCGTGCCCGATGGATCGCCGCCACGGCCACCACCTTGACCCGACCCCGCTGACCGCCGGCCAGGCGAACGTCCCGCGGCGCCAGGTCGAGCTCGCGCGCGATCAGCCTGATCAGGGCCTGATTCGCGGCCCCATCGACCGGAGGTGCCGCGACGCGCGCTTGCAGGACGCCGCCCACCACACCGTCGACCCGATCCGTCGCGGCGCGCGGGGTCAATCGAACGCCGAACCGCAGCTCGCGCGCCGGCGGGCCGGTCACCGAACGGCGCCCAGCAGGACCCCGAGCACGATGAGCACGACGAAGCTCGACAGATCGATCATGCCCGTAGGTGGCAGCAGCCGCCGGACGGGTGCCAGGATCGGCTCGGTGACCTGGATCAGGAGCGCCGACAACTGTGACCGGCCCATCGGGTCCACCCAGCTGACCAGCACGCGACCCAACACGATCAGCCACAGGATCGAGAGCAACGCGCTGGCAAAGGTCCCGACGAACGTCCCCATGGGCCGAGTCTAGCAACGCCGGCGGCCAGCCTCGCTGGCGACGGTCTCGGGCGGGCGAGACGGGGCAGCCGCGGGTGCTCGTGCCCGCCGCGATCAGGCGGCGTGCGGGCGCTCGCCGAACAGCACTCTTCCGACCCGCACGATCGTCGCACCCTCCTCGATCGCGGCTTCGAAATCGTCGCTCATACCCATCGAGAGCTCGGGTCCCAGACGGGGCCAGCGAGCCCGCAGCCCGGTGGACAGCTCGTGCAGGGCCCGGAACGTGGGTCGCGCTGCCTCCGGATCGGGAGCCAGGCGCCCGATGGTCATCAGGCCGCGGACGTCGACGGACCGGAGAGCGTCCAGCCGGCCCATCGCGTCGTTCAGGGTGGTCGGGTCGAAGCCCGCCTTCGCCGGATCGCGATCAACATTGACCTGGAGCAGCACGGGCACGCTGGGGCGGTCCATCTCGAGGGCGATTCGATCGAGCCGCTCGGCCAGCTCGATGGAGTGGACCGTCTCGATCACGTCGAACAGCTCCAGTGCCCGCCGCGCCTTGTTGGCCTGCAGCGGCCCGATCAGGTGCCAGGTCGCGCCCCCGACGGCCGGGATCTTGGCGGCTGCCTCCTGGACCCGGTTCTCACCCAGGACCTCCAACCCCGCCTCGACCGCGGCCCGAACGCGTTCCGCAGGCACGGTCTTGGACACCGCGACGAGGGTCACCGATGCGGGATCACGATCGCTCCTGGCGGCGGCGCCGGCGATCCGCGCCAGCACACGCGCGCGCGCATCCGCAAGCGACGTGACCTCATCCCCGGTCACGTCGCTGCCTCGCCACCGGTCAGGTCGCCGCCGGATCCGCCGACGGCCGCGGGGGTCCCGCGAGCCATCGACCGAGACTCAGCGCCGGCGAAGGAAGCTCGGGATCTCGAGATCGTCGGCGTCGTAGGCGGGTCGCCGGGGCGACGGCGTCGGTTCACCAACGGAACGCTCGGGCCGGATGGGCACGGCGACAGGCTCGGTCGCCGACGGGGCATCCGACTCGGTGCGCTGGCGCTCGAGCTCCTCGAGGAAGTCACGGGCCGGGATCGCGGCGGCAGACGCCGCGGCAGCTCGGACGCCGGTGGCGGCGGACGCACGCTCGCTGCCCGCGGCCTCGGAACGGCGTCGGCCGTCGAACCCGGTCGCGATCACGGTGATCATCACCTCATCGCCGAGGCGCTCGTTGAAGCTCGTCCCGAAGATGATGTTCGCCTCGGGGTCGGCGGCGGCCCGGATCTCCTCGGCCGCCTCGGTGACCTCCCACAGGGTGAGGTTCGAGGACCCGGTGATGTTGAACAGGATCCCCTGCGCGCCCGCGATGTTGATCTCCAGCAATGGGCTGGCCACGGCTTCGCGGGCCGCATCGAGGGCACGGTTCTCACCGCTCGCCCGGCCGATGCCCATGAGCGCCGACCCGGCGTCCTTCATGATCGTGCGGACATCCGCGAAGTCGAGGTTGATCAGCCCGGGCACGGTGATGATGTCGCTGATGCCGGCCACGCCCTGGCGCAGCACGTCGTCGACGACCCGGAACGCGTCGACGATCGAGGTGTTCTTCTGGACGACGTCGCGCAGGCGATCGTTGGGAATGGTGATCAGGGTGTCGACCTTGGCCTTGAGCTCCTCGGCGGCCTTCTCGGCGATGAGTCTCCGCCGGGCGCCCTCGAAGCTGAACGGCTTGGTCACCACGCCGATGGTCAGCGCCCCCTGCTCCTTCGCGATCTCCGCAACGACCGGCGCCGCGCCCGAGCCCGTGCCGCCACCGAGCCCGGCCGTAATGAACACCATGTCCGAGTCCACGATGGCGTCGGCCACCTTGTCACGGTCCTCCTCGGCTGCGCGCTGACCGATCGAGGCATCACCGCCGGCGCCCAGACCACGCGTGATCTTGTCGCCGATCCGGATCTTGTGGGGCGCGTCGGACTGGAGCAACGCCTGCGCGTCCGTGTTGCAGGCGATGAACTCGACGCCCATCATCTCGGCCCGGATCATCCGGTTGACGGCGTTGCTGCCGCCCCCGCCGACACCGATGACGCGGATCAGGGCGAAGTTCTCGGAATCGGACCGCAGCGGCATCGGCGCTCTCCTCGGGTGGCGCGGGTGTGGCGTCTGGATTGGCGCGGGGCTGGCGTCGGGACAGGTGTCCCCTTGCCCGCAGCGGCCGGTCGGGGTCGGCGGCCCACGGCTCGTCTCCGGGTAGCGCGGAGTATACCCGCCGATGCGGCCTGACGGTCCCCCCCAATCCTGCCGTGATCGGCCGTGTCCGGCCCGCGTCTCGGGAACCGTGGTGCCGTGAGGCGACGGCCCTCGACTAGCCTTCGACGAAGCTCAGCCGGACCCGCCGGCTGGCGTTGTCTGCGTTGGGGTCCAGCAGCGCGATCGACTGCCAGGTGCCAAGCGCCAGCCGACCCCCGATCACCGGGACGGTCAGCGACGGCGAGGCGAGCAGCGGCACGACGTGATCGGCGCCATGACCCGGCGAGCCATGCCGATGGACCCAGCGGTCGTCACGCGGCAGGAGCCTGTCCAACGCCCGCAACGCATCCTCATCGGACCCCGACCCGAGCTCGAGCACGACGATCCCCGCGGTCGCATGGGGCACGAACACCGAGAGCAGGCCGTCCCCCTCACCGGCCGCCTCGGCCGCGAACCGGACGCAGGCGGGGGTGAGGTCCGTGAACCCGCGGTCGCGACCGGTGCGAACCTCGAGCTCGATCGAGCGCATCGGAGGCAGCCCGACGCCTAGGGAAAGATGCTGCGGATCGCGTCCCGGATCCGACCCAGCCCTCCGCCGCTGGGCGCCGACTCGTAGCGCAGCGGCTCGTCCATCGTCACCTGGATGGCGCCCCAGTGCAGCAGCCCGACGGCGGTCGAGTACGAGGGGTCCTGGATCGTGTCGACGAGACCGCCGATCCCCGCGGGCCCGCCGATCCGGACCGGCATCTGGAGCACGTCCCGACCCAGCTCCGCGGTGCCGGCGAGCTGGGCCGCGCCGCCCGTCAGGATGAGCCCCGCCGGCAACATCCCGTGCCCGCTGCTGGTCATCTCGGACCGGAGCAGCTCGAACGTCTCGCGCATCCGTGCCTCGATGATCCGGCACAGCTCATCACGGCTGATCGTCCGGCCGGCATCATCACCGACGACGCTGACCGCGATCTCCTCGTCCTCGAGGTCGCGAAGGTCGCAGGTCCCGTGGCGCACCTTGAGCTCCTCGGCGACCTGGAGGGTCGTCTTGACGCCGATCGCGACGTCGTTGGTCACGTTGTTGCCGCCCACCGGCAGCACCGCGGTGTGCAGCGGCGATCCATCGGCGAACAGCACGAGATCGATCGTGCCCGCGCCGATGTCGGCCACGGCCACCCCCAGCTCCTTCTCGGTCGGCGTCAGCACGGCTTCGGCCGCCGCCAGCCCGTTCACCACCAGCTCGTCGATCTTGACGCCGGCCAGCTGGACGCACTTGGTGAGGTTCTGGACGGCCGTGGCGGAGGAGGACACGATGTGGGCCTCGACCTCGAGCCGCAGCGCGCTCATCCCGAGCGGATCCTTGACCCCCTCCTGGCCATCGACCGTGAAGCCCCGGCGCTCGACGTGGAGCACGTCCCGGTTGGACGGGATCGACACTGCGCGGGCGACCTCGATCGCCCGGTTGATGTCCTCGCGAGTGACCTCGCGGTGGTGGGCTGTGACCGCGACCTGCCCGGTGGAGTTGAGGCTCTCGACGTGTTGCCCGCCAACGCCCACGAACGCACGGTCGATCTTCCAGCCCGACAGCCGCTCCGCCCGCTCCACGGCATCCGCGATCGACCGCACGGTCTGGTCGATGTTGACCACGACGCCCTTCTTGAGCCCGGAGGCCGGCACCGTGCCGTGGCCCATGATCGTCAGGCGGCCGTCGCGGCTGACCTCACCGATGAGCGCGCAGACCTTGGACGTGCCGACATCGATGCCGACCAGGACCGCTTCCCGTTCCACCTGCCTGTCGTCCCTCGCTGCTGCGCGTGACGGCTGCCCGCCACGGTAATGGCTGCTCAGATGAAGTGTCGCCGGATGAGCGCGACGTTGCTGAAGATCCGGAACCCGAAGTTGATGAGGGCGACGAGGTAGAGGTCGAGGCTCAACCGATCGCCGATGAACGTCAGCAGCACCGCCACGATCGCGTTGGTGACGAAGCCGCTGATGAAGATCCGATTGTCGTAGACCCCGTCGAGCTCCGCGCGCACACCGCCCAGGACCGAATCGAGGGCCGCAAGGATCGCCACGGCCGAGTAGCGCGAGAGCTCGAACGAGACGTTGACGTTGAGGACGAGTCCCGCCAGCACACCGACGAGAAGACCCACGAGGGGCAGGAGCACAGGTTGGCAGCCTCCCTCCGGTAGACCGTCCCGGATACGCTACCAGACGACCGGCCCGAGAGAGGGCGTCGACGGATCGCCGGGGCGGAGTTGCGGTCGGTCATGGCTTGGATGACGCGGTCGGGGACGGCGTCGCGCGGGGGATGTAGGTGGCGTCCCGGTCGTCGGCCAGGATCACCCGGAGCGCGACGTCCTCCCCTCGGCCGGCGAGAAGGCTGCGCAGCAGCCGGACCTGGCCCGGGATGAGGTCTGTCGTCCGCAGGGTGGGCGTGTAGAACCCGAATACGGCCGTCCAGCCGATCCCCGGTGCCTTCATGACGAACCCCGAAGCATCGTCGAGGCGCAGGTCCAGGCTCGCTGCCGCGCTCCCCACGTCAGCCGGTCGGAGCGAGCCCAGCCGCAGTGCCGCGTCGAGGATGACCGGGTCGAGGGTCGACCCGACGGCGAGGCTGGCCGCGGCTGCTCGCTGGTCGTCGAGCACCGGCAGGGCTGCGGCGGCATCGGGAGGCGAAGCGGCGAGCTGGGTGAACAGCAGGCCGGTGGTGTCGACCAGGTAGCGGGCGTCGCCCACCCGCCAGATCAGCAACGCGGTGCGCTCGGTCACCGCGACCCGGACCTCGTCAGGCAGCGCGATGCTGATCGCCGCTCCCCGGATTGCCGGGGTGGACCCGAGCCGGTCCTCGAGGTCGCGCGTCCGGAGCGTGAACAGGTTCTGGTCGCCGGGGATGGCCAGCGCGACGAGGACCGCGTCCCGGTCCGTCCAGGTGAGCCCCGACACATCGATCCGGCGGACGGTGAAGGCGTCGGACGATACCGCCCCGTACAGACCGGCCAGCCCGAGCAGCAATGCCAAGAGCGCGCCGGCCCGGGTGGGCGTCAGCCCTGCGGATGACCGCCGCACGGAGCGTGTGCGGCGGGCGCCTCCCCCGGGCCGGGCACCGGGCCGCAGCGCCGACGGTGGTCTCGAGCGGGTGGCCGATCCTGCGCGCGCTGCGCGGTCGCGTCGAAACATGGTCATCGCGGCAGGTCGGCGACGGTCAGCCGGCGCCGGACGCGGGCCGCTTCCCGCTGGAGCGCGAGGTCGATCACGCGGCTGCAGACGGCGGCGAAGTCGTAGCCACCGGCCGATGGCAGGGTCGGGAACAGGCTGATCGGGGTGAACCCCGGGATCGTGTTTATCTCCGAGATCACCAGCTCGTCGCCCGCCAGGAGGAAGTCGATCCGGGCGAACCCCTCGCATCCGGCCGCGCGATACGCATCGCGGGCGAGCTTGAGCATCATCGCGTGCTGCACCGGCGTGACCTCGGCGGCGAGCATCGACTCGGACATGCCCGGCGTGTACTTGGCCACGTAGTCGTAGAACTCGTGGCCCGGCAGGATCTCGCCCGGCCCGAACAGCTCGAGGCGGTCGGGCTCGTTGCCGAGCACGGAAAGCTCGAGGTCCCGGGCGCCCGCCAGGTAGCGCTCGACCAGCACCAGGTCGTCATAGCGGAACGCTTCGTCGAGCGCCGGGGCACGCTCGTCGGGCCCGTGGGCGATGCTCATCCCGACCGAGCTGCCGAGCCTGGCCGGCTTGATCATGAGGCGCGGATCGTTGTTGCCGGCGGCAAACCCCTCGAGCTCGGCCAGCACCGCGGCGCGGCCGGCCGCCCAGCGGGCGGCTCGCACCTCGCGCCAATCGGCGACCGGAAGGCCGAGACCCCGAGCCAGCCGCTTGAACAGCGCCTTGTCCATGCCGACCGCGCTGGCGGTCACGCCCGACCCGGTGTAGACGAGCCCGGCCGCCTCGCACAGCGCCTGCACCGTGCCGTCCTCCCCGAACGGACCGTGGAGGGCGAGGAACACGACCGGCCGGGAGATCCGGGCCGCCAGCGCGTCGAGGGCGGCCGCGGCCCGCAGCGGTCCGGTGGCACCGAGCTCCGCCGGCGCGTCGTAGGCTGCCTCGGGACGACCGTCGCGGTGATGGTCCTCGGGCAGCTCCCACCACGAGCCGTCGAGATCGATCAGCCAGTGATCTACGGGGTAGCCCGACGCGTGCAGCGCATCGGCGATCGCGGTGCCCGACACGATCGACACGTCGTGCTCCGCGGACGGCCCGCCGAACACGACGGCGATCGGGATATCTGCGGGCCGATGACCGAGCGGCGGCACGGGCATCAGGATCCCTCCTCTGCCGTCCAGCCGGTCCAATCGCCGACAAACTCGACCTCGAGCTCGAGGTCGACCCCGTGCCGCTCCCGCACCGTGCGGCGGACGCGCTCGGCGAGACGGCGCACGTCCGCGGCGGTCCCGCGCTGGTCGTTGACGATGAAGTTGGCATGCCGCTCGGAGACGGCGGCTCCGCCGACCCGGCTTCCCTTGAGGCCGGCCGCGTCGATCAACCGCCCGGCCGAGTCGCCCTCCGGGTTACGGAACACGCTGCCGGCCGAGGGGATCCCCAGCGGCTGATGCTCGCGCCGCCAGCGGCGGATCCCGTTCAGGCGGGCGGCGATGTCGGCCGGTTCGGCCGACACGAGCCGGAACGTGGCCGACAGGACGATCTCCGGGACGGCCGCGCCGCCTGCGGGGCTCCTCGCGGCGCCGGCCGCCCCTGCTATCGCCGTGAAGGTCGCCTGCTTGAACCGGCTCTCCCTGTACCCGAAGCCAAGCTCCACCGCCGGGAGCTCACGCTCGGCGCCGTCGACGAGCAGCACGACCGCGGTCTCGAGGACGCCCGCCGTGTCACTGTCGTGGGCGCCGGCGTTCGCCCACACGGCGCCACCGACCGTCCCTGGGATGGCCAGCCCGTACTCGAGCCCGGACAGGCCGGCCCGCTGGGTCTCGGTCGCCGCCCGGGCCATCGGCACACCGGCGTCGGCGCGATACCGCTCGCCGTCCACGCGGGAGGCCTCCGCCCGCGACTGGATCACGAGGCCCCGGATCCCCCGATCCGAGATCACGAGGTTGCTGCCGCGGCCCATCACCAGGTGCGGGATCGCGCGCGTACGCGCGTATCTGATCAACGCCCGGAGCTCGAACGTGTTGTGGGCAACCGCGAACAGATCCGCCGGACCGCCTACGCGCATCGTCGTGAGCCGTGCGAGCGGCTCGTCACGCACCGTCTTGACCCCGATCCGACGCTGGATGTCCGATCCCACAGCCAGCGCGTCGAACGTGTCCTCGCCGGGCGTCCCCGGACCCGAGCTGGTCATGCCGCCGACCCCCGGGCCAGGGCGTCGATCTCGGCGGCCCCGGGCAGCGGCAATCCGCCCGCGACGGCCAGCACCAGATCGGCGACCGCGTCGGCGGCCCCGATCCTCGCCAGGCCCCGGGCAGCGGCCGACATCGTTGCGTGACGGGCAGGGTCGGCGAGCAGGCTGGCCGCGTCGAGCAGCGCCTCCGGGCTCATCGCCTCGTCCTCGATCAGCAGCGCCGCCCCCTCGGTCGCGTGCAGCTCGGCGTTGCGCCGCTGGTGGCCGGCCGCATGAGGATACGGGACGATGGCCATGGGAAGGGCGAATGCCGCCGCCTCGGCCAGCGTCGACGCACCAGCCCGGCCGACCGCGAGGTCTGCCGCCGCCAGCGCCGCGGTCATGTCATCGTGGAGGAACGGCCGTGGCTGGTAGCGGTCGCGGAGCCCTGATGGGAGCGCCTCCCGTGCGGCCAGCGCCGCCGCGTAGCCGTCTTCGCCGGTGACGTGGATGACCCGCACGCGCTTGACCAGGACCGGCAGGGCTCCGAGCACGGCCTCGTTGATCCGCCGCACGGCCTGCGACCCGCCGAACACGAGCAGGATCCGCTCGCCCGGCCGGCCCCCGAACATCGATCGTGCCTCGTCCGGGTCAACGCCGGCGTGCGATCGGATCGGCGTGCCGGTCACATAGGCCCGTGGATGATCGAGCGCCGCCGCTGTCTCCGGGTGGGTCACCGCGAGCACCGTCGCCAGGCGGGCAACCAGCCGAACACTGCGACCCGGGATCGCGTTTCCCTCCCACAGGACCGTGGGGATCCTGAGGACGGCTGACGCCACGAGCACCGGGATCGCGACGTAGCCACCGGTGGTGAACACCGCCGACGGCCGCCGGGCGATCAGCAGCACGATTGCCTGCGGGACCGAGAGCAGGAGCCGCAACGGGTCGAGCAGGAGATGCGCGTCACGACCGGCTGAGCGGAGCGAGCGAAGCCACAGCACCCGGAGGGGGATGCCGGCACGCGGAACGACCCCTGCCTCCAGCCCGCGATGGCCGCCCATCCAGACCAGGTCGACGCCGTCAGGCCCGCCGTGTCGTGCGCGAAGCGACCGGGCGACGGCGAGGGCCGGGTAGATATGCCCGCCCGTTCCCCCGCCCGCGATCAGCAGGCGCATCGTTCCAGCTTCCTTTCTCGACCGTCTCCCGCGATACGGAGAGCAGGATGCCCACCGCGGCGAAGGAGATGATCAGCGACGAGCCGCCGGCAGAGACGAACGGCAGCGGGATCCCGGTAATCGGGATGATGCCGACGACGACGGCGACGTTGATGAACGCCTGGAAGCAGATCCAGGAGGTGATCCCGCCGGCCAGCAGGGCGCCGAAGGTGTCGGGCGCGCCCAGCGCCGTGCGGATGCCGAGATAGCCGAACACGAGGAACAGGCCGATCACCAGCAGCCCCCCGACCAGCCCGAACTCCTCGCCGATGATCGCGAAGATGAAGTCGTTGGACGCGTTCGGCAGGAACAGTCCCCCGGCCAGGCGGCTCTCGCCGAGCCCGGCGCCGAGGAGACCGCCCAGCGCCAGGGCGAGGAAACCCTGGACGGCGTGATAGCCGTCCGTTGCCGCCTGGCCGAACGGGTCCAGCCAGGCGTTGATCCGGTCCATCTGGTAGCTGCGGAGGAACAGGATGGTCACGGCCGGTACGGCCGTGACCGCAAGCGCGACGAGGTGCAGCAGGTTGGCGCCCGCGAGGAAGAACAGCGTGAACGCGGTCAGCGCGATCACCGACGCTGTGCCCAGATCGGGCTCGCGCAGCACCAGCACCACGACCGGCACCGAGATCGCAAGGAACGGCACCGTACCCGACCGGAACCCGTGGACGGCCGAGCCGCGCTTCGCGAACCAGTGGGACAGGTACACGACCAGGGCGAGCTTCATGTACTCGGCGGGGTGGACGGCCGGCAGCGGCCCGATGCGAAGCCAGCGCGCCGAGTTGCCGACGACCACGTTGAGCCCGGGCACGAACACCAGGATCAGGGCGACGATCCCGATCAGGAACATGGGCACCGAGACCACCCGCAGCCAGCGGTAGTCGACGCGCATCATCACCACCATGGACACCAGCCCGAGGGCGGCCCACTGGATCTGCGGGCCCACGATCGCGAACGTATCGTCCTGCTGGAGGAACGCCTTCATCGCGGACGAGGAGTAGACCATCAGAATGCCGATGGCGGCCAGGGCCACGATCGCGACCAGGACGCCGTACTCGGGCTCGTGACGCTCACGCTGGAGAGTGGTCGTCTGCGCTCGCGGCACCGCCACCCGCGCGCTCCGCGAGCGCGGGCGGGACAGCGGGCGAACGAGCGACAGCGGCGTGATGCTCATGCGGGCCTCCGATCGGTGCGCTTCGCTTCGGTGCGCTTCGCTGCGCCCGTCAGGCGCTCGACCGCGGCGATGAACGCCCGGCCGCGCGCCGCGTAGTCCTCGAACATGTCGAACGATGCCGCGGCCGGGCTGAGCAGCACCGTGGCGACCTCGTCGGGCGCGCTTCCCGCTCGAGCAGCGCGCGCCAGCTCGGCGGCCGCGGCGACGGCTTCGTCCATCGTTGCCGCACACGTCGTCCGCGCGACGCCGGCGGACCGCAGCAGCGCCTCCAGGTCGGGTCCGCTCTCCCCGATCAGCACCGCCGCATCGACGGTCTGACCAGCGACGCGGGCGAGCTCGGTCAGGTCCACGCCCTTGGCGCGGCCGCCGGCGATCAGCACCAGCGGCGGCGGGAAGGCATGCAGGGCGGCGATCACCGCGTCGGGCTGGGTGCCCTGAGAGTCGTTGACGAAGCGGACGCCGTCCATCAGCGCCACCGGCTGCAGCCGGTGCTCGACGCCTTCGAACCCGGACACCGCCCGGCGGATCGCATCCGGTGCGATGCCGAACAGCAGGCCGACAGCGATCGCCGCGAGCGCATTGGACACGTTGTGGCGGCCGGGCAGAACCAGCTCGTCGACCGGCATGATCCCGCCTCCGGGACCCGTGCCGGCCGCGCCGCCGCCGGCCAGCGGGAGGCGCTCGACGCCGGCGGCCACGACCCAGTCGTCGACGACGCCCAGGCCCCCGGGGACAGGACGGTCCACCCGGTAGAGCACGGCCGGAGCGCCGCCCAGGCCCGCATATCCGCCCACCACCGGATCCTCGATATTGAGCACGAGGGCACCGTCCGGATCGACCAGCTCTGCCAGCC
Source organism: uncultured Chloroflexia bacterium (assembly GCA_963713095.1). Lineage (GTDB taxonomy): Bacteria > Chloroflexota > Limnocylindria > Limnocylindrales > CSP1-4 > CAIXZV01. The sequence goes on from CAVQKK010000001.1 coordinate 851,056, forward strand.
GGCGCTTGACCCGGCGGTAGTCCTCGACGGTGCCGTGCCGGTCGAGGTGGTCTGCGGTGACGTTCGTGTAGACGGCAACCGTGGTGCCCCGCGACAGCGTGGGCAGCTGGAGCTCGGACAGCTCGATCACCACCCGGTGCTCAGGGGTCAGCTCGGGCAGGCGCTCGATCAGGGGGTTGCCGATGTTGCCCCCCAGCACGGTGGGATGGATGGGGTCGGCGGCCAGGACCGCGTGGATCAGCGAGGCGGTGGTCGTCTTGCCCTTGGTGCCCGTCACGCCGATGGTGGGCGCCGGGCACAGCCGCAGGAACAGGTCCGCCTCGCTGATCAGGGCGGGTGCCACCGGATCGCCGCCGGCCCGCGCCGCAACCAGCCTGCCCAGGGCCGCCCGCAACCGGGGCTCGGTCGTCGGGAAGTCCGGCGTGATCGAGGGCGAGGTCGCGACCAGGCTGGCGTCGGCCCAGCAGGCGGCCGGGTCGACGTCGGGGCCGAGCCGGAGCGTGAGGTCGCGATCTCCCAGCTGCTCGATGGCTCTCACGAGCGCGCCGGCCGGCCGTGCGTCGTAGATCGTGACCCGGGCCCCGGCGTCCGCCAGGAACCGGGCGAGCGCGATCCCGCTGCGGGCCAGCCCGAGGACCGTGACCGGCTGTCCCGCGAACGCGCCCGAATGGATCTCCTCGAGCGTGAGGGTGTCGGGGTCGATCGGTCGGGTCGCGGTCATGTCAGACGAGCGCATGGATCGAGGCCAGGAACAGCGTGACGCCCAGCAGGCCGGCGAGGATGCCCACGATCCAGAACCGCAGGGTGATCTTCTCCTCGTCCCAGCCGCCGAGCTCGAAGTGGTGGTGCAACGGCGCCATCCGGAACACGCGCCGGCCGCCGGACAGCTTGAAGTAGCCGATCTGGATGATGTCGGATGTCGTCTCGACCACGAAGATGAGGCCGACCAGCGGCAGCACCAGGATCTGCCCGGTGATGAGCGCGATGACGGCCAGCGTCGCCCCCAGCGACAGCGAGCCCGAGTCGCCCATGATCACCTGCGCCGGGTGCACGTTGAACCACAGGAAGCCGAGCAGCGCCCCGATGATCAGCGCGCACAGCAGGGCCGTGTTGGGCTGGGTGGGCTCGTTGAGCAGCGCGATGATCAGGAACGAGACAAACGCGAACGCGAGCGTGCCGCCGGCCAGGCCGTCGAGGCCGTCGGTGATGTTGGCGCCATTCGAGGACGCGACGATCGCGAACGCCGCGAACGGGACGTAGACCCAGGGCTCGACGGCGACATCGCCCGCGAACGGCACCCGGATCCCGGTGATCTGGTAGGTGCTCTGGATCTGCCAGGCGACGACCAGCGCAACGACCGTCTGCCACAGCAGCTTCTGCCGGGCCCGGATCCCTTCGCCGGTGCGCGCGTTCAGGTAGTCGTCGGCCGCGCCCAGCAGGCCCACGAACGCGAGCGTGGCCAGGGGCGCGATGATGCCGCCCTGGGGCGGCCAGCGCAGGACGAGGAAGATCGCGAGGACGACCACGATGATCAGCAGGCCGCCCATCGTGGGTGTCCCCCACTTGACCATGTGGGACTGGGGGCCTTCTTCACGGATCTGCTTGCCGAAGCCGGAATGGCGGAGCAGCCGGATATAGGGTGGCATCAGGATCACCACCAGGGCGAACGCGAGCAGCAGACCCTGGATCAGCTCGAGGGTCACGTGCGGCGCTCCGGACCGCCGAGCATCGCCACCAGGTCGTCCACGACGCGCCACAGCTCCACGCCGTTGGACGCCTTGACCAGGACCACGTCGCCGGCCCCGAGCCGGCCGCGGAGGAACGCCGCCGCGGAGCTCGCGTCGGGCACCGGGAGGACCGATCCGAACTCCATCCCGGCCGCGCGCGCGCCGTTCACGATCCCTTCGGCCGCGCCGCCGATCCCACCGCCCACCACCACCAGCAGGTCCAGCTGCCGCCCCGCCGCTCCGCCAACCTCGCGGTGACCCGCGTCGTGCGCCGTGCCCAGCTCCCGCATCTCGCCCAGCACCGCGACGTGGCGCCCCGGGATTCCGGCCAGCAGCTCCAGGGCGGACAGCACCGATGCCGGCGATGCGTTGTAGGCGTCGTCGACGATCACGACGCCGCCGGCCCGGATCAACGTCGAGCGGTGCGGCGCCGTGCCGGCGTCCGCCAGTCCCGGGACGATCTCGTCAAGCTTCATCCCGGCGGCGATCCCAACCGCCGCCGCGGCCAGCGCGTTGTGGACCGCCATGCCGCCAAGCCCGGGAATGGTCACCGCACGCTCACCCGCAGCGGCACGCAGCCGGAAGCGCATCCCGACGAGACCCAGGGACCCGACGCCGGTCGCCCGGACGTCGGCGTCCTCGGCAAAGCCGTAGGTGACGCTCCGGGCGGCGGTCCGAGCCGCCATCCGGCGCACCCGCTCGTCATCCGCATTGAGCACCGCGACCCCTCCGTCGGCCGCGGGTGGCAGCGCCTCGACCAGCTCGGCCTTCGCGTCCTCGATCGCGTCCAGGCTGCCGATCCGTGACAGGTGGACGGGCTGCACGGCGGTCACCACGCCGATCGACGGCTGGCCGATGGCCGCGAGCTCTCGAATCTCGCCGCCCACGTACATCCCCATCTCGAGCACTGCCGCCTCGTGCTGGGGCCCCATCCTCAGCACCGTCAGCGGCAGCCCGATCTCGTTGTTCTGGTTGCCCTGCGTGCGGAGTGTCGCGAATCGGCCCTGGAGCACGCCGGCCACCGCCTCCTTGGTGGAGGTCTTGGCGATGCTCCCGGTGATCCCGACCACCAGCGGGTGGAACCGCTGCCGCCAGGCAGCCGCCACGGCATGCAGCCCACGCAGAGGATCGGCAACCTGGATGACCGTGGCGTCGCCGAGTGCCTCGACCGGTGGCTCTCCGAGAGCAGCATCCGGTGCGCGACCGACCAGCAGCGCCGCCGCGCCCGCGTCGACCGCTTGCATCAGGAACCGATGGCCGTCCGTCCGCTCCCCCGCGAGGGCCACGAACAGGTTGCCGCTCTCCACCTGGCGCGAGTCGACGGCCGCACCCCGGATGCCCCGGCTGCCGTGGTGGAGCAAGGTGCCGCCCGTCGCGGCGACGAGGTCCTCTGGGGTGAGCTGGGGAGCGGGCACAGCACCGGACGCCGGGGGCGTTGACGGGACGTCGCCGTGGCGTTGATCGCGCGAGCCGGGGCCCGACGACGATCCGTGGTTCGTCACGGCCGCGAGTGTCGCACAGGCGGCCGTCACGGGCCGGCCGTCGCCCGGCCGTCCGTCACGCTGCTCGGGCCGGGCGAGGCAGAGACGACATCCGGCGTCGCCGAGTCGCCGCCGAGCTGGGTCGGGATCGGCTGGGTGTCGGTGAGCAGATCCGGCGTGTTGATCGCGTTGTGGGCGATCCGCCGGAACAGCTCGAACGACATCACCGGCATCTCGAGCTCCCCCAGCCGGGCGACCGTCGGCGTGCCTTCCTCGATGCGAACGGCCACGATCAGGTCGGGGTGTCCGGCCTGCCGCCCGATATACCCGATGAACGAGTAGTTGAACAGGTTGACCTTCCAGCGGTGATTCTCCGAGTCCCAGATCTGCGCCGTGCCGCTCTTGCCCCCGACGTCGAAGCCCGGGATCAGCGTCCGCGAGCGGTAGAAGGGGACCTTGGTGACCACGCGCCTCAGCAGCTTGCGCAGCGTCGCCGACAGTCCCTCGGACATCACGCGATCCTTGTAGACGGGCGCCGTCTCTGCGTTGCCGATAGCCTTGACGACGCGGGGCTGGACCAGCGTGCCGCCGTTGACCATCGCCGCGTACGCCTGGGCCAGCTGGATGGGCGTCACGGCCACGCCCTGACCGAACGCGCCGTTGGCGACATCGACCTGCGCCCACGGACGCTGAGCCGGGTCGTGCAGCAGGCCGGGGACCTCGTTGGCGACGTCGATCCCGGTCAGCGACCCGAAGCCCATCTGCCGCCACGTGTCGTAAAGGATCCGAGCGGACTGGGCGGTCGTCTTGCCGAGCTTGAGCGCAACCTTGGCGGCGACCACGTTTCTCGAGTAGGCGATCGCATCCTGGTACGTGATCCGGCCCATCGGCCGATGATCGGCGTCATCGACGTGCGACCGCCCCTTGTCGAGGGTCAGCTTGCCCGTGTCGTTGATGACCGTGTTCATGGTTACGGTGCCGCGGCCGAGCGCCGCGGTCGAGGTCAGCATCTTGAACACCGATCCCGGTTCATACATCGATGACGCGATCGGGTCCATGAACAGCGACGGCGCCTTGGACGCGACGGCCTGGTAATCGTTCTCGTCGTACGAGGGGTAGCTGCCGTAGGCGTAGATCTCGCCCGTGTACGGATCCATGACCACGGCCGACACCTGCTTGGCGCGGTCAGCGATCCAGGTGGCCAGCAGCTCCTGCTCCACCGCCACCTGGAGCGAGGCGTCGATCGTGAGCGTCAGGTCCTGACCCGGGTATCCGGGGTCGAGCACCGTGGACGAGTCAGGCACCAGGTTGCCGTTCGCATCTTTCTGGGCGGCCACGACCCTGGGCATGCCCGCGAGCTGATCCTGGTAGTACTGCTCCACGCCGTACTGGCCCTGGCCTGCGCGATTGACGAAGCCCAGCAGCTGGGCGACGAGCGACGTGTTCGGGGCGCCGCCGGGTTGCGGGTAGACGCGGAGCGGCTGTGGCGTGAGATCCAGCCCGGTGAGCGTAGGATGGTCCCCCGAGCTCTTCGCGCGGATCTGGTCCGAGATCGCAGGGTCGAGGTCGCGCGCAAGCACCTGGTACTGGGCGTCGGACTCCATCCGCTGGGTCAGAGTCGCCGCCGCGTCGCCTTCGAGCCCGAGCATCTGAACCAGCGTTGCCGCATCGGTGGCTCGCTGCCCCGTCGTGAGCTGCGCGGGGTTCGCGGCCAGCAGATCGCGGGACACGGTCGTCGCCAGCACCACGGTGCCCGTCCGATCGTAGATCGACCCCCGCGTCGCCGGGATCGTCACGACCTTCGAAGACTGGCGCACGGCCTTGGCCGCCAGCTCGTCGTGCCGGACGACCTGCCAGTACGCCAGCCGCGTGCCGAGCGTCCCCGCCGCGAGCACGAACGCGACGAGGATGATGAGCGCCCGGGCGCGCGAATCGGTCCGACCCAGCATCGTCCTGTTCCGGCCTAGCGGGCCGCGATGACTTCGGGCTCGGGCAACGGTCCCAGGCCATCCTGGATCGCGAGCTTCCGGATCGCGGGCGCCTTGCCCAGCCGGTTCAGCTCATTGCGCAGATCCTCGACCTGTCCCTGAAGCTGTTGCTGGGTGGTGGCCAGGCGATCGAGCTCGTAGCCGGTCGCGGACACGCGAATGTCCTGGGACAACGAGAAGAAGGCCCCGGCGAAGGCAATCACGATCGCGGCCAGCAGGATGGCCAGCCGGGAAGGACCACGTCGCACCCGGACCGCCGCCCGAACGCGGCGGCGCGGCAGCGCGGGCGCCGTTACCTCGATCCGCGGCCGGCGCGGCAGGGCGATGGTGCGCTGGCGCGCACCCTGATAGACGGCCATCGTCAATCGCCCAGGAGGTAGCGGAGGCGGGGTGCTCGCGGATCCAGGAACGCGAGGCGGTCGACCATTCCGCCGGGCGCCGCGTCATCGGGCACGAGGGCATGCGTTTCGGGCTGGCGATCGCAATCGGTCCGCTCGTGCAGCTCGTGCTGACGGCGACCGTAGCTCTTTCGGCGGTTGGCCTGGTGGCGCTTGCTCACGGGACTTCCTCCTCCGTAAGCGGGGGCCGGCGATTGCCGGTGGACGTCGCAGATAGGGGTCGGCACGCTGTTGGCCCTGGCTCCTCCTTCCAGCTCGCTGGTCGTGTTGGTCGTGGTTCGCGGTTCGGCCGGCCTGATCAGGCCGCAAGCCGCTCCGCCGCCCGGAGACGCGCGCTCCTCGCGCGCGGGTTCGCTTCGACCTCGGCTTTGGTCGGGGTCATCGAGGGTCGCGTGACGAGCCGCAGCCGCGGTAACCGCCCGCAGACGCACACCGGCGCCTCCGGCGGGCAGATGCAGCCGCGACGCTGGGCGTTGAGGAAGCGCTTGACGATCCGGTCCTCGAGCGAGTGGTAGGAGAGGACGACGAGCCGGCCCCCGGGCCGCAGCAGATCGACCGCCCCGGCCAGACCGTCCTCCAGCGCATCGAGCTCCTCGTTGACCGCGATCCGGAGCGCCTGGAACACGCGGGTCGCCGGATGGATGCGCCGTGGTCGGCGCGGATTGACCGGGACGACGCGCTCGACCAGCGACGCCAGGTCCTCCGCGGTGCGGACGGGGCTGGCGGCGCGCGCCTCGACGATCGCCCTCGCGATCCTCCACGCCGCCGGCTCCTCGCCGTACCGGCGGAACAGCGCAGCCAGCTCGTCGGCATCGAGCGTGGCCAGCAGCTCGGCCGCGGGCGCGCCGCGCGAGGGGTCGAAGCGCATGTCCAGCGGTCCGCCGGCACGGAAGCCGAAGCCTCGATCGCGGTCGGCCAGCTGAAAGGAGGACAGTCCGAGGTCGAACAGCGCGCCGTCGACCGCGGCGAAGCCGGCTCCGGGCGCCAAGGCTGCCAGCTCCCGGAAGTTCGCCTGGCGCAGGATGAGCCGGTCGCCGAAACGCACGAGACGTTGCGCCACGCGCGCGATGGCCGCCGCGTCGGCGTCGAGGCCCAGCACCCGGCCATCGGGGTTGGCGGCCTCCAGGATCCGCTCGGTGTGCCCACCGCCGCCGACCGTCGCGTCGATCTGGAGGCTGCCGGAAGCCGGCGCGAGCGTCTCGAGGACCTCGTCCGGCATCACCGGCAGGTGCCCTTGCTCCATCACTCCTCCACGAATCGGCAGCGGATCCCGAGCGGACCCTGGAAGCGCATGTGGTGCGACGTCAGATCCCCAACCCGGCGATCGCGCGAGCGAACTCGTCCGGGTCATCGAGCGCGCGGCGGTAGTCACCCCAGCGATCCGGCGCCCAGATCTCCGCGTGGTCCTGGAGCCCCAGCACCATCGCCTCGGTGTCCAGCCGGGCCCATGTCCGGAGGGTCTGCGGGACGAGCACCCGGCCCTGGCGATCGAGCTCCGTCTCGAGCGCGCCGGCGAACAGGCGGCGCTGGAGCAACCGGGCGTTGGCGTCGGTCATCGGCAGTCCGGCGACCTTGGCCGAGAGCGCCTCCCAGGCCGGTCCGGGAAAGATCGCGAGGCAGCTGTCCAGCCACTGCGCGACCACGATCCCTCCGGCGAGCTGCGCGCGGAACCGCGACGGAACGGCGATCCGTCCCTTGTCATCGACCGCATGCCGGTACTCGCCGGTGAACACCCTTGGCGCCGCTCCTGACGTCGGTGGCGCAGGCGAAGCGATCAACCAGGGTTCAGGTCCCGGTCCGGGATCTTCCCCACTTTCCACCACTTTGCGCCACTTCCGGGCATTCTACCGCGCCGGGAGACCGAGTCAATGCCAATTCGGCATGAACGCGGGCATGCGTCTGCACCTGCGCGGCGGGGTCGACCCCGCCGCGCGACCAGCGGGGCCGGGCTCCAAGAGCCCGTCCAGCCCACTCGAACGATCCCAACCGATCTGGCGAGCGGCCCTGAACGGATCGAGCATCTCGTGTGTCGGCGTCCGTGGTTGTCGTAGCCCCTGCAGACGACGGCCCTGTCCGCAGCAGGACCTGCGAGCGGAGGTGGCAGATGAGCTACCCACACCAGACCGGCACGGCCTCGCAGCTGCTGCTGCATCGGTCGCTCGTCCGCCATGTCGCAGCCGGTCTGTGTCTCGCGACCGCGGTGATCTACACGGCGATCGGCCTCGGTCTCGTCACGGTGGTGGACGAGGTGTCCCCGGATGCACCGCCGATGCTGATGTTCGGGGTTTCCGCCGCGGCGACGTTCATCCTCGGCGCGGCGCTGCTTGCCCGGCTCGATCATCGGGCGCTGTGGGCGGCCGGGGCCGTGTATCAGATCAGTGTGATCGTCATGTATGTCAACGTGGCGCCGCAGCGAACGCCACCGTTCGAGGCATGGGGGATCCTGATCAAGGTGCTGCAGCTGGGGATCCTGCTGGCCCTCGCCTACCTGCTCGTGCGATCACCGAAGCACGACCGCACCTGACCACGAGAGCCTGCGGCGCGCAGGCGTGGACGGGCGACCCGGCCGGAGGCCGCCGTCGACATCCGTGCGGTCAGCCCCGGTCCACGAACCGGTACAGGTCGATGTCGGTGATGGGCTCGTAACCGATCTGCTGGTAGATCGAGTTCGCGGTGGGGTTCGCCAGGTCCGTGAACAGAAAGCAGAACCGCCGGCCCTGATCGAGCTGATCCTGGCTGGCGGCAGCGGTGAGGGCAGCCGCATACCCGTGGCGGCGGTCGCCCGGCGGGGTGTAGACGGGTCCGATCCGCCGCCCGTTCGGAGTCTGCGCCCCGGCCACGACGAGCGAGACCACCCGCCCGTCCACCTCCCACAGGTAGGCTGACCGCCCATCCTGGCGGGACCATCGGTCCGCCGCCGCCGGATCCGGCGGCGGCGATCCCGGAGGCAGGGCTTCCTCGTGAAAGGCGAGCTGCCAGCGCAGCAGCAGCTCCCGGTCACGCTCGGCGGCGAGCCGCCAGGAGCCCGGCACCGATGGCGGCGGGAGCACGCGTGAGAGGCGATAGGCGCGCTCCGCCACCTCGAGGTAGGCGAGGCGCCCGGTGGCGACCGACCAGCACCGGGCGAACGGCGCGGCGGTCGAGGGCGGCCCGAGCGCCGTTGGCAGGTCGGGCGCGCTGACGGCGAGATCGGCCGCCAGGGTCTCGACCGCCCTCTCGATACGCTCCTCTGCTGCACCGGGCTCGGAGAAAATGACGCCGTGCGGGGGCGTGCGCACGGCGACCAGCGCGATGCGGCCGTCGTCGAGCACGCTCGCCAGGTACGGCGGCTGGGGGTAGACATCGGGCTCGTCGCGAAGGGTGGCAAGGATGCCGAGCGGCAGATTGTGCTCAGCCTCGCGGTCGACGAGGTACTCGCCGGCCGTTGCCAGCAGATCCTGTGCGCTCCGGTATCGCGTCAGCCTCATGCCGGAACGATATGGCACAGACCTTGAGCCCATGCGCTGCTATCGGGTGGGTGGCGGCATCCGGATCTGGTCGCCCGCGCGGAGACGGCCGCCGTTGGCGTACTTCGGGTTCCAGCTGTAGATCGTGCTCATCGAGATCCCGAAGTACTTGGCAATGCTGTACAGATTGTCGCCCGACCGGACGGTGTAGATGTAGCAGTCGGCTTTGTCCGGGCAGGTATCCAGCAGCCTGTAGCGGTCGCTGGTTGGCGACGGGGTCGGCTCCGGGGTCGGGCTTGGCGTGGGTGCCGGCGTCGGCTCGGGCGTGGGCGGAGGTGACGGCGAGTCCGTCGGCTCGAGCGTCGAGGATGGGGTAGCCTCCACCGCGGTGGACGCAGCCTGGGACGCGGTCGGGGCCGGGGTCATTGGCGGTTCGCTGACGGCCGGCGAGGACGCCCTGACCTCGGCCTCATCCGTGGCGACCGCATCGGCGCCGGCGACCGGCAGGTCGATCCCGCCCCGCTGGACGACGAAGCCGAACGAGATCCCGGCGCTCAGCACCAGGATCATCAGGGCCGCGACGGTTGCGCGCGGGACCGGCGGCCGGCGACCCGGCGGTTTCGTGCGCACCGTCATCGCACCGCGCAGATAGCGCGGACAGTCCGCATGAGCCGACTTGAGGCAGACGAGCTCCTGCTGGCGGAGCGACTGGGGCCGCGCAGCCCCGATCGCCGCGCACCGGTTGCCATCGTCGGGGGCCTGGAGGGGCGCGACCAGCGCACCCTCGTGCTCGTACCGGAAGAACGGGCACACGGAAGGGTCCGGGGAGCGTGCGTCGTCACCAAGAATGGGAAGGGCCGGCCGCACCCCGATGTCGTCGTGATCGCGTGCCGAGCCTGCCTGGTCGGCGTCCAGGGGCATCGTCGGCTCGTCGCTCAGTTCCCGCTCCCTCCGCGTGGCGCGCGTGTCCCTCCCCATGGCGCGCGTGTTCTCCCGACGGGCGCGAGTCTAGTACCTCCAGCGCATTGCGGGTGCCGAAGTTCGGATGGTAGGCTGCGCCTCCGTTCGCACGGGACGCACGGGGGTGTGATGATCACGTACGACCGGCACGTCGCTCAACCCGGCGACCGCCACCGAGGAACCGACCCATTCATGGCGCTCCCGCTCATCAAGCCCACCAGCGCCTCAGACCCCGAGCACGATCCGTCGCGACTCGCCCCGCACCGGATCAAGCGCTGCACCTATCGCCGGCTGATCTCGCTCGAGCGGTCGCGGGAACGCATCTACGAGGTCGAGTGTCTGTACCCGGACCGGAAGCTGCCGGTGCCGCTCGGCGACCTGGACACCGCGATGCCGATCTGCAACGCGTGTGCGGCGGCGCACATCTTTCGTCCTGACGAGGACTAGCGGCTCGGTCCTGCCGAGGACTGGCGGCTCTGTCGCAGGGCGATCGGAGCTCCCCCGCTCGGCGTCGCGCTCGAGCGTGCCAGCGAGAGCGGTCTGTAAGCCGAGTTCTGTGCCGCGGCACGCGCCGCGGCGACGGTCATCCATCTGAGGCCGGCAGTTGCCCGCCGGCTCTTGCAGCCGACCCGAGGGCTGGGCAGCGCGCCTCTCCCCCCGGCAAGCCGGGGTTGCGCCCTCCTATTTGGCCTTGCTCCGGGTGGAGTTTGCCGCGTTTCACTCCGACCCCAGGGGGCCGGCATCGTCACTGTGGCACTGGTCCTCGCCTCGCGGCGGACGGGCGTTACCCGCCACCCTGCGCTGTGGAGCTCGGACTTTCCTCACGCCGTCCGGTCACCCGGCCGGCGCGCGACCGTCCAACCGCCTCGCTGGCCCGCGGATTGTAGCGCCGGCCGTTGGCTGACGTGTTCCCTACGTCGGCTGCGCCGGGCCGGTTGCGCGGTCACCGAGCAGGTCCCGGACAACGCCCGCGATGGCGCGTCCGAGGACCCTGTGGCCCGACGCCGACAGGTGCACCCCGTCCGCGGGATCGCCACCGACGAGCGCTGCCGCATCGAGGAACCCGACCCCCTTGTGCTCGGCCGTGGCGCGATACAGGCGGGGCAGCTCGGCGGCGACGTCCCGCGCGGTGCCGAAGCCCCACAGCTCGCTGCGATCGTTGATCTCCCCGAGCCTGGGCGGGGCGACCAGAAGGACGGACGGCGCACGGCCGGCGGGACCGGTGCCCGACGCGAGCGCGATGTCCGCGAGCGTCCCCGCGCCGGCTGCGATGTCGTGGCCCCGGCGGCCGAAGATCGACTTGAGGTCATTGGTGCCCAGCATCAGCACGAGCACGTCGACCGGTTGATGCGAGCGAAGACACGGCAGCAGGTAGGTGCGGCCGTTTCGTCCCTCGGCGAACGGGTCGTCCCAGATGGTCGTGCGGCCGTTGAGACCCTCCTCCACGACGCGCGCGATGCCCGACAGCTCACCCGCCACAACCCCCGGCCAGCGGACGGCGAACGGGAAGCGCTCGAGCGTCACCGGATCCGCACCGTGGGTATTCGAGTCCCCATAGCAGACGATCGTCGGCAGGTCGCGCGGCGCCCCGGACGCCTCGTTCATCGAGCAGCCCTCCTTGCCCGCGCCACCCGCACCGGGCCGCCAGCAGCGACGCGGTCGAGCGCCTCGTTGGCAAGCCGGTCCGCGGTCGCGTTCTGCGCCCGCGGCACATGCGTGGCCGACCACGCGCGCAACCCGCCCAGCACGCCTTTCGCCTCGGACCACAGCGGCTGCAGCTTGGCATTCTTCACCCGCCACCGGCCGTGGAGCTGCTCGACGATCAGCTTGGAATCGAGGAACAGGTCAACCCGCTCGGCCCCGAGACGCACCGCCAGGTCAAGCGCCCGCAGCACCCCGGTCCATTCGGCGACGTTGTTGGTCTGGATCCCGATCGCCTCGGAGATCGTGGCGTCGGGCGGCGCCGATGGATCGAGCGCGTCCGGACGGGATCCGTCGAACAGGGCTGCCCCCAGCGATGCGGGGCCCGGATTGCCCCGCGCCGCGCCGTCGGTGCGCACGACGAGGTGCGGAAAGACGGGGAGGGCGTCCTCGCTCAGGCGTGGCGCTCCACGATCGCCGAGGACACCTCGAGGATCGCCTGGGTGATGTGGATGCCGCGCGGGCAGGCGTCGGTGCAGTTGAAGATGGTCCGGCAGCGCCACACGCCGTCCTTGTCGGCCAGGATCTCGAGCCGCTCCTCCGCGGCCTCGTCGCGCGTGTCGAAGATGAAGCGGTGGGCGTTGACGATAGCCGCCGGCCCCACGTAGCCGGGCTGCGCCCAGAACGACGGGCACGAGGTTGTGCACGCCGCGCACAGGATGCACTTGGTCGTGTCGTCGTAGCGCAGCCGATCCGCCTGGGACTGGCGGCGCTCACGCTCGGGGACGGGTCGCTCGCTGACGAGGTACGGGCGAACGCTCCGGAACTTGGCGAAGAACCCCTCCATGTCGACCACGAGGTCCTTCATCACAGGCAGCCCCGGCAGCGGCGCCACCGTGATCCGCCGTCCCCGCAGCTGGTCGACCCTGATCTTGCAGGCCAGCCGGTTGCGGCCGTTGATCAGCATCGCGTCCGAGCCGCACACGCCGTGGCCGCACGATCGGCGGAAGGTGAGGGTCCCGTCCTGCTCGTACTTGACCTTGTGGAGCAGGTCCAGCACCCGGTCCATTGGGCCGGCCTCGACGTGATACGTCTCCTGATGCGGTCGCTCGTCCCGCTCGGGGTCGTAGCGGAGGATCCGCAGCTCGATCTGCATCGTCGGCTCCCCCGCTCAGTAGACGCGTGGCTTGGGCTGGAACTTCGTGATCTGGACCGGCTTGTAGCTCAGCCCGATCGCTCCATCCCGCCGCGTCGCCAGCGTGTGGGTCAGGAAGTTCACGTCGTCGCGGTCCGGGAAGTCCTCGCGGCTGTGCGCGCCGCGGCTCTCCTTCCGGGCGAGCGCCGATGCCACCGTCGTCTCGGCACAATCGAGGAGATAGCCCACCTCGCGAGCCTCGAGCAGATCGGTGTTGAACGTGGTACCCCGGTCATGGATGCCGACGTTCGCGTATCGACCACGGAGGTCGGTGACCGCTGTCTGGGCGCGTCGCAGCCCGGCCTCGTCACGATACACGCCGACATCGTCCATCATCACGTCGGCCAGATCCTTGCGGATGGCCGCGGCCCGCTCCCCGCCCTGGCGATCTCGGATGGCCTCGAGCTCGGCGCGCACCGGTTCGGTCACGTCGGGCTCGATGTCCGCGAGCGTGCTGCCCTTGACATGCTCGACCATGTCACGCCCCGCGCGCCGGCCGAACACGAGCAGATCCACCAGCGAGTTGGTGCCCAGGCGGTTCGCGCCGTGCACCGACACGCAGGCGGTTTCGCCGGCGGCGTACAGCCCCGGCACCACGGTGCTGTCGGCATCGCGTGTCACGCGGGTGTGGATGTCGGTGGGGATGCCGCCCATCGCGTAGTGCGCCGTGGGCTGGACCGGGATGGGCTCGGTCAACGGCTCGATGCCCTGGTAGACCCGGACGAAGTCCGTGATGTCGGGCAGCTTCTCATCGATCACCTTCCGCCCAAGGTGGCGGAGGTCGAGATACACGTAGTCCTTGCCGTCGATCCCCCGCCCGGCCCGGATCTCCTGGTGGATCGCGCGGCTGACCATGTCGCGAGGAGCCAGCTCCATGAGCGTCGGTGCGTAATCCTTCATGAACCGATCGCCGGCGTCGTTGAGCAGGTAGGCGCCTTCACCCCGGGCCGCCTCGGACAGCAGGATCCCGATCCCGACGATGCCGGTGGGATGGAACTGGTAGAACTCCATGTCCTGCATCGGGACGCCGTGGCGGTAGGCGAGCGCGACGCCGTCCCCGGTCAGGCTCCAGGCGTTCGAGGTCACACGGAACATCCGGCCGAAGCCGCCGGTCGCGAGCATGACGGCCTTCGAGCGCAGCACAGCCAGCTCGCCGTCGGCGATCCGGTATGCGACGACGCCGGCCGCTCGTCCGCCGTCACCCAGGTCGCCGCCGTCGGCGATCAGATCGACGACGTGGTACTCGTCGTAGAACTTGACCCCGTGCTTGAGGCACTGCTGATAGAGCGTCTGGAGGATCATGTGCCCGGTGCGGTCGGCGGCGTAGCAGGCCCGCTTGACCGCGGCCTCGCCGTAGTTGCGGGTGTGGCCACCGAACCGGCGCTGGTCGATCTTCCCGTCTGCCGTCCGGTTGAACGGGAGGCCCATGTGCTCGAGCTCGATCACGGTCTCGATCGCCTCGCGTGCCAGGACCTCGGCCGCGTCCTGGTCCACCAGGTAGTCGCCACCCTTGATGGTGTCGAACATGTGCCACTCCCAGTGGTCCTCTTCCTGGTTGCCCAGGGCGGCGCACACGCCCCCCTGGGCGGCACCGGTATGGGAGCGGGTCGGGTAGAGCTTGGTCAGGACCGCCGAGTCGACGCCCGCCCGGGCGAGCTCGAGGGCGGCCCACAGGCCAGCACCGCCGGCGCCGACGATCAGTGCGTCGTGGTCGTGGATCATGGCGTCGGGAACGGAAGGGTCGCGACGACGATGGTGCCCATCGCGAACAGGACCGCGGCGCTCAGGTAGAGCGCCATCGTGAGCACGGTGCGCACACCGCCGGACGTGTAGTCCTGGACCACCGTGCGCATCCCCATGAAGGCGTGGAAGATCACGAAGGCGAGCATCAGCCAGTCCACGGTTCGCCAGGCGATGCTCCCCCACCGCTGGTCGATGATCCACGAGGAGCTCTGGTTCGCCGGATCCGACAGGAAGTGGGTGATCATGTAGTGCCCGAGCGCGGTGACGAACAGGCCGAGCCCGGTCAGTCGCATCCCGTACCAAACGACGAGCTCCCAGCCGCCCCCCTGCGGCTTTGCCGTCCCAGCGCTTGTGATCCTGGTCATCGCTACATCCCGAAGCTGAACGGCGCCGCGAGCCCGAAGGCGGGCGCCATGATCTGGACGGCCACCGGGATCCCGACGATCACGAACAGGACCCAGCTCGCGTACCACAGCTGCTTGTGATAGCGAGTCATCGCGGGCCAGAAGTCCATGACGATGATCCGCAGCCCATTGAGCGCGTGATACAGGAGCGCCGCCCCCAGCAGCGTCTCACCGACCCGGCCGATCGGGCTGGCATAGATGGCCAGCACGTCGTTGTACAACGTCGGGTTCGTGCCGACCAGCCAGATGTCGAGGACGTGGAGCAGGATGAACACCCAGATGGCGACACCCGAGACGCGGTGGAATGCCCAAGCCAGCATCCCCTCGCTGCCCCGATACCGCAGGAGCATGGAGCCTCCCTGTCTCAGCGATCCGCCGGCGCGGTTCGTCAGGATGCGACGTCGGCCGAGGAGCCGAGTCGCTCGATGATGGCGTCTGCGAAGCCGCTGGTGCCGGCGGACCCGCCGAGATCGTAGGTCACGTGCTTGCCTTCGGCGATCACCGCACGGATCGCCGTCTCGACGCGCTCCGCGGCGGCCTGCTCGCCAAGGTGGCGCAGCATCAGCACCCCCGACAGCATGAGCGCGGTCGGGTTGACCTTGTCCATGCCCGCGTACTTGGGCGCCGAGCCGTGAACCGCCTCGAACACGGCTGCGTCGTCGCCGATGTTTGCCCCCGGCGCGACGCCCAGGCCGCCAACGAGTCCGGCGCACAGGTCGCTGACGATATCGCCGTACAGGTTGGGCAGGACCATCACGTCGTACAGGTTCGGCTTCTGGACCAGCTGCATGCACATGTTGTCGACGATCCGGTCCTCGAACTCGATCCGACCCTCATAGTCGGCGGCCACGGTCCGGCAGCTCTCGAGGAACAGCCCGTCCGAGAGCTTCATGATGTTCGCCTTGTGAACGGCGGTCACCTTGTGCCGGCCGTTGGCGACGGCGTACTCGAACGCAAACCGCGCGATCCGCTCCGACGCCTCACGGGTGATGATCTTGATGCTCTCGGCGGCGTCCCGGCCCACCCGGTGCTCGATGCCTGCGTACAGGTCCTCGGTGTTCTCGCGCACGATGACGAGATCGACGTCCTCGTAGCGCGTCTTGAGGCCCTTGATCGAGCGAGCCGGGCGAAGGTTGGCATACAGGCCGAGCTTCTGGCGCAGCGTGACGTTGACGCTTCGAAAGCCTTCGCCTACCGGCGTGGTGATGGGCGCCTTGAGCGCCACCTTGTTGCGCCGGATCGACTCCAGCACGTGGTCGGGGAGGGGCGTCCCGTACTGGGCCATGACGCCTTCTCCGGCGTCCTGGACCTCCCATTCGAAGCTGACGCCTGAGACGTCGAGGACACGGCGGGTGGCCTCCGCCAGCTCGGGCCCGATGCCGTCGCCGCGGATGAGGGTGACTCGGTGGGTCATGCGGCCATTCTAGCGGCGCGGTCCCGGCCCCGGACGGACGCACGGCCCAGCGATCACGGGCCATTCCGCCCAACGTTGGGCCGCGGGCGCCCGGCGTTGTGATGCGTCGCGACCTCGGACCTGATGCGCCGCCGCCGCTGGCGTGGGAGGCCGCAAGAGGCCGCAAACGGCCCACCCGGGCGGGAGGGCTATGATCGGTGCCCGCCCAGGTCCGCTCCCTCCGGAGGTCTTGCCGGTCGCGTGAAGATCCATGAAGCCGACGCCAAGTCGCTGCTCGTCGCCCAGGGACTTCCCGTCCCGCCGTGGGAGGTCGCCAGGACGCCGTCCCAGGCCCGCGCCGCCGCGGTCCGATTCCTCGCCGACCCCGCCAACGCCACCGGCAAGGTCGTGATCAAGGCCCAGGTGCTCACCGGCGGTCGCGGCAAGGCAGGCGGCGTGAGGCTCGCCGGAACAGCCGACGAGGCCGAGGACGTCGCCGCGAAGATCCTGGCGCTCGAGATCAAGGGCCTGCCCGTGCGTCGGCTGCTGGTCGGCCCGGCCGCCGAGATCGTCAAGGAGTACTACCTGTCGGTCGTCCTCGATCGAGCAACGCGGCGGCTGATGCTCATCGGATCGGCGGAGGGCGGCGTCGAGATCGAGCAGGTCGCCGCAGAGAACCCCCGGGCGATCGTCTACGAGCACACGGACCCGCTCCTGGGTCTGCCCGACTACGCGGCCCGCGAGCTGGCGTTCAAGGTCGGGTTCGGGGGCCAGTGGAAGGCCGGCGCGGCGATCGCGAAGGGACTGTTGCGCACGATGCTTGCGTACGACGCGGACCTGGTCGAGATCAACCCGCTCGCGGTCATCCGCGAGCACAACGCCGACGGCACCCTGGTGGAGCGGCTGGTCTGCCTCGACGCCAAGATGACCCTCGACGACTCGGCGCTCGCCCGCCATCCGCAGCTCGAAGAGCTGCGCGACCTGGACACGGAGGACCCGACCGACATCGAGGCCCGCCGATACGACCTCACCTTCATCAAGCTCGACGGCGACATCGGGTGCATGGTCAACGGCGCCGGGCTTGCAATGACGACCATGGACCTGGTGAAGCGTGCCGGCGGCGAGCCCGCCAACTTCCTGGACATCGGCGGCGGCGCGAAGTCGGATCGGGTCGCCGCGGCGATGCGGCTGATCCTGGCCGACGCCAGCGTCAAGGCGATCCTGGTCAACATCTTCGGCGGCATCACGCGCGGCGACGAGGTCGCCCGCGGCCTGATCGAGGCCCGGGCGCAGCAGAAGCGGGAGGTGCCGATGGTGGTCCGGATCGTCGGCACCAACGCCGACGAGGCCGCCGAGCTGCTCGAGGCGGCCAGCTTCGTGACCGCCGCAAGTCTGGACGAGGCGGCGGCGAAGGCCGTGGCGGCGGCGAAGGCCGTGGCGGCGGCGAAGGGAGTCGTGGCGTGAGCATCCTGATCGGGCGCGACACCCGGCTCGTCGTCCAGGGGATCACTGGTCGCGAGGGCGAGTTCCACAGCCGCGCGATGCTCGAGTACGGGACCTCGATCGTGGCCGGGATGACGCCCGGCAAGGGCGGCCAGACGGCGCTCGACGGGCGAGTCCCGGTATTCGACACGGTCGAGCGCGCGGTCGCGGAGACGGGCGCCAACACCTCGTGCATCTTCGTGCCCGCCGCCGGCGCCCCTGACGCGGTGCTCGAGGCCGTGGCCGCCCGGATCAAGACGATCTTCTGCATCACCGAGGGAATCCCCGCGCTGGACATGATCCCGATCGTCGAGGAGGTCCGGCTGGCGGGGGCCAGTCTTGTCGGCCCCAACTGCCCCGGCGCGACCTCGCCCGGTCGGGCGAAGGTCGGGATCATCCCCGGCTCGATCCACCGCGAAGGCCGCGTCGGTGTCGTCTCCCGATCCGGGACCCTGACCTACGAGGCGGTCCAGGCCATGACCGACGCCGGGCTGGGCCAGTCGACCTGCGTTGGGATCGGCGGCGACCCGGTCGTGGGCACCCAGTTCCTCGACGTCCTCGAGCTGTTCGCTGCAGATCCCGAGACCGATGCGCTGGTGTTGATCGGCGAGATCGGCGGGTCGGCCGAGGAGGAGGCTGCAGCCTGGGCGGCCGAGCACCTGCGCGACGTCCCGAAGGTCGCATTCATCGCTGGACGCACGGCACCGGAAGGCAAGCGGATGGGTCATGCCGGCGCGATCATCTCGGGCGGTCGCGGCACTGCGGCCTCCAAGGTCGACGCGCTCGAGGCGGCCGGGTTCCGGGTGGCGGGGTCGCCGACCGAGCTGCCTGCACTGCTGCGCGAGGCCGGGTACCGAGGCTGAGAATCCAGGCCTGAGGGACCGAGGCCGCCGGTCCCGGGCCTGACGTCGCCGCGTGGCCGTAGACTGGCTGATCGAAGCGGCCCCGCCGGGCCGCGGTGACGGAAGGAGGTCGGCGCTCCGGCGCCTATGCGCAGTCTCATGGACCTCGTCGCGGGCGATGCCCGTGACATCGTCCTGGCCCTCGCGATCGACGATCTCGCTGCGTTCGACGACGCCGACCGGTTCGCCGCCCACCTGCCGCTCGGCGGCGGACTGGACCCGACCTGGCTCGACCTGTTCTCCGAGGCCGTGCGGTCGCTGACCGAGGACGACGTGCCGGCAGACTTCCTCGATGCGCGGACCGAGCTCGAGGGTACGGGGCTCGAGGGTTCGGGCTCGACCGTGGAGCGGATCGTCGAGCGAGTCGATCCCGGCTGGGTCGAGGCGGTCGCCCGGGTTCCCGACGAGCTCACCGGTGCCCTCGCCGGACGCTGGATCGGGTTGCTCGAGGAGGAGCTGGGTCTGTTGCCCCGCGAGGAGAAGCCGTGGATCCGGGACCTGGCGGGCCAGATCGTCGTCTTTGCCCGCAGCGCCGTCCCTGCCCGCGACGTCGTCTTCGCCTGGTCGTTCTGATTCGCGACGGGGTTCTGAACCGTCCCGAGACCCCGCCCGGTCCACAGACCGTGGCGGCCCGAACCTGCCGGGTGGCTCTCGCTGTCGACGACGGGCGACCGGATCCTGCACGCATGGCCACGCTCGAGAACCAGGGCCCGGCCAGGGCCTCCGCAGGCGAGGTCACGACACCCGGAGCGGACGGGAGCGCGACACCGTCGGGCGAGGCGGCGCTTAGCCCCGGACCCCTGCCACTCGAGGGTGTGCCGGCCACCGTCGTGCCGTTGATCGGCCGCGCACTCAAGATGCTCAATCGGTGGTTCATGGTGCCGGCCCTGCGGATGGGGCTCGGACCCTGGGTCGGCACACCGTTCGGTGGCTACATCCTGCTGCTCCGGGTGCGCGGGCGCAGGAGCGGCCTGTGGCGGCCGGTGCCGCTGAGCTACCTGGTCACCGACGGGGCCGTATGGGTGATGGCCGGCTTCGGCCCCCGCACCGAGTGGTACCGAAACCTGGTCGCCGATCCCGAGGTCGAGGTCTGGCTGCCGGGCCGCGTGCTGCGCTGTCGGGCCGTGGTGACCGTCGATCCGGAGACGCGGAACCGCATCCTGCCGGCCGTCACCCGGGCAGCCGGCGCTCCCGGCGCGTTGATCGGCTGCAATCCCTGGACGGCCCCGGACGGTCGGATCCTCGAACTGCTGTCGGGCATCCCGTTGATCCGAATCGAGCCGATCGACGGCCCGATCGCCCCCGGACCGGACGATCCCGGTGGATACGGCTGGATCTGGCGCCAGGCGCTGGTGGCATCCCTGACCGCGTGGCTGGTCGGGCTCGGCTGGCGAGCGGGTCGCCTGGCAACCCGACGTTCGACCAGGTGAGCTCGGCTCAGCTGGCCCGGTAGCCGAGGGAGCGCCAGGCTGGACCGCCAGGGACCTCGATCAGCTCGACCAGGACGCCGTGGCAGGAGCGCGGATGCAGGAAGGCAACGGGACCTTCCGCACCCCGCCGCGGCGCCGAATCGATCAGCTCCACGCCATCGATCGCCAGCCGGGTCAGCTCCTCGGCAAGGTTGGCTACCTCGAGGCAAACGTGGTGGAACCCCTCGCCGCGGCTGTCGAGAAACCGCGCGACACCCGTCGTGTCGTCGGTGGGCTCGACCAGCTCCACCTTCGACTCCCCCACCCCCAGGAACGCGATCCGAACCCTGTCCGTGGCGATGTCCATGACGGTCTCGAGCTCGAGGCCGAGCAGATCCCGATACAGCTCGAGGCTCACCTCGATGGAACGCACGACGACCGCCACATGGTGGATGCGCGATGGCCCGTGCAGCAAGCCCCGCGCCCGCTCCGCGTCCACAGTCACCTCCCGGCCTCGTCGGCGCAAGACTCGCGCCGACGACACGCCCGACGATACGCGACCGACCCGGCCACTGCCAGACCATCGCGCGCTCCCCTTCACCTGAAATTGGGCACCTGACCAAGTGCGCCGTGACCGGGCAGCAAGGCGCCGCGGAAACCGTGATCGGGCGCCACCGGGGGCACGGGCCTGATCGCTCAGACCGTGATCAGCTCGCGGTGCACGCCCCAGGCGCTCCGGAGGCGGTCGGAGATCTCCCCCACCGTCGCGTAGGCCGCGACCGCCTCGATGATCGCCGGCAGCAGGTTGCCGGTGCCCCGTGCCTCGTCCTCCAGCCGACGCAGCGCGGCTTCCCAAGCCGCCGCGTCCCGCTCCCTGCGGACGCGCCGGACGCCCTCGATCTGGCGCCGCTCTCCCTCTGGATCGATCCGCTGGATCGCCAGCCCCGCCCCACGCTCGTCGTCCCGGAAGCGGTTCACCCCCACGACCACCCGGTCACCGCGCTCGATCTCCCGCTGGACCCGGTAGGCCGACTCCTGGATCTGCCGCTGCTGGAACCCGTTCTCGATCGACGCCAGGGTGCCCCCCTGCGCGTCAATCTCGGTCAGGTAGGCCGTTGCTGCCGCCTCGAGCTCGTCGGTGAGGGACTCGACGAACCAGCTACCGGCCAGTGGGTCGGGTGTCTCGGCCACTCCCAATTCGTGGGCCAGGATCTGCTGGGTCCGGAGCGCCAGGCGGGCGGCCTCGGCCGTGGGCAGCGCCAGCGCCTCGTCCCTGGAGTTGGTGTGGAGGCTCTGGGTGCCACCCAGGATGGCGGCGAGCGCCTGGACCGTGGTCCGCACCACGTTGTTGTCGATCGACTGGGCGGTCAGCGACGACCCCGCGGTCTGGGTATGGAACCGGCACATCATGGATCGCGGGTTCCGAGCGCCGAAGCGGTCGCGCATGAGGCGGGCCCACATCCGGCGCGCGGCCCGGAACTTGGCCACCTCCTCGAACAGCTCCGACCAGGCGGCGAAGAAGAACGACAGCCGGGGGGCGAAGTCATCAACCGCCAGGCCCCTCGAGACCGCCGCCTCCACGTAGGCGATCCCGTCGGCGAGCGTGAACGCGAGCTCCTGAGCCGCCGTCGCACCGGCCTCCCGCATGTGGTATCCGCTGATGCTGATCGTGTTCCAGCGGGGCAGCTCGCTCGAGGCAAACTCGAACACGTCGGTGACCAGGCGCATCGACGCCCGCGGCGGGTAGATCCAGGTCCCCCGGGCGACGTATTCCTTGAGGATGTCGTTCTGGGTCGTGCCCGCCACCGCCTGACGCTCCACCCCCTGGCGGCCGGCCACCGCCACGTACATGGCGAGCAGGATCGGGGCCGTGGCGTTGATCGTCATCGACGTGCTCACCTCGCCCAGCGGGATGCCGGCGAACAGGACCTCCATGTCGGCCAGCGACGCGATGGGCACGCCCACCCGGCCCACCTCCCCTTCCGCTTCGGGCGCATCGGCGTCGTAACCCATCTGCG
The DNA here is from genome assembly GCA_963713095.1 of uncultured Chloroflexia bacterium. GTDB lineage: Bacteria > Chloroflexota > Limnocylindria > Limnocylindrales > CSP1-4 > CAIXZV01. Next base: position 873,243 of record CAVQKK010000001.1, read on the forward strand.
TCGGCAGATCGAAGGCGACCGACAGGCCGGTCTGGCCCTGCGACAGGAGGTAGCGGAAGCGCTCGTTGGTCTCGGCGGCCGTCGCGAACCCCGCGTACTGGCGCATCGTCCAGAAGCGGGACCGATACATCGTGGGCTGGACGCCGCGAGTGAACGGGAACTCGCCCGGGTAGCCAAGGTCCCGATCCGGGACGAAGCCAGCGAGGTCTCCGGCCGTGTAGAGGTCGCGGATCGGGATCTCCGAGGTCGTGGCGAACGCCTCCCGGCGCTCCGGCGCTCCGGCGACGGCGCGGGCACGCGTGACGGATCGCCAGCGTTCGAGCCCGCTGGCCGATGCGACACCCGCTTCTCTCGCGCCCTCCGAGCCCGCCGGATGGGCGGTCGCGGACCGATCCGAGTCAGCCCCCTCCCCCGCCCCGCGAAGCCTGGTCGGCCGGCATCGCGCCGGGCGTCGTCGAGCTGACCTGGTCCTGCTCGTCCATTTCGACCTCCGGTCAGCTGATGACGACCAGCAGGTCGCCCACCTCGATGGTCATGCCGGGGCTCACCGCGACGCGCTCGACGGCGCCGTCGCGCGGCGCCCGAAGCTCGTTCTGCATCTTCATCGCCTCGACGGCCAGCAGCTGCTGACCGGCCGTGACCTCGTCACCGGGCGCAATCGAGACGGACACGACACGACCCGGGATGATCGCCCGGATCTCCAACGGGCCGCTGTGAGCGCTCGCGGCACGGCCGCGGCTGGCCCGCTCCCGGAGGGCGGCGATCCGCTCAGACTCGACGTCGACCTCGAAGCGAAAGCCGTCGACGAGGACCTCCCGACGGCGGACGCCTCCATTCTCGGTGTGCCCCGGCTCGAGGACGACGCCGGTCCTGGACTCCGACTCGAGCAGTACGTGGCGGCCGTGACCCTTCGGCTCCAGCCCCAAGCTGATCGGCTTGCCATCGAGGAGGAGCCGTCTTTGCGCAAGGACACGCGTGGACGTCGGCTCCACCTCGACCGGATCACCGCCGAGGACCGCGCCGCCGAGCGGGCCCACGCCGATCGTCGGATTCGTCATCCGCAGGGCGTCAGGCACCGGCGACAGGCGCAACGGCGCCTCGTCTCCGAGCGTGGATGCCGGTGCAGTGCGCACCCGGACGGCCCGAGCATCGGCATCGGCGGCCCCTCCCTGGTCGGGGGCTGTCTCTTCGGCGATGGGCCGGAGCTCGGACGCCGTGGCCTCCGGCGCGACCTGGTGCTCGGCGTCGGCGTCGCGTCCGTCATGCCGATCGCGGGTGCTCCGGTCCGCGCTCAGATCGGCCATCGGTCGACTCCCTGGGTCCGACCTCCGGATCGCCACCGGCTTGGGAACGGGCCCTCGACCGGCGCGGCCCCGGCGACGCTCGAGCCGGCCGGGTCGGCACCGCTCGCCTCCTCGATCGCCGCGATGGCCGCCGCCAGCAGCGCCCGTCGCACCGCCGCTCGCCTCGCCGCGCCGCCGTCCCAATGCTCATCGACCCAGCCGGTCGACAGGTCGCCGCGGTGGAACGCATCGCTGCGCACGACCTCGTGGTGGAACGGAAGCGTCGTCTGCACGCCGCCGACCTCCGTCTCGTCGATGGCCCGGCGGAGTCGGGCGATCGCCGCCGGCCGGTCCTGGGCGTGCACCATCAGCTTGGCGATGAGGTTGTCATAGTCAGGGGGAATACGGTCGCCGGCTTCGATCGCCGTGTCGACGCGGACGCCCGGCCCGGCCGCCATCACCCACCGGCCGACGCGACCCGGAGTCGGCGCGAACGCCCGGGACGGATCCTCGGCGGAGATCCGGACCTCGATCGCGTGGCTCGCCGGCGTGGCCGCTCGCTCTCCCGCCGCCAGCACCTCGGGTCGAAGCGGCTCGCCCGCGGCGATCCGGAGCTGCTCGGTCACGATGTCAACCCCGGCGACGAGCTCGGTCACCCCGTGCTCCACCTGCAGCCGCGTGTTGACCTCGAGGAACCAGAAATCGCCTCGGCTGTCGTAGAGGAACTCACAGGTTGCGGCGTTGCGCAGGCCCGCGGCTTCGCCCAGTCGCACGGCGAGCGAATGCAGGTGGCGCCGCTGCGCTTCGGAGATTCCGGGAGCCGGGGCCTCCTCCACCAGCTTCTGGTGCCGGCGCTGCAGCGAGCAGTCGCGTTCGCCGAGGGCCACGACGTGCCCGTGCGCATCGGCCAGCAGCTGAACCTCGATGTGGCGGGCCGGCAAGACCTCCTTCTCCAGGTACACGGATCCGTCACCAAACGCCGAGGCTGCCTCGCGGGAACCCGACACGAGCGCCGCCGGCAGCTCCTCCGGCTGGTCGACCCGTCGCATCCCGCGTCCGCCGCCGCCCGCTGCCGCTTTCACCAGCAGCGGGAATCCGATTCGCTCGGCCGTTGCGACGATCTCGGCGACCTGGTCCGGTCGATCGACGGGCGCGGGCTCCAGCGTGCCCGGCACCGACGGTACGTCCACCTGGGCCGCCAGGCGTCGCGCGTTGAGCTTGTCGCCGAGCGCCGCGATCGCGTCCGACGGCGGGCCGACGAAGATGATCCCCGCCTGCTCGACAGCACGGGCGAACGCCGCCCGCTCCGCGAGGAACCCGTACCCCGGGTGAATGGCGTCTGCACCGGTATCGAGCGCCGCCTGTACGATCGTGTCGATCCGCAGGTAGCTGTCGGCCGGCGGAGGCGGCCCGATCCGCACCGCGACATCGGCCAGCCGGACATGGGTCGCTTCCGCGTCGGCATCGCTGTAGACGGCGACGGCTTCGACGCCGAGCTCATGGCAGGCGCGGATGATCCTCACGGCGATCTCGCCTCGGTTCGCGATCAACACGCGTCGGAACGGCCGCCCGCTCACGGCCGGAAGCCGGCTGTCCGCCGGGCGCGGTCCGCGTCTTTGCGCAAAGACGGATGTCCGGGGTCAGAGCGGGATGTTGCCATGCTTCTTCCTGGGGTTGGAGTCTCGCTTGTCGGCAAGGATCTCAAGGGCGCGGATCAGCCGCGGTCGCGTCTCGCGCGGCAGGATCACCTCGTCGATGTAGCCACGCGCGGCAGCGATGTACGGGTTGGAGAACTCGGCCTCGTACTCCGCAACCAGGCGCCGGCGTTCCGCGGCCGGATCCTCGGCGCCGGCGATCGCGTCCTTGAAGATGATGTTGACCGCACCCTCGGCACCCATGACGGCGATCTCCGCGGTGGGCCACGCGAAGTTGAGGTCGCCACGGATGTGCTTGCTGCTCATGACGTCGTAGGCACCGCCGTATGCCTTGCGGGTGATGACCGTGACCTTGGGCACCGTCGCCTCGCAGTACGCGTAGAGCAGCTTCGCACCGTGGCGGATGATCCCGCCGTGCTCCTGCGACACGCCTGGCAGGAAGCCGGGCACGTCGACAAACGTGATGAGCGGCACATTGAACGCGTCGCAGGTCCGCACGAAGCGCGCGGCCTTGACCGACGCGTCGATGTCCAGGGCACCGGCGAGGACAGCGGGCTGCTGGGCCACGATTCCCACCGGGCGGCCACCGAGCCGTGCGAAGCCGATCATGATGTTGGCGGCCCAGGTCGGCTGGATCTCGAGGAACGCCCCATCGTCGACGACGTGCCGGAGGACGTCGTGCATGTCGTACGGCCGCGACGGCTCGTCGGGGACGACAGCGTCGAGCTCCTGGTCCATCCGGTCGCGCGCATCGCTCGATGTGGCGAGCGGTGGGTCCGCGAGGTTGTTCTGCGGCAGGTGCGCGAGCAGGCGTCGCACCTGGTCCATCGCCTCTGCTTCATCGTTGGCCGCGAGGTGGGCGACCCCGCTTCGACCCGTGTGCACGCCGGCCCCGCCGAGCGCCTCCGAATCCACCTCTTCGTGAGTCACGGCCTTCACGACGTTGGGACCGGTGACGAACATGTAGCTCGTCCCTTCGACCATGACCGTGAAGTCCGTCATGGCCGGTGAGTACACCGCGCCCCCTGCGCACGGCCCGAGGATCACCGAGATCTGCGGCACCACGCCGGACGCGAGCACGTTTCGCAGGAAGATCTCCGCGTATCCGCCGAGCGATGCGACGCCCTCCTGGATGCGCGCCCCGCCGGAGTCGTTGAGCCCGATGACGGGAGCCCCGACCTTCATCGCGAGGTCCATGACCTTGCAGATCTTCTCGGCATAGGCCTCGGACAGCGAGCCGCCGAACACGGTGAAGTCCTGGCTGAACACGAACACCAGCCGGCCGTCGACCGTCCCGTGGCCCGTGACCACCCCGTCACCCAGGAAATGCTGCCGGTCGAGACCGAACTCCGTCGCCCGGTGAGTCACGAAGGCATCGAGCTCGACGAACGAGCCCGGGTCGAGCAACAGGTCGAGCCGCTCCCGGGCGGTCAGCTTCCCCCAGGCATGCTGTCGCTCGACGCGCACCGGTCCCCCACCCTCGAGCGCCTCGGCACGCAGGCGCTCGAGGCGGGCAATGCGATCCGCGTTCGTCGGCACGTCGTGGGCTCCCTGCAGGCGTGGCTCGGGTCGGGCACCGCTTCAACCGGCTGATGTCTGTGCGCAAAGACGCCGCGCAGACACGGTGTGCCACCAATCATAGGCCGCGGCGTGGAACGACCTCCGGCCTCTGGCGACCCGGGTTGGCGACGAGCCGCCAACGGTGGCATCGGCGACGCCGAACGTTGCCGCTGGATGAACGAATCGTTATCGGTCTGCTACGACAGCGACATCGCGCGTCGTCGACGGCCCCCGGATATCCACAGAACGGTGCACAACTCGCTGCCGGTGTGGACAACCTCGATGACCGACGTGCCGGGGCGCGAGGTAGCATTCCCCTACTCCCACCGACGAGTCGCGGCCCCACGAACCGCCCAAACTCGTCGGCCCGGGACGTCTCCGCCAGCTCGAGGTGACTCCTTGCCGCACGTGATCGCGATCGCCAACCAGAAAGGAGGCGTCGGGAAGACGACCACCGCGATCAATCTCGCGGGTGCCCTCGCCGAGGATGGCTTGAGGGTCCTGCTCATCGACATGGACCCGCAGGCGAACCTGACCGTGGGCGTGGGCGTCAACCTCAACCTCGTGCAACGGTCGATGGCCGACGTGCTCGCGGACGGGCGGGCGACGCTGCCCGAGGTGATCCTCGCGACCGAGACCTCGGGAATCGACGTGGCACCGGCGCACATCGACCTCGCGAGCACCGAGGGCGAGCTGTTCACGGCCCTTGGGCGCGAGTCAATTCTGCGCGAGGCCATGCGCGATACGACCGCCGCCTACGACTACGTGCTGATCGACTGCCCTCCCAACCTCGGGCTGCTCACGGTGAACGGCCTTGTCGCCGCCGAGAGTGTCATCATCCCGGTTCAGACGCAGTTCTACGCGATGAAGGGCCTCAACAACCTGGTCAAGGTCATCAACGCCATCCGGCTCAAGCTCAACCGTGACCTGCGCATCCTCGGCCTGCTGCCGACGTTCTACGACGGGCGAACGAACCTGGCCAAGGACATGCTCGACGAGCTGCGCGTGGTGGGCGATCACCACGTCTTCGGATCCATCATCCGCAACACGGTGAAGCTTGGCGAGGCGCCTCTCGCCGGGCGACCCATCACGTCCTATGCAGGGACTTCGGAGGCCGCCCGCGCGTACCGCGAGCTCGCCCGGGAGGTGATCGAGATTGGCCAGGCCTGACTTCCGCGCAGCCGCCGCCCGCCGCCTGTCAGAGGAGCGAGAGCTCGGGCCGGCGATCGTCAGCCTGCTGTCACCGGACATGAACCGCCGGTCGACCGGCGTGAAGGTGATCGAGGTCGACCACGTTGACTCCAACCCCGAGCAGCCGCGACTGGCATTCGACCAGGCCACGCTCGAGGAGCTTGCCGCGTCGATCCGCGAGCACGGCGTCCTCCAGCCGATCCTCGTCCGGCCGCTCGACAGCGGACGCTACCAGCTGATCGCGGGCGAGCGCCGCTGGCGCGCGTCGCAGATCGCCGGCCACGCGACGATCCCCGCGCTGGTCGAAGACATGGACGACGATACGGCGCTCGAGATCTCGATCATCGAGAACCTCCAGCGCGAGGACATCTCGCCGCTCGACGAAGCGGCCATGTACGACCGCATGATCCGCGACCACGGCTACAGCATCCGGAAGCTGGCCGACAAGCTGGGCAAGGACAAGGGCTACCTCGAGAACCGGCTGCGGCTCGCAGACGCCCCGTCCGAGGTCCGTGAGCTGGTGTCTTTGCGTAAGGACACCCTGTCTCACGCCTACGAGCTGATGAAGGTCGGGGACCCGAAGAAGCGGAAGCGACTGGCAGATCAGGTCGCCCGGAACGAGCTCTCGCTCGTCAAGCTGCGCGAGCGGATCGAGGGCCGCCCGCAGCGGGCCGTCCAGGAGCCCGGGGCGCCGGCCGATGCGGCCGTCGACCTCGTGCCCTCACCCGCGGATCCCGACGCCGGCTGGGATGAGCACCGAGCCGCACGGCCCCTCGGCGACGACAGCCTGGTCGCAGCGAAGCAGCAGCTGAACGAGGCCGTCGAGGAGCTGCTGGGCGTGCTACGCGCTCCGGACGTGCTGGAGGCGATCGGTCCGGTGGACCGGGCGAATCTGGCGAAGTACCTCACGATCGCCAAGCTGCGGCTGGAGAACGCGATCGCCGTCATCCGCACGGGAGGGGCGGATCGCTAGGTCCAGGCGGCCCGCGGAGGCTGGAACCCCGGCCGCTCGATACGTCAAAGCCGGCGCGATCTGCGCCGGCTTTGCGATTCTGGTCGACGGCCCGGGCCTCCCGGGTAATCGTGACAGGTCAGGGATGCGACTGCCCGGCGGCGCCCTTGGCCCGGGCGGCCGCAGCCTTCTCCTGCGCCTTCGCCTTGGCGGCTGCCGCCTTCTCCTGGCCCTTGGCCCTGGCAGCGTCCGACTTCGCCTGGCCATTCGCCGACGCCTTGGCTGCGGCGCAGGTGTCTGGCGTCACGCTCGACCAATCGCCGATTGATGCAAGGGTAGCGTCCTTCATGTGCGCCACGCACGAGACGAAGGCACCGTGGTTGGCGAAGCCGGCCGGTGTGTCCATCTGGGCTGCAGCGGAGACGAGCGCCCCGTGCGTGTCCTGGGGTGCGCCGGTCGCGTCCGCCTCGGGTTGGTCTGTGGGCTCGGCCACGTCGGGGATCTCAGGTGCCTCCGTCTCGGCTGCATCGGTGGGATCCTCGGTCTCCGCGGCCTCGGTGGGATCCTCAGGCAGCTGACCCTCATCGAGGTGGCTCGGCGGTTGAGCGGCCGGGTTCGCGTGGGACGAGGGAGCGAAAGGCGGCGCGGAGGCGAACACGGCGCCCGCGGACAGCGCGAGCACCACGAGCGCGACGCCAAGCCCCCGGAAGCGGCGGATCAAGTCAGTCAACAGGCAATCCTCTCGAGATCAGGCTGGATCGCGTTCACCTAGAAGGTAACGACCGGGCCTCCGGTGCCGTTAGGGGTACCTTCCGCGCTGGACCACCGGGACGACCGGGGGCGCGTCCGCGCACCGGTGCCTCCGGTCGTCTCGGTCCGCTTTCGTCTCGAAGACCCCCGCCCGACGCTCCGGCCTCCGTCCGGGACGTGCCTGCGGGAGGCAGGATCACCGGCTCAAGGCGCTCCCCGCAGCGCTGAGCGCTCCCAGCCACGCGACGGCGAGCAGGCCGGTCCCGATCGCCTGGATCTCCCAGGCAAGCTCTCGCCACCCGGAGCCGCCGCGAAACGCCGCCACCAGACCCACGAACGCACCGGTCAGCGGCGCCCCGGCCGCAACTGCGATCGCCGCAATCCACCCGGCCGGCGCGTCGAGCAGGGCCGCGGTGGCCACCGCGAGCACGACCACGACGACGTGGAGCGCAAGCACGAGCAGACCGGCCTTGAGCGGTCCCAGCGCCAGCGCAATCGATACCCGGCCGACAGCCTCGTCCCGTTCCGTGTCAACGATCGAGTTGGCGATCGCGAGCGCGGTCCCCGCGTTGGCCGCGGCCGGGACGAGCACGACGAACACTGCCGGCAGCGAGCCGCTGGCGCCGTACCAGCCAAATACCGGCAGCAACGGGATCCCCATGGCCAACGGCAGCCAGGACAGCGTGGTGCCCTTGGCACGCAGGTCGTACCAGGCGCCGATCGCGAGAACCGCCCCCGCGAGTGCCACCAGCGCAGGCCCCCCGACCAGCGAGGTAGCGATGCCGAGGACCGCCGTCGCGACCACCACCACCCGCGCGACACCAATGGAGATGGCGCCTTCCGGTATCGGCTTGCCGGGCTTGTGGCCGGCATCGGCGGGCGCATCGACCACGTCGTTGAGCGAGCCGATCGCGAACTGCAGCAACGTCATCGACACACCCAGGGTTGTCGCCACCTTGAGTGGTCCACCCGCCACGAGGGCCACCAGGGCCACAACCACGCCATCCAGGATGGATGGGAACGGGTGCACCAGCCGAATCGCGAGGCGAGCACGGTCCAGCGCCGCCACGACCGAGGCGGAGGTCAGGACTGGTTGCGACGTCCGTGCAGGCTGGCTCCCGACGCCGGCGTCACCTGGACGCTCAGACGTAGACGAGCTCGTTGAAGTTGGCGACCAGGTACTCGATCAGCCGGTTGCGGGCGTCCCCGACCTGCGAACGGATGCCCGGCACGAGTGCCCACAGCGTGATCGCCGGGACCATCAGGCGGCCTTCCGCGTCCCGGCCGATCGCCGCGGGCGGTCCGCCACCAGATGCGAACACTCGTTCGAATTCCCTCTCACTGAGCCCGGCTGCGCGACGGAAGTCATCCACGACGCGGACCACACCCCGCCGGATCGAGACGTCCCGCATCAGCTCGGCCGCCCACGAGTCGATCTGAGGATCGGGTTGGTCGAGCAACCTGGCACGGTACTCCTTCGCGTCGGTCGAGAGGCCGGTTGCTCCCACGAGTCCTCCAGAGACTTCGGTGATGCCAGCAGGATGCCACAACCGGGCGTCAGCTCGTGGGCCCGTGCTCCAGGACAGCAGCATCGCCGGAGCCCAGCTCGGGCCGGCTGCCTTCGGGCCAGTCGTTGAACAGCTCCGTCAGCCAGCGCCCGATCCGGCCGGGTGGCGCCGGGTCCGGGAAGTCCGCGACCATCCCGCGAAGCACGTTCGCGGTGCGGGCGCTCAGCGCCTCGACGGCCCCGCGGGTGGGCCGGCCGCTGGAAGCGATCGGATCGCCGATGCGAACGCGGACGACTCGACGGAAGCCAAGCCAGCTGGTCCCGTTGATCGCGATCGGCACGATCGGCACCCCGGATCGGAGCGCGAAGTACGCGGTCCCGTCGGCGAGCGGGAGCAGCTCACCTTCGCCACGATGGATCCTCCCCTCCCCGGCGATCACGATCACCCATCCTTCGTCGAGCACCCGCTGCACCCGGCGAGTGGTCTCGATCATGTCCGTCCTGGCGGGCCGGTATGGGATCCCGAAGCCGGCCCACACGATCAGGCGGTTGCGTGCACCTCGACGCATGTCCGCCTCTCGCGGCCCGAACATCGCCACGGCCGGGCGTTGCGGCAGAATGGCGAGCAGGATCAGTGGATCGACCCAGTTGAGGTGGTTGAAGACGCAGATCGCCGGGCCGCGAGCGAACCTCTCTGCGCCCTCCACGCGGAGTCGCAGGTACGCCCGCGCGGCGAAGGCGCACACGAGCCTCACGATACGGACCCGGATCGGCCGGTAGACCGGATCTGCCAGCAGCGGCGGTGCCACGGAGCGAGTCTAGTGCGCCGGTGAGCCCGGAACGCGCGCGGTGGCGTCCGGGTCCAGGGCGATCACGTCGGGGTCGAGGTCGGCCAGACGGTCGATGACGAGATCCGCGATCGAGCGTGTCTCGGGCGGTGGCGGAACGCTGTCGATCGGCACCAGCACCACGAACATCCCCGCTGCCTTTCCGGCGAGCACGCCGTTGAGCGAGTCCTCGACGACGAGGCAGCGCTCGGCCGACACGCCGAGACGAGACGCGGCGAGGAGGTACACGTCCGGTGCCGGCTTGCCGTGCCTGACCTCGTCCGAGGAAACGATCGCTGCGAACACCCCGTGCAGGCCGGTCGCCTCGATCGCGGCGTCGATGACGTCGCGATGGCCGGACGAGGCGATGGCGACCGGCCGCCCCCTGGCGATCCGTCGGACAGCCTCGAGCGCAGCGTCGATCACCGGCGGCGGATCAGAGCGGTAGCGAGCCACCATGCCGCTCACGACCGCGTCCTGGATCTCGTCGAGGGTGAGCCCCGGAAGATGCAGGCGGTGGCGCATCGTCGCCGCCCATTGCCGCGAGTTGCCGCCCATCACGGCCCGTTGATCCAGCTCGCCCCAGGAACGACCGTGCGCGCGTGCGAATGCGATGCGGGCGTCGTTCCACCACGGCTCCGTGTCGACCAGGACGCCATCAAGGTCGAACAGGACGGCATCGAACCGGCCACGCGGGACCGCCGGACGGACGGACGCGTGCCTGCTGTGGGGCATCAGACCTCCAGACCCGCCGAGCTGCCGGCGGACGCTGCCCGCAGGCTACCGAATTGAGCGGGCCCGGGGCTGGGCGCGACGATCGGACCGAGCGAGGAGCGCCGGACGGCAGTCCCCGTTCGTGCTGTTGGCCCCTTGGCGGCTTGCGACGACCGGCGATCATGGTCCGGACCGGCGGCAGCGATGGTCGGCCGACGACGGCGGCCCGTCCAGCTCGCCGTGTCGCACCGTCAGCATGCGCGGCTTCGCGGTCGGGAGGGTTGGGATGCGCGTCAACCGGGGTGTCCTCGGCTGGGGGCTGTTCTTCATCATGGTCGGCCTGGTGCCGCTGGCGGTGCGTGGCGGGCTCGTCGATCCGGGGACGGTTCGTCGCGCGTGGGAGCTGTGGCCCCTGATCCTGATCGGTATCGGCCTCGGGCTGGTGCTGCAGCGAACGCGGGCTGCGTTCGTGGGCGGCGTGCTGGTCGCGCTCACGTTCGGGCTGATGGGCGGCAGCGCCCTGGCGGTCGGGTTCGGCCCGGTGGCCGGCCTCGGCACCTGCGGCTTCGGCGGTGGGTTCGGGACTGGCGAGGCATTCACGGCCCGGTCCGGAACGCTCGGCAGCTCGGCCCAGGTGACCCTTGACCTGAACTGCGGCGAGCTCACGGCGGCGTCGGGTCCCGGCAGCGGATGGCAGGTGTCGGGCACCTCGGGCGACGGCACACCACCCGACATCACGGCCGCCGAGGGTCGCCTGTCGGTGCGGTCGCCGGACCGCCATGGGTTCGACCTCGCTGGCGGCTCGTCATGGAGCCTCACGCTGCCACGAGACCCGAGCATCCAGCTGGGGGTGACCGTGAACGCCGGGACCGCGCGCCTCGATCTCGCGGGGATGCTGGTCACGGACATCGACGCGACCGTGAACGCGGGCGACGCGCACGTCGACCTGTCGACGGCCGTCGGGACACGCAGCGTGAACGCCAGCGTCAACGCCGGGTCTCTCGCGCTCTCGCTGCCCACGCCGGACGGCGCCCTGAGCGGCAACCTGTCCGCGAACGCCGGTTCGATCAGCGTGTGCGTCCCGGCCAGCGTGGCGCTGCGGATCGACGCATCCGACAGTCCGCTGGGCTCCGACAACTTCGGCTCGCAGGGCCTGACCCGCAACGGCAACGTGTGGACCAACGAGGTCCCGGACCTCAGCGCGAACCGCATCGAGCTCAACACCAGCGCCAACCTCGGCGCCATCAACCTCAACCCGGAGTCCGGATGTGACTGACCACCTGTATCGATCCCCCACCGACCGCGTCATCGCCGGGGTCGCCGGCGGGCTGGCGGTATGGCTCAACATCGATCCATCCCTGGTTCGGCTGGCGTGGGTTCTGCTGGCGATCTTCTCCGGTGGGATCTTCGTCCTCGTCTACATCGTGATGATGATCGTCGTCCCGCTGCCTCCACCCGGCTGGACGCCACAGCGCCCGGCCGGCGGCGCGCCGGGTGGCTCCTGGAACGGCGGCGGGTGGACCCAGCCCGGTCAGGGCGGCGGGTGGACCCAGCCCGGCGGATGGGCCCAGGGTGGTGCCCCGCCTCCTTCCGGTAGGTGGCCGTCACCCCCGCCCGCGGCGCAGGGCTGGACACCCCCGTCGAGCAGCCGCAACGCCGGGATCGTGGTCGGGGCGGTCCTGATCCTCCTCGGAGCCTGGTTCCTGGTCGACCGCTATGTGAGCATCGACTGGAGCCTCGTGTGGCCGGTCGTCGTCATCGCCCTCGGGCTGGGCCTGATGGCGGTCGCCATCCGTCGGGGACAGGCTGGGGACGGCCGCTGACGGGCACACGGCCCCGAGGCGTCCGCCGGTGATCCGTCGATGAGCGAAGACACCCTGTTCCTGCTGGTCGCGTGCGCGGCGGGCATCGGTGGCGGGCTGCTCCTGCTGTGGCGGGGATTCGGCGGCTACCGAACGGCTGGCCGGATCGGCGACACGTCCACTTCGCGGATCGCCACCCTGGCGGCCGGCGAGGTCCGGGTCACCGGGACGATCGAGCCCGCCGAAGTCCTCCTCGTGTCCCCGCTCCAGGGCGTGGACTGTGTCTGGTACCGGTCGCGGGTGACGTCGAGCGACCGCGACGAGACGCGGCTGCTGAACGAGGAGCGGGCGATCGGCTTCCAGGTTCGCGACGCAACCGGGACGATCAGGGTCTTTCCGGGCGGAGCCCGGATCGATGCTCCGGACCGGTTCGACGAGCAGACGAGCGTGTTCGGCGATCCGCCGCCGGGCCTCGCGCTGCGCCACGAGGCGGTGGTCCCGGCCGCCGGGCCCGTCGATCGCGAGGCGGCGATTGCAGCGCTGCTCACCGTGCACCCGCCAGATCCGAGCCTGGACGTCGACGGACCGGGCCGCTCGACGGACGGCGGGCGACGTCGCTACCGGGAGGCCCGGCTCGAGCCAGGCGACGTGATCACGGTGCTGGGGGCCGCAAGGCCGTTCTCGCGACTCGAGGATCCGTCGGGTGCCGACCGTCTCGACCGGTACGACGATCCGCTCACAGGCCTCCAGGACCCGACCGTGGCAGCGGAGGTGGCCGAGGCACGGGCCGCAGGGGAGCTGCTGACTCCCGAGCAGGCATGGGGCAATGCCGCCATCGAGGGGTTCGGCATCGGACGGCCCGTTCGAGCTCCCGACCTGGATCCGGGGGCGCACTCGGAGACGCTCGCGACGCCCGACGAGGCGGCGAAGATCGGGCACACGTTCGACATCGGACCCGACGACCTGGTGCTGGCGTCGGCGCCGGATGTGTCGCTGCTGATCGCGACGGGATCACCCACCGAAGCGGTAGCCAGGGCGCAGGACCGGTTCCTGCTCGGGCTGCTCGGGGCCTTGCTGGCCATCGGGTCGGCCGTGGCCGGCGCGGTGATCGTGGCCGCGCGATGAGGTCACGCCCGCGCCGTCGGTGCCCGATCATGACCAGGCCATGACGCCCGCGTCGGTCGCCGCCCTGTTCGCCGTCGTCCTCGTCCTCGTCATCGTCGGCTTCCTGGCCGTCGGCACCTACAACCAGGTTGTCGCCCTCCGCAACCGGATCTCGAAGGCGTGGGCGAACGTGGATGTCGCGCTCAAGCAGCGCTACGACGAGCTGCCCAACCTGGTTGAGGCCGTGCGCGACGTCATGGCCTATGAGCAGGACGTGCTGACCGAGGTGACCGAGCGCCGGTCGGCGTACTCGGAACACGATCCCATCCCGCGTCAGGCCGCGACCAGCGACGCCACCTCGACCGCGGTCCGGCACCTGTTCGCCGTGGTGGAGCGTTACCCCGAGGTCAAGTCCGCCGGCAATGTGGCCGCGCTCCAGGCCGAGATCGCCCGGCTCGAGGACCTCATCGCCGATCGGCGTGAGCTCTATAACGACCAGGTGTATCGGTACAACACGCGGATCGCCCAGGTGCCCGCGAACGCGCTCGCGGGGATGCTCGGCTGGGAGGCGCTGCCGTTCTTCACAGCCGACGGCGATGAGCGCGAGCGACCGTCGGCGAAGTTGGGCGGCGCCTGACCACGCCCGCGACGTCACGGCGCCGTCACCCATCGTGCATAGACTGGGATCACACGGAGGTCCCGATGCAGTTCCTGTTCCACAAGCCGTCCATGCCGCGTCCCGAGGAGTTTCTCCCCGGTCGCTCCGAGGCGATCGTGACGCCCGGCACCCACTTCACGAACGGCCGCTCGCTGACACCCCCCTACCCCGACGGGTCCGAGGTCGCGGACTTCGCCATGGGCTGCTTCTGGGGCGCCGAGAAGAAGTTCTGGTCGATCCCGGGGGTGTGGGTCACGGCCGTCGGCTACCAGGGCGGCGCCACGCCCAACCCGACCTACCGCGAGACGTGCACCGGGCACACCGGCCATGCGGAGGTCGTACGGGTGGTGTTCGATCCCGCGGTCGTGCCCTACGAACAGCTGCTCAAGGTGTTCTGGGAGTCGCACGATCCGACCCAGGGCTACCGTCAGGGCAACGACGTAGGCACCCAGTACCGGTCCGCAATCTTCGCCCACGGCGACGCGCAGCTGGCCGCGGCGACGTCGTCACGCGAGATGTACGCGGCCGAGCTGGCCAGGGCGGGCTATGGCGCGATCACGACCGAGATCCGCGAGGCGCCCGAACTCTACTTCGCCGAGGACTACCACCAGCAGTACCTGGCCAAGAACCCCCATGGCTACGACTGTCATACGGCGACCGGCGTTGCGTGCCCGGCGCCCACGAACGTGACCCTGCCAACCGCGCCGTAGGGGCACAGACCACGGACGTGGCTGATCAGGACGAGGGCGGGCCGGTACCCCGGAACGAGGGCACACCCGAGCCCATCCTGCTGCCCGCCGGCTCGGGACGGGTCCTCGACTTCCTGTCCATCACCCACCGGCTGACGAGCGACCAGTCGGGATGTTCGATCTACATCTTCGAGCCGGCCTTCGAGCCGGGCGACGGCAACCGGCTTCACGTGCATCGCCGGGAGGACGAGATCGCCTACGTCCTCGAGGGCGCGCTGGAGGTCCGGCTCACCGATCGGACGGCGACCCTCGAGGCGGTGGCGTAGGTCGCCTGCCGAAGAACCTGCCGCACGCCATCCGCAACCCGCTCCGGACGCGATCGCGCTACCTGTTCCTGGCCGTGCCGGGCGGCCTCGACCGGTGGTTGATGCTGTGACACAGGCGAAGGATGCCGGCCTGCTGGACGACGACCTGTTCGAGAGGCTCTCCGAGGAGCACGGGATCGGCTGGCTGGAGTAGTCCAGTCACGGGCCCAGCGCGCGGCCTGCTCCGCGGAGATCCGGACGGCAACATGTGCGACAACCCCCTCTCGTTGCTGCACATGCGGCTGGCGCCCCAGCCTGACCGGCGCGGTCCCGGCTGCATCGGACCGCCCCCCTCACCCGGCGAGAGGTCTCATGGGAAGCGGGTCGTGCGCACGGTCCGCCAGAATGGCGGCATGGGACTTGCCGTCCTCCTCGCAGCGCTGGTGGTGTTGTACCTGTTCGGCCTGGGTCTGGCCATGCGGCGCGCGCCACGGGTTCCGGGCAGCCGGACGGTCCCCTACCGGCGAGCGCTGCCCTGGATCACGGGTGGGATGGCACTCGCGGCCAGCGTGCTGGCGGCGATCCCCCTTCCCGGGATCGTGATCGTCAGCATCACGATCTACACGGGGCTCGCGGTCGCGGCGGTGTGGCGGATGGCGAGCCTGGACCGGGCGAGCGTGTGGATGCTGCCATCACGTCGGCTCGCGCGGATCAGCCTGTCGGTGGTCGCCCTGATCTGGCTCGGTTCGATGCTCGCGCTGCTGCTCTGGATCGCGGATATGGTCGCCGAGTATGCGCTCGCGGGCTGACGGGTGCGCCCCGGGCGGCGACGGACCCGGCGGCCGGCCGCTCGGCGCGGCGGCGGCCGGCGGCTCAGCTGGTCGCGGCGGCGGCCGGCGGCATGCCGTACCCGTGGTCGGCGATCTCGCGGGCACGGGCACGATAGACGTCCACGCTGGGCGCGGTCCTGGCGCGGAACCCCTCCACCATCCGGTTGTACATCGAGAAGCCGGCCGCGATGAGCACCGCCAGCTGTACATCCGCATCCGTGGCACCGGCAGCAGTCGCGGCGGCAACGTCCGCGTCGGTGAGCTCTCGCGCGTCGCCACCGACGATCCTGGCGAGGGCGACCAGCGCACGCATCTTCGGGCCCAGGCCGGTCGAGGCGCCAACCTTGAGCTCGTCGATGACCGGCGACAGATCCTCCAGCCCAAGGCGCTCGAGCAGCGCGTTGGCATGCGCGCCGTGCGAGTCCATGCAGAAGAAGCAGTCGTTGGCCGCGGAGACCGCCGTCGCGATCATCTCGCGCTCGGCGCGATTGATGGTGGCGCCCGGATAGTCGTGGACCAGGAGCTCGTCGGCCAGACCGCGCAGGTGGGTACCCAGGCCGGGCGTGAGCTGGATCGCGGCCACGATCCCCGGGACGTCCGGCAGCCCGCCCACGATGGGCTCCTGCCGCGCGCGTGCCAGTCGGTCTTCGTCCCGTGCCATGGTCGTCCTCCCGAGTCGATCGATGTGGCAGCTTGGCTCGCGTATGATGCGCGCTCTGGTCCCGGGCCGCAGGAGCGTCCATTGGCGGGAGCGGGTACCTCCCGCGGCGTCGATCGCCATCCGCTCGGCATCGGATCAATGGTGGTTCGGGGATCCTCGCCGACCGAGTAGGATCTCGTCAGGACTCACGAGGAGGACGTGTCGATGGAGACCGTGCGCGACGTGATGACCCGGGCGGTCCTGGCGGTCAAGCCGGATACGCCGCTCAAGGACGTGGCTCGACAGCTGATCGATCACCGGATCAGCGGCCTGCCGGTCGTCAACGAGGCTGGACAGGTGATCGGTGTGATCTCCGAGGGTGACCTGCTGGTCAAGGAGCAGCAACCGGGCTCCATCCATCACCGCCCACTTGCGCGCCTGTTCGGCGAGTCCACCGAGACGCGTCATCTCCTGGCCAAGGCCGAGGCGCGCACCGCCGGCGATGCGATGACCTCGCCCGCGATCACGATCGACGCCTCCCAGTCGGTCGGGGCGGCCGCCGCGCTGATGGTTCAGAGGCAGGTGAACCGCCTGCCCGTGACCGAGGCCGGCCACCTGATCGGGATCGTCACCCGCGCCGACGTCGTTCGCACGTTCGCCCGATCCGACGAGGAGCTGGCGGAGACGATCCGGAGCGATGTCCTGCTCCGCGCGCTGTGGCTCGATCCCAGCCAGTTCACGGTGGAGGTCACCGACGGCGTCGCCACGATCCGCGGCAGCGTCGGGCGGCGATCCACCGCCGCGATCGTGGAGCACATGGCGGAGATGGTCCCTGGCGTGGTCGCGGTGGTCACCAACCTCGACTGGTCCATCGACGACCGCGACATCGAGGCCCCGGGCCATGACTACCTATCGCCCAAGGGCCCTTCCTGACCCTGTCGGGTGCCTCGCTCCTCCGGCCGATCCCCGCGAACGAGGCTGGTGGCGATCCCGATGCCGCACACGAGCCCCGCGACGATGAACGCGTCGCGGATCCCGAGCGCCAGGGCGCGTGCCGACGCCTCGGCCGGGTTCATCCCGGACAGCTCGGCGAGGTGCACGGGCAGCCGCGCCGCGACGATCGCCCCACTGGCGGCGATCCCCAGGGCCTGGCCGTCGATCCGCATCTGGGCAAGCGTCCCAGACGCCGTCCCGATCCGCGGGCGAGGCACCGAGCCCAGGACGGCGCTCGAGTTGGGGGGCATGAACAGCCCCTGCCCCAGCCCGACGAGGGCGAGCCTCCAGATCAGGTCCGGCGGACCGAACCCGGGCTCGAGCTGGGAGAGGCTGAGCAGCCCGATCGCCATCACCGCGATCCCGATGCTCGCAGGCACCCTCGACCCGATCCGATCCGACAATGAGCCGCTGAACGGTCCCACGAGGGCGCCGATGATCGGCACCGGCGTGAGCAGCAGGCCCGCCTCGATGGGGGCATAGCCGGCGCCGTTCTCGAGCAGGAACGGCAGCAGGAACGTCGCCGTGAACAGCCCGGCGAAGGCGATCACCACGCTCGCGTTGCCGGCCGAGAAGCCGCGGATCGCGAACAGTCGCAGGTCGATCATCGGCTGGGCTGCATGCTGCTCGACCCACAGGAACAGGCCGGCGGTCACCACGAACGTCAGGAGCAATGCCACGATCAGCGGGCTCGTCCAACCCAGCAATTCGCCCTGGGTGAGGGCGAGCAGCAGGGTCAGGAGGGCGGTCCCCGACAGGATCGCGCCCGGGATGTCGAAGGTCTGGCCGGTCGATCGCCGCTCGTCGGGCAGCACGCGCATCGCCCACAGGATGGCGAACATCCCGATCGGGAGATTGACGAAGAACACGGCCCGCCAGGTGGCGAGCTCGGTCAGCACGCCACCCAGCACGGGACCCAGCGTCAGCCCGAGCGAGACGCTGATCGCGTTCAGACCAAGCGCCTTGCCTCGCTCGCCGGGTCCGAACGTCCGGGCCACGATCGCCGGGCCCATCGCCTGGAGCATGCCGGCGCCGATGCCCTGGACGACGCGGAAGCCGATCAGGACGCCGGGTCCGGGCGCCGCACCGCACAGGACGCTGGCGACGGTGAACAACGCGAACCCGCTGAGATAGACGCGACGGAAGGTGAGGACCTCGCCCAGGCGTCCGAACGGGAGGAGCACGCTCCCGACGACCACCAGGTAGGCGATCGAAACCCACTCGACGACGGCGAGGTCGATCCTGAACGCCGCCTGGATGCTGGGCAGCGAGATGTTGACGATGCTGCCGTCGAGCGTCGCCATGAACGTCCCGACCGAGACGGCGGACAGGATGAGCCAGCGTCGGTCCATGCACGATTGACGCTACCCCATCCCGCGGGCGCGGAAGCCGAGAGCGGGCAGATTCGATCCGGCAGGTCGTGGCCGATGGTAGCCCCCTGGCAAGCATGTTCGGATATGCTGGGAGCGTGCCGCATCCGACGACCGCCGTGAATCTCGCCCGATCGATCGGGCGCTGATGATGGCAGGCGGCTCGATCAGGCCGGGCACCGGCTGGCCGGGCTGGCTCAGGATCCACGGAGGCCGGCTCGCACGCACCCGCGACGCGGTGCAGCGCGGGCCGGCGGGGCTGGTCGGGCTCGCGCTGATCACGGGGTTCGGGGCGGGGCTCGGGGCCATCGCCTTCCGCTGGCTGATCGGAACGTTCACCTATCTGTTCACGGGTCAGTCCGACTATGGCGCCATCAGCCGCCCGGTCCATCCTGCGTTCCCCTGGCTCGGCGTGTGGTTCATCGTGCTCGTTCCCGCCGTCGGTGGCCTGCTTTACGGACCGCTGATCGACCGGTTCGCACGTGAGGCGCGCGGCCACGGCGTGCCCGAGGTGATGCTCGCGGTCGCCGAGCAGGGTGGCCGGATCCGGCCACGGGTCGCCGTCGTGAAATCGCTCGCGTCGGCGATCTGCCTGGGATCCGGCGGCTCGGTCGGGCGGGAAGGGCCGATCGTGCAGATCGGCTCGGCCCTGGGATCAGCGATCGGTCAGTGGCTCCGCGTCGGCGAGTCGAACCTTCGGCTGCTCGTCGCCTGCGGCGCGGCGGGCGGCATCTCGGCAACGTTCAACGCCCCGATCGCGGGCGTGTTCTTCGCTCTCGAGCTGATCCTGCGCGACTTCGAGGTCCGCTCCTTCGGCTCGGTCGTGCTGGCCTCGGTGACCGCCGACGTGATCAGCCGGGCGGCATTCGGCTCGTCGTCGTTCCTGCCCCTGCCGCCGTTCACGATCGTCAACTTCGGGGAGTACCCGCTGTACGCGCTGCTGGGCCTGGTCGCCGCGCTGGTCGGCATCGCCTTCGTGCGGTCCCTGTACGGCCTGGAGGACGTCATCGATCGCCTCTGGAGCCCGCGCCCAGAGTGGGCGCGGCCGATCGTAGGCGGGTTCGCGCTCGGCCTGCTGCTGCTCGCCCTGCCCCAGCTGTACGGGGTGGGGTATGCGCCGCTGGAGCAGGCCATCGGCGGCCAGGACTCGCTCCAGCTGCTGGCGCTGCTCCTGGTCGGCAAGCTCGTGGCCACAAGCCTCACGATCGGGATCGGCGGGTCCGGCGGCGTCTTCGCCCCTTCGATGTACATGGGCGGCATGCTGGGCACGGCGTTCGGTCTGGTCGCAAATGCAGCCTTCCCGGGTCAGGTGGCTCCCGCCGGCGCCTACGGCCTGGTGGGGATGGGTGCCGTGTTCGCGGCGGCCGCCCACGCGCCGATCACCTCGGTCCTGATCCTGTTCGAGCTGACCGGGGACTACCAGATCATCCTGCCGATGATGACCGCGATCGCCGTCTCTGCCGGCCTGTCGTCCGTCATCGCGCGAGACACGATCTACACCCTCAAGCTCCGGCGGCGCGGCATCGACGTGTTGCGCGGTCGGTCGGCGAGCCTGATGAGCCTGCTCACGGTCCGCGAGGCAATGCGGCCCGTCCCCGTGCCACTCCGGACCGACGCGAGCCTGACCGAGGTCGTGGACCGACTGGTGGTCGAAGGCGTCGAGGCGTTGCCCGTGGTCGACGCTTCGGGCGAGTACAGCGGCATCGTCACCACCGACGCGGCCGAGGATCAAATGCGCGCCAACGCGCTGGACGCCACCGCCGGCGACCTCGCCCAGCACGTGCCGGCGGTTCGCGCAGACGACACGCTCGAGCAGGCAATGGTGCAGCTGCTGGCCCACGGTGCGGCCGGTCTGCCGGTGCTCGCCGGAGACGATGGGCGCGTGATCGGGTGGCTCACCCATCGCGACCTGCTGCGCAGCTACACCTCCGCCGGGAGCGGCGAGGGCCGGCGACCGATGGTCCCTGCGTCAGGCGGCGCGGCGACGGGTAACGCCGCCGGAACAGCGCCGGGTCCCGATGACACAGGGGCGGCAGCGCCTGGACCCTCGTGGCTGCGCAGCTTCCGAATCGTGGATCTCGAGTTCACGACGTCCGACCCACCGGTCGGCGCTCGCCTTGCCTCCTTGCCCTGGCCGGCGCTGGCGCTCCCGATCATGATCCGTCGCGAGGGCCTGACGTTCTCCCCCACCGAAGCCACCGTTCTGCAGGTGGGCGATCGAGTCACAGTGCTCGTGGAGCACGACGAGGCGGATCGCCTCGCGGACCGGCTGATCCCGGTCGACCCGGACGCGCAGGCCGCGCCCCCTGCGGGCGATTCGCCGGTTGAGGATGGCGCTCCCGAACCGGCGAGCACCGACGAGTCCGTCTCGGATGGCGCCGCGGGGCCGCCCCCGGACGGCGGTCAGGGTGCGGCACCGGCTGGCGGTCGGGCCGCGGCACCGGATGGCACCGACGACCACGATCGGGAGCCGGAGGAACGGCCGACCGCCTGAACCGGGGCACGCTCCGAACCGCCCTTCACGAACCGCTTCGACGGCATGCGCGAGCCACTCCGCACCCCTTGCAGGGCAGGTGTAGCATGCGGATCGAGAACAGACCGACTGTCGGTCGGTCGAGGCTGGGAGCGATCGTCAAATGGCACGTACGGCCGCCGCCACCGTTGCCCGGGACATCCGGCGAGATGCCTTCGTTGACGCGGCGACACACCTGATCCAGACCAAGGGCTACACGCAGATGAGCGTCCAGGACGTGCTCGACGAGCTGGGTGCGTCCCGCGGAGCCTTCTACCACTACTTCGATTCCAAGGGCGCGCTGCTGGACGCGGTGATGGAGCGCCTGCTGACCGTCGGCATGACCATCGCCGAGCAGGTCATGGCCGACCCCGACCGCTCCGCCGTCGACAAGCTCACCGCCGTCTTCACCGGTATCGCCGGATGGAAGAACGAGCGGCGCGAGCTGATGCTGGAGCTGCTCAAGGTGTGGCTCTCGGATGACAACGCGATCGTGCGCGAGAAGCTGCGCCGGGGCGTGGCCCGCCGGTTGACCCCGATCCTGGTGGAGATCATCGGCCAGGGTTGCCGCGAGGGCCTGTTCGACGCGTCCTCGCCCGATGGTGCCGCACAGGTCCTGGTGTCCGTGCTCCAGGGCGCGCAGGGGGCCGCGGGCGACCTGTTCCTCGCCCGCCAGGCGGATGCCATCCCGCTCGAGACGGTCGAGCGCACGTTCAGATCCTATGCGGATGCCTACGAGCGGATCCTGGGCGCGGCACCCGGTTCGCTCACCATCGTCGACGACGAGACGCTCCGTCTCTGGTTCGCCTGACCGGACACCACCGAAGCAAGGACTCGGACCCCATGCCCACGATCATCCAGACCGAGCAGCTCACCAAGACCTATGGCACCCAGCGCGGGATCATCGATGTCGACCTCGCCGTCGAGCAGGGTGAGGTGTTCGGCTTTCTCGGGCCCAACGGGGCCGGCAAGACGACCACGATCCGCACGGTCCTCGACCTGATCCGGCCGACCAGCGGCAGGGCCCTGGTGTTCGGGATCGAGTCGAGCGCGGACCCGGTGGCCATCCACCGCCGCGTCGGCTACATCCCTGGTGAGTTCACCCTGTACGACCGGCTCACCGGAGGCCAGACGCTCACCTACTTCGCCAACCTCCGCGGCGGCGTCGACCGGGCCTATCAGGCGTCGCTCATCGAGCGCTTCGAGATCGACCCGTCGCGGCGGTTCAAGGAGCTGTCCAAGGGCAACAAGCAGAAGATCGGCCTCGTGATCGCGCTCCAGCATCGCCCCGAGCTGCTCATCCTCGATGAGCCCACCTCGGGCCTCGACCCGCTGGTCCAGCAGTCGTTCTACGCGCTGGTCCGCGAGGCCAAGGCCGAGGGCCGCACGGTGTTCCTCTCGAGCCACATCCTGTCCGAGGTGGAGCGCACCTGCAACCGGGTGGCGATCATCCGCGAGGGCCGGCTGGTCAAGGTCGACCAGGTGGAGGCGTTGCGCGACCTCGCCCACCACCAGGTGGAGCTGCGCTTCGCGGGTCCCGTGCCTGAGGCCGAGTTCGCGGCGCTGCCCGGGGTATCCGACGTGGTCGCCGAGGACCATGTGCTGCGGCTTCGCGTGTCGGGCGCGATCACCCCGGTCGTGCAGGCCGCTGCCCGTCACGAGCTGCTCGACTTCGTGAGCCGTGAGCCCAGTCTCGAGGAGACATTCCTCGCCCAGTACGGCACCCAGCCCACGCCGGAGGTGGCGTGATGACCGCCCAGGCCACCACGGCCCTCATCCGCCCGACCGGCCTCAGCCGCATCTACGGCCTGGGCAGCATCTACGCCAAGGCGCTCCGCGACTCGCGGCTTGCGTTCATCATCGCGGCGGGGCTCCTGGGTGGGCTCTCGCTGGCGATGGGCGCCGCGATCCCGAGCGTCTTTCCGACGCCCGCATCCCGCCTGGAGATCGACCAGCTGATCGGCGGCATGCCGCCGCAGATGGTCGACTTCTTCGGCAAGCCGGTGGGCCTCGGCACCTTCGGTGGCTACCTGGCCTGGAAGTACGGGCTCGTGTTCGTCCTGCTGACGTCGCTGTGGTCGATCCTCGCCCTGTCGGGGACGCTCGCCGGCGAGGCGGGCCGGGGCAGCCTCGACATCGTGGCGGCAGCCCCGTTCGGCAAGCGCCGGATCGCGCTCGAGAAGCTCGCCGCGCACATCACGGGCCTGGTGCTGGCGCTGGCGTTCATGGCGGTCATGCTGACGATCAGCTCGAACACCTACGGCAATGCGGATCTCGGCGACCCGCTGCCCCTTTCGGCGACGATCGGGTACGCCCTGTGGCTTGGCTTCACCGCCCTGTTCTTCGGTGGCCTGGCGCTCGCGCTCGGTCCGATCCTGGGGAGGTCCGGATCCGCGGGCGTGGCCGCGATCGCGCTGGCCGTCGCCTGGTCCGTGAACGGCCTGCATCTCGACCCGCTGACCGCGCTGAGCCCGTTCGGCTGGACGGCCAACCACGTCCCCCTGGCCGGTGAGTACGACTGGGCCGGGCTGGCGCTCGTGGGCATCGCTGCTGTCGTGTTGCTCGCGATCGGCGTCGAGGTGTTCGCCCGCCGCGACATGGGCATCACCGCGGGCCTCGGGCTGCCCACCCTCCCGGACGCCGTGCTCGGGGTCCGAGGCCCCTTCAGCCGGGCGTTCGGCGACCAGCTGCCGCGCGCGCTGGCGTGGGGTCTCGGGCTCGGTGTGTTCGGCATCATGCTCACGTCGCTCGTGGGCCAGATGTCAGACCAGCTCGCCAGCGACACAAACCTCCTGAACGTTCTGCGGACGGCCTTCCCGGGCCTCGACCTCACGACGGCGGGCGGCTTCCTCCAGCTGTTCATCGAGCTGTTCTACATCGTGGCCGGCTTCGCTGCCGCGACGTTCGTGTCCAAGTGGGCGTCGGACGAGACGGGCGGCCGGCTCGAGGAGATGCTGGCCACGCCGATGCGGCGATCGAGGTGGGTGCTCGCCGGCGGTCTCGCCGCGCTCGCCGCGGATGTGGTCATGACGGCCCTGTTCGCGCTGTCGATCGGCCTGGGTGCCACGTCCGGCGGCGTGTCTGCCGGCGATGCGATGCTCGGGTCGGTGTCGCTCGGGCTGTACGCCGCCGCACTGATCGGAATCGGCGTCGCGATCGGCGGCCTGTGGCGGGCGTCGCTCGCTGCCGAGATCGTCGCGCTGCTGGTCGTGGCGACCTACCTGGTGGGCCTCCTGGCACCGCCGCTGGGCCTGCCCGACTGGGTCCACCAGCTTTCCCTGACCACGCACTTCGGCCAGCCGATGGCCGGACAATGGGACGCCGCCGGGGTAATCGCCTGCCTCGGGTTCGCGGCGGGCGGCCTCGCGATCGGGGCGTGGGGCATGCGCCGGCGCGATATCGAGCACTGAGGCTCGGGGCTCCGTCGCCGGACGCTACGTCGACCTTCGGGGTGCGTCAGCCGCCACCCCGGAGGTCGAGCACCCGACCCCCGTGGGACAGACGCACGGCGACCAGCACGCCCAGCGCGGCCAGCACCAGGATGACGGCAGCGGCGATCGAGGCGTCCAGGTCGCCGGCGCCGAACTCCGCGTATACGACCAGGGGCAGCGTCTGCGTGCGGCCGGTGATGTTGCCCGCGAACATGATCGTCGCGCCGAACTCACCCAGCGACCGCGCCCAGCTCATGACGAGCCCGGCACCCAGCGCGGCACCGGCCAGCGGCACCGTGACATGGCGGAACAGGTGCGGCTCCGACGCCCCGTCCACTCTGGCGGCGTCCTCGAGGTCGCGGTCGACGCCGGCGATGCCGGCGCGCGCCGAGCGGACGAAGAACGGCGCCGACACGAACACCTGGGCGAGGATCACCGCAAGCGTGGTGAACGGGATCGAGAGGCCAACCAGCTCCAGCGAGTCGCCCAGCAGACCGCGCCGGCCGAACGCGAGCAGCAGCGCGAGGCCGGCGACGGACGGCGGCAGCACGATCGGCAGGTCGACCAGCGCCTCGATCAGCCATTTGCCGCGGAACCGGCGACGGGCGAGCACGACGGCCAGCGGCAGTCCGACGGAGACGGTGACGGCGAGGCTGACCGTGGTGGTCCAGAGACTGAGCGACAGCGCGGCCATGACCGCAGGCGCTCCGGCCGTCCGGACGAGCGACCCTTCGACCAGGGCGTGCGCGATCAGCGCGACGACCGGCAGGGCGAGGAACAGCGTGAACAGGGTGGCCACCACCACCAGGGCTCGCCCACCCCATCGACCCCGGCCCACACGCCGGGGCGAGACCGGATGAGCCCCGGTCACCCGCGGACCGGGATCGGTGTCCCCGCCGCCGTCCCCGCCAGCCGCTCCGGCGGCCCCCCGCTCCGGCGCGCTGGTCATCGAGGGGCGACGAACCCGAACGACGCCAGGATCGCCCGACCGTCCGGGCCCGTCAGCCAGGCCAGGAACGCCCGGCCGGCCGCCTGCTGACCGGACGCCTTCACCACGACGCCCGTGTAGGTCGCGGGCACGTTCGCATCCGCCGGGACCTTGACGGTCTCGACCTTCGAGGAGGCCGCCGCGTCGGTGAGGTACACGATCCCTGCGTCCCCCTCGCCGAGCTCGATCTTGGCGACGACGGCCTTGACGTTGTCCTCCCTGGACACGACGTTCGCCGCGTAGGCCGCTTCGAAGCCGGCCGGGTAGCCGGGCTCCCTGGCGAGGTTGGCCACCAGCCGCGTCGCGTATTTCGTGATGGGCACCTCGTCGCCCGCGGCGACGACCTTGAGGCCGGGGCGGGCCAGGTCGGCGGCGGTCGTCACGCGCCCCGGATTGCCGTTCGGCACGATGATCGCGAGCTCATTCCCCGCGAACGCGACGCTGGCCCCACTTGCCAGCCCGTCGTCGACCAGCCGCCGGGCGTTGGCCGTGTCGGCGGACAGGAACACGTCGGCCGGGGCGCCCTGCTCGATCTGGGTCGCCAGCGCCGCCGATGAGTCGGTGGAGATCACCAGCGTCAGCCCGGGGTGGCCGGCCTCGTACACCGGCGTTGCGCGGTCCAGGACCCCGATGAGCGAGGCGGCCCCGAACACGGTCAGCTCGCCGGTCGCAGGACCGCCGGATCCGGCCGCCTCATCGGCCTGGCTCGCCACCGACGGTGACGCCGCCGGCGCTCCCCCGCCACTCATCGAGCAGGCGACGACGATGACAGCCATGCCGAGCACGCCCGCGATCGTCGAGCGGCCGATCACGCCCGTGCGTCCCTGCGGGACGCAACCTCGACGATCACGTTGGTCGCTTTGACGACGCAGGTGACCTCGTCACCCACCGCGAGCCCCAGGTCGTCCACGGCCTCGGCGGTCATGAGGCTCACCATCCGGTGCGGCCCGGCGATGACCTCGACCACGGCAGCCACCCGGTCCTTCTCGACCCGGGTGACGATGCCGGGGAGGCGGTTGCGGGCCGAGGCCCCGCCGGCCGGCCGCTCCGGAGCCTGCGCCCGACGCTCGGCCATCAGCCGGGTGACCTCGCCGATCGGGACCTGCCGCTGGCCACCCGCGGAGCGCTCCATCCGCAGCCGGCCGTCGGCCTCCCAGCGACGGAGGGTGTCCACCGATACCTGCAGCATCTCCGCCGCCTGGCCGACCCGGAGGGCGCCCGTGGCGGCCCGGCCGCGTCTGGTCTCCGTCGTACTCATACCGCGATATCATCCCATAACAGGCGCCAGATGTAGAGCTATTCCTGGCGCAGCACCTATGTACACGGTTTCCAAGGGCCCCGTGACCGACCGCAGTCTCCCCGTCATGGTGTGATGCCGCCGCCGTTCGCGCTCCGACGCTGACGATGCATGATGGCCGGGCGAAGAACGGCGACAACCCAAGCGAGGGCGGCAACGCGATGCGGACGTACCACGTGCCGGGAGCGGCGACGATCGAGATCGACCACGTCGTGCTCGACCTCAACGGGACCCTGTCCGATCGGGGCGGACTGATCGAGGGCGTGGCGGACCGGCTCGCGGCCCTTGCCCGGGACGTCGAGCTGCACCTGGTCACCGCCGACACGCTGGGCACCGCCGGCCAGCTGGCGGCCGGGCTGCCTGTCTCGGTGGTCACGATCTCCCGCGGATCGGACAAGGCGGATCTCGTCCGGGGTCTCGGCGCGGGTCGCACGGTCGCAATCGGCAACGGTCGCAACGACGAGGCGATGCTCCGGATGGCCGAGCTCGGCATCGCGGTGATCGGTCCGGAGGGCGCGGCCGGGCTCGCGGTCGTCGCCGCCGACATCGTGTGCCGCTCGATCGGCGACGCGCTGGATCTGCTGCTCGACGACGGCCGGACGCTGGCCTCGACGCTGCGGCCCTGAGCTGGGTCGCCGTCGGCGGCATCGTCGGCCCTCGGACGAAGGGCCGTTGCCGACCGGTCCGGCCCATGGGCGGAGCCGCTGCCGCGGATCGGCCGGACGGGGCTGGCGAGACCGGGATGGCCGGTGGCTCGCCGGCCGCGAGCAGCGACGCGGCAAGGGCCGGCGCTGACGCCTGATCCCGCCGGCCTCGCGGAACGGCTGGCGGACATCCCGTTTCTGGACCAGCACTGCCACACGCTGCAGCGCGGCTGGCGGACCGTCGGTTCGGCCGCGCCGGCGTGGCGGCGGTGCTTCACCGAGGCGGTTCGACCGGAGCCTCGAGGACGTGCCTGCGATGCGCGGCTATCGCGAGCTCCTGGGCGCCTTCGACCAGTACCTCCAGGCAACCCCGGCGGACCGAGGCCAGGGCAACCGCACGGGCGGTCCTCTCGGAGAACGATCGACACCTGTATCGCCTGTATCGCCTGTATCGCCTGTATCGCCTGTGATGCGCGAGCGGTTGACACCCGCCGCTCGCGGCAGAACAATCGGGCCAAGCGCATACGCGATGAAGCTCGCGACGTATCCCGATTGACGGGTGATGGCTTCTGGGGCATGGCTCCAGGAGCCGTTCTCGTTCCTGGGCCGCCTCGAATCGATCCCTGGGAGGTGGCGCCACGGCGTCGTTCCGCAGCATCCTGTTCGACGGGCCCGGCTCCGACACACCCGTCAGCGGGTCGGAGCAGCCCGACGTGTTCGCGGACCTGCATCTGTCCGACATCATCGCGTCGGTCACGGCCGGTCGGGACGAGTACGACCTCGCGCCCCTGTTCTTCGCCCCGCTGCGGGACCCGACGATCATCGCCTACCGCCACGAGGTCTTCCGTGACCTCGAGAACGAGCGTGCCATCGCGGTGGTGCGGGAGTTCGCCGGACGCATGCACGGGGTCAGGCGGCAGCTCGCCGGAGCGACGAACGTCCACTACCGGCATGAGCGGGAGCGCTGGTTCCTCGACGCCGCCGATACGTACGCCGAGGCGGTCGGCGAGCTGGCCTCCTCGCTCGCGGGCGTCGACCTCCGCTCACGGGGTCTGACCGGGTTCCGCGACCATCTCGCCGGCTATGTTGCCTCGCCCGCCTTCGCCGCCCTCGTCGCCGACACGCAGCGCGTCATGGCCGAGCTCTCCGGCGTGCGCTATCGACTGCGGGTCGAAGGCGGGAAGGTCACGGTCACGCCGTATGAGCCCGAGCCCGACTACGGCGCGGAGGTCCTGGCGCACTTCGAGAAGTTCAAGCAGGGCGCGGGCACGACGTATTCCTTCGACGTCGACCGCTCGTCCGCCATGAACCACGTCGAGGCAGCGATCCTCGACGGGGTTGCTCGCCAGCAGCCGGACGTGTTCGCCTCGCTCGATGGGTTCTGCGCGAGCCATCGGGACTTCCTGGACCCAACGATCGCCCGCTTCGATCGCGAGATCCAGCTCTACGTCGCGTACCTCGAGCACGTCGCGCGGATCCGGCAGGCGGGGCTCTCGTTCTGCTATCCGGATGTCGGTCGGACGCGGACGGTCGAGTGCCGCGGTCTGTTCGACCTCGCCCTCGCCGGATCGCTCATCGCCGACGGCGGACGCGTCGTGGCCAACGACCTCGAGCTGCACGATCCCGAGCGGGTCGTGGTCGTGTCCGGGCCCAATCAGGGCGGCAAGACGACGTTCGCTCGCGCGATCGGCCAGCTCCACCACCTGGCCCGGATCGGGGTTCCCGTCCCGGGCACGGAGGCACGGCTGCCGCTGGTCGACCACATCTACACCCACTTCGCGAGGGAGGAGCACGTCGAGGATCTGAGCAGCAAGCTCGAGGATGACCTGCGCCGGATCCATGCGATCCTCGATCAGGCCACGTCCGAGAGCCTGCTGATCATGAACGAGAGCTTCAGCTCGACGACCGTCGACGACCAGCTGTTCATCGGCCGGCGCGTGATGCGACAGGTCCTCGACTGCGGCCCGGTGTGCGTGGTCGTGACGTTCCTCGATGAGCTCGCCTCGCTCGACCCCGCGATCGTGAGCATGGTCAGCACAGCCGACCCCGAGGCACCGGCCCAGCGCACCTTCGAGATCGTTCGCCGGCCGGCCGACGGCCTGGCCTACGCCCTGGCGATCGCCGAGAAGCACCACCTCACCTACCCGAGCCTCAAGGCCAGGCTCGACCGATGAGGGTCTTCCTCACCTGCCGGAACCGCGATCTCGATCTCGAGACCCAGCTGCCGCCGAACGCCGATGCCCTGTCGGGTGATCTCGGGCTCGACATCCTGTTCGCCGCCATGGCGGCCGGCGACCGATACCTGTTCACGGTCGCCCGATCGACGGTCTTCGCCAGCCTCGACGACCCGGCTGCCATCCGCTATCGCCAGGCCGTTCTCGCCGACTGCCTCGAGCATCCCAACCTCGTTCGCGAGATGTACGGCATCGCCGTCGAGGCGATCGAGCGCGAGCGCCGCGCCTGGGGTTATGCCTCCCGCTACCCCGACTCCCTGCTCCGGCGCTCGGTCGACGTGCTGGGGCAGTTCGTCGGCCTGCTGAGGCAGCTGCGCGAGATCGGCGGGGCCCGCGCGGAGGGCTTCCGGTCCGAAGGCTTCCGACGGCTGTTCGCCGAGATCGCCACCGAGCTCGACGATGCCTATCTGAAGGCAACCGAGGAGCACCTCCGGCGCCTCCGGTTCAGCGATGGCATCCGCATGAGCGCCGAGCTCGGTCCCGCCAACCGCGGCACGGGCTACGTCCTCCGGCGGCGCGTCGGCAAGCCGGGATGGCGTGAGCGGATCGGTCTGCCCGAGGCCGGTGCCTACGTGTGGGAGCTCCCGCCGCGCGACGATGCCGGTGCCCACGCGCTGGGCGACCTGCGGTCGCGGGGCATCGCCCTGGCCGCGGACGCTCTCGCGCGCTCGACGGACCACATCCTGAGCTACTTCAAGCAGCTCAGAGCGGAGCTCGGCTTCTTCGTCGCGTGCCTCAACCTGCGCGACAGCCTCGTGTCGAAGGGCGAGCCGCTGTGCCTGGCCGAGCCGCTCGATCCAGGGCGGCCCGCGATCGGCGCCCGCGGCCTGTATGACGTCTGCCTCAGCCTGAGCCTCGGTCGTGCCCGCGCGGTGGCCAACGACCTCGACGCCGACGGACGATCCCTGCTCGTGGTCACCGGCGCCAACCGGGGCGGGAAATCGACGTTCCTCCGCAGCCTCGGCCAGGCGCAGCTGATGATGCAGGCCGGCATGTTCGTGGCCGCCACGTCATTCCGGGCCGACGTGCGCAGCGGCCTGTTCACGCATTTCAAGCGGGAGGAGGACGCCAGCCTGCGAAGCGGCAAGCTCGACGAGGAGCTGGGCCGCATGAGCGGGATCGTCGACCACGTCCAGCCCGACAGCCTCGTGCTCCTCAACGAGTCGTTTGCCTCGACCAACGAGCGCGAAGGCTCCGAGATCGGCCGGCAGATCGTCCGGGCGCTGCTGGAGAACGGGGTCAAGGTGGGCTACGTGACCCACATGTTCGATCTCGCGAGCGGGCTCCACGCGGAGCGCGACGGCGACGCCCTGTTCCTGCGTGCCGAGCGCCTGGGCGACGGGCGCCGGACCTTCCGCATCATCGAGGGCGAGCCGCTGCCGACCAGCCACGGTGAGGACATCTACCGGCGGATCTTCGCGAGCGAGGACGTGACGCCCAAGGAAGATTGAGCCGGCTAGGAGAGGTTGGCCAGCGCGCGGCGAGCCAGACGAACGAAGGCGGCACCCAGATCGGCCAGGGGAGCGGGGTACGAGAGCGCGACCCGTGGCCCGAACGAAAGCCGGCCGACCAGCGGCGAGAGCGTCAGCCGGATGGCCGTCACGGTCGCGAGGTCCACCCGCTGGCCGCCGTGATGGCCCATCAGCGTCACCGCCGCAGGAGCGAGCGCGATCGCGGCCGGCCGGTGCTGACCCGGACGGCGCGGGCTGAACAGGAAGCCGAGGAGATCCCCGCCGTCACCCACCCTCTCGAGCAGCGTCCTGGCGGCCGCCTCCTGGCCGAACCGCGCCGCCGGTTCCCCGTCGAACGGGATCGCGTCGAGCGCGTACCGGCGGCGTGGGGCAGAACCGCCCGCGGATGGGGTGAAGCGCGCGACCAGGTCACGCATCACGCCCACCTCCGCCTCGTGCTCCGCGGGCAGCGCATAGGTTCGGGACCCGGCGGGAGTCGCGACCGTGATCTCCGCCCATCCCCCGCCGAGGGCGCAGTGCGTCTCGGTCACCCGCTCGATCGGCACCAGCTCGACGTCGACCCCCCAGTCGGACAGGTAGCGATCCGGCTGCGCGTGGTCCACGATCCACAGCAGCTGGCGATCGGTCAGCGCGAGGAGCGCGGCCCGGCGGTCATGCCGATCGCGAAGGCGCCGGACAAGCCCGACGTCGGACCGCGCCGGGCGGTCGACCCAGTACAGGATGCGCTCGTCGGCGTCGAGGAGATCCTTGAGGCCGCGCAGGTAGCGCGGAGGCAGGCGGGACAGGCGGTACTCGGCCGCAGAATGGGGCGTCGTGAAGCGGGCGATCTCGGGTGGCATGGACCCGAACGGGTCCCACGCCCGACCGCCGGCGATCCGGGCGTGGCTCCGGCGCTCCCGGTAACGCTGGCGCGCCCGCATGGCCTCGCGCTCGGCCGCTCGACGATCGAGCGGCGTCACCCCGTCGTCGATGCCGGCCGCGATGCCGGCGAGCGTGGCGATCGGCGCCGCTCCGGACGGCAGGCGGCCGATCAGGATCGGCCCGTCACCGAACGACAGGCCTCCCGTCAGCTCGACCTCGAGCCGCGCACCGACGAACGTCGATGCAGGCAGCGCGACCAGCACCGGCAGACGTCGCCCTCGGCCATCGTCGGAGTCGACGAGCGCTGCCCGGTCGAAGCCGAGCCAGGCGCCGCCCGGCCGGACTCGGCGGCCGACGATGTCCCCTCGCCCATCGCGCTCGAAATCGATCCCGGGCCCGAGCGCCTGCTCGACCTCGACCGTGATCACGGTACGCGTCCCATGGCCGCCGTCGATGGTCGGCGGCGCTGGCTGGCGATGCGGGGCGGCCGTCGCGGACGGCAGATCGACGCGCCCGTCCAGCCCATCCGGAGCCACGGGGTCACCGCTGCTCACCATTCAGCCTCCGGTCTCCGGAGACCACCAAGCCCCCGGCTGCACTGCAGTCCAGGGGCCATCAGCCCGGCGCGGGCAGTTCAGGCGCGCGATGACCACGCACCTGGGCGGACACCATCGCCCTCCAGGCCAGCGTAGGGTGCAGGTTCGCCAGCGTCAACCGGGATACAGGTCCAGCCGCGTCGCCTGCACCGTACTCGGCCAAATGCGCATTCGTCTTGCGCCGGTCCGCGCATCCACGGAGCATGGCACGTCGGGCTCGAGCCGCTCGACGAGCGCCGGTTCGAGAGCGGCTTCGTCCACCTCCGCTACGCGACCCGCGGGACCAGCGGCCAGAGCGATCGCCGGCAGCCCGGCGCCGGGAACGGCTAGGGTGCCGGCGTGGATGCCGAGCGCGTCCGGCCGGTCGCCTCGCCGTAGCTCCACAGATCGATCTCGGGCGGCGTCAGACCGAGGTTCGTGAGGGCCGTGCAGACCTGGCTGCGGTGATCGGTGCCGTGGTGGATGGCCTGTGCGAGCCGAAAGCCCAGCGGTGCGTGGAACTCCCAGCCATCGCCATCCTCCACGACGTCCGCGTCGGGATCGGGCTCGCCGGCGAGCAGCTGGGTCCAGGCAGTGCCGTTGGTCGTCATCGCCTGCCGCAGCTCGGCTAGGCTCAACGCCACCTCCTCGTCGACCGGCGCGAGCTGGGCGCCGGCAGGGAAGAACGACAGGTACCACCGATCCGAGGCCACGAGATGGCGCAGGGTGCCGATGATCGAGCCGTACGTCCCGCTCGTCCGCGCCTCCAGCTGCTCCGGGCTGAGGGCAGCGCAGGCGTCGATGAGTCGGTCGGTGGCCCAGACGTGATGGGCGAAGGCATCGTCGAGCAGCGTGGCCATCATCCGGCACCCCGCCCCGCGCGCCCGGCGATGTCACCCAGGATCGCGGCGAGCTCCTTGGGTCGGGACCACATCGGCCAGTGGCTGGTCGGCAGGTCCACCCAGGCGATGTCGTGCAGCTCGGCGAGCCCGCCGAGCCAGGACGGATCGTGCTCCTCGACGTACGCCTTGACCTGATCTGACGGGAACCCTGTGCAGATGATCGTGGTGGGGACGTCGAGGCGCGCATCGTTGGTCAGGTCGGCGGCCTCACGCAGGATGCCACCCGGCTCGGGTACCGCACGCCGCCGGAAGGTAGCGAGCTGGCCTTCGCTGAGCCCGTCCAGGTTCTCCTCGGCGGCAAGCTCCTCGGGCGAAGGCATGGGCCGCTCCACGCCGGCGAAGCCGGGATCCAGCGCGCCCTTCCCCGGAGCGGAGTCGACGTAGACCATGGCGGCGATCCGCTCCGGCACCTGATCGCTCGCGGCATAGCCGGCGAACCCGGTCCCGCTGTGAACCGCGAGCACCACCGGGGCACCGGCCGCCTCGACCGCGTCGCAGATCGCCTCGACGTGGTCCGCCACGGTGATCGAGGATCGGTCGGCGCCGACCGACTCGAGGCCGGGCAACGTCAACGCCGTCACGTCGTGGCCGACGGCACGCAACTCGGTCGCGACCTCGTCCCACGCCCATGCGCCGAGCCAGAACCCGGGAACCAGGATGATCGGCGCACTGGTCACGTCTCGAATCCTCCCTGCTCGGCTGCCCGTCGCCGCCGGTCGGGTTACCGGCGCTCCGCCATCCTGGACCTCCAGCCTGACAGGTCGTGGCAGGATTCGCCGGCCCCGGTTCCTACTCCCAGCGGAAGAAGCGGGCCGAGATCGCAAGACAGACCATGAACCAGCCACCGAGGACCGCCAGGTCGACGGGGAGCGGCGCGAACGCAGATCCATTCACCATCACCTGGCGCAGCGCATCGCCCAGATAGGTGAGCGGCAGGAACACGGCCACCGGCCGCAGGATGCCGGGCATGATCTCGATGGGGAAGAACACGCCCGAGAGGAACATCATCGGGAACTGGATCACCTGGACGACGCCGTTGGCCGCCTCCTCGGTCCGCACGAAGGCCGCGACCAGGTAGCCGATCGAGATGAACGTCAGCGCGCCCAGGATGACGATGGCGGCCATCAGCCACAGGGCGCCCAGCACCTGGACGCCGAACACCGCGACACCGATGCCCACGATCAGCACCGCCTGCACGAGGCCGATCAGCAGGCGCAGCACGACGTTGCTCCCGACCAGCGTCCAGCGCGGCAGCGGCGTCGCACCCAGCCGTTTGAGGATGAGCTTCTCGCGCTGGGCCACCAACGGGACGGCGCCGAAGATCCCGAGCTGCATGAGCGCCATGCCGAGGATCCCGGGCACGAGGAACGCTGCGCTGGTGAGATCCTGGGTCTGGAGCGCCTGGCTGGACACGCCCAGCACCGGGGCTCGTCCGGTCAGCGCGACGTTGAGCGATGCGGTTACGCGGGCCACGACCTGCTCGATCGTGGCGCTGCTCGTCTGCTGGCTTGGATCGGTGTACAGGTCGAGGGTGATCGCCGGGCCGCTCGCCGGCGACGAGGCGCCGGGCTGACCTGCGGCGGCGAGCGCCGCCGCGTAGCCCGCCGGCACGACGATGATGCCGCGCAGGTCGCCGGACTGCATCGCGCTGCGCAATTCGGTGAGCGGACCGTCCACGAGCTCGAGCAGCGGGACCTGCGCGAAGGCCGCCCGCAGCTGACCGGACGCGGACGTGGCGTCCTGGTCCACCCAGCCAACCCGATAGGTGGTGTTCCCGGGGCCGGAGAAGATCGCTCCGAACAGAAGGATGAAGATGACCGGAAAGGCCAGGGTCCAGAACAACGCCGTCCGGTCCCGCACGAAGCTTCGGATGTTGGCCGTGGTCAGGGTGGCGAGCGCTCGCATGTCCGTCACTCCCGCAGGGCGCGGCCGGTGAGGTCGAGAAACACGTCCTCGAGCGTCGCCCGGCGGATGCCCAGGTTCTGCGGCTCGAGGCCGAGCCCCTCGGTGAGCTCGAGCAGGGCCGCGATCGTGGTGGCGACGACGCCTGTGTAGAGCACGGTCTGCTCGTCCTCGACGACCGCGCGCTTGACCTCGGGCAACGCGCCGAGCCGCTCGAGGTCGACCCCGGGCAGGGTGTCGAAGTGCACGGCCCGCTCATGGAACCTGCGGGACACCAGCTCCTGCACCGTGCCGAGCTCGAGCACATGACCGTGATCCATGATCGCGACCCGGTCGCAGAGGTGGGTCGCCTCCTCCATGTAGTGCGTCGTCAGCAGCACCGAGCAGCCCTGTCCCCTGAGCCGGAGCACGAGGTCCCACAGGGAGCGGCGCGCCTGCGGGTCCATCCCGGTCGTGGGCTCGTCGAGGAACACCAGCTCGGGTTCGTTCACCAGGGCCAGGGCAACCGACAGGCGCTGGCGCTGCCCTCCCGACAGGTGGCGCGTCTGGGCGTCCTTGCGCTCCCCGAGATCGACGGCATCGAGCAGCCACGCGGTGGGGCGGCTGCGCGCGTAGAAGGTACGGAACAGGTCAAGCAGCTCGGCCACCGTCAGGTACGGGTAGAGCGCCGCGGTCTGCAGCTGGACGCCGATCCGCTCCTTGATCGCCGCCGGCTGATGGGCGGCGTCGATCCCGAGCACCCGCACCGTGCCTTCGTCGGGCTTGCGAAGGCCTTCGAGGATCTCGACCGTCGTGGTCTTGCCGGCGCCGTTGGGTCCCAGCAGCCCGAAGATCTCGCCCCGCTGGACCTCGAAGCTGACGTCGTCAACGGCATGCACGTCGCCATAGCGCTTGCGCAGCCCGGCGACCTCGATGACGGCTTGCCCGTCGGTGGGGTTCGCGATGGTCAACACGCTCCTCGATTGGGCAGCGGGGACGCGGCCAGGTGCGGCGACCCCGGACCCCGGAGTCTACTGGACCGCGGCCGTTCGC
Organism: uncultured Chloroflexia bacterium; assembly: GCA_963713095.1. Lineage (GTDB taxonomy): Bacteria > Chloroflexota > Limnocylindria > Limnocylindrales > CSP1-4 > CAIXZV01. The sequence continues at coordinate 909,923 of CAVQKK010000001.1, forward strand.
CGTGGTGCTGCCACCGGATCGACCCGCCGCTCCGGGCGACGCAGGAATCGGCGGTCGGCGCGGCTTCCCGGTCGGCTCCTCGGAGGCGGGTACGGGCAGGCTGTGGACCACCGGCGGCGGCGACCCGTGCCCGGCGCGTCCGCAGGTCGCGCCTGGGGCAATCCGCGCTAACGTTGACGACCTCGATCGCAAAGGAACCGTGGCATGGCCCGAAGCTGGACGTCCATCGCGCTCCTCGCGTCCATCGCGCTCCTGCTTGCCGGCTGCGGCCCGAGCCGGGCGACCTCGACGCCGTCGCCCGCGACGCCACCAGCATCCGCCGTCGCGACCCCACCCACCGCCAGCCACGATCTCGACCCGAGCGCCATCGGGCGGGCCTACATCGAGGCGCTCAGCCGGGAGGATTGGGCAGGGGCGGTGGCGATGGAGGACCCGATCATGGCCTCCGCCGCGGGCGCCGTGCAGCTGCAGCAGATCGCGGCGGCCCTGGTTACCCAGTACGGGGCGTACCAGTCGATCGAAAACGCGACCACCACCACCCAGGGTTCGTACACGGTCGTCGCCGTCGCCGTGACATTCGCGAACGCCACCGTGACCCTCGACGTCAGCCTCGACGCCGCCGGGCAGGTGGCCGGGCTCCATGTCGGAGCCGTCGCCGCCGCCTCGAGCTCGCCGGCGGCGTACGTCGACCCCAACTCGTTCACGGAAACCGACGTCACCGTGGGGTCCTCGCCGTGGACGCTGCCGGGCACGCTCACCATGCCCAACGGCTCGGGACCCTTTCCCGCGGTCGTGCTCGTTGCCGGTTCCGGCCCGTCGGACCGCGACGAGACGTTCGGTCCCAACAAACCGCTCCGCGATGTCGCATGGGGCCTCGCGTCGTCGGGGATCGCCGTGCTCCGCTACGACAAGCGCACGCTCGTGTACGGCGCCCAGATGGCGACCGACACGAGCCTCACTGTGCGGCAGGAGACGACCGAGGACGCCGAAGCTGCCGTGACCCTGGTGCGTGCGACCCCCAATGTCGATCCCGCCCGGGTGTTCCTGGTCGGACATAGCCTGGGTGCCTATCTCGCGCCCCGGATGGCCGCCGAGATCCCGGGGCAGCTCGACGGGATCGCCCTGCTCGAGGCGCCGAGCACCCCCATCCCGCAGCTGATGCTGATCCAGACCCGGTACCTCACCTCGCTCCAGGGGGGCAGCCCGGGGCCCGAGGCGGAGCAGCAGCTGGCGGCGCTGGAGCAGCAGGTCGCCCTGGCCGAGTCCCCCACCCTGTCACCCTCGACGCCGTCGTCCGAGCTCCCGGGCAGCATCCCGGCGTCGTACTGGCTCGATCTGCAGACGTACCACCCCGTGACCGTGGCCGCCGGCCTGGACATCCCGATGTTCTTCTCGCAGGGCACACGGGACTACCAAGTGCCCCCGTCCGAGCTGGCACCCTGGCAGCAGGCCCTCGCCGGGCACTCGAACGTGGTCTTCAAGACCTATCCGGCCATGGATCACCTGCTGCTGGACGGCAGCGGACCCGCGACGCCGGCCGAGTACGGCACGCCGGGGCACGTGGACCCGCAGCTCGTGGCCGACGTCGTCGCCTGGATCACGAGCCACTGAGCGGCGGGCGCGGGCGCGCATGGAACCCGGCCGAACCCCACCACCGCCGCGGCGATGTCCAGGCAGGGGTACCGCGTTGCGTCCGTCGAGGAGCGCGCGCTGCGGCTGTGCGGCATCGCCTGGTACAAGGTGACCTGCGAGCTGGAATGGCACCGCGGGGGCCGGACCGTCAGCGGCCCCCGGCCTCGACCGTTTCGCCGTTGCGGACCAGGGCGATGAACGCCGCCACGATCGGGTTCGAGGAGGCCTCGCGACGCACCAGCCCGACGCGCCGGCGGAGCATGGGGCGCGTGCGGGCGACGACGGCACCGGCGGACCGCGCCTGCTCCGCGATCCGGAGCGGGACGAACGCGATCCCGGCCCCGGCCAGCACCAGGGGCAGGATCGCCTCCCGCTGGCTGACCTCGACCGCGACACGTGGGACGCGCCCCAGACCGCTGAATGCGCTCTCGACGAGCCGGCGCGTCGAGGTCCCTGCGGGCGTGGCCACCAGGGGCATGGTCACCAGCTCTCGCAGCGAGACCGTTGCTGCGAGTGACGTCCCCGGGGGAAGGATCGCAACCAGCTCCTGCTCGATGACCGTCTCGGCCCGCAGCCCGTGGCGCTGGCCCTCGACCTCTGCCAGCCCGATGTCCGCGCGGCCATCGCGCACGGCGTCCGGAACGGCATCGGCCTCCTCGGCCTCGACCAGGTGGACCGTGATCCCCGGGTAGGCGGTCCGGAACCGGCCGATCCACGGCACGAGCGGCTCCACGACCAGCGTCGGCAGCGCGATCACCGTCAGGTGGCCCGAATGCAGGGCGAGGACCTCGGTGGCTGCCATTCGCGCTCCGTCCGCCTCGAGCAATGCGCGGCGGGCGGGAGGTTCGAAGGCCCGGCCGGCCGACGACAACCGAACACCCCGACCCACGCGCTCGAACAGATCGACGCCGAGCTCCCGCTCGAGGGTCCGGATGCCCTGTGAGAGCGTGGGCTGGGCCACGTGGACCGCATCGGCCGCTTTCGTGAACCCGCCGTGGTCGATCACGGCCAGGACGTACTCGAGTTGGCGCAGCTCCATGCGCTCTCACTCCAATGATTGGCAGTGCCTATCGAAGTCAGATAAACAACCTGTTGGACCGATCATACATGGCACGCTTGAATCGAGATGACGGCAAATGCAGCGGAGGTCACGGATACCGGGATGACCATCACCGACCCGATGCTCATCGGGTTGCTCGTGCTCGGGGTCGGCGCCGGCACACTGGGCGCGCTCGTGGGGATCGGGGGCGGCGTGGTGATCGTTCCCGTGCTCCTGCTCGTGTTCGGGTTCGACGTCCGGGTCGCTGTGGCGACGTCCCTGCTCGCGGTCGTGGCCACTTCCGTCGCGGCCGGCAGCGTGCACCTGGGCACCGGCCTCGCGAACCTTCGGATCGGGCTCAGCCTCGAGGTCGTCACGATCGCCGGTGGGATCGCGGGAGGGCTGATCGCGACGTCGATCGACCCGCGTTTCCTGTCCGTTCTGCTCGCGGTCGTGCTCGGCGTGTCCGCCGCGCTGCTGCTCAAGGGTCGGGACGAGCACGGGCTGCGAGACGGGCCGGGCGAGTCGGGGCTCATCGAGGCCCACCAGACCGTTGGCCGGCTGTCAGGAACCTACCTGGACGGGCATGGTGCCGGGCTGGTCGCCTACCAGGCCAGGCGGGTACCGGCCGGCGCGTCGCTGGCGCTGGGCGCCGGCGCCCTGTCGGGGATGCTCGGCGTCGGTGGCGGGTTCCTCAAGGTGCCCGCCATGAACCTGGTCATGCAGCTGCCGCTCAAGGTGTCGGCCGCGACCTCGAACTTCATGGTCGGGCTCACCGCCCTCGGGAGCCTGTTCATCTACATCGCTCGCGGCTACTTCTACCCGTACCCGGCGGCTCCGGTGGTGATCGGGGTCATGCTCGGCGGCCTGGTGGGAGCTCGCCTCCAGCATCGGTCGTCGCCCACCGTGCTCCGGCTGGTCCTGTCCGGGGTCCTGGCGATCGTCGCCGTCCAGCTCGTCCTTGGCGGAGTGGGGGCCTGAGGTGGCCACGCTCCTCCCCCGGGCCATCGAACGCATCGGCGGCGACCCCGTCCACCCTCGATCCGCGGCCCAGGTCGTGATGCGCGCGGGCCTCCTCGTCGCGTCGCTGCTGATGAGCCTCGGGATCATCATCCGCGCCGCCGCCGGCGGTGCGGCTCACCCCGTCCGGTTCAGCCAGCTGCTCTCGGCGCCAGCGCCAGGCGACCAGCTGCTGATGGCCGGCGCCCTGGTCCTCGCGCTCACGCCGGCGGCCCAGGTGCTCGTGGTGCTGGCGGGCTGGCTGCGGATCCGTGACTTCCGCTACTCGGCCGTCGCAGCCGCCGTCATCGGGATGATCCTGCTGGGCGTGCTGCTGGGCGGCCGGAGCTGACCGGGGCGAGATCAGCCGCCTATCGAGTCCTCCGGTGGATCTTCGATCGGGAACAGGATCGGGCTGAGCAGGTACCGCGCGCGATGGGCGCCCGGTGGGTTCGCCAGCCGCGGCGCGATGGCGGCGCGCATCTCCTCGATCAGCGCCATCAGCTCGTCTGGACTCAGCCAGATGGCGTGCTGCCGGTAGCCGACGAGGTCCATGACAGGATCGGCGTCCGTTCGCACCAGGCAGGCGTTGAACTCGGCTACGAGAGCGGCCATCGCCACCGCGAAGCCGCGGCGATGATCGTCGAGCGACATTGACCGAACCATCGCCGTGTCGATCTCCGCGCGGTCCCGGCGCAGACGGTAGTGGCGCTCCACCGCCCCTCGCACTCGCCGCTCCTCGGCCACCTCGATGACTCCGCCGGCGGCAAGCAGGTCGATTCCTGGCGGCCGCCAGGCACCTGGGCACTGATGCGCTGCGTGCTGGATGCGGTGCCGAAGCCGACAGCGACTTCAGAATCGCGACCCCTGGACTTGCGGGTGGGAGTGCTCGGTTGGTAGAGCGGCAGCATTCCAGGTTGCCTGGCGCGGGTTCAAGACTCATCCCCCGCTCCAGTACCTCGGCAGGCGTTCGCTCGTGCAGCTGACCGTCCTGGGGGGCTGGGGCGCATGGCCACCGGCGGGCGGACGGCAAGGGAGCCGGTAACGGCCGCACCAGGACCCTGCCTGGCCGTACCTACTCGAACCGGATCCGCAGGGCCGAGCTGCGCGGTCGTGCCTGGCAGGCGAGGATCATGCCGCGCTTCCGCTGCCCCTTGGACAGCGCGTCGTCGACGTCGAGCGCAACCTCGCCCCTGGTGAGCTGGCACATGCACGTGCCGCAATAGCCTTCCTCGCAGGAAGAGGGCAGCTCGACGTTGGCGGCGACCGCCGCCTCGGTCAGGGTCTGTCCGGACGCGCAGCGCAGCTCGTGCTCAACGCCAAACAGGTCGACCGTGACCACGCTCGCACTGCTCCCGGTTTGGGTCGGCTGCGCTGCGACGACGGCGGGGAGGTCGTGCCGCTGCCGGGGTGAGGCGAAGCGCTCGACGTGCACGTTCTCGGGCTCGACACCCAGGTCCAGCAGCCCCTCCTCGACCACGTCCATGAAGCCCCACGGGCCACAGACGAAGAACAGTCCCTCGGTCTGCGCATCGACATAGGCCTGCACGTCGCGCGTGTCCAGCCGGCCCTCCCGCCGCCCGACCCGCTCGATCAGCTTGAGTCGCCGGCCGGCGCGCCTGCGCAGGTCGTGGATGGCCGCGTGCAGGATCGTGTCCTCGGGGCTGCGGTTGACGTACACCAGCCGCAGCCGGCGATCGGTGGTGGCGAACGATTCCTGGACGATCGACCAGATCGGCGTGATCCCGCTGCCCGCGGCAAACAGGTACAGGTCGCCCGGGCGGTCCGGCACCGTGAACCGGCCCTCTGGCGGACGGACCTCGAGCAGATCGCCAACCCCGACCTGCTCGCACAGCCAGCTCGACACCCGCCCACCCTCGATTCGCTTGACGGTGATCGCCGGCAGCTCATCGGCGCTGGGTGCGCTGGACAGCGAGTAGCAGCGGGTGAGCGGCTCGCCGTCGAGCTCGACCTGCAGCGTCAGGAACTGGCCTGCCTCGTAGCGAAAGTGATCCCGCTCAGCGGCCGGCACCTCGAACGCGATCGTGCGGGCTTGCGGGGTCTCCTCCCGGATCGCCGCCACCCGCAGCGGGCGGAACCGACGGCGGTCGGCCCGCTCGGTGGCGGGTGCGATCAGCGCTGCGTCAGGCCCGGGACTTTTTTTTTTCCGCCCTCGCGGCGAGACCCGAGCCTCGGTGCCGCCAGCAGGCGCCACCGGGACGTCAACCGCCTGATACACCACGGGCGCCGCCTGGGCTCCCTCGGGAGTCGGCTCCGGCGACGAAACGAACCGTTGCGGGTTCTCCGTGGCGCAGACCGGGCAGCGGCCCAGCGTATCGTCCTGCCACAGGTTGCAGGTCGGGCACTGGTAGCCCCGGAAGTAGCCCCGCGGCTTCTCCCGGCCCTCGTGGCGCTGCGCGTTGCTGTCGAAGTTGGTGAAGATGCGGCCGAAGTCGAGGTCGATCTCGGTTGCCTTCACGCGGCACTCGGCGTTGAACGGCTCGGTGATCTCGGCGATCGCGGCCACCATCCCGGCCGGGTCGCCGGCGGCCTCGTAGCGCTTCTCGACGTCCCGCACCCGATGGACGATGTCGAGCCAGGCGGGATTGAGGAGATCGAACACGTAGGGATCGGTCTCGGTGTAGACGCCCCGCTGGGTCACGTCCAGGGCGCCGAAGTGGAACTTCGACATGAGCGTCTGCTCGAATCCCTCCGGATGCGCCCATGAGCGATAGAAGTAGTCCGTCTCGTGGAGCAGCACAGGCAGGATGTCCCGGCCGTACTGCTCGTAGGCCGCGAACGCGGCACGACTGGTGTCGCCGCTCGCCAACGCCGCGGCGGTGCTGGCCGCGGCCATGTACGCGGTGCCGCTGCCGTAGTTCATGCCCAGGCTGAACAGCGGGTTGGTGAACTGCGCCGAGTCGCCGATCGAAACCCAGCCGTCGCCGGCGATCTGGGTCGAGTCGTGCACGAGACCCAGGAAGGCCGCATACGGGCGGCGCTTCTCGCGATACGGCTGCTCGACCAGCTCGTAGTGGTCCAGGATCCAGGCCAGCGCCGGGTAGCGCTGCACATAGTGCTCGAACCGCTGCTGGATCGGCAGCTCCGCCGCGGTGTCCATGTCCTCCCGGACCGTGATCCCCACCGAGGTCAGCAGCGAGAAGTCCGTGCCATGACGGGCCGCGAGCTCCCGGCGGGACGGCAGGTCGGCATCGTCGTCCGACGTGTGGTCCATGACATCGTCGACCAGGGCGGCCATGGTCTCGTCGTCGGCCGCCTCCCACGAGTGGAGGGTGATGAACCAGACCCAGCCCTGCGGGGTGCACAGGTGGCGGGTGGCGGGGTCCTGCCAGCGGTCGAGCGGTACGGGCTTCTTCTGGCGGAAGTAGGCGAAGTAGGTGTTGGTCTGGAACGTGTCGTACAGCGACGCGTCCTTGCGATAGATGCCGAGGTGGCGAGGCAGGACCGCCGCGGGGCCGGTGGCGTCGCAGATGATCTTCGCCGTCAGCGTGTACTCGCCGTCAGGCCCTTCGCAGCCAAGCCGCTTGACGGCTCCGTCGAGATCGCTTCGCTCGAGCTCGACCTGGGTGCCCGTGCGCAGGTCGACGCCGGCCTCCCGCGTCAGGCGCTGGAGCGCCATCTCGAACACGCGCCGCTCGACCTGGAACGTCTCCTCGATGTCGACGACGTCGACCTCGCGCTCCGGCCGCTCGGACTCGGTACCCGCCCACCAGAAGCGGATGCCCGTCTTGTTGCCGAACAGGCGTCGCAGTTGGGGCATCGTGAAGCCGACGTCGAGAAACGCCCGCACGGTGGTCGAGAGGGTGCTCTCCCCCACCTTGTAGCCAGGGACCTCGCGCCGCTCCAGCATCACCACCCGCGACTCCGGGCGCATGCGCTTCAGCCACTGCGCGTACATCATCCCGAGCGGCCCGGCGCCGATGACCGCGACATCACAGTCGGTGGCGGCGGCATCGGTGGCGCTTGCCGTCCGGGCCGTCGGCGCGCTGGTGGCTCCGGATCCGAGCTGCGCGGAGATGCGGCGCAGATCCCGCGCCAGCTGCGACCCCAGCGCACGATGGAAGCCAAGCGCGAGCGCTGGGCTCGCGGCGGTGGCCGTGCGATACGCCTCGCGCGTCAGCCGCGCAGCCCGCACGTGTCCAGCCGCGCTGCACGAGGCAGAGCGTGGCGCGTTGTCCACCAGGGCGAGCAGTCCCAGCATCTCGCCGGGACCGACCCGGTTCAGCTCCTGTTGCCGATCGCCGAAGCCCGATGCGACCGCCACGTCTCCCTCGAGCACGATGACGATGTCATCGTCGTCGGCGCCCTCCTCGATGAGTCGCTGCCCGTCCTCGACCTCGTCCACCTGCAGCAGACCTGCCAGGAGGTTCACATCATCCAGCGAGACCCCGCTGAGATGGGGGATCGCGGCCAGGGCCGCGACGTCGCGCAGGGTCAGCGTCATGGCCGTCCCGCCTGGGCGGATGCCATCTGGTGCGCCCGCAACCGATTGAGCTGGATCGTGGCTCGGCGCAACCGGCGGGCCAGCTCACGATTGAGGTGGGCCAGGAAGCGGGTCGCGATCGCCGGGTGTGCCGCCCACAGCTGCTCCAGCTGCGCCCGGCGCAGGACGAGCACGGTGCAGCCCGCGTCGGAGCGCACCGTCGCGGTGGCGGGGCCGGGATCGAGCAGCGACACCTCGCCGACCACCTCGCCCGGACCCAGTCGCGACACGGCCCGATCACGGCCCGCGACCTCGATCTCGAGCGAGCCGTCCCAGACCAGGTACAGCGCGTCCGATGGGCTTCCCTCGGTGATCAGCGTCTCGCCGGCGGCCACGTCCTCGGTCTCGAGCGCCGCGAGCAGGGCATCGAGCTGGGCCGGCTCGAGCCCGAGCGCGAGGTCGGGGAACTGGCTGGTGAACACGAGGGGACTCAGCATCGATGCTCCGTGCACGCAGCGTCAGGCCTGTGGGTTGCCGGCCGTGCACGGATCGTAAACGCTCTGGCCACCGGGCGCGCGCGACGGTGCCCGGAGGCCGAGCAGAAGGACCTCGTCAGACGGCGACGTCCACGGCGGCCTCCTCATCCGTGCCGCGGTCGTCCTGGCTCGAGAACTGCTTTCGATACAGCTCGGCGTACAGCCCACCCGACACGATCAGCTCGGCATGGGTGCCGCGCTCCACGATGCGGCCCTCGGAGACGACCAGGATCCTGTCCGCGCGATGGATGGTCGAGAGTCGATGGGCGATGACGATCGACGTCCGGCCGGCCAGGGCGATCCGCAGGGCCTGCTGGACGGCGATCTCCGACTCCGAGTCGAGGTGGGCCGTCGCCTCGTCGAGGACCACGATGTCGGGGGCCTTGAGCAGCAGTCGGGCGAGCGCGATCCGCTGCTTCTCCCCGCCCGAGAGCCGGTATCCGCGATCGCCGACGACCGTCTCGAGACCGTCGGGCAACGACTCGACGAACGACCCTATCTGGGCCGCGCCCAGGGCGCGGAGCAGCTCCTCCTCCGAGGCGTCGGGTCGCGCGTACAGCAGGTTGGCCCGGATGGTGTCGTGGAACAGGTGGGCGTCCTGGGTCACCACGCCGATCATCTGTCGCAGCGACTCGAACCTGACGTCGCGCACATCCACCCCGTTGATCCGGACGGCCCCTTCGCGCACGTCGTACAGCCGGGGGACCAGCTGGCTGATCGTGGTCTTGCCCGCGCCGGACGGGCCCACGAGGGCGACCAGCTCGCCGGGCCGCGCGGTGAACGAGATGTCGAACAGGATCTGCCCCGTGGGCGCCTGATCGAGCACCGCCACCGACTCCAGCGAGGCGAGGGAGACCTCCGATGCCGTCGGGTAGCTGAAGTCGACGTGGTCGAACTCGATGCCGGCGGGGCCGCGTTCGAGGTCCACCGCGTCCGGCCGCTCTGCCACCAGTGGCTTGAGGTCGAGCACCTCGAAGATGCGATCGAACGACACCAGCGCCGTCATCACGCTGACCTGGACGTTGGACAGCGCGGTCAGCGGTCCGTAGAGGCGATTGAGGTATGCGGCCAGCGCCACGATCGTGCCGACGCCCAGCGACCCATCGACGGCCAGGACCCCACCAACGCCGTAGACGAGGGCGGTGGCGATCGACGCGGTCAGCAGCAGCGACGTCATGAACGCCACGGTGAGCATGGCCTGTGTGACGCCGATGTCGCGGACCCGCCCGGCCTTCGTCTCGAAGCTCCGGATCTCACGCAGCGGCTGACCGAACAACCGCACCAGGAGAGCGCCGGCGACGTTGAACCGCTCGGTCATCGTCGACGTCATCGCCGCGTTGAGGTTGTAGCTCTCGCGGGTGATGACCTGGATGCGCCGCCCCACCCAGCGGGCGGGGAGCACGAACAGCGGGAACAGCAGCACGGCCAGCAGCGTGATCTGCCAGCTCAGGAACGCCATCGCGACCAGCGTCACGACCACCGTGATGGCGTTGCCCACGACCGACGACAGGGTGTTGGTGAACGCGCTCTGAGCGTCGAGCACGTCGTTGTTGAGGCGGCTCACGAGCGCACCGGTCTGGGTCCGCGTGAAGAACGCGATCGGCATCCGCTGGAAGTGCGCGAAGACCTGGGTGCGCATGTCGAAGATGAGGCCCTCGCCGACGCGCGCCGAGATCCAGCGCTCCACGACCGACAGCGCCGCATCGAAGATCGCGAGCACGACCAGCAGAAGGGCGAGCCCGACCACGAGCCCCGAGTCCCTGGGCAGGATGCCGTTGTCGATGATCGAGCGGTAGACGAGCGGGTTCGCCGCGCCCACCAGTGCGTCGACGACGATCAGGACCAGGAATACGAGCAGCAGGCGATGGTAGGGCGCCGCAAAGCGCGCGATCCGCCGAACCAGCCCCGGCGACAGCGCCTCGGAGCGCACGTTCTCGTCGCGGCGGAAGGAGCGCATGAGATGCCAGCCGCCCATGCCGCTGCCACCCATCATGCTCATCGAGCGCTCCCCTCCCCGACGACAGCGGTGCCGACGGCCGCAGTGCCGATGGCCGCGGTGCCGATGGCCGCGGTGCCGTCATCGCCCCCATCGCAGGGGGGTGCCGGCCGGGCAACCACCTCCCGGAGCACGCGCAGCAGCAGCGCCTGGTCGGCGGTATCGAGGCGCCCGAGCACATCCTCCGCGCTCGCCCGGCGTGCCGCCTCCATGCGCTGCAGTAGCCGTCGACCGTCGGGCGTGAGCGCAACGAGCGTGGAACGACGGTCGTCCGGGTCCTGCCGGCGAGTCACCAGCCCGGCCGTCTCCACACCATCGACGAGGTCGGTCACGGTGCGGGGCACGACGGCAAGGCGCTCGGAGATGGTCACCATCCGCAGCGGACCGTCCGCCAGCAGATGCAGGACGTGGGCCTTGGCCCGGGAGAGTCCGAGCGGGGCGAGCGCCTTGTTGGTCCCGCGGTGCAGGCGACGGATGGCCTGGCCCAGCAGATCGGCGATCTCGAGCGTCGCGTCGATGTCGCGCGGTGCCGCCAACGGGACCGTGGTCCGCTCGAAGGCGGTGGGAGCGGCATCATTGTCCATGCCCGAAGGCTACCTCATAATGAGGAACCTCTTCGTCTGGCTGGGACGAGCCGCACGC
>CAVQKK010000002.1:0-94614 GCA_963713095.1 uncultured Chloroflexia bacterium
AGCCGATCCTAACTACCTGAAATCGTCTCACAAGTCGGTCGTCAGGTCCACCCTCGCCTGCTCGAAGGAAGCCTCGGAGACGGGTATCCGGAGTCGACAGGAAGGACGGTGGATTAGGCCCCCGGACATGTTGACGTCGTGTCGCCTGCGTGCACTCGAGGGAGTCCTGGAAGGCCTTACAGATGATGATTCCGACGCTCGCACGCTCAGTAGAGCTGATGACTGTGGATTCCCAGCTTCATAAGCCGCGATGAGGCGCGCTTCTTACAGATCCTGAAACATTCGAAACATTGGTCGTCCCTAGGCCTAGGGAGAGGTACAGCCGCCTGCAATCGCAGGCAACTTCAGCAATCCCGATGACCCGGAGGCCGGTTGCGCGCGATGCCGGCGGCGCCATTCGCACACGTGGAGCTTGAGGCTGTCGGCTCGATCGCGATCCTCGCGGCGCGCGCCCCGCGTGCGAAAAGCTCAAGACCGTCGGACACGGCGGGACTTCAGCGGCGACCTCGAGATCGGCGGGCCGACGCTCGCCGCCGGCTTCATCCGCGGCCTCGTGGACGAGTACGCGCTCGTCGTCCATCCGGTGATCCTCGGCGGGGGCACGCCATTCTTCCCGGACCTCGAGCGTCCTTCCGGCCTTCGGCAGCTGGAGACCCGAACGTTCTCGTCGGGCCTCGTGTACCTCGGGTTCGCGGCCCGCTCATCGTGGCGATGATCGTGGGCGTGCAGCCGTCCGCCGACGAAACCCTGCTCGAGCACGGCGTCCTGGACGGCGCCGCGGCGATCCGCCAAGCACAGGCGGGACACTCTAACCGCGGCTGGTCGAGCTGGCGCGCCCGACAGGATTCAACCGCGCGGACGCCACGAATATCCCCGGGTACCGATCGAGGGAGCGGACAAGCGCTTGACCACGAGTCCTCTGGACCGTCGAATCGCCAGCGCCTGAACCTGGCAGGGGCCTCGGCAGGCAGGTGTTCCGAGACAGGTCGGGTGCCAGGACGGCTATGGCGTCATTCTGGGACCCCCTGTGATGTGAGCGAGCGGAAAGCCCCTCACGATCCGGCGTCGGTTCCCTCGGCCCAACGAGGCCGCCAGGCACGTCAAGGTCCGAGGTGCCATACCGACCTCAGCGTGGAACTGATCCGGCTGGCTCCCGGGGAACCGGCGCGGGACGGATGGCCGGCTGACGAGTTGGCCGCGGCGAGCTCGGCGGCTCATCTGATGAACGACATCGCGCGCCCCGCGGGACCATAGCGCACGGACGCCACCATCTCCGTCAGGGTCCCGATCCTGCGGCGGCCCGGTGATCCCTGGCCTCCGCCCACAGTCGGGCACGGCCCGCCGCGGTGCCTCTGGCTGGCATTCCGCTCCCCTGGAGGTCCCCGGCCACAGCGTCCTGGGCATCGTCGGCCATCGCCTGATCGGCCGCCGCGGCGTGTGGGCTCGGCACAGGACGGAACGCCGCCGAGGGCTCAGACTACCCGGCGCAGATCCGGCGCCGTGCGCGGCGCCGTACCGCGACCCCGGGGAGGGCGAGCCGCTGTGGCCCCATCGCCCCCGGCTGGAGAAGGAGGCAGGGGCCATGGCGCGCGTCGCCGTGACAGGGAGTCCGGGGTTCATCTCGATCGCAGTCAGCGACGTGGGACGGTCGGCCGCGTTCTACGAGCAGCACCTGGGGGCGGTCCGCGACACGTTCGACTGGGGACCGGAGTCCGCGGTGTTCGTCGGCTGGCCGACGCTCGCCCTCAGCGGCGCGCGGCGGCCGGGGGAGGCCGGGCCGGCGCCCGAGACGACGAGCATCCAGCTGTGGTGGCGGGCGAGCGATGCCCAGGCGCTCTACGAGGCGGTGTCGGCCGCCGGCGTGACCATCCTCCGGGAGCCGTTCGACGGGCCGTTCGGGCGGACGTTCGCGATGGCCGACCCGGACGGCTACCGGATCACCATCTACGAGCGGGACCAGCCGCTCTTCTGGCCGCCCACGGGGTGATCGGAGACACGATGGCAGCCGCAGACAGCCGGATCGTCGGACTCGGGGCGAGGGTCCATCTGTTCGTCCAGCCCCGGGCGCGCGAAGCGTTCGCGCGTGTCGGACTTCGGACTCCCTCAGGGCAGCGCGATCCGCTGGAGGTCGAGCGCGTAGTTCAGGTGGTTCGTCCGCGACGTCGGTCGCCACAGTTTGACCGCCGCGTGCGAGCCGATCAGGAGCGGCCAGTCGTCGAAGTACCCGAGATCGGCCGTGTTGAGGGCCGTGCCCACCTTGGAGCCCGTGGCGATCTGCGACGGAGCCGAACCGTCGGCGGGGTAGCGCCAGAGCGTGTCATCACCGGCGGAGCCCGGGCCGCCGGCCGTGTACACGGCCTGGTCGTCGGCGCCGATCATCACGCCGTCGATGGGGATCGTGGCCAGCGGACCGGCAGGCCCGGTGAGCGTCGCGGTGTCCGTGTCGCTGGTCCACGTCCAGACGCCCCGGCTCACGCCGTCGAGCGGCGACTGGAGAGGCCCGAGCGACTGGAATGTCGTCGCACCCAGGGGCATGAACAGCGTGTCCTGGCTGTAGCCGTAGACGATCGACGTGGAGCCCGTCCCGGGGAACAGGTAGCCGCCGGCGTACGTGATCGGTGCTGCGGTCGCGGTCGGCTTGTTCGTCGCCGGGTCGATCTGGAGAAGGACCGCCCCGGCGAGATTCGTGTCCATCGAGCTTGGATCGATGAACCAGATCGACGGGCCGAGGGCGGCAAACGTCGGGCTGCCGAAGAAGCACGGGATCGAGATCGTGGCCTGGGTGGCCAGGCTGGTCGGGTCAAGCCTCAGGATCGAGCAGCTGCCGCCTGTCGCCTCGCCCACCCACACGGATCCGCTGGCAACGGCGACCAAGCCGCCGCCGGCGGCCGTGACCCGGCGCTCGATCTGCCCTTGCCCCGGATCGGCGGCTACGACGACGTACGAGTTGTCCGGCAGCTGGACCGACAGGTACAGGGTGCCGTCGGGCGCGAGCGCCTGCCCGTTCAACGCCTGGATGTCAGGGATGAGCTCGGTGAACCCGGCGGCCGGCGGCGCCGGGGTCGGTTCGGTGGCGCTCGGGGGAGGCGACCCGAGCGCCACCGAACCCGTGGTGGTGAACGTCTGGGTGACCTGGTAGCTGGCGCTGAACCCGGCCTGGCCGGTGGTGGCCACGTCGAACACGCACTCGTCGTGCAAGGCGGGATTGCTGATCGCCGTGCACGCCTGCTCGCCCGCGGCCCGGGCGGTGGCGGGCACGTCGGCCAGCGTGACGGCGGTCGCCTCGGCGGGGAAGCTGAGCTGGGTGAACATGGCAGTCGAACCGCCCGCCTGATAGTCGAACAGGCTCGAGGCATCGGTCACGCGCCACCCGTCGGCAAGGGTCTGGTACAGCTCCGCGAAGGCGGCATGGCTGTCCGTCGTGGCCGGGAGCGAGCTGCCATCCGGCAGGGCGGGCAACGGCCGGCCCGAAGGCGCGATGGGCCCCAGCAGGCCCGTACCGTCCGCGAGGAGGGCAGCGGATGGCCGGACCTGGGCGTTGATTCCCCAGCTCCCGACGGACATCGCCCACAGCGTGGTGCCGTCCGGAAAGTCGATCTCGTAGCCCAGGGCATAGGGGATGATCCGGGCGCCCGAGCCGAGGTCGACCGGCGACGTGACCCCGGTCAGCCTGCCGTCGATCCGGACCTGGAGCAGGTTGCCGTCGACGTAGATGCCGACCCTGTGGCTGCCCACGCGGGCGGCGATCGCGGTGTTGATGCTCAGGTGATCCGATCCGGGCCACGGCTCCTGGCGTCCCTGGATCTCGAGGCTGTCGTCCGGAGAGCGCAGCAGGGTGAACTCGCCCACTGCCTGGAAGTCGTAGCGGTGGCCGTCGATGGTGGTCAGGTGGGGATCGCCGGTGGAGCCGGCACAGCCGTCGGCACACGGTGAGCCCTCCGAACCCGTCCCGGAGCCGCCCCCTGCGGCGGGGCCGCCACCCGAACCGGAGCCCCCTGAGCTCCCGGATTTCCCGGAGCCCGTCGGAGCCGGCGAGGCCTTCCCGCATTCGTCGTCGAGCTTCTTGCCGGTCACCACGTAGGTGCTGCCGCCTTCCGGGGCGTTGAACGCCAGTGTGATGGGCAGCCGCATCTGCTGGGACGCAAGATCCTCACCGGCCCGGAGGGTGCCTGGCTTGCACACGCAGCTCTCGATTGTGCAGAACTGCGCAGATTGCACGCTCAGCAGCTCATTCCCAGCCTCGTCGTGAGCGCTCACCAGGCCGGTCGTCTCGACAGTGACGATCTCGCCGGGCGACACGGTCACCTGGTCGATGGCACTCGACCGGCCGACGAGCGTGCCGGGGGTGCCGGTCTTCAGCGCCCCGATGAGCCGTGGGACAGCATGCGCATCCACGGGGATGCCGAAGCCGTACGCGACCCAGGGGCCGGCCCAATCGCCGCGCCGCAGAAGCGAGGGCGCCCAGGCGTCAAGAACATCGGGGGCATCGCCGGTGAGGACCGCGATGAAGGCGTCCAATTCGTTCCCAGGAGACCCGCCGGCTGCCACGGCCGCCTGCCATGCGGGCACCATCAGCGCCCACAGGTTCCTGCCCAGGTGGTCGAGCAGAGCGTAGTAGCCGACCGCGTCATAGGTCCGGGTGATGAGCGCCTTTCCCGGCTTGTCGAACCAGCCCCGCCAGTCCGATGGAAGACTCGGTTCGACGATCCCCGTGTCGTCGCCCGCCAGCCACTCGGCTGTGCCCTCGGCGATCCAGTCCGGCATCGCTTCGATGGCGGCCTTGCTGCGCGCGATGATGTGCTGGTAGCAGTGGACGGCCTCGTGGGTGAGCAGGACGTGGATCGTGTCCGACACGGCGCCGCCCTGCAACGGCAGGCCCGCCCAAGCGTTGGCGTACACGGTGACGTCGCACGGGGTCCAGTGTCCCGTAGTTGCCTGGCTGATGCCCTGGGTATACATAAGCACTTGGCCACCCCGCCTCAAGGCCAGGGTGAGGGTGAGGTTCACGTCCGGCAGGCCGGGAAGACCCTCCGTGATCGTGGGCATCCCCAGTCGGGCGCCCAAGTGCGCCAGGTCCGCCATCAGGTCCGCTTTGTACGCATCGGCCTTCGGGTTGTCGGAGACGATGATCCCCCCCGGCCGGCTCGGGCGGGCGAGCGGGATGAGCGCCGGGCGTTCGCTCGTGGCCGCGTCGAATTGGGCCACCACGTCGTTCGGTCCGGTCGTGATGAACGGGTTGATCACCGCCTGCTGCGCCGGCGACAACTCGGACCAGTGCTCCTGGACCCAGAGGACAATCGCCGTTCCCGAGGTGGGCACATCGTCACCATCACGACCGGCGGGGACCACCACGCCGGGGATCGTGACCTGGTAGGCGTACGCGAACGCCTCGAGCGCAACCTGCTTCGGGACCCCGTCGGCGGTGATCCCGTCGGTGATCTCCTCCCAGATCGTGGGGACCTCAGGGGTGGACGGCCCGCTCCACGGCCGGACGATGAGCAGGCCGATCACGGCCACAGCGACCAGCAGCGCGAGGGCGATCAGCACCAGCCAGCGACGGCGGGCGAGGAACGGGCGGCGAGCTGATGTGGTGCTCATGCCACGATCTCGAGGGGCGCCGATCGCAGCGCGATCGCAAGTCGAGCGTCGGGCCGCTCACCGGCAAGCCGAACCGGATCGCATTCTGCCCATGGAGCCACCCGCCCGCGCACGGGCCACGCCCACGGGGATCCAACGTCGATCAGGTGCAGCAAGGTCACAGCTTGGGCTGCAGCGCCTTGATCAGCGAGACCGAGACGTCGTCCGACTGCACGTTGGAGACCACGATCAGGACATCGCCGAACAGGGCATACACCCCGGCGATTGACGAGAACGCCTTGTCTCCGACCCCGCTGATCGGCTTGGCGCCCGGTCCATTCGCCTGCTGGTTGAAGTCGTACGCGGCGCCGCCACCGACCGTCGTCACGCTGACCACGAGGCCGGACGTGCCGTCCGCGCTGGTGTAGTCGCAGTTGTAGATGTTGCCCTGCGGGATGTCGTCCTCCTTGGCCTGGCTGATCGGCTCGCCGGTGGTGGACGCCACGGTGGCCACGGGCAGCAGCTCACACACCTTGACCGGTTGACCGTCGCCTCCCGCCGCCGTCCCGGCGTTGGTGGCTGCCGCCTGGGATGCCTCGGCCCCCGACCCTGCGCCGGTGGCGGCGGGCGTGGACGCGCTCGCGGAGGCCGCCGCTGCCGCCGGGGCGGACGTCGTGCCCGTCCCGCTGCCCGAGCACGCGCCGATCGCAAACGCGAGGGTGACGAGGCCGATCGATGCGTTGGTCCTGAAGCTGGTCACGGGGCTCTCCTCTCCATCCGAAAACGTCCGGGTGCCCGGCCAGCGGGCACGACCGCTACCCCGCCGGGCACCGATCGCAGCTCGATCGCATGAGCACGTCCTTCCGGAGCTCCAGGCGCCGCAGAGGTCGACAAGAGGTTCCGGAGCTCGTCGTCAGCGGCACGCCACATGTCCGTGGCTAGCTTCCAGGAAGGGCGGCGAGCAGCGCGTTGGCTATCGCGCTGCTCGCCACGTGGTTGCCGCTGAGGTCGGTGGCCAGTCCGGAGACCTCGACGATGTGGCTCCCGGACTGGGCGATGATGCCGTCCGCGCCGGCGTAAGCCTTGTCCCCGACACCGGAGATCGCCACGGTCGGAGCGTTTTGCGATGCCGACGCGTCGAGGCCGGCCTTCAGACCGTCCAGCGTCAGCGGGCTTGCTGAGGTGTAGACGGTTACGTCGGGGTTGTTCTCGAGATCAACCGCCGTGGTGCCATCGCTGCTGTAGGTGCAGCCGTACTGTCCGGACCCGCCCAGGTCAGCGACTGCCGACGTCAGGTTCAGGCCGCTTGCCTTCGCGGCCGCCGAGACGGGAAAGATCGCGCAGACATCGAGCGCCATGTCACTCGCGGCCGGCCCCGCCCCGACGCTGGAACCCGAAGCTGGTGCCGTTCCGCTCTCGGCTGCCGGTGCCACGCTCGCCTCTGCCGGCGCGACACTCGCGGCGCCGGGTGTCGCGGCGCCCGAACCGCCGCCGCCGGGTGTGCTCGCGGCGTTTCCCGAGCAGGCTGCGAGGCCCAGGCAGAGCAGCAGCGGCGCGACGAGTCCCAGCCCGCGTGACTGGACGGAGATCGGCATGATGGTCCTCCGATGCGGAGATCCCCGATGCGGAGATCCAGGGCGGTGAACGGCGATGCTGTCATCGACCGACACTGGAACGGGCTGCCGGGTCACGGGACCGTCCACACGAGATCGTCTGGCCCGCCAATGTCGACGCCCTCGACGCCGTAGCCGATGCTCGCCACGGTCACCCCGGTCGGCACGAGGAAGCCCGTGCAGACCGTCTCCGGCTGACCGGGCGTGTACCCGGTCGAGGCCGTGCAGCCTGAGAACACGCTGAGGTGGTACGACGTGCTGGCGCCGTGCCGCTGGCCGTCCGATCCCATCCCGTCCACCGCCACCGAATCAAAGTTTCTGGCGTCGCCCTCGTGGTCGAGGATGGTCATCTCCACGCCGACCCAGCGGTTGCCATCCACCGGTGCATTCGGAGTCGTGGCGGGGTCGGTGACCTTGATGATCGTCACGTCGACCTGGTCTCCGCCGATGCTGTGCCAGGTGAGCGTGTCGCCGACGAGCCCGGTCGTCGTGCCGGACGCCGCCGCCGACGCCGTCACCTGGCCGCCGGGCAGGGTCGGCGAGCCGGCGTCGCCAGGGGACGACGTACCGCCGCCGGGCGGGCTGGTCGCTGCATCCGGAGCGGTCGCGCCGCCGGCACACCCGGCAATGGCGAATGCGATGAGCAGCGCAGCCAGGCCGCCGCCGGCGGCACGGGACGGGAACGCCATCTGGGTCGGTCTCCTTCGGCCAGGCCCCGACCGTCGGGGACGCCTCGACCGTAGCGAGGCCGCAGACGGTCGGTATCCGGTGAATCCCGGAGGGCTCAGGCCTCCCGGTGAGGCGCCATGGCGCGTCCGAGCTCGGCGCGCGAGCTCACGCCGAGCTTGCCGTAGATGCTGGCCAGGTGCGTCTCGACGGTACGCGGACTGATACCCAGCTCCGCTGCCACGTCGCGGGTGGAGAGGCCATCGCCGGCCAGACGCGCCACCCGCGCCTCCGTGGGCGTGAGGGCGAGTGGCGCCGACCGCGCCAAGCCCAGCCGCGCCCGCTCGGAGGCGGCACGGTCGGCCCACACGACGGCCCCGAGGTCACGGAACGTCACCTCGGCTCGATGCAGGACGTCTGCCGCGTCACGCCGTGACCGGGTCTGACGGAGGGCCTCCCCGAGCACGAGTCGTGTCCGCGCCACATCGAACCGGCTCCATCCGGCGGGCTCGGTGGAGGTCACCATTGCGGTCGCAGCCACGGCGGACTCGGCATCGCCCCGGGCCTGCGCGATGCGCGCCCGACCGCGGGCGATGGCCGCAGCGGCCCACGGCTTGGCGACCCGGCGGTGGCGCGTCTCGAGACCCGCGAGCTCCACCGCCGCATCTTCGACACGCCCCAGCTGCGCCAATGCCTCGATCCGCTCGGGCGCCGGGTCGAGACGCATTGGTTCCCGGCAGCCTGCCGCGGCCAGATGACGCCACGCCCGGTCCGTGACGTCCACCACGCGGCCGGCATGGCCCTCGCTCGCTGCGGCGAGTGCCAGAACCAGGAGCCATGCCGCGGCGAGCCCACCTAACCCGGCCCGCTCCGCGTGCTCGATGCCTGCCGTGGCGGCCCGCCTCGCGGTCTCCAGGTGGCCTTCGTGGGCATCGACCAGGGCAAGCGCTCGGAGGGCCATCTCGGATGCCTCGCCGCCCGTCTCGATGTCTGCCTCAATGGCCGCCTTGGCAAGGCGTCGCGCCGCCACCCAGTCGTCCGCCCACAGCTCGACCTCGGCCAGACGGGTCAGCAGATTTGCAGCGTTGGCGTATTCACCATGCAGCAGATCGAAGTCCAGCAGCTGCCGGAAGCGATCGCGGGCGAGGTCCAGCCGGCCGGTGCCGGCCCACCACATGCCAGGGCTGGTCAGTCGATCGGTCAGCGGACCCTCGGCCTCGACCTCCAGCCCGCGGGCCAGTAGGGCCATCGGCGGCTTCCGGCCCAGCGCCACGGTCCAGTGAAACGCCTCGAGCAGGGCTGCCGCGAAGTGGCCGCGGTCGGAGGTCCCCTCGAGCAAGCCGGCCGCGGCGACGGCGTGCCGGCGCGCAGCGGCGAGGTCGTAGTCACGGAAGATCGCGAGGTAGTACTCGAGCAGGCCCTGGAGAGCAGGATCCCCGCTCGCGTCAGCCAGGGCGGGCAGGAGCACAGCAACGGCCTGTCGGCCGCCGACCACGTACCACGTTACGAGACCGATCAACAGCAGCGTCCTCGCCCGCATCGCACCACCGACGGACGGCAGGAGAGCCGCGGCACGACTGCGGGCGGCGGCGAAATCGCCGGCCACGAACCAGGCCTCGGCCGCGTCCAGTGAGCGTTGGGGCAGGTCGGAGCTCAGCGGCGACGTGCGCTCGACCGCCATGTCGGCCAACGCGCCAGCCACGCCGGGCGCCCCCCGCCGGCGAGCCCGTGCCGCGGCCTGGGCCAGGGTCCGGGCTACGCCCGCATCGGGGCCGTCCGACGCCAGGGCCAGGTGGCGTGCCCGGGCTTCGGGATCCTCGGCCGCCGCGTCGGCGAGCCACGCGTGCGCCCGGTGACGGTCCGCCGCTGACGCTTCGGCGACGAGCGTCGACGCGTAGAGCGGGTGGTCGAAGGTGACCGACCGACCGTCGATGCGGACGAGGCCGGCGGCCAGCGCAGGACGCAGGGCAGGTTCGGGATCCTTGCCGGCCGCTGCCTCGAGCAGCCCCAATGTGGGCTTGGCGCTGAGCGCAGCAGTCAACAGCAGCCTGCGCGTCGGAGCCGGCAAGCGCACGAGGCGGGCGCCGACCAGCTCACGCAGGGACGATGGCACGGGCAGGTCCCGACCGGGACGCAACTGGGTCCCGTCGACCGCGACCGCGCGGGCGAGCTCCAGCGCGTAGAAGGGGTTACCTCCCGACAGCTCTCGGATGCGGGACAGTGTCGATCGGCTGAAGCTGGCGCCGGTCGCCGCGCGCAGAAGTTCGTGGAGGGCACCCATCGATAGGGGTTCCAGCCACAGACGTTCGACGCGAATGGGCCGGGCGGCCTCGGTGAGCCCGAACGGAAAGGCGCCCCCGGGCTCATCGGCCCGCTCCGCGATCAGCACTCGGATCGGCAGATCGGCCAGACGACGGAACGTGAACGCGAGCGCTTCGCGACTGGCCTGGTCCGTCCAGGACGCATCGTCGACCGCGATGAGCAGGGGCCCCTGCCCGGCCAGGGCCCGGCAGGCGGCCAGCACGGCCATGGCGACCCGTTGGGGGTCCGGAGCCGGTGCTGCGCCCTCGTCGTCGACACCAGCCGGGTCGCCCAAGCCGAACGCCCGCAGGAGCGCATCGCGGTGGGCTGCCGGGATCCTCGCCTTGACCGACTCCAGCCGGGGACCCAGCAGATCGTTCAGCGTGGCGTAGGCGAAGATCGCCTCGGCCTCCACGGGTCGCGCGTACATGACGGTTGCGTCGGCTGCTTCCGCGAGCGCCACTCCCGCGCGAAGCAGGCTCGTCTTGCCGATGCCGGCTGGACCCTCGAGGAGGATGGCCATGGGTTCGGCGTACGGCGGAAGCAGCGCCGCGCGCAGCCGGATCAGCTGGCCCTCACGGCCGATGAGCGGCGGCTGGTCGAACGGCTCGGCGGGCATGCGGTCGAGCGGAACGATACTCGAGTCCGTGAAACGCCGGATACGCCGGTGCATCGTCGGCGCCACAGTGTCCCCATGGAGACGCACCTGAGGGTTGTCGAGGCGTACCTGCCTGATGCCGGCCGTCGAGACGATGGTTGGTTTCGGAGGCTGCTCAACTCCGTCAGCACGTCACTCGCGCCATACGGGCTCGAGGTCGGTCTCCTCGTCCTCCCGAACGACGAGACCGCCCTGTGGTTGATCAGCGTGGCCCACCCCGCGACCGCGAGGACCTGGCTTCCCGCCGAACTTGACCTGCCCGCTGTGATCGCTGCCGCGACGGCGTTCGCCGGGGGACATGTCATGGAGCGCCAGATGGACGCCCGGTTCGTTCGTGGCGAGGATGCGGAACCGTAGGTCCGGGGGACTTGCGCCACCGGGTCACGCTGATCACTGACTGGCGAAGATCTCGTTGCTGATGAGGCCCAGCTGCGGGGCAGCGAAGCCCTCGGAACGGACGCATGCTCGCTCTCGAGCGTGTTGTGGGTCGATCACGGCCCGCTGACCGCGAAGGATCGCGAGCTGGAGATGCCGCTCGCCGCATGTCCTGACGCTCAGCAGGGCGCGATGCCCTTTTGGCGGGTCCCGATGCGTCGACGCGATGACCACATCGTGCCTGCGAATCGCGGGCGCCAGCGAGCGCCCGCAGAGCATGGTCTGTGATCGCGATCGCTGTGGGTAATGGCTCCGGCTATCCGGCGATCGCGTGGCCGATCGCGACCATGAGCACCGCAGCCGAGCCGACCAGGGCCAAGGCCGCCACGATGATCGCCGGCTGATGGCCGAGATGGCGCAGCCCCTCGACGAAGGCGCGGAGGTCGTCCCTGGCGCCGGCATCGGTGGCGAGGCGCCGCCACACCACCAGGACAGAGAGGACGAGGGCAGCGAGCGGTGCCAGCCCGAGCAGGAGGTAGAACGGAGTCGGCGGCAGGGCGACGAACGCGTCGAAGATGACCTGGGCGCCGTGCGCCGGCTGGTACTGGGCCGGCTGCATGCCCCGGACCATCGCGGAGGCGAGGAAGGTGAGCGAGGGCAGGACGAGCAGGGCCGCGAGGAGCGAGGTCATGGTGAGGCTGCGGGAACGCATCGGGATCACTCCAGCTGGCAGGGGGGTGGCGTGGGCGCCAATCGCACCGCGGATGACGTCGACCACGAGGGACGGCGAGGCCGGCTCGGTCTCGAGAAGGGCGCGGAGCTCCTCGCCGTAGCGGTCGCGCCAGCGCTCCGGATACAGGGGTCTCCACGGTGAAGAAGTCGCAGGCGATGATCCCCTCCGCCTAGGCCCGCAGGAACTCGGTCCAGGTCGGGCCGGTCCGTCGCGGGGCGGGCCCCGCTCGGGCGGTTCGGAGCAGGATCCGGATCGTCGTCGCGCCGACGCGGATCCCGAGCTTGCGCAGCTCGCCCTGGACCCGGATGCAGCCCCAGCCCGGGTTCTCGCGGGCGAGCCTGAGGATGAGCGCGCGGACCTCAGGATCGATCGGCGGCCGGCCCGGGCGGCCGGCCCGGCGGTACGTCCACTTCCGCCGCACGAACTCGCGATGCCAGCGCAGGAGCGTTGCCGGGGTGACGAGGAAGGCGACCCAGCGATCACGCGGGAGGGCCCGGCTCGCCGCCGCGAGGAGCATCCGGTCGATTCGCCGGAGCTTGGGTCGGCCGGCGGTCCGCTGCAGCACCCGGAGCTGATGGCGGAGGACGAGGATCTCGAGGTCCTTGGCGCCGTCGTCCCGGTCACGCCTGCTGGTGCGGGTGAGGAGGGCGACGAGAGTGCGGATGAGCAGGTAGACGAGAGACCACATCAGCCGATCGTACCGGGGTGATCGAGCGCGAATCGGGGTTTCCGACCCCCACGGGGTCTTCCTGTTCCTTGACCTCCAGGGATCGACGGCCGCCGCGGAGCGGCTCGGACCGGAACGCTTCCTCACGCTCCTCGATCGGATCGCGTTCGATGTAGCCGACGCGGTCCTTGAGGCCGGCGGGGAGATCCACGCCTATGTCGGCGACGAGGTGATCGTCACATGGCCGGCCGAGGATGGCCTGCGGGATGCGCGATGTGTCCGGGGCTGCTTCCAGATGCTGGACGCCGTGAACGGCCAGGCCGACCGATACCACCGTGAGTTCGGCTTCGTGCCCAGGTTCCACGCCGCCCTGCACGTCGGACCCGTCGTCGTGGGCGAGATGGGCGACCTGCATCGCGAGATCGTGTTTCTGGGCGACACCGTCAATACGACCGCACGGATCGAGGCCGCGTCGGGCGACCTACACCGAGAGGTGCTCGCCTCTCGGGACCTCGTCGACCGGTTGCCCGGGCTTCCAGCGGGCGTCACGTCAGTGGCCCTCGGTCCGATCGCGCTTCGGGGCAAGGAGGAGCCGCTGGAGCTGTGCGCCATAAAGCGGACCGCACCAACGGAAATGCGCGGTCACGCTCACCACCCCGATGGGGCCGCCGGGGAGGTGACGCCGCCCGGGCAAACCTTGCCACCCGGGGGCCAGATGTCGAGGCTCCGCGCATGATTCGCCTGATTCGCCTGCACAACATGCTCAACGGACTGCGGTTCTCGGTGATCGAGTTCCTCGTGATGGCGGTCATTGTCATGGGCTTCGCCATCTACATCGCGAGCACCGGGGCGATCATCTTTACCATCGCGCTCGTGGGCGGCGGCGCCAACTGCCTTGTCGTTGCCGCGGTCGGCATCCGCTCACTTCAGGCGGGCGAGGAGGATCGGAGCCTGGCTGCGACCTTCAGCCCGTCGTCACGGGCGCGGATCCTCGAGGAGCACCCACATGCGCAACGTGCCGCCACCTAGGCCCTCAGTGCGCTGACGTTGATCCCCTTCGCGGTGGCGGCCGGCGTGCTCGCTGGGCGCGTACGCGGACGGGCGTAACGACCCGCCGCCAAGCGGAGGCTCGAACCGCCGTGAGATAGAACGGATGTTCTGGTCGGGGCGAGAGGAGTAGCGACGACGATTTCGATCATGGAACCCGGCGCTCCCGGCGCCCGGTGAGATCCAGCCCGTTTGGATGAGAAGACCAGTCGTCCCCGCAGAACCGACCTCATCGATGCCCGGCTCTATGCGTCCTTCCTGAGCACCTCGACCCTGACGGCGAGTGCCGGCCAGCCGGCGTCCGTCGTGATGATGCGATCTGCGCCGAGCGCGATGGCAGTGGCGACGACCAGGGCGTCCGGCAGGCGCAGCGAAGGTCCGTGCGCGCCCCGAAGGGAGGCGGCGGCGGCGCCGATGACGCGGGTCGCAGGCTCGACGCGCGCGGGAAGGCCGTCGAGGAACCGGTCCACCGTGACGACGGCCGCTTGCCCAGTCCGACTGGGCGAGACGAGGCACTCGGCGTAGGCGGACACCGGGATGACGAACTCGTCGCCGCGATCACGCGCTTCCGTCAGCGCCATCGCGGCGACCGCGTGGTGCACGTCGCCGGCGTCGAGGACCGCGATCACGACGCCCGCGTCGAGGACGGTCAGTCCCACTCGTCGCGCAGGTTGTCGAGCTCGCCGGGCGTGTAGACACCGGTCAGCACGCCGGCGAACTGGGTCACGGGATCGACGTCCCGGACCAGGAGGACCTCCCCCGGGCCGCGAACCTCGGCACGCAGGGTGTCACCAGTTCGGATGCCAGCCCGCTGCAGGGCCTCCACCGGGAGCGTCACCTGGTGCTTCGCGCTGACCCGGGTATAGCCGCGTCGACGATGCTTGACTCTCGCTGTCATGAGTCAAGCATAGAGCAGCCGACCAGGCATGGCAACGGGCGCGACTCGACACCAATGGCTGCGATGGGATCGGCGACTCGGACCCACGGTGGTGGGGGTCAGTCTGGTCGGGGCGAGAGGGCTAGCGCCGCGACCAACGACCTTCTCATGATGCGGCTGGCCGAGCCGCCCGAGCCCTGCGAGTGGCTCGCGAGCGCATGACCCGCCGGCCGTATCGCCCCGCCGACGGCGCCACCGACCGTGAGGTCGGCGTGGTCGCGGCGGTCATGGTCGCCGAGTCGGAGGCCCGCCAACGCCTCGTGGCCGAGGTCACCACGTTTGGTCGGCGCTGCAGCCGTCCCAGTAGCGCGGGAGGGATCGGGGTCGCTGGCCCCGCCCGACCCTTCTCAGGGATAGATAAGCCTGTGCTCGCGGCACATGGCCATGTACTTCTCGATCCGTGCGCGCCTGGTTCCAAGCTTCTTCGCATCGCCGATCCGGTAGAGGATCGCGTACCTGTTGCGGCTGTCGAGGGTGGCGAAGAACGCAGCCGCCTCCGCATCCGCATCGAGCGCCGCCTGGAGGTCATCGGGGACCGTGGCGGCACTCGATGCCTCGTATGCGGCGTCCCATCGGCCATCGGCCATGGCCCGCTCCACCTCGGCCAGCCCACCGGGTCGCATCTGCCCGAGCTCGATGAGCTCGGTGGCGCGCCTGCTGTTGACCTGCGACCACCTGCTGCGGGCCGTGCGCGGAGTGAACCGCTGCAGCCAGTACCGGTTGTCAAAGGAGCCCTTCTGGCCGTCGATCCAGCCGAAGCACAGCGCGGCGTCGAGGGCCTCGTCGTAGGTAATGGAGGCCAGCCCGGAGTCCTTCTTGGCGATCTTGAGCCAGAGGCCGGCCGAGGCCAGGTCCCGCTCTTTCAGCCACGTCTCGAACAGCTGCTTCGACGCGAAGGCGATGACCGGCAGGTCGTGCGGGTCGGGCATCACGAGACGCTCCCACGTGCGGGGTGATGGCCAGCGCACTGTACCCGGCGTTGCATGGTGACCGTGGGCATCGTTCGCGCGGCCGGCTCGCGACTCGTCCGCCCCGGGCCGGCGAGGCGCCCCGGAGGCGACGTCTCCGCGACGCAGAGGGCAGCAATCACGATGCGGCTCGCCGAGCCGCCAGGGCCCTGTGAGTGGCTCCAGAGCGCATGACGAGACGGTCAGCCGCCACGCCGGACGCGCCACCGACCGAGAGGTCGGGGTGGTGGCTGCGGTCCTCGTCGCCGGGTCGGAGAAGGCAGCCGCTCACCGCCTCGGCCTCTCGCACTCGACCGTCAAGCACCACCTGGCGAACGCCCGGTCCAAGGTGGGGGCGACGACCACGGCGCAGCTCGTGTGGATCCTGGCCCCGCGGCTGCCGGAGCCCGAGGGCGCCATGCCGCCCGCCACTCCGGGTCAGGCCGGCGGTTCGTGCCCGAGACCGCCGAGCCGCTCGGGAGCGGCGATGATGTCGATCTCGGCGATGCGATCCCCGCGGACCGTGAAGCCGAGCACGGCGAACGGCGCGTTGCCCGCGAAGACGACGAGCCCTGGGGTGCCGTTGACCATCGCGTGGCGGGCACCCGGGGCGAGCCGCCCGAAGCCGAGCGCCTCGCGGGCGACCGCATCGGCGCCCCGGATGACACGGGACCGGCCGAGCACCCCCGCGCGCTCGCCCGTCTCCGCGCGCACGACGGCCTCCTGGTCGAGGACGCGCACCAGTGCCGCGAAGTCCCCCTCCCGCGCCGCGCTGAGGAAGGCGTCGACCAGCTCGCGCTGGCGACCCGGCGGTGCACTCGGCGCGGCCCGCGCCCCGCGGACGCGTCGCCGCGCACGGCTGGCGAGCTGGCGGGCGGCCGTAGGCGTCCGCTCGAGGATCCGGCCGATCTGCTCGAAGGGCAGCCCGAAGGTGTCGTGCAGGACGAACGCAAGGCGCTCCGCCGGCGTGAGCGTGTCGAGGGCGACGAGCAGCGCCAGCCCGACGGTGTCGGCGAGGATCGCCTCGCGTTCGGGATCGCCGTCGTCGTCGAAGGCGACGACAGGGTCGGGCAGCCGCAACTCGAGCGAATCCTCGCGCCTCGACGCGCGGGCCCGCAGGCGATCGAGGCACAGCCGCGCCACCACGGTGGTGAGCCAGCCACCCAGGTTGTCGACCCCATCGGCGTCTGAGCGGTCGAGCCGGAGCCAGGCGTCCTGGACGGCGTCCTCCGCCTCCGCCGTCGACCCGAGCATCCGGTAGGCCACCGCGTGCAGGTGTGCGCGGTTTGCCTCGAAGCGCTCGGCGAGCCGGTCAGGGTCGGGCATTTGTCACGTTCTCGCAGCGGGTTCCGTCAGGAGGTTGACGGCAGCATGCTCGCCGACGTGACAGGGAAGGATACCCGTGACCAGCGCCCCCGCCTTCGTCCGCTACTCGAACCCGCTGACGCGGGCCCTCCTCCGGATCGGGATGCCGATGGGCCCGAACGTCCTGCTCACAGTGCGCGGCCGCACGAGCGGACGTCCACGCTCGGTCGCCGTCGCCGTCGCCGAGCTGAACGGGCACCGCTGGGTGATCGGTGCGTACGGCGACGTGCAGTGGGTTCGCAACCTGCGGGCCGCGGCCGAGGGCGATGTCCGCCTGCACGGGCGAACGGTGCACGTCCGGGCCAGAGAGCTCGGGCGGGACGAGGCCGGGGCCTTCTATGCGGAAACCCTGCCCGCGTTCATCGCCACGCTACCGTGGCTCGGTCAGCGCTTCGTGGGACTGCTGTTCGGGTCCGTGGCGCCGGAGGTGCTGCACGACGCGGCTCGGGCCGCGGTCACGCGTCCAGTGTTCGAGCTGACCGCCGAGTAGCCTGAAGCTCCTTCTGCACTCGACCGTCAAGCACCACCTGGCGAACGCCCGGTCCAGGGTGGGGGCGGCAACCACGGCACCGCTCGTGTGGATCCTGGCACCGCGGCTGCCGGAGCCGGAGGGCGCGACCCAGCGCACCGGCGATCCGGTTCCTCATCCGCGAGCGGGACGCGAAGTTCAGCCGGTCCTTCGACCCGGTGCTCCGCTCGGAGGGGATGCGGGTGATCCGCACCCCCCGTGCAGGCTCCGAACGCGAACGCCTACGCGGAGCGGGTGATCGAGACCATCAGGGCCGAGTGCCTCGACTGGACGCTGATCTTGGGGCGGCGGCATCTCGACCGGACGCTCCGGACCTATGCCGAGCATTACAACCGGCAGCGCCCCCATCGCGCTCTCGCCCTCGCTGCACCGCTGGCCGGAGCTTGAAGGGTTCAACTATCCAGATTCGTGGTGTGCGGCACCAGTAGCATGCGAGCCCCCGAAGGCCAAGGAGCTTCATGCTGTTCTCGCTCCTCTACTTCGTGGTCCGTCGTCTCCTCGGAGCCGGCGGTCGCCAACACGCTGAGACAGACATCGAGCTCCTCGTGCTTCGCCACCAGGTGAAGGTGCTCCAGCGGCAGGTCAAGCGTCCCAGGCTCAACTGTCTCGACCGGGTCCTGCTCGCGGCCGCGAGCACCGGGTTGCCGAGAGGCAGCTGGTCGTCGTTCATGGTGCGGCCGGAGACGCTCCTGCGGTGGCATCGGGAACTCGTCCGGAGGAAGTGGACGTATCGGCGGTCGGGGCTGCCCGGACGGCCGCCGATCGATGCCGCCGTCCGCGACCTCATCGTCCGCCTTGGGCGAGAGAACCCACGCTGGGGGTACCAGCGGATCCGCGGGGAGCTGATGAAGCTCGGGATCATGATCTCCGCGACGACCGTCCGGACGATCCTGCTCCGCCATGGCCTGGACCCGGCTCCCCGCCGAGCGGGCCCGACATGGGCCGAGTTCCTGCGGTCACAGGCGTCGGGCATCCTCGCGACCGACTTCTTCACCGTCGAGACGATCGGCCTCAGGACGCTCTACGCCTTGTTCTTCATCGAGCTCTCCACGCGACGAGTGCACCTGGCCGGCGTGACGGAGCACCCTGACTCGGCCTGGGTCACGCAGCAGGCGAGGAACCTCGCCATCGAGGAGCGATTGTCGGGCGTGTGGTTCCTCGTGCGCGACCGGGACGCCAAGTTCACCGGACCGTTCGATGCGGTCCTCCGCGCCGAGGGCGTCCTCGTCATCCGAACCCCGGTCCGGGCACCTCGGGCGAATGCCTTCGCGGAGCGGTTCGTGCGGACCGTGCGCCGGGAGTGCCTCGACCACGTCCTGATCTACGATCGTCGACACCTCGAGCGCGTGCTCGGTGCATACGTCGAGCACTACGTTGACGAGAGGCCGCATCGGGGACTGGGTCTTGCCGTGCCGGCCGGCATCCGACCAGCCCGGGTTCCGGGGGCGACCCCAACCCTGGTCGAACGAAGGGACGTGCTCGGCGGGCTGATCCACGAGTACCGCCGGGCGGCGTGATTCGGATTGTTGAACCCTTCACGCTAACTGGGACCAGGTCGACCCGCAGCGCGTCTATACCTGCCAGGACCTCGCGTTCTTCGGGGCGACCCTCTACCGGTCGCTCGAGTCCTTCGCGTACTCGCCGGACCCGATCGCCGGCACCCGCTTAGCTATGGGACGATTTCAGGCAGTTAGGGTCGGCTCGAGAGTGGTGTCCCCCCGAGTGGTGGACTTTGAGCGTGAGGTCCTGACGTCCCGGCTCGGCGCGACGCTGCGTCGTTGGCGGGCAGCGTCAGGGCCACCGGTGTGATGCTCAGCGTGTTCTTGGCGGAGCACGTGAGGTACATCGATGGCCCTGTCACAGTCTGCCCTTTCCAGCCTGCTCGACGCGATCCGCGCCGGCGGCGGCACCGACGTCCTGCGCGAGGCGATGACGCTCGTCCTCCAGGAGCTGATCGAGCTCGAGGCCGCCCAGGTCATCGGGGCCGGCCGGTACGAACGCAGCGACGAGCGGACGACCCACCGCAACGGCAGCCGCAGCCGGCTCCTCTCGACCAAGGCGGGCGACGTCGAGCTGCGCATCCCCAAGCTCCGGTCGGGCTCGTTCTTCCCGGCCCTCTTGGAGCCCCGACGGCGGATCGACCGCGCCCTGTGGGCGGTGGTCATGGAGGCCTACGTCCACGGCGTCAGTACCCGCAAGGTCGACGATCTGGTGACCGCGCTGGGCATCGACGCCGGGATCAGCAAGAGCGAGGTGAGCAGGATCTGCGCCGAGCTCGACGACGTCGTGGCCGCGTTCCGCGACCGGCCGCTGGGCCACACCGCCTTCCCCTACGTGTTCCTCGACGCCACCTACGTCAAGGCCCACGACGGCGCGAGCGTGGTGTCCAAGGCGATCGTGGTTGCGACCGGGGTGACCGAGCGGGGCGACCGGGAGGTGCTGGGCCTCGCGGTCGGCGACAGCGAGGACGGCGCGTTCTGGACGGCGTTCCTGCGCAGCCTCCGGGCGCGTGGCCTGTCGGGTGTGCGCCTCGTCATCAGCGACGCCCACGAGGGCTTGAAGGCCGCCATCGGGGCGGTCCTGCTGGGCGCGGCCTGGCAACGGTGCAGGGTGCACTTCCTGCGCAACGTCCTGGCCCGGATCCCCAAGGGCTCGGCCGAGATGGTGCTGGCGGCGATCCGCACGATCTTCGCCCAGCCCGATGCGGCCTCGGTGCGCGAGCAGCTCGACGAGATCGCGACCAGGCTTGAGCCGCGCTTCCGGGTCGTGGCGGCGATGCTCACCGAGGCGCGTGACGACCTGCTCGCGTTCACGGCCTTCCCGGTGGCTCACTGGCGCAAGGTGTGGAGCACCAACCCGCTGGAGCGGGTGAACAAGGAGGTGAAGCGCCGGACGGACGTGGTGGGCATCTTCCCGGGCGAGGCGGCGGTCCTGCGCCTGGCCGGGGCCGTGCTGCTCGAGGTCCACGACGAGTGGGCGATCGCCCCTCGCCGCTACCTGTCCGAGGGCTCGATGGCGAGGCTTGACCCGGCCCGCGATGATCAGACGACGAAGGAGGTGGAAGGAGCGAAGACCGTCCTGCTGGCGTCCTGACCGACGCCACCGACACCGTCGCTGAGGATCACGACGGCATGCTCATTTCCCACCACTCCACGGGGCATGGCCGGCTCGAGCGCCAAACGGGCCTCAGCGGCGATCCTGGGCGGATACCCGCTCGGAACGAACAGCTGATAAGTGTGCCCGTTTGCATCGGGCATCCACGCTTGTAGCACTGCGCAGAGGGCGGGAGACTTACGAAACAGCTGCTCTACCGCTGAGCTATGTCGGCGCCGATCAAGAATAGCCGATGCTCAGGGACATCACCTATTCGTGATCACACAAACACGCACGAGATCGTGCGCAAATCCTTGGCACAACGCTCGAACAGCTGATGACTGGATGGACGCGACGTCGAGCTCCTCACAGATGTCAGAACGCTCGTTCGATACCTGGCGCGGCTTCGCGCTCGACGACTCGCGCGCTTCTTGGCCCCCGTGTTGCGCGTCCGACTCCTGTCGGGCGCGTCAGACACTGCCGGGCGCGCCAGTGCAACCTTTTCGGGTAGCGCGACGCGAGTCCGTGGGCGTATGCCGACCGAGTGAGCCTGACGGACACGATCCTCCTCCCTGCGACGACGATCCGATCGTAGATGGCGTGGAGCAGGTCGGCCTTCTCCGCAGGAACCTCAGCGGCCCTCCACGTCGTCGACACCGCTCGGAGCCACGCTACGGCACGCTCGGGCGTGATCCCTCCGGCGCTCGTGCGCTCGAGGCTCTCCTTGGCGTTACGCAGCTCGTGGAGCCGCTCGAGGTACCTGTGTAGCGGTCCGATCTGAACGCGGTCGCATCACGCGCGGAGATACGTGATCACGGCCAGCACGCGTCGATGGTCGGCCGGCCCAGGCTCGAGTCCGAGCTTCGAGAAGATCGTGCGGATGTGCCCCTCGACGGTCTTCAGCTCGAGGACGAGCCCCTCCGCGATCGCCTGGTTCGAGCGGCCCTCGGCCATCAGGGCGAGCACGTCCCGCTCGCGCGGCGTCAGCTCGTCCAGCGGGCCGTGGAGTCGGGCGCGGCCGAGCAGCTCGCCGACCACCTCCGGGTCGATCACGGACCCGCCCGACGCCACCCGGCGGATCGCGTCCTGCAGGTCCGCCTCGCGCATGACGCGGTCTTTCAGAAGGTAGCCCACCCCCGCGGCGTCCGCCCGCAGGAGCCGGATCGCGTGGCGAGTCTCGACATGCGCCGACAGGAGCAGGACCGCGACGGACGGGTGGCGATCGCGGATCGCGATCGCGGCCTCGAGGCCCTCGGTGCGGTGGTCCGGCGGCATCCGGATGTCGAGGATGGCCACGTCGGGGCGCTCGCGCTCGACGAGCTCCAGTGCGCCCGCCGCGTCCCCAGCCTCCCCGGCGACCTCGAACCCCTCGTCGGCGAGCAGGTGCGCGAGCCCTGACCGGAACAGGACCGAGTCGTCAGCCACGACGACGCGCAGGGGGCGGGCGTCCGAGCCGGTCACGCGAGCGGGAGCCTTGCGCGGACCGTCGTCCCCCCGCCGGCGGGGCTGTCAACGCCGAGGGTTCCCCCGATGGCCTGTGCCCGGTCCGCGAGCCCGCGGACCCCGGCCCCGTCGCGCCCGGCATCGACACCGCCGCGCCCGTCGTCGGCGATCTCGAGGTCCAGGGCATCGCCCACGGAACGCCCGCGGACCGCCGCGCTGGTCGCCTCGGCGTGCCGCAGGACGTTCGTTAGGGCCTCGGCGACGATGAAGTAGGCGGCCGTCTCGACGGTCGTCGCGAACCGGCGGTCCTCGACGTCGACCTCGACCGGGATCGGGAACCGGTCGGCGAGCTCGCGAAGCGCAGGCGCGAGCCCGCCGTCGGCGAGGGCGGTCGGGTGGATGCCGCGGGCGAGCGCACGCAGCTCCCGCAGGCCGTCCTCGAGCTCTCTGTTCGCGTCGTCGAGCAGCTGCGCGAGCTCCGGGTCCGCATCGGCACGCCGGTTCGCGCGCCGGAGCGTGAAGCCAAGGGCCACGAGCCGCTGCTGGGCCCCGTCGTGCAGGTCGCGCTCGATCCGCCGCCGCTCCTCGTCGGTCGCCTCGACGATCCGCGTCCGCGACGCCCGGACCTCCTCGAGCTGGGCCCGGAGCTCGGCGGCCAGCCGCTCGTTCTCGAGGGCGAGCCGCGACGCGGCGGCCGCGCTCTCGACCAGCGCCGGGTCCACAGCCGGGTCGTGGATCAGGATCGCGATCGTGCTGCCGGAACCCTCGATGCGGGTGACGACGCGGCGCTCGCTGCCATCGGGGACCTCGACGGGCGTGCCAGATGGGTCGACGTAGCCCGTGTCGTCGGGGGTCAGGAACGCGAGCCGCAGCGTGGGATCGTGAACAGCCCGCGCGAGGGAGGCCTCGAGATCGCCGGTCCGGACGCCGTCGAGGTCGCGCACGAGGTCGGCGATGGAGCCGCGCTCGAGCCGCGTCTGCAGCAGGCCGATGAGGAACGCGATCGGCAGCAGGAAGTTCGAGAGCTGCGCGAGCGGCCCCGTGGACACCGTGAACAGCGTGTCGGAGCCGATCACGCGGGCGACGAAGAAGGTCCCGTTGACGACGAGCGTGATGGGGCTCACCCAGAAGACAGGGGCCAGCGCCCGACGCGCGACCGGCGAGCCGCGTCGCCAACGGTCGAGGACGGTCCCCACGACAAGGATCGTGAGCACCAGGGCGCCGAGGTTCGCGACCATGCCCAGGTTGTCGGCCAGCCCCTCGTTCGGCCAGAGCAGCAGCGGGTTGCGGATCGCCCAGCTCGACGGGTACGGGTGCACCAGACGCTGACCGACCGTGAGGAGGAAGAACCAGGCGTAGACGGCGATCGTGAGGCGCCGCGACCAGCCGGCGGTCCGGCCATCCGGGAATGCGAGGTAGACGTGCGCCAGGACGACGACCCCGAGCAGATTCCACATGTCCCCGATGGTCCATGCGACGCCGTTGCCGCTCGCCCAGCTCAGGAACGGCGCTGCGCCCGCGAACCCCATGAGGATCACGAGCGGCCCCACCCGGTTGCCCGGGCGCGCGTGCCACATCACCAGGCCAACGCCGATCGTGAACAGGTTGGCACCGAGCTCGACGGACCAGGTCCCGGCGTCGCCGCTGTCCGGGTTCGCCGCCATGAGCGCGAGGCAGATCGCCCCCACGAGGACCGCCGCCGCAACGACACCTGCCGTGATGAGACGGCCCGGGCGGCGACCGGCTTCGGCCGGGTGACCGGCCGCGGCCGCAGTCGCCGTCTCGCCGCTCACCGGAGCTCGCCCTGGCGCGTCGACTCAGCTGACATGCGGGCCATCGTGCCATCAGGGTCAACCCCCGGCCACCGTGCAGGCCCCTGGATCGAGCCAGCGATGAAGCAGGGTCAGCACGGGCGACGGCGCCCCGGCCTGGCCGAAGACTCCTCAGCACAGGCCGCGCTCAGCGGCCGCAACGGGAGATCGCCGATGGGCACACGAGTCGTCCGGATCCCGGACCCCGCGGCGCAGGAGCGCCTCAGCACCGGACGGAGGCTGGATCCTGCGGGGACCGCCCTGATGGTCGCCGTCTCCGGCTCGGTCCTCGCGGCATCACTGCTGATCGCGTCCCTGTCGGCCGGCACCGTCGGGGAGCGCGCTCTCATGGCGGGCGCGCAGCCTGAGCCCGCGCCGCCGCCGACGCTTATCGCGGCCGTCCCGTAAGGCAGGGGGGAACCATGAGCGATCCAACGCGCACGCCGATCGGCGCGACACTGTCGGTTGATCCGGCGTGGGGACGAACGGCCCGAGCATGGGGGATCTTCGCCGGGATCGCGTTCGCGATCGCGACGGCGGCGTTCGTCGTCGAGGCGACCGGGCTCCTCGCGAGCTCGCCCGCCTACACGCCCACTGCGGCGGGACAGCTCGTCGACGAGGCGAAGTTCTTCGTCGCCTCGTTCGCGTATCAGCAGCAAGTCCTGTGGGACTACGTGCTGCGCGACGGGCTCTACTTCTTCGCCTACCTCGCGCTCATCCCACTCGCGATCGGGCTTCGCGAGGTGGCGGGCCACCGTCGCTCGGCGCCGCAGCTGGCCGCCGCGTTCCTCGTCGTTGCCGCGATCTTCGGCTGCATGAACGCCTTCACGACCTTCGTCCAAGTGGACTACTGGAGGAACTCCGGCTGGGAGCAGGTCCCACCGGCGATCATGGTCGCGGTCGGACGAGACGTGGATCTGATGAACGGGTTGAGCCGATGGGCGGGCATCGCGTCGTACGCTGCGCTGGCCATCGCCCTGTACTACCTGGGTCGGGCCTGCCGGTCCGGCGACATCCTGCCCGGATGGCTCGGCGTCGTCGCGTACGCCGGAGCCGCGATCCTAGTCGCGATGATCGTCGTTTCCCAGCTCTCCGACGCAGACGCCCTCAGCAACCTGCTCAGCCTCGCGGTCGGCATGGTCGTCGCGCCGATCGTCACGATCGGCCTGGGCGTCCACATCGCCCGTGCGGCGAGCGGTGCTCCCGCACCTGTCGATCGGCGCAGCTGAACGGAATCGCGCACGGAAGGGGAAGGACGTGGACGATCTCGAGCGGAACAAGGCGCTCATCAAGACCTATTGGGACGCCGTCAACGGCGAGGAATACGCGGACGCTGGAGTCGACCCACGACTCCGCCGACGGAACCATGCACCTGCGGCATTCGACCTGTTGGACCGCGCGTTCGCGAGGTGGTGCTTCACAGTCGAGTGCGACAGGCCGAGACGGTGGGCGGCCGCCTTCTCCGACCCGGTCGCGACGACTGCGGGGACCACCCCGACCTCGCGGTCTGGCGGGCGCTCGGCGGGCCCGGGTCCGGAACGTTGGAGCTATTCATTCTCGGCCGTTGCCCCGACAGTGGACGTCTGCGGCCGCCCGCTCCTCATTCCAGGAGGACCAGCGCCCGAAAGCGACAAGGAGCGTCCCGCCCATGGATCGTGCCGATCCGGCCTACGCCGGCCAGCGTGACTACAACCGCGCGCTGCTGAACGTCTACGACCCGCTCGATGCTCGGACCCATCGCCCGGTACGTCTGGCACTGCCCCACCTCCGGGCTGGTCGAGCGGTATCGGCGCTACGTCCGACCCGGCCACATCGACGTCGGGCCGGGCACCGGCTACTTCCTGGAGCAGTCCGGTCTCCCCGACGGCAGCGCGGTCACCATCGTCGACCCGAACCCGAACGTCCTGCGCCACGCTCGGCGATGCTGCCGGCTGGCGCGGCGGCGGTCGAGATCGGCGGATCGTGGCGGCAGCCCGAAGCCAGTCTGGTCCTCGGAGCGTGGGCGCTCGTTGGCTTGGTCCTTGCCCCGATCGTCCTCAGGCGGATGGCCCGGCGCGAGTCGGGATCGAGTGTGGCGCGGCGTCGCGACCGGCTGCTACAGCGCGTTGCCTGACGCGCACTGCGATGCGCCGACACTTCCTCAGGCGGGCTCGAGGCTTGGCACGATGAGCCATCCCTCCGCCCGCCCGCGGCAATTCAGCTGCTCAGTCGTCAGGCCCGACCGCGCCCGCAGGTCGGCGAGGTGTCGCTTCGCGGTGCTGGGCCGCACGCCGACGAGCGCCGCCAGCTCGGGGACGGAGCCGCCGGCGGCAACGAAGGCGTCGAGGACGTCAACTTGCCTCGTGGTGTGCCCGGCCCGGTGCGATGAGCGGGCGAGGGCAAGGTGCCCGCTAAGGCTCGCGGGCAGAGGTCGGCGCCTTCCTTCCGGGCGGGGCGCTCGACTTCACGTCCGCACGGCCGCGGGAACCAGGCTCAGCCTCCGGCGGATCCCTCAAGGGTCTGGTCAGCGTCTGTGTCGGCAAAACCCGGGTGGACTCCCTGCACGAGTCCCTGGGCCGCCGCCAACCGAAGGAGCAGATCGGCGAGCGCGGTGCGTTGGTCCGGCTGGAGCCCTGTCGTCATGTCGGCTTCGTGCTCGGCCGAGACGACCATGATGCGGTCTAACACCTCGCGGCCGACAGCAGTCAGGTGCAGCGCACGCGCACGCCGGTCCCGCGGGCTCGTCCGGCGCTCGATCCAGCCGCGCGCCTCCAACCGGTCGACGAGCGCCACGAGCCGGCTCGCCGGGAGACCAATGGCAAGGGCCAACTCACGCTGCGAGCGGCCCTCGGACAGGGCGACATGGCGGAAGAGCATCACCTCGCGTGGCTCGAGGCCGATCTTCGCCAGGCGGGTCTTCCAGACTCGTGACGAGTAGCCACCGAGCTGCGAGAGGAGGAACGCCGCCCCCGGGACGCGGACTCGCGCGTCGTTCAAGTCGCGCGTCACGGAGCGCCGAACTCGGCGACAGCGGGAATCACGTCGCGACCCATGATTTCGAGCGGTGTCATGCGATCTACGCCGACGACCCAGCCGAAGACGGTCTCGATGCCCATGTCGGCGAGCCATCGGAGTTGCCCAATGAGCTCGCCGACCTTCTCGCCGTGCTCGCCCACGTCGAAGCCGAATGGCGCCGTCTTCTCGACCGCGGCGTAGTCGCGACCGGCCCCCTCGCACAGTCGCCGGAGCAGGTCGAGCTGACGAGGGATCTCAGGCCCGGGTTTGATGTTGCAGGCGTCCGCGTAGCGCGCCACGAGCGGGAGGGTGCGCCGCTCGCCGGAGCCCGCGACGAGGATGGGCGGATGGGGACGGGTCAACGACTGGGGGACATTGAGCGCCCGCTTGAGCCCGACATACCGGCCTTGGAACGGGCGCTCGTCGCCATGTTCGCCGTCCCACATCTGCAGACACACCTGGAGGGTCTCCTCGAGTTGGTCGAAGCGATCGCCGAGGGACCCGAACGGGAGCCCTAGACCAGTCGCCTCCTCTTCGTAGTCGCCGGCTCCGACTCCGAGCATCATGCGGCCGCCCGAGAGGACGTCGAGCGTGGTGACCATCTTCGCGAGCAGCCCTGGCGGCCGGTACGAGGTCGCCGTGGCGAGCGCCATAAGGCGCACCCGCTCCGTGTGCGCGGCGAGGAAGCCGAGGGTGGCGTAGGCCTCAAGCTGTGGCTCAAGAGCGCCACCCATGTAAGGGCTCTGCCAGAGGTGGTCGGCCACGTCGATCGTGTTGAAGCCGGCCGCCTCCGCAGCGCGGGCGATGTCCGCCAAGGTCGTCCGAAGGCGTGATGGACCTCCGCCCCACGAGACCGCCGGGATGTGCAGCCCCAGTTTCAATGGACGCCTCCTAGCTTACAGAATAGAATGATAGACATAGTGTAACGCTATGTGAGGCAGAGCGTGGGACAGTTGGTGCCAACGCGTGATGGCAGTGATCTCCTGTTCGACGCGGCCCGCTCGTTCGACAGGGCGCACTGATGGATCTCTTGCCGTGGCTGCACCTCGTCCACGTAGCGGCCGCGACCGTCTGGGTGGGCGGTGGCGTGACCCTCAGCGTGATCGGAGCCTGGGCGCGACGCAGCGACGAGCCGCTCGTCCTCGGCGACTTCGCGCGTCTGCTCTCGTATGTCGGCCTCCGGGTCTTCACGCCTGCCGTGGTGATGGTGCTCCTGTCAGGCATCGGTCTCGTGCTCGCGGACTCGGAGTTAGCCGCAGCGGCGTCGCCCCGGCGAATCGAGAAGGTTGGAGCCTGATCGTTTCGTAGTCCTCATCGGGTCGATAGGGCCTCAGTGGGCTCAAGGCTCGGAACGATCAGCCATCCGTCTGCCCGTCCACGGCTCGGCGATCTAGCTCTCGGTCGGTCATCGGTCTTCTCTCCACCAGAGGCCCCGATGTGTACACGATGTCCGTCAGTTCTATATCTGAACTCAGACACTGTCGGGCGCGCCAACGCCTCAGTTTTCCGAGGTCGACCACATCCAGGCATCGGCGGCACCCGGACCTCCTGCGGGAGCGCTACGGCGAGCCCATGCGCATAGGCCTCGTCCGTGAGCCGCACGCTCACGAATTGGTCGCCCTTGACCGTGACCGACTCGTAGATCGACTGCATCATGGTCGCGCGGGTCGTGGGCTTCGCGCGTGACCAGGCGGCCGCGAAGTTGCGGATGTAGTCGAGGGCCCTAGCCGCGTCAACCGCCTGCCCGGTCTGCGGCTTCGCAGCCTGGACGGCCTCGTCCTCCCGTAGCCGGCGCATCGCCAGCAGGAAGGCACGCTCGCCGATGCGCCCGGAAGCGAGGTCGAGCGCGGCTACCAGGTCCGCGCCTGCCACCAGTAGCGGAGGCGGATGTCCCAGCCGAGGGACGGATCGACTTCGACGCTCAGCCCGAGCTCGACGATCCGGCCGTCCCTCGGATGCCAGCGTCGCGGGGCCAGGAGCGCCGACGCGATGCGACGGGCCCGCGGTCCCAGTTAGTCTGCTGGAGGGTCAGTCAGGGCTGAAGCGTCTGCGCTGCCCCGTCATCGCCGTGACAGGAGGAACAAGAGACCCGCGACGACGAGCACTGCGACGCCGGCGAAGAACAGCCAGTCGCCCCACCACAGGGTGCGGTTGATCCGGCCGAGCAGGATCATGATCGCCGACACGACCGCCAGCAGGGTCAGTATCGGGTGCTCCCTGACGCGAGCGGGCATTGCATCTCCTCCGATCAACTACGCGCAGCTGCGCTTGGGCGAGTCACAGACGATGGACGTCATCCCCGGAACGCATCCGTGAAGCGCACGCGAGAACCGATGCGCATCGCCGAGTTGGCGTAGATCCGGCCGGCCAGCCAGATCAGGCCCACGATCGCCGCGACGATCAACACCAGGGCGAGGCCCTCCTGCCAGGCGGGCAGGTCGCCGCTCGAGATGCGCACCGCCATCAGGATCGGCGCAAAGGGGGGCAACACCGACGCCACCAACACCAGCGGGTTCGTCTGATTGGCCAGGTAGACGTAGGCGAGTAGGTAGGCGCCGATCTGGAAGATCGAGAACGGCGCGATGGCACCCTGGACCTCCTCCGGGCGGGAGACGAGCGCCGCCATGGTGGCGAAGCCCGCCGCGTAGAGCAAGAAGCCGAGCAGGAACCACAGGCAGTACCCGAGGACCGCG
Organism: uncultured Chloroflexia bacterium; assembly: GCA_963713095.1. GTDB lineage: Bacteria > Chloroflexota > Limnocylindria > Limnocylindrales > CSP1-4 > CAIXZV01. The sequence continues at coordinate 29,450 of CAVQKK010000002.1, forward strand.
GGCAGCTCGAGGGCCGGCGTGGTCACCACGTGGGTCGTGGCGTTCGCGACGAGCGCCGCAATCGCCACGAGCGCCACCTGCACCATGCCGACGAGGCCAATCCCGATGATCTTGCCGGCCAGCAATCGGCTCGGAGGGATCGTCGCGAGGAGGATTTCCATGATCCGGCTCGCCTTCTCCTCGACCACACCCTGGGCGACCTGGCTTCCGTACAGGCCGAGCACGATCCAGAGGACGATGCCGACGGCCAGTCCGACCACCAGGTCCTGGCTCAGCCCGGGCTTTGTGGCCTCGAGGGTCTCGACGGGAACCTGGGCCCCGCTGACCGCCGACGCGAGCGCCGACGGGGGCAGGCCCGTCGCCTCGAGGCGGGCAACCAGCACCGCCCGCTCGAGTGCGGCCTGCACGAGCGAGGGTGCCGACTTCTCGACCACGGCCATCGGCGAGGTCGCGTCGCCAGTGACGAGGACGTCCAGCGTGCCGTCGGATACCTGCGCCCTGCCTGCTGCGTCATCGGCGACGTCGCTGACCGTGACCGACTGACCGAGCGCCGTTGCCGAGGCGGTGAAGGCGGGCTGAAGCGTCTGCGACCCCGCGCCGAAGCCCACACGGATGGCACTGGTCGAGCCCCCGACGAGCGAGAACCCGACGATGCCGATCACCACCAGGGCCACCATGAACAGCGTGCTCCCGAGGAAGACACGTGAGCGCAGCCGGACGCGCATCTCGCGCCGCGCGACGAGGATGGTGGCGGGGAGCCCGCCACTGGACCTAGCCGGACGGGATGACACGCTCATGGCCTGTCCTCCTGGATGGCGTCGCGGAACAGCTCGGTCAGATCCGCCTCAGCGCGGCGGAACTCGCGAACCGGTCCCGTCTGCTGCGCGGCAGCCAGGATCGCCTGGTCGTCGGCTCCGGGCGCGAGCTCGAGGAGAACCCGGCTGCCAGCGGCCCGGGCGACGGAGACCCCGGGCAGCGAGGACGCCCACCCGGGTCCCGCCATCGGCGCGTCGACCCAGACCCTGATCGGGCCGCCGGCGCGCAGCTCGTCCACCGTGCCGCAGGCCACCATGTGGTGACGGTCGATGATCCCGACCCGGTCGCAGATTCGCTCGACGAGGTCGAGCTCATGGCTGGAGAAGACGACGGCCACGCCGGCGTTGGCCTGTTCGCGCAGGACTCCGGTCATGACGTCGAGGGCGACGGGATCCAGGCCCGAGAAGGGCTCGTCGAGCACCAGGATTTCCGGACCGCAGACGAGCGCGGCGGCGAGCTGCATCCGCTGCTGGTTGCCGTGGCTCAGGCCCTGGAGCTCATCGCTGCGGCGATCGGCGAGGCCAAAGCGCTCGAGCCAGTCCAGGGCCACCCGCTGGGCGTCGGCATCGGCCAGGCCGTGGAGTTCGCCGAGGTAAGCGAGCTGCTCAAGGCAGCGCATCTTCGGATACAGGCCGCGCTCCTCCGGCATGTAGCCGATCCGGCGCCTCGTCGCGAAATCGAGCGGCGCGCCTTTCCAGCGGACCCCGCCGGCGTCGGGGGCCAGCACGCCGAGGATGATCCGCATTGTGGTCGTCTTGCCGGCCCCGTTACGCCCGACGAATCCGAACAGCTCGCCCGCGCGCACGTCGAACGTGAGCTTCTCGAGCGCCACGAGGTCGCCGTACCGCTTCGAAATCCCGTCGATCTCCAGAGCTGTGGCGTCGGCGGTCATCACGTCACCATCTCTGGTGTCGCGACCACGCGCTCGAGGACGCTCATCGCTCCTTGCCCGCGGCAGCACCGGACCGCCGGCAGCGGCTCCTCCGGGCTACGGTCCCTCCGTCTGCTGGCGCGGCGGGCTCTCGCACAAGGCATCAGGACCCAGCCCCTGGCTGCCATCGGCTCAGCGGCGTGAGGTGGATTTGCGTCGCGAGGCCGTGCACGGTCGCCAGTTCGCTGTCGCTGTTCACGAGCGCGCGCCCGATGAGGAGCACCCGGTTATCCGGCGACGCGATCTGCGTGAGACCGTTCGGGAGCGTTCCGTGCCAGCCAGGGCCACTGACGACGAATCTGCCGGCTCCGGTGCCGGTCGTGCGTGAGCCGACGGCGGCGAAGTCGTCGCCCCGCGAGTCGACGAGCTGCACGACGTAGTACCGGCCCGCCATGTCCGGCACGCTCAGCACCTCCGGTTCCGTGCTGAGGTCGAGCACGCCGATCGTGTAAAGGGTGTCCCGGTTCGCGCCCGCCGTCAGCGCGTTCGCGTTTGTGGTGGCGGGGTCAGGCAGCGTGGGCTCGGTGTACAGCGTGTTGACAGGGATCGGCCCGCCGCCGATACCCGTCTTGACGATCCCCTGCTCCCAGCCGCTGTAGATGAGCGGCGGGATCTCGTAGATGTAGACGGTCGTGCCGATGACGGCTGTGATCAGCGCCGCGGCCGCAAACACGGCGAGTTTCCTGTGCTTCATCTCACGGTCACCTCGCCTCGACGACCGGGGGCACAGTGTAGGTGCCGTTCATGACCGAGGGGCCCGGCGCGTAATCGCGGAGCAGCAGCAGGAAGTTGTCGGTCGGGGCGGGCAGCCAGTTCGACTCGTGCCCGGCCGGCGGGGTGCTCTGAATGTAGATGTCGACTGAGCCGTCCGCGTTGGGCACGAGTCCCGACCGATCACTGACCTCATACCGGTTGATGGGGTTGCTCACGAACCGAAACTTCGACGTGTACATGGTCAGCGACCAGAACGCGCTGGTGGGCGGGAGCCCGCCCGGCGGGAACTCGAGCGTGTACGCGTGCTGGCCGTCCAGCTTGTTGCCGGCGCCATCCACGGCCGTCTTCCAGTACGTTGCCTCCTCAGCCAGGTTGGCGGCGGGGAGGCCTACCTGAGGATCGGCGCAGACCGCCTGCTCGAGGATGTTGATCCCGACCCTGCCGCATTGCGGCAGCGTGGCCCAACCGTTGGCCTTCGTCTGCATGACGACGTACCCCACGCCCACGAGGACGCCGCCCAGCACCGCTGCCAGCACCGCCCCCACAGCGATACCGATCACCGCCGACAAGATCGTTCTCACACGCATGACTTCCTATGCATAACCCTGGGTGATGTCGACCAATCCGACGGGATTGTCGGGACGCGGCCCACATCTCCGATGCCCCCGTAGCACGGGGTGGGCGGATGCTATCACCATCCTGGTCACTATGCTAGGATTTTGGTCATGCAGCCAGGAACGCCCGCGACCGATCCGAATCGGACGTTCATCGAAACCGCTCGACGGGCACAGATCGCCGCCGCCGCGATCGACACCATCGCCGAGCTCGGCTACACGGAAGCTTCCTTCGCTCGCATCGCGGCCAGATTGGGGATCAGCCGCGGCCTGATCAGCTACCACTTCGCCGGCAAGGATGACCTGATCAAGCAGGTCGTCCACGAGGCGGCCGAACAGGCCAAGGCGTACATCCGTCCGCGGATCCTCGCCGAGTCACCTGGCCCGGGAATGCTCCGGGCGTACATCGAATTGAACCTGGCCTTCATGCGAGACCACCGCAACAACGTGATCGCGATGGTCGAGATCGCGCGCAGCGCGGATGGGCGACGGATCTACTACCGGGACACCGACGTGATCGACGCGGTCGGCGCCCTCCAGCAACTGCTCTCGGGTCTCCAGACCGCCGCCCACCTCCGCGGCGACTTCGATCCCCGCGCGATGGCCATCGCGATCCGCGCCGCAATCGAGGCTGCCTCGCCCCGGCTGGCGTTGGACTCGGCGTTCGACATCGACAATTACGCGCGGGAGGTCGTCACCGTCTTCGATCGGGCGACCCGGGTCGATGGCGGGCCGTGATCTCGACCCCGCCACTGCGTCGACGGCCAGGCTCCAGCCTCACAGAGGGCGGAGCCGCCGGACGTTGGCTATGCCCGGCGCCCGAACCGATCCCCTCGGCGCGGGCCGCCAGCATCGCACTCCATACCGCCGGATAGACGCCGCTCCCCTCCCGAGTGCGGCCGAACGCGATCAGTACCAGCGGGACCTCGCCGAAATGGCGAGCCAGGTGCATGCCCGAGCGGACGATGCGCCCGATCGGGCCATCGACCTTCTCGAGCTCGTCGGGCTCCTGGCCGTACTGGCGCATCAAGCCTTCGAACGCCTCACGGTACAAGGGCGCAAGCCTGGCGATGATGTCCGGGTCGTCGATCAGGATGAAGCGCCATTCCTGACCGATGTTCGGGGCACGGATGGCCGCGTCGAGGATCCGAGTGCCAGCCCACGATACAAGGGAGGCAATCCCGACCAAGCGAATTGAGTAGAGCGACCTCGCGCAGATCAGCGACGTGGCGGCTGACGGTGTTTAGGCTGATTCGAAGCGCTTCTGCCGCAACCAGCACCGATCTCCGAGCTGCAACGTGGGCGTCGTAAGTTGCCATCGCAGCCTTGGTGGGCAGCATCCACCGAAACCGCGGCGCTACCCCAGCTGGCAGGGGGACGTACGGCAACCCTGACTCAGCCGCCTGCGCCCGGCGACGGGGCATGCGCTCGCGTGCTCTCTGGTGCTCGCGACAGGAGCGAGGGCTCGGTGGCAGCTCCTGACAGAGCGATGCGCAGCCCGCAGACCACCGCAGCGATCAGAATCGCCCCCACGACCAGGCTGGCGGCGGCATACGCCCCTGCGTCACCCAGATAGACCGCGGACACGGCAGCAATCAGGCCGCCCGCCCCCATGCCCCCGTCGTAGGCGACGCTCCACACCGCGCTCGCCGCATCGTATGAGGCGCGGTCCACGCGCTCAAACATCACGACCAGCGTGACGTTCTGGATTGCCCCGAACCCTGCACCGAACAGGATCACTGCGAGCGCGAGCACCGTGGCTTCCTGGGCGACCAGAAGGAGAGTCGTCCCGGCGAGGACGGCGGCGAGGCTTCCAATCACATGGGCGATGACCGGAACTTGGCCGTGGATCCGGCCCGACCCCCAGCGCGTGACAGTTGTGGCGGTCGACTGGAGCAGCAGGCATCCCGCCGCGGCTCCCCCGACACGAGTGCCGCCGGCGACCGGCAGCAACGTGACCAGCACGCCGTATGCGACGGTTGTGCTCGCGAATGCGATCGCTGGCGGGAGCAGGGCGCGCCCGAGGCCGCAGGCGCGTGCTCCATTGGCGGAGGCGGATGACCGTCGCCGGCGCTCGTCGTGCCGGATCAAGAGCACGCACGGCACGGACGCCAGCGCGGCCAACGCGCCGAGGAGGGCGACCGGCGCCGCCCCCATGCTCTCGGCGAGTTGCACGCCGAGTGGCACGCCGATGATGGCCGGGATACCAACGACGAGGCCATAGAGTCCGAGCCCCTCGGCCCGCCGGTCATCCGGCAGGAGGGATGCGGCGAGCGACCCAGCAACCACGACGGTCAGGCCGAAGCCGACGCCGCGGATTGCCGACGCCGCCACGACTGCCTCAGGCCCTGGCGACAAGGCGAGGACGATCGACGGGAGGCCGAGCAGGACCAACCCACCAGCGAAGGCGCCACGTCGTCCGGCGGATCCCGCGAGCGGCGGCGCCGCCAGCTCGCCGATCACGGCGCCGGTCATCAGCGCGAACGTGGCCGTACCGGCCGTTGCGGCGGCATCGGCGCCGCTGGCAAGGGCCGGCACGGCGGCGAGCAGAAGATAGAAGGCGAGATCACCGCCGACCGACGCGGTGTAGAGGAGGAGCATGTCACGCGTCGGCCGCGAGGTCCGGGTGATTCCTTCGATCATGTCAGCTCCCTTCCCTAGCCTCGTCCAGCGCAGGTCGCCGGGGAGCCAACTGTGCTGCCTCACTGGTCGCGTGCTAAGGTCCAGTCACATGGCACGCACGAGGACCAGTTCGTCGTCGGAGCTACTGGTCGAGCTCCGCCGTGATGGGGCCGGCTCGCTCCATGGGCAGATCGAGCGAGCGATCCGGGCGGCGATACGCGACGGCCGACTGACACCAGGAACCACCATGCCGTCGTCCCGGGCTCTTGCCGGTCATCTCGACGTGTCGCGCGGCGTGGTCGTTGAGGCGTACGAGCAGCTCGCCGCGGAGGGCTTCCTCGTCAGCCAGCAGGGCGGGATCACCCGCGTCGGGCCGACGGCAACCCCGACGTCGGAAGTCATCGCGGCCCCGGTGCCCGAGCGCCCCCGCATCGACTTCGCCTATGGCCGGCCGGACGTCACCCAGTTCCCGCGAGGCGCCTGGCTACGGTCGGTCCGCGAGGTCCTCAACGTCGTACCGAGCGACCTCCTCTCGTATGGCGACCCGCGTGGCGTCGCCGAGCTCCGGTCGGCTCTCGCGGCGTACCTCAACCGGGTACGAGGAATGGCAGTGCAGCCCGACCGGGTCATCGTATGCAACGGCTTCGCCCAGGCGATCTCGATCGTGGGGGCGGTCCTGAAGCTCCAGCGCGGCGCTCGCGTCGCGGTCGAGGATCCCGGCCAGCGCGACCCCATCGAGGTGGCAGAGCGGGTGGGGTTGCCCTGGGTGCCGATCCCGGTCGACGAATGCGGGCTGTCGGTGGCCGCGCTCGAGCGGTCGGCGGCGACTGCCGTGGTCGTTACGCCGGCTCATCAGTTCCCGATCGGGTCCGTGCTGGCGGCAGATCGCCGCACGGACCTCGTCGCATGGGCGAGACACCGCGGCGGCCTGATCGTCGAGGACGATTACGACGCCGAGTACCGCTACGACCATGAGCCGATCGGTGCCCTCCAGGGACTCGCGCCCGAGCACGTCGTCTACTGCGGGTCCGCGAGCAAGGTGCTGGCGCCCGGGCTGCGGCTGGGTTGGCTGGTCGCGCCGGGCCAGCTGGTCGGGCCACTCGCCGCCGCCAAGGAGGCGAGCGACCGTGGGTCGCCGGCCCTCGAGCAGCTGGCGTTTGCGGACTTCCTCGCCCGCGGCGAATTCGATCACCACCTGCGTCGGATGCGCTCGGTCTACCGGCAGCGCCGCGGTGTGCTCCTCCGCGCCCTGGCTCGCGACGCTCCCGAGCTCGTGACAGCGGGCGCCTCGGCAGGGCTCCACGTCACCGCCTGGCTCCCCGAGGGGGTGAATGAGGAGGCGGTCGTCGCGGCGGCACGCGACGCAGGCATCAGGATCGCAGGGCTCGCGGCCTACTGGGTCGAGGCTCGCGCCCGACGTCCGGGTCTGATCTTCGGATACGGGACGGCTGGCGACCGCGAGATCGAAGCAGGGGTCGCCACGATTGGAGCGCTTGTGCGCGTTTCGCGCGCCACTGCCCCGATCGGGTCGGACGGGCGGCAGTGACAGCGCCCGTTGGACGACGAGGTTACCTGGAACGCCCGTCTCGGATCCCCGGCGCGGTGGTGTGGCATCGATCGGATGCCTCCAGACGGGCGCGGATCCTGCCCGACGGGTGCATGGACCTCATCTGGGCGAGCGACGGGGAGCTCTTTGTGGCCGGCCCGGACACCCGGGCGCACGTGCACCAGGGTCGCGCCGGCACGTCGCTGACTGGGATTCGCCTGCCGCCCGGGCTCGGGCCATTGGTGCTCGGGGTACCCGCCCACTTGCTCCGTGACCGGCGGGTAGATCTCGCATTGGTCATGCGCCCGGCCGAAGCGAGGGACATCGTCGACGCAGCCGGTTCGATCGATGCGACGGCCGTCCTCGAGGCCTTCGCCGCCCGGGGTCTGCGCGATGCCCGTTCGTCGGAGGCTGACCGTCTGGCGATGGTCGTGCGCCTGCTCGACGACGGTTGGGCCGTCAGCGCGGTGGCCAAGGCGGTGAACCTGAGCGAGCGCCAGCTCCGCCGCAGATCGGTCGACGCGTTCGGGTACGGGCCCAAGACCCTCGCCCGGATTCGCCGCCTTGGACGCGCCGTCGACGCTGCTCGCCGAGGGGGACGGCCGGCTGATGTCGCCGCTCGCACCGGGTATGCGGATCAGGCGCACCTGGCGCGCGAGTTCTCTGCGCTCGCCGGGGTGAGCGTCCGGACGCTCCTCGCCGAGGACGCGATGGCCCTGGACGATGCGCCGTCCGATTCGTTCAAGACATCGTGGCGGGCCGTGCGTACTGTCGATGGCAGGTGAGGGCCCCGGTGGCCGCCGTGGCCGCCGTGGCCGCCGTGGCCGCCGACCGTACGGGAGATAACCAGCATATGCAGCCACGGATCCACGTCATCACCCTGGCGGTCGAGGACCTTGAGCGGTCCCTCGCGTTCTATCGCACCATGAGGCTGGAGTCGTCGGGGATCATCGGGACCGAGTTCGTCGGCGACGACGAGCGCCCAGGCGGGGCCGCCGTCATGTTCGAGCTCCAGGGCGGCCTGATCCTGGCGCTCTATGGGCGCGATGACCTCGCGAAGGACGCCGAGATCCCGCTTGGTCCTGCCTCGAGCGGCGAGTTCAGCATTGGCCACCTCGTCGCCAGCCGCGATGAGGTCGAGACCACCCTCGCTCGGGCAATCGCCGCCGGCGCCGAGCGTCTGGCCGGTCCGCACGATCGGCCGTGGGGCATCTACTCGGCATATTTCCGCGACCCCGACGGCCACCTTTGGGAGATCGTCTGGAACCCAGGGTACGAGATCGCGGCCGTCTGATCGCGCCTTCGCCAATTGGTGGTCGGTGCCGGCAAGGGCCCCCGGCTCGTCGAGGCGCGAGCCTCGGCCACGCTTGAACTGGTCCGGATCGTGGCGGCGGGACTGGTCCTTGGAGGCGACGCCCCGTGACCAGATGCTGCTGCTATCGACAACTCACGCCACCCAGGAGACACGCGGATGCGCTATCTGCTCGTGATGCACATGGACCCAGCTGCCTGGGAGTCCTTGTCCGAGGCCGATCGACAGGCCGTCTACGCAGGTCACGATCGGCTCCAGGCCGCGACTCGCGCGTCCGGCGAGTTCGTCCGGACCGAAGCCCTCGCCGACCCTGGCCAGAGCCGGGTGGTCCGGGTTCGGGACGGCGTCGCCGCCGAGACAGCCGGCCCGCTGGAGACCGGCCGGACCTTCATGTGCGGCTACTACGTCGTCGACTGTGCGAGCCCGGAGCGCGCTGCTGAACTGGCCGCGCAGGTACCCGAGGCGTCGTTCGCGGCGATCGAGGTTCGCCCGATCGCGTTCGCCTCCGGCGATCGGTAGTCGGTCGACCACAGACCTGACGGGAGCCACACCATGCCGCACGCGATCTCACCCGACGGCACGCCCATCGCATACGAGGTGGCCGGCACGGGCCGGCCACTCGTCCTGGTGGGCGGTGCCTTCCAGACACGCAACGACCCCCTGATGACAGGACTCGCGTCCTCGCTCGCTGAGAGGTTCACCGTGGTCCGCTATGACCGGCGTGGGCGCGGCGGGAGCGGTGACGACATCCCCTATCGCGACGGGTGCGAAGAGGACGACCTGAGCGCTGTCATCAACGCCACCGGCGGCCCATCGGCCGTGTTCGGCATGTCGTCCGGAGCCGTCCTGGCCCTCGAAGCCGCGGCCCACGGTGCGCCGATCAGCGCCCTCGTCGTCTACGAGCCACCCGTGATCGTGGGCGGCCGTGACCCTGTGCCCGAGGACGACCCAGAGGAACTGCGCGCCCTCATCTCGGAGGGCGACCGGGACGGGGCCGTCAGGCGATTCATGACGGGTGCGGTGGGGCTCCCGGAGGACATCGTCACCGGGATGCAGCAAGCACCATTCTGGTCCGCGATGACGGCGCTTGCCCACACGCTCCCGTATGACGGATCGATCATGCGCCCCTATCAACGCGGAGGGACGCTCGAGGCGCCCCACTGGCAGATGATCGAGGCTCCCGTGCTCGTCATCGACGGGGGCGCCAGTCCGTCCTGGATCCGCAATGGGGCCGCCGCCGTGGCGGACGCCGTCGGCGGTGCAGCTCGGCGGACTCTTGATGGCCAGGGGCATGACGTGGAGCCGGATGTACTGGCCGAAGCTGTGGCCCGGTTCGTGGCGAGAGACTAGCTGGACGACCTGCTCGTCAGGCTCGGCACGAGCACCCGCCGGTAGGGATCGCGTGCTGTCGCCGGTCGCGGACGGGGTCTGCGTCGACCGGAGCGAGCTGCTCCGGAGGCTGACGGTCGTCGTCCTCGGCCGGACCGGCGGGCTGGCCGTCGATCTCGGGATCCCCGCTACGGAGCTGGCGCACCTCGGGGTCGACCTCCGCCGCCCTGATCTGGACCCGCACCCTGATCGACGGATATCGCGCGGCGTCGGCCGAGGGGCTCGACCCGCCAGGGTCGTGCATCCTCCTCCTGGCACGGCATCCCAGCGAGCTCTGAGCCCCTGGGTGCGACGCCCTCTTCCGTGCGTGACCCTGTCACAGGCGCTGGCGGCGCCGCAGCTTCGGCGGCGTCGAGGCGTACCCCTGCCTTCACGCTGCCGGTGATCCCGACGTGGATCGCGCGGCTGAATTCGGCCACGATGATCCGCCGTTCGTCAGCCACGCCGTGAAGAGCAGCGCATCGGAATGCTGGTCAGCGCGGAAGTGGACGCGCCACGCTTAGACGGGAGCCCAACCACAACCGATCAACGGCACGCTGCCGCCGCCGGTGGCTCGGACCCGCGCCTCCAGGAGCGGTCCCGTCGCGTCGACACCGGTCAGGGGCACCTTCAGCCGGAACATCCAAGAAGCGCCGGGCGGGCCGGCAGCGCGGCACGACAGGTACAGGAACGGCGCCGTCGGCGGCCCATGAACGGCCGGGCCGCGAAGCCGAATGTCCCCATCATCCCCATGGACCACGCGCACTTCGGTCTCGAATCGGAGGGCGCCATCCGGCTCGGGAATGCCTGGCAGCAGGCTTGCGGCTTTGTCCTGCAGCCCGAACTCGATACCCACGCCGGTCGGCGGCGCCTCGCAGATCAGCCGCAGTCGCACGACGCGGACTGCGCCGTTGGTCGTCATTTGGCCCAGTGTCGCAGAACCGACCCTCTCGTTGGCCGCGAAGGCCCACGGTGGTCGGCGCCGACGTACCGGCGCCACCCATTCCATCAGTCGCGGCGTTGACGCGGCCGGGAGGACGGTGCATGCAGCCGCCTCGCCGGGGCCGAGCACACCGGGCTGACCGCGTCAGCTCGCCGACCTCGAGATGCCGGACAGGAGCACGTCGAGCGTGGCATCCAGGTCGGAACCGAATCCAGCTGCCGCCTCCTCGCGGGATGCCCACCGGTACAGCACGCCGAGGTACGCGTCGAACAGGACACGTCCGGCTCGGTCGGCGTCGATTCGGGGGTCGACATCGCCCCGCTCCTGTCCCGCTCGGATCGTGTCCGCGAACAACCGGGAGGTGTCGGACTCGGATGCCAGCAGCGGGCCACCGGCCTGCAGCCAGGCGCGGGTCATCGCGCGGCCCGTTCGGGGATCCTGGTCGAACATCTGCGCGATCACGTGCAGTGCAAGCGCCAACTGACGAGCGGTCTGCGTCGTTCCCAGCTCGCGTTCGGTGACGCGGGTCGCCAGCTCGGCGCGGCGGTCCTCGAACCAGGCGAGCACGAGGTCCGCCTTGCGAGGGAAGACGTTGAACACCGTGGCACGGGAGAAGTCCGCCGACTCGGCGATCTCGTCCATCGTGGTGGCCTCGTAGCCCTGGGCCGCGAACAGGGCGACCGCGGCGTCAAGGATGCGCTGCCGCGTCTCGCGCTTCTTCCGCTCTCGCCGACCCGGGCCGCTTGACAACTTCATACTCCAGTATAAGGATGGACTACCATCTAGTATAGCGTCGTTCCTCGGAGCCAAGGAGCCGAATCACGTGCAGGAGCTGGTAGTCGACTTCATCACCTCCCTCGACGCGGAGCTGGCCAACGCGACCAAGGTCGTCTTCTCATCCACACTGCACGAGCCGTTGCCGCTAGCCCACACGACATTGGTCAGGGGTGACGCCGTCGCGGCGGTCACTGCGATGAAGCGCGAGGGCACCAGCCCGATGCGGACGGTCGGCAGCCTCGCCCTGTCTCGGTCACTGCTGGAGGCCGGCCTCACGGACCAATTCCGGGTGGTCGTGTTCCCGGTGATCACCGGACGCACAGGTCGTGAACGCATCTACGACGGCTACCCGGACGTCGCCCTGGAAATGGTGTCCAGCCGGACGTTCGACGGGCGAACGCAGCTGCTCCAATACGTCCCCACCGTCCTGTCCGACCCGCCGAGCACCCAACCCGCGAGCTAGATGTGCAACTGACGATGGCCGCTCACACCGTGGCCGCGGTTTTCTGGCGCAGTCTCTCATAGGGGGTCTGGCCGCCGAGGCCTCCGTGGGGACGGTCGAAGTTGTAGAAGTCCTCCCACTCCTGGAGGCGCTGGGCGAACAGACCTGACTCGTCGATCACGACGCCGTCGAGGAGCTTGTAGAACTCGTCGGCGTCGATCCGGTGCGAGCGCTCGACCTTGCCGTTGAGCCGGGGGGTCGCAGGCCGGATGTAGACGTGGCCGATCCCCCGGTCGAGCACGTGGTAGTGGAAGCCGGACTGGAACTCGGCCCCGTTGTCGGTCTGGATCGTCTCGACCCGGAACGGCAGCCGAGCGAGGACCTCGTCGAGGAACCGGATCGAGGTCGCCTGGTTGCACCGGTCGTAGGCGCGCAGGACCCGGATGCGGGTGCTGTCGTCGACCGCGGTGTACTGGTAGAACTTGCGCCGCGACCCGGGCAGCGGCGCGATGAACTTGACGTCGATCTGGACGCGGGAGCCCGGCTGGGGCCGCTCGTAGCGCTTCCAGCGGTCCTTGTGGCGACGGTACCGCTGGTTCGCTGGCAGCCGGCTCATGTCAAGGCGCTTGAGGATCCGCCAGATCCCCGACGGGCTGACCCGCAGGTCGTGGTATCGCTCGAGGTACATCGCGATCTTGTGCGGCCCGAAGTGGTAGGTCCGGCGCAGGTAGACGATCTTGCCCACGACCTCGGCCCGCGTGGCGTTGGGGCTCGTGTGGGGCCTCGAGCTGCCGTCCCGCAGTGCCGCGACACCGCCCTCCTCGTACCGCCGCAGCCACTTGTAGTACGCCTGCCGCGTGATCCCGTAGTAGCGGCACGTCTTGCTGACGTTGCCGGTCACCTCCTGCGCGTGGCGGATCACAGCCAGGCGGTGCGCAGCTCGCCGGTCGAGCTCTCGGTCGGTCATCGGTCCTCCTCGCTCCCGGAGGCCCCAATGTGTACACGACGTCCGTCAGTTCTATAGCTAGTGTCGCGCGTCTGAATCTCGTTTACGGATGTGGGGCAGGATCTCGTCGGCCGTCTTGGTCCAGACGAAGGGGCGGCAGCGCTCGTTCCAGCCGTCGATGAAGATCTCGATGGCGGCGACGAGCTCCGGGACGCTCGCGTAGGAGCCCCGCCGGATGGCCTGGCGGGTGATGATCCCGAAGAACACCTCGACGAGGTTGAGCCATGACCCCGAGGTCGGGGTGAAGTGCAGCGTCACTCGCCGGTTCTTCACCAGCCACGCCTCGATGTCGGCGTGCTTGTGGGTGTGATAGTTGTCGAGGACGACGCACAACCGGCGACGCGGGTAGGCATTCGCGACCTGCTTGAGGAACGCGAGGAAGTCGGCCACGCCGTGCCGCTCGGAGCACCGGTCAGTCACCTTGCCGGTCGCGATCTCGAGGGCCGCGAACAGTGTGGTCGTGCCGTTGCGCTTGTAGTCGTGGGTTGCGCGCTCCGGCAGCCCCGGCCGCAGGGGCAGCATCGGCGCGGTCCGGTCGAGCGCCTGGATCTGGCTCTTCTCGTCGATGCACAGCACGATGGCCTTCTCGGGTGGGTCGAGGTACAGCCCGACCACGTCGCGGACCTTGGCCTCAAGGGCCGGGTCGGTGCTGAACTCAGAACGTCTCCCGCCGCCACGGCTGCACGTGGTACCGGCGCCAGGCCCGGGCGACCGTGGCGTCCCCGACGCCGAGGTGCCGGGCCAGCAGCCGCGTCGACCAGTGGGTCACACCGAGGCGCTCGGGCGGCGGGTCCAGGGTCGCGGCGATGATCGCGGCGTCATCGACCGTCTTGGGTCGGCCGCTGCGCGGCTCGTCGTCGAGCCCGGCCATCCCGTGGCGGGCGAACCGGTCACGCCACTTGATGACGGTCGGCCGCGACACGCCGAGCCGCCGGGCAGCCTCCGACGTCCCCGATCCCCCGGCACAGGCGAGCACGATCGCCGCCCGTTCGGCGTGGCCGGCCTCGACGGTGCTCGACCGGATCCACGTGGTCAGGGTGGAGCGGTCCTCGTCGCTGAGGGTGAGCGCGACCGACGGCATGCGCCCATCATCGCACCAATGTCAACGAACTAATGACGCGCGACACTAGAAGCCACAGCCAGGGAGAAGTCATGTCAATCGCCCGGGTCCTGTTCTTCTCCATCTCGCTCGACGGCTTCGGGACCGGCGAGGGCCTGAGCCGTGAGGCCCCGTTCGGCCACGCCGGCGACCGGCTGCACGAGTGGATGTTCGCCACCCGCTGGTGGCACGAGATGATCGGCGAGCCGGGCGGCAGCACCGGGATCGACGACGCGTTCTTGCGACTGCACGAATCGGGCGTGGGCGCCGAGATCATGGGCGCAGGAAAGTTCGGCTACCCCGGCTGGCACGAGGACCCCGACTGGAAGGGCTGGTAGGGTGCCAACCCGCCGTTCCACACCCCTGTGTTCGTCATGACCCACCACCCTTGGCCGCCGATGGAGATGGAGGGCGGCACGACGTTCCACTTCCTCGACGCATCGCCGGCCGAGGCGCTTCAGCAGGCGCGCGACGCCGCCCACGGCCTGGACGTCCGCATCGGCGGCGGTGTCACCACGATCCGCGAGTTCCTTGCTGCGGGACTTGTTGACCACATGCACGTGGTCGTGGTGCCGATCGTGCTCGGCCGGGGCGTGCGCCTGTGGGACCGTCTTGAGGGGCTCGAGAAGGACTTCGCGGTCGATGCCATTGCCTCGCCCAGTGGTGTCGTCCATATGACCTTCAGTCGGGCAGCGGCCTGATCGCATGGACTCGGGCCGGAGCCCGTCGAGCTCGGGCGCACTCGCGTGCTCGAAGAGGAGGCGGGCGTCACCACCCGGGCTGCCCGATCCTGCCCCGGGCCGTGCGCTGAAGCACGACCCGCGGCGACCAGGCATCGATCAAGACGAGGAGGGAATCCATGGGCCGGATCGTCGTTACCGAGTACATCTCGCTTGACGGCGTGGTCGAGGCGCCGAGCGGCAGCGAGCCGTTCGAGCGGGTCGGCTGGGCCGATGCCTTCTCCCGTGGCCCCGCGGGCGACCAGTTCAAGGTCGATGAGACGATGGCCGCGGATGCCCAGCTGCTGGGACGCATCACCTACGAGCAGTTCGCCGCCTCCTGGCCGGCGTTCACGGGCGACTTCGCCGACTACTTCAATGCGATGCCCAAGTACGTCGTCTCGTCAACGCTGACAAACCCCTCGTGGACCAACACGACCGTGATCAGCGGCGACGTCGCCGCCGCGGTCAACGGGCTCAAGGCCCGGTACGAGCGCGACATCCTCGTGCACGGCAGCCCGCAACTCGTACCCACGCTGATCGAGCACGACCTCGTCGATGCGCTGCACCTGCTGGTCTACCCGGTGATCGTCGGCGCGGGCAAGCGCCTGTTCGACCACACCAGCGAGACGAAGGCCCTGCGGCTCGCCGAGGCTCGAACCTTCGACGATGGCGTCCACCTGCTGGTGTACACGCGTGCCGGGTGATGGCGCACGGGGCGGGGATCATCAAGCCGGGACAGGAGGCGAGGTTGGCCTGGTACGGAAGGAGCTCGATCGATGCCGCGGATTCGCCGTTTCGATCATGTGGGGATCACGGTTGCAGACCTCAAGGCGGTCACCGAGTTCTTCGTCGGGCTGGGGTTCGAGGTTGAGGGCGGGATGGCCATGGAGGGCGAATTCGTCGACACCGTGATCGGCATCCCGGACTCTCGGAGTGAGATCGTGATGCTGCGTCCGCCCGACGGCGGAACAGGGTTGGAGCTGTCGAGCTTCACCCGGCCGCCGCATGAACCGGGCTCGCCCAACGCGATGTCCACGGAGCTGGGCCTCCGCAACATCTCGTTCGAGGTCGATGACCTCGATGCCATCCTCAAGCGCCTCGCCGCGGACGGCTACGGCCTTGTCGGTGGCGTCGGTCAGTACGAGCGGATCTGGCGCCAGGCATATGTGCGCGGGCCCGAAGGGATCATCGTGTCCCTGGCCCAACGCATCGGCTGAGCCAGCACTGAGCGACGCCCTTGCGGCCACGGTGCCCGGCGGGCGCCCCGCGGTCGCTCGTCGAGCCCGCCCCCATCAGTCCGGTCCGGAGTCCTGTGGATCCCCCGCGCCGTCGGGCCGCAGCGTATCCGCCTCCCATGGAGCCGAACGCCTTTCCAAAGAGCGTGTCAGTGTGGGTTGACATTCCCGGGACTGTCAGCCTAGACTGACGCCATGGAAGACATGGAGGCCGGTCAAGTCGGCGCGTCCAATGATCCGGCGACGGTTCTTCGAGCCGCGGGTGCCTTGCGGCGCCTTGCGGAGCGCGAGGAGGCGCGGGGGGTCCGTCTCGCCCGGGATCGCGGCTGGTCATGGGAACAGATCGGAGACGCGATCGGCGTGTCACGGCAGTCGGCCCACTCGAAGTACGGTGGGCGGGGAGATCAACCATGAGATGGCCTGGTTCTCGCGGCGGTGTCGCTGGAAACGATCTGAGAACGCTGCTGGCCAACGCGAGCGACGAGGCGCTCCGGCGCGGTGAACGGCGCGTGGGTACCGACCACGTGCTACTGGCGCTGCTGCACACTCCAGAGTCGCCCGTTGCCCGGGCAATGGGTGTAACGCTCGCCGAGGCCCGGCTAGCGGCAGATCGGCTCGATGCGGAGGCCCTGGCGGCCATCGGCGTGACGGTCGGGATCGAGGATGCGGCGGCCTTGAGGCAGAAGGCACGTCGATTCCCGCCACTCACTTCCGGTACGCGTGAGGTTCTCAAGCAGGCCATCGAGGCTGCCAATCCGAGACGGAGCGGGCATCTGGGCGGAGAGCATGTCCTGCGCGCCTTGATGTCGCGACAGCGTCCGGACCCGGCTGCCGAATTGACCCATGCCCTCGGCATCGACCCTGGGGCGATGGTGCATCGGCTCAACGCGACGCGCCAGGAGGACCAGAGATGAAGCGGCGAGGTGTCTGCTACGACGTCGGTCGCGTGATGTGGGGCCAAAGCTGGCGACCCGAGTTCGATCCCGCCGAGATCCAACGCGAGCTGCAGATCATCCGGGACGACCTCCACTGCAACGCCATCCGGATCTGCGGGGAGGATCTCGACCGGCTCGTGACGGTGGGCCGTGATGCGCTTGGCCTGGGCTTGGAGGTCTGGCTCTCACCCGAGCTGTGGGACCGGAGCCCCGAGGAGACGCTGGCCTACATCGCGGCGGCGGCGGAGCGCGCGGGGGAGCTCCATCGCGAACACCCGGGGCGTGTCGTCCTGAGCGTCGGTTCCGAGCTGACGCTGTTCATGGCGGGGATCGTCGAGGGTGACAGCGTCTTTGCTCGCCTCGAGCATCCGTCGTTCTGGGACGTGGTCCGATCCGGGGCGCACAACCCGAAGCTGAACCGGTTCCTGGCTCAGGCCAGACAGCGTGCACGGACGGTCTTTGCCGGACCGCTCACCTACGCCTCGGTGCCGCTCGAGACGATCGACTGGGACGACTTCGACTTCGTAAGCGTCGACCTCTACCGCGACGCCCGGATCCGGGAGCAGTTCGGCGCAGTGCTCGGTCGCTACCTCGATCACGACCGACCGGTCGCCATCACCGAGTTCGGCTGCTGCACCTACCGCGGCGCGGCCGACGCCGGCGGCATGGGGTTCGCCATCCTTGATACCTCGTCGGGCCGCGACAGCATGCCGCAACGGCTCAACGGCCGGTACGTCCGTGACGAGGGCGAGCAGGCCCGCGAGCTGACCGAGGAGCTTGAGATCTTCGATCGGGCAGGCGTCGACGCTACGTTCGTGATGACGTTCGTCTCAACCCTCAACCCCACGAGCGATGACCCGATCCACGATCTCGACATGGCCAGCTACGCGCTGGTGAAGAGCTATGGCGGCCGCCTTGGTCCGCTCGGCGCCAGATACCCGGACGTCCCGTGGGATCGCGAACGCAAGGGGACGACCTACCCCGACATGCCATGGGAGGTCAAGGAGTCATTCCGGGCGGTAGCCGCATCGTACGCGGCTGAGTGACACTCACCAGCACGGGAATGCCCCCGCCCGCGCTCCCAAGCACGCGGGGGAGGCCCAGGAAGACAAGGTGACCAGGTGTGAACGCGGCCGGTGGCGCGTAGGCAGCACCCAGGGCAACGAGCGACTCGCCCTCGTCGGGCGCGAACGCCGCGGTGTAGACAAGGGCCTGCACGTCAGGCCGACCCGCGGCGGCCTGGGAGATGACCGACCCGCCGTATGAGTGGCCGAACCTCCGGTGGGACCTCCGCGACAGCCTCGCCGCCTCAGGGGTAGATCAGCCTGCGCTCGCGGCACATCGCCACGTACTTCTCGATCCTTGCCAGCCTGGTCTCGGGACGCTTCGCGTCGGCGATGCGATAGAGGATGGCGTAGCGGTTGCGGCTGTCGAGGGTGGCGAAGAATGCGGCCGCCTCGACATCTTCCTGGAGCGCCGCCTGCAGGTCCTCGGGCACGGTGATCGTCCTCTGCCCTTGGTATGCGGCCTCCCAGCGGCCATCGGCCATCGCTCGCTCGACCTCGGCCAGACCGCCGGGTCGCATCTGCCCGAGCTCGATGAGCTGGGTCGCCCGCTCGCGGTTGACCTGCGACCAGCGGCTCCGGGTCTTGCGCGGCGTGAACCGCTGCAGCCAGTGGCGGTCGTCGAACGTGCGCTTCTGCCCGTCGATCCAGCCGACGCACAGCGCGGCGTCGAGGGCCTCCTCGTAGGTCACGGTGACGATGCCGCTCTTCCGCTTGGCGATCTTGAGCCACAAGCCGGGCGATGCGGACTCCTGCGCCTCGAGCCAGTCCTCGAACTCGCGCTTCGACGCAAACGCGATGACGGGCAGGTCGTCGTTCTGCGGCATCCCTACCGGAGTCCCACCTCGTGCGGCATGGCCGGGCCACTCTACCCGCGGCCGTCGTCCGGTGCCCGCGTGCGGCCCGTCGGGGCAAACCTCCGTCGGGGAGGTGGTGCTTCATCATGGAGTGGGACTCGCCGAGTCGATGGGCGGGCGGCCTTGGGGCCAGCGCGAACCGGTCGCGTAGGCCGCGGGAGTGAGCCGGACCGACACGATCCGTCGGCCTGCAATGACCATCCGGCCGTAGATGGATGCCTCGTGTCCGATCGGCATGCCGGCCTCCGCGAACTCTCATCCGGCCGGGCGGCCCGAGCGTCGGCGGGCTGACCATTGGTCAGCTCTTCGTCCGAGGCTTCTTCCTGATTCGCCGGAACCTTCCTTTTCCTCTGTTCCAGAACGCAGCCACGTTGCGGCGTGTCTCGCACGCGCTACCCACAGGGCAATTGCGGAACGAGAGTGTTCTGCCTCGATGCGGACTCGGGTCTCAGGCGGGAGGGTGCTCTCGTCATCGAAGAATCGCGTGGACTGCGCATGCCGCGACGTTCAGCGATGGCCGGCAGCAATGGCGCAGTCTCGGCTCTACTGTCACTGTTCTTGCCTAACGTGCAATCTTGCAGACTCGGCAGGAATGTCGTACCGTTGGCACATGGCGTCTTCGGGCATTCGCGAGCGCAAGAAGCGGGCGACCGGCCGCGCCCTCGGAGAGGCCGCGGTCGCCCTCGCCATGGAGCGCGGACTGGATAACGTCCGGGTCGAGGACATCGCGGCCGCGGCCGATGTTTCGGTGCGGACGTTCAGCAACTACTTCCGGACCAAGTACGACGCCATCGGCGCACTCGGGCTCGACCGCGCCGCCGAGCTCGGGGAGGCGCTGCGTGCCCGTCCATCAGACGAGCCGCTGTGGCCGGCGATCCGGGCCGCCGTGCTGGCGCAGTACCCCGACCAGGACGAGCACCGCGACCGCGAGTGGGTGGTGCGACTGCGACGGGTCATGATCTCCGAGCCGATGCGGGGCAGCCACTACGCCGTGACCGCCGCGACGGTCGCCGCGCTGGCGGGTGCGATCGCGGAGCGGACAGGGGCGGGTGCCGACGACCTGTGGTCGGAGGTCGTCGCCTGGGCCGTCGTCACCGCCACCCAGGCCGGCCTACGCCGCTGGTCCCTGGCCGATCCGCAGGTGCCGCTGCGCCCGCAGCTCGAGCGGGCGCTCGACGCGCTCGAGCACCTCCCGGCCCCGGCGGACCGAGCGTGAAGACCCTGGGTGTCTGCTACGACGCTGGCGTCGTCAAGGACATCCCCTGGCGGCCGAGCCTCGATGCCCGGACGGCGCGACGCGAGATGCAGATCATCCGCGACGACCTCCATTGCACCGCGGTCCGCGTGATGGCACGTGACATCGACCGGTTGCAGCTGGCCACGGAGGCGGCCCTCGAGGCCGGCCTCGACGTCTGGCTCTCGCCAGCGGTGTGGGACCGGGACGCCGATGGGACGATCGCGGCGACCGTCCGGGCCGCCCGCGCGGCGGAACGCCTTCGATCGTCTGCACCTGAGCGCATCACGTTCCAGGTTGGTGGGGAGCTGACGCTGTGCATGCGCGGCATCCTGCCGGGGCGGACACTGACCGACAGGCTCAAGAACATGGCGGCTGGAGGCATCATCCGGAGCGGGGCCCACAACGAGCCGCTTAATGCCGTCCTCGCGCGGCTCGAGGCAGCCATCCGTCCGGTGTTCGGCGGCCCGCTCGCATACGCCGCCCTGCCCTGGGAGCAGGTCGACTGGTCCCGGTTCGACATCGTCGGCGTCGACCACTACCGGGCGGCGCGGATCAAGGACCGCTACGTTCGAGATGCTCGCCCCATTCCTCGCGACCGACAAGCCGGTCGTAATCACGGAGTTCGGTAACCCCTCCTGCGAGGGCGGCGACGAGATGAGCGCGCTCTCGACCAACCCGAACATCGACCCCGTCCCCTTTGTCCTCCACGCCCTTCCGGGGGTCGGCCGGTTCGTGCGCCCGCGGGTCTCGAAGGTCATCCCGCGCGACGAGGCGCTCCAGGCACGGGAGCTCGCTGACACCCTGGCGATCCTCAACGGCGCCGGGGTCGAGGGCGCGTTCGTCAGCACCTTCATCTTCGCCATCCGGCCGTACGACCCCGACCCACGCTACGACCTCGACGCATGCAGTCCCGGGCTCGTCCGGCCGCTCATCCGTGGCCGGCGCGGTGACACGTACCCCGACGTGCCCTGGGAGCCGAAGGCGGGGTTCAGGGCTGTTGCGGACTTCTACGGACGGGCGTCGCAGGCGGCGGTCGCGCAGCGGGCGCCGACGTTCGGAGGCTAAAGAATGGCCATCCTCACCATTGGTTTGGGCGGCATCCTGATCGTCTTCTTCCTCGTGTCTAGCACGGCCAAGTGAGCGTCCCTCGTGGGACATGGCCGTTGTCGCGCCGGTCACTCGGTCTCAGGCGGTAGACCGGACTCACGCCCTAGCTCGAGGCTCGGCACGCTGAGCCAGCCCACCGCCCCGCCCCCGGTAGATCAGCTGCGCGGCGGTGAGTCCCGAGCGTGCCCGCAGGTCAGCGAGGTGGCGCTTCAAGGTACTCGGCTGGACGCCCGCCAGCGGCGCGGCGGCGGCCACAGAGCCGCCAGCGGCGACGAACGCCGCGAGGGCATGGATCTGCCGAGGCGTTGCCCGATGCGGTAGCTTGCCGCGAAGCCCGTCGCTCATGCCGATCGCGCCACGGCCGCAGCGATCCAATCATCCCGTCCCTCGATCGGGATTCGGCAGGTTGTAATCCCGCGTCTGACTCCCGTCGGGCGCGCCAAAGCCCCTCGCGGGCGTCCGGTCGATCGTGGACGGCTTCGGACCGCCGAGATTCTGCAGACGGACGCCTGGCATCCCTGCGGACAGCGGCACGGATGCGCTGCAGATGACCGCCTAGATGTCCTGCAACTTGCCGTCTGGGATCTTGACGCCGCGGCTCGACGCCCCGAGACTCTGCGGCATGGACTACCGCCCGCGCGTGATCGACGCCCAGCTCGCCGGGGCCCTCGAGGCCGTCGGCGCGGTCGTGCTCAAGGGCCCTCGCGCGGTCGGCAAGACCGAGTCAGGCCGCCACGCCTCGCGCAGCGAGGTCCGCGTGGACACGCCCGCCGCGCGCCAGACGTTCGCGGCCGACCCGCGCTTGCTCCTCGCCGGCGCCACGCCGCGGCTGATCGACGAGTGGCAGGTCGAGCCCGACATCTGGAACGAGGTGCGCCACGAGATCGACCGGCGACAGGAGCAGGGCCAGTTCATCCTCGCCGGCTCCGCGGTCCCCCGGGACGACCCGGCCCGCCACCCTGGCGCCGGCCGGTTCATCCACCTGCGGATGCGCCCGATGACCCTCGGCGAGGTCGGGCACTCCTCGGGGGCCGTGTCCCTGGCGGAGGTCCTCGACGGACGGCCCGTGTCCGCCGGGGACCCTGGGCTCCGGGTCGCCGACATCGCCGAGCGGATCGTCGTCGGCGGCTGGCCGGGCCACCTGGGGCTCTCGGCGCCGCAGGCGCAGCGTGCGCTGGCCGGCTACCTCGATGACACGTGCCGCGTCGACCTGCAGCGGCTCGACGGCGTGCGCCGCGACCCGCGCGGCGTCCGGCGGCTCCTCGACTCGCTCGCCCGCAACGTCGCCACGCCCGCGTCGCTCGAGTCCCTGGCCGCGGACGCGAACGGCGCCGACGGGTCGGTGCTCTCGGAGACGATCGGGACGTACCTCCGCGCCCTCGACCGCCTGATGGTGACCGAGGACCTGCCGGCCTGGCGCCCGGCGCTGCGGAGCCGGGCCCGCCTGCGGGCCGCGCCGGTGCGCCACCTGGCCGACCCCTCCCTCGCGGCTGCCGCGCTCGGCGCCTCGCCGTCGCGCCTGCTGCGCGAGATCGAGTGGATGGGCTTCCTGTTCGAGTCGCTGGTCGTGCGCGACCTGCGCGTGTACGCCGGTGCGCTGGACGGGCGGCTCTACCACTACCGCGACAGCAACGGCCTCGAGGCCGACGCGGTGATCGAGCTGCCCGACGGGCGCTGGGCGGCGTTCGAGGTCAAGCTCGGGTCGTCGCCCGCCATCGTCGACGCCGCCGCCGCCGGCCTGATCCGGCTGCGGTCGGTGGTGGGAGGCGCGCCGCCCGTCGCGCTCGGCGTGGTCACCGGGACCGGCTACTCCCTCGTGCGCCCGGACGGCGTACTGCAGATCGCCGTGGGCGCCCTGACAGCCTGACCCAGGACCGGGATCCGGATGCGTATGGCGTCCCCGCGCTCGAATCAGGTCGGGCGCGCCTGCACAGATGGTTCTATTTGTGCGGGGCCGAGCCTGGGTCCGTGGATCTACCTCGTCATCAATGGGTTGAGATGATCATGAGCATCGGGACGACGATCACGATGGCGACCGCGCTGAGCAGCCCCACCCCGTGGACGGCTCGCTCGACCGACGCTACCGTTCGCTCAATACGCGCCGCCGACGAGGCAGGCGGGGCGAGAAGGAGGCGTCCCATGTTGTCTCAATCACGCGTTCACGCCACGATGCCGGCCCAGGACTTGGCGCGCGCCCGCACCTTCTACGAGGCCGTCCTGGGCCTCGCGCCCGCGTCGGTCGCGCCGGGCGGCGTCTTCTACGAGGTTGACAACGGCAGCCGCTTCCTGCTCTTCCCGTCGTCCGGCCGTGCGTCCGGCGGACACACGCAGCTTGGCTTTACCGTCGACGATCTCGAGGCGGAAGTGGGCGCGTTGCGCGGGAAGGGCGTCACATTCGAGTCGTACGACATGCCCCAGTTCGATGCTGCTACGTCGATCGCAACCTTCCCCGGTACCCGAAGCGCCTGGTTCAAGGACACGGAAGGGAACCTGCTTGGGATGGTCCAGATGACCGACGCCTGACTGGGAAGGCGGCCGCACCATCGCGCTCGATCTTGCCATGGTGCGACCGAAGGCCAAGGGTCCACCGCCACAAGAGGGGCCGTCGGCGCGGCACCACGACACCCCCGGCGGTCGCCGTGAAGGACCGGCGCGCAGATCTCGTCGTCTCTTGACCAGCCCCCGTCTCGGGCGACTGTTGGCCTCTCGGCGACTCGCCAGCTGGAGCGAGTTCTTGCCTATGCCACGCGCTGCCGGCCAAGCCTCTCAATGCCGGCGCGGCGAATGGCGACGGCGGCCCACACAACAGCACCGGCCATCATCATGATCGGGAGGATGGGAGCACCGATCGCCGGGGCCTCGAGGGACAGGGCCGCGCCGACGCAGATGCTGCCCGCCACGGCGAACGCCATGGCGCCCACGCCGAGCCGCGCGAGCGTGATGCACGGACGGAGGACCCCGGGCTCCGGCGAGGCGTGGGCGACCGCCCACGCGACGCCCGCCGACACGAGGGCCCAGCCGAGGAGGGCGGGCCACCAGAGTGCGCCGCTGGACTCGGAGTCGATGGCGGCCGCGGCGGCCGCGAACAGCCCGATGAAGGCGGCGAACGCGAGGAGCGTGAGAGCGAGCGGGGCAACGACACCGCGACGCTGCCGTCCCGGACGCAGACGGGCCGACCAGAGGAACAGGAGCGCGGCGGCCATGACCGCGAGAAGGCCGACGGCGCCAGCGAGCGCGACGGCCTTGATCGCCTCATCGGCACCGTCAGGATTGACGATGATCCAGATCCGGGGATTCCGGACCCTCACGTTGACGACCTCCGCCCACCCCGAGGGCGAACGCTACCGTGGCGAGCAGCACCGGACCGAGGCTCGACCGCAGCCGTTCAGCCATCGGGAGCGCCTCCATAGGCCCAGCTCCAGGTTGCGATGGGCGCGGAGGGCGCTGATGGCGAGATCGGCGACGGTGGACGGCGTGACGCGGTGCTGCTCGAGTACGTCCTCGAGCTCCGCCCCGTAGCGGGCCCGCCAGATGCTTGGGTAGAGCGCCAGCACCAGCCGGCACGTGGCCAGAAGGAAGCCGCGCGATCTCATCGCACCGCCTCCAGCGGAGCCCTGGCCGCCCGCTCGCGTCCGACGCTGACGACCCGCTCCATCGTCGCGAGCCGTGCCTCGAGTACCAGGACCGCTTCGTGTTCGGTCACCTCGATGGCCGCGCCTCGGAGCGTTCAAGAGGGACGCCCGGTTGACTTTGACGCGCCCCCGCCAGGCGGGCGCCCGTCCATCTCGTCGCGCCATGCCAGCCACCGCTGACCCGCATCCACCTTCCAGGTTGGGCCATTGAAGCCCAGCGTGAACTGCGTGAAGCCGAGCTCGACGTAGATGGCGGCGTCTTCGTCGAGGAACCGGTCCAGGTCCTTAGGCTCGACACGCTCGCTACCCTTGGACCTTCGGTTGATATTGAAGGGTTAGCGGCGCACGCTTGTCTCATCCCTTCATTCATGCGGAGAGATTGAAGGGTTGTAGCCGGAGGCCGTATGCCGAGGACCGTCGAGCGGACCTGGGAAGGAGACCCTGGCGCGATGGGCGGGCGCCGGGCGCGTGCCTCGTTCCGGTACCAAGCATTCGTCCCTGACGAAATCGCGGCGCTCAGCCCCGTGGTCCCGTTCGAGGTCGCCGATCTCTCGGCCGATGCCGAGGCGGCGATCCGGGCGCTCAACGATCGCGCCTCGGTAGGCGGCCTGGAGGCAATCGGCCCGCTGCTCCTGCGGTCGGAGGCCGTGGCGTCATCTCGGATCGAGGGCTACGACGTCTCCTCGCTCAACCTGGCCAGGGCGCTCATCGACCCTCGGGCAGCGCGAGGCAGCGCCAGGATCGTCGCGGCGAACGTGTCCGCGATGGAGGAGGCGATCGCGACCGGCGACCGAACGGACCCGGTCGCCGTGGACAATCTGCTCGCGATCCACGCGGTGCTGATGGCGGGCGACGAGCGAGCGCGGCCCGGTCGCGTGCGCGAGGACCAGAACTGGATCGGCGGCCGGCTCGGGAACCCGTCCGATGCCGCCTTCATCCCGCCGCCGGAGGACCTCGTCATGCCGCTGCTCGCGGACCTCGTCGCCTTCGTCGCCCGGGACGACCTCCCCGCGGTGGCGCAGGCGGCCGTCGCCCACGCCCAATTCGAGACCATCCACCCATTCATCGACGGCAACGGCCGCGTGGGCCGGGCCCTCGTGCACGTCGTCCTGCGGCGGCGCGGCGTCGCCGCTCGCTTCGTCCCGCCCGTGAGCATCGTCCTGGCAGCCCGCCCCACCGCCTACGTCGAGGGGCTGGTTGCGTTCCGGGAGGGGCACGTAGCGGACTGGATCGGCTCGTTCGCGACCGCCGCGGCCCGCGCGGCCCTGATGTCGATCGAGCTGGCGGACCAGGTGGCCGCCCTGCAGGCTGCGTGGCGCGAGCGCGCGGGCAGGCCGCGGGCCGGATCCGCGGCGAGCAAGCTCATCGCGCTGCTGCCCGCCCTGCCGGTGCTCTCGGCGCCGACCGCCCGTGCGGCGATCGGCGTCAGCCAGCAGCAGACCCTCGCGGCGCTCAAGGCGCTCGCCGAGGCCGGCGTCATCCGCCAGCTGAGCGAGGGGACGTACGACCGCCAGTACGCCGCGACCGAGCTGTTCGACCTGCTCACGGCGTAAGAGGAGGGGATGGTCGGCGCGGCGCGGAGCGCGCGGTCAGCACGGTAAGCAAGCCCCGGGGCCTTCCTGCGTTTGGTCGCGTCGTTGGCCACGCCCAGGCTCATCGGGCCACGGCGCGGACGTACCCGGTGGGGCGACCCGGGAATCGGTGTGGATCAGACCAGCGCGCCGTCATGCGGTAAGGGTGCGGGCGGCGGGTCGCGGGTACTAGCTGGCCGATTGGGCCATGTGGTCAGGTTAGGGCAGTAAGCCCCCTCGTTCTCCGGGGGAGATGTTCAGCTACACCCGGCGCTTCGCCACGCCGGCCCGAACGATGACCTCGACCGCCGCCGTGTCGAACGCGTCGCCCTCATACCAGTCGATGCCGCGCCGCCGGCTGCTGTCGGGGTACGCGTTGAAGAGGTGCTGCGGGTCGGGCAGAGCCGCGCCGTCACTCATCGTCAGGCGGACCCGCTCCTTGAGGACATTGACGTGGCACACGATGCCGTCGTGTTCGAAGCAGGGCGTCCCCGGAAGCTTCGCTGAGACCCACTTCCACGTCTCAACGATGTCGGGATCTGCGGCATGGATCGCCGCACGAAGCCGACCCACCATCTCGCCCTTCCAGCCCGGTGTAGAGGCGATCAGAGTGGTGTCCCCCCGAGTGGTGGACTTTGAGCGTGAGGTCCTGACGTCCCGGCTCGGCGCGACGCTGCGTCGTTGGCGGGCAGCGTCAGGGCCACCGGTGTGATGCTCAGCGTGTTCTTGGCGGAGCACGTGAGGTACATCGATGGCCCTGTCACAGTCTGCCCTTTCCAGCCTGCTCGACGCGATCCGCGCCGGCGGCGGCACCGACGTCCTGCGCGAGGCGATGACGCTCGTCCTCCAGGAGCTGATCGAGCTCGAGGCCGCCCAGGTCATCGGGGCCGGCCGGTACGAACGCAGCGACGAGCGGACGACCCACCGCAACGGCAGCCGCAGCCGGCTCCTCTCGACCAAGGCGGGCGACGTCGAGCTGCGCATCCCCAAGCTCCGGTCGGGCTCGTTCTTCCCGGCCCTCTTGGAGCCCCGACGGCGGATCGACCGCGCCCTGTGGGCGGTGGTCATGGAGGCCTACGTCCACGGCGTCAGTACCCGCAAGGTCGACGATCTGGTGACCGCGCTGGGCATCGACGCCGGGATCAGCAAGAGCGAGGTGAGCAGGATCTGCGCCGAGCTCGACGACGTCGTGGCCGCGTTCCGCGACCGGCCGCTGGGCCACACCGCCTTCCCCTACGTGTTCCTCGACGCCACCTACGTCAAGGCCCACGACGGCGCGAGCGTGGTGTCCAAGGCGATCGTGGTTGCGACCGGGGTGACCGAGCGGGGCGACCGGGAGGTGCTGGGCCTCGCGGTCGGCGACAGCGAGGACGGCGCGTTCTGGACGGCGTTCCTGCGCAGCCTCCGGGCGCGTGGCCTGTCGGGTGTGCGCCTCGTCATCAGCGACGCCCACGAGGGCTTGAAGGCCGCCATCGGGGCGGTCCTGCTGGGCGCGGCCTGGCAACGGTGCAGGGTGCACTTCCTGCGCAACGTCCTGGCCCGGATCCCCAAGGGCTCGGCCGAGATGGTGCTGGCGGCGATCCGCACGATCTTCGCCCAGCCCGATGCGGCCTCGGTGCGCGAGCAGCTCGACGAGATCGCGACCAGGCTTGAGCCGCGCTTCCGGGTCGTGGCGGCGATGCTCACCGAGGCGCGTGACGACCTGCTCGCGTTCACGGCCTTCCCGGTGGCTCACTGGCGCAAGGTGTGGAGCACCAACCCGCTGGAGCGGGTGAACAAGGAGGTGAAGCGCCGGACGGACGTGGTGGGCATCTTCCCGGGCGAGGCGGCGGTCCTGCGCCTGGCCGGGGCCGTGCTGCTCGAGGTCCACGACGAGTGGGCGATCGCCCCTCGCCGCTACCTGTCCGAGGGCTCGATGGCGAGGCTTGACCCGGCCCGCGATGATCAGACGACGAAGGAGGTGGAAGGAGCGAAGACCGTCCTGCTGGCGTCCTGACCGACGCCACCGACACCGTCGCTGAGGATCACGACGGCATGCTCATTTCCCACCACTCCACGGGGCATGGCCGCGATCAGCTCGTCGAGCCGCGGATTGCGATCCATCTCCATCACTCGGAACTATGTCACAACAGCCGCCAGACGCAGCTCTGCGTCGGCGTGTTGGGGCCCGCTGCATCCGGCAGCCGCAACGCACACACCAGCTGCGCCGTCGTCTCCGCGCCCAGCTTGGACCGGGCGTTCGCCAGATGGTCTTTGACGGTCGAATGCGACAGCCCGAGCCGGTGGGCGGCCGCTTCGCCGAGCCGGCGACGGGGACCGCGGCGACCGCTCCCGGCCTCTCTGTCCGTCGCGCACTCCGGCAGACGATCGGAACCGCCGAAGCGATCTTGACGTTGGGGTGATGGGCCCGCAGCATCGGGCCGCGTCCCGCGAAAGGGGTGATGGTCATGCGGGGAGTCCTCTTCCTGGCGGCGGCCGCGCTGCTCGCCGCCGCGTGCGCCGGGCCGACCGCCACGACCGCGTCGCCGGCGCCGTCCGCCTCTGCTGCCACCTACGGCGTCAGCGTCGCCAACGGGCTCACCGTCCCGGTGACGGTCTACGTCGGCGGCCAGGAGATCGGCACCGTCGCCCCGGGTGCGACCCAGGACTGGGCCCCGGCGGCGCTCCGCGCGAAACCGTGGTCCATCGAGGCGCGCTCGGCGGGCGGCCGGGTGCTGGCCTCGATGACGGTGTCGGCGAGCGACTACATCTCCAGCACCTCCGGCAAGGCCACCGGCGTCGACCTCGCGTGCGGGCGACTCCAACTCTGGTCGGGGCCGCCGACGACCGGCGGGCCGACGTTCATCGCGGACCCTTCGAAGCCGTGCGACGACGCCGCGATCGACGAGGCGCGGGCCCGGCAGATCGCGCGCGACTACTTCGCCGGGGCGCACGGGACGGGCATCACGCCGTCGGACGTGCGCGAGACGGACCTCGGCATCACCAACGACACCGCCTGCGGGGCCGCGTGGGAGGTCAGGATGGAGGGGACCGTCACGGAGAGCAGCGGCGTCTCCTACGGCTCCGTCATGTACCTCTGCGTCGACCCGGCGTCGGGAGCCGTCACCCGAGGCCCTGCCGGCTGACCGCGCCCAGGGGAGCAAGATGAGGGGGTTGTTGGACCCGATGAGAAGGCGCCACCTGGTTGCGACGGTTGCGCTCCTGCTGCTGTCCTCAATCGCTAGCTGCAGCGGTCCCCCAGGGGGGACACCGGTCGCCTCCGGACCGACGCCTGCCCCGTACGTCCTCACGGTCGACGATCGGAGCTCGTGGGGCACGCTCCAGGTCGCCATCGGCGATTCCGTCGTCGGCCACGTCGACTGCGACCAGACCGTGACGGTCGCGCCAGGCGACCCCGGCATCCCACCGTTGCCGTGGACGGTGCGTCTCGTGACGGCGAGTGGCCAGACCGTCGACCAGCGCACCGAGGACGGGGCCGCCGGGCCCGCGTGGCTGCTCGTGTGGGACGCTCTGGTCGAGGAGGGCCATCAGCCCGCGCTCGGTCCAGTTCCAGAATGCGCGATGCCGAGCCCCAGCATCGCGCCGTTGCCGACCGCCGGCCTGACGAGCGTGGCTGCGATCGAAGCCGGCGCTCGGCTCCTCGCCGACCGGGCCGCGGGAGCGGTCGCGGTCGAGACTGCCACCATCGGACGGCTGGCCACGTACACGACCCGCGCCGGCGTGGATCCGCAGACGTTCGTCTGGGCGCTGACGTTCTCCGGCGCGTTCGCTGACCCGTCAACCTGTCTCGCATCGCCCCCGGCCACGCCCTGCCCAAGCCAAGCGTCGGCGCTCGTCGTCCTCGACTTCACGACCGGGGCCGAGTTGTCCGTCGTCGTCCCAGCGCCACAGCGCTGACATCTAATCGCGTGAGGTCACCCTCGCAGACCTAGCGCTCGCCTAGCATGGTCACCGTGTCTCGGAGACTTCCTACGCCATCGGAAGGCGAAATCAGGCGCAAGCCTGCCCCGTTGCGGGAACGAGCATGGCCGATGCTGTTTGGCGTGCTTGCCATCGCGTTTGCGGGCAGCCAGCTCCTCGATCTCGTTACCGCTCAGGGCCTGTCGTCAACGGAGCCCAGGGGTGCGTTCGCCGAAGGGAATCCGCTCCTCGCGCCGATCACCGACCCGGTCATCCGCGCGTACGTCGGCGTCGCGCTGAAGGTCGCTCTGGTGGTCTTCGTCCTGTTCGTCGCGAAGTTGCAGCGTCGCCGCGCCATCGGTTCGGCCATCCTTCTTCTTGGGATCATGGCGGGGCTGTTCGGGACCTGGTCGAACGCGAACCCCTGGTGGTAGGGCGAACCGAACCAGCCCGATGGCGTTCGTGAGCGGATGACATTGCCAGCACACATTGCGACAATGCCTTGAACCTCCTCGGCAAGCGGTCGGAACCTATCCGCGCCCCAGCGGCGTCTTGGCGCGCAGGAGGGAACTGCGGTGCGCCTCGCCTTGGCCCTGATGGTGGCGATGCTCGCGGCGGGCTGCGGCGCGCCTTCGGGCAGCCCGTGGCCGGCCCGCACGCCGTATCCGTTGCCGTCCGACGCAAGCCCAGTCGCACTTTTCACCGCGCCGCCCGCCTCGCCGTACCCGTCGGGCGTGGACTGGGCGTGTCCCGCCATGCTGATCGCGGCCGTGCGGATTGCCTGGGATCGTGCGACAGGCACGGTCAGCTTCATCAGCGTCGATACCGATCGGCTCTTCGGGCTCGTCTGGCCGCGGGGGTTCTCGGCCCGGGTGGTGGGCGGCCGGCTCGAGATCGTCGCCCCTGACGGCTCGATCGTGGGCCGCGACGGCGATGTGCTGTCAACGCTCGGCGGAACCCCCAGCGACCTCTGCCAAGTGTTGGGGACCTTCTACCCGCCGGCCGGCTAGAGGCCTACGTCTCAGCTCATGTGACATTGACGAACACTCGCAGAGCTGACCGGCGTCTCCCGTCAGTCACCACCGTCCCAGGGCACAGTCACTCGCGCGGCATCAGGCATGCCATCACCTTCCGGTATCACCACCGGGCCGGGGGCGTCCAGAAGATGATCGTTGCCAGCCACAGGCCCGCTGGCGTGTAGGCAACGACCCAGCGAACCGGGGCATGAACCAGGATCAGACTCCCGGCGATCCACGCCGTCAGCGAAGCGGTCCAGGACAGGATCACCAGCCACGAAATGTGCTCGAACCGCCAGAGAAGGGCACCGACGACCGCTGGGGCCAGAACGAGCCACACCGTGAGGATCGGTCCGATCGTCGACGGTGTGCCGATGAACCAGATCATGCCCGTGCCTAGGACCAGCACTACCAAGGCCGAGAGATGCAATCGGGTCGGCCAGCGGGCGGGATCAGGCAACTGCACATCATGTCGCGCCGAGATGCGTGGCATTTCACGGAATTTGATGCCACTTGCTCTGCGCGAAGACCTGGTTGCCAGTTTGGTGCCGAGTCGCGATCCCGCTCTCCTTTGATCGCCGCCTTCGCCCGGCTTATACGGCGGGTGACGGTGTCCTCGGGCAACGACAGCGCTCGGGCGACCTCTTGCAGACCTCTACCGCTTGCCATGCCTGCGTTCCGTGTCGTGTTTGATGCTGGTGACACCTGGATCCAGGCCCTCGACATCGCGATGAGCGTGGTCGCGGAGGACGAGGTGGTCTATCCGCCCCCGGTGCTAATCCTCGGGTACTGGTTTGATCATGGGGCGTCGGTCGTCGCGACGGCCGGCATCGGACCTCCCATCGTCTGGAGGCTCACCTCGACCACGAGTCCGCCGCCTGCCCTCGCGACGGCACGCACTGAGCCGTCGTGGGCGCTCGCGATGGCCCTCACGATAGAGAGGCCGAGTCCCGAGCCCTCCTCGCGCGTCGTTCGGTCGGGCTGCAGTCGGCGGAACGGCTCGAACAACCGATCGACGTCCAAGGGATGGATCGGGGGGCCGGTGTTGGCGACCCGCAGGATGGCCTCCCCGGCACGCGTCTCGGTCGTAACCTCGAGCTCACCGCTCGGGACGTTATGGCGGGCGCCGTTCTCGACGAGGTTCGCCGCGAGCCGTTCGAGCAACTGCGGATCTCCCAGGACAACAGCATGCGCCAACTTGGCTTTGACTCGCAGGCTGCGGCCCTCCACGTCCAGGCTTTGGGATCGAAGCGCGCCCTCTGCCATCTCCGCGGGGTCCACGGGCACGCGGCGCTCGAGGCCCCGATCGCCTCGTGCCAGCGTGAACAGCGCTTCGAGCAACCGCTCCTGCCGTTGCTCGGCGACCAGGACGCGCTCGAATGTCGCCCGCCACGTATCAAGCGTCGGCTGAGGATCGCTCAGGGCGTACTGGACCAGGGCGCGCTCTCGCGCGAGCGGCGTCCGGAGTTCATGCGAGGCGTTGGCCACGAACTGTCGTTGCGCCTCGAACGACCTCGCGAGCCTGCCAAGGAGATCGTCGAAGGTCTCCCCGAGATCCCTGAGCTCGTCATCCGGGCCGTGCGGGGCGATCCGGAGCCCGAGGTTCGAGCTCGAGATCTCACGGGCGGCGTGGGTCATCGTGCGCAGCGGGCGCAGCACGCGCCCCACGACGAACCAGCCGATCAGGACAGATGCGAGCGACAGGATCGAAACCGCGAGTACGGACAGGACGAAGTAGTACTGCTGCTCCGCCGCGTGCTGGCCTTCGACGACAGCCCGGATGACGGCGGGCAGATCGGCTGGCGACCCGCCGAACGGCGCAATAAGCGTATTGGCGTCGCCGCCGCCGAATGGGCTCCCGAACGTGACCGAGACCTCACCATTTGGGCCCACATTCACAGTCATGCCGGTAGTCGCGCTGATCACGTACGTCACGCCGAGCAACGCGACGCCCACCGCCACGAAGAGGCCCCCGTAGAGGCTCCCAACTCAAGAACCGCACCGCGAGGAATCTGAACACGAGGGCGTACACGGCTGGGATGACGAGGGCGTCGTCGCGGGGAAGCCGATGTAGAGGGCCTGCTGGATGGCGAGGGACCGCGGCGCCGAGCCGCGTGTACCGCCGATATCGCGCCGCATGGCGGGCAGACCGCTCTATCGGGCCTGGAGGGGGCGCGACGCATACTGCGACGATGTCGATGCCACCGAGCGACTCGCCCGGGCTCAATGAGGCGAGCTCCCTGCCGCCATGAGCCGGCTCGTGGCGCTGGGGGCGGGCGCGTGGGCGCTGTCGATCGCCTTCTTCGTCATCCAGGCCGTCGCCCAGGCGGCATCCAGCGTCCCCTACCAAATGACAACGAACCTCATCAGCGATCTGGGAAACACCACGTGCGGTCCGGACATCTGCTCGCCGCTACACCTGGCCGTTGATGCAACCTTCGCCGTGGTGGGGGGGCTCCACATCGCGGGGGCGATCCTCACTCACTCCGCCTGGCCCGAAGGTTGGAATCGGGACGTGGCCCGCTCCTTCATGGTTATCGCCGGCGTGTGCCTGATCGTGGCTGGCGTTGCGCCGGAGGACGTGAACGCGGCCGTCCATCGGTGGGGCGCTCTCACGGGGCTGATCTCGATCAACTTCGCCCTGGTGTTCTTCGGTCTGTCGATCACGACCGCCAGGCGCTGGCTGGCAGCCCTGGCGGCAGGCTCCGGCATCCTCGGGTTCCTGGGCCTGATCCTGTTCCTGGGCGGAGCTTCCGTGGGTCCGGTGGGAATCACCGAGCGGATCGCCGACTACCCGACGGCCGCGATGATCGTCGTCTTTGGTGCCTACCTGCTGGTCGCAGCGGCACGGAGCCGCCGGCTGCCGCTGGGCCGCGATTGACGGGGCGCACGCCTCAGGCTGACCGGACGCGCCGAAGGCGGGGCGGGTTCAAGCGGTCGACGGCGCGCGACGACGCCGAAGCGCAGGACGCTGCCGGCCAGGCCCTCGAGCGCAGCCGGGGAGGCCGCGGCCTCGTAGCCGAGGTCGTCCCCCAGGTCGACCGCGAAGCCTGTGGCGAGCAGCTCGGGCGCCGTCTCGATGGCGTCGATCCTGAGGTCGAGGTCCTCGGTGAACCGGGCGGCAGCAGCACCAGCGGGACGATGATGTTCACGACCGGCGGAATGAACCAGCCACCGTTGGCGGTCTGCGGCCCGACCTCGGGCGAGACGAACAGCAGGTACGCGAAGACCACGCTGATCAGGAACGCGAGAACGACCCCGGGCACGGCCAGGGCGGCGACGAGCGTGGCGACCGTCGAGCCCGAGGCGACCGATGGACCGACCGTCGCGACCCCCGACCGCGAGGACCAGGATGCCGCCCGGGAAGGTCCCGTAGAGGGCGCCCGCCACCGGGCTGCGCAGGTCCGAGAGGGCCCTGCGGGTGCACGATCCAGCGACCGACGTACGGCACCCCGAGCGCGAGTGCGAGGATCGCTGCGAGCGCGACCATGGCCACGCCGAGCGCGTGGGCGGCAGCGGCGAGATCCGGGACGCCGCCCGGGTTCTGATAGGCGATGATCCCGATGACCGCGGTGCCCATGACGGCACCGAACCAGCCGGGATGGAACCCGCGCAGCCGCCCGAGCGGCATGGCCACGGCGGGAGAGGACGTCGTCGCGACGGCCACCGAGACCTCCTGGTGGGTAGGGGATGCGGGTCCGCTCACAGCAGGTCGAGCGCCATCTTGGCGGCGATGGCCCACAGCAGGATCCCGACGAAGCGCTTGAGCTGGGGGCTGGTCAGGCGCGTGCGCATGACGTACGCGCCGACCCCCGAGCCGGCCGCCGCGAGAACGGCCATGACCGCCACGAACGTCGGATCGAGGCTGCCGACCGCGACGTGCCCGAGGAAGCCCGAGAGCGAGCTGAACACGACCGCGAGCGCGGTGGTCCCGGCCGCCATCTTGGCGTCGAGGCCGCTCCAGGTGAGCCCCGGCAGGATGATGTTTCCGCCGCCGACCCCGAGCAGCCCGCCGAGGAAGCCGGCGACGCCGCCGACGCCAGCCCCGACGCCCGCCTCTGCCGCCGGGCTCCGGACCCTCCGGGCGGCGGGTGGCCGGTAGAACAGCATCATCGCGCCGGCGAAGACGAGGAACGCCACGAACAGCCCGAGCAGGATCGAGCGGTCGACCCCGACCGAGAGCGCCGCCCCGATCGGGGCGAGGATCACCGCCGTGATGAGGACCGGGATGCCGGCCCGCCAGTCGATCAGGTGCCCGCGGGCGTAGCTGACGGTGGCCATCGAGAGGCTGACCGCGTTGAGCAGCAGCGCGGTCGAGGTCGCCTGCCCGAGGGGCACGCCCATGTAGTAGAAGAGCGGCACGAACAGGAACGCCGCACCCAGGCCGGCCATGGCCATCACGCCCGAGCCGAGGAAGACCGCCGCCCCGCCGACGAGATAGAGGGCCATCGCGCTGATCGGTCGCCCAGGCTCAGCGCGGATAGCCAGAGCAGGCGATGCACACGTCGGCGCCCTCGGCGACGCGCAGGTACGGCTCGGCGACGAGCTCACCGCAGCGCGGGCAGACCGCGAAGCGCACGACCTCGGGGGGCTCGCTCCAGGCCCGCGGCTCGACAGGGCCGACCGTCATGACCGCCTCGGCCGGCGCGTCCCAGACGAGGCGCACCACCTCGTCCTGCTCCTCGTCGGGGATCTGCGAGGCCGGCACTCCGGCGGCGCGCTTCTGCATGAAGGGCGTCGCCTTGATCTGCGGCTGGAGGGTCGGCCGGTAGGCGACGCGCAGGGCACGACCGGTCGCCTTGTCGACGAGCGTGACGGCGAACCTGCCCTCGCCCGACTTCTCGATGTTGCCTTTGCCGAACGTGCAGCCGGTGGTGAACTGGATCCCGTCGCCGAAGCACATGCCGCCGTGGTGGTCGCCGATCTCGACGATCGCGTGCAGCTGCTTGGCGCCCGCCCGCTCGACGCCGAGCGCGCGCATCGCGGCCAGGCCGAGGCGCACGCCGGCGGTGCTGGCCCAGCACTTGTGGCCGTGGAAGGCGAGGGCGTCAGAAAGGATGGCGGTGTCATCGCTGGGGATGACGGACATGTCGATCAACTCCTTGGGACGTCTGGACCGCTGGCGGTCTTGTGCTGGTCTGGGCGGGAGCGCCACTCCCTCGAGCTCGTCGCTCGGAAATCCTGGGCTCCGCCCGTATGACGGGACCGGCTTGGCGAAGGCCCGGGCCCCGATCATCAGGGCCCGGGCCGGAGGGTTCCCACGATGGCGGGTCTACTCGCTCAGCCAGGCGGCGATCGTCCACGGCGTCGGGACCTTGCCGGTCGAGACGACCTTGCCGTCGATGACGAGGCCGGGGGTGCTCATGACGCCGCGGCTCGCGATCTCGGCGTAGTCGGTGATCTTGACGATCTCGGCCTCGATGCCAGCCTGCGCGACCGCCTCGCGAGCGTTCGCCTCGAGCTTTTGGCAGTTGTTGCAGCCGGGTCCGAGGACCTCGATGACCTTCACGGGTGGACCTCCTGTTGTGACGTGAGCCAACCGGAGACCTCCCGCCGGCTCGGGACCCGGCCGGCCGCGACGACCGTGCCGTCGACGACCAGGGCAGGGGTTCGCATGAAGAAGCCGCGGCCGACGATCTCGGCCGGATCGGTGACGTAGCGGGCCTCCGCCTCTGGGCAGGCGGTGCGCGCGACCTCGCGCACGAGCTCGAGCAGGTCCGAGCAGCGGCGGCAGCCTGGCCCGACGACCTCGACGAGGCGTGCCATCACGCGGCCAGCCAGTTGAACAGGTAGCCGATGGCGATGATCCCGACGGCGACGATGCCCGCGAACGCGGCCATGAGCCGCGGCTTCATGACCTTGCGCAAGATGACCATCTCGGGCAGTGAGAGGGCGGTAATCGCCATCATGAACGCAAGTGCTGAGCCGACCGGCAGGCCCTTGCCGAGCAGCGCCTCGACGACCGGGATCGTGCCCGCGGCATTGCTGTAGAGCGGGACGCCGAGCGCGACAAGCGCCGGAACGGCGAGCGGGTTGCCCGACCCGCCGATCTGGACGACCAACTCCTCGGGCACGAAGCCGTGGATGAAGGCCCCGACCCCGATGCCGACGATGACGTACGGCCAGACCCGGCCGACGATGTCGCGGGTCGAACGCCAGGCGTCGCGCAGACGGTCCTCCATCGTCGGCGCCACCTCGGCGATCGAGTCGCCCGCGCGGATCTTCCAGACGTAGTCCTCGACGTACCGCTCGAGGCCGAGCCGCCCGATGACGATCCCGGCCACGATCGCGACCACGAGTCCGGCGGCCATGTAGGCAATGGTGAGCTGCGGCCCGACGAGCCCCCACAGCAGCACGATCGCGACCTCGTTGACCATCGGCGAGGCGATGAGGAACGCGAACGTCACCCCGAGCGGCACGCCGGCCTCGAGGAAGCCGATGAACAGCGGCACCGCCGAGCAGGAGCAGAACGGGGTGATGACCCCGAAGCCCGCGGCGGCCGCCGTCCCGGCGACGGCGTTCCGCCCGGCGAGCGCTGCGCGCACGCGCTCGGGTGACACGAACGAGCGCAGGAAGGAGACGAGGGTGACGATCCCGGTCAGGAGCAGCAGCACCTTGGGCACGTCGTAGAGGAAGAACGCGACGGCCTGTCCGAGCTGGGAGGCCGGGTCGAGGCCGAGGAGGTCGAAGGCGAGCCAGCTCGACGCGGGCAGCGCGAGGAACCACGCGACGAGCCACAGCGCCGAGCCGGCGAGGACGACGAGCCACAGCGGCGGCTGGACGCGACGGGCCGCAAGGGTGGTCACGAGAGCACTTCCTCGAGGGCACGCAGCGCGGCGGCACAGGCAGCCTCGTCGCGCTCGTAGTAGGAGAACCGCGCGTTCGCCTCGTGGCGGACGCTATGGACGAGACCCGCCTCGCGCAGCTTGGCCAGATGGTTCGAGACGTTGTTCTCGCGCTCGCCCAGCGCGGAGGCCATCTCACACACGCAATGCGGACCACCACCGAGCATCACGAGGATCGACCCGCGCACGCGGTCGGCCAGGAGCGCCGCTACGGCCTGCGGGCGAGTCACGTCGGGCGCCGAGAGATCCATCCGGGGCTGGGCGATGACGGGCAGTTCGGTCTTCATGGGAGGAGCCTCGGCTACGTGAGCAGGATCCAGGCACGCTGGGCGGCCAGCGCAATGAGGGCGACGGCGAAGGCGCGCGCGAGGGTGGCGGACTTGACCCTGCCGGCCGTGAACCGAGCGCCGAGCCAGGCGCCGGCCATGGCGGCGACCGAGGTCACGAGCACCGTCGGCCAGTCGAAGGTCGCGGTGCCAGGGGCGTCAGGATCAGCAACATCTCATGGGTCAATGTGTCACGGACGAGTGAGATGTCCTCGTGCCGTGGGTCACAAAGTCGCAGGCCGAACGGAGGACCGCGCGCCAAGCCAGCACGACACAACCGGCGGACAGCGCCGCCCAACGCGAAGCCGGCGAGGAACGCCAGGGTGAGCTCGATCCCGCTCATCGGGCCGCCGCGGGGTTGAAGGCGCGGACGTACCCGGTGGGGGGACCCGGGAGTCGGTGTGGATCAGACCAGCGCGCCGTCATGCCTCAAGGGCACGCACGAGAAGCGTGAATCGTGGGAGCGGCCGGGTGGGACCATCTTCCACTTCGTCAACGACGGCCTCGAGACCGAACTCGACCAGGCCCGTCAGGCCGCCGGTGATCGAGACGTCCGCATCGCGGGCGGCGGCGCAACGATCGTGGAGTACGTGAACGCCGGCCTGATCGACGAGTTCACGATCGCGCTCTCACCCGTGCTGTTCGGCTCCGAAATCCACCTGTTCGAGGGCGCGGACGC
This sequence comes from uncultured Chloroflexia bacterium, assembly GCA_963713095.1. Classification (GTDB taxonomy): domain Bacteria; phylum Chloroflexota; class Limnocylindria; order Limnocylindrales; family CSP1-4; genus CAIXZV01. The sequence goes on from CAVQKK010000002.1 coordinate 68,766, forward strand.
GGGCCGCGTGGCCCTGGAGCCGGTCCGGGCGGAGCCCTCCCCAAGGGTGACCCACCTGACCTACGCGGTCCGGGAGCGGTAACGGTCTCGACCTCAGCACTCCCCCGTCGAGGTCAGCAGAGGGGGTGAGGTCCTCGACGCGCTGAGCGACGGGCGGCACTCACACGATGATGACGATCTTCCCCCGAGCGTGTCCTGCCTGCAGGTACCGGAGCGCTTCCGGGGCATCCGCCAGCGCATATCTCCGGTCGATGACCGGTCTGACCTTGCCAGCCCCAATGAGTTTCTCCAGAAGGGCCACATCCCCCTTCCTGAAGAGCTTCCACCACAGCATGAGACCCATCTTCCGGCTCCCGGCCAGCGAGATCAGCGGGCCGAGCAGCAGGGCACCGAGGATGCGGCTCGTGGGACCGCCCACCATGACGTAGGTGCCCCCGGGCTTCAGCGCGCGCCGGCACTCCAGGATCGAACGGTTGCCTGCGACATCGACGATCCAGTCGTACCGCTGCCCACTCCTCGTGTAGTCCTCGCGGGTGTAGTCGATCACCTCATCGGCCCCCAGCTCGCGAACCATGTCCATCTTGACGGTACTGCAGGCGCCCGTGACGTGGGCTCCGAAGGCCTTCGCGATCTGGACGGCGAAAGGGCCCACGTTGCCCGACGCACCGTTGACCAGCACCCTGGTTCCCGGCCCGATCTGTTCCCCACTCTTGAGACCCTGCAGGGCCAGGATCGCCGCCTGGGGGATGGTCGCAGCCTCCTCGAAGGTCAGGCTGGCGGGCATCCGCGCCCACGCCTGCTCCGGAGCACAGGCGTACTCGGCGAAGGCGCCATAGCCGAACGCGGTCATGTCCCCGAACACGTCGTCGCCTGGCTGGAACGCCGTCACGTCAGTGCCGACGGCCTCCACCTGCCCGGCCACATCCAACCCGAGGCCACGGTTTCTGGGCGCGTGGAGCCCGGTGCCCATGCGCGTGAGGAAGGGCTTGCCCAGCAGGTAATCAAGGTCAGCCTGGTTGAAGGACGCCGCCCGGACACGGACGAGCACCTCGTCGTGCCTGGGTACGGGCATCTCGATGTCCCTGAGCTCCAGGACGTCGGGTGGGCCGTACCGGTCTCGGCGGATCGCCTTCATCCAGCCTCACCGCCCGACGCCCTGGTTGCGATGGCAGCTCCGATGGCGACACCCACGCCGATGCCAACGGCGACGTTGCCGATGGCAGTCCCGATGGCGGCGCCGATGGCGATGAACGCCCCCTGGCTCCGTCGCTTCTTCTGCACGTCTTCATCCTCCCTATCTGTTCTGTGTCGGCCTCACACGGTGATGGAGACCTTGCCTCGCGCGTGTCCCGCTCCAACGTGATCGATCGCCTGCGCTGCCTCGCTCAGGGGGTAGGCACGGTCGATGACCGGCGTGATCTTCCCAGCTTCGAGCAACTCCTTGAGGACGACGAGATCCTTGAGCTTCGGGGACACGAGGAACGGCCGGAGCGATTGGCTCACGAAGCACGACACCACGAGCGAGTTGATCACGCGACCCCCACCCGCGAACCAGCGGTTGTCGAACGATCCGCCATTCGGCACGAGCGTTCCCGTTGAGGTAAGCGCGTGTCGCAGGCGGGTCAGCGACTCGTTTCCCACGTTGTCGAGGATGAAGTCATACCGCTGGCCGGTCTGCGTGAAGTCCTCTCGCGTGTAGTCGATCACATGATCGGCACCGATCGACCGGACCATGTCCAGGTTCCGCGTGCTGCAGACGCCGGTTACATCAGCCCCGAGTGACTTCGCAATCTGCACCGCGAAGGTGCCGATCCCCCCAGAAGCTCCGTTGATCAGGACCTTCTGGCCTGCTCGCACCCGGCCGAGCCGGAGCGCCTGCAGGGCAACGAGGCCGGCCATGGGAACGGCAGCGGCCTCCTCGAAGCTGAGATTGGCCGGCTTGAGCGCCAGCGCCTCCTCGGACGCGGCCGCATAGTCGGCAAACGAGCCGGTGCACCAGCCGAAGACCTCGTCGCCTGCCCGGAACCGCGTCACGCCGGTGCCGACGGCCTCGACCTGTCCCGCCACGTCCGAACCTCGAACAGCGTTCTTAGGCTCACGCAGCCCATATGCCGGGCGAGCAACGTACGGCAGGCCGCGCATGACCGCCCAGTCGGCCGGGTTGACGCCGGCGGCGCGAACGCGAACCAGGACGTCGTGGTCACCGAGCTCCGGCTTGTCGATCTCCCTGAGTTCCATGACCTCGGCCGAGCCGTACTCGTCCTGAACCAATGCCTTCATCGGGACGCTTCTCCTGTTATTGTACGGTGTAATATCGTCTCGAACCTTACGGTGTAATAATCGCCCTGTCAAACCCTCCAACCCCTGAAGACAACCCTTGGCGACGAGGAAACCCAATGACGACGCAGACCACCACGCGAGCTCGGCACCGCGCACACCTGAGCCGAGAACGGGTGCTGGACGCGGCCCTCAAGCTCGCCGATGCGGGCGGGCTCGAGTCGATGAGCATGCGCCGACTGGGTCATGAGCTCGGGGTCGAGGCGATGGCCATCTACTACCACTTCGCCAACAAGGAACGGATCCTCGACGGAATCGTGGATCTCGTGTTCGGCGAGATCGAGCTGCCTGCCGCGGGGGACGCCGACTGGAAGACAGCGATGCGCCGGCGGGCAATCTCGCTGCGCGACGTTCTGCTGCGTCACCGCTGGGCCATCGGCCTGATGGAGTCGCGGCTGAACGCGGGGCCGGCGAACCTGCGCCACCACGACGCGGTGATCTGCTGTCTGCGGGCAGGAGGCTTCTCGATGGACGAGACCGCGCACGCGTACTCGCTGCTGGACGCGTACATCTATGGCTTCGCGCTCACGAAGATGAACCTGCCCTTCGAGGGCCTGGAGGATGTGGCCGATATTGCGCAAACGATGCTCGCGCCGTTCCCACCGGACGAGTATCCAAACCTCGTCGCGTTCATCACGGACCACGCAATGCAGCCCGGCTATGACTTCGGAGACGAATTCGAGCATGGGCTCGACCTGATCCTCGATGGACTCGAGGGGCAGCGGGGTCCGGTCTGACTCCTGGGCGCCGATGCGGGCAGTCACTCCCAGCGGAACGTGCGGCTGGCGATCGCCCCGAACGCGACGGCGACAGCAGCCAGCACGGTCAGCGGTAGGAGCTGCGGGGCCGCACCGACCCACGCGTCCTGGAGCCCCTGAACACCGGGTGGCGTGAACTCGCCGATCCGGATGAGCAGGTCGGGCAGGATCGCCCGCGGGACGTAGACGCCGCCCAGCAGCAGCACGACCATGAACGCCGGGACCCCGACGGCTGTGGCGACGCCGGCCGACGGCGCCACAGCGGCCAGCAGCAGCCCGATCGCCAGGAGGCCCGCCATTCCGACGCCGAACGCGGCCACGAAGCCGATCGGATTGCCGGGGATCCGGATGTCGAACGCGAGGTAACCGACGACGACCAGCAGGAGCACGCCGAGGGTCGCCGTCACGGAGTAGACGACGAGCTGGGCGACCAACAGCCGCCTGGGGTGGACCGGCGTCGTCGAGAAGCGACGCAGGATGCCCCGCTCGCGGTAGTTGGTCAGGCGGACCGGCAGGATCTGGAGGGCGAGGATGGCCATGGCGATCACGACCAGCGACGGGGCGAACACGTCGATGAACCGCAGGCCTCCGAACACCGGGTCCGGGCGGTGAGGCGCGAGGATCACGCCGAAGACCAACAGGATCGCCGTGGGCAGGAAGATCGACAGGATCCAGCTGATCGGGTCGCGCAGAAGGAGCCTCGTCTCGGCGACGATCAGGGCGCGCATGCCGTTCATGACAGCTCCTTTCCCGTACGGGCCGTGAGGGCGAGGTAGGCATCGTCGAGGTTGGCCTGCTCGACGCGGAGGTCGTTGGCCACGACCTGGCGCTGGGCCAGCACCGATGTCACTGCGTGGATGAGGTTGCCGGTACCGGTGACCACGACCATGGGACCCGTCCGCTGGACACCGCTGACCTCCGGGAGGTCGGTGAGCAGCTGATCCTCGATCGGCGCCGACGGGCGGAAGCGGAGCGTCTGCTCGGCGTCGAGGCGCGAGATGATCCCTGCGGGCGTGTCGATCGCCACGATCCGGCCACTGTCGATGATCGCGACGCGGTCTGCGAGACGCTCGGCCTCCTCCATGAAGTGCGTGACGAGGAGCACCGTGACGCCCCGGTCGCGGATCGATTCGATCACCTGCCATGTCTCGCGGCGAGCCTGTGGATCGAGACCCGTGGTCAGCTCATCGAGGATCGCGACCTTGGGCTTGCCGACGAGGGCAAGTGCTATCGAGAGGCGCTGCTTCTGACCGCCGGACAGATTGCGGTACTGCGTGTCGCGTTTCTCGGTCAGCCCAAGGTCGTCGATCAGCCTTGTCGGATCCTCCGGACTGGCGTAGAACGATGCGAACAGCTCGACCGCCTCGGCCGCGGTCATGCGCTCGGGCAGCTCGCTCTCCTGGAGCTGGACGCCGACGAGCGGTCGCAGCCGGTCGCGATCCTGCTGCGGGTCGAGCCCGAGGACGCGGATCGTCCCGCCGTCGGGCTTGCGCAATCCGGCGATCGATTCGACGGTCGTCGTCTTGCCCGCGCCGTTCGGGCCGAGGATGCCGAAGATCTCGCCCTCCTCGACGGCGAACGACACGCCGTCGACAGCCGCGTGGCTTCCGTACCGCTTGGTGAGTTCGCTGACTTCGACGACATTCATGGGTAGGCCTCAGGCTCGGGTGGACGGGGTGTTTGGGATCCGAAAGGGGTTGGCGATCATCGGCAAGGACCAGCCTGTGGGAGGCGCCAGCCTCCACGAACAGGATGGCTTCGCTGTCTGTCCCGCTCGCGGCGCCTTCGGCCGGCGACCTCGAGCGGGACCCCGAAGGCAACGCCGAGGATGGGGCCGTCGCCCATGATCCCGATCCCGGCGCCCGGGACCAGGCCGGTGACGATGCCGATGGCGAGCGCCGCACCGTCGGCCGTCTAACTTGTCTGTCTCATCAGCTCCTCTCGATCAATCCGGTCGGACGACGATCACGACGTTGCCCTTCTTGTGGCCCCGCTCGACGTACTCGTGTGCCTCGCGAACGGCCTCGAGCGGATATGTCCGATCGACCACCGCCCGGAGCGAGCCCGCCTCGAGCAGGTCGCGGAGGTACCAGAGGTCGGCGAGGAGCTCGCTCGTGCTCGATCGAACCGACACGAGTCGACCCCCTGGGGCGAGCAGTCGCTTGACGCGACCAGCGGCGCCCTTGCCAACCGCGTCAACGATCACGTCGAACCGGTCGGTGATCGCCAGGACGTCCTCCCGCGTGTAGTCGATCACGCGCTCCGCGCCAAGGGACCGCACGAGGTCCAGATTGGCGGTGCTGGACACGCCGGTCACGCGGGCACCGAAGCCCACGCCCAGCTGGACTGCATAGCTGCCCACGCTCCCGGACGCGCCGTAGACGAGGATCCGCCGACCGGGACCTTCATCCGCGCCCCCGCGCCGGAGCAGGGTGAGCGCCGTCAGCGCCCCGACCGGGATCGGCGCGACCTCGTCGAACCGGAGCCCGTTCGGGATCTCGGCGATGATGCCGTCGCCGGGGACGCAGATGGCCTCCGCGTAGGCGCCCGCCGCAAGTCCCGTCGTCGTGCCGAACACGCGGTCGCCGGGGCGGTAGCTGGACACGCTTTCGCCAACTGCCGCGACGACACCGGCGTACTCGTGCCCCAACATCCGCTTGCGAGGGATCCCGAACAGGCGCGCCAGCATCGGCGGCACCTTGCGCAGCACGACATCGCCTTGGGTCACGGTGGTCGCATGGATCCGGACGAGCACCTCGACCGCCTCCGGTGCCGGGTCGGGGATCTCTCGAAGGACGAGGCCGCTCGGGGAGCCCGAACGCTCGAACAGGACCGCTCGCACGGTCAGTGGCCCGCCGAGCGACACATGACGTTGCCCGGCAGGCGCTCTGGGCTCGACAGCCATGCCGGGGCGTCTGAATCCTCGGTCAGCTCCGCGCAGACGAAGGCGGTGACGGGCGAGCGCACCAGCGCGTGCAGGTCTGCCTTCGGCCACACCGGATCGGAACAGAACAGTGTTGGAGCCGGCGCCAACAGGTGGCGCGACCGCTCGAACGGCCCCGTGAAGACCAGGTGCTGGGCGCCGGTCATGCCCATCTCCGCCCGTCGGTCGCGGTCCCGCAGCGATCAGCGCGAGGGGCGCCGGCGAACTCCTTCGGGGCCGCGCTCGCCCCAACGGATGGGCGTCCGCGTTCGTTGCTCGCGGGGGACGACTGCGTCATGTCCGTGCGCCTTCCAATCGCTGCGGCGACGCCGGGACGCGCTCGCTCGGGCGACAACGGTGCGCCTGCCAGCTACGCAGGTCGCCCCCCGTACGGGTGATTCCGGGTCGCGGCAGCCGGGCCGCGTGCTGGCCATGGCGGGCGGGCCCTGTCAGACTAGGCAGGTGCTGACATCGAATGTCCGCACGCTGGGCCTCGCTACCCATCGCCTGATGGCACGTCTGGCGGCAACGTCGGGTCTGGGTGGACGAGTGCGATACGGGCTCCCCGTCGGGGGCGCCATCGTGACCGTCGGTCTCGTTGATACGACAACGGACGTCCTGCCCGGCGGCGGCGCCTTTCTGCTCCTCCTCGTGCCGGTCATGGCAGCGTCCACCGCGCTGGGCTTCCGGGCCGGGGTGCTCGCGCTCGGATTGGGTGCGGTCGGGGCATGCCTGCTGGTGCTGCTTCGCGGGCACCCCTGGTACAGCGAGCCAGCCCACGTCGCGCGACTGGCCCTGTTCCTCGTGGAGGGGATGTTCATCGCGACCCTGGCGTTCGTGGTGCGCGCCGCGGCGCTGCCGTCGGCGCGCCCAGCGGCGCTGCCGTCGGCGCGCCCCCACCGTGAGGTGGACGCCACGGGGGTCGACCCGCTGACCCCTCGCGAGATCGAGGTGCTGGGCCTGGCTGCCGCCGGGCTGCAGGCCCACGAGATCGCGCGGCAGCTGTTCGTCTCACGGGAGACCGTCAAGTCGCACCTGGCGCACGGCTATGCCAAGCTCGGGGCCCGGAACCGCGCCGACGCCGTTGCGCGGGCACTGCAGGCGGGCCTCATCGAACTGGTCCCCAGCGAGGGCCACCCGTCCGGCCGGCCCGCCGGGGGAGCGGCACCGAAGGACAGCGACGCGGCGCCCACGATCCGGCCGCGAGCCCGCCGCGCGCAGCTGCCCTAGATGGCCAGCCCCCGGACGCCTCGCCGAGACGAAGAGGCTTCAGCGCCGCGTATCACCGGGGTGCCGGGGTAGTTCACCCGTACGGGGGACGTGCCAGGTTCCCCAGCCTGCCACCCTAGGTCGCCTCTTGTCCGCAGGCGTGACCGGTTTGTCCGTATCCAGCCCTTGTCTCGCCGCGTCCCTGGTCGCCGCGCCACGAGTCGACGTCTCCGACGGGGACCGGCAAACCGGCCATCGAGAAAGGAGCAGGCCTTTGCACGGGATGTCGCCGCGGTCCCTGGCGCGTGTCGCGGGGTTCGTCTACCTCACGGTCGCGATCACGGCCGGTGTTGCCGGGTTCGCGAGAAGCAGCATCGTCGCCGCGGGGGATGCCGCCGCCACGGCGGCCAACATCCGCGCCTCGGAGACCCTGTTCAGGGTGGGGATCGTCGCTGACCTGCTGCAGACGACCTTCTTCCTGCTGACCGCGATCGCCCTGTATGCGCTGCTCAATCACGCCCACCGGCTGGCGGCGATCGCCATGGTGGCGTTCGTGGCGGTCAGCGTCGGGATGCAGGCCCTCAGCCTCGTCCTCCAGGTCGCCGCGCTGTCGATCACGACCGACCCCAGCGTCGCGGCCGCCCTCGGCACGGCCGGATCGGACACCCTCGCACTGCTGTTCGCGGACCTGCAGCATGACGGCTTCGTGCTGTCGCAGATGTACTTCGCCCTGTGGCTCCTTCCGCTCGGCTACCTGGTCGTCAGGTCCGGCTACTTCCCCAAGGTGCTGGGCTACCTCCTGGCGCTCGCCTGTGTCGGCTATCTCGTCGACATGCTCGCGTACTTCCTCGCGCCCGAGATCCAGCCGACCGTGCTGCCCGTCTCGGCGATCCTCGGCGTGCTCGGCGAGGTCACATTCATCGGGTGGCTGCTGCTGAAGGGTGTCAGGACGCCCGATCGCGACGAGCCCGCTTCCGTGAGGGATGGCAGCGTCCTCGCACATCGGCAGGCCTAGGTATCCCGATGAGGGCCGTGATCTACCGTGAGTACGGGGGACCGGAGGTCCTTCGCGTGGAGGATGTCGAGACGCCGACCCCCGGGCCCGGCGACCTCGTCATCCGGGTTGCCGCGACCACGGTGTCGACGGCCGGGATGGCGATGCGCAAGGGCGACCCCCTCTTCGCGCGTGTCGTCTCGGGCCTGCGGAAGCCGAAGCGGGCGACGATCCCGGGGAGCGAGCTGGCGGGGGAGATCGCCGCCCTGGGCGCCGACGTGACCGACTTTAGCGCTGGCGAGCGGGTCGTCGCGAGCACCGGTGCCAGCCTTGGCGCGAACGCCGAGCTCGCGCGGGTCGCCGCGGACGGGGCCGTCGCCCGGATTCCGGGCGGAGCGTCGTACGAGGACGCCGTCACGATCTGCGAAGGAGGACTGACCGCGCTGCCGTTCCTTCGGGACGCGGGCAGGATCCAGGCGGGCGAGCGCGTGCTGGTCAACGGTGCGTCGGGAGCCGTGGGTACCGTCGCGATGCAGCTCGCCAAGCACTTCGGCGGCCACGTGACCGGAGTCTGCGGCGAGACAAGCATGGAACTCGTCGAGTCGCTCGGTGCAGACGAGGTGATCGACTATCGAGCGGCGGACTTCACGGCGAACGGGAAGACCTACGACATCGTGTTCGACGTCGCAGGGAAGTCGTCGTTCTCACGCTGCCGTCGCTCGCTCAACCGCGGTGGCCGCTACCTGCGGACGGTTCCATCTCTCGCAATCACGGCGCAGTCGCTGGTGACCCGATGGGCCGGCAGCCGGCGGGCCACGATCATGTTCACGGGCCTTCGCAAGCCGGCCGACAAGGCGAAAGACCTCGAGTTCCTGATGGAGCTGCTTGGAACGCGTCGCCTGCGCGCGGTCGTGGGCCGCCAATACCACCTGGAGGAGTCCGTCCAGGCACACCGGTTCGTCGAGGGAGACGGGAAGCAGGGCAGCGTCGTCCTCAAGGTGGGGACGAGTCACGAACTGTGACCCCACCCATTCGGTATTGGTGCGTCGGTCCCGGGGATGGAGCGGGCGATCGAACGGGCGTCCCTGCAGGCGCCTTTGCTTGATATCACCACGCGCACGAGGGCCCGCCACGTACCGCTCGATACTGGTTGATGGCCCACGCATGGATCCTCACCACGATGCGGTTGCGCCGGGCGGGGGACGGGGTCGGGGCGATGGCGCTGCTAGCCACTCGTCGGCTCATCGCGCCACGTGGCCAACGTGGGCGCCCACGGGCCGGTGTGCGCGGATCCTCGATCAGAACCCGGGATGATTTGCGAAACTCGGCCACGCGGACAAGGTCGCGGGGCGCGGTCCGGGCGGAAACGCGGGACCGGTCCACCGCGCCACTACCTCACGAACAGATGTACCAGGAAGATGCGCCGGTCCGACCACGGCGTCAAGGGCCCCGAAGCTCATCGAGGCTCGCCGGGCCGTCGCGGGCAGCTCCTCGTACCGCTTCGCGTGCGACGATGCCACCGCGCGCCACCATGACCCTGCTGTCAAAGCCCACCAACTCCGAGGCCTGACCGTGATCTCCGCCCTGGTCGCCGACCTGCTCGCGCTCGCCCTGCTGCTCCTCTCGGGCCCGGCAGCCATCTGGAGTGTTCTCGCCATCTACTGGGCCGAGAATCTCGGGTTCGGGCTCGCCGGCGCTATCAGCACCCGCCGGGGCATGGCCACCCTGTCCGAAGAGGAGTGGTTCGCCCGCGCCCACGCTGTCCTTGCCCGGGAGGCGTCCACCCCCGACGACGGCGAGACCCGAGCCCACCACGCCGCCGAGATGGCGCAGCGGCAAACGAGGCTTGCGCAGATGGAGTTCATCGACCGCACCACACCCGAGGGGCGGGTTCAGCTCGCTGCCATGCGAGCGCGAGAGGAGCGGGCAAGCGGGCTCATCTTCGGCTGTGTATTCGCCGTCTTCGCGCTCGTGCACGGGTTCTTCCTGCTCTTCCTCGCGGCAGCGTCCGGCCTGATCGGCACGACGGGCGGCCTGCTCTCAAGCAGCCCCGGGCGCCTTGACCCGATGACGTTCGATGCGTCCGGGCTCGATCCGTTCACGAGGGCACCCACGGTGGACCTGACCGGGATCGGCTGGCTGGCGCTATCGATGAGCGCGGTCCTTGCCGCCGCGCTTGTCCCGGCGCTCCGGCGGAAGGTCACCATGGCCCAGGGCGACGAGACCGTGCGCCGGGCCCTGCTCCGGCTCTTCGTCGTGCAGGGCACCATCCTCCTCGGCGGGGTATTAACCCTCGTCGTGGGGTCGGTCGCGATTGCGATCGCCTTCACTGCCGCCAAGACGGCGGCCGATCTGCTTGAGGTGCGGCGACGGCGCCAGGCGGCCGGAGCGCTGCGCGGATAGCCTCGGATCAGGCGCCGAGCCCTGCGCCCGCTGCCACCTCCTTCGCAGCAAGATACCGAGTCTGGGCGGGTGGAACTACGAAGTCTTCAGCAACTGGGCGAACGACCCACCCACCAACGCCACCTTCGTCACCGACCAGGAGTTCCCGGCCACGCCGGGCTAGCCGCGCGAACGGTTCTCGGCAACGACCACGGCCTGAAGCAGGGTCCGAAGGCGTTCCGCATCGGCGGCCGAGAGCGGCGCGAGAAAGGCCCGCTCGGCGGTCTCGGCCGCCGCGGCTGCATGGACCAGCGTGCGGGTTCCCGACTCCGTCAGCGCCACGATGTTGCGGCGCCGATCCGCGCTGTCGGCGCGGCGCTCGACGAGGCCCTTTGCCTCCAGGCCGTCGAGCAGGCCGACCATGGTGGTTCTGTCGATGGACAGGCGCTGCGCCGCCTCGAGTTGCGACGGCGGGTCGCCTTGGGCGAGCACCGTCAGCACAGCCAGGTCCCGACCCGTGATGCCGAAGGGCTCGAGGGCCCCAGCCGACAGGACCGCCAGGCGCTCGCGGGCGTGCTTGAGCAGATAGCCAAGGCGGTCCCCGACCGGTCCCACGCGACTGCTCGAATCCACGCGGCCAATCCTACCCTCCTTGTACGTCTCTAGATCATCAGTTAGACTGACGATCAGACACCAGGCTCATCGAGCACCCGCCTTGACCGACCCATCTCTCGTCACCTTCGGCATCAAGACCCGCCAAACGAACACCACCTACGACCAGATCGTGCGCACCTGGCGCGAGGCGGATGCCATATCCGCGTTCGAACACGCGTGGCTGTGGGACCATCTCATGCCGATGCGCGGCGAGGTGACAAGCGCGGCCTTCGAGGCCTGGACGCTCCTGGCCGCCCTCGCGGCGCTGACGACGCGCCTGAAGCTTGGCGTCATCGTGACCAACAACACGATCCGGCCGCCGGCCGTTCTGGCCAAGATGGCGGCCACCGTGGACCAGATCTCCGGTGGGCGGCTCGTGTTCGGGATCGGGGCGGGCGGGAGCGCCAACAGGGACCCGGGCGTGCTGGAGCTCGTTCGTCGGGAATACGATGCCTACGGGCTGGAGATGGTGCCAACCGGGGAGGCTGTCCGCGCCCTCGGCGAGGCCTGCGCGCTCATCAGACGCCTGTGGACCGAATCCGACCCGTTCGACTTCGACGGTCAGCGGTACCAGCTGAAGGGCGCGGTCTGCGAGCCAAAGCCGGTGCAGCGGCCGTGCCCGCCGATCCTCGTCGGCGCGACCGGTCCGCGCAGCCTCCGAATCGTGGCCGAGCACGCGGACATCTGGAGCTTCCCTGGCGGAGCGAACGTGGCCGAGTTCCGGCGGCTCAGCCAGATCCTCGACGATCAGTGCGCGGCGATCGGCCGCGATCCAGCCACAGTCCTTCGATCGGTGCAGGTGCTGATCACGCCATCCCAGACGACGGGTCCCGCCGGCCGGGTGGTCCTCTCGAGCTACAGCGACCCAACCTCCGCGCGCTCGCTGCTCCTCGAGCTCATCGACGCCGGGGCGAACCACCTCGTCCTGGGGCAGGTCGGGCCCGCGATGGACCGGCCGGCGCGCTGGCTGGCCGACGAGGTCGTCGAGCCCGTGCGCGCACGGCTGGCGCTATCGGATCCTGTTCGTCGGCCGGGTCAATGACAGCGAGCAGCGCTGGCTCGCGGTGCTGCCGAACCCACTCTCTGTGTAACGGTCCGGCAGCAACGGACGGACTTGTTGGCGCATGGACGTCCTGCTAACATCATCGTGATATCACCGTGAAAGTAGAAGCGGGCTGTGATGCAGGAGCGCAAGGCACGGGCGCGGTGCTGTTCGGGCGACACGCCGGGAGCCCGGTGATGAGCAGCCTCCTGGCCGGGCCGTGCAGCGAGCGCGAGACCCAGCCGGTCGTGAACACCGGAACGCTGGACCGGTAAAAGGGGTCGTTGACCGTGACCGAGCGGAAGCCGTTCCTGCTGCGGCTCGATCCCGCAACGATGGGAGCGCGGCGCAGCTGGGCGGGTGACGACCTGGGGAGCGGGAACAGCCAGATCGAGTACGTGCTGCGAACAGCGCTTCGCGAGGCCGGCCGGCTGCCGGCGCCCATGGAACGACACGAGGAGGAGCCAGCCATCGTTGACGGCTCCGCGGCAACCAACAACGCGAGCAACGGCAGCGACACGGCACTCGTGCCAGCCATGCAGACCCGGAGCGATCTTCAATGACCGGAACGAATCAACGGCAGCTCGAGATCGATGGGATCTCGAAGCGTTACGGGCAGACCGTCGCTGTGCAGGACCTCACGTTCGAGATCCATGCCGGCGAGGTGTTCGGCTTCGTGGGGCGCAACGGCGCCGGCAAGACCACGACGATGCGAATCGCGCTGGGCGTGATCGCGCCCGATGCCGGCGTGGTGCGCTGGCTGGGCGTACCCCTTACGTTCGAGGCCCGGCGCCGGATCGGCTACATGCCCGAGGAACGCGGCCTGTACCCGAAGATGCACGTGGCGGAGCAGCTCGCCTACCTCGGCGAGCTGCACGGCATGGCGGGCGCGGACGCCCGCGAGGCCGCGCTCGGCTGGCTGGACCGGTTCGGTCTCGCCGACCGGCGCGACGCCGAATTGCAGGCGCTGAGCCTGGGCAACCAGCAGCGCGTCCAGCTGGCCGCAGCCCTCGTCTTCGGTCCGGAGGTGCTCGTGCTTGACGAGCCCTTTTCGGGGCTCGACCCGGTCGCCGTCGACGTGATGGCGGGCGTGCTGCGCGAACGGGCGGACGCGGGTGTCCCCGTCATCTTCTCGAGCCACGAGCTCGACCTCGTCGAGCGGCTGTGCGATCGGGTGGGGATCGTCGACCATGGCAAGCTACTCGCCTGCGGCACGGTGGACGAGCTCCGAGCCGGGGGTCAGGAACGACGCTGGATCAACGTCCCCGGAGCGCCAACCGACTGGGACGCCGGCGTGCCGGGCGTGCACCTGCTCAAGAACGACGGCTCGAGGCGGCTGTTCGAACTGGATCCGGGCGTCGATGACCAGGCGCTGCTCCAGGCGGCGCTGGCCACTGGTGCCGTGCGCGAGTTCGAGCGCGTCGAGCCCAGCCTCGGTGAGATCTTCCGGACGGTCCTCGAGGAGGCGGCCGCATGAACGCCCGATCTCCTAGGCTGGGCGGTACGCGCCGCCTGCCGACCACCGTCGTCGTCGCCCGCCGCGAGGTCCGCATGCGCCTGCGCTCCCGCGTCTTCGTGGGCGGCACGATCGTGATGACGGTCCTCGTCGTGGTCGGCATCGTGGCCGCGTCGCTGCTCGGCGGCAAGACCAACCCGGTTCGGGTGGGCTTCAGCGGCGGATCGCAGGCGCTCGAGCGTTCGTTCACGGCATCGGCCGCAGCCCTGGGTGCGAAGGTGGCCGTCAGCGACATTGCGGACGTCACCGCGGGGCGGGCGCGGGTGACCGCGGGCACGCTCGACGTGCTCGTGACCGGGTCGTCGACCGCACCGACCGCCGTGGCGAAGGCTGCCGTCCCATCGAACATCGAGTCCGCACTGTCCCTGGCCGCGGAGGCCGCACGCCTCTCCGCGGCCGGCCTCTCGCCGGCGGCCGTCGCTTCGGCCATGGCCCTGGTCCCGGTCCAGCTGCTGCAGCCCCCCAATCCCAGGAACACCCAGGACGTGCTCGCCGGCCTGGCCCTCGGCATCCTGCTCTGGATCGCGCTCGGCCAGTACGGGAACATGGTGGCGCAGGGCGTGGTCGAGGAGAAGGCGACCCGGATCATGGAGATCCTGCTCGCCACGATCCAGCCGACTCGCCTGCTCGCTGGCAAGGTCATCGGGATCGGCCTCGTCGGCCTGCTGCAGCTCACGATCGTGGGCGCGGCCGCGCTCGTCGCGGTCCACGTGACCAATGTCGCCGCGGTCCCGGCCCTCGGCCTGGCCTCGATCCTGGGCGACATCATGTGGTTCCTGCTGGGATTCCTGTTCTACGCCACCGCCTACTCCGCGATCGCCTCCCTCGTCTCGCGGCAGGAGGAGGTCCAGAGCGCCGTCGCCCCCATCTCGATCCTTCAGGTCGCGGGGTACCTGCTCATGTACGCCGCGCTGCCGAATCCAAATGGTCCGCTGGCCACGGTGGCTTCCCTGCTGCCGCCGTTCGCCCCCATCCTCATGGCGGTGCGGATGGCGTCGAGCGACGTGCCGCTCTGGCAGGTCGGCCTGGCGGTCGCGCTCATCGTGGCATCCATCGGCGGCCTGACCTGGCTCGCTGGCCGCATGTACAGCAACGCCGCGCTCCACCTCGGCACACGGGTGCGGTTCATGAAGGCGTTCCGTGGGTAACGCTCGTGGGTAGGTTCAGCATGTTCCGGCCGCGTCGGGCCGCAGCGATCAAAGGAGGAACCAGATGCCGCCCCGTGTGAAGGCTCATCCATACCTGACCCTGATGGCGGTGGTGTCCGCGATTCTCATCCTGGTCGGCCGGATCAACAAGGACATGTGGTGGGGCACCGGGGTCTTCGTCGCCGGAATCGCGCTCATCGTGGTTGCAGGGGCTCTCTTCGTCCTCCTGTCAAAGAGGTGATCGAGACGAACTCCTTTGGGCGCGACTCGCGCGGCGTCCTGCGACGGCACGCCTCGGCGCCCTGACCGGAACCGCCAGCGAAAGGAGAGACAGACTCGATGCCGAACTTCGCCTTCTTGCTGGCGGTCATCGCCGCGATCCTCATCGTCTACGGAGGCATGGCACGATGGAATCGGGTGGCGATCGGGGGATTCGCCGCGCGGGCGCTGGCGGCCGTGGTGTACCTGCTGACGCCAGGGTGACGATGGGACAGGCGACCGATGAGGTTCGCGGAACCCCGAACCTCGCGCGCCGCTTCCCCGCCCGCGTGCACAGGTGAACCGTCGCTGCCGCCTTCACGGTGCTGGGCCGGATACCAATGAGCTCGGCAGCCTCATGCACCGACCCACCGGTCGCGACGAAGGCCGCCAGCACGTCAACCTGGCGCAGCGTCGGCTGCGGCGAGAGTGCACCGCGCAGGTACGCCTCCCTCATGCGAGGCGCCAGGCTGCGGCGAGCCACTCATCGCGGCCCTCGATCGGCATCTCGTAGGCTGTTATCGCGCGCCCAACACCTGTCGGGCGCGCCAACGCCTCGATCTTTCCTCTGCGCGTGACCACGCGGCCGCGAAGTTGCGGATGTGGTCAAGGGCCTTCGCCGCATCGACTGCCTGCCGGGCGCGCGCCGCCGCCGCCTGCAAAGCTGCCTTCTCCCTGAGCCGGCGCATGGCCACGAGGAACGCACGCTCGCCGATGCGGCCCGCGCGAGATCGAGCGCGAGTTGTCGGGGCCGGCGCTCGGCTTCGGCGCTCGGCTCCGCCCTGATCGACCGGGGCTCACGGGCCCGACCGGCCCTTCACGCCCGATGCGCCCGAACTGGGGCTCGCCTATTGACCGCCACGGTAAACTCCGCGTAGCGGTAATGATACCGGGAATGATTTCGCCGCGGCGGGATGCGGAGACTCCGAGGATATTGGAGGAGGTGGACCTATCGAGCAGCTACGTCTGTGGTCGGTCAGACCGGCCCGCCTGCAGGTCACCTCACCCTCGTTCGAAAGGCGGCACGTTCCATTGGCAAGACTCGCAAGAGCTGCACTCTCCGCGCTGGTCGTCGGCGCGCTCTTCGCCGGATGCTCCTCCCAAGCGTCGAGCGCGCCGACCTCCGCTGCACCCTCGGCAGCGGCGCCCTCGGCGGCGGCGCCCTCGGCAACCGCGGCGACGGCAAGCCCGAGCGTCGCGCCGAGCAAGTCGAACGTCACCATCGAGGTCCTGGCCAGCCAGGACTGGATCAAGTCGTCCGAGCAGGTCCTCGCCGGGAGGTTCGAAGAGCAGACCGGCATCCACATCGACTTCCAGATCATTCCGTCCGCCCAGTACTTCGACGTCCTCAAGACGAAGCTGAACTCCGGACAGGGCATCGACCTCTTCCTCGGCCAGGCCGGGAAATCCGACATGAGGCTCCAGTACGACGCTGCCAACAACGCGGTCGACCTCACCGGCGAGCCATGGGTCGGCCTGCTGGATCCCATCGTCGCCGACCAGTCGACCCTCGACGGCAAGCTCTACGGCGCAGAGGTCTGGGACGTCGTCGCGGCGAACTACTGGGTCATGGTCTACAACAAGGACATCTTCGCGAAGTACAACATCGCTGTTCCCCAGACGTTCGATGACTTCGAGAAAGCGTCCGACACGCTCATGCAGAACGGGGTCACGCCCGTCTACGAGCCCGTCTCGGACGGCTGGCACCACGTACTCTGGTTCCCTGAGGTCGGCGCACAGATCGAGGCGCTGGATCCCGGCCTGAACGACAAGCTCAATGCAAACCAGGCGACGTTCGCCGGCAACGCGACCATGGAGAAGGCCCTCACCCAGATCAACGATCTGTACCAGAAGGGCTACTTCGGCAAGGACGCGCTGTCTGCCAAGGAAGCGGACACGTCCAAGGCGATGGCAAGCGGCGACTTCGCGATGACGTTGTCAGAGCTGTCTCGCGGCTCCCAGATCGCGGCCGCGTACCCGGACCTCCAGGCCACGAGCTTCGGCTACTTCCCGATCCCGATCCTGGACAACCAGTTGCAGCCGACCCACCCGGCCGGTCCGACCTGGATGGTCTCCAGCAAGAGCCAGCACGTCGCCGAGGCGAAGCAGTGGCTCGACTTCATGATGCAGCCGGACAATCTGCAGTGGCTCATCGACAACACTCCTGACTTCGAGACGCTGCCGTTCACGGGCGTCAAGGCGAAATGGGATGCCAGCCAATCTGAGTTCTTCGGCACGTACGGCCAGGCGAAGACGCTCGTCCTCCAGGACGCGGTCAACTACGTCAATCCCCAGTGGATCGACATGGGCAAGTGGCTTGTCAACATGTTCACCGGCCAGAAGCAGGCCACGGACATGCTGAAGAACATCGACGCCGGGCGCACCACGCTTGCGAAAGCGGCCGGCGACCCGGCCTGGTCCAACTAGTCCCCGCCCCGCGCAGCGACCGCCGGGGGCGAGCTGGCGACTCGCCCCCGGACGGTAACCGCGACCGTCCCTAACTTGGGATCATGGACACCATGGGGTCTGACCTGCGTGGCCGGCGTTTCCTGCTCCTGGCGCAGCGCCACCACCACCTCAGCGCTGCCTCGTGCAGTCGCCATCTCCGGCCAGGCTCGTGAACACGCTCCTGCACGAGCAGGCCCCTGGACCGAGTCTGCCGTGAAGAACGCCTACCCGACATGGTTCGCAGGCTTCGCGCTCCTCCTGTGCGGGATCTTCGTCCTGCTGCCGAGCGTGCTGGGGTTCGGGTTCTCGTTCACCGATTGGAGCGCCTACTCGAAGGACCTCCACTGGGTGGGCCTCGACAACTTCAGCACGATCTTCGACCCGAGCGGCGACTACGTCAGCGCGATCGAGCACACCATCCTGTTCACGATCGCAACGACCATCCTCAAGACCGCCATCGCGCTGGGGCTGGCGATTCTGCTCACATCCGGCATCCGGCGCCTCGCGTACCTGCATCGCGGGCTTATCTACCTGCCCGCCGTCCTGCCCGTCCTCGTGGTCGGCATCGTGTTCAGGTCGATCCTGGACCCGTCGTCCGGCCTCCTGAACTCAGCCCTCCAGCTCATCGGCCTCGGCGGGCTCGCCCAACACTGGCTCACCGACGTCACGCTGACGATCTGGGCCGTCATCGGCGTGGACACCTGGCGGGGGGTGGGCTACATCATGGTCATCCTCATCGCCGGTGTCCTGGCGATCCCACGCGATTACTACGAGGCGGCCGCGATCGACGGCGCCTCCGGACGCCAGGCCTTCCGGCACATCACCCTGCCGCTACTAACGCCGGTCCTGGCGGTGACCACCGTGCTGAACCTTCTGTACGGCCTGCGGGTCTTCGACATGGTCTTCGTCCTCACCAACGGCCAGTACGGGACCTCGACCGTCTACACGATCGTCTTCGACAACTTCTCACGCGGGCTGTACGGGGTGGCGACCGCACTGTCCACCCTGTTCTTCGTCGTGATGGTCGTCCTCAGCTACTTCGTCATCCGCGTCATGCGGCGCAGCCAGGTGGCCTGACGATGCATCCCACCCGGGGGTTTCGCGCCGGCATCCTCAACCTGGGGGCAGGCGGCGCCAGCCTCGTCGCCCTCACACCCATCTACCTGGTATTCGTCAACGCTCTCAAGACGCAGCCCGAAGCCAGCTCCATGGGCGTCGAGCTGCCCGCCATCCCGCAGTGGGCCAACTTCGGCACCGTCATCGACCAGGGCAAGTTGGTAACGGCCTTCTTCAACAGCCTGCTGTACTCGCTCGGCGGGACGGTGGTCGCCGTCATGGTGTCGGCGTTCGCCGCCTATGTGCTCGCTCGGCACCGGACCCGGCGGCACCAGATCATCTACCTGCTGCTCATCATGGGCATCGCGATCCCCACCAACTTCGTCACCCTGATGAAGGTCATGCAGGTCACCCGCCTGATCGACTCGCAGATCGGGATGATCCTCCTGTACGCGGCCACCCAGATCCCGTTCAGCGTCTTCCTGATCTACGCCTTCGTGGACTCCCTGCCCAGGGAGCTTGACGAGGCCGCCTTCATCGACGGCTGCTCGCCGGTCCGCACCTTCTTCGCGGTCGTTCTCCCGATCATGCGGCCGGTGCTCGTGACCTGCGGGATCCTCAGCCTCCTCAACATCTGGAACGAGTTCCTGATGCCGCTGTACTTCCTGAACAGCACGAGCCGCTGGCCGATGACCCTCGCCGTCTACAACTTCTTTGGCCAGTTCCAGTCTGACTGGAGCCTGGTCTCGGCCGACATCGTGCTGACGGTCATGCCGGTGATCCTCATCTACATCGTCGCCCAGCGCTGGATCCTGTCCGGCGTGTCCGCCGGCGCCGTGAAGGGGTAGCAACGTGATCCTGTCCCCGCGCGCCGTCCGCAATGCCAGTCCCGGGACGGGGATGTGCCGCCGATGAGGATCCTGTCCCATGAGGTCGAGTCCGACGGGCTGACGATCCGCACCGACGGGGGGCTGCTCGCTCTCACACCGCGAACCAGCCGGACCGTGCGGGTCCGGTTCACGCTCGCCGACACGTTCAGCGCGAAGCCGAGCCTGACCGTGGTTCGCTCCCCTGCCGGCACGCCGGCGGTGCCGTTCTCCGTCGTCGAAGGCCGGGACGGCATCGTCATCGCCACGGACGACTTGTCGATCGAGGTCGCTCGAGACACCGCCGCGCTCACGTACCGAACGACCGATGGGACGCTGCTGACGCGCGAGCCGGCACGCGGCGGCAAGACGCTCTCGCCTGTCGAGGTCCTCCGGTCGGAGTTCGACGAGGCAACGCCGCGCGAGGTCCTCGAGAACGTGGACGGCGTGCGGATCGAAGTGGCCGACGTTCGACAGGTCGTGGACCGGACTGCCTTCCACACGAAGGTCGAGTTCTGCTGGGCTGACGGCGAGGCGCTGTACGGGCTGGGTTCGCACGAGGAGGGGATGTTCAACCTCCGCGGCCAGCACCAGTACCTCTACCAGCAGAACCTCAAGGCCGTCGTGCCGGTGCTCGTCTCGACCCGCGGCTACGGCGTGTTCGTGGATTGCACCTCGCTCATGACGTTCCACGACGACACCTTCGGCTCATACCTCTGGGCCGACGTCGACGAAGAGCTTGACTATTACTTCGTGGTCGGTCCCGAGTTCGACGCAATCGTGGCCGAGCTGCGCCGGCTGACCGGGCGCGCGTCGATGCTGCCGATGTGGGCGTTCGGCTACCTTCAGTCGAAGGAGCGTTACGCGACGCAGGCCGAGCTCCTCGACGTAGCCCGCGAGTACCGGGCGCGCCAGCTGCCCCTCGACTGCATCGTGCTCGACTGGAAGTCCTGGGTTGGCGACCTGTGGGGCCAGAAGTCGCTCGACCCGGGGCGGTTCCCGGACCCGGACCGCATGACCGAGGAGCTGCACGCGCTGAATGTGCGGCTGATGGTCTCGATCTGGCCGATCATGCGGCCGGGCGGCGACGACTGGCGGGAGCTCGCCGACGGCGGCCATCTCCTCGGCAACCAGGCAACGTACGACGCCTTCAGCAGCGACGCCCGCGACGCCTACTGGCGTCAGGCGAACCGCGGACTGTTCTCCCACGGGATCGACGCGTGGTGGTCGGACTGCACCGAGCCGTTCGAGGCCGACTGGGTCGGGGCGGTGAAGCCGGAGCCCGAGGAGCGCCTGCGCATCAACACGGAAGAGGCGAAGCGGTACCTCGACCCCGAGGTCATCAATGCGTATTCGCTCCTCCACTCCGAAGGGATCTACCGCGGGCAGCGCGCGACCTCGTCCTCCAAACGGGTCCTCAACCTGACGCGCTCTGCGTTCCCGGGACAGCAGCGCTACGGGGCGGTGACGTGGTCTGGTGACGTGTCGGCCACGTGGGACACGCTGCGGCGGCAGATCGCGGATGGCCTCAACTTCTGTGCCACCGGCATGCCGTACTGGACGACCGATGTCGGGGGATTCTTCGTCGCCCGGCGCCCGGAGCTGTGGTTCTGGGCGGGCGACTACGACGAGGGCGTGGACGATCTCGGCTACCGCGAGCTCTACGCCCGCTGGTTCCAGTACGCCGCCTGGCTGCCGATGCTCCGCTCGCATGGGACCGATGTCGCCCGCGAGGTCTGGCGCTTCGGCGAGCCGGGCGACCCAACGTACGAGGCGATCGCGGCCGCGCTCCGCCTGCGGTACCAGCTGCTGCCCTACCTCTACGCGCTCGCCGGCTGGACCACCCAGCACACCTACACCATGCTGCGGTCCCTGCCCTTCGACTTCCGGGACGATCCCGCCGTGTTCGACGTGGCCGACCAGTTCATGTGCGGACCGGCGTTCCTCGTCTGTCCGGTTCACGCGCCGATGGCATACGGCCCCGGGTCCGTGCCGCTCGCCGACCGGCCGCGCACGCGGTCCGTCTACCTGCCGGCCGGGGCCGAGTGGTTCGATCTCTGGACCGACCGACGACTCCGTGGCGGACAGCTCATCGCGGCGGAGGCCCCGCTCGATCGGATCCCGGTCTTCGTCAGGGCCGGATCGATCGTGCCCATGGGACCGGTCCGCCAGCATGCCCACGACCTCCCGTGCGAGCCCGTCGAGCTGCACGTGTACCCCGGCCGCGACGCCGCGTTCAACCTCTACGAGGATGAGGGCGATGGGTACGGCTACGAGGACGGCGCCTTCTCCTCGATCGACGTCTCCTGGGACGATGCCGCGCGCTGCCTCACGATCAGTGAACGCAGCGGCGGGTTCCCCGGGATGCAGCGCGAGCGCGAGTTCGCCGTCACCCTCCACGCCGGCTTCGACGACGCGGAGAGCGATGGCCAGCCCGCACGGCACACCGACATGCTGCGGCTTCGCTACGCTGGTCAGCGGGTGGCCGTGCACTGGGACGGCCCCATGGACCCCGCCCTCGGGATCACCGCCGTCGCGGTCCATCGCTGAGAAAGGAGCGCCCCGCAGTGGCCGCGCGGTCGAAGATGCCGTCGACGACGATCGTCGACATCGCCGCGGCCAGCGGGGTCTCCGTCGCGACGGTCTCGCGGATCCTCAACAACAAGCCGGACGTCGCCGAGGAGACGCGTGAGCGGGTCCTGCGAGTCATGGACGAGATCGGGTTCGCGCCCCAGAGCGCTTGGCGTCAGATCCGCTCCGGCCGGACGGGCCTGATCGCGATGCACGTCCCGCAGGAGTTCAACCCGCCCGCGCACCGCCTGATCATGGCGGCCGCCCTGGGCGTGGAGGACGCAGGGTACTCGATCAACATCATCACCCGCACCCTGACGGACGCCGAGCTCCTCGGCATCTTCCGGGGCCGCCAGGCGGATGGCGCCATCCTGCTCGAGATCCTTACCGACGACCGCCGAGCGGCGCTCCTGCGTGAGCACGGCTATCCGTTCGTGATGATCGGGCATCGTGCCGACAACACCGGCCTGAGCTTCGTCGACGTCGACATCGCCCACGGGATCGACCTCGCGATGGAGCATCTGATGGGGTTGGGCCACAACCGGATCGCATTCCTCTCCGTCGACCCGGTCGTCCAGCAGAAGACGTACGGCTTCGCGACATGGGCGCTGCGGGCCTATCAGCGCGCCTGCGACCGGAACGGTCTGCCCGTGCTCGCGCGCGTCGGCGGGCCGACCACGGACGAGCTGTCGGTCGCCGCTCGGCGGCTGCTCGACGAGCACCCGGACATCTCGGCGCTGGTGGCTGCCCAGGAGCAATCGGTGATCGGCGCCCTCAAGGCGGCACAGGCTCGGGGTATGCGCGTCCCCGAGGTGCTGTCCGTGATCGGCATGGTCAGTGAGCCGATGGCGGAGATCGCAACGCCGGCGCTCACGACGATCAACTTCCCGGCCGACGAGATGGGAGACGTCGCCGCAAGGATCCTCCTCGACAGGGTCGTCGGCGGCCGGACGTCGACCGAACAGGTCCTCGTTCGGCCGACGCTGACGGTTCGCGACAGCACGGGGAAGCCGCGCCACTGATCGCGCGACGAATGGGGGATCCGATGCCGTCACCGACCCGACCGCTGAACCACCAGGGGTTGGCGGCGGAGAATCCGCCGCCGTGTCACCAAGCACAGCGGGTCACCCGGAGCGCACACTCCGAGGTATGGCAGGGCGAGCAGACTCGGCACGTTCGCGTCATCGATCAGCACCGCGCCGTCCAAGCCGTCGACTTCATATGCCCACCCCACTGCGCCGTCCCTGGTCGCTGGGGACGAGCCGCGCGACATCATCCCGCCGCGCCCTCGGCCACAGTTCCATGGACCGTCGCCATCGATGATCACGCGCGGCTCGTGGCCGCCGTCCTGTTCGTGTCAAGCAGCCTGGAGGCCCGATGTCCGATCCGCTCACGACGCTCGCCAACGGACGCTTCGGGCGCGCCTATAGGCGGGCGATCGCCGTCATCCTCGCCCCGGCCTACGCGTTCTACACGGCACGCCTGCGCGCAGCCGTGCTCGCGCGACCGCGACCCGGCCATGTCGCGCTGATCATGGATGGCAATCGGAGATGGGCGGCATCGGAGGGATACCGGGACCCGGGCGAAGGTCATCGACGAGGCGCCGAGAAGGCACTTGAGCTCATCGACTGGTGCGTCGATCTCGGGATCCGCGAGGTCACGCTGTGGGCGCTGTCGATCGAGAACCTCGAGCGAGCGGCACCGGAGGTGACGACGATCACCGATGTCGCCACCGAGGCGATCTCCGCGCTTGCCTCCGGTCGGCGCCGAACGGCCGCCCCGGTCGAATTGCGCGTGATCGGTCGGCGCGATGTCCTGCCCTCGGGCCTGGCCGAGGCGGTTGAGCGGTCAGCGACGCTGTCCCGCCCCGACGGAGCGATCAGGGTGACCGTCGCGATCGCCTACAGCGGCCGGGACGAGCTCCTCGAGGCCTTCCGGGCCACGGTTCAGGAGGCGCTGGCGGCAGGGACACCGGCGGCCGATCTTGCCGACCGCATCACCGCCGAGGCGCTCGCCGCTCACCTCTACACTCACGGCTCATCCGATCCCGACCTCATCATCCGGACCTCCGGGGAGGTTCGCCTGTCGGGCTTCCTGCCGTGGCAGAGCGTGTACAGCGAATACCACTTCTGCGACGTCTACTGGCCGGCGTTCCGCGAGATCGACTTCCTCCGCGCGATCCGCACGTATCAGCAGCGAGCACGCCGCTTCGGACGCTAGTGCGCTGCGGAAAGGCCTGCTCGAGTTCCTCATCCTCGGCATCGTCTCCTCGGACGGTCTATGCGGCGGACATCATCAAGCGCCTGGAGGGAACCGACATGGGGACCCAGGAGGGTACGTTGTACCCACTGTTGAGCAAGGTGCGCCGGGACGGTCTGCTCGACTACGAATGGCGCGAATCGGCGTCCGGACCGCCACGCAAGTACTACCGGCTCACCGTCGCCGGCCGCACCCAGCTGCGCGACTTCCGAGCCCACTGGGCGGCCCTCACCGGGCTCATCGGCACCCTGGGTAGCTGACTCTCGTCAGCGTCGGCCTGTCCCTGATCGCCTACATCATCCTGGCGTTCTGGCTGCCGGTGGTGGACACGCGCAAGGACTGGGTCGCGTTGCTCGACCGTCAGGAGCCGTGATCCGCCTCTACGGGTGGGACTCCACCGGGGCGTCGGCGTGCTCGTCGGACACTGCCCGCGGAGGCTCCTCGATCGGAAACAGGATCGGACTCATCAGGTACAGGTGACGATCCGGGCTCGGTTGGTTGCCCATCAGGGGCCTGATGATCCGGGTCTGCTCGCTGATGAGCCTCGCGACTTCCTCCCTGCTAAGCCAGAGCGGGAGCTGCCTGTAGCCCACCCAATCATCGGTCGGGTTTGCATGCTCTCGGTCGAGGTAGCCGTTGAACTCGGCAACCAGTGCCGCAACGGCCGTCACGAACCCCTGACGGTGCTCATCGAGCGACATCGTTCCGGCTCTGTTCCGGTCGATGGCCGGTCGCGCACGGCTCAGCCGGAAGCGGCGCTCGACCGCGCCGTGGACCCGTCGTTCGCCGGCGACCTCCAGCAGCCCTCCTTCGACCAGAAGGCCGACGTGGCGGTAGATGGTGGCCTTCGAGACGTCGGGCAGGCAGTCACACAGGTCTGATGTCGTCCGCACGCGCCCGCCGGACATGGCGTGAACGATGCGGAGGCGCACCGGATGCAGGAGCAGCGCGAGGGTGTCCACGAGGACGATCTTCTCACTGTTGCTATCATCCTCACAAGTGAGAATGCGATGCGCCGGGACCCGACCCTCGATCCTGCTGTCGGCCGACAGGGCCGCGAGAGGCTCGGTCGGAGATCTCGCCGTCATCCAGGAGCACCAACGCCGGTATGTCGACGGGCTCGACCACGCACGCTTCGGGATCGTGGACGCGGTCCACGTCGTGCAGGCGGAGCAGCCGGAGGTGGTCGCGGCGTACATCCGCGAGCTGCTGGCGGCCCCGGCCGCTGCGGGACATCATCCATCCTGCAGCGCCTGCCCGGCGAGCGCTATCCGAGCGGGTATCCAGCCCTCACGACAAGACGGCCATCGATGAGCCGAGGGTGCCGACGGCAACCTGGTCGGGTCCAGCAAACGCCCGCCCGGGGGGCAAGCGCCGATCAGAGGACGCCCGGCAGCAGCTCCGTGAAGCGGGCCCGCACCTCCGCGG
>CAVQKK010000003.1:0-1321497 GCA_963713095.1 uncultured Chloroflexia bacterium
TCCTGCGTGCCGATCCAGTTGCCGCTCGCGCTGAACGGGTGCGGGAGCATCCGATACAGGATGAAGTTCGGGACCAGCACCACCTGGAACGGGATGAGCAGCGTGGACAGCAGCAGCCCGAACAGGACGCGTTTGGCGCGAAACTCGAGCACGGCGAACGCGAACGCCGCCATCGAGCACGAGATGAGCTGACCGGCGGTGACCAGGAGGGCGAGCTTGAGCGAGTTGACGTAGAACACGGCGAACGGCAGCGCGTCCCACATCCGGGCGTAGTTGTCGAGGTGGACTCCCGTGGGCAGCTCGAGCGGCGCCGAGCCGAACACCTCGGCCCGGGTCTTGAGCGAGGTCACGACCATCCACAGGAAGGGCGCGATCATGACCAGCGCGCCCGCGAGCAACAGCGCGTAGATGATCGCGGTCTTCGCCCAACGGCGTGTCCGGCGTCGGCCGCCGCGGCCGCCGCGGCCGCCGCGCCGCGCGCCCATTGTCGGGCCCGCAGCGATCGTCGGCGCCGTCACCGGTGCACCCACGGGCGGTCCATCACTGGTAGTGGACCCAGCGGTTCTGGAGCTTGAAATAGACCATCGTCAGCACCGCGACGATGATGAACAGGATCCAGGCGGCCGCGGCGCCGTAGCCCATCTTGAAGTTCTGGAACCCGTTCTCGTAGATCATGTACACGAGCGTGACTGTCGCGTCGGTGGGCCGGCCCGGTCTGGCGAGCACGTAGATCTGGTCGAACACCTGGAAGCTGTCGATGAGGGCCAGGATCCCGGTGAAGAAGATGCTCGGCGTCAGCAGCGGCAGGGTGATCCGGCGAAGCCGGGCGAACGCACCCGCGCCGTCGACCGAGGCGGCGTCGTAGTACTCCTCGGAGATCCCCTGGAGGCCGGCCAGGAAGATGATCACCGTGATCCCCAGCCCCTGCCACACGCTCATCACCACGATCGCGGGCATCGCCCAGAAGGGATCCGTGATCCATTTCTGGCCCGGCAGCCCGAACGCCTCGATGACCGCGTTGAGCGGCCCGCGGTCGGGGCTGTAGATCCACGACCAGACGAGCGAGATGGCGACCGTGGAGGTGACCACCGGCAGGAAGTAGGCCGTGCGGATCCAGGAGATGCCGCGGAGCCGCTGGTTGAGCGCAAGCGCGATGCCGAGCCCCAGGATCGTGCCCAGCGGGACGGACGTCAGCGTGAAGAAGGTGGTGTTTCGAAGTGCGGTGAGGAACCGCTCATCGGACAGCAGGTGGGTGAAGTTGTCCACGCCGACGAAGGTGGGTGGCGTGAGCAGATCCCAGCTGGTCAGGCTGATCGCGAACGCCGCGACGATCGGGCCGGCCGACAGGACGGCCAGCCCGATCAGGGTCGGGGCGAGGAACAGCCAGGCCCAGCGGGACTCCCCGCCGATCGGGTTGCGCCGGCGGGACTGTGCGGTCACTGGCTCGCGAGGATCTGGTTCAGCTGATCCTTGACGTTGGCGATCGCCTGCGCAGCCGTCTCGTCCGGCGCGTTGAACACGTGCTGGTCGAGCTCGTCCTGCAGCACCTGGGTGAACTCGTTGTAGCCCTTGAACGACGGCTTGAGGTGCGCGTAGCCCACGGCATCGGCGAGCACCTGGGCGCCATCGAACGAGGTCGCGAACGGGCCGCTCAGGACGTCCTTGTTCGCCGGCAGCGATGCCTTGAGCGCCATGATCTGCTGCTGCGCGGCGGGGCTGGCGAGGTACTTGACGAACGCCCAGGCGGCGTCGGGCGACTTGGTGCCCTTGTAGACGACCGCGCCGGTCGGGTTGACCGACGTCGCCCGGCTCACCGGGCCCTTGGGCATCGGGGCGATGCCGAAGTTGAGGCCGGCCGCGATGTCCGTCGCGACGAGCCACGAGCCGTTGATCTCCATCGCCGCCTGGCCCTGCTCGAACGCGTCACCCGTCTCGGCGAACAGCGCCGGGTCGGGGACCACCTTGTTCTTCCAGATCAGGTCCTGCAGGAACTGGATCCCACCCGCGGCCTCGGGCGTGTCGAGCACCGTGGTCTTGCCGTCCGGGGCGAGGATGTCGCCACCGTTCTCCCACACGAACTCCGACCAGGCGTTCTCCATGTCGGTGGTCTCGGTGTAGATGCCCCACTGGTCGGGGGTGCCGTCGCCGTTGGTGTCGACCGTCAGCTGCTTGCCGACGTCGACGAGCTTGTTCCAGTCCCAGGTGTCGTCCGGGTACGGCAGGCCCGCGGCGTCGAACAGGTCCCTGTTGTAGAACAGGGCGATCACGTTGAGGTCCCTTGGCAGACCCATCTGGCGGCCGTCGGCAAGGGTGAAGTCACGGACCGCGTCGTCGTTGAGCGAGGTCAGCGGGTAGCTGTCGGCCTGGATGTACGGCGTCAGGTCGAGCAGCACGTCGCGCGTGGCGTAGTCGGGGAACAGCGGACCGTCCATCGCGAACACGTCGGGAGCCGCGCCGCCTGCGAGCCCGGTCTGCAGCTTGTCCCAGTACGTGTCCCAGTCGGACACGGTCACCTGGACCGTGATCTTGGGCTCGATGGCGTGGAACGCGTCCACGATCGCCTGCTGGTTCTTGAGCTCGGTCGGGTCACCCCAGATCGAGTACTGGATCGTGGCCTCCGGGCCCGTGTAGCCGGTCGATGCGGACGCCGGCGCCTCGGACGCGGGCGCCGATCCGGCAGGCGTCGCGGGCGCCGTGGTGGGGCTCGGCGTGGGGTTGGCACCGCCGCATGCCGTCGCGATCAGCCCGGCGGCAACCGCCATTGCGGCCAGTCTCAGGTGGAACCGTTGTCCGCGCATCGTGCCTCCTCCTCGACAGGTGAGCCTCGTCGTCCCTTCAGTCCGCTTCGTTTGCGCTCCCGCCCAGCCACGCCGGCAGCCACTCGGCCTCGGCCTCGATCAGCTCGTCGGTCATTCGCCAGGTCTCGTCCAGGCTCAGATGGCTCTGGATCAGCGGGTCCTGGAGCACCGCGTGATAGACCGCGTCCCGGTCCTGGTGGAGCGCCGCACGCACCGTCAGCGCCTGCGTGTCGATCGCCGGGTGGATGTATGCGGCGCATTGCAGTGGCAGCGGCGGCAGGCTCGTGGGGTGCACGCCCAGGCCGTCCACGAGCGCCGGCACCTCCACGCAGGAGCCCTGCGCGAGGTTCGGGATGAGCCCGGTGTTGATCGTGTTGGCGACGATCCGGCTCGGCTGCCCGGTGACCATCGAGTGGATGATCACCGCCGCGTACTCGCCGCTCTGCTCGATCTCGAACGGCTCGCCCGCGTCGAGCCGGCGCTTGGTGTCGGCGAACTCCGCCAGATTGTTGTCGACCCGTCGCAGGTACTCGCCGATCGCGACGTGGAAGCGCTCGACCGAATCACCCTTGCCGATGAACCACGGGTTGTACTCGGCCTGCTGCTCGGACGCCTCGGTGAGCCAGTAGCCCAGCCGCCGGAACAGCTCGGCGCGGACGAGATCCTCGTCCGGGATCCGGCCGTTCGCCACCGCGTCGGCGATCGCGGGGTACAGGTCGCGGCCGCGGTGCGTGATGCGCAGGATGAACGCGAGGTGGTTCACCCCGCCGGACTCCGCCTCGATCTCGCGCCAGTCGACCCCGACGTAGTCGGCCAGCGCGCGTACGGTCCAGTAGACCGAGTGGCACAGGCCGACGGTGGGCAGCTCGCTCCGCTCGGCGACCGCCCACACGAGCATCGACATCGGGTTGGTGTAGTTCAGGAACGTGGCATCCGGGCACACGTCCTCGATGTCCCGGACGATGCCCAGCACCACCGGGATGGTGCGCAGGCCACGCATCACCCCGCCGACATTGATGGTGTCGTTGATCGTGTAGTCGATCCCGTGGCGGGCCGGAATGTCGAAGTCGAGCCGGGTGGCTCGCGCGCCGCCGACCTGGATCGTGTCGACCACGAAGTCGGCGCCGACGAGCGCCTGGCGGCGATCGAGCGAGGTCGTGATCCGCGGCTGGGCCCCGAGCGCCGACGCCGTCCAGGCTGCCATCCGCTCGGCCGTGGCCAGGCGATCGGGGTCGATGTCATGAAGGACGATCTCCGCGTCCCGGAGCTCGGGGTACGAGAGGAAGTCCCCCAGCAGGTTCCGGGTGAACTCCACGCTGCCCGCTCCGACGAGCACGATTCGCGTCATGCCGGCTCCCCTTATCCCTTGGTCGTCTTGAGATCCGCAGGGCGCGCCGTCGCGCCGTCCCCGCCGAGGATGTGGCGCAGCCCCTGGCTGTGGTACCGCGCGACCCAGTCGGGCCGATCCGGGTCGATGCCTCGCCGGCGCGACAGCGCATACGCCACCAGCGCCACGGGCGGCACGACCGTCAGCGGTGCGTGGTCCTCCTCCGCGGCAGCGGGGATCTCCACCAGCAGCGAGCCGGCGGTGGTCGCCTGCGGCCCGATCTCGATCGTGGCGGCGCCCCAGGCGGACACGTGGCGCATGATCTCGACGGTGGCCGCCCGACCGGGGCCCGCGGGTGCCAGGCCGATGACCGCCACCCGGTCGTCGATCATCGTCGCGGCGCCGGAGGTCATCTCCCAGGTCTCGCCGCCCTCCGCGTGGACGAGCGCGATCTCCTTGAGCTTGAGCGCGGCCTCGAGCGCCGCGTAGTGCGCGAGACCCGCCCCGACGACGAACACGTGGTGATAGCGATCCAGCGTCGCGACCAGTGGCTCGAGCTGCGCCTCGGCCGCCGCGATGGCCGACGAAGCGTGGTCGGCGGCCGCGGCGATCGAATCCAGCACGGGCGACATCCGCTCCTCACCCAGCAGCGCCAGCAGGGTGAGCTCCGTCGCGACCAGCGTCGCGGAGAAGGTCTTGGTCATGACCGGCACCCGGCTCGGCCCGCCGGACGAGAGCACCACCTGATCGACGACCGCGGTCAGGCTCGAGCCCGGAACGTGGACGACGCCGATCGTGGGCACCGCATCGCGAAGCTCCCGGAACGCGGCCACGATGTCGGCGAACTCGCCCGAGGCCGAGACCCCGACCACGGCGTCGTGGGGACCGAACCGCGGCCGGTAGGTCCGGAACTCCCCGGCCGTCATCGGCACCGTGACCGGGTCGTCGGGGCCGGCGTGCCGCCGGTACAGCGCGCTGGCCGCCAGCGCCGAGTGGCGGGACGTGCCGTTCCCGATCACGAACACGCGCCGCACATCGCGCTCGAGCAGCATCGCCGCCGCATCCCGGGCAGCCGGCAGGGCGCCTGACAGCGTGGCCCGGATCGCAGCCGGACCGTCGTGGATCTCGGTCGGGATGATCCCCGTCGCGCCCGCGGTCACGGCATCGCCTCGACGAGATCCTGCCGGGTGTGGGCCGTCGCGGCGGCGCCCGGGAGCGAGGCGACGATCACCCGGATGCCGCGAGTCTCGAGCTCACGCACGCGCACCGAGTCGAGCGTCGGGTCGGTGACGACCGTGTCGACCTCATCGAGCCCGAACACGAACGCGGGCGCGACCTGGTCGAACTTGGTCGCGTCGGCCAGCACCACCACGGAGCGCGACATGCGGCGCAGCGCCCGGTCAGTCAGGATCTCGGGCACCGAGTCGTTCATCAGGCCGGCGGTGAGGCTGATCGCGCCGATGCCCATGAACAGCGTGTCGGCGCGGAGCTCGGTCGTCGCCATCTCGGCCAGATGGCCCAGCATGCTGTGCATTCGAGGCCGGACCACGCCGCCCAGGATGATCAGCTCGATGCCGGCGCGGTCGATCAGGACGTTCGCGACGTCGAGCGCGTTGGTGATCACCGTCAGCCGGCGATCGACCAGGTTCCGGGCCAGCTCGAGCGCGGTGGTGCCGCTGCCGATCGCGATCGTCGATCCATCGGCCACGAGGTCCGCGGCGGCGGCCGCGATCGCCAGCTTGGCATCGACCGCCCGGCTGTCGCGCACCATCCGGCGGTCGGCGAGGGCGGCACCGCCGTAGGTCCGAAGCAGGCGACCCTCATCGGCGAGCTGCTGCAGATCGCGCCGGATCGTGGCCGGGGCGACGCCCAGATCCACGGCCAGCTCGGACACGCTGGCACGCCCCTTCGCCTGGAGGTGGGAGATGAGCTGGTCGTGCCGGTCGGCGTGGGCCATGCGCGCAGGATCGTTGCGTCTGATCGAAATGTCAACCCCGATTGCGCACTACGAGCACTCCTATGCGCATATCGAGCATCATCTTGCGCGACTTGCGCACGGGCGACTAGAGTAGGCTGACCGAGCGGACCGGCCGAACGCGCCGGATCGTGAGTCCTGCTGGAGGGTCGGCGTGGCGTATCGCCTGGGCACGCGTCGCGGCCTGGCCGCCTGCGCCTCGCCGACCGGTCGCTTCCTGGTCCTGGCGCTCGACCACCGCCAGAACCTCCGTCGGGAGCTCCGGCCCGAGGATCCAGCGTCGGTCAGCTACCGGGAGATGGTCGAGTTCAAGCTCGCCGCCGTGCGCGCGCTCGCGCCGGCGACCACCGGAATCCTGCTCGACCCCGAGGTTGGCGCCGGCCAGGCGATCGCCACCGGCGCCCTACCGGCCGCCACCGGCCTCATCGTCGCGATCGAGGCCACCGGGTACGAGGGCTCGGCGTCGGCCCGGGTCAGCCGGGTCCTGCCGGGCTGGAGCGCGGCGGCGGCCAAGCGGATCGGCGCCTCAGCCGCGAAGCTCCTCGTCTACTACCATCCCGACGCCCCGAACGCGGATGCGCAGGAGCGGCTGGTGGCGGACGTGGCCGCGGAGTGTCGGCGCCTGGATCTCGCGCTGTTCCTCGAGCCCCTGTCATTCGCGCTCGCCGGTGGCCGTCTCACCGGCGAGGACCGTCGGGCGGTGGTGATCGAGACCGCGCGCCGGCTCACCGCACTCGGGCCGGACGTGCTCAAGGCGGAGTTTCCGTACGACGCCGGGGTGACCGACGAGCGGCGGTGGCAGGAGGCCTGCGCGGAGCTGGACGATGCGAGCCGGCTGCCCTGGGTGCTGCTGTCCGGGGGCGTCGACGACGCGACCTTCGAGGCCCAGCTCCGCGTCGCCTGCGCCGCCGGAGCCAGCGGCGCGCTGGTGGGGCGATCGGTGTGGTCGGACGCGGCAACGCGGGCAGAGCCCGAACGTTCGGCATTCCTGACCGAGACCGGGCGATCGAGGCTGGCGCGGCTGACGGCGATCGTGGAGGCTGAGGGCCATGCATGGGAGCCGCGCTGGCTCGGGGCAGTCGAACCGGAGACGCCGGACGAGCGCTGGTACGTCGATGCCTGAGTCCGGCGCTGGCTGGGACGTCGGTGCCTGAGCCCGGGGCTGTGGGGCCGATGACCCGCGGCGGCGTCCGGACGCTCGATCTCCTCGTGGTTGGTGACATCAACCCCGACATCGTCGTCGCCGGCGCGGATCCCCGGTTCGGCCAGCACGAGCGCCTGGTCGAGTCGATCGAGCTCACCATCGGCGGGTCCGCCGGCATCATGGCGGCGGGTGCGGCGCGCCTCGGGCTGCGGGTCGGCATCGTCGGCATGGTGGGTGACGACGCGCTGGGCCGGTTCATGCTCGCCGAGCTCCGGGCGAGAGGCGTGGACATCGCCGCCTGCCGGATCGACCCGACGCGACCGACCGGTTCCAGCGTCATCCTGGCCCGGGGCACCGATCGGGCGATCCTGACTGCCACCGGGACGATCGCAGACCTGGTTGCCGGCGACGTGCCGCCGGGCCTGATCGAGGCCGCCGGGCACATCCACGTCGCCTCGTACTTCCTCCAGGCCGGGCTGTGGGCCGGTCTGCCCGATCTCGCCCGGCGCGCCCGCGCCGCGGGTACCAGCGTCTCGGTCGATCCCAACTGGGATCCGGGCGGGTCGTGGGACGCGGGGCTGGCCGATCTCATGCCGCTGATCGACGTGTTCCTGCCCAACGAGCCGGAGGCGCGGCTGATGACCGGCGGTGGAGACGCCACGGCGCGGGGCGCCGACGCGACCGCAGCCGCCGATGCCGCTCGCCGCCTGCGAGCGCTCGGCCGGGATCGGCCCCTGGTCGCCGTGAAGCGCGGCGCCGACGGAGCCCTTGCGATCGACGCGGACGGGTCGCTGATCGAGGCTCCCGCGTACGGCATCGATGCCGTCGATACCGTGGGCGCAGGCGACGCCTTCGACGCCGGCTTCCTCGCCGCGTGGCTCGATGGGCGGCCCGTCCGCGAGTGCCTCGCCGCGGGCGTCGTGTGCGGCGCGCTCTCCACGCGTGCCGCTGGCGGCACGGCCAGCCAGGCCACCCGTGACGAGGTCGAGGCGGCGCTGGCCGGGTGGCCGCGTGTCTGAACGGGACGGGCAGCGGGCGCCCGTCTGGACCCGATGATCTGGGTTCGCGGGCCCGCGTGCGGTATCATCCGGGCCGTTCGCTGGCGCGTGGCTCAACGGTAGAGCACCTGACTCTGGATCAGGGGGTTCCAGGTTCGAATCCTGGCGCGCCAGCCAGCTCCCCCACCTTGCCCTCGATCGAGGCCTGATCCGGTCGCCTGACCGACGATTCCCGCCCGGAAGCGGCCCTTCTCCCGAACGTGGCCCTCATGGAGGAGCCACGAGATGGCCGCTCGATCACCTGATTCCGCGCGTCGCCGATCACCTGATTCCCCTACCCCATCCGGTCACCTGATTCACCCGCGGGCAGGGCGGGCGGCCTCGATCGGGCACGATGGCGTCGTGGCCGCGTTCCTCACCGACGGCCGTGCCCGGGGCCTCTCGCCACACACGCTCGAGGGCTACGAGGCGGCGATCACCCTCTACCGGCGGGGGCTCGGGTTTTCGCGTCTGATGGCGTGCGGGAGGACGTGGTGGCGCTTACGGAGGCCCTGATCGAGGATCTGCGGACGCGAACGAGTGCCACCTGGTTCCTGTCGAACCTCCGTGATGAGCCGAAGGGTGACGCTCAATTGACTGAGCTCGACAGGGCCTCCGCGGAGACTAGTTTCAGGCCAGGCCCAGCAGCCGGCCGGGGGCAGTAACCAAGAGCTGATGCAGATCGCCCTTGGTCAGCCCAGCCCTGGCAAGATCGGCGGCGAAGGTCGCGAGCCCGTCCGGGTATGGCGGGTTGCCCGGCTGCCCGAGGTCGCTCGACACGATGTTCCGATCGATCCCGGTGGCCCGGATGGCAGCCACGAGGTAGGGGGCCGAGAATTGGTCTGACCAGACACCAGACGCAACATAGGCCGGTCGCT
Source organism: uncultured Chloroflexia bacterium (assembly GCA_963713095.1). Lineage (GTDB taxonomy): Bacteria > Chloroflexota > Limnocylindria > Limnocylindrales > CSP1-4 > CAIXZV01. The sequence continues at coordinate 9,160 of CAVQKK010000003.1, forward strand.
CGAACATCACGCCCGGCACGGCTGCGGCCAGCTCAAGCTGCTCCTCCACTGACATACCCGGCACGGCGTAATCGGGATGTGTGACCAGGAAGCGGGTGCCGGTGGAAGCGGCCAGTCGAGCCACCGGTCCGATCCAGCTCGTGCCGACGTGCCCCGACGCAAGCAGGGCATCAGCCCGTGCCACCGATCGGCAGATCGCCCGGAGGTCTTTCTGGGTCGCCTGGCCATGGACATCAAGAGCAAGGCCCCCGGCGGTCTCAGGGATCTGGGCCGGATGCCGGCGCAGGCCTGTCCAGCGTCGACCCTTTCGCCTGAAGACGTCCCCGTGTGCGTCGCTGCCGAGCGAGGGCAGCCACACGACGCGCGCGCCCAGGGCCAGTGACACCTCCACCGCGTCCGGGTTGAGACCGCCGGTCACGAATGGATTGAGCACGATCCCGCCAAACACGTCGAAGCCGGTCGCCTCTCGAGCGAGGGCCGCTCGCCCGACGGTGGATTCGACGTGGCTCTTGAGCACGAGCGCCCGCATCCCCGATGCCTGGGCGCGACGGGCAAGCTCGATGTCGCTGTAGCGTCGCGGGACGAGGTCAGGTCCGCCGTGGACGTGGATGTCGACCGCGCCGGTGAGCTGGACGACCGGCGCGATCGTCATTGCGAGAGCAGCCGGCGCGCGACGCCCGAGAGGGCCACGGCCGCGATGAGCAGCGTCCCCTTCGTCCAGTTCTGGACGTATAGCGGGGCCCCGAGGATCGTCAGGCCGGTGAAGATGACCGACAGGAGCAGCACGCCGACGACGGTACCCAGCACGTGGAACTCACCGTCGCGCATCGTGACGGCCCCGAGGAAGTTCGCCGTGAACGCATCCAGGAGCAGCGCGTCGCCGGCGCTCGGATAGCCGATCCCGAACTGGGCCCCGAGCATCACCCCACCGAGCGCGGCGAGCGTGCTCGACAGCATGAACGCGAGCACGCGCGCTCGGGTGACTCCGATTCCGGTCAGTCGGGCCGCTTCGGCATTGCCGCCGATCGCATACATCTGACGGCCCACCGGCGTGTGGTTCAGCAGCACCCATGCGAGCGCACACACGACGATCGCAACCCAGACCAGGAGCGGCAGACCCAGCAGGGTCAACTGCCCGAGTCGCGTGAACTCACGCGGGACCCCGACCGCGATCGTGACGCCGCCGTTGTACCAGAAGTTGATCCCGACGAGGATGGTGCCCATCGCCAGGGTTGCGATGAACGCCGCAACCCGAAGCTGCGTGACCACGATGCCGTTCACGAGCCCGATCAGGGCGCCGAACCCGAGCGTCGCCAGCACGGCGAGCTGCCATGGAAGCCCAGAGAAGGCCATCAGCCCGGTCGCCAGGACGCCACCCAGACTGGCCATGAAGCCGATCGAGAGATCGAACTCGAACATGACCATGCAGATCGTGAGGCCGATCGCGACGACGGTGAGCACCGCGCTCTGCTGCAGGATGTTCACGACTGTCGCGAACTGAAGGAACGCGTCCGGTCGCAGCAGCGAGAACACGACGACCAGCACGATCAGGGCCCCGATCGTGCCGTAGCGTGCCAGGTACTCGACGAAGTGGCGCCTCGGCTGGTGGACGACTGCGCTCTCGCTCATGCGGCCTCGTCGACCTCGTAGCAGTGGTGCAGGATCTCCGCCTTGGTCAGTCGTGGAGGTGCAAGCTCGGTAACGACCCGGCCCTCGCGCATCACGACGGCGCGATCGGCGAGCAGGCAGAGCTCATCGAAGTCCGATGAGATGAACAGCACGGCTGCGCCCCCATCGGCCAACTCCCGCAGGACGTGGTGGACCTCCGCGCGGGCACCAACGTCGAGGCCGACGGTCGGCTCATCCGCGATGAAGACGCGTGCACCGCGGAGCATCCAGCGAGCGAGGACGGCCTTCTGCTGGTTGCCACCGGAGAGCTCGCGCACGGGCTGCTGGGGCGAGCGCGTCTTGATCGACAGCTTCTCGATGTACGAGCGAACGGCCCGACGTTCGGCCCGTCCGTCGATCAGGAACCCCAGGCGGGCGAACCGGCCGAGGCTCGCGAGCGAGATGTTGAATCCCACGCTCTGCCCGATGATGAGGCCGAGGCGACGGCGATCCTCGGGCACGAATGCGATCCCTGCCGCAACGGCTCGCCGTGGCGAGGTCATCTGGATCGGCTTGCCCGCGAGCTCGATCGAGCCCGAGCCGGGCGGCTCGAGCCCGGCCAGCATGCGGGCCACCGTCGTGCGACCGGAGCCGACGAGGCCGGCCAATGCCAGGATCTCGCCTGGTCGCAGCTCGAGTGACACCTCGATCCCGGCGGGCGACCGGAGGTTGGTCGCGCGGAGCAGTGGGGCCTCAACCGGGGCCTTCACCTCCGGCGGCCGCTCGGGCTCGACGATGTCGCCCGTCATCAGTTCCACGAGATCGCGGCGCGGCGTCGTCGGTGGCACGGTCGCGATCCTCCGACCATCCCGCAGCACCGAGATCCGGTCCGCGATGCCAGCGACCTCTTCGAGTCGGTGGGAGATGTAGAGGACCGCCACGCCATTTGCCGTGAGGTCGCGGATGACGCTGGTCAGGCGTTCGACCTCGCGTTCGGTGAGCGAGGCCGTCGGCTCGTCGAGCAGCACGAGATGGGCCTGCCTGAGCAGGCCGCGACACACCGCCACGAGCTGGAGATCGGCGACGCTCATCGATCGGGCGGGGCGATCGAGGTCCGCCGAGGTCAGGCCGAGCCGCTCGACGATGGGGCGAGTGCGGGCACGAAGCGCCCGCCACCGAACGATCGGTCCGATTCGGGGCATCGGCAGCCCAAGGTTCGCGTTTTCGAGGACCGACGCGTTCGGGACCACCGCGATCTCCTGGAACACGGCGGCGACGCCTGCTCGTCCCGCATCGGCCGGACTTCGAAAGTGGACGGGCTTCCCGTCGAGGACGATCTCGCCGGCCGACGGTTGCGTCGCGCCGGCGAGGATCTTGACGAGCGTGGACTTGCCAGCCCCATTCTGACCGACGAGAGCGTGGACCTCGCCAGCCTCGAGCTCGAGCTCGTCGAGCTCGAGCGCCCGCTGGCCGGGGTAGTCCTTGACCACCCCGGCCAGCCGGCAGACGACGGACCGCGGGGGGAAACGGCCGTCGGCTCGGACAAGGCTACTGACCGTTCCAGAGCGTGTACGTCGACGACGAGGGCGGGTAGTCGCCCGACGGCAACGTCTGTGGCGTCACCAGCTGGAGGGCGACGTACACGTGGGGTGGAAGCGCTTTGCCAGCGAACGCGTCCTGGAACAGCTCCATGGCCGTGGTTCCGATCTTCGGATAGTCGATGAACCAGTCGGCCTGGAGAACGCTCCCCTGCTGCATCCGCTGGCCGACGGCAGGCTGGTAGTCGGTACCGGTGACAAACAGATCGTTGCGTCCCGCGGCATCGGCCGCGGCGGCGGCACCGAGCGCCGGCTCGTCCCAGGCGCCCCAGATGGCGTCCAGCTGGCCGGCCGGGTACTTGGTGAGCCAGCTCTGCGTCGTTGCCTGCGCATCGTCGAGCGCCTTGGCGACGTCGAGCTCGTGCTTCTCGACGATGTGGATGTCCGGATAGGCGCCGAGGGCGGCCTCAAGGACCTCCTGGCGCAGGCGGATGTTCGTCGCGGCGCTGAACGCCAGCATCGCGACGTTGCCCTTGCGGCCGAGGCGATCCGCGATATAGGTGGCCTCCTGGGACCCAACATCGAACGGGTTGGCCACGATCTGCGACGAGACGTTCGGGTCGTAGTCGTTGGAGTTGACGCTGATGAATGGGATGCCGGCCGCCTTGGCTGCCTCGATCTGCGAGGACAGGGCGCTCGGATCGAGGATGTCCACGACGATGCCGTCGACCTTTGCCGTCGTGAAGCTGGAGACGGCTGCGGCGACCTTACCCGGGTCACCCGCCGTGTCGACGACCTGGACGGTCCAGCCGAGCTGATCGGCCATCTGCTTCATGGCGTCGATCATCCGGGCCGATCCCCCGTTATTGGCCGCGAGCGACACGACCCCAATGGTCTTGGGTTCTGCAGCAGCCGGACTCGCGGCCGTGCTCGCAGCCGGACTCGCGGCCGTGCTCGCGGCCGGGGCGCTGGTGGCGGGCGGCGCGGCAGTTGGCGCCGTCGTGGGGGTGGGGGTTGGATTGATCGTGCCGCAGGCCGCCACCCCGAGAGCGACAACTGCGAAGGCGCCGATCAGACGCCGGGACGCGATGTTCACGAAGAACCTCCTCCTCATCGCACGCTGACGGTCATCGCATCGGCTGACCGTGCGGCAGTTGCCCGAGTGATGTAGCGGCCGCCCCCGGATGGACCGACGAACCGGCCATCTTCGACCATGACGACGCCGCGCAGGATGGTGGTGACCGGCCGCCCGACGTAGGCGTACCCGTCCCAGATGCTGTAGTCGACGGTGTGGAGGTCGGCCACGCGGAAAGAACCAGCAGCGTTCGCATCGAAGATGACGAGGTCCGCATCAGACCCGACGCGCACCGCCCCCTTCTGGGGCCAGATGCCCATGAGCTTCGCGACGCGCGTCGACGTGAGGTCGACGAAGGTCCGCATCGTCATCCCGCGCTTGGCGACCGCCTCCGTGAACACAACCGTGAGGCGAGTCTCGAGACCGTTGTGGCCGGCAGGGGGCGTGGGCAGGGACAGGCCGACCGCGTTTCGGTTGGCGAGGTCGTTTGCGTAGTCATCGGTGCTGACGTGGTCGATCGTGCCGGCTTGCAGGGCCTCCCAGATCGCGTCGCGGTGAGATGGTGGCCGAAGCGGTGGATAGTTGCCCCAGTTCGCGCCGTCTGTTCGATCGGTCACGTCCTGCTTCGAGAAGACGAGGTAGTTGTGGCAGGTCTCGGCGAAGACCGGCAGGCCCGCATCCCTGGCCCGCCCGATCTCGGCGATCGCGTCCGCCGAGGTCACATGGAGGACGTAGAGCGGGATCCCCGCCGCACGGGCGAGGGCGATCGCCCGGGCGACCGCCTCTGCCTCGACCCAAGCCGGCCGACTGTCGTCCGCGAAGCGGTAGCTGGACTTGCCCGCCGCCACGAGCTCGGCGGCGAGCCGGCCGATGATGTCGCCGTTCTCAGCATGGACGATGCCCATGCCGCCGGACGCAGCGAGCGCACGGAACAACGCGAACGTTCCGCCGTCACCCGGGTACAGGGCCGGGAAGTTCATGAACACCTTGATGCTCGGGACGCCCGCCTCGACGAGCGCGGGCACCTCCTTGAGATCCGCCTCGCTGATCTCGCCGGCGATCAGGAAGTGGAGCGCATAGTCGCAGTCAACGTGACCGTCGGCCTCGGCTCGCTTGGTTGCGTAGGCAGCCAGCGGCGAGCCTGCACCCGCGTCGCGATACGCGAAGTCGAAGACGGTGGTCGTTCCGCCATGGAGGGCGGCCCGACTGCCCTGCTCATACGGCTGCGAGAGGATTGGCGGGAGGCCGAAGTTGAAGTGGATATGGGCATCGATGCCACCGGGAATGACGTAGCGCCCGCCGGCGTCGAGCTCGCGCGTGGCAGAACCGTCGATCGTTCCGGGCAGGCCGATCGCGATGAGCCGCCCATCCCGCGCGGCGACGTCCGCGGGGCCTTCCCATGCCTCGTCGACCAGGATCCCGTTGCGTACGATCAGGTCGTACCTCGGTCCGTTCATTCCGGCGCTCCGTACTCATCGAGGATGGCCATCGCCTCGGGGACGCCGGTCAGCTCCTGCCATTCCTCAAACGTCGCCATCTGCGCCCAGCGGTCACGGCTGGTTCCGGTCGCGCGGAGCACCGCGAGAGCGTCCCGCATGGCGGCGACGGCCGCGAAGTAGGCGGTCGTCGGGTAGATCGCCAGGGCGTAGCCGAGATCCTCGAGTTCGCGGCCGGACAGGAACGGGGTCTTCCCGCCTTCGACCATGTTGGCCATCGTCGGCACGTCGAACAGCCGGGGCACCGCGGCGAGCTGCTCTTCGGTCTCCATGCCCTCGACGAATACGACGTCCGCGCCCGCATCGACATACCGCCGGGATCGCTCCACCGCGTCGTCGAAGCCCGAGACCGCGATCGCGTCGGTTCGCGCCACGATCACAAAGTCAGGGTCTGTCCTTGCGGCAGCCGCAGCACGAATCCGGCCGACATGCTCCTCGGCGCTCACGAGCTTCTTGCCCGCGTAGTGGCCACACCGGCGCGGGACGTCCTGGTCCTCGAGGTGGAGGCCGGCGGCCCCAACGTGCTCGAGCTCACGCACGAGCCGCTGCACCGCGAGCACCGAACCAAACCCGGCCTCGCCGTCCGCGAGGATCGGCAGCCCGGTCGCCATCGCGGCTCCACCCACCTGCGCGACTGCCTCGGTGAGCGAGCGGGTCCCGAAGTCCGGCAATCCGGGGAACGATGATGACGACAGCCCGCCCGAGAAGTAGATGGCCTCGTGGCCGGCACGCGCGACGAGCCGAGCGGAGACCCCGTCATAGGCGCCCGGCATCAGCACGAGCGGCTTTGCGGCGATCAGCTCGCGGAACCGGCGGGCGGGCGTGGCAGTCACTCGGACCTCCTCGATGCGGAGTCATCGGACAGCTCGGCAAGCACGTCGTCGCTCGACCTGACCGTGGCGAAGTTGCGGTGGAGCCGCTTGAGCGTCTGAGCATGGAGCTCGGCCGTGCGATCGGCGCAGGCGTCGTCGACGAGCACGACCCCGTAGTCGAGGTCACACGCGTCCCGCACCGCGCTCTCGACGCAGCCGCTGGTTACGACGCCACCGACGACCAGGGTGTCGATGCCCATCTGGCGAAGCGTTCGGTCGATGTTCGTCGAGAGGAAGACGCTGGCCGTGGTCTTGTTCCAGACGAGGTCGCCGGGCCGATGGTCGAGCTCGTCCAGGATCGCCGCGTCGCGGCTGTCTGGCGCCACCTCGATCCCGAACTCGCGGAAACGTCTGCCGTTGTCCCGCGCATTGGGTGCGAACGACACGCAGCGGGTGAACATGACCGGCATGCCGCGGGCGCGCGACGCATCGATGAGCCGCGCCGCGGCCGGCACCGCGATGGCCTCCAGGCGCTCGAAGTACGGGGCGATCTGCTCCCACGTACCGTCGCGTCGCGCCCGGATCGCCTGCTCGCCTTCGGCGGAGGCGTCCAGATACTGCAGGTCGATGAGCAGCAGGGCACTCGTCGCTGGATCGACGTGCACATCCTGCAGGCGACCGATGAGATCGCGGATGCCCCCGTACTCCGGGCGTTCGTCCATCACCGCCCCTGCCCTCCTCCGATGGGAGCCCGACGAGGTCGCGGCGGGCCGACATAGGTGACGAGCCGCTGGCGTGGTCGCTCGAAGTGAGTCCGCAGGAGAGCCATCGCGTCCTCGGGCTTCCCGGCCGCGACGAGGTCGATCAGACGACCGTGTTCTGCCACCGACTGGCGTCGTTCGCTCTCTTCGTAGAGGGCGAGAACCCGATACCGTCGCGACTGATCTCGCAGCAGCTCGATGAAGTTCTGCAGCCGCCGCTTGCCCGACAGCGCATTGAGCGCGGCGTGGAACTGCGTGTTGAGCTCGAGCAAGCGCTCCACATCGTCCGCCGCGACGGCGTCCTCGCTCGCTGCGTGGATCCTTCGAAGTTCGGAAAGCCCGGCGGGATCCTGCACCTTGCACGCGTACCGGATCGCCAGTCGCTCGAGGGCATCGCGGAGGGCGAAGACCTCGTCGAGGTCCTCCGCGGACAGCACCGAGATCCGGACCCTGCCACTGTCGTCGCGCTCGATGAGCCCCTCTGCCGTCAGCCGGACGAGGGCCTCGCGAACCGGCGTCCGACTGACGCCCAGCAACGCCGCCAGGCGTTCCTCCCGCAACGGCTCGTTGGCCGGGAGCGAGCCGTCCGAGATCGCCTCCCGGAGCGCTCGATAGACATCCGGTCCTGCCTTCGGCATGCCATGTTGTATACAATCTTGCATGCTAGACGTCAAGGCTCGGTTACGCATGCCGAACCGACCGCGGACGGAAGCTGCGCCGCCTAGCCAAGGACGGCGGTCCAGGGGAGTGAGTCGATGACCGGAACGCTGAGCGCTGGCGTCGTCGCGCCAACCGGTGCCGTCCGCGAACTGGCAGAGGGCCTCCGCCGCGAGCTTGGCCCGGACCTGCGGACGGATCTCGGGACTCGCGCGCTCTACGCCTCGGACGCCTCCAACTACCGGGTTGTCCCGGCGATGGTCGCCTTCCCGCCATCGGTCGAAGGGCTCGCCATGGTCGTGGCACGCAGTGCAGAGGTCGGGGTCCCGGTAACGATGCGCGGAGCGGGTACGAGCGTGGCTGGCAACGCGATCGGGCCAGGCGTCGTCATCGACACGTCCAGGCACCTTCGCAGCATCACAGCGATCGACCCTGATTCGGCTACGGCAACGGTCGAGCCCGGCGTCGTCCTCGACGACCTGAACCGGCATGCTGAGCCGTACGGCCTGCGAGCCGGACCCGACCCCTCGACGCACAGCCGCTGCACCGTCGGCGGGATGATCGGCAACAACGCCTGCGGAGCGCACTCGGTGCGCTGGGGAACGACGGCCGCGAATACGGTTTCGCTCGATGTCATCCGGGCGGACGGCACGCTGATGCGGGTCGGCCCGGCCGTCAGCGGGCGCGGCGGATCCGGCCAACCCCTCGACCCACGGCTCGAGCGCAGCCTGCGAGCCTTCGTCGGATCGAGCCGGGACCTCCTGCGCCGCGAACTGCCACCGTGGCCGCGACGAGTCTCCGGGTATGCGCTCGACTGGCTGCTGCCGGAGCGTGGCTTCGACGTTGCGAAGGCCCTCGTCGGCACCGAGGGATCGTGTGTCGTCGTGGCTGCCGCAACCCTCCAACTCGTGCGGCCACCAGCGACCCGCTCCCTGCTCGTGCTGGGGTTCCCGGATGACGTCACCGCGGCATCGGCGGTCCCGGCACTGCTCGGGCAGGATCCACTGACCATCGAGGGCATGACCGTCGACCTGCTCCCCGGCCGCGATCGTGACCCCGCCATCGACCTGCTCCCGGTGGGATCGGCCTGGCTTCTTGTCGAGGTCGGGGGGGCGGACCGCGGCGCGGCCGTCGAGCATGCCACACGGCTCGCGGACGCGGCCGGTCGGCGGCTGGAGCACCGCGACGTCCGGCTCCACGTTGGCGGCGACATGCAGGCGGCTCTCTGGAGAATCCGCGAGGAAGGTGCCGGGCGGGCGACACGGCTGGCCGATGGCTCACCAGCCTGGCCGGGTCTCGAGGACGCTGCCGTACCCCCGGACCGGCTGGCCCGGTACCTCTCCGACTTCCGGGCGCTCATGTCCGAGCACGACCTGCGCGGGACAACGTATGGGCATTTCGGCGAGGGGTGTATCCACGTTCGGATCGGGTTCGGCTTCGAGCGGACGGGCGCGGTCAAGCATTTCTCTCGCTTCATGAGCTCCGCGGCCGATCTCATCATCAGCCACGGTGGAACGCTCTCGGGCGAGCACGGTGACGGCCGGGCGAGGGGTGCGCTGCTGGCGAAGCAGTTCAGTCCCGAGCTGCTCGAGCGGTTCGCCCGGTTCCGAACCTTGTGGGACCCATCCGGGACGCTCAACCCGAGCGTCATTATCGATCCGCCATCGATCGAGGTCGGGCTGCGCCCGCCCCTACCCACGCTGATCCCCGTTGAGCCATCGTTCGCATACCGAAGCGATCGGGGAGACTTTCGCGCCGCCGTCGCCCGCTGCGTCGGCGTTGGCAAGTGCATCGCCCGCACGACCGATGGCCTCATGTGCCCGAGCTACCTGGCGACGGGCGACGAGCGCCACTCGACCCGAGGGCGGGCCCGGCTCCTCCAGGAGATGGTTGCCGGATCCCTCGCACCTGATGGCTGGCGATCTCCCGACGTTCGCGACGCGCTCGACCTCTGCCTGGCCTGCCGCGGCTGTCTGACGGATTGCCCGACCGGCGTGGACATGGCCACCTACAAGTCGGAGTTCCTCGCCCACCATTACGCGGGGCGGGTCCGTCCGCGAGTGCACTACTCGCTCGGCTGGCTCCCCTACTGGCTGAAGTTGCTCCAGCCCATCGCCCGTCCGGTGAGCAGGCTCATGCGCCTGCCTCCATTGGCGCGGGCGTTCGCGCTGGTGGCCGGGATCGACCCAGACCTCGGGCTCCCGCCGCTCGCTGCGCCGTCCTTCGCGAAGGCATACCGGCCCGCGGCTCCACGGCCACCAGTGCGTGGTCGCGTCGTGCTTTGGCCCGATACCTTCAACAACTACCTGACGCCAGGTGTCGCCGGCGCTGCGTCACGGGTGTTGGCCGAGGCAGGATTCGAGGTCGCGGTTCCTCGCACGCCCGTCTGCTGCGGCTTGACGTGGACGACGACCGGCCAGGTCGGCCGGGCCCGTGCGGTGGTCAGGCAGACGCTGCGAGCCACGGCGCTCTCGGGCGAGGAGCCGGTGGTCGTCCTCGAACCATCCTGCGCGGCGATGCTTCGGCGGGACGTGCCGGACTTGATGCCCGATGACGAGCGTGCGGCCGCGCTCGCGCGTCGCGTCACCACGTTCGCTGAGCTCCTCGACAGCGTCGGCTTCGAGCTCCCGGGTCAGTTGCGAAGGACCGCCCTTGCCCAGCCACATTGCCACCAGCAGGCCGTTCTTGGTGACGCCGCGGATCGCGCGTTGCTTGACCGCTGCGGAATCGACGTCGAGTCGATCACTGGCTGCTGCGGGCTGGCCGGCAGCTTTGGCAGCGAGCGTGGACACGGCGCCGTCTCGCGCGCCGTCGCAGAGCTGTCGCTCCTGCCGGCGATCGAACGCGCGGGTTCGGAGGAGCTGCTACTTGCGGATGGCTTCAGCTGTCGAACCCAGATCGCCCATCTGACGGGTCGGCGCGCCTGGCACCTCGCCGAAGTGCTGTCCGACCGGCTCACCACGACCGGCGCGCCGCCAAATGCGATTCGGCCTCAGGTGTGGTCGATCCGATCTGACCGAGTCCACTTATCGGACAGCGGTCCGACAGCACCTACCGGGCGGCTGTCATCTCCCGGCCGCAGGCCGGACCGCCCGTCGCCGTCCAGTGACACGGCATGATTGTCGTCGCCGTCGGACCGCGGCCAGGTCCGACGCCTCCTCCCCGCCGTTCGTGAGCCTCATCGCCTTCGATAGCCGGCCTCGGGCGTGCGAGCCTCGGACGAGTCTTCTGGGCGTTGGCAATGAGGGGATGCGAGCGTGGATGCCATTGTCGGGCTGGCCGCGGTCCTGGGAATCGCGGTCGTCGTGATCTGGTCCGTCCTCTACCGATGGAGTGGCGGCAGGGGGTCAGGCGAGGGGGCCGCGTGGACGGTCGCCAGCGGAACCGAGGTATCGAGCGACTTCCTCGTTCGGACCTACCGGGGGCGCCAGCAGAGCCAGGCGATCGCGAGCTACGAGAAGGACGCGGAAACGCTCGCCCAACGCGGCTACGCGCCGGTGGGCCAGAGCTGGGGCGACGGGCAGTGGGATGGTGGCACCTTCCTCATCGCGTTGATCCTCTCCTTGTTCGGGGTCGGCCTCATCCTGCTCGCCTACATGGCGATCTTCAGACCTGACGGTTCGCTGTGTGTCACCTACCGCCTCGGGGCCGCATAGGCTCAAGCCCCATGCGCCGGAGGCGACCTGCGTAACGGATTGTCGGTCCTGTCCTCGTCGCCAGGGCCGCCTGGTCACGGGTCGCTGGCCGGTCGCCACCGCCCTATCCCGCCGTCCGCGCCGGCACCCGCTCGTACAGGTGCCGGGCCCACAGGTACCCGACGACCGAGATGGCGACGCACCAGGCCACGGCGAGGATGCCGCTGTCCCCGATCGGGGTGCCCAGCAGCAGGCCACGCAGCGTCTCGATGATGGGCGTGAACGGCTGGTTCCGCGCGAACCACTGCAGCGGCCCCGGCATCGATGCGGTGGGCACGAAGCCCGAGCTCAGGAACGGCAGGAAGGTCAGGATCATCGGCAGGTTGCTGGCGGTCTCGACGCTGTCGGTGACGAGACCCAGCGCGACCGACAGCCAGGCGACGCCAGACGCGGTCAGCAGCAGCAGGCCGGCCGCGGCGATCCAGTCAACCGGGCCGGTGGTGGGCCGGAACCCGATGACGAGGGCGACCACGACCACGATGACGGTCGCGAGCATCGACTGGACGATGGCGCCCAGCACGTGCCCGGTGAGCACCGAGGCTCGTGCGATGGCCATGGTGCGGAAGCGCGCGATGATCCCCTGGGTCATGTCCATGGCCACGACGATGGCCGTCCCCTGCCCGACGCCGGCCACCGTCATCAGCAGGATCCCGGGCACGACATAGGCCACGTAAGCGGAGCGATCGGCCGCCGAGCCGACCGGGGCTGCGACGGCACCCCCCAACCCGGCACCGAGGGTCCCGCCGAACACGTACACGAACAGCAGCAGGAGCACCACGGGAATGCCGGCGATGAACATCGTCAGCGACGGGTAGCGGCGCATCCGGCGCAGGCTCCGCCGGAACATCGTGGCGGAGTCCGCGAGCAGATAGGCGGTCATGGCGTCGGAACCTCCTCGCCGGTGGGGCCGCCGGTTGGGCCGACGGGGCGGGCCGCAGCATCGGATCGGCCGGTGAGCGACAGGAACACGTCGTCGAGATCGGCGGACCGGATCGATAGCCCCTCGACCTCGATCGATTCCGACTCGAGCCTGGCAAGCAGCGCCCGCAGCGAGTGGACGCCGCCATCGTTCTGGACCTGGAGCGCGAGCCCGGTCTCGTCGCGCGTGACATCGCCCAGCACCCGCGCTGCGCGATCGACCGCGTCAACCGTTCCGAACTCGAGCCGGACGTGGCCCCCGGGCACCAGCCGCTTGAGCTCGGCCGGTGTGCCCTGGGCAACCACCCGGCCCCCGTCGAGCAGCGCGATCCGCGAGGCCAGCCTGTCCGCTTCCTCGAGGTACTGGGTGGTCAGGAAGATCGTGACGCCGGACGCGACGAGCTCCCGGACGATGTCCCACATCACGCGGCGGCTGCGGGGATCGAGGCCGGTCGTGGGCTCGTCGAGGAAGATGATCCGGGGATCGCCCACCAGCGTCATCGCGAGATCCAGCCGCCGGCGCATGCCGCCCGACCAGGTCATGGCGGGCTTCGCCGCGGCATCGGTGAGGTCGAACCGCTCGAGCAGCTCGGCCACCCGGGGCCGTCCGCGCTCGCGCCCGAGGTGATGGAGGTCTGCCATCAGGCGCAGGTTCTCCTCGCCCGTGAACTGGGGATCGACCGCCGAGACCTGCCCGGTGAGCCCGATCAGGCGGCGCACCGCCCCGGGCTGACGGGCGACGTCGAAGCCGCCGATGCTCATCTCGCCGGCGTCGGCCGAGATCAGCGTCGCGAGGATGTGGACCATCGTCGTCTTGCCCGCCCCGTTGGGACCGAGCAGCGCGAACACCGATCCTTCGGCGACGTCGAGGTCGATGCCGTCGAGCACGACCTGGGTGCCGAACGACTTGCGCAGGCCGCGGACCTGGATCGCGGTGGGCTGCTCCGTCACGGAGCGAATCCTGGCCGTCATCGGACCGCTCCGTCCGGCGCCGTCCGGCGGGGCCGTGCGCTAGATGTCCAGCTCCTCCACGGCCGGCTGGCGCGAGGTGCGCTCGACCATCTCGAACAGCTCGGGCGGAACCTTGTCGCGCAGCCCGTCGAGGGTCTCGATGACGTCGAGCGTCAATTCGCGGGGCGCGCTGCCGTAGCGCAGGTTGCCGATGCCCACCCAACCCCGCCAGCCCGCCGGCTTGCCCTGGGCATCGACCGCCCACCACTCGGGGCTGCGTTCCACGTGGAGGACGTACTTGCCGGTCCGTCCGCGATACACGCGATACGCGACGGCCCGGCTTTCGCTCGTGTCGGACCATTCGCCGACCAGGACGCCGGTGAAGCGAACCTTCCGGCCGCTCCCCAGGCCAACCCGGACCGTGATCTCGTCGAACCCCTCGCGGAGGCCCTCCTGAACGTCGACGTAGCGCCGGAGCGCGTTCGAGATCGCGGCGGACAGGTTGCCGCCGGCGAGCTCCTGCGCTCGCTGGAAGAGGGAGAGGTCTCCGTCGGAGACGTAGATCGTCTTGTTCGGCACGGCCACATCGTAGCCTCCGTGGTACGTCGTTGGTATACATAGGAGTATACGTACACACAGCGGCGGCGCAAGAGGCGACGGGGATGAGCTCTCGTCAGGCGAACGATGTCAGCGGATCGCAAGCGATCTCGGCCGGCCGCGCACAGCGGAAGCGCCTGTGGGGTGATACTGGCCCTGGGCGCCCGGGTCCGGTGCCCGCGTCCGGTGGCCCCACGACGGCGAGGAGGCTCTGACGAAGGTGCGGGTGATCACCCCTGACAACGTCGCCGACTTCGTTCGGGACGGCGAGCTGCGCATCGAGCCCGGCTGGTCCCTCGCGCCGTCGGCGCTCGAGTACCTTCGCCGCAACCGGATCCGACTCGCGGGTGAGGCGGCCCAGGAGGCGGCGTCGGCCGCGGCGTCGAACCTGGCCGTGATCACCGTCGAGGGCCTCGACAAGCCGGGCATCATCGCGGGCGTCGCGAGCGAGATCGCGCGCCAGGGCGGCAACATCACCGACCTCTCGCAGACCATCCTGGCCGGCGTGTTCGTGATGGTGCTCGTCGTGGACCTCACCGGGACCGACGGCTACGAGCGGTTGGTGAAGGGCCTGGCGATGGTGGGCGGCGAGATCGGGGTGGAGGTGTCGGTGCGGCTGTACTCCGTGTACGAGGCGATGCACCGCGTCTGACGAGGTCCCATGCCTGACCCAATGCGGCCTCGCACGCCCGAGCCGCCGACACCAGCACCAGGAGGTTGACCGCGATGGCCCGTGGGCCGCTCGGCATGGACGAGATCCTCGAGACGATCGGGATGGTGGGTCGCGATCACCTCGACATCCGGACCGTCACGCTGGGCGTGAACCTGCGCGGCTGCCGCACCCCCGAGGCGCTCGCGAGCCGGGTGGAGACCACGGCCCATGACCTGGTCGCCGTCGCCGACGCGCTGGTGACCGAGACCGGGATCCCGATCGTCAACCGCCGCCTTGCGGTCACGCCGATCGCCTGGGTCGCGGACCGGCCGGATCGATCGCTCCTGATCGAGCTCGCGCGCGCGATGGACGAGGCCGCGGGCGCCGTGGGGGTCGACTTCATCGGCGGCTTCTCGGCGCTGGTCGAGAAGCAGGCGTCGCGGATCGACGAGGAGCTGATGGCGGCGATCCCGGACGTGCTCGCGGGCACCCGGACCGTGTGCGCCTCGGTCAACGTCGCGACCACCGGTGCCGGGATCAACATGGACGCCGTCCGGTTCATGGGCGAGGTCGTCAAGGAGACCGCGGAGCGGACGGCGGAGGCGCGCGGGATCGGCTGTGCGAAGCTCGTCGTGTTCGCCAACGCCGTCCCGGACAACCCGTTCATGGCCGGCGCGTTCCACGGCTTCGGCGAGGGCGACGCGGCGGTCTCGGTGGGGATCTCCGGTCCGGGCGTGGTCGCCAACGCGCTGCGCCGGCTGCCATCGGGCGCGCCCTTGCAGGACGTCGCCGAGGAGATCAAGCGCACGGTGTTCAAGATCACCCGCGTGGGCGAGCACGTGGGGCGCGAGGTGTCGCGGCGGCTCGGCGTCCCGTTCGGGATCATCGACATCTCGCTCGCCCCCACCAGCCTGCCCGGGGACAGCGTGGCCGAGATCCTGGAGCTCATCGGGGTCGACCGGGTGGGGTTGCCGGGCACGACCGTGGCCCTGGCGATGCTCAACGACGCGGTCAAGAAGGGCGGCGCGATGGCGACCAGCCGGGCGGGCGGCCTGTCGGGCGCGTTCATCCCGGTCAGCGAGGACGCGGGCTTCGCAGCGGCCGCCGCCGACGGCGAGCTGGTGCTCGAGAAGCTCGAGGCGCTGACGTCCGTGTGCTCGGTGGGGCTGGACATGATCGCGCTGCCGGGCGACACGTCGGCCCACACGATTGCGGCGATCATCGCCGATGAGGCGGCGATCGGCGTCGTCAACCACAAGACCACGGCCGCGCGGCTCGTGCCCGTCCCGGGCGCCCATGTCGGCGAATGGGTCGACTGGGGCGGCCTGCTGGGCCGCGCGCCGGTGATGGACGTCCGGAACCGGGCGGTCGTGGGCGTGGTCACGCGCGCCGGCCATGTGCCGCCACCGCTCCGGGCGCTGGGGAACTGAGTGTCGCGCCGAGTGCTGGCCGGGCGGACGCGATCCTCGGCGCGCCGCATCGGCGCACCCCGCTGCCCCCGGCGGAGCCAGCCTTCAGGGTCCGGGCGAGCTCGTCGCTGCTCGGGCTAGGCGGGCTCGGTGTTCGCGGCGCCCGAGTCGTACGGATCCCAGTCCCGATCGGCATCGCCTGCCGGCGACCCAGCCTGGGCCCCGCGATCGGCGTCACGACGTCCACGACGAGCAAAACCGGCCGGCGGCGCACGGTTGAACGTGCGGGCGGTCGCGACGCTCACCGCCGAGCCGGCAACGGTGCGATGATCGACGTCGATGGACTCCCGGCCCCCGGTGGCGTTCGCCGACCTCCACGTTCATCCCAGCGGCGATTCCATGACCGCTCCCCCGCCATCGACGCCGGCGTCGATCTACGCCGCGCTCCTGGCCAGCGGTCTGCGCGTCGCCGTGCTCGCCGACCACGACCGGATCGATGTCGCCCAGGAGCTGGTGGCCCGGTCGCGTGACGAGCGTGCCTCGATCGAGCTGATCGTGGGCGAGGAGATCACGACGCTTGAGGGCCACCTGCTGGGGATCGGCCTGACGTCGCTCATCCCCGCCGGGATGCCCCTGGACGAGACGGTGGCCACGATCCACGACCAGGGCGGCCTCGCGGTCGTCGCGCACCCGCTGCTGCCGCCCTACCTGGCCGCGACGAGCGACCGGCTGGCCCGGCTGGCGGACGGTGACCAGCGATGTCGGCCGGACGCGCTCGAGGCCATGAACCCGGTCGCCGCCTGGATCCCGGGCTGGCGGCGGCGCGTCGATCGGCTCGCTCGCCGGTGCGGCTACGGCGTCGTCGGGGGGTCGGATGCGCACCGCGCCGAGGCCCTGGGCCGCGGCCGAACCGGCTTCCTGGGCGAGGATGCCGCGGCCCTCGTGCGCGCGATCCGCGCTCGCGAGACGTGGGTCGAGGGCCGCCGTTCGGCGCTCCGCGACGTCGTGCGGCGCCCGTCGGCCTAGCTGTCGTTCCCGTTCACATCGTTGACAAAGTGAGAGCCCTCGTGCTCGGTTTGGGGTTGTCGAAGCTCCAATCCGACGGAGGGCTCTCATGCTTCATCGTACGGCCTCGGCGCCCCGCGCCACCGCGAGCTGCTCCGCGTAGCTGAGCCCCTGCTGCGACTCGATCGTCAGGGCGTATCTCACCGGGTTCCTCCGAGCCCGCGGTTGGTTCCGCCTGGGCATCAACGCACGGGAGCTACCGCCGGACTCCGGCCCTCCGGGCGACGATCGGCAGGAACAGGGCCGCAAGGATGGCGAGGACCGCCGCCCACTGCGAGAAGCCGATCGTCAGGATCGCTCCCGAGATGAAGAACGACGGCATCGTTGCGGCATAGACGGCGAAGGCGACCGCCGCAAGCGCGGCAACGATCACCTGTCGCCGGCGCTGCTCCCGCCGGGTCAGGTTTCCACCCTTGAACGTCACGAACGGCAGGCTGACCGCCACGATGAGGCCGATCGCGAAGCAGATGAAGCGAACGATCAGCACGTCCTGCGAGGTCGCCGTCGCGCTCGGATTGAGGAGGCCGAGCACCGCGATGTAGATCGCGATGGCCTCGGACGGGATGTAGGCCGCAACCAGCCGGAGGGCGCTCTGCAGGGTGGAATCCGGTTCCGCCGAATCGCCCTCGGCGAGGCGGGCCATGGTCGAAACGCTCATGACATCTCCCTCGTGACCGGCTCGAGATCGCCCTCGTCACGATAGAGGTGGTCCCGACGTCGTCAAGCGCCATGTGTCGGGTGGCGACGTGCCGGCGCGCATGGTCGGCCCTGCCAGCGCCGTCCCGTCGTGGCCTCCGAAAGACAGGGATGACGCGCGTCCCTGGCGGTTGGATCTGTCCGGCTCTGCAGGTTGCGGCAGGCACGGCCGACGATGCGCACGATGCCCGGAGCGTACGGCTTTGTCGGTCCGGGCCACGCGTTGCTGCGCAGAAACCAGCCGTACGAAGAGGAGCGATCGCAATGCCACGTCCCGTCGGACAGATCGTGCTCGCCTTGAGCAGCATGGGCCTCCCGCTGACGCAGCGGGTGCTCCGTCGCGGCGAACGGCGCGACGCGGTGCTGGTCGAGCTGATCCTGGCGGGCCTGCTGACTCGGGACGTGGCGATGGTTGCGGCTGGCGCGCCCCACCGACTCCGCAGAGCACCCGCGATCCTGCTCTGGCTCGAGACGGTCGTCGGCCTGGTCGCCGCGTTCCTCGGCCTCCGCCTGGTGCTCGACCCGGAGACCCGGAGGCGGTCGGTGGATCCGCGTCCCGGCCCGTTCGAAGGGTTGCGCCGGACGGCCGTCGGAGCCCTGTTCGGCCTGCATACGGTCCGGTTCTGGATCTTTCTCCA
Source organism: uncultured Chloroflexia bacterium (assembly GCA_963713095.1). Taxonomy (GTDB): domain Bacteria; phylum Chloroflexota; class Limnocylindria; order Limnocylindrales; family CSP1-4; genus CAIXZV01. The sequence goes on from CAVQKK010000003.1 coordinate 27,728, forward strand.
GCCCGATCGTGGGCTGCGTGTCGCGGCGCTGGATGATGAGGGCCATCAGGGGCACGGCACTCCGGGAGCACGTCCATGAGCCATCACTACACGCAGCCGTCGCGACTGACGCTGCTCGGCTACCGGTTCATCTACGATCCGCTGCGCCGGGGTGAGCTGCGCGCGCTGGTGCAGTCGCTCGGCCTGACGGGCACCGAACGCGTCCTGGTCTTCGGGTCGGGAGCAGGTTCCGAGGCCGATCTGCTGGCCCGCGCGCTCGCGCGTGGCGGCCGGCTGACCTGTCTCGACGTCTCTCCAACGTGGCTCGCCGAGGCGCGCCGACGGCTGCGACACCACGACAACGTTGAGTTCCTGCTGGGTGAGGCGACCGACGTCGCCCTGCCGGCCGGCGTGTTCGACGTGATCGTCGCCAACTTCGTCCTTCACGACGTCGATCGTGAGGCGCTGCCGGTCACGCTCGGGGCCCTGGCCACCTCCCTTCGCGTCGATGGACGCTTCGTGGTGGTCGAGCCCGTTGGGTCGCGGCACTCGCTGCCGCCCGGCACGCTGCCGACACTGATGCAGGCGGCGGGTCTCGAGGAGGTGTCGAGCGCGCCCGTGCGCACGATCATGGGCTCCGCCGAACAGTCCGTGTACCGACGCGCCTCCGGCGACGACTGAGCGGGGCGCGGACGCGAAGCCGGCCAACCCGTTGGGAGCCTACTCGCCGAAGTCCTCGAACAGGGCCATGAAGGGATGACCCCTCGCCCACCTTGACATCCTCGGCCTGCCCCCGGTCCTCCGGTCCACCCCCCCGCCCACGACCAGCGCCGCGGTCCCGCCATGGACCTCCGCCAGGCCGGCGGCCGCGGCCAGCATGACGGCGCCGCCGATCGCGCACCCGAGTGCGGCGAGCACCGCAAGCGCCGTGATTCCGAATGGCCGAGTCCGCTCCACCGTCCCGATCCCTGCAGATATGGCCCGACCATCCGGGCGAGGCTCCACGGTGTTCCTGCAACCGGTCGGCGTCAAGAACCACGACGTCGATCGTAGATGGCCCCGGTCCCGCCCCTGCAACCGATGATCCCGCTACTGTGTTCCGGATCGTGATGAGACCGACAACCAACCCACGCACTGCCGACCGCGTCACCTTCGAGACTGCCCTGGGTCGCTGCGGCATCGCCTGGAGCGAGGCCGGGATCACGCGCGTCTGGCTGCCGGGCTCGCGCGGGCTGGCCGGCCCGGACGCCGAGGATGCCGAGGGCGTCGATGTCGCCCAGCTGCCGTCGTTCGTGCGCCGGGCGATCGAGGGCATGATCGCGCTGCTGGCCGGCACGGCCGACGACCTGCGCGACATCCCGTTCGACGACCGCGAGATCGACGAGTTCCGACGCGCGGTCTACGCCGCGGCGCGTGAGATCCCGCCGGGCACCACCCGCAGCTACGGCGAGGTCGCCCGGGCGATCGGCCGGCCGGACGCGGCGCGGGACGTCGGCACGGCGCTCGCTCGCAATCCGTGCCCGATCCTCGTCCCGTGCCACCGGGTCGTCGCCGCCAACGGGGCCCTCACCGGGTTCTCCGCGCCGGGTGGCCTCGCGACCAAGCGCCGAATGCTCGAGCTCGAGGGCGCCCCGGGCTACGCCCAGCAGGTGCTGTTCGGCTGAGACGGCGTCCGGGCTCCGCCGTTCCGAGGCGACTGACCCGAGGACGTCCCGGTAGAACCGGAGGCTGGCCACGAGCCGACGCCCGGTCCGCGTCGGTTCGTGCGAAGATGGGGCTCGGTCGCTGATGCGTGGCTCACGGTGAGCGTCCGGCGCTGAGCCGGAAGGACCGCGGTTCGACTCCCGGCGTGTCAGCCAACTCCCCTGGGAGTGTGGTGCGCCCTCGCGTGAGTCGCGACTCCTCCCCTTCGAACCGGTAGCAGGAGCCGCTGCATGACCGCCGAGCCGACCGCATCGACCCCCGACGCCAGCTCCCCCACTCCAGAGCGGCGCGACTTCATCCGCGACATCGTCACCGCCGACATCGCGGCGGGCCGCGTCACGCACGTCGTCACCCGCTTCCCGCCCGAGCCCAACGGCTACCTCCACATCGGCCACGCCAAGTCGATCTGCCTCAACTTCGGCATCGCCGCCGAGTTCGGCGGCCACTGCAACCTCCGGTTCGACGACACCAACCCGGTCAAGGAGGAGCAGGAGTACCTGGACTCGATCGCGGCCGACATCCGCTGGCTGGGCTTCGACTGGGGCGAGCACCTGTACCACGCGTCCGACTACTTCGAGCAGCTCTACGCCTGGGCCGTCCACCTCGTCGAGCACGGCCACGCCTACGTCGACGACCAGACCGCGGACCAGATCCGCGAGACGCGCGGCACGCTGACGGAGCCCGGCACCGACTCCCCCTTCCGCGACCGGCCGGCCGCCGAGAACCTTGACCTGTTCGCGCGCATGCGCGCGGGCGAGTTCCCCAACGGCTCGCGAGTGCTGCGCGCGCGGATCGACATGGCCAGCCCCAACATCAACCTGCGCGACCCCGTCCTGTACCGGATCGTGCACGCCGCGCACCCGCGCACCGGCGACGCCTGGTGCATCTACCCCACCTACGACTTCGCCCACGGCCAGTCCGACGCCATCGAGGGCGTGACCCATTCGATCTGCACCCTCGAGTTCGAGGTCCATCGGCCGCTGTACGACTGGCTGATCGAGCACCTGCCCGTCCCCGCGGTCCCCCACCAGTACGAGTTCGCGCGGCTCAACCTCAGCCACACCGTGCTGTCCAAGCGGGTGCTGCTGCGCCTCGTCAACGACGGCCATGTGCGCGGCTGGGACGACCCCCGGATGCCGACGATCAGCGGGCTGCGGCGGCGCGGCTTCCCGGCCGAGGGCATCCGCGAGTTCGCGACCATGGTCGGGGTGTCCAAGGCGGACTCGGTGATCGAGTACGGCCAGCTCGAGTACGCGGTGCGCCAGGTGCTCAACCGGACAGCGCCGCGGCGGTTCGGCGTGCTCGACCCGCTCAAGGTGGTGATCACCAACTGGCCCGAGGGCGTGACCGAGTCGATGGAGGTGGTCAACAACCCCGAGGACCCGTCGGCGGGGACCCGCGAGGTGCAGTTCGGGCGCGAGCTGTGGATCGAGCGCGACGACTTCATGGAGACCCCGGTCCCCAGGTTCTTCCGCCTCGCGCCGGGGCGCGAGGTCCGGCTCCGCAACGCCTTCTTCGTCACGTGCCGGGAGGTGGTGAAGCACGACGCCGGCCGGGTGGTCGAGCTGCGGTGCACGTACGACCCCGCGACCCGGGGGGGCTCGGCGCCCGACGGCCGCAAGGTCAAGGCGACCCTGCACTGGGTGTCCGCGGCACACGCGGTCCCGGCCGAGGTGCGGCTGTACGACCAGCTGTTCAGCCGGCCCGATCCGGGCGCTTCCGACGACCTGTTCGCGGAGCTGAACCCGGCGTCCGAGACGATCGTCTCCGGCGCGATGCTGGAGCCGTCGCTGGCGGAAACACCGCTGGGCGAGACGGTGCAGTTCGAGCGGCTGGGCTACTTCACCCCGGACACGGACTCAGCTCCGGGCGCGCTGGTGTTCAACCGGACGCTGACGCTCAAGGACACCTGGGCCAAGGTGCAGGCGCGAGGATGAGCCTGACGGTGGCAACGTGGTTGGGGGCTTGAAGCCCTCCGGGCGCGCCAGGCGTCACCCGGGCGGGATGTTGTGGTTGGCGCGGAACACGTTGTCGGGGTCGTACCGCCGTTTGAGCCGGCGTAGCCGGTTGAAGGTATCGACCGGGTAGGCGGCGCGTACGGCACCCGCAGGCTCCGCGCCCATGAAGTTCAGATACGTCGCGCCATCGCCCGTCGGCAGTTTTGCGCGGAACGCCGCTGTCCATGCCTCGTGTTCGGCGGCTCGTTCGAGGTCTTCGTATGGCGTGATGAGCCACATGATCGCCGCGCGATCCCGCCAACCGAAGGCGGCTGCGTCGTTCGGGACGCGAGCCATGGCGCCGCCGAGCACCCGCAGCTGGACGAGTGCCTCCGGCGCGCTTGGTGCCGCGAGTCGGTGCTGGATCACGTCGATCGTGACATCGTCGAGCGTCTCGATGAACAGCGCGCGGCTGGAGACACCGTCCGGCTGCACGTGATCCCGGTCCGGCGGTTTGAACAGGTTCGAGTAGGGCTGCCACTCCGCGGTCTCGCTGATTGGAGCTCCGAGATCTCTCAGCGGCGCCAACGCCCGCTCGCCGCCTTCGCGGCCGCCGCACCAAACGAACGACAGGTACACGACGACTCGGCCCCGGAACTCGTCCGGGATCGCGGGATCGGGGGGTGCCTGCATGATCGTCGGCATCGCCGTCAGCTCGTCCGGAGCGGCGAGGAGGGCTGGGATCATGCCGCGGAGCACCTCGCGAGTCGCCGGCAGGACGATGTCGCCGGCGAGGACGTTCCCCAGTGGGTGGAGCCGGAACTGCATGCGCGTGACCACCCCGAAGTTGGCGCCGGCGCCGCACACGGCCCAGAACAGGTCCGGCTCTTCCCCCGGACTGGCGATCCGACGACGGCCGTCAGCGGTGACGATCTCGACCGCGAGCAGGCTGTCGATCGTCATCCCGTGCTTCCGCACCAGCCAGCCCACACCGCCGCCGAGCGTGATCCCGGCGACGCCAACCGACCCCGTATCTCCGAACGGCGTGACGAGACCGTGGGGTAGCGTCGCGCTCGTGTACTCGCCGGCAAGGATGCCCGCATCGGCCCATGCCGTCCTCCCGGCCGCATCGACGTCGATGCCACGCATCGCCGACAGGTCCACGACGAGCGTCCCGTCGCCAGTTCCGTGGCCGGCCATGCTGTGACCGCCGGCTCGCACGACAAGGGGCAGGTTCGACTGTTGCGCGTGTGCAATGGCGAGCGCGACATCTGTCGCGTCGAGGGGCTGGACGACAAGTGCCGGGCGCCCGTCCACGGCCGCGTTGTTGACCCGACGGGCGCGATCGTAGTCGCCGTCACCGGGACCGATCACCCGGCCACGAAAGGCACGGCCAAGTCCATCGGCGCCAGGAACGAAACCGCCAGCGACTGCCATTGCGTGCTCCCGCTTGGGCGCCATGCGGCACCGCGACTGCGTGACCGTACGACTTCAAGTCCACTTGAAGTCAAGCGCCGATTCCGGGAACATGCGCGAATGCCGCTGCTCCCCGACCACATTCCGATCGGCGCCCTTGCGGCGAGGAGCGGCGTGCCCGCGTCGGCGCTCCGCTTCTACGAGAGCCGCGGCCTGATCAGGGCGGACCGCAGCGCGGGATATCAGCGGCAGTACCCGCGGTACACGCTGCGGCGAGTCGCGTTCATCCGGGCAGCACAGCGGGTGGGCCTGTCGCTGGACGAGATCGCGGAGGTGCTCGCGACGCTGCCATCGGACAAGGCGCCAGCGAAGGCCGATTGGGCGCGTCTCACGCGCGCCTGGCGGCCACGGCTCGACGCACGAATCCGCGAGATGGAGAAGCTCCGCGACGAGCTCGCCGACTGCATCGGCTGCGGATGCCTGTCACTGCGTACCTGTCGGCTCATCAACCGCGACGACGTCGCCGTTGCGGACGGCCCGGGATCGTACCTGCTGGAGGAGCGGGGCTGACGGCAGTCGGCCACCGAGCCGCGGTTGTTGTTCCTCCGCGCCCGACGCCCTCCGGGCGCGCCAGGGCTCCAGCTACGCGGACCGTCAGGTTTCGCGGCGGACCCAGACCTGCACGTGGTTGGGCGCCACGGCCGCTCGGACGGTCGCATGGAGATCAGCGGTCACGGTTGGAAGATCCATCTGGTCTCGGAGCCGATCCGAGAAAGCGGCGCTGATCCGTTCGCCGTCATAGCGTGATCGGTCGAAGCGGCGATCGATCACGGACTGGACGCGCCGCCGGAGTGGCTGGAACAGGGCGAAGGCCACCAGTGTGGAGGCCGCGACGGCCAGCGTCTCGCCCTGGGTGAACTCGGCGAGGACGGCCTGGATCAGGATCACGGCCAGCGAGAAGACGCCCACCAGGACACCCGTGACCACGGCATACGAGATCGTCCGGCTGATGATCCGGTCGATGTCGTAGAGGCGGTATCGCATGACGGCGATGGCGACGGCGATCGGGATCGCGGGGTAGGTCAGGAGCACCACAAACTCCACGCCGTGGGTCTCCAGGAGCAGAACCTGCGTCGCCACCACCCAGACCCCGGTTCCCGCGGCGACGACCGCGACGGCCGCGACGAGCCACCGGAACTGGAGGCGCTCGAGCCCGGCGGACCGACGGAAGCGGATGAACATCGAGATCAGCCCCGCCAGCGGAAAGAAGCTCATCATCGAGAACAGAGCGTCGGGGGGCGGAACCATCGACCTGACCCCTGGCGCCAGGCCAAACCCCAGGGGATTGGGCACGGCAACCTCGTTGAGCCCGCCGGCCGGGCGAACCTGGAGCGTCGGCCCGATCGCCATCAGCAGCCCGAGCAGGACGACCGCACCGAGGGCGGCTTGCGAGGCACGGCGCCCGCGACCGGCCGGCAGTCGTCCGCTGGGGTACACGAGCGCGACGCCAAGAAAGCCGAACATCACCAGGCTCCATCCCCAGCCGTAGACCCAGGCCGTCGCGGCACCCAGAGGGTCGAGGTCACCCGACTGCAGGTCGGCCATCCCCGCGGTCACATTGACGCTCCCGAGGGCCAGACCGCTGGCGACGACGACGAGCCACCAACCGAGGCTGTTCGCTGGTCGCCGGTACACGAGATAGGCGCCCGTGCCGCCGTAGGCGAAGGCCAGCGCCACGCCCGCCGGATTCACGAAAACCACGCACGCGATCGATGCAGCGGCGCCGAGCGCGATCAGCCCGACGCGACCGGCGATTGCCGGGGTGAGCCGGTCCCGACCGCGGGTCAACAGGCTGCTCTTCGTCGCCGGAGCAACATCGGCAGGACGCGAACCGACGGCGGTCCTGGGCATTCGGGCGACGGGGCGGCGGCGAGTCGAGTCATCTGGCTCAATGATGCCCCCGCATCGTTCGCATATCGTTACGAGTTGGGCCACGTCACCCCTCACCACGGACCGTCGGTCGATGAGCTCGGCCAGAGGATGGGACGGGTGGGCCGTATCGAGACCACGGGCGGAGAAGGTCGCCGCCGGTGCGCCAAGGGTGCGCTCGACGCTGCCGGGACCCGTCAGTCCCAGAGCTCGATCTGCGGCAGCCCGGCGATCCCGAGCGTCTCGTTCAGCTCGGCACAGTGGTAGACGTCGTGGGCGAACACCCGCTGGATCACGGCGCCGCGACTCTGGACCCACGACCCGTCCCACTCGGGGCGACGGATCTCCTCCGCGAGCGAGTCCATGGTCCATCGGTCCAGGCACAGCCCGGCGATCCCGAGCGTCTCGTTCAGCTCGGCACAGTGGTAGACGTCGTGGGCGAACACCCGCTGGATCACGGCGCCGCGACTCTGGACCCACGACCCGTCCCACTCGGGGCGACGGATCTCCTCGGCGAGCGAGTCCACGGTCCATCGGTCCAGGCAGGCCTCGACGATGTGGAAGGAGGAGTCGAGCGCCGCAACGAGCTGCGGGGCGCTGAGCACATGCTCGAGGTCGTCGTCCCCCGGGCAGTCGTACACGGCGTTCGTGAACGGCGTGGTCTCTGCGCCGGGCTCACCCGCGAAGTCGCACAGCCAGAACACCCGCTGGCAGGCGGTGTGGCCCACGGTCGCCCAGATCGGCCAGCGCTCGGGCGACGGGCGGATCGCCAGCTGCTCCTGGTTCATCGCCGCGACGATGTCGCAGAGACGCCGGTTGTACCGGGGCCACATGCTGTAGGCCGGTCGAATCGTCACCGTGCTCACGACTCGATCCTACAGCGCACGACGAACCCATTCCCAATTGACTCATCTCGATGAGTCATATAGCGTCATCAATATGACAAAGAGGTTGCAGGTCCTGCTCGAGGACGACGAACTTCGTGAGGTTCAGCGAATCGCCCGGCGGCAGCACCTCACCACCGCCGAATGGGTCCGCCAGGCATTGCGGTCAGCCGGACGGGCCCAGGACGCGCCCGGCGTGGCCGACAAGCTGGCCGCCGTACGCCGGGCTGCCGGGCACGCCTACCCGACCGCGGACATCGGCGCGATGCTCGGCGAGATCGAGCACGGCTACCTGACGCTCGACGAGTGACGGTCTTCGTCGACTCCAACATCCCGATGTACCTCGTCGGGGCTGAGCACTCGAACAAGGAGCGGTCGCGGAACGCGCTCGAGCGGTTGATCGCCGATGGTGAGCGCCTGGCCACCGATGCCGAGGTGATGCAGGAGATCCTCCATCGCTACGCGGCCATCGGGCGTCGCGAGGCGATCGGTCCCGCGCTGGAGGCGCTGCTCGGCGTGGTCGACGAGATCTTCCCCATCGATGCCGACGCCGTGCTGGCAGCATCGCGGCTGCTCGATCGAACGACCGGCCTGTCCGCGCGCGACGCGCTCCACGTCGCGATCATGCGGCGCAATGCCGTCGACGATGTGCTCACGTTCGACACGGGGTTCGACGCGGTCACGGGTCTCCGGAGACTCCCCGGCAGCTGACAGCACGGATCGACGTGGGCGCCTGCCCCGGGCTCATCATCTGGGGCCGACCTGGCTACCCTTGGCGGACATGAGTGCGAGATGGGCGAGCTCGTGATCCTCCCCAGGATCCGGGATCCGCGGTTCATCACCGTGCGTCGCGGCGGCAGCCTCCGGGACGACGATCATCGACTGCTCGCGATCTGGGCGGCCGACTGCGCGCAGCACGTGCTGCACCTCTTCGAGCAGGCGCGACCCGAGGACGACCGTCCGCGACGCGCGATCGACCTTGGGCGTGCGTGGGCGCGGGGTGAGCTCACGTGGTGGGATGCCCGAACGGCGGGCGGCCATGCCAACGCCGCGGCCAGGGACCTGCGTGGGGCAGCACGGCATGCCGCGTACGCTGCCGGCCAGGCCGCGGCGGTGGGCCATGTGGCGGCCCACGAGCTCGGAGCCGCGGCCTACGCGATCAGGGCGGCGCGAGCGGCAACACCTGAATCGGAGCGTGAGGCGGCCGGCCGACTGGAGTGCCGGTGGCAGCGCGCCCAGCTCCCCAACGAGATCCGGGACCTCGTGGTCGACGACCAGCGGCTGCGCAACGAGCTGTGCTGGTTCGCGTTCGACTGCTGACACGACTCGATACCGGCGGCCGCCACGCCGTCAGGCCGGCTCCACTCGCAGCTCAACGGGCCCGGTCCCGGTAGCGCCAGGGCGGCGGCTCGTCGCTCGGACCGCGGTAGATGCGGATCATCCTGGTCAGCCCGGCGAGCGCTCCCGCTAGGGCCGCGATCGGGATCGCGATGCGGGACGGGATCGACAGCGGCCCGAATGCCACGGGCCAACTCTCGCCCAGGCCGGGTGGGGGTCCGAACGATGCCAGCACCCCGAGCAGGATCACCACGACCGACACGATGCCGATCGCGAGCAGGATTCGGCTCGGCCACCAGCCCGGCAGTGGGTCTCGGCGCTTGCCGTGCATGCCTGCCATTGTAGGCCCGCCGAGCAGGCGCGGAGGCGTTCAGGACAGGCGCGCGGCCAGCTCCGGCGGCGTGATGACCACGAGCTCCGTGGTCGCCCGCGTCAGGCCCACGTAGAGCAGCTCGTCGAGGCGGTTGCCCGACGCCGGCAGCTCGACCAGCACCACGACCGGCCGCTCGAGCCCTTTGAACCGGCGCACTGACTCGTCTGCCTCGGGATCCGTTCGCGACGGGTGGCACTTCATGGCATTCGCGTGCCATCGGAGACTTCCGGTGCCGGCCTGGTCGACAACCTGAACCCGGGGCACGCCTGCGGCATCGGATTCACTGGAAGGCGATGCGGGGCACAACCCGGTCCGGTCCACCAGGCGGTCGGATCCTCCCGGCGCAGGATGAGGTCTTCGGCGAGATGTTTCGACGAGGCGGGATGTCGGCGGGGGTACCCCCGGTGGCGAGCACCCGCGAGTCGGCCGCAAGTCCCGCCGCCGTGATGGCGCCAGACCCGCTCCTCATGGCGCGCAGGTCCGCCCTGATCACCCACGTCGAGCAGGCCCGCGCCGGCGACAGCTACGCCTTCGAGGTGCTTGTCGAGGAGCGACTTCACCACACCTACCGGACCGCCTGCGCCATCCTGGGCAACGAGGCTGATGGTCACGACGCGACGCAGGAGTCCTTCGTCCAGGCGTGGCGCAACCTGCCGCGACTGCGGGATCCCGCCAACTTCGATGCCTGGTTCGGCCGGATCATCATGAATGCCTGCCGCCAGGTCCTGCGCAGCAGACGCCGCCGCTCGTTGCGGGAGATCCCGACCACCGATCTGTTCGATCCGCTCGAAGGCGTTGAGACGAGGGATCCCGCACCCGATGAGCAGGCTGCCTCGAGCGATGCGCTCGAGCGGGCCTTCGAGCGACTGTCGATCGACCAGCGGTCGATCCTCGTCCGCCACCACCTGGAGCACCAGGCCCTGACCGAGATCGCTGCGGACCTCGGCATCCCGACCGGCACGGCAAAGTCACGCCTCCATGCGGCACGTCAGGCCCTCGAGCGAGCGCTGGAGGTCGAGCTCCGATGAACAGCCATCCCATCCTGACCGACGCGATGATCGAGACCGTGCTCGAGCGCCGCGCCGACCATCCCCTCCCGATCGGTCTTGGTGAGGCGATCATCAGGACGGCGGCGGAGACTCCCCGGGTGGGACGGCCCTGGTGGACGCTGCTGCTGCCGCCAGCCCGCCAGGCTCCGGTCCAGCGTCTGGTCTGGATCGTGGCCCTCGTCGGCCTGCTTCTCGCGGCCACCGCCTCGGCTGCCTTCGTCGGTTCCGAGCTCCTCCGCAGTGTCAACGAGCTCGCCGTCCTGCCGGCGCCGACCGCCGAGGCGACCGTGACCGCAGCGCCGTCGCCTCCGTCGGAGACCACCGACCGGCACCCAGCCGGACTCCAGCCGACCGGCGTCATCACGCCGTCCGGGCAAGTGGTCTCGCTCGCGAGCACATCGGCTCTCGCGGTCGGGTCCGACGGCAGCGCCTGGGTGCTCTTCTCGAGCGGGCTGCTGCGGGTCGACCCGGATGGTTCGGTCCGCGAGTGGTCGCTCGCCGACGACGCAGCGTTTGGGGCGGCCGTGGGACTGGCGCCATCGCGATCCGGCGGGGTCTGGATGTTCGATGCTACGACGCTCCGTCTCTTTGACGGTGAGACCTTCACCGATGTCGTAGAGGCCCCACCTGGGGTCTCGGGCACGGGTTCCGTGATGGATGCCACGGAGGGGCCGGACGGGCAGCTGTGGGTGACCACGGAACAGGGCGTCTTCCATGGTGACGGCGCCGCGTGGACGAGCCTGCCCTGGACCTTCGATGCCCTCCCCGGGGAGATCGGCTTCGACGCGCGCGGGCGGCTGTGGGTGGGTCTGTACCAGTACCCGGGCCCCGCCGGGCTCGGCGTGGCGATGCACGACGAAGGCGGCTGGAGCGACCCGCAGGCTGGGAGCCTGGTCCGCTCGATGGTCCGCTCGATCGCCTCATCCGCGGACGGATCCATGTGGTTCGGAACCGAGAGTGGGCTGGCCCGGTTCGATGGCAGCGCGTGGACCGGAGAGCTCCCCTTCGGGTCAGGCAGCAGTCTTATCTCCTCCGTCTCGGTCGGTCCCGACGGTTCCGTCTGGGTCGCCTCGGACGAGGGCTCGGGTGTGCCTCGGATCGCCGTGCTCAAGGGCGCGACGTGGCAAGAGCTCGACCTCCCATCCGATTTCGAGAACTTTGGTGGGTGGGCGCTCGTGGGCGCTGCTGGCGACGGCGTCGTCTTCGCCTCGGACGGTGGCGTTCTCCGCCTCACCGGCGAGGTTTGGGATCGCATCTGGTCCGAGGCCGGCCCGGGGTGGGTCCTGACACTCGCTGCCGTCTCGGCCGAGGATGTGGTGGCGGGCAGCGGTTACTTCGGTCCTGCCGGGGTCTGGAGGCTTCGGACCGGGGCCTGGGAGCGCGATGCGTCCCCAGGGTCACCGGCGTCGTCGGTTCAATCGCTCGCGTTCGGGCCGGACGGGTCGCTGTGGGCCGGGGAAGAGGGCTGGGTCAAGGTCTTCCGTGACGGGGCATGGATGAGCGTGCTCGACGGCGCCGAGCTGTTTGAAGCTGTCCAGATCGTCCCCGCGGCTGATGGCACGGTGTGGGTGGCTGCCGGGTTCGGCGGCGTCGTCGCCCTGAGGCCCGACGGATCGACATGGCGTTTCGACAGTCTGGACCGGGCTCCGCAGGACTTGGTGACCTCCGTCGCGGTCGGTGGCGATGGGGCGATCTGGGCCGGATCGGACGCAGTGCGGTGCACGAAGGGCCCCGGGCCGACCGACTGCAATGGCACCGGCCTGGCGCGGTTCGACGGTCAGGCGTGGACCCTCGAGAACCCGCTCGGTGCGCCGTCGCCCGAGGACGGTGAGCTCCGAGTCAACGACCTGCTCGTGGCATCGGACGGCTCGCTCTGGGTGGCGGGCGAGGAGTGGGCGACGCCGGAAGGGCCTACCACCAGATCCTTCGTCGCGAGGTTCGCTGACGGCGCCTGGACCGTCCTGCTCGACACGGCCTCGCGGGTGGTGGCCCTCGCCGAGCACCCTGACGGCTCCATCCTCGTTGCCGGGCGCGGCATCTGGACGTTCCGCGGTGGCGAGTGGACCCAGGAGCTCGAGGACGTGTCCTTCGAGCAGCTGTCCGTCGCGCCCGACGGGTCGGTCTGGGTCTCGAGCGGGGACTACGTAGTGTCCCGCATCCGCTAGCGACCGGGCATCCCGGTCAGGAGGTCGTCATGAGACCGCGCCTCTCTCGAGTCCTGGTCGCCGCCGCCGTGATGCTCCTCGCGGCCTGCCAGGCTTCCGGCTCGCCGAGCGGGACGCCGACCCAGGCTCCCATCTCGACGACCGCGGCGCCACCGCCCGTGACCGCGGTGCCACCGTCCCTGACCGCCGCGCCGACTCAGGCGAGTGAACCGACGACAAGCGCGGCTCCGACCTGGAACCTGGTCCTGATGGGCGACTCCGTCCTGCTCCATCCGAAATCGCAGATCGTGAGCCGTCTGGAACAGGAGCTCGGCGTCATCCTGGAGGTGCACGATTGGATCAACCCGGACATTGCGAAGTACCGCGGCAACGGCGGCGAGCGTAGCGCCGACCTGCTGGCGCGCCTGCAGACAGACGAGGTGTTGAGGCAGGACCTCCGTGACGCGGACGTGATCCTGTTCGATGTCCCGTTCGGGATCCTGAATGACACCTGCAAGGGGCTCGACCGGTCGTCTAGCGAGCTCGAACCCTGTTGGGCCGAGATCCCGGCTACGTACCGGGCTGAAACTGACGCCATCTTCACCGAGCTCGTCGCTCTGCGCGATCCGTCCGAAGCGATCATCCGGGTCACGGATGTGTGGCAATTCCTGTGGCCGACGCTCCACAACCTGGGCATCTACGACACCGTCCGGCCGGCGTGGCAGGCCATGAACCAGGCCGTCGCGGACGCGTCAGCCCGGCATGGGATTCCGCTCGTCCGGGCCTACGAGGCCTTCACCGGCCCGGACGGCGAACGGGATCCGGTCGCCGCCGGTGACGTCCAGGCGGACGAGTTCCACCTCACGCCGCAGGGTAGCGAGCGTCTGGTCGAACTGATCGTGGCTCTTGGATTCGAACCCCTCAGGTAAGGGACGCTCAGCTCCTGCCGGCAAGCGTGCGTTCCGATCGGCGTCAGCGGAGCAGTGCCGACCTGGCGTTGTTGTTCCTCCGAGCGAGCGTAGGCCTGCCGAGCAAGCGTGGAGGCAGTCAGGACAGACGGGCGACCAGCTCCGGCGGCGTGATGACGACGAGCTCCGTGGTCGCCCGCGTCAGGGCCACGTAGAGCAGCTCGTCGAGGCGGGAGCCCGACGCCGGCAGCTCGACCAGCACCACGACCGGCCGCTCGAGGCCCTTGAAGCGGCGCACCGACTCGAACAGGACGACGTCGTCGGGCTCGGCCGGGACATTCTCGGGCGGCAGCCCCTTCGACTCCCCCTCGTCGTCGATCGCCTCGTTCCACAGCACGACATTGCCGAACTCCCGGGTTCGCCAGACCTCGCTGTTCTTCGCCGACCCGCCGGACAGCACGACCAGGTCCCACGGCTTCACCCGCTCGACCTCGACCAGCTGGTGCAGGACGCGGCGCAACGTCTCGAGCGTGGGCCGCCCGGGCGCGGCCGCGACCACCCGGTGCCGCTTCTCGCCGCCCTCGCGGATCGCGAGGATCGCCTCGCCGCCGCGGTAGAAGCGCGCCGCCAGGCCGGCCACCGAGCCCGGGTTGCGCCAGTTCTCGTGGAGGTCGATCTGGTGGAGGCCCAGCCCGCCCACGACATCCGGCCGGAACAGCGCCTGACCGGGATCGTGGAACACCCACAGCGTGCCCTCGCCCGGCTCGAAGAGCAGGAAGTCGAGGGTGTCCAGCCAGCCGCGCTCGAAGTCCTGGCCCTCGTCGACGACGATCGCGTTGTACCGCTCGCCGGGCAGCGCGTCCACGGCATCGGACAGGGCGTCCGGCAGCGTGTCGTCCCACCACGCCTGCGGGATCGGGTCGGGACGGGGGGGCAGGACGCCGGCGGTCTGGCCCAGCCGCTCGCACAGCCGGTGGAACGTGGTGACCTCGAGGTGGCCGCCGGCGATCGCGTCGGCGAGGTCGGTCATCATCGTCGTGGCGAGGCGCTGATTGAAGCACACGAGCAGCGTCCGGTACCCCTCCCGGGCGAGCCGGCGGGCCTTCTCGGAGGCGAGCATCGACTTCCCGGACCCGGCGGGGCCGATGACCTCCACCCGGCGCTGGCGGAACTGCCCGAGCACGAACAGCTGCTGCCCTGATGCCTGCAGGAGTATCGGCGCGTCGTCGACGATCCGGCCGCGCACCAGGCGGTGGAGCTCCACCGTCGGGGCCAGGAGCTCGTCGAGCAGGCGCATCCCAGTCTCGTCCAGCGACCAGCCCCGGCTGCCGTCACCGACGACGTAGCCGAACGCGCGCTCGACCCAGGCGCGGGTGGACTCGGGCGTTTCCAGTGCCTCGGCATCGAGCACGATCTCGCGCGGCGCGTCGGGCCCGAGCAGGACGTGACCCGGTGGCAGGCTCCCGAGATCGACCGACGGGAACGCGACGCCATGGCCGGCGTGCGGGGAGCGCGGGCCGCCACCACCGGGACGCACCGGCCAGTCGGGCAGCGATTCGAGCTTGCGGAGGAGCTGGTGCTGGCTTCGCATCGCCTGCTCGAACGGCGAGTGATCGAGCGGCAGCCCGCCGAGCCACCAGCGGCCCTCGTGGTCGCGGGAGGGCTCGCCCGACTTCACCTCGAGGACGAGCAGGCCATGCTCCGGATGGGCGATGACGAGGTCCGCCTCGCCGTCCTCGGCCGGCCCCCTGTCGCGCATCGGCCCGGTCCACTCGACGTTGGGGTACAGGTGGTACTCGGGCGGCAGCGCGGCGCGCAGGCGCTCGGGAGCGCTCAGTGACCAGGCGCTCTGCGTCGTCCCCACGGGTCATGGTGGTGGAGTATGGGGGGCCGTCAACGCCGTCGACTACGAGCGGCTGTAGTCATTCGGTCGAGTTGCCGCTCATGAACGCTCTCGCAATTGCGGTCCCTACGCCATGCCAACGCCCGCTGCCTGCGAGGCGCTGATCCGGCAACAGGCTGGGCGTACCGGTATCGTCAGCGTGCCTTTAGAACGTGCACAAGCAATGCGAGCCCGACGGCCGACGAGAGACACCCTCGTGCCGCTGACCGACCAGCCGCTCGGCCCAGTCTGGAAGCATGGCGCTCGCGGCGTCTGGCCGCCCCCTCTTGCGTTGGCTCGACGTGGTCATGGAAGGCGCTGCCCTCAGACGGTGCCTCGTTGCGGAGTACCACCCGCGCATTCGATCCGTCGAAAGGGGCAACATACCCCCGTGCCTCGAGCTGATCGATGATCCGGGCCGCCCGGGCGTACCCGATTCGCAGACGCCGCTGGAGCAACGACGCCGAGGCACGATCGTACTCCCGGACGACCGCGACGGCATCCGGCAGCAGCCGGTCGGCCAGGTCGTGCGAGTCGAGCCCGTCGACTCGTTGTTGCGGTATCGATGATCGAGAGGTCGTAGCGCGGGTCCTCGATCTGGTCACGCCAGTGCTGGGT
This sequence comes from uncultured Chloroflexia bacterium, assembly GCA_963713095.1. Classification (GTDB taxonomy): domain Bacteria; phylum Chloroflexota; class Limnocylindria; order Limnocylindrales; family CSP1-4; genus CAIXZV01. The sequence goes on from CAVQKK010000003.1 coordinate 43,889, forward strand.
CACCCGGCCGATCTCCGGATCCGACACGAACACGCCCTGGAGCCGCATCGGGCGCGGCAGGTCGGACGGCTGGTAGAGCATGTCGCCGCGGCCGATCAGGTCCTCCGCGCCGGGGGCATCGAGGATCGTGCGCGAGTCGATCTGGCTCGCCATCGCGAAGGCGATCCGGCTGACGAGGTTCGACTTCACGAGTCCAATCACGACGGGCGCAGTGGGACGAGAAGTCGAGATCACCAGATGGACGCCCGCGGCGCGGCCGTTGCGAGAGAGCTCGAAGGATCGGGTCCTCGATGTTCTTGCCTTCGCGCATCATGAGATCGGCCAGCTCGTCGATCACGATCACGATGTACGGCAGCCGGTCGGCCGGATCGATGCGGGTCTCGTTGAAGCCCTTGATGTTGCGGGAGGTCGCGCCGGCGAACCGCCGGTAGCGGGCCTCCATCTCGTTCACGGCCCACTTGAGGGCGGACTTGGCGCGCTCGGGCTCGGTGATCACCGGGACCATCAGGTGCGGCAGCCCGTTGTAGCCGGCGAGCTCGACCCGCTTGAGGTCCGTCAGGATCAGCCGTACATCGTCGGGCGTCGCGTTGCACAGCAGGCTCGTGATCAGCGCGTTCACCATCACGCTCTTGCCCGAGCCCGTGGCGCCCGCGATCAGCAGGTGGGGCATCCTGGCGAGATCCACGGCCTGCGCGGTGCCCGCCACGTCCCGGCCCAGGGCAAACGTGAGCCGCGATCCGGATGCGGCGAAGTCGACCTCGTCCAGGATCCGCCGCAGCGCGACGACGTTGAACTCCTTGTTGGGGATCTCGATGCCCACCGCGCTCTTGCCCGGGATCGGGGCCTCGATCCGGATGCTCCGCGCGGCCAGCGCCATCGCGAGGTCGTCCGACAGCCCCTCGATCCGGCTGACCTTGATGTGCGGCGCAGGCTGGACCTCGTACTGGGTCACGACGGGACCCGCATTGCGGCCGACGATGCGCGCCTCGATGTCGAAGCTCGCGAGCTTGCGGACGATCTGCTCCTCGTTCCAGGCGTGGATGGCGGCCTGGTTGCCGGCCATCGCCGGCGAGGGAGCCTCCCCGGCGTCGAGCAGGCTGTGCGCCGGCAGGATCCAGGCGTGATCGCGCTTGGGCGGCGAGTCGGAGGCGTCGGTTACGTCCTCGGGGTCACGTTCGAGCTCAGGCATCGCGTTGCGTCGCGCCGGTTCGCGCCGCTTCGAACACCCGCTGGAGGTAGTGGTCCATCACCACCGCCTGGAACGCCGGGTCGTCGAGGATCTGGCGGAAGATGTCGGCGTTGTCGTCCATCCGGCCCACGATGCTCTTCATGAAGGCGTCGGCGAACACCAGCCGGAAGTTCTCGATGGGGTTGGCGCGGGCCTGGGCGACGAGCTGCTCGTCGCCGAGCCAGGTCGCCTCCATCTGGTCGAAGAAGAGCTGGTCGGCCGTCCCGAGCAGGAGGCCGAAGCGCTCGTTGAGGACCTCGATGATCGTCGAGAGGTGCTCCTTCTCCTCCTCGGCCTCCTTGCCCTGGCCCGAGTAGATCGCCGTCAGCTCTCCGACTCCGTGGTCAGGGGTGATGCCGCCCTCGCTCGTCTTCTCGAGGCGCAGGTGGGTCAGCTCCACCTCCGACCCGAGGTCGAGCCGACCGCCGCCGTCCGTCGGCAGCAGGGCGAGCAGGGCGCGGCTCGCGAGGTAGAGCGCCTCGAGCGCGACATCGCCGAAGTCCACGACCTGGGAGAGGAACGAGTAGGCGCGGACGTACTGGTCGAGGGCGTCGCGGACCTCGAGCTGCTCGTCGGGTGACTTCGCCTTGAACCGCTCGACGGCGGGGGCCAGCAGCGCGTGGACCAGGCCGTGGTCGCCGACCTTCTTGGTCCGGTCCGCGATGATCGCCGCCACCGCCCGCGCCTCGGCGTCGTCGAGGACCTGGAGCGCGAGCAGCCGGTCGGCGAGGTCGTAGAGGAGGTTCGGGTCGGTCGGGATGGCGACCGTCGTCTCGTACCAGGGCTTGAACGCCTCGGTGATGTCGTCGGCCTCGTTGCGGAAGTCGAGGACGAACGTGTCGGTCTTCTCGGGGTGGATCCGGTTGAGCCGCGAGAGGGTCTGGACGGCGGCGAGCCCGACGAGCGTCTTGTCCACGAACATCGTGTGCAGGAGCGGCTGGTCGTAGCCGGTCTGGAACTTCTCGGCCACGATCAGGACGCCGTACGCGGGCTCGTTGAAGCGCACCGCCGTCTGGCTCTCGGGGAAGCCGTTCATGCCCGACTCGGTGAACTCGAGGCCGGCGTCATCGACGCGCCCGGAGAACGCCACGAGCGCCCTGGTGTCGGCGTACTCCTTCTCGCGCGATGTAGGCGTCGATGGCCTGCTTGTAGCGGACCGCGTGGAGGCGGGACGAGGTGACGACCATCGCCTTGCCCTTGCCGCCGATCTTGTGGCGGGTGTGCTCGCGGAAGTGCTCGACGATGACCTCGGCCTTCTGGGCGAGGTTGTGGGGGTGGAGCGAGACGAAGCGGGCGATGGAGCGCCGCGCCTTGCGGATGTCGTACTCGGGATCGTCCGCGACCGCCTTGCCGACCTTCCAGTACGTCGCGTAGGTCGTGTAGTTGGCGAGCACGTCGAGGATGAAGCCCTCCTCGATGGCCTGGCGCATCGAGTAGAGGTGGAACGGGCGCGTAGTTGCCGTCGAGGTTCTTGCCGCCCGAACAGCTCGAGCGTCCGGGCCTTGGGGGTCGCGGTGAAGGCGAAGAACGAGAGGTTCGGCTGGCGTCCACGGGCGGCCACGGTCGCCGCGAGGGCGTCCTGCGGGTCCGCCGGCACGTCCGCCGCCTCCGCGCCCTCCGCAGCCTCGAGCTGCGCCTCGGCGGACGCCGCGCCGAGGGCGGCCTTGAGGTCCTTGGCGGCCTCGCCGGTCTGCGAGGAGTGGGCCTCGTCCACGATGACCGCGAACCGGCGCTGCCCGAGGTCGGTGACCTTGTCGAGGATGAAGGGGAACTTCTGGAGCGTCGTGATGACGATCCGGCTCTGCTCGCCGGCGAGGGCCGCCGCGAGCTGGGCGCTGTCCTGGTCGATCCGGGCGACGACGCCGGTCGCATGCTCGAACTGGTAGATCGTCTCCTGGAGCTGGCGGTCGAGGATCACCCGGTCGGTGATGACGACGACCTTGTCGAAGACGGGCTTGTCGTCGGTCCCGTGGAGCGACATGAGCCGGTGGGCGAGCCAGGCGATGGTGTTGCTCTTGCCCGAGCCCGCCGAGTGCTGGACGAGGTACGAGTGGCCGGGACCCTCGGCGCGGGCGGTCGCCTCCAGCCGGCGGACGGCGTCCCACTGGTGGTAGCGGGGGAAGATGACCGAGCCCGCCTTGAGCTTCGCCGCGTGGGTCGGCCCCTCGCCCGGCACGACGTGGATGAAGCGGCCCAGGAGGTCGAGCCAGGCGTCCCGCGCCCAGATCTCCTCCCACAGGTAGCGGGTCCGGTGGCCGGTCGGGTCGGGGGCGTTGCCCTTCCCGCCCGCGTCGCCACGGTTGAACGGGAGGAACCGGGTCTTGAGGCCCTCGAGCCTGGTCGTCATCTCGACGAGGTTCGGGTCCACGGCGAAGTGGACGAGCGCCCGACGCCCGAGGGTCACGTTCGCCGGGTCCCGGTCCTCCCGGTACTGCTTCTTCGCGTGCTCGACGGTCTGGTGGGTGAGCGGGTTCTTCAGCTCCGCCGTCGCGACCGGGATGCCGTTGACGAACAGGCACAGGTCGAGCGTCTTCGTGGCCGCCGGCCTCGTAGGGGAGCTGGCGGGTGACGGTCAGGCGGTTGGCGAGGTACCGCTCGGTCAGCTCGGGCGTCAGGCCGTGGGCGGGCTTGAAGAACGCGAGCCGGACCTCGATCCCGTGGTCGTTGACGCCGTGGCGCAGGACATCCACCGCGCCCCGCTCGTCGAGCTGCTTGGCGAGGCGGTCGCCGAACTGCTGGAGGACGCCGTCCGGGCCGTCGTGGACCTCGAGGAGGCGCTTCCAGGCCGCCGGCTGGGTCTCCGCGATGAAGGCGAGCAGCTCCGCCGTGTCGAGGCCCAGCTTCGGGTTGAAGTCGCCCGCCCACTCGGGCTTCGTGCCCCACTTGCAGACCCGGTACCCGCCGGCCTCGACGAGCGAGCCGGTGATCGCGTCCTCGAAGCCGCGCTCGTCGGGCTTCACGCGGCGACTCCGGGGATGTCGAGCTGGCCGGTGACGGCAGCGGTGATGAGGGCCTGGCGGCGCTCGAGCAGGAGTGGCGACCTGACGCTGCATTGCCTCCACCGTGCTGTCGCTCCGTCTCGTCCGTTCCTCGAGCTGAGACACAGGGCTCGCTGCTCGCAACTGGCGGGATGAGCAAGGCCAGACTCAGCGATCTCGACCGCGTTGAAGTGGGTAGGGTGCGCCGAATACGCCCATCTCAGCTTGCGTTGGTGCTGCGGCGAGTTGAGAGGGTATTCGAGGTACCTGGGCTCGACGTTCGCTGATCGTCGGACGATGACCAGGTCGACGCAGTTCGCCGCCAACGAGTTCTGGGGGCACCACGGCGCCGTGCCTGCGTTCCCAGATCGGACGATCACCACGTCACCCGCGTGCAGGATCGTGGCACGATGCTCGCGGTTGTCGGCTTCGCTGATCCGCATGAGGTTGGCCTGATCGACCCAGCCTGGCTTGATGTTCAGGCCCCGCAGGCACGGTATCCCCGAGTCATCGCTCGTGAATGAGTCGATCCCGGTTGCCGCTCGTGGGTCGCCCGACCGCGAACTTCAACTGGGTGCCGACCGGCAGCTTCTCCGGTGCCCGAGTCACCACCCGTGAGATCTGCGATCACCGCCGACCGCCGTTCCCGGAGAAGCTCGATCATCCGCCGACGGCTCGCGATAAGGGCGTCGGATGCGCGCCGTCTCGGCGTCGAGGTAGTCGGCGATCGCACGCTGTACCCGACAGGGGGGCACCGCCAGCGGAATAGGACGCAAGGCGTCGCGTTGACACTCGACGAACGTGCTCCCTCGGCCTCGCGCCTGACGTTGCCCGCCCGACGACCGAAGCTGGTAGCGGAAGAGCCGCGCGTCGAGTCGGTCCGCGGCACCAGGCGCGGACAGCCGCTGGTTCAAAGCCATCGGGATCTCGTCGCCCGACGACACCCGATGGGTGCGCCGAGTCGAGACGATCAGGGAGCCGGCACGGCACGAGCGAGTCGTCCCGTGCGCAACCCCCTCGGTCGTGATGGTCCGTTGTGTCTCGCTGATCCGTGAGCCGTTCGAGCCTGCCCCAGTCGATGGGCGTCGCCCAAGCGACCGTCGCCGTCCCAGTTCGTCGGGCTCCGACGTCGGGGGTGCCAGCCAGTGACGACCTCGACACCCTGCGGAGCGGCTGGACCGGTCACGCCGTGACCTCGCGGAGCAGCCGCTGGATCTCCTCCTCGAGCGCCCTGATCTCGGCGTCGATCTCCTCGAGCGGGCGCGGCGGGACGTAGCGGTAGAACTGGCGGGTGAGCGGGATCTCGTAGCCGATCTTCGTCTTGGCGTGGTCCACCCAGGCGTCGGGGACGAACGGGAGGACCTCCGCCGCCATGTAGGCATCGACGGCGGCGCGGTACGGCGGCGAGGCGAGGCGCTCGGTCGGGTCCTCGTCGTACCCCTCGACCGGCCCGGGCAGCGGGACGTTCTCGTTGTCGCGGAGGTCCGGGTCGGGCTCGGGCTGCCCCTTGCGGTCGGCGATGACCGGGGCGTCGGGGTCGCGTACGCGAGCGCGTCCCAGACCGCCTTCTCGATGGCCTTCGGGAGCAGGCCGAGCGCTCGGTCGCGACCTCGCCTCGGTCCGTCGGATGTCGAGAGCCGTCGAGCGCCTCGAGGCGACCCACGAGCGACTGCTGCTCGGGCTCGGTCAGCTTCGCCCAGCCCGCCGAGGCCTCGACCGTGCGGCAGGGTCGCCTCGGTGACCTCGTAGCGGAGGCGGAGCGGGCGCTCGACCGTGATCCGCTGGAAGCCGAAGGACTCGTTCGGGAGGATCTTCACCCGCTCGTTCTCCTCGAACGCGCCGTAGAGGCGGGTGATCTCGGCGATCTGGTCGGGGCCGATCTCGTTGCGCTTGTTGCCGAGGCTCTTCCGCATCTTCGTGAACAGCTCGCGGGCATCGACGAGCTGGACCTTGCCCCGGCGCTCGGGCTTCTTGCGGTTGGTGACGATCCAGAAGTAGGTGCTGATGCCGGTGTTGTAGAAGAGCTGGTCGGGCAGGGCGACGATCGCCCTCGAGCCAGTCGTTCTCGATGATCCAGCGCCGGATCTCGCTCTCGCCCGAGCCCGCGCCGCCGGTGAAGAGCGGCGAGCCGTTGAAGACGATGGCGAGCCGGCCGCCGCCCTCCTCGGGCCGCTTGAGCTTGCTGATCATGTGCTGGAGGAAGAGGAACGAGCCGTCGTTGATGCGCGGCAGGCCGGCCCCGAAGCGACCGCCGAAGCCGAGCTTGTCGTGCTCGTCGCGGATCTCGCGCTCGACCTTCTTCCACTCGACGCCGAACGGCGGGTTGGCGAGGAGGTAGTCGTAGCGAGCGCCCTTGAAGGCGTCCTCGCTGAAGCTGTTGCCGAGGCGGATGTTCGACGCCTTCTGGCCCTTCAGCATCATGTCGGAGCGGCAGATGGCGTAGGTCTCGGCGTTCAGCTCCTGGCCGTAGCCCTCGAGCCGTGGCGCCGGGGTTCAGCTCGCGGAGGTACTCGGCGGCGACCGAGAGCATCCCGCCGGTGCCGCAGGCGGGGTCGAGCATGGTCCGCACGATGCCCGGCGTCCGCAGCGCCTCGTCGTCCTCGATGAAGAGGAGATCGACCATGAGGCGGATGACCTCGCGGGGCGTGAAGTGCTCGCCGGCCGTCTCGTTCGACAGCTCCGAGAAGCGGCGGATCAGCTCCTCGTAGAGGTAGCCCATCTCGACGTTGCTGACGGCGTCGGGATGGAGATCGACCTCGGTGACCTTCGCCAGGACGAGGTAGAGGAGCTTCGCCCGGTCGAGCCGCCCGATCTGGGCGTCGAAGTCGAACTTCTCGACAACGTCGCGGGTCTCCTCGTCGAAGGCGGCGATCCAGGCCCGGAGGTTGCCGGCGACCTGGGACGGGTCGGCGAGGATCTTCTTGAGGGTCAGCGGGCTGGTGTTGTAGACCTCGATGCCCGTGATCGCCTGGAGGATCGGGCCGACGTTCTCGACGCGGCCCTCGAGGGCTGCGAGGCGGGCGCGGACCTGCTGCTTCGTGGGCTCGAGGACGCAGTCGAGCCGGCGCAGCACGACGAGCGGCAGGATGACCCGCCCGTACTCGGACTGCTTGTAGTCGCCGCGGAGCAGGTCGGCGATCGACCAGATGAGGCCCGCGTGGTTGTTGATCGTCGCCGGGCCTCGGTCATCCGGCCGCAGCCTCCTGGAGGGCCTTGAGCGTCTTCCCGTCGGCGTCCTTCCATTCCACGCGGCCATTCGAGATCGACCGAGCATCACGGCCGCCGCCGTCGAGGGTGAGTTGAAGGTGTAGTCCTGAGTTACGCTGGAGCGAGGGCGTCGGGGATCAGGACCCCGTTGGGATCAATGCGTGCGCAGGCCCGCACGTAGTCGTGGAGGGACTTGGACCTCGCTCTTGGCGGCGGGCGAGCCCTCGTACACGATGAACCCTCGGCCGCCTCCTGGCCGTGCGCACGATCGCCTCGCCCTTGAGGTGGAGCGGTTGCGCGGCCGGCCGTGGGTGGCGGGATGAATGCGTCGATGCCGAGCAGGGGGTAGATCGACAGCAACTCCTCGAGGAAGGTCTCGGCCTCCGCTCGGTCGTACTCGGATAGCGTGGGGGCGCCGGCGTGGCTGCGTTCTCGATCTTCGCCCGCTTCGCAGCCTGCGCGAGCGCGACCAGACGTGACTCGAGATACCGGACGTGGGCCTTGTTGAGGTTCTCGTCCTTGCTCGTGAAGGCGACGGCGCGCGTCCAGAACTCCTTCGCGCCCGGGCCGCTGAAGTGCTGGTTGATGCGCGTCAGGAGTACGTCCGCCTCGCCGATGTACACCCGCGCCAGTCCGTCATCGCCGACACCCGTCAGCACGTACACGCCCGGCGGGCGAAGTCATCGCGCGTCCGGGCCCTGAGCCAGTCAGCACGCGCGAAGTCGATACCCCGTCCGGTCCAGTTCGACTTCTCGACGATCCGGACGCCCAGCGGCGTCCCGTCGGCGAGAAAGATGCGGATCGTTGCTGCCCCCATGGCCTATCAGCCTAGACCGCTCGGAGGCACCCCGTCAGGCGCTTCGTCGCCGCCGAGCCTCAATGCTCCGCTCCCCCCGCCGGGGAGAGGGCGGGCAGCTGACACGCCGGTTGTGCCGGGCTAGCTATAGAACTGACGGACGTCGTGTACACATTGGGGCCTCCGGGAGCGAGGAGGACCGATGACCGACCGAGAGCTCGACCGGCGAGCTGCGCACCGCCTGGCGGTGATCCGCCACGCGCAGGAGGTGACCGGCAACGTCAGCAAGACGTGCCGCTACTACGGGATCACGCGGCAGGCGTACTACAAGTGGCTGCGGCGGTACGAGGAGGGCGGTGTCGCGGCACTGCGGGACGGCAGCTCGAGGCCCCACACGAGCCCCAACGCCACGCGGGCCGAGGTCGTGGGCAAGATCGTCTACCTGCGCCGGACCTACCACTTCGGGCCGCACAAGATCGCGATGTACCTCGAGCGATACCACGACCTGCGGGTCAGCCCGTCGGGGATCTGGCGGATCCTCAAGCGCCTTGACATGAGCCGGCTGCCAGCGAACCAGCGGTACCGTCGCCACAAGGACCGCTGGAAGCGCTACGAGCGGCCCCAGCCGGGCTCCCGCGTCCAGATCGACGTCAAGTTCATCGCGCCGCTGCCCGGGTCGCGGCGCAAGTTCTACCAGTACACGGCGATCGACGACTGCACCCGGATCCGGGTCCTGCGCGCCTACGACCGGTGCAACCAGGCGACCTCGATCCGGTTCCTCGACGAGGTCCTCGCTCGGCTGCCGTTCCGGGTCGAGACGATCCAGACCGACAATGGGGCCGAGTTCCAGTCCGGATTCCACTACCACGTGCTCGACCGGGGGATCGGCCACGTCTACATCCGGCCTGCGACCCCCCGGCTCAACGGCAAGGTCGAGCGGTCGCACCGGATCGACGCCGACGAGTTCTACAAGCTCCTCGGCGGCGTCGTGATCGACGAGTCAGGTCTGTTCGCCCAACGCCTCCAGGAGTGGGAGGACTTCTACAACTTCGACCGTCCCCACGGAGGCCTCGGCGGCCAGACCCCCTATGAGAGACTGCGCCAGAAAACCGCGGCCACGGTGTGAGCGGCCATCGTCAGTTGCACAGCTAGTCCCCGCGTGCCAGGGCATCGCGCAGCAGGCCTCGCCGCAACATCGAGGTCGTCTCCGCTTCGTGCCGTAGGACGATCCCGTGGAAGCTGTCGCGACCGTGGCAAGCCCGTACGTATCGTGCGATCCGGAAGCTGGTACTCAATTCGAACTTCTCCGGGTCGCGGGTGCGTGTAAACGACGACCTGCGAATCGAGGATGACGAACCTGAAAGTACCAAGGCTCGTACTTGCTCTTCTGCGGACGGAGAAACACACCCTCCAGCGCGGCCGCAATGGCCTCAAACCGCAGCGGCATCTCGGGCATACCGCCGGCACGCTGATCGATCAGTCGCAACACGCCCTCGGGGACGGCTTCAAGGCCATCAACGCCCAGCCCAAGCAATGCTTCTCGTCGCTCCTCAGCGGACGCACGAAGTTGCGAGGTGAGGTCTCGAATTGCAGCCAAGAACACGTCCGTTTCAGATGCGAGCAGACGCCTGCGCCTTCTGACGTACCGAGGACCGACTGCGCAGTGTCCGGAGACACGCCCGGCAGCCAGCGCGCGAACGCACTGGGAACTTCCAGACGCGGAATGACCCACCATTTTCCCACTGCGGCCATACGGTGAACAGGAACATCCGACGGTGACTCGGAGGAGCAAACATCACGCTGAGGCGATCGGGGCGTGGGTGGAGGCCAGCCTCCCGGCAGACGCTGATGATTCGCCTGAACGCCGTTCCAACTCCGACCTCGTCCGCGATGGCAAGAGGGGCGCGAACGCGTCCGGTCCTCAGGATCTGGCGGCCCGGCAGGGTGGACGGATCGGTCGGTTCGATGGAGGACTCGGAAGCGTCGATGCGATCGTCTCGTATGGCCGCGGCCACACAGCGAGCGCGATCTCCGTCGATCGTTCTCCCCGGTCCGCGATGGCCGCCTCGTCCCATGTCTCCGCGTTGCGAATGTCCGCGAGGATTCGCATCACGGAATACTCGCGAAGCGAAGCTGTTTGTCGGCCCACGAACATTGGGGATTTCGGTTTCAATCGGCCGGTCACGAGTGTGAGGTCGCGAACCGCTGCTTGGCCACATCGCGCTCGAGAGGGGCCTGGAACGGATCAACACCATCCGGCAGTGACCGATGGGTTCCCCATTCCTGCGGAAGAACGTGCTCGATGGTGAGGTCCACCGGGAGCACGACCTTCTCGGTCCGGCCTGAGTAATGCCCTGCTCGAGGGCCTCCAGAACCATGCGCAGGCGATCTCTGCGGAGGGCCGTGTATGCGGAGAGCGTCTTCAAGTTGCCCGAACGGTGGCGCCCATCGGCCAGGCCTGGCTCTCGCCGCGAGCCTGGCCAGGTAGTCAACGACATCGGATCCAGCAGGGCGAGTGCCGCTCAATCGCGCCGCCTCCTGGATCCTCTTTAGCAGCGCGAGGAAGACATTGTTGTAGTTCTGGGTCGTCTGGCGGGCGAGCATCCGTCGACGGCCAGCTCTCGATGGCGTTCAGTGCCGTGCGCTGCTCCTCGGGATCTGCGAGACCATCGGGGCCCAGGAGCCACACAGAACGGGATACGCAGTCGTGACCTCCATCGTGTCGAGGCGATACAGGAACTGCCCGAGCTCGGTCGTCCTCGGCTCGGTCACGAATGCCTCGTAGACCTGGCCATATCGACACAGATCGGCGAGCACGTCCGAGGCGCGTTTGTCCCCATCGCCGATATAGCGCTTGAACTCGGGGAAGAGTTGATGTGATACGACTTCGCGCCCACTCGACATCGCCAACCAGTGGTTGAGGAATATGTCGAGCCGTGGGCGTCGCAGACGGCCTTGCTGGACCTCATCGCGCCACCAGTCGGTGTCCAGCGTGGTCCAGTACCGCTCGTAGAGATCCTCGATCCGCTCTCCTTGCAGCCTTGCCAACTGGAACAGGTGGTCTTGATCAGATCCGCCGCGAGTAGTGGTGTGCCACGAGCATTGAGCGTCTCGAAGATGATTTGCGCGTTGTCACCTGGCTCCAGATCGATCGTAACGATGACCAGCCGCTTCCATATCGCCGTGCTCAGCCCTTCCAAGCGCCGAGAGAACTCCTGAGGATCGCGTCCGTCGGCGGCCCACTCGCGCACCGCGGATCGAAAGAAGCGATACGCCTTATGCATGCGATGGCTGCCCGTGGCAGCGACGACGCCGTCACCGCCCATGGCCTCACGGAACGGCGTCTCGTCCCGCTGCGTCGGGAAGACCTTGAACTAGTCGCCGGGCCTCCGCACGAGAAAGTCGTCGTTCAGCAGCAGCTTCTCGAACATCTTCCGCGGGCCGTCCAAGTCCCGCTCGATCGCCAGCGAACGAGCCGCAGCGATCAGGAGCTGTAGGGTAGTCAGTCGCTGCTGACCGTCGATGATCGTCCGGGAGCCAATCATTCCAACTTGGGTCAACGACTGCTCGAGGACGACCGCGCCAAGAAAGTGCGGGATGCTGTCGTTGGCAGGCGTCGCGTCGAGTTGGCGCTCTGCGACCTTCGCACGTCCTCCCACAGCGGCTCCCATTGCTCCTCGCGTGTCCAGACATATGGACGTTGGTAGAGCGGGACGACGTAATGAACCGGCTGACCGAAGATGGCCGCAAGGTCGACGGTATCTGCCTTCAACGCACTCCCCTAATCCCTCTCGACGATGTAGGTCGCCGGCATCGATCGGCCGCGTCAGTTCTCATCGAATGGCATCCCAACAAGGAAGTGGCCCTTGCACGCGATGAAGGGGCATTTCCCGATGACGTTGCCGTGCGGGCACCGATCGCCCTCAGCCCTGTCGGGGAGGATCGGGGGCTCAGCGCCGCCAGGGCGCAGCGCCGACCGCCACGGTGCGAGCAGGGGCTCCGCATCATCGGGCACCCCGGGCGCAACCAGCGCGAACGACGCATCCACGACCGCGCCGCGAGCTGCAGCCGGCCAGTCCTCGAGCGTGCTCGAGACGATGCGGCGACCGTGCTCCACTCCCGCGGAGCACCTGCTGAGTTCGCTGCGCCGACGACCGCATAGCGGTGACCCTCGTTCTCCTCGTCGCGCCACTCGGTAGCCAGCCTGGTGCGAGCCCCAGCGGTTAGGGTCTGCGCGCGAACGATCGTGTCGGCAAGGACCCGCCTGAAGTTGGAACCGATGGCCGACCCGGAACCGGAGCGGCCCTTGTGGGGCGCTCAGGTTGAGCTCTCGGCTGCGGCGAGGGGCGGAGAATGGGAGCCGGTCGCTGTGGCCAGATCGGCTGTTGCTCGAGTGGCTCCGGGCCGAGTGGGGTGACTACCCCGAGACATCTCCCCAGGTAGGCGCTGGCCGCTTCGTGAGGCCAACTCGCCCGTATTCGTTGAGGATGTCTCTCATCAGTGCGCGGTCGGTCGGCGAGATGTTCGAACCGCGGAGCTGACGGGCGACTGCTTTGATTTCCGACGCCGGGATCTCCTCGAGGGCCCGTGGACCCCGCTCACGAACAACGACTGGCGCCTGGCTAGGCAGGCGGAGCACCCGGTCGGCGAGCGAGTGGCCGACGCCCGATGGCACGGCGACAAGGCGGCCATCCCGTTCAGCACGAACGGCAGCTTTGTTGAGCGGCGACACGACGGTGGGACCAAGCGATGGAAGCCAGCCGCCTGAGGGATCAGGCGGTATGCGCGGTGCGCGAGGACCGGCCCCTCGGCAGCGACGACCTCGAGAAGCGCATCCACCAACTCTGATTGTCTTGCATCTCGCGGATCCGGTACGGGACGCGACCTCCAGCCCACATCGGCGCCATCTCACCCCGCGAGGTCGGCCCCGGACGGGGCGGCTCTGGCGCGAGTGGCGGACCCGGCGGAGCAACGACCTGCGGTTCTGCCGCGATTTCCTCAGACTCAGCGAATGGGTCGAGCAGCGCGGCCACGACCGTCTCGACATCAGTGGAGTCGACGGACTCCGTCGCCTGGGTAGCTGCTTGGGCCGTCTCGCCGAAGGGGCGCATGCCCACCTCGTTGAGCCTCGCCCAGAGTGGACGCAAGGCATCATCGGGATCGAAGTAGAACTCGCTCTCGCGAATTCGAACGAACCTCCAGCCGACACGCTCAAGGTCCTGCTGTCGAGCGAGGTCATGTTCGAACTGCTCGGGTCCATGCCACTCGTCGCCGTCACACTCCACTGCAAGACGGCTCTGTCCGCCCGTGACGACGAGGTCGATGCGGTAGCCGTACGCCTCGACCTGCGGTCGGACCTGATAGCCACGCGCCGCGATCCGGAGGTAGACACGTTGCTCAAACAGGCTGTCGAACGCTGGATGCGGATCGCGCTCCGTGACAACGCCGAGGTCCGGGGCGTCGCCTGCTTCCTTTGGGTGCAGGAAGTGCTCCAGGAGCTTCGAGCGGAGGCCGTCAGGGTTGAGGTCGGACTGTGTGACCGAGTGGAAGAGCCACATCTGGTCCCGTGCGCGACTCGCAGAGACGTTGAACCGTCGGCGGTACACGTCCGACGTGAGCGCAGCTAGCCGGTTGCCCTGATCGGTGGGCGCCGCGACCATGCTCAGGAACATCACGTCCCGCTCATCGCCCTGGAACGCGTACGCGTCGCCGCACTTGATCTTGCGGCTCAGCAACTCGTCAGGCCCGAGCCGCTCGAGGAGCAGCCGCTCGATGTATCGAGCCTGATGCTCGCCGGTGAGACTGATAACGCCCATCGACTTGCCGTCGTACTCCGGCTTGGAGAGACACCCGACGACGGTCTCAGCAACCTCGTGCGCCTCGTCGCGGTTCAGGTAGCCACGGACGCCGACCGACCTAGTCGCACCGGCGACGTGACGAGAGCGGAGTGGCGGGAGGCGGTCGGCACCGAACTGCCGCAGTGGCTCAAGGGGTGCACTGGCGTACGAGATTCGATTTGAGAACGCGATGATCTCCGGCATGCATCTGAAGTGCTCGCGGAGATGAGTCCGGTTGCCCGTGAATGCGATCTCACCGAGGTCGAACAGGCTGGTTTGTGGCGAGATCACGCTGCCGATGGGCTGGTCGCCGATGAGCTGATCCCGCATCGCGAATACGGGCTCGAGCGCTACGCCCACGGCGTCCGGGCTGATCTGCTCGTTGTCGCCGACGATCACGACCTTCTTGCCCAGCCACCAAAGAAACAGCGCGTCCACGCCTGACTGGCTCGCCTCGTCCACTATCACCACATCGAACGCGTCCGACGCGGGCGACAAGGACTCCGCGACCCGGAACGTTGGCATGATCCACGCAGGAACGGCTCCGCGGCACTGCTCCAGTTCGCTCTGAGCTGCGGCCAGATATCTCGCGGAATACTTGCCCCTACCTTGGCCGTACCTGGCCATTGCCTTCTGGTAAAGCATCAGATGTAGCTTCTGCGCGGGCGTGAGGCTCGCCAGGCAGGTCCGCCACGCGAGATGTTCGCCGATGGAGGCTGTCAACCCCCGAATCTCGTCGTTCAAGACTGCGACGCGACTCGCGGCGCCGCCAGATGAAGCATCGAGCATGTCCCGGAGCCAGGCTTCGGCGCTTGCCCACCAGAAGGCCGCTTCATAATGAGCTAGTCGATCCGCCCACGGCCCGTCTGCGGCGAGCTCGGTCAGTGTCGGTGCCAACGTCTGGGAGGCGAGGCGACCGGCCAGGTCGTCACGCCGTTGGACGCGGGCCGCGACTTGCCTCCGCTCCTCCGCGCCGGATCGGGCCGCGGCAAAAGCCTTTGGATCACGGGCGTCGATAGCGTCAAGGGCAGTTGGCACCAGGTCGCCTGGATCACGCACGACGCACGACTCAACCCGGGTCCGTAGTGCAGCCAGTTCCCCTTGGGCTGCATGCAACTGCGCGCTCGCGTCGACCGCCAGGGCGGCCCTCCGCAGGGTCGACCAGGCGGCCTCGTCCGGCCACTGGGGCAGCGTCAGTCCGGGGATGCGTGCGACGACGGATACCATGCCCGCCCGGCTCTGCTCAGCAGCGAGCACCCGGTCGAGAGCCGGCAGCAACTCCTCCAGATTGGCGAGAACACTATGGACCGAGTCGTCCGTCAGTGGACGTTCCTCTGACCAGGCGATGCGGGCGCGATCCACGGCGATGCGAGCTTCAAGCCATGCCCGGAGCCGCAGGAGCACCGGAAGGCTGGTCGGCGCCTGCCCATCGACACGTACAGACCCCAGCGCGAGCTGTGTTGCCCTGACGACCTTGGGTTTGAACGGGCCGACGCCACGGCCGTGCCCGCCCTGAAGGTGAGCGAGAAGAGCGTCGACGGCTGCCCTGGCTTCGACCGGCTCGACAGTCAAGGTCCCGCTTACTTCAAGTCCGTCGGCGACCGAGGCCGTCTCGCGCAGAGCGGCGACCCACTCGGTCGTGCGGGCCTTTCGCTCGCGCCACTTGGCGACCGGCCCGGCCAAGACACCGTCGAACGCCGGTAGCTCCCACGCCTCGGCCACGGAGACAGTCGCACGCGCGAGCTGGAGGCGCTTGATGGCCTCCGACAGGGCGATTCGATCATCGTGCGAGCACGATGCAAGGGCTTCCGCGTACGGCTGGCGACGGCTCTCAGCCGCCGTCGCGACTGCGGCTTCCAGGTCGGCGATCCGGCCAGACAGTTCCTCGAAAGCCTCGCTCGGAGGCAGATCAGGGATGGGCACTCGCGCGCTCGCCTCGACATCTGCGGTAATCGACTTGGCGAGCTCGGAGAGTTCCCGCGCCTCGGCGTCGGCGAGGGCAGGCGACTCTCCCGTCATGTCTGACGCCCATCCAAACGCGGCGCGCTGGTCGGCGACTAGCGCCGCGATTTGCGACAGGGTCCCGCGGTAGTCAGCGAGACCGGGCTCGTGCACCTTCGCGTCGCCTTCGCGGACCTCTCGGATAGCCGCCAGATGGCGCCTCCGCTCATCGTGTGCCCGCTCGCGTAGTTGACGGAATCGAGCGATTCGCTGGTCGATCTTCGACGTTTGCCACTCCGCGTCCGTCGATCGATTGACGATCGCGCTCACAGAGCGTTGCAGCTCTCGCATGCCGGCGCGCCCATCGCCGACGAGGCTGACTGAGAGCGATCGGATTTCGTCGGGGAGCTTATCTAGCAGCACTTCGAGCGCCCGGCTGGTGTGACTGGTGACTAGCACTCGCTGCCCGTGGGCGAGCAGGTGCGAGACAAGGTTGGCGATCGTGTGTGACTTCCCAGTCCCAGGGGGTCCGACGACAACGACGCCATCAGACCTTGTCAGCCGACGCAGAACGTCAAGCTGCTCCGCGTTGTATGGCTTCGGGAAATACAGCTCGTCGTCCTCTGCGACCGGTCCGCCCTGGCCATCGCCGGGCGGCCCTCCTTCAGGCTCGGCCACCAGGCCGGCGACGAGGCCGGGCACGGGTGTCCCCGATTCAAGTTGTTCGTCGACCTTCTGGTAGAAGGCGAGGAGCGAGCGAGACGTGCGCTTGCGCAGGATCAGGGCTGGCGCCAAGACAACGAGAACGCCTTCTGCTGGCACGGCCGGGGCGTCGAGTGCTGGGTCGAAGATCGCGTCATGCCGCATCGCGTGCGTCCAGGTCGTAAGTGCGTCCACGATGACGCTACCGGCCCATACGTCGCCTCCAGCCGCTTCGACGGCCGCCTGCACGGATTCCCGCAGCTCTTTGGACGGAATGAGGCCCGCGTCCAGCATCTCGTCCTCAAACTCGATGCTGATCCCATCCGCCGCCGGGCGGACGGTGATCCGCCCCGTCTGTTGCTCGTAGAAGACCTCGGCCCTCATCGTCAGTAGGTGCCGACGGACGCTGCCGCGATCCCCTTCCGGGATAAGGGCAAGCCCGGCCGCGACCACGGTTTCGTATCGCTCGCCGAGCTGGTCGGCCTGCTGCCTGATCCGGAACAGGCGCTCGTAGAGGGCCAGGAGGGGTAACCGGGGCCCGTGCTTCGCCGACCATTCCCTCCACGCGTCGAGGTAGTCGTCGTAGGCGGCTATGACGGTGTCCGGAAGATCCTCGTCGTCTTCGAGGTCGCGCAATGCTGGCTCGGAGGTGGGCTCTTGGTCGTCCACGAGCCAACCCCAGAGGGCGATTGGCGGCTGCGGCCGCGACGGAATTCGCGGACGCTCGATAGCGACCCAATCATTGTCCGTCGCGTGTCCCGGATGCGTGACGCAGTGACAGCCGGGCAGCTCGGGGATCTGCCCAAACCAGATGACGTCCTCGTAGTCGCCAACGTCGCGGACCGGCTTCGACCTCATCTGCGTCAGCCGGGTGAGGAACTCGACCAGGTTCCTCGCCCGGCGTGTCAGGTCCAGCTCGCCTGGTGTCGTCAACACCCGTCGGTCTCCGGCCGCCGTCCCTCGCGCCGATATTCAGCAGCCCTGGCGGAGCGAACGTGAAGAGCGAATGTGACGGGCTGGCAGTGGGCTTTCGTCAAGTGGGATCCCCCATGAACTCTTCGAACCTAGGGTAGGCGGCCGAAGTAGCGTCGCGCACGGGCTCAAATGGCTCGGCTCTCGTGGTACGTGCGTCCGGTGGCGACAGACTGGCTGGTATCGCGGTCCAACGGCCTGCGCAGCGTCGCACCCGACGCAAACATCGGGGGCTTCCTTGATCTCTTATTCCGCCCTCGATGGGCACATCGCCCGGAAGTCGCACCAGCCGCAGGCCTTTGCAGACGGCGTCGCCGCGAAGTCGCCGGCGCGGATCCGGGCAGCGCGCTCAAGGAGGTCGTCTCGGGCCGCGTCCAGCTGCTCGTCGGACCGGGTCGTGGTCATCCGGGTGGCGGCCTCGGTGTAGTAGAGCGTCACCCGCTCCGGCGTGCCGAGGCCCAGCGTCTCGCGGCAGGCGAGGGCGTAGATCGACAGCTGCAGGCTCTCGTCGACGTTCTTCTGACGGCCCGGCCGGCCGGTCTTGTAGTCGATGACCTCGATCCCGTCCGAGGCCAGGCGGTCGATCCGGTCGATCTTGCCGTGGACGATCACCGGCGGGGCATCATCCGGCTCCAGGACCAGCTCGAACGGCAGCTCCTCGTGGAGCACGTCGCGGTCGGTGGCGGCCAGCTCGCCCGCGAAGAAGGCGTCGAGCAGCGGTGCGGTCCGCTCGCGGTAGCCCTGCTCCGCCGCCGCGCTGCCGTACGTGCCGGGCTGCCAGGCCTCGTCGAACCAGCGGCCGAGATCCTCGCGGGTGGGCGGCGGATCGCCACGGGCCGCCCGCTCGCGACGCTCGCGGGTGAATCGCTCGAAGGCGTCGTGGGCCGTGGACCCGAAGGTGAGCGCGCCGCGGCCCTCGGGCTCGGGGAAGCGGTAGACGTGCTTGAACGCGTACTGGAGCGGGCAGCGCTCGTAGACGTCGAACTGGCTGTAGCTGAACGAGCCGGGCAGCGGTGCCACCTCGAGCAGGTTGGCCCCGGCGCCGCTGTCGAGCGCGACCACCCGCATCGTGAGCGGGTCGAGCCCCCGGTCCCGCGCCTGGTCCGCGGCCAGCGCGGCGGCCTCCCCTACCCTCGCGAGCTCCTTGCCGAACGACGCACGGGCATCGGCGGTCTCGGGCGCCTCCGGGTCCGTGCCCTCGATCATCCCCAGCAGCTCGGTCGCGCGGACGCGGAGCGCGAGGCGGTGCTCGCGGGCGGTGGGCAGGGGCATGACCTGGCGGATGGCCGCGGTGGTGCTGCTCGACGCCGTGCCGGGCACGCTGCCCGTTGACCCGGCCGCAGTGCCGACCGTCCCGGCCGCGCCGTTGGCCGCCTGTGCCACGCCTCCGCCAGACTCGACCTCGACCAGCTCGGCGCCCGCGCCCTCGCGGAGCTCCTCCACGAACGCCGAGATGTGCTTCTCCACGTCCGGCCCCGCATGGGTGGTGAGGACCAGCTGCTCCTGGGTTCGGGTCAGCGCGACGTACAGCAGCCGGCGCTCCTCCTCCGCCAGCAGGTCGCCCACCGGCACGCCCTCGCGCAGCAGCTCACGCGGCAGGATCTCGCCGGACTCGCGGCCCACCGGCCACTCCCCGTCGAGCAGGTACGGGACGAACACGCACGGGAACTCGAGGCCCTTGGCCTGGTACAGGGTCATCAGCCGCACGCCGTCGACGTCCTCGGTCAGCTCGACGCTGGTCGGCAGCTCGCCACCCGCGGCCTGGTACGCGTCGAGGTAGTCGACGAAGGCTCCGAGGCTGCCGGTCGGATGCTCGCGCTGCCAGTCGGCTGCGAAGCGCAGGAACGACGCGATGTTGGCGGCCCCGCGCTGCGACTCGTGGGTGTCGGCGGCGATCAGGTCGAGGACGGTGCCGGTCCGCTCCAGCAGGCGCTCGAGGATCGTGTGCGGCCCCTCGCGCCAGGTCAGTGGGCTGAGCGCGTCGATGGTCTCGAGGACACGGCGGAGCTTGGCCTGGGTGGCGGGTGCGACCTCGCGACGAGAGGGCTCCGGCTTCGGCGTCCCAGTCTGCTGCTCAATCGCCGCCGTCCGTGGTGGAGCCTCGTCCTCCACGATCGCGTGGTCGGCGCGCGGATCGAAGGTGCGTGGCTGGAGCGCGACACCGCCGGCCGCAGCCATGCCGTGGTCGTCGGCGTGGTCATCCTCGTCGCCTTCGCCGCCCGTCGCGATCTCGTCCGGTCGCTCGTCGAGCACCTCGCCCGACTCGACGACCTCCCGCACCGCCTCGATGACGTGCCGCCGGTCGTAGCGGGCCATCCGGACGACCGCGAGGATCTCGAGCGCATCGAGCCGCCACGGGCCGGCCGAGAGCATCCGCGCCAGGGCCACGTCCTGGTGCGGGTCGGCGATCGCGCGCAGCGTCTGCTCGAGGTCCCGGATCTCGGGCGTGTCGAACAGCGACAGCCCGCCGACGACGGTGTACGGGATGTCCTCGTCGCGCAGCCGGGCGACGATCGCCTCGCGGTGGCGATGCTTGCGATACAGGATCGCGATGTCCGACCAGGGTCGTTTCGCTGCTGCATCCCCGTCCGCGCCGACCAGCTCGCGGATCCGGTCCGCGATCGCGACGGCCTCGTCGTCCGGACCGGCGCACACGACGAGGGTCACGGGCTCGCCGTCCCCACGATTGGTGTGCAGCTGCTTGCCGGCCTCGTAGCGCATCACGTTGTGGTCGATCAGCCGATTGGCGGCAGTGAGGACATGGCCGCCTGAGCGGTGGTTCTCCTCGAGGCGGAGCCGGGTCGGACGGCCGGGCGCCGGCGCACCGGGGTCGTGGACGGGCGCCTCCGAGAAGCGCCGATCGAACTCGGCGAAGGCGGCGTAGCTGGCGCCCCGGAAGCGGTAGATCGACTGGTCGTCGTCGCCCACGACCATCACGTTGTCGGGTCGGTCGGGCGATCGGCCCAGCAGCTCCACGAGCTCGATCTGGGCGACGTTGGCATCCTGGAACTCGTCCACCAGCAGGTAGCGGAACTGGCGCTGGTAGCGGCGCAGGACGTTCGGCCGCTCCCGGAACAGGCGAATGACGGCGGCGATCTGCTCGCCGAAATCGAGCGCGCCGCGGCGGTGGAGCGCCGCCTGGTAGGCGCGATAGACGAGGGCGAGCTCGCGGAAGCGCAGGACCTCGAGCGCGGCACCGTCGATGACGTAGGTCTCCGTCAACGCCTCGATCTCCGCCTGCTCGTCGAGCGGGAAGTGGCTCATCGCGCGGGCGTGACCCCCACCGTCCATCGTCCGTCGGGCCTCGCGCTCGGCGGTCCTGTACACGGGCGCATCGCCCGGATCGACATCGTCACCGGCGCGGACCTGCGCTCGCCATCGACCGTAGTCGCGCCGCACCTCGCGGGCCGGGCGGAGGTTGCCGAGCGTCCGCAGGCGCTCGATCACGGCGTCGATCGGTCCGAACTCGGCTTCGAAGGCGGCCTGCTCGGCCTCGGCGAACGCCTCGACCTCGTTCGGGGTCACGAGCTCGTCCTTGGCGCGATTGATGAACGCCACGAACTGACCCAGCCACCAGCCGCCGTCGCCACCGCGGCTGGAGTGGTAGACGAGCGGCAGGTCCGGCCACAGGTCGCGCAGGAGCAGCAGCTGGCCAACGCCGTCGAGGACGTCCGGGTGACCGTCGAGCCCGGCTTCGGCCGCGTGCTCGCCCAGGATCCGGTGGCAGAAGCTGTGGAAGTTGGACACGCTGAGCCGGCTCACGGTCGTGGGCCCGAGCGCGCGCTCGAGGCGCTCCTCCAGCTCCTTCGCCGCCTTCACGTTGTAGGTGAGAACGAGCAGCTGCTCGGGCGCGAGCGGGCCGTCGAACGGTGGGTCGTGTCGGCCGGGCTCGGCGGGGATCGGCAGGCCGCTCTTCGTCCAGGAGGCCTCGCCCTTCGTCTCGAGCAGGTAGCGCACGCGCTCCACGATGACCCGCGTCTTGCCCGTGCCGGCGCCCGCGATGACGACCAGCGGGCCGTCGCCCCACTCGACGATCGCGCGCTGCTCGTCGGTGAGGTCGGGGGCGGAGGTGCTTATGGCCTCCAATGGCCGCGTCGCCGATGCTGGCTCAGTTGCCATCGCTCACCCCCCAGGCGAACCGTTGGTCTGCCAGCCGCTGGATCAAGACGCTAGTCTCGATGCCGGCAGGACCGATCAGCCCGTCGAGCATCGCGCGTGCCGCTTCGACTGGCCCATCACCGTCAGGGCCGCCGGTGTGGAGCACCAGGCGATCCAGCCCGGCCATGGGCGCCGCGGCCATCTGCAGCGCCGACATCAGGACCCGGTTCCCACCGAACGCGCCGCAGCCCCAGAAGCCGCCGTGCACGACGACCGGCACCCCGGCTGCCAGCCGCTCGGACTCCATGACGGCCGCCCGGAAGCCCGTGAACGCGGTGACCAGGATCGAGTCGATCTCGGAGGCCTCGTACGCGCCAAACCCGCCCGGCAGCGCGGCCATCGCGATCAGGTTGGACACGGTCGGCGGGTCGAGCCGGCTCGTCGCGCCGCGGACGACATCGGGATCGGCGCGCGCGAAGGCATTGCCGTACAGGCCCCACGGTCGGCCGGCCGCCGCATCGGCCTCGGTGGCAATCGAGACCCGCCGTTCGACCCCGGTCACGAGGACCGGTGTGGGCTCGCCATCATCGACCGTCAGCGCCGCGTCACCGGCCGCGACCAGCGCCTCGCGCAGGGCGCCGAGGGTCGGGTGTTCGGCTACCTGGAGCTCATCCTGGGCCAACAGGGATCCGCCGTAGGCGACGAACAGGTGCGGATCGGCGAAGTTGACGTGCCACTCGATCGCGCCTTCGAGCGCGGCGCGGTAGTCGTAGAAGCCGGGCTTCGTGGCGACGAGGTCGGCCGGCAGCGGCTCGACGTGCACCGGCAGCGGGATCGCCCGCCACCGGCTATAGCCGATTGTGCCCCGGTGCTCCGCGCCCAGCGGGCAGGACAGGTCGGCAACCACGAGCTTGTTGCGGTCACGCCAGCGCGGTGGGTGTTGCACCATCAGCGCGGCCGCCTCGAAGGTGCGTCGGTCGATGCTCATCGGCGTCGGCGCCTTCCGGATGACCCGGCGCCCAGGAGCGTGCCGGCGATCACCCCGATCGCGATCGCGCCGAGCACCAACGTCACGAGCGTGGCCAGGCCAACCACGACCTGGGCGAGCACCTTGGCCGGGCCGGGATGGTGGTGGGCGAGGCCTTCGTACGCGATGCCGCCGGCGATCGCGAGGGCTGCGGCGAGCGTGGCCTCGCCGGGCGGAACGCCGACGGCGATCAGGATGAGCCCGAACACCACGCCGACGACCGTCGCGAGACCGTAGTAGAGCTCGACCTGATCGTCCGCGGCTGCGGCCACGGACGCGCCACCGCCCACCGCAATGTCGGCGACCTCCTGAGCCGGCGCCGGGGGTTGCGCTGGGACGGTCCGCCCGCGACTCCCGGTTCGCGGCAGCTGGCGCGTCGCGTACAAGCCCGTGCCCGGAATGCCGACGGTCTGGCGGACGCCGCGTCGCCCGAACGTGACCTTCGACCCGCGCGGGCCGACCGAGACCGAAGGGCCGCTCTTGCTCAGGTTGATCGTCACCCCCGGCGCGACGCGGACGCGACGCCAGAGGCGCGTGTGCCAGCCGGCCATCAGGGCTTCCGCCCGCGTGTGGCGCTGGCGCTCGTCATCTCGACCATCCCCCAACGTCGTGTTGGCGCCCCGGCCGGCACCCCCTGCACCACCGGGGCACGTCAACCATGCGAGCGCCGCGTGCCACCTCGGCTGTCACGAGCGGTGCGGGGCGGCAACGGAACTGCCAACCATCATCTCGCAATCGGCCGCCGAGCGGAGGGCCCGATAGGCTCAGACGGCGTCGGGACCTCCCGGCAATGCCGCTTCGTTGGATCGCTCGGGACTGCCACGCCACGGACCCGCTGACGGGTCCCTTGCTGCCGCCGACTACGCTCGAGCCGGATCCGCCGAGCGGAGCTTCAGAAACCGCGGCGGCCTGGCGTGGGCGCGCCGCCGAACCGGCGGAGGGTCTCGTCGAGACACGCGATCACCGTCGGCAGCGTCCGGTCCCAGATCGGGATGATCGCCCGGTACCGGCTCCAGGCGAGCGGCCGGAAGACGCGCCGGTGCCCCGCCGCGTACGCGCGCTTGATGTCGGCCACCGCCCGCCGCGTGGTCCGCTCGGAGCCGTCGAAGCCGAGCGCGAGCAGCTTCTCGTGGGCGATGTCGGCGCGGACCCGGCCCCGGGAGCGCTCCACCCACTCCTCGAGCTTGACGAGGTACGGGTCGAGGACCTGGTCGCGGCGCACCGGGTCAGTCGCGACCTGGCCTCGCTCGCGCAGCCGGACATACCGGGCGACGGTCATCGGCGAGCAGCCGGTCAGCCGCCCCGCCTCGCGCAGGCTGCCCGTCAGGTCGAACGCCTCGAGGATCTCCACCACGTCTCCGGCATGCTCACCGCGTCCCTCCTCGGGCTCACGTTGGGTTGTCTCAGCAACCCCCAGCGTGAGCGGGGAGGGACGCTTGATGGTCACGGCGTCCGGGAGCGGAGACCGTGGGGCGGGGCTGTCCAGAACTCGTTGCCGCGAGCGTTCATTTCCTGTGGCCGCCGGCGTCCGGGTTCGTGTCCGCCTGCGTCCAGATTCCCATGGCCGCCGTCCTTGTGCGTCAAGGACGGTTGGTATGTCGGCTCCCTCCGACCGGGAGGGCGGTCGTCGTGTCACGCAGTTCTTTCTCACCGCCGCATCCGCGCTGCTACCGTTGATGTGCGTCAGGGAGCGGAAGGGAGTCCTACGGTATGGCAGCAGGTTGGCGTCGTGCGCGGGTGGCCTTCTTTGCCCTCGCGGTTGTGACCTGGGCCACCGGCTGCGGGTCGGCCACCGTCACGCCCGCGACAGCAACAGGGTCGCCCCTGGTTGGGGCGACCCCGACCATCGTCGCCACGCCGTCCAGCATCTCCGCGCCCTCGGCGACCCTCTCCCCGACGCCGACGCCGATGCCGACGGCCACCGCCTCTCCATCGGCAGTCCCCACGGCGCTTGACCAGGGCGTGGTCGCGGCCGCCTTGAAAAACGTGTTCAGAGTGAAGGCCGGCGGCTCGGACGGCACAGAGTTCTTCGTGAGCGCCCAGCAACTGACCGCCGTCGATTGTCAGGACAGGTCCGGTGACGCCGACTACCAGGGGGCTGTGTACTCGTGCGGTCCTCAGGAGAATGGCGATTTCCTGGATGTCAACGCAGCCGCGTTCCCGTCGTCAACGACGGCCCATACCGCATTTGGAGGCCTGAAGAAGGGGTGGCTGCGCGCGGGGTCCGGCGCAGCCGTCGTGCGCCATGCGGCGATCGGCGACCGATCGGTCCTGATCCGCTTCCAGGTCAATGTCAGCGGCGAGAAGTGCGGGTCCGTATTCCTGTCGCAGGTCGGCACCGTTGTGCTCACTTTCACCCTCAACGGGCGCGCCTATTCCGGCAGCGGCTGCACCCAGTGGGAGTCGGTCTCGCCCTTCACCTACCTGACCAAGGCGGTCAAAGTGTTCCGCGCGGGGATCAGAACGCCGTAGGTTCGGCGGGCCGCTGTCGCCTCTCTGGGCACGACATGATCACGTCGACGACTTCCCGGGACGGAGGGTCCGAACCTGCCATCTGGACCGCCGGCACCCCAGGCCCGTGCAGTCCGCGCACCGTCGGAGGTCCTCCCGTCGTATCGCCGATGACGCCGGGCGGGGCGTGGTCCACCGACGGGCACGCTCTCGATCTGGACCTTCGACCGCCATGCGCGAGGCGGGCTTCGCGCTGACCTGGGGCGGCGACAACGGTTGGTGAGTGGAGGCGGGCTGGGGTGGCGGATGGCCGCCCGCTGATCCGCTGCCCGCTGGGTTTCCTGCGGGACTCGGCCTGCGCCTGTTGCCTGGCTTGGTGCCGGTGCTCGCGAGGGAATTCTTCGTCGTCATCGAGAGGCTCGGCCGCGGCCCCGCTGTGCGCGGAATGGCGACCGGTCGCGCGCCCACGACCCATCGCCAACGTGGGGATGATGCCCCATGGGGCGGCCCACGTCGCCGTCGGCGGCCTGATGCGCGTCATCGCGTGATCGCGCCTGCGGCCGTCCCAGGCGTCGCTGGACGTCGTTGCGGGGTCCCCTACGGCGCGGAGCTTGCGTCGGCCCAGAAGCCGCCCGCGGCCTCCGAGATATAGGCGTTGGGCGACTGCCACGGGGTGCAGCCGGCACCGCCGCCGCCCATGAACTGGAAGTAGGCGTTCAGCCAGGCTGGGCCGTTCTGCGAAGAGAAGGCGTAGGTGCAGGGTTCGCCGGAGGCGTCCCGGGCCCACCGGAACAGAGCCGAGTGCTGTCCGATCGCGCCGATCGAGACCGCGTGGCCGCCCTGCTTGACCGTGCGCGCCTTGTCGCCCGCGAAGGCTGTGTGCGCCGCGGCTTCGCTCGGGAACGCCCAGACCATCCAAGCCACCAACCAGGTGCTGCGGCTGGCCGTGAGACCGGTGCCACCCTGGCAGTAGAAGAGCGCTCCTTGGGCATCCCAGTGCCATCCTGAGCAGCAGCCCGCAGATGGATCGCTGGGCGGATATCTCGCCCTGGTCGGCTACGCGATCCGGGCGGGCGCCGCGTCAGCGAGCTCGCTGGACGCGGCTGCTCCACCACAACCAGCATGACTGTGCCGGCATGCGCGCGATCTGCATCCAAGCGTCGCGCGAGCTGGAAGAACTCGCCGACGAATGACGCCCCGCCGGTCCCCTGGGACTACGCGCGGGCCGGGTCTGCGGAACGGAGCCTCAGAAACCGCGGGGGCTTGGCGCTTGGGTGCCGGGGCGCCGGCCCACCCCAGATCAGGACATCGGGGTCGAAGTCCAAGTCGCCCGGCCAGGTCAGCGTGCCGGCCTCGACCGAGACGGCTCGGAAGCGGGCGGGGTCGCGGCGGAGCGGCTCGAACACAGGCCCCCAGATGAGGCCGTCCAGGTCCCGCTCGACGACATCACCGTTGGTCAGCGCGAGGCGCACCCTGTAGTCGTCGAGCGGCGTTGCGCTCCGGATCCGCAGCATCCCCGGGTCCTACGTCACCGTCCCCTCCTTCACCTCGAAGCCCACGCGAGTCGGCCCGCTGCTTCCATACTGCTCACATGCTGGGGGACGCCGATCGACGGATCAGGCTCGCGGTCTTCGACTGGCTGACGCGTCAGCGCGAGGAGCTGGGCGAGGCGCTGCCGCGCGATCTGCTCGTCAACTTCACGCTCGACGGCGTCCGGATTCCCCTCCTCGGCCCCCAGGGCATCTTCAAGCCGGCCGTGTGCGAGCTCCCGATCTCGATCGCGACCGTCGTGGGCGGTCCCTACGACGACGCGTTCGACAACGCGAGCGGCTCGCTCGAGTACGCGTACCGCGGCACCGATCCGATGCATCGCGACAACGTCGGCCTCCGGCGTGCGATGCGCGAACGCGTGCCGCTCGTCTACCTCGTGGCGATCGTGCCCGGTCGGTATGTCGCGCAGTACCCCGTGTTCATCGTCGGCGACGACCCGAAGGGGCTGCACTTCCGGGTGCAGGTCGAGGACATGAGCGCTGCGCTCGCAGCGGCGGCCGAGGCGCCGTACGACGATGCCCAGAGCCAAGCGCGCCGCGCATACGTGACGCGCACCGTGCGCCAGCGGGTGCACCAGGCGGCGTTCCGCGAGCGCGTCGTCCGCGCCTACCAGGAGCGGTGCGCTCTGTGCAGCCTGCGCCACCAGGAGCTGCTCGACGCGGCGCACATCACGCCCGACCGCGAGGCGGACTCGGAGCCCGTCGTGAGCAACGGCGTCGCGCTGTGCAAGCTCCACCACGCGGCGTTCGATCGCTTCTTCTTCGCGATCCGGCCCGACTACACGATCGAGGTGCGCTCCTCGATCCTGGCTGAGCACGACGGCCCGATGCTGGTGGTCGGCCTCCAGCAGATCCACGACCGCCGGATCCTGCTCCCCCGCCGCCAGCTCGACCTCCCCGACCAGGACCGGCTCGCCCGCCGCTACGCGGAGTTCCTGCGCACCGCGTGATCCGGAGGCACCGCGCCCGACGCCGGCGGCGCCTGCCACGCTTGCGTGCGCCGGATCCGCCGTTGACAGCGCCGTTAGCATCCGTGGCAACCGTCGGGAGAGGCAAAGGGGGCCGTCGCCGTGCTGGCTGCAGCGAGCGCCGCGAAGAACACCGTCAAGGATGCGGTAACCGCCGCCACGGATAACGCCGAGAAGATCGCGCTCGTTCTCACCGCGGTCCTCGGGGCGCTTGCACAGGTTTCGGGTGCCACTGACCAGGCCCGGCGGAACTACGAAGGCCTTGTCCTGATTGCGATCGCCTGCCTGTTTGGCGGGGCTTGGGGGGTGTTCTGGCTGACCAGGAACAAGGAACCGGTTCAGCTCACGAGATTGCGAGTCACCATCCGCGACGCGCGGCCCGCTGTCAGGAACGTCTCGATCGCCCTGCTCGTCGTCGCCTCGCTCGTCTTCGTCATCGCCCTTGCCCGGACGAACGCGACGGACTCCCGCCCCGTTCTGAATGTCACCATCACCGGCAACGGGCCTGTCACCATCGCGGGGACGGCCACGATGTCGGGCATCGGCGCGGAGGGTGGGGTCGAGGTGGCGATCTACGATTCGCGGCCGGCGCCCACCACTTCGCTGTCTGAAGGGCTGACGCCTGCGGCGCCGTCCGATGAATCACTGGCCGCCACGTCGTCGCCGGCACCAGCCCTCGTCTACTCGTCGGTCACGGGGCCGGACGTGACGACAGGAATGGTGACGGCATCGTTCTCGGTATCGGTCGAGGCCGCCCCTGCCCGGACGGTCACCGTGATCGCATGGATCCTCGGCGCACAGCCCGTCACGGTCGCTGACTGTCAGTCATCCGCCAGCCACAAGGTCAACATCCCGCAGCGGCCGATCCGTAGCGGCACGCTGTTCGCCTGCGCGTTCGTGACCGTATCGCGGCCATCCACGGCGCCCAGGATCGCGGTGACGCAGACGGATCGCACGGCGAACGTGACGATCACGGCGACGATTGACACCGGGTCGCTCATTCGCGTCCGTGCCGAGGCAGACAACGCGGTCGTCGGCACGGCGCTGGCGGCTCCACTGGCAGATGGCACGGTCTCGGTGACGCTGCCGATCGCACTGCCGGACGAGGGCGGCACCCTGTGCGTGGTGGCCGGTGACAACGAGATCCTCGACGCCAGCATGAGCTGCGGTGACGCGCCCGACAGGGCGACGAAGCTGACATCCACCTTCTCGGCAAAGCCGAAGCCGACCGCGACCCCGACGCCGTCGACATCGGCAACCCCATCTGAACCAGCGGCACCGGGCGGCTGACCGACGAGCCTCCGTCCTCTGCCCGACAGAGGGCGACGGCAGGCCACGTGGATAGGGAGGGATGACATGTCGCGACGAGGCTGGATCGTTGCGTTGGCGCTGCTCCTGGCCACGACGTTGGCCTCGTGCGGCGGATCCGAGACCGAGACCCTGGCCCAGGCGGCACAGCGGGTCATCCGTGCCCTCGACCTCTCGCCGTCGACGGAGGCGAACGTCGAGAAGTGGCTGTCCTCCTCGGAGACGCGGTTTGGCCTGTCCTTCACCGACCTTGCGGATCGGGCAGCCAAGCTTGCCCCGACCGTGCGGGACCAACCGATCGCCGCGCGCGCTGCCGACTTCATCGCCCGGAACCGGATCCCGGAGGCCGAGGGCTCGGCCGTCCAGCACGTGTTCGTGAGCTCATTGTGCGATGCCGCAAGCGACGTTCTGCTTGGCCGTCCGGTCGATTCCGAGTCCATCGTCGACAGCGCGATCAAGAGCTACGCGGGATCGCTCAGCGACCAGCTCGAGCTGTACATGCTGCGCTCCGATCTCGAGCAGGAGGTCGTGTCGTACGCGCTGGCGAAGACGGCGGCCGACCAGGCGGGCGTGCGGTCCGAGATGGCCTATACGCTCGACTGCTTCTTCGTCGGCAAGCTGGGTGGCTGAATGGCCGTGGTCGGGCGTGCCTTCGACGGCATTGGAGGTGTCCGAGATCTCGTACCGGTAGCCGCCGGTCACTCGCGCGATCGACCACACGCGGTGACGCGGGAGCCAGGAGCCGTGGTCGAAGATCAGCGAAGCCCCGGCCGTCGGCCGGGGCTTCGCTTCGTTATGGGACGACACAGGTCGTCAGCGCGCGACTACCTCGTCACAGTCAACGATGCGCTCGCCGAATGACTCAGGCTCCCGCTTATGCCCCTGATCGTCAGGTTATAGGTGCGCCGGGACGTCCTGTTCGAGGTGACGATCGTCAGCGTCGACGCCCCCGTGGTGGGATTCGGACTGAACGTGGCGGTGGACCGCGACGGCGTCGATGCCAGGCTGAGCGTCACGGACCCTGCGAAGCCGTTGAGGCGAGTGATCGTCACGGTGTAGTGGACGCTGCCGCCGCGCTTGACCGACTGCGCGGTCGGTGTGACCGCGATCGAGAAGTCCGGGGCCGGCGGCGGCGCCTCGGTCACCGTGACCTGGGCCGTCCCGCTCACCGAGCCGCTGGTCGCTCGCACGGTGGCCGAGCCCGCGCTCGCGCCGGCGCTGTAGAGGCCGGACGTGTTGATCGAGCCGACGCCCCCCTGGTCCACCGACCAGGCGATCGGGCCGGTGCCGATCGGTTGATCGTACTGGTCCTTGCCGGTCGCGGTGAACTGCTGGGTCTTGCTGGTCTGCAGCGAGACGCTGGCGGGCGAGACGGTGATCGTGGCCAGGACGGGCGGGGCACTGGGCGCGACGGAGATGCTGCCGAGCCCGGTCGGGCCATCCCACCCCGTCCCGGCCGTGCACAGCACCGACGGGCTGCAGGATCCATTCGACCCCGAGGTAACGTCGTAATAGGGGGTGCCTGACGCCCAGGCGTACTGGCTGGCGAGCGTCGACCCGCCGTAGCCGCCCTGCATCGCGTACAGGGCCGCGATGAGGGGCGAGGACAGGCTCGTCCCGCCGAACACCCAGTAGCCCGTGGTGTTGCTGTAGGTCGTGTAGACCGCGAGCCCGGAGCTCGGGTCGGCGTCGGCCGAGAGGTCGGCGACCGCCTTCTTGTTCCCGCACGGGTTGCCGGGGACCGTCTGCCAGGCGGGCGCCGCGTTCCAGCGCGAACAGCCGCTGCCGGTCCCCGTCCACACCGTCTCCGAGCTCCGCACGCCCGAACCATCGACGGCCAGCGTGGTGCCGCCGACGCCGATGACGTTCGTCGAGGATGCCGGGAACTCGGTCCCATAGCCACCATCGCCCGTGGACGCCACGACGGCGATGCCCTTGGCCGCGGCGTTGTTCCAGGCCGACGCGATGAACTGCGGATAGTCGCCCGAGCCGTAGCTGTTCGAGATCGCCAGCACATGCGCGATGTTCGACGCGGTCGTCACGGCGGTCCCGAGGTTCCCGAGCGAGGATGAGCTCGCCTCCAGGAGGAGGATGCTGCATTCCGGACAGATCGCCGAGACAGCCTGCAGATCGAGGTCGATCTCGTTGGCCCAGCCGGCGTTCGCGGACGGCAGGGATGAGCCGCCGCTCTGGTTCACCTTGCTGAAGCAGGGATTGCTCGCCGAGCTGCCCAGCCCGGTGAGCTGCGACAACGTGCAACTCTGCATGGTCGGCAGGCTCTGGTCGGTGCGGAACCGGGTGAGGTTGGCGAACGCGTCCGGATCGTCGTAGGCGTCGACGATGGCGACGACCCTGGACGGGTCACCGGCGCCGGTGATGCCGTAGGCGGTGCGGAGATCCGGGCCGTGGAACCAGCTCAGCTGGTCGGCAGGAGCCGCGGCAGCCAGCTCGCCCTTCGTCCGGGCATGGTACGGACTCCCGTCCCGATAGAACGTTCGAGCGATGCTGGTGCATCGCGCGTGGCCCGCGCCCGGCTGGCTGCAGACCCGCTGGTCGCGATGGCTCCAGCTTGGTTGTCCGGCGACCGCGGGAGCAGCTGCCACGACCGACAACAGAAGGACGGCCGCGACCATCGCCGCAAACCGCTGGCCGAACCGGCTCATCGAGATCCCTCTCCCCACGCTGGCCCGCCAGGCGGCACCAGGCGATGGACTCCCCATCGCCAGCGCCTGGGCGACCCATCTGCTCAAGCCGGTCGGGCACACGCCGGCGACCGACAACTGTCGTTCCGCTCAGGAGGGACGCGGACGCAGGATCCCGGAAACCCCCGCACTCGGGCCTCCGCGCGTTCCGGCGAGCGACGCGCCATCTTGGTCCGCCGCAGCGAGGGACGTCAAGATCAGGAGCGTTGTTCGCTCGTAGCCGTCCAGTGGCGTCGCGCGCCGGATCCGCAGTCGTAGTTAGCCATCCTCGACTCGGGCGAGCCTCAGCCGCGCCCTCCGCCCGTCTTCAACAGGCGCCCGCCGGTTGCGTACATGAGCGCGTGGCACACGATCGAAAGCAGGGCCAGCAGCAGCCCGAGGATCGGCTGCCCGGCGCTCCAGACGGCCAGGGCGGCCAGCCCCGAGACCACGAGCTCCTGCACCAACCGGAGCGGCTCCGCGGCTCGTCCGGCCTGCCGGAAGTCAACCAGGCCCCAGAAGCCGAAGCCCAGCAGCGGTGCCCCGATGGCCAGCCCGATCCTGGCGATGGTGCTGGAGCCGGTCTGGTACCCCCAGTAGGCCAGGCCGACGACGGTCCCGGTCTCCATGACCGCTCGCAGCGCCAGATTCAGCCAGACGATCGGCGACGTCTGCTGCGGGACGACGGGCGCGGGCTGCCGGGGCTCGACCTGCGGATCACGTACGGCCATGCGGCACCTCCTTGCTCGGCATCACACGTCAGCCCTGGCTCGCCGATGGGCCTGGCACGCGGTGGAACCGGCTCCAGTAGCCACCGGCAAGCAGCACGGCGCCCGGCACGACCCCGGCCACGACCGCGATCAGGGCCGCCGACCGGTCCATTCCGGCCGCGATCAGACCCAACGCGCCACACGCGGTGATCGCCGCCCCAACCCAGACCATGATCGGCAGGCGCCAGATGACGTAGAAGCCGAAGAAGTGGACGCCGACCACCACTGAGATCCAGGCGATCGAGGCATCGTGGATGCCGAACACGCTGTTCAGCACGGCGAGCCCGCCGAGCCCCACGATGACCTCGCCAGCCACGATCAGCCAGTAGTCGCGGCTGAAGCCGACGCCCGGCGGGTCGGGCATGTCGGGACGCGGGAGCGAGATCAGCAGACCGATGGCGGCGAGGACGCCGATCGCCCGGATCGCGGTGGCGGCCGTCGCGGGCAGCGTCCCCGCATTGGCCATGACGTAGATGAAGCCAAAGACGGTGGTGATGACGATCGAGGTGCGCTTGTGACGTGTCATTTCGTCTCCCTCCCGTGGTTCGGTTGCTGATCCTTCGGCGCAAAGCTGAACAGGAGGTCCCAGGCGCTCTGGGTCCCCGAGGTGATGAGCACGAGCACGACGCCCGCGGCACCCCACACGGCCGGCTCGATCCCGAGCGCGAGAGCGATCCCCGCGAGCAGGAGCAGCCCGATCGCGATTCCCGGGAGCACGAACTGGAAGGCGAGCCTGGCCCGCGTGAGCCCGCCCTGGCGCGCGTTCGCGAGCGCTGCCTCGGCCGAGATGAAGCCGAACACCCCGATCAGCACGAGCCCGACGGCCTGCACGTACGGGATTCCTTCTGGCTCGAGCATGAGCAGCGACGCGAACAGCGCATACAGCAGGCTCGTCGCCGAGCCGATCGCCAGCCCGCGTCGAAGGCTGTCCAGCCCTCGACGCTCGACATGGATCGTCAGCCCGACGAACGTGAGGCCCAGGAGCACCGCCGCCGCCCCGGCGGACGCGACGAAGTAGTCGTGCCATGCCGGGAGGGCCGCTTGGATCTCTCCGGCCGAGGTCACTTCGCCGCGGTGCGGGTCGTCGGCTGCTCGAGCTCTGGTGGCCGCGCGACCTCCGGCGCCGACGCCCGCACCTGCCGGACGGCCTCGGCCATGCCCTGCATCCAGGGCTGTCCGTGGCCCGGAAGCACGATGCCCGCCGAGCTGTCGGCAATGCGGGCCAGCGATTCGACGGCCTGCCGGCGATCGGCCGTGAACGGCGCGACCCGCGGGCCGTGTCCGCCATCCGTGACCGAGTAGGTGGCGAACGCGTCGCCCACGAACAGGGCGTCGAGGCTTGGCATCGAGAGCGCCGCGCTGCCCGGCGTGTGGCCCGGCACGAGCGTCACCTGCGGGCTGCCCGGCACGTCGAGGGTGGCCCCGTCGCCGTACGTGGACACCACCTTGACCACCGGCCGCTTGAGGCCGCCGTTGCGCAGCGCCAGCCACATGAAGCCGAGCAGCGGCGCCAGGCGGATCCTTCCCATCGGATTGTTGGGGTCCGTCTCAGCCCGAGCCAAGGCGGCGTCGGCCTCGTGGATCCAGACGGGAACCTTGCGCTCGGTTCGGACCCGCTCGGCGAAGCCGAGGTGATCCGAGTGACCGTGCGTCAGCACGACCGCGCGCACGTCGCCGATGGAGCGGCCCATCGCCGCGAGCTCCCGGGGGATGTCGTCATAGAAGCCGGGCATCGCGGCGTCGATGATCGTCACCTCCCCCTCGTCTTCGACGAGGTAGGCGTTGACGGTCGGGTCGGCCCCGATGCGGTGGATGCCATCTGCGACCTTCATGCCCGGATCTCCTCTCCGCCTCGCGGCCAGACCGCCCATGCCAGCACCAGCGCGCCGATCAGGATCAGCACGCCGTGAGCGACACGGAGCGGCTGACCGGCGGCGAACTGCGGGATGTACAGCGCGAACGCGACGGCCAGGACGATCCCGGACCATCTCGTCAGCCGGCCGGAGCGCCAGATCGCGATCGCGAACAGGATCACGCCCGCGCCGAGTGCCGCGAGCCCCGCCAGGATCCAGAAGATCCCGACCTCCCAGCGGATGTTGCTCACGATCGACATGAGGTCCGGGTTGTTGCGGTCGACGACCGCCTGCCCGACCGCGTGGAGCCCGAAGACCTCCGCGCCGTAGTAGGGCAGGGTCAGGCCGATGCCGATCCAGCCCAGGACCATGCCCCAGCTGGCCGCGCGCTCGCCCTCCGTTCCGCGCAGCTGCTCGCAGACGCCGAGCAGCGCCAGCCCGAGCAGGATGAACCCGGCCATCGCCAGCGAGTGGGCGATGATCCAGTTGGCGGAGGCAAAGGCCCGCGCGCCCTCGAGCCCGGTCTCCGAGGAGAACGGCCGCAGGGCCGGGTAGGCAACGAACAGGATCCCCGACGCGGCGAAGGCCAGCGCGGTCAACACCCTCGCGGACGTGCCGATCGCCGTGGCGGCCTCCTCCCGGTGGCGGATGGTCTGGTAGGTCGTGTCCATGAGTCCCTCCTGGCTCCGGGCGCACCGGCCGGCGGCCGGTGCGCGTGCGATGAGCGCCGGGTTGGTGGCCCGCGACCACGCTCGCGTTTCGCCCCGGAAGTCGCCGTGGAACAGACGGCTGCCGCGTCACGAGACGGCGTGCGGCGGCGCGGTGGTGCCCGTGTCCGCGACGGCGCCAAGCCTGCTTGGCTGGGCGCGAAGGTTCGCGCCGCGACGCGAAGGGTCGCGCCAGTCAGACGCAACGATCGCGCCATCACGAGTGTGCGGGGAGGGCATGCGCCCGCGGGGACGACCCGGCCTCAGTGATGCTGTTGCGTCTTAAGCCTACGACCCGACCCCCGGCGGCTGTCAAAGGGGTGCATCGGTTGGCCAGCCAGCAAGCCTCAGGCGGGAGCTACCGTGCTCCAGGTCGCCAGCCCAGCATCGTGCGTGCCCGCTCGTTGGAGATGCCCTGGCCGTCATCGACGATGTTGCAGGGGCCGGGTTCGCCCGCCCTCACCGCCAGTGCGGCGGCCCGCGCGGCGGCGATCACGTGGACCGACGGCGAGTCCCCTGGCTTGTCGCGGGCCGTGCCCGGGCCATAGAGGAAGCCATACCGGAGCACGACGCCGTCGATCCCAGGCGTGTCGAGGACCAGGCGCTCGAGCTCCAGGATGCCGGGAAGCACCGGGTTGTCAGGCCCCTGCTCGAGCGTCAAGAGCGGATCGGTCTCCACGAGCGCCTCGTTGTCGGAGCCCGTACCGGGAGCCGGCGACGCGTACAGCCAGGCTGCCCCTGGGCGACGAACCGCCCGCTGCCGGCCACGAGCGCCGCATCGACCAGGTGTACGGGTCCCCACCTGGCGGAGACGCGTGTTCGCCTCGAGCTCCTGCCGCCCGAAGCCGCGAGCGAGGTCGGTCAGCTGGTGAACGATGACATCGGGGTGGGCGCCGGCCACGGCGGCCAGCACCGCTTCGGCGTCGAACGCGTCCAGGATCACCGGGGTTGCCCCGATCGAGCGGATCCAGTCGGCTCGCTCCGGCGAGCGCGTCGTGCCCCAGACGGCGTGTCCGTCGGCGAGCAGCATCGGCAGCAGCTGGCAACCGATCGCTCCGGCAGCACCCGCCACGAACACCCGCATCGTCCTCATCCTCGCACAGCAGCCCCGATGGATCGTCGAGGCCGGCGCGGGCACCCGTAGATGCCGGCGAGGGTCGTCAGCCGAACGGGTCCTCGATCGATACGTGGCGGAAGCGTCGGAAGTCCCGGTCGCGGGTCACGATCGTCCCGACGCCGTGCTCGAGCATCAGGGCCGCGAGGTGCGCGTCGGGGATCAGGTTTCCGCCCGGCCGGGCGTCGCCGGCGACCTCCCGAAACCGGGGCCAGAATGCGTCGCCCTCGCCCGCCGCCCGCACGTTTGGCCGCGCGAGCAGCGCCTCCACGTTGCCGATCGCCTCGTCGAGCGAGAGCGGTCGGGCAAAGATCGCGGGATGGGTCGCGAGGCGCAGATAGGACATCAGCGCCGGCCAGAACAGGTACACGATCTCGGGACCCATGGCCAGGGCCTCGAGGGTGGCAAGCGCCCTCGCGTGCTCCGGGCTCGTCTCGTCCGAGGCGTAGAGCAGGACGTTGACGTCGACCGTCCGGCTCATGGTCGATCGAGCGCCCGCCGGACAGCCTCCGCGTCCTCCAGGTCCACCTGCGCCGCCATCGACCGCGTGATCCAGCGGAACGGCGCCGGCTCAGGATTGGGTCGGGCGGCGAGGCTGAAGCCCAGCAGCTCCGACGCCAGCCTGCCGAGGCTCTTCCCGTCCTGCGCCGCGCGTGCCTTGAGGTCCCGCAGGACCCCGGGATCGAGATCGATGGTCGTCCGCATGATGTGTGATGCTAGCCGAATTCGCATCTGATGTCATCCCTGCAGCTTCCAGTCGGGCGGGTCCCGTGCGCAGGCTATCCGCCGCCGCTCATCGCGGGCTCACGTCCGGCCGCGTGGGTCAACAGGCAGGAGCCGCCGCCGGATCCGCCGCCCCGTGCCGGTATTGCCCCCGATGGCCATAGTGGGAGCATGCCTGTCCGCACCGTCATCGAACGTGGGCCCAAGGGGAAGCGGTCCGTCGCCTTCAGCCTCGACTGGCCCGGGTGGAGCCGCGGCGCCAGGACCGCCGAGCGCGCACTGGAGACGCTCGAGGCCTACCGGGCGCGCTACCGGCCGGTCGCGGATCTCGCCGGCATGGTGGGCGAGCTCGACGCCGCCGGGCCGCTCGATGTCGTGGATGACCGGGTCGGCACGGGCTCCACCGATTTCTGGGGGATCTCCTTCTCGCCATCGGCCGCCGAGCAGGACCCGATGGGCGACGCGGAGCTCGAGCGCGGGATCACGTTGTTGCGTGCCTGCTGGGCGTTCTTCGACCGCGTTGCGGCGAGCGTCTCATCCGAGATGCGCAGGGGCCCGCGCGGCGGCGGACGCAACCGCGATGAGATCGTCCGCCACACGATCCGCGTCGAGAGCGAGGACTTCGCGAGGAAGGTGGGGCTGCGGATCCCGGAGGGCGCTGCGCTCACCCCGGACGGGCTGCGCGGGCATCGGGAGGCCTACGTCGCGGCGATGCGCGCCTACAACACCGGCGAGGTCAGGCGGCGCATGCGGTCCTGGACGCTCCCGTTCCTCATCCGGCACTCGGCGTTCCACACGCTCGACCATGCGTGGGAGATGGAGGACAAGGACCTCTCCGCCTGAGCCGTCCCGAAGCCGGGGCCGGAGCCGGCGCGCAGGGCGCAAGGGTAGAGCCACGGACTCATCGGTCCCTTCGATCGGATTCGAGCAGGATCGAAGAAGCCACCGCGGCGGCGAGGCCCCAGGATGGGGGTCACTCCATCCGATACCACAGAGAGGAAGCGTCCCGATGACGGACACGCGGAAGTCAGCCAAGAGTGCGACCGTGACCGACGACACGCTCGAGCGATTCACGCCAGAGGAGAAGGCCGCGATGCGGGAGGCCGCCCGGGAGCGGAAGGCGACCGCGCGCCGCGGCACCGCCGCGAGCAAGGCGGACGGCGAAGGCGACGTGCTCGCGAAGATCGCCGAGATGCCGGCACCGGATCGCGCCATGGCCGAGCGGCTCCATGCGCTGATCAAGGCCAGCGCGCCAGACCTCTCACCCAGGACCTGGTACGGGATGCCCGCGTACGCCAAGGACGGCAACGTCGTCTGCTTCTTCCAGAGCGCGGCCAAGTTCAAGTCACGGTTCGCGACATTGGGCTTCAGCGACAAGGCGAACCTCGACGAGGGCGCCATGTGGCCGACCTCGTACGCGCTGACGGAGCTGACCGCCGCCGACGAGGCGAGGATCGCCACGCTCGTGAAGAAGGCGGTGAGCTGAGGACGGAGCTCCGAACCTGGGGACCTGCGTGCTGGCAGCCTGTCAGCCGAACGGTCCCCGGTCGAGACATGGCGGAACCGCCGCACCATCGCGGCGGCAATCCGCCGCACCGGCTAGATCCGCTCGGGCGATGGCCCACCCACCGGCACCAGGCCGCTGACGATGCGGTCGACGCGGGCCAGATCCTCGGCGCCCAGCCGCACGTCCACGGCGGGCGCCGTGGCGCTGATCTGCTCCGGGTTCCGGGCACCGACGATCGCGACGTGGACGGCGGGTTTGGCCAGCGTCCATGCGATCGCGAGCTGGGCGACCGTGATGCCGCGCTCGGCGGCGAACGCCTTGAGGCCCTCGACGAGGAACAGGTTCCGGCGGAACGTCTCGCCCGTGAACATGTCGGCCGTGGCGCGCCAGTCACCCGCCTCGAACGTGGTCGCCTCGGTCATGCGCCCTGACAGCAGGCCATGGCCCAGCGGCCCGTAGACGAGGACGCCGATGCCGTGCTCGGCGGTGTACGGCAGGATCGAGGCCTCGATGTCGCGCCGGAACAGGTGGTACGGCGGTTGCAGGGCGTCGACCGGGCGGGTCCGCCCGATCGCTGCCATCTGGCCGGCGTCGAAGTTGGACACGCCGACGTGGCGAACCTTGCCCTCGCGGACGAGCTCGTCGAGCGCCTCGGCCGTCTCGGCGAACGGGGTCGCGGGGTCCGGCCAGTGGATCTGGTACAGGTCGACGTAGTCGGTCCCGAGGTGGCGCAGGCTCGCCTCGAGGTCGCGGCGCAGGGCTCCCGCGCTGCTGTCGCGCACGACATGGCCGTCGACCTCGCGGCGCAGGCCGCCCTTGGTGGCGATCACCAGCTGGTCGCGCCGGCTGCGCAGCTCGGGCGCAAGCGCCTCGCCCAGCAGCTGCTCGGCGGCGCCGAACCCGTAGGCACGGGCGGTGTCGAAGAAGGTGATTCCGAGCTCGAGGGCCCGTCGCGCCGCGGCAATGGCTGCCTCGCGATCGACGCTCCCCCAGTCGCCGCCCGCCGACCAGTTGCCGAAGGCGATCCGGGAGACGCGTGGCCCTCGCTGGCCGAGCTGAACGTAGTCCATCAGGTGGGCACCTCGATGCGGTGGGATGGCGGCGGCGCCGCTATCGGAGCTGCTCGATGGGCAGCAGGTCCGTCGCGAACGCGGCGTCGGTGGTGACCAGCACGCGACAGCCTGCGTCGCGCGCCGAGGCGGCGATCAACGCGTCGGCGAGATGGCGCGGTGAACGGTCTCGAGCGACGCGGATCGCGGCCGAGGCCAGCTCCTGGTCAAGGCCGGAGAGCACGATGCTCTCGTGCGCGAGCAGCTCGACCAGCGCATCGGCGAGGTCCGGATTGCCCACGGCATACGGCCGACCGCGGAGCACATGGATGGTCTCGATCAGCACGGGCGGCGAGAGATGCACCGGCTCCGATCCATCAATCAGCGCTGCGACGCGTTCCGCGACCGCCGGGTCCTCGTCGGTCAGGTAGCGAACGAGCGCGCTCGTGTCGAGGGCGATCACCGGCCGCCACTGCGTCCATCGTTCTCGCGCCGCGCCGCCTCGGACAGCGCCTCGCCGTCCCGATACGCGGCGAAGTCCGCGACTCGCCCACGCGCCTTGAGCCTGCCTCGAAGCGAGCGCCGATGAGGGCCCGGAACGAATGTGACCACCAGGCGGTCACCGTCCACGACCTCGACCGCGCGGTCGCCGGGTCGCAGCTTGAGCGCCTCGCGTGCGTGTCGTTCGATCACGATCTGATATCGCTCTCCAAGCGTCGCCATGCCCTGAGTATGACGCTCATCGATCCAGCATGCCAACGCCGGAGATCCATACACAGGGGCTGGTTGCATACACCCACTGAGCATCCGGCCACAGCCTACGCGGCGTCGCTCACCGCCGGCTCAACCGGCACGGGCCGCTGAGCCTCACACGTGCGGCGCCACGTCCTCCGCGAGCGCCTGCATCAGCTCGGTCTGAGCGCCGATCTCCAGCAGCGGGAGGTGGCTCCGGGCGACCAGCTCCACCGGCACGCCGGCCTGGCGGCGGATGTCCAGCAGCGCCTCGACCAGCTCGTCGGGCGTGCCCGCGAAGGTCGAACGGCCGTGCAGCAGGTCGTCGTCGCTGCCGGGGAACGGCGGCGCGGCGGGCGGTGGCAGCGCTCGCGTCGTCGATGCCTCCATGTCCGAGTACTTCCACTGCATCGCCCACACCGCGTCGCGGTAGCGGCGCAGCGCGTCCTCGCGGGAGGTGCCGGGCAGCAGGATCGAGTAGTGGATGAACCGGAGGGTCGACGGGTCTCGTCCGATCCGCTCGCACTCGTCGAGCGCCCAACGCACCTGCTGCACGAGCTTGTCCGCCGGGGCGTTGGCGAACAGCCCGTCCGCGTGGCGGGCCGCACGGCGGATGGCGGGCTCGGCGCTGCCACCAACGAGGACCGGGATCCTGGTCGACGGCCGGGGCCGGACGCCCAGCGCCGGCAGCCGGTACACGAACTCGTCGTGCGTGAACGGCTCGCCGCTCCACGCCTTCGG
The DNA here is from genome assembly GCA_963713095.1 of uncultured Chloroflexia bacterium. GTDB lineage: Bacteria > Chloroflexota > Limnocylindria > Limnocylindrales > CSP1-4 > CAIXZV01. Next base: position 84,829 of record CAVQKK010000003.1, read on the forward strand.
CAGGATGCGCAGGATCTCGTCCATGGCCGCGCCGCGACGCCGCGGGTCGGCGCCCAGGCCGGAGAACTCGCTCTCGGACCAGCCGAGGCCCAACCCCAGGACCAGGCGCCCGTGGCTGAGCAGCTGGACGGTCGCCGCATCCTCGGCCAGGCGGAGCGGATGGTGCAGGGGTGCGAGGATGACGCCGGTGCCGATCTCGATCTGCGAGGTGGCCTGCGCGATGGCGGCCGACACGACCAGCAATGAGGGCATGTACCCGTCGTCGACGAAGTGGTGCTCGGTGGTCCACACCGACGTGAACCCGAGCCGCTCCGCGTCGACGGCGAGCCTGATGGTCTCGTCGTAGGCGCGCGTCCAATCGGTCTCGCCCGGCCGGAGCTGGGCGCTGAGCAGTCCGAATCCAAGTCCCATCCCTGGACTCTAGCAGCACCCCGGAGAGCAGGCGTCCGAGGGTCCGAGGAATGCCGCCGCATTCCGGATCGTTTCGGAGCGCCGTCCGTCAGTCGCCCGCGGATGGATCCAGGACGGCCAGGCTGTTGAACGCCGATCGATGGAACCCGCGATCGCGGGTCAGCAGCCGATCCGCCTGCTCGGCCGCGTGGGCACCCACGAGGAAGTCTGCGATGAGCCGGTCTCGCGGGCCTCCGGCGCGCCGGTATGCACGCCATGCCTCCCCTGCCAGTTCGGCTGCGGCCAGCGTCATCGAACCGAAGGCGACCGGCACGGCGTCGAGGGCCCGCCGGGCAGCGGCATGGTCGGCGAACGCCGCTTCCACCTCGGCCCAGACCACCTCGCAGGCGACCAGCGGTCCCTCCGCGAGGCACGATCGCAGGGCGGTCAGCGACCGGGCCGCATACGCCGGGTCGTTCGCGAACACGTCCAGCAGGACGTTGGTGTCGACGGCGGTAATCACGACCCGGCCGGGCCCGGCCCCCGGGACTCGTCGAGATACGCGTCCACGCCGCCCGGCACATCCAGGATGCCAACCAGGTCATCGAGCTGGTCTGCGCGTACCAGCTTCCTCGCGACCAGCCGTCCCCCGGACTCCTCGAAGTCGAGCACGGTCCCCGGGCGCAGCCCGAGCCGGTCACGCAGGCGCTTCGGGATCGTGACCTGACCCTTCTCGCTCACCGTGGTTTTCATACCAACATGGTAGGAATGTAAAGACATGGCGTCAAGATCTCCGCTCGCAAGGACGCGACACGCGGAACGGCGTGGCGGCGTTCACGCTCCGGGGCGGTGGCTCGTACGATGCCATCACCCGCATTCGTCACCGAGGATCCGCTCGATGGTCGCTCCGCAAACCGGCATCTTCGCCCTGGGAACCGCGTCCCACGCCTACCTCGAGCTCGACCTCCTGGACGTCTCCCCTGCGGCCGCCGTCGCCCTCGTCGCTTCGCTCCGTGAGCCTCGGACGACGATCGGTGGCGTCAACCTCGTGGCCGGCTTCCGGCCGGAGCTGTGGGCGAGGGTCGCCCCGGACGCGGCCCCGGCGGGCGTGACGGGCTTCGACGAGCACATCGTCGGGCCGGGCGGGACGTTGCCGGCAACCCAGCACGACATCGTGATCTGGCTGTCCGGCAGCGGCTACGACGTCGTGTTCGACCTCTCCCGCACGGTCGTCATGACGCTCGCCCCGGTCGCGAGCCTGGCGCACGAGATGGTTGGCTGGCCATACCACCACGACCTCGACCTGACGGGCTTCATCGACGGCACCGAGAACCCGACCATCGTCGAGGCCATGGATGTGGCGCTCGTGCCGGGCGGGCAGCCGGGTGAGGGTGGGTCGGTCCTGCTGCTCCAGCAGTGGGAGCACGACGCGATCGGTTGGGAGCGGCTGCCCGTCGCGGAGCAGGAGGCGATCATCGGGCGCCGCAAACCGGACAGCGTGGAGCTGGACCCGCAGCCTCCGGCGTCGCACGTCGCGCGCACCGACCAGGAGCGATTCGGGAAGATCTTCAGGCGCAACATCGCCTACGGGACGCTGACCCGGCACGGGACGATCTTCGTCGGGTTCAGCCGCGACCAGGCGATCCTGCGGTCCATGCTCGAGAGCATGGTCGGCTCGGGCGGGAGCGAGCCCGACCGGCTGACGTCGGTGACACGCGCACGCACCGGCGCCTACTACGTGATCCCGTCAGGCGACCGTCTCGCGCGGGTTGCCGCCGAGCAGGCGGGCAGCGATCACCTTCGATAGGCGACGTACCGCCCGCGGCGGCCAGCCCGCTCGATCGCCCCACAGTGCTCGAGGCAGTAGACCGTGCGCATCGCCAGCCGCTTCGAGCGTCCCGATGCCGTCACGATATCGGCGCTCGTGAACACCTCTGGCAGACCCGCCGGCAGCAGGGCCAGCAGATCCGCGGGTCCATCGATCCGGCGCGTGTCCACGACGTCGACCAGCCGCCGGTCGAGCCGCCACCAGCTGCGCGGGTAGCGGTACCTGGCGCCGTCCGGGATGGGTCCGCGGATCTCCTCCTCGCGGGTCAGCACCAGCTCGATCCGGAAGCCCGGATCTGCGATCAGCGCCGGGATCGCCACCAGCTCATCGAACAGGTCGAGCGGCTGCGCCCGTCGCGGTGATCGCCGGCGCCGGATGATCGCGCCATCGGCGTCCACGAGGACCAGCCACTTCTCGACCGGCAGCGGATGGACCAGCACGACGCGGTGACGCTCCACGAGCCGCTCGAGCTTGCGCCTCGCCCCGGCGAAGCCAGCGGTCTGGATCTCGATCAGCTCGTCGGGCCCGGCGACGTCGATCTGGTACCCGTCGATCGCGGCCTCGACGCGCGTACCTTCGACCATTCCCGCGTAGCGGGCCTTCAGCGCGGCGTGGAGCGAACCCTCCCGGTAGGTGGCCAGCCCGGTTGCCATCGCGCCCACGGTAGCAACCGATCACGCGGGTGCCGATCACCAGGCCCGCGGCCACTGCGGCGAGCACCCCCGACAACCCGAGGAACAGCAGCGGCGGCAGGAACATCGGTGTGGACGGTTGGGCGACCGTCGCTACCGCTGAGCCGGTCCGCCCGGCTCAGGTTGGCAGCGCAGACCGCTCAGGGTTCTCGATCAGCCGAGGCGAGATCGACCGCAGCAGCTTCATGTCGAGGTTCTCCATCCTCGGGAAGATGATCTGCCAGCACAGCCGACGCAGCTCTGTGTCGTTCCATTTCTCGAGGGGGATCGGGCCTTTGGGTTGTGCCTTGCCGGGCAACGGGATCCCGAACACGGGCTCCACGGAGCTGGGGAAGTAGTCGAAGATCTGCTGCTGGTCGATGCTCGTCTTGCCGGTGGCAAGCGTCTCGGTGACGGCCCGGTCCGAGAGCTCGTCGGCCTCGATCGGCATCCGGAGACCGGTCGCATCGGACAGCATCAGGAAGCTGCCGTCGCCACCCACCTTGAACCGGTCGCCGCGCCCGTTGTGGACGATCAGGCCCATGTGGTTGAGGAAGTCGTGGGTGTTGTTGGCGGCCATGCTCAGGTAGCTGTCGTTCAGGAGCTCTCCGTACTCGTGATAGGCATAGGCGCGACCATGGGCGCCCGGGCTGACGCCGCTGCCTTCGAGCCTTCCCTTGCCCGTGCGGCGCTCGAAGTCCGTCTGCGGATCGACCGGAGTCATCCCGCTGGCCTGATCCTCCGCCGCCGTCGTGTGGAGGCGATGGCCCCGGTAGAGGTTGCGGTGGGCGAGGCCGGGCTGGGCAGCCTCGGTCATGTCCGTGGCCAGGGCGGGATCGAACAGGCGCCCCTTCTTCCCGTGCTTGCCGAGGTACTCGGCAAACCACTGCATGACGAGGGTCTTGTTGAGCAGGTGACCCGCCGCGAAGCTGTCCTGGAGAAAATGGTTCGCGTACCGGTTGTTGATCCACGCCAGACGTTCGTGCTCGAGCGAGCCTCCGGTGCCGCCCCCCTTGCCGCGTGAGGCGGCGTGATGCCTGGCCGCTTCCTGCCGCGCCTGGTTGTGGTACAGCGCCCATCGCTCCCATGAGAAGGGCGCGAAATGGCAGGCGTTGCGCGCAAGGAGCCCTTGCTGACGGTTGGCCCCCAGTCGTGAGGTGGCCTCATCGACGTCGTGGACCGCCTTGGCATCCGCCGGAATCGGGGCCTTGTCCATCCAGGTTGACGCCTCGCCCTTGAAGCCGCCCTTGTCCGGTTCCATGAGGACGTGATCGAGGGCCTTGGTGATCTCGTGACGTACCTTCTGGACGACGGGCTCGATCAGCGAACGGGGGCCGGAGTCGATGGTCGCCGGGTCCGGCAGGTAGTCGGCAAGGGCGGTGATCTCGCCGAAGCTGACCCACAGCCGGCTGCCTTTCAGCTGCATCCAGCGGATGTCGGGGAACTGGCTGCGAGGATCCCTGCCAGCGTCGCGCTGGAAGAACGCCATCCGCGCCTTCTCGGCCTCGACGGCATGAACCTTGCCCAGCTTCGTGGTCGCCAGCGACTTGAGATCCTGGGGCCTGGTGTCGCCCATGAGCGCGTGCTCGTAGGAGTTGTGGCGCTGGACGGTCACCACCGGGCGCTGGACGGTCACCAGGTCCGCGACCGCACGGTTGCCGGCCGTCCGTTGCAGCGCCAGCAGCGCCGCCTGGTAGGTGGGGATGCGCGCGTCCGCGTCCGTGGCTCCACCCGCGTCCGAACGGCGAGTCACGCCGCCATGCGTGGCGTCGCGGCGCCGCTGCTGGTGGCTCAGGCCCACGATGACCCTCCGGCCACTCGGGGGCTCCTAGACCACTCGCACGATCGATGCCAGCGGGCTCTGGCCAACGGGACGCTCCTCGGCGAACGCTGCCTCGTCGGGGCGGGAGCCGACGATGGCTGATCCTACGGCGATCGGCCCACTTCACACAATCCCACGACGCGCCCGCCGCGTACCCGGCGTGGCTACTGCTGGTAGCGCTCGACGACGTCGGCCGAGCGGACCTTTGCCTTGTCGGGATCGAACCCGGCCGAGCGACGAGCGTCGCGCTGGTGGAGCAGGTCGTAGCACTGGTCGAGCTCGACCTTGATGGTCTCCAGACGCCGCTGGTCGGCCGTTCCCAGGCCGCCGCCATCGGCGGCCTGCTCCCACAGCCGCTCCTCCTCGGAGGCGAGCACGTTGATCCGGTGGAAGATGGGCTGGTCCGCCTGGTCCGGCTGGTCCGTCAACGTCGGCACTCCCGATTCGGGTGGGGTCAGGGCAGAGCCTACTCTTCGGACCCCATGCTGCGGTCGCGACGGCGATCAGCAGGGCGACATTGGTGACGCGGACACCCGCGGCGATCCCGGCTGCCAGGCCGAGGGGACGCCGTAACCGCCCGGTCGACCATGGATCAAGCGGGGACGGCGCTGCGTGCCGCGGGCGCAAACGGATCGTCGTCACCGGCGCGAAGCGCCGCCACGACCTGATCCGCGTGCGCGGCACCGACGACGTTGCCCTTGCGCCGGCACAGCCCGGCCGAGGCGATCGCCGCTTCGATGGCCGGCAGCCGGCGGCCCGCGAGGTGTTGCACCTCGGCGAGGTCCATGAGCGCGTGCGCCTGGTCCGTGAGGTCATCGGACAGCCGGGTGAGCGCCGCCGCCGCGGAGGCCTGATGGAGCGCCTCGTCCAGCCGGCCCTGGCGGGCCAGCAGCCTCGCCCGGACCGACCGCCACAGGTACTGCGTCGAGTTGTCGTCCGGTGCCGCGACCTCCGAGCTGAACGCCACGAACGTGTCCGCCTCCTCGAGGCGCCCCTGGCGGTAGATCGCGTCCCCGAGCATCGCCGCCACCGTGGAGATGAAGTTCCGCTCGCCCAGGCGGTCGAGCGTCTCGAAGTCGCGCCGAAGCTCGGCCTCGGCTCCGGCCGGGTTGCCGGCAAGCAGCTCGATCGGCCCCGAGTCGAGCGACGTGATGCTGGCCTGGAACGTGAGGCCCAGCTCCTCCAGCGACACCCGCGCCTGGCGGCAGCCGCTGCGAGCCGCCTCGAAGTCTCCGTCCATCGCCTGCAGGCGGGCGAGAGCGCGAAGGATGGTCGCCTGGGCCTTGCGGCTCTCGCCGGATCGGTCCAGGAGCTCCCGGCACCGTTCGATCGCCCTGGGCACGGGCATCGGGCCGAACATCGAGGCCACGGCAAGGATGGGACCGGCCCGCTGTTCGGCCACCCGATCGTTGCCCAGCCGAGCGTGCGTGATCACGTGCTCGACGGCCCGCTCCGTCTCCTCCCACTGGGCCGCAGCGATCCGCAGGTTCGTGATGAACCGCCAGGCGGTCACCAGGCCGGCCTGGTCTCCCGTGCGCTCCAGGACCGCGATCGCCTCCCTGACCTGGGCCTCGACATCGCCTTCGACCACGGCCGGGTCGGTGAGGTGGCGGAACAGGAGCCGCGTGAGGCGGACGCTGGTCTCGAGCCCCTCCTCGGAGCGCGCGGCGGCCAGGCTCACGGCGACGTCGAGCCACCCGTCGGCAGCCTCGTAGTTGCCCATCTCCATGCACGTCTCGCCCAGCCGCAGCAGCAGCCGGGGTTTGGTCTCGTGATCCTCGGGCAGGAGGCCGGCCGCGCGTTCCAGCAGGTTCGCGGCCGCGGGCATGTCACCGCGCGCGAAGGCACGGCCACCCGCGGACCCGAGGCGCTCGCTCGCCCGGACGCCGACCAGGACGCCGGACGCATCGAGCGGCCCCAGCTCCGAGCGGTAGCGGAAGGCCTGCTCCAAGTGGTAGCCCAGGATCTCCTCGAACTCCTGGGCGCGACCGGCCTCGGCGTTGACCCGGTCCGCCCACTCGACGAACCGCTCGTGGAGGTCCGCGCGCGAGCGCTTGAGGAGGCCCTGGTAGGCGGCGTCCCGGACCAGGATGTGCGAGAACCGGTGACTCGGCTCGACCTCGCTCCGGCTCTCGACCTCGCTCCGGCTCTCGACCCCGTGGACGAGCTGACGCCTGGCGAGCTCTCGGAGATGGACGTGGAGCTCGTCGCGGACCTCCTCGGCCGCGAGCTCTCGGACCGCCGCGGGAGCGAAGTTGAGCCCGATGACCGAGGCGGGCTCGATGACGGCTCGTTCGGGGGCGGGCAGCTGGTCCAGCCTGGCGGCCAGGAGGGCGTGGATCGTGGGCGGGATGGCGAGCTGTGAGAGGTCGGTCGTCGCGACCCACCGGCCGTTCTCGGAGCGAAGGGAGCCGGTGTCGATCAGCATCGAGAGGAGCTGCTCCACGAACAGCGGGTTCCCTTCGGCCGCCTGGACCACCCGTGCGCGAACGTCATCGTCCAGCCCGGCCCGGCCCAGCAGGTTGTCGACCACGAGCTCGGCGTGGGCCTGCGTCAGCGGCTCCAGGACGATCCGCGTCTCGCGCGGACGGGTCGCCCACTCGGGCTCACTCTCCAGCAGGCCGTGGCGGGAGGTGCACAGCAGCAGCACCGGCGCGCCGGTGAGCGAATCGACGAGGTTCCGGATCAGGTCGAGCAGGGTCGCCTCGGCCCAGTGGACGTCGTCGAGGAGGATGACGACCGGCCCGCCGGCGGCGAGCAGCTCCAAGAAGCGACGGATGCCCCAGAACAGCTCGGGCAGCTGGAACGAGGTCGGGCTGAGCCCGATCGCCGAGGCGACGGGCGCCAGCACCGCATCGGCGTCATCACCCAGCAGCGAGGCGATGCGCCGGATCGCCAGCTCGGGCGAGTCGTCATCGCGGATCCCGGCGGCCTGGCCCACGATCTCGCTGATCGGCCAGAACGTGACGCCGTCCCCGTACGGGAGGCATCGTCCCCGGAGGACCCGCGAGCGCGCCATCACGGCCCCGATGAACTCACCGGTCAGGCGGGTCTTGCCGACGCCCGCCTCGCCGACGACGGTCACCATCCGGCACTCGAGCTCCGCGACCGCCTCGTCGAATGCCGTGCCCAGGAGGCGCATCTCCGCCTCCCTGCCGACCATCGGCGTGTCCTGGCGTCGCGCGGTGCCCTGATCCGAGACGATCGCGGTCAGCCGATAGGCAGCGACCGGCTCGGCCTTGCCCTTGAGCGTCAGCGGCTCGACCCGCGCGACCTCGACGGCGTCCCGGACGAGCCCGTACGTGGGGCCACCGATGTACACCTCGTGGATGGGCGCCGCCTGCTCGAGCCGGGCCGCCACGTTCACCGCGTCGCCGGTGACCAGGCGCTGTCCGACGCTGGCGTCGCCGGCGACGACCTCGCCCGTGTTGACGCCGGTCGCGACCTCGAGGCGGACCGACTCCTCGCGCAGCAGGTCTCCGGCGAGCGCGGCCAGTCCGTCGCGCAGCTCGAGCGCGGCGCGCACGGCCCGCAGCCCGTCGTCCTCGTGCCGGACGGGCAGGCCGAACACGGCCATGACCGCGTCTCCGATGTACTTCTCGACGGTGCCCCCGTGGCGCTCGAGAACTCGCCGAGCCTGATCGAACGCCCGGGCCATGACGCCCCGCAGGACGCCTGCGGCCAACGGCTGGCCGTCCGGGGTGGTGGCCTTGAGGTCCGAGAACACGATGGTCACGGTCTTGCGCGTCTCGGCGACGCGGGTCGCGCCGGCAGCACGCGTCCCGCACATCGCGCAGAACCGGAACGCGCCCGGGTTCTCCTCCCCGCAGCCGGGGCATGCCCATACCGCCCTGGCGGCGTCCGCACGAGTCCCGGTTTCGGCGGCCGCCGGGCCGGAGGTCTCGGGTGCGACGGCGATCAGGCGGTAGGCGGGGACGGGCACCGTGCCGCCACTGGGCAGCACCGGCTCCACGCCCTCGACCGTGACCTCGCTCTCGACCAGCCGGAGCGTGGGCTCCCCGATGAGGACCCCCTGCGCCGGCGCCGACTGCTCGAGCTTGTTGGCGATCCGCAGGACGTCCCCGGTCAGGATGTGCTCGCCGGCCGATGCCCTCCCGACGACGAGCTCGCCCGTCGCGACACCGGTCCGGTTGACGAGGCGGACGCCCCAGGTCCGATCGAGCCGCTCGTTCAGGCTCGCGAGGACCGCCTGGGTCTCGGCCGCAGCGCGAACGGCTCGCAGCACATCGTCATCGCGCGGGAGCGGCAGGCCGAACACCGCCACGATGGCATCGCCGATGATCTTCTCGATCGTCCCGCCATGGGCCTCGAGGACGGCCCGCATCTCGTCGAAGTAGAGGGTCAGGACCTCGCGCAGCGACTCCGGATCGAGCTTCTCACCGAGGCTCGTCGAGCCCTTCAGATCCGAGGTGACGATCGTGACCCGGTGCCGGATCTCGGTGGCCGGCCCGTCAGGCGACAGCGGCGTCCCGCACTGGCCGCAGACGCGATGACGCTCCTGGACCTCCTGGCCGCAGGCGGGGCAGGACGTCACGGTCAGGCCACCGCCCTTAGGTGTCCCGGCCACGCGGCGTCGAGTGACATGTCCGCGCGGCCGGGACGGTCAGAGGCTGCCGGGTGGCCTACATGTAGGCCTTTGGGTCGCCCGCGGGGGCGAAGAACCTGGCCTTGATATCGCCGTTGCTCGCCCGGTACTTCCAGATCACGCACGGGCCTGCGAAGTTGGGGTCCGCGACCGAGGACGGTGCGACATCGTCGGTCGCATACCGCCAGCAGCTGGGCAGGAGCCCCGTCGTCACCATGTGCCGCGCGGTGCCCAGCAGCGGGATGAACGGCGTCGGGCTGCTGAAGCAGATGTGGTACTGGATCGCGAACGGCCTGCGGTTGGCCCGTGCGGTGGCCCTGGGGATCGTGACGTCGACGATCTTGGTGCGCGAGCCGGTGATGTTGATGGTCGCCGTCCCGGTCGTGTCGCTGTAGGCCTTCCCGGTGACCGGCAGGGTGCAGTCGATGCCCGACGGCGCGAAGCTGATCGTGAGCAGATCGCCGGAGTCGCCGGTACCACCGGTGACCCCGAAGGACGAGTCGCTGCCGTTCGTGCTCGTCCCGGTCGCCGAGCACTGCTGGCCGGCATCGCAGGTCGATCCGGCATCGGCGATCGAGAACGGATCGGAGGTGGCCGGAGCGACGCTGACGCCGGACACGCTGGGGCTGGTGACGGAGGCATGGAGCTTGTAGCCGTCGCCGCTGAGCGGCAGGCTGCCGGAGAAGTCGGCGGACCCCGCGCTCACGCTGGCGGTGGTCGTGAGCGACTGCGCCGGCGATCCGCCCACGACATCGAACGTGACGGTCGAGCCGTCGAGCGCGGTGACCACCTGGTTGTCGTTGGCCGTGTCGACGACCTGCACGGTGACGGGCGTGCCGCCCGGGATCAACGCCTGGCTGGTGATGCTCTCGCCCTTGACCGCGGTTGCGGGCTGCGTCTGGAACGCCAGCGCGCAGGCGTTGAACACGACGCTCGTGACGCTGGTCGGATAGAGCTGGAAGTCATCCCCGGCATCGCCGTTAGGGTCGTCCTCGCCGGCGTTGGCGTCCGTGTCGGCCCACACCTTCCACGCACCCGACTCGACGCCGCACCCGTTGGGAACGCCGACAGTGATGGGGAGATCGACCGAGCTGCCGTGGACAACCGTCGGGCTGAGCACGAACAGCTGCGATGCCATCGTGTAGCCGGCCGGGGCGCTGACCCGGATTGACTTGATGCTCCTGGCCGAGGTGCTGTCGTTGGTCACGCGAAGCGTGAGCGACGCAGTGCCGGTTGACGTGATCGCGGGGTTGATGAACTGTGCTGTGATCGTGCCGGCCGTCGTGGCGGTCGCCACCGGGACGCCGACCGCAGCCCAGAGCAGGCCGGCCGACGCGAGTGCCGTCAATACCCGGCGAAGGTTCGTGCGCCGGCTCCTCGTGACAGTAGGCACCCAGAAACCCTCCAATTGGACGTTGACACCCCGGGAACTCCGAACATTAGGACCTTCCCGAACGCCGGTCAACGTGGCCTCCGACCCGACGCGATCGGACCACCTGCAAGAAGCTGCCGACAGGCGGGCGACCCGGGACGCTCGCCGTCGCCGGCGTGTCGTCCTGTGGCGTTACGCGGTCACATGGGTATGGGAGCCGAGGCGCGGGATCGCCAGCGCGATCAGCCCCGCGATCAGGCCCAGCGCGAGCAGCACGCCACGGGCCGCCGGATCCAGCGCGATGCCCAGCGCCGCGTCGACGCTCACGGCCGAGGCGCCACCCAGCCCGACGGCTGCGGAGCCGATGCCGAGCACGAGCGGGAACTCGATGCCCGACCTCTGGTTGAAGAACCCGTTCGCCAGGTGGACCTGGCCAATGATCACCACGGTCTGTGCGACGAGGGCGGCGACGACTAGCGGGGTCAGGAAGCCGGCCGCCAGCAGCAGGCCGCCGACGAGCTCGACCAGCGCGGAGAGGAGTGCGAACAGGCGCGCCGGGCGGAAGCCCATGTGGTTCATGGCGCCTTCCCAGCCGGTCAGGCCGGGGCCGCCCCACCAGCCGAACACCTTCTGGGCGCCGTGCGCCGCAAACACCAGCCCGACGCCGAGCTGAAGGATGAGGAGGGAGAGGTCGCTTGCGTTCATTCCTTGTGCCTTGCTCATGTGTCCCGGCCGTTTGTCCGGGGCCATATCACTTGTCCAACAGCCATAACACTACGCCACGGTAGTTGCGCTGTCAATCACATTGGTCATGCCAAGAGTTGCACTTGCGGGGCCCATTCGGTGGCGGCGAACGCCGGGGACGACGGTCGAGCCTCGCGGACGTCGGCGGCTGGTCGGAGCGCGCCCGGAGTCAGCCCAGCGTCGGGATGAGGTCCGCGACCGAGTCCACCACTCGCGACGGCCGGTACGGGTAACGCTCGATGTCGGCCGCCGCCGTGGAGCCGGTCAGCACGAGCACGGTGTGCATGCCGGCCTCGAGACCGGCCTTGACATCGGTATCCATCCGGTCACCGATGATCCCCGAGGTCTCGGAGTGAGCGTCGAGCGCGTTGAGGGCGGAGCGGACCATCAGCGGATTGGGCTTGCCGACGAAATAGGGCTCGACGCCCGTGGCGCGCGAGATGAGCGCGGCGACGGCACCCGTGGCGGGGACGGGACCCTCCTCGGTGGGTCCCGACGGGTCGGGGTTGGTGGCGATGAACCGGGCACCGGCGGCGACCAGCCGGATCGCGCGCGTGACCCGCTCGAAGCTGTAGGTCCGGGTCTCGCCCAGCACGACGTAGTCAGGATCGCGCTCGGTCAGCGTGTAGCCCGCATCGTGCAGCGCGGTGGTGAGACCCGACTCGCCGATGACGAACGCCGATCCGCCGGGCCGCTGGTCGGCGAGGAAGCGCGCCGTGGCGAGGGCCGACGTCCAGATGCACGTCTCGGGCACATGCAACCCGCTCGCTGCGAGTCGCGCCGACAGGTCGCGCGGCGCGTAGATCGAGTTGTTGGTCATCACCATGAACGGGATGCCCAGCGTGCCCAGGCGCGCGAGGAACGCGTCGGCGCCCGGGATCGGGACCTCCTCGCGCACGAGCACCCCGTCCATGTCGATGAGCCAGGATCGGATGTGGGGCGGGGTCATCGGGCCTCCGACAAGCTGCGGCTGCGAGCCATGGTATTGCGGGTGGAAGGCGGCCGACCACCGCTGCGACACTTCCGCCGATGCGCGCGGGCTCGTTCGACCGCGGGCGGGCAATCGTCAGGCACCGGGCGCCACATCGCACAGGGCTGAGGTGGGATGCTGTGGCCATGGACCGCGTCGGGCGGGTCGAGGTCGTGTGCGGCCCGATGTTCGCCGGCAAGACCGAGGAGCTGCTGCGGCGCGTTCGGCGGGCGGTGATCGCCGGCCGGCGCGTGGCCGTGCTCAACCACGCCCTCGACACCCGCCATGGCGCCGATCGGCTGGCCTCGCACGTGGGGCTCGACTTCCCAGCCATGGCGGTGGCAGATCCCGCCGCCATCGAACCAGCCGTCCCCGATCGGACGGAGGTCGTCGCGATCGACGAGGCGCAGTTCTTCGGGCCCGGGCTCGTGCCGGTGGTCGGCCGCCTCGCCGGGCGCGGGATGGTGGTCATCGTCGCCGGGCTGGACGTGACGTTCGACGGTCAACCGTTCGAGCCGCTGCCGTCACTGATGGCACTCGCCGAGCGGGTCGACAAGCTGACCGCGATCTGCTCCATCTGCGGCGGGGAGGCGGTGTTCCACGTACGGATGAGCAGGACGACCGACGGGGTCGAGCCGGGCACAACGCCGGTCGGTCCGGAGGCGCTGGTCGCGGCCAACGTGGGCGGCACCGAGACCTACCAGGCCCGATGCCGCCGCCACCTCGGGGACGGCTGACACGTACGGGCGGCTGACACGTACGGGCGCCCCGGCGATTGTGGCCTGAAGGCACTCAGGCGCGGATCGCCGCGGCGTACCGGGTCGCGAGCGAACGGAGGGCCGCCACCAGCTCCGGTGGCTCGTTGACGGTGAAGTCGGCGCCGAGCATGCCCAGGTAGACCGCCAGCGACTCGATGCTGTCAGCGCCCGTCTCGAGCACGCACGAGTCATCGTCCAGGGCCGTGATCGTGCCCAGCCACGGGCCGAAGCGCTCGCCGAGGACGGCGGCCGGCGCGTGGACGGTGACGCGGGCCTGGTGACGCCGGGCTGACGCGGGCACGCCTCGCGAGACCATCGCCTGGACATCGGCGTCGGTCAGCTCGCGTGGCGTGAACCGCGGTCCCGGTGACATGCCCGGTCGGATCCGGTCCACCCGGAACGTGCGCCAGTCGTCTCGATCGGTGTCCCAGGCGACCAGGTACCAGCGCTGGCCGGCGTTGACGATCCGGTACGGCTCGACCCGCCGTTGCGATGCCGTGTCCCGCCGGTCCGAGTAGTCGAACCGCAGACGCAGCCGCTCTCGACACAGGCGGGCGAGGTCTGTGAGCATCGCCGGGTCGACGGTCGGCCCGCTCCCCCGCCGGACGTGGACGGTGACCCGCTGGAGCGTGCTGACCTGCCGCCGAAGCCTGGGTGGCAGCACCTGCTCGAGCTTGGCCAGCGCACGCAGCGACGTCTCCTCGATCCCGGTCACCGCGCCGCCTGTCGCCGTGCGCAGGCCGATCGCGACCGCCACCGCCTCCTCGTCGTCGAGCAGCAGCGGCGGCATCGAGGCGCCGGCCTCCAGGCGATAGCCCCCGATCGAGCCGCGCGTGGCGTGGACCGGGTAGCCCAGCGCGCGCAGTCGCTCGATGTCGTTGCGGATCGTGCGCGGGCTGACCTCGAGCCGGGTGGCGAGCTCGGCGCCCGTCCAGTCGCGTGGGGTCTGGAGCAGCGACAGCAGCCGCAGGAGGCGTGACGAGGTTCCCATGTCGCTCCGAAAAATAGCAGGCGATTAGGAACAAAATCGACCTAATCGATGGATACGGTGGCGACATCCCAAACGGCAACGAGCAAGAGGAGAGTCTTCGTGTCCAACCAGCCGATGCAGGCAGGGTTCGGATCGGCGGATCGACCGCCGATCGAGCTCCCCCACCCCGTCCGCATGCGCGTCCTCGGCGCGGTCATGGTCGGCGTCTTCCTGGGCGCCCTCGACCAGACCGTGGTCGGCACGGCCATGCCCCGGATCATCACCGACCTCGGCGGCAACGACCTCTACACCTGGGCGTTCACCGCCTACCTCCTGAGCTCGACGATCAGCGGGCCGCTGTACGGCAAGCTGTCCGACCTGTTCGGCCGCCGGCCGATCTTCCTGTTCGGCATCGGCATGTTCATGACCGGTTCACTGCTGTCGGGGCTGTCGGGCGAGATGTGGCAGCTGGTCGCCGCCCGCGGCGTCCAGGGCCTCGGAGCCGGCGCGCTGTTCCCGATCGCCATGGCCGTCATCGGCGACCTGTTCGCGCCCTCGGAACGCGGCCGCTACCAGGGCCTGTTCGGTGCCGTGTTCGGGCTCTCGGTCCTGGTCGGCCCGGCCATCGGCGGCCTGATCACCGACACCGTCGGCTGGCCGTTCGTGTTCTTCTTCAACCTGCCCGTCGGCGCGACCGTGCTCGTGCTCGTCCGGCGCAACCTGCCCAGCTACCACGCGGCCGGCACGCGTCCGCGGATCGACTATGTGGGGGCCACGCTGTTCGCGGCGGCGCTGGTGCCGATCCTCGTTGGCCTCACCAACAAGCAGACCGCCGGCTGGACCGATCCGGCCGTCGGCGGGCTGATCGGGATCGGCGCGCTCGTGCTGCTCGCGTTCGTGGGGGTGGAGTCCCGGGCGGCCGAGCCGATCGTGCCGCTGGGGCTGTTCCGCAACCGCTCGTTCACGGTCTCGGTGGCGTCGGTGTTCCTGGCGGCGTCCGGGTTCTTCACCGCGGTCGTGTTCCTGCCCCGCTGGTTCCAGGTCGTGATCGGGTCGTCGGCGACGGTCTCCGGGTACCAGATGCTGCCGCTGCTCGGCGGCGTCATCCTGACCGCGACCGCGTCGGGCCAGATCGTCAGCCGCACCGGCCGCTACCGGCCACTGGTGTTCGGCGCGATGGTCGTCCTCGCCACCGGTCTCGCCCTGCTCACCCAGCTCCGTGCCGATACGCCGCTGCCCCTCCTGTGGGCCTGGATGTTCGTGACCGGCCTGGGCGTCGGGCCGATGCTCGCGGTGTTCCCGCTCATCGTCCAGAACAACGTCCCGGTGGCCCAGCTGGGGACCGCGACCAGCAGCGTCAGCTTCTTCCAGCAGGTGGGTGGCACCGTGGGTCTTGCGATCACCGGGACGTTGTTCGCGACCTCGATGACGCGCGAGGTGCCCGCTGCGATCGGGTCGGCCGGGATCCCGCCGCAGGTCGGCCAGGCGCTCGCCGGTGGTGGCCGGCTCGAGGCGGTCACCGGCGTCGGCAACGCAGGCGCGGCGCTGCTGGCATCGCTGCCGGCCGACGTCCGGGGAGTGGTCGAGCCGTACGTCCCGGCGATCGTCGGCGCGATCCACCAGGCGTTCTCGATCGCGACCGCGAGCACGTTCACGATCGGGATCGGGACGTCGGTCCTGGCGGCCGCCCTGGTCCTGCTGCTGCGCGAGGCGCCCGCGGTCGCGAGCACGCGCGCGTGGGCCGCGGAGCCGGCGGAGATTGCCGGAGACGCAGCCATCGCCGAGGAGGCTGCTGCCTGACGTCGGCGTCCATCCGGCGCCGGGGCATCCCGGCGCCTCTCCCCATCATCCTGGCCATCCTCCGGGACGTCGGGCTGCTCCGATTGCCTTAAGGGGTCACGGGCATCAAACGGGACGACTTGGAGGGTGCCGGCGTCCCGCTCGGGCTGGTAGCGTGCCGTCAGGCGGTGAAAGCCGCCCCAGCCGGGAGGCTGGCCCGAAAAGGCAAACCCGGGGTGACCCGGGGACGCAAAGCCACGGGACTCGCGCCAGCGAGTCAGCCGGGCTGCCGAAGTCAGGAGGTTGGTGTGGCTCGCGGCCACCCGCGCCTGGACGCGCTGATGCGCGTCTGTGCCTTCGCAGCGCTCGCCCTGGCGGGCATCGCGTCGGTACGCCCCATCTAGTACGCGCGGGCTCGTAGCCCGCTCTGCAACCACGACGCCCCGTTCCGGGGACTCCCGGCCAGGCACAGGCCCGGGCTCACGGACGGGGCGCCGTCATGTCTGATCCTCGCGTCGCCCATGTTCGCGAGGCGTCGCCCATGTTCGCGAGGTGTCGCCGCGGAACCGCGGTCGACGTCAGTCGTGGCCGACCGGGAGGCGCAGGATCGTCCGCGCGCGGCTCTCGGGGACGCGGCCGGGATCGGCGAGGTGGAGCTCGTGCAGGTGGCCGTGCGACCGCAGCCCGGCAGCGTGGATCGCGGCGTGCAGCTTCGCCACCGCCTCGGCTTCGGTCGCCGGCCCGCCCGCGTGCAGGATCTGCGCCGATCGGCCCTCCGCGAAGCGAATGAGGCGGACCAGGGGCGCAGCACGACCGGCCCGGCGGCGCGTCTCGTCGATCGCCGCCATCGCTTCCTCGTCGGTTGCCTTGTCGGGGATCTCGATCATCACCTGCCAGTGCCAGGCAGACCGGTCCGCGAACCGTGCGGCCATCTCGTCGGGCGCGGGCTCCGGATGCGTCCACCACGCGCATTCGACCACGCCGATCCTGGTGTCGAGACGCCGCGTTCGCACGAGCATGACGCGCAGGATCTCTGCGGCGGTCCGGAGCGTGTCCGTGGCCAGCCGATGGCCGGCCGCCGTCGGGCTCCCCACCCCATCGATCGCGAGCATCCGGCGGTCGGGCACGACTACGATGGACGCGCGATCGGTCGCGGCGTGCCGCCGCTCGAACAGGTCGCTGGGGGTCTGGGCTGTCATCTGCCTTCCGTCACCTCGACCCGATTGTCTCGCGATCAGCCGAGATCGGCAGGTGACGGCGCTCCGGCGGCAACGACACCCGAAGCACAGGCGCCGCAGCCGCGGTCTCGGCGTTGCTGCGCCCCGTGCCCGGCGAGCGCTCGCGTGCCGGGAGGACTGGTGGATCGGCGGCGCGAAGCCCGCTAGGATGCTGGCATTCCGGCGCGGCTGAGCCCCCTTCATGCGCGCTGACCTGGCGCTGGCGAGTGGCCAAACTGGTAAGGCACCTGACTCTGGATCAGGAAATTGAAGGTTCGAGTCCTTCCTCGCCAGCCAACGTCCCTCCGTCAGGTACGGACAGAATCCGTACCGCCGGGGCCACCGCCGGCGGGCGGCACACGGAAGGTTCGGAGGACGCCGTGAACCAGGAACAGGACCATGCGGCCGAGCTGATCCGGTCGGGTGACGCCATCCTCGGGATCGAGCTCGGCTCGACCCGGATCAAGGCGGCCCTCATTGCGCCCGACACGACCCCGCTGGCGTCAGGCTCGTTTGCCTGGGAGAACCAGCTCCGAGACGGCGTCTGGACGTATGCCATGGAGGACGTCTGGAAGGGCCTGGCCGCGTGCTACGCGTCGCTCGTCCAGGACGTGCAGTCCCGGTACGTCCTCGGGCTGAAGACGGTCGCCGCCATCGGCGTGAGCGGGATGATGCACGGATACGTGGCGCTGGGCGCCGACGGGGAGCTGCTCGTGCCGTTCCGCACCTGGCGCAACAACATCACCGCCCAGGCGTGCGCCGAGCTGACCCCGACCCTCGAGTTCGCCGTCCCGCAGCGCTGGAGCATCGCGCATCTCTACCAGTCGATCTTGGAGGGGCAGCCGCACGTATCGCGCATCGCCCACCTCACGACACTGGCGGGATATGTGCACTCCAAGCTCACCAACGAGCGGAAGATCGGCGTCGGCGAGGCATCGGGGATGTTCCCGATCGATCCGGTCAGCGGTGGCTGGGACGCCCCGAGACTGGCGAAGCTCGACGCGCTCATCGCGCCGCGCCGCCTCGGCTGGAAGCTTCGGGACATCCTCCCCGAAGTCCTTCCCGCGGGACGCCCGGCGGGGAGGCTCACCGCCGAAGGCGCGCGGCTGCTGGACCCGTCGGGCACGCTCGACGCCGGCATCCCCGTGTGCGCTCCCGAGGGAGATGCGGGCACCGGCATGGTCGCCACCAACGCCGTGCGCCCGCGATCGGGCAACGTGTCCGCCGGGACGTCGGTGTTCGCGACCATCGTGCTGGAGAAGAGCCTGGCCCGCGTCCATGAGGAGATCGACATCCTCGTCACGCCCGACGGCCGGCCGGTGGCCATGGCCCACGCCAATAATGGATCCTCCGACCTCGACGCCTGGATCACCCTCTTCGGCCAGGTCGCCAGGGCGCTGGGGACCGAGGCGCGGCTCGATGACCTCTACGACAAGCTGCTGCCACTGGCGGCGCGGGGCGATCCGGATGCCGGCGGGCTGCTGTCCATCAACTACGTCTCGGGCGAGCACATGACGGGCTTCACTGAGGGCCGGCCGCTGTTCGCACGGAATCAGGACAGCAGGTTCACCCTGGAGAACTTCGTACGGGCGATGTACTTCGCGTCGCTGTGCGCGATGAGGACGGGTGTGGACATCCTCACCCAGCAGGAGGGGGTGGTGATCGACGAGATCCGTGGTCATGGCGGGCTGTTCAAGGGCGGTGATACCGGGCAGCGCATGATGGCTGCGGCGCTCAACGTCCCTGTCAGCATCCCCGCCACTGCCGGCGAGGGTGGAGCGTGGGGCATGGCCGTGCTGGCCGCGTACATGCTTCGCGCCGACACGGGGCAGTCACTGCCGGACTATCTCGACGAGCGGATCGCCGGCAGCATTGGTGCTCCCGTTGCGCCCGATCCGAGCGACGTCGCGGGGTTCGCCGAGTTCTTCGCCCGCCACACGAAGGGGCTTGCGATCGAGCGCGAAGCGGTGCGGACGCTGCGCTGAAGATCACGCGGGCCTCGGGATGCGGGGTGGCGCGGCTCGGGATGCGGGGTGGCGCGGCTCGGGATGCGGGGTGGCGCGGCTCGGGAGCGTGGGGTGTGCTCGGCTCGCGGCCAGCCAGTCCAGGTACGACTGGAGGGCGGCCACCGCGAACTCGGGACCAGGATTTCGATCCTCTGATTAGCCATGATCGGCTGATCGGGCGTTCGGCCCGGCACGGTTCAGGCCCTGCCGGACGTTGTCCTGGACGAGCCCCCGGTCTCGCAGTCGTGCTCTGACTGAACGACAAGGGAAGCGGTTGACTGGACGACACGGGGAGGTCGATGACTGGACGACTGCACGCTGGGCTCCACGCTCCGGCTCCATGGGACGCCGGCGACGGTGAACGTCGAGGCCGACACGAGCTTCGAGGTTGGCGAGTGAGGCCCCCACCGCGGGGGCCACGAGCAGGGATCACGAGCCAAGGGTCACGAGCCATGGGGTCACGGGCCCGGGGTCAGCCGCCCGCCGGGGTCAGGGGTCACGGACGGGCGCCGTCATGCATCCGGGCCTTCGCCTCAGGCGGCGTGGCGCGCTTTCGTCGCCCGCCCTCCCCCATCCGACACGCGACCGTCGGCGCCTTCGATCTCGGTCCGCAGACGCGGCAGAGCGTCGGGTTGGTGCTCGCGCAGGTAGCCGATCAGGCGTTCGCGCACGAGGCAGCGCAGGTCCCAGCTGGCTCCAGAGTCGGTCGCGCTCATCAAGGCCCGCAGGGTCATCGTCCGCTCGGTTGAATCGGTTACCTGGAGGCCCCAGGCCTTGCCGTCCCACAGGCTCGAGTCGTCGAGAACGCGCTTGAGCTCCGCCCGCACATCGTCGACCGGAACCCGGTAGTCAGCGTGGACCTCGACCGTGCCCAGGATCTCGGCCTTGGTGCGGGTCCAGTTCTCGATTGGCTGCTCGATGATCGTGGTGAGCGGCACGATGAGCCGCCGGAGGTCCCAGATGCGAACGACCACGTAGGTCGTCGTGATCTCCTCGATCCGCCCCCACTCGCCGTCGATGACGACGACGTCCTCGAGGCGGATCGGCTGGGTGAGGGCGATCTGGACGCCGGCCAGCAGATTCGAGATGACCGGACGGGCGGCCACGCCGATGACGATCCCGGCCACGCCGGCCGACGCGAGGATGCTCGCGCCCAGGCTCTGCGCCTCGGGGAACGTGAGCAGGCTGATCGCGAGCGTGATGACCGCGACCGCAACCACGAACAGCCGGCGGAGGATGGCGATCTGGGTCTCGACGGCCCGGGCGTCCAGATCGTCGGGTCCCTCTGCCCGGTGCCGCGCCACGACGAGGTCGTCCACGATCCAGGAGACCGACACCACGATCCAGGCGATGCAGGTGACGATGCCCAGGCCCACGAGATGGCGGAGCGCTCCGCCAAGTGCGGGGTCGACCGCCACGACCGGCAGGATGATGAACAGGGCCGACAGGGGGGCCAGGAATCGCGCCGGCTGCCGCGTGTGCTCGATGAGCGACTCGTCGAGGCTGCTCGCCGTGCGCCGCGCAGCCCGGACGGCCAGCGAGTACACGAGCGCGTGGGCCACAAGTGCCGCGAGCGCGGCCACCACGACCTCGATGATCGCCGTCACCGGTGCCTGCCAACTCGATAGCCCGTCGAACACGACCGCCTCCCTTCCTTCGTCTGGTCACCTCGTTTCAGCCTATCGGGTCGCCCAACACGGGTCCGGCGATGGGCGACTGCGACGGGCCGCGATCCGGCGATCGATCACGCGTCCTGCAGCAGACCGGTTCGTGACCGACCGTAATGACGCCCTCGTGGCGGCCCACATACTGGTTGCATGGACACGTGTGTCCGCAGCTGGGTCACGCGGAACCCCGTCAACCTTCGGGGATCCGCAAGATGAGCAGCCTCGGCCAGACGGCGGAGCTCAGGGCGGCCGAGACGCGCGTCTCCCAGATGGAGACCCGTTACCGCAGCCTGCTCGAGGCGGCCCCCGACCCGATGGTCGTCGTCAACGTCGCCGGCGAGATCGTCCTGCTCAACGCCCAGGCGGAGAAGCAGTTCGGGTATCCGCGCGACGAGCTGCTCGGCCAGCCCGTCAAGAACCTCATTCCCGAAGGGTTCGCCGAGCGGCTGGTCGCGGACGACCTGCGCTCCACCGCCGATGCCCTGGCCCAGCAGATCGGGACGGGCCTCGAGCTGACCGCCCGACGCAAGGACGGCGTCGACTTCCCGATCGAGATGATGCTCAGCCCGCTCGAGGGCCCCGACGGGATCCTGGTCACGGCGGCCATTCGCGACATCTCCGAGCGCAAGGCGGCCGAGGAGGAGCTGCTCGACACGATGGAATCGCTTCGCAAGTCAAATGAGGAGCTGGAGCAGTTCGCCTACGTCGCGGCGCATGAGCTCAAGGAGCCACTGCGCATGGTTTCGAGCTTCACCGAGCTGCTCGCGCGCCGCTACAAGGGTCAGCTCGACTCCGAAGCGGACGAGTTCATCGCCTTTGCGGTCGACGGCTCCACCCGCGCGCAGCGCCTGATCCAGGATCTCCTTGCCTACTCCCGCGTTGGGACCGCGGGCCAGGAGATCGAGGCCACATCGAGCGAGGACGCGCTGAGCCAGGCCCTCCGGAATCTCGGAAGCGCGATCGAAGAGAGCGGGGCGATCGTCACCCACGACCCCCTCCCGGAGGTCATGGCGGACCAGACGCAGCTCGTCCAGCTGTTCCAGAACCTCGTCGGCAACGCGATCAAGTACCGCCGGACGGGGGTGCCCACGGTGTCCATCGCGGTCGCGCCGGCCGCCGACGACCGCTGGCTGTTCTCGGTCCGCGACAACGGCATCGGGATCGATCCCGAACACTTCGATCGCATCTTCGGGATGTTCCAGCGGCTCCACAAGCGCGATGCGTTCTCGGGAACCGGCATCGGCCTGGCGATCGCCAGGAAGATCGTCGAGCGCCACGGAGGGACCATCACGGTCGAGTCCGCGCCAGGCGCAGGCTCGACCTTCAGCTTCTCTCTCGCACGAGTTCGATGAAGCCAGTCGGGGCCGGCAGGCTGCCGATCATGACGCGCCGTAATGACACGGTCGTGCTTGGGGGGATACTCGATGCTGGTGCTGTGTTCTCTTCCGGGGAGAGAGCGACCAGCAACTTCGAATTGGGGGCGAGAATGGCCAGCGACCGGCGCTCCGCCGGTCGGCCCGCAACGGTTGATCGTCCGGACCCGAAGACAGAAAGGCTGAGGCCGGTCTCGAAGGCCTCACCCGGGCAGAGGCCTGTCACGGGGCACTCAATGCGCTCGCCGGCCGTCGTGGCGGCAGACGGCCGCGGCGCGGACCGGTCCGGACTCGACCAGCTCCGAGGTCCGAAGTCCCGCAGGCGGTCGCAGATCGTTCCGTCGGCCAAGCGGTTCCTCCTGGTAGAGGACAACCCCGGAGATGCCCGCCTGCTCCGCGAGATGCTCCGCGAGCTTGAGGCGCAAGACCCCGTGGTGACGGTCGTCGAGAGCATGACCGAAGCGGAGCGGCATCTGGCGCTCCGAGAGGTCGACATGGTCCTGCTGGACCTTGGCCTGCCTGACGTCCACGGACTCGTTGCCGTGCAACGGGCCCATGCTGCGGCTCCCCGCGCCGCCCTCGTGGTGCTCACGGCCCTCGACGACGAACAGCTTGCCGCCCAGGCGCTGCGCGAGGGCGCCCAGGACTACCTGGTCAAAGGCCAGATCAACTCGGGCGGGCTGCGTCGGGCGCTTCACCACGCGGTCGAGCGCAAGGACATCGAGGGGACCTTGCTGACAGAGAAGGAGCGTGCCGAGGTCACGCTCAAGAGCATCGGCGATGCCGTGATCTGCACCGAGTCCTCCGGAAACATCACGTTCATCAACCCCGTCGCGGCGCAGCTGACGGGCTGGACGGCGGACGAAGCGACCGGTCGGCCCGTGACCACCGTCCTCAAGATCATGGATGACGCAACTTCAGCAGTCCTCTCGAATCCGATGGGGACCGCGGCCTCCGAGAACCGCACCGTGCACCTGACAAAGGACTCTCGCCTCGTCCGCCGGGATGGCCGAGAGGTCCCCATCGACGACGCCATCTCCCCCATCCACGACCGCGACGGGAGGACGGCGGGCTCGGTCATCGTCTTCCGCGACGTGAGCGAGGGAAGGGCGATGGCCGCCCAGGTACGTCGGGTCGGTGACGAGCTCGAGCGCACCAATGCCG
Source organism: uncultured Chloroflexia bacterium (assembly GCA_963713095.1). GTDB lineage: Bacteria > Chloroflexota > Limnocylindria > Limnocylindrales > CSP1-4 > CAIXZV01. The sequence continues at coordinate 108,166 of CAVQKK010000003.1, forward strand.
AGCTCGAGCGCAGCAATCGTGAATTGCAGGACTTCGCCACGAGCGCCTCGCACGACCTCCAGGAGCCGCTACGGAAGATCCAGGCATTTGGTGACCTGTTGTCCGAACGCTCATCGGCCGTGCTGGACGAGGAATCCTCGGACTATCTGCAGCGGATGCGCGACGCCGCTGCGAGGATGCAGACGCTCGTCGACTATCTCCTCGAGTACTCGCGGATCGCGACCAAGCCGGAGCCGCTGGAGCCCATCAATCTCTCGCGGGTCGTGTCGGAGGTGCTCGTGGACCTCGACGAGCGCCTCCGCTCGACGAAGGGCCGGGTCCTCGCGGGCCCGTTGCCCACCCTGCCTGGCTATCCGCTGCAGATGCGGGCGCTGTTCCAGAACCTCATCGCAAACGCTCTCAAGTTCCATCCGGAGGGCGTCGCTCCCGAGGTCCACATCGAGGCCACGGCGCCTGACGTCAAGGGGCGGCCCCACGGCGATCCAGTCTGGGAGATCCGCGTCCGCGACAGCGGCATCGGCTTCGAGCAGCGGTATGCCGAGCGGGTGTTCGCGCCCTTCGAGCGCCTGCACGGGCACCAGGCCTTCGAGGGTTCGGGGATGGGCCTGGCGATCTGCCGCAGGGTCGTGACGATCCTGGGTGGCACGATCACCGCCCAGTCCAAGCCAGGGTCGGGTACGACCTTCCTGATCACGCTGCCCAAGGGCACGGCCGCCGCTCCCGGAGAGCCAGCGTGACCAGCTCCCCGCCGCTGACGGTCCTGTGCGCAGAGGACGACCCTGACGATCGCCTGCTGGCCACGATGGCGCACCGGGACAGCGGCGTCGCGAACCCGCTCGTGTTCGTCGCCGACGGCATCGAGGTGATGGAATACCTGCGAGCCAGCGGCCGCCACGCCGATCGAGCGGATGCGACGCGACCCGGAATCGTCCTGCTTGACCTCAACATGCCGGTAATGGATGGCTTCGAGACCCTTTGGGCCATCCGGGCCGATCCCGTTCTGCGCCGGATCCCTGTGGTCGTCCTCACCACGTCCAACGCGACCGAGGACATCGCCGCGAGCTACGGCGCCGGCGCGAACTCCTACATCGTCAAGCCCTCGTCGTTCGCCGGCCTTGTGGACGTCTTCACGCGCCTGGGCGGCTACTGGTTCGGCGTCTGCTCCCTCGCTGGTGAGGTGGCCTCGTGAACGTGCTCTGGATGGTAGACGGCTCGATTGGCACCCCGATCCAAACCCTGGTGGCCGGCGGCACCGTCCGCGTGCTCCTCATCGATGACGACGAGGGCGACGCGCGACTGACGCGAACGCAGCTGGCGCGCGTCCAGGACATCCACTACGAGCTCGACTGGGTGTCGAACTACAGCGACGGACTCATCGCCATCGGCCGTCAGGAGCATGACGCGATTCTCGTCGATCACAAACTCGGCGCCCTGACCGGGGTTGAGCTCATTCGTGAGGCGCGCAAAGCCGGATGCCTGGCCCCGTTGATCATGCTCACCGGTCTTCGCGATCGGGCGACCGACCTCATGGCGATGGAGGCTGGCGCGACCGAGTTCCTGGTCAAGAAGGGGACCGATGCGGTGCTGCTCGATCGCACCATTCGGTACTCGATCTCCCATGTCGCGATGGTCTCGTCACTCGTCCGGTTGAACGGCCAGATGGCCGCCCTGGAAGAGATCGGGCGCATCCTCGTGCAGGACGGCCCGACCCCGGCATCCATGGGGCGTGTTGTCGACCTGATCGTCGAAAGGTTCAGGCTGGCCCAGGTCGCGATCTACCTCGCGGATGGCGAGACGCTGTTCCTCGCGGGCCAGAGGGGGTTTGAACACCTCCTTCCCAGCGTGAAACGGAGCGACGCCGGCGTGGATCGGGTCGCGCGAGCCCGACAGCCAGTGTTCATCCCGAGCCTCACGCCCGACGCGGATGGCAGCAACGCGAGCAGCATGGTTACCGGCGAGCTGTCAGTGCCCATGATGGTCGCCAGCGAGCTGATGGGCCTCCTGAACGTGGCGTCACCGGTCGCGGCGCCGATCGGAGAGTCCGACTACGCCGCCATTCGCCTGGTTGCCGATCGGCTGACCGCGGCCCTGGCCGTCACTCGGGAGCGCAGGATCGCGGAAGATCGACTCTCGGCCGCCCGCGAGCAGTACGTCGGTCGTGACAGGAGCTCGACGGACGGGTCCGTGATCGACAGCGAGACGTCGGCCTTCTCTGCCGGCTTGCTCAAGCCCATGCTGGAGATCGGGATCTCGTCGGCCGGGCCACGGCCGGACCTGGAGTTGGGGGTCCTTCTGGTCGAGTGCGACCAGGCCGTGCCCGGGGCGGTGGCTCGCCTCGCAGGGCACGTCGGGGCCGTCTGCGCGAACCGCAAGTGCTTCCGCCTCACCGAGACACAGCTCGCCGTGCTGTACCTCGCGACGGACGCAGCATCGGCGCATGCAGAGGCAACGGATCTCGTGGCCGTCGCCCGGGGCAGCGGGCTCGCCGTGTGGTGCGGCTATGCGGCGATGACGCCAGGCGGTAGCGCGAACGAGCTCATCACCGCCGCCCAGGCTGCCCTTGCGGCCGCCGAGCGCGTCGGGCCCGGAGCCGTGATCGGCCACGCGGTGGGGACGTGAGCATTCCCAAGCATCGTGCCGGCACCGCGGCCGCAGACACGGCAGGGCAGGACACGACGCCCCGCCGCGCCACGCGTGACCGGCGCAGGGGCGGGCCGAAGCCTGCCGCCGAGGTGAGCTCCACCCGGCTTCCTGACGGCCGACGTCAGCGCATCATCCGCGACCAGACGGCGCGTTTGACCGGGGATGTTGCGCTCCGCGCAGCCGAAGCGCGTCTGCGTGGATCGCTTGACGCGATCGTGGATCCGCTCGTCATCTGCTCGGCTGTGCGCGCCACCGACGGCACGATTGCCGAGTTCCGGGTCGACCTCGCGAACCAGGCGCTGGGCACGCTCGTGGGCCGCGACCCAGACACGATGGTCGGACAGCCCCTCCCTGACAACCTGCCGAGCATCGACGGCCGGTCGCTCGCCGACGTTGGCCGGGATGTCGTCGAGACGGGCGAGGGATGGGAAGACGGGGAGGTTGCGCTCAGGCCCCCCTCGTCAGGGACCGGCCGCAGGGATCTGCCCAACATGCGAGTGGTCAAGCTGGACGATGGATTCGTCGCCAGCTGGCACGACGTCACCAGCCACGAGCGGGCGCCTGTCAATCGTGAGCAGCTGTTGGCGGCCGTCGACCAGATGGCCAATGGCGTGCTCATCGCCGATGCGAACGGCCACGTTACCTATGCCAACCAACCGTTCCTGGCTGCGAGCGGCCTGACCCTGGCCGACCTCATCGGTCGACCCGCCATCGCGATGGCTTCCACCGGGGTGCTCGCCGGCCTACGCCCCCAGGGCGAAGCCGAGCGGCACGCAGCCGTCTCCGCGATGCTGATCGCGCGGGACTTCCGCCCTGTCTTCCAGCCGATCGTCGACCTCGGGTCCAGCGCGGTCGTGGGGTACGAAGCGCTCACCCGGTTCGCGTCGGGCCAGCGCCCGGATCTCTGCTTCGCCGACGCCTGGTCGGTCAACCTGGGTCTCGAGCTGGAGCTGGCAACCCTGGAGGCGGCGGTCATCGCCGCGAAGGACCTGCCGGCCGGCAGGTGGCTCGATCTCAACGTCTCGCCGCGTCTGGTCCTGGATTCGGAGCGCCTCCGGTCGATCCTCTGGGCGGCCAACCGGCCCATCGTGCTCGAGGTGACCGAGCACCAGGCCATCGACGACTACGACCTCGTGCGCAGGGCGGTCCGCGATCAGGGGCACAACATCCGGCTCGCGGTCGACGACGCGGGGGCGGGGGTCGCCAACTTCGGGCACATCATCGAGCTGCGGCCCGACTTCGTGAAGCTCGACATCGGCCTCGTGCGCAGGGTCGATTCCAACGTGGGCCGTCAGGCCATCGTTGTCGGCCTGGGCCATTTCTCGCGGATGGCGGGCTGCCGGCTGATTGCCGAGGGGATCGAGACGGCCGAGGAGGCCGCCATGCTCGCCGCGCTCGGCGTCGAGTTCGGCCAGGGGTTCCTCTTCGGGCACGGCGAGCCGGTCGAGGCGTGGGCGGCCATCGAGCTGACGAGATATCAGGGCAAGACCTCGCATCGCCCTTCGGCCTGGTCGTGGCCAGTGCGATCCTGATCTCCGCTGTCGCCGCCGCCGGCTGAACGGGATCTTGCCGCCGGCGTCAACAGCAAAACGGTCCGGGGAGGTCGCCTGGAACCGGGGGGTGATCGCCTCCGGGTGGCGCCCATGAGCGACACTGGTCGGGCCCACGGAGCCCCGTTCCTCGAAGCGAGCTCACGCCCTGACCATGGCATTCGACATCGATCCCGCAACCGCGGTCGCCTTGTTCGGCGCGGGCGTCGCCGGCGGCGTCGTGAGCGTGCTCGTGAGCATGGCATCGCTGATCACCTACCCGGCGCTGCTCGCAGCCGGGCTGCCGCCGGTGAGCGCCAACGTCACGAACACGGTCGCGCTGCTGTTCAACAGCGTCGGCGCGACCCTCGGCGCGAGACCCGAGCTCGTCGGTCAGCGGCCCACCCTGCTGCGCCTGGCGCTCGTGGCGGCGGCGGGCGGCACGACGGGCGCCCTGCTCCTGCTGGTGCTGCCCGGCCAGTGGTTCGAGCTCATCGTTCCCATCCTGATCGCCGGAGCGTCGGTCGCGATCCTCGGCCAGCCCTGGCTGCAGCGGCACGCGCGGTTCCAGCCTCGAGGCATCACGCCGGTCACCGCCGCGTCGTACTTCGGGACCGCGATCTACATCGGCTACTTCGGTGCAGCCGGCGGCGTCCTCGCGCTCGTGTCGCTGGGCGGCATCATCGACCGGCCGCTGGTCGAGGTGAACGCGGCGAAGGCGGTGCTGGCCGGGATTGCGAACGGTGCGGCGGCCATCGGGTTCATCCTGTTCGGCCCGGTTCACTTCGCCTACGTGGTGCCGCTGGCGATCGGCTTCTTCCTCGGCGGCCTGATGGGGCCGGCGATCGCGCGACGCCTGCCGCCGACGCTGTTTCGGAGCCTGATCGCCGTCTGCGGGCTCGGCGTTGCCGCGCTCCTGGCCTGGCAGACCTACCTCGCCTGAGGCGGCTGCACACTTGCCGGATCTCAGGAGAGCGCGGGCATCTGACGGCTCGGCGGCATCTGACGGCTCGGCCTGGCGCTATCTGACGGCTCGGCGCTACGCGAGGGGGCTGGCCTTCGGGTCACCCCCGCGACGACGGGAGGGTTTGGGGCACGATCGTTGCGGACCGGTCGTCCTCGATCGGGGCCGGTTCGTCGGCCGGGCGGCCGGGCGGCTGGCACTCGCGGCGAGCCATGCCCGGTTCGCGCCGGCGCTCACGCGCGGCCACGGGGTTCCCGGCCGGGCAATGGCGTAGCCCTGCGCCATCAGCGGAAACCCGGTCTCGGTGAGCACGGCCAGATCGCTGGTCTGCTCCACGCCCTCGGCGATGAGGACCGCGCCGATCTCGATCGTGAACCCGTTGAGCGCCCGAAGGAACGCCTGGAGGGTCCGTCGGCTGCCCATACCCCTCACGAGGTCGGCATCGAGCTTCACGAACGCCGGGCCGAGCTCGGTCACGTGACGCATCGAGGCAAAGCCGGCCCCGGCGTCATCGACCGCGAACCGCACGCCGAGGTCGAGGTAGGGCGTCATCGCTCGCCTCAGTGCCACGTAGTTGCCGACGGTCTCCTCCTCCGTGATCTCGATCACGAGGGAGGTTGGATCGACCGAGGCAACCGCGGCCGTGACGGCCGGATGCGCAAGGTAACGAGGGCTGACGTTCACAGACAGAAACGCCTGATCCGGCAGGCCCGCCGCGGCCGCCGCGGCGAGGATGCGCTCGATCGCCATGGCCTGGAACTCGGGGCCGAGACCCACCCGCGTGGCCTCCGCAAACCACCGATCGGGTGACCGGACCGGTTGGGCGAGGAACCGGCTCAACCCCTCATAGCCGGCGACCGTGCCATCGGCCAGCGACAGGATCGGCTGGAACACGGGACGCTGGACCTCGGGGGTCGACAGGATGCCGGCGATGCGCCGTCGCGCGGCGACGTCGCGGGCGCGCACCTCGGGGTCACGTCGACGGGCGACCACGATGTCCTCCATTGGTCGGCCCCGGGGTTCGGCTCGACCCCCCGAATCCGTGAAAGGGCGCCGTGATGCGGTGACTGCCTGGAAGTTTGGGAATACTGTACCGCACCGGCCGGCCGGTCTGCGCGCCTCCCCTCGGAAACGTCCGACGCGCAAACCGTTGGCCTGACTGCCGGGTCGAAGGCAAGCTCAGGTCTCGGAACTGGACTCGGAGCGACTCAGTCGCTCAGGGCATCGATCTGATTCAGTGCGAATACGGGGTCTGGGCGAGCACAGCTGCTGCGCTCAGAAGGGCGAGCGCGCCGGCAACGATCCAGGCGGTGATGAGCGGGCGAATGCGGCTGGAGCGAGCAAACACAGCGGTCTCCTGTCAGCTGGCGCTCGCCTTGCGACCCGAGTGATCTCACGAACAGAGATCAACAGTGATGCTAGGATCCGGATATGGGGAAGTCAAGTATTGCTAAGCAATTCGGCTGGGGTCCGCGGTCGCCGGCGGCCGTCGAGCTCGGCAGCCGGGTGCGGGAGCAGCGCCGGCGCTGCGGTCTCACCCAGAGCCAGCTGGGTCATCCCCTGTCTCGGAGCTACGTGTCGGCCCTCGAAAGCGGGGCGACGCTTCCGTCGCTGGGCACGGTGTGGTTGCTGTCGCAGCGGCTCGGGGTTACCGTTGGGCAGTTGATCGACGGGCTGAACGGGGGTGACCGTGAGTCGTACATTCGGGTCAATGAATCCCAAACGGACGACGGCGACGTCGCCGGATCGCGCCATCGTCTCGCGCGACATCGGGGCGCGCATTCGTAGGGCCAGACACGCCGCCGGCCTGACGCAGCAGCAGCTGGCAGCGGGCCGCTATACCAAGGCATATGTCAGCGCCCTCGAGAATGGGTTGAGCCGGCCATCGATGGCGGCCCTCACCTTCTTCGCCGATCGGCTCGGCCTCCCCGCCAGCCGGTTCCTCGAGGACGAGCTCGACGGATGGACCAGGCTCCAGGCCGACCTTGAGCTCGCCGCCGGTCGATGGCAGCAGGCGGTCGATGCGTATCAGGCGCTGCTCGAGCGATCCCCCAGCGCGGGGAGCCGGGCCGAGCTGCTGCTGGGGCTCGCGGAGGCCTTTGCCGGTATGGATCGGGCGAGGGACACGGTCGGTGCGGCGTCCACGGCCGCGCAGCTGTTCGCGAGCCAGGGAAGAGACGCCGAGGCGGCGCTCGCCAGCTACTGGTTGTCGTGCGGGCAGTATCAGCAGGGCAACACGGTCGAGGCACGCGCGCTCCTGGAGGGGATCCTGGCCAAGCTGCGCGCCGGGTTGCGCGTGGAGCCCGACTTCCAGGCCCGGGTGTTGATGGCCCTCTCGAGCAACGCCTCGCTGGAAGGCGAGCACGCCGTCGCGCTCGCGTACCTCGAGGAGATCCGCGGCCTGAGCGAGCAGCTCGACGATCGCCGCCGGGGCGTCTACCTGTTCGATCTCGCGTTCAGCTATCGGAACACGGGCGACTTCGAGGCGGCGATCCGGACCGGTACCGCGGCGCTCGCCCTGTTCCGGGTGGCCCAGGCGGAGTTCGAGGCGGCATCGCTCCAGCGCGACCTCGCGCTGTCCTACCTCGCGATCGGCAACAGCGACAAGGCCGACGGGGCGGTTCGCGCCGCCCGGCAGTTCTTCGAGCGACTCGGAGACCGGCTGTGGCTGTCGTACGTGACCGACACCGAAGCCCAGATCACGTTGGCGCGGGGCGAAGCGGGGCCGGCCGCCGAGCTCGCGTCCCGGGCCCTTGCGCTCGCCGAGGAGACGCCCAACGAGTTCGCCGCGCTGGGCGCCCTCCTGACCCTTGCGCGCGCGCGCAGAGCCCAGGGCCTCGACGAGGAGGCGCTCACGTTCTACGAGCGTGCCGCGGAGCTCGCGAGGCGCGAAGGCAGGCCGGCGCGGATCCGACTGGTGCTGGGAGAGCTCGCCGAGGTGCTCGCCGCTGCCGGCGACCACGAGCGCGCCTTCGGCCTGCTGCGCGAGGCAGTGAGCGCGGGCTGATCGTTCAGCGGCCTGTCGGTCAGCCGACGGCGAGCGGCTCGAATGTCCGAACGGCTACCGGAGCAGCGATCCCAGGACCTGCTCCCAGTTCGCGAACACGAGCAGATGCCCGCGATCCTCGAGCATGTGGAGCGAAGCGTCGGGAAGAGCGTCCCGGGCGCGCGTCGCCATCGCGGGCAGGATCTCATGATCACCGGTCCCATGCCAGATCTCGACGTGCGGCTTCACGTCCGCAAGACCGAAGCCCCAGGGCTGGGTCACCGCCAGCGCTGTGCTCGTAGGTGCCTTCGCCGCCCCGATCCCAGACTTCGTGAGCGCTGGCCACGAGCATCGCGCTGATCGCGCTGTCGCCCGCGACTGCGTCGTCATTGCCACCGGTCGTGGCTGCCTCCTTGCGGATCGTCCCTTCGGGATCGCCGCGGAAGCCGCGCGCCTGGAAGGCGACGAAGGCCCGGGCCGCCGGTCGCAGTCGATGACACCAGGTGGCAAAGGTGCGGAACTCGGGCCGCACGTCGCGGACAGCTCCCGGTCCGGCCAGCCATCCCGCCAGGCCGGAAGCGAGGCCTACAGCGTTGACACGCTCGGGCAGCCGGTACGCTGCCGCGAGCGCGTACGGTGCGCCCGACAGCGACGCCACGGCAGCCGGCTGGGTCACGCCCGACGCCCCGGCGGTGGAGGAGCCGCCGGTGCAGCGAGCATCGGCGGTGTACAGCTGGGCGACAAGGCGCACCTGGCCGAGTAACTCACGAGACCTCCAGGACATCACGCCGGCGGTCACCGTCACGGGCTAGGATGGCACGAGACAGCAAGCCGACGTACTCGGACCAGGCGGGCTCGAACTGGCAGAGGCAGGATGAATACATGGGCAGGGGCCAAGGAGACCAGCCGGCCACCGCGAACGTGTCCAGCCCAAGCGTATCGGCCAGCGACTGGAGGTCCCTTGTCCAGTCGAGCAGCGTGTAGCCGGGCCAGCGGTCCGAGGAGCCCGGCGGAGCGGGCGGCCAGCGCGACGCCGGGCATGTCGATGCTGATCAGCCGCGCGCCGAGCGCCTCGGTGGTCGCCGGCAGCCCGCGCGCCAGCCGTGAGTGCCCGTAGCCCGGGACGAACACGACCGGCAGACCGTCGGCTCGCCCGGACTCGGCATAGCCGAGCCGCCGTCCGTCGGGCAGCTCCAAACGCTCACGGTCGAGCGCGGGCGTGGTGGCGATCATTCTCACGAGATCGTGTAGAAGGTCCAGCGGTGGGAATCCTCAGGTCGGGCATGTCTATGCTGATCTATACTCGTGATGAGAGACTCAGATCACAGACAATGCTCGCACAAGTCGATCGCGACGTAGCCCGCATCGGCGAGCCTGGTCATCTGGACGGACAGGTTCCCCCGGCTGAGCCCGCTCTGCTGCAGCAGGTAGACGAAGTCTGCGCGTTCGAGCATCGCGAGGAACGCGAGCAAGCGCAACCGGGCTGGCTAGTGCACGAACGCGTCGATCTCGGGCACCAGGGGGACCCGACAGGGCGCCACGTCAGCCCTGGTCAACGCGGGTCGTGGCTCGCACGAACCGCGCGAGGATCCAGGAGCCCGAAACCGTGACAGCGGCGCCACCGGCCAGCATCGCCAGCTCCGGCTCGCCACCGGCGAGAGCCACGACGGCGCCGCGAGGACGAACAGCAGCGCATAGGCGAGGAAGCGGCCGATACGCAGTCCCGCGCCGACCAGGCCGGCCAGGAGGCCGATCAGGGCCGCGGGCAGGGCCGCGGCAAGATCGCCGGGGACGAGATCCCCACCTCTCGGAGTCGATCCAGCCGGGCAACAAGTGGCCCCTGGCAGCCAATCGTGGACCGAATGGACCTGGGTACGGCCGCGCTGGGGGTCCGGAGCGCACCAGCGGACGGGTCGAGCTCCACGCCGGTGCCGTTCCGTATGATTGGCCCTCGCGATGAGTGGCCAGCCCGCGTCCGCGTGGCGAACGGCGCCATCACGGAGGTCCGATCGCTTGTTCGTGATCCCCCACCCTGCCACCAGGCGCGTCCCACCCGATCGAGTCCGCGCGTGACCGTCCGGTCGCTCACCGTCGGCAGCACCAGCTACCCGGTGATCCTGCCCAAGATCCGGGACCCGCGGCTGCACGTCGCGGCGGTCATCATCACGATCCACGTCCTGGGCCAGGTCGCGCTCGGGTTCCGGGTGAGCGTGCCGCAGATCCTGGCGGCGATCCTGGCCTGTGCCGTGATCGAGATCGTGCTGACCTTCCGCCAGACGCGCTCGTTCGTGTGGCCGGCGAGCGCGATGCTGACCGGCAGCGGGGTGGCGCTGATCCTGCGCGTGGTCGGCACCCCCGTGGACGACCACTGGTCCTTCTACGCCTGGTGGGAGTTCGCGGGCATCGCCGCGCTGTCGCTGCTCAGCAAGTACGTGATCCGCTATCGCGGCTCGCACGTGTTCAACCCGTCCAACCTGGGGTTGGTGGTCGCCTTCGTGGTCCTCGGCAGCTCCCGGATCGAGCCGCTCGACTTCTGGTGGGCCCCGCTCGATGCCTGGATGCTGCTGGCCTACGCGGTGATCGTCGTCGGCGGGCTGTACATCACGCGGCGGCTCCACTTCCTCATCCTGGCCGCCACGTTCTGGATCGCGTTCGCGGTGGGCCTCGGGATCCTCGCCGGCTCCGGGCACTGCATGGTCGCGAGCTGGGCGTTCTCGCCCGTGTGCGGCGTCGACTACTGGCGCGTGATCGTCACCTCGCCCGAGGTCCTCATCTTCCTGTTCTTCATGATCACGGACCCCAGGACGTCACCCTCGGGCCAGGTCGGGCGGGTCGTGTTCGGCGTGCTCGTGGCAGTGACGTCTGTGCTCCTGATGGCCCCGCAGACCGACGAGTTCGGCGCCAAGGTCGGGCTGCTCGCGGGCCTGGTCCTGATGTGCGCGGTCCGACCGGTCCTCGACCGGATCCTGCCCGAGCCCCGGTCGGTGGCGGACGACCTGCGGCGGTTCGCGGTCCGCCTGGCAACCGGTGGCAACCCGGCGGCCGGGATCTCCCGGGTCGGGGTCCGGGTGGCCCTCGGGGCGTCCGCCGTCCTGGTCGTGGGTGCGGGCATCGTCGCGGCCGGAACGCCGGCGCGGGGCCTCGTGCTCCCCGACGCGACCGAGCTGCTCAGCCGGGCGCCGACCCATGTCGACCCGGCCACCCTGCCGGCGATCACGGTTGGCCAGGACGTCGCGGACTGGGATCATCAGATCGCCGGGCCCGGGATGCAGGCAGTCGTGGTGACCCTGGCCGAGAACCTCGACATCGAGAGCCAGGCGCTGCTCCGGCGCGATCCGGCCCTGCTGACCGCGGTCGACCACGGTGACCGGCTGGCCGAGATGCAGCGCCGGCTCCAGGAGGCGATCTCGACCGGGACGACCACGATCGACAGCTACCGGTTCGAGACCATGAGCGTGTCGCTGCTCGTGCCGTTCGGGATGCAGACCGGCCTCAGCCTCGGGTTCGACGCGCACGGCACGGTCACCCACCAGACCTACGATGCGGCCGGCAACCTGCAGTCGCAGCAGGCGTCACCGTTCCACCTGTGGTTCGCGGTGCGCCGGGCGACGGGCGCGCGCTGGCTCAACGTGGGCGTGCTGACGTCGCCGCCACCCGGCTGACGCGCGGAGCGGCCTGCAACCGGCCGCGGCTCGATCGTCAGGCGGGCAGAACGGGATCGGTCGGGTACGGGCGGAGCATCTCGCCGCCGGCCCCGGTCACCCGGTAGACGTCCTCGTAGCGAACGCCGCCGAAGCCCGGGATCGCGAGCACGGTGTGGCCGATCGTCATCGTCATCCCTTCGCGCAGCGGGATCCCCTTGTGCGGTGGCAGGATCGTCGGGGCGGGCGTCTCCTCGAACCGGAGCCCAAGGCCGTGGCCGATGCCCTGCACGTGGTGCTGCGCGAGGCCGCGGCGCGCCAGCACCTCGCCCACGGCACGGTCCATGTCGCCCACGGTCGCGCCCGGGCGCATCGCGTCGCGCGCCGCCGGGATCAGCTCGGCATAGGCGTCGAGCAACGATTGCTGACGCTCGGACGGCTTGCCGAGGACGAAGGTCCGGGCCAGGTTCGCGCAGTAGCCCTCGACCCGCGGGGTGAGATCGATCACGACCAACTCGCCGGCCCGCAGCGGCTCCGGGCTCACCCGGCCGTGGAGCATGCAGGTCTCGATCCCGAAGGTGACGAAGATCGGCGTGCTGGTTCCCTCGGCGCCCGCCCGCATCATCGTGTAGCCGGCCTCGATCGCGATCTCGCGCGCGGTGACACCCGGACGCAGCAGCTCCCGGGCGCGGTCCATCCCCACCCCGGCGATCCGTTGCGCCTCGGTCATGAGCGCCAGCTCGCCGTCGTCCTTGACCATCCGCAGCGGGTCCATCACCGGATCGGACGAGACGACCTCGATCCCGGGGTTGACCTTGCGGAACAGCTCGACCAGGAACGCTGGCGTCTCGAACCACATCTGGATGCCCACCTTCGGCCGGCCGGAGGGCGGTGGGCCGACGCGCTCGACGAGCTCGTGCAGCATCCCGACCACGTCGTGGATCTGGCCACCGACGGACCCGAACACCAGAACCTCACCGACCCGGCCGGTCCCGGGCGCGGTGCCCGCCTGGGCCGCGAGACTCGCCCGGATCTCCGGTTCCTCGCCCATGAACGCGATGATCGTGGGCGGCCCCTGGACCGGGATGATGGCTCGCGGCTGGTAGCGGTCGGCGCCGAACAGGTAGCGGTAGTCGTCGTGGTTGAGGATGACGATCGCCACCAGGCCCTCCTCGCGCATGCGGGCCTGGACGCGGGCGATGCGATCGTGGCGGACGTTCATCGTGGCCTCCGGTGTGGTCCCATCCTGCCACCGATGGCCCAGCGACCGCGTCGGCGAGCGTGGCGCCGGGCTAGAGGCGGGTGTGGATGAACGTCGTGAAGCGGGCCCCCAGCGCGTGCAGGCGGGTGATCCGGATGCCCTGGCGAGGGTTGAGCGCACTGATCACGCGACCGTGGCCGATGTAGATCGCGGCGTGGCTGCCGTTGCCGTAGATCGCGACGTCGCCGATCCGCGGGTGGTGCCGGCTGGCCAGGTGATGGCGGCGCGCCCAGGTGAGCATGGCGCGCGCGGAATGTCCGCCGCCCAGCCGGCTCGACACATGCGCCTTTCGGTACGCGTAGCGGACCAGGCCCGAGCAGTCGAAGGCGCGGGGACCCGAGGCGCCACGCACGTAGCGGTCACCTCGCTGAGCCTCTGCGATCCGGACGACCCTGGCCCGCCGGGCCCGTGACACGCGAAGCCTGGCGGCCGCGGCCGATGTGGTCGGTGCGGTCGGTGTCGTGGCCGAGGCGGGCGAGACGTCCGGGCTGGGCGGCGGACTGGGCGTCGCGCTGGGCGTCGCGTCGGCGGGAGCGGGCGTGGGCGAAGCCACGGCGGCCGATGGCGACGGTGAGGCGATCGCCCCGGACGGTGACGGCGAGCCTGACGGAAGCGGGTCGGCCGCCGCGGCCGGGGCGGACTGGGCAGCGATGACGACGAGCGCCACGCAGGTCGCAAGACAAAGGGCCCGAAGGCCGTTGCTGAACGCCAAGACGTACCTCTCTGCGGGCCACGGCGGCAGGCGCCGTGGCGATCCAGGGCAGCGCCGCCCGGCGTGAGAGAGGAAGAGCGCGCCCGTCACCCCCGATGGGCGCGCACGCTGATCGACATGAGCTGTCGACCACACGGCAGGAGACCTGCCGGGTCGGCGCTATGCAGCTGAAGTTCCTGTCGATGACCGGTCTCCGGGGTCGAGGACCGGTATGCGGAGGCGCACGGTACCAGCGATCCGCGAATCGCGCCCCAGGACAGATTCCCCGGGTGCGATCTAGAGTGGACCCAGCAACCGGGCGGGGGCCATGACGCGCGACCCCAGCTGCGGCCGCCTGGGTCGCGTCGAGCCACTGGCGAGTCCGACCGCCCGACCTGATCGATCGGAGGATCCGTTGATGGATTCCGCGTCCCACCGGTACCACGTGCCTGTCGGCAAGTCCACGGCACGGGGATCACAGCCCGGATCGAGGGGGCTCAGGTTCACATCCGCCAGGCGGTTGCTCGCCCGGCTGGGCAGTGCATCAGTCATCGCGGCCATGGCCGCCCTGCTGCTCGCGGCCGCACCCGTAGCCGCGGCGGGTCCGCACAAGCTGTTCGTGTCTCCGTCCGGCAGCGATGGCGGGCCCTGCTCCTGGCGACACCCGTGCCTGACCATCGGCCACGCGATCGACGTCGCCGCGCCGCGCTCCAAGATCGTGGTTCGCGCGGGGACGTACCATGAGGCGGTCGTCATCGACAAGCAGCTCAGGCTCATCGGTCACCATGCGGTGATCGATGCCAGCGGCCTCATGGCCGATGTGGGCATCCAGGCTGGCCCGTTCAAGCTGGTCGGCTGGGCGCTGCTGATCAACGGCCCGGGGTCGGCCGGCACCGTGGTCAAGGGGTTCACGGTCGAGCATGCCGCGGCCGAGGGGATCCTGGCCTTCAACACCAGCGATGTGACCATCAAGCACAACGAGCTTACCGGCAACGACCAGGCCAAGGGCCTCGCGAACCCACCTGACGAATGCGTGGACCAGGGCCCGGTCCCGGGTGACTGCGGCGAGGCGCTCCACCTCCTCAGCGTCGTCCACTCGCGGTTGGTCCGCAACAACGTGCACGACAACGTGGGCGGCATCCTGCTCACCGACGAGGCGGGGCCGACCCACGGCAACCTCGTCGCCTACAACACGTCGAAGAACAACCTGGAGGACTGCGGGATCACGCTGCCGTCGCACAACCCGATGGCGACGACCGATCCCAGCCTGGGCGGCGTCTACGACAACACCATCCTCGGCAACTGGTCCATCGGCAACGGTGGCGCGGGCGTCGGGATGTTCGCCGCGGGCCCGGGCATGGCCTCCTACAACAACCGCGTGATCGGCAACGTGCTGCGCGACAACGGCGAGGCCGGCGTCGGGATCCACTCGCACGCTCCGGACCAGAACGTGTCGGGCAACCTGATCGCCGCCAACTGGATCTCGGGCAACGGCATCGATCCGGACTTCCAGACTGCGGATCCGGCGGGGCCCCACGACACGGGCATCGCCATCGGCAGCGTGGCCGTTCCGGTCTCCGCCCGCGTGCTCGGCAACTGGATCAGCAACGAGTACTGGGGCATCTACAGCTCCGGCTCGATCACGATCCACGGCCTCTGGAGCAACCACTTCACCCACTCCGTGGCGCACCACACCAACTGAGCCGAACCCCGCCAAACGGCGGTGTCGACGCCGGCGCTCCTCTAGGGGACCGCCGGCGTCTTGCTGCAAGGGGGAGGTCGTCGCGGGTGGCTCCCGGGACTCACCCAGCTCAGGGGCGGACCAGGCTCCCGCCGGCCCGCCGGCGGGACAGTGAGTCCACGCTCACCGCCGCAAGCGGGCCCTGGAACGTAGCCCGGTCATAGGTGAAGGCCTGCTTGAGGTACGGCAGGTCGTAGCTGGTGTAGCGAGGCGACGGTCAGCCCGGTGCCGCCTGAGGCCGAGGGCGACGAGGACGGCATCGCCGAGGGCGACGAGGACGGCATCGCCGAGGGCGACGAGGACGGCATCGCCGAGGGCGACGGGCTGGCCGGCGGGACCGTCGGAGACGGCGTCGCGGCAGGGCTGCACGCCCCTACGATGATCGACGTCGCCGCCAGTGCTGGAAGCCAGATGGTACGAGCTCTCACAGAGACCTCCTGTCGGTCCCCGCATCGGCCCGGTGGCGGAGCGGCATGACACTCGATGAGCCGCCCGTCACGAGACCAAGCGGAGCCATTGCGATCGGCGGCGCGCGCTCGCGTGACCAGCGGCGGCGCGTCGCGGGTACCGTGGGGTCGCGAGCGGCTCGGTCGAGCCGACCGTGACGAGGTGGCTCGTGGTGGCGTTCAGGTCTACATCACGGGCCCGGCGACCGTCCTCGACGTGCGCTGTCGTGGCGTCCTCGGTGCCACCGGCATCCGGGAGGCGGTCCGTCGTGTCAGGACCCGTGCTGCTCGGACAACTCGGTCCTGCGTGAGCAGGTCGACCATCGACCGCGGGGCGGCTTCGACTGCCGGGACACGCGCGTGAGCTGACTCCGACGCCTCGGAACATTGGACCGGGCCGCTGAGATCCCACTGAGACGAAGATGAAGGTTTGGCAACGTGGCGGCCGCCTCAGGGTTGCCGGCCACCCTACACTTCTGCCTGCGTCCGCGACCCGGGCCGCCCGCCGGTATCAGCGCCCCGGGCCTGCGCACCCGACGGCCCGCCCAGGAGGAGCCCGCCCGCCCATGGTCACCGCGTCCTCCGGCCGGCCGACCCTCGCGCGCCTGACGGGCTACGCGACGTTCCTGCTGATTGGCTGGAGCGGCCTGCTCGTCCCCTCGCTCGTGCGCTCGCTGGAACGGGACCTCCAGCAAACCGACGCCGGGATCGGGGTGTTCTACTTCCTGTACGGGTCCGGCTACGCGCTCGGCTCGTTCCTCGGCGGCGCGATCACGGAGCGCCTCGGGCGGCGAGCCGTGCTCACGTTCGCGGCGGCCATCCACGGCGCCGGGCTGCTGGCCCTGGGGCTCACGCCCGGCTGGCTCGCGTTCCTGGCCGTCGCCGCGCCGGCCGGCCTCGGCGCCGGCGCCCTCGACGGCGGGGTGAACGGCCTGTTCCTCGACCTGTTCCCCACCGGGCGCGGCCGCGCCCTCAACACCCTGCACCTGTTCTTCGGGCTGGGCGCGCTCAGCGCGCCGACCGCGATCGGGCTGCTGACCGAGGCCGGCGTGGGCTGGCAGGCGCTGATCGCCGGCACCGGGGTCGTGGCCCTGCTCCTGGCAGGCGGCATCGCCAGTCTCCAGGCGCCGTCCGGTCGGCGGACGGCTTCGGCCGCCGCATCGGGCGAGGAGGCGCCCTCGACGCTCGGCCTGGGTTGGCGGCGCTTGATCCCGCTCCTGGTGCTGGGGTTCGCGATCGGCAGCTACGTCGCCGCCGAGGTGGGCGTCTCGAACTGGCTGGTCCGGTTCCTGGCCGCCGCGCCGCTGGTGACCGCGACCGCGGCGCTGTCGGGGTACTGGGGCGGGCTCGCGGTGGGGCGCCTGGTCTCCGCGCGCATCGCGGACCGCTTCGACCATGCGCGGTTCGCGGCGACCGCCGCCGGGATCGCCGCGGCGGCGCTGGTCGCGGCGGTGGTCGTCCCCTCGCTGCCGATCTCGATCGCCCTGTTCGTGCTGGTGGGGTTCGCGTCCGGGCCGATCTTCCCGATGATCATCGCGATCGGCGGCGAGCGGTATCCGGCCCGGGCCGCGGCGGTCAGCGGCACCCTGGTGGGGCTGGCAGTCGTGGGCGGCATCGTCTACCCGCCCGCGATGGGCTTCATCTCCGTGTCGTTCGGGCTGCCGGTCGCGATGCTCGGCGCAGCGGTCCTGTCCGCGGCCTGCGGGGTCGCGATGCTGCTGGTCAGCCCCCGCCGGGCGGCCCCGCCTCAGCCAGCCGCATGAGGTCGGCCACCGATCCGCGCATCGGCGAGACGCTCTCGAGCCACCAGGAGGTACCCACGGCTTCGTAGTCAGCGGGCCCGTACCCGCCAAGGCCGGTCTGGCCGAAGATCGCGATGTCGAACGGTGCACCGCCCAGCCCGGCCGCCGCGCGCTCCGTGCGGGCCAGCGCAACCCCCTCGGCGAGCGCGTCCGGCGGCACCCCCAGCGAGACGCCGTCGGCCGCGACCGAGACCGCGATCCAGCCGTCCCAGCGCGCCGCCCGGCGTATGCCACCGGGGCGGAGGGCTCCCAGCCACATCGGCGGGCGCGGCTCGCGGGCCGGGCGGGGCCCGATCGCGACGCCGTCCAGGACGTACCCCGGGCCGTCGTGGGTCACCGTCTCCCCGCGGAGCAGCCGGTCCACGAGCTCCGCCGCCTCATCCATCAGCGCGATGCGACCGCTTGCCTCGTACGGCTCGCCGAACCTGGTGTAGTCGGGCGGGTCACCGCCGGCGCCGAACCCCAGCACCAGCCGCCCGTTGCTGAGCCGGTCGAGCGTCGCTGCGGCCTGCGCCACCAGCTGCGGCCGACGCCGCGGCAGGACGATGACGGACGAGATCAGCTGGATCCGCTCCGTGGCCGCCGCAACCCCGGCCAGGGTCACGAACGGGTCCGCCGCAACCGTGCCCATCGCGGGACCCAGCACGTCCCAGGTGCTGAACCCGTCCCAGCCGGCCACCTCGGCCGCGCGGCCCAGCCGGACCAACTCGAGCGGGTCGGCGAGCTCGCCCAGCGGGGCAACGTCGAGGGCGAAGCGCATCAAGACCTCCAGGCAAGCCCCCTCGGTGCCCCGGATGCCGCGCAGAGCGGGGACACGGAGCCGGACGGGGCGCCGTGCGGACCAGGCGTCGCCCCACGCGTCACCAGTATCCCCGATCACGGTCGGGCCAAAGGCCCCCCACCGAGCATGCCATCCGGGCCAACGCTGTGACCCGCGGGCCGTTCTGACGGGTCCGTTCGGCCGCGACCGGATCCACGCCCGAGGCGCAAACTGTGGATGAGCGCGGGCCGGCATCGACCGTCCGGGCCCTGCCTGCCTGTGCCCCGACCGCACACTGACGAGCGGCTCCTGCATCCGTCCCCCGCCAGCGCCACCCGACCGGCGCCGGCTTCGCGGAGCGGATCCGCGCCGCCACCGACGAACTTCGCGCCACCGAAAGGACGCTCTGCCAATGAACCAGCAGTGGGAGTGCCTCGACGGCAACGAGGCAGCCGCACGCATCGCCTACGCCGTGAGCGAGGTCATCTCGATCTACCCCATCACCCCCGCCTCGCCCATGGCGGAGTACTGCGACGACTGGTCGGCGGCGCGCAAGCCCAACATCTGGGGCCAGGTTCCGGGTGTGGTCGAGATGCAGTCCGAAGGCGGCGCGGCCGGCGCGCTGCACGGGGCCCTGCAGAAGGGCGCCCTGGCCACGACGTTCACCGCGTCGCAGGGCCTGCTGCTGATGATCCCCAACATGGCCAAGATCGCCGGCGAGCTGAC
Source organism: uncultured Chloroflexia bacterium (assembly GCA_963713095.1). Taxonomy (GTDB): domain Bacteria; phylum Chloroflexota; class Limnocylindria; order Limnocylindrales; family CSP1-4; genus CAIXZV01. Next base: position 127,356 of record CAVQKK010000003.1, read on the forward strand.
GCCCACGGTGATCCACGTGGCGGCGCGCTCGGTGGCGACCCACGCCCTGTCGATCTTCGGCGATCACAGCGACGTGATGCACGCGCGGCCGACCGGCTTCGCGATGCTGGCTTCCGGGTCGGTCCAGGAAGCGCACGACATGGCGCTGGTGGCGCATGCGGCGACGCTCCGGGCCCGCGTCCCGTTCCTCCACTTCTTCGACGGCTTCCGGACCTCGCACGAGGTCAACAAGATCGCGATCATCGACCAGGACGCGATCCGGGCGCTGATCCGCGAGGACGACGTGCTCGCGTTCCGCGGCCGTGGCCTGACCCCCGATGCGCCGGTCGTCCGTGGCACCGCCCAGAACCCGGACGTGTTCTTCCAGGCACGCGAGGCGTGCAACCCCTTCTACGACGCCGTGCCGGGCATCGTGGAGGAGGTCATGGACGAGCTGGCCGAGCAGACCGGCCGCCGCTACCACCTCGCCGACTACCACGGCGCCCCGGACGCGGAGCGGGTCGTGGTCATCATGGGCTCGGGCGCGGGTGCCGCGATCGAGACCGTCGAGACGATGGCGGCTGCAGGCGAGAAGGTCGGCGCGCTGCAGATCCACCTGTTCCATCCGTTTCCCGCGGCCCAGGTCGTGGCGGCGCTGCCGTCGACCGTGCGCACGATCGCGGTGCTCGACCGGACCAAGGAGCCGGGCGCGGTCGGCGAGCCGATGTACCTCGAGCTCGTGTCCGCGATCACCGAGGCGATGGATGGCGACAGCCCGCCGTTCGGCGCGGCACCCCGCGTCATCGGCGGTCGCTACGGCCTGTCCTCCAAGGAGGTCACGCCGTCGATGATCAAGCCGGTCTTCGACGAGCTGGCCAAGCCGAAGCCCAAGCGGCACTTCACGGTTGGCATCTACGACGATGTCACCAACCTGAGCCTGCCGATCGACGGCGAGTTCCGCCACCTGCGGCCCGCCGGTGAGGTCCAGGCCGTGTTCTGGGGCCTGGGATCGGACGGCACGGTCGGCGCCAACAAGGCGTCGGTCAAGATCATCGGCGAGGGCACCGACCTGTTCGCCCAGGGCTACTTCGTCTACGACTCCAAGAAGTCCGGCGGGGTCACCTCGTCGCACCTGCGGTTCGGGCCGAAACCGATTCCGTCCTCGTACCTCGTCGACGGGGCCGACTTCGTCGCCTGCCACCAGTTCGGTCTGCTGGCCAACCAGAAGGTGCTCGACGCCGCCAAGCCGGGTGCCGCCTTCCTGCTCAACGCCCCCTACCCCGCCGACGAGGTCTGGGATCACCTGCCGGTCAACGTCCAGCGCCAGCTGGTGGACAAGCAGATCGAGCTGTGGGTGATCGACGCCTTCGCCGTGGCCGCCGAGGTGGGCATGGGCACGCGCATCAACACCGTGATGCAGCCGTGCTTCTTCCAGCTCGCGGGCGTCCTGCCCGCCAAGGAGGCGATCGAGCGCATCAAGGGCTTCGTCAAGAAGACCTACGGCAAGCGGGGCGAGGCCGTCGTCCAGCGCAACTACGCGGCCATCGACCGCTCGCTGGAGCGCATGGTCCGGGTGCCGCTCGGCGAGGTGGCCTCGGATCGACCGGTCCCCTTGATCGTGCCCGAGACCGCGCCCGACTTTGTCCAGCGGGTCACCGCCCGGATGATGGCCGGCGAGGGCGACCTGCTGCCGGTCAGCGCGATGCCCGTCGACGGCACCTTCCCCAGCGCCACCACCCAGTGGGAGAAGCGGGCGATCGCCCAGCAGATCCCCGTCTGGGACCCGTCGATCTGCATCGACTGCGGCAAGTGCGCGATGGTCTGCCCGCACGCGTCGATCCGGATGAAGGTGTTCCCCGAGGGTGCGGTTGCGGGGGCGCCGGAGGGCTTCCTGAGCAAGGAGTTCAAGTCCCGGGATCTCGTCAGTCACCGGATCACGATCCAGGTCGCGCCCGACGACTGCACGGGATGCGGCGTGTGCGTCGACATCTGCCCGGCCAAGAGCAAGACCGACGTGGGGCACAAGTCCATCAACATGGCGCCGATGCTGGAGCACCAGCAGGTCGAGCGCGAGCGGTGGGACTTCTTCGAGTCGATCCCGCCCCTCGACCGCAGCCTGATCCCCCACGACACGGTCAAGGGCGCGGCCTCGCTCGAGCCGCTGTTCGAGTTCTCGGGCGCCTGCGCGGGCTGCGGCGAGACGCCCTACCTGCGGCTCGTGTCGCAGCTGTTCGGCGACCGGATCGTGGTCGCCAACGCCACCGGCTGCTCCTCGATCTACGGCGCCAACCTGCCGACCACGCCGTGGGCGGTCAACGCCCAGGGACGGGGTCCCGCGTGGAACAACTCGCTGTTCGAGGACAACGCCGAGTTCGGGCTGGGCATGCGCCTGGCGCTCGACGCGCAGACCGAGTTCGGCCGTGGCCTGCTCGAGGAGCTGGCCCCGGTGGTCGGCGAGGCGCTCGCTCGCGAGATCCTCGACAGCACCCAGGACACCGAGCCCGAGATCGCGGCCCAGCGCGCCCGCGTTGCGAAGCTGCGCGAGGTCCTGGCGGGCGTCGGCGGCGAACACGCGGCGGCCGCGCAGCGGCTGCTGGCGGTGGCCAACGACCTCGTCCGACAGGGCGTCTGGATCATCGGTGGCGATGGCTGGGCCTACGACATCGGCTTCGGCGGCCTGGACCAGGTCCTGAGCTCAGGGCGCAACGTCAACATCCTGGTCCTCGACACCGAGGTCTACTCCAACACCGGCGGCCAGGCGTCGAAGGCGACGCCGCGCGGCGCGGTCGCCAAGTTCGCCGCCGCCGGCAAGCCGACCGGCAAGAAGGACCTGGGCGCGGTCGCCCGCTCGTACGGCAACGTGTTCGTGGCCCAGATCGCGATGGGCGCCAACGACGCCCAGACGATCAAGGCGCTGCTCGAGGCCGATGCCTGGCCCGGGCCGTCGCTCGTGATCGCCTACTCGACCTGCATCGCGCACGGGATCGACATGTCGAAGTCGATGGCCCACATGAAGGACGCCGTCCGCAGCGGCTACTGGCCGCTGTACCGCTACCAGCCGAGCGAGGTCGAGGACGGCGTGCCGTTCAAGCTCGACTCGGCAAAGCCGTCCATCCCGATCCGCCAGTTCGCGGCCGACGAGACGCAATTCGCGATCCTCGAGCGCACGAACCCGGAGCGGGCGGCCGAGCTCGCCGAGCTCGCCCAGGCCGACGCGGACGAGCGATGGCGCTACTACGAGCAGCTGGCGGGCATCCACCGCAGCGTGCCGCATCTCGACCACCAGGAGACCGAGCTGCCGGAGGGCGTCGAGGCCGGCGTGGCCACGGCGGCCGGAGGCGGCGGCGCCGCAACGCCCGCCCGGCCGGGCGGCAATGGGAAGGGAGACCTGGCGTGACCGTCGACCTGCGCACCAGCTACCTGGGTCTCGACCTGCGCTCCCCCATCGTCGCGTCGTCCTCGCCGCTCACCGGCGAGGTCGCCACGGCGCGGCGGCTCGAGGCGGCCGGCGCGGCGGCGATCGTGCTGCCGTCGCTGTTCGAGGAGGAGATCCTCAACGAGGAGATCCAGCTCAACCGCTCGCTCGAGGCGGGCACCGAGCAGTTCGCCGAGGCGCTCAACTACTTCCCGGCGATCGACTCCGTACCCGGGGTCGGCGACCGCTACATCACCCGCCTGGAGCGGATGAAGGCCGAGCTCTCGATCCCGGTGATCGGCAGCCTCAACGCGACCACGACCGGCGGCTGGGTCGACTACGCCCGTCGGATGCAGGACGCCGGGGCCGACGCGCTCGAGCTCAACCTGTACCACGTGGTGGCCGATCCGTCGGTGACCGCCGCCGCTCGGGAGGAGACCGACCTCGAGCTGATCGCGGCCGTTCGCGCCTCGGTGACGATCCCGCTGGCCGTCAAGCTCAGTCCCTTCTACACGGCCATGGCCGGCTTCGCCGCTCGTGCCCGCGGCGCCGGCGCCGACGGTCTGGTGCTGTTCAACCGCTTCTACCAGCCGGACCTCGACCTCGAGAGCCTCGACGTCATCGCGCGGGTTGAGCTCAGCCACCCGGATGACCTGCGGCTGCCGATGCGCTGGATCGCGATCCTGCGGCCCCAGCTCGGCACCGAGGTGGCGATCGCGGCGACCTCGGGCATCCATACGGGCACGGACGCGATCAAGGCCCTGATGGTCGGCGCCGACATCACGATGATGACGTCCGCCCTGCTGCGCCACGGACCCGAGCACGTGCGGGCGGTCGAGAGCGAGCTGCTGGCCTGGATGGAGGAGCACGACTACGAGTCGGTCTCGCAGCTCCGGGGCAGCGCCACGCAGGTTTCGGTGGAGGATCCCTCGGCCTTCGAGCGCGGCAACTACATGACGGCGCTGCGCTCCTGGGCAACGCCCCCGGACCTCGTCCCGGCCTGATCGGCGGTCCGGCGGCTCGGTCAGCCGGGCGGCTCGACCCGCCGCGTTCTGATCGCGGGCGTCTGGCCTCGCCTCGTCGCCGGCTCTCTCAGCGCCGTCACCTACGCTCCCGGCACGTCATCGCCGAGGCCGGGGCAACATGCACGCTCGGAGTGCGTGCGTGACGGGCACGCCAGCAGCGGCCGTGCTCCGGTCGCCGACGTTCACTCGAACCGCACGTCCAACCACGCGCCGGGCGCGTCGCTGACAGGCGGATCGGTGGCAGAGGCTGTGAGCGCTCCTCAGCCTCCGGCCGCGTCCAGCGTCGTGCGCAGCCGGGCGAGGCGCGCGGCGCGGTCACGGGCGAAGCGCTCGATCGCCGCCAGGATATGGTCGGCCGACAGGTGTGCCTCATCGGCGACCTCGTCCACCGAGCCGCCGGTCCGCCAGCGGTCGTCCCAGTCCGCCGAGAGCGAGTACTCGCGAGCGGCCGGGTCATCGACCCAGCCCGCGATGAGCTTGAAGGCGCCGTTCGTGATCGCCATCGCGTCCAGCCGGTCCGCGGCCGAGAGGGTGGCGTCCCGGTAGGCGGCGTCCTGGCGGGCGAACAGCTGCGGGCTGATCGCGGCCACCACCTTGACGTTGAGCCCGCGCCGGTCGAGCTCGGGCAGGACCGAGACCAGGTTGGCGGTCGTGATCGTGCCCCGGATCACGACCGTGCCCATGCGGGGGTGAGCGTCACGGTACGGGCGCATGACGTACGCGCCACGGGCCGCCTCGAAGTGCGACGGCATGCCCAGCGCCACGCGGTCCGGGATCGTGACCGGCGGCCGGGTGAGGTGGAGCGCGACGATGGGCACCTCGGTCGCGAGCGCCGCACCCAGTACCACCGGCACCTCGTTGTGCTCCCAGGGATGGAGATCGATGACCGAACCCTCGGGGAACAGCTGCGTGACGCCCGGCGCGAACACCCCGAAGTGCGTTCGCGAGTCCTCGGCGGTCTCGGGACCCGAGTGGCCGGCGACCCACAGCACCCTGCCGAGGCGCAGCTCGGTGTCCTGAGCGAGCTGGCTGAACAGCCGGAGCGGGCCGTACTTGAGGTAGCTGAACGAGGCGTACGTGGAGCACGCGCCCCAGTACCCGTCGAACGCGGTGAGCGGATCGGGCGCGAGGTTGACCGAGGCCAGCCCGGCCATGATCCCCGCGTTGGCGAACTCGGTGATCTCCTGGGGCAGCACGGCACCGTCGGGGTTCGTGTCGCGCTCGTACCAGCCGAAGCCCGGCAGCCCCCCGAAGTCCTTGCCGAAGCCCGCGATGTTGGTGGATTCGGCGAGATCCGCCGAGGCGACCACGAACAGCGGCCGGCCATGGGCCTGCTTCGCGTAGGCGTTGACCCACGAGCCCCAGGCACCCAGCGCGGCGCGATTGGGCGCGCGCTCGCCCGGCGCGCGGTAGACGGCGGCCGGGTAGGACCGGTAGTCGGTGACACGGGGATCGTCGAAGATCGCCGCCGAGCGCGCCTCGCCGAGGGTCACACCCGGGATCTCGTCGGGGACCGACGCCCCGATCGCCGCCAGCCGGTCCGAGAGCCAGGTCACCAGCGCAGGATCCCGGCGCAGGACGGAGATCGCGGTCGCGAGGTTGGCCCGGGCCTGATCGTCGCGCGCCGCCGCCTCCTCGGGGAGTGGCGCATCGACGCCCTCGTACGCCACGCCGTAGGCGTCCATGAACTCGCGCCGGACCGCCCAGAACTCCGGGCTGTTGGCGGCATGCGGCGTGCCGTGGCTGCTCGCATCCACCTTGCCGTAGCCACGCCCCTTGCGCGTTCGGAACCAGGCGGCGGTCGGGACACCATCGGCGTTGGAGCCATGCACGGCCTCGAGCACGGTCCGGGTCACGGGTCCCCACTCCATCCCGTCGGGCGTGCCCAGCACCCGCCAGCCGTGCGGGGCGAACCAGTCGGCGGGCGTGCCGTGGACGACCGAGGACGCCGCCCGCTCGTCGATCCCGAAGTCGTTCCAGTCGACCAGGAACACGAGGTTGGACAGGCCGAGGCCCCACGCCGAGTTGAGCGTCTCGTGGGTGGCACCCGGGGTCAGCCCGCCCTCGCCCTCGACCACGAACACCTTCACCTCGCCGGCACCCGCCATCCTGAGCGCCAGCGCCTGGCCAGCGGCGTTGGGCATGCCGTGGCCCGAGGGTCCGGTGTTCGCCTTGAGCAGCAGCGTCTTGCCCGCCGCCTCCGCATGGCCCGGCAGCCCGCCTCGGCGGCGGAGCCGGAGCAGGTCCTCCCAGGTCAGCGCCCAGCGGCCGTCGTCGGGGAACGCGAACGCCGGATCGCCGGTCAGCTCATGGCGCGCCCGGAGACCCTCGTTGAGCACCGCCAGGGTCGCGTACACCAGCGGCACCGTGTGGCCCGCCGACAGCACCAGGCGATCGCCGAACCGGCGCCACGGCCGACGGATGTCCCAGCGCATCGCGCCCGACAGCAGCGTCGCCAGGAACAGGTGGCCCTTCGAGCGCGATCCACCCGGGTGCCCGGACTGGCGATAGTTGAGGGCGAGGTCGAGACACTCGTCGACGACGCCGAGCAGGACCTGGTAGCGGGCGAAGTCGGGCTCGGCGGCGGCGTACCGCTCGGCGACGGGATCGACGGAGGTCGTCATGGGTGGCAGCTCCGGTGTCTGGCTGCGAAGGCCCGGCCCATCATGGGGGCAGACGACGGGCCGGGCCCTGGGGAGGAGGCTCAGCGGCCGGCCGCGACGGGCTCGAGGACGTCGCGCATCTTGTCGATGGCGCGGGCGAGCAGCTTGCGGCTGGTGGCATACGAGATCCGGATGTGGCCGGCGCCGACATCGCCGAACGCGGTGCCCGAAAGGACCGAGACCCCGGCCTTGTCGAGCAGCAGGCTCGCGAGCTCGTCGCCGGTTCGGCCCGTCCCCGACACGTCAGGGAACGCGTAGAACGCCCCTTTCGGGCGAAGGCACGAGACGCCCGGCAGGCTGTTGAGCCCGTCGACCACGAGATCGCGCCGTGCCCGGAACTCCGCGATCATCGCGTCGACCGCGTCCTGCGGGCCGCGCAGCGCCTCGACCGCCCCCACCTGGGCGAACGTGGTGGCCGAGCTCACCGAGTTGATGATCAGCCGGCCGAAGCCGAATGCGAGCGCCTCGGGGACGACCGCATAGCCCAGCCGCCAGCCCGTCATCGCGTAGGTCTTCGAGAAGCCGTCGAGCAGGATCGTCCGATCCATCATGCCCGGCAGCGAGGCGATCGACGTGTGCTCGCCCTCGTACAGGATCCGGCTGTAGATCTCGTCCGAGAGGACCACGAGATCGCGCTCGCGGGCGAGGTCGGCGACCCGTTCCAGGTCCTCGCGTGTCAGCACCCCGCCGGTCGGGTTGGCTGGCGAGTTGAGCACGATCAGCTTCGTGCGCGGGGTCACCAGCGAGACGAGCTCGTCGACGTCGAGCCGGAAGTCGTTCTGCTGGCGGATCGGGATCGGCACCGCGGTCCCGCCCGCAAACCGGGTCACAGACGCGTAGATCGGGTAACCGGGGTCCGGGACGATGACCTCGTCGCCCGGGTCGATCAGGGCGAGGATCGCGTAGTACATGACGCCCTTGCCGCCCACGGTCACGAACACCCGGTCCGGGGCGACGTCGAGACCGCGACGAACAGCCACGTCGTCGGCGATGGCCGACCGCAGCTCCGGGATGCCCGGGTAGGGCGCGTAGTGCGTGGCACCTTCGTCGAGCGCGCGCCTGGCCGCCTCGCGGACGTTGGCCGGGGTATCGAAGTCGGGCTCGCCGATCTCGAGGTGGATCACCTCCCGCCCGGTCGCTTCGACCGCCCTGGCCCGTGCGGCTGCCTCGAACGCGGTCTCGGTGCCGATGTCCTGCATGCGCGACGCCAGCCGCATCCCGATCGCTCCTTCCGCCTGATGACCGACGTCCGACCCCCTGCGCCGAGGACGGACGCTGCCACCTCGCACGATGGCCGCCGGAATCACGCAGGTCAAGCGCAGGTATCTACCGTGATCGATTAGCCCCGCTACATCATCCGCGGCCACGATCGGTGGCCGACACCGGTGTTCGCGCGACAGGCCTCAGGCGGCCACCACCTGGTTCCGACCGCCGCGTTTGGCCATGGACAGGGCCACGTCCGCGGCCCGCAGCAGCGCGTCGCTGGTGGGCTCGCCGGGATCGAGGGTCGCACAGCCTGCGGAGACCCGTGCCCTGAGCCGCTGCCCGGACGGGCCTTCGATGACCCGTCCTTCCAGCGACGTGCGGATGTCCTCCGCGACCGCGATCGCGGCGGACAGGTCGCACTCCTCCAGGATCACGACGAACTCCTCGCCGCCGTAGCGGGCGACGAGGTCGCTCGATCGCAGCCGCTCACGCATGACGCCGGCGAACTCGCGCAGGACCGCGTCGCCCGCCTGGTGGCCGTGCTCCTTGTTGAACCGGCCGAAGTGGTCGAGGTCGAACATGATCGCTGCAACGCCGCGACATCCCTGGTGACGGCGCCAGCGCGCGAACACGAGATCGAGCGCCGCGTCGAAGTGCCGCCGGTTGTAGAGCCCGGTCAGCCCGTCGTGGATCGCCAGCTCGGAGACCTTCTGGTGGAGCTGCGCGTTGGCGAGCGCGAGCGCGGCCTGGGCGCCCAGGAGCTCCATGACCTCGACCTCGACGTCGGAGAAGGGATGATCGAGGTTTGCGCGACCAATCGAGACCGCGCCCAGGACCGTGTCGTCGCGGATGAGCGGGACGGTGAGCGAGATCAACGCATCGGGGCCGATGGCGCCGCGGACCGCGCTCGCGTAGTCGGGTCTGCGGAGCTCGATGGGTCCGAGCAGCCTGCGTTCCGCGATCGCGCGGCCCGCGGGTCCGTCTCCGAGCGGCACCTCCGCCCCAAGGATCGCGGCGGCGACGCCTCGCGCGGCGGTCAGGTGATAGCGGCCGGTCTTGCGATCCAGCGTGGTCAGGGTCATGACATCGCCCTGGAAGATCTTCGTGAGCGCCTCCATCAGGGCCGGGATCAGCCGCTCCGGCTCGAGGATGCCGTTCGTTCCCCGCGCGAACTCGCTCAGGGCGGCCAGCAGCTGCGCGCGCTGGGCCAGGGCCTGCTGCTCCCGGCCAAGCAGCAGCGCGCTCGCGATGCGCTCCGCCACCGTCTGGGCCAGCCGCATGTCGCGCTCGGTGAGTGGTGCGTCCGCGGTGGCCTCGATGTCCAGCACGCCGATCGTCCGGCCGTCGGCCCGGAGCGGGACCGCGATCTCGCTGCGGACATCGGGGCTCGCCTCGACGTAGTCCGGATCCGTCCGGACGTCGTGGACCCACGCGGCCTTGCCCGTCAGGGCGACACGTCCCACGATGCCCTGCGCGATCGACGGGGAAACCGGGAGGTTGGTGAGGCCACGCGACGCGCCGATGCGAAGGCGCTCACCCTCGACGATGAGCAGGGCGAGGTGCTGGTAGCCCGTGTGATCGGCGAGCGTCCCGAGCACGGCATCGAGCGATGGTCCCGTCGGCCCGTGGCTGGCGAGAACCTGACCGACGGCCGCGATCCCGCGCAGCGCGTTCTCGGTGCGGCGCTGCTCCGTGATGTCGGTGCCGGTCCCGACGACATGGGTCACGGTTCCCGCGTCGTCGGTCAGGCAGTTGCTCGACCAGCTGATGAGCCGCCTGGTGCCATCGCGTCTGATCCAGTGGTTCTCGTACGTGTTCGGGAACTGACCGGCTCGAAGGTCCGCAAACGTTGCCTGCACGCCCTCGAGCTCATCGGGGGGGATCAGCAGCGTCCAGATCGGTTGCCCGATGACCTCATCGGCACGGTACCCGGAGAGCTGCTCGCATGCCGTGTTGAAGCGCACGACGGTGCCGGTGGGGTTCAGCACGATGACCAGCGATCCGGCGACGTCGAGGAGCCCGCTCGCAAGTCGCTTCTCCTCGGTCAGCCGGAGCTCTGCCTCGATCGTCTGGGTCACGTCGCGAGCCACCGAGACGCTTCCGATGACCCGGCCGTCGACCAACCGTGGCTTGACGGTCGACTCAATCCAGCGTTCCGAGCCGTCGCGCAGGCGGGCCGTGCCCTCGCCGCGCCATGTCCTGCCGGCCCGGACGGTATCCAGTAGCTCCTGCTCATCGGCGGACCGGCGCATCCGGAACGGCAGCAGCGCACCAACAGACTGTCCGATCGCTTCGGCGGCCGAGTAGCCGAACAGCGCCGCCGCCGATTCGGCCCAGTGCGTGATCCTGTTCTCCAGGTCGGTCGCAAACACCGCGTCAGGAATGTCCCCGATCGTGAGGGCCGGAGTCGGGTGCTCGCGGGCCTCGGTCGGATGCGATTCCCGGCTCCGCGGCACGCTCGGTACAGCCCCCGAACGGGAGGCGCCCTTTCGGGCTCTCACCGGGGCGGGTGGTTTGGATCGAGGCGTTCGCACGGGCGCACCAACGACGAGGCCGGGACGCCCTCCTGACCGTAGCCGGATGGGCCATCGCGCACAAGCCCCATTGCGAGCCCATAGGCACAGGACCAACGTCCTACGCTCCGGCCTCGCACCCGTCTGGGCCCTGATGGACAGATGGACCAGCGCTGGCATCCGGATTCGCGGCGTCCTCGGCCACGTCCGCGGTTCCTGACCCCGCGCATCCTTGACACCGCGCCCGATCAGGAAGGCGCCCCGGGAATCAGCGGCCCGGCGCCGGCTCGTAGGCGGCGGCAAACACCTCGAGCTCCGCCAGCATGGCCGCCACGGCCGGGTGCGCGCGGCGCTCCGGGCGCACGGCCGCATAGACCGTGCGCTCCAGAGGCGGCCGGGTGCGGGTGACCTGGAGGTCGATCGGTCGGTCGTGCAACGCGAGAGCCGGCAGGATCGCCATGCCCAGACCGGCCCCGACCAGCGCGACGATGACCCCGTAGTCCTTGCATTGCGACCGGATGTGCGGCTCGAACCCGGCTCGCTCGCAAGCGCGGGCGACGACCTGGAAGATCGTGCTTGCCTCGGTGTCCATGATCCACGGCTCCGACGACAGCGTGGCCAGGTCGACACCGGCCCGCGGTGGCGTTCGACCCGGCGGAAAGGCCACGTAGAGCGGATCCCGGAGGATCGCGATCTTCTCGATGCCCTGGGCGCGGATCCGGCTGATCTCGTCGTACTCGTCCACCACCGCAACGTCGATCTCGCCCATCTGGAGCGCCAGCAGGCTCTCGCTGGTCTCGAGATCGCGGAACGTCAGCCGGAGGCCGGGATGCCGTGCCCCCAGACCGGCCAGGACGCGCGGCATCATCGCCCGGGCGGCGGTCGGGAACGCGGCCACCCGAAGGGTGCCCGTGATCGTGTCGCGTGTCGCGGCCAGCTCCAATTCGGCAGCCGCCATCGCGGCCGTGATCGCGTCCGCGTGGCGGACGAGCATCTGGCCGGCATCGGTCAGCCGCACCAGCCGGCCGTGCGGCTCGAGGAGCGGCACGCCCGCCTCCTGCTCGAGCAGCTTGAGCTGCTGCGAGACAGCCGACGCTGTCACGTTCATCGCGGCGGCCGCCGCCTTGATCGTCCCCCGCCGGGCTACCTCCCGGAGCAGCTGCAGGCGCCAGATCCCGAGCATCGTGGTCGGTCAGCCGGCCCGCAGAGCGGCCAGGATCGTTGCGAGCCGCTCGAGCACGGGCGCATTCAGCGCGGGCAGCGGGCTCGGGTCGTCAGCGTCGCCGAGGTACAGGGTCACGTGCCGGATCCCCGTCCCGCGGATGGCCCGCAGCGTCTCGCCGACCTCGGCCGGCGACCCGGCGAGCCAGCCAGGACGGTCGACCGCCGTCCCGTCTGGAAGCAGCGCGAGCCGTGCCCAGCCGGTGACCTCGAGCGTGGCCGGATCGCGGCCGCCGACATCACACGCCCGTCGCACGTCGTCCGTCACGCTCACCGCGCCGCCAACCCCGGTGAGCGGGACGTTCACGTTGACGGCGTCCGCCCAGCTGACGGCGATCCTCATGGTGCGCTCCCCCCCGCGGCAACCCAGATGGGAATGCGCGTTCGGGGACCAGGCGGGAGGATGTCGGCGGCGCGCGTTCGGTGGAAGCGGCCCTCGAAGGTGAGCGGCGGCTCGCGGAGCAGCCGAGCCACGATCTCGACGGCCTCGGCGTGCTGCGAGACGTGCTGGGCTGGTTCGTAGCCGAACGCCGCCCAGCTGTCGTCGGTGGCCGGGGATCCGCTGCCGAGGCCCAGCACGAGGCGACCGCCGCTGACCTCGTCGAGCGTGGCGGCCATCTTCGCCAGCAGCGCCGGGTTGCGGAACCCGGTGCACGCCACGAACGGCCCGATGGCGATCCGATCGGTGACCGCGGCCGCCGCGGTGAGGATCGTCCAGCACTCCCGGAAGCCGAACGGCGGTCGGTCGCGAACCGTCCGCTGGAGATGGTCGGCGACCCACAGGGTGTCGACGCCCAGCCCTTCGGCATCGCGAGCAAGCTGACGGATCTCCGGCCATGAGGCGTGTCCACCGCCGCGCAGCGGCCACGTGGGAAGGCAGATCCCGATCTGCGGGATCGCGGAATCGGGAGCGGGCATCGGGGTTGACTCTACGCCAACCCCGGTGGGGCGATGACGAGGTTCGCGCTCGACCCGACCGACGAAGACCCGGCTGCCGTTCTCGCGCTCGAACGCCTGTCGCCGGTGGCTCACCCGCACCGCCAAGGACGCCCGGCGGCCCTGCCCATGGCCCACGGAACGCCCGGCGTTTACTGCAGCGGTTCCGGCGGACCCGGGAACACCGGGCCTGCCATCTGGCGGTTGGACAGGCCCGAGAACCGCGAGTTGGATCGCATGGCGTGCCACATCGCGGACGAGCGGCAAGAACTGGCGCCTCGTCCGCTGGAGTGAACGCGGCGGGCTTCGAGGGGCCGCTCCCCGCTCAGCCCGACTGGCGGGCCGCGTTGGCGAGGATCGCGTCGTGGACGTATTGCGCGAGGCCCGGCGCCAGCGTCTCGTAGTTCGCCGTGAACCGCGGGTCGGCCAGGTACATCTCGGCAAGGCCGCGATGCATCTCGTAGGAGCACGGGTAGAACGCCTCGTCGATGCTCCGGCGGTGGGCTTCGGCGGCGTCCATCGCCTGAGGCGCGTCGGCCGGGTGCCCTGCGGTCATCGCCGCGACGAACTGCTGGTTGACGGCCTCGCCGCGGGCCTTGATCCGGGCCCAGTCGTCCTTCGTGTAGCGGCCGGTGCGGCGAGCCGACTCTCGATACGCGTCCGTCTCGCCCCAGCGCTGCTTGACCTCGGCCGCGTGCTCGTCCGGGTCGAATGACCCGAACACCTCCAGCCGTTCCTCCGGCGTCAGGTTGATCCCCATCTGGTGTGCCTCCATCGCTCTGGCGACCGCCTCGGACAGACGCCGCAGGCGTTCGATCCTGTCCTGCAGCATCGCGTGCTGCCGGCGCAGGTGATCGAGCGCATCGGCGCCGTCATCCGCCATCGCATCCCTGATCTGATCGAGTCCGAGCTCGAGCTCCCGATAGAACAGGATCCGCTGAAGGCGCTCGACGTCAGCCGCCGAGTACCGGCGGTAGCCGGCCTCCGATCGCCCCGACGGCGTCAGCAGGCCGATCTCGTCGTAGTGGTGCAGCGTCCGGACGGTGATGCCGGCGAAGCGCGCCACCTCCCCGACCGTGAGGGTCACGGGTTCGTGCATGGCCGGGATGCTAAACCATGACGTAACGTGAGGGTCAAGACCGCCGACCGGCCCTGGTCGACCCGGACGGTCAGCTGGGAGCCGCCAGGTCCCGCCGCGGGAACTGCCATAGCCCGAAGGCAACCGACGCCAGCAGGACGACGGCCAGCACGAGCAGGTCGCCGGGCGCGGCCCGGCCCGCCAGAACGTCCATCGGGCGCAGGTAGTGGAAGACCGAGAACGGCTGGAGGAACTCCGCGTCGGGCCACATGGTGCCCAGGATCTCGAGGACATAGCTGACCAGCACCACGGCGATCCCGATCCCGATGGCCGGCGTCAGACGATCGAACGACGCCGATGCGGCCAGGGAGATGCCGGCCAGCGCCGCCAGCAGGAGCACGACGTTCGCGACCAGGAACGCGAGGTTGCCGGCGTCGAGGCGGTCACCCAGCCCGTACGCGGCGACCCCGAAGAGCGTCCCCAGCAGCCAGGCCGCGGTCGTGAGGATCGCGACGGCGATGGTCGCCACGAGGTTGGTCAGGAACACCGACCGGCGCGACACGGGCCGCGACAGGAGCACCTCGAGCGTCCCCCGCTGGCGCTCTCCGGCAATGGCCGCGGCCGCGAAGCCGACCGGATAGACGACGAACAGGGCGATGGCGATCGGGTGGATGACCCCGAGCGCGACAGCGCCGTCGAGCTGAACGGGTCGGCGCCCAGGACGCGCAGGAAGGCATCCGGGATCACGCCCGAATGAAGGATGACCTCGAGCGACCGACCGAAGGTGGCGTAGATCACCGGCATGATCCACGCCCAGATTCCCAGCGCGATGGCGATCAGCGCCACCCGAACACGATGGGTCCGCCAGGTGTGGACGAGCAGCGGGCGGCTGATCACGATCCGGACCCGGCCGCGCCGCGCGATGCCTCGGCGGCTTCGGCGGCCTCCTCGCCCGCGTACAGCTCGAGGAACGCCTCTTCGAGCCGCGCCGGCTCGATCGTGAGATCCGTCAACTCGACCGCCTCGATCGCCGCCAGGAACGGACGCGGATCCCCTTCGAGCGAGCACGTCAGCCGGCCGTCTCCGATCGCGAGGTCGGTGATCCCGGCCACCGCCGAAAGGTCGGGGGCTGGGCCGGCAAGCCGCATCTCCACCCGCCGGCGGCGGCGTGCCAGCAGGCTCGCCACGTCCTCCACGGCCGCCAGGCGGCCAGCCCGCACGATCGCGACCCGGTCGCATACCCGCTCGACCTCGGAGAGCACGTGGGACGAGAAGAACACGGTTCGACCCGACCGGCGCAGGTCGTCGAGGATCTCGTAGAAGGCACGCTGCATCAGCGGGTCGAGCCCCTCCGACGGCTCGTCGAGAATCGCCAGCTCGGGATCGTGCTGGAGCGCCTGGACGATGCCCAGCTTCTGGCGCATGCCGCGCGAGTCGTCGCGGACGGGTCGGCGCAGGATCCTCGTGCTCAGCTCGAGCCGCTCGCACAGCAGATCGCGGCGGGTGGCGGGTATGCCGGACAGCTGCTCGAGGTAGGCGAGCAGCTCCTCACCGGTCAGGCCGTCGTAGAGGGAGATGCCGCCCGGCAGGTAGCCAACCCTTGCGCGGACGGCCACCGACTCGCGCCTGCTGTCGAGACCGAGCACGGTCGCCCGCCCGGCGGTCGGATGCAGGAACCCCAGCAGCAGCCGGATCAGGGTGCTCTTGCCGGCGCCATTGGGCCCGAGGAACCCGAAGATCTCGCCTGTGCGCACCTCCAGCGTCACGTCCTCGAGCGCCGGAACAAACGCTGCCGGCCGACCCGGCCGCGGCGAACCAGATCGGTAGTGCTTGGTGAGACCGGCCGTGACGATCGCACTCATCGGTCGAAGGCTATCGCCTGCCGGGACCGGCCGCGGCCGAGGCGGCCCTGCCCCGCGAACGCATCCCCGCCCCAGGGAGGCGCGGACCACCGGCCCCGGCCCAAACGCGCCCGGCCCTCGGCGGTAGGATCGAGGGCGATGCTGTTTCGTGCCGATCCATGGTTGCATGTCATCGCCGGCTGCATGTCGTCGGGCAAGACCGACGAGCTGCTGCGTCTCCTCCGGCGAGCCGAGATCGCCCGTCGCCGCATCCTGCTCGTCCGTCCGGACGTGGACGACCGGACCCCGGCCGAGTACGCGGAGAGCCGGAGCCATGCGCGGTACCCGAGCGTGCTCGTGCCGCGCGGCGAGCCGCTCCGGATCCTGTCGCTGGCCCGGGAACGCGACGTTGACCTGGTGGGGATCGAGGAGGCCCAGTTCTTCGACGACTCCATCGTGCGTGCGGTCGAGACGCTGCGCCAGAGCGGGCGCCACGTGATCGCGAGCGGTCTCAACACGGACTTCGCCGGGCGGCCGTTCGGCTCGATGCCGGAGCTGCTGTCGCTCGCCGACGAGGTCACGATGCTCACCGCGATCTGCGTGGTCTGCGGCGAGACGGCGACCCGAACCCAGCGCCTGGTCGGCGGCCGGCCGGCCGCCATCGACGACCCGCTGATCGTGATCGGAGGCTTCCAGAGCCCGGCCGTCGAAACCTACGAGGCGCGCTGCCTGCGCCACCACGAGGTCGCCCCGGCCCGCGCCGCGCGTGGCGTGGTGGCCGAGGACGACTGACCGCCTCGATCAGGGCCACATGGACCGAATCCGTCCACAGGTTTTCCACCATGGTTGTGGATCGTGGACAACTCGCCCATCGGCGGCACCAAGTTCGTGGACAAGCCCGTTGTGGCGAGGGTCCGCAAGCCGATATCGTTCGGTCTGCCCGAAGGGGCCGGTGGCACCGATGCCGGACCGGTGAGCAATCAACGGACCGGGTCCCCGAGCCGCCGCCACGATGGCCGCGAGGCTGACGAGGTGGTTGGAGACCGGGGCCGCTGCGGCAGGGCCGAGCTTGCTCGGCAAGGTCGTGGGCGTGCCGGTGCGGTACGGTTCCTTCGGGCGCTTTCGTGTGCGCCGCGTCTCCAATGGGCTCGCCGATGGCCAAGCTTTCCGCCGGTCTGCTGCTGTTCCGCCGTCTCGACGACGCGCTCGAGGTCCTGATCGCCCATCCGGGCGGACCCGTGTGGGCGCGTCGCGACGCGGGAGCCTGGTCGCTGCCCAAGGGCGCACCAAACGACGGTGAGGATCTGCTCGATGCCGCTCGCCGCGAGTTCCGCGAGGAGACGGGCCACGAGGCGCCGGACGGACCTTCAATCGACCTGGGCGAGGTCCGGATGCGTTCCGGCAAGACCGTGCGGGCGTGGGCGTTGGAGGGCGATCTCGACCCGTCGCTGATCTACAGCATGCAGACCGAGGTCGAATGGCCGCCGAAGTCGGGGCTCACGCGGCGGGTGCCCGAGATCGACCGGGTGACCTGGGCAGACCCCGCCGAGGCGCGACGGCGCCTCAATCCGGCCCAGGCCGAGTTTGTCGACCGGCTGCTCCGGGCGCTGGCCCGCTCCTGACGGCTCCGGCAGCGCGCCCGCCGGCTCGGGATCGCGGCCGCCCCGGCGGCCCCCGGCCGCCCGCGATCGGCTGATCGTCCCGGTGGCGCCCGACGCCGTCCGACCGGGTACAGTCGAGCTGCCCATGGACCACCACCTCGAGGCACCGCCCGAACAGGTCGACGTCCTGGTCATCGGCGCGGGGATCGTCGGCCTGGCGACCACCCTGCGGCTGCAGGAGGCGAGGCCCGGCCTGCGGGTCGCCGTGATCGAGCGCGAGGATCGGATCGCCGCCCACCAGACGGGCCACAACAGCGGCGTGGTCCACGCAGGGCTGTACTACGCGCCCGGCTCGAGCAAGGCGCTGCTGTGTCGCGAGGGCAAGGGTCGCCTGGAGCGCTACTGCGAGGAGCGTGGCGTCCCGATCGAGCATCCGGGCAAGCTCGTCGTCGCTCTCGACGACACCGAGCTGCCGCGGCTGGCGGCGCTCCGCGAGCGAGGGACGGCCAACGGCGTCGATGGCCTCGAGGAGGTCGGCCGGGAACGGATGCGCGAGATCGAGCCGCACGTGGTCGGGGTCCGGGCTCTGTGGAGCCCGCGCACCGGCATCGTCGACTTCGGGCGGGTCGCCGAGGCGTATGCCCGCGACATCCGGGAGCGAGGAGCGGCGATCTCGCTGTCGTGCCCGGCCACGGCCATCGGGCGGCGATCGGGCGGCGCGATCGTCACCACGCCCCGAGGCGAGGTGCGGGCAAAGGCCGTCGTCGTGTGCGCGGGCCTGTGGGCCGATCAGGTGGCGGCCATGTCGGGCGATCAGACGCGGGACGCGCCGCGGATCGTTCCGTTTCGCGGCGACTACTACCGCCTGACCCCCGATGCAGCCGGTCTCGTGCGGGGGCTCGTCTACCCCTTGCCCGACCCGCGCTTCCCGTTCCTCGGCGTGCATCTCACCCGCAGGATCGACCGCGAGGTCTGGGCGGGCCCGAACGCCGTGCTTGCGTTCCGCAGGGATGGGTACCGGCGACGCGACGTGTCCATCCGGGACCTTGCGGGGACCCTGTCCTACCCGGGCTTCCTCCGGCTCGGGCGGCGCTACTGGCGGACCGGCCTGGCGGAGATGTGGCGCGATGCCAGCCGTTCGGCGTTCGCCCGCGAGCTGCGGCGCTACCTGCCGGAGCTTCGTGAGGACCAGCTGCGGTTCGGACCGTCCGGCGTCCGGGCGCAGGCGCTGCAACGGGACGGGACCCTGATGGACGATTTCGATCTGGCGGGTCGAGACGGGGTGCTCCACGTGCGCAACGCGCCGTCACCGGCGGCGACCAGCTCGCTCGCCATCGGCGACCGGCTCGCGACCCGGGTGCTCGACTGGCTCGGCCCGGCGTGACCAGGGCCTGACCGCGACGCCGTTACCAACGCCCCGGTCGCTCGGCGTTCGGCGTTCGGCGTCTGGTCGCTCGGCGTCCGATGTCCGGGCGTCCGGGCGTTCGCCCGAGCGTGACCAGGTGGTCGGCACGGCACGATCCGGCGGCGCAGGGCAGACTTCGCGCCGATGCACTACGACGACGACGCGCCCGAGGCCGCGTCCCCGACCCGACGCGCCCGGCATGGCATCGGCAGCGCCGCGACGATGGGCCTCGTGCTGTTCGCGATCCTCGTGCTCGCGGGCTTCACGGGGGCGGGTGTCGCGCTGGCCGCGTACTTCAGGCTCAGCAGCGGCCTTCCCGATCCATCGGCGCTGGAGCAGATCGAGCTTCCACAGCAGTCGGTGGTCTACGACCGGACGGGCACAGTGGAGCTGGCACGGTTCGGCCAGTTCAACCGCGTGGTCGTGACGTTTGCCGACATCCCGCCGGTGCTCGTCGACGCCACCACGGCCGTGGAGGACCGGACGTTCTGGGAGAACGCCGGGTTCGATCCGGTGGGCATCATCTCAGCCGGGCTCGACGCGCTGCGGGGCAACGCCCGAGGCGCCTCGACGATCACCCAGCAGCTCGTCCGCCAGCGCCTGCTCACCGACAACGGGACTGCCCAGACGCAGCTGACCATCAGCCGCAAGCTGCGCGAGATCATCCAGTCGATCCGCGTCACCGAGGCCTACCCGGGGGTCGAGGGCAAGCAGCGGATCATGGCCGCATACCTCAACCAGAACTACTACGGCAACGATGCCTACGGCGTCTCCGCCGCGGCGCAGGCCTATTTCGGCGTCGACCTCCAGAGCCTGGACCTTGCCCAGGCAGCGATCCTGGCCGCCATCCCCAAGGCGCCATCGAGCTACGACCTGGTCCAGAACGCGGTCGACGAGTGCATCGACCCCAACGCGCCCCAGGACACCTGCCAGACGCAGCTCGTGGTGCCCGCCGACGCGCCGATCGTCCAGCGTCGGAACCTCGTGCTGGACCTGATGGAGCAGGGCCGGACCCCCCTGACCGGCAGCCAGTACACGGCCGCCGACTTCGAGGCCGCCAAGCAGGAGAAGGTCATCCTGGCGCCCCAGAAGTCGACCCTGTGGAAGGTCCCCCAGTTCGTCTACCAGGTCCGGCGTGAGCTCACGACGCTGCTGTGCGGCGAGGGTGCCGACACGTGCCCGAGGCTGGAGCGGGGTGGCCTCAAGATCACCACGACGCTCGACATGAGGCTGCAGGGCATCGCCGAGAAGTGGGTCAAGGCGGCAACCATCGTGCCCCACTCGAAGAACCCCAAGGCGGCCGCAAAGGCGCTCGGCCTGAGCTACCAGTCATGGATGCAGAACCTGCGCTCGAAGGACCTCCACAACGGCGCCCTGGTGGCAATGGACTACCAGACCGGGGAGCTGCTGGCGTATGTCGGCTCGGCCGATCCGACGGCCACCAAGGCGACCAAGAAGTTCCAGCCCCGGTTCGACGTGCTCGCCGATGGCTGGCGCCAGCCGGGTTCCGCCTTCAAGCCCGTCGTCTACGCGACCGGGATCGACAGCAAGCTCTTGACCGCAGCCTCGATGTTCATGGACGTCGTGACCGACTTCGGGGGCGGCTACACCCCGACCGACGCCGACAACCTCGAGCGGGGCCCCGTGCGGCTCCGGAACGCCCTCCAGTTCTCGCTCAACATCCCGGCCGTCAAGGCCACGGCCGTGATCGGCAACGACCGGATCCAGAAGACGGCCGAGGCGATGGGCGTCCAGTTCCAGAACGGCCAGGTCAAGGCCGGCCTGTCGATGGGCCTGGGAGTAGAGGTCGTCCATCCCGTCGATCTCGTCCGCGCCTACGGCGTGTTGGCCGATGCGGGCCAGCTGGCGGATCAGACCACGATCCGCACGATCGTCGATGCAGGCGGCAACTCGATCCTCACCGAGGATGCCCGGCCCGCTCCGCAGCAGGTCATCGACCCGGGGGCTGCGGCGATCGTCACCAACATCCTGTCCGGCAACACGGATCCCCACCAGAACCCGTACTGGGGCAAGTTCCGGATCATGGACGGTGGCAAGCGGCGCCCGGCGACGCTCAAGACCGGCACCAACAACGACGCCCGCGACCTCAACGCCTACGGGTTCATCGCCGCTCCAACCGCGAAGGGACGATCGAGCGGCGAGTACGCGCTCGCCGTCGGCGTCTGGAACGGCAACTCCGACAACTCGCTGGTGAGCACGCCCAGCTCACCGCTGTTCTCGCTCGACGTATCGACCTACGTCTGGCAGGGGTTCGTCACCGAGGCATCGAGCGGTTGGGCGATCCACGACTTCTCGCTGCCGAGCAACCTCCAGAAGGCCGCCGTCGATCCATGGACCGGGCTCGCGGCCAGCGGGGGCGGCCAGGCCGTCGACGAGCTGTTCCTGCCCGGGACCGGTCCGGCCGCCGCCCCGGCACCAGGCTCGGCATGCGGAGCCGCGGCGCTGAGCGTCGCCGGCTTCGAGAGCCAGCATCCCAACTGGCTGGCGGCGGATCAGGCGTGGCTGAACCGCGCCGCCAAGGGCGCGGGCGTCCGTGGTGGGCCCAAGGGCACCCGGACCTCGTACTTCTACGACGGGTCCTACGCGCCGTACGGGCGCTCATGGGGTGCGCTCGCCGGCGGTGCCGGCTGCGCGTCCCCAAGCCCCAGCCCGTCGGCATCGTTCGATCCGTGTGCCTCGCCGTTCATCACGCCCGACCCTTCGGCATCGGTCGATCCCAACGCCACGCCCGTCATCTGCCCGTCGCCCTCCGGCCTGCCGTCGGCCCAGCCGTCGCCTTCCCCCTCCCTGGCCCCGACGCCGAGCCCGTCCCCGCCGCCGCCACCGACCGCCACGCCGCCGCCGGCGACGGCGACCCCCGCCCCGACCGCCACCGCCAATCCGGCCCCGACCCCGACGGGCACACCGGCTCCGACGCTGACGCCTGGCTCGGCGTCCGCCTCTGGGCCCTGAGCTCGCCCGGGTCGCCCACCGACCGCATCTCAGCGATCTCTCAGGGTTTCGCCCTATCATCCCGGGGGTTGCGGAGAGTGCGGAGGGTTTCGCCGCGCGGCGCGTGGGTGAGCGCGCCACGAGGGCGTGCGGCTCGCACCCCTCTCGTCGTCCTGCCAAGTGTTCCTCGGATTCCATAGCGGAGATGCACGTGTCGGATCGCGCTTCCGGACAGTCCCGACGACGCCAGGCGTCGCGGGCTGCGCTGCTCCTTGGTCTCGTGGGGGTCGTCGCCGGTATGACCGCGCCGATCGCCGTCGCCGCCGGTGGGCTGTCCATCACCACCCCCTACCCGGCGGTGGTGGCGGAGCCCGGGTCCACCGCCTCGTTCGATCTGACGATCGCGCCACCGAGCGCGCAGCGGGTGGACCTCAAGGCGAACGGCGTTCCATCCGGCTGGACGGCGCGTTTCCTCGGTGGCGGGCTGACGATCGACGGCGCGTACGTCGATCCCAAGTCGCCGCCGAAGGTGACGCTGGACGTCGCGATCCCCGACGGGACCACGCCGGGCACCAGCACGATCACGGTCGTCGGCAGCGGCGGCGGGCTGTCCGACAGCCTGGCGCTCACGATCCGGGTGGCCAACGCTGCCGCCGGCGACGTGACGATGACCTCCGACTTCCCCGAGCTGCAGGGTCCCTCGAGCTCGACGTTCACGTTCAACCTGACCGTCAAGAACTCGACGGCCGCCGAGGGCACGTACACGATCAACTCCAACGGGCCTGACGGCTGGTCCGTGTCGGCGAAGCCTTCGGGCTCGTCCCAGGCGACGACCGTCACGGTGTCGGCAGGCGGGACCGGCAGCATCTCGGTCACGGCCACACCACCGTCGACCGTCGACGCGGGCACGTACCCCATCAAGGTGTCGATCGCGGGCGGGGGCAAGACCGCCGAGTCCGATCTCAACGTGGTCATCACCGGCACCTTCAGCCTGGACGTGTCCACGCCCGACCAGGTCCTCTCCACCAGCGCCAACGCCGGCTCCGAGAAGGACTTCGCAATCACCGTCCACAACACCGGCAGCTCGCCGATCACGAACGTCGCCTTGTCGGCGAGCGCGCCCACGGACTGGAAGGTGACCTTCCAGCCGGCGTCGATCGCGAGCCTCGCCGCCGACGAGACACAGACGGTGACCGCGCAGATCACGCCGACCAGCGACGCGATCGCCGGCGACTACAAGATGACCGTCACCGCCAAGGGCACCGAGGCCACAGGCGACGTTTCGATCCGCGTTCGGGTGGAGACGCCGTCGTTCTGGTGGATCGTGGGCATCGTGCTGATCCTGGCCACGTTCGCGGGCCTGTACTGGGTCTTCCGGACGTACGGTCGTCGGTAGCCCGATGACCGACGAGCGGACGCCCCCGTCCGACGGACGTCGGGGCAGGAGCCGGCGACGGAGCCGCGTGCGGCCGGGCACGAGCACACGACCGGTATCCGGGCGACGACCATCCGATGACCCGGCGGTTCTCGGCGCGGCGGAAGCCGGCGAGGCCGGAGCGGAGCGCACTGTCCGGCCGTGGGAGGTCGAGGCAGGCGCGCGAAGGGCCGAGGATCGACCGCGAGGGCGGCGCCGCCGCCGGTCGGTGGCCTCGCTGCTCGCCGATGTCCCTGAGGACACGGTCATCGCAACCCGCCGGCTGACCAAGGAGTACGGCGAGTTCACCGCGGTCGACTCGCTGGACCTCACCATCCGCGCGGGGGAGGTGTTCGGGCTGCTGGGCCCCAACGGTGCGGGCAAGACGACGACGGTCCTGATGCTCCTGGGTCTGACCGAGCCAACCCGCGGCGTCGTACGCGTGCTGGGCCTCGACCCGACCCGCGAGCCCCTCGCGATCAAGCGTCGGGTTGGGTATCTGCCCGATCACGTCGGGTTCTACGGCGCCATGACGGGTCGCGAGAACCTCCGCTACACGGCGAAGCTGAACGGGCTCACGCGCCGAGAGAGCGACGCGCGGGTCGACCTGCTGCTGCACGAGGTCCGCCTCGAGGAGGCGGCCGACAAGCGGGCCGACACCTACTCCCGTGGCATGAGCCAGCGGTTGGGCATCGCGGATGCCCTGGTCAAGGACCCGTCGGTGCTCATCCTCGACGAGCCGACCATCGCCATCGATCCGGCCGGCGTAGAGGAGCTCCTGGCGCTGCTCCGCCGTCTGGTGCGGGAGCGGAACCTGACGGTCCTGCTGTCGTCCCACCTCCTCGGCCAGGTCCAGTCGCTGTGCGATCGGGTGGGCTTCTTCGCAGCGGGGCACCTGGTCGCCTCCGGGCCGCTCGAGGAGCTTGCCCGCGGCACGGACGCCATGCAGAGCGTGGAGCTCGAGGTTGGCGTCGACGGCGATCCGGCGGGCATCGATGCCATCGCCGGGGCCGTCGCCGGCGTCCAATCGGTCAAACCCCATGAGCGAGACGAGCATCTGCGGGTGGTCACCGCGTCGACCGACGTGGCCGGCCCGCTGGCCACGGCGCTGGCGAGCGCCGGCGTCCCGCTCGTCCACCTGCGGCGCCGAGGCTCCGATCTGCTCGAGCTGTACCGGCGATACGTCCCGGAGGGACTCGATGTCCACATCCGCTGACCTGCCCCGAGGCGACACGGCGGCCCGGTCCGCGCGCCGTTCCGAGCGCCGGCCGTCCGGTGGCTGGCGCACGATCGCGCTCAAGGAGTTTGCCGACCACGTCGCGAGCGTCCGGTTCCTCGTGCTGCTCGTGGTGATCGTGGTCGCTGCGGTCATCCCGATGTACTTCATCTCGACCGACATCAGCAGCTCCGCGCCGCAGCTGTCCGGTCAGCCAGCGCTGTTCCTGGCCCTGTTCGTCGTCGGGTCCCAGAGCGTGGGCGGCGTGACCACCGTCGCGTTCGCCGCGCTGCTGGTCCCCCTGGTCGGGATCGCGTTCGGCTTCGACGGGATCAACAGCGAGCGAACGCAGGGCACCCTGTCGCGGCTGCTCGCCCAGCCGATCCACCGCGACGACGTCGTGAATGGCAAGTTCGCGGCGGGCATCGCCGTCATCAGCGTGATGCTGGCCGCCCTCGTGATCCTCGTGTGCGGCCTGGGCATCGTGAGGCTGGGCATCATTCCCACCCCCGAGGAGCTGGCGCGGGTGCTGTCGTGGTGGCTCGCCACCATCCTGTATGCATCGTTCTGGCTCGCGTTCGCACTGCTGCTGTCGGTCATCATCCGGGGGGCGGCCTCGGCCGCCCTGGTGGGCTTCGGCAGCTGGCTGGGGCTGATCCTGTTCGGCCAGTTCCTGCTGCCGCTGGCGGCCAGCGCGCTGTTCCCGTCCAACACCGCGGGCACCGCCAACGACTACTTCGCCTCGACCAGCGCCCAGGCGATCTTCCTGCGGATCTCGCCTGCGACCCTGTACCAGGACATCGTGACGGCGCTGATGAACCCGACCACCAAGAGCGTGCTCGGGGTCGGCAACCTGGGGCAGTACGTGTCGGCCCAGGAGCAGATCCCGTCGTTGCTGACGCTGGACCAGAGCATCCTGATCGTGTGGCCGCAGATCGTGGCACTGGTCGCGCTCACGGTGGCCATGTTCGCGCTGGCCTACGTTCTGTTCCTGCGCCAGGAGGTCCGCGCCTGAGCCGTTCCGTGGCCTCGGCCGCCTGAACGGCACCGGTCTGCGGCGCCCGCGGCCGGGCGAACGCGCTGACGTGACGCCCCCGACGGTCGGGCTGACGGCACCCGCGGCGTGCGGCGAGGCCCCAATGAACGCCACGCGTGCGCTCCAGCGGCTACCGGCGGGATCGCGGCTGCCCAACCGCACGTTGGAATGCCATGCGACCCTGGCGACGGCCCGAGCCGTTCGGCGCCCGCTGGATGGAACGCCACGCGTACCATCGCCCCCCGTCATCGGGCCGTCACAGCCGCCTGCGACGCTGCACGCAATCGGAGATGATTCCCGCGCCATCGGCGGGTACCCCACGAGCTGCGAGCCGATCCAACGACATGACCTCAACCGACACCTCTGAGCCCAATCGGTCCTCACGCCCCATCAGCCCTTCGCTGTCTGCCGCCGGCGGGGTCGGCGACACGACCAGGCTCGCCTCGCCGGCGCTGGCCGCGATCGCCGGCGCCATCGCGGCGCTGGTCGCTCTGGCCACCGGGGAGCTCGTCGCGGGGTTGCTCATCGGTGCGCCATCGCCACTGGCGTCGGTGGGCAGCGCCCTGATCGACTACGCGCCGCCCGGCTCCAAGGAGATCGTCGTGTCGCTGTTCGGCACGAACGACAAGCCGGCCCTGGAGATCCTGGTCGGGCTGGTCGTCCTCCTGGCCGGCACGGGCATCGGCATCATCGCCCGCACCCGGTTCATGATCGCGGCGGCCGCCATCGTCGTCATCGCGGGCATCGGGCTCATGGCGGCGCTCCGCCTGCCCGGAACCTCGGTGTCCCTGGCTGCGATCTCGGCGGCGCTCCAGATCGGCCTTGCGATGGCCGTGCTCAACCTCCTGCTCGCCGCGGCGACGTCAGCCGCAAGGCCGTCGCCCGGCTCGGCGACGCGACGGGGCTTCCTCGTGCGGGCGGTCGGACTCGGGGCGATCGCGCTCGTCGGTGGCGGCTTCGGGCGGCGGATGCTCGAGGGTCGGGCGGTCCAGGCCACGACGGCCGGCTCGGAGATCCCGCAGGCGGTCGACCCCGCACCGGCTCCCGGCCCGGACGCGTCGCTCCAGGTCAACGGCCTCGGTCCGGTCGTGACGCCCAACGACACCTTCTACCGGATCGACACCGCGCTCATCACCCCGGCCATCGACCTCGCGTCCTGGCAGCTCAAGGTCACCGGGATGGTCGACCACGAGGTCGCGCTCACGTTCGACGAGCTGGTGCAGCTGCCGCTGATCGAGCGCTACGTGACCATCGCCTGCGTCAGCAACGAGGTCGGCGGCCATCTCGTGGGCAACGCCAAGTGGACCGGCGTCCTGCTCTCGGACGTCCTGGACATGGCCGGTGTCCAGGCGGGGGCGACGCAGGTCGTGCCTCGCTCGTCCGACGGCTGGACGGCCGGCTTCCCGACGGCCTGGATCACGGACCCGGCGCATCCGCGCGACGCCATGATCGCGGTCAAGATGAACGACGCCCCGCTCCCCGCTCAGCACGGCTTTCCCGCCCGCCTCATCGTCCCCGGCCTGTACGGCTACGTCTCGGCCACCAAGTGGCTGACCGAGATCCAGCTGACCACCCTCGAGGCGGTCGACGCCTACTGGGTGCCCCGCGGGTGGGCCAAGGAGGCACCGATCCTCACCCAGTCGCGGATCGACGTCCCCAGGTCGAACGCCTCCATCCAGCCGGGGCCCGTGGCCGTGGCCGGCGTCGCCTGGGCGCCCGATCGCGGGATCGAGAAGGTCGAGGTGCTCGTGGACGATGGTGACTGGCAGCCGGCGACCCTTGCGACCGAGATCGCGCCGGCCACCTGGGTCCAGTGGAAATGGACGTGGCAGGCGACGCCGGGCCGACATGTCATCGCCGTGCGCGCGACCGACGGTACCGGCACGGTGCAGACGGCCGATGCGACCCCACCGCCGCCCGACGGCGCCCGCGGCTACCACCAGATCTCGGTCCAGGTCGGCTGATCGACGGTTCAGAGAGGGCTCACGATCGGGGCTCCGGCCGTCCTCGCGGGACTTCCGGTACCCTCTGAGCCCCCGGCTGTGGCCGGGTGCCACTCCCCCGTCCCCCACGCTGTGTGAATGCCTCGACATCGCTTCCTGTTTGACATCCCCGAACGGTTCGTTGCCGGCACCGTCGGCGATCCCGGCAACCGGACGTTCTTCCTCCAGGCTCGCGAGGGCGGTCGAATCGTGTCCGTCGCACTGGAGAAGGTCCAGGTCGCCGTGCTCGCCCAGCGCCTCACCGAGATGCTCGACGAGCTCGAGCGACGCGGGGTCGAGGGCACGGACGCCGATGCCGTGACCGAGACCGACGTGACCCCGCTGGACGAGCCGATCAACGAGGCCTTCCGCGTCGGGACGCTGACGCTTGGCTGGGACACGCAGGACGACCTCGTGCTGGTCGAGGCGCGCGAGCAGACCGAGGACGCCGACGAGGACGAGGACGACGAGTCAGAGGAGGGGCCCGACCTGCTGCGGGTGCGGATCACCGCCCTCGCAGCGCGCGCGTTCGTCGCCCGTGCGATACGAATCGTCGCGTCCGGCCGGCCGCCGTGCCCGCTGTGCGGCGAGCCCCTGGATCCCCAGGGTCACCTGTGTCCGCGGCGCAACGGGCACCGGCTGAACTGAGCCGCGGTCGCCGGTGATGGACGATCCCGGGGCTCGCTTCGAGGACGCGCAACCGTTCGACGATGACGCGGGCGAGCGGGTGCCCATCATCGCCAGATACGGTGACGGCCCCGTGCTCGACGGTGGCGAGGCGCTGGACGACGACGAGGCGCTGGACGAGCCAATGCTCGACGAGGGCGAGGCGCCGGACGATCCGGCGCTCGACCGGAGCGGGACGACCACCTCCATCGATGCCCTGGAGCTGCCGATGCCGGTGCTCCCCGAGGACGTCGCGCTGGACCTGCTCGAACATGGTGACCTGTCGATCGTCGGCCAGCTGTACGCCTCGTCCAACAACGCCATGCTGTGCCTGGCCACGCGCCGCCATCCGGACGGCAGCCCGGACATCGTCGCCACCTGCATCTACAAGCCGGTCATGGGCGAGCGTCCGCTCGCCGACTTTCCGAACGGCACCCTGGCCAGGCGCGAGCTTGCCTCGTTCGTGACCTCGCAGGCGACCGGCTGGGGCATCGTCCCGCCCACCGTGCTCCGGGAGGGACCGTTTGGTGAGGGGATGGTCCAGCTATGGATCCGGGTCGACGAAGCCGCCGACCCGGTGGCGATGGTGGTCGAGGAGGACCAGCGACTGCGGGCGATCGCCCTGTTCGACGCGGCCGTCAACAACACGGATCGCAAAGCCGGCCACCTGCTGCCGGTGCCCGGCGGTCATGTGTATGGTGTGGATCACGGCGTGACGTTCTCGCCGGTACCCAAGCTCCGGACCGTCCTGTGGGCCTGGCGCGGCCAGCCGTTCACCACCGGTGAGACCAGCGTCCTGCGCAACCTGCGATCCGCGCTTGACGATGACCTGGGGACACAGCTCCGGAGGCTCCTCGCGCCGATCGAGGTCGCCGCCACGGTCCGCCGTGTGGATCGGCTGCTCGCAGCAGGCGCCTTTCCTCAGCCCGATCCCCGGCGGCCGGCCCTGCCCTGGCCGCCCGTGTGAGCGCGGCGCCGGTTCCGGCACGGCCCCGTGTGAGCGCAGCGCAGGTTCCGGCACGGCCCCGTGTGAGCACGCCCGGGCGATCCCCGGCGGATCGGATCCACTCGCGGCGGACCGGATCAGACGTCCGGGAGCTCGTCCGCCGTGGCGGGCTCGATCTCGCGGTGCGGGCCGGACGCGGCTTCGTCTGCATCGAGCAGCCCCAGCTGGTCGGTCGTCGTCGCGCGGGGGGCGCTGGGGGCCGGCCCTCGCGTCCGGCCCCCACGCTGGGACACGGCCGACAGCTTGCGACGCGTCTCGACCTCGACCCGCGCGCTGTCACCCTCCGCCGCCGGGTGCTCGACCAGGGCGACAACCCGGCTGGCCATGAATCGGCCCGTTCGGACCGGCGTCCCGCCCCGCGTGAGCTCCGTAACCTCCACCACGCCGCGGCCGGTTGTCACCTCCAGGCGGCGTCCGGCGCGCGAGGCGCGAACCTCGAACGTCTGCGTGCCGTGACCCGTGTCGACGACCACCTCGACCCGATCGCCCTTCATGCGGGCCACGATACTCCGGGCGGCTCACCACGGCTGCATGTCACCGTTCCTGACCGCGATGGGGACGGCCGCATCGACCATGCTCCCGGCTCGCCAATGCCCGACTGGCATCAGATTCGATGGGTGCTGCGGGCCGCGAATGATGCCTGCGGGGCATGAGAGCCGTGCGCGGGCAAGCTCGATCGGCCGTCGCCCAGGCTACCCCCCATTCGGGTCAGTTGACAGAACACGCGATCCACCCGATGCTACCTGCGTATCGCCCGACAGATCGCGGCCAGCAGGTCGACGCCCAACACGCGTATCCGCCGCCGCGCCGGGCCTAGAAAGAACGAGCGCCGCTCCGGCCTCCGTCATTCCGGCCGTTGGAGGGGCAGGGCACCCGTCCCGATACCGACGGCTGCCAGGAAGGAATATCTCACACCACATGCTCTCTCGAGCTACATCCAATGCCGTGACGCATCGCTCCAGCTCGATGCGGCGTATGCGCCGCCGGACGGCCAACGCGAACCGGCTCTATTGCAACACCAACGGCTGCACCAGCTTCCTCCTGGTCGACGAGGCGACGGCTACAGCCCACTGCGAGATCTGCGGCTACACCCGCAAGCTCAGGCTCCACTGACCTCGGAGGCGCCGGTGCGTTGATCGACCCCTCGATTCGCGCCGAGCTGCTCCGTCTCGAGACCGCCCTCGCGTCACGCGATGCACGGGGGCTTGGCGGCGGTCTCTCGAACCTGATCGCGGACGACTTCATCGAGCTCGGCGCAAGCGGCACCGTATGGGACGTCGACGCGACACGCCGTCGCCTCGAGTCTGATCCGCCGGCCGGCGTCGCAATCGAGGACTTCGCCGTCGCGGAGCTTGCCCCGGGCGTCGTCCTGGCCACCTACCGGATCGGCGGTGCCCGGCCGTCCAACCGCTCGTCGATCTGGACCGTTCGCGATGGTCGTTGGGTCGTGCGCTTTCACCAGGGGACGCTGCGCCCCGGATGAACCGGCGCGAGGCGCGTCCGGTGATGGCCACCCAGCCCGCCACGCGCGACCCGGCGCCACCCGCCGGCCCGACGAGCCATCATCGGTGTCAACAGGGTCGGCCGCGTCGGTTGACCCGGAAGGAGCATCGATGACCGCCGGCAGGACCCTCGACCGAGCCCGAATGGAACGGCTGATGACCGCCGAGACGGCGGCCTTCGAGCGCGCCAACCCGCGTTCCCGCACGCTGTTCGAGCGTGCCCAGGGCTCGCTCCTCGACGGCGTTCCCATGAACTGGATGGTGAAGTGGGCCGGACCGTTCCCGCTGTTCGTGGACGAGGCCAGGGGCGCCCGGTTCACCGACGTCGACGGCCACGAGTATGTCGACCTCTGCCTGGGGGACACCGGCGCGATGGCGGGACACGGGCCATCACCCACCGTCGAGGCCGTCGTGCGCCAGCTGGGCCGGGGCATCACCCACATGCTGCCGACCGAGGACGCGATCGTCGCCGGTGACGAGCTGCGGCGCCGGTTCGGTCTGCGCTGGTGGCAGTTCACGCTCACCGCCACGGACGCCAACCGGTTCGCGATCCGGCTCGCGCGCCACATCACGGGCCGGCCGAAGATCCTGGTCCACAACCACAACTACCACGGCTCGGTGGACGAGACCTTTGCCTGGCTGGACGAGCAGGGCACCGTCGTGGCGCGGCGCGGCAACCTCGGACCACCGGTGCCGCCGGCCGAGACGACGCGGGTCGTCGAGATCAACGACGTCGACGGCCTCGAGCGCGAGCTTGCTCACGGCGACGTGGCGGCCGCGCTCATGGAGCCTGCCCTCACCAACGTCGGCATCGTGCTCCCCGACCGCGGCTACCACGAGGCCGTCCGCGAGCTTACGCGGCGGTACGGCACGCTGCTCATCAACGACGAGACCCACACGATCTGCGCGGGGCCCGGCGGCTACACGGGCGCCCACGGTCTCACGCCCGACATGCTCACGATCGGCAAGACGATCGGCGGCGGGATCCCGGCTGCTGCGTACGGCTTCACCGAGGAGGTGGGCGAGCGGATCCGCGCGAGCATCACCTGGGAAGACTCCGACGTCGGCGGGATCGGGGGCACGCTGGCGGGCAACGCGCTGTCGATGGCGGCCATCCGGGCGACGTTGACCGAGGTGCTGACCGACGAGGCATTCGCGCGGATGATGCCGCTGGGCGAGCGCTGGGCCACCGGTGTCGACGGTCTGATCCGGGCGAACGACGTCCCCTGGCACGTGACGAGGTTGGGGGCACGGGCGGAGTACCACTTCATGCCCGACCTCCCACGCAACGGGTCCGAGCAGTGGGCGCACGGGGACACGGAGCTCGAGCGGTTCCTGCACCTGTGGGCGATGAACCGGGGTGTGCTGATGACGCCGTTCCACAACATGGCCCTGATGTCCCCGGCAACGACCGCCGGGGACATCGACCGGCACACCACCGTATTCGGCGAGGCCGTCGAAGCCCTGTTCGGCTGATCTCCTGGCCCGTCGACCAGTGGCCGATCCGGCACCGAAAGCAGCAGTACGACGCCCGTCTGCCACGCGGCTGGCGGCGGGACCGGGTCAGCGCCCCCTCACCCGGCGGCGCGGGCGTGTCCGTCGCTTACTTTGCCTTCGCGAATCTCCCTCGTCGACCGCGGCGGACCGGGGCGGCGGCCGGCGGTGCCGCGACTGACCGGCCGTGCGAAGCCTCGACCGCGGCCCGATACCGCCGACCGATCTGCGTCCGGACGAGCCAGTCCAGGTAGTCCGGGTCATGGCGCGTGAGAGCTTCGACGGACCATCCTTCGTACCGTCCGAAGTCGAGGACGATTTCGCCGGGCGCAGGGGCCACAGGAGCCCGGCCGACCGTTCGGCTCGGCGGGGGGGCGAGCCTGGTGCGTTGACGGTCGTAGGCCTTGCGGGTGAACGGGTCGCGCAGCACGGACCAGGCAGCGTTGAGGACCACCATCTGGGAAGCGGAGCCGCCCGGCATATCCGGATGGTGGCGGCGCGCGAGCGTGTGGTAGGCAACCCGGATCGTGGCGCGGTCCGCGCTCGGATCCACGCCCAGGATCCCGTAGAGGTCCCGCTGGCTCATCACGACCCCAGCCTCCGATTACGGTCCGTGGGGACTGTAGGCGGCGATCCCGCGGGCAAGCCGGACGCCCGCAAGGCACCCACCACCCCAGTCAGTATCATCGAGTCGGGGCCGGTCTGTCCACCACCGGACGATCGGCCGGGACGCGACGCCGATGGTCCCAGTCGGCTTGGAGGTGGCTGCCTGTCGGGAGCGTGGCTCGCCGCGCCCCTCGGGTGGGTGGCAGGGCCAGGCGCCCGATCGGGCTTACCTGGCCGCCGGCCTGGCTGCCGGACGCCACCATCGACGCTCGGCGACCAGCTCACCACCCAGCTGCTCGTCCAGCGTCTCGCGCGGCTCAAAGCCGCGGGACTCGTAGAACGGCTCCCCCTTGTGGTTGCCGGCCAGGACGTCGGCGACGATCGGCAGGTCCGGGTGGGCATCCACGATCGCATTCAGCAGCGCGGAGCCGAGGCCAGCGCCCCGCACCGCCGGGTCGGCATAGATCGCGACCAGCGTGACCCGGTCGGGGTCGATCGCCGTCTCCGCGAACGCCGCGACGACACCGTCCAGCTCGGCGACCCACGTCTCGTGGCGTTCCACCCGTAGCGCGACCCGCTCCTCGGAGTAGGCGCGCTCGAGAAACCACTCGATCGTGTCATCGCGAAGCAGCCCCGCGTACGTGTCTCGCCAGGCTTCGTGCGCGACGGCCCGGATCGCCGGTGCATGCGACCCCGTGGCCCGTCGCACGAGCACGGAGCGGCCGGCCGATGGCCGGCCCCCGCCGGACAGACCTCCGCGAGCAGAGCCGGTCATCCGGGACCGGCCGCCAGGCCCGTGACGCGTATCCATGGAGGGAACGATACGGGACGGAGCGCCTTGCCGACGCGACCCACGAACAAGAGCACGACCCGCGCTACGTGACCGTCGCCTGCCGCAAGCTGGTACCAACTTCGCGCCGCTGAGGGTCGCCCGGCGGATCCTCCCGCGCTAAGGTCGGGCGAGAGCACGGCGGGATCACGCCGGGAGGAACGGATTGGGGCTCACGCTCAGGGTCGTCGGTCAGGCAGCCAGGCGCGGCCTGATCCCGCGCCTGCCGGCGCCCGACCTTCTGCTGTCCGACGCGGCGGCCTGGATCGCCGCCGAGTACGCGGGCACCGTCCGCTCGTCACGCGTAGACAGCTCGGCGTCCGGCGCGGAGCTCGTGCTCGACGTCCATCCGGCGGCGGAGCCCGTGTCGATCACGGTCGATACCGAAGGGCGGGCCATCGCCTCGGCCGATACGTCGTCGGTGGGACCCGGCTACCACACCTTCGTCGGTCGGCTGCTCGAACGGCTCGAGGAGGGTCACAGGATCGATTGGTCACGGGAGCCCGCCCCCCGCCCCGTGGGCGCGTCACCGGCCTGGGTCGGAGCCCGGACGCCACTGGCCGAGCGCGCCAGCGTGGAGCGTGCCCATGTCACGCTGCTCGCGAGGACGGTGGCGCGCGCCCTGGAGCTCCGCCGCCGAGGATCGGCCGGCTTCCACGTCGGCACCCGGCCGGGCACGCAGTTCGCGTTCGAGGGCGCGATCGCGACGCCGCTGGGTCCGCGCGACGATCGCTGGCTCGAGCAGGCGGTCGCCGATCCGAGGGTCGCGATCGACATCCGGCCGTGGTGGACCGACGCCACCGACCCCAGGTACCAGCTGCACCGGGCGCTGGTGCTGCTGTGGACCGAGGTCCGCTGGCGCCCTCCCGCGGACGAGGCCGAGCGAGCGACGGTCGACGAGGCGCTGGGCCTGCTCCGGCGCGCCATGCCGGCCGATCCCACGCTGCCCTACCCGTGGCGCGAGTGGGCCGAGCTCATCGAGCTCCGCGGGGTCGATGATCCGATCGCCGAGCGCGTCGCGGCCCGGGCCGGCCAGGTGGGGGCGACACAAGCGCCGGTCGGCTATCGACGGCGTCCGGTCACGATCGTCCACGAAGGCTGGCTGCTCCAGGTTCCGGGATCGTTCGGGGAGCGGCGCACCGCCGAGGAGTGGACCGGCGGCGAGCGGGGCCGCCGGGTAGCGCTGGCTGCAGTCACCACCGCCACCGAGACCGGGATGCCGATGTCGGCCGAGTGGTTCCTGGGGCGGGTCGCGGGCGACCTGGGCACCGAGGTGATGCACCACCGGGACGGCGAGCTGGTGGGTCAGGCCAGGCTCACGACCGATCCGGGAGCGGGGGTGGAGGTTGCGGTGCTCGAAGGGTTCTCCGCGGTGACCGGTCGCGGGGCCGCGATCCGGGTCGAGTTCGAGGATGCCGACGACTGGCGCTGGGCGGTCGATCTCTGGCGTTCCCTCCGGCCCGCGTGACGCCGGTAGCCGCGCGGGCGGCTGCGCTCGGATCGGTTGAACCATTGGGTGGCCGCACGACAGGCAAGGTGGCACGGACGCCCCGTAGGATGGGCGCCAGTGCAACTCCACGAAGATGGGACGCTGGTCGTCTCGGCCACGGACCTCGTCGGCTTCCTCGAGTGTGACCATCTGGTCACGCTCGAGCAGCAGCGTGCCCGGGGCGAGATCGAGAAGCCGTTCCGCGACGATCCCGAGCTCGAGCTGGTCCGGCGTCGCGGCTTCGAGCACGAGCAGCGCTACATCGCCCTGCTCGAGGTCGAGGGCCGGACCGTCGTCGAGATGCGCCTCCGCGACCCACGCACGCCCGACGAGCTGCGGGCCGCCGAAACCGAGACGCTGGCGGCCATGCGGGCGGGAGCGGACGTCATCTTCCAGGGCACCCTGTTCGACGGCCGCTGGCGTGGCCACCCGGACTTCCTCGTTCGCCGCGACGACCGGCCGTCGGAGCTCGGCTCGTGGAGCTACGAGGTAGCGGACACCAAGCTCGCGAAGCGGGTCAAGGCAGCCGCCATCGTCCAGATGTGCGTCTACGCCGACCTGCTCGAGCGCCTCGAGGGGGTCCCGCCCGAGACGATCTCGGTCGTCACCGGCGATCGCGAGTCGCACGAGCACCGGCTCGATGATTACGCGGCCTACTACCGTGCCGCCAAGGCCCGCTTCGAGGCCCGCGTGTTCGGCGATGCGCCGGTCCCCGAGACCTATCCGGAACCCGTGGAGCATTGTCGGGTGTGCTCGTGGTGGCAGGTGTGCGTCGACCGGCGGCGGGCCGACGACCATCTCTCGATCGTCGCGGGAGCCGCCCGCACCCAGCGGCGGCGGCTGGTCGACGCGGGGGTGACCACGCTCGAGGCGCTGGCCACCCTGCCCGAGGACCGCGGGATCCGGACGGTGCAGCCGCGCATCCTCGACCGGCTGCGCCGCCAGGCCTCCCTGCAGCTTGCGAAGCGGGTGACGGGCGAGGACCGGTACGAGCTGATCCCGCCGATCACCGACGATCCCGGCAAGGGCCTGGCCGCGCTGCCGCCGCCGTCATCGCTCGACGTGTTCTTCGACATCGAGGCCGATCCGTGGGCGCTCGACGACGGCCTGGAGTACCTGTTCGGCTGGGTGGAACGGGCGGAGGGCAGGGTCGACGGCGAGCCCGTGTTCCACACCCTGTGGGCCCACGCGCGGGCGCAGGAGAAGGCGATGCTCGAGACATTCGTGGATCTCATCCTCGAGCGCCGCCGGCGCGACCCGGGCATGCACGTCTATCACTACGGCGCGTACGAGTCGGGCGCGCTCAAGCGCCTGATGCAGCGCCACGCGACGAGGGAGGACGAGATCGACGTCCTGCTCCGCGGCCACGTGCTGGTCAACCTCTACGACCACGTCGTCCGCCAGGGCATCCGGGCGAGCGTCGAGAGCTACTCGATCAAGCGTCTCGAGACGTTCTACATGCCGCACCGCGAGGGCGGGATCACCCAGGCCGGCTTCTCGGTGGTCGAGTACGAGCGCTGGATGGAGCAGGGGGACCCGGCCATCCTGGAAGCGATCGCCGCCTACAACCGCGACGACTGCGTCTCCAACCTGCTGCTCCGGGACTGGCTGGAGGATCGCCGGATCGAGGTCATCGCGCGGCACCCCGAGTGGTATCCCGACGGTGTGGTCCCACGACCGGTCTGGGAGGATGGCGAGCCGCCCGAGAAGCTGCGCGATGAGGTCGCCCAGACACGACGCCGCGAGGAGGCCCTGCGCGAGGGTGTTCCCGAGGACAGGACGGCGCGCACGCGCGAGCAGCAGGGTCGCTGGCTCCTCGCGGGGCTCCTCGACTGGTATCGGCGCGAGGCCAAGCCGCAGTGGTGGGATCACTACCGGCTCGTCGAGGCGCCGCTCGACGACCTGTACGCGGATGGGTCGGCCCTGGCCGGGCTGCGGTTCGTGGCGGACCTGGGGCGCCTGGCGAGCTCGTCGCTTCACCGGTACTCGTTCGATCCCGCCCAGGACAGCAGGATCGCCGAGGGCAAGGGGTGCCTTGCATTGACGCCCAGGGCCGACGGCACGGGCTGGGAGACATCCAACGTCACCGTCGTCGCGCTCGACCCGCTCGCCGGGACGATCGACCTCAAGCGGAACCCATCCAACCCGCACCCGGTCGCCCTGATCCCGGGCACGCCGTACCGCACGGGCGCGA
Organism: uncultured Chloroflexia bacterium; assembly: GCA_963713095.1. GTDB lineage: Bacteria > Chloroflexota > Limnocylindria > Limnocylindrales > CSP1-4 > CAIXZV01. Next base: position 164,625 of record CAVQKK010000003.1, read on the forward strand.
TGCGCGACGCGCTGCTGCGGCTCGCGGACCACGTGATCGAGCACGGGATCGAGGGTCCCGGTCGGTTTCGGGCCGCCCGGGACCTCGTCCTGGGGCACCCGCCGCGCGTCACCGGCCTGGCCCCGGGGGCACCGGTCGCTGCGGGTGGGGACGATGTCACCGCGGTCGCCCGAGAGGTCGCGCTGCGTCTCGACGAGACGGTCCTTCCGATCCAGGGTCCGCCCGGCACGGGCAAGACGTACACCGCCGCGCGGATGATCCTCGACCTCGTCGCGACCGGGCGGCGAGTGGGAGTCACGGCGCAGTCGCATCGGGTCATCGAGAACCTGCTCGAGGCCGTGGTCCAGGCTTCCGCCGAGGTGGGCCGGACGGTCCGGGTCGGGCATCGCAACGACGAGGACGAGGCGGCTCCCCCGCCGGCCGGCATCGAGCGGATCCGGGACAGCAAGTCGATCGCGGGCGGCCTCGCCGCACGAACCTGGGACGTGGTGGGGGGCACCAGCTGGGTCTGGGCGCGGCCGGAGCTTGAGGGCACGCTCGACGTCCTGTTCGTGGACGAGGCGGGCCAGGTCTCCCTCGCGACGGTGTGCTCCGTGGCCGGCGCGGCTCGCTCGGTGGTCCTGCTCGGCGACCCCAACCAGCTGCCGCAGGTCTCGCAGGGCGTGCACCCGGACGGGGCCGAGGCCTCCGCGCTGGAGCACCTCGTCGCGGGTGCCAGGACGATCGCGCCGGACCGCGGCCTGCTGCTCGGGACCACCTACCGGATGCATCCCGACGTCAACGCGTACATCTCCGACGCCTTCTACGAGGGACGTCTCGATACGGCTCCGGGCAATGAGCTCCAGCGCGTCGCTGACGGGCCGCCGGTCGGCGGGATCGGGATCCGCTATGTCCCCATCGACCACGCCGGGGCGTCGAACCGCTCGCCCGAGGAGGCAGCCTGGGTCGCCGAGGCGGTCGCCGGCCTGGCGGGCCGCGAATGGACGGACGCCAAGGGTCATGTGCGGCCCGTCGCGCCCGACGACATCCTCGTCGTGGCGCCCTACAACGCGCAGGTCGCCGAGATCGACCGGGCGGTCAAGGCGCGCCTGGGCCACCACGCCAACGTGGGCACCGTCGACAGGTTCCAGGGCCGCGAGGCGCCCGTGGCGGTCTACTCGATGACGACGTCGACGCCCGACGAGGCGCCGCGCGATCTCGAGTTCCTGTACTCGGGCAACCGGCTCAACGTCGCGGTCTCCCGCGCGCGCGCCCTGGCGGTGGTGGTGGCCAACCCGGCCCTGCTGCAAGTCGCCTGCCGCACGCCCGAGCAGATGCGCCTGGTCAACGCGCTGTGCCGGCTGGTCGAGGTCGCCCGGACGCAGGAGACGCGCGTCCCCTTACCCGCAGATTCGGCCGACCGAAGCCAGGCGCGTGTGCCCTCGCCCGTCCCGAGCCGGGGCGACGGCGACGCACTCACCGGCTCGGCTCGAGCCGGTGAACCGCTGGTCCTGTTCCCCGACCTCGCTCGCGACCGCAGGCGTCGCTAGGACCGTACCCTTCGTCATCGTCAGCGATCCGGGTCCCCGCCGATCTCGCGGCGCCAGACCCGCTCGCCTTCCTCGATCACAGCCGTCGGGCGGAGGCCGGCCCGCTCGGCGACCCGCGCGGACCGGGCGTGGTCCGGATGGATATGGGCGGTCACGACCTCGACCCCCGAACCGATAAGCCACGCCACCATCGTCCCGGCTGCCTCGGCCGCGTACCCGCGGCCCTGCCAGCGCGATCCCACGACCCAGCCGACGTCCGCCGCGAGCCCGCCGTCCCTGACCGTCGCCTGCACGTAGCCGATCGCCTCGACCGGCTGGTGGGTTCGGAGCACCCAGTTGTGCCAGACCTCGGCACCGTCGGGGCTCCCACCCGCGACCTGGAGGCAGTATCGCCGTCGCAGCTCATCGAACGACGGCGGCACCCCGGCCGTGAAGCGGTACAGCTCGGAGCTCGCCAGGACCTTGACCATCCCGGCGGCGTCCTCGACGCGCAGCGGGTCGAGCGTCAGGCGATCCGAGCGAAGGGGAGGCGTCACCGGGCTCAGCCCCCGATCTCTCGCTCGACCCAGGCGGCCAGCACGCGGACACACGTCTCGACCTCGGCCAGGGAGACGCGCTCGTCAGCCCCGTGGGCGAGCCGGACGTCGCCCGGACCGAAGATCACGCACGGCGTCCCACCCACCCCGATGAACAGTCGCATGTCGGCCCCGTACGGCACGCCGAGCAGCCGCGGCCGCCGGCCGGTCACGGCTTCCGCGACCGACGCCAGGCCGGCCGGCAGCGGGTGATCGGCCGGCACCCGCGCGGACGCGAACCGGGCACCGGTGATCTCGACCGTCGCCGGATGCTCACGAAGGAAACCATCGGCGGCGCAGGCCGCCTCGATGCAGGCGCGCAGCTCGCCCTCGGCGTCCGCCGGTGTCTGGCCCAGGCGCACCCCGTACCGGCCCTCGGCCACGACGCGGTCCATGACGGTGGACGCCCACTCCCCGCCGGCCACGGTGCCGATGACCGTCGGGTACGGGAGCCCGAGCGCCGTCATCAGCGGATCCGTCTCCTCGCCGTTCCGCCGGGCCTCGTCGGCTTCGAGCGCATGGACGAGCTCCTCGAGCCCGACCAGCGCGGACACGCCCTCGAGGCGCCGGCTGGCGTGCGCGGCCCGGCCCGGGACGGTCAGCCGGAAGGTGATCGCCCCCGCGTGCGCGATGACGACGTCCAGCCCGGACGGCTCGGGGATGATCGCCAGGTCGCCGGTCGCACCGGCCCGGATCGCGGCCAGGGTCCCCTGCCCCCCGTCCTCCTCGGACGGCACGAGCGCCACGACGAGCTCGCCCCGGAGACGCGCCAGGGCACCCGAGGTCCGAAGGCTCCGGACCGCACTCAGGATGGCGGCCACACCACCCTTCATGTCGCACGCGCCGCGGCCGTAGAGGTCGCCGTCATGGACCTCGGCGCCCCAGGGGTCGACCGACCATGTGCCCGGGTCGCCGGACGGCACCACGTCGGTGTGCCCGGAGAGCACCAGCCGCCGGCCGCCGGCCGGACCGACCCTGCCCAGCACCACCGGCAGGGTGTGGCGCGGCACCTCCTCGCCCGGCCAGGCCGGATCCTCGCGGATCGCCGCCGGATCGGGGTCGAACACCTCGACGGCCATGCCCGCCGCCTCGAGCCGATCCGCCAGGACCGCGGCGATCCGGTCCTCGGACCCGGTCACGCTCCGGATTCGCACCATCATCTCGAGATCCTGGCGCAGCGCCGCCGGATCGACGTCCACAGCCGTCATCCGCGCAGGATCGGCCGCGTCAGGCAGGTCACCCCGCCCGACCCGTTGCCGCCGACCTCGTCGAGTGGCACCGCGTGGACCTCGCAGCCGGCGGCCCCGAGCCCTCGCCGGGTGGCCGGGTTCCCATCGGCCACGATCGCCACGCCCGGGCGCACGGCCAGCACGTTGCAGCCGAGCGTCGGGTACTCCTCCTCCGGCACCGTCACCAGCCGAACGCCCAGGTCGGCGAGCAGCGCGTACAGCCCGGCGGGCAGCAGCGGGAGGAACACGACCGCGACATCGTCCGCAACCGGCGAGATCACGGACAGCAGGTGGACGAGCTCGGCGGGGCCCTTCCAGTACGGCACGTCGAACACGCGAACGTCACCACCCACGACGGCCGCCAGCTGGCGGGCACCCGAATCGTTGGTGCGCAGCGTCCGCCCGACGCACAGCAGGTCGGGCCGAAGCCAGAGCGTGTCGCCACCCTCGACCGTGCCGGGGGCCTCGATCCGTCCCAGCGTCGGGATCCCGCGGGATGCCGTCCACGCTTCGAGCACCGCCGGCTCGCCTGTCCGGTTGGGCTTGCCTGGCCGGAGGGCGATCGCGCCGCCGTCGGCGACCAGCAGCGGGTCGAACACGTAGACGAGATCAGGATCGTCGGTCTCGGCGTCCAGCACATGGACCCGCACCCCGAGCCGGTTCAGCATCGCGACCAGGCCGTCATGCTCGCGACGTGCCCGATCGAGGTCCACGGGGCGCAGGAAACCCACGGCCGGATCCTCGAACGCACGGCCGAACGCCTGACCCGGCGGCTTGACCAGCACCTCGCCCAGGGGCGCGACCATGCTCTGGGCGCCCCAAGCGCGTCCGGTCGGTGCGGGCGGTTCGGGCGACGTCATCGGGTCAACGAGCGGCGTGTCATTCGAGGAGGATATCGGGGGGCCCGGTCATCGGGAGGGGTCGACAACCGGTACGGATCCGGGCACCATTCCCGGCACGGCCCGGTCCCGGGCTGCGAACGCCTCCGCTTCCCGTCCCACGCCAGACGCTCGCAGGTGCACCCATGACATCCCCGATCACCGCCGGACCCCGACGCTCGCCGGCCAACCGCCGCGCGATCCTGCTGGGCGGCCTGCTCGCCGCGGCGATGCTCCTGGGAGCCCTGCCCGGCACCGTCGGGGCCACCCCGATCCCCTGGTCGACGACCGCGGGCCCGGATCCCCAGGCGCCATCGGCGGCCACGATCAAGCTGACCAAGGTTGCCGACGGGCTCTCGCAGCCGGTGTTCATCACCAGCGCCCATGACGGTACCGACCGCCTGTTCATCGTCGAGAAGACGGGCGCCATCCGCATCCTCAGCGGTGGCGTGGTCCTGCCGACGCCGCTCATCGACCTGAGCTCCAAGGTTTCGGGCGGTGCCGAGCAGGGCCTGCTCGGCCTGGCCTTCCACCCGAAGTTCAAGACCAACCGCAAGTTCTACGTCGACTACACCAACAGGAGCGGCAACACGGTCATCCGCGAGTACAAGGTCTCCGCCACCGATCCCAATCGCGTCGAACCGGGCTCCGCGCGCCGGATCCTGTGGATCAAGCAGCCGTATGCCAACCACAACGGCGGGATGATCGCATTCGGCCCCGACGGCTACCTGTACATCGGCACGGGCGACGGCGGCTCCGGTGGCGACCCCGGCAACCGGGCGCAGAGCAAATCGACGCTGCTGGGCAAGATCCTTCGGATCAACGTCAACGGGAGCACGGCCACGCACAACTACAAGATCCCGAGGTCGAACCCGTACGTGGGCAGGAAGGGTCGCAACGAGATCTGGCAGCGAGGGGTGCGCAACCCGTGGCGGTTCTCGTTCGACCGGGCCAACGGCAACCTGTGGATCGGTGACGTGGGCCAGTCGCGCTACGAGGAGATCGATCGCGCCAGGAAGACGAGCAGCGGGGCAGGACGCGCCGCCAACTGGGGCTGGCACGTGATGGAGGGTTTCCACTGCTACCAGCCCGCGACCGGCTGCAACAAGACCGGCAGGCGGCGGCCGCTCCTCGACTACACCCACGCGCGCAACGGTCGATGCGCCGTCACCGGCGGCTACGTGTACCGTGGCTCTGCGGTCCCGGCGCTCCGCGGCTGGTACGTGTTCGGCGACTACTGCAGCGGTGAGATCTTCACGGTCCCGTCGACCGCCTCGGCGCAGCCGCCCAAGGTGGTGCTCCAGGGCCCGGGCGGCCATGTCAGCTCGTTCGGCGAGAGCGCCAGCGGTGAGCTGTTCGTGGTCTACCTTGGCGGGACGATCTACCGGATCGACCCCGCCTGACATCGGCCGGGCCCTGAGCCGGCCAGGGCCCGACGAGGTCCGACACGCGCCGCAGCGGCCGCCGTCAGGCGCGGTTGCCGTGACCCTCCTCGGGCGGGATCATCCGCAACCCGCGGAGCGGGCGCCGCTTCTCGGCGTCGACCACGTGCATCACGGCGTTGATCAGGGCGAGATGGGTGAACGCCTGCGGGAAGTTGCCCAGCTGTCGCCCCGTCTCCGCGTCGATCTCCTCGCCGTACAGCTCGAGCGGGCTGGCCAGCGAGAGCAGCCGCTCGCACAGCCGGCGGCCACGGTCGAGCTCACCGATCTGGATCAGGGCCGACACCAGCCAGAACGAGCAGATCGTGAAGCTGCCCTCGACCCCCGACAGCCCGTCGTCGGTGCGGTCGGTTCGATAGCGCAGGACCAGCCCGTCGTCGGTGAGCTCGTCGGCGATCGCGAGCACGGTGCGCCGCACGCGCTCGTCGTCCGAGGGCAGGAAGCCGAGCAGCGGCAGCAACAGCAGCGACGCGTCGAGCTCGGTCGTGTCGTAGTGCTGGGTGAACACACCACGATCGTCCACCGCATGCTCGAGGATGTCGGCGTGGATCTCGTCCGCGGCCGCACGCCAGCTCCTGGCGGTCTCCAGATCGTCGCGCAGCTCGGCCAGACGCGAACCCCGGTCCACCGCAACCCAGCACATGACCTTGGACGAGGTGAAGTGCTGCGGCTCGCCGCGGACCTCCCAGATGCCTCGGTCCGGCTCGCGCCAGTGGGCAAGCGTCTGCTCCACCAGCTCGCGCAGGATCGCCCACATCTTGTCGTCGACACGATCGCGCGAGGTCGTGTGGATGAAGAACGAGTCCAGGATCGCACCCCACACGTCGTGCTGGTTCTGGCGGAACGCGTCGTTGCCGACCCGGACCGGCCGGGAACGCTCGTACCCGTCGAGGTGGTCGAGCGTCTTCTCGTGGAGCTCGCGCTCGCCGCCGACCCCGTACATCACCTGGATGTCGCCGTCGCGACCGGCGACGTCGGCCAGGAAGAAGTAGAAGTCGCTGGCCTCCCAGTCGAACCCCAGCGTGTACAGGCCCCACAGCGCGAACGTCGAATCGCGGATCCAGCTGTAGCGGTAGTCCCAGTTGCGCTCGCCGCCCGGCGTCTCGGGCAGCGAGGTCGTGGCTGCGGCGACGATCGCCCCTGTCGGCGCGTAGGCCAGGCCCTTGAGGGTGAGCGCCGAACGCTGGAGGTAGGAGCGCCAGGGGTGATCGGGGAAGTGGCCGCGGGCCAGCCAGTGCTGCCAGTGGTGCGCGGTCCAAACCAGGCGCTCGTACGCTTCGTCGGTCGACGTCGGCGCCGCTCCGCCATTCCACGACATGGCGCAGAAGCGCGTCTCACCTGCGCGGATGAGCGTCCGCGAGATGGCCCTTGGCCCCTCGAAACCCAGCCGCATGTCGCTCGTGAGCGTGAGCTCCAGGCCATCCTCGCTACGGCAGACACCCTGGCTGTACCCGTCACCGGTGTAGGACCACTCGCCGTGCGCGCGCCCGTAGTCGAAGGCCGGCTCGCAGTCCATCACCAGCTGCATCTCACCGTTGACGCATCGAACGAAGCGCAGCAGGACGTGCTCGGCGTCGTAGTCGGTGGGTGCGCGCCGGTGCGTGGACTCGTGCCGATCCTTGTGGCGCCACGGTCCCATCAGCAGCACGTCGCGGACGATGACCCAGCCGCCTGCGTTGCTCCCCCAGCTCGTCTCGAGCACCATCGTGCCGGGCAGGTACCGCCGGTCGGCGGGCACCATCAGATCGGCGGGACCAAGCCGGAACCGGCCCGCGTCCCGGTCCAGGATCGCACCGAACACGCTGGGTGAGTCGAACCTGGGCAGGCACATCCACTCGACGTCGCCGCTGCGTGCGATGAGCGCCGTGGCCTCCCCGTCGGACAGGAACCCGTAGTCGCCGATCGGCGGATAGGGCGATGTCGTCGGGTCGACCGACCCCGCGTAGGTCGAATGCGCGCCGACTGCCCGGTGGTGCGTCCGCTCGGCGGGTTTGGCCCCCGTGTCCTGCGCCGACCCCACCGGCGTCGCCGGCTCGCGTTCGATCTGCATCATGCCTCCCGGTGCCACAAGAGTGTCTCACGATGGCCCAAGGCGGCCCGTGCCGTCACCGGGTCAATGGTTCCGGGCGGCCGATGCGCCCATGCCGGGCGGCCGTGGGACCGCACCCGGACAGACGATCACCCGGGCGGCGGCGCCGCGATCTCGCGCAGGGCGTCCACCAGGCGATCCACCTCCGCGGTCGTGTTGTAGTGGGTGAGACCGATCCGCAGCACGCCCTGGGGCTCGAGACCCAGCCGTTCGATCGGGCCGACGGCATAGAAGTCGCCCCACCAAGTGGCGATCCCGCCATCGCCGAGCACCGTGGCAACGGCCTCCGCCGCGATCGCGTCGAGGGTGATCGCAGCGGTCGGCGTGCGCTCGTCGAATCGCGCCCGGTCCGAGATCCCCCACAGCCGCGCACCCGGGATCGACGCGAGCCCGTCGAGCAGCCGGCCGAACAGCGGCATCTCGTAGGCGCGGATGGCGGCCATCCCCGCGTGTGCGTGGAGCCGGCGACCCGTCATGCCCGCCCCGAGGAACGGCGCCGCGAACCCCGTCCCGTACCGCTCGCCCAGCTCGGCGATGTACTCGACCGCCGCGAGCGCGCCCGCGATCCCCTCGTGGTCGAGGGTGCCGGTCTCGAACCGATCGTAGGCGGGCCGCAGCTTGTATGAGGGCAGACGGTCCAGAGCGGCTCGGCGGCCGTACAGGACGCCCACGTGGGGACCGAAGAACTTGTAGGCCGAGCAGGCCAGGAAGTCGGCATCGACCGCCCGAACGTCGATCGGCAGGTGGGGGGCCGCGTGAACCGCATCGACGAACGCCAGCGCGCCTGCATCATGGGCACGCCGCACGAGCTCCGCGACGGGGTTGATCGTGCCTACCGCGTTGGATGCCCAGCCGAAGGCGACCAGCCGCGGTCGTCCGGAAAGAGCGGCATCGAACGACGCCAGATCGAGGGTGACGTCCTGGGGCCGGATGTCCACGGTCCGGACGGTGAGCCCGCGATCGGCTGCCGCGCTGCGCCACGGGCCCACGTTCGCCTCGTGATCGAGGCTGGTGACCACGATCTCGTCGCCCGGTTTCAGACTGGCCGCGATCGACCGGGCCAGGTGCATGGTGAGGGTGGTCATGTTGGCGCCGAACTTGATCTCCGAGGGATCCTCCGCGTTGAGCAGATCGGCCAGACCGAGATGCGCCTCGGCGAGCATCGCGTCGCTGCGGCGCGAGGTCAGGAACGGGCCGTCGTGGTTGGCGTTCGACGACCGGTAGTAGCCGCTGACGGCGTCGATCACCGTGTCGGGGACCTGGGTCCCGCCCGGGCCGTCGAACAGGGCGATCGGGCGGGCGCCCTGCTCGATCGAAAGGGCGGGAAACCGGACGCGAACGGCATCGACGTCGAACTCGGGCATAAGGCTCCTTCGGGGTGGTCGAGAGCCGATCCTAGCGCGGACCTGGACCGCGCACACGACGGAGCCGGGGCGCGCGGGGCGCGGGGCCCCGGCCGGATAGTTGTGTTGTCAATGACCTGCCGACGGAGTAGCATGCCCGCATGACGTCCGAGCTGACGGCCGGGTCGCGACCGTCCAGGCGCACGGTGCCGGCTGCGGTCGCGGCGGCGCCGGCCGGTGATGCGAGCCTGGGCGCGTGGCGGTCGTTCCTGCGGGCACATGCCCGGCTCACCCGGCGGCTGGACGAGGAGTTGCGCGCTGCCCACCAGGTCTCGCTGGCCGAGTACGATGCGCTGCTCCAGCTCGCGTCCGTGCCCGGTCGGCGGCTCCGCATGAGCATCCTGGCCGACCGGGTCCTGCTGTCGAGAAGCGGCATCACCCGCCTCGTCGACCGGCTCGTCGCCGACGGCATGGTCGAGCGCTCGGCGTGCACGACCGACGCGCGCGGCGCCGAGGCCACCCTGACGCGGCGTGGCCTCGAGCGCCTGCGCAGCGCCTCGCAGACGCATCTCGACGGCGTCCAGCGCTACTTCCTGGACGTCGTCAGCCCCGCCGACCGGGCCGCGATGGAACGGGCGCTCGACGGCGTGATCGACGGGCTCGCCTCGAGCCAGACGGGATCGCCGGAGCTGTGCGCCGACGACGCCTGACGAGCTCCCGGTGACCCGCGCCGGACGCGTCCTCGCCGGCACGAGCGGGTTTGCCTACAAGGACTGGAGCCCTCGCTTCTACCCGGTCGGTCTTCGCGATCGGGAGCGGCTGCCGTTCTACGCCACGCGATTGCCGGCTTGCGAGCTCAACAACACCTTCTACGCCCGACCCAAGGTGGATCGCATCCGCGCCTGGTGCGAGGCCGTCCCCGAGACCTTCCGGTTCGTCGTCAAGGCGCAGCGCGGCGCCAGCATCCGGGCCCTGTACGCAGACCCGCTCGACGCCGTGTCCTGGCTCACCGAGACGCTGCCGGGGTTCGGGAGCCGGTTGGGTGCCGTGCTGTTCCGGGTTCCGGGTGAGGTCAAGCGCCAGGACGATCGCCTGGCGGGCCTGCTGGCCGCCTGGCCTGCCACGGTCCCGCTGGTGGTGGAGGCCCAGGATCCTTCGTGGCAGGCAGACGAGACGTTCGCGGCCCTCCGCGTGGCCGGGGCCGTCCTGTGCACCACCGACCTCGACGATCTCGAGGTGGCGCCCGACATCCGGCGCACGGGTCCGTTCCTGTACCTGCGGATGCGTCGCACTACCTATGACGAGCCGGCGCTCGACACGTGGGCGCGTCGCCTGGTCCCGTTCCTCGATGACGGCCTCGACGCGTTCGTGCTGTTCCGGCACGACGAGGACGGAACGAGCGCGTTGCATGCGCAGACGTTCGCGGCGCGGGTCGCCCGGGTGCGCGAGGGCGGTTGAGCCACGGAGCGATCGCGCCGCCGGCTGAGCAGATTGACCAGCACGAACGCCGCGACGGCATCCAGGCGGCTACGCTAGCAGCCGACCGATGCGCCTTCCGACCACGCCGCGAGCCCGTGCTCAGGTCCTGGTGCTGGCCTGCGCCCTGCTCACGGTCGCCTGCGGCAGCCAGGGACCGAGCACCAGCCCCGATGCGACCGGTACCGCAGGCCCGACCGCGTCCGCTGCGCCCGGGGCATCGGCGTCCGGCTCGTCGCCGATCGAGCCACCGCCGGGCACCGGCGACCATCCCGACCTCGCCGGCGTCCACGTGACGACCGAGCTCGTCGCCGGCGGGCTGACGGCGCCCCTGTGGGTGACCGCCGTGCCCGACGACACGGGCCGGTTGTTCGTCGCGGAGCAGGGCGGCCGGATCCGGATCGTCGACAACGGGCAGCTCCTGCCCACCCCATACCTCGACATCTCGGATCGCGTCCTGGCAGGCGGCGAGCGCGGGCTGCTGGGCGTGGCCTTCCCGCCCTCGTTCGGCGACGCCCGGTCGACCTTCTACGTGCACTACTCCGATCACGACGGCAATACGGCGGTGTCGTCGTTCGAGGCGCCATCCGGTGAGGCTGACACGGTGGACCCATCCACCGAGCGCACGATCCTGACCCAGCAGCAACCGTACGCCAATCACAACGGCGGCTGGATCGGGTTCGACCCGGACGGGATGCTCCTGATCGCGCTCGGGGACGGTGGCAGCGGCGGCGACCCGCAGAACCATGCCTCGAGCCTCGACACCCTGCTGGGCAAGATCCTGCGGATCGACGTCCTGGGAGCGACCGCTGACGCGCCGTACCTGATCCCGGCGGACAACCCGTTCGTCGGCCGGGCGGGGGCGCGGCCCGAGATCCTCCACTACGGTCTGCGCAACCCGTTCCGCGACAGCATCGATCTCGAGACTGGAGCTCTGTGGATCGGCGACGTGGGACAGAGCGCGTGGGAGGAGGTCGACGTCGCCCCGGCGGGCTCACGCGGCCTGGACTTCGGGTGGCACCGCTGGGAGGGCGGGCACTGCTACAACCCGCCCACCGGCTGCGATCCGACCGGGGTGACGATGCCCGTGACCGAGTACGGGCACGATGTCGGCTGCGCGATCATCGGCGGCGTGGTGTATCGGGGCGACGCGATCCCTGCCCTGCGCGGCGCCTACCTGTTCTCCGACAACTGCTCGGGCACGCTGTGGGCGATCGATGCCGGGCTGGACGCGGTCCAGGCACCGACCACGCTGCTCGAGACCGGCCGCTCGATCAGCTCGATCGGGATCGACGATGCAGGCGAGGTCTACCTGACCGATCTCGCCGGCGGTGAGCTGCTGCGGCTGGTCGCAGGCTGAGCCGAAGGCGCCCGAGCGCTTGCTCGGTCAGCCGGCCGGAGTCGCTCCGGCACCCGATGGCACGACCGTCATGGGGCGCGACGGCCGCAGGAACAGCCCGAGCACCACGACGATGTAGGTCAGCCAGACCGTGAGCACGATGGCCTCGGGTTGCGACGTGTAGCCGAGCAGCGCCCGCAGGAACTCGCCCGCCACGAGCGCGGCCCCGCCCGGGGCGCCCGCCATCGCCTCGTGCGGCAGCACCTTCGAAACGTCGAACACGGTCGCCGTGCCGACCCCGATCCAGCCGATCTCGACCAGCTCGTGCATCGCCGACGCGAGCAGGCCGGCGGCGATGAAGATGAGCCCGATCCCGGTCCACCGGAAGAACGAGCGCAGGTTCACGAGGCGCGCACCCCGGTAGAAGCCGACGCCCAGCAATGCGGCGATCCCCAGACCGACGACGGCGCCCGACAGCACGCCCGCGGCCTCCGTCTGGGCAGAGGTCGTGAGGCCGAACAGGAACAGCGAGGTCTCGAGCCCCTCCCGGATGACCGCCGTGAACGCGAGCACCGCGAGCCCGGTCGCCGTGCCGGCGGTCAGCGCCCGATCGACCCGCGTCTGGAGCTCGCCCTTGACGGACGCGGCCTGCCGCCGCATCCAGAACAGCATCCAGGTCACCACGCCGGCGGCGACCAGCATCGCTCCGGCCTCGAATACCTGCTCGTAGGGAGCGGGCAGCTCGCCGAGCGTGAGGAACAGCACGATCCCGGCCAGGATGCTCGCCAGGATCGCGGCGATGGTGCCTGCCCAGATCCGCCCGAAGTGGCGTCGGTTTCCGGTCCGCGCCAGGTAGGCGAGGATGATGCTCACGATGAGCGCGGCCTCGACGCCTTCTCGAAGGCCGGTCACCAGCCCGGAGGCAAAGGACCCAAGGTCCACGTGTGGCTCCTGTGGTACGCAGGGATGTGGGGCGCGGGGACGCCCTGGTCTACGGGAGCGCGTTCGGCGTTTGCCGGACAGGCCGGGTGGCGGGCGACATGACTGGCATGGCCTGCCTGCGGCCCGATGGTAGCCCGCCCTTTCCTGTCATGTCAACGGCCCTTGCTGCTGGCAGACAAGCACACCTGATGCGTGACTCGAGGCTCGGCCGGGTGGCGGCGATCGGTCATCCGCCCGATCAGACTGCGGCCAGCGCCATGATGGCCGCCGAGCCGCCGACGATCGCGAGCGGCGGCACCCGACCGCGGAGCAGGAGGACCGCGCCCGTGGCCGCGACGGCGGCCGCCAGGGGCGAGGTGATGCCGGCCGTACCGACGGGGGTGATGAGCGCGGCCAGCAGGATGCCAACCACGGCGGCGTTGACGGCGTCCAGCGATCGGCGCACGCGGGGCCGGCCGAGCAGCCGCCCGAGCACGGGCAGCGCCGCCAGCACCAGCAGGGCACCGGGCAGGAAGATCGCGATCGTCGCCAGCAGCGCACCCGCGATTCCACCGGGGCCGGCCGACGATACCGCGCCCAGGTACGTGCCGAACGTGAACAGTGGACCTGGCACGGCCTGCACGAGCCCGTAGCCCGCCAGGAAGGCATCGGGGGTCACCCAGCCCGGGTCCACCACGCCGGCGTTGAGCAGCGGGAGCACCACGTGACCGCCGCCGAACACGAGCGCACCGGCACGGGTCAGTGCGGCCAGGAAGTCGACGCCGGGATCATCGGCTACCGCCGCCGCGACCTGGCTCATCACGAGCAGCGTGGTGAACGCCGCCGCGAGGGCCAGCACCGTCCGGCGCCCGCCGGACGGTGCGCCGACGGTGGAAGCGGTCGTGGTCGCCGGTCGGGCAACCCCGTCCCCGGCCACCTGTCCGAGGATGGCCGCCCCGGCGATCAGGGCGATCTGGGTGAACGGCGACGGCGCGAGGAGCTCGAGCATCGCCGCGACCGCGGCCAGGGTCAGCCGCGGCGGATCGGGGGTCAGGCGACGCGCCATGGTGAGCACCGCCTGCGCAACGACCGCCACGGCTGCCACCTTGAGCCCGGCGATCGCACCGGCAGCCGGTCCGGTCGTCGGCAGCTCGCCGGCCGCCACGCCCAGCCCGACCGCGGTCATGATCAGCGCGCTGGGCAGGGTGAAGCCGATCCAGGCGGCCAGGGCGCCGGACCAGCCCGCGCGCAGCCGCCCCACCGCGATCGTGAGCTGGCTGCTGGCGGGGCCGGGAAGCATCTGGCACAACGCCACCAGCTCGGCGAAGCCGTGCTCATCGAGCCACCCGCGGTGGGTGACGAACGCGTCGTGCTGGTAACCGAGGTGTGCGATCGGACCGCCGAACGAGGTCAGACCGAGACGCAGCGTCACGCGGAGCACCTCGAGAGCCGAGCCGCTCGCGAGCGGGGGTGGCTCCGTCGGCCTCGGCGCGCTCGGTCCGGGCATGGTCGATCCGGCGGGGCGGCCGGGGAGCCCGGCGCTCAGGTCGCGAGCGGGTCGGCTGCGTCCGGATGGACGCCCAGGTCGCGGATGGCCCTGGCCGCGGCCTTCGGCTCCAGTGAGCCACACCGGGTGAGGCCGGTCAGCGCCGCGGCAGCGATGTGCGGCGGATCGATCTCGAAGAACTCCCGCAGCGCCTCACGGGTATCGCTTCGACCGAACCCGTCGGTGCCCAGCATCAGGTACGGCTGCGGCAGCCAGCGAGCCACCATGTCGGGCAGCTGGCGGATCCAGTCGGTGGCGATCACGATCGGTCCACCCTCCGGGCCCAGCACCTGGGACACGTACGGCATCCGTGGCCTGCGCTCGGGATTGAGGCGATTCCATCGCTCGGCCGCCTGCGCATCCCGGCGGAGCTGCTGGAACGAGGTGGCCGAGTAGACCTCGGCGGCGACGCCGAACCGCTCGGCGAGCAGCGCCTGGGCCGCAATCACCTGCTGCAGGATCGAGCCTGAGCCCACCAGCCTGACCCGCCCCTTCGGCTGGTCGATCTCGGGCGCCTCGGCGAACCGGTAGATGCCGCGCACGATCCCCTCGTCGATCCCGTCGGGCTTGGGCGGCTGGGGGTAGTTCTCGTTGTAGACCGTGACGTAGTAGAAGACGTCCTCACCGTCGCCGTACATGCGCGTGATGCCGTCCCGGATGACGGCGGCGAGCTCGTACGCGAAGGCCGGGTCGTAGGCACGAACCACCGGCACGGTCGATGCCAGGACGTGCGTGTGGCCGTCGTCGTGCTGGAGGCCCTCGCCGGTCAACGTCGTCCGACCGGCCGTGGCGCCGATCATGAACCCACGCCCCCGCTGGTCCCCGAACGCCCAGACCTGGTCGCCGGTCCGCTGGAAACCGAACATCGAGTAGAAGATGTAGAACGGGATCATCGGCTCGCCGTGCGTGGCGTACGAGGTGCCGGCGGCCTGGAACGAGGCCATCGAGCCCGCCTCGTTGATCCCCTCCTCCAGCACCTGGCCATCGGTCGATTCCCGGTACGAGAGCATGAGGTTCGAGTCGACCGGGTCGTAGCGCTGGCCGAGCGCGGCGTAGATGCCGACCTCCTTGAACAGCGGGTCCATGCCGAACGTCCGCGCCTCGTCCGGGATGATCGGCACGATCCGCCTGCCCAGCTCCGGGTCGCGGATCAGGTTGCGCAGGAGACGAGCGAAGACCATCGTGGTGGACACGGGCGTCGTGCTGCCCGAGGCGAACTCCGCGTCGACCGCCGGCACCGGTGCCGGCAACGGCCGGGCGCGAACGACCCGGCGTGGCAGCGGGCCGCCCAGCGCCACCCGCCGCTCAAGCATGTAGCCCACCTCCTCGGAGTCGGGGCCCGGGTGGAAGTACGGAGCCTCCTCCTTGATCTGCGCGTCGGGGATCGGCAGCTCGAGCCGATCGCGGAACACCCGCAGCTCCTCCTCGCGCAGCTTCTTCGCCTGGTGGGTGATGTTGCGCGCCTCGACCCCGCGGCCCAGCGTCCAGCCCTTGACGGTCTTGGCCAGGATCACCGTGGGCGCGCCGCGGTACTCGGTCGCCGCCTTGAACGCCGCGTAGACCTTGTGATAGTCGTGGCCGCCACGCCGCAGATGGAGCAGGTCGTCGTCGCTCAGGTGCTCGACCAGCCGGCGCAACCGCGGGTCCGGACCGAAGAAGTGCTCGCGCACGTAGGCACCTGTCTCGACCGAGTACTTCTGGAACTCACCGTCGAGGGTCGCGTTCATCTTCTCGACCAGCACCCCGTCGACGTCACGGGCGAGCAGGTCGTCCCACTCCCGGCCCCAGACCACCTTGATCACGTTCCAGCCGGCGCCGCGGAAGTGGCCCTCGAGCTCCTGGATGATCTTCCCGTTCCCCCGCACCGGGCCGTCGAGCCGCTGGAGGTTGCAGTTGATCACGAAGACCAGGTTGTCGAGGCCCTCGCGAGCCGCCAGCGAGATGCCGGCGATCGACTCCGGTTCGTCCATCTCGCCGTCGCCCAGGAACGCCCACACTCGCTGCTCGCCCGTGTCCCGGATGCCGCGGTTCTGGAGGTAACGGTTGAACCGCGCCTGGTAGATGGCCGCCAGCGGACCCAGGCCCATCGAGACCGTCGGGAACTCCCAGAAGTCCGGCATCAGCCGGGGGTGCGGGTAGGAGCTGAGCCCCTGGCCGCCGACCTCGCGCCGGAAATGGTCCAGGTTGTCTTCGGACAGGCGCCCCTCCAGGAAGGCGCGAGCGTAGATCCCGGGCGCCGCGTGGCCCTGGAAGTACACCTGGTCGCCGCCGCCCGGGTGATCCTTGCCCCGGAAGAAGTGGTTGAACCCGACCTCGTACAGGCTGGCCGCCGACGCGTACGTCGACATGTGGCCACCGATGCCCGGAAAGCGCACGTTCGCGCGCAGCACCATCGCCACTGCGTTCCAACGGATCAGCCGCCGGATGCGCCGCTCCAGCGCTTCGTCGCCCGGAAAGTACGGCTCCTGCTCGGGGCTGATCGTGTTGATGTACCGGGTCTGCGTCAGGGCCGGCAGCCCGATCTGGCGCTGCCGCGCGCGCTTGAGCAGCTTGAACATCAGGAACCGTGCCCGGTTCTCCCCCTGCTGGTCCACGACCTGGTCCAGCGAGTCGAGCCACTCCTGGGTCTCGAGCTCGTCGATGTCGGGCAGCTGATGCTTGAACTCGTCGAAGTATATTGTTCGATCCCTCCCGAGAGGCCTGGCAGGGGTGAGCATAGAGGAAAGTGCCGATGCCGCCCTACGGCTGCCTTCGCCTACGGCTACCTTCGCAGGAGTCGGGTCGCGGACCTTGCCACGAGCCTCACGCCGGAGACGCAGGAACGCGAGGTCCGGGCGCTGGCGCCGACTTCGGGGACAACGGCGGATCGCTCGTCCTCCTAACCGACTGGGACATCTCCGGGCCGGCAAGTCCACGAGGCAGCGCACCGGCTACCTCGAGCTCGTGGTAGCCATCGAGAGCAGCGGCGCCAGCGCGATCTACTCCTGCGGAGGCCGCGGCGGCCATCGCCACCGTGCCGCCGATCCGTCCGGAGGAGTGGGAGACGTGGGCGCCGGCCGGCCTGAACGCCTACCTTCGGGCGATCCTCGAGCGGGTCGAGCTCGGCCCCGACATGCTCCCGGTGCGGGCAGCGTCCCGCAATCCGGCCTTGCGATCATGACCACGTTCGCGGCAGGGGGGTCCCGACTCGTCTGCCCCGCCGCTACGACTGAACCCGAGGTGCCGTCCACTCCCGGCTGCGGACGGTCACTCCCCCCGGACCGCATCGACATACGATGTCCACGAGGACGAAGCGGCCCCGTCGTGAACGGTCAACCCATACCTGGCGTCGTTGAGGGTGTTGAGCGTGAACACGGCCATCCCCTGAACGAAGGGCTCGCTTCGGACGATACGTACCGCTCCGGCGAGGTAGCTCGCTCGGTTCGCCTCGCTGACCCGCCCGTACCCCGGGGCGATGGAATAGCCGAACTCCGTCAGCCAGATCGGCACATCGTCGCCATGGGCGAGCAACGAGGCACGAATGCCCTCGATCTCCGGCCGGAACGAGAATGTCGCGAACGACGTGTCTTCGATCGCCAGGCCGTCGGTGTAGGGATGGATCGAAAACGCGTCAAAGGAGCCATGCGCACCCGCCGCGTACATCCCCGCCAGATAGGTCTGGTCGTTGTGGCTCAGCGAGCCGGCGATGATCGTCGCGTCCGGATCGGCTGTCTTGGCTGCCGCATAGGCTCGTTTGAGCATGTCCGTGTAGGCGGCCGGGTCCGGCCCGCCCGGGGTGTCCCAGAAGTCGCGGTAGTTCGGCTCGTTCCAGATCTCGTAGAGCATCCCGGGCCGGTCCTTGTAGTGAGCCGCAAGGACACCGAGCGCATCCGCATAGTCCTGGTGGTTCGTGGGGGGCGCACCCGTTCCAGCGCCCCCATTCGCCCAACCGGGCGTCTTGTCAAAGCACAGGATGAGCGTGATCCCGCGTGCGTCCGCCAGGGCCATGATCTCGTCCATCTGCTCGAAGAAGTCCGGGTTGAAGGTGCCCTTGGCGGTGGGCTCCAACTGAGACCACTTTGCATCGAACCGGACGAGCTTCATGCCCGCCGCCGCGAGCCGGTCGAAGTCCGCGACGTTGTCCGGGAGACTGCGCAAGTCCGGCCGTGAGGAAACCCCGAACAGCTGGGCGGTTGGCGGCGGTGGAACCGGGGTTGGAGAGGGGGTCGGGACGGGCGTCGGCGCCACCGCCGGCGTTTGCGTCAGCTGCAAGGTCGACCCAGGCATCGCACCGGCGGGGGCGGAAGGAACCGGCGCCGTGGCGGCGGCCAGCACGCGCGTCACATTCGAGACCAAGGCAGTGAACAAGGGCTCTTGCGCTCCGGAGCTTCGCGAAAGCTCGTCCTCGACTTGGACCCAGCCTGTGTCGCCGAACAGGGCGCCAGGCGAGCCGCTCCACGCCGCAACGGGTGGGTCCGAGAAGGGTGACGACGAGCTGGCTGCGACCGGTGGCATCGCGAGGGCGATGATGCCGATGATCAGGACGCCGGTCGTCAGCCAGCGGCGTGGCCGTTGACGACGTGATGGCACTGCCGAGCCCGGTGCGCGCTCGTCGATCCATCGCGTCCCATCCAAGAACATGGTGCGGCTCCGTTCGGCAACCCGGCTGACTCTGGGAGTCCCGTGGCTTTGCGGCCCCGCCTCGCGACGGGTGTGCCCTTCTCGCGGCCATCGGACCGTGGACGCGCTCCGATACGCTCGTGGTCAGCATGAGGTTTGTCGGACCCGTCCGCCACGGTGCGATAGTCCTGGGTCTGGCATCGGATGATCACGCGTCGATCGCGTCCGGGGAGCGGTCCTCAGGATGGCCCCGTTCCTGATCCTTGAGAGCGCATCGGATGCCATCGCACACGCGCTGGAGACATCGGCAGCGGATCAGGGTCTGCGGAGCCGCCTCGCCGCGGCGGGCTGAACGTGGCGTCTCCTCGGAGTGTCCGGTCTCCTCGACGGGTCGCGCCCCGAGCCAGCACGGGGCTTGGATCGTGGCGCGTCCACTGCAGCGGATGGCAGGGGCCGTGGAACGACCACTGAGCCCCCCGGCGGTCCGGCCCGACGGTCCACCGCCCACCGGGTCGCCAGGAGTTCCACGAGGCGCCTTGGCTGGCGGTACAGCGCCCTGCCGGCATGACAACCGCCGGAATGAACGGTGAGCGTTCCAACGGCTCCGCGAGACGTCTCCAAGTCGGGGGCCGCGTTCGGTCTCGCTCACGGCTCGCGCCCGGCCGCGCTACGGTAGGCGCATGCTCCGCTACCGCCACGGGGTCGCCCTGCTCGTCGTCGACGTCCAGAATGACTTCGCCGACCCGGCCGGCAGCCTCAGCGTCCGCGGTGCAGCGGACGTGATCCCGGTGATCAACCGGGAGATCTCGCTGGCCGCCAGCAACGGTGCGCTGGTCGTGTGCACCCAGGACTGGCATCCGGAGCACACGCCCCACTTCGCGAAGGATGGCGGCATCTGGCCCGATCACTGCATCCAGCAGACCTGGGGCGCCGCGCTTCATCCGGGGCTCGCGGTCCCCCAGGGCACGCCCGTCGTCCGCAAGGGGACCGGCGGGGAGGACGGATACTCGGGCTTCACGATGCGCGATCCCACCTCGGGCGAGACCACCGGGACCGGCCTCGAGCAGACGCTGCGCGATGCCGCCGTCGATGAGCTGGTGGTCACCGGCCTGGCCACCGACTACTGCGTCAGGGCGACGGCGCTCGATGCCGTCCGGCTCGGCTTCTCGACCACCGTCCTCAGCGATGCGATCGCGGCCGTAGACCTCCAGCCGGGCGACGGTGAGCGGGCCCTGGCCGACATGGCGGACGCAGGCGTCAGCCTGCATTCGAGCCGGATGCGATGATCCGGCGCCTCGTCTCCCTGGCCCTGGCCTTGGCTGCGGCGGCGCTTGCGATCGACCGCTGGCTGGCGGCACGACGCGGCGCGGATGCGGCCCGGCCGATGCGGATGATGGTGGTCATCGACGCCCCGATCGAGGAGACCTGGTCCGTGCTCGCCGACGTGCCGCTGCAGGCCGAGTGGATGGCGGAGATGAAGCGGGTCACCCTCACGACGCCCGGGCCGGTCGGCGTCGGGTCACGCGGCACGGCGCTGGTCCGGGTGTTCGGTATCCCGATGGTGGATCCGGTCGAGGTCGTGGAGTTCGAGCCGCCGGCCCGCTACGCGATCCGCCACCACGGGCTGGTGTCCGGCGGCGGCGTGATCACGCTCGAGCCGGGCGCCGATGGCCGCACCACCATCGTCCGCTGGGACGAGGTCCTTCGACCCGCGGTCATCCCCGAGCTCGGGGCCCGGATCATCGCCCCGATCCTGGGCCCGATCTTCCAGGCGGACCTCCACCGGTTCCGGCGGCTGGTCGAGACCGGCTCGGCGGACGGCTGAGGCCGGCGGTCCACGGCGAGCAGACAAGGGGCCGGTGATGCAGATCCACCTCGTCGACGCCACGTACGAGCTGTTCCGGGCGCACTTCTCGCCGCGCCCACCCGTGCTGGGCCGCGACGGCCGTGTCCTGTCGGGCGTCAGCGGTCTCGTCGAGCAGCTGCTGTTCCTGCTCCGCGAGCAGGGCGCAACGCACGTGGGCTGCGCCACCGACCGCGTCATCCGGTCGTTCCGCAACGACCTGTACGCGGGTTACAAGACCGAGGCCGGCGTTCCCGCCGAGCTGCTGGACCAGTTCCCGATCGCCGAGGAGGCGATCGAGGCGCTCGGCCTCGTGCTGTGGCCGATGGTCGAGTTCGAGGCCGACGACGCCATCGCGGCTGCCGCCGACCGCTTCGCGGCCGACCGGCGGGTCGAGCGGGTCATCATCTGCACGCCCGACAAGGACATGGCCCAGTGCGTTCGCGACGACCGGGTCGTGCTCTGGGACCGCCGTCGCGACCTCGTGTATGACGATGCCGGGGTGCGAGCGAAGTGGGGCGTTCCGCCAGCCAGCGTGCCGGACCGGCTCGCCCTCGTCGGTGACGCCGCCGACGGCTTTCCCGGGCTGCCCGGGTGGGGCGACAAGTCGGCGGCGGCGGTGCTCGCGCGGTACGGCCATCTCGAGGACATCCCGGCCAACGGGAGCCAATGGGATCTCACCGGCGTCCGGAGCGCGGTCGGTCTCGCCGCCACCCTTCGGGACCGGATGCCCGAGGCGCTGCTGTACCGGGACCTGGCCCGGCTGCGGACGGTCGCGGACGGGGTGGCGATCCCGCAGGCCGACGTCGACGATCTCCGGTGGCCCGGCGCTGATCGTGAGCGGTGGCAAGCCTTCTGCGACACCTGGGGCCTCGCCCGACTCCGGAGCCGGCCCCATCGATGGCGCCAAGGCTGACCGACGCCAGCCACGGCGACTCTTACCGCTCAGGAGGTAAGCCGAATCAGCTCCGCGTGGTGGCCCGGCGGAGCCGCGAGGACCCCGAACGTCCTGGTGGCCTTGTCGACGTCGAACCACGGCTCGCCGGCGAGGTTCGTGACCCGCGCCCCGGCCCGCTCCGCGATCAGCCCCGCGGCAGCGACGTCCCATGCCGATATTCCCGCCGACTGGATGAACGCGTCGAAGCGGCCATTGGCGACGTAGGCGAGGGCGAGCGCCGCCGAGCCCATGTTGCGCGACACCCGGATCGCCTTGCGGACGGCGCGCGCCCGCGTCGCGACCCCCCGGCCTGCGAGCGCCAGCGACACCACGTAGTCACCGAGCAATGGCTTGTCGGAGGCGGTCACGACCACGCCGTCCAGGTAGGCCGGGCCATCCGCGGCCGCCCAGAACGTCTCGCCACGCATCGGATCGTGGACGGCACCCGCGGCCGGACGACCGTCCACGATGAGGCCGACGGATACGCAGAAGAACGGGATGCCGTTGGCGTAGTTGACGGTGCCGTCGAGCGGATCGACGATCCAGGTACGGCCGCTCGCGAGGCTCCTAGCGGCGCTTTGGAGGGCGGCTTCGGGGGCGGCTTCGGCGGCCCGCCGGTCGGCATGCCCGGCTCCCTCGGCCTTCGACCGGTTGCGCCCCCGTTGGCCGGCGGCCGGTCCCTGGTGCGCCCCCGACTCCTCGGCCAGGATCCCGTCGCCCGGGAACCGCTCGCGAATCGCGCGCAGGATCAGGTCCTCGGACAGGTGGTCGACATCGGTCACCACGTCCTTGGCCGACTTGTGGTCGATCCGCCCCACCCGCTCGTATCGCTGGTGCTGGAGCCGCCCTGCCGCCTCGGCGATCTCCCGGGCGAACGCGACGTCGGCGGCGAACGCACCCTCTGCGTCGGGCCGGCCCTCGGCGATCACGCGCCGCAGTCCACGGACAGCGGCTTGGGCGTCGTCCCGAGGCTGGTGACCACGGCATCGAAGGTCAGGGTCGCCCCCGGATCGACGACCGGGCTCTGGACGAAGGCCGCCTCGGGACCGATCGCGCCGAGCAACGCCGCATCGTCGACCCGGCAGGTGGTGCTGCCACCGCTCGATCCCTCGTTGGTCAACGAGATCGTCACGCGCAGCCCACCGGGATCGGCCGCGACGCCGGCGACCGACGACGTGAACGGACCCACGCCGCTGATGGCGAGGTGGGCGACGACGGCCATGATGACCACGGCAATCCCGATCCCCACGAACACCGTCCCGTGTGCCTGCGAGGCCGCCGGCGCCTTCAGCCCCAGCGGGTTGCATCGCTCACACATGCCCTCGGAGATGGGGATCTGCGCGCCGCACCGCACGCAGCCGTGCATCGGCTCGGACGGACCGGTGGATGACGGGAGATCGGCCTGGGCGGTGGAGGTCATGACAATCGGACGCGGGCTCGCACTGCGGGCAACGATGGTGCCATGGAATGCCCGAACGTGGTCCCTCGCGATCCGGGGGGCGGTGCGGACAGGCCGTCTCGGGGCCGCACGACGCTGCCGCGGCGATGCCGGACTGCGTCCCCGCATTGCCGCCGCGTCCCAGCGTTGCCCGGGCCGGGTCCCGGGCCCGTCTCGATCAGAGGCCCGTCTCGAACAGGCGGATGTCCGCCGGGTCGATCGCGTGGCCGTCACCCCGGGTGTGATCGAGCGCCGCGCGCGCGCCGAGCGCATCGAGGTCGGCCGGCAGCCGGCCGATCATGTCCAGGACCACGCTCCGGATCCGCTCCGCATTCTGCTCGAACACGGCCAGCACGTCGTGGGCATTTACCGCCTGGGTTCCCTCGAGCACCCCGGCGTCATAGTCCGTGATCAGGGCGATGTTGACGACGGCCATGCCCAGCTCGCGACACAGGTAGGCCTCCGGGTACTGGGTCATGTTGATGACCTCCCACCCGGCATCGGTGAACCACTTCGACTCCGCCTTGGTCGAGAACCGAGGGCCCTGGATCACGACCACGGTTCCGCCGTCGTGGACGGTGATCCCGTGCTCGCGGATGACCTCGAGCGCGACCTGACGCAGCGTCGGGTCGTAGGTCTCGGCCGAGGACACGTGGCTCACGATGGGCCCGTCGAAGAACGTGTCCGCGCGGCCCGTGGTCCGGTCGACGAACTGGTCGGACACCACGAAATGGCCGGGCTCGACGTGCAGCTGCAGCGAGCCTGCGGCACACGGGCTGATCACCGCCCTGACGCCGAGCGATCGCATCGCCCACACGTTCGCGCGGTAGTTGATCCGGTGCGGCGGGATCGTGTGGCGGCGGCCATGTCGCGGCAGGAACGCCACCCTGCGACCGGCAACGCTGGCCAGGAAGAAGCTGTCCGACGGCGCGCCGTACGGCGTGTCGACCTTCACCTCCCGAACGTCGTCGAGCAGCGAGTAGAACCCCGAGCCACCGAAGACGCCGATCTCCGCCACGTCTGCCACCGACCACCTCCTGTTGCGAACGGGGCATTCTCGCACGGGTCGACGGCCCCCGAGACGCATACGATGGCGGCCATGTGCGAGCCCAGCGGACGATGAGCGAGGCGGCAGCCGACCGGGTCTGGCTGGCCGACTGGCGGCGACGCGTTGCCGAGCTCTATGCGGAGGTGCGCTCGATCGCGGCACGCGATCCTGCCACGGCGTGGAAGACCTGGCGTCACGAGCGCGAGGCGCTCTATCGCGACCACCCGCAGTCGCCCGTGCCCCTCGCGGAGCGCGAGGCGTTTCGCGCCCGCCACTGGCCGTACGACGACCGGCTGCGGCTCGTGGTCGGGATCGATGACGCGGAGCGTGCCCCGGCACGGCCGCAGGGCCAGGCGCTGGCGCTGCCCAACAGCGGTGCGGACGCGCTCGCATTCGACCGCGTCGGGGCCGTGCGCCTCGCGCTCCCGGGCGGCGAGGCGCGGCTCGCGCTGTTCTGGATGAGGGCCTACGCGGGCGGGCTGTTCCTGCCGTTTCGTGACGCGACCAATGACGCGGCGACCTACGGCGCGGGCCGCTACGTGCTGGACACGGCCAAGGGCGCCGATCTGGGCGGTGACGCGGCCGCTGGTACGCTCGTCGTGGATCTCAACTTCGCGTACCAGCCATCATGCGCGTTCGATCCGCGGTGGGCCTGTCCGCTGGCGCCGCCGGAGAACCGTGTCGACGCCGCCATCGAGGCTGGCGAGCGGCTGCGCTGAGGCGGTCGCCGCCCGGAGAGGGTGCCTCCCGGCTAGCATGGTCCGCATGCCCGTTTCCAGAACCGCCCTGACGGACACCGCCCGCCGGTTCCTCGGCGGCCTCAACATCGTCAGCGTCGCATCGGTTGACGAGGATGGATCGCCCCGTCAGGCCGTCGCCTGGTACCGCCTCGAGCCCGACGACCGGATCCTGCTCAACTCGCGGCTGCCCCGCCGCTGGTGCGCCAACCTGTTGCGCGACCCGCACGTCTCGCTGTCCGTCATCGACATGACCGACGGGTACCGCTGGATCGGGCTCAGCGGGGTCGTGGACGAGGTGGTGGAAGACGTCGATCGCGCGCGGGACGACATCGTCGCCCTGGCCCACCGATACCACCCGGAGGGCCCGTCCGCCTCGTCGATCGCCGCGTTCCGGCGCCAGCCGCGCGTGTCGTTCCTCGTCCGGATCACCGGCGTGCACGACCACCTCGAGGACGACTGACCGTGCCGAGCGTCGTTGCCCTCGCCGGCGGCGTCGGTGGCGCCAAGCTGGCCGATGGCCTCCAGTCGCACCTCGGCGATCGGTTGACCGTCATCGTGAACACCGGCGACGACTGCGAGCGGCACGGCCTGCTCGTCATGCCCGACCACGACACCGTGCTCTACAACCTGGCCGGCATCGAGCAGTCGAACCTCGGCTGGGGCATCGAGGGCGACACGCACGCCGTCATGGAACAGCTCGCCCGTTACGGTGAGCCGACCTGGTTCGCCCTCGGGGACCGGGACCTCGCCCTCCATGTCGCGCGGACGGCCAGGCTCCGAGCCGGCGGACGCCTCACGGAGGTCTGCCTCGCCCTGCAGCGGTCGCTCGGCGTGTCCGCGAGGATCCTGCCGATGGCCGACGAGCCGGTCCGCACGGAGGTCCGCACCCAGGACGGCTGGCTCGAGTTCCAGGAGTACTTCGTCCACCGGCGCCAGGAGCCCGATGTCGTGGAGGTGAGGTTCGCCGGGATCGAGGCCGCGCGCTTGACGCCCGAGACGATGGATGCGCTCGAGGCCGCCGCGGCGATCGTGATCTGCCCGTCGAACCCGGTCGTCTCGGTCGGGCCCATCCTCGCCGTATCCGGCATGCGAACGACGCTTGCGTCGGCACGAGCTCGCCGCGTACCGGTGATCGCGGTCAGCCCGATCGTCGGCGGGCGGGCGCTCAAGGGACCCGCGGATCGGATGCTCGCGTCGCTGGGGCACGAGCCATCGGCGCTTGGTGTCGCGCGGCTGTACGCGGACGTGGCGGACACATTCGTCCTCGACGACGAGGATCGCGCGCTGGCGCCTGCGGTGGCCGGGCTCGGCATGCGCCCGATCGTCACGGACACCATCATGACCGACGATGTGACCCGCGCCCGCCTCGCGGGCGAGCTGCTGGGGCTCGTCGGCGGGAGGTAGCTGAGGAGCGAGGATGACGCGGTTGCCGGATGATCGCGATCCCGGGGCGGACCCGCCCGGTCACCGGGCGAGCGAGGGCTCGATCCCGGAGCCGGCACCCTCGATCCCTCCTCCGAGCTTGCAGTCCGCGCCCGTCGGCCGGGCGAATCCCGCCGCGTGGCAGTGGTCACCCGAGCCGTTCGTGGAGACGCCATCTCCCACGGTCGTGCCGTCCGCCACCCGGGGCCCGCTCGGGGCGCCGCCCGGCTCGCCGCCGGCAACGCCACCGCGACCTCCGCCGGCAACACCACCGGGACCTCCTCCGCCCCCGCTCGGAACTCCGCCCGGGGCGTGGCCGCCGCGCACCCCCGGATCCGGCGGCGCAGGCTGGGTCCCGCCCGGCGCGGCCCGGCCGGCATCGAGGCGACGGTGGGTGATCGGATGCCTCGTGCTGCTGCTCGTCCTGGTCGTTGCCGCCGCGGGCTGCATCGCGCTGGTCTGGCGCGGCATCGGGGGCGCGGTTGAGGTCGTCGCCAGCTCCCACGGGCAGATCGACTCGTTCAACGTGTACACCGGGACGTCGGGCACGACGATCAGGTTCACGGCCGCTCGCGGTCTTGACGCGTCCGACGGCCCGCGGCTGGCGTGCGAGATCGTGCGGCCCACGCTGGCGGGCACGGACCTCGCCGATGCATCCTGGGTCATCGTCAGCCGGGCCGGTGACTTCATCGCGTCGAGCGGCACGCCGTGCCCGTAGCCACCGGCACGGTGACGGCGCGCGACCCACGGCCGCCCGGCGCTACGATCCAGGGCACATGACGCACCCACAGCAGGACCTGCTTCGCGTCGCAGCCGACGATCCGAGCCGGGCCGCGGTCACCCGCCCCACCGTGGTCGCGATCCCCGTCCGCGAGTTCGAGGGCGCCAAGTCGCGTCTGGGCGCCGTGCTCGACGCGGAGGAGCGCCGCGATCTGGTCACGCGGCTGTTGCGCCGGACTGTCGGCGCCGCGCTGACGACGCCGGGTGTCGTCGAGGTGGTCGTCGTGTCGCCCGATCCCGACGTGCTGGCGATCGCCAGCGAGGCCGGGGCGCGTCCGCTTGCCCAGCGATCCCGTGGGCTCAACCCGGCCCTCCACGAGGCTCGGGTCGCCGTCGCGCCGGGCCACCGCCTGCTGGTGCTGCCGTCCGACGTGCCCGCCGTGACCGCCACCGCCATCGGGGCCGTGCTGGCCGCCGGCGACGCCGCCGGGCCGCCGTGCGTAGTCCTCGCGCCCGACCGCCACGGTCGCGGCACGAACGCCCTCCTGCTCGACCCGCCCGACGTCATCGACCCCGCGTTCGGCGGCGACAGCCGGGCCGGGCACGCCTGGCTGGCATCGTCCGCCGAGGCGAGATTCGTCGAGGTCGCCGGGGTCCTCGGCCTCGACCTGGACACGCCCGACGACCTGCTGCTCGCCGAGGCCGCCGCGCCGGAGGCGATGGGTGTCGAGTGACGCCGGCGGCGGCCGCGAGGTGGGCACGGGACGGGATGCCGGTACGGGCCGGGTGGAGATCGTCGCGCTCGAAGGCGTGCCCGAGATCCGCCGGGGCGACGACCTGGCGACGCTGATCGGCGATGCGCTGGTCAAGACGACCGGCGTCCTTCCGGTGCGGGACGGCGACGTCCTGGTCGTGACCCAGAAGATCGTGTCCAAGGCCGAAGGCGCGGTCGTGGACCTGCGGACGGTCGAGCCGCGTCCGGAGGCGATCGCCTGGGCGGCCGCGTGGGATCGCGATGCCCGCCAGGTCGAGGTCGTGCTGCGCGAGGCACGCCGGGTCGTGCGCATGGAGCGCGGCGTGCTGATCACCGAGACCGCTCACGGGTTCGTGTGCGCCAACGGCGGCATCGACGCGTCCAACGTCGGCCCGGGCTCGGGCGACACGGTCACGTTGCTGCCCGCCGATCCAGATGCATCGGCGGCAGGGATCCGATCGGCACTGCGAGCAAGGTTTGGCCGCGACCTGCCGGTGATCGTGTCCGATAGCTTCGGGCGCCCGTGGCGGTGGGGCATCACCGACGTGGCGCTGGGGGTCTCGGGCCTGGCACCGCTCGACGACCTGCGCGGCCGGTTCGACGCCGATGGGCGCGAGATGCGGACCACCGTGCGAGCCATCGCCGACGAGATCGCGTCGGCCGCGGAGCTGGCGCTGGGCAAGACGGCCGGACGCCCGGTGGCGATCGTCAGGGGCGCCAACCCGCCGCTGGGCGAGGGTTCGATCCGGGACGTCGTGATGGCCCCGGAGAACGACCTCTTTCGCTGACCAGGCGAATCGGGTCCGGCCGGGTCGACAGCCGTCCACTCGGGCGGCTCCCACCTCGGATGCATCCCCGGGCCGGGCAACCGGAACGGCCACCGTTCCGCTCGGCGCTCAACCACCGGACTCGCTACCCGTTACCCGACGCTCTGAACCCCGGGCGGTCCACGCGGGGCGGCTCGATGGCGGATAAGTCGCCAGATCGACCGACCCGCCGCTCGGGGCGAGCCGGAGCTGCGGCCCGGACGCTGGCCGTTGTCCATGCAACGACCGCGCTGCTACCCTCGACCCCATGAAAGTCGGACTGCAGATCCCCTCGTTCACCTGGCCCGGCGGCACCGGGGCCATCGGCCCCACCCTCGCCCGCATCGTCCGCGACGCCGACGACGCCGGCTTCGACTCCATCTGGGTCATGGACCACTTCTTCCAGATCCGCGGCGTGGGCCGCCCGGAGGAGCCGATGCTCGAGGGCTGGACGGCGCTCGGCTACATGGCAGCCAACACGTCGCGGGCTCAGCTCGGGCTCATGGTCGGTGGCGTCCACTACCGGTACCCGGGCCTGTGGGTCAAGGCGGCGACGACGCTCGACGTGCTGTCCGGCGGCCGCGCCTGGCTGGGAATCGGGGCGGCCTGGAACGAGGACGAGTCACGCGGCCTCGGGTTTCCGTTCCCGCCCCTCGGCGAGCGGTTCGAGATGCTGGAGGAGACCCTGCAGATCGCGCACGAGATGTGGCAGGGCGAGCGCGGGACAGAGGCTGCCTTCGAGGGCCGCCACTACCAGGCGGCCCGTCTGCTCAACTCGCCCCAGGCACTGTCCCGACCACGCCCGCCGATCATGATCGGAGGCGGCGGCGAGCAGCGGACGCTGCGGCTGGTGGCGCAGTACGCGGACGGGAGCAACGTGTTCGGCGGCCCCGAGGCGATCCATCACAAGTACGAGGTCCTCCGGCGCCACTGCGAGGCGATCGGCAGGAACCCGGACGAGATCGAGCGATCCACCCTCCAGACCGTCCGCCTGGCGATCGGCGGCGAGGCCGGCGAGAGTCCGCAGCAGGTTATCGACCGGTTCGGCGAGCTGGCCGACGCCGGTGCCCAGCTGGTGATCTTCAACGCCCGCGACATCTGGCGGCCGGAGGTGATCGAGACGCTTGGCCGGGACGTGCTGCCGGGTCTGCGAGACCTCTAGCGCGGGACAGGCGTCAGGCGGCGGTTGGCAGCGACGGCTCGTCGGACGGGATCTGCGCGGCCCGCACGTCGGGCAGCAGCGTGAACCCGAGGCCGGTGATCACCAGCGCGACACCCATCAGCACCAGCGTGGCGCCACCCCCGATCGCGTCGAGCAGGATGCCCGCCACCAGCGCCCCGATCGGCATGAGCCCCACCGACAGCGTGCGTGCGGTGGCGCCCACGCGGCCCAGCAGCGCATCGGGCGAGAGGAGCGTTCGGAGCGTGAGGTAGGCGACGAGCATGTTCGAGTTCACGACGCCGGCGATGAACGCGGCCGCGATCATCGTCGGGATCGGGACGTCCAGGGCGACCACCAGCAGGGACAGCCCGGTGACCACGCTCCCGGCCAGCATCACGGTGCCGACCGCCCGGAACGCCATCCGCGCGGCCACCAGCGCGCCACCCATCGAGCCGACCGCGAACGCGGACAGCACGGCGCCCACGACCTCGGGGCCCAGGCCGCGATCGACGGTCACGTAGAAGATGAGCCCGCTCGCGAGCCCTGCCGTCACCACCGAGGTCGTCGTCCACAGTGCGATCACCGCGCGCAGCGTCGGCTGCCGGCGCACGAACCCGATGCCCTCGCGAACGTCGGTAAGGATCCGGGTACGCTCGGTCCTGATCTCCGGGCGCAGCGGACGACGAACGAACAGCAAGGCCGTCACCGAGACGATGAAGCTGGCGGCGTCGATCGCGATCGTGGGCCCCGGACCGATGACGGCGGCCAGGAAGCCGGCGATGGCCGGTCCGGCGATCCAGCCGATGTTGAACACGGCCTCGAACAGCGCGTTCGCCCTCGGCACCTCGTTGCGGCCGACCAGGCCGGGCACCGCCGCGGTGTAGGCCGCCAGCCACAGCACGCGCAGGACGTTGATCGGGAAGGTGACGATGATGATCAGCGCGAGGGTGGGTCCATCGAGCCATACCGACAGCGGGATGAGCGCGGTCAGCAGGCCCCGCCCGAGGTCCGAGAGGAGCATCATCCGGCGCCGGTCCCAGCGGTCCGCGTAGGCTCCGGCGGGCAGGCCCACGACGAGGTCTGGAAGGGTTGAAAGCACACCCACGATCCCCATCGCGAACCCCGAGCCGGTCAGGGCGAGGACGAGGATCGGGAGGGCGGTGTTGGTGATCGCGTCGCCGAACGAGCTGACGCCCTGGCCCACGAGCACCACCAGGAAGTCGCGGTTGGCGCGCAGGGAGCGCGAGCTGACTGTCCGGTCCGGTGCTGCCGGGATGAGCCTGACAGGCTCCTCCTCGGCACCGATCGGACCGGGGACGATCGCAGTCTGGTCATGGGTCGCCTCGGTCGTCGTCACGGCACGCAGGGTACGTTGCCGAAGCACGCGCACGCCACCGACCGACAACGCGCCGGTCATGCGCTCGGGCAGCCCGGGACCCGGATACCCCCAGGGAGTATGCTCTTCTCGTGCTACGCTTGGCGCAGCAACCACCGCCAGCAGAGACGACAATCCGACCATGACCGATCAGCAACGACCCGCCGGCGACGCCGGCAACGGGGCCGACAGGGGAGAGGCAGACCGCGGGGACGCAGCCGCCAGCCCGTTCGGCTCCCTCAAGATCAACTTCGGCGACGATGCCGGAGCCGCGCCGGCCGCGCCGCTCGGTGGCGGCATCGCCATCCTGTCCGATGCCCCGACCGATGCCGCCGTCGCGACGGGCGGCCCGGCGGTTGCGGCGGACGAGGCCGGGCGCACCGAGTCCAGCGTGCTGATCATCGGATCGGGCCCGGCCGGCC
This sequence comes from uncultured Chloroflexia bacterium, assembly GCA_963713095.1. GTDB lineage: Bacteria > Chloroflexota > Limnocylindria > Limnocylindrales > CSP1-4 > CAIXZV01. The sequence goes on from CAVQKK010000003.1 coordinate 196,258, forward strand.
TGACCGCGGCCATCTACGCGGCGCGCGCGAACCTCGAGCCGATCGTCCTGGCCGGGTCGGCGCCCGGCGGCCAGCTGATGCTGACCAGCGAGATCGAGAACTACCCGGGCTTCCCCGAGGGCATCGACGGCCCCGAGCTGATGGCCAAGTTCCGCGAGCAGGCGGAGCGCTTCGGCAGCCACATCGTCGACGTCGACGTCGATCGGGTGGACTTCTCGGGCCGGCCGTTCCGCGTGTGGGCGCGCGGCGTCGAGTACCGAGGCCAGTCGGTGATCATCGCCACCGGCGCGTCGGCCCTGTGGCTCAACCTCGAGAGCGAGCAGCGGCTGCGCGGCCGCGGGGTGTCCGCGTGCGCGACGTGCGACGGCTTCTTCTTCCGTGACCGCGAGATCGCGGTGGTGGGCGGCGGCGACTCGGCGATGGAGGAGGCCAACTACCTCACCCGGTTCGCGAGCAAGGTTCACCTGATCCACCGCCGGGACGGATTCCGGGCATCGAAGATCATGCTCGACCGGGCCATGACCCACCCCAAGATCGAGATCCACACCAACACCGAGATCGCCCAGGTGCTGGGCGACGCGAAGGTCGAGGGGCTGCGCCTGCGGGATGCGCGCACCGGCGCCGAGACCGACGTGCCGATGGAGGGCCTGTTCCTCGCCATCGGCCACAAGCCCAACACCGACGTGTTCCGGGACTGGCTCGACGCCGACGAGAAGGGCTATCTCGTCGCCCACGAGCACACGGCCAGCCGGATCGAGGGCGTGTTCATCGCGGGCGACGTCGACGATCACCGGTACCGCCAGGCGGTGACCGCCGCCGGCGAGGGTTGCCGGGCGGCGCTCGATGCCGAGAAGTGGCTCGAGGCCCAGGGGATCGCGGAGGCCGCAACGGCAACCGCCTCGTAGCAGGCGGACGGCACCTCAGCGGTCGGACGTTGCGCCCGCAACGACCTGAGGCCCGTGCTAGGGTCCCCGAATGAGCTTTCGCGGGGGCGGCGCGCGCGCCCTGGCCCGGGGCAGCAGCGGTCCCGGCCGGCTGACGCCGCCCACCGGCGACTTCGAACGGGTCCCGCCGGAGCGTCGCGCGCGGACCATGCGGCGGATCGCGGCGTTCTTCGGGCCCTACCGGGCGCAGATCGGCGTCGTGCTGATCGCGATCATCGCCACCAGCCTCATCGGCCTGGTCAACCCGTACCTGCTCAAGCTGCTCATCGACGAGGTCATCGTCGGGCGTCACTACGACCGGCTGAACCTGTACGTGGGGCTGATGATCGTGCTCCCGATCATCTCGGGCCTGATCGGGGTCGGCCAGACCTACCTCAACAACCTGATCGGTCAGAGCGTGATGCAGGACCTGCGCAACGCGCTCTATGCCCACCTCCAGCGGCTGCCGCTGCGGTTCTTCACCGCCACCCGCACGGGCGAGATCCAGAGCCGGCTCGCGAACGACGTCGGCGGCATCCAGTCGGTCGTCACCGACACGGCCAGCTCGGTCACCTCCAACCTCGCGATCTCATCGAGCACGATCGTCGCCATGATCCTCATCGACTGGCGCCTGACCCTCCTGTCGCTGGGGATGCTGCCGTTCTTCCTGTACCTGACCTACCGCGTGGGCAAGGTCCGGCGCGAGGTCAGCGGCGAGACCCAGAAGCGTCTGGCCGAGATGTCGGCCGTGACCGAGGAGACGCTGTCAGTGTCCGGCATGCTGCTGGGCAAGACGTTCGCCGCCCAGGAGCGCTCCGTCGCCCGGTTCCGGGGCCTCAACCGCGAGCTGGCGCGACTCCAGATCCGCCAGGCGATGGTCGGACGCTGGTTCTTCGCCATCATCGGCACGATCTTCTCGATCACGCCCGCGTTCGTGTACTGGCTCGCCGGCACGCTGGCCGCGAATGGCGATCCGAGCGCGCCGACGGCCGGCGACATCGTCGCGTTCACCACCCTCCAGAGCCGTCTGTTCTTCCCGCTCGGCCAGCTGCTCAACGTCCAGGTCGAGATCCAGGGCTCGCTCGCCCTGTTCGACCGGATCTTCGAATACCTGGACCTCGACCCCGAGATCACGGATGCGCCCGATGCGGTGGAGCTGGAGCCGTCGGCGGTTCGCGGGGCCGTCGCCTTCGATCACGTCTCGTTCCGGTACGCGGCCGAGCCCCCGGCCGAGCGGGCGACGCCGGGTGACGAGGCGGCGGCCGTGGACGCGGAGGCGAACCCGGCCTTGATGATGGTTGCCCGCGACATGGACGGCGGCGCCGACGGGACCGGTGGTGCGACCGGTGAGGAGGTGGCCGGCGGCGAGCGGCCCGTGCCGTTCGGGCTCGAGGACATCTCGTTCGAGGCGCGGCCCGGCGAGCTGGTCGCGCTGGTGGGGCCGTCGGGCGCCGGCAAGACGACCACCACGTACCTCATCCCTCGCCTGTACGACGTTGCCGCCGGACGGGTCGCCATCGACGGGCTGGACGTGCGCGGGATCAAGCTCGCGTCGCTGGGCCGGGTGATCGGGTTCGTGACCCAGGAGACGTACCTGTTCCACGCCTCGATCCGCGACAACCTGCTGTTCGCGAAGCCGGACGCGACGCCGTCGGAGCTCGAGTCGGCGACGCGGGCGGCGGCGATCCACGACCGGATCGTCGAGCTGCCCGACGGCTACGACACGTTCGTTGGCGAGCGCGGCTACAAGCTGTCGGGTGGCGAGAAGCAGCGGCTCGCGATCGCCAGGGTGCTGCTCAAGAACCCGCGGATCCTGATCCTCGACGAGGCGACGTCCTCGCTGGACACGGTCAGCGAACGCCTGATCCAGGCCGCGCTGGGGCGGCTGACCGCGGGCCGGACGACGATCGCCATCGCCCATCGGCTCTCGACGATCCTGCGCGCGGACCGGATTCTCGTCTTCGAGCGCGGCCGGATCGTCGAGCGCGGCACCCACCGCGAGCTGCTGGCCCGGGACGGCCTGTACGCGCGCCTGTACCACGAGCAGTTCGAGGCGGAGGCGGCCCAGCTGGCCGAGCTGCGAGTCGACGCCGCCGCCTCCTGAGGCGGCCGCGCCGGCCATCGTCAGCCGACGGTTCCGCCCGGTGGTGACGGCTCATTTGCATGAGTATGCAAGCGCATGTATAGTCATTCCGTGACGACGCTCCGCCCGACCCTCGATCCCTCGCGCCAGCCGCCGGCGAGCGGCCGCGCGCGCCGGTGAGCGCGGACACGACGGGCGCGGCGATCGCGGCGGACCGTCCTCACGACCCCCTGCCCGCCCCCGGCACGGCCGCGGCGCGTGGCGCGCGGGCGCTCGACGGTGATCCGGTCAGGATCGCGATCGTCGGGGCGACCGGCTACGTCGGCGCGGAGCTGATCCGGCTCCTCGCGCTGCACCCCTACGCGCAGATCGTGGGCCTGGTCGGGCGCGAGCGAAAGGGCGATCCGCTGGGCGGCATCCATCCCCACCTGGCGACCCGCAACCTGCACGTCTACGACCGCGTGCCCGACGATGCCGAGGCCGTGTTCCTCGCCCTTCCGCACGGCGCGGCGGCCGGCCGGATCGACGACCTCAGCGCGAACGGCATGACCGTCATCGACCTTGGGCCCGACTTCCGGCTCCACGATCCGACCGACTACCCGCGCTGGTACCACTTCGAGCACCCGCGGCCCGAGCTGCTGGCGTCGGCCGTGTACGGGTTGCCCGAGCTCCATCGGGCAGAGCTGGCGGCGCTGGGGCGGATGCCCGGTGCGATCGTCGGTGCTCCGGGCTGCTACTCGACGACCACCATCCTCGCGCTCGCGCCCCTCGCGCGGGCCGGGCTGATCGGTGATCTCGTGGTCGACGCCAAGAGCGGTGTCTCGGGGGCGGGTCGCGACCCGAAGGCCGACCTGCACTTCGGCGAGGTCAACGAGAGCGTGAAGGCCTACGGCATTTTCACCCACCGCCACACGGCGGAGATCGAGCAAGAGCTCGGTGCGCTGGGCACGCCCGGCGCGAACCCGGGCGTCGCGGGCGTCGACTTCCTGCCCAACCTGATCCCGATGACCCGCGGCATCCTCTCCGCCTGCCACGTTCGGCCGTCCCGCCCGGTGAGCCAGGCCGAGATCGACGCGTTGTATGCGGTCGCGTACAGCTCCGAGCCGTTCGTCACGCTCACCGACGCCGCACCGGCCACCAAGCACGTGCTGGGCAGCAACGAGTTCCGCGTCTGGTGCGGGCTCAACGATCGCAACGGCCGGATCCTCGCGATCGGCGTCCTCGACAACCTGGTCAAGGGCGCGGCCGGCCAGGCGATCCAGGCGTTCAACATCGTCCATGGCCTGCCCGAGCCGTCGGGCCTGCTCCAGCTGCCGCTGGCCCCGTAGCCATGTCGGTCGCTGCGGATCCCCTGCTCACCCCGCTGCCGGTGGACGGGCCGGTCGTTGAGCGGGCCGCGCGGATCCCCGCGGGGTTCGTGGCCTCCGGGACGTCGGCCGGGATCAAGGTCTCCGGCCGACCGGACTTTGCGCTCATCGTGGCCGATGGCGGCCCGGTGCCCGCTGCCGCCGTGTTCACGCCCAACCGCTTCGCTGCGGCCCCCGTACGCCTCTCGCGGGCCAACCTGCTGACGACCGGCGGCAACGGCGCGACCGCCGGGCGCGCCCGCGCCGTGATCTGCACGTCGGGCAGCGCCAACGCCGCGACCGGCCCGGTCGGTGACGCGGACCAGGCGGCGATCGGCGAGGCCCTGGCGGCGGCGCTGGGCACGTCCCCCGCCGGGATCCTGCACCTGTCCACGGGGATCATCGGGATCCGGTTGCCTGTCGACCGGATCGCCGAGACGATCCGTCGAGTGGTCCCGGACGGCCTGGCGGCCACCGACCAGGCGCTGCTGGCGGCCGCAACGGCCCTGCGCACCACGGACTCGACGACCAAGGTCGCCAGCGCGACGGTGATGGCCCCGGGACGCGGTGGGGCGGAGGTCCCGGTCACGGTGACCGGCGTCGCCAAGGGCGTCGGGATGATTCACCCCCGCATGGCGACCATGCTCTCGGTCGTGCTGACGGACGCGACGGCGGATCCGGCAACGCTTCGCACGCTGCTGCGCGGCGCCGCGGCGCGCACCTGGGACCAGCTGTCGGTCGACGGCGACACGAGCACCAACGACACGGTGTTCCTGCTCTCGTCCGGTCGGGCCGGGGCGGCGGACGCGGCGACCGACGAACGCGCCCGGACCCTCCTGGGTGCGGCGATCGAGGCCGTGGCCCGGGATCTGGCCCGCCAGCAGGCGGCCGACGGGGAGGGCGCCTCGACGCTCATCAACTGCCAGGTCTCGGGCGCGGCGGACGACGCGAGCGCCAGGGCCATCGCCCGGGCCGTGATCAGCTCATCGCTCGTCAAGGCCGCGGTCCACGGCCGGGACCCGAACTGGGGGCGGATCGCGGGAGCCGCTGGCAACGCCCTGCTGGCGGATGCGGCTGTGCTCGAGGCGGGAGGGATGCCCGCGGACGAGGCGGCTGCCCGCGCGTCGACACCGGCCACGGTCGACCCCGTCCTGCTGCGGATCGCCATCGCCGGACATCTGGTGTATGACGGGCGCGCCGGCGGCCCGGTGGCCGTGGACAAGGCTGCGGCCAGCGCGGCGATGCGGACCGAGGAGGTGCTGATCAGGCTCGACCCCGGGCTGGGCGGGGGCGCCGGCGAGGCCTTCGGCTGCGACCTCACGGAGGAGTACGTCCGCGAGAACAGCGAGTACACGACGTGAGCGAGATCGTGGTCGTCAAGCTCGGCGGGACCACGCTCGCCGACCAGCGGCAGGTGCTGGCGGAGATCGCCGCGGTCGCCCGCAGGCGACCGGTCGTGCTGGTCCACGGCGGCGGCAAGCGGATGACCGAGTGGCTGGAGCGGCTGGGGGTGCCGACCCGTTTCGAGCATGGCCTGCGGGTCACCGATCCCGCCGCGCTCGAGGTTGCCGCGGCCGTCCTGCGGGGCGTCGTCAACAGCGAGCTCGTCGCCGCGCTGCGGGACCTTGGCTGCGATGCGGTCGGGCTGTCGGGCGTGGACGGTGGGCTGCTGATCGGCGAGCGGCTGCCGGACGTGGGCCTGGTGGCGACGGTCGTCGGCGTCCGCCGCGACCTGCTGGATTCGCTGCTGGTCACGGGCCAGGTGCCGGTGGTCGCGCCGCTGGCACGCGACGGTCAGGGGATCGTGTGCAATGTCAACGCGGACGATGCGGCTGCGGGGATCGCGGCCGGGTTGGGTGCCCGTCAGCTGGTCCTGATGACCGATGTCGACGGGGTCCGCGACGATCGCGGCCACAAGCTCGACTCGCTCACTCCCCACGAGGCCGAGTCGCTGATCGCCAGCGGCACGATCGCGGGAGGCATGGTGCCCAAGGTCCGGGCCGCGCTCGCCGCGCTAGCCTGGGAGGGTACCGAGGCGATCATCGCCGACTCGGCCGCCCCCGGCGCGCTGGTCCGGGCGCTCGACGATCCATCGTTCGGCACGCGCGTGTCCGCCCGCGCGCACGCGGGAGCCGCCTGACCGATGGCCATGGTGAGCGTCAAGCGGGAGCGCCATTCCGCGATCCGGCGGCTCGTCGGCAGCCGCCCGATCGGCAGCCAGGGCGAGCTCGTCGCCGAGCTGTCCGCCCTCGGCTTCGAGGTGACCCAGGCCACGGTCAGCCGCGACATCGCGGAGCTTCGCCTGGCCAAGGTCATGCGCGGGGACCACGCCACGTACGTCAACCCCGAGGATCTCGGCCCGGTGCCGCATCCCCCGTCCGACGAGCGACTGCGGCGCATCCTCAGGGACATCCCGGTCACGGTCGGACGGAGCGGCCTGGTCCTGGTCCTCACCGGACAGCCGGGCACGGCCAACGTGATCGCCCAGGCCATCGACGAGTCCACGCTCGATGAGCAGGTGGGCACGGTCGCGGGCGACAACACGCTCATCGTCCTGTTCCCCGACGAGCCCGCGCTGGATCGCTGGCTCGAGCGGTTCGACTCGATCCAGGCGCCGGCGGAGCCGGCCGTTCCAGCGGAGGCCCAGGTCCGATGAACAAGGTCGTGCTCGCCTACTCCGGCGGTCTCGATACGTCCGTGGCCGTCGCGTGGCTCAGGGAGCAGCACGGGGTCGAGGTGATCACGCTCACGGTCGATCTCGGCGGCGGGTCGCTCAAGGAGGGCGTCCAGCGGCGCGCGATCGCGGCCGGGGCCTCGAAGGCGTGGGTCGTCGACGCGCGGGACACGTTCCTGTCCCAGTACGTGTGGCGCGCCCTGCAGGCCAATGCCGTGTACCAGGGCGCCTATCCGCTCGCGACGGCGCTCGCGCGCCCGTTGCTGGCGCAGCTGCTGGTCGAGGTCGCCCACGAGGAGGGTGCCGAGGCGGTCGCCCATGGCTCCACCGGCAAGGGCAACGATCAGGTCCGGTTCGACGTTGCCGTGCATGCCCTCGATCCAGGGCTCGAGGTCATCGCACCGCTGCGGGTCGGCATGGGGCTGTCGCGCGACCAGGAGATCGACTACGCGATCGAGCGCGGGATCGAGATCCCGATCACCAGGGCATCGCCCTACTCGATCGACGTCAACATCTGGGGCCGCTCGTGCGAGACCGGCGTCCTCGAGGACCCGTGGGTGACGCCGCCGGCGGACGCGTACGAGTGGACCGTGGCGGCGGGTGACGCGCCCGATCCGGCAGACCTCGTCATCGGGTTCGAGGGCGGCATCCCGGTCTCGATCGACGGCGAGCGTCTGGGCTCGGTCGAGCTGGTGGAGCGGCTCCATGCGCTCGGGGGCAAGCACGGCGTGGGACGGATCGACCACGTCGAGGACCGGCTGGTGGGGATCAAGAGCCGCGAGATCTACGAGGCGCCGGCGGCGGTGATCCTCCACACCGCCCATCACGCGCTTGAAGGGCTCGTGCTGTCCAAGGAGCAGCTCCGGTTCAACCGGATCGTCGGCGATGAGCTCGCCCGGATCGTGTATGACGGGCTGTGGTTCAGCGCGCTCTCCCGGGATCTGCGGACCTACGCGATGTCGACCCAGCGGGTGGTGTCGGGCGATGTGCGGATGCGCCTCGACCACGGCCGGGCGGTGGTGGTCGGGCGGCGGTCGCCGCTGTCGCTGTACGACAAGAACCTCGCCACCTACGACGAGGGCGATGCGTTCGACCATGCCTCCGCGGTCGGGTTCATCGAGATCTTCGGCCTGCCGCTTCGGGTCGAGGCGGCTCGCCACGGTGCCGTGGGCCAGCATCACGGTGCCGCCTGGACGTGGACGGAGCCGCTGCTCGCCGACCTGCCGACGACCGTGACGGAGGGCGCTGCGGCGGGCGCGGCCGGCTGAACGTCTTCGCGCTCGATCGCCCGGGGGCGGCGGCCCGGGACCGGCCGTCAGGCCCGGGTACTCTTGGCGCGTGACCACCTCGCCCCGACCCGCGTCCACGGCCAAGGCCAGGCGCTCCGTCCGGCCTCGCCGAGCCGTCTCGTCGGTGCCGCTCGCATCGGCGCGCCTCGACCAGCTGGCGTTCCTGCACGAGTTCGCCCAGCTCGTGACCCAGGCGCGCGACTGGGACGAGCTCATGCGCACGCTCGTGGACCGCACGACCGTTGCGCTGGGCGTCGAGGTCTGCTCGTTCTATCTTCTCGATCGTGACGGCGAGCACCTGACCCTGGCCGCGACCAACGGTCTCGACACGGAGCAGGTGGGTCACGTCCGGCTCGCGATCGGCGAGGGCATCACCGGACGGGTCGCCAGATCGCGCGGGCCGATCAGCACGGCCGACGTCACGGTCGACGCTCGGTTCTCATGGGTCCGCGGCTTCGACATTCAGGAGCTCCACGGCATGCTGTCGGTGCCGCTCGTCTGGAACGAGGCCGTGGTCGGCGTGCTCAACGTCCAGACCGCGATGGTCCGCGAGTTCTCGCCGGAGGAGATCACGTTCCTGGGCACGATCGGGGCGCTGCTGGCGGGCGTCGTCGAGAAGGGCCGGATGCAGGCGGAGGCCGAGGCGCAGCTCGACCGCCTGTCCCAGCTGGACGCCGCCCGCGCGGAGCTGCTCGCGGTCGTCACCCACGAGCTGCGGACGCCGCTGGCCGTGGTCCGCGCCTACGTCGACCTGCTGTCCGACGCCGCGGTATCCCGCGCGGAGCCGTCCGATCGCGATCTCGTGGAGACGTGGCGCGCCGGTGCCGCCGATCAGGTGACCCGGCTCGACCGGCTGGTCAATTCCATCCTCGCCACCGTCCGCGGCGAGGGGCTGACCGGTCTGCGGCGGGAGCCGTTCGACGTGGTCGGCGCGATCAGCAACACGGTGGGCACGCTCGCGCTCCTGCTGCGGACGCGGCCGGTCCGCTGGGATGCGCCCGGTCAGGCGATGGTGGCTCGCGGCGACGAGGCGCGCTTCCGGCAGGTCCTGGAGCAGCTGCTGGACAACGAGGCCAAGTACGCACCGCCGGAGCGGGCCGTGTCCATCGGCGCGTGGCGGCTCGGCGACCAGGTCCAGGTCTACATCACCGATGACGGCCCTGGCGTCCCGATCGAGGACTGGGAGGCCGTGTTCCAGCCGTACGTGCGGGTGGATCGCGTACGGTCCCGCGGATCGGGCATCGGGCTGTTCGCCGCGCGCCGCCTGATGGAGGCGATGGGCGGCCGCGTCTGGATCGAGAAGAACGGCTACGGCGGCTCCCGGTTCATCGTGGAGCTGCCCGCGGCCTGAGGGTCCGCCGGGCCAGAGCTCCCCCGCCGGGCCAAAGCTCCCCCGCCGTGGCGCCCTGCGCCTCTGGTCTCCTCCGGAGGCAGGCGGCAGCCTTGGCTGGTCCGGACGTCAGGACGGTCGACCAGGGAGGTCAACGTGGTCGAGCTGCTGCAACCCTCCGCCGTCGCGCCCACGCCCGTGTTCGATCGGGCCACGGGTGAGGTCGAGATCCACGAGCTGCAACCGCAGGAGGCGGCGGTCATCCGGGTCGACGTGCCGCTCGCGGAGCTGCCGGCCGCCATCGGCCAGGCGCTGATCGAGGTCAACGATCAGATGACCGCAGCGGGCGTCGACCTCGCCGGGCCGCCGTTCACGCGCTACCCATCGGTCGACCCGGGCGGCATCAGGGCCGAATGCGGATTCCCGGTGATGCGCCCGGCACCGGACGTCGGCCGCGTCGAGCCGGCTCGCCTCCCCGGCGGGCGGGTGGCCTCGGTCATCCACGTCGGTCCGTACGACACCCTGGACCAGACGTACGATCGGCTCCAGCGCTCGCTCGATCGGTCGGCGTTGCACGCGTCCGGCCCGATGTGGGAGGTCTACTGGACCGATCCGGACATGGAGCCGGATCAGGAGCGGTGGCGCACCGAGATCATCATCCCGCTCGATCACCCGGGCGACTGACTGGGGCTGCGGCGCGCGCCAGGCGACTGCGCGTCAGGCGATCGCGCCCTCAGTCCGGCTGCGTCACCACAGCGGACTCGCGCGCCCGCAGGTGCGCGTAGCCGGGCTTCACCACCTCGATGATCAGGCGGAGCCGCTCGTCGAACGGCGCGAAGGCAGACTTGAGCGCGTTGATGGTGAGCCACTCCATCTCGCCCAGCCCGATCCCGAACGCCCGGTCAAGCGCGGCGAACTCCGACGACAGGGTGACGTCGCTCATCAGCCGGTTGTCGGTGTTGACGGTGACCCGGAACTGCAGCCGGCGCAGGAGGTCGATCGGATGGGTTTCGATCGAGGCTGCGGCTCCGGTATGCACGTTGGAGGTGGGGCACATCTCGAGCGGCACCCGTCGGTCGCGGACGAACGCCGCCAGCCGGCCCAGCGCGACCGAGCCGTCCTCTCGAACCGTGACGTCGTCCACGATCCGGACGCCGTGGCCCAGGCGCTCCGCGCCGCACAGCTGGATCGCCTCCCAGATCGACGGCAGCCCGAACGACTCGCCCGCATGGATCGTGAAGTGGAAGTTCTCGTGACGCACATGCTCGAAGGCATCGAGGTGGCGGGTGGGCCGGTAGCCGGCCTCGGGCCCCGCGATGTCGAAGCCGACGACCCCCGCATCCCGCCAGCGAACCGCGAGCTGCGCGATCTCCATGGAGCGTGCCGCCTGGCGCATCGCCGTGAGCAGCGCCCGAACCACGATCGGCCGGCCGGCCGCCGCCGCACGATCCATCCCGATCCGGAAGCCGTCCAGCGTCGCCTCGACCACCTCGTCGAGCGTCAGCCCCTTCTCGACCGACAGCTCCGGCGCGTACCGGACCTCCGCATAAGCGATCCCGTCGGCTGCCAGGTCCTCCGCGCACTCCGCGGCGATGCGGCTGATCGCGTCGCGGTCCTGCATGACCCCGGTCGTGTGGCGGAACGTCTCGAGATACAGCTCGAGCGACTTGCGGTCGGCGCCGCGCCGGAACCAGGCGGCGAGCTCGCCCACGTCCTGGGTCGGCAGGTCCCGGTAGCCGTACTCGTTCGCCAGGTCGATGATCGTCGACGGACGCAGCCCGCCATCCAGGTGGTCATGGAGCAGCGCCTTGGGCGCCTCGCGGATCGTCTCGAGCGTGAGCATGCCGGGCCTCGTGCGTCCCGTCGATCGTAGCGCGTCGACCGGAGCACCGGGGCATATCGGTCGTTCTCCCGATGCCGTCGTCGGCTCGAGTCGTACACTCGGGCGCGATGAGCCAGGTGCGCCCCCTGCTGAGTCCCATCCTCGTCGGCCGCGATGATCTGCTCGACCTCGCCGAGCGGCGTATGTCGGCTGTGCGGGCCGGGCAAGGTCACCTCCTGCTGCTGGCGGGCGAGGCCGGGATCGGCAAGACCCGCCTGCTGGGCGCGCTCCTGCGCAAGGCGCGGGCCGCGGGCTTCCGGATCGCGAAGGGCGATCTCGCGCCAGCGGATCGGCAGGTGCCGCTCGCGTCGATCCTCGACCTCGCGCGGACGATGAGCGAGATCGCCGCGTTCGGCGACCCGGCCGCCGGCTTCCGGACCGCGAAGGGCGATCTCGCACCCGCGGATCGGCAGGGGCCGCTCGCGTCGGTCCTCGACCCGGCGCGGATGATGGGCGACGTCGCCGCCTTCGGCAGTCTCGGGCGCGAGCTGCTCGAGCTCCAGGTCAAGCAGGGCGGCGACACGCTCGGCGCCCGCCGCGCGCTGGTCCTCGACATCGCCACCCGGATCGTGGCCAGCGTCGACGTGCCAACCGTGCTCGCGTTCGAGGACCTCCAGTGGGCCGACGAGATGAGCCTCGAGGTAGTGGGCGAGCTGGCGCGCCTGGGCCGTGACCGCCCGCTGCTCCTGATCGGTGCGTACCGCGTCGACGAGCTCCCGGCGGGCTCGCTGCACCGCGAATGGCGAGCCCGGCTGCTGACGCAGCGCCTCGCCGAGGAAGCCCGGCTCACCCCGCTCACGTACGAGCAGACCGCGCTGGTGACCACGCTCATCCTGGGCGGCGAGCTGCCCGCTCCGCGCGAGGTCGTGACCGCCATCCACGAGCGCACTGACGGGATCCCGCTGTACATCGAGGAGCTGCTCGGCGCGCTCGACGACGAGGCCCCCAGCGACGGCCGGGCCATTCGCGAGGCGCACGTCCCGAGCACGATCGAGGATGCGATCCTGGCCCGGTTCGGCCGGCTCTCGGCAGATGCGCGGGCGGTGGCGCGGGCCGGCGCGGTCATCGGCCGCTGCTTCGTCCCCGAGGTGCTGGCCGGGATCATGGATCGTCCGGCGGCCGACCTGGACGGCCCGCTCGACGAGCTGGTCGCGAACGCGTTCCTCTATCCGTTCGAGTTCGTCGACCACGGGTACTTCGACTTCCGGCACCAGCTGCTGCGCGACGCCCTGTACGGGACCGTGCCACCCATGGAGCTGCGCCGTCTGCACGCGCGTGCCGGCGAGTTCGGGGCAGAGCTGGTCGGCGCCTCGGCGATCCACGCCTCGGTCCACTTCGAGCGGGCCGGCCTGCGGGCCCAGGCGTACCGGGCCGCGCTGGCGGGCGCCGAAGCCGCGAGCGCGATCTCCAGCCGGCACGAGGCGTTCGAGCTCTATGCCCGAGCCGTCGCCAACGCCCCTGACGACCTGCCCGCCGAGGAGCTCGCGGCGCTGTACCGCGCCTACTGCAGCACCGCCTTCGACATCGACAACGTCGCGGTGGCCGACGAGACGGCCAGGATCGCCCGGGGGCACTTCCAGGCGGCGGGACGCCCGATCGAAGCGGCCGCGATGCTCGTGCACCAGGCGGGCATGGCCCGGCGCGACGTGCGTCCGCTGCGGGAGCGGATGCGGTTGCTCGACGAGGCAGAGGCGGAGCTCCGGTCGCTGCCGGCGTCGTCCGCTCGCGACGAGGTGATGGGCGGCGCGCTGGCGCTGCGCTCGGTCCTGGAGCTCGACCTGGGCCACACGGACAATGCCCGGGCGATGCTCGAGGAGAGCCGGCGGATCGCTCCCGGCGAGGAGAACGATCTCGACGTCGCGTTCCTCGCTGCGGAGCTCGACGTGCTCGGCGGCGACGTCGAGCGCGGGCTTCGGGCGATGCTCGAGATCGCGCGCACCGCACGGGACGCGGGCCTGGAGAGCCCCGGCGTCACGGCGTACCGGTCGGCGGCGGCACTCGGAGTTCGCGTGATCGACTACGCCACCGCCGCGATCGGCCTGCGGGAGGGGCTGCGGTACGCGGACGAGATCGAGCAGTCGTACTGCCGCCACGTGATGGCGGCCACCGCCGCGCACGTCGCCTGGGCGGAGGGTCGATGGGACGAGGCCATTCCGCGCGCCGCGATCGAGCTGGTCGAGCCGGGCAGCCGGCGGGGCACGCTGGGCTCCCGCGACGCCCTCGGCTACGTCGCGTTCGGCCGCGGCCAGGTCGACCGGGCACGGACTCTGCTCGGCGAGTCGCTCGCCATCGGCCGCGAGAGCGATGAGGTCGAGCTCATCCTGCCGCCCACCTGGGGCCTCGCCGAGACCGCGCTGGTCGCTGGCGAGCCGGACGTCGCGGTGACGCACTGCGAGGCCGCGCTGGAGCTGGCAATCCAGGCCAACGAGCGCCCGCTCCTTGTGCCCTTCGTGGTCACCGGGGTTCGCGCGAACCTCGCGGCCCGGCGCCCCGAGGCTGCCGAACGCTGGCTGGAGCAGATGACGGCGTGGCTGTCCGGCTGGGAGCAGTTGGCGCGCCCCGCCCTCGACCACGCCGAAGGGCTGATGCGCACGGCCTCGGGCGCGACGATGGTGGCCCGGGCCCTGCTCGAGGAGGCGATCCGCGGCTGGGACGCGAAGGGCCGGACATGGGAGACGGCCTGGGCGCGGCTCGATCTCGCCGCATGCCTCCTGCGCGCCAACCGCGCCGGGGAGGCGCTGCCCGTCCTGCGTGACATCCGGGCGCTGGCCGAGCGGCTCGACAGCGCTCCGCTGCTCGCCCGCGCGGACGAGCTGCGCGCGCTCGCCCGGGCGCGCGGCGCCGAGGAGGAGCCGTGGCGGCCGTTGACCGCGCGCGAGTTCGAGGTCGCGCGGCTGGTCGCCGACGGGATGACCAACGCGGCGATCGCGGAGGCGCTGAACCTGTCGCCGCGCACGGTGGGCGCGCACATCGAGCACATCCTGGCCAAGCTGGGCGTCGCGCGGCGCGCCGAGATCGCCGCCTGGACCGCGGGCGTCGCGATCGGCCAGACAGCCGCGACCGGCGCCCATCGCTGAGCGCCGGTCGCGGGTCGCAGGGCCGGATCAGCCTGCGAAGGCGCGGGTCACCGCCGGGTTCCGCTCGTTGAACATGCCATTCGTTACACCTCCACCGTGAGCTGGTAGACCTCGGTGGTCGGGTGGCCCGCACGCTCGTGGATCCGCATGACGGCTTCCTTGCTGGGTCCGGTGGCCAGACAGAACACCTTCCCCGAATCCGGATCGAGCCAGGCACGCTCGAAGTGCACGTCCTCGTCGCCTTCGATCGCGAGGTCGCGGTCGTGCGCCTCGCGCAGCTGCTCCGCGGTGACGCCGATGAACCCGCTGTGCACATCCATGAACCTGGTCATCTGGAACCTCCAATCGTGGCGCCTCCGCGGCGCCGGGAGCCCACCTTGGCGCTCGCCATCCGACACGTCATCGGTCGATCAACCGATAGGCCCCCACGTCGGGGCGAGCGCCCGTCGCGGCTACGGCTTCGGAACGCGGACGTCGAGGCCGCCCGCGTCCTTCACCACGATCGAGGGTCTCCTTGCCGACGCCGAGGTGGTGATCGCGTTCGCGCTCCCGGACGCGGAGCCGAGAGCCGGCACGCGCGCCGTAAGGCCATTCGTGCGCGACACCACGACCGTGCTCCGGCCCACAACCGCCGAGCTCGCCAATTCCGGTCCCGCGGCGCTGTTCTCGAGCGCCTGCTCCATGGCCGACGTCATCGGCGGCAGGCGGAGGGTGCGGCCGGGGTAGGCGGCCGGTGCGGTTCTGCCGCCGCCCGGAAGCATGGCTCCTGCGCTCAGGATCAGCACGGCCCCGGCGACAACCACCGCCAACCCGACCTTCGACGCATTCGCTGCTCGCACCCGCTTCATCGTCCCGCTGCTCCTCGCTGCCGACACTTCGCTCCGAGCTGCCACAACACACCTCCTGCCCGTGCGCCCGACCGGCGGCGGCTCTGCCCGCCTGCCGGGGTCGCGCACCTCGGCCGTCTCTGTCAGGCACCGGTTGGCGCCGACTCGGTAGACACTCGCACCCACCACGGGCGCCGTCATCCGTTCCTCGACCGATGGACGCTTGCCGAAGATCTCGCCCGCTCGCCCGCGCAGGGCAGCTCGACCGACGTGCCGTGCGCGGGCCGGGTCACAGCCTCGGGTCGTTCGACAGATCAGCTGCCGCCGGCCACCCGTTGCTCGGACGACCTACACTCCGGCCGGCGGGTCCAGGTGACCGACCGGGCCCGGATGACCAATTCGGGCTTGGGCGATGCGGGGTGGACGATGACGAAGACGTGGACGGGCTCCTCGGCCGGCGTCGGCTGGACGCTCGGGCTGGCGGATGACGCGCTGCTGCCCGGCCGGCTGATGGACGGGCATCTTCGGCTCGAGGCAGCGCACCCGATCGACGCGCGCCGGCTGCTGGTGACTCTGCTCGGGCGGGAGCACTGGAAGTACCAGACCACGACCACGGACGCCAACGGGAACACGCATACCGAGACCCACACGGGCCACCAGGACCTGCCGCCAGAGCCGGTGCTGGTCCTCGAACCGGTCGCGCTTGGGGCGGGCGAGGTTCGCGAGGCGGACTTCCAGCTCCCTGTGCCCTCGCTCGGTCCACCGAGCGCGACGTCCGACGTGGCCGGCGTCGACTGGACCGTCGAGGCCAAGCTCGATGTCGCGGGCGGCCGCGATTCGTCGATCACCGTCCCCGTCCGGGTCCTCCAGCCCGTCGCGCTGCTCCGGGCCGGTGTGGTCCACGTCGAGCCGTTCGCCCTGTATCCGTCGGTCGACGCGGAGGATCATGGGCTGACGGCGACGATCGCCCTCGATCCGGTCCCGCTATGCGCCGGCGCCCCGTTCACCGGGAACGTGACCGTGCGTAGCCGCGACGCGCTGCGTGTGCGGGGCATCCGGGCAGCGCTCCGGATCACGGCCAAGGCGACGGTCTCGGGTGGCCTCGAGCAGACGATCACGGCGTGGGAGGCAGCGATCGCCGGGTCGGACACGCTCGAGGGCGACCATGCCTACCAGGTTGCCGGCACGGTCGATCCAGCCGCACCGCCCACGACCGAGCTCCGGCATGGGCGGGTCTCGGCCCGGTTCGAGCTCACCTTCGACCGGCCATGGGCGCCCGACACCCACCTGGTTCGGGACGTGGCGCTGGCAACGACCCTGGCGCTCTGAGCGGGGTCAGCCCTCCAGGCGATCGCGTACCGCCACCAGCGCGGCCGCGACCCGATCGGGCGCCGTGCCGCCGGTGACGTCGGCAGCGGCCAGCGCGCCCTCAATGGTGGCAGCCGAGCGGAGCGTGGCCACGATCCCCCTCTCGCGGGCCAGCTTGCGAGCCACCGGATCGTCGCTGCCGTCGAGCGCGGCCCGGAACGCCTCATCGGGGAGTGAGGCGAGCGTCGGCTTGCGCTCCGCCTCCGCCCCACCGACCAACCCGCCGACGATGTGGTGGGCGGCCCGGAACGGGACGCCGCGCAGGACGAGGGCATCGGCCAGGGCGGTCGCCGTCGTGTAGCCCTCCTCGGCCGCCGAGAGCATCCGCGCCCGATCGACGGCGAGCGTCTCGATCAGCCCGGCCATCACCGCCAGCGACGACTCGAGGGTGGCGACCGCGGCGAACAGGGCCGGCTTGTCCTCCTGGAGATCGCGCTGGTAGGCGAGCGGCAATCCCTTGAGCAGCGTCAGCGTCGCGGCCACCGCGCCGATCACCGAGGCCGTCCGGCCGCGCACCAGCTCCGCGGGATCGGGGTTCTTCTTGTTGGGCATCATCGACGAGCCCGTCGAGAACGCCTCCGCCACCCGTACGAACCCGAAGCGCGGGTTCGACCACCAGGTGATCTCCTCGGCGAGGCGGCTGAGATGGACCATCGCCAGCGCGGCGGCCGCCAGGACCTCGACCACGAAGTCGCGGTCCGAGACGGCGTCGAGCGAGTTGGCCGTGACGCCCTCGAAGCCGAGCTCCGCGGCTGTGGCCTCGCGGTCGAGCGGGTATCCGGCGCCGGCCAGCGCTCCGGAACCCAGCGGCGACACGTTGAGCCGGCGTCGGGCGTCGGCGAGCCGGCCCCGGTCGCGCTCGAGCATCTCGACGTACGCGAGCAGGTGGTGAGCCAGCAGCACCGGCTGGGCCGGCTGGATGTGGGTGGTCCCGGGGAGCACCGCATCCCCGTCCCGCTCCGCCAGCCCGACGAGCGCCAGCTCGAGCGCGACGACGCGCGCATCGAGCCCGTCGATCCGCCGGCGCGTCCATAGCCGCAGGTCGGTCACGACCTGGTCGTTGCGCGACCGGCCCGTGTGGAGCTTGCCGCCCACGCTCCCCACACGCTCGGTGAGCAGCGTCTCGAGGTTCATGTGGACGTCCTCGAGATCGGGGTCCCAGGCGATCAGCCCGGCCTCGACATCGCGCTGCAGCCCGGCCAGCCCGCCCTCCAGGGCGGCAACCTCATCGGTGGTCAGCAGACCCGCCCGCCCGAGGCCGCGCACGTGCGCGATCGAGCCCGCCAGGTCGTCGAGCGCCAGCTCGGCATCGATCTCGATCGACCGGGTGAAGTCGGCCATCCGCGCGTCCGGCTCGTCATCGAAGCGGCCGCCCCACATGCGCATCGCCACCCTCCGTGCCCCCGCTCGGGCCCATCGTACCGGCGGCGGCACCCTCAGGCTCGGAGGCCGCGACGCTCCGGCGGCCCAGCAGCGCGATGCGTTGCCCGCCTACATCGCCCGTAGCCGCTCCGCGGCCTCCTCTGCGGTGAGGTCACGCTGCGGTTCCGCCAGCAGCTCGTAGCCGACCATGAACTTGCGCACGGTGGCCCGCAGCAGCGGCGGGTAGAAGTGCGCGTGGACCTGCCAGTGGTCGGTCCGCGCACCGTCAAACGGGGCCTGATGCCAGCCCATCGAGTACGGGAACGGGCGCCCGAACAGGGCGTCGTAGCGCCGGGTGAGATCGCGCAGGGCGGCCGCCAGACCGTCACGCTGGCCATCGTCGAGGTCGGTGAGCCGCGCGGCGGGTCCGGTCGGGACGAGCATGGTCTCGAAGGGCCAGGTGGCCCAGAACGGGACCAGGACGAGCCAGCCCGGGGTCTCATTGATCGTGCGCGGACCGCCGCATTCGGCCTGGGCGTAGTCCGCCAGCAGCCTTCGGCCCGTCTCCTCGTGATACCGGCGCTGGGCGCCATCCTCCTTCGTCGCCTCGACCGGCAGCGCGTCCCCCGCCCAGATCTGGCCGTGAGGATGGGGGTTGGACGCGCCCATGGCCTCGCCGTGGTTCTCGAACACCTGGACCCACCGGAACCGGCTGCCGAGATCCGTGGTCTCATCGGCCCAGACATCGACGATCCGGCGGATCGCGGGTTCGGTCATGCCGGCCAGCGTCAGGTCGTGGCGGGGGGAGAAGCACACGACCCGGCACGTGCCCCGCGTTCCCTCGGCACGGAACAGGCCGGCCTCGACGCGTACGTCGGAGGTGTCCGGCTGGAGCGCGGCGAAGTCGTTGGTGAACACGAAGGTGGCGTCATAGGCGGGGTTCGCCGCCCCGTTGACGCGCGTGTTGCCCGGGCACAGGTAGCAGTCCTGGTCGTAGGCCGGCCGGCGCTCAGGTGGCTCCGGCTCCTCGGCACCCAGCCACGGCCGCTTCGTTCGGCCGGCCGACACGAGCACCCATTCGTCGGTCAGCGCGTTGTGCCGGCGATGCGGCTCCGCCTCCAGGACCCCGATGGCGTCGTCGGGGCGCCGAACCGCGTCAGTGCGCACGACCGGGTGCCCTGCGGCCCGCGACCCCGACACCGATGGGTATGGGCTGCCCGTCGCCGTCGGTGGTCGGCGACTCCACCAGGACCAGCTCGCGGACGGCCTCGCCGAGCTGTCGCTGGGCGTCCCGGTCGAGCCCGGCGTCCGTGATCAGCACGTCGGCCTGGTCCAAACGCGCGATGGAGGCAATGCCGATGACCCCCCACTTGCTGTGGTCGGCCATCACGACCAGACGCCGGCCGGCTTCGATCATGGCCCGGTCCGTCTCGGCCTCGTTCAGGTTCGGGCAGGTGAACCCCGCACGCGCGTCCATGCCGTGCACTCCCATGAACACCAGGTCCAGGTGGACCGAACGGAGCTGGGATACCGCGAACGGACCGACCAGTGCTTCGGACCGTGTCCGGACACCCCCGGTGAGGATCACCGTCTGATCGCGACGGCCGGATCGGTACAGCACCTCGGCCACCCGCACCGAGTTGGTGACCACCGTGACTCCCGGGGTCTCGGCGACCTTGGCCGCGAGCTCGTGCGTCGTGGTACCGGCCGAGATGGCAATCGCCATGCCCGGCTCGACCAGATCGGCAGCAGCAGCCGCGATGGCTGCCTTCTCCGCCTGCTGGAGCGAGGACTTGGCCACGAAACCCGGCTCATAGGAGGCAAGCCCGGACAGCGCGGTGGCACCACCGTGAACCTTCTCCACCAGACCCCGATCGTGGAGCACCTCGAGGTCTCGCCGAACGGTCATGTCGGACACGGACAGGTCGCGCGCGAGCTCCGCGACCCGGACGGCCCCGGTCTCGCGCACGCGGTCGAGGATGAGTGCCTGGCGCTGGCGGGCGAGCATCTTCTGCGCTCCCAGATGACCTGACGCCGCACTGGCGGCGGGGCGCCGCCAGTGCGGCGGTGCACGGCCATCTTCGCTCGTGTCCCCGTAAGAAGTCAACGCAATCGCACACGAATGTTCGTTCGAATGCGCGCGAATGCCTTGACATTGACCAGCAGGATCGTAACAATCGCACAGTGACCCGAGCCGCCGATGCCTCGCGGGACGGTCATTGAGGAGGATCCAGCATGGCTGATCTCGACGGCCTGCCCCCCATCTCCCGACGGCAGGTGCTCAAGGGCAGCGCCGCCGTGGCGGCGTTGGGTGGCGTTTCAGCGTTCCTGGCAGCCTGCGGCTCAAGCGCGACCCCGTCCCCCGCGTCGCAGGCCCCCCAATCGCAGGCACCCAGCTCGAGTGCCCCCCAGTCGATGGCTCCGGGATCGAGCGCACCGGCGCTGAGCGGCTCGATCTCGCTCGGGTCGAACTACTCCGACCAGGTCCCCAAGGACACCCTCCAGAGCATCGTCGACACCTTCACCCAGCAGTCTGGCGTCACGGTCGCGATCAACACCGTTGACCACGGCACGTTCCAGGACCAGATCAGCGCGTATCTGCAGGGCACCCCGCAGGACGTGTTCACCTGGTTCTCCGGCTACCGGATGCGCTTCTTCGCCGCCCAGGGCCTGGCGACGGACATCAGCGACATCTGGGGGCAGGTCGGGGGCAACTACTCCGAGGCGTTCAAGGTCGGCTCGACCGGCGACGACGGCAAGCAGTACTTCATCCCGATCTACAACTACCCGTGGGCCGTCTTCTACCGCAAGAGCGTGTTCTCGGACAAGGGCTACACCATCCCGACCACGCTCGATGAGTTCAAGACGCTGGCCCAGAAGATGCAGTCTGACGGGCTGATCCCGATGGCCTTCGGCGACAGCGATGGCTGGCCGGCGATGGGCACGTTCGACATCATCAACCTGCGCCAGAACGGCTACGACTTCCATGTCGGCCTGATGGCCGGCAACGAGAAGTGGACCGACGATCGCACGAAGCAGGTGTTCACGGTCTGGAAGGACCTGCTCCCCTACTACCAGTCGGGCGCCGGTGGCCGCACCTGGCAGGATGCCGCGCAGGCCCTCGTCCAGAAGAAGGCCGGCATGTACCTGCTCGGGATGTTCGTCTCCCAGCAGTTCCAGGAGGCCGGCGACGCCGACCTCGCCGACCTCGACTTCTTCCCGTATCCGAACTTCGGGACGCAGTACGACGCGGAGAAGGCGCTCGACGCCCCGATCGACGGCTTCATGATCGCCAAGAACTCTCCGACGCTGGCCGACGACCTCGACGGTGCCAAGGCCTTCCTCGAGTACCTGGCCCAGCCCGCGACGCAGGTCGCCTGGGTCGCGCAGGACAAGGGCAACGTCGCGGCCGCCAAGGACGCCGACACGAGCGGCTACAACCCGCTCCAGAAGAAGGCGGCCGAGCTCATCGGTAACGCCCAGCGGATCACCCAGTTCCTCGATCGCGACACGAACCCCAACTTCGCCGGCGCGAACGGCATGCAGGCCTTCCTGCTCGACTTCATCGCCAAGCCAGACCAGGATCTGGACGCTTTCCTGGGCAAGATCCAGAGCTTCTGGGACACGCTCTAGGCTCGCATCGACGGCCTCGTTAGACTCGAGACCGTGACATCTCAAGCTGACCACGTCGCCTCCGTCCCGTCGGATCCGATCCACGGAACGGGGGCGTCGCGCGTCCGCCGGCATTACAGCCTGCTCACCCGCCGGGACAAGGTTGTCCTGGCGTTGATGGTCGGCATCCCGCTGCTGTTGGACCTTGCCCTGATCTGGGGCCCGGCGGTCGTCTCGTTGCTGATCTCGTTCACCAACTGGAACGGCATCGGCAGCCCGTTCGACGCCAAGGTCATCGGCCTCGCGAACTACGACAACCTGTTCACCGCCTACCCATTCTTCTGGCCGGCCCTGCAGCACAACATCATCTGGCTGTGCTGGCTGATGTTCATCGCCACGCCGCTCGGGATGTTCATGGCCGTCCTGCTCGACCGCGAGCTGCGCGGGAGCGTCTTCTACCAGACGACGTTCTACCTGCCGGTGGTGCTGTCGCTGGCGGTGATCGGGATCATCTGGAAGCTTCAGTACGCGCCTGAGCAGGGGTTCATCAACAACCTGCTGGGTCGGACGTCGAACACGAACGAGATCGACTGGCTGGGTAACCCGAGCCTCAACCTGTGGGCGGCGCTCATCGCCACCAGCTGGCGGCACGTCGGCTACATGATGGTCATCTACCTGGCCGGCCTGAAGGCGATCGACCCATCGCTCCGTGAGGCCGCCAAGGTCGATGGCGCCAATGAGCGTCAGACCTTCTTCGGGGTGGTGTTTCCGGCGATGATGCCGATCAACATCGTGATCGTCGTGCTCACGACGATCGAGGCCCTCCGCGCGTTCGACATCGCGTACATCATCAACCGCGGCAAGAACGGCCTGGAGCTGCTGTCGACCCTGATCACCAACAATGCGATCAGCGAATCCAACCGTCTGGGGTTTGGATCCGCGATCGCTATGGTGCTGCTGGTGATCTCGCTCGGACCGATCATCACGTTCCTGATCCGGATGCTCCGCGAGGATCACGCGTGACGGCCGCGACGATGGCGACCCGCCAGGCAACGGCGGCGAGCCGGGCGCAGCGGCGCCGCAACCGCGTTCGCCGGGGGGCCCTGTACCTGTTCCTGACCACGATGGCCGTCGTCTGGCTGTTCCCGCTTGCCTGGGCGATCTACACGGCACTCCGGCCGTTCTCGGACACGCAGAAGCATGGCTACATCTCGTTGCCGGGCGTGATCACGCTCGACAACTTCATCAACGCCTGGAACCAGGCACAGATCCCCCACGCGTATCTCAACACGCTGATCGTCGCCGTGCCGGCGGTGATCATCACGCTGATCATCGCCTCGATGGTTGCGTTCGCCGTCTCGAAGTTCAGCTGGCACTTCAATCTGCTGGTGCTGCTGATCTTCACCGCCGGCAACCTGCTGCCGCAGCAGGTGCTGATCGTGCCGCTGTTCAAGCTCTACGTCGCGCTCACCGGGATCCCGGCACCGCTCAGCGACAACGGCCTGCTCTACGACCAGTACTTCGGGATCATCCTGATCAACGTCGTGTTCCAGATGGGGTTCGTCGTGTTCGTCCTCAGCAACTACATGAAGACGCTGTCCAAGGAGCTGACCGAGGCGGCACTGGTGGACGGGGCTGGCGTCCTCCGAATCTGGGCCTCGGTGATCATGCCCCTTTGCCGGCCGGCGCTCGCCGCGCTGGCCACGCTCGAGTTCACGTTCATCTACAACGACTTCTTCTGGGCCCTGATGCTGATGGTGTCCGGCAACCGACGACCGATCACGTCGTACCTCAACAACCTCCAGGGCCAGTTCTTCACCGACATCAACCTGCTGACCGCCGGCGCCCTCCTCGCCGCGATCCCGACGATCCTCGTGTTCATGGCCCTCCAGCGACAGTTCGTCAGCGGCCTGACGCTCGGTTCGAGCAAGGGGTGACGGGGGCCCGTCCGACCATGAATCGACACTGGCCATGGCCCGGTGTCATCACGCATTCAGGAGGCTCGTCCCGATGACGCCCGCGCCCTGGGCCGACCCGGAGCTCACCGCCCGGGGCCGGCTGCCGATGCATGCCGTGCCTCACGAGGACAGGCTCGAGCTCGACGGCCGCTTGCGGTTCCAGCTGCTCCACCGGCCGAACGACGCGCCGGCGGACGATGCCTGGCGCGAGGTCGAGGTCCCCGGCTGCTGGACGATGCAGGAGTCCTGGGACCGGCCGATCTACCTCAACGTCCGGATGCCGTTCCCGAACCGGCCGCCGGAGCCGCCCGAGGACAACCCGACCGGTGTCTACGAGCGCTCATTCCAGGTGCCAGCGGCGTGGACCGGCCGGCGGGTGGTGCTCCACGTCGGCGCGGCCGAGAGCGTGTTGCTGGTCGAGCTCAACGGCCGGGACGTCGGCATCAGCAAGGACTCGCATCTGGCCGCGGAGTTCGACGTCACGCCCTACCTGCGGTCCGGTGCCAACGACCTGCGCCTGACGGTGGTCAAGTGGTCCGACGCCTCGTTCATCGAGGACCAGGACCAGTGGTGGCACGGCGGGATCACCCGATCGGTGTCCCTGTACGCCACCGGTGTCGTGCACCTGGCCGGGCTCCGGATCGATGCCGGGCTGGACGAGGACCTCTCGACCGGGACCCTCGAGCTCGAGGCCGAGCTGGGCTGGCCCGACGGGTCGGCGCTCGAACCCGGCTGGCGCGTCGAGGCAGCGATCGAGGGCGTCGAGGAACCGCTCACCTGCGTCGTCCCGAACTCTCCCGGGGCCGATCACGGGCCAGGTGCGTTCGTGGTGCCGGGGCCGCCACGCCGGGGGATCCTCGACCTGCAGAGCCTGAACGCGTCGGGCACGCTGACCGACCCCGAGGACCGAGCGCGATGGGCGGACGCCGAGCCCGTCGTCAGGCCACCGCGCATCGGGCGTGTCCGGCTTGCCGCGCGCGTCCCGGGCGTCACGCCCTGGTCCTCGGAGGTGCCCGCGCTGCGGACGGTCAGCGTCGGGCTCCGTGACCCTGGGGGGGACGTGGTCGAGCGGGTCGAGCGCCGGATCGGATTCCGCCGGGTCGAGGTCCGCGGCACGGAGCTGCTGGTGAACGGTCGGGCGATCCTCGTCCGCGGCGTCAACCGTCACGACTTCGACCCCCGGACCGGACGGGTGGTCAGCGTGGACGACCTGCGCGCGGACGTGGTGGCGATGAAGCGCTGGGGGTTCAACGCGCTGCGCACGTCGCACTATCCGAACGATCCGCGCCTGCTCGACCTGTGCGACGAGCTGGGCCTGTACGTGATCGACGAGGCCGACATCGAGTCCCACGGCTGGTACGAGGACGTGTGCCGCGATCCGCGCTACCGCTCCGCGTTCCTGGATCGGGTGGCCCGCATGGTCGAGCGAGACCGGCATCACCCCTCGATCATCGCCTGGTCGCTGGGCAACGAGTCGGGCCACGGCCCCAACCACGACGCCGCCGCCGGCTGGGTCCGCGAGACGGACCCGTCGCGGCCGCTCCACTACGAGGGCGCGATCCGGTTCGACTGGTCGAGCGATCAGCACGTCAGCGACATCACAGCGCCGATGTACCCCCCGATCGCCGCGATCGTCGCCCACGCCCGCTCGGGTCGCCAGCGCCACCCTCTGATCATGTGCGAGTTCAGCCACGCGATGGGCAACAGCAACGGGACGCTGGCCGAGTACTGGGATGCGATCGAGGCGACGCCCGGGCTGCAGGGCGGGTTCATCTGGGAGTGGCGCGACCACGGCCTCGAGCAGCGGCTGCCCGACGGGACGATCCGCCACGCGTACGGTGGCGACTTCGGCGACGAGCCCAACGACGGCGTGTTCTGCATCGACGGCATCACGTTCCCCGACCGCAGCCCGAAGCCGGCGATGTTCGAGCACATGTACCTTGCGTCCCCGGTGCGGGTGGCGGCGGACCGGGCAGCGATCGCGGCGGCACGCGAGGGCCGGTTGACCCTCGAGAACCGCGGTGAGTTCCGCGACACGGCCTGGCTGCGCGCCGAGTGGGAGCTATCGCTCGATGGTGAGCGGGCCGGCGGAGGTGACCTGCCCTTGCCGGCGATCGCGCCCGGCACGTCTGCGGAGGTCCGGATCCCCGGGTTCGATGGATCCGTTCTGCCAGCCGGCGATCGCGGTGAGCGCTGGCTAACGCTCCATTTCATGACCGCCAAGGCTTCGCCGTGGGCACCGGCCGGATACGAGATCGGCTGGGCGCAGGTGCCGCTCGACGACCCGGATGCGGCCCACCGCGATCGTGATTCCGCCCACGACAATGCCGCCACGGCGGCTGATTGGACCGGCGACGTCGGCCTGGACGATGAGGGGCGACTCCTCCACCCCGCGTTCGCGACGCCGCCGGTCCTGTCCCTGTGGCGCGCCCCGACCGACAACGATCGGATCGGCGGCATGGCCGATCGCTGGGACGGCTGGGGGCTTGCGACGCTTCGCCGCCGGCTGGACGCCATCGAGCGGGCGGGCGACGCGGTGACCGTCCGGGCGACCTGGACGACCGGGACCGGCATCGAGGTTGCCCACGCCCAGCGGCTGTCGGTCGCGCCAGACGGCCGGATCCGGGTCGAGGAGACCGTCGAGGTGCCGCCGTCCCTCATGGACCTGCCGCGGGTCGGGACGGTGCTCGAGCTCAAGCCGAGCCACGAGACGGTGGACTGGTTCGGACGCGGGGCGCACGAGACCTACCCCGACCGACGGCGCGGCGGCCGGATCGGCCGCTGGTCATCGACCGTCACCGCGCAGCTCGTGCCCTACGTCCGCCCGCAGGAGAGCGGCGGCCACGCGGACACGCGCTGGTTCCGGGTGTCCTGCCCGGACGGTGCGGTCCGGGTCGACCTCGACCGGCCCCGGCAGGTGTCCATCCTGCACGTCCATGCGCACGACCTCGACGCGGCCACCCACGACGTCGAGCTCCGCCCGCGCGCCGAGACCATCGTCACCCTCGACGCCGCGCATCGCGGCGTGGGAACCGCGAGCTGCGGGCCCGACACGCTGCCCGCATACGTGCTCCGGCCGGGTACGTACCGGTGGACCTGGGTGCTCACAACCGAGGAGCCTGCGTCGTGACGATCCGCTGGGACGCCGCAGCCCGCGAATGGCAGCTCGCCAACGGCCGCATCGGCTGGGCGATGCGTGTGCTTGAGAACGGCTGGCTCGGCCACCTGCACGCGGGCGCCCCGCTGCGCGTTGACGGCTCGCTCCGCCACCTCGGACCGGCCGAGTTCACCGGCTACTCGAACCGCGTCGGCGAGCCGGTCGCGCTCGAGGTCCCGGTCCCTGGCGTGGGCGACTTCCGCGTCCCGGCGCTGGTCGTCGAGGGCCCCGACGGCGCCACGGTCATCGACCTGCGCTATGCCGGTCATCGCATCGAGCCCGGCAAGCCGGAGCTGCCCGGCCTGCCGTCGACCTACGCGGAGGACCCGTCCGAGGCCAAGACGCTGGAGATCGACCTCGCCGATGACCCGACCGGGCTGCGGGTCACGCTCCGGACCACCCTGTTCGCGGACCGGCCCGTGGTCGCCCGCTCGACGACCCTGACCAACACGGGCAAGGCATCGCTGACGGTCCGGTGCGCCATGAGCACGGTCCTCGATCTCCCGGACGCCGCCTGGCACCTGGTCACCACCAGCGGGATCTGGGCCCGGGAGCGCCACGTCCATGACCGGGCCCTCGTCCCGGGCTGTCAGGCGGTCGGGAGCGTTCGCGGCGCGTCGGGCCTGGAGCACAACCCGCTGCTCGTCCTGCGCCGCGAGCACACCACGGAGGCAACCGGCGAGGCGCTGGCCCTGTCCCTGGTCTATTCCGGCAACTTCCTGGCCGAGGCCGAGGTCGATCCGTTCGGCACGACGCGGCTGCGTATCGGCATCCACCCGCAGACCTTCGCCTGGCGGCTCGAGCCGGGCGCGTCATTCACCACGCCGGAGGCGGTGGTCGTCTGGTCCGCGGACGGGCTGGGCGGCCTGTCCGATGCGTTCCACGGTCTGTACCGCGAGCGACTCGCCCGTGGACGGTGGCGCGACCGGGCCCGGCCGGTGGTGCTCAACAACTGGGAGGCGACCTACTTCGACTTCGACCACGATCGGCTGGTCGGCATCGCGGCGAGGGCCCGGGATCTCGGCGTCGAGCTGTTCGTGCTCGATGACGGCTGGTTCGGCAGGCGTGACCTCGACAACTCGTCGCTGGGCGACTGGGTCGTCGACCGGCGCAAGCTCCCCGGAGGCCTCGAGGCGCTGGTCCGCGACGTCCGGGCGCTGGGGCTCGAGTTCGGGCTGTGGATCGAGCCCGAGATGGTCAATCCCGACAGCGACCTGTTCCGTGCTCATCCGGAATGGGCGATCGGGGTACCGGGGCGGCCGCGGACGGAGAGCCGGCAGCAGCTCGTGCTCGACTTCTCACGGCCCGAGGTCGTGGACCACATCGCGGACGCGCTGATCGCGGTGCTGTCGAGTGCCCCGATCGGCTACGTCAAGTGGGACATGAACCGCAACATCACCGAGCCGTGGACGCCGTCGCTGCCCGCCGACCGGCAGGGCGAGTTCTTCCACCGCTACATCCTGGGCGTGTACGAGCTGTACCGGCGCCTGACGACCCGGTTCCCGGACATCCTGTTCGAGTCATGCGCCTCGGGCGGCGGCCGGTTCGACCCAGGGCTGCTCGCATTCGCGCCCCAGGCCTGGACGAGCGACGACACCGACGCCGTCGAGCGGCTCGCGATCCAGTCGGGCACGTCGCTCGCCTACCCGATCTCCTCGATGGCGGCACACGTCTCGGCCGTGCCCAACCACCAGACGGGCCGGATCACGCCGTTGGCGACGCGCGCAGCGGTCGCGATGTTCGGCGTGTTCGGATACGAGCTGGATCCGACCGCGATGAGCGACGAGGAGCAGGCGGCCGTCAGGCGGCAGATCGCGTGGTACAAGGAGCGTCGCGAGCTGCTCCAGCGGGGCCGGTTCCTTCGGCTGCGGAGCCCGTTCGAGGGCGACGGCAACGAGACCGCCTGGATGGTGGTCGACGCCGACGCCGACCACGCCATCGTGGGCCACTACCGGGTGCTCGCCCACCCGATGCCGGTGCGCAACCGGCTCCGGCTGCGCGGGCTGGACGCGGCCGCGACCTACCGGGTGACGTCGTGGGGCTCGGACTTCTCTGGGCCCGGCCCCGCGATCGAGCGGGCCGGTGACGAGCTGATGGCCGTGGGGATCGGGATCGACCCGCCCGACCCGCTGCCCGAGGGCACCGAGTTCGACGGCATCCGCTTGATCTACGGCGACTTTCACGCCCGGCTGCTGGACCTCGTCCGCACCTGACACCCGGTCCTTCGACGACGCCGGCGAGGTTCCACGCCGGCTGGGCTCGACGCCCGCGGGGCCCGGGCGCCGGCTGGCAGCGCGCTCGCCCGAAACGGGCCATGGCGCGCGAACGCCCGGGCATGCGCGTCAGATCCTGGCTGCCACAAGCTCGCCCCGCCCGATCGGGACCACCAGGCCGGTGAGCCTCGGGTCCGCCAGGGCGGCCGATCGGAAGCCGGCGAGGTCCGCCTCGTGGCTGGTCAGGTTGTCCGCCACGAGCAGCCCGCCGGGACGGAGCGCGACGATCGCGGGTTCCAGAATCCGCAGGTAGTCATCCTTCTCCGAATCGATGAACACGAGGTCGGCGGTCCCGGCGAAGCTCCCCAGCCCGGCCGCCCCGTCGGTCGTTCGTTGCTCGACCCGGTCCCCCACCCCGGCCTCGGCGAAGCTGGACCGCGCGCGATCGACCTTGGCCGGGTCGATCTCGAACGTGACCACTCGACCGCCCGTCTGCCGCGCTCCCGACGCGAGCCACAGGGTCGAGTAACCGCCGCTGGTCCCGATCTCGACGATCGTCCTTGCCCCGGTGCCCACCACGAGGGTCAGCAGGAACTGCCCGACGTCGGGTGAGATCGAGCGCAGCCGACGCGACTGCGGGGTGCCATCGACGCGATCCTGCGCGTCCTCCGCCTCGAGCGTCGCCATCGTGGAACGGACCTGGGTCGGAACGAGATCCATGGGATCCTCCTGGGAGTCCCCCCGGGCCAGGGGCGAACGAAGCATGCCACCCCCGCGTCAGGCGAGCCGGCGTGCCCCTGCCGACGCCTCGACCGCGAACACCCGCGGCGTCAGACCGGTCCGTGGCGGATAGTCGCGAAGGACGGCTTCGCGCAGCGCGGCCACCGCATCGCGGCGGACGAGGTTGATGGTGCAGCCGCCGAAACCGGCGCCGGTGAGCCTGGCGCCGATGACGCCGGGGGTGGACATCGCGATCTCGACCAGGGCGTCGAGCTCCGGGCTGCTGACCTCGTACAGATCGCGCAGCGACGCATGGCTCGCGTAGAACAGGCGGCCCACCTCGTCCAGGTCACCCGCCTCGAACGCAGCAATCGTGTCCAGCACCCGCTGGTTCTCGGCCACGATGTGCGCGGCTCGCCGGGTGACGACCGGATCGAGCGTGTCCCGGGCGGCTGCCAGCATGGCCGGCGTCACGTCGCGCAGCGACCGCACCCGGGGTTGGCTGCGCGCGATGGCCGCGACCGCCGCCTCGCACTGGGAGCGGCGCTCGTTGTACGCAGAAGTCTCGAGCCTGCGCGCCGAGCCAGAATGGCAGGCCACGAGCGCGATCTCGTCGAGCGGCAGGGGCACGGACCGGTGCTCGAGCGACCGGCAGTCGAGCAGCAGGGCCCGACCCGGCTCGCCGAAGATCGAGGCGAACTGGTCCATGATCCCGTTGTTGAGCCCGATGTAGCCGTTCTCGGAGCGCTGCACGACGTGCACCAGGCGCATCGGGTCCACCGGTGGCCGCTCTCCGCCGGACAGGGCCCAGGCGGCGACCACCTCGATCGCGGCCGAGGACGACAGCCCGGCGCCCTGGGGAAGGTCGGACGCGAGCAGGCCCCGGAAGCCGAGCGGCCCGGTGCCGGCCTCGCCCAGCGCCCACGCCATGCCCGCCACGTAGTCGAGCCAGCTTCCCCGTCGCTCGCCCGCCGCCCCTACCTCGAACGATCCGGTCTCGCCCGTCTCGGCAAGGGTCAGCTCGACCCGGCCATCGGCGGCCGGCACCAGCGCGACCGCGATCCCGAGGTCGATCGCGACCGGGAGCACGAACCCTTCGTTGTAGTCGGTGTGCTCGCCGATGAGGTTCACGCGGCCGGGCGCCTGGACCACGCGAATGGCGGACGGGTCGGCGGCCGCCAACGGGTCGCGGGCGATCAGCGCATCCCGCAACCGCACCGGGTCACCTGCCAGCGCAGCCGCGTCTGCGATCGGGGTCGTCGTCATCGACGCACAGGGTATCGAGCCGCGGCCGCGTCCGGCGACCGATCGCGAGCCGGCGACGTCAATCGAGGTCACCCGTGAGATAGTGCTGGATCGTCGGCCCCATGGCCCGTTCCACGATCCCGCGGTCGATCGAGGCCAGCGGCTCCACCCCCACCACGAACCTGGCCATCATCAGCCCCACGAGCTGGGACCCTGCCAGCGACGCGCGGAGCGGGGCGTCCGGCCGGTCGAGCGCGCCGGCCAGCGCGACCAGCGGGCCCCGCTCAAGCAGTCGCCGGAGCATCGCACGGGCCACCGGATCAGTCGCGGCGGACCGCAGCAGCCCAAGCACGAGGGGCCGGACCTCGGGCCGCCCCCACAAGTCCAGGACGAACCGAACGAAGCGCTCCCCCAGACGATCCGGCGGACCGTCCACGAGCGCGGGCACGGTTACCGCGAAGTCGACCGGCAGCTCGATCGCAGCCACGAACAGCCGCTGCTTGGATCCGAAGTAGTGGTGGATCAGGGCAGGGTCCACGCTCGCGCGCGTCGCCACGTCGCGCAGGGTGGCCCCGTCGAACCCGTGCTCCCCGAACGCCTGGCGAGCCGCGTCCAGGATCCGGGCCCGCGTGTCACCCGAGCCACTCGGACGCCGGCCCGGCCTCCGACCGCGCCCACCACGCCGGTGCACGCTCGCCTCGCGCGGCGCCCGCGCGCTCATGCCACGTCGCGGCGGATCGTGAACGACGCGACCACCGCGAACAGCACGGCGACCACGGCCAGCACGACCAGGTCGAGCTGGAGCGCCGGGGTCCCGAGGTCCGCGCCACGGATGAACACCTGGCGCAGCCCGTTCACCGCGTAGTTGAGGGGCATGATCGCGACCAGCGGCTGGAGGATCGACGGCAGGCTGCCCACCGGGAACAGGACTCCCGAGAGCAGGAACTGGGGCACCAGCACGACCGGAATGAACTGGACGATCTGGAGCTCGGTCCGGGCGAAGGTCGAGAGGAAGATGCCCAGGCTGACCGCGCCCACGGCGAGCAGCAGCACGACCAGGAACGCGAGCAGCGGGCTGCCGCCCACCGCGACCCCAAGCCCGATCGAGAACCCGGGCAGCGGCCCGACCATCGGCACGCGGACCGAGCCCAGCGCCCAGGTCAGCAGGATTGCCACCTGGATGGTGGCGAACAGCCCGAACCCGAGCGTATAGCCGGCGACCACCTCGAACCGGGTGACCGGCGTCGCCATCAGACGCTCCAGCGTTCCGCCGGTACGCTCGCGCAGGAAGCTGACGCCGGTCAGGATGTAGACGAAGAAGTAGGCGAAGAAGCCGACGATGGCGGGCGCGAAGGGTGCGATCGGATCGTTGCTCGGCACGCCGTACACGGTCTCGTGATCGATGGCCGGCAAGCGGCCGCCGATAGCCGACGTGATGCCGTTGACCAGGGCCTGCTGGACGACACCCAGCTGGCTGGCCTCGCCGGTCGGATCGAGCCCGTTGGTGAGCACGGTGATCGCACTGCCGGCGGGCAGGTCCGCGGGCAGGATGATGGCGACCGAGGTGCTGCCGTCCTCGACGCCTTTCCGCGCGCTCGCCTCGTCGGGCTCGGTCACGGTCACGTCCGCTGCCTGGAGCGCCGAGCGCAGCGCCCCGGTGATGACGCTGCCGGCCGGACCCGCATCGTTCACGATCGCGGCGCTCACCGCCGGGGTGTCGCCCTCGCGGAGGATGAACGTGAGCAGCCCGGTCATCAGGACCGGCGCGATGAACAACAGCGCCAGCGACGGGCGATCGCGGCGGATCTCCTGGACCACGCGCAGGAACAGGGCTCGCAGGCGGCGGGGGTTCATCGGGCCGCCTCCGTCTCGCCTGCGAACCACAGGAACGCCTGCTCCAGGTCGTCGGTGCCCGCATCTCGACGCAGGTCCGCGCCGGTCCCGCGGGCGATGACCCGGCCCGCCCGCATGAACAGCAGCTCGTCGCAGCGGTCGGCCTCGTCCATCACGTGGCTGGACACGATGAGCGTGGTCCCGTCCGCGGCCAGCGATCGGAAGTGGCCCCAGAACTGAACGCGCAGCAGCGGGTCGATGCCCACGGTCGGCTCGTCGAGGAACAGGATCGGTGGCCGGTGGACCAGGGCGCACGCGAGCGACAGGCGCCGGCGCTGGCCCCCTGAGAGGGTGCCGGCCACGGACGTCATCCGGTCGGAGAGATCCACCAGCGCCAGCACGTCACGGGTGGCAGCGTCTGCGTCGACCCCGTAGACGGCCGCGAAGAAGCGAACGTTCTCGGCCACGGTCAATGCCGGGTAGATCCCGTCGCTCTGGGTCATGTAGCCGATCCGGCCCAGGTTCGCCCGCGACGGCATCGCCACGCCCAGAACCTCCGCGCGACCGGCTGTCGCGTGGGCCATTCCGGTGAGCAGCCGGATCAGGGTCGTCTTGCCCGATCCGTTGGGTCCCAGCAGGCCGAAGATCCGGCCCGGCGCCAGGTCGAATGCGACGCCGTCGACGGCCCGCAGCGGGCCGAACGCCTTCACCAGATCCACGGCCCGCACGGCCGGCACCAGGCCGGGCGGTTGGGTCACGGTAGCGGTCCCCACCGAACTCACCTGCCACCTCCGATGGGTGAAGCATGCTGACGCCGGCGCCGCAGAAATTCACCAGTTGTTGAATTCTAGGGCAGGCCGGAGTCGCGGGCTCAGTCCGCCGGGGAAGGGTTCGGGTGCGGCGCCCCCCGGCCGGGGAAGGTGCGCCAGCCGGCGGCGGCGCCGAGCCCGGAAAGCACGGCGCACGTCGCGAACAGCGCCCCGGACCCTGCCTGGGCGTAGACGAGGCCGCCCAGCGCGTCGGCCAGGAATGCGGCGATGCCGGCGGTCGTCATCGAGATCAGCGCCTGTCCCGAGCCCTGGAAGTGCGAAGGCAGCAGGGTCCGGACCGTCATCACGCTCGCGATCCACAGCCCCGAGAAGCCGGCGCCCGAGATGACCCGAGACGCGATGATCGCCACGGGCGATCCGAGCACGGCCCACAGCAGCAGCGATACGACGTACAGCAGCGACGACGTCGCGAACACCGCTCGCAGCCCGATGCGCGCGACCATGCGACCGGCTACGACCATCGCCCCGATCTCCGCCGCGGCCGCGACGGCCGATGAGAATGCCACCTCCGGCGCGCCACCGCCGAGCTCCACGATCCGCAGCGACAGGAAGGTGAACCCGGCGAATACGCCGATGTGCGCCAGCCCGACCGCGACCAGCAGCGACACCAGCCCGGGCTCGATCGCGAGCACCTCGCGGATCGCCCCGCCCCGGCGATGCGCGGCCAGCGTCGCTCGGCCCACATCGGGCAGTCCGCCAGCCACGGTCGCGATCGCGAGGGCGACGATCAGGAACAGCGGGGGCATCAGCCAGTAGCCGGTCAGGCCGTAGATCATGCCCAGCGCGATGATCGCGACCGTGAACCCTGCGCTCGCGTGAGCCCTGACCTTCCCGTACTGACGGCCAGGATCGTCGAGGGCGTTGACGGCAAGTGCGTCGGACAACGGACCGACGGCCCCGCCAAAGGCGGCGTATCCGACATAGGCGACCGCGAGGATCAGGATGGGGATGGGCAGCATGAACGCGCCCAGCATTGCGGCCGCCCCGATGATCGCGACCTGCAGCGCACGGGCTCGACCCAGGACCACGTCACCAAGATGGCCCCAGACCGAGATCGAGCCGACGAACGCGACCGCGGTCAGGCCGCTCAGCAGCCCGATCATGGCCGGGTCGAGTCCGCGGCTGGCGAGGATGACCGACGCGAACGGCCCGAACACGGCGATCGACACACCGTTGAGCACGAACAGCAGGCGAATGCGGCGCATACGGCAGGCCTCGGCTAACTGCGGCGGCGAACAGGGGCCTGGCTGTGGTGGTGTGGTCGCAAGTGGCCTGGTGTGTCAGCCGAAGCGGGCCCGCAGGCGTGGCAGGATGAGCTCACTGTAGCGGGCGATCGCGGCTTCCTGGTCCCCGCCCGGGAAGTGGAACACCAGGTGGTTGAACCCGTAGCCGAGATACGGCGCCAGCTGCTCCACGTGCTCGTCGGGATCGGACGACACGAGCCAGCGGCGGTGCGCGTACGGCTCGGCCTCCCTGGCCA
The DNA here is from genome assembly GCA_963713095.1 of uncultured Chloroflexia bacterium. Classification (GTDB taxonomy): domain Bacteria; phylum Chloroflexota; class Limnocylindria; order Limnocylindrales; family CSP1-4; genus CAIXZV01. Next base: position 231,467 of record CAVQKK010000003.1, read on the forward strand.
GCCTCTCCAGATCGCGCGGGTCGTGAACCCCGGCCTTCGTCTCGCCGGACAGCGCCAGCGCCGCCCACACCTTGGTGTCCTCCATCGCCCGCTCGTGGTCGGGATCGAAGCTGACCTTCATCTCGATCATCTTGTCCATCGAGGTGACATCGCGGCCGGCCTTGGCCGCGCCCTCGGCGAGTGCGGGCAGCAGGGTCTCGGTGTACAGCGCCTCGCCCTTGCCGCTGGTGCAGATGAACCCGGTTGCGACCCGGCCCGCGAGCCGCGCGGCCGCGGGTCCCGAGGCAGCGATGTAGATCGGCACGGGCTGCTCGGGGCGGTCGTAGATCGTGGCGTCGTGGGTGCGGAAGAACTGGCCCTCGAAGCTGACGAACTCCTCGCGCCACAGCCGGTCGATCAGGGTGATCGACTCGCGCAGGCGGGCGAAGCGCTCCTTCTGGTCCGGCCAGTCGATCCCCACCGGCACCTCGTTCATCGACTCGCCGGTGCCCACGCCCAGGATCATCCGCCCGGGGGCGAGACAGGACAGGGAGGCGAACGCCTGGGCCACGACCGCGGGGTTCCAGCGGAACGACGGGGTGAGCACGCTGGTCCCGAGCGTCACCCGGTGCGTGGCCTGGCTCGCGGCGCCCAGCCAGACCAGCGCGTTGGGGGCATGCCCGTCGGTGTGGCGCCAGGGCTGGAAGTGGTCGCTGGTCCAGACCGAGTCGAAGCCGGCCGCCTCCGCGGTCACGGCGAGGTCGAGCAGGCGCTGCGGATGGAACTGCTCGGCCGAGGCCTTGTAGCCAAGGGTCAGGCGAGGAGTCGGTTGGTCCGTGGTGGTCATGCTCGATTGTCGCACTGGTTGCCTGAATCGCCGAGCACTGCCGTGCGCTCGAACCGTGGCCAGCCGCGGTCGCCCATGCCGCCAGGCCCGTCATGGGCACAACGGTGGCGAGCGCGGTGCCGAATGCCTCTTGTCGTCAACGCGGCGGTCTCGCACGGTGCCCACGTCGGGCGAGATGGGGGGCGCCACGGAGCTCATGCCGCCGCGTACGTCCCCGGTGCCCCGTTTGTTCAAGTTGCGTTCCCAAGCCTGGAGCAGGCCCGTTGGGGCGGGCCCTCCGTGACGCCGCGTTCAACCGGGGCCGTTGTCGCACGCGAGATGAGCAACACCTCGCGCCCGGCCCTGAAAGACCAAAGCGGCTGACGTCATCGAACGCCGCCGCCAGACGCGTGCGTCGCCGTCCGTCCGCCCGCCGTCGGGTCAGCCGCGGTCGTATCCGCACCCATGCTCCGGCGCCATCGATTGCGGCACCCGCGATCGGCCGCGTCGTGCCGTGAACAGCCGACAGGGGAGGGACTGCTCATGGATGCGGAGGGTTCCGGGCTGCGGCGCGCGCTCATCGAGCGCCGCGTGTCGCGACGCGCCTTTCTGAGGTTCTGCTCGGCGATGGCGGCGGCACTGGCGTTGCCCCCGTCCTTTGCGCCGAGGATCGCACAGGCGCTGACGAGCGCGCAGCGGGTGCCGGTCATCTGGCTTGAAGGCCAGGACTGCGCCGGCAACACCGAGGGATTCCTGCGCGCCTCCCACCCCACGGTGGCCGAGATCGTGCTCGACGTGCTCTCGGTCGACTACCACGAGACGATCATGGCGCCGGCCGGTGCCGCTGCCGAGAAGAGCCGCGCTGACACGATCGGAGCGTTCCCCGGCGGATACATCGCCGTCGTCGAAGGCTCCATCCCGATCGCCGAGAACGGCGTGTACTGCGCGGTCGGCGGGCGTTCGTTCCGTTCGATCGTCGAGGAGGTCTGCGGCAACGCCCTGGCGACCATCGCGGTCGGCACCTGCGCCTTCGATGGTGGTTTGCCCGGCGCCAACGGTGGCCCGACCGGGGCCGCCGGTGTGGCCGCCATCGTGCCCAACGCCACGCTGATCAACCTCCCGGGCTGCCCGATGAACGTCCAGAACCTGACGGCGACCATCGTCCACTACCTGACGTTCGGATCCTTCCCGGCCGCAGACAGCACCGGGCGCCCGTACTTCGCCTACGGGCAGCTGCTCCACGACCAGTGCGAGCGGCGGGCGCACTTCGATGCCGGCGAGTACGTCCTCGCCTGGGGAGATGAAGGGCATCGCGCGGGCTGGTGCCTGTACAAGATGGGCTGCAAAGGCCCCGAGACGTTCGCCAACTGCCCGACCGCCCGGTTCAATGATCGTGCCAGCTGGCCGGTCAAGGCGGGCCACGGGTGCGTCGGCTGCACGATGCCCCGGTTCTGGGACCAGATGAGCCCGTTCTACCGCCGCCTCAGCAACCCGCCGGGCTTCGCCACGGACGTCACGGCGGACCAGGTGGGTCTGGCGTTCCTGGGCGTCGTGACCGGGCTCACCGCGGTCCACGGGGCGGCGAGCTACGTGAGGGCCCGGCAGACACGCGGGGGTGGCGATGAGCCGACGGGTCCCGGTGACGGTGAGGCCGTGGCCGTCGTCCCGGTCGGCGCGGCCGGGGAGGAGGCAACCAGCATCACGGCTGGCCCGCCGGAACCTGGCGGCCCGATGAGCCCACCACGAATGGATGGTTCGAGCCCGGGACCGGGCGGTTCGAGCCCGGGACCGGGCGGTTCGAGCGCGGGGGCCACGGGCTCCGGCGCGGAGGTGTCCTGACATGGCCCGCATCGCGATCGACCCCATCACCCGGATCGAGGGGCACCTGCGCATCGAGGCCGAGCTCGCCAACGGCAGCGTGACCGATGCCTGGAGCGCCGGAACGATGTTCCGTGGCATCGAGCTCATCCTCAAGGGCCGTGACCCGCGCGACGCCTGGGTGTTCGCCCAGCGCGCCTGCGGCGTGTGCACCACGGTCCACGCCCTGGCCTCGGTCCGGGCCGTCGAGAACGCCCTGCAGATCAAGATTCCCACCAACGCCCGGCTGATCCGGAACCTGATCGCCGGCATTCAGTACGTCCAGGACCACGTCATCCACTTCTACCACCTGCACGGTCTCGACTGGGTCGATGTCGTCTCGGCCCTCTCGGCCGACCCCGCCAAGACCTCCGACCTCGCGCAGTCGATCAGTCCCCACGGCCTGTCGAGCCGCGTCTACTTCGCGGGTGTCCAGAGCCGTCTCAAGATCTTCGTCGACTCCGGCCAGCTCGGGCCGTTCGCCAACGGGTATTGGGGCCACCCTGCATATGCGCTCCCGCCCGAGGTCAACCTGCTCGCCGTGGCCCACTACCTCGAGGCGCTCGACTGGCAACGCAACGTGATCCGTATCCAGGCGTTGCTGGGCGGCAAGAACCCACATCCGCAGACATACGTCGTGGGCGGGATGGCGCTGGGGGTCGATCCCAACTCGCCGACTGCCCTCACCTTCCGCCGGCTATCCGAGATGTCCGAGCTCATCAAGCAGGCCAAGGCCTTCGTCGACGAGGTCTACCTGCCCGACGTGATGGCCATCGCCGGCTACTACAAGAGCTGGGCCGGGATCGGTGCCGGGATCGGCAACTATCTGGCCTACGGTGACTTCCCCGCGGGCGACGCCGAGGATCCCCGAACGTTCTACCTGCCCCGCGGCCGGGTGATGGGTCGCGACCTGTCGGCGGTGCAGCCCGTCGACCAGGCCAGCGTCGCCGAGAGCGTGGCCCACGCCTGGTACACATACGCCGACGGCGATTCGGCCCCCCACCACCCCTGGCAGGGCGAGACCTCGCCCAGGTACGCCGGGCCGTCGATGCCCTACGACACGCTCGAAGGACACGACAAGTACACGTGGCTCAAGGCTCCGCGCTACGACGACCAGCCAATGGAGGTGGGGCCGCTGGCGAGGATGCTCATCGCCTACGCGTCGGGACACCAGGACGTGAAGACGGCGGTCGACGGCGCCCTGGAGACGCTCGGCGTGGGTCCGGAGGCCCTGTTCAGCACCCTCGGGCGCGTGGCTGCCCGCGCGATCGAGACCAGCCTGATCGCCGACAAGCTCGACGGCTGGCTGTCCGAGCTGGAGGCGAACCTCAAGAGCGGCGACCTGGCCGTGGCAGACGTCACGCGCTGGGACCCGGCCTCGTGGCCGTCCCACGCCGAGGGCTTCGGCATGGTGGAGGCGCCGCGCGGTGCCCTGGGCCACTGGATCGTCATCGACAACGAGCAGATCACGAACTACCAGCTGGTGGTTCCAAGCACCTGGAACGGATCGCCGCGCGACCCGGCCGGCCACCGCGGGGCCTGGGAGGAGGCCCTCGTGGGTACCCCGATCGCGGATCCCGAGCAGCCGCTCGAGATCCTGCGCACCGTCCACTCGTTCGACCCGTGCCTCGCCTGCGCGGTCCACCTCCACGATCCGAAGCGGCGGTCGTCGACCGTCGTGAAGATCGGTTAGGGGCGCCGCCATGGCCACCGTCGCCACCCCCGATCCCCGTGGATCCCAAGCCGACGTCCACCCCTTCGACGCCATCCCTCCGGGGCACCCGCTGCTCGCGACGCATCCGTGGCAGCGCGTCCGCGTCTACGTCTGGGAGGTTCCGGTCAGGCTGACGCACTGGCTCACCGTGCTGTGCGTCATCGTGCTCAGCCTGACCGGTGGCTACATCGCCGACCCGTTCCTGTTCCCGGAGACCGGCGCCACGATGGGGATCGTGCGCTTCGTGCACACGATCACCGCCTACGTGTTCGTGTCCTCCGGCATCGTCCGCACCTACTGGCTGTTCCGGGGCAACCGGTTCGCCCAGTGGCGGGCGTTCATCCCTACCAACCGGCGCCATCTCAACGAGTTCCGGGCCCAGGCGGGCTGGTACCTGTTCATCCGTCGCGAGCTGCCGGGGATCCTCGGCCACAACGCGCTGGCCGCGGCCACCTACATGGTGGTGTTCGCGCTGTTCCTGGTCCAGGTGCTGACCGGGTACGCGCTCGAGGCCCAGCACGGCAACCCGATCGTGGCCGGGCTGTTCGGCTGGGTCCCCGGCGTGTTCGGGCTGGGAACCGTCCGGGTCGTCCATCACCTCGTGATGTGGTTCATCCTCGGGTTCATGATCCATCACGTCTACTCGGCGCTGCTGGTCGATCACGTCGAGAAGAACGGCCTCATGTCGAGCATCTTCTCGGGCTTCAAGTTCGCCACGCGGCGCGACGTCGCCCAGGCGCGCGACGGTGGCATCGAGCTGGAGGAGATGCTGCGGTGACGCCCCATTCCGGCGTCCTCGTCCTGGGCATCGGCAACGTCCTGCTCGGCGACGAGGGCGTCGGGGTTCGGGTCGCGCAAGCCCTGGCCTCGGCGGACCCGGCCGCTGGACGCGGGTTGCCGTCCGGAACGCGCGTCGTCGACGGCGGCACGCTCGGCCTCGAGCTGCTGCCGCTCCTGTCCGAAGCCTGCGGCGTCGTGTTCATCGATGCCGTCGATCTCCGGTTGCCGCCCGGCTCGGTCGCCGTGATCCGCGGCAATGCGACCCGGTCCGTGCCGCAGCCGCCGGACTCGGCGCACGAGCTGGGCCTGGCGACCCTGCTCGAGACGGCCCGGTTCGCTGGTCAGCTGCCGACGCTGGTCAGCATCGTCGGGGTCCAGCCGGAGCGGATCGCGGCGGGCATGGAGCTCTCGCCGTCGGTCGAGGCCGCGGTGCCCGGCGCCACCGATCGTGCGTGCCAGGAGGCCTGGGCGATGACCGGGGCACCGGGGCGCCTGACACCGGCCGCGTCGCTGAGCGGCTGATGTCGCGCCGCGACATCCCCCACGTCCCGACGAGAAGGCCGCCGACCGCGATGACCACGCAGGCGACGATCCCAAAGCGTGTCCCACTGGCCGACCATCGGCTGGCCGAGATGTGCGATCAGGGCGAGCTGATGGAACCAGTGGGGCAGACCGAGCGGTGGCGCGAGGAGGTCGATGAGGTAGGTTGCGACGACCACCAGCGCGGCGATCTCGGCTGCCAGCGACGTCCGCCATAGCCCGCCGACCGCGACGCCGATCCCCACGATCGCGACCCCGTACGGGCCGAGGGACGCCGCACCGAGGGTGGCGTCGCCCGCAGCCGCCCCACCCGCCGACGCGCCGAGCCCGATCGCGAGCACGAGGATCACGGTCATCAGCACCGTCGCAGCGATCGCCGCGACCCCGCCCGCCATGACCCAGCGAGCACGTGACATCAGGCCCCGCGCCGATCCCGAGCCGCCCTCCATCTCGTCCGACGCCCACTTTGGGACGCTTCGTGCCGGCGTAGCCCGCAGCGATGGAGAGCACCGGGCCGTAGAGCTGCAGCGATCGTCCCGATAGTGGTGTAAGTCGAAGCCGGGGAAGACCGTCCCGAACGTCCTGGAGATCGGCCCGCGTCATGCCCGATCGCGTCGTGCGAACGGTCAGACGAGCGACGAAAGGAACGCACCCACGATGCCCATGCCGAGGCCCACAGGAGCGCCGTGGCAGCTGCTCACCGAGATGCGCGAGGCGATCGGCCCGCGGACGGCGAGCAGGTCCGTCGGCAAACCCGGGAGAGAGAGGCCCGTGGTCACCCCGAGGTCGCGGCGGCCGAACAGCTCGACACCGATGGCAAGGAGCACGAAGGCGCTGATCCCACGGGAGCGAGGCCGGGCCGGTGATGGAGGCCGACGAGCGGGAGGTGGTTGACCGACCAGTGGAACGGGCTGACATCGACCAGCGGACCGCCGACGTTCAGTCCGCTTGCCGCCCAAGGGCGAACATGGCGATCCCCGCGACGGCGGCCGAGCCGGACCGACCAGCAACGGGGCAAGGGCGAGCGCAAGGCCGCCGAGACACGTGGCGATCAGGCCGGCCCACAACGCGAACCCGATGGTACCCGCCAACGGGACCGGATCACCAAGCTTCGGGTCCCCGTAGGCGTACGAGCTGACCTCGCCGTGCCGCGACGGTGGCCATCGCGAGCCACGGCTCGTCACCTGCGCCCAGCCTCGGCTCGATCCGCCGCTTGGCGCACGGCGCGGCCGCGACCATGTCGAGGCTCCCGGGCGGCCTCGTCCAGCGAGGGTCCCGTACGTGGCCGGGATCGAGCACCCGCCCGGTGGCCGAGCTCGAACAGGGCCCTGGGCATCGAGGGCCTGTAGCGCACCGAGGGTCCCGAGCTGCGGGCCCATCAGCGTGGCGACGCCGAACAGGTTGACCATGGAGGTCGGCATGCTCCCGATCAGCTCGTCGATCTCGACCCGGGCCTCGGGGTTCGGGAACACGGTGCTGATGGCGGCGCCCATCACGAGCGACAGGCCGCCGAACAACCGGGCAGCCATGATGAACGCGTGCCGGGAATCGCGGATGGTCTTGCCGTAGATGCTGCCGAAGCCGTACAGGCGGCGACGCAACGGGATGGTGGAAAGGGCCGCCGCCGGACGCGGCGTGCCGGCCTGACCCGTCATCGTTGGCTCCCCTCGACGGCCTGACGGCCGTACTGGGCAAGGAATGTCTCTTCCAGGCTGGGCTCACGGGACACGAAGTCCACCAGGTCGTGGCGCGCGGCCGCCCGCACGACCGGTGTGATCGCGCCGGCCACCCGCATCCGGAGCACATGGTCGTCGGCGACGAGGTCGGACACCCCGGGCAGCGAGCGGAACTCGCTCTCGGGCACCGTGCCCGCGATCCGGAGCTCGACCTGGTGATGAGCGAGGTCCCGCAGCGCGTCCACGGTGCCCGTCTGCGCGATCCGTCCGTCGCGGATGATCGCCACCCGGTCACAGCTCTTCTCGACCTCGGACAGGATGTGGGAAGAGAGGAAGGTCGTCGCACCCGAGGCCCCGGCCTCGCGAAGCGTCTCGAAGAACGTCTGCTGGACGAGCGGATCCAGCCCCGAGGTGGGCTCGTCGAGAATGAGCAGCTCGGGCCGGTGCTGGAGGGCCACGATCAGGCCCACCTTCTGCTTGTTGCCCTTGCTGTATTCCTTGAACCGACGGGACGGATCGAGGTCGAAGCGCTCGATCAGGCTCGCCTGGTAAGCCGGGTCGACGCCGCCGCGCAGGTTGCCGAAGTAACCGAGCGTCTGCCCACCGGTGAGCCGGTCGTAGAGGGTGAACTCGCCGGGCACGTAGCCCACCCGGCGATGGATCGCAACGGGATCCGCGGCCGAGTCGATGCCGAACACCCGGGCCCGCCCGAAGTGGGTCGGATGAGATCGAGCAGGATCCGGATGGTGGTCGTCTTGCCGGCGCCGTTGGGCCCCAGGAACCCGAACACCTCGCCCTCGGTCACGGCCAGGTCGACCTCGGTGATCCCGCGGTGCGACCCATAGGTCTTGGTGAGCTGCTCGGTCTCGATGATGGCGGTGGACATGGGATTCCTCTACGGCACGCCGGTAGGCGATGGGTGGCTGGGCGCGATCAGGCCGAGGCGGCGTCTGCCTGGGCCGCGTTCCGCGGATCGGGCGCATCGGGCGGCGGCACGGCGGTCAGCAGCCGGCGCTCGCGTGACTGGAGGTAGCGTTCGACGACCGCAGGCCACTCCTGCTCGTAGTAAGCGTAGACATCGCGGAACTCCTGGAGCCTCGCGCGAGCTTCCGCCGGACGGGTCGAGATCGCGGCCAGGCCTTCATCGGCGATCTCGCGGCCTTCACGCAGCACGCCCTCCATCGAGGCGATCAGCTGCTTGACGCTCCCGCTCTGGATGAAGAACCACTCGCGCCGCTCGCCCGGCCGGCGGGTACGACGGATGATCCGCACCGGTCGAGATCGCGCATGGCTCCGCTGATTCCCCCGCGGCTCGCGTGCAGCGCGGTCGCCAGCTCCTCGGCCGTCTGCTGGGCCGGGTCGCAGACGAGCAGCCAGGCCCAGACGCGCGATGGCATGGGCGCAAGCCCGCGCCGCACCAGGTGCTGCTCGAGCGATTCGACGAACCGGGCCTCTGACTCGTTCACCGCTCCACGGTATCCCTGTCATTCATTTCAGTCAATACTGAACGATCAGATATCACCGAAACAGAAGGCCGAGCGGCGCGGTCCAACCGCCGCTGAACCGAGCGTCGCGCCGATCCGCCGGGCCGGCGCTGCAACGCCAGTCGGCGGGACGACGCGCGGCTGGCCGCCGTCGAGCGGTACCCTGCCTCACATGTCTGATCTGCCCGCATGGGAGCGGCGATTCCGCGCGCCCATCCTGTCCTTTCCCTCCTGGGCCCACGACGCACCCGACCGGCTCGTCGTTGCCTCAACCGAGAGCGGCAGCTATCAGCTGCACGCCTGGGATCGAGCCACCGGCCGCCGCCGGCGGGTAACCAGCGATCCGGTCGGGGTGCTCGAGGGACGCCCGACGCGCGATGGGACCGGCGTGATCTGGTTCAGGGACGAGACCGGTGCCGAGACGGGAGCCTGGGTCATCTCGCCATTTGACGAGGATCGCCCCGCGGAGCCGCTGATCGACGGCCTGCCCAGGGGCTGGTCCGAGGGGCTCGCGATCGGGCGCACGCGGACGATCGCGGCCGTGAGCACCGAGACCGGCTTCTCGGTCTGGACGGCGGACAGCGGGGGGCACGCCCATCGCGTGCACGAGCACCCGGAGCCGGTCCGGCTGGCGGGCGGCTGGGGCATGGCCGGATCCGTGGATCGGGGCGCGCTCACGGCCGACGACGCCATCGCGGTGCTGGAGGTGATGGAGGACGGGGACGTGCTCCACGCGTCGCTGCGCGCCATCGACGCCGGGACGGGCTCGATGGTCGCCGAGCTCCGTGATCCGGGCCTCGAGCTGTCCGGGTTCGGGTTCTCACCGGTCCCGGGCGACCAGCGGATGGCCATCACCCACGAGCGCACCGGCGAGCGGCGGCCCGCCGTATGGAACACCACGACCGGCGAGGTCGTCGACCTGGCCATCGATCTGGACGGACCCGTCGAGCCCGTCGACTGGTGGCCGGACGCGTCGGCGCTGCTGCTGCTCCAGCTCGTCGAGGGTCGCCACCGCCTGCACCGCTACGACCTCGCCACGGGGACCGTCACGCCGTTGGACCACGAGACCGGCTCGATCACCGCGGCGGCGGTCCGGCCCGACGGCGCCGTCTGGTACCGCATTCATCGAGGCGAGCATCCGGCACGCCTGCTCGCCGTCGGCTCGTCGGCGCAGCTGCTCGTCCCCGACGGCCCATCGGCCCCGGACGGCCGGCCGTTCGAGACGTGGTGGTTCGAGAACCCAGCGGGCCAGCGGGTCCACGGGTTCATCGTGCGCCCGGAGGGCGAGGGTCCGTGGCCGGTGATGATGCGTGTCCACGGCGGCCCGCACTCCCTCGACATGGACCGCTGGGCGCCCGACGTGCTGGCTCACGTCGACGCAGGGTTCCTGGTCGCCATGGTCAACTACCGCGGCTCGGAGGGTTTCGGGCAGGCATGGCGCGACGAGCTCACCGGCAATGTCGGGTTCCTGGAGCTCGAGGACGTGCTGGCCGGCCTGGACGACCTGACCGGGCGAGGGCTCGCTGACCCGGCCAGGGCGGTGCTGGCCGGCTGGTCCTGGGGCGGGTACGTGACCCTGCTGGGCCTTGGCCGGCACCCCGATCGGTGGGTCGCGGGCATCGGCGGGGTGCCCGTCGCGGACTACGTGGCCGCCTACGAGGACGAGGCGCCCATGCTCCAGGCGCTCGACCGTGCCCTGTTCGGCGGGTCTCCCGAGACGGCGCCCCGGCTGTTCGTGGAACGCAACCCGATCACGTACGTGGACGCCGTCCGTGCCCCACTCCTGATCCTCGCCGGAGAGAACGACTCTCGCTGCCCGATCCGGCAGGTCTGGAACTACGTCGATCGCCTTCGGGCGCGCGGCGTCGAGCCGCAGATCTACACCTATACGACCGGTCACTCGTCCTTCGACGTCGAGGAGCGGATCCGTCAGACGGCGATCGTGCTCGATTTCCTGGCGGGCAAGGTGCCCGGCGCGACGCGCCTCGCCGGCCTCGACGCCCTGCTGCCCATCGCAACCGCGGGCTGACTCCCGGACGCCATCGAGGCAGCCCCGCTCGATTGCAGCCGGCCCGAGCGGAACAGGCCGCGCATCGCCCGGACGCCTGTCATGGTCGGCCGTCGCTCGCTCAACGGCGGGACCCCGGTTGCCGGCACTCGCTTGGCGTGGTGCACATCGAGTCAGCGATAAGCCGTCGGTCAGCCAGAGCACGACTGCTCGACACCGTCACCTCGGCCGCAATGCCCGGAAGAGCGCCCATTCAGCGCGGTTCCGCCGAAACTCAGCCGCTCCCGCCCATCCGAGCGCGACGGCTTTGATCCGAGGCACGCATCGGCTGCCTTGTAGTCGTTCTTGGAATATGTGGCGGAAACTCGATCGGGAGCCGGAACGAACGGCGCCGCAGGGGAGCAGCCGTCGACCGGGTACCCAGCCGGCCACGCAGCGCTTCAGCCGAACCGGTAGCTCGCGGCCTCGTCACCGCGGCAGCGGGGTCCACGGCCGTACTCGATCTCGCTCGCTGAGACGTCGGCCAGGCACCAGAACGCCGTGGTCGTGGTCTCCGCACCATCTTCGTGGCGGCAGATCGAGGGCCGCGAACCGTGGTCGGCGAGAAACGTTCGAAGGACGTCGGGGGTGATCGAGCCGGGCTCCGGGCCGGCCCCGGCGGAGCCATCGAGCAGCTCAACGGCACGCCCCAGCCGCACGGCGGACCGGCGCGCGTAGTCCGGATCACCGTCGAACGGAAGCATCCGCTCGCACGCGTAGTGGTTGGTGTGGGCGAGCGTCCCCGCCGGGGACAGGCCGGTGAGCTCGGCGTCGGTGGCGGAGCCCTCGACATTGACGACCCGCCCGTCGCGGTGCGCGAGGACAGTGTTGTACGACGACGCCCGATCAGGACGCAGGGTCATCGTCACCGCATCGTCGAGCGTCCGGGCCGTCAGCTGCTCGCGGACCATCAGCAGCCGCGGCACCCCGATGCGCTCGTCGTTGGGCGACAGCTCGTTGCCGGTCAGCGACAGGCCGGCCGAGCTCCAGCCCACGCTGATCCACGGCCCGATCCCGAGCGAGAGCACCACCGGTTCGCCGGGCACCCGCCATTCGATGGCGACGATCGAAGCCTCGGAGGCGGGCGACAGGTCGTTGTTGTGGGCAACCCAAAGGTGGCCGTCGGCGGTGGCCGGCGGTCCGGCCACCATGTCGGTGCACCGGCCGTCCACCACCGCGCCCCCGGTCGCCTGCGACGGCCGCACCGTCCAGATCTCCTCGATCGAGACGGCGAACAGGGCCAGCGGGTCCACGCCCGCGCCTTCGGCCGCCCCGTCGATCTCGTCCACCAGCCAGGGCGTCGCCCGCAGGGTCGCATCCCGGTACCGGCGCGCGAGGGCCAGCTGCTCGTCCCGCGTGCGGCCCGGCGGCAGCTCGGCATCGAGCTCGACCGCCCGGCGCACGACGTCGGCCGTCGCCTCGCCCACGGCACGCCCGACCTGGCGATGGCTCCCGGAGACGGCGATGAACGGGATCACCGGCGGCACGGCGTGTCGATCCCTCCGGCCCGGGCGGGCACGGCGGTTGGTCCCCTTCGGGTCACAGATCTGATCATGGGGCGAGCCTACATCGCGCGGCCGTGGACCCCAAACGCGAACCGGCCCCGCGCGGATCCCGCGCAGGGCCGGTCCTGGACGGCGGTACAGCCCCTGACATGGCAGCACACGCCGCGATCATGCGGCGCGGCGTGATCCACGCCGCGCCGCATCCCCCCTATGCCACGGGGTCGAGGACCTCCGGCTCCGCGAGCTGCTCCATGAACTCCGGATACGCCACGGCCCCATGCTCGATCCGATCGAGCCCGGCGATCTCGACCTCCGGCGGAACCCGGAGACCGACCGTCAGCTTGATCACCCAGAACACGGCCGAAGACGTGATGAACGTCCAGACCACGATCGACACGACGCCGATGGCCTGGGAGATGAACTGATCGACGCCGCCGCCCACGAGCAGCCCGGTCCCTTCGACGGTGTCGAGCAACCCGACCGCGAGCACACCCCAGATGCCGGCAACACCGTGGACGGAGATCGCGCCCACCGGATCGTCGATCTGCATCCGGTCGATGATGACCACCGAGAACACGACGATCACGCCCGCCACCAGGCCGATGATCACCGCTCCCAGGTTGTCCACGCTGGCACAGCCGGCCGTGATGCCGACCAGGCCGGCGAGGCAGCCGTTCAGCGTCATGCCCGGGTCAGGCTTTCCGTACACGGGGTAGGCCCAGGCCGTGAACATCGCGGCCGTGCCGCCGGCTGCCGCGGCCAGCGTCGTGGTGACGATCACCGACGAGAAGTCCTTGCCCACCGCTCCCAGGGTCGAGCCGCCGTTGAAGCCGTACCAGCCGAACCACAGCAGGAACACGCCCGTGGTGGCCAGCAGCAGCGAGTGGCCGGGGATCGGCTGCGCCTTGCCGTTGGCGTCGTATTTCCCGATCCGCGGGCCGAGAGCGAGCACGCCGGCGAGAGCCGCCACGCCACCGGTGAGGTGCACGACGCCCGAACCTGCGAAGTCGATGTACGGCGTGGACAGCGTCGAGAGGAAGCCACCACCCCAGGCCCAGTGCGACACGATCGGGTAGATGAACCCGGAGATGAACACCGTGTACATCAGGTACGAGGAGAACTTGGTGCGCTCGGCCATCGCGCCGGACACGATCGTCGCGGCCGTAGCCGCGAACACCACCTGGAAGAACCAGCTCGTGCTCTGCCCGGTGTCACTCAGGAAGAAGGCGTCGCCGATCCCGCCGTAGGCGACGAAGCCGCCCAGGGTCGATCCGCCGTAGGCGAGCCCGAACCCGATCGCCCAGTAGACGAGGGCACCGACCGAGAAGTCCATGAAGTTCTTCATGGCGATGTTGGCGGTGTTCTTGGCCCGCGTGAAGCCCGCCTCGACGAGCGCGAAACCCGCCTGCATCAGGAAGACCAGCGCACCGGCCAGCATCACCCAGACGGCATCGATGGCGGTGACGATCGTCTTCGTGTCAGGGTCGGCCGCCATGGCCGACGCGGCCAGCGGTCCCATCAGAGCCGCGGTCACCAGACCGGCAATCAGCACACGTCGCTTTCTCAATGGTCCCTCCTCCCTGTCCATTCGATTTGGATGGCGATGGCTGGGCTGCTCCGGCCGGGCGGCCGGAACGATGGCGGGTCCGGCGGAGCCGCGGCCCGTCACCGTCATCGGGCTGACCTCAGACCGGCCTGGACGCCGGCTCGTTGTGGTGGGGGCCGCCCCCCTGCCCGTCCGTCCGCCGGCCCAGGGCGCGGCGCGGCCGGGACGACGCCTGAACGATCACTCGCCGTCCAGCGACGGGATCCGGACCGGCACCAGCACCGGCATCGCCGGTGAGATGGCCGGGACGTGGATGCCGCGGCTCCAGAGCGTCACGCCGATCGGCGCGATCACGGTCGTCACCACGGCCAGCAGCACCACCGCGGCATACACCCCCGTGTCGATGGCGCCCGCCTCGAGCCCGACGGTCGCGGCCACGAGCGCCACCTCGCCGCGACCCACCATCCCCCAGCCCACGAGGCCGGCGTCGGCGCCTGACAGCCCACCCAGACGAGCACCGATCCCGCACCCGATGACCTTGCCCAGCACCGCCACACCCAGCAGCGCAAGCGCAAGCGGCAGGACCGGTGGGACCGCACGGAGATCCGCGGCCAGGCCGATGGCGACGAAGAACACGGGTACGCACAGGGCCTCCCCGGCGCGTATCAGCCCGTCCTTGAGCCGCTCGGCCATCGGCGAGCCGGCCAGGGCCAGCCCCGCGACGTACGCGCCGGTGATCCCCGCCAGACCCCCGAGGGCCTCGAAGGCCCAGGCCACCAGCAGCACGAAGCCGAGCGCGGCGGCGAGGCCACCGCCCCTGATGTGGAGCATCTCGAACACCCGGCTGAGGTGATCCGGCAGGTGGCGGAGCGCGAGCAGCGCGAGGACGATCGTGATCGTCATCGGCAACATCACGGCCAGCGGCGACGACGCCGAGCCGGCGTCCGCCACGACCAGCGCGAGGACGACCAGCCCCAGGACATCGTCGATCACCGCGGCGCCCAGGATCGTGAGCCCGGCAACGCCGTTGACGAGGTCGAGGGCCTGGAGGGTCGCCGCCGTGATCCCGACGCTGGTGGCGGCCAGGGTGGCGCCGCAGAACAGCGAGGCGACCTCGTCGAGCCCGAACGCCTCCCCGACGAGGTACCCCATCGCGAACGGCAGCACGACCCCGCCCACCGCGGCGAGCAGTGCCGCCCGGCCGACCTTGCGCATCGCCGTGAGGTTGGTCTCCAGGCCGGCGGTCCCGAGGATCGCCAGGGCACCGAGCTCGGCCATGAACTTGATCACCGAATCGTCGGTCACCACACCCAGCACGCTGGGCCCGATGATCAGTCCCGCCCCGATCTGGCCCACCACGCGCGGCAGCCGGGCGACGTGGGCGAGCGCCGCCCCCACCTCGGCTGCGATCAGGATCAGCGCCAGGGGCAGGATCAGATCGGCCACTCAGCACGCTCCGGCTTGCCCGCCCCTCTCCGACACGGGGACGGCGCTGCGCGAAACCTACGCGGTGATCGACCCGCCGTGGGTGTCGAGAAGGTAGCGAAGTGGGCGATTCTTGGGCGCCTGGACCAAGATCTTGGGGCTCGTGCCTGGCTTGAGGCGGGTCCTGGCTGCGCTCAATAGCGGATTCTTGTGCGCGACGCACAAAGATCCTTTGCGAGTCAGCGGCCCGCGCGGTTGCGGGGTGGCGGTGGCAGCCTGCGCTCGTCTCGGACCAGGAAGTGCAGGAACCAGTCGCGCACCTGGACCAGGTTCTCGACGCGACGGAACGGGGTCCCGCCGCGCGTCAGCTCGTGGCTCTCACGCGGCACGCGCATGAAGCGCACCGGCCGGCGCAGCGAGCGAAGGACCGTGAACAGCGCCTCTGCCTGGGCGATCGTCGTCCGCAGATCGTGCTCCGCGTGCTGGATCAGCAGTGGGGTCCTGATGTTCGGCGCGAGCGACAGCGGCGAGATCCGGTCGAAGTACGCAGCGTCCTCCCAGGGCTTGCGCCCGAACTCGACCCACGCCCACTCGCCGCCCGAGATGTCGCCGGTGAGGAAGAGGGTGCGCATGTCGACGACCGAGCGGCAGGTGACCGCGGCCTTGAACCGCTCGGTGCTGCCGATGATCCAGTTGGTCAGGTAACCGCCGTACGAGCCGCCCGTGACGCCCAGCCGGTCGGGATCGGCGATCCCATCGTCGATTGCCTGATCCACGCCGGCCAGCACGTCGGTCATCGGTCCGTCGCCCCAGTCACCCAGGTTGGCTCGATTGAACGCCTCCCCGTACCCCTCCGAGCCGCGGGGGTTGGACGCGAGGACGGACATGCCCGCTCCAGCCAGGATCTGCCACTCGAGCATCGGCGACCAGCCGTAGAGGGTATGGGGACCGCCGTGGATCTCGAGCACCAGCGGCTGCCGGCCGATCCCGGCCGACAGGAGCCAGCCCTGGATCTCGCGCCCGTCGCTCTGCCACCGCCGCTCCTGCGGCTCCACCCAGGAGATCTCGTCCGCCAGAGCACCGTTGAGGCTCGTCAGGCTTCGCGGGGCTACCGGTCGCTTCTCGCGTCCCGGCCCGAGGTCATAGGCGACGACCTCGGGCAGCACGGTTCCCGCAGACCGGACGGCAACCGCGACCTCCCGGTCGCCGTCGGCACCGGCATCCCAACCCGACAGGTAGTGCCGGTCCGCGGTCAACCGCTCGGGCCGGCCGCTGCCATCGATCCGCAGCCGCCACAGCTCGACGCTGCCGTCGACCGGCGCGCTGAACAGGACCGACCGGCCGTCACCGGCGGTGACCAGTCGCGCGCCCTCGCCGAGGGTCACGTCGCTGTTCATGGCTGCGTCCGGCTTGAGCTCGCTGCCGGCCAGAAGGTCGTGGCCCGCGCCCGGGGCCGAGTCGGAGCCGTCGGCGGCAAACCGCCAGATCCCGGAGCGGTACCCGGCCCTCGGGAAGCGGTCGCCGAGCGCGAGGACGGCCGCGCCGTCAGCGGTCCAGGTGGGGGTCACGAACATGGCGTCAGGGCCGGAGGCGACGGGCGTGACCTCGCCGCTCGCCACGTCCACGACGAACAGGGCGGAGCGTGCGTCGATGTCCGGGTCGCGATGGCGGTTCGCAGCGAACGCGATCCGGGTCCCGTCCGGCGACCAGGCGGGCGAGGTCTCGGCCGACGGGCCGACGACGAGCGGGCGCGCCCTGCCGGTCTCGGTGTCGACGAGCCACAGGTGCACCTCCCGGTCGTCGACGAACCCGGTCCCGTTGTGCTGGTAGCCGAGACGATCCAGATATCGGTAGTCCGACAGCGGCGTCTCACCCGGCTTCGGCTTCGGGGGTCGGCGGCGGCGGCGCGCCTCCTGGGCCGGAGTTGCCCCCAGCGAGCTCGTGAGGACGGCCAGCGTGCTCCCATCGGGCGACCAGGCGAACTCGGTCACGCCACGCGGCAGGTCGGTGATCCTGCGGGCCTCCCCGCCGTCGAGCGGCAGCAGGTGGACCTGGTCAAAGTCCTCCCGGTCGCGGGGCCGGCGAGGGCGATCCGGCTCCTCCTCCGTATACAGGCGGCGGTCCGAGAGGAACGCCAACGTGCGCCCGTCCGGCGAGTACCTTGGATGCCGGTCCGTACGCGCGCCGAGGGTCAGCTGTCGCGCCGGAGCCGACCCGTCGACCGGGGCCGACCAGATGGCATGGCGATAGGCGGCGTTACCCACGGCCGTGGCCTTTACGGCGAACGCGACCTGGCGTCCGTCGGGCGAAAGGCGCGGATCGAACGGGACCAGGATCCGGTACAGGTCTTCCGGGCGCGCGGGTCGAGGCACGGGCTCCTCCGCGAAGGGGGCTGGATGGAGCCAGGCGCGCGGTCGCGGCACCGTGGCTCGGGCGGGATCTACGAGCAGTCTATCGCCGCACGAGGGACTACCATCGAGGGTGCCCATGGCCGAGCAGCTCTCGCTCCGGTTCGAGCCGGCGCTCCCCAGCCCCGGCGACGTGGCGCCCATGTGGCCGACACCACGCCAGGATCCATTCGACTCGCCCGACTTCCTGTTCGAGCCGACCTGGGGCGGTCACCGCACCCTCGCCTTCATCGGACCATCGGACCGTGCCGGCGGCGGCAAGGTGCGGCTGGTCGACCCCGCCGGTCACGAGCTGATCGGGCGGCTGCCGGAGCTCGCCGGGCTGGCGGTGCGGGTGGCCGCCAGATCGGCCGTGCTGGACGGCGAGCTGGTGGTCGTCGATGCCCAGGGACGGGCGGACGACGACGCGCTGCGAGCGCGTCTCAACGGACGGCCGGGCCGGGCCGTCGCCTACCTCGTGTTCGACCTGCTCCATCTCGATGGCCGGTGGCTGCTGAACCAGCCGCTCGATCGCCGGCGCGCCGCGCTCCGACGGGTGCTGCGGCCGGGCGATGAGGTGGTCATGGTGCCCTCGATCGGCGGCGAGGGCCGCGCGCTCCACGCCGCGGTGACCCTGCAGGGCATCGGCGGAGTCCTGGCGCGCCGCCGGTCGAGCCCCTACCTGCCGGGCGTGAGAAGCACCCTCTGGCGCTCGATCCCGGCCGGACCGATGCCTGACGGAACGGATGCGCCGCCACCCTCAGCCGGCGGGGTGGACCCCGATGGCGACCCGGCCGGAACGGGCACCGCGCCCGTCCTCGCGCTGTTCCGTCGCCTTCCGTTCGCCGACGAGCCCGAGGGCTGACCCGGGATCGTCCGTCGGCCCTAGCCGTGAAGGGCGCGGAGGAACGTGCCCGCCGTCGGCGGCTGGCCGTACATCAGCACGCCCGCGCGATAGACACGGATCGCGAGCAGCGTGACGAGGGGCACCGTCGCCAGGAGCAGACCGATGGACAGGGCCAGCTCCCACGGCTCCACCTGCCCGATCGACAGACGAGCCATCATCACGAACGGGCTCCAGAGCGGCACGAACGAGGCGAGCCGGATGATCGTGCCGGCGCCACCGGATAGAGCGAGGACGGCGGGGAAGTAGCCGGCGACCGCCGGGATCGAGAGCGGCAGCGCGATCGTCTGGAGGTCCTCGGCGCGGCTGAGCAGCGAGCCGGCACCGGCGTACAGCGCCGCGTACAGGGCGAAGCCGAGCACGAAGTAGACGAAGAACGCCGCCAGCAGGCCCGGTGACAGACCTCCGAGCGAGGCGACGGGCGCCTGGTCCTCGCCCAGGATCGCGTTGCCGATCGCGCCCGACGCGACCAGTGCAAGGAGGGCAGGCGCGAGCACCAGGCCCACCTGCGTCAGACCGGCCAAGCCGATGCCGATGATCTTGCCGCCGACGAGCTGAGGAGCCGTGGCCGCGGAGATCAGCAGCTCCATGACCCGGTTCGCCTTCTCGGCCACGACGCCGGACGCCACCCACAGGCCGTAGAACACCAGCGTCAGGAACGAGAGGACCACGAACACGATGCCGACGATCCGCCGGCTCGCGTATTGCGCCGTGTCGATCTGCATCGCGTCGCCGGTCCCGGTCGCGGCGCCGACATCGACGACCGCGAAGCCGGGGATCGTGAACGGGCGAGTGGTGGCCGGCTGCGACGCGGTCCAGTCGAGGACGCCGACGCCGAACGCACCGATCTGGAGCAGCTGCGCGCGGTCGGGACTCAGCGCGCCGGCGCTCAGCACCTGGAAGTCGAGACCGCCACCGCTGTTACGGCTGATCAGGACGGCGCCGGCCAGCGCGCCCTCGCGTACGTCCGCCGCGGCGGTCGCCGGATCGTCGATCCGCTCGAATACGAACGACTTGCTTCCACCATCGCCGGCCGACAGCTGGGCGTTGAGGAACTCGTCCATCACCGACACGGCACGGTCTGCCAGCGCTGCCTCCGGCGCGACGATCCCGATCCGGGTCACGGTCACCCGATCGACCAGCCGGACGCCGAGCGGGATCAGCGCCACCACGACCGCCAGCCCGACCAGCAGCAGGGTCGAGAACACGAACGCCCGGGACCGGACGCGCTCAACGTACTCGCGGCGGGCGATCAGCCAGACGTTGCCGATGCCCCCGTTGCCGTGCGTTCGGCCGCCGTTGCCGATGCCCTCACCACCGCCGGTTGGACCGCTGTCGCCGGCACGGCCGGGATGATCAACCGGCGGGTCCATCCCGCTCATGCCGCGTCGGCCCGGGTGCCCGCCGGTGCGAGGTGGGTCTCCTCGGCAACCGGATGGCCCACGTGATCGATGAACACCTGCTCGAGCGTTGGATCGGCGACCTCGAAATGGACGACGCGAGCACCCGCGGCCACCGCGGCCGCGAGCACGGCCTCGGGTTCGACGCCCGGATCCAGCTCGACCGAGGAGCGGTCCATGCCTGCCCGGATGATCCGGGTCCCCGGCACGGCCGCCAGCCAGGGCAGCCGGTGATCGTCGGCGACGGAGATCACGACCATCCGCCGCCCGGTCGATCGGCGGACCTCCCGAAGCGGACCCCCGACCACGATTCGCCCCCGGTCGATGATCGCCACCGACTCGCACAGCGCCTCGGCGACCTCCATCTGGTGGGTCGAGAACACGACGGTCCGGCCCCGGTCCCGCAGCTCGAGGAATGCCTCGCGGAGAAGCATCACGTTCACGGGATCGAGGCCCGTGAACGGCTCGTCCATCAGCAGCACCTGGGGATCGTGGAGAACGGCGGCGATGAACTGGACCTTCTGCTGGTTACCCTTGGACAGCTGCTCCGCCTTGCGTTCGGCGAGGTCCTCCGCCCGAAAGCGTCGTAGCCAGGCCACGGCTTCCCGGTCCGCGCGGTGAGCAGGCACCCCGTGCAGACCGGCGAAGAAGGCGAGCTGATCCCGGACCCGCATGCGCGGATACAGGCCGCGCTCCTCGGGCAGGTATCCCCACGTGGAGCGCGGCAGCCGATGACTCTCCGTTCCCCGCCAGGTGACGCGCCCTGAATCGGGCTCGAGCACCCCGAGCGCGATCCGCATCGTTGTGGTCTTGCCGGATCCGTTGGCGCCGAGGAACCCGAACACCTGTCCCGGGGCGACCTCGAACACCAGGTCGTCGAGGGCCAGAACGGACCCGAAGCGTTTGGTCAGGTGGTCGACGACCAGCGTCATGCGCGGACGTGCGGCACGGGGTGACGGTTCATCCGGTCCCGAGGATAGCGGCCCCGCGCCCACCGACCACTCGGGGAAGGTCCTGCCGGATCGTTGGGTGAAGGTCCTGGTTTGCGCGGGCCGCCGATCCGCGATCGGGTGGTGGTCGAAACCGGAGTACGATCCGGCGCGTGCAGGATTCGAACCGAACGACCCCGGTGCGCATCGACGCCGACCGCCAGGCTGGAACCGTGTCCCTGGATTGGGCCGACGGCCACCGGACCGTCTATGAGACCGTCACGCTCCGTTGGCTGTGCCCGTGCGCCTACTGTCGGGGAGAGGCCGGCCAGCCCGGGTGGCTCGACACGAACCCCACCCTGACACCGGAGCAGACGCGGCTGGCCGACGTGGCCCTCGTCGGGTCGTACGCGATCCAGCCGACCTGGGCTGACGGTCACGCGACGGGCTTCCACACGTTCCAGCTGCTGCGCGCGCAATGCCCGTGCGCCGACTGCACCCGCGAACGCGCCCAGCGGCACCAAGATCACGCGGACTCCGGCGACGCCTCAGGTGTCGCACAGCCGCACTGGCATGGAGGCAATCGATGATCATCGCGACCACGCCGTTCGTGGCGGGCCATCGGGTGACTGAGACCAAGGGACAGGTGTTCGGCGTGGTCGTCCGCAGCCGTGGCCTGGGAGGCAACCTGCTGGCCGGACTGCGCTCCATCGGCGGCGGCGAGATCCACGAGTACACGAGCCTGCTCGAGGACACCCGGCGACAGGCCGTCGACCGAATGGTCCAGAACGCGGCGCTGGTGGGTGGCAACGCCGTCATCTCGATGCGCTTCGACTCATCGGAGCTGGCGGGCACGATGTCCGAGATCGTGGCCTACGGCACGGCCGTCGTGATCGCGCCTGACGCGAGCGCACCCCAGACCGTCGAGTAGCGCTCGTGGGGGTCGCGATCGCTCGCATGCTGCTCGGCGCCCTGGGGGCGCTGATGCTGCTGGGTGGGATCGCGATCGCCTCCATTCCGGGCCCGAACAGCAGCCTGCCCGCGGCCCTGATGCTGTTCGTGCCGGGCGCGATCCTCCTCACCGCCGTCATTCTCGAGCGAACTCGCTACCGGTCACTCGACGCCGAGCGCACCGGGGCCGGTCACGGGCCGGGCGGCGGCGAGCCGCGCCCGGCCGAGGGCCGCTTCCGTGCGACCGAGGAGCGGTTCGTCGACCCGACCACCGGCGTCACGATGCGCGTGTTCCAGGACCCTCGCACCGGCGAGCGGCGGTACGTGCCCGAGGGCTGATCGAGGTACGGCTACGGCCGCCGCGCACCGTGTGTCCGCGGGCCGTCGCAGGTCATCGTGGGCGGCGATCGAGGGCCGTACGGCAGTAGGGTCCGCGACCCCCAGCGTGCTATCCTCGGCGGTCCCGGCCGGGATCGGTTGTGTTGCGTCCAGTGACGCCCGCGGACGCGTCGCCCTGCTCGGCCCGAGCACCGAGAGGACCATGACCGCCGTACGCCCCGCATCCGGACCGCGCGCCGCCGGCCGCGGGCGCCGACGCGGTGCTCGCGACAACCGGAACCCGCTCCTCAACCGCGAGCTGTCCTGGGTCGAGTTCAACGCGCGTGTTCTTCACGAGGCGGCCGACTCGCGCAACCCGCTGCTCGAGCGGGTGAAGTTCCTGGCCATCTTCGCCTCGAACCTCGACGAGTTCTTCCAGGTCCGCGTCTCCGGCCTGCGGCGCCAGCACCAGTCGGGCGGGGCACATCACTCCCTGGACGGGCTGACTGCCGGCCAGCAGCTGGATGCGATCCGGGTCCGCGTCCGGGAGCTTGTCGCCGAGCACGCCGCGATCTGGGCGGCGATCCGCGAGGAGCTGGTCACCGAGGGCGTCGAGATCGTCGACTACGACGATGTCCCCGACCACCACCAGACGCTGCGCCGGCGCTTCCATGACGAGATCTTCCCGGTGCTCACCCCCCTCGCCGTCGATCCCGGGCACCCATTCCCGTACATCAGCACCCTGTCGCTGTCGATCGCGGTCGGGCTCGTGGATCCCGACACCGACGAGCGGCGGTTCGCGCGGGTCAAGATCCCGCCGCTGCTGCCACGCCTGTTCGCGGTCGAGCGGAACAAGTTCGTCCTCCTGGACCAGGTCATCGAGGCCAACCTCGACGAGCTGTTCCAGGGCATGGAGATCGTCGAGACCCACCTGTTCCGGGTGACCCGCGACGCGGACATCGCGATCGAAGAGGACGAGGCCGACGACCTGGTGCTCGCCATCGAGGAGGAGGTCCGGCGCCGCCGGTTCGGGGAGGCGGTGCGGCTCGAGGTCGAGCGGTCGATGCCCGAGATGACCCGGCGGATCCTGATCAAGGGCATCGGCGTTCGGGACGAGGACTGCTTCGAGATCGCGGGCACGCTCGACCTGACCGCACTGTGGCAGCTGGTGGACCTCGACCGGCCGGATCTCAAGGCGCCCACGTACGTGCCGGTCATCCCCCAGCGGCTGATGCCGCCTGATGAGGACGAGCCGATCGACATGTTCGCCCAGATCCGCGCGGGCGACATCCTCCTCCACCATCCGTACGAGTCGTTCACCGCATCGGTCGAGCGCTTCCTCGCCCAGGCCGTGGACGACCCCGAGGTCCTCACGATCAAACAGACCCTGTACCGGACCTCGGGCGACTCGCCCATCGTGCAGGCGCTCATCCGGGCGGCCGAGCAGGGAAAGCAGGTCGTCGTGCTGGTCGAGATCAAGGCCCGGTTCGACGAGGAGAACAACATCGTCTGGGCCCGCCGGCTGGAGCAGGCGGGCGCCCACGTGGTCTACGGCCTGGTGGGGCTCAAGACCCACTCCAAGGTCGCGCTGGTGGTGCGGCGCGAGGGCAGCGGCCTGCGCCGCTACGTCCACATCGGCACCGGCAACTACAACTCCAAGACCGCGCGCCTGTACGTGGACCTCGGCCTGCTGTCCTGTCGCGAGGAGCTGGGCGCCGACGTCACCGACCTGTTCAACACGCTCACCGGCCTGTCGCGCCAGCGGGTCTTCCGCCGCCTGCTGGTGGCACCGCTCACGCTGCGCGCCCGGTTCCTGGAGCTGGTCGAGCGCGAGACGCTCAATGCGCGCGCCGGCCAGGCCGCGCGGATCGTGCTCAAGGTCAACTCGCTCGTTGACAGCCAGGTGATCGAGGCCCTCTACGAGGCCTCCCGAGCGGGCGTGTCGATCGACTGCATCGTGCGCGGCTCATGCTGCCTCGTGCCGGGGGTTGAGGGCGTGTCCGACAACATCCGGGTGCGATCGATCGTGGGTGAGTTCCTCGAGCACTCCCGGATCTGGATGTTCACCAACGGGGGGCGAGCCGAGTGGTACATCGGGTCGGCCGACCTCATGGAGCGCAACCTCGATCGGCGGGTCGAGGTCGTCACCCCGGTCGAGGATCACGAGGCGCAGGCACGCCTCGCCCGGATCATCGAGGTCATGCTCGCCGACGATCGTCGCTCCTGGCAGCTGGGCACGGACGGGCACTGGCTCCGCACCGAGGTCATCGAGTCGGCTGAAGGATCGGTCGACACGTTCGCGGTGCTCAAGGACGACGCGGAGAAGGCCGCTGCCCAGGCCGACGTCCCGCGGCGACCGCACGCCAACGCCGGCTCGATGGACCCGCGCGCGTGACGACCGACACGGACACGTCGCCGATCGCCGGGTCGGACGCGCCCGATGACGACCCGGGCAGACCCCTGGGCGTCGCCACGCCGCTGGAGGTCGAGCTGAAGTACCGGATGACCGACGTCGCAACCGGCGAGCGCCTGCTGGCCGCCGACGACCTCGGCGGGTTCACGGCGGCCGGGCCGATCGAGACCGTCCACCACGACGACCGCTACGTCGACACGGCGGACGGCGCGCTGGCCGCGGCAGGTTACGCCGGGCGTCTGCGTACCTCGGCCGAGGGCACGGTCATCACCCTCAAGAGCCTGGGTCGGTACGACGACGGTGGGGCGCTTCATCGCCGCCGGGAGGTCGAGGGACCTGCCGATCCCGCCGCTCCGATCGCCGGCTGGCCGGCATCGGTGGCCCGGGACGCGCTTGCCGCAATCATCGCGGGTCGCGAGCTGGCTGAGCTGGTCACGCTGCGCCAGACCCGCCACCGGCGGCAGTTCGCGCGTGACGGCGCGGCCGTGGAGGTGTCGGCCGACGACGTGGAGGTGATCGTCGGGGAGCGGGTCGTCGAGCGGTTCGCCGAGCTCGAGCTCGAGCTTCGCGAGGGAGACGAGACGGCGCTCGAACCGCTCGTGGAGCGGCTAGCCGAGCACGAGGAGCTCGTCTCGGTCGAGGCGTCGAAGCTCGAGCGGGCGCTCGATGCCCTGCGGCGCGAGCGACGCGAAGCCGTCGAGGAGCCACCGGCAGCGACCGCTGCGGCAGGCGCCCGCCCGGGGTCTCAGGCGGTCTCCCGGAGCCGGCGGCGGGCACCGGTAGCCATCCCGGTCGGACCGCTTCCCGGCGACGCGGCTCAGACGATGGCGCCCCCCGCCACGGGCATCACGCCGGGGGGCACGGCCACAGCCCCGTCAGCTGCGCGGCCGGCGGCCGACGTCGACGCGGCGCCGGGGCCGCCGGCTACGGCGGCGCCTGCATCACCCGTCGAACCCGAGGCCCCCCGGATCCTCGTGCCCAAGTCGCCGGGCGTGCTCGCCGACGACCATCTCGCCGAGGCGGGGCGCAAGGTTCTCCGGTTCCACCTGGCGCGGATGGTGGCACGCGAGGCAGGGGCACGCGACGGCGCCAACGCGGAGGAGCTTCACGGGATGCGGGTTGCCACCCGCCGTCAGCGGGCAGCCTGGCGTGTGTTCGGGGACGCCTTCGAGCCCCGTCGGACCAGGCGCTACCGGCGACACCTGCGTCGTGTGGCCGCCGACCTCGGTGCCGTGCGCGACCTCGATGTGCTGATCGACGCGGCGGAGACGTATTGCAACGGGCTGCCATCCATGGAGGCCCAGGCGCTCGAGCCGCTGATCGCCGCATGGCAGGATCGCCGCGAGACCGCCCGGGCGGCGCTCGTCCGGGAGCTCGAATTCCGGGGGCTACCAGCGCTGGCTGGACGACTACCTCGCCTTCGCGCAGTCCGAGGGACAGGGCGTGCACAACGTCGGGCCGACGGATCCGCATCGCGTTCGCGACACGATGCCGTCGCGGATCTGGGCCGCGTACCAGGGAGTCCGAGCCTACGAGCCCGTGATGCGCTGGGCCGACGTGACCACGCTCCACGAGCTGCGCATCGCTGCCAAGTGGCTGCGCTACACCCTGGAGTTCGTGCGCGAGGTGCTGGGTCGCGATGCAGGTCCCGTGATCGAGAAGATCGTGGCGCTCCAGGATCACCTCGGCTGGCTGCACGACGCGGACGTTGCGGCCGGCCTGGCGCGCGCCTTCCTCGTGGAGCATGCGGGCGATCTGACCGAGCTCGAGAGCGCGGCCATCGGTCGCTATCTGGTGGACCGGGAACGAGAGCTCGCCCGGCTGCGGCGCACGGTCGGACCGCCGTGGCGCGGCGTGTCGAGCCTGGCCTTCCGACGCGCGCTGGGGCGGCTGGTCGCCGGGATGTAGCCGGCGCCTGATGGTGTGATTGCCCTTTGACCCCTGCCGGTCCAACGGCCAAAGGCGGGCAAGGGAGCGAGGTGAGCCCATCGATCACCGATGGGGCCCGGCGCTCAGCCGACGGGGAGACCGCCGTCGGACCAGCCGCGCACGAGCTCCGGGAGCCGGTCCCGCCACGCCGGCCCCGCGATCGCTGCGGCGAGCACGGCTCCCTCACGGATCCCCTCCTCCACCACCCGGAGGTGACCGACGCCGTAGCGCTCGAGGACGGCATCCACGATCACTGCGCCGGCAGGCAGGATCCGGGCGCGCTGCGGGCGGAGCAGGTGGCGCGCGGCCGCCTCGGCGCTGGGCAGGACGGTGAGCATCGCGAGTGCGACCGCGATCCGGCGACGGGTCAACACGCGGTCCAGCGAGGTCAACGGCATCAGGCGGAGCAGATTCGAGGCGGTGCCGCCGACCGCGACCAGGTCGGCCGGATGGGCATCGGGAGCCCCGGCCAACGCAGTCCGGGCACCGGTGCGCATGGCCTCGATCTCGGGCAGTGTCGGCGGGTCGGTGCGGACGACGTCCTGGGTAAGCCTTGCTGACCCGAGGGCGATGCCTGACGCCTGGACGACGCCGTCACGGCCGGCGAGGACGAGCTCGCAGCTGCCGCCCCCGACGTCGACCACCAGCATGTCCGTGTGGACTGGCCGACCCGAGGTGACGCCCAGCAACGTGAGCATCGCTTCCTCGTCGTGTCCCAGAACGTGCAGTGGGACGCCGGCCGCCGCCTCGACGGCGTGAACCAGCATCGCGGCATCGGCCGCGCGCCTGACCGGTTCGGTACCCAGGATCGTGATGTCCCGCGCTCCCATGCGACGGGCCGTGGCCGCGTAGGTGACCAGCGCGCTCACCAGGTCCTGGCGCGCGCGCGCGCCGATGAACCCGCCGGCGGTCACCCGATCACCCAGTCCCAGGAACACCGACTCGTCGAGCAGCGGCTCGACGCGGTGACCGCCAGCGGCCGCCACCAGCAGGTGGGCGCTGTTGGCCCCGATGTCGACGGCGGCGCCGATGACCGCACCCGGTGTGAGAACCGCGGCACCGGGCGTCGGCCGGACAGGGCCCGCGACGTCGGCGGCGACGGGTGCCGGTGTGGCCCCGGGGAGGGAGGTTTCCGGTTCCTGGACGAGGGCCGGCTCGGCGGCGAGAACGGTGGGCTCCGGCTCGGCGGCGAGGTCCGCAGGCTCCGGCTCGGCGGCGAGAACGGTGGGCTCCGGCTCGGCGGCGAGGTCCGCAGGCTCCGGCTCGGCGGCGAGAACGGTGGGCTCCGGCTCGGCGGCGAGGTCCGCAGGCTCCGGCTCGGCGGCGAGAACGGTGGGCTCGGCCCCCGGCGCCGCGGCCGGCTCATCGACAGATCGGTCGCCTGCCGATCTCCCGACGCGCTCCACGATCCGCGACGCCGCCGGCTCAGCAGCCTGGCGGACGAGATCCGCGACCTCCTGCAGCATCCCGGATGCGCCCCCCACGCCGTCGACCCGCGGGCCCGACGCCTGTGCCTGCGCTGCGCGCCGTCTCGGCGGGTTGGCCTTCCGGACGCGCGTCGAGGATGCCGGCGCGACATCGCGCGCGACCGCGGGTTTGGGCTGCGCCGCCCGCGCCGCAATCGGTTTCGGAGCCGGCTCGTTGCCTTGGTCGGCAATCGCTGCCGCCCTCGCGACGCATTTCGCTGACTTTCGCTCCGCCTTGGCGGCTTCTTTCGCCGCTGCCTTCTTTGCCTTCGCTGCGGCCTTGCGCTCGGCCTTGGCCACCCCCTTCACCGCCTTCGCGGCCGCCTTGCGCTCGGCCTTCGTGGCTTTGCGCTCGGCCTTGGTGGCTTTGCGCTCGGCCTTCGTGGCTGCCTTCGCCGCCGTTGCGGAGCCGTTGGCGGCCTTCGCTGTTCCGGATTGGGACGCGCCCTCGGGCAGCCCCGCGCTGGGAGTCGCCTCGGTCCCTCCATCCTGCATCCGGCCCGCTCCTCATCCGGCCCCGAACGACATCGACGCCTGCGGGTTCCAGTCTGCCCCAGGCGGCCGCCTGATGCGCGGTCACCGGTCGCGTTCACGAATTGTTAATCCGCGTCGAACAGGCCGTTGACCCCGATCGGAGATGGTCCCGGACGTGGCCATCGTCCATGGGTCCCATCTCCGCAAGCGCCGACCGCCAGCGCCGACCGTGGTGCCCGCTCAACGCGCCGCGTGGCTGATCCTGGCATCGGACGGACCCGCCTCGGCGGTACCCGGCCAGGTTGGCGTGTCGATCGTACGGGTCCTCGACGATCCCCGCCGATTTCGCGACCTGCTGCTCGCGGAGCGTCCCCGGATCGTCGTGTGCGCACAGCCGCCGGCAGACCGGACGACGCTGGAGCTGGTCGCGGGCGAGCGGCGTCGCCGGACGACGATGCGCGCCGTCCATCTCGCGCCGCCCGAGGCCGTCGACGAGCGGCTCGCCGCGCTCGACATGGGCTTCGACGACACGCTCACATCGGCGACACCGGCGGCAGAGCTCGTCGGCCGCCTGTCGTGGCTCGACGCGAAGGCGCGCGCCCGGGCTGGATCATCGGGCGTGATCGTGGTCGGCGATGGGCTCGAGCGGTCGATCTCGCTGCGCACGAGCTGCGGCGTGAGGGGGAGGTCGTCCACCTCCGCCCCAAGGAGTTCGGCCTGCTGGCCATGCTGTGCTCCCACCCGGGCCGTGCGTACACGCGCCGCGAGCTGCTCGACCGCGTGTGGGGGCCGGGCCGCGAAGGCGGCGCTCGCACCGTCGACGTCCACGTCCGGTGGCTTCGATCCAAGCTCGAGCCGGACCCGGAACGACCGGTGCACCTGGTCACGGTCCGAGGGGTTGGGTATCGGCTGAATGCGGCACAGCGTTAACCGCTCCTTAACGGAGCGGATACCCGCCGTTGACGACCCCACCTGATCGTTGAATCGGCCAGAGAAGTCAAGACGTCCTGGCGGCGCGCGCTCCGCGCCGCCCGTCATGTGGAGGAGTCCTCAGTGACACTCAGTTCGACCCGGCGGGTTGGCGCAGTCGCCCTCGCCGCAGCGCTGTTCGTGGGCGCATGCAGCTCCGGCGCGACGCCCGAGCCGACCCAGGGACCGACGGGCGCGCCGCAGAGCATGGCGCCCGACGGCTCGGCGCCCGCGATGACGGCCCCGGAGCCTGGTTCCGCCAGCGTGACCCTCGAGGGCGCGGGGGCCACCTTCCCCGCCCCGCTCTACCAGGTCTGGTTCGAGAAGTACACCGGGCTGCACTCGAACGTGCAGTTCAACTACCAGCCGATCGGCTCCGGCGGGGGGATCAAGGCGATCACCGAGCAGACCGTCGACTTCGGCGCTTCCGACGCCGCGATGAAGGACGAGGAGATCGCGGCCCTGCCGGCCGGCGTCACCCTGCTCCATGTGCCCACGGCGCTCGGCGCGGTGGTGGTCATCTTCAACGTGTCCGGCGTGACCGACCTCAGCCTCGACGCCGATACCATCTCCGGCATCTTCCTGGGCACGATCACCAGGTGGAACGACCCGGCGATCGCGGCGCTCAACAGCGGCGTCACGCTGCCGGACGAGGCGATCACCGTGGTCCACCGCTCTGACGGATCCGGAACCACGAACGCGTTCACGACCTACCTCGACACAGTGAGCCCCGACTGGCACACGAAGGTCGGTGCGGGCAAGGAGGTCAGCTGGCCGACCGGTATCGGCGCCGCGGGCAACGATGGCGTCGCCGGTCAGGTCAAGCAGACCGACGGCACGGTGGGCTACGTCGAGCTCAACTACGCCACCCAGACCGGTCTCACCTCGGCCAAGGTCAAGAACGCCGACGGCAACTTCGTCGCCGGCAGCACGGCCGGCGTCACCGCCGCTGCCGAGGCCGCGGCGCCCAACTTCCCGGCCGACTTCCGCCAGGCCCCGATCATCAACGGCGCCGGGCCGGACACCTATCCGATCGCCTCCTATACCTACCTCCTGATCCCGGTCGACTGGACCGACGCCGACAAGGCCCAGGCCATGGTCGCGTTCACCTACTGGGCACTCAACGACGGCCAGGCGGACGAAGACGGCCTCGGCTACGCGCCGCTGCCCGCGCCCATCCAGGCCAAGGCGGTCGACGAGCTCCACCAGATCAAGGTCAACGGCACCGCCGTCTGGCCCTAGGCATCCGCCCATCCCTCCTCCGGCCGACCGGCCCCGCAGCTCGGAGCGGGGTCGGTCGGTTCGTTCCCGGGCCGGTTACCCTCTCCGGGAACAGCAAGCTCGAGGTTCGCCAATGACGACGATCGCGAAACCCGGCCGAGACCTGGCACCCGGTCGCGCGCAGCTCTCGGATCGGCTGTTCCGCGGAGCGTCCGGCATCGGGGCGCTCACCGTCATCGTCATCCTGGTCGCGCTCGGCGTGATGCTCGCCCTGAGCAGCGCCCAGGCCTTCAGCACCTTCGGCATCGTCGACTTCGTCACGGGCCTCACGTGGGATCCGGTCGCGGACATCTACGGGGCGCTCCCGTACGTCGTGGGAACCCTGCTCTCGTCGGCGATCGGGCTGGTGATCGCGACCCCGATCGCCCTGCTCACGGCCATCTACCTGGCCGAGCTGGCTCCCAGCCGCGTCGCGCTGCCGCTGACCTTTCTGATCGAGCTGATCGCGGCAATCCCGTCGGTGGTGATCGGCCTGTGGGGGGTGTTCATCCTGACGCCGGTGCTCAAGTCGACGATCGAGTCGTTCTTCGTCACCACGCTGGGCGACACCATTCCGGTGTTCGCGGGCCCTCCGCTCGGCATCGGTCTGTTCGCGGCCGGGGTCATCCTGGCAATCATGATCCTGCCGACCATCGTGTCGGTGTCGCGTGAGGTCATCAGCAGCGTCCCCATGGCCCAGCGCGAAGCCATGTATGCGCTGGGAGCCACGCGTTGGGAGGTCGTCACCAAGGCCGTGCTGCCCTCGGCCCGCTCGGGCATCGTGGGCGCGATCATCCTGGGCCTCGGCCGGGCGCTGGGCGAGACGATGGCGGTCACCATGGTCATCGGCAACGCGCAGGCGATCCCCACCTCACTGTTCGGCCAGGCGCAGACCATCGCGTCCAAGATCGCGACCACCTTCAACGAGGCCTCGGTCGGGATCCAGACCTCGAGCCTGATCGCGCTCGGCCTGATCCTGCTCGTCATCACCATCGCGCTCAACGTGATCGCGCGCCTGCTCGTGTGGCGTGTCGCCGGCGCGCTGGCGGCGGAGTGACGCGATGACCGCATCCGAGGCCGCGATCCCCGCTCGTCGCGCGCTCGTGCGTTCCGGGGTCGACCGGCGACGCAGCTTCGTCGACCGGATCATGCGCGGGCTGTCCCTGCTGGCCGCGATCACGTGCGTCATCCCGCTGGCGGCCATCGTCGCGTTCGTCACCGTAAGAGGCATAGCTGCGGTCAATCTCGACCTCCTCACCAGGCCACCCAAGGCCCTTGGCGTCGGGGGTGGGGCGGTGGCGGCCATCCTCGGATCGCTCCAGCTCGTCGGTGTGGCCACCCTGATGGCCGTCCCGATCGGGATCCTCGCCGGTGTCTACGTCAACGAGTTCAGCTCCCGCCGCCCGGCACGGGTGATCCGGTTCTGCGCAGACGTCCTGGTGGGCGTGCCGTCGATCCTGGTCGGGGTCTTCGTGTTCACGTTCCTGGTGCTGCCCTTCAAGCAGTTCAACGCCTTCGCGGGCGCCGTGGCGCTCGCGGTGATCATGGTCCCGGTCGTGATGCGCACGACCGAGGAGATCCTCAAGCTGGTGCCGGGCACGCTGCGCGAAGCGTCGTTGTCGCTCGGCGTCCCGGTGTGGCGCACCGTCCTGTCGGTCGTCATCCCGACCGGGCTGGCCGGGATCCTGACCGGCGTGATGCTGGCCGTGGCCCGGGCGGCAGGCGAGACGGCGCCGCTCCTGTTCACCGCGCTCGGCAGCCGCCTGGTCAACGTCGGTGACTTCAGCCGGGCCATGGACGCGCTGCCGCTGTTCATCTACGTCAATGCCCGGCAGCCGTACGAGGCCCTCAACGATCAAGCCTGGGGGGCGGCATTCCTGCTGCTCGTGTTCGTGCTCGCGATCAACATCCTCGTCCGTTACCGCACCTGGGGCCGCAGGGCCGGCTGAGGGAGAACATGTCCGTGAACCTGCCAGATCCCCCCATCACCGAGGCACCGAGGACCGCCGGCGGGCCGGATGACCCGGCCACGCAGACCGAGGCGTCCCGGGCGGCAGCGGCGCTGCCGCCACGAGTGGAGGCGCGGACCCGGGAACCGTCGACGGGACACGCGGTCGAGGCGGACTGGGAGACCGCCGCCACCGGCCAGATCGAGGTCGTCGGCCTGTCGGCCTACTACGGCTCGTTCCGCGCAGTTCGCGATGTGTCGATGACGATCCGCCCACATTCGGTCACGGCGATCATCGGCCCCTCCGGCTGTGGCAAGAGCACGTTCCTCCGCTCGCTCAACCGGATGCACGAGCTGATCCCCGGGGCGCACATCGAGGGCAAGCTGCTGCTCGATGGCATCGACCTGTATGCCGATGACGTCGATCCCGTCCAGCTCCGGCGGATCGTGGGCATGGTGTTCCAGCGCCCCAACCCGTTCCCCACGATGTCGATCTACGACAACGTCGTGGCCGGGCTGCGGTTGACCGGCCGGCGGTCGCGGTCGTTCCTCGACGACACCGTCGAGCGATGCCTGCAATCCGCGGCGCTGTGGGACGAGGTCAAGGACAAGCTCAGGCAGCCGGGCACGTCGCTGTCCGGCGGTCAGCAGCAGCGACTGTGCATCGCCCGCGCCCTGGCCGTCGACCCGGAGGTGCTGCTGATGGACGAGCCGGCCTCGGCCCTGGACCCCGTGGCCACGCTCCGGATCGAGGAGCTGATGGCGCAGCTGCGTGCCGCGTATACGATCGTCATCGTGACCCACAACATGCAGCAGGCCGCTCGCGTGAGCGACCAGACCGCATTCTTCACGATGGCCGAGGACCGGGCGGGGTATCTGGTGGAGATGTCCGACACGACGACGATCTTCACCAACCCGGTCAACCAGCTGACCGAGGACTACGTGTCCGGCCGGTTCGGCTGAGACGGGAGGCGACGATGACCGAGAATCGCGAGCCTGCTGGCGGCACCGAGGTCGACCGACAGGTGGCCGCGGTCGTAGACGGGTCGCCCGAGCCCAACGCCGTCGTGACCGAGCCGGTGAGCTCCACCCCGAATCTTGCCCACCCGCGGCGGCAGCAGTACGACCGCGAGCTCGACGAGATCAAGGACAGCGTCCTGCGGATGGGGACCCTGGTCGAAGACCAGATCCGCGCGGCGATCGGTGCCCTGACCGCCCACGACGCCGATGCGGCGCTCCAGGTGATCCTCGACGACCGCAAGATCAACGACGTTCAGCGCAGGGCGACCGACATGATCGCGGCCACGATCGCCACCCAGCAGCCGGTGGCGCGCGATCTCCGGTATCTGATGACGCTGGATCACGTGTCCTACGAGCTCGAGCGCATGGGCGATCACGCAAGCTCGGTCGCGAAGCAGGCCCGCAAGCTGGCACCGCACGCGCCGCTCAAGGACTACGTCCGGATGCCGCTGCTGGGCGAACGCGTCGCCTCGCTGGTGCGGGGCATCATCCGGGCCCTCGTCGACATCGACGAGGTCGCCGCCCGGGAGGTGGCGGCGATGGACGATGACGTCGACGAGCTCTACCACGCGATCTTCGACGAGGTCCTGGTCCTGATGCGCGATGACCCCGACAACGTGGATCCCGGCACCCGGATCCTGTTCGCGTCGCACTACCTCGAGCGGATCGGCGACCGGGTCACCAACATCGCCGAGGACATCGTGTTCCTGGCCTCGGGCGAGGTGGAGGACCTCAACCCGTGACGGACGTTCAAGCTGCGATGCGGCGCTGCGGCAGGCGGCAGGCGGCGGCGGCCGCGTCGCGATGACCGAGCTGCACCTGCTCCGCCACGCCCATGCCGGCAATCCCGACCGGTGGTCGGGTGACGACGCGGCCCGGCCGCTGTCGGACAAGGGCATCCGCCAGGCCGAGCGCCTCGGGGCCCTGCTGGCCGGCCATCCCGAGCCGCCCGACCTGTTCATCACCTCACCCCGGGTCCGCGCCGCGCAGACCGCCCAGATCGTGGCGGCGGCCGTCGGCGCGAGGGTCGTCCTGGACGAGCGCCTGGGCGGGATGCTCGACCTCGACATGGCTGCGCTGATCCTGAAGCCGGCGGGTCCGGCCTCGCGCCCGTGCCTGGTCGGCCACGATCCCGCGTTCTCGGAGCTGCTCGCCGACCTCGTCGGGGTGCCGCACCTGCCGATGCGCAAGGGCGCGATCGCGCGGCTCAGCATCGACGGCCCCGGGCTCCCCCCCGGCCGCGCGGTCCTGCGCTACCTGGTGCCGCCGGATATCCTGCCGGCGTCCTGATCAGGCGAGCCGGGCCCTCCGGCGGGATCGGCCCTGCCGGCCGTGCCGGGTCGCGGTCAGGCGTCGCGGGCCAGCTCCGTCCAGCGCCACCGCATCGTGTGCCGGAGCGTGTCGCCCGCCTCGACGACCGCGGGTGTCAGATTGACCGCGTCGGGTGGCCCGCTCTGCGGCTCGACGCACACCGCCTGCTCGGGAAGCGTGTACACCACCCACCAGTCGCAGGTGGACGACAGCTCGAGGCGCACCCGGCCGGGCCATTCGAGCACCGGGTTCGACCGCAGGCCGGTGAACGCGTCGTCCCATGGCCCGGCCGAGGGTGCGGTCAGCCGGCCGGTGGGGATGCCCTCGTGGTCGCGCACGAGCATCTGCCCCGGCTCGAAGTCCAGGCGCACGGGAGCCGCATCCGGCGCGCCGATCGCCCGCCGGAACCAGGGGTGCCAGCCGATGGTCGCCGGCATCGTGTCCACCGCCCGAAGCGTCAGCGTCACGGCCAGCCCACGCTCGTCGAGCTCGAACCGCTGCTCAACGCGGCCCCGGAACGGCCATCGGTCGTCGAGCTCGATCTCGAGCGACGCCGACGCGACGGCCACGCCGGTGACGGTCCAGGGACGGTCCCAGACGACCCCGTGGATCGCGTGGGGTGGCATGGCCAGCGGCAGCTGGTGGTCGCGACCCCCGAACGTGAAGCGACCGTGGCGGATCCGGCCGGCCCAGGGCGCCATCGGATACGCGCCCCAGTGCAGCGGGCCGTCCGCGCGGCGGGTGACCAGGAGCTCGGCGCCGGCGAGGCGCACCGAGCCGAGACGGCCCCCACGGGACGGCATCACGACGACCCGCGCGCCGCCGGCCTCGAGCACGACCTCGTCGGGCCGCCGGCCGCCCACTCCCCCCACGCCTCGCATGCTCGTCTCCTGCGTGTCCCGGGTCATGCCGCCATGTCCGGGCTCGAGGTCTGCGCTCATCGCCGAAGCGTACTCCCGCCCTCCGGCTAGAGACCCTTCGCCAGCAACCAGTACAGATCATTCCACCGGAGCTGATCGCGGAAGGCGTCGAGGTCGGTTCGCTCATCGATGACCACGGCCTCCAGCCCGGACATGGCGGC
This sequence comes from uncultured Chloroflexia bacterium, assembly GCA_963713095.1. Lineage (GTDB taxonomy): Bacteria > Chloroflexota > Limnocylindria > Limnocylindrales > CSP1-4 > CAIXZV01. The sequence continues at coordinate 267,606 of CAVQKK010000003.1, forward strand.
GAAGTCGCGCAGCTGATCCGGAGTGACGGCATAGCCGAGGCTGGTGTGGTGCGAGCCGCCGGCATAAATCCAGGCAGCCGCGTTCGTCGCCAGGTCCGGTCTCGGCCGCCAGATCGCGCGCGCGACCGGCAGCCTGGGCAGGGGCTGCTCGGGCGCCACCACGTCCACCACCGTGGCCACCATCCTGAACCGCGAGCCCATGTCCGTGACGCACGCGGCCACGGCGGTCCCCGGATGCGCATCGAACACCAGCCGCACCGGGTCGGCCTTGCCGCCGATCGAGAGCGGGTGCACCTCGAGCCTCGGCCGGCCGGCCGCAATCGAGGGACAGACCTCGAGCATATGCGCACCCATGATCAGGTCGTCCCCGCCGCGCAGCTGGTACGTGTAGTCCTCCATGAACGAGACGCCGCCGGGCAGCCCCGCCGACATCACCTTCATCGCCCGGACCATGGCTGCCGTCTTCCAGTCGCCCTCGGCACCGAAGCCATAGCCGTCCGCCATGAGGCGCTGAACGGCGACACCGGGCAGCTGCGTCAGCCCGTGGAGATCCTCGAACGTGTCGGTGAAGGCCGTGAAGGCACCGTCGGAGAGGAACTGGCGCAGGCCGACCTCGATCCGGGCGCCGTCCCGCAGACTGTCCGCGCGAGGTCCGCCCGGGCGAAGCTCCGAAACCACGTCATAGGCGTCGAGGTACTCGGTGATGAGCGCGTCGACAGCGACGTCCGACACCTGGTCCACGACCGCGGCGAGATCGCCGACGCCCCAGGTGTTGACCGAGAAGCCGAGGCGCCGTTGCGCCTCGACCTTGTCACCGTCGGTCACCGCGACCTCGCGCATGTTGTCGCCAAAGCGCGCGATCCTGCCGCGCTGCCAGTCTGCCTTCGCGCATGCGGCGCGCGCCCACGACCCGATCTGCGCCTGGACCCGCTCATCGCCCCAGTGTCCGGCGACGACCTTGCGTTCGAGGCGCAGCCGGGCTGCGAGGAACCCGAACTCCCGGTCGCCGTGAGCGGACTGGTTGAGGTTCATGAAGTCCATGTCGATCGTGGCCCAGGGGATCTCGCGGTTGTGCTGCGTGTGGAGATGCAGCAGCGGCTTCGCGAGCAGCTCGAGACCGGCGATCCACATCCTGGCGGGGCTGAAGGTGTGCATCCAGGCCACGAGACCGACGCACGCCGGAGCCCCGTTTGCCTCCTGGATCAGCTGGCGGATGCCGTCGGCCCCGGTCAGCACGGGTTTGAACACGACCCGAACCGGGATGGCCGGTGCTCCGTCCAGGGCGGTTGCGATCGCCGATGCGTGCTCGGCCACCGTGGCCAGCGTGTCCGGGCCGTAGAGGTGCTGGCTGCCGGTGACGAACCAGATCTCGCGCTCGCCCAGGTCGATCACCGGTGCCTCCTGTCTCGTCTCGGCTGCTGATCGCGCCAGCTACGGCTTCCGCTGGCCGTAGTACGCGCCGGCACCGTGCTTGCGGTTGTAATGCCGGTCGAGGAGCGTCGCGTCCACGGCTTCGGCGTGCGGTGCGAGCGCCAGCGTCCGGGCGGCCATCGCTGCGACGGCCTCGAGCGCGATCGCGTTGTCCACAGCAGCGGTCGCGCTTTCGCCCCATGTGAACGGCCCGTGGGAGGCGACGATGACGGCCGGCATCTCGAGCGCCTCGAACCCCGCCGCCTCGAGCGTTTCGATGATCACGCGCCCGGTCTCGGCCTCGTACTCGCCATCGATCTCGGCCCGGGTGAGGGGACGGCTGACGGGAACGGGCCCGTGGAAGTGGTCGGCGTGCGTCGTGCCCAGAGCCGGGATCGAGCGATGAGCCTGGGCCCAGGCCGCCGCCTCGACCGAGTGGGTGTGGACCACGCCGCCGATCTCAGGGTAACGGCGGTACAGGGCGAGGTGGGTCGGGGTGTCCGAGGACGGACGCAGCTCCCCGGCGAGCACGCGGCCGTCGTCGATCGCGACGGCGACCAGGGTTCCCGGGCGGAGCTCCTCGTAGGGCACGCCGCTGGGCTTGATGACCATCACGCCGGCGTCGCGGTCCACGCCGCTGGCGTTGCCGAACGAGAGCGTGACGAGGCCCGCCCGAACGAGCGTCCGGTTGGCCCGCCAGACCTCGTCGCGGAGCGATGCCAGGTCGGCCGGGTTCACGCCGCTCTCGCACAAGGGTGGACGGCGATGGCCGGCTGCCGGCCATCGGCCACGTCGACGGGCACGACGCGACCCAGCCCGGTCCCGAAACCCACCGCGATGGCATGCCTGCTCACGACGGGCTCCCGACGCTCGATCCCGTTGTCGGCGGCGCGGAGCCACCGTAACGCGCGATCGCCGTCGACTCGCGGACCACGAGGGTGGGTGGCAGCACGACGCCCATGCCTCGCCCCCGACTGCCGACGGTTGGCCCATCATCGTCGCGGTCGGCTCCATCATCGGGCGCGGCCTCCCGGCCCGCGAGATCGGGGTCGGGAGACCCGATCGCGAGCGTGATCGCCGCGGTGGCCATCGCCGCCGTCGGCATCCGCACCGTCGTCAGCGCGGGCACCGTGAACTGCGCCATCGGGATGTCGTCGAAGCCGACGACCGACAGCTGATCCGGCACGCGAATGCCGCACATGAGCGCGGCGCGGAGCACGCCGATCGCGAGCTGGTCCGTCGATGCGACGATGGCGGTCGGCGGCGGCGACAGGCGCATGAGCGCGTCGAGCGCTGACTGGCCACCGGCCGGCGTGTTCTCGGCGTGGTGGATGTAACCGGAAGGAACGTCCACATTGATCGCGGTCATGCCCGCGACGTATGCCGCCTGACGCTCCCGGATGTCGCCCAGCAGCCGCCCGCGGACGAACGCGATCCGCCGGTGGCCGAGCCCGGTGAGATGCTCCATCGCCAGCGCGATCCCCCGCCGGTTGTCGACCTGGACGCCCGGGATGAGATCAAGCTCCGACCCCTGCCACAGGGCCACCACGGGCACGTGGGTGTCGTTGAGGTCCGCGAGCAGGCGCGGCTGGTCGCCCATGTCGCCCAGCAGCAGGATCGCGTCACACTGGCGCGCCTCGAGGACCGCGGCGAGGGCATGGGCCTCGGTCGCCTCGGCGTGGGCATGACCCAGGACGATGTTGTAGCCCAGGGCGCGGGCGGCGACCGAGACCGCCTCGATCGCACCGGCGAAGAAGGGATCCGTGATATCGCGCACGATCGCGCCCACGAGCATCGTCGGCGCGCCGTGCAGCGCCCGCGCGAGCGGGTTCGGCCGGTAGCCGAGCTCCCGGGCGGAGGCCAGCACCCGGGCTCGCGTGTCGGGTGAGACCGGCACCGTGAGCGGCACGTCGTTGAGGACGCGGGACACGGTGCTGCGCGAGACTCCGGTCGCGGTCGCGATGTCCTTCATCGTCGCCGGCCGGGTTCGTTTGCGGCCGGTTGCCCTGGAGCCGTGCATCAGATTTCGAAGCGGCGCTGGAGCAGCGCGTGGATCGACACCGAGATGAGGATCACGGCGCCGTACACCACCTGGGGGAAGTAGTCGCTGAGACCGATCGCCACCAGTCCCGCGCTGATCCCGCCGATCATGAATGCGCCCAGGAACGAGCCCCAGACGCTTCCGCGCCCGCCGAACACCGAGGTGCCGCCCACGAACACGGCGGCCAGCGCCGGCAGGAGGTACCCGTCACCCATGGACGGATAGAAGTTGACGACCTGGAAGCTGTTGAGGATGCCGGCGAAAGCCGCCGCCAGCCCGACCAGGATGAACAGGAGGATCCGCGTCCGGCGGATCGGGATCCCCATCAGCGCCGCCGCCTGGGCGTTGTCGCCGATGACATAGGTGTTCTGTCCGACGCGGTGGCGGTTAAGGAGGACCCAGGTGCCAATGGCCAGCAGCACGAACCACACGAACTCCATCGGGACCCCGAAGAACCTGCCGACCAGGACCTCGTACAGCGGCGAGGACTGGGTCGTGATCAGCGGGTACTGCTTGCCGCTCACCAGCGCCACGGCCAGGCCGCGATAGAGGAAATACGTCCCGATCGTCACCACCAGCGACGGGATCCCCACGAAGGTGATGACCACGCCGTTGAACAGCCCGCACAGGATGCCCGCACCGAGATCCGCAGCAATACCGAGCTCCACGCTCCCTGTCGCCTTCCACACGGCGACGAAGCCGACCATGGCCAGCGCCATCGTCGATCCGAACGAGAGGTCCATGTCGCCGCTCACGATCACCATCGTCAGCGGCATCGCCATGATCGCGAAGAACGGCGTCGTCTGGGCGAAGGACTGGTAGATCGCGGCGCTCGTGAAGGTCCTCGGCGCCAGGACGACGAACACGATCCACAACAGGAAGAACGCCGTTGTGATGCCGATCTGCGAAGCCCACGGGGCGAGGCGCATGCCGATCGAGCTCCGCCTGGGCTCAACGATGATGGCAGGCCCGCTCACGCCGACCCTCCCACATACCCGGAGACGGGCCCGTCCGGCTCCTGGTATCGCTCAGCCTCGGTAAAGGCCCCCGTCGAGGCGACCTCCTTCATGATGTTCATCAGCTCTTCCAGCGAGTAGCGCGAGGTCGGGAACTCGCCCGCCACGCGGCCACGATCGAGGACGACGATGCGGTCGGCCACCGAATACACATGGAAGATGTTGTGGTCGATGAAGATCGCCGACTTGCCGGCGGCGCGGATCCCCTCCACGAAATGCAGGAGCTTCTCGGTCTCCTTGAGCGACAGACCCATCGTCGGCTCATCGAGGATGATGATGTCGGCCTGGAAATGCAGCGCCCTGACGATGGCCAGGCCCTGACGTTCCCCACCCGACAGGCCGGTGACGCTCGTGTTCGGGGTCAGGACGGCCGATGTGAAGCCCATCGACTCGCCCATCAGGGTCCGCGTCGTGCGTCGCATCTCGCCCACCCGGAGGAACCCCAGGCGCCCGGTCAACGGTCGACCCATGTAGATGTTGCGCCACAGCGGCAGCAGCTCCGCGAGCGCTCGTTCCTGGAACACGGTCTCGACGCCCAGCGCTCGTGCCTTCTGGACCGTCAGGTCCTCGACGCGCACGTCGTTGAACCGCACCTCGCCCTCGTCGGGCTGATGGACGCCGGTGACGATCTTGATCAGCGTCGACTTGCCGGCACCGTTGTCGCCGAGCAGGCCGAGCACCTCACCGGATCCAAGCCGAAGGCTGACATCCCGCAGGACGTGGACACCCCCGAACGACTTGGACACATGCCGCAGCTCGAGGCGCACACCGGAGGCCACGTGGCCGAGGCTTGGGGTGGGCCCTGCGCCCGCGGGAACCGCGGGCGCAGGGCCGGAGCTTTCGGTCATTACCTGATCTGCTGCTCCACGAGCGGCGCGATCACGTCCACGTTGGACTTGTCGATGAAACCGCCGCCGGTGTTGATGAACAGGCCGCTGAAGCCATAGTGCTTGGTCAGGCACAGCTGCTCGACGGCCTCGAAGCCCTGGAGATACTGCTGCTGGTCGATGACCAGGCTGATATAGCCGTCCTTGATGCCCTGGACCGTCGACGCGGAGGCGTCGAACCCGGCCATGTAGACGGAACCGGCTGCCAAGTTGGCGGCCTTCATGTAGGTGGGGATGGTCGAGGTCAGGTTGCCGTGATCGATGAACATCGCCTTGACGTCAGGATGGGCCGAGGCGTAGCCGGTGAACACGGCCGTCCCGTTGGCCGGGTCTTTGTTCGTGGCGTCATCGATCTCAAGGTAGTCGACCGTGAGGTTGGCTGCCTGCAGCGCATCCAGGATGCCCTGCGTCCGCTCGCCCCGGCCGGGCTGGGCTTTGAGGCCCCAGACGAAGGCGCGATCGCCCGCCTGGAGCCCGCCTCGCTTGATCGCCTCGTTGGCAAGGGCGGCTCCAGCGTCGTGCAGGACGGCGCCGACGTAGCCCAGGCCCGCGCTCGCGTAGGTGGACTCGGCCGTGGGCAGCTCCGTGTTCATCACGGTGACGAGGATGCCCTGGTCCTCGGCCTGCTTGATCAGCGGGTCGAAGGCGTCGTCACCCGGGTGGCCCATGACGGCGATGCCGTCAGGCTTGGTCGCCATGGCCTGCTGGAACTGGGTGATCATCTTGCTGGGGTCCCAGTCGGACCACTGGTAGGTGATGTCCGGCCCGAAGGCCGCCTGGGCCGCTTTTGCTCCGTTGTACACGACGGTCTCGAACCCGCCGCCCTGGGTGCCGCCCGGGAAGAAGACGATCTTCGTGCCCGAGCAGAACTGCCCGGCCGTCGACCCACCCGAGCCATCCGAGCCGGTCGCCGGCGCCGGGCTGGCCGAGGAGCTGCACGCGCTGACCACCAGCACCACGCCCGCAGCTACCACCGACAACGTTCCGAACCGATGTCTGCCTGACCGTGTGATCCCTGTCATCCGAGTCCTCCGATTCGCCAACACGCATCGATTTGCCGTGCCGTCTGTGCCGCTGAGTCGACCCGAACCGCTCCTCCTCGCGCCGGGGACCTCATCACTGTTCGGGAACGCCGCCCGCAGTTGCGGTCATCCGCCCCACCACACCGAGCGACGCCGCGGAGCCGTCGTAGCCGTACAGGCTGTGCATGCCTGTGACCAGCCGGAGCTCTGCGGTGTCAGGTGCGTCCGTCGCACCTCCTGATTGGCCACATCCGGGGGAACGCCGGCGGAGACAGCGCTCCGTCTCGCACGCTCCAAGGGACTGCACTCGAGTGTAGGCACTCGAGTGCATGCATGTCAACGATCGCGACGCGAGGCTGGACGGCTCCTGGCGTACCCGCTACCCGTCGAGCGCGGCGCCCTCAACGGCGCAGGCGATCACCCCCAGCCGGCCGAGCCGGTCGAAGGTCTTGACCTGGCGGACGGTCCACGCGACCACCTCGAGGCCGAGTGCCCGAGCCGCCCGGATCCGCGCCGGCGTGATCGCCTCCCAGCGGCAGGCGACTGCCCGGCAGCCGAGCTCGGCGGTGGTGGACAGGGTGGACGGTGCGGGGTCGTCTGCGATCAGCCAGCGCGTCCAGCCGGGAAGCAGAGCGCCCATCGCCGCCAGCGTTGGCGGCTCGAAGCTCGAGATGACGATGCGCTCGGGGGCGCTGCCCCTCGCCTTGCGCAGCACACCGGCGGTCGCCTCGCCATGTTCATCACCCTTGAGCTCGACATCGAGGAAAGCCTCCGACCGGAGGGCATCGAGGGCCTCGGCCAGAGACGGGATGCCGAGCGATCGCAGCTCGGCGGCATCGTGCTCCGCCACCGACCCGGGCCACCCCTGCACCCGGCCCAGCGTTGCGTCGTGGAGCAGCACGGGCACACCGTCGCGGCTCAGCCGCACGTCGAACTCCACCCCGTCACAGCCCGGGATCCCGGTCGCCAGGACGAGCGCCTCGAGCGAGTTCTCGGGCGCCACCCGCCAATCCCCTCGGTGCGCGAGCCGGAGCGGCCGGCGGGCGGCACGGGCGTCACCGACCACCGCCGCCGGGTCAGCTGCCGGCCGGCGGAGCATCGCCGACCGGCGTCGGGGCCGGGATGGCGAATGAGAACGTCGAGCCACGGCCCTCCTCGGACTCGACCCAGACCCTTCCCCCGTGGCCCTCGACGACGTGGCGCGCGATCGCGAGCCCCAGCCCGGTCCCACCGCCGCGCACTCGCGCGCGATCGGCCTTGTAGAAGCGCTCGAAGATCCGGGCCCGGTCCTCGGCCGAGATCCCGATCCCGTGATCGGTCACCGAGGCGACCGCCCGATCGCCCTCGCGTCGAACGCGGACCCGCACCTCGCCCCCGTCGGGGCTGAACTTCACGGCGTTGTGGACGAGGTTGACGAACACCTGGCCCAGCCGGGTCTCGTCGCCACGAACCGCTGGCATGTCGGGCTCGACGTCGGTGACCAGCGTGACCCCCTGCCGGTCGGCAAACAGCCGCAGCCGCTCGACCGAGGCCTCGGCGAGGCCCGCGAGATCGACGTCGTCCTCGAGGCCGAGCTGGGTGCCGCCCTCGATCCGGGCGAGGTCGAGCAGCTCGTTCACCATCTGGACAAGGTGCCCCGTCTCGACCTCGACCTTCGCGATCCGTTCCTTCATCCGTGGCGGGACGTCGGCCCGCTCGGCGTCACGGGCGAGCGTCTCCGCCAGCAGCGACACGGTGCTCAACGGGGTCCGCAGCTCGTGGCTGACGTTGTCGATGAACTCCGACCGGATCTGCTCCAGCCGTCGCAGGTCGGTCACGTCCTCCAGCACCACCAGCGTTCCCGGCTCGGCCGGCCGATGAGCTCGGACGGTGAGCAACCGGGTATCCCCATTGCCGACCCGCGTCTCCCCGGTCGCCGTTCCGCCCTCGGGCACGGAGTCGATCAGATCCTCGACCCGCGGGTCGAGGAAGGCCTCCATCACCGTGCGACCAGGCAGCTTGCCCCACGGCACACCCAGCAGCGCATGGGCCCGACCGTTGGCGCGGTCGATCCGCCGGTCGAGACCGAGATGGAGGACACCGACGGGCAGCAGCTCATCGATCGCACCAGAGCCTCGTGCGTCGGTCCCGTCGGTCCCGTCGGCGGCTGCTGCACCGCGGGACGCGATGACCGTCGTTCGCAGCTCGTCCAGCTCATCGGCCCGGCGCCGCAGGCCCCAGAGCGCCGCCACCAGCGCGAGCGTGAGCCCGACGACCATGATGGCTAGCAGCTCCTCCACGGTCCGAGGATCGCACACGCGAGTGCCCACGTCTCGGTCGACCTCGACCTGTCCGGCGCTCCGACGGCGATCCGGGGCCCGCGGCTGCCATCGCGAGCGGCGAACGTCGGCCGAGGCTGCTCTCAGCCGGCGCGGCGAACGTCCGGGCCGGTGGTCCGCCTCGCCCCATCCGGGAACGAGCCCACGACCGACAGCCAGGGCGCCATGAAGCCCGCGTACACGGCGGGCGCATACCCGTGGCGGAGGGCGACCATGTGACCCAGGCGCGCCGCCAGCCCTCGGGCCCTCGTCGCCGTCGCGGGCGCCAGACCAGCAACCGGTAGCGCGCTCGCCACGTCGCGAGCGGCGAGCGCCGCCGAGATCCGGAGCGCCTCGTCCTCGTCCGGGTCGAGCGCCACCGGCCACGGTCGGTCGGCGCCGGCGATCCCACGCGACGCGCGGATCAGCGCCGCCACCTCGCCCGGGCTCAGTGCGGCGACCCGCGTCACCAGGACCGCCACCTGGGCGCCGTTGGGGCCGTACCGCGGCTGCTCGACCGAAGCCTGCCAGGCCCGCAGGAGCCGTTCCCGGGCCCGGCTGCGGAACGGCTCGTCGAGAGTCTCGTCGAGGAAGCCCGCCAGCATCAGTTCGGCGGCAACGCCGAGCAGCCCCTCGCGCAGTCCCGCCTCCGCCCACCGATCGTGCGGCACGCGCCCCGCAAGGTCGGCCTCGGCGGTCTCGAATGCCGCACGCGCCTCGGGCGGCAGGAAGCGGCGGATCGTGGCCAGGAACGCGATCGGCGGCGGCTCGGCGGCAGCCAGCCGGTCCAGCTCATCGGGGGTCAGCCGCGAGACCCCGTCGAGAAATCGTGCGAACCGCTCCGCGGGCTTGCCGCGCACAAGGTCCGGCCACCGCGGCACGCGCCGCGGTCCGGAGGTGCCGGCCCGTTCCGTGGACGGCGGGCGGTAGAGATCGCCCCGTGGATGCCGGCCGTGGCGGACGCCCACACGACCTCGCCCGACCGCCGGGACGATCCCCAGCCGCTCGTGGTCATACCGGGCGCGAAGGTGCGGGTCGCTCAGCCAATCGTGGGCGACATTGATCCGCTTTGCCCGCTCCAGCGCGGCCGCGTGGTCGCCCACACCGGCGACGTCCGGGTGATGCCGCTTGAGGAGCGCGCGCCAGGCGAGCTCGATCGCCTCGGGCGAGGCGTCGACCGCCAGCTCGAGCCGGGCGTAGAGGTCATCCTCGGGGACGAGCGGGATGGGCACGTCGCGACCCCCGCCAGCCTCAGGCCGGGCTGGCGGCCCGGCCGGTCAGGAACGCGGTGACCTCCTCGATCGAGCGGACGCACCGCTCCCCGGTGGCCCGGTTCGTGACCTCGATCCCGCCGGCCTTCAGGGACCGGGGGCTGACGGTCAGGATCCACGGCATGCCGAGCAGCTCGGCGTCGGTGAGCTTGACGCCCGGGGAGTCGTCGCGGTCGTCGTACAGGATCTCGCGGTCCGGCCCGCCCGCGGCGGCCGCCTCGTACAACGTCTCGGCGACCTCGGTCACCTTGGGCTCGCGGCCGCCTCCCAGCGCCACCAGATGGGCGGGATACGGCGCGACCTCGGCCGGCCAGGCGATCCCCTTCTCGTCGTGATGAGCCTCGACCACGCAGGCCACGTTCCGCCCCAGGCCGATCCCGTACGAGCCCATGACGATCGGGTGGCGCTCGCCGTCCTCGCCCAGGTATTCGGCGCCGAGGGCAACGGTGTACTTCGTTCCCAGCTTGAAGATGTTGCCGATCTCGATCCCGTTGCGCAGGACCACGGGCTTGCCGCATTCCGGACAGGCATCGCCCTCCCGGACGCTCGCGATGTCGGTGACGATGTCGGGCGTGAAGTCGCGCGGAACGTTGACGTTGCGCAGGTGATAGCCGGGCCTGTTGGCTCCGGCGACGAGGTTGGGTGAGCGCGCCGCGAGCTCGTCCACCACGATCACGGCGTCCCGTGCCCCGATCGGCGATCCGTATCCAGCCTCCATCCCGCGGGCCGTGATCTCCTCGACCTGGGCGGGTCGCAGCCCGCCGGTCGCCTTGATCGCGTTGACCAGCTTCGTCTCATTGACGTCGTAGTCGCCTCGCACGATGGCGACGACGAACCGGCCGTCGCCGGTGACGAAGAACGTCGCCTTGGCGGTCCGGCTGGCCGCCACGCCGAGGAAGACGGCCAGGGCATCGATCGTGGTCGCGTCGGGCGTGGCCACCTCCTCCGTTGGCAGCAGCTCCTCGGCGTCGGGGTCCCGCGCGACGGTCGGCGCGATCTGGCGATTGGCGGCATAGCCGCAGGCCTCGCAGATCACCAGCACATCCTCACCGGCCGGGTTGAGGACCATGAACTCGTGGGCGAGGGAGCCGCCCATCATACCGACGTCGGAGCTCACCGGGATCGCGTCCAGCCCCAGCCGCTCGAAGATCCGCGAGTACGCGCGATGGTGGGCCCAGTAGGCGGCGTCGAGCCCCGCCTCGTCGCGGTCGCAGCTGTAGCTGTCCTTCATCACGAACTCGCGGACGCGGATCAGGCCGCCACGGGACCGAGGCTCGTCCCGGAACTTGGTCTGGAAGTGATAGATGATGATCGGCAGCTGGCGGTAGCTGCGGACGATGTCGCGGAGCAGATCGGCCACGACCTCCTCGTGGGTCATTGCCAGCACCATGTCGCGCTCGCCGCGGTCCTTGAAGCGCGCCATCTCGGGGCCGATCTCGTACCAGCGGCCCGATTCCTTCCACAGGTCCGCGGGATGCACCACCGGCATCTCCATCTCCTGGCCGCCGATGGCATTGAGCTCCTCGCGGATGACCTGCTCGACGCGCTGGTTGACCCGGAACCCGAGCGGCAGCAGCGAGTAGATGCCGGCCCCGAGCTGGCGGAGGTAGCCGGCTCGGAGCAGGAGGCGGTGCGACGGCATCTCCGCGTCCGAGGGGTCGTCGCGGAGTGAGGCGAAGAACAGCTGGGACAGGCGCATGGCGCGAAGGATACCGGTGGTCAGGGGCCCGGGTCGCTCGCCGAGGCACACGACCTCGGATCCAGCGCCGGACCGGGACCGGGTTGAAGCCCGGTGCCTGATGATCTAGAATGACTGACCAGTCAGTCACATCCGTCATCCCGCGACGCCGCGGCTGACCGAATGAGAGCGAAGCGTGGCAGGCCCGGACCGGATCGAGCGACCCAAGACGCGCCGCATCCTCGAGGCCGCCGCCTCGGTGTTTGCACGCCGTGGCTTCGGCGACGCCCGGATGGATGATGTGGCCGGCGAGGCCGGCGTCAGCAAGGGCGGTCTGTATCTGCACTTCAAGAGCAAGGACGACCTGTTCGACGCGCTGGTCGGGTACCTCGTGGGAATCGAGACCCGCAAGCTCGCCCGAGCCAACGAGGCCAAGGGTCCCGTCGCCGACCGGCTCGTGGACTTCTTCCACGGCTATGCCCTCGACATCGAGAGCCTGGAGCGGCTGTATCCGGTCTTCCTGGAGGTCTACGCGCGGGCGAGCCGGCACGAGACCGTGCGCCGGATGCTCCAGCGATACCTCGACGCGTACGTCGTGGAGCTGTCGAAGCTGGTCACCGAGGGGATTGCGAGCGGCGAGTTTCGGCAGGTCGATCCGGACGAGGTCGCCATGCAGCTGATCTGCCTGCTCGAGGGTCTCGCCCTTGTGGCGGGGATCGACCCGCAGCGGTCCGCGATGTCCGAGCACGCCGATCGCGGCGTGCGGTTGGTGCTCGACGGCTTGCTGGTTCAACCGGCGCACGAGCGTGAGGAACACATGAACGGAGTCGGGAATGCCTGATGCAACCAGCGTCGCGGTCGAGGACGAGCCGCGGGCCACCCCCACCTTCGGGGCGTCGAGTGAGACGCTGCTGCGAGTGGAGGGGCTCGTCAAGGACTACGGCTCCGTTCACGCGGTCAGGGGCATCGACTTCGAGCTGCGGCGCGGCGAGATCCTGGGCTTTCTCGGTCCGAACGGAGCGGGCAAGAGCACCACCATCCGGTGCATGCTCGATCTGCTCCATGCCACCGCCGGGCGGATCGAGGTCTTCGGGCTGGATCCGCGACGGGACGGCATCGCCATCCGCTCGCGCCTGACATACCTGCCGGGCGAGCTGCGGCTGCCCGAGCGCATGACGGGCGCGCAGCTTGCCGCCGCCATCGGGCGCCTGCGCGGCGGTCTGGACATCGCCCGCCGGGACGAGCTGGCCGACCGCCTCAAGCTCGACCTCGGCCGTGGGACGCGCCAGCTCTCCACCGGCAACCGGCGCAAGCTGGCTCTGCTGCTGGCATTCCTGTGGCCGACTGAGCTGATGATCCTGGACGAGCCGACAAGCGGCCTGGATCCGTTGATGCAGCACGAGTTCGTGCGCATGCTGCGTGAGGCGCGAGACGCGGGCGCGACGGTCTTCCTGTCCTCTCACGTCCTGAGCGAGGTCCAGCGGACCGCCGATCGAGTCGTGGTCCTTCGGGCGGGCAAGATCGTCGCGGAGGGCACGGTCGAGGAACTACGTGGCAGGGCGCGCCAGCGCGTCGAGGTGTGGTTTGAAGGCCGCGTGCCGGGAGGGCTGTCTGCTGTCCCCGGCCTGGCGGACGTGACGGTGGAGGATCACCGTTTTACGGCATCGCTGGTCGGCTCGATCCGCCCGGTGCTGGCCTACCTGGCGACCAAGCCGGTCAACGGCATGCTGATCGAGGAACCCGATCTCGAAGACGCCTTCCTGGACCTCTACGAGGAGCCGCGATGAACGGCCGGACCCTCGAGCTGATGCTCGGGCCTCTCCGCTCGATCCGTCGAGCGGCCATGCTGTGGGCGGTTCTCATCGCCGGGATCGTCGCGATGACCGTTGCCGTGTGGCCCGCGTTCAAGGGGAGCTCCGCGATCTCGCAGGCGATGGATTCGTTGCCCGCGGGAGTCGTCCAGGCCTTCGGGCTGGAGGGCTTCGGCACGCCGGCCGGGTTCCTGCGAGGCAACCTGTACGACTTCTTCATTCCGCTTCTGCTCGCGGCCGCCGCGGTCGGCTTCATCAACAGCCTGACCTCGAGCGAAGAGGATGCGGGACGCCTTGAGGTCATCCTGAGCCAGCCCGTGGCGCGCCAGGCGGTCTTCCTGGGTCGGGTCATCGCGGCGTTCGGCTGCATCGTCGTGATCTCGCTCGTGACGGCGGTCGTCCAGTTCGGCGCGGACGCGGCGTTCGATCTCCGGATCGGAGGTGACCGGTTGATCGCGACCCTGGCGCTGTGCACGTTGCTGGCGCTGTTCAGCGCAGGGGTCGCCCTGGCGGTGGCCGGCCTGACCGCTCGGCCCTCGCTCGTGCTCGGCGTCGGGCTGCTGGTGACGATCGGTGGCGCCATCGTTGCTGCCCTGTTCCCGCTCAGCACCTCCCTGGCGGAGCTCGCCCACATCTCCCCCTGGGACTGGGCGTTCGCGGGCGACCCTCTGGTCAACGGCGCCGAGCTGTGGCGGTACCTGGTCCTCGGCGTCCCGGCGGTGGTCATGACCGGGTTCGGCGTGTGGGCCTTCGGGCGCCGCGACGTCGCGGCCGCCTGACCGAGCCCCGGGGTCGCCTTCGCAGGGGCCGGCGGCCCCGGGGCCTCGTGCGCTTCGAAGCCGCGGGCCGGCCGACGCGACGCGACGCACGTCGGTGCGGCCTGCGGCAGGGCCAGTCAACGTGGCGTGCAGGCGATCCGGGCTGGGTGGCACTGGGCCACGCCACGGCGCCATCGCAAGACTGCGGTCATGACGCCCCCAGCGGACCGCGCCGCCGGCCGGGAGATCGCGCCCGATGTCTATTGCGTGCGACTCAAGGGGCGCACCCAGACCAACGTCTATCTCGTCGCTTCCGGGCCGACGTGGGTCGTGATCGATGCCGGCTGGTCGAAGGACGGCCCGACGATCAGGCGGGCCTCGGAGGCCGTCTTCGGAGTGGGCGCGAACCCCGCCGCGATCCTGCTGACCCACGTGCATCCGGACCACAGCGGATCCGCTCTCGAGCTCGCCGGGGTCTGGGACTGCCCGGTCTATCTCCACCCTGATGAGCTGCGACAGGCGTATGGCGATCTGGCGGCCATCAAGACGGGTGCCGGCCCGCTCGACACCTGGCTCATCCTGCCACTGCTGCGCGCCATGGGCCGTCGGCGTCGCGATGCGATCCTCGCCCGATCCAGCCTCGAGCCTGTCGCCCGCGCGTTCGAGCCGGGCACCGAAGTCCCGGGTCTTGCGGGCTGGCAATGGATCCACACGCCGGGTCACACACCGGGCCACGTCTCGTACTTCCGACCCAGCGACCGCGTCCTGATCACGGGCGATGCGGTCGTGACCCTGCAGGTCAACTCCGCGTCGGGACTGCTGCTGAAGCGGCCGGGACTCTCAGGGCCACCGTGGTACACGACCTGGGATCGGCTCGCGGCCAGGAAGTCGATCGTCGCGCTGGCCGCGCTCGAGCCGTGCGTGCTGGCAGGCGGCCACGGCACGCCCCTTGCCGATCCCGCAACGCCGGCTGCCCTGCGCGCCTTCGCACGGCGCGCTGCGGGTCAGGACACGACACCGGTCCCGGAGACGCACGACGGAGCGTGAGCCGCCGCCGCGCACCGCGAGCCGTCGGCGTGTCCGGCCGACCCGACCTCCCTGGAACGCCAGGCGACCAATCTGGCGGTTCGGCCCGTCGATAGCCGCGGGGTGGAACGCCGTCGGTTCCACGGGACGGTCAGGGGCGAGGGGGCCGCCCGAGTGAACGCAGCGCGTTCCAGACGCGGGGCTTGACCGCCCGAGTGAACGCTGCACGTTCCAGACGCGGGACTTGACCCTCTCTTTCCTCGCGGATCCTAGCGAGCCGCGGCCATCTTGCTGGCCTTCTCCTCGATCCGTGCCAGCAGGGACTTCCAGGAGTCCACGAACGACTCGGCGCCCTTGACCTGGAGCTCGGCGCCCACCGCCTCGACGTCCACGCCGGCGGCCTCGAACCGGGCCAGCATGGCGTCCGCCTCGGCAGGATCGGGCGACAGCACCCGCTCGACCACGCCGTGGTCCGCGAACGCGTGCAGCGTGGGCTCTGGCGCCGTGTCCACCGTGTACGGAGCGATCAAGCCCGAAACGTAAAGCGTGTCGGACGCCGCCGGGTCCTTGGTGCCGGTGCTCGCGAACAGCAGCCGCTGGGGCCGCGCCCCTTCGTTCATGAGCCGCAGCCACCGGTCGCTGGAGAAGAACGCCCGGTACTCCGCGTACGCCTTGCGCCCGATCGCGACGCCGAGATGGTTCTTGAGCTCGGCCGGCACCCGGTCGGCCACCGCCGGATCGAACCGGCTCACGAACACCGACGCGACTGACGAAACCGCCGGCGACAGCCCGGCCTCGATGCGGCGCTCGATCCCGCGCGTGTATGCCTCGATGCAGGCGCGGTACTGGGAGACCGAGAACAGGAGGGTGACGTTGACGGGCACGCCGGCCGCGATCGTGTCCTCGATCGCCCCCAAACCTTCGGGCGTCCCGGGGATCTTGATGAACAGGTTCGGCCGGCCCCCCAGGCCGTGGAGCCTGACGGCCTCGGCATGGGTCTTCGCAGCGTCGTAGGCGAGCAGCGGCGACACCTCGAGCGAGACGAAGCCATCGACACCGTCCGTCCGCTCGTGGACGGACGCGAACAGGTCCGCCGCCCGGCGGAGGTCGTCGAGCGCGAGCGAGAAGAACACCTCCTCGGGCGAGCTCCCGCGTTCGACCCCGGCGCGGATGTCCGTGTCGTACGCATCGGACCCGCCGATCGCCTTGTCGTAGATGGTCGGGTTCGACGTCAGGCCGGTGACGGCGAGCTCGTCGATGTAGCGGGCGAGCGTCCCGTCGTCGAGCATGCCGCGGGTGATGTTGTCGAGCCACAGGCTCTGGCCGGTCCGGGCGAGCAGCCGGGTGGGGTTCATGGGCAGCCTCCAGTCGATGCCGCGCCGCGGCTCGGCGCTCGCGCGGCGTCCGAGAAAGCGTAGCCCACCTTGGGGCGAGACCTCGTCGCCGGCGCCCCCGGACCGGTCGTGGCCGACGGCATGCATCTGGTCACGGCCGCGGCGGCCCGGCGAGGTGATGCGATGGAGACGCCGGCGCGCGACCCTCAGCGGGCGGGCATACACGGTTCGGGCATGGGCGGGTCGGGCACGCACGGCTCGCCCGCCCGTCGGTCCGGAACGCGGGCACGCCCTCGCGGCGCCGTGAAGGGAGGGCCATCGCTCCCGCCCGGGTGGAGGAGGAGCCCGGGCGGGAGCGGACCCGCGATTGCCGGTGCGACGCCGGCCGGGGACAACGCGGGTCCCGGTCCGGTGCGGACGCCATTCGGCATGGCTCCACCATGACGGTCACCCATGAACGCGGGTGCATCGGCACGTTAACAGTCGGTCCGGCATCCCGGTATGCTGGCGACCGGGTCATCGGCCCGAGCCGTGGCCGCCGAGTGAGGATCCCCTCCATCGAGCACTTCACCTTGATGCTGCTCGCCGTTGTCGCCCTGGCCGTGGTGTTCGACTACATCAATGGCTTCCACGACACGGCGAACGCCATCGCGACCTCCGTCGCCACTCGCGCCCTCCGGCCGCAGTACGCCCTGCTCATGGCGACGGCGTTCAACTTCATCGGAGCGTTCGCCGGAACCGCCGTTGCCAAGACGATCGGCGCCGGACTGGTCGACGAGCAGACCACCAGCCAGGTGGTGGTCGCGGCGGCCTTGATCGGCGCCATCGTGTGGAACCTGTTGACCTGGTGGCTCGGCCTGCCGAGCTCCAGCAGCCACGGTCTGATCGGCGGGCTGGTCGGTGCCACGATCGCCGCCGTGGGCGCGGGCTCGCTCAAGCTCGACGGCATCATCAACAAGGTCGTCGTACCGCTCGTCACGTCACCCCTGGTCGGCTTCGCGGGCGCGTTCGTGCTGATGATCGCGCTCACCTGGATCTTCCGGAACGCTGCCCGCAGACCGCTGGGGGCCGGCTTTCGGCGGTTGCAGGTGTTCTCGGCCGGCTACATGGCCTTTGCCCACGGGTCCAACGACGCCCAGAAGACGATGGGCATCATCACCCTCGCGCTGTTCTCGGCCGGGGTCATCCCCAGCGTCGACGTCCCGGTCTGGGTGATCATCATCGCCGCCAGCGCGATCTCCCTGGGCACCGCCATCGGCGGCTGGCGGATCATGCACACCATGGGTCAGCGGGTGGTCCACCTCGAGCCGATCCACGGCTTCGCCGCAGAGACGACCGCCGCCACCGTGCTGCTCGCGACGGCTCATCTGGGCATGCCCGTCTCGACGACGCATGTCATCTCGAGCGCGATCATGGGGGTCGGCGCCAGTCGTGGCGTCCGGGGCGTGCGATGGGGCGTGGCTCGCCGGATCCTGATCGCCTGGGTGCTGACGATCCCGGCCGCTGCCATCGTGGGCGCCCTGACCTGGGAGCTGCTCAACGCGGTGGGTATCCGATGACGGCGCCCGATCCGTTCCCCATCACCTACCCGCCAGCCAACGGAGGCCTGCGATGGTCCGCCTGATCCCGCGCGACGAGAAGTTCTTCGAGCTGTTCATCGAGGACGGCGAGAACCTGCTCGAGGCCGCCCGCAAGCTGGAGGCGATGGTCGAAAGCTACGACCGGCTCGACGAGCGGGTGGCCGAGATCCAGGCCCTCGAGAAGCGGGGCGACGAGATCGACGACGAGCTCGCAGCGCGGCTCGAGCGCAGCTTCATCACGCCCTTCGACCGCGACGAGATCCACGAGCTCACCGTCCACCTCGACGACATCGTGGACGGCATCCAGGCGTCGGCCGAGACGTTCGTGATCTACGGCATCGACAAGCCGACCGACGAGGCGCGGCAGCTGGTCGGCATCCTCAGCGGTCAGGCGGTCCAGCTCCTCGAGGCACTCACCAAGCTCGAGCGCGGCAAGGACCTGGGAACGCACCTGGCCACCGTCCACGACCTCGAGCACCAGGCCGACGGCCTGTCACGCGCCGCGATCGGGCGCCTGTTCCGAGACGGCCTCGACCCGCTCGACGTCATCAAGATGCGCGACCTGTACCGGGAACTCGAGGAGACGATCGATGCCGCCGAGGATGCGGCCGAGGTGATCGAGCGGATCCTGGCCAAGAGCTGATCGCCGGGCACGGGCCCGGGATCCCGGCGGCCCGCGTCGCCGCTCGTCTGCAGGCAGGCGGATGGTCCGGGACGTCGCGGCGCGATGGTCGAACGGTCAGGCCGGGCGGCGGAAGACGTAGCCCACGCCACGGACCGTGTGGAGGTAGGCCGGAGCGGCCGGGTCCGCCTCGATCTCGGCCCGCAGCCAGTGGATGTGCACGTCCACCGTCCGTGACTCGCCCGCGTAGTCGTAGCCCCACACGTGCTCGAGCAGCTGGTCGCGCGTGAACACCTGACCCGGGTGGCGCAGCATGAACGCGAGCAGCTCGAACGCCTTGGGCTTGACCGGAAGCGTCTCGCCGTCGCGCAGCAGCCGGTGCCCGGCGAGATCGACCTGCACCCGGCCGAGGTCGACGGTCGGCGGCGTCTCGGACGAGCCGGCCTGCTCGGCCCGCCGGAAGATCGCCCGGATGCGGGCGGTCAGCTCGCGCAGGCTGAACGGCTTGGTCACGTAGTCGTCGGCACCGAGCTCCAGGCCAACCACCTTGTCGACCTCCGAGTCCTTGGCCGTGAGCATGATGATCGGGACCGCCGACTCCGCGCGAAGGATGCGGCACACCTCGACGCCCGACAGCTCCGGCAGCATCAGATCGAGCAGGACGAGATCGGGTCGATGGGTGCGGAAGCTGGTCAGGGCCTCCCGGCCGTCGGCCGCAGGAACGGCGCGGTATCCCTCGGATTCCAGCGCCTCGACGAGGGTCTCCCGTAACGTCGTCTCATCGTCCACGACGAGGATCGTGCGTGCCATTCGCGGGTGATCCTGCCCGGTCCCTGTTAACGCCGTGTTCACGTCATCGCCCGCCAGCGCCGTCGTGGCCCGCCCTGGCCCTTCAGCCCGTTGCCGCCGGGTCCAGCCCGGCGATGGCGGCGTCCAGGCGGGCGAGGGTCCGCTCCCGGCCGAGGGCGACCAGCGTGTCGAACAGCGGCGGCGTGGCCGTCCTGCCGGTGGTCGCGACGCGGACCGCCATGAACAGGTCACCCGCCTTCCAGCCACGCGACTCGACGAGGGCCCGGAGCGGCGGCTCGAGCTCGTCCGCCTCCCAGGTCACCGCGTCATGGGCGGCCAGGATGTCGCGAGCGGCAAGGAGCCCCTCCCGGGTCATGGCAGCGTCCCAGCGCCTGGGCGGGATCGAGGCGGGGTCCACGTTCAGCTCGTCCATCCACAGGTAGCCCACCAGGTCCACGATCGACGCCAGGGTGGGCAGCCGCTCGCGGACCATGGGCAGCAGCGCCCGAAGCTCGCCGCCCGGGGGCAGCCGGTCGATCTGCCCGGCCACCCTGGCCGCCTCGATGAACGGCCGCAGGCGGTCGACCAGGTCATCATCATCCAGCCGCCGGATCCACTGCCCGTTGAGCCATTCGAGGCGCTCGCGGTCGAACCGGGCGCCGCCCTTCTGGACCTTGTCCAGCTCGAACCGCTGCTCGAGCTCCGCCAGTGAGAGCACGTCATCCTCGGTGCCCGGCGACCAGCCCAGGTAGGCGAAGTAGTTGACGAGGGCCTCCCGGACGAAACCCTGCGCGATGTAGTCGGCCACCGCGGTCTGGGCCTTGCGCTTGCTCATCTTGGTGCCGTCGGGGTTGAGGATCAACGGCAGGTGGGCGAACACCGGCGGCTCGTGGCCCAGCGCCTCGAACAGGAGGATGTGCTTGGGCGTGTTGCTCACGTGGTCCTCGCCGCGGATCACGTGGCTGATCTCCATGGCCGCATCGTCGACCACCACGGTGAAGTGGTAGAGCGGCGTGCCGTCCGCGCGGACGATCACGAAATCGCCGCCGAGGTTGGCCGTGTCGATCTCGACCCGGTCGCGCACGAGGTCGTTCCAGCCGACGACACCGGGCCGGACGCGGAACCGCGTGACCGGACGACGGCCCTCGGCCTCGCGGGCAGCGCGCTCATCGGGGGTCAGGTCGGCGCAGCGGCCCACGTAGCGAACCGGCCAGTGCGCGGCCTCCTGGGCGTGCCGGTCCTCCGCGAGCTCCTCGGGCGTGCAGTAGCAGCGATAGGCGCGATCGGCCTCGAGGAGCCGGGCGGCGGCCTCCGCGTAGGAAGCCAGGCGCTGCATCTGGCGGTACGGCGCGTAGGGCCCCGCCTCCTCGACGCCGGCCACACCCGGGCCCTCGTCCCAGGTGATCCCCAGCCAGTGGAGGCTGTCCAGGATGTCCTTCTCGAACGCCTCGGTGCTCCGGGCGACATCGGTGTCCTCGAGGCGCAGCACGAAGGTGCCGCCGACGCGGCGCGCGAACAGGTAGTTGAACAGCGCCGTCCGGGCGGTGCCGATGTGGAGCAGACCGGTGGGGCTGGGCGCGATGCGCACGCGGATGTCGGCGGACATGGCTCGATTGTATGGGGGTCGCCGACCGAGCCCGGTCAGCCGACGCCGCGGGCGGGGACCTGGTGGAACAGCGACGGATCCGCCTCGCCTGGCAGCACCCGGACCAGGGACGCCGGCCGGAGCCCGAGCGTGGCGAGACCGCGCGGTCCATCGAGGGTGAGCGAGTCGAGCGATTCCGAGCGGGCCAGGATCGTCACGTGCGCGCCGGGGGTGAGCGCCCGAGCCTCGAGATAGGACAGCAGCCCGGCGTCCTCCTCCGCCTCCTCGGTGATCCGGTACACGGTCGCCTTCGTACCCGACTCCATCTCGGACAGGGGGGTGCCGGCCGGACGCCGATGCGCGGTCGCCAGGTCGATCGGGTTGCCGTGCGGGCAGGTCTCCGGGTGCCCGAGCAGCTCTTCCAGCCGGGCTTCCACCCGGGGCGACAGGGCGCCCTGCAGCCGCATCGCCTCCACGTCACTCTCCGCCCAGCTCAGGCCCACCATCGAGGTCAGCAGCCACTCAAGCAGCGCGTGCCGGCGGAAGATCGCGTCGGCAGCGGTTCGGCCGGCCGACGTCAGCTCGAGCCCGCGGCCCGCAGCCTGACCCACCAGGCCGTCCACGGCGAGGCGGCGGCACATCTCGCTCGCGGCCTGGGTGCTCACCCCAACGTGGCGGCCGAGCTGGGCGGCGGTCGCGACCCGGCCGCCCGAGCCCATCACCCGCAGGGCGAGGAGGTACTCCTGGGCCGCGGCGGAGATGTCGGCCGGATCATGGCGGCGCTGCATGGCGCCACCGAGTCTACGGCTCGCGAGCCGGGCGCCACAGCACGATCGCGCCCGCCACGAGCGCGGCGAGGTAGACGGCCGAGACCAGGATGCCGAGCACCGGTGCGCCGGCCCGGCTGTCCGACCCGGACCCCACCGCCAGCACCGCCGCGAGCGGCACGGCCGCGGCGAGCCCCGCGATCGAGCCGAACGCCCCCAGCGCCGCAGCCGGCGGGACGAGGATCAGGGCCACGACGATGACTGGCTGGATGAGCAACGACAGGGTGGGCACGGGCTCGGGGCACGAGGCGGCGAACTGCGCGCAACCGGTCACCGAGGTGAGCAGGGAGCCGACGGCGAAGCCGATCGGTGGCCAGCCGACCAGCGCGAGGAGGACTCGCCACTGCCGGTCGGGCCGGTGGGCAAGATCCAACAGGTGGCGCGGTGCCGCCTGGCGGGCGAGCGACTCGAGGTCCGGCAGCGGCTGGGTGCCCCGGTCCGGCTCATGCGGCCGGGACGCCGACGATCGGGACGCCGGACCGGATGCGGTCGCGTCGGACGGCGAGGCGAAGGTGGCACCCGCCGCCCCGGCCGCACCGGGACGGGTTGATTCCCCCGCCTCCCAGTCCGCGGTGCCGGAGTCCGTGGCGTAGGTCCATGAACCAGCGCCACGTTCGGGTGTCCGGCCGGCGTCCGGCATCTGACCCTCGCCCACGTCGGCGTGACTGCCATGCACCGCGTCCTGCGCTCGCGGCCCGGCTCGCCGGGCCCGCTCCTGGTACTCGGGACCATGCTTGCGGGGATCGGCGTACTCGCGGGGATTGATCGTCCAGTACGTGCGCAGCGATGGTCCGTACCACGATCCGCCGTCCCACTCGGGATCTCGAGCGTTCTCGGCCGCCTCGTCATAGGTCGTGGACCCCGGCGTCGCCTTCCGCGGCCCGCGACGCGATCCGCGCTCCCCCGCTCCGCCACGGGCCGTCGACGCCGGACCATCCGTGGTTCCCGGCCCGTGCCGGTTGCCGGCGCCGGACCCCTGGTCCGGCCCTGCCCCGGACGTCGCCCGCTCCCCTCCGGCCCTCGTTCGATCCCTCGTCGCCGCGCCATGTCCGGCCCGCCGGGCCCGCCAGGCGTCACGCGACGCCCGCGCTCTGGTTGGATCGGCCCTCCACGGCTCGGACGGCGGCTGCCCCGCACCGGCTGCGCGACCGGCCCTCACATCCCCGCGCAGGCGCCCATCGCCGTCGACCAGCCGCTCATACGCCGCCTGGATCGCGAGGAACCGGGAGAGCGCGCGCTCGCCGGCAGCGTCGGGGTGGTACTGCTTCGCCAGCCGCCGGTACGCCGAGCGGATCTCGTTCAGTGACGCGCCGGGCGCCACGCCCAGCACCTGGTACGGATCTCCCTGGAAGGTCATGGGACGCGCTCCGCCGGCTCCCCGGCTCGTCAGCCGGTGAGCTCCCCCACCGGCGCAAGATCGAATGCCGCAATGGCCTCGGCGGCGGTTCGGCCGTGCGGATCGAGGTACTGCGGGTGGTGGTAGCGAGCCAGCACGCGGAGCGTCTGCCCCTCGAGCATGCCGGCCTGACGAAGGGCCTCCACCGACGCAGCCCAGGTCCCCCGATCGTAGCCGTCGCCATCCTCGATCTTGATCGCCATGCCCGAGGCCGGAACGTCGACCCCGTTGCCGCGGGGACCCCGCAGGATCCCGACGCCCCGCAGCGCCTCCATGCCGCTCTTGCTGACGACGCGTCCGGCGGCGGCCTTCATGAGCGAGGTGTCGAGGCGCTCGCGCGTCCCGGCGATCAGCTCGGGATGAGCGATCATCGCGTCGCGGATCGTCGTCAGGTGACGTGCCACCGGCGCCCGCGGGTCGCTGTCCGGGAGCGCCGACGGATCGGCCAGGATCGCGTACGCGCGGGCGACCTCCCGAAGCGGGAACGCGTACGTGAGGACCCCGCAGCCGTCGATCCCCGTTCGCATCGAGCCGGCCGGCACGTTGTAGACCGCCGCCACCCCATCGCGGTAGGCGATCTGCGCCGGATGCTCCGCCTGCCAGTACGTCTCGAGCTCCCAGCCACCGAGCTTCGCGAGCAGGATCATCGCCGAGTGCTGCCCCGAGCACATGTGGCGCAACGGCCCCGGGCGCTCGCCATCGCGCGCGAGGCGGGCTGCGGTGAGGGCGTCGATGGGCATGCCCTCGGTCCCGCACGCGAGCATCGACTGCGAGATGCCGATCCGCCGGTACAGCGCCTGGATCGTCCGCACGTGGACGTCCTCGCCGGAATGGCTCGACGCCATGACGGCGATCTCCTCGGACGTGAGGTCGAACTCCTGCTGGCCACCGGCACGAAGCAGGGCGACGAGCCCGTGCGGCTTCACCGTCGACCGCAGGAACACGATCCGTTCCGGGTCGCCGAGCACGCGCAGCATCCGGCCGGCGGCGTCGACCTCGACGATGTCGCCGCGATGAACCGATTCCACGACGCCGTTTCGCGTCTGGCGCACGAGCACGGGCGGGACGGTCCACCGGGTCTGGCGCGCGCGCGAGCCCGCGCGGGCTCCGGCGCGCGCTTTCGCGCGGGCGCCGCTGCCGTTGGCGGACCGGGTCGAAGGTCGGACGGCCATTGCGCGCGAGCATAGCGCGCGCCGGAAAGCCCTTCGCACGGCCGATGCGCCACCCGAGCCTGCCCGTGGTGCGCCAAGGCAACACTGACCGCAAGCGACCCGGTCCAGCGACGAGCGTGGGGCGGGCATCGACGGCGGCCGGCGAGGCGACAGGTCGGCCGGCGGAGCCACACCCCGGCACGCTAGGATTCTGCCGCGACCCGGCAGGCGCGTCGGACGATGGCGAACCTGCCCGCCCCGATCCGATCAGACTGCGAGGGATCCCGTGGCAACCTGGCCCAACCTCCACCTGTCGCAGCACCCGGCCGTGCGCCACAAGCTCGGTATCCTCCGCGACGAGGCGACCGAACCCAAGAAGTTCCGCGAGGTGGTCCGGGAGCTGTCGTGGCTGTTGGGCTACGAGGCGCTGGCCGACGCCCGCACCCGGCCGCTCGACGTCCGGACGCCGCTCGAGACGATGGCCGGCGAGGAGCTCGCCGACCGGATCGGCCTGATCCCGATCCTGCGCGCAGGTCTGGGCATGGTCGACGCGATGCTGGAGCTGATGCCTACCGCCGAGGTGTGGCACCTGGGGCTGTTCCGGGACGAGCGGACGCTGCGGCCGGTCGAGTACTACAACAAGCTGCCCGACAAGACCAGCATCGACCTGTGCCTGATCCTCGATCCGATGCTCGCCACCGGCGGATCGGCCACGGCGGCGATCGAGGTTCTCAAGCGCTGGGGCGCCGTCCGGATCAAGCTCGTCAACCTGATCGCGGCGCCCGAGGGCGTCGAGGCGGTTCTCACCGCCCACCCGGAGGTCGAGATCTACTGCGCCGCGCTCGATCGCCAGCTCAACGACAAGGGCTACATCATGCCGGGCCTGGGCGACGCCGGCGACCGCCAGTTCGGGACGGGCAGCCCCGGCTGAGGACGCGGTGCGCGCAGGCCGACCGGTGCGACGCCGGCGTACCTGCTCGCGGTCGACGCTCTCAGCCTCCCCGGCGAACCCGTTGTGCAGCCGGCGTTGCGGTGGGCGTCAGTCATCGAGACACCGGGTCCGGCCGGGCCCGGGCCGCCCGGTCGCTTCTCGGCCGTGACCCCAGCGCCGTCGCCGACCAGAGCGCAAGCATCATGACGACCAGCGCCGAGATGGTGATCACGATCGGCCCGGAGGTTGCGTCGGCGAGAGGACCCGCGATCAGGACCGAGACGAGGCCCGACGCGCTGACGATCGAGGCGAGGACACCGAACACGCGGCCACGGAGGCCCATGTCGATGTTCTCGAACAGGGCGGTCTGCGCGGACACCGTCGTGATCGCGTACGCGGCGCCCGCACAGAAGGCGAGTACGACGACAGGCAGGATCAGGGACATGCCGGCCGCCCGCCCGATCGGCCCGGCGGCCGCGATGCCGGCCGCGAACAGGCTCAGGGCAAGCAGTCCGGTCTCGCCGGCGCGTCGTCGCGAGAGGTCGCCTTCCAGGCGACGACGCCCGACGATCCCTGCGACGACGCCGAGCCCGAGCGGCATGACCACGACGATCAGATCCCTGGGATCGAGGCCCAGGGTCAGGGCGAGGTTCGGGCCAAGGGCGCCGATGACCCCGACCAGCGATGCCGCCGCGGAGAGATGGATCAATGGCCGGCTCACCTCCCTGTTGCCGCCGATGGCCGCGAACCCCTCATGGAGCTGACGCGCCGGCTCACCAATCGCCCGGCGGGCGATCCCGGGCTCGATGGCGACCGCCGGCGCCGACGGCAGCCCGAACGTGGCCACCGTCGCCAGCGCGTAGAGGGCCGTGACCACGCCAAGGACGAAAGACGGTCCGGCGAGCACCACCAGCAATGGACCCAGGAAGGCGAATCCCACCGCGAACGACGCCTGCAACGTCAGGTTGAAGATCCCCATCGCGGTCTCGAGCTGGGCCCTCGGCACGATCCGCGGGATCATCGACGCCTCGGCTGGTGTCAGGACGCAGGTCGTCAGGCTGATCCCCAGGTTCAGCATGAGCAGTGCGGCCACGCTCGTGCCCGACAGCGCAAGACCGAGCGTCAAGAGCGTCCGGGCAGCGTTCGGGATGACCATCGCCCAGCGAACGTTGAGCCGGTCGACCATGACGCCGGCCATCGCCGACAGGACGATCGGCGGCAGCAGGAACGACATCACCAGGGCGCTGACCGCGGTGTTTGATCGCGTCGTCGCGAAGACGAGGATCGTCAGCGCATACAGCGCCATGTTGCCGCCGGCCTGGGTCGCCGCCTGGATGAACCACAACCTCGCGAAGGCGGGGCTCCGCAGGATGGGTCGCGGCCGCACGCGTGGCTCACGTCCGATGCGTCCGCCCATCGCCGCGCGATCGGCCGATCGCACGCGCGGATCGTCCCGACGGGTTCCCCTTGCCTCGAGGCCGGAGCTCAAAAGCAACGCTCACTTCGCGGACGTTGTCTCACGGTGGACCGAATGTGAGCCCCCGTCATGACGGTCCGTCATGCCGGTGGCCGGGCCTCCCGCCGGCATTGCAGCAGACAGATGTCCGGGTGCGGGGACGCCCATGCGGGCAGCGGCCTGCCGGAGGGCTTCCGGCTCGGCAATCGGGCCGGCGAGCCCGCGAGGCGAAGGGCAGGAATGGCCCGAACAAGGCTCGCGCCCGGTTCGACGTAGCATCGTGATGCCAAGGGCAACGGATCACGCTTAGACGAGGGCTGACACACGATGGCGAGCGAAGCATTGGCGCACGGCGATGGCGGCGACGGGGCGCGGGCCGATGCGCTCGTCATCTTCGGGCTCACGGGCGATCTGGCCAAGGTCATGACCTTCCGCTCGCTGTACCGCCTCGAACGCCGCGGCCTGTTCGGCTGCCCGATCATCGGCATGGTTCGCGGCGACTGGACGCGCGAGAAGCTCATCGATCGGGCGCGGGAGTCGATCGTCGGGACCGGTGAGGAGTTGGACGAGACCGTGTTCGGGCGACTGGCCGACCGCATCTCGGTCGTCAGCGGCGACCTCACCGACGATGGCACCTATGCCGCGCTGGGCAAGGCGCTGGGCGACGCCGCCTCCCCGGTGTTCTACCTCGAGATCCCGCCGTCACTGTTCGCGAGGGTCGTCCAGGGCATTGCCGGCGCCGAGCTGCTGCGGCAGGGTCGGGTGGTCGTGGAGAAGCCGTTCGGCCACGACCTGGTGTCGGCGCGCGCGCTGGCGGCGGAGCTCCATCGCTACGTCGACGAGACACAGCTCTACCGGATCGACCACTACCTGGGCAAGATGGGATTCGAGGAGATCCTCTACCTTCGGTTCGCCAACACCATGCTCGAGCCGGTCTGGAACCGCAACTACGTCGCGAGTGTCCAGATCACGCTTGCCGAGGACTTCGGCGTGGAGGACCGCGGCCACTTCTACGACCCCGTGGGGGCGCTGCGCGACGTCGTCGTCAACCACCTGATGCAGGTGGTCGGGGCAGCCGCGATGGAACCACCGGTCGGCGCCGACGCGAAGACGCTCAAGGATGCGTTCACGACCGTGTTCCGGGCAACGCTCGACGCCGATCCCGCCCACTACGTCCGGGGTCAGTACGACGGCTACCGATCGATCGACGGCGTGGCCTCCGATTCGACGACCGAGACGTTCGCGGCCCTCCGGCTGGACATCGACAGCTGGCGCTGGGCGGG
This sequence comes from uncultured Chloroflexia bacterium, assembly GCA_963713095.1. Classification (GTDB taxonomy): domain Bacteria; phylum Chloroflexota; class Limnocylindria; order Limnocylindrales; family CSP1-4; genus CAIXZV01. The sequence goes on from CAVQKK010000003.1 coordinate 295,777, forward strand.
CGTGCCCTTCTTCATCCGCACCGGCAAGCGCCTGGCGACGACGCAGACCGAGCTTCGCCTGGTGTTCAAGGAGTCGCCCCGGATCGGCTTCGCCGACTTCGGACGGCGGGCAACGCCCGACCAGCTTGTCATCCGTCTCGATCCCAAGACCGGCGTGCGCATCGTCCTCGATGCGTATCGGGCCGACGTCAAGGGCACGGGACCCGTGCCGTTCGACGTCGAGTTCGCCCAGGCCGGCGGCGAGGGCGCCACGCCGTACGAGGTGCTGCTCCAGGCCGCGATGGACGGTCAGAGCGTGAAGTTCACCCGCCAGGATGAGATCGAGGAGATGTGGCGCATCATGCAGCCACTGCTCGACCACCCGTCCCCGGTCGCGCCCTACACCCCGGGTTCGTGGGGACCTGCGTCCGCCAACCGGATCGTCGCCGGGCACGGCCGCTGGTACGACCCCTGGATGCCAGGCTGAGCGGTTACCCGGGCTTGCGGCGACCGGGCCGGATGGTGCGCGCTCGTCGGGGGTACCGTCACGGGGTCGGCATCGCGCGATCAGGGAGGAACGGATGCGGGTCGGGCTCATGACACCCCAGGGCTGGAAGGGCGAGTACGACGGTTGGGATGCAGCGGCCGCCTGGTCGAGGACGGTCGAGCTGAGCGAGCAGGCGGAGGCGCTCGGGTTCGAATCACTCTGGGCGTTCGACCACTTCCACACCGTTCCCGAGCCGACCGACGAGATCACGTTCGAGTCGTTCTCGGTCCTGTCCGCGATCGCGATGGCCACGCGACGGGTTCGCCTCGGCCACATGGTCGTGTGCACCGCCTTCCGCAACCCGGGCCTCACGGCGAAGCTCGCGTCCACGATCGACGTCATCTCGGGTGGTCGCTTCGAGCTCGGCATCGGCGCCGGCTGGAAGGAGGACGAGTGGATCGCCTACGGGTACGGCTTTCCGCCCATCGCGACCCGGCTCGACCAGCTCGAGAACCACCTGGAGGTGATCACCCGCATGCTGGCGCCGGGGCGGGCCACCTTCGAGGGCCCCTACGCCCAGGTCACGGGCGCCATCAACATCCCGAAGGGGATTCAGCCGCACATCCCGGTCATCGTCGGCGGCAACGGCCGCGAGCGGACCGCGGGCCTGGCGGTGCGGTTCGCCGACGAGCTCAACTTCGTGTTCCTCTCGCCCGCCGAGATCGCGCAGCGGATGGCCGACGTGCGTGGGAGGTGCGAGCTGGCCGGCCGCGACCCGTCGACGCTTCGGTTCTCGCTGTATGCCAGCGACGAGGACATGCGCGACGCAGGTCAGGCGCGGGTGGACCTGCTCGGTGAGCTTGCGGCGGTCGGGCTGGACCGCGTGGTGGCGTTCCCGACCCGATGGAACCCGACCCAAGACGCACAGGCGGCGTTCGCGGAGGACTGCCGGGCGGCCGGGATTCCGCTCAACGCCGGCTGAGCCGTGAGCACCACCCGATCGCGCTCCGCACGAGGGCGACGACCACATCGGCATCGGCACCGTTTCGTGGCACCGAGCTCGTACCGGCCGTCCGCAAACGCGGCGACGGTGGGCGAATGCGTGGCGGCAAGGACGGTCGCGACCTCTTGGTGAACGGTCCCGTGGATGACCGGACCATCGCAAGCGGTGCCGGCCTTCGAGGCCTAGACCGTAGCTACTGCCGCGGGAAGTACCGGAGCGCTGCCAGACGGTGGACCTGCCCGCCAACGACAAGCACCGTGCCGTCGGCGAGGCCAACCGCAGTCGCACCGGTTCGCGCATCGGGCAGCTTGTGTGCGCTCCCCCACTCGTCGCGGCCTGGGTCGTAGGCGAGGACCGTGGTGGCACCCTCGTCGCTACCGCCGGCCGCGAGGATCGAGCCGTCGGGCAGCGCCGCGATGGCGGCGCCGCTGAGGTTGGGACCGGTGGAAGTCCACCTTCGATAGGGCGGCGTGGGGATCTCGGTGCTCATCCACGTCTCGCCGATCTCGGTCCACGTCCCGTCGCCGGCGTGGTAGCGGAAGGACCGCGCGTAGTCGGCCCCGTGCTTCTCCGTGTACCTGCTGCCGACGAGGATCGCGTCGCCGTCGGCGAGCGCGATCAGGGTGCCGATGTAGGACACGGGTGGTGAGGGATCGTCGCGGACCTCGGCTACGACCGACTTCGGCGCGCCCTGCCTTGCGATCGCGGTGGCGTCGACTGGCGGCAGCGACCCGGTGAGGGTGAACCGGCCCGCCCCGGGGTCGTACAGCTCGGCGGTATCGAAGGCGCGGCCGTCCACGCTGATACCGATGTCGTTCCAACCCGGCGACGACCCGACGACGAGCACCCGGCCGTCGGCGAGGGTGACTGCCTGCGCGCCGTAGCGTGCGTAGCGCATGGTTCCCGTCGCCGACCACTCGCCGGTGGCCGGATCGAACAGCTCCGCGGTGGCGAGCGCGTTGCCGACGTTCGGGGGAGCGATGTCATCGGGGGTCGATCCGCCCGGAGCCCCGAAGCCATCCGACGCGACGTCGTACGCGGCAAGCGCGGCGCCCGGGGCGACGAGCGCTCCCCAATCGGGCTTGTGGCCGAAGTAGCCGCCCGCGACCAGGACCCGGCCGTCGGCCAGCACCGCGGCCGCCGGCAGCGAACGGGCCGCGGCCATGAGCCCCACCTTCGACCAGTGGCCGGACCCCGGATCGTAGGTGTACGCGCTCGAATAGGACTGGTAGCTGTCGTTGAGACCGCCGACCACCAGCGCGCGCCCATCCTGCAGGGCGACCAGCGCGAACTCCGTGCGCTGCTTGTTGAGACCCTCGGTGGCCGCCCAGCTCGAGCTGGCCGCGCTCCAGCGCTCCGCGCCGGTCTGCTGACCGGAGACGTCGCCAACCGCGAGCACCGACCCATCGCCAAGCGGCACGAGGCCCTGGACCGAGACCGATGCCAGTCTGCCCGCGGCATCCCAGCGGGCGTGCACGGAGGCGGGCGTGGTCGACGGCGAGGCGGGCGTCGCGGTCGCGCCCGCCGCCGATGGTGTCGCCGGGGACGCTGTCGACGGGGACGGGGACGGGGAGACGAGCGGTGCCGATGTCGGCACGACGGGGGCCGGGGCGGCAGGGGTCGGGGTGATGCTGGAGTCCGCGCAGCTGGCGAGCAGCGTGCCGATCGCGACCATCACCGTGAGCCGGGTGCCCCATCGGCACGCGACCGCGGACGCTGATCGTGGCCGGCGAACGACCGCCGGCCGGCGCCAACCGAGACGAGACTCGACCTTCATCGCAGGATCTCCAGCATGCGATCGAGGACCACCTGGCCCACCAGGAATGAAGCCGCGTTGGCGGCCAACGATACGCCGAGCGCACGACGCGCTCCCAGGCCGCGGAGGGTGACGGCGTAGAACACGGCCTCGGCGCCGATCGCCCACGACTCAGCAGCAAGCAGGTACTCGGGCGTCCCGATCAGGAGCGGCTGGGTGAGCACGAACCACACGATCGGGTGGGTCGCCAGGTTGGCGAACACGACGAGGACCCCCGTCCGCGCCAGGTCGGGCTCGATCCGGCGCAGCAGGAGGAGCACGATGGGCAGCTCGATCGCGAGTGTGAGCAGGAATGCGATGAACCAGTCCGAAGCCTCGAAGAACATCGCCTGATGACCCCCGCTGCCGATCCGACCTCGACGCGCCTGGAAGATCGTTCGACGTGGCGTCGTGCGCCAGCGACCTCAGGCATGTTCTCACGATCGATGGCCGGTGCCCGACCGGCTGCGCGCGCGCACGGCCGTCAGGACTCGGCCAGCAGCTCCCGGATGACCTCATCGGACGCCGCGTAGTCGCCCTCGCCGTAGTGGACGTGGCGGATGTTGCCCTGCCGGTCCACGAACCAGAATCCCGGCCAGAACCGGTTGCCATAGGCATGCCAGGTGTCGTATGCGGGGTCGAACGCGACCGGGAACGTCACCCCGTCATCGGCCACGGCCTGGCGGACGTTGCCCAGGTCGCGCTCGAACGAGAGCTCCGGTGTATGGATCCCGATGACCACGAAGCCATCGTCCTTGTACGCGTCGTACCAGGCTTTGACGTACGGCTGGACGTGGATGCAGTTGATGCAGCCGAAGGTCCAGAAGTGGACGAGCACGACCTTGCCGCGCAGCGAGGCCATCGTCAGCGGCTGGCTGTTGATCCAGGCGGTGATCCCCTTGAGCTCGGGTGCCGGACCAAGGTCTTCGAGCGGGACCACCGCTTGCGGTTCGCCCGACGGCGCCGTCGTGGTGTCGGCTGCCATGGCCTGGTCAACGACCGTCGATGGAGTTGCCGCGACCGCTGACTGGAGCCGGAGGTCGAGGCCGCTAGCGACCGTCAGGCCGGCCACCAGCATCAGCACGCCGTACGCCTGCCGGAGCCGCAGCCCCCGCGTCGCCTCGCCCAGCCTCGATGCCAGCGACCGGCCGCCAAACGCGATTGCTGCCAGCGGGAGCGCTGCGCCGGCGACGTACGCGGTGGCGATCGCGATTCCGCTGGCCGTCGGACCCTCGACGGCTGCCGCGGCGATGACGCCGGCCATGAGCGGTCCGACGCAAGGAGCCCACAGCAGGCCGATCCCGGCGCCGAAGGCAAGCCCGGTCGCGAGGTCGCCGCGCGGTCCGAGGCTGGCGGCACGCGCCGCGGCCCGGGGACCGCGGCGGGTGAGCCAGCCGGCGGCCCGGGGCCAGACGAGCATGACCCCGGCCACGACGAACACGCCCGCCGCCGCCAGCCGCAGCGGCTGCGTGGTCACGCCGAGCGCGGCCAGGAGCGCAGCGATCACCACGGTCGTGAGCAGGAACATGGCGCCGAACCCGACGAGGACGCCGGCCACGCGAACGGCGCGGCCCGTCCCCGTCGCACCCACCACCAGCGGGATGATCGGCAGCGAGCAGGGCCCGAGGATGGTCAGCGCACCCGCCGCGAAGGCGACGGCCAGCAGACCGGTGACGTCCATCTCAGGCAGCCACCGCTGACCCGTCCCGGTGCGGTCCACCGGGTTCGAGCGACACCAATCCGGGTTCCTGGGCGATCACGACCCGGACGGTACCCGACCGTTCATGACAACCCGATGACGGCGGGACGGCGGCGGGCCGGTCGCGATCGGCCGGCGCGCAAAGCCGGAGCGGGTGGGGCCTCAGCCGGTGACGGCCTGGTCCGCGATGTCGAGCGCCCCGTCGATGATCTCGAACCCCTCGGCCAGCTGGGCCTCGTTGATGCACAGCGGCGGGTTGGTGTGGATCGAGTTGTTGGCCATCATCGCGTACAGGCCGTGCTCTCGGAAGTACTTGCCGATCGCCTTCATCTCGTCGCTGGTGCCGTTGAACGGCGTGATCGGCGTCCACGGATCGCGCGAACGAACGAGATCGAGGATGCCGAAGAGGCCGAGGCTCCGGTGCGCGCCGACGCTCGGGTGCTTGGCCGCCAGCGCCTCGTGGTGCCGGCGCATCACCTCGCCCATCCGGGCTGCGTTGCCGATGAGGTCGTCCTCCTCGTACACGCCGATCGTGGCCATGGCAGCCGCCAGGCTGATCGGATGGCTGCTGTAGGTGAGGCCGCCGTAGAACATCTTCGTCTCCATCGCCTCGGCGATGAAGTCGCGCATGGCCACGGCGCCCAGCGGCAGGTAGCTCGAGGTGAGACCCTTGGCCATCGTCATCAGGTCGGGCACGACGTCCCAGTGGTCGACGGCGAACCAGCGACCGGTCCGCCCGAAGCCGGCCATGACCTCGTCGCACACCATCAGGATGTTGTATCGATCGCAGATCTCGCGAACGCCCCTGAGGTACCCGTCGGGCGGGATGAGGATGCCGTTGGTGCCCACGATGGTCTCGAGGAACACGGCCGCGATCGTGTGGGGTCCCTCGTACTTGATGACGTCCTCGAGCCCCTGGAGCGACTCCTCGACGGGACGCGGCTCGGGCTCTCCCCAGCGGTGGGTGTCCGGATAGCGCACCACGCCGACCAGCGCAGGCTCGTTGGCCCAGCGGCGATAGTCGCCGGTGAGCGTCATCGCGCCGTGGGTCGCCCCGTGGTACGAACGGTAGCGGGATAGCAGCTTGTAGCGCCCGGTGTAGTGGCGGGCGAGCTTGATCGCGTTCTCGACCGCCTCGGCGCCACCGAGGGTGAAGAACACCTTGTTGAGGTCGCCGGGCATGATCTCGGCCATCTTCGCGCCCAGCCGCCCGCGGATCTCGGTCGCGAACGCCGGCTGCACGAACTGGAGCTTGGCTGCCTGCTCGTTGATGGCGTCGATGACGCGACGGTCCCCGTGGCCGATGTTAACCGACATGAGCTGGGCATTGAAGTCCAGGATCCGACGGCCTTCCGGCGTGTACAGGTAAACGCCCTCCGCGTGGTCGATGGCGATCGGATCGAGGGCGCTCTGGACCGACCACGAGAACAGGGTGTGAGCGCGATTGAGGGCGACGATCTCCTGGCTGGTCATGCCGGTCGCAGCGCTGGTGCCCATGAATCCTCCGTTCCGGGCCACCCTCAACGCGGCCCGCCTGCAGGCGACTACGGAGCCCCTGCGGCGAACGTTGGCCGGGGGGCGCGCACGTTGCGGCCATTACAGCACACGAGCAGCCCTCGCCCGCCGGCTGGGTCTCGGGGCCGGGAGACCCGACGATCAGGGCCGGCCGTCAGCTGATCGGCTGCGAGGGTCCTCAGTCGTCCTTGATGCTCCACGCACCGATGGCCATCAGCACGGCACCACCGTAGTAGCCGGCGCCGCCGAGGATGTCAGTGGCCCGGTCGAAGACGCCATGCCGAAGCTCGGACGGAAGGTCGATCAGAGCCAGCGCCGCCACCCCGACACCGGCCACGCGGATGATGGTCGCATAGCTCAACGGGGTTACGCCCTTGCGAACGTGCCGGATGTAGACGGCGGCCAGAACGGCCAGGGCGAGGAGGAATGCTGCGTCCCCGGACCAGTACTCATCGATGATCGCGCCCAACAGGACCTCGACCAGGACGATCAGGCCGGCGCCGACAATCGCCATCTGCTCCGCGGGGCGCAGCCGGCTGAACGCCTCGGACGCGGCCGAGGCCGCCCCGGCCGCGGCACCCGACGCGGCTCCTGCTCCACCAGGCGGCGCTGCCGGGGGCTCCGCCGCCATCGTCGGGGGAATCCCGGGATCTTGCTGATGCTCGCTCATCTGACCCTCCCTCGCGCCCAGGCTACGCCCGAGGTCAACGATCGCAGCGGGTTCCGTTGGCCCACCCGCGCTCGACGCTGATCAACAGGTCGTGCCTCCCTCGAACAGGACCGGCGCGCTTGACAGACGTAACCGGTCCGAGCGACCATGCTGGTTACGCCGCAGCCGCGCGGCCTCCCCGGAGGACTCGACCGATGATGACCCGCGAAGCGTTCGGCCGCTGGCTCGATGCCTACGTCGATGCATGGCAGAGCTACGATCCACCGGCGATCGGAGACCTGTTCAGCGATGACGCACAGTACCGCCACCACCCGTGGGAAGAGCCGGTCCGGGGACGGGCCGCCATCGTCGACGACTGGCGTGCCGACCGCGACGAGCCCGGCACGTGGACGGCCGAGTACCTGCCCTGGGCGCTCGATGGCGACCGGTCCGTCGCGATCGGTACCAGCCGCTACGAAGACGACCAGGGCACACGCACGTACCACAACGTGTTCCTGTGCCGGTTCGACACCGACGGGCGCTGCCGGGAGTTCACCGAGGTCTACGCGCAGGAGCCTTGACCCGACCGCCGGGTCGCGGCCCGAACGAGGCAAGGTTGACACGCCGTCTGTCCCTTGTGAGTGCCGGCACCGTCCCACAGTCGAGACGAGGCCCGTCGAACCCGAACACGAGACCCACGATCTCGATCTGGACATGATCAGCAAGGTCCGCCAGACGTGGCAGTTCTGCCGCGATCGCCGGCCCGAGATGTACGGTGACCTCGTCGCGAAGTAGACCTCGTCGATGGAGGATCGGGAGAACAACAGGCCAAACAGCACCCTCGACACCGGGGCGTGATCGGGTATCATCCCGCGGGCTCGGCTGCCAGGAGGAGGGTGGCCGAGCCCTCTGATTCTCCGGCCAGGCGAACAGGAGGACGTCGATGCAGTTCGGGTTCACACTCAAGCCGGAGCACACGATCGAGCGCACCCTCGCGCTGACGCGCCAGGCCGAGGCTGCCGGGTTCGACTACGGCTGGCTGTTCGACAGCCACGTGCTGTGGCGGGACCCGTATCCGCTGCTGACCCTGATGGCTGGGGCAACCACGCGCCTGCGCCTCGGAACCTGCGTCACCAACCCGGCCACGCGCGAGCCGTCGGTCACAGCCTCCGCCCTCGCGGTGCTCAACGAGCTCTCCGACGGGCGCATGGATCTCGGCATCGGGCGCGGCGACTCCGCCCGCCGCATGCTGGGCAAGACCCCGACCACCATGAGAGACCTCGAACAGGCGGTCCACGTCATCCGGGCGCTGGTGGAGGGTCGCTCGATCGAGTTCGAGGGCACGATGCTCCAGCTGCCCTGGGCCGGCGGCCACCGGCTGCCGGTCTGGATCGCGGGCTACGGTCCGGTCGCGCTCAAGCTGACGGGCCGGATCGCAGATGGGTCGATGCTTCAGATCGGCGATCCCGACCTCATCCGCTGGTTCGTCTCACAGGTGCGCGACTCAGCCGCCGAGGCAGGGCGGGACCGCGCCTCGGTCATGGTCATGGCTGCCGCCCCCGCGCACGTGGGCGACCCCGCCGATGCAAGGGACCGGACGCGCTGGTTCCCGGCCATGGTCTCGAACCACGTGGTCGACCTCGTGAACAAGTATCCGCGCGAGGATCTGCCCGAGGAACTCACGACGTACGTCCGGACGCGCGAGGGTTACGACTACCACCACCACGCGGAGGTCGGCAGCGATAACGCCTCGTTCGTGACCGACGACATCGTGGATCGCTTCTGCGTGATCGGCGAGGCAGACCAGCACATCGAGCGGCTCACCGCCCTGGCCGATGCGGGCGTCGACCAGTTCAACGTGTACCTGATGAACGGCCACGAGGAGGAGCAGCTCGAAATCTACGGTCGGGAGATCATCCCCGCGCTGCGCGCCACGCAGACCGCGCGCGCCTGAGACGGCGAGAGGACGCGCTGTCGGTTTCCGGTGCGTGCGCGCACCTCTGGAGCCCTCCGTAAGGGGTGGCGCAGCGTGAGCACTCCGGTGGGATTCGGGTCGGTCCGGTGGGGTACCAGCCGGAGGTCAGGGGCCCGGACGTCTCCCTCGACCCGTGGGTGCGGAGGATCGACACTTGGGGCCCTGGAGGACTCGATGTCGACCCTGTCGCTGTTCCATCGTCGCGACCCCTGGTGGGAAGTGGACGGTCCGGCCGCGCGCCGCGCACGCCGCCGTCACGCGCTCATCGCGAGCATCGCGTTCCTTGCCTCGCTGGCCGCCATCGCCGGCGCCGCGCTCGTCTGGTCGATCGAGCTCGGCGTTGCCGCCATGCTGGGTGTGCACGCGGCGCTGCCGTTCGGCTGAGGCAGGGCGCGAGGAGACCCGCTGGAGCCGGTCTGCCACGCCCTCGGGGTCAGTCGGCGCAGCCCACCAGCTCGAGCGCCGTCTGGCCCAGCGCTTCGCGCGCCTTGACGTCGTCGTCGACACAGAACGTCATCTCGACGACGCCGGGCTTGCGGCCAACCGGGAGCATGCCGGTAACTCGCACGCCCGCTTCGCCGAGCTTCTCGCTCACGACGGCCAGACCCTCCGGACAGTCGGGCACCTCGACCATGACCGGCCGGCCCTCGATGAACGGGTGACCCAGGCCGCGGAGGACGCCGCGGGTGACCTCGTCGTCGCCGGTGGTGACGAACATGCAGGCAAGCGGTCCGGCCCCGACGCAGGACACATGGTGGATGTCGATGCCCCGGTCGGCCAGGGCCCGGGCCACGTGAGCGAGCTCGCCCGGGTGATTGTCGAGCTGGATCACGAACTGAAGACCCATCGGTGACGCACCTCCGACCCGGCCTGGGGATCGCACGATCGCTGCCGGAGCACCCCCGTCGGGACAGGCCTGGGACGCGCGGGCCGTGACCGTCGGGGTCATGGACTGAGCAACTCCGAGCGTGCGGCGGCGGCAGCCGGACCGCCCAGTGCCGATCGGCCCGAGATGGGCGCCGCGTGCCTGCGCGGACCGGCGCGTGGAGGCAGTCCGTGTGGCCCTGACATGTGAGGGCCGTCCGGAACGGGATACCCGGACCCGGACGCGGACCCGGACCCGGGTACGATCACATCGCCAGGAGGCTCGCCGATGTTCGTCACGCTGGTCCATGTCCACGTCAAGCCCGATCATGTCGCCGCGTTCCTCGACGCGACCCGCGCCAACCACGAGGCCTCGGTGCGGGAGCCGGGCAACGTGAGATTCGACGTCCTGCGCTCGGTCGAGGATCCCAACCGGTTCGTCGTCTACGAGTGGTACGTGGACGAGGCAGCGGCGAAGGCGCACAAGGAGACCCCCCACTACGCGGTATGGCGCGACTCGGTGGCCGACTGGATGGCCGAGCCACGACGGGGCGTCCGCTACGACGGCCTGCTCCCAGAGACGGCCGCCGGGTGAGCCCGCGATGAGCGATGCCGCCAGGGCCGCCGGTGCGGTCCGGCCCGCCTACGCCGCAGGACCGGCCGGTGCGGTTCCGGCGTTCTCGCTCGGCCGGTTGCCGCGGATCACGTTCGGCGCAGGGTCGCTCGATCGCCTGCCTGCGGTCGCCGCTGCCCACGGTCATCGCGCCATGCTCGTCACCGGTGGTCGGTCGCTGGCCGCGTCGGGCAAGCTCGAGGCCATCGTCGCCGGGCTGGCCTCGGCCGATGTCGAGGTGGTGGCGCAGGTCGCCGTTCGCGGCGAGCCGTCGCCGGCCGTGGTCGACGACGCGGTCGCATCGGGTCGGGGGGCAGATCCGGAGGTCGTGATCGGAATCGGTGGCGGCAGCGTCCTGGACGCAGCGAAGGCGATCGCCGGGCTGCTGCGCACGGGAACGAGCATCACCGACCACCTCGAGGGCGTCGGTGCGCAGGTCCCCTACCCCGGGCCCGCGGTGCCGCTGGTGGCCGTGCCCACCACCGCGGGGACGGGCAGCGAGGCCACCCGCAATGCCGTCATCAGTGAGCGTGGACCCGACGGCTACAAGCGCTCCTTCCGCGACGAGCGACTGGTCGCAGCCGACGCCGTCGTCGATCCGGATCTGCTCGAGGGCCTGGCGCCGGTGGCGATCGCGACCAACGGCATGGACGCCGTGACCCAGCTGCTCGAGTCCTACGTCTCGCTGCGGGCGGGGCCGGTCACCGACGCGCTGGCCATCGCCGGGCTCGAGGCAGCGAGAGCGAGCCTGCTCTCGTGGCACGCAGACCCGCAGGGTCCCGACGCGGGGGCCGTCCGCTCGAGGATGGCGTACGCCGCCCTGCTGTCGGGAATCTGCCTCGCGCACGCCGGCCTGGGCGCGGTCCATGGCCTGGCGTCACCGCTCGGGGCGCGGTTTCCGGTCCCCCATGGCGCCGCCTGCGGGACGACGCTGTCGGCCGTGACGGCGGTCAACGTCTCGGCGCTCGCCGATCGCGAGCCGGGATCGCCCGCGCTCGCCCGCTACGCGTTCCTGGGCCGGGTGCTCGCCGACGTCCCGGCGACGGCGACAGACCGGGAGGCCCGCGCGGCGCTGGTCACGACGCTTGCCGGCTGGACCGCCGCGCTTCGGATGCCGCGACTGCGGACCTTCGGGGTCACAGCCGCCGACATCCCGGCGATCGTCGCCGACGCGCGTGGCAGCTCGATGCGGACCAACCCGATCGTCCTCACCGACGAGGAGCTGGCGGCCGTCCTCGAAGCGTCGCTGTAGGGGCAGCAGGGCGGGGCCATCTCCATCCGGTGGTCGGGTGGTCAGCCTCGGGTGAGCGACGGCAGCTCGGAGCGGATCGCTGCGAGATCGTCGTCCTGCGTGGCCCATTCGAGCAGGTCCGGCCGACGGCGCAGCGCATCCGCCGCGTTGCAGGCGAGGTTGCAGACCATCCCCCCGACGTCTCGATCCGGGATCCGGTCCCGGGTGACGATGGCCTCGATCCGCCCCTCGAACGCTCGGAACGCCTCGTCGGCGGCCGCACCTGCGACGCCCGCGGCATCCGCCAGGTGGGCGATTGCGTGGTTGGCGCCGTTCGACCCGATCCCTGCCACCAGGTGCTCGGAGCGCTCCAGCGTCCCGACGGGCGTGGCGGCGATGGCCGCCTCCAGCGCGTCGATGCTCGACTCGGCGGCGGTCGCGACGCGCTCCCAGGACCAGCCGGCGCGCTCGGCGTGGATGCGGGCGTTCGCCTCGTCCTCGGTCTCGCGGTCGGGAGCCCCGTCAGCCTCGCCGTCCGCGGCGGCCGGCTGTCGGTCGCGCCAGCCGGTCCGCAGGCGCTCGGCCTCGATCTCGCGCCAGGCGGCGAGATGCGCCAGGAGATCCTTGACGGACCACTCCCCGATCCTGCGCGGCGCGTCGCGGACGGCGGGCTCCATCGACCCGAAGATGGTCCACTCCGCCTCCCGCGTGGCCTCGAGCATCTCGACAAGGTCGGCGTAGAGCGTGTCGCTCAGGGCTGCGTCGTTCGTCATGGGCGGGGATGGTAGCGGTCGGACCTGTATCCACAACCCTCGTCGGTGCGGTCCGCGATCCGGCCCTCCGGCTCGCAGGGGCTAGCGGGTGCGGGGAAAGCCCAGGTCGACGCTCGAGGTGCCGGGATCCGGCCAGCGCGCCGTGACCACCTTCGGCCGTGTGTAGAACTGGATCCCGTCGGGGCCATACATGTGCTGGTCGCCGAACAGCGATGCCTTCCAGCCGCCGAAGCTGTAGTAGGCAACCGGGACCGGGATCGGAACGTTGATCCCGACCAGCCCCGCGTCGACCTCGAACTGGAACCGGCGGGCGGCGCCACCGTCACGGGTGAAGATCGCCGTTCCGTTCCCGTACGGGTTGTCGTTGATCAGGCGCAGCCCTTCCTCGTAGCTTCGGACCCGAACGACGATCAGCACGGGTCCGAAGATCTCGTCCCGGTACGCATCCATCCCGGGCCTGACGTTGTCGATCAGCGACACCCCGAGGAAGAAGCCCTCCGAGTCACGGTACAGCGGGTGATCCCGCCCGTCGGCCAGCACCTTCGCTCCCTGACCCGCGGCGGTGTCGAGGTAGGAGGCGACCCTGTCTCGATGCTGGCGGGTGACCAGCGGGCCCATCTCGGCCGCCGGATCCGATCCCGGTCCGACCCTGACACCCGCCAGACGGGCCTGGATCGCCTCGACCAGGGGCTCCGCGACACCGCCCACGGCGACCACGGTCGAGATCGCCATGCATCGCTCGCCCGAGGAGCCGTAGGCAGCCGAGACCGCCGCATCGGCGGCCATTCCGACGTCGGCGTCGGGGAGCACCAGCATGTGGTTCTTGGCGCCGCCCAGCGCCTGGACGCGCTTGCCGTTGCGGGTCCCGGTCTCGTAGACGTACCGGGCGATGGGCGTCGAGCCGACGAACGACACGGCGGCAATGTCGGGATGGTCCAGGATCCGATCGACAGCCACCCTGTCGCCCTGGATGACGCTGAACACACCGGCCGGCACACCCGCCTCGCGCACGAGCTCGGCCAGGAACATGGCGGCGGACGGATCCTTCTCCGACGGCTTGAGGATGAACGCGTTGCCGCAGGCGATGGCGTTGGCGAACATCCACATCGGGACCATGGCCGGGAAGTTGAACGGCGTGATCCCGGCCACCACGCCCAGCGGCTGGCGGATCTGGTACACGTCCACGCCGGTCGACGCCTGTTCCGTGAAGCCGCCCTTGAGGAGGTGCGGCACGCCGCACGCGAACTCCAGGTTCTCGAGGCCTCGCGCGATCTCGCCCAGCGCGTCGGACGGGACCTTGCCGTGCTCGGCGGTGAGGTGGGCGGCCAGCTCCCGGCGATGCTGCTCCACGAGGTTCCGGATCCTGAACAGGATCTCGGTCCGCTTCGAGAGCGACAGGCTGCGCCAGGCGGGGAACGCCGCCTTAGCCGCTGCGACCGCCGCATCGACCTCGGCCGATGAGGCGAAGTCCACCCACCTCGTCTGGGCGCCCGTCGCCGGGTCGAACACCGGGCCGCGCCGGCCGGACGTTCCGGCCACGGGCCCGCCATCGATCCAGTGGGCGACGGTGGAAAGGGTGCGCGACGCGGAGCCCGTGGGCTCGGCAACCTGGGTCATGGGGACGACCTCCGGGGACGCGGTTGATCGGAGATGGTGCGTTCACTCTACTCCGCCACGAAACGCTCCTCCGTTCCGTGGCCCGCCGTGGAGCGCCGGCGCCGCGGCTAGATCCTTGGCCTGGACGACGGATCCGGCCACTCAGGTCCCGCCGGCCGAACATGGGACGGCGGCGCTGAGGCCGGCGCGGCTTCGGTTCCGCGATCGCGTCTGCGGCGCACGAGCACGATGACCGCAAGCAGGGTCAGCGCGCCGGTCGCGATCGCGAGCGACAGCACCTGGTCCATCCGGAGCGGGCCGACCGTCAGCGGATCGCGCCAGGTCGTGGCGACGGCCGCTCGTGCCACGGCCCACAGCGCGATCCCGAGCAGGAATGCGCCGCCGCCGCGACGCGAGAACGCGCCCGCGGTGAGCAGCACGAGCAGCACGAACAGGACACCCAACGTGGCTGCGGCCTCGTACGCCTGGGCCGGGTGGGACGGGATGTGGGGCGCCAGGGAGCCCCAGGGCCCCGCGCCGGCATAGGCTGTGGCGTACGTCCCGTCCCACGGCATGCCCTGGCCGTCGCCGCCCAGGATCATGGCCAGCTTGCCGCCGGCGATCGCGAGCAGCAGCGGCACGATCAGGGCGTGCATCCATCGCCCGATGGTGCCGCTCAGCATGGTCACGACGATCGCTGCGGTCAGCGTGCCGCCCACGATCCCGAGCGACAGCTGGAACCCGCCCTGCCCGACATCGAGGATCGCGTTCGGGTTCGCGGAGAAGTAGTCGAGGTGGAGAAGGAGGTACCCCAGCCGGCCGCCGGCCACCGCCCCGGGCAGCGCCCCGGCCGCGATGTACAGCAGGTCGTCAGCCCGCAGGTGATTCGGCTCGCCATCCTCGTCGAGCGCCGACGCGGGGCGCGCCAGGTCGATCGGTGTCTGGCGCGCGACCAGCGCGGCGACGACGAGCGACATGAAGATCACCGCCGCCAGGGCCAGCGTCTCGAGGCGCAGATCGAGGCCGCCGATCGTGGCGATCGGCGAGAACGTGAGCTCGATGACAGCCGTCACGGGGATCAGCGGTGGCACGACGGCCGAAGTCTACCGGTCGTGCGCCGCGGTGGCCGGTCCCGGGGTGGGCACGTACCGGACCCGCAGGTGCTGGCCCTCACCACGTCCACGATCACGCGGCAGGATGCGGCCGTCGACATGCCGACACGGAACCCAGGCTGGGAGGATCGCGTCACAATGCTGATGGTCATGCCTCGCGTTCGGATCGGCGCCGCCCCCGCGCTGTTGTTGAGCGGGGTGCTGCTGCTCGCCGGCTGCAGCGCCGCCGCGCAGTCCGGGCAGCCGGACGGCTCCGCAGGTCCGGACATCCCCGCCGGCACCACGCCCAGCGCAAGCCCGACGCGGGCCGCCGGCGAAACGCCATCCACAGCACCGTCGTCGAGCCCGGCCGCCGGCATGGCCGCGACACCGGGTGCGGCCGCGTCACCGGCGCCAACCCCGTCCCGCTCGATCATCCGGGTCTCTCCGCTCCCGGCCTCGGTCAATCCGTCGGCGATCCCCGCCACCCTGCTGGACGCGGTGCTGGCCGACGCGGCAGGCAGAACGGGCGTCGATCGAGGCGCACTGACGCTCGTGCGGGCCCAGGCCGCCACCTGGCCGAGCAGCGCTCTCGGCTGCGCCCAGCCCGGCCACGATTACACCGATGCCCTGGTTCAGGGCTACTGGATCGTGGTTGACGCAGACGGCAGGCAGCTGGACTACCGGGCGACCGAACGAGGCGCGTTCAAGCTGTGCGAGAACCCACCCGGTCCCGGCTGAGTCCCGAGACCCCGCGAGAGAGAGCTCCATGACGAGGCCCCCGACCGTGACGGTCGGGGGCCTCGATGCTGCTCGTAGCGGGCGCCACCTGCGATGCCGGTGGCGCCGTCCTGTCAGTGCCGGCGGTGACCCCAGCCCCAGAAGTCGAACTGGGCCTTGACGAGGTCGGCCTGCGATGCACCGTTCCGATCGTCCATGGTGACGACCATCCAGCCGCGCACGCTGCCGTTTCGAACCGAGCTCCAGTCCGCCCAGGCGGCGACCGACTGGTGCGCGTGGCTCGCGACCTCCAGGAAGTCACCCGTGGACTGGGCCGGTGCGTAGGCGTCGAACGGGACGCTCTGGGCCGTCAGGTCAGCGGCTCCGGTGAAGCCGTCGTAGGCGGCGACCGAGTACGTGAACGAGCCCGCGCCCTCGGACAGTCCGAGCTGGCTTGCCAGGACCGGCAGTATGATCGTGGACCCATTGCTCGGCGCGTCGGCGAGCCAGGGATCACCCACCACGTCGCAGCCGGCCGGGCCGCACGTGTGCGCGTCGAGGATCAGGCTCAGGAACACGCCGTCGTAGGCGCCGGCGAAGATCAGCCCTTCGTCGATCCCCACGACGTAGTAGTCGGTGACGCCGTCACCGGTGGTGTCCACCGCGACATCGATCTCGTTGGGCGCATCCGTCGAGAAGCGGTCCCAGCTGTTGATCGCGAACTGGAGCCCGCGATCGGAGGGGCCGGCGCCGAACACCTCCGGCGGCAGCACCTGGACGCCGGCAGCCCGAACGTCCGTGCCGTGCGCGCCGTCGCCACGGCCATCGGTCAGCCCCAGCGCGTAGACGTCGGCAAAGCCGGAGTGGACGCCGTGGTTGGACAGGTCGAGCGTGGCGTTGATTGCGCCACTCGTCAGCCTGATCTTGTGGTCGAGCGAGGCCTCCACGTCGGACAGCCCGCGCGGCACCAGCAGGTAGGGCACGCGCAGGTCGAAGTAACCGCCGGTGCTGGGTGTGGCAACGACAACGCCCGACATGGTGTCGAGGCCGCCGAAGTCGCCGGAGATGAACTGGTCGACCGTGGGCAGCGCAGCCACGTCGGCCTTCGACAGCGAGGCGCGGACCTTGACCGTGGCCGAGCCGTGCGCACGGACCCTGACCTTCGACGGGTACACGGTGACCAGCGGCGTGCTCGCCGTGAGCGTGTACCAGACGGTGTGCGAGCTCGAGTTCGAGATCGTGATCGACTTGGTCTCGCTGTACCGGCCGTTCGCCGGCTCGTAGCCGAACGAGAGGCTTGCGGTGCGGTCGCTGCTGGTGGCGACGACCTGTGTCTCGACGGCCCGGTCGGCCTGGACGACACCCGAGCCGGCCCGCACGACGTCATAGCCGGTGATCGACGTGGCGCTGGCGTCGGCCGTGTTCACGATCGCCGCCTTGACCTTGAGCGGCGACCAGTACGGATGCGCCTGCCGGACCAGGGCGGCCGTGCCCGACGTCATCGGAGCGGCCATCGAGGTGCCGGAGTAGGTCGTGCCGTTCCAGCCGCTGCCGTTGAGCGAGGACAGCAGGTTGACGCCAGGCGCGGACACGTCCGGCTTGAGCCAGCTGTCGCCGTAGCGGGGACCGGACGAGCTGAAGTCGGCGATCTGCTGGTAGGTCGGGTTGGCCTCGGCACCGGCCGGGCTCAGCGTGGCCGCCGTCCCGTCCGCAGCGACGAGTGCGGCAATCGCCGTCCGGTCGACGCCGACCATCGGGATCTGGAACAGCTCCGGGTTGTAGCCGATGAACGTCGGCAGGTCACCCGGGTTGGTGTCGTCGCGGTTGATGTCGATGATGCCGATCGCACCGGCCGCATACGCGTTGGCGCCCTTGTCAACGAACGGGCAGACGCCGCGCTTGACGACCACGATGGCGCCCGACGACGCAGCATCGAAGTCGGACGCGTCGCAGCCCCAGCTGATGCCGTCCTCACCGGTCGCGTCCGTGCCGGGCACCACGTGGAGCGTGCCCGAGACCGGCAGTCCCGGATAGGCGTTCTGGTTGTTGCCCGGGACGTGGACATCGCCCGGCAGGTCGATTGATGCCAGCGGGATCGTCGGGTAGGCGTCGAGCGCGGCAACGCTGATCGCCTCGGTCGCGGCCGCGGGCGCTCCGGTTACGTACGGAACCGAGCTCTCGTTGCCAGCGGAGGCGACCACGACGACGCCCGTGTCCACCAGGTTGTTGGTCGCCACGGCATCGGGGTCGGTGTTGGAGCCGAACGGCGCGCCGAGGGACATGTTGACCACGTCGATGTCGTCCGCGTGCGTCGCGTTGTACTGCGCGACCCACTCGAGGGCGTCGACGACGAGGTTGGTCGTTCCCTCGCATCCGAAGACCTTGAGCGCGACGAGCTTGGCCTCGGGAGCGACGCCCGGGCCGACCACGAAGGCATTGGGATCGTCATACGTGGACGAGTCATACGGCCCGGTATAGGTGCTGTGGTCGGCGAGGACGCCGTCGCCCGCAGCCGTGCCGGACACATGGGTCCCGTGGTCTCCGCAGTCGAGCGGGTCGGGATCGGGGGTCGGCGTCGTGGAGCCCAGGGTGCCGTCGGCGTCGTAGCCGTTGCCGGCGAAGTCGTAGCCCGCGACGACCTTGGCGGTCGGGAACGAGCCGGGCTCGATGACCGTCGGATCATTGCTCGCGTACGCGGCCGGTGTGCCCGGGCCCCCGAAGTTCGCGTGCGTGTAGTCAATTCCGGTGTCGATGATCGCGATCGTCTCGCCGGCACCGGTCGCTCCGCCGGCCTGCCAGGCTGCCGGCGCGCCGATGTACGGGATCGCGTTGACGTTGTCGGGCTTGTAGGTCTGCAGCCGCCTGACGCCGATCACGCCCGGCAGCGAGGCGAGGGAGGCGATGTGGTTTCCCGTGGCCTCGACCTTGATCCCGTTGTACGCGTACTGGTAGCGGTCCAGGATCCTGCCGCCGGAGCTCTTGATCTTCGAGTCGAGCTTTCCCTGCGCGGTTCGCAGCTGCTTGGCGTGCGACACGCGCTGGCTGTCCGACAGGCCGGGCACGGCCAGCGCGGGGTCGTCGGCCAGCTGGAGGACGACCGTCAGCTGGCGGTTGGCGTCGGCCAGAAATGGGCGGAACGAGGGGTCGATCTTGCCCAGGTCCGCGCGCTGGATCTGTCGGGTTGGGCTGGCCGCCAACGCCCCCGGAGCGAACGCGCTGAGCAGCAGGGCCGGGACGGCCAACAACACGATGAATCGCTTCATGCGCTCCCTCTCCTCCGGCACGAGAACCGCCGCGGGGCGGTTCCAGACAACCCCAAATTGGCGCCGGGCGGCGCGTCGACTCGGGAAGGCGAACGTACACCGGGCGTCGCTGCCCGGTCAACGGTCGGCCCACCTTCGACCGACGCGGCGGTGTCAGGGCGCACCACGATTGGCGCCCCGGCCGCGGCCCGCCGCGTCCCGGGTGGCGAGCCCGACGCGCGACCGGATCGACGATGCCACGCGGAGTCCGGTCCTGGCCCGGCGGCTCCCTGTCAGACCGGTCCGACCCCCCCGACCCGTCAGCTCGGCAGGTGCCCCACGAGATCGCGGACGGCCGCCGCCGACCTGTCGAAGGCGACGCGCTCGTCGGCGGTCAGCGTGATCTCGAACACGCGATCGAGGCCACCCCGGCCAAGCACCACCGGGACACCCACGAACAGCCCGTCCACCCCGAACTCGCCCTTGAGCTGGACTGCGCACGGCAGGACGCGCTTCCGGTCGCGCAGGATCGAGTCCACCATCTCGAACGTCGATGCGGCGGGCGCATAGAACGCCGATCCCGTCTTGAGCAGGGCCACGATCTCAGCGCCACCCTTGGCGGTCCGGTCCTCGAGCGCGCTGACCCGATCGGCCGGGAGCAGCTCGGTGATGGGCACGCCCGCGACGGTCGAGTAGCGCGACAACGGCACCATCGTGTCGCCATGGCCGCCCAGGACGAACGCGTGGACATCCTCGACCGACACGCCGAGCTCCATCGCGATGAACGTCCGGAACCGTGCCGAATCGAGGACGCCGGCCATGCCGAGCACCCGCTCGCGCGGGAAGCCGGAGGCCTGCATCGCGACGTGGCACATCGCGTCGAGCGGGTTGGTGACGATGATCAGGATCGCGTCGGGGGACACAGCGGTCGAGCCCTTGACCACGCTCGACACGATGCCGGCGTTGGTCGAGAGCAGCTCGTCGCGGCTCATGCCCGGCTTGCGCGGGATGCCGGACGTCACCACGATGATGTCCGACCCGGCGGTGTCCGCGTAGTCGTTGGTGCCTGTGATCCGGGAATCGTGGCCCACGACGGGCGCCGCCTCCGCGAGGTCGAGGCCCTTGCCCTGGGGCAGGCCGTCCACGATGTCGACCAGCACCACGTCGGCCAGTCCGGCTTCCGCGATCCGCTGTGCGGTCGTGGCGCCAACGTTGCCGGCGCCGATGACGGTGACCTTGTTGCGTGCCATGAGCGTGATCGCCTCCCTGGAGTGCGTACCCCGCCGCGGGCCGGACGTGTGCCCGTGGCGACGGGTGGTGATGGCCGGTGGGTTGCTTCAGACCTCCGCGCCGCGGTCTGCGTCGACCGGAGCCGGCCCCGCGTCGCGGATGGCGTCGCTGACCCCATCAGCGTACTTCGCAAAGTTGTCGTGGAACATGCCCGCCAGCCTCCGAGCCGCCTGGTCGTAGGCGACCGGGTCCGGCCACGTGCCGCGCGGCACCAGGACATCCTCGGGGACGCCCGGGACGTGCCTGGGCACGGCCACCCGGAAGATGGGATCGATCTCGGTCTCGATGCCCTCGAGCGCTCCGTTGAGCGCGGCGCGAACCATGTTGCGGGTGTGCGCGATGTTCATCCGGTGCCCGGTCCCGTACGGGCCACCCGTCCAGCCGGTGTTGACCAGCCAGACGGGGACGTCGTCGCGCTCGAGCCGGTCGACCAGCAAGGCCGCGTACTCGCCCGGATGGCGCGGCAGGAACGGGGCGCCGAACCCGGCCGAGAACGTGGCCGTCGGCTCCTGGACCCCGACCTCGGTGCCGGCGAGCTTCGCGGTGTAGCCGCTGATGAAGTGGTAGGCCGCCTGCTCGCGGGTGAGCCGGCTGATGGGCGGCAGCACGCCGAACGCATCGGCCGTCAGGAACACGACGTTGCGCGGGTTGCCTGCGACACCGGTCGGATCGGCGTTGCCGATGAAATGGAGCGGGTACGCGCCGCGGGTGTTCTCGGTGAACCGCTCCGAGTCGAGGTCGAGCTCCCGGGTCGCGGGCTCGATGTCCACGTTCTCGAGAATCGTCCCGAACCGCTTCGTGGTGGCGAAGATGTCGGGCTCGTACATCGGCGACAGGCGGATGGTCTTGGCGTAGCAGCCGCCCTCGAAGTTGAACGTGTATCCGTCGCCCCAGCCATGCTCGTCGTCGCCGATCAAGCTGCGTTCGGGGTCGGCCGAGAGCGTCGTCTTGCCGGTGCCCGACAGCCCGAAGAACACGCACGTGTCGTTCGCCCCGCCGACGTTGATCGAGGAGTGCATCGGCAGCACGCCCTCGTCGGGCATCAGGTAGTTCATGACCGTGAACGCGGACTTCTTGATCTCGCCCGCATACATGGTCCCGACGATGATGATCTCCATCCGCTGCAGGTGGAGCAGGATCGCCGTGCCGCTGCGGGTGCCCTCGGTCTTCGGATCCGCCTGGAAGCTGGGCACGTTGATGATCGTGAAGTTGGGTTCGAAGGTCGCGAGGTCCTCGGGCGGCGGTCGGCGGAACAGGTTGCGGGCGAAGATGCTGGCCCAGGCGGTCTCGGTGTACACGCGCAGGCTGCGCCGGTGCGACGGGTGGGCGCCGATGTACATGTCCTGCGCGTACAGCTGCCGGTCCGCGACATCATCGAGGAGGCGCGCCCGAAGTCGATCGTAATGGGCCTCGCTGATCTCGTGGTTGACATCACCCCACCAGATCTTCGCCTCGCTCCACGGCTCGCGGACGACGAACTTGTCCTTCGGGGAGCGGCCGGTGTGCTGGCCCGTTCGAACCACGAGCGGCCCGTCGGCGGCGATGGCACCCTCGCCCGCTGCGATCGCTCGCTCGTACAGCTCGGCGACCGACAGGTTGGCCAGGACGCTGCCGCCGATCCGGGAGCCTGGCGCGGGGGACGTGATCGCCATGGTCGGTACCTCGACTGCGGCGCGAGCTTCGACCGCATTGGCTCAGCCCGCCTTGGGTCAGGATGACCGGCCGCGCGTGACGGGCGCCGCGCCCGGGAGTCGGCTTCCGCAGTCAGGTTTGCGATTCGTTTTCGGGTGATTGTAACCGGTCGCCGGGCGTCGACCGCCAGCCGATCCACGGTACGGCGCTGATCCACGGTACGGCGCTGATCCACGACGCCGCCGGGATCCGGCCACGGTGCCCATCCACGACGCGGCCGGGATCCGGCCACCCAGCCAGAGGACGACTCCTTGCCGTGGTCAATCCGCTGCCAGTGGTCAGTCAGGGCGATCTCGACCGCTCCATGCCCGCCCCGCCAGTCAGCAGTTGCGTCATATGGCGACGATCCAGCACCGGGGGCCATCCCATGTGCCACTGCTGGCGCCGCGCAGTCGTGCCTGGACTATCTGGCGGCAACACCGCCACCCGCCCTGCCCGCGCGGTCTCTGCCGGTCAGTCGGCGCAGGTGCCCACGACATGGAAGGCGGCAACGGCTGTCGCCCGCGACGAACCGCGGATCGGCAACCTAGCTCGCGTCGAGCGCCTGTGCCAGGTCTGCGATCAGGTCCTCGGCCGCCTCGATCCCCACCGACAGCCGGATCAACGCCGGGTCCACCGCGAGGGGTGAGGAGGCAACGGACTGGTGGGTCATCGCGGCCGGGATCTCGATCAGCGACTCGACGCCGCCCAACGACTCGGCCAAGGTGAACAGGCGAGTGGTCTCGCAGACCGCGACCGCCCGCTCGACGGCCGAGCGACCGTGACGGCCTCCCGGCGTCGGCACGAACGACACCATGCCGCCGAACGACGGCTCGCCCGTCGCCCGCATCTGCCGCCCGGCGAGCGCGGCCTGCGGGTGCGCGTGCGGCCCACCGTCGAGGCCCGGGTAACGCACACCTGCCAGGTCCGGCCGGTCGGCCAGGAACCGGGCCACGGCCATCGCGTTGGCGGAGTGCCGGTCCATTCGCAGGGCGAGGGTCCGAAGGCCCCGAAGCACGAGGAAGGCGTCGAACGGGCCGGGCACCGCGCCCATCGCGTTCTGGAGGAACCGGAGCCGCTCTGCGATCGCGTCGTCGTCGGTCACCGCCACCCCGACCACGGTGTCCGAGTGGCCGGCGAGGTACTTGGTGGCGGAGTGGAACACGATGTCCGCGCCGAGCTCGAGCGGGCGCTGGAGCGCCGGCGACGCGAAGGTGTTGTCGACGACGATCCGGGGGGCCGGCCGACCCAGCTGCGCTGCCCGCTCCCGGACCGCGGCTGCCGAGGCGGCGATGTCGGTGATCTTGAGCAGCGGGTTGGACGGTGTCTCGAACCAGACCAGGCGGGTTCGGTCGTTCAACGCCTCCCACAACGCATCGGTGCCTGAGGCAAGGTCCGCGTAGCGAGCGGTCCCCGCCCCCGACGGACGATGGACCGACTCGAAATAGCGGAAGGTGCCGCCGTACACGTCGTCCCCGACGACGATCTCCTCGCCGGCGGCGGCCAGCTGGGCGATCGCGGCGGTCGTCGCCGAGCCACTGGCGAACGCGATCCCGTGCCGGCCACCTTCGAGGTCGGCCACGGCTCGCTCGAGCCGCTCGCGGGTCGGGTTCTGTGTCCGCGCATACTCGTAGCCGCGACGCGGCCGGCCGACACCGTCCTGGGCGTAGGTCGAGGTCTGGTAGATCGGCGGCGCGACGGCCCCGGCGAGCTCGTCGGGCTCCTCGCCGGCGTGGACGGCGCGGGTGGCGAACGCGTCGTGTGCGCCCGAACCGTCGCGGGCCGCGGGGTCGTCCTCGTGCATTCCGGGATCATCGCACGCGGTGGCGCGGTCGCATCCACGCGCGATCGCCCTTGCGCGCGTGGCGAGGCGAGGATTAGGCTCAGCTCAATCGAACGGAGTAGACCAACCGGCGATGCGACGCGTCCCCGTCGAGCCCAAGTTGAGCCCTGCGCCTGGCGGCCATATCGCCGTCCTCGACGCCTCGCCCAACGCGATCATCGCGGTCGATCCGAAGGGACGAATCGTCTACGCCAACCCGCAGGTCGTGCGAACGTTCGGCTATCCGCGCGACGAGCTGGTCGGCCAGCCGGTGGAGATCCTGCTCCCCGTCCGCGTCGCGGAGCAGCACGTCCGGCACCGCACCGGGTTCATCGAGCATCCGACGGCCCGCCCCATGGGCATCGGCCTCGATCTGGCCGGCCGGCGCAAGGACGGCTCGGAGTTCCCGGTCGAGATCAGCCTCTCGCCGCTGGACACCCCCGACGGGCTCCGGGTGTTCGCCACGATGGTGGACATCACGGCGCGCAAGACCGCCGAGGCGCAGCTCCTCCAGGCTCAGAAGCTGGAGTCGATCGGTCGCCTCGCCGGCGGCATCGCCCACGATTTCAACAACATGCTGTTCGCCATCCGTGGCTATGCGGAGATGCTCGAGGAGGATCTCGAGCCCGAGCGTCGCACCGAGCTCGACCTCGACCTGGCCCACAGCAACGCCGCTGCCATCGGCACCGTGGTCGACCGGGCCACCGTCCTGACCAGCCAGCTGCTCGCGTTCAGCCGGCGGCAGGTCGTGAGCCCCCGGGTGCTGGATCTCAACGATGGCGTCCTGGCCGTGGAGCCCATGCTGCGGCGGCTGATCGGCGAGCGTGTCGACCTCCAGCTGGCCCTCCACCCGAAGGCCGGCCGGCTGCGCACCGACCCCGGCCAGCTGGACCAGATCCTCGTCAACCTCGTCGTAAACGCCCGTGACGCGATGCCCGATGGAGGCCGGATCACGATCGAGACCACCAACGTCGTGTTCGACGAGGCCTACGCGATCGAGCACTTCGACGTCGCTGCGGGTCCGTTCGTCATGCTCGCGGTGAGCGACACGGGGCACGGCATGGACCGGGAGACGCGCGAGCATGTGTTCGAGCCGTTCTTCACCACCAAGGAGGTGGGCCGCGGAACCGGGCTCGGGCTGGCCACGATCTACGGCATCGTCAAGGAGGCGGGCGGCCATGTCTGGCTGTACTCGGAGCCGGGGCAGGGCACCACGTTCAAGCTGTACTTCCCGCGGGTGGACGAGGCCGCACCGGCCGAGACCCAGCCACATGGCGCACCGCGCGGCGAGCCTCGGGGCACGGTCCTCGTGGTCGAGGACGAGCCGGCCGTCCGGGACATGACCCGGCAGATGCTGCGTCGGGCCGGCTGGAACGTGATCGAGGTCGGCAACGGCGCCGAGGCGTGGGGGTTCATCGAAGCGATGACGAGCCCCATCGACGCCCTCGTGAGCGACGTGGTCATGCCGGGTCTGTCGGGCATCGAGCTCGCGGCGCGCGTCCTGGACCGATACCCCGAGATGCGTGTAGCCCTGCTCTCCGGCTACACGGCCGAGACGCTCGACCTCGAGCGCGTCGTGAGCCGCGGGGTCCGGTTCGTGTCCAAGCCGGTGTCGGCGCGCGAGCTGCTGGCGGCAATCGACGAGCCGAGCGACGTCGCCGGGCGACGCTGACCGACGCCCACGGGCACGGCCCAGACGCATCGCCGATGCGTCTGGTCAGCCGGTTCTCCCGGCCGGCGCATGGGCGAGGTACTCGAGCAGGTCGAGCTTCGTGACCACACCGGCCGGATGTCCGCTGCGGATCACAAGCAGACCCGCCGCGCCACCCGAGAGCAGGGCGAAGGCATCGTCGAGGACCGCCTCCACGTCGAGGATCGGCAGCGGCCGGTCCATCACCTCGCCCACCGTCCGACCCACGATCTCCGGATCACGATAGGCACGGTCGAGCAGGCCCTTCTCGCTGACGGAGCCCACGATGCCGGAGAGATCGTCCCCCTCGGCGTGCTCGGAGACCGGCAGCTGGCTGATCCCGTACAGCTGGAGCAGATCGATGGCGGCGCCGACCCGGTCGGTCGTCCGCGCGATCACGACGTCGGGGATCTCCTGGCCACGGTGCCGCTCCCGGAGCACCTCACCGACCCGGACCACGGCACCGGTCGTGGCCAGCAGCCCGTTCGCGCGCATCCACTCGTCGTTGTACAGCTTCGAGAGATAGTTACGGCCGCCGTCAGGCAGGATCACGACCATCACGGCCTCGGCCGCCGTGCCCGGGTCCTCGCGTATGAGCCGGCGCGCCTCGTCGAGCGCGGCGACCATCGCCGTCCCGCACGACTCGCCGGCCAGGATCCCCTCCTCGCGCGTGATCCGGCGCGCCATCGCGAACGCCTCCCGGTCGCTCACCCGGACCCAGCGGTCGACGACCGACGGGTCGTGGGTGCCGGGCATGAAGTCCTCGCCCACGCCCTCGGTGAGGTACGGGCGAGCGGCGTCGCCGCTGAGCACGCTGCCCTCCGGATCGGCGCCGATCACCCGGATGGCCAGGTTCTGCGCCTTCAGGTAGTGCCCGATGCCGCTCACGGTGCCACCAGTGCCCGCCGACGCGATCAGATGCGTGATCCTGCCGTCGGTCTGGGTCCAGATCTCCGGTCCGGTCGTGCGCTCATGCGCGGCCGGGTTCTCCATGTTCCAGTACTGGTCCGGCTTGAAGGCTCCCGGGATGTCGCGGGCGAGGCGTGCGGCAACCGAGTAATAGCTCTCGGGGGACTCGGGGGCCACATTGGTCGGGCACAGCACCACCTCGGCGCCGTAGGCACGGAGCAGCGCCTGCTTCTCTGCCGACTGCTTGTCAGCCATGACGAAGATGCAGCGGTAGCC
Organism: uncultured Chloroflexia bacterium; assembly: GCA_963713095.1. Taxonomy (GTDB): domain Bacteria; phylum Chloroflexota; class Limnocylindria; order Limnocylindrales; family CSP1-4; genus CAIXZV01. Next base: position 322,667 of record CAVQKK010000003.1, read on the forward strand.
CTTGATGGCCGCCGCGATCGCAAGCCCGTGGCCGGTGTTGCCCGAGGTGGGCTCGATGATGGTGCCACCCGGCTCGAGCAGCCCGTCACGCTCCGCAGCCTCGATCATCGGCAGCCCGATCCGGTCCTTGACCGAACCGCCCGGATTGAGCATCTCGAGCTTGGCCAGCAGGAGAGGCTGGCGATCCGCAGGCCCCAGGTCGCGCGTCAGGCGCGTGATTCGGACCAGCGGCGTGTCGCCGACCAGGTCGATGATCGTGTCCGCGTACTGCATGGTCGGCGAGAATACCCCGGCGACGGGCCGGCGGCGGGGCCCGGATCCGCATCGTGCGCTCGTGTCACCCTCAACTTCGAGCAAGCAGGCTACGCTCGGCCCCCAGGGTCGCGCTCGAGGTGGCCGGGTCCCAGGAACAGCCAGGTCAGCCGCCGCTGGAACCTTCGGGGTCGATCGGGCGGATCGACGGTTCCCGGATACAGCTCCTGGACGACGGGCCCGAGCGCAGCCTCGAACCGGTTCGTCAGGCGGCGGGCAAGGTCCAGCTCCTCTCGCGAGCCGGTCGCTGGCAGCGTGCCGTCCCATGCGCCCCCGAGGAGCTCGCCCGCGCTGGTCGGCGGCAGGACCCGGGACGCCATCCGACGGCCGAGGTAGAGCTCCTCCGTACCGGCCATCGCCAGCAGCACGATCGGCGCACCGGTCCGCAGCGCGATCAGCGCGGCGCCGTGGCGGAACGGCCCGATGCGACCCGGGGGCCCGCTCACGGTCCCTTCGGGCATCTGGACGAACACGCCGCCGTTGCGGATCACGGCGCGGGCGGCCGCCACGTGGTGATCCACGCCGAAACCGCCACGCCACACCGGCAGCAGCCCGCCGAGGCGATGGATGATCTGCTCGCGCCACCAGGACGTGAAGGTGGATGGACCGCTGCCCAGGAACCAGCAGCGCGGCTCGGCCGGCAGCGCGTGCATGGCGACGAACGGGTCCATCCAGCCGCGATGGGCGGCGGCGATCAGAAGATAGCCGCCGGTGCCTGGCAGGTGCTCCTGCCCTGACACGGTGATCCGGAACCGGAACATGCCGAACAGGAGGAAACGCGCGACCAGTCGCATCAGCCGGTACAGCAGCGAGGCGTGGGACTCGGGCTCGCGGCCGAGCCAGGCGAGGCCCTCCCGCGCCCCGCCACGTGCCGCCGCCATTGCCTGGGGGGAGATACGCGCCGGCGGTGGCCGGCGTCGAGGTACCGGCCGGCCCAGCGCTGGCTCAGCGGCCCGTCCATCGGTGGGACCGGATGCGGGACCGGCCTGCGAATCAGGCCGATCCCGCGTCGCGTCGGTCGGCGTCGCGATCCTCGGGTCCTTTGTCGTGGGTGCCTCCGTCAACGCCGTCGTGTCCTGCGTCGGGATCATTGTCGTCGACGTCGTCGTCCTCCTCGTCGTCGTCGTCCTCGTCGTCCTCGTCGACCTCGACCCACTCCCCGCCATCGCCGACCTCGTCCCCGGACCCCGGCGGCTCGCCCCATCGGTCGCCCTCCGTCGCGCCCGGCCGATGCCGGATCGCCAGCACGGCCAGCGCCCCGACGACCGCCGCGGCCGAGACCAGCATCGCCGTCGGGATGCCGAAGAACGTCCAGTTGCCCATCCGGAAGGTCTCCAGGACGAACCGGACGATCGCATACCAGATGAGGAAGACGAGGAACAGGTCGCCGGGCCGCATCCGGCTCCCCCAGCGGCGCGCGATCCAGAGGAGGGTCAGCGCGCCCAGGGCGCCGCTGACCGACTCGTACAGGAACAGCGGGTGGAAGCCGGTCGTCGCCACCGGGTACTGGTCGCACGGCCACTGCGTCAGGCCATGGTCGCCCACCCGGTGCGCGCAGTCGATGGCGACCCCCCATGGCAGGCTCGTCGGCGGACCGTACAGCTCCTGGTTGAAGAAGTTGCCCCAGCGACCGATCGCCTCCATCACAAAGATCCCGGGAGCCACCACGTCGGCCCAGCGCCAGAAGGACTGGTGCCATCGCCGGGTGAGGTACCAGGCCGCGATCGTGCCGGTGATGATCCCGCCGTAGACGCCGAGGCCGGTGTACGGCGGCATCACGATCTTGAGCAGATTGTCCTGGTACAGGTGCCACTGATCGATGACGTGGTAGGCGCGTCCACCGATCAGGGCGGCGACGCCGACGATGATGATTCCGTTGTCGACCAGCCGCGCGTCGAGCCCGCGGCGCCTTGCCTCGCGGGTGATCACGACGTAGGTCACGGCCAGACCGACGGCGTAGCACACGCCGTACCAGAACACGGGGACTGGCCCGAGATGGAAGGCGATCGGGTCGGGCATGATCGAGATCAGGGCCAGGACGGATACCAGCGAGCTGGCCACGAAGGGCGGGGTGGGCATGGAGCCAGAGTGTAGCCCGCCACGAGACGGCCGCGTCTCGGCTATCCTCGCTCGCGATGCGACGATCTTCGAACGCCCGTCCGGCGGCACGGCGCTAGGCGCAACGGCCGACCATGGGCGCCGAGTTCAACTGGTGGCTGCTGATCGTCGGGGTGGTCGTGGGTGGCCTGCTGACGTGGCTGGTGCTGTCCGACTCGGCCCGCCGCGAGCGGGATCTCGAGGAGCGCGAGCTGCCCGCCGAGGCCGCCTGGATCGCCCGATATGTGGGCCGGCCGAAGGTCGACGCGGAGACCGCCGAGCAGATTCTCCGGGCGCATCGGACCTACCTTGGATTCCCGCCACCCGACGTGCTCGTGGCACCCGACGAGCTGGCCACGCTGGAGCCAAGCCCCCGGGACCCTGGACCAACGGGCGTCGAGGCCGCGCCGAGGGACTGACCCGGCACGCCGGCACCAGCGGCGATCCCGCCTGGGCAGACCGGTCCCGTCAGCCGGTGCTAGAGCGATCCGGTCAGCACCGGGGTGCCGTCGAGGGCGCCTCCCGCGGGTCCGGCGGACACCCCGAACACCGCGCCCTGCGGAACGTCCCCCAGCCCATCCACCGGCCCGGCCCACGTCCAGACCCCGCCCGCCCAGTACATCCGCCCCAGGCGCGTGCGTTGCCCTCCGGCCTCCACCCAGCACCCGTACTGCTGACCGTCATCCAGTGGCGGGAGCGAGGTCGCGATCGCCACCAGCTCGCCGTCGGTCGCCGACAGCACGATCGAGCCCGTGGCCCCGGGTGCGGCCGCCGTGGCCGTGAGCGGCACCCGCCGGGCGTCCGCCTGGCCATGGATCCGGGCTGCCGTGGTTGCCGTGTCGCCCAGGATCGCGATCTCCGCGTCGCGATCGGCGATCGCCCGGCTCTGGCTGGCGGCACCCGCGAGGTAGCCCGCTCCCGCACCTGCGGCCACGATCACCACCACAGCCGCAGCCGCAGCCAGCCAGGTCCATCGGCGCGGCAGGCGGCGATCGGCGGCCGGGCGCAGGACGGCGGTGGAGTGAGCTCCGACGACCACCGCCGGCTCCCCCGGGTCGGGTGCCTGCGTATCCGGCCTGGTGGCCGCGACAGCCGGACGAACGTCGGTGACGGGGGAGCCTGCACGCGCCTCGGCCATGACAACCTCGCTGGACATGCCAGCCTCGCCTCGCTGCCGCCCGACGGCGCGCACGAATGCCAGCGTGCGGGCGCGCAGCTCCGGTGCGGGCTCGGCCTGGATCGCCTCCCGCGCGAGCGTTGCCGTCCGCTGGATCCTGGTCAGCTCGGCCGCGCAGTCGGGACAGCCTGCCAGGTGTCCCGCGAGGGCCGCCGCGTCCGGCGTGTCGCCGGCCATCAGGCGGTCCAGCCCGTCGGGCTCGACGGCCGCGATCTCGATCTGTTCCAGCGCCTCGGCGTGCTCCATCACCATCCATCTCCCGGCCCGGTGGCCCGGGATCCAGCCCTTCTCGTCCCTTCGTGCTCGAGCATCTCCCGGAGGTGAGCAAGCGCGCGTCGGGTCCGCGTCTTCACCGTGCCCAGCGGCCATTCCAGCCGCTCGGCGATCTCGGATTGGGTGAGGCCGTCGCGGTAGGCCAGCAGGATGACCACACGTTCGACCTCGGGCATCGACGTCAACGCTTCCTGAACGGCAGCCCTGACGTCGCCGGCCTCGGCAACCGCATCGGGCCCGGGATCCGGCACCGTGCCCCCGACCACGGCTGCGCCGTCACCGAATCGGTCGAGGTCCGGATCCGGCGCGTCGGGGTCGCCGAAGACGCCAAGCGAGACGAGCGGCGGCCGGCGCGCGGCGGCCCGGATCCGATCCACCGTCCGGTTTCGGGCGATGGCGCGCAGCCAGGTCGCCAGCGATGCGATGGCCGGGTCGAACAGCTCGGCCCGGTTCCACAGCGCGAGGAACGTCTCCTGCACGACCTCCTCGGCAAGCTGCCGATCGCCGGTCAGCCGCAGTGCCACGGCGTGGACGCTGTCGACGTGCCGGTCGTAGAGCACCCCCAGGGCCGCCTCCGAGCCACGGGCCACCGCCCGGACGAGCGCGGCCTCCTCGGAATCGCCGGACGGGCGCTCCGCCATCGCCTACGTTCTCGGCGGTCGATCGGTTTCCGGGGCCGGCAGCGGCTCCTGGCCGAGCGGGAGCGGCCGGCCCTCGAAGCCCGTGGTGAACACGACGTCCGTCTCGGTCGAGAACACGTGCTTCGTCGTCTGCACCCGGCGCACGACGTCACCCAGGTGATTCATGTCGCGGGCCCGGATCTTGAGCAGGTAATCCGCCTCGCCGGCCATGTGGTGGCACTCCTCGATCTCGGCGATCCTGGCAAACTCCGGTGTGAGGTCGATCGCGACCGTCCCCGGAGCCTGGGTCACCCACGTGAACGCGAGCGCCGTCAGGCCGACAGCGCCGGGATCCACGATTGCCGCGTAGCGCCGGATGACCCCTCGGCCCTCGAGCTTCTTGACCCGCTCGTGCGCCGACGGACCGGCCATTCCGACGTCCGCTCCGAGGTCTGCATACGAGCGTCGCCCCTCGGCCTGGAGGATCTCCAGGAGACGAGCGTCGGTCTCACCTAGGTTGGTCTTCTTGACCATCTAGTACCTATTCATCAGGCTATATGGCCGTTCTACTATCAGAACGTAAGGTACAATGCACATCGCAGGGGCATCGGGACGCCGACCCCGCCGGGTGGTCCGGCGGGACCACCAATGGTCCGCGGCAGTCCCCGCAGCGAAAGGTGCACGACGAATGGTCATTGTTGCCGTGTTCGCGCTCCTCGCGCTGTTCTCGATCATCAGCATCGTGATGAGCGCCGAGGATCCCGAGCGCTCGCCCGATCCGCGCGACAACCCGCTGTACTGGATGACGCTGGCGCACCGGTAGGCGCGCCACAGCGTACCCCACGGAGCGCCCCGGCCAGCCGGCCGGGGCGCTCCGCTGTTGTCCCGGTCCGTATCCCCGGCGGCGGTTCCAGTGCCGGCCGAGCTGGGGCACCCGTATGCTGGGCAGCATCGATGACAGAGCAGGTTCGTTGACCACCATGGGCAGACACCGGGCGACAGGCGATGTCGCACCCCCCAAGCCGCTGCGACCACAGGCGGCGCCGAGCCTGCGGCCATGGGCCGGTCACCGGCTCGGGAACGGCGGCGTCGGCGAGCTGTGGCTGGCCGGCCCCGATTCGCTCGTTGACGGGGGCGGTGACGCCGCCACCCTCGAATCCCTCGCCGCCGCCCACGGTGAGTCGTTCATCGGCTGCCGTGCGACAGCGCTCGTGGGTGACCGCTTCCCGCTCCTGGTCAAGGTCATCGACGCCGCGGAGTGGCTCTCGCTCCAGGTGCACCCGTCCGACGCGATCGCCGTCGAGCTGCATGGGGCCGGCAGCGTCGGCAAGACGGAGGCCTGGGTGGTGCTCGACGCGGATCCGGACGCCCGGCTCATCACGGGCCCCCGGATGGGACTCGCCGAGGCTGACGTCAGGGCCGGGATCGCGTCCGGGACGCTCGACCGCCCACGCTGCGAGTCGAGGGCTGCGAGGGCCGGCGATGCCTACCTCATCCCGGCTGGCACGATCCATGCCATCGGAGCCGGGCTGCTGGTGTACGAGATCGAGCAGCCGTCCGATCTCACCTACCGGATCTCGGACTGGGGCAGGCCTCCCACGCCGGGCCGGCGCCTTCATGCCAACGAGGCGCTGCGCGCGCTCGTGCCCGGCGCGCACGCCATTGCCTCGGGCGCCGGGTTCCGGCTCGATGAAGGTTCGATCACCGTTCCCGAGCTGCGGCTCGAGATCGTGATTGGGTCCGGGCCGGATCGGCAGCCTGCCGGCCTCAGCCTCGAGATCGTCACCGCGGTCGCGGGCAGCGTCGACGTCACCGGCGAGGGGTGGCGGGAACGGCTGGAGCCGTTCCAGACGCTGGTCGTGCCGGCCTCGACGCCGCGCTACTCGATCGCGACCGGCGAGCGCGCCATGGCGTTCGTCGGCAGCATCCCCTGACGCTCGCCCATCATCGTGCCGGTGAACGATGCGAGGGGCGACGCTCGGCCGGCGGGAACCAGGGTCCGGCGGCTGGCGGACGACCTGCTGAGCGGGACCCCCGCGGACGAGCCGGCCGGCGAGCTCACCGCGTGGCTGGCGGACTCCGCGCGCTTCCGGACCTTCGCGGGGATGCACGGCGCCAAGATCCGCAAGAAGCTGCGAGGGGCAGCGGACCCCGAGGCACGGCTCGATGTCCGGGCCGAGCTGCGGGCCGCGTACCTGCTGCTCGCAGATCGACGGATCGAGGTCGCGTTCGAGGCGTACGGCTCGGGACACCCGGGCCCCGACTTCACGGTCACCATGCGCGGTGCATCCGGCTTCAACGTCGAGGTGACGCGGCTTCGCCACGTGCCGGCCACGACCGGCCTCGGTGGCACCTTGCTGGCCAAGCTTCGTCAGCTGCCACCCAGCGCCCCCAACGCCATCGTCATCGCGATCGATGCCGAGGATGCCGCCACCTTTGACATCGCCGGGGCGGTGCAGGCGCTGCGCACCCTTGCGGATCGCAAGGACGACGCGTTCTTCGCGCGCCGCGGGTTCGACGGTACGCGCGGCTTCTACGAGCGGTTCCTGCGGCTGGGCGCGGTCGTCGTCTGGTGCGAGCGAGCGGCAGGCGAGGCACGGGCAGCCCTGTGGGTCAATCGCTCGGCCCGGATCGCGGTCCCCGAACGCGGCGCGAGAGCGTGCCTGGCCTGCCTGCGTGCCGGATAGCGGCCGCGGGGGTGGGTGAGCTCATCCCCGGACCGGCCTGGTGCGCAGCGTTGCGAGCGGTCCGGGACCGCTACCACTCCCCGGCGAGGCGGTGTCGTGGCTCCGCCAGCCGGCCGGCGGGGAGATGAGCCTCGAGGCACGTGACGCCGGCACTGCCGACGAGAGCGTCGTGCGCGGTCCCGGCCGGCAGATCCAGCCGATCGCCGATCGCCAGTTCGAAGGCGCGTCCCTCGGCGGGCAACCCGAAGTGGATCGAGCCCGACGCGCACACGAGCACCTTGTCGTAGCCATGCTCGTGGGCCGCGTAGCGATCGCCGGGGCCGTTCGACCAGGAGCCCGGATCGAGCCCCTGCTCACGGAGGCGGCCCACCAGCCCACCCGGCGTCATCGAGCCAGCCACCGCCCTACCCGCCGACCCCGACGCCGATCAGCTTGCCGACGAGGAACGTGACCGCCGCGGCGGCGGCGCCGAGCCCCATCTGACGGAGGCCGGAAAGCAGTGTGCTCCGGCCGGTGAGCATGCTGACCCCCGCTCCGACCAGAAACAGCGCACCGAGGCTCAGGACGAGGCTGGCAACGAAGCTGGCCGTGGTGCCGCCGAACAGGTATGGAATCACCGGCACGACCGCTCCGATGCAGAACGCGGCGAACGATCCGCCTGCGGCACCCCAGGGAGAGCCGAGCTCGTCGGGGTCGAGCCCGAGCTCCTCGCGGATGAGGGCATCGAGGGCTGTCTCCGGGTCCTCGAACATGCGGTCGGCGATGCGATCGGCCTCGGCCCGCGAGAAACCCTTGGCCATGTACAGCGCGGCCAGCTCCTGCCGCTCCTCGTCGGGCATCGCCTCGAGCTCGGCCCGCTCGAGCTCGATCTGGCGCTCGAACAGCTCTCGCTGGCTCTGCATCGAGATGTACTCGCCGGCCGCCATGCTGAACGCGCCGGCCAGCAACCCGGCGATGCCGGCCAGCAGGATGAGCCCACCCTGATCGGAGGCGCCGGCCACGCCCATGACCAGCGACAGGTTCGAGACCAGGCCGTCCGAAACGCCGAAGATCGTGGCACGCAGGGTCCCCGACCGGCCGCTCCGGTGCCAGCGCTCGCTGCGCTGGATGTCCTCGGGCCGCTCGGCCCGACCCTCGCCGACCGCGGGGTGCTCACCCGCTGTCACGACACTGACGGCCTCTGCGCTGCGCCTCGACCGGCCTCCCGCCACGGTCCCCTTTGGTTCGGCGTCCAGCCGCTCCCAGATCTCGGCGTGCTCGCGCTCGTCGGCGGCGATCGACTCGATCTCCGGATGATCGCCCTGGGACTCGTAGATCGCCTCCTCGTCGCCCTCGAGGCTCTTGACGAGGTCGGACACGGCGCGCGTCCCGAACACGCGCGCCGCGGCGATGATCAGCCGCACCCGCAGGCGCGGACGCGCCGGCGGCGGAACGTTCGCCCCCAGCTCTTCCAGGCGCTGCGCCCAGATGCCGGCGTGACGGCGCTCGTTGTCGGCGATGTGCCGGAAGGCCGCGGCGCGCTTCGGCTCCTTCTCGATCCGGGCGAGCGCGTCGTAGAGGACGATCGCGTCCTGCTCCAGGCGGAGGTTCTCGAGGCTCTGGGCGATGTTCACGGCCCGAATCTAGCGGAACCGGATGCCCTGGTCGTTGCGCCCACGCAGCCGGCCCCGCCATCGTTGCAGGGTCATCTGCCCGGCCGGCTCCTGCAGCTCCGATGCCGGACGACGCGATCGCGAGGTGAGCGAGAACGCGCGGCACCGGAAGCCATCGATCGCCGGGCGTCCGCCGGACACCGGGCTAGACTGCAGCGCATGCCCGACCCCCGTCCTCTGCGCTATCTCTCCGGTGCCGAGGTCACGGCGGCCATGCCGGATCTCGACCAGCGGCTCGCCCTGGCCGAGGTCACCCTTCGCGGTCTGGCCGGCAAGGCCGAGCTGCCGGCCAAGATTGCCGTCCACCCTCGACCCGACGGCAGCTTCGCCCATGCCATGCCGGCGTTCCTGCCGGGCGAGGACCGGCTGGGCGCCGGCGACCGGCTGGGGATGAAGTGGGTCCTGGGCTTCTCGGCCAACAGCGGCCTGGGGCTGCCGGCGATCAGCGGCGTGCTGCTGCTCAACGATCCGCTCACGGGCCTGCCGACCGGGATCCTTGATGCCGGGCCCATCACGGCCCAACGCACCGCCGCGGTCTCGGGGGTGGCGATCCGGGCGTGGGCTCCGGCCGCCACCGGAGGGCCACCGCGAGCTGGGCTGATCGGTGCCGGCGTCCAGGGTCACAGCCACGTCCCGGTGCTGGGGCACGTCCTGCCCGGCGTGGAGCTGACGCTCTACGACCGCGATCGGGGCCGGGCCGCGGCGCTCGCCGACACCGCGCTTCGCACGCCGGGCATCGGCTCGGTCCGGGTGACGGAGACGGCCCGCGAGGCCGTCGCCGGGGCCGATGTCGTCGTCACGGTGGCCTCGTTCGTGGCGCCACCCGAGCGACAGGTGATGACCAGCGACTGGCTGGCACCGCAGGCACTGGTCGTCGCGGTCGATTACGCCACCTATTGCGCAGCCGAGGTCGCGCGCGATGCGGCGCTCTTCGTCGTCGACCATCGCGACCAGTTCCTTGCCAACCGGGACGCCGGGCAGTTCGACGGCTACCCGGACCCCGGCGCCATGTTCGGCGAGGCCCTCGCCCGGGGTAGGCCGAGGCCGGTGGGTCGCGTGGTGGCGACCCATCTCGGGACCGGCCTGGCCGATGTCGTGTTCGGGACGGCGATCCTGGCCGCGGCCGAGGCACGCGGGCTGGGCACCGTTCTCCCTCGCTGACCACGCATCGCGGACCCGCCTGGCCGGACGGAACCTGGACGCGTGTCGACGGTGTCACCGCGCTGGCTCCGCGCGGACGCACCGCGACCGGTGCCACTGGCCGTACCATGGGCCGCCATGCCTCGTGACCGCGATCTCCTGACCGGCACGCTCAGCGCCATCGTCGCCGCAGCGCTGTTCGGGACCCTGGGACCGATGTCGCGGTTCGGCGCCGATGCCGGGGTCGGCGGCATCGCGTTCACTGCCTGGCGGGCGCTGCTGGGCGTGGCCTTCCTGGCGGTCCTGATCGCCGGCCGGCGCGGCATCCGCGTCTCAGTGGCCTCGATCGCTGCGCTGAGCGGCCGTGGGCGCGCGTCGCTGGCGATGGCGGCCCTGATGGGGCTGACCCTCAACGTGTCGATCTTCAGCGCCTTCGGCCGGATCCCGATCGCCCTGGCCCTGATGCTGTTCTACACGTACCCCGCGGGCGTGGCGGTGGTCGACGTCCTGCTCGGCCACGAGCGGATCACCGCGCCCCGGCTGGTCGCGCTCGGGCTGTCGTCGGCGGGCGTCGTGCTCGTCCTGGCAGGGAGCATGAACGCGGGAGCCGAGCTCTCGGTCGATACGCTCGGAGTCCTGCTGGGTCTCGCCGCGTCCGTGAGCCAGGTTGCGTTCATCACGGTGAGCCGAACCGGCTACCGATCCGTGCCGGCCGATGCCGCGACCCTGGTGATCCTGGCCGCCTCGATCGTCGGGGCGTCGTTGATCGCGGTTGTCGCCGGGTATGCCGACGACCTCACGGCGCCGTTTCGGAACGGCGCTGCCTGGCCGGCCCTGCTCGCCGGCGGCGTCCTGGCCGGCGGCGTGTCGTCGCTCCTGTTCCTGCGGGCGATCCGGTTCATCGGGGGGACGCGGACCGGCATCCTGATGCTGTTCGAGCCCGTCGTCGGGGTCGCCCTCGCGGCCGCGTGGCTGGGCGAGACGCTGGTGCCGATCCAGATCCTGGGCGGGGCCCTCGTGCTGGCCGGCGCCGCAGTCCTCCAGCTTCGGTCCGCACCCGATCGCGAGAAGGTGGTCGAGGCTGGGGCCAGCCCCGTCGTCTAGCTGCACCCGGTCCGGCAAAGCCGGGAGCCGGCGGGACGGGTCCTCGCGTCAGGCCGATGTGGTCAGCGCGGCCGCGTCCTACCATGGTCCGGTCCGCCCGTTGCACGGTCCGTTGCGCGGTCCGCCCCGAGGCGCTCGATCGAGGAGGCGCGTCGATGATCCGAGTCATTGGCCTCGAGGGCCGCGTGGCAGTGGTGACCGGCGCCGGGCGCGGGATCGGGCTGCGGATCGCCGATGCGCTGGTGGCCAACGGTGCCAGCGTCGCGGTGCTCGATCTCGTGCCGCCGGATCGGGACGACGTGACCGCGATCGAATGCGACGTCAGCGACGAGGCGGCCGTGGGCGCCGCCTTCGACCAGGTGGAGGCGGAGCTGGGGCCGGTCTCGGTGCTCGTGCTGTGCGCCGGGATCACCCCCCTGGTGCCGTTCGAGGAGACGTCGACCGAGCTGTGGGAGCGCACCCTGTCGATCAACCTGACGGGCGCGTTCCTCACGGTCCGACGCGCGACGCCGGGCATGCGCTCGCTGGGCTACGGCCGGATCGTGGCGCTGGGAGCGGCGGCCGGCAAGTCCGGCGGGGCCCGGTCGGCGGCGTACGCGGCGTCCAAGGCTGGCCTGATGGTGCTCATCAAGTCGATCGCGAGCGAGTACGCGCGCGACGGGATCACGGCCAATGTGGTCGCCCCGGCGCTGATCGACACCGGCATGCTGCCCAACGCGCGGGACCTCGTGGATCACGTGCCGGTCGGCCGGCTGGGCACGCCGGACGAGGTCGCGTCGCTCGTGACGTTCCTCGTCTCGGGCGACGCCGGCTACATCACGGGCGAGACCGTGGACATCAACGGCGGGACCCTGATCGACTGACCGTCGGCCTCACCGGCAGCGGCCCGGCGCTCAGGTCGGCCCGGCATGGCCCTGCTCGGCCCGATCTCGCTCCCAGGCCTCACGAGTGATCGCGTACTCCACGTCGCCCAGCTCGTCGCCCTCGATCCGGTCCGGCCACGGCTGGTGGAAGGTCCGGACATGTCGCAGGCCGGCCTTCTCCAACACGCGTCGCGACGCGACGTGGACCGCCATCGCCTCCGCGTAGATGCGCCGGGCCCCCAGGTCCTCGAAGCCGTGGCGGACGAGCTCGCGCGAGCCCTCGGTCGCGAGGCCACGACCCCAGGCGGACGCCCGCAGCCGATAGCCGAGCTCGGGCGCATCGCTCCGGGCGCCGGCGTGTGGCCGGAGGTGGAACCAGCCGAGGGCGTCGCCCGAGGCTCGCTCGACGGCCGCCCAGAAACCGTATCCGTCGGTGCGGTCGTGGTAGGTGAGGAAGGCCGGCAGGATCTCAGTCTCGATCTCCTCCCGGGTCGTCGGCCGGCCGCCGTTGATGTAGCGCATGACCGCGGGGTCGGCGTCGAGGGCAACGAGGTCGTCCAGGTCGCCGGGGACGAACGGACGGAGAATCAGGCGCTCTGTCCCGAGGGTGGCCACCGGCGGCAGCTCAGGCTTCCTCGTTCACGTCGAGGGACCCGTCAGGGACCTCGATCGTCACCCGGCCGTCCACGAGCTCGACGGGATACACCGCGAGCGGCAGCTCGGCCGGCGGATCGAGCGGCTCGCCGTCGGTGAGGTCGAACCGCGACAGGTGCAGCGCGCAGGTCAGCGTGCCGGCCGTGAGGAACCCTCGATCCAGCTCGAAGTACTCGTGCGAGCAGGTGCCCTGGAGGGCGTGGAAGTCCCCGTTGACGTGCACGACGAGGACCGGATCGGTCTTGTCCACCCAGACCATCCGCAGCTCGCCCTCGGCCAGCTCGTCGGCGCCGAGGAGATCGATGCGGCGACTCACCCCGTGATCGTACCGGGAAGCACCGGACGAATCAGGCGGCCGCGGCAGGGCTCGCCGTGCCGCTCGCCCACTTCGCCTCGAGCGCGTCCCGCAGCCGTTCGCGGGCGTCCTCGAGCGGCACCCGCGCCACCACCGGCTCCAGGAACCCCAGCACGATGAACTTGCGCGCATCGTCTGCCGGGATCCCGCGGCTCTCGAGATAGAACAGCTGACCCTCGTCGATGGGGCCCACCGACGAGGAGTGCGCGGCGCGGCGGCAGTCTGGCTGGTCGATCTCGAGCGACGGGATCGCGACGGCCCGTGCCGTCTTGGCCAGGTTCATGCCGAACTCACCGAGGAAGCTGTCGGTCCCGATCGCGCTCTTCTCGATCGTGATCAGGCCCTTCATGTAGCTCCGCGCCCGGTCCATCAGCACGCCCTTGGACAGCAGCTGGCCGGTCGTGTCGCGGCCGACGTGTCGCGTGTACGAGGTCAGGTCGTGGAGCTGATCCGCGGCGCCAAACACGATCTCGACCTGCTCGACGGTGCCGCGGTCACCGGCCAGCACGTTGTCGACGCGCGACCGCACGAGCCGCCCGCCCAGCTGAGCCAGCGCCCAGCGGAGGTCGGCACCCTCGCCGACGAATGCCCGGCGCTGCTGGAACACGACCTGGTCCGGGCCGGATTCCTGGAGGCTCGCCATGGCCAGCCGGGCGTGGGCGCCCAGCCGGATCTCGGTTGTGGACGTGAACAGCCCCTGGCCGCCAGGGACCGTCGCCCCGGACGGGACGATCTCCTCGACCAGCGTCGCGTCCGCACCCTCACCCAGGACAACGATCGACCGGACGTGGAGCGCCCGTCCCGGTGCCCCCACGGCCCACCGGAGCACGATCGGCTGCTCAAGGACCACACCCGGCGGCACCCAGACGAGCGCGCCCTGGTTCCAGGCCGCGCGGCTGAGCTGGGCGAGCCGGTCGTCGGCCGCGAGCGATGCGCCGTCGGTCAGCAGGGTTCGGGCCAGCGCCGGGTCCCGCTCGATCAGCGCGCCCAGCGGCTCGACGATGACGCCCGCCCCACGCGCCACCTCGTCGACCGCCAGCGTGGTGATCCGGTCGTCCTCGAACGCGGCGATGGCCGACAGGCCCGGCTCGAGCTCGGTCGAGGCATCGCGCCCCGAGGTGTCGACCCGCTCCCAGGCAACGGTGTCCGCGAGCCGGGCCGCCCGCAGGTCGACGTAGCCCGTGTACAGCTGGTTGGGCTCGATGGGCAGCTCGCCGACGGCGGCCAGCGCCGCACGCCGGTCGGCGGCCAGCCAGTCGGGCTCGGCGGCGGCTCGTCGCTCGATCAGCTCGGCATCAGGCCGGTAGCTGAGCTCGCCGGGCAGCAGCCGGCCTCGCCGCGACCGCGGCGGCTCCGAAGTCGATGGTTCGGCCACCCCGGTCATCCGAGGGAGCCTTCCATCTCGAGCTTGACCAGCCGGTTGAACTCGATCGCGTACTCCATCGGGAGCTCCTTGGTGAACACCTCGAGGAAGCCCTGGATGACCAGGTTCTGAGCCTCATTCTCGGTCAGCCCGCGGCTCATCAGATAGAAGATCTGGTCGGCGCTGATCTTGCCCACGGTCGCCTCGTGGGTCATGGTCGTGTCATCTTCCTGGATGTCGATGTACGGGTAGGTGTCGCTGCGGCTCTCGTCGTCGAGCATGAGGGCGTCGCAGCGAACGCTGGCGGTCACGCCGGTCGCACCCGGAGCCACCTTGAGCTGGCCGCGATACGTGGCGCGGCCGCCGTCCTTGGACACCGACTTGGACACGATCCGCGACGTGGTGTTGGGTGCCAGATGAATGGCCTTGGCCCCCGTGTCCTGGTGCTGCCCTCGACCGGCCACCGCCACCGAGATCACCTCGGCGCGGGCACCCTCGCCGCGCAGGTAGATGGCCGGGAACTTGACGGTCTTGCGCGAGCCCGTGTTCGCGTCGACCCATTCAACAGTCGACCACGCGTGCGCGTGGGCCCGCTTCGTGACGAGGTTGTAGACGTCGTTGGACCAGTTCTGGATCGTCGTATAGCGGACCTTGCTGTGCGGCAGGGCGACGACCTCGACGACGGCGGCGTGGAGCGAATCGGTGGCGTAGATGGGCGCGGTGCAGCCCTCGATGTAGTGGACCTTGGCCCCCTCCTCGACGACGATCAGCGTCCGCTCGAACTGGCCCGTGTTCTCACCGTTGATCCGGAAATACGCCTGGAGCGGCAGCGGGACCTCGACGCCCTTGGGCACGTACACGAACGAGCCCCCGGACCACACGGCGCTGTTGAGCGCCGCGAACTTGTTGTCCTCGGGCGGGACGACGGTTCCGAAGTGCTTGCGGAAGATGTCCGGGTATTCCTTGAGCGCCTGGTCGGTGCCCATGAACACCACCCCGATCTTGGACAGCTCCTCGCGCACCGAGTGGTACACGACCTCCGAGTCATACTGCGCGCCGACCCCGGCCAGGAACTTGCGCTCTGCCTCGGGGATGCCCAGCTTCTCGAACGTCGCCTTGATCTGCTCCGGGACGTCGTCCCAGGACTTCTCCTCGCGCTCCGAGGGCTTCCGGTAGTAGACGATCTTGTCGAAGTCGATGTCGGCCAGGCCATCGGTCCAGACGGGCATCTTGCGCTTGAGGAAATGGTCGTAGGCGCGGAGCCGGAACTGGAGCATCCAGTCGGGCTCGTCCTTGAACCGGCTGATCTCCTCGACGGTCTCGCGGGTGAGGCCGCGCTTCGTCTCGCGCAGGTAGGTGATGTCGTCGTGGAAGGCGAACTGATCACGTTCGTCGCGGACGAGGTCTCGGGTCGAGGTCATCGCAGCTCCAATCGCGGCCGGATCGCCGCGCGGTTCGGGTCGGAAGGTCCGGGAACGCCGCGGCCGCTGGACGGGGCCGCGGGCTAATCCCGAGTGAAATTATCGGAATTATCGGCCGAATCGTCAACGCGGCGCGATGCGGGGGCCGGACGCGTGGACGGCGACGGGCACCAGAGGTCACCTTCCGGCGTCGGATGGCCGGTAGCGGGAGCCATCGCGCCGGCCCCGCGACCTACAATCGCGCCGATGCACAAAGCGGACCTCATCGACCTGTTCGAGTACACCGACTACGTCTGGGACCAGCTTCGGCAGGCCGTTCCGGACGACGTGCAGCTGACGCAGGTGGCTCCCGGATCGGGCTGGCCGACGCTGCGCAGCTGCCTCGGCCACATGGTGCTCGCGTACGAGCGCTGGCTGCCGGCGATCATCGAGCTCCGGTCGCAACCGCTGCCAGAGCCAGGGGACGGCGACCTCGCGACCTGGGCGCAGATCGACGCGCACCGCGACCGGGTGCGCCGCGAGCTGCGTCACCACCTCGACGGATCGACCGACGACGAGCTCGGCGTCCTGCACGATGTCGACGTGGACGGCACCGCCATCCGCTACACCCGTGCGGAGCTGGTGCTGCATCTGCTCCTCCACGAGCGTGGCCACCATGGCGACGTGACCACCCTCCTGTGGCAGCTCGGGATCGAGCCTGACCTGCCGCTCGAGTACCGGTTCCACCTCCGCCGGGCGGGTGCGTAGCGGGCCCACGGACAGGGCGAGCTACCGCACCAACCAGGCCGCCGTGTCGGCGGCGAGCATCCGGTCGCTCGACGGCCCCGCGGCATCGCTGCGGAGGAGGACGTCCACCCCTGCCGGCAGCGGGAACGGAGCGGCCGACAGGTTGACCGCGCACGCGAAGCCGGCGTCGCGCCCGAACAGCAGCACGTCCTCGGGTGACGTCAGCCAGCGGATCGTGTCGCCGGCGAGGCCCGGGTGCTCATGTCGGATCCGGAGCGCCCGCCGGTAGAGCTCGAGCATCGATCGCGGGTCGCCGGACTGCGCGGCCACCGAACGACGGCCCCAATCGCCGGGCTGGGGCAGCCATGGAGCAGTGCCCGTGGGTCCGAAGCCGAAGGGAATCGCCTTCCCGGACCAGGGGATCGGGACCCGGCAGCCGTCGCGGCCGCGCACGGCGTGACCAGAGCGTTCCCAGGCAGGATCGCGGAGCACCCCGTCCGGGAGGTCCGCGACCTCGGGCAGGCCGAGCTCCTCGCCCTGGTAGAGGTAGACGGCACCGGGCAGGGCCAGCATCAGCAGGGCGGCAGCCCCGGCACGGCGGGTGCCGAGCTTGAGATCGCTGGCCAGGCGCTCGTCGGCCGATCGGTCGCCAATGCCCGTGCTCGACCGTCCGTATCGGGTGACGTGGCGGATCTCGTCATGGTTCGAGAGCACCCACGTCGGTGATGCGGGGACCGACGCGTGCGCCGCGATCGTCTCGTCGATCACCGACCGCAGAGCCGCGGCCTCCCAGGGACAGCGCAGGAAGTGGAAGTTGAACGCGCCGTGGAGCTCGTCTGCGCCCAGGTAGCCAGCCACCGCCGCTGGGTTCGGCGCATGGACCTCACCGAGCAGGATCCGCGGCGGCACCTGCGCATCGGCGACCCGGCGCCAGCCTCGGTAGATCTCGTGGACCCCGGGCTGGTTCATCAACGGATCGTTCACGGAGCCGTAGGCGCTGGACGTCGGGTCCGCCTTGTGCGGCTGGCCCGACCGGCCGTGATCCTTGACCAGGGCGCCTGCGACATCGATCCGGAAGCCGTCTACGCCACGCTCGAACCAGGTCCGCAGGATGTCCTCGAACTCCGCGCGCACGTCCGGGTTGCTCCACTCGAGGTCCGGCTGCTCCGCATCGAACATGTGCAGATACCACTGGCCGGGCCGTCCGTCCGCCTCGTGGATGCGGGTCCAGGCGGGACCGCCGAAGATGCTCAGCCAGTCCGAGGGTGGCTCGGAGCCACCGGCTCCCCGCCCGTCGCGGAACACGTACCGGCTGCGGGCAGCGGATTCTGGCGGGGCCGCGAGCGCCTCGAGGAACCAGGGATGTGCGGACGAGGTGTGGTTGGGGACGATGTCAGCGATGACCCGCAGCCCGAGGGCGTGCGCATCGCCGATCAGGCCGGCGGCGTCGCCGAGTGTTCCGAGCTGGGGGTCGATGGCACGGTAATCGGCCACGTCGTAGCCTCCGTCGACCTGCGGCGACGGGTACCAGGGCGTGACCCACAGCGCGTCGACGCCGAGGTCCCGCAGGTACGGCAGCCGGCTGCGAACGCCGTCGACGTCGCCCACGCCGTCCCCGTCCGAGTCGGCGAACGAGCGGAGGTAGACCTCGTAGACGACGGCTCGCCGCTCCCAGCCGGGGCCCGCAGGCGATGGCTCACCCTGCCGACGAAGCGTCATCGCCGGTTCCCTAGAAGAACGTCGAGCACCAGGGCTCGTCCGCGGTCCGCAGCAGCGCGTCGAGCTTCGCCACGGCACCCGGCCGGTGCTCGTCGACGCCCGTCCCGATCACGGCGTCGACCAGCCGCGTGCCGCCCAGGTACGCGGCCCCAAGCGCGGCGACCGGCAGCGTCAGGTCCGGCTCGCGGTCGGTCCGGCGGCAGTCCGCGCCGTCGGAGGACGTTTCGAGGGCGACCCGGATCGGGCCGCCGGCCTCGGCGTCGACGACCTCGATCACGATCGCACCGGTTGCCTCGTAACGGCGCGCGCCGAGGGCGCGGGGGACATCGAACAGTCGCACCCACATCCCGTCCGTGAGCTCGGATGCCACCGCGGCCCGCGCGTCCGTGAGCAGCCATGGCAGGTGCTCCGACGCGCGCCGACCCGCGGCTCTCACGCTGACCACGAGGTCGGTCTCGGCGAGGAACCTCCACAAGGCGAGATAGGCATCGTCGGTCAGCGCGTGCAGGTCATCGACCAGGAGCTGGCCGCGCGGCTGGCGCCCCTCCCAGCTCGGATCGGCGTGGAACCTGACGTAGCCGTCGACAAGGCCCGCGGCGTCGCGGCGCAGCGCCGCGAAGCCCTTCCATGGCTCGCCCCAGGCGACGTCTCGGAGGCCGAAGGACTCGTCCCACCGCCGGTCCTGGCGATGGATCTCGCCCGGCTGGCGTGCGCGCCAGGCTCCGAACACCGCCTTCGCCGCATCGCGGGTCGACTCGTCGGGGGTCACGAGCTCCACACCGCCAGGGAACGTGCCGTGAAAACCGGCGGAACGAATGTCCAGCGTCCACGTCGCCAGCCGGCAGGCCGGCCCGTAGCCGAACCGCCCATAGATGGGGAACTCCGACGCATACAGGGCGCCCACGGCTTCGCCGCGCTCCCGGATCGCGGCATGCTCGGCCGCCGCCATCCGGGTCAGGATCCCCCGCCGCCGATGCGTCGAGCGAACGGCCACGGCTGACACGGCGGCCGTTGGCAGCTGCGCGCCGCCGGGCACGGTGAGCTCCGTCGCCCACGAGAGGAACGTGCCGCACAGCCGTCCGTCATCGAATCCTGCCCAGGTCCGGTCGGGCTCGAAACGTTCGCGCATCGATTGGGCCACCCGGTCGATATCCGGCCGTTCGAGGAACGCGCCGGAGATCGTCTCGACCATCGCCGGGATCTCCTCGGGCCGGACCGTCCGGATCTCGATCGCCATCCGCCGACTCTAGCATCGGTCATCGTCGGCACCCGGGCCGATCGACCCGCGGATCGACCCGGCCTGATCAGCCCCGTCCGGCGAGCCCTTGGTCCGGCTCGCTAAGGTAGACAGGTCGAACGCCAGGACAGAGAGGGTGCCCAATGCCTTCGACCGCTCAAGGTCAGTCGCTGCTGCTGCCCGTGGGCACCCGCCTGCTGCACATCGGCCCGCACAAGACCGGGACGACCGCGCTGCAGAGCGCCCTGTACGACGCGCGTCCGGCGCTCGTCCGCCAGGGCGTCCGTCACGCCGGGTCGAGTCGCAATCCGGCGAGCGCGGTCGCCTCAGTCATCGGCCGGCGGTCCCGATTTCGAGGCAACATCGTGCCGTCCGCGCTCGCCTGGGGACGGCTGGCGCGCGACATCAGGCGGGCTCGGGAGCCGCGCGTGGTCGTCAGCAGCGAGTTCTTCGCCGATGCCGAGCCGGAGGCGATCCGGCGGGTGGTCAGGGACCTCGACCCGAGCCGCATCCACGTGGTGGTCACGCTCCGCCCGCTGGCCAGGATCATCCCCTCGCAGTGGCAGCAGTACGCGCAGGCAGGCGTCACCGCCAGCTATGAGGCCTGGCTCGAGGCGATGCTGGGAGACCGACGAACCCGGATGACGCCCAGCTTCTGGCGCCGCCACCGCCACGACCGGCTGATCGCCCGCTGGGCCGAGGTGGTGGGTCCCGAGCGGATGACGGTCATCGCGCTCGACGATCGCGACCACGGGATGGTGCTCCGCGTGTTCGAGCAGCTCACCGGGCTGCGCGAGGGGACGCTGGTCGCGCCACCGGATCTCGTCAACCGCTCGATGACGATGCCCGAGATCGAGGCCGTCCGGGCGTTCAACATCGCGTTCAGGGCGGAGGGGCTGGGGCGGGATCTCCACAGCAAGGTCATGGGCTTCGGGGCCGCTCCGTTCATGAAGCTTCGCACGCCGGACCCGTCCGAGCCCCAGGTGGAGTCCCCTCAGTGGGCCCTCGATCGGGTCGCCGTGATCGCACGCGAGATGGTCGACAGCATCGCCGCCTCGGGCGTGCGCGTCGTCGGGGATCTCGAGGGTCTGACCCGGGTACCCCAGCCAGACCCCGAGAGCGAACGCCAGACCTCCCCGGAGATCCCACTCGACGTCGTTGCACGAATGTCGATGGGAATCGTGCTGGCCAGCGGCATGGGACGCGCGAGGCCACAGGTCCGGGCCGCCGTCTCGAGCGGCGGCGGCACGCTCCGTCCTCGCAGCCGGCAGGCGGTGGAGCCGCCCGCCGTGGCGCCCGTGCCCACGTACGTGCTGGCGGGCGTGGTCGTGGGGCGAGCCCGGGTGGCAATCGCGACGCGGGTCCGCACGGCCCGGCGCCGGCTTCCCCTGACGGCCCATGGCCTGCGTCTGCGCTGGCGTCCCGATCGCCCGTCGTGACCGGACGACGGCCCGTTCCGATGGCTCCTCGCGACCGCGAGCGATCCGCCTAGCGACCCTGGGGAAGCCGCAGCACTCGAAGCACGCGCTGGCCGGCCGGGGTCGCTGCCGCGGACCAGACCACGCTGGGCAGTCGGCGTCCCTTGTACCAGGGCCGGCGTCGCCAGCGGGCCCGGCCGTTCGAGGCAACGCCATCCACGAGGATGACGGGTCTGGACCGACCGAGGCTGGCTGATCTGCGGAGCGGTGCGTCGAACTTGTAGCCCGCGAGCAGCATCCGGATCAGGATGTCCCAGCGCCCCGACCGGAGGGCCGAATCCTCGATGTCTGCGTCCGGATCGACGTCGACCTGCACCACGAAGATCAGACGAACGCGTCCCTGACCGTCGTCGGTGAGCTCTCGGCGAACGTCGGGCCGCAGGACCACCTCGGCCGAGTCACGCCGGCGGCGGAGCACCACCAGGACCTCGCCCTGGGTCGGCGTGGAGATGAGCCGGGTGTCCGCAGGCACGGCGACCGCAACCTCGCGTGGCACTGGCAGCAGGAGCCCGTCATCAACCCGCTCGTACCGGAATGGCCGGCCGTCGTTGACCAGCTCCAGCTCCAGCTCCAGCTGGACCTTGCGACCCTCGAGGGATCGCAGGCCACGGAGCCGCACAGCGGGGTCCACGCCCGCGTCGAACTCCGCAAGGCGGACCAGCAGGTCGAGCCGGTTGGCGCGTGCCAGGGCCATCTTGGTGCGCACGTGAGGCGTCAGGCCCGGGTCCACGGTTGGCGGGATGTGGCCCTCGATCACCGACCGAACCTCGTCGAGCAGGGCTCGTCGGCGCTGCGGTCTCGTGAGCAGGAAGCGGTAACCCGTGAACCGGGACAGGAGCTCCCGCTGGGCGAACCGGCGCAGCAGCCGGTCGCGCGCCGGACCCGGCTCCGTGTGCGCTTCGACGACCTCGAGGACCTCGCGCAGGAACCGGTAGTACCAGGCCGAATCGAATCGACCAGCGGGATCGTAGGCCCCTCTGGCGGCATTGCCCTGATCGTCGCGCGCGAGATGGTAGTAGCAGGTGTAGTCGGCCAGGATCGAGATCACGTCGGCCGCGAAGTAAGTCTCGGCGACGAAGACCTGGTCCTCCAGCCGGCGCCGGCCCTCCGGGAACCGGATCCCGGTCTGGTCGAGGAAGGCCTTCCGGTACAGCTTGTGGGGTGACAGCGCGCTCATGATCGGGGCGTCTTCGACGGTGACCCGGTCACGCGTCTGGAGGAACAGCATCCGCGGCGCGCCCCGGCCGTGCCCGGCCATCTTGCCGATGACGATGTCGGACCCGTTCCGCTCGGCGAACGCATACATCCGCTC
The DNA here is from genome assembly GCA_963713095.1 of uncultured Chloroflexia bacterium. Classification (GTDB taxonomy): domain Bacteria; phylum Chloroflexota; class Limnocylindria; order Limnocylindrales; family CSP1-4; genus CAIXZV01. The sequence continues at coordinate 344,857 of CAVQKK010000003.1, forward strand.
GAGCGCCTCCGACCCCACGACGTCGTCGTGGTCGACGAAGTACACGTACTTGCCGCGAGCGGCCTCGATCCCCACGTTGCGCGGCTTCCCCGGCCAGCCGGAGTTCGGCTGGTGGACGACACGCATGTTGGGATGGGCCGCCGCCAGCGCGTCGAGCCGAGCCGGCGATTCGTCGGTGGAGCCATCGTCGACGAAGATCGCCTCGTACTCGTCCGGCGGCAGGGACTGCCCGACGATCGAATCGGTGCAGCGTTGGAGGTACGGGCCCGGGTTGTAGACCGGCACGATCACCGAGACCTTGAGCTCGCCGCCTGATCCTTCCACGGCTGTCGCGATCGGGGCCTCCGAGAGCGCCGATGCCTCCGATCCGGCCGATCCCCCCGATGCCGGCATCAGCGCGTACCGGCCAAGGACGAGGCGGCGGCGATCGGCATGACGGCCGGGCACCTCGGCGGACACCACGGGACTGGACGGCTCACGCCGGCTCCTTCGCATGCGGGCTGGTCCCGTTGGTCGGCGGGGCCGGAGGGATTATCGGAACCGTCGATGGCTGTCGTCAACGGTGGGACGCCACGACGGGCGTCACGGTCGCGCCGAGCCCGGACGGGTCCGGTCATGCCGCCGCTATCATCGAATGCAGCGACGCAAGGACGAGGAGCCGCATGACGATCGAACCAACGCGCGATGGGAGTGCGCTCCTGGTCCCCGACGGGACCCGCCTGGTGCACATCGGCCCACCGAAGACGGGGACGACCTCGCTCCAGGGGGCGTTTCATGTCGCCAGGAAGGCGACGGACGCCCAGGGCGTGCACTACGCGGGACGGGCGCGGCACTCGGGCAGCGCGGTGCTGGCGGTCACCGGGCGACCGTCGTTCTTCAAGGACGATGGCTCGCCGCCGATCGCGCGATGGCACGCGTTGCTCCGGGATGCGACGAAGGCGCGTCAGCCCCGGGTCGTGGTGAGCAGCGAGTTCTTCGCCGATGCCGAGCCGGAGGCGATCCGGCGGGTGGTCAGGGACCTCGACCCGAGCCGCATCCACGTGGTGGTCACGCTCCGCCCGCTGGCCAGGATCATCCCCTCGCAGTGGCAGCAGTACGTGCAGAGCGGCATGCGCATCGACTTTGACGCGTGGCTGGACGCGATGCTCGTCAAGGCACCCGGCACCCTTACCCCGACGTTCTGGCGCCGCCACCGCCACGACCGGCTGATCGCCCGCTGGGCCGAGGTGGTGGGTCCCGAGCGGATGACGGTCATTGCGCTCGACGATCGCGACCACGGGATGGTGCTCCGCGTGTTCGAGCAGCTCACCGGGCTGCGCGAGGGGACGCTGGTCGCGCCACCGGATCTCGTCAACCGCTCGATGACGATGCCCGAGATCGAGGCCGTCCGGGCGTTCAACATCGCGTTCAAGGCGGAGGGGCTGGGCAAAGGGGGGCTCAGTCGCGTGATGCACTTCGGCTCCGCGCAGTACATGCGCCTGCGCACGCCGGACCCGTCCGAGCCCCAGGTGGAGTCCCCTCAGTGGGCCCTCGATCGGGCCGCCGTGATCGCACGCGAGATGGTCGACAGCATCGCCGCCTCGGGCGTGCGCGTCGTCGGGGATCTCGAGATCCTTGCGCGCGTGGAGCCGAGCCGGCTCGACGGGGACAGGCAGCCGCCCGTCACCGTCTCGCCCGAGATCGCCGCCACGATGGCGATGGGCGTGCTGATGGCGACCGGGATGGGCCGGGCAGCCTCCAGCGTCCCCGGGTCACCGCCGACAACCGGCCTGCTGCCACTCACCAGCGAGCCACTGGAGGTGGTCCGCGTGCCCACGTACCAGCTGCTGGGCGTGGTCGCCGGTCGCGTCAGGCAGGCGGCCATGATCCGGCTGCAGGGGCTGCGCGGGCGGATCGGTGGCGCGAACGCACGCTGACCACGCAAGGTCGTGGCGCGAGCGATGAGCGGCGGTTCGTGCCGGATCGGGTCCGGCGCGTCGGTCACACCCGCTCCGTGGAGGCGAGCGCCGCGCGGACCAGCCGGACCGCCGCTGGAAGGTCGACGGTGACCGTGTCGATGGTGACATCCGCATCGTCGGGGATCTCGTAGGGCGACGAGACGCCGGTGAACTCCGGGATCTCGCCCGCTCGGGCCCGCGCGTAGAGACCCTTGCGGTCGCGCGCCTCGCACACCTCGAGCGGCGTGCTGACGTGCACGAGCACGAACGATCCGTGCTCCAGCGCCATCGTCCGCGCGGCGCGCCTTCCGTCCGCGAACGGGGCGATCGGGGCGGCGACCGCGATCCCGCCGTGGGCGGCGATCAACGAAGCGACCCACGCGATGCGGTCGATGTTGGCGGCCCGCGAGGCGGCGTCGAACCCGAGGCCCCGCGACAGGTGGTGGCGCACCTCGTCGCCGTCGAGCAGGGTGACACGCCTCGGATCCGTGTCGGACAGCTCGTCCGCGAGTGCCCTGGCGATCGTGGACTTGCCTGACCCCGACAGCCCGGTGAAGAACACCACCGCCCCCCGCTGGGGCACCGATCGATGCGCGCGCAGCACCTCCCGAGCAGATGCCGGCGGGTAGAGGGCCTCGACCTCCCGCTCCAGGAGGTCGGGCAGGGCTTCGATTCGCTCGTGATCGTCACCGCTGCGCAGCTCGGTGACCTGCACCGATGCCCCGATCCCGGCGGCCGCCAGGGCAGCCCCGAGCTCGACCTTGCCCTCGGAGGGCCATGGCAGAACCAGGCGGACCAGGGCCCGTTCGCGGCGGTCAGCCGCGAACGCATCGACGAACGCGTCGGCGACCGCCCACGCGGCCCGCGTCAGCCCGGCCGCGCCTACCCGGCCGGACGATCGGGGCCTCCGGCCGACCGGCACAACGACGACGATGTCCTCGCGGGCAGCGCGGACCGTCGACACGAGGACGTCCTGGTCGACCCGCGTGGGCACGTCGTCGATGACGCACGCGAGCACCCCGGCCGTCGCAGACGCCGACCGGGCGAGTACCTCGGCGACGGTCAGCCGCACGGCCGGGTCCCATTGGGGACCCGAGCCACGCGAGAGCGGGCGCATGGCGCGCAGCGTCAGAGCCGAGCCGTCCGGCGCCTCGACCAGTGCCAGCGGGTTGTTCTCGCGATCGGTGAGCAGGAGCCCCGAGCCCGGGGTGACTGCGACCGGAAGCGTCGACGGCGGCAGCCACCCGCCCAGTGCGAGCTCCAGGCGGTCCAGGCCCTCCTCGTCGAGGACCAGGCGGGGGGTGCCCGAGAGATCGCCGGGACCGCCTGCATCGCCGGGACCGCGCGCGCCGGGGTTCGTCATGGGAGGCGGGGGTTGGGGTCGAGGCGGCCGTCCTCTGTCCCGGCGCCGGGCGGCGCCGGGACCGCAACGGCCGGGACGGGCCGGCGCGTGACCCGGTTGCGGATGATCCGCCAGGCCACGAACGCGAACACGATCGCGGCCGCCGTGCTCGCGAGCACCAGCGCGTCCGGCGCGCCGACGAGCTTGAGCCCCGAGCCCATCAGGAGCACCGCCAGGATCCGGCGGATGAGCCCGCCCGGAGCCCGGCTCGAGATCTGGGCGCCGATCCATGCGCCGGGGATCGCCCCGAGCAGGATCGACGAGGCGATTGTCAGCGAGAACGCCCCGAACATCAGATGCCCGGCGGCGGCTGCGCCGACCAGCGGGATGGCCTGGAACAGGTCGGTGCCCACCAACGACGACGCCTTGAGTCGCGGGTACATCAGCAGCAGCACGACCACGATGATCGAGCCCGCGCCAACCGACGTGAGCCCGACCATCAGCCCGGCTGTTGCACCCAGCACGACCGTGGGCAGGGGCCGCACCACGACCTTCGGCGGGCGGGTCGGCCTGGCCGGCCCCTCACCCAGCGGCAGCCGGTTGCGCCACATCTGGAGCGCGGCCCGGACGAACAGGCCGGTGGTCGCGAGCAGGAGCGCCGCACCCAGCGCGTGCTTGAGGAGCTCGTCCAGGTTCGCGTCATGGGGAACCAACGAGATCAGCCATGCGCCGGAGAAGGCGGCGGGCACGGATCCCAGGCACAGCCAGCCCACCAGCTCCAGGTTCACCGTGCCGCGACGAAGGTGGACGAACGCGCCCACGGGCTTCATGAACAGGCTGGCGACAATGTCGCTGGAGATCGCCGTGAGCGGGTTGACCCCGAACACGAACACCAGCATCGGCGTCATCAGGGCCCCGCCGCCCATCCCCGTCAGACCAACCACGATGCCGACGAGCAGGCCGCCTGCCGCCAGAGGGAGATCGAGGGTCATGCCGGCCGTGCCGTACGGCGCCTGGCGGGCATGCGAACCATGCGGCGATGATAACTTCGACGCCAACCGGGCCGCGCGGCCACCGTCCCCCCCCGTGCGCTCGGACGCGCACGGGCTCCCGGACACCCGGACGCGCCCGGAACTGCAGAGAGGCATCGTGAAGGCAGTCGAGCACCGGTGACGACGCACGCTCCCCGCGACACATCCGTGATGGACGACGTCCAGCTGGCGGGTGCCCTCGCGTCGGGCGCGGCCGAGGTCCTCGTGCGCCTGCGAGCCGACGCGAACGCGGGGCAGGGCGATGCCGGGGGGGACGCGCTCCGCCGGGCCGGCGACGCCGCAGCGCAGGCCTGGCTGGCGGCTGCCCTGACCGAGGCACGGCCCGACGATGCCGTCCTGTCGGAGGAGGCACTGGACGACGGACGGCGCCTGACGGCCGACCGCGTCTGGATCATCGACCCGCTCGATGGGACTCGCGAGTTCGCCGAGCGCACCCGGGCCGGGGCATGGCGCGACGACTTCGCCGTGCATGTGGCCCTGTGGCAGCGAGGGCGCGGGCTGACCGACGCGGCCGTCGCCCTGCCGGCGCGGGGCATCGTCGTCGACACCCGGGGACCGTGGCCGGGCGCGGTCGATGTGGCGGGTGACGTGGACGCGGTCCTCGAGGGCCGGCGGCCGCTGCGGATCGCCGTGAGCCGGAGCCGGCCACCCGCCGTCGCGGCCCGGCTGGCCGAACGCGGTGCCGCGCAGCTCGTCCCGATCGGATCGTGCGGCGTCAAGGCGATCAGCGTCCTGGACGGCACGGTCGATGCCTACGTCCACGCCGGCGGCCAGCACGAGTGGGACTCGGCCGCGCCGGTGGCGGTCGTCCGCGCGGCCGGGATCGTCGCCACGCGGCTCGACGGATCCGACCTCCAATACAACCGACCCGATTCCTGGTCGCCGGATCTGCTCGTCTGCCGGCCGCGGCTGCTCGACCACCTCCGGCGCCTGCTGGCCGCGGCCGAGGCAAAGGGCGCGGCCGAGGCCAACGGCGCGCCCGAGACGAACGGGGCCGGTGGGATCGACGAGATGCCGACTCGATGAGCATGCTCCCCCACGGCCTCAGCCAGCTCCGCGACCTCGAGGCCGAGAGCATCCACATCTTCCGCGAGGTGGCCGCGGAGATGCAGAAGCCATGCCTCCTGTTCTCGGGCGGCAAGGACTCGATCACCATGCTCCACATCGCGCGCAAGGCGTTCGCGCCGGCCCGCATCCCGTTTCCGGTGATGCACGTCGACACCGGGCTCAACTTCCCGTCGATCCTCGCCTACCGCGACCGCTGGATCGAGAGGCTGGGGCTCAAGCTGATCGTCGCCTCGGTCGAGGACGCGATGCGCCGCGGCCTCGTGCGCGAGGAGCCCAACGGCTCACGCAACCGCATCCAGACGCCGGTCCTGCTCGAGGCCGCGGAGCAGAACGGGTTCGACGCGCTGTTCGGCGGTGGCCGGCGCGACGAGGAGAAGGCGCGTGCAAAGGAGCGGGTGTTCTCGTTCCGCGACGAGTTCGGTCAGTGGGATCCCAAGAACCAGCGCCCGGAGATCTGGTCGCTCTACAACGGCCGGGTGTTCCCCGGTCAGAGCATCCGCGTGTTCCCGCTGTCCAACTGGACCGAGCTCGACGTATGGACCTACATCCGCGACGAGGAGATCGAGATCCCCGACCTCTACCTCGCCGCCGAGCGGGAGGTGGTGGAGCGGGGCGGCATGCTCTACGCCGTCAATCCGTTCATCGTTCCCCGCGAGGGCGAGGCCGTGCAAACCCGGCGCGTCCGCTATCGGACGGTCGGCGACGCGAACCTGACGGCTGCGGTCGAGTCGGACGCGGAGACGGTGGACAGGATCGTCGCCGAGATCGCGGCGGTCCGGATCACCGAGCGGGGGGCCACGCGCGGCGACGACAAGGTCAGCGAGGCGGCCATGGAAGACCGCAAGAAGGAGGGCTACTTCTGATGGGCGAGCCCGCGGAGGGCCGCTGATGCCCGGCGAGCTGCTGCGGTTCGCGACCGCGGGGTCCGTCGACGACGGCAAGAGCACCCTGATCGGGCGCCTGCTGTACGACTCCAAGTCCCTGTTCATCGACCAGCTGGCCGCCGTCGAGCAGGTCAGCCGCGACCGGGGCGACGACTACACGGATCTCGCGCTGCTGACCGACGGGCTGCGGGCGGAGCGCGAGCAGGGCATCACGATCGACGTCGCCTACCGCTACTTCGCGACCCCCCGGCGCAAGTTCATCATCGCCGACACCCCGGGGCACATCCAGTACACGCGGAACATGGTGACCGGGGCCTCGACCGCCGACGTCGCGCTGATCCTGCTCGACGCCCGCAGGGGCATCACCGAGCAGAGCCGCCGGCACGCGTTCCTGGCCACCCTGCTGGGCGTGCCGCACCTGGTCGTATGCGTCAACAAGATGGATCTCGTCGACTTCTCGGAGGCACGGTTCGAGGAGATCCGCGACGAGTTCGAGGAGTTCGCGACGCGGCTGCGGGTCCGGGACATGACGTTCATCCCGATCTCGGCGCTGCTGGGCGACAACGTCGTCAACCGATCCGACAACACGCCGTGGTACGACGGCTCTCCGCTGCTCAGCCACCTGGAGCGGCTCCACGTCGCCTCCGACCGCAACTTCATCGACGTCCGGTTTCCCGTCCAGTACGTGGTGCGACCGCAGTCGTTCGACGTCATCGACTACCGGGGCTATGCGGGCACGATCGCGTCGGGCGTGCTCAAGCGGGGTGACCGGGTGCTGGCGCTGCCGAGCGGGCTCGAGTCGACGATCGCGGCCATCGACACCGCCGACGGCCCGGTCGCCGAGGCGTTCCCGCCGATGGCGGTGACGATCACGCTCACCGACGACATCGATCTCGGCCGGGGCGACATGCTGTGCCGGCCGCACAACGTGCCCAAGGTCGTGCAGGACATCGACGCCCAGATCTGCTGGATGGATGAGACGGCGTCGTTCGCGGCCGGGCGCAAGTACGCGATCAAGCACACGACGCGCTGGGCGCGAGTGCTGGTCAAGGCGCTCGAGTACCGGGTAGACGTGAACACCCTCCACCGTGACGAGCAGGCGACCGAGCTGTCGCTCAACGAGATCGGGCGTGTCCAGCTGCGCTCCACCCAGCCACTGTTCGTGGACCCGTACGTCGAGAACCGCCAGACGGGGTCGTTCATCCTGGTCGACGAGGGCACCAACCGGACGGTGGCCGCCGGCATGATCGGCCGTCTGGCAGCCGTCTACTGACCCGCGGGTCGCGGCCTGAGCGTCACCCGGCTCGGCGGCGTCGCAATGGCGTTGTCCCGGGCGCCTGCAGGTGCGCGCGGACCGCCTTCGCCAGCGCCCGATGGCGGCCTGCCGCCGGCAGCGCGATGCTGTCGACGCCGGCGAAGTCGCGGTGCGCGCGGAGCGCGGTCGCGAATGCCGGCACGAACGTGCCGTCGTCATCGAGCGGATCGAAGCCCTCCTCCCACCACAGGCCCAGGATCCGCAGCGCCCGCCCCGCCCGGTCGATGCGTGGCTCGATGCGGCCGACGAAGCGGTCGCCGTACAGGATCGGCAGCACGTAGTAGCCCCAGCGCCGCTTCGCCGCGGGCACATAGACCTCCCATCGATAGTCGAAGCCCCACAGCCGCGCCAGCAGGTCCCGGTCCCAGGCGAGTGGGTCCAGCGGCGCAATGAACGCGACGCCCGGCGCCGGGCCATTGCCGCCAGCCTCCGCGGCGTCGAGCAGCGGCAGCTCATCGGTGAGCACGTAGCGAGGACCGCGGAAGCCCTCGACGCCGACCGGCGTGATGCACGCGGCATCGACCAGGTGCTCGTGGACTCGACGCCGCTCCGGCGCCTTGCCCATGCCCATCCACAGCGTGTAGTCACCGGTGGCCCCGAGCAGCCCGTTGCCGCGGTACCGCGACAGCAGCTTGTGGCGCAGCTGCTCCTCGGGCGGCACCCGGCGGGCCAGCAGGTCCGGAGGGAACAGCCGATCGGTCAGGTCGTACACGCGGCGGTTGCCTTCACGCCGCGCGATCGCGAGGATGCCCGCCTCGGCCAGCGCCTCGAGCAGCGCACGGACCTGATTGGTGGGCCGCCAGTACCAGTCGATGGCCGCCCGCGGCTCGACGTCGGTCGCCGACAGCGGGCCGGCGGCACGGACGCGGTCCAGCAGCTCCTCGACCAGGGGCGCGTGGTCGTCGAACGCGCCGCCACGGTGCTCCACCTGGGCCTCGTCCCAGGTGATCCGGTACCACGGCAGCTCCGCGACCGGCACCAGCGACAGCTGCTTGTTGTACGTCTCGTACAGCACCCGGTCGCGGTACAGGAGGTCATCGGTCCACTCGCGCCGGTAGCCGTCGATCCGGGCCAGCAACGTCAGGTCGTGGTTGCGGCCCGCGACCTCGAGAGGGTCGAACTGGAGCGACCCGAGCCGGTCGACGACCCGCATCACGGACGCCGGCCCGGCGGGGAGCGAGCGCGGCGGGGCGAGCAGGTGACGCTGGACGAGGAACCGCCGAGCGGTCCGGGCGGACACCTGACGAGGCTGAGAGCTCACGTCCCGATCGTAGGGCTCCTGCGTGACTGGGGGTGTCAGGTATCGCCAAATGGCCTACGGCGCGCGGGATCGATCCGGTGTATCGTCCCTGCCTGATCATTCGGTTTGACCAAACCATCAGCTCAGAACGAAGGATTACGCCCATCACCACCTTCGACCGCTCGGCGGAGATCGAGCGAGCCGTTGCCGGCTTCGACACGATGATGCAGCGTCTGGCGGGCAGCCACGCCCCTGACTTCGTCGAGATCGACGTCACGATGCCTCAGGCCAAGGTGCTGTACCTGCTCGCGGCCGCAGGCGAGCTGCGCATGTCCGATCTCGTCGCGCAGCTCGGGGTCTCGCTGTCCACGGTCAGCGGGCTGGTCGACCGCGTCGTCGACCACGGGCTTGCGATCCGTCGCGAGGACGCCACCGACCGCCGCCACGTCGTCGTCTCGCTGACGCCCGCCGGCCGGACGTTCGTCGATCGGTTCCGCGAGCTCAACGCCCGCCAGGTGCGCGATCTGCTCGAGCTGCTCGACGATGGCGGCCTGCGCATCGTGGGCGGGGCGCTGGCGGTCCTGAGCGATGCCGCGGGAAGGCTCGTGGCCGCATCGGTGCTCGCCGTCGAAGCGTCGTCGCCCGTCTCGACCGCACCCGCACCGTCGCCTGCCTCCGCATCCTCAGCTGACCGAAAGGAACCCGCATGAGCCGCCTCTCCGAGTTCGCGGTCGCCAAGCGCAGCGTGACCCTCCTGCTCGCCGGCGCCCTGTTCATCGGCGGCATCGCCGCCTGGGGCAGCCTCAAGCAGGAGCTGCTGCCCGACATCGAGTTCCCGGTGATCACGGTGATCGCGCCCCTTCCGGGTGCCGGCGCTGCCGACGTGGCCGATCAGGTCGCGAAGCCGATCGAGCAGGCGATCTCGGGCGTGCCGCGTCTGGAGAACCTGCAGTCCACCTCGGCCAACTCGATCGCCCTGGTGGTTGCCCAGTTCTCGTACGGCACCAACGTCAAGGAGACGCGCAGCACGATCGAGCAGAACCTGCAGAGCGCAGGGCTGCCGAGCAACGTGACGCCGCAGGTCAGCGCGCTCAACATCAACGCCTCGCCGGTGATCATCGCGTCGGTGGCAGCGACGTCCGAGAACGGGCTGGCGGACGCTGCGAACGTAGCCGAGACCGACATCGTGCCCGCGCTGCTGGCGCTCGACGGCGTGGCCAGCGTGGATCTGACGGGGGGCGAGGTCCAGCGAGTCACTATCACGCTCGATCCGGCGAAGCTGGCCGCGACCGGCATCACCGACCAGCAGGTGACCGGGGTGCTGACGGCCAACAACCTGACGATCCCGTCGGGCGAGGTCAGGAGCGACGGGTCCAAGGTGTCGGTGTCCACGATCGCCGCGATCGGCAGCATCGACGAGATCAAGGGTCTCGTGGTCGGCGTGAAGTCGCCGGCCGCCACCACCACGCCCGGCGCCGGTGCCTCGGCCGTTCCAGGCGCTTCGGCTGCGCCGGCAGCACCCGCTGCGCCGACGCCGGTCACCATCGGTGACCTGGGCACGGTCGCGCTCGAGGGTGTCGCGACCACCGGCTACGCGCGAACGGGAACCCCGGCCGCAGGCGTCAACCCGGCCCTGTCGCTGTCGGTCTCGAAGACCTCCAACGCCAACACGGTCGAGGTGGCCGACGAGGTCACGGCCAAGCTCAACGAGCTTGGTCAGCAGCACAGCGATGCGGTCTCGATCACGATCGTCTCGGATCTCTCGACGTTCATCAAGGAGTCCCGCGACGGGCTGCTGCGCGAGGGCGGTACCGGCGCGCTGTTCGCCGTCCTCACGATCTTCCTGTTCCTGTTCAGCCTGCGGTCGACGGTGGTCGCGGCGGTCAGCATCCCGCTCTCGCTGCTCACCGCCCTGGTGATCATGCAGGGCGCCGGGATCAGCCTCAACATCATGACCCTGGGCGGCCTGGCGGTGGCCGTCGGGCGGGTCGTCGACGACGCGATCGTCGTGCTCGAGAACATCTACCGGCACCGGGCGATGGGTGAGGACCGGTTGACCGCGTCCATCAATGGCCCGCGCGAGGTCGCGGGCGCCATCACCGCCGCCACCGTCACGACCGTCGGGGTGTTCCTGCCCCTCGGCTTCGTCGGCGGCCTGGTCAGCCAGTTCTTCCTGCCGTTCGCGCTGACCGTGAGCTTCGCGCTGGTCGGCTCGCTCGTGTGCGCGCTGACCGTGGTCCCGGTCCTCGCCTACCTGCTCATCCACAACGTACCGGCCAACGTCGACGAGGACGGCGAGCCCAGGAACTCGCTGTGGATCCGCGTCTACACACCCACCATCACGTTCGTCCTGCGCAACCGGTGGACCAAGCTGGGCGTGCTGGCGGTGGCCATCGTGCTGTTCCTCTCAACGGCCCTCATCGCCCCGCTCCTGCCCACCCAGTTCATCAACGCGGGCGGCGAGAAGCTGGTGTCGGTGACCGTCGCCCCACCCGCCGGAACCACCTCCGAGGCCGTCCTGCAACGGGCGACGCGGGCCGAGAACATCCTGCTCGGCGACCCCAAGGTAGTGCTCGTCCAGACCTCGATCCCGGGCGAGGGCGACGCCGGCTTCCAGACCGTCGTCGCCGCCATGTCCGGCCAGCCTGCCAACAGCGCCCGGATGACCGTCCGCCTCCAGGATGACGTGGACCTGACCGCGTATGCGAAGCGGCTCTCGGACGAGCTCGCACCGGTCAAGACCGATGGCTACGACGTCGCGGTCGCGCAGCTGGCGGGTTTCAGCTCCAACAACCTCAACGTCATCGTGTCTAGCGACGATCCGGCCAAGGTGTCGCAGGCAAACGATGTCGTCCTGAACGCGCTCGCCAACGACAAGGCCCTCCTGAACCTCAAGTCCGACCTGTCCAGAGGCACGCCGGAGATCCAGGTCAGACCCGATCCGAGCAAGAGCATCCTGGTCGGGCTGACGGCCGCCCAGGTGGCCCAGCAGGTCAGGACGGCGCTCGTGGGCACCGCGGCGACCCGGGTCCAGCTCGCCGGCCAGAACGGGCCCGTGGACGTGTTCGTGCAGCTGGACCCGGCGCAGGTCACCTCGGTCGAGACCCTGCAGCAGCTTCCGGTCGGAACCGTCACGAAGCTCCCGCTCGGGCGGATCGCCACCGTCGAGCAGGTGCAGGCGCAGGGTTCGATCACCAGGATCGGCCAGTCGCCGGCCGCGTCGATCTCGGCGGAGATCGCGGACGTGGACACCGGCAAGGTCAGCCAGGATGTCCAGAAGACCATCGACGGCCTGTACGCCGACGGCTCCATCCCCTCGGGGGTGGATGTGACGCTGGCCGGGGTGACCCAGCAGATGAACGAGGCGTTCGGCGGCCTGTTCTTCTCCATGGCCGTGGCCATGCTGGTCGTCTATGTGGCCATGGTGTTGACGTTCAACTCGCTGATCACGCCGTTCATCATCATGTTCAGCCTGCCGCTGGCAACGATCGGCGCCTTCCCGGCGCTGCTCATCACCGGCCACCCGATCGGCGTCAGTGCCCTGATCGGGTTCCTGATGCTGATCGGGATCGTGGTCACCAACGCGATCGTGCTGCTCGACCTCGTCGAACGTCTGCGGTCGCAGGGCATGTCGACGACGGAGGCGCTGATCGAGGGTGGCCGGACCAGGGTGCGGCCGATCCTGATGACCGCGATCGCGACGATCCTCGCCCTGATCCCGCTTGCCGCCGGGATCAGCCAGGGTTCGATCATCGCGGCCGAGCTGGGTACCGTCGTCATCGGCGGCCTGTTCAGCTCGACGTTCCTGACCCTGATCGTCGTCCCGGTGGTGTACTCGCTGGTCGACGGCGTCCGGCGCCGGGTCGGCGGAAGCGGCGAAGCGGCGGGCCCGGCACCGGCGGTTCCGGCGACCTGACGGGAACGGCCGACATGGGTCCCGCGCGGCTTCAACGCGCCGCGGCGCACGGTTGGCCGACGCGTGGCAGTCTTGCTGCCTGAAGTGGAGGCATGAACGACGATGACGATGCGATCCGCGGAGGTGGCCTGGTCCGGCGACCTCGCCACGGGCTCCGGCTCCATCAACTACGTGACATCCGGGGCATTCACCCGGCTGCCGGTGACCTGGGCCTCTCGGACCGAGGACCACGACGGGCGAACGAGCCCCGAAGAGCTCATCGCGGCCGCCCACGCATCGTGCTACTCGATGGCGTTCAGCGCGGGGCTCGGCCGCAACGGGACGCCGCCCACCAGCCTCGACGTCAGGGCCGAGGTCTCGCTCGACAAGCTCGAGGGTGGCTGGACCGTCACGCGGAGCGCGCTGACGGTCCGGGGCACCGTGCCCGGGATTGACCAGGCCAAGTTCGCCGAGCTGGCCGAGGCGGCCAAGGACGGCTGCCCGGTCTCGCGCGCGCTCAAGGGCAACGTCGAGCTGTCCGTGGACGCGCAGCTCGAGGGCTGACCGCTCGTCGTGAGCCTGGGGGTCGAATTCGAACCATTGAGGCAGGCTCCGCCACCTAGTGGCATGGAGGCCGTGCTGGAGCCCGTGTCGACCGAGGTCCGGACGCCCGCTGAGCTCGTGCGCGCGGCGATGACCGGCGATCGGGACGCGTTCGCCGCGTTGGTCGAACCGTCGCTCGCCATGGCGTTGGGCGGCGCCGTCGCGCTGACCGGCTCGCATGCCGATGGAGCCGATGCCGTCCAGGACGCGTTGCTCTCGGCCTGGCAGGGCCTCGACCGGCTGCGCGACCCGGTCGCGTTCCCAGCCTGGTTTCGAACCCACGTCGTTCGATCCGCGATCCGGGTGGCCCGGCGGCGGGCCCGGGTGGCCGAGCTCGACGTCGGCCACGAGCCGAGTGATCACGACTCGCTCGATCGAGCACTGGAGCGACGGCTGCTGGCCCGCGCCTTCGACCGGCTGTCTCCGGACGATCGGGCGCTGCTCACGATGCGCCATCTGTGGGATGCCCCGGTGGCCGAGGTCGCGGACGCGCTCGGCATCGCGGACGGAACGGTGAAGTCACGCACACACGCCGCGATCACCCGCCTCCGGGCAGCCTACGACGCGGAGGAACGACGATGAGCAACCGCCTCGACGACGACCTCCGGGACCTCCTGGCGAGCCGCGCACGGGTCACCGACGGCGACCTCGAGCCAGTGCGCCGGTCGATCGTCCGACTGCCGACCCGCCGCGCGCGCCGTCGCGGGTGGCTCGCCGCAGCCGCCGCGTTCCTGGTGATGCTGGGCGTTGGCGGCCTGCTGCTCAGCCGGCCAGCGGTGGACACGTCGGGCGCCGCGCCCGCGCTCACCGAGCTCGGGTCCGTCGTGCCGGACGTGGCTGGTGCGTCGCCTTCGACCGCCATTGCCCGCGAGGCGACGCCATCGGCGGCCGAGACGCCGGGGCCATCGCCGACGCCGATCCACTTCCATCAGTTGCCGGGCGAGCCGTCGCTCCCGCCGCAGCTCGATCCCGCCGAGTGCGCGACGATGTCGTTCGCAGCCGAGCGGTGCCTGGCGGTGGTCGAGCGGGCTCGCGACGAGGCCTCGCTCGACTGGGCGGACATCGTCGCCGTGCACCTCGCCAGCCCGGCACCGGACATCGACAGCCTCGGCAGCCACCCGGTGGCGGAGGTCACCTTCGAGCTGGGCGACGGGTCGACGGTTCCCGATGAGGTCCGGTGCCTGAACGTCGGTGCGCTGGACGACCCGGTCTGCACTGACAATCCCGCGATCCCCGTCTACGCGCCGTATGCGATGAACGCCGGCTATCACGACGTCCCGTGCGGCTCGACGCCCGGTGGCGAGCCCGGCTCAGCGTGCGCGACCCCGTTGCCGACGATCGCGCCCCACGCGGCGGCGGAGGCCGTGCCGCTCGAGATCGCCGCGCGCGACATCCCGATCACGTCGACGGGGCCGATGGAGATCAACGTCGGCCCCGCCGTGCTGCCCAACGGGGTGCTATCGGACGCCCGCTTTTCGCTCGCGGACCCGTTCACGCGCGCGTTCGCGGTCGCGGACGGGATCCGGCTCGAGGTCCGATCGCAGGATCCGACGAGACCGCCGTTCGACAATGCCTACGCGCACGGCTGGTATCCGGGCACCGAAGCGGTCGAGGTCTACCTCGTGTTCGACGTGACGTCGTTCACGGCAGGCGCCCAGCTCCAGCTCCGCGACCTCATCGTGCGCTGAGCATGCCAGCAAGGCGCCGGTTGCCGCCCACGAGGTGAGGAGCCGAACCCTACCCGATCGTCAGGATCCGTCGCGGGTTGTGGACGGTCAGCTGCTCGATCTCGGCCTCCGATACGCCCGCCTCGCGGAGCCTCGGCAGGAATGTGGTCTGCAGGTATGTGTACCCGTTGCCCCGGTAATGGCGAAGCTGGCTGTTGTGGCACACGTCCTGGCTGAGCAGCACCCGGTCGCCGTGCCCTCGATGGAGCAGCTCGAGCAGCAGCTCGACGACCCGGCCCTCGCCGTACTCCTCCATCGGTGTGAACGACATGCCCAGGAAATCGAACTCGATGGACGCCCCGCGGGCGATCAGCGACAGGTAGTGATCGAGCACCGGGTAGCTGTCGGCATGGCCGATCACCACCCGCCCGGGATCGACCCCCTCCTCCTCGAGGATCGTCATCTGCGCGGCACCGACTTCGGACATCACGGCGTGGGTGATGATCCCGAGACCCGTCCGGCGCGAGGCCCGCGCGACCGCCCGGAACACGCGCTCCTCGGCCGGCGACACCCAGGGCTTGTCGGTGCCGATCTCGCCCAGGATCCCGGTCCGGATTCCGGTGTCCCCCACCCCCATGGTGGCCTCGCCGACCAGCTCCTCGGCCAGCGCATCGGTGGAGCGACGGTCGACGAGCGCCTCCGGCGGGTAGTAGGCGGTGCGATACCAGCCGCCTCCCATGATGATGTGCAGGCCCGAGGTCTCGGCCATCGTCCGGAGCCAGGCCGGGTTGCGGCCGATGCCAGGCAGCGTCAGGTCTGCCAGGGCTGTGCCCCCTGCCTCCCGGAACAGCCGGAGCTCCTCGGCGATGATCGGCTCGTCCGCGGTCAGCTCCCAGTAGTCCCAGCGGTTCTGGATCTGCCACAGGGCGATCTGGGTGTGCTCGTGGGGCAGGGTGAACCCGAGGGCGCCAGGCTCCACGGGCCCGAGAACGGTCATGACGTGCGGCATGGCGTGATGCTAGCCCCCGCCACCGCAGCTCGGTCAGTGCCGCACGGGCACCTTGGCAGGCTCCCCGGACCGCGAGCTGCCCAGAACGCTCCATGGGCGCGCGGGCGGCAGATCCAGGGCCGGGGCCCGGGCAGCCGATGTCGACGCCAGCAGCGGGCGCAGCAGGGCCACGGCACGCCGCTCGGCGAGCTCGCGCCGATAGGCGTCCCCCTGCTCGATCCGCCACAGCAGCAGCCCGTCGAGGAATGAGACCAGGGCGCCGGAGAGCGCAGGGACGTCGATCCAGCCGGGCAGCTCGCCGTTTGCGATGGCCTCGCTCAGGAGCAGCTCACCGACGGTCACGATCTGGTCCCGGCGGCGAGCCAGCGAGGCGCGGATCGCGGGCTCGGCCTCCGCCCGGGACCACTGCATGACCATTGCCGACGCCATGTCCGGCTCGTGCGGCTTGCCCCCCAGGGCGTCGAGGAAGAAGCCCATCGCGATGGCCAGCTTCTCGACCGCGGAACGCCCGTGCGCCAGGCGCGTCCCAAGCTCCCCGAGACCCTGTCCGGAGCTGAGGTCGCAGGTCGCCAGGAACAGCTCGTCCTTGCCGCGGTAGTAGGTGTAGATCGCCCCCACCGACAGCCTGCTGTCGCGGACGACGTCGGCGATGGTTGCCCCGTGGTAGCCCTTTTCGGCAAACACGCGCAGCGCCGACTCGATGATCCTGGCCCGGACGGCCTGCTCGTGGGCGGGGGTGACGCGCGGCATCCATCTACGCTAACAGAGCGAACGCTCGTTCTGCAAGGCCCCTGCAACCTTCGGTCTTGGCTCTCAGAGCCGACCCAGAAGAGGTGCTTGACAAAGAGAATGCCCGCTCCCTATCGTTCCCGTTCGCCGGCTGCATCTGCCGCGGCCTGCGTCCCGCCACCATCCTCTGTGGAGCCGCCATGTTCAGTCGCTGGGGAGCCTTCGTCTACCGACGGCGCCGGATCGTGTTCGTCCTCGCCGTCCTGTTCGGGATCGCCGCCAGCACGGCGGCCGGGCGCGCGTCATCCGTGCTGTCGGCGGGTGGCTGGTTCGATCCGGGGTCCGAGTCGGCGATCGTCGGCGACCGGCTGGCCCAGGACTTCGGCACCGGCAAGAGCGCCCTGATCGCAGTGTTCCGCGGGCCCGAGACGGCCGATGCGCGCAGCCAGCCGTTCCAGGCCCAGGTCGCCGCCTCCCTTGCCGATCTCGCCACGGATCCAAACGTGGCCGATCTCGTCGGCTTCGCGCAGACGGGAGACAGCCGGTTCATCTCCACCGACGGTCATTCGGCCTACGTCGTCGTGGACCTCAAGGTGACCGACGAGCAATCGGTGCCGCTGCTCGACGGGTTCGAGGCGAAGATCCACCAGCCGGGCGACGGCATCGTGCTGCAGCTGGGCGGCTACGCGCCGCTCACACGCGACTCGGCCACCCAGTCCGAGCAGGACCTCGTCCAGGCCGAGTCGGTCTCGCTCCCGATCGCGGCCCTCGTCCTGATCCTGGTGTTCGCGTCGGTCCTCGCCGCAGGGATCCCGTTGCTGGTAGCGGGGCTGGCCATCCCGACGACGCTCGCGTTCGTCTACCTCGTCGGCCAGCAGGTCGAGCTCAGCATCTACGTCCAGAACGTGTCGACGATGCTCGGCCTCGCGCTCGCCATCGACTACTCCCTGTTCATGGTCAGCCGGTTCCGCGAGGAGCTGCGCCGCGGCCGCGACGTCGGCGACGCGGTCGAGATCGCCGTTGCGACCTCCGGCAAGGCGGTGACCTTCTCGGGGATCGCGGTCGCCACCGGGCTCGGCGGCCTGCTGGCATTCAGCTCTCCGGCCCTCCGATCGTTCGGCATCGGCGGCATGCTCACGGTCGCGGCCTCGCTCCTGTACGCGCTCACATTCCTGCCGGCGCTGCTCGGGATGCTCGGGCATCGGGTCAACGCGCTGTCGGTGACCAGCCTGGTCGACGGCGTGCGCTGGATCCTGCGGCGGCCGCCGCGGGTCGTCGATCCGCGCGCCACCGGCTCGCGCTGGGAGCGGGTCGCGAACGCGGTCATGGCGCGACCCGTCCTCGTCCTCGTCCCGACGCTCGCCGTCCTCCTGCTCGCCGGGACGCCGTTCTTCGCCCTCAAGCAGGGCATCCCCGACGCCTTCACGCTGCCCGCCGGGCTCGAGAGCCGTGAGGCAGCGGTGGCCCTCCAGACCCGGTTCGAGCCGGGCACGACCTCGCCCATCGTCGTGCTGGCCGACGTGACCGGCGACCCCGCATCCGAGGCCAACGTGCGCGAGCTGGCGGCCTACGCGAGCCGTCTCGCGACGGTCAACGGCATCGAGCGGGTGGAGAGCCCGTTCAGCGGCATCGCCAGCCCCACCACCGGCAAACCGCTCACGATCGACCAGCTGGCCGCCCTGTATGCCACCCCGCGGTCGAGCTGGCCGGCGCCGCTCGTCGGCCTCTGGGACCGCTACGTCCACGGCTCGACCGTCCGGTTCGACGCCATCAGCCCACTGCTCGCCTCCTCGCCCGAGGGCACCGCGGTCATCCCACTGGTCCGGGGCGTCGATCCCGGACCCGGCATCACGACCAGCGTCGGTGGGTTCGCGGCAACCGGCTACGACTTCCTCGAGGCGCAGACGGCCCGGATCCCGATCGCGATCGCGGTCGTGATCATCGCGATGGGCGCGATCCTGTTCCTGCTGTTCGGCTCGGTCGTGCTGCCGGCCAAGGCGATCGTGATGACCTTGCTCTCGATCAGCGCCTCGTTCGGTGCCCTGGTGTGGATCTTCCAGGAGGGAAACCTGTCGAACGTGCTGGGCTTCACCAGCCCGGGGTTCACGATCGCGGGCAACCCGATCATCATGTTCAGCGTCCTGTTCGGGCTGTCGATGGACTACGAGGTGCTGCTGCTCTCGCGGATCCAGGAGGCGTGGCGTCGCACGGGTGACAATCGCGCGGCGGTGGCCGAGGGCCTGGCCAGGACCGCCGGGGTGATCACCGGCGCTGCGATGATCATGGTCTCGGTGTTCGCGGCATTCGCGCTCGCGCAGACGATCACGATCAAGAGCATCGGCGTGGGCATGGCGATCGCCGTGTTCGTGGACGCGACGATCGTGCGCGTGCTGCTGGTTCCCGCGACGATGCGCCTGTTGGGTCGCTGGAACTGGTGGGCGCCCGGGTTCATGGGCCGGATCGCCGATCGGGTCGGGTTCAGCCACGTCGAGGACGAGATCACCGTCCCGACCACCGAGCCGGGGCCCGCTGCCGGTGGCACCGCGAGGCAGGTTCGGGACACGAAGGCCGGGCAGCAGCGCGGCGCGAACGCCGGGTAGCAGTCCGGCGCGATTGCCGTACCAGCCTGACCCAACGCGCGGTACGCTCGTCCCTGCCACGTCGTGGCAGGGAGGGTGGACATGAGGGAGCGGCATGACCGGCCGATGGCCGGTGATGTGATCGATTCGGGGGGCGTCCACGTCTACGGGTGGGAGTGGAACGACGTCGGCGGACCCAGGGGACGAAGCCGCCTGCCGTGGTTCGGGATCTTCCTGGTCGTGTTCGGCGGCCTGCTCCTCCTTCGCCAGGTGTTCCCTGCGCTCGAGACGGCGGGCTCGCTCCTGTTCCTCGCGGTTGGGCTCGCGTTCCTCGTGTCCTGGCTCATCAACCGCGGGGTGGGCTCGCTCTACCTGGGCTCGATCATCACCGCGCTGGCCGCGCCCGACCTGCTGGCCGCGACCAATGTCCTGGACGGCCCCGGCGTGGGCACCCTGTGTTTGGGCATCGCGTTCCTGTTCATCGCGGTCGTCCGAGCCGCGAGCCGTGGTGGCTGGGGCTGGCAGGCGGGGCTGGGTGTGATCCTGACCGTGATCGGCGGCTCGAGCCTGACGCTGCCCGGGTTCAACGATCTCGTGTGGCCGATCCTGCTCGTCGTGCTCGGCGGGATCCTGTTGATCCGGGCCTCGACCGGGCGCGACTGACTCGCCGGCGCGTCCCGCCGCTCAGGACGTGCCCGCGGACACCTCACCGATCTCGCTCAGGGCACGATCCAGCGCCTCGGCCAGTCCATCGACGATCCGCACCAGCTCCTCGTCCATGATCACGAACGGCGGGCCCAGCAGGACCACGTCCCCGTCGACCCCGTTCGCGTTCCCGGTCCCCGAGTAGATCAGCAGGCCGTGCTCGCGCGCGGTCCGGACCACAGCCTCCACGAGCCTGGCTCCGCGCGGGAAGGGCTCACGCGTCTCGCGGTCCCGCACGAGCTCGAGGCCCACCATCAGGCCGCGCCCCCGAACGTCGCCGACTGCCGGATGATCGGCGAACCGGTCGCGCAGCAGGGCCAGCAGCCGCTCGCCCTTCACCCGCGATGCCTCGACCAGCAATTCCTCCTCGAGGATCCGGAGCACCGCTCGCGCGACCGCCGCCCCCGTGGGCTGGTGTGAGTAGGTGAACCCGTGGACGAACGGCCCGGCTGCCTTGACCGTGTCGTGGATCTCACCCGACGCCGCCACGAACCCGAACGGCCAGTAGCCCGAGGTGGCCCCCTTGGCAGCGACGAGCAGATCTGGCCGAACGTCGTCGTGCTGGAGCGCAAACCAGGCACCGGTGCGCCCGAAGCCGGTCATCACCTCATCTGCGATCAGCAGCACCCCGTGACGCCGGCACACCTCGGCGATGGCCGGCCAGTAGCCGGCTGGGGGCTCGACCGCCCCGAGCGACGCACCGACGATCGGCTCCCCGACGAACGCAGCCACGGTGCCGGGGCCGGCGGCGGTGATCACGCGATCCAGCTCGTCGGCCAGCTCCTGCGTGCTCCCCAGGGCCTGCGCTCCCGGGTCGCCGGCCCGGTAGGTGTACGCGGCGCTGACGTGACGGAAGCGGCCCAGCCAACCCTCATACGGGCGGCGGAGCGGTCGGCGGCCGGACAGGTCGAGCGCTCCCAGCGTGTTGCCGTGGTAGCTGCTCCAGCGCGCGATCACGACCAGGCGATTGGGCTCGCCGCGGGCCAGATGCGCGGCCCGCGCCAGCTTGATGGCCGTCTCCATCGCCTCGGATCCGCCGGAGACCGAATAGATCGCCGCATCGTCGACCGGCAGGTGGGGCGCGACCTCGACCGCATACCGCTCGAGCGGCTCGTTGGTGAACGCGCTCCCGTGCGCGTACGAGACTCGGGCGAGCTGGTCGGCGATCGCGGCGGCGATCTCGCGCCGGCCGTGCCCCACGTTGACCACGACGGCCCCGCCCGCAGCGTCGAGGTACTCGCGCCCCTCCGCATCGATGATGGTCGAGCCGTGGGCTTCCACGGCGACGGCCGGGTTCGGATAGGACGAGCGATGGAAGACGCGCCCGCTCATGGGTCACGCCGCATGAAGGTGGTCACCGACCGATTGTAGGTTCGCCGGCCCGTCCCGGGGGAGGGGCGCGACGACGCCCCGGGATGCTCCTCGAGCCGCGGTGCCTGCCCCGTGTGATGCCTGGGTTCGGGGCGCGACGGAGCGCGTGGGACGCGGAACGCTAGACGCGGCCTCTGGGCACCGTGTGCCAATAGGTCTTGTTGAACACGATCTTGCCCAGGTGCCAGATCCTGTTGGGCTTGGGTGGCCTGGGTGGATGCTCGTAGTCGAACTGGAGCAGGGTGCCCTTCCCGTCGCCGACCTCGAAGAAGCACATGACCTTGCCCGTGTAGCCGGCGTCCTTGCCTTCGGGCTTGCGGCCCTCGATGCCGGCGGCGACTCGCTCGGCCACGATGGGCGCCTCGAAGTGAGCCGTTGAGCCGGCCTTCGACAGCGGCAGGTCGGTGGCATCGCCCAGCGCGTGAATGTTGGGGTAGCGCGGGATGTCCTCGTCCGCCTGCCCGGGCGCCGGCTTGGCGACCGTCTTGACCTGGAGAGTATGGCGGTCGGTGGGCAGCCAGCCCGATTTGGGCGCCAGGCCCGAATCGATCAGCATCTGGGCGCCCTTGTGCGGCGGGACCACGATCAGGAGGTCGTAGGGATGCTCCTCGAACGCGTCGGTGATCGCCACCTTGCGCTCGGCGTCGATCTGGGCGATCCCGGCCAGCAGCTCGAGGTGGATCCCCTTCTGCTCGAGGATCGGAGCGGCCATCTCGGACACGCTCTCGATCGTGAACGCCCGGTTGATGGGCGACAGGAACGTGATCTCGGTCTTGTCGCGCAGCCCGCGCTCGCGCAGCTCCGACTCGATCAGGAAGGCAACCTCGAGCGGTGCGGGCGGGCACTTGTACGGAATGCCGGCGATGCCGATCACGATCTTGCCGCCCTTGAAGTCGTCGAGGGCCTTGCGCAGCCTGGCGGCAGCGCCGGGCGTGTAGAAGTGGTGGGCCTCGGCGTCGAAATTGTCGATCAGCTCGGGCATGATCCGCGAGCCGGTCGCGATCACCAGCTGGTCGTAGCGAAGCGATTCGCCGGAGGCGAGCGCGACAGACTGCTCCGCGACGTCGATGCCGGCGATCCTGTCGACCACGAGATCGACATTGCCGTCGAGCAGCGACTTCTCGGACCGCACGAGTCGCTCTGGTCGCTCGTTGCCCATCGCGATGTACATGTAGCCGGGCTGGTAGGTATGGCGACCCGTCGCATCGACGACCGTGACCCGCGCCTCCTGGCGCGCGATGGCCTTCTTGAGCTTCCTCGCGATGAGGTTGGCGGCGAGGGTGCCCCCCACCCCGCCGCCCAGGACGACGACCCGCTGCATCGGGGCTACCGGACCTTCTCGACGATGATCTCGTCGTAGCCGTCGCGGGTGGACACGCCGATCAGGTTGTGGCCGGCCTTCTCGATCCACTTGGGGATGTCGGTCTTGCTGCCCTTGTCCGACGACAGGACCGCCAGGACGTCGCCGACCTCGGCCTCGCGCATGCCGCGAATGAGCTCCATCAGCGGGCCGGGGCAGAAGCTGCCACGGGCGTCGAGCGTGGTTGTGATCTGGGGTGTGGTTGCTTCAGTCATCAGAGCTTCCCTTCCACGGATCGCAGGGCGATCCGAACCGGTGCGGAGGGGTCCCGCACCACGCCGGTCGAGGGCCGGCGCTAGATGAACAGCGGAGCAGACCCCTCGCCGACGTAGGACAGGTAGGTGGCGGCCCCGACGGGCTCGCCCATGCCGTCGATCAGGTCCTCGCGCTTGATCCCGAACATGTCCATGGTCATCTGGCACGGGATGAACTCGACGCCCATCGCCTGCGCGACCTCGAGCAGCTCCTTGGGGCTGGCGACGTTGTACTGCTTGGCGAGCTTGCGCATCATCCACGGGCCCATGCCGAGGAAGTTCATCTTCGACAGCTTCCGGTGGCTGATCCCCGGGCGCTGCATGAAGGACATCATCTTCTGCATCCAGTTCTCGCCCGTGATCCGGACATCGTCCTTCACGAAGGTCTGCAGGCCCCAGAAGGTGACGAACACCTTGGTCGGCATCGCCATTGCGCCGGCGGTCGAGGCCAGGATCATGGCGGCCCAGGTCTTCTCGAGGTCGCCGCTGTAGCAGATGATCGCGAGGCCCTTGGGCTTCGCGGCCTCCTCCGGCTCGGTCGCCGGCTGCGGCAGGGTTTCGGGGGTGACGGGAGTCTCGGCGACGGTCATCACGCAGCCCTCACTTCTTGCGCAGAACGAAGTGGAACTCGCCACCGTCCGCGGACTGCTCGACGATCTCGTTGCCGGTGGTCTTCGACCACGCGGCGAAGTCCTTGACGGACCCCGGATCGGTGGCGATCACCTCGACGGTCTGGCCAGCGGCCAGGCCCTTGACCGCCTGGGCGGTCCGCACGATCGGCATCGGGCAGTTCAAGCCCCGCGCGTCGACCGTGAGATCCACGGGCACGGTTGCCATCTGTGTTGCTCCTTCCCGCGGCGCTGAAGCGCCGCATGTGTACCGCTAGATGAAGACGACCTGTCCCTCGCCGGCATTGAGGTAGAACGCGGTCACACCTTCGGTGCCGTCAACGAGCGGGTCGAGGTCCTCGGGCTCCAGATGGAGCAGGTCCATCGAGAGCGAGCACGCCTGGATGTCGACCGACCCGAGCTCCTTCGCCTGACGGAGGGTCTCGGCCCAGCTGACCTGCCCCGCCTTCGCCAGGTCGTCGACCGCGGCGCGGCCATCGACGCCCGCTTCGGGCGCGAGGCCATGGTCGTCGTCGATCTTGGCCTTGGTGAACGCGTCGAGCGCCCAGTACTGGAGGAAGATGTTCACGGGCTTGCCGAGCGCCGCCGCGCCCGCCGCGAGCACCGCGGCAGCCTGGAGCTTGTCGTCGGTGCCCGAAAACAGGACCAGGTTCAGCGGTTCGTCCATCGAATTCGATCCCTCCCTGTTCGGGTGCGGCTGGCTACTGCGTTTCGACGAGCTCGGCGGCCGCCTGGTCGAGATGTGACAGGCGGCCCAGCCGGGTCAGGCGGCGCTGGAGGACGCCGCGCATCACCGAGCACGCCACCACGACGTCGGCGTCCGTGAGCCGGTAGCGCATCTCGCGGCCGTCGCGCTCCGCATCGACGATGCCGGCGCTGCGGAGGACCGCCAGATGCTGTGAGACGTTGGGTTGACTGAGGCCCAGCTCCTCGGCGAGCCTTCCGACCTCGCAGGGCCCCTGGGCGAGACGATGCACGATCTCGAGGCGACGGGGGTTCGCGAGCGTGCGGAGCACCTCCGCCTGGAGGGTCGTGATCTCGTCCATGGGCAGAAGTATCAATACATGCGCAGATGCGAATGAGTGCCGAGAGTCACGACCGGGCGGGCCGTTGGACTGCCGGCGGGGGTCGTCCGGCCCGGGCCGGTGCGCGGCGCGCGCAGCAGACGCCCGCTTCGGCACCCGCGTCCGCCATCCCGCCACCGCCTACAGGCCATCCGCCCCTGCCGGTGCCGACGGATGCCACTCGCCCTCGGCAGGCCGGCTGCACATGCTCGTCGCAGATCGGACGCCCGGATATTCCGGCTCCGACCGAGGGCCCCGGAGAAGAGGCGCGCGATGGCTGTCGAAACCCCCAGAACGGGTCCGCATGCGGGCCTGCTCGACTGGCTCGCAGGACGTCGTGTCGAGTACGAGCTGCACGAGCACCCGGAGACGTTCACGGCCGAGGCCACCGCACGGGCGGAGCACCTCGATCCCCGCCGCTTTGCCAAGGTGGTCGGCGTGGTGGCGGGCGATGGTCGCCGGGTGCTGCTCATGGTCGATGCCGACGACCACGTCGATCTCGTGAAGGCATGCCGGGCGCTGAGCGTTGACGACGTCCGGGTCATGACCGAGGCCGAGTTCGCGGCGCTGGCCCCGGACTGCGAGGCGGGCACCGTCCCACCGATCCCGGAGCTGTTCGGGGTAGCCGCGTACGCGGACTTCGCGATCCGGGAATCGTCCGAGATCGCGTTCCATGCCGGGAGCCATCGCTATTCGGTGCACGTGGACCGGGAGGCCTGGGGGCGCGCGTCGGGGATCACCTACGCCGATCTGGCGCAGGGCGATGGACGACCGGCCTGGGCTCGCTGATCGGAGGCGGCCATGAACCTGCGCACGATCGAGGGCGCCACGACGCTCGTCTGGATCGACAGCGAGGAGGCCATCATCGTCCACTGGGCCGACCGTGCGACGGTCGAGCGGGTACGATCGGATGTCCCCGGGCGCCACCGGTCGACTGGCCACGTCCGCGTGGATCCCAGGGTGCGCCACGGTGGCGGTGGGCCGAGTGGCGAGGCGCTCGAGCGCGTCAGGCTCGAGCACCTGCGGGCGTTCCTCGATGACGTCGTCACACACGTCCCCGAGCGGGACGACGTGACGGTCGTGGGCCCGGGCATCGTCCGCGAGCGCCTCGAGCGCATCCTGCGCGCGGACGATCGCCGTCACAGCCGCCATCGCCGGGTCCGATCGGCGGCCGCCGATCGGCTCAGCGAGCTGACCCTCGTCGCGCGCGTCCGTGAGCTGGCGGGTGACGCCCCCAGACGGCATGGCGTGCCCGCCTGACCGGGCTCATCGGGCCTCGTGACGGCGCCCGCCCCCGCGAGGATGCTGCGGTGGGCGGGGGCCGGCACCTCCCTGATCGGGGGAGCCGGGTAGGGAGAACCGGCCCGCCTGGGGATGCGGTTCGGCCCTGACGGCGCCTGACCGCCGCAGCCATCCTCGATGTCGGAGGTGCCTGCATGGCCATGTCCACTCCGCTCGTCGACGCCCCACTTCGACGCCGGACGAGCGCTCCCCCGGGCTTCAAACCGGTCCTCGTGGCGCACGAGCGCTGCAAGGGCTGCGGCCTGTGCGTCGACGTGTGCGCGCCACACGTCCTCGAGCTCGAGGTCACGCTGGTCAACGCGATGGGCCACCACCCGGTCCGCCTCGTTGACCCGCCCGGCTGCACCAGCTGCGCCAAGTGTGCGCGGGTGTGCCCCGACGCGGCGCTCACCATCTTCGCTCGTCCGAAGGAGGCCTGATCATGGCCGTCCTGGATCGTCCCGCGGTCACCGACCGCGAGCGTGCCACCGCCTCGCCGCCCGGGACCGGCGGCGAGGCGTCTCCCACCTCTCCCCTGCCCGCTCGCGTGCTCATGAAGGGCAACGAGGCCATCGCCGAGGCGGCCATCGCCGCCGGCTGCGACGCCTACTTCGGCTACCCGATCACCCCCCAGGCAGAGCTCCTGGAATGGATGGCCCGCCGGATGCCCGAGGAGGGCCGGGTGTTCGTTCAGGCCGAGAGCGAGCTGGCGGCGATCAACATGGCGCTCGGCGCCGCGGCGACCGGGGCCCGGGTGCTGGTCTCCAGCTCCAGCCCGGGCATCAGCCTGATGGCCGAGGGGATGTCGTACATGGCCGGGTCGCGGCTGCCGGTCGTCCTCGTCAACGTGATGCGCGGCGGTCCCGGACTGGGCAGCATCGGCGCCGCCCAGGGCGACTACTTCCAGGCAACCAAGGGCCACGGTCACGGCGACTACAACGTGCCGGTCCTGGCGCCCGCATCGATCGCCGAGGCGATCGACCTCGTGGGTGACGCCTTCGTGCTCGCAGAACGCTACCGGACGCCGGTGATGATCCTGGCCGACGGGATCCTGGGCCAGGCGATGGAGCCGGTGGCCCCGCATTTCCGGTCCATTCCCAGGCCGCCGGCCGACTGGGCCCTCGAGGGCGCCTCGGGCCGTGAGCCGCGGGTGCTCAAGTCGCTCAGCCTACGTGCGGAGGACCTCGAGCGACACAACCTCGTGCTCCAGGCCAACTTTGCGGAGATCGCCGCTCGAGAACCCCGCTGGGCCGGGGAGTCGCTCGACGGCGCCGAGGTGATCGTGGTCGCCTACGGGACCGCCGCGCGGGTGGCCCGGACAGCCGTGCAGCGCGCCCGTGACGATGGTCTGCGAGCGGGGCTGTTCCGGCCGATCACGCTGTGGCCCTTCCCCGCCGCTGCGCTGCGGGCCGCGGCCGCCGGGGCGCGGGCCGTGCTCGCGGTGGAGCTGTCCGCCGGCCAAATGGTCGAGGACGTGCGGCTCGCGATCGAGGGCGCCGTGCCCGTGTTCCATCACGGTCGGATGGGCGGCATGGTGCCCAGCCCGGACGAGGTGGTGACCGCGATGCGGCGTGCCTGGTCGGTGACGCCGGGTGACGACCCGGATCGAGCGTCGGGAGGTGTGCGATGACCGCGCTCAGGCGCGCCGGCCCGCTCGCGGCGATCGAGGCCGGCGGGCGACCGGCCGAGGGCGAGGGGCGGACCATCTACCGCCGCCCATCGCTGCTGTCCAATCCCACCAGCTACTGCCCGGGCTGCGGGCACGGGATCATCCACCGCCTGGTGGCGGAGGTGCTGGAGGAGCTGGACCTGGGTGAGCGGACGATCCTCGTCGGGTCGGTCGGGTGCTCGGTGTTCGCCTACGACTATCTCGCGCTCGACGCCGTGGAGTCGCCCCATGGCCGAGCGCCCGCGGTGGCCACCGGCGTCAAGCGGGTCCGTCCCGACCGGGTGGTGTTCACCTACCAGGGCGACGGCGACCTCGCCGCGATCGGGAGCGCGGAGATCCTGCACGCTGCGGCTCGGGGCGAGCGGATCACCGTCATCTTCGTCAACAACGGGATCTATGGCATGACCGGCGGCCAGATGGCACCGACCACGCTGATTGGCCAGCACACGACCTCCAGCCCGACAGGCCGCGATCCGGCCGTCGCCGGCTATCCCATGCCCGTGACCGAGCTCCTGTCGCTGCTCCCCGGGGTCGCGTACGCGGCGCGGGTCTCGGTGGCCGACCCTGGGCTGATCGGCAGGGCCAGGGCCGCGATCCGGCGGGCGTTCGAGGTCCAGCTGGAGGACACGGGGCTGGCCATCGTGGAGGTGCTGTCCACCTGCCCCGTCGGATGGGGCATGACCCCGACCGAGGCCATGGACCACCTGGCCCACGAGGTGATGGACGCCTACCCGACCGGGACGTTCACCGATCGGGGCAAGGGGATCGCGCCCGCGATGCCGGCACCCGCGGGGAAGCGCACGGCGGCTGTCGGGCCGAAGCGGCCGCAGCCGACGGAGGCGTGACATGGAATGGTCCACGATCTTCGCGGGGTTCGGCGGCCAGGGCATCCTGTTCGCGGGCAAGGTGCTCGCCGAGGCAGCCATGCTCGAGGGTCGCGAGGTCCTCTGGATCCCGTCGTACGGCCCGGAGATGCGCGGCGGGACCGCGTCCTGCACGGTGATCGTCGCCGATCAAATGATCGGCTCGCCGGTCGTCGATCGCGCTGACCATGCGGTTGCGCTCAACCCGCCCTCGCTCGCCAGGTACGCGCCGCTGGTGGCTCCCGGTGGGCTGCTGGTGGTCAACACGACGCTGATCGAGGCCGAGGCCGGGCGCGACGACGTCGACGTGCTCGAGGTTCCGTGCACCGCGCTCGCCCGCCTGGCGGGCGACGACAAGCTCGTCTCGGTCGTCGCGCTGGGCGCGCTCGTCGGCCGGCGCGCGTTCGTCGAGCCCGAGAGCGTGCGGCGGGCGCTCGAGGTGGTCATCGGCCCCAAGCACGCCGACCTGATGGCGGCGGATCTGGCCGCCTTCGATCGCGGTTACGAGGCCGGCCTCGAGGCGGTCATCGCGTAGTACGCCGGTCCGGCCCAGTACGCCGGTCCGGCCCAGGACATCGGTCCGCGGTCCGGTCGGGTACGCAGACCCGTTCGGTCGTGACGATCAGCCCTCGGGCCCGCATCCAGGGTCGCGGATCCTGATCGAGAGCCCCTCGGCACCCGAGCCGATGGGCCCCCGATCCCGGTGCCATGTCCACCCCCATCCGCGCGTCCCGCAAGCCCGAGCCCTCGCCCGCCGCTTCCGGCATGCCCGCGATCGCCGATCCGTGGCGCCATCCGGGAGACCTGATCGCGGCCGGGCTGGGAACCGATGCTGCACGCGGCCTCGGGGCCACCGAGGCTGCCGAGCGTCTCGGGCGCTACGGGCGCAACGAGCTCGTCCAACGGCACGCGGTCTCGCCGTGGCGCGTGCTCGCCCGACAGGTCGCCAGCCCGATGATCCTGGTGCTGGTGGTCGCCGCCGGGATCGTGGCCGCGATCGGCGATCTCAAGGACACCGTCGTCATCCTCGCCATCGTGGTCCTCAACGCCCTGATCGGGTTCGTCCAGGAGTACCGGGCGGAGCAGGCGATGGCGGCCCTGCGCCGGCTCACATCACCTCGAGCCACGGTCATCCGCGATGGGGGCCCGATCACGATTCCCGCGCCGGAGGTCGTACCCGGTGACATCGTCGTCCTCGCTCCGGGCGATCTCGTGGCGTCGGACCTCCGGCTTCTGGAGACCCACTCCCTGCGTGTGAACGAGGCGGCCATGACCGGTGAGTCGGAGCCTGCCGACAAGTCCGTCGATCCGCTGCCCGACCTCGGGCCGGACGAGCTCGCCGATCAGCGCAACATGGCATTCGCGGGGACGGCGGTCACCGCCGGCCGCGGCACCGGCATCGTGGTCGCGACCGGGATGGGCACCGCGCTGGGTCACGTCGCCGAGCTCGTCCAGCGACCCGGGATGGACGTCACACCGCTTCAGCGGCGGCTGGCCCGCCTGGGTGGCGAGCTGGCGGCGCTCGCCATCGCCGTGTGTGTCCTCGTCTTCGCGCTGGGCCTGCTTCGCGGCGAGCAGATCGAGACGATGTTCCTGACCGCAGTGAGCCTCGCCGTCGCGGCCATCCCCGAGGGCCTGCCCGCGGTGATCACGATCGCTCTCGCGTTGGGTGCCCACCGGATGGCCGCCCGTCACGCGCTCGTCCGCCGGCTGCCCGCGGTGGAGACGCTGGGGTCGGTGACCGTGATCTGCTCGGACAAGACCGGCACCCTGACCGAGAACCGGATGCTGGTCGAGCGGGCATGGACGGCGGACGGCCAGGTCACGGTGGGCGGCCGCGGATACCGTCCTGAGGGTCGGATCGAGGCCGATCCAGGTGCGGATGGGCAGCTGCCGGCCCTGGCTCGGGCCGCCGCCCTGTGCAATGACGCCACCCTCGTGCCACCCGCTTCGACGGCCGAGGACTGGACGATCAGCGGTGACCCGACCGAGGGAGCGCTGCTCGCCTTCGCGGGCAAGAACAGCGTCGACGCGGCCGGCACGCGGGCGCGGTACCCGCGCCTCGCGGAGCTGGGGTTCGATACGTCACGCAAGCGGATGACCACGCTGCACGCCGATCGCGGTAGCGTGCTGGTCGTGACCAAGGGTGCGCCCGAGGCGGTGATCGCACTGCTGGCCGACGAAGACGAGGCAGCCGGCGTCGAGGCGCTCGTCGCTGCCGAGCGATTTGCCGGGGACGGCTATCGGGTGCTGGCGCTCGCGGAGCGGCGGCTGCCCGGCCGGCCGGACAGCCTCGAGGGGGCGGAGACCGGGTTGCGGCTGCTGGGCCTGGTCGCAATGGCCGACCCGCCACGCGAGACCGCCGCGTCCGCCATCGCGGCGTGCCGCGCCGCCGGGATCACGCCCGTGATGATCAGTGGCGACCACCTGCTGACGGCGTCCGCGATCGCTCGTCGGCTGGGCATCCTCGGGGAGGACCGAATCGCCGTCACGGGACGTGAGCTGGCGGCGATGACCCCGGACCAGCTGGCCGACGCATCGGACCGGATCGCCGTCTACGCGCGAACCGGGCCCGACCAGAAGGTGGCGATCGTCGAGGCACTCCGGCGGCGCGGCGCCATCGTGGCGATGACCGGCGACGGCGTCAACGACGCTCCGGCCCTGCGGCTGGCGGACATCGGCGTCGCCATGGGGATCACCGGGAGCGAGGTCAGCAAGGAAGCCTCGGACATGATCCTCGCCGACGACGATTTCGCCACGATCGTCGCAGCCGTCCAGGAAGGCCGCCGGATCTACGACAACATCCGGCGGTTCCTGCGCTACCTGCTCACCACCAACTCGGCCGAGGTCTGGGTCATGACGCTTGCCCCGGTGATCGGGCTGCCGATCCCGCTGATCGCTGTCCAGATCCTGTGGGTCAACCTGGTGACCGACGGCCTGCCTGCCCTGGCCCTGGGGGTCGAACCCGTCCATGCGTCGGCCATGCGGCGCCCGCCGCGACCGCGCGACGAGTCGATCCTGGGTGACGGGCTGTGGCAGCAGGCCATACGGGTCGGCCTGCTGATGGCCGCCGTGACGCTCGGCGTTCAGGCGCTCGCCATCGAGGCCGGCTGGGCATGGCAGACCATGGTGTTCACGACGCTCGCGCTGCTCCAGCTGGGCAACGCGGTCGCGGTTCGGTCCACGACGGACAGCGCGCTCCATCTGGGCATGCGGTCGAACCTGCCGCTGGCGATCGCGGTCGTCTCGGGAATCGCGCTGCAGCTGGCCCTGGTGTATGTCGCCCCGTTGCACGGTCTGTTCGAGACCGAGACGCTCGGTGTCGTGGAGCTGCTGGTGGTGCTGGTGGCATCGACCGCCGGGTTCGCGGCCGTCGAGCTCGAGAAGTGGTGGTCGCGGTGGCGGCGGACGAGGCCCGGCTTCGCGACATGAGCGAGCGCTGGCTGGCCGCCCTGGGCGACGATCCCCGGCCGTGGCTGCTGGACGCCGCGCGCCCCGCCGTCCGGCACCTCGCGCTGCGCTGGCTCGCGGATCGCCCACCCGGCGACCCCGAGGTGGTTGCGGCGCGCTCGGCCGCGATGGCCACCACACCGATCGCGCCGATCCTCGAGGCCCAGGACCCGGCCGGCTGGTGGGCCAAGCCGGGCCATGGGTACGGACCCAAGTACACCGGGACCGTGTGGAGCCTGATCGTGCTCGAGCAGCTGGGCGCCGACCCGGCCGACCCACGTGTCCGCGCCGGGTGCAACTATGTCCTCGACCATACGCGGACCGAGAGCGGCGGGCTGGGCTGCTCGGGGGCGGTGCGGACCGACCGTCTGCCGCCTCCGTCGTCCGTCATCCACTGCCTGAACGGGAACCTGGTCCGTGCGCTGGTCGCCTTCGGGAGGCTCGACGATCCGCGCGTCGAGGCCGCCGTCGACTGGCAGGCAAGGGCGATCCTGGGCGGTGACGCGGCGCCGCGCTACTACGCCTCGGGAACGTCGGGCCCGGGCTTCGCGTGCGCGGTCAACGAGCGGCTGCCCTGTGCGTGGGGAGCGGTGAAGGCCTTGCGCGGGTTCGCCGCGATCCCGTCCGAGCGACGAACGCCCCGCGTCCAGGCCGCGATCGATGCCGGGGTCGACATGTTGCTGTCGGTCGATCCGGCGACAGCTGCCTACCCGGCTGGCTGGGACGGAACGATCTCGCGCGCCTGGTTCCGGCTGGGCTTCCCGTCAGGCTACATAGCCGACGTGCTGCAGGTGGCGGAGGTGCTGGTCGAGCTCGGGCGAGCGGACCCTGGGCCCCTCGCTGCGCTGACCGAGCTCGTGCTTGCCAAGCAGGATCGCTTCGGGCGCTGGCGCAACGAGCAACCCTACCGGGGCCGGCTATGGGCTGACGTCGATGCCCCGGGCGAGCCGAGCCCCTGGGTCACGCTCCGCGCCTGTCGGGTCCTACGGACCGTCCTGCGCTGACGCAACCCGTCATCGATTACGCGCTACGGCGCCGGCGCCTCCCCGCTCGTCGCGTCGTGCGGATCGTTGTCCGTCTTCGGGGCGGGCGGGCCCGCGGTCACACTCGCCGACATCGCATGGACGAGGTCCGAGTTCGAGATGACCCCGATCGGGAGCGTCTCGTCCTCGTCGGCTACCACCACCAGCCGGTGCACGTGATGCCGCTCCATCTTGCGCGCCGCCATCGTGAGCGGCTGGTCGCGGTGGACCGTGAGCGCCGGGCTGGTCATCAGGTGCCTGACGCGCAGCCCCTGCCAGTTCGCCCACAGGTACTCGGTCGCCCGGGCCCGGAGCAGGTCGGTCTGGCTGATGACGCCGACCAGCGTCCCTGCGCCGTCGACCACGGGCAGCCCGGCGATCCGGTGATGGTCCATCAGCCTGGCGGCCTCGGCCAGGGCTGCGTCGGCGCGGACCAGCACCGGTTCCAGGGCCATGAGGTCGCCGACCAGCCGGGGGTTGAAGGGCACGGTATCCATGCGGACAGCGTGCCGCGGCGATGCTGACGACCCGAGGGCGAGGGGGCACGAACCGCACGGGCCAATGGTCGCCCATAGCCCCGGCACAGCCACCAACGGCGCTGGCCAGCGACCTCGTCGCGACCGCACCATGGCACCACACCGCCGCTGCCGGCGGGGGCGAGCGCAGGCGCGATTCCCGTCCTCAGGCCAGCGTCGTAGGACCGCCGCGGATGCCGGTCAGGCGCGTCAGCTCGTCGGTGATCGCCGACTGGAAGGCGGCCATGTTGAGGCGCACCGATCGCGACAGCGGCCGGCCGTAGCCGAAGCGCCGGCCGCCGATGCCCACGAAGGTGCCCTCCGGCAGGCCGCCCGGCCGCATGGCCTCGGCCAGGCCCAGCACCTGGTCGATCGGCAGCTCGTGCGACGACCGTGGCGTGGGCGATGACTCGTCCGCGGTGATCGACCCGATCGGGAGCGTGATCACGTGACCCGGCGGGATGCCGACCGCAGCATCGACCACCACGGCGACCTGGCCCTTCGGGACGTCGAGCAGGTCCTCGACTCGGAGATGGCCGCAGCGGCGAACCTCCAGGCACTCGAGCATCGACGGCGGCAGCGATGGCAGCAGGGTCGCGACGGCGCTCAGCGCCGCTCCGTCATCACCCCGATCCGCGTTGCCGCAGATCAGGAGCCTCACTGAGGGTGGCGGAAGGTGGGTCATCCTGTCCCCTCCTTTCCCCGGTCGTCGATGATCCGAAGATCGAGGAAGTGGGTGGCGCAGCTGATGCACGGGTCATATGCCCGGATCAGCATCTCCATCTGATGCGTCGCCTCGGTGTGTGGCAGGTCGAGCACGGTTGGGGCAAACGCCGCCAGATCCGCTTCGATCGCTCCCTGGTTCTGGCTGGTGGGTGGCACGATCTGGGCATGGGTGACGTGGCCCTGCTCGTCCACCTCGTAGCGGTGGTGGAGCAACCCGCGGGGCGCCTCCGTGGACCAGGCCGCGACGCCCGCCCGCGGGGTGAACGGCACCCGCGGCTCGGCCGGCGGCCGGTACGCGTCGATGAGATCGCGTGCCTCGGCACAGGCATGGAGGAGCTCGACCGCGCGGGCGACGATCGAGCGATGGATGTTGGTCCGGATCTCGTCCTGCAGTCCCGTCTCCGCCAGCGCCTCAGCGGCCAGCGGGTGGAGCTGGTCGGACGCCAGCGCAATCCGGGCGGTTGGCCCCAGGAGATAGACCTGACCGTCGTGCGTCCGGGCGTGGAGGGCGTTCGTGCCCTCGAGGTGGTGCTCCTCGAACGCGTCGCCCCAGGCACCCGGATCCAGGTCCAGGCCGTCGCTGGAGACGATCCGGCCGTCGTTGTAGGGGTACTCGGCTGGATGTCGCAGCGCGACCAGCGGCTGCGGATGCTCGAGGGCGGGCGGCTCCCAGCCCGCGACCAGTCGAACGGTCGCGAGCGACTGCTCGACGGCGGCGTCGAGCTCGTGCCGGATGCCGTCCAGCTCGTGCCGTCGCGGGACCCGCGAGAACCCGCCGACCCGGACCGAGATCGGGTGGACCGGCCGGCCGCCGAGCGCCGCGATCAACCGGTTGCCGACCCGCTTGATCGCGAGGCCCTGCTCGACCACCGCCCGATGGTCCGCGGCCATCGCCAGCGCCGACGGGTAGCCCAGGAAGTCCGGCGCGTGCAGCAGGTACACGTGCAGGGCATGGCTCTGGATCCACTCGCCGCAGTACAGCAGCCGTCGCAGGGCGCGCACGGCCGGATCGATCTCGACGCCGTACAGGTGCTCGAAGCCGTGGACCGCGGACATCTGGTAGGCGATCGGACAGATGCCACAGATGCGGGCGACGATGTCGATCACCTCGTCGCCGGTCCGCCCGACCACGAGCCGCTCGAAGTACCGGGGCGCCTCGAAGATCTTCAGCCGCGCCTCGACCACCTCGCGCCCGCGGACGCGGAGCTGCAGCGTGCCCTCGCCCTCGACCCGGGTCAGGTAGCCGACCTTGAACTCGCGCTCGGTGGCCGGCTCTCCCACGGCGACCATGCCGTCATCCGCGTGCATCGCCGACTCCTTCCGTGACCCCCGAGGCGCCCGGGTCGGATCCGAGTGCGTCAGCCGCCCGGCCGCCGTCGGTCATGCCGGGCGGGCCCCCGTAGGCGCCGATCACCTCCCGGAACGGCGGCGCCCAGCCGGTGAACCCGGCGAACAGGCGGCTCACCTCGGTGCCCTCGCGCCCACCGGCAGCGAAGGTTCGGGCGAGGCTCCCGGTGTTGGCCTGCTCGCGCGGCCCGAAGCAGCCGTAGCAGCCGCGACCGAACGAGGGGCACAGTGCGCCGCACCCGCTCTGGGTCACCGGCCCGAGGCACGGGATCCCCTTTGCGACCATCACGCACACGGTGCCTTTTCGCTTGCACTCGAGGCACACGGCCTCCTCGCGGATCTGGGGTCGCCGGCCGACCGCGACCGACACGAGCACCTCGCGCAGCTGCTCGGGGCTGATCGGGCAGCCATGGAGCTCGGCGTCCACCTTCACGTGCTCGGACACCGGCGTCGCGGTGTCGAGCGACTCGATGAACTCGGGGTGCGCGTACACCGCATCGCGGAACGCGTCGTGGCTGGACCAGTTGCGAAGCGCCTGGATGCCGCCGTAGCTGGCGCAGGCGCCGATCGTGACCAGCAGCTTCGCCTGGTGGCGGAGCTCGACGATCTCGGCGGCCTGGTCGGGCGTGCTGACCGCGCCTTCGACCAGCAGGACGTCATACGGCCCGGCGGACCGAAGGGAGCTGGCCTCGGGAAACTCGACGATCTCGAACCGGTCTGCGAGCGAGAGCAGCTCGTCCTCGAGATCGAGCAGGGTCAGCTGGCAGCCATCGCAGGACGCCATCTTGGCGACCCCGACCCGGAGCCGGGGGCGTGCGGCAACGGCCGTCATCAGATGCCCTCCCTGCCGAACACGTCACCCACCTGGGCGAGCGAGAACACGGGACCGTCGCGGCACACGAACAGGCGGCCGGTCTGGCAGTGGCCGCACAGGCCGATGCCGCACTCCATGTGGCGTTCGAGGGTGACGAAGATCCGGTCCGGGGTGAGACCACGAACCTCGAGCGCGTCGACCGTCGCCTCCATCATTCGCTCCGGGCCGCACACGAAGGCGAGCGAGCGCGAGCCATCCCACTCCGCCCGGTCGAACAGGTGTGTCACGACCCCGACCGGGCCCGTCCACTCCGGGCCTGCCCGGTCGACAGTGAGCTGGACATCGATGTCGCCGCGCGCGGCCCAGCCGCGGAGCTCCTCGCGGTACAGCTTGTCGCTGGGGGTGCGGGCGCCGTAGTAGATCCGGATGTCGTCGAACTTGTCGCGCTGGGCCAGCAGCCCGTCGATCAGCGGCCGCAACGGCGCGAGGCCGATGCCGCCGGTCACGATGACCACGTCGTGGCCCATCGCTCGCTCGATCGGCCACGAGGAGCCCAGCGGCCCCCGGATCCCGATCTCGTCACGTGGACCGAGGCCGATGATCGCGGCGGTGGCCGGACCGGCGGCCCGGATCGTGAGGTCGATGGTGTCCCGTCCGAAGCGCGAGATCGAGATGGGCAGCGGCGGGAACGCGGGTACCGCCACCATCGCGAACTGCCCGAACTCGCCGGCGAGGAACGCCGGGTCCACGTCCCCGATCGTGAGCGTCGTGACGTCCGCGGTCTCGGGCCGAACGGAGACGATCCGCGCGGTCGCGTAGTAGCCGGGAGTCGCCGCGACCGGCTGGAGCTTCGCCGGCTCGGGTCGGGCGGCCAGCGGCGGGGCGATCGTGAGCAGCTCGGCCCGGACGTCGATCCCGACCGGACACCACGCGATGCACCGGCCGCAGCCGACGCAGCCGAAGGTCCCGAACTGGTCGACCCAGGTCGCGAACTTGTGGGTCAGCCACTGCCGGTATCGGTCGCGCGGACGGCTGCGGAAGTTGCCGCCGGCGACCTTGGCGAAGCCCGCCGTGAAGCAGAAGTCCCAGACGCGATCCGATGTGGACACATCGCCGTCGAGGTCCGAGCGCTGGACCACGCTGCTGCAGAAGCAGGTGGGGCAGACCATCGTGCAGTTGGCGCACGACAGGCAGCGCTCCGCGATGTTCGCCCACTCCGGGCTGTCGAACTGGGCCAGCAGCCGGTCGTGGAGGCCGGCCGTGGGCACCGGGTCGCCGATGGTCGCGGCGACCTTGCCCACTGCCTCGGCCGCGCGGAACATCTGCCCGGCGTCCGCGCCGCGGACCGGCAGATGGGCCACCAGATCAGTTCCCTCGGGTGTCCCGGCACGCAGGACGAACCCCTCATCGAGCTCGGTCAGTGCGAGGTCGTAGCCGCCCCGGACCTCGGGGCCCGTGCCCATCGACGTGCAGAAGCAGGTCGATGACGCCGTGGTGCAGTTGACCGCCACCACGAGCGCGTTCCGGCGACGCGCGCGGTAGTCCTCGTCGGTGTACGGGCCGCCCAGGAACACGCGGTCCTGGATGCCGAGCGCCGCGAGCTCGCAGGCGCGGACGCCGAGGAGGGCGAGCTTGGGTGGATCGATCGCGGCGGGCTCGAACGAGACGGCCTTGCCGTCACGGCGGCCGACATTGAGCGGCACCGTCGCGGGGAATGTCCAGCGCTTGGGGCTGATCGGCCCGACGGTGTAGTCGAACACGCGGCGGTCGTGGTGGTCGACGAGCCCGTAGTGGCCCGGGGATTGCTCGTCGCCGATACCGGTCGGCAGCTGGTCCACCGAGGTGATCTCGTCGTACACGATCGCGCCGTCCTCGACGGTCGGGCCGATGACCGTCCGGCCGTCCTCGCGCAGGAGGTCGATCAGGACGCCCAGGTTGGCGCGGGCGAGGAACCACGGGCCGGTCGCGTGCGGCGAGGCCGATGGCGTCGGGGCAACGGCAGTCCCGGACGGGCCGGGATAGGGAGCGTACGGAAGGTGCTCGTCGGTCACCACGACTGGCCCTCCCCGCGACCCCATGCCTCGCGCGCGAACAGGTCAAGCAGCTGGAGCCGGGTGGCGGACAGGCGCCGCGCGACCGTCTGGAGGACCCGCGGGTAGACGGACGCGGCGAGCGCGTGATCGCTGCGGAGCAGGCTCCGGAGCCCGTCGCCGGGGAGCACCAGGACGCGAACGGGCTCGATCGCGATCGAGGTCGAGGTCGCGCGGTGCGGCGGCACGATCGCCGACCAGCCGACGACGTCGCCCTGCTCGACGGTCAGGATCGTGACCATGCCGCGCTCCGGCACCAGCGTCCGCAGCGCGACCCGGCCGGTCAGGACGATCGAGAGATCCTCGGTGATCTGCCCCTCCCGGGTGAGCTCGACCCCGGCATCGACGTCCCGCAACGTGGCGATCGCAGCCAGCCGCGAGATGGCCTCGGGCGAGAGACCCGTCCCGAACCATGAGTTGCTCAGGGCCGCGACCGGATCCGACAGGGAAGGCGAGACGGAGGAGGAAGTCATCGAGGCTGACCCCAGGTGGCGCAGCAGGCGCCGGGCACGACGTGGTCTCGCACACCGGGCCGCACGCTCATGCTCGATGCTGCCGCCTCGACGCGGGAGTGCCGTCGGTCGCGGGGCCTGCGGGCCGGTCGGCCGGACCCCCCTGCCGGACGGCCCGCGCCGGTCGGGACGCGCGGCGCGTCCGGCAGGCCCCTGCGCAGGCAGCCCAGGGGCCACTCGAGGCTCCCGCGGCGGGACTCGCGACGTGTCGCGCCAGGCTCGCCGACGTTCGAACAGGCGAGCCGGGGGCAATCAGGCGAGCCGACGGAGCGGGGCGATCAGCGACGGTCCCTCAGCCGGTCCCGAGGCTGAAGGTGATGAAGTGATCGTGAGGGATGTGGGGCTTGTTGGGGACCGGTCGGAGCTCCTCCCGCCATGCCGTTCCGACGGTGTCCGAGACCACCCGGCGCCAGAACTCGGGCGCGCCGGGGTTGCCCGCCTGGAACCCGATCTCCCATCGGCCCGGATACCGGGTGAACAGTTCCTTCGCCACCCGGGACGCGATGCCCTGCCGCCGGACCCCCCGGGCCACGAAGAAGTCACCGATCATCCGGGTGTCGTCCGTCAGCCCCTCGATGAACGCGAAGCCCACCGGCGCGTCGGCGTACGAGATCAGGTGGCCACACCGGTCAGGGTCGCCGAAGTACGTGGGCAGGCGGCCGGGCTTGAACAGGCCCTCGGCGTTGGGCAGCGTCTGCCGGACCTCCGACATGTCGTGGGAGTACAGCTGCCACAGCCGCTCGACGAGCGGCCGGTCGTCGTCGGTGAGATCGCGCAGGGTAACGGAGGTGTCCACCGGATCGATCATATCGGCCGGCGGCGGTAGCCTTGGGTCATGCGCACGATGGTCCTTCACCAACCGGCGCCGGCGTCCGAGGCGCCCCTCGTGGCGGAAGATCGCCCGGACCCCGAGCCGTCGGCCGGGGAGATCCGATTGCGGGTGACCGCCTGCGGCGTCTGCCGGACCGACCTTCAGATCCTGGAGGGCGACCTCGCAGCCCGACGGCTACCGATCGTGCCCGGCCACCAGGTGGTCGGCGTCGTCGACGCGATCGGCCCCGAGGCGGCGGGCTGGTCGCTCGGCGATCGAGCCGGGATCACGTGGCTCGCCTCGACCGACGGCACGTGCCGGTTCTGCGTCACGGACCGCGAGAACCTGTGCGAAGCCGCCGCCTTCACCGGTTGGGACCGTGACGGCGGCTACGCCGAGGCCGTCCTCGTGCGGGCCGCGTTCGCCGTCCCGCTGCCCGAGTCCTACCCGGACCTCGCCGCGGCGCCCCTCCTGTGCGGCGGCGTCATTGGCTATCGGGCGCTGGGAGTCGCCGGGATCGGCCCGGCCTCCGCGGGGGCGCGGCTCGGGCTGTACGGGTTCGGAGCCTCGGCGCGCCAGGCGCTTCAGGTGGCGAGGGCCTGGGATGTCGACGTGTACGTGGCTACCCGCTCCGCGGCCGAGCAGACGCGTGCGCTCGAGCTGGGCGCCGCGTGGGCGGGCGCGATCGACGACCGGCCCCCGGCTCCGCTCGATGCCGCCGTGACGTTCGCTCCCGTCGGCTCCGTGGTCGCGTCTGCGCTCCGGGCACTGGACCGCGGGGGCGTGGTGGCGATCAACGCCATTCATCTGGACAAGCTGCCCGAGATGCCCTACGACGACCTGTGGTGGGAGCGCTCGATCCGGAGCGTCGCCAACGTCACCCGCCAGGACGCCCGTGAGTACCTTGCCCTCGCGGCGCGGATCGCCCTGGAGACCGACACCGAGACCCACCCGCTGGCCGACGCGAACCTGGCGCTCGCGCGGCTGGCCGCGGG
Source organism: uncultured Chloroflexia bacterium (assembly GCA_963713095.1). GTDB lineage: Bacteria > Chloroflexota > Limnocylindria > Limnocylindrales > CSP1-4 > CAIXZV01. The sequence continues at coordinate 385,655 of CAVQKK010000003.1, forward strand.
CCAGGTCGCCGGGACGGCGGTGCTCACCGTCGGCTGAGACCTCAGCCTGTGGTCGCCGCTCCCCGTCGCGACCCGCGTTCACGCCGCACCCGCCGTCACCCGGTGTGAGGCGCCGATCGGTCGCGCAGGTCGTCATCACATTGGCGCTCACCCTGCTCCTGCGCGCCGGCTGCGAAGGCGCCGCCAGCGAAGGCGCCGGCAGCGAAGGCGCCGCCACCGCAGGCGCCGCCAGCGAAGGAGCCGCCACCGCAGGCGCCGCCAGGCAGTCAGGGGACGACTCCTCGACCGCGGCAGCTCGACCCAGGCGCGGCGGAATGCGCCCATTCTGTCGCTCTTCCCATGCGAGTTAGCCTCTCCCGGCTGGCAGACCGTCGAATCTCATCGGCAGGAGCCGCGCAGCGCGTGCCGCTGCAGTCGCCCCGCGTGCCGTGCAGTCGTTCCTGGACTGGATGGACGGGTGCTCGACGGGCACCTGACCGGCGGTCGTGCTTCGATACCACACCGGCCGAGACCCTGGCCGGGCGGGCACCTGGAACGTCGAGTCCTCAACTCCGGGTGAAGAACAGCTGCAGCTCGAGCGTGCCCGTGTCGGCGATCGAGAGGACGGCGAACGAGGTCGGCTGCTGAATACCGTAGTCGGCGAACGCGATCTCCGTGCTTCCCGTGACCTCGATCGTGTCGCCGGACTTCTCCGCCGTGAGGGTGATCATCACGTCCCGGGTCTGGCCATGGAGCGTGAGCTGTCCGGTCGCATCGACGCTGACCTTCGCACCGTCCGCCGGCACCGAGCCCAGATCGATCGGGCTGTTGAGCGTGAACGTGGCGGTCGGGTACTGCGAGGTCTGGAGGCCCTGGTTACGCAGCTGACCGTCGCGCCGATCGTCATCGCTCTTGAGCGTGGTCAGGTCGGCGGTGATCTTGGCCGCGGTCACGCTGGTGCCCGAGATCGTCAGCGTCCCGCTGACGTTCGGCGTGCGCCCGACGGCGGTGTTGGCGCCGATGCTCGCCAGCTGCTCTTGGACACGGTAGCCCACGAACGAGTCGGTGAAGTCGGAGAACGAGCCGATCGAGGTGTCCAGGGTCCAGGTAGCGTCGATGCCGGTCGATGAACCCGACCCGCCCCTGGTGGTCCCGTTGGCTGCCGATGAGCTCGCCGGAGCCGACGCGGAGACCGAGGCAGAGCTCGAGGGCGTGGCGGTCGAGACCGAGCCCAGTGAGGGAGCGCCGACGGCCGCGGGGCCCGACGGTCGAAGGAACAGGTACCACAGCCCGTAGGCGCCGGCGACGACGACCACGAGGATCACGGCGGCGAGGCCGATGACGAGGGCGCGGCGGCCGCCAGCTCGGGCTGCGGGTGGCATCAGCTTCTTCCTCTGGCTTCGAGCGATCGCTATGGGAACGGCCAAGCCGACATCCCGCCAACCAAGGATGGCCCGCGAAGCCTTTCAATCTGATGACACCAGCCGAGGTCCCCACGCGGGATCCGCCGATGAAGATCGAACGGTTGGCGGCCTGGCGACGTCCCTTCGGCGACAATCCGAATCCCGGGGAGGGAGTCGCATGCTCAACCAGGCCGCGGCAACCGCGACGACGGATGACGCCGTTCGGCGGATGCTTCTGGCCCGCGTCGATGATTCGTTCCGGCTGGCGACCTTCATCCTTCGCGATCCGGTCGCTGCCGAGGACGCCGTCCAGGAGGCTGCGCTGCTCGCGTGGCGCAAACGGCGGTCGCTCCGCGACAGCCAGGCGGTCGACGGCTGGTTCACCCGCATCCTCGTGAATGTGTGCCGCAACGAGCTCCGGCATCGGTCGAGACAGCCACGGGTCGTCCCGCTCGATCCGGCCATCGAGCCGGGTGGCGTCCAGACCGGCGATCGCGTCGACCTCGGTCCCGCCATCCGCCGGCTGACCCCCGATGAGCAGGCGCTCCTCGCGCTGCGCTTCGGGCGGGAGCTGACGGTTCCCGAGATCGCCGAGCGGCTCGACGTGCCCGAGGGCACCGTCAAGTCCCGGCTCCATTCCACGCTCCAGCACCTGCGTGCCGCGCTCGACGCCGAGCGGCGGTCGGAGGAGACGACACGATGAACGACAACGACCTCGAGATCCGCCTTCGCGACCACTACCGCTCGATCGACCCGGCCGCGGCTCCCCATGGGCTCGCCGCCCGGATCGACGGCGCGCTGGATCAGGGGGCCAGCCGCTGGGCCTTCCTGGGCAGGATGCCGGCCATCGCCACGGGGCTGGCGGCGGTCGCCGTCGTCGCCCTGGTCATCGCGTTCCGGCCGGGCGGGCTGCTCACCCCGGTCGGGGCGACGCCCTCGGTCGGGACACCGCAGCCGACGGCCTCGGCATCGCCCGGGCCGACGGGCAGCTCTTCGCCATCACCAACGCCGACGGTGGTCCCCAGCGTGGCGACCGGATCGGTGCCGCCGATCTCGACGCAGCCATGGTCCACGCTCGACCTGGTGCCGGCATCGGGCAATCCACAGCCGGGGTCGGTCGTCGCCTGGTCCGGCGGCTATCTCGCGCTCGAGAGCGTGGTCGGCATCCAGAACGGCATCCCGGCACGGGCCTGGGTGTCGGGCGACGGCCGCACCTGGACGCAGCTCCCGGACGGAACGTTCGGCACCGTGATCAACATCGTGGCGGCACCCACGTCCGACGGCATCGTCGTGCTGGCCACGGCCCCGGACGGAACCGGAGACGCATGGCGCTCGACCGACGGCGTGACCTGGACCTCGAGCTCCGCACCCGCGCAGCGAACTATCGATACAGGCTACGTGGCCGGCGGTGCCAGCGGCGTGGCGGTGGCCGTGAAGAGCCAGCCGGCGAGCATTGAACGATCCAGTGACGGCTCGAGCTGGCAGACGGTCTCGATGCCGGGTGGCGACCATGCCCAGGTAACGGGTGTCGCCGCCTTCGGTGGCGGCTTTGTCGCGGTCGGGCACGACCTCACCCTGCCAGGCTCGCCGATCGCATGGTGGTCGCCCGACGGGCTCACCTGGAACGTCGCCCAGGTGGCCGGGCGCCCCGATGAGAAGTTCGTCGACGTGCACGCCGGTGCCACGGGCCTGGTCGCGATGAGCCAGACAATCGACCTGACGCCGGGAGGCGCAACCTTCTGGACGAGCGCGGACGGCGGTCGATCCTGGCAGCCGGGCACGGACCCGCTCGGTGTCTGGCAGCAGGGCGAGGGTGCCGGCAATCCGAACGGCCAGTTCTCGGGCGACGGGACCAGGCTCCTCGGCTATGGGATCACCGCCGACGGGCAGCCCACCGAGTACTGGGCCTCGACCGACGCGACGAGCTGGACGAAGCTCACCCTCACCGGTGACAGCGCGACCGCCGATGCGGGCAACGCGACGCCGATGCTGCTGCGCGACGGGATCCTGTTCGCAGGCGGTGACAAGGCCTGGTTCGGCGGCGTCGTCAACTAGCCGGGCATCAAGCGGCCGGCCGCGCCCCCCGGCGCGGCCGGCCGAATGCCCGTTGAGCTCGGCGGCTCACCGGGCGGCGGTGACTGACCCCTTCGCGCGCTCGGCGATCGGCGCCAGCGCCTCGTCCAGGGTCTTGGCCTGGGGATCCAGCTCGTAGCGAACCCGGACGATCGGCTTGGGCACCGAGAGCACCCGGGTGAGGTCGATCGGCGTCGCCGCCAGCACCACGTCGGCCGGGATGGCGGTCAGCGCGGCCTGGAGCTCACCGATCTGCTTCTCGCCGTAACCCATCGCCGGCAGCAGCCGCTCCAGCGCCGGGTACTTCGCAAGCGTCGCGGCCAGCTCGCCCGCGGCGTACGGCCGGGGATCGACCACCTCCGAGGCCCCGAACCGCCGCGCGGCGACGATCCCGGCCCCGTACGTCATCCCGCCGTGGGTCAGGGTCGGGCCGTCCTCGACGACGGCGACCGAGCGGCCGCGGATCTCGCCGCCCTCGAGCGCCAGCGACGATCGCGCCTCGACGACGAGCGCCCCCGGGTTGGCCGACGTGATGTCCGCGTGGACGGCCGCCAGGGCGTCGGGCGTCGCCGAGTCGATCTTGTTGATCACCACCACGTCGGCCATCCGCAGGTTTGCCTCGCCCGGGTGGTAGCGCAGCTCATGCCCCGGTCGAAGCGGGTCCACCACCACGACGTGCAGGTCGGGCCGGTAGAACGGCAGATCGTTGTTGCCGCCGTCCCACAGCACCACGTCGGCCTCGGCCTCTGCGGCGCGCAGGATCTGCTCGTAGTCGACGCCCGCGAACACCAGGCGGCCGGCGTCGAGATGCGGCTCGTACTCCTCGCGCTCCTCGATGGTGGTGTCGTAGCGGTCGAGGTCCGCGTATGTCTCGTAGCGCTGGACCCGCTGCGCGACGAGGTCGCCGTAAGGCATCGGATGGCGGACGACCGCCACCTTGAGGCCCTTGGCCTCGAGCGCCCTGGCGACGTAACGGCTGGTCTGGCTCTTGCCGCTGCCGGTCCGCACCGCGCACACGGCGACGACCGGGCGGCGGCTCGCGACCATGGTTCGCGCAGGACCGAGCAGCTCGAAGTCGGCGCCGGCGGCCAGCGCCCGGGAGGCGGCGTGCATCACCGTCTCGTGGCTCACGTCGCTGTAGGCGAACACGACCGTGTCCACCGCGAGCTCCCGAATGAGCGCCTCGAGCTCGTCCTCGTGGTGGATGGGGATTCCCACCGGATACCGCTCACCGGCGAGCTCGGCCGGATAGCGACGATCGGCGATGCCGGGGATCTGGGTGGCGGTGAACGCGACGACCTCCACACCGGGGTCATCCCGGTAGACGACGTTGAAGTCGTGGAAGTCGCGCCCGGCCGCGCCCATGATCAGCACGCGTGCGGTGCGCATGATCACCTCGCAGGGAGGGGCCTTCGCGAACGCCCGCGCCGATGCCGATCTGCGGACCAGCAGGCGGACGCGGCGGTCTCCACCTCCGCGTTGCTCACAGCATGAGGGGTCGAGCCACGATCGGTCCCCGGCCGGGCCGCCCCACCGGAGGTGCCGCAGGTCCCGGGAACGGGGTCCGATCGGCACTCACGGGCGTCAGCGCCGTCCCTGAGACTTCCTCCTGAGGCGGGTGCCGGAGGGGACGCCCGGCACCCGCCCGAAACCTTGCCCCTCGCCCGTGCGGCGAGGGCTTTCGAATTCCCGGGCGAGCGTGTCGCCGGCCTAGAGCTCGTTGTGCAGGCGAGCCTCGCGGGTCAGCCAGTCCCGGTGATCGGGATGCGCGATCGCGATCATCGCCGCGGCCCGTTCGCGAAGGCTCTTGCCCCACAGCTCGGCCACCCCCCACTCGGTCACCACGGCTCCCACGTGCGCGCGCGTGGTCACCACGCCGCCACCCTCCTTGAGCGCGGGGGTGATCCGGGACACCGAGCCATCCGCGCCGGCCGACGACGGCAACGCGATGATCGGGCGACCACCCGGGGCGAGCGCCGCGCCCCGGATGAAGTCCATCTGGCCGCCGACGCCCGAGTACAGCCGGTGGCCGATCGAGTCTGCGACCACCTGCCCGGTGAGGTCCACCTCGATCGCCGAGTTGATGGCGGTCATGTTGGCAAACGACCGGATCACGTGGGTGTCGTTGGTGAAGTCCACCGGCCGCATCTCGACCATCGGGTTGTCGTTCACGAACTCGTACAGCTTGCGGGTGCCCATCATGAACGCGGCCACGAGCTTGCCGCGGTTGCGCGCCTTGCGGTCACCGGTGATCACGCCGGCCTCGACCAGGTCCACCACGGCATCGGTGAACATCTCCGTGTGGATGCCGAGGTCCTTCTTGTCGACGAGGAACTCCGCGGTTGCCGTCGGGATGGCACCGATGCCGAACTGGAGCGTGGCGCCGTCCGTGACGAGGTCGGCGATGAACTGTCCGATCCGCCGCTCGACATCGCCGATCGCGGGCTTAGCGACCTCGTGGACCGGATCGTCGACCTCGACCGCAAGATCGATCTGGCTGACGTGGATGAACGACTCACCGAGCGTCCGCGGCATCGCCCGGTTGAGCTGGACGATCACGGTCCTCGCCGCGTCGATCGCGGCGTGCATCGCCTCGACCGAGACGCCCAGCGAGCAGAACCCGTGCGCATCGGGCGGCGTCGCGTTGACGAACACCGCATCGAGCGGCAGGACGCCCGAGGCGAACAGCTGGGGAACGTCGGACAGGAACACCGGGACGTAGTCGGCCCGTCCCTCGTTCACAGCCTTCCGGGCGTTGGGTCCGATGAACAGGGCCCGGTGCCGGAAGTGAGGCGCCATCTCGGGGGCAAGGTGCGGTCCCGGCCCCTCGCAGTGGAGGTGCGCGACACCGACGTCGTGGAGGTCCTCCGCCCGATCCACCAGCGCCTGGAGCAGGACCTCGGGTGTGGCGGCGGCGCACTGGACGTAGATCTGGTCGCCGGACTTGATGCCGGCGACGGCTTCCTGAGGGCTGACGATACGCATGGATCGAGTCTAGGTCCAGGTGACCCGGATGGTCGCGGTCCGGCGGGCTGACAACGAGCCCGGGGTCGCGTCGCGCTTCGATCGATGGGTAGCGGCCGTCTGGCGGACGTTGCCGGTGGTCACAGGCGGCGCTCGGCCGGGTACGCGCTGCCGTCGAACAAGGCGCGACCGCCGAGCGGCTGCGCCAGCTGGATCAACACCGGCTCGGATGGATTGCCCTGGCAGTCCTGGTCACCCGGACGCGTTCGAACGACGACCGCGATCGTCACGGCGTCGGGCGTCTCGACGACGATCGGGGTTGTCAGCCGACCGGCCATCGGTCGCCCGCTCGCGCATGCAAGCTCGGTCGCGAGGATGGTCAAGCTCGTCGCGTCCGCCGCGGGCAGGTTCGCCGGGTCGAGCACCCAGCTGGCGAAGCCGAAGCCGCCTGGCAGCTCGACCTGCGGGTCGCACCCACCGTATTCCCACGCCTGCCAGCCACCCTCGTCCGGGATGTCCTCCACAGACACGAACCACCAGCCGTCGTTCCCTGGCGCCAAATAGTCGACGCGATCGGTGCTCGACGAGGCGATCCGCCAGCCCACCGCCGGGTAGCCTTCGTCTTCTGCCGACGTCAGGAATGCGCGCAGGGCAAGTGCCTGGACGGTCTGCGCCAGCTCCGCATCCGCAGGCCCGCTGAGGGTGCTGGCCGGGAAGCTCACCTCCTCGAACCCGCTGCACGCGAGACGACCGATGAGGCTCGGGCCGACAACCGACGGGGACGGCAAGGGCGACGGGGACGGCAAAGGCGACGGGGACGGAAGATCGGTCGAAGACGAGACCGTGGGCACGGCCGTGGGTGCTATCGAGTTCGGGGTCGATGACCCGATCCGCGGCGCCGTCGGAGGAGCCGGAGATGGGCTCGTCCCGCAGCCGGCCGCGACCAGCGCGATGGTCGCAACGACGAGTGCTCGGGATCGATGACCTGGACTTCGCATTTCCCCCTCCGTTTCGATGCAGCCTAGTCTGGCCCCTGCTCGTGAGGCTCGGCCAGTGAACATCCGAGCCTGCCAGACCGTCTGGAATGGTGTGACGGGCGCGGCATCGACAGCCGAGGTGCGAATGACGAGGGGGGCCGAACAGGCGGGCGATCAGGCGGAGCGCGCCGATGCGTTCCACCGGCTCGTCGGACCGCGGCTCGACCGCGCCTATGGGCTCGCCTGGCATCTGCTGGGCAATGCCACCGACGCCGAGGACGCCTGCCAGGAGGCGCTGCTGGCCGCATGGTCTGCCTGGCCCCGCCTCCGGGATCGTGGCCGGTTCGACGCGTGGTTCGAGCGCATCGTCGTGAACACCTGTCTCGAGCACCTGCGTCGGCGGTCGCGGCGGTCGCAGGTTCCGCTACCTGACGAGCCCTCCATCGCCGGCCGAGACCCGTTCGCCGGTCCGATCGAGCGCGACGCCATCGGACAGGCACTGGGCCGGCTCAGCGCCGAACAGCGGGTGGTGATCGTGCTCCGCTACTGGGCCGACCTCCCCACCGACGCCATCGCCGAGCGTCTCGGCTTGCCCTCGGGGACCGTGCGGTCACGACTGCACTACGCGCTCGGAGCCCTGCGTGCCGAGCTCGCGCCGAAGGAGATCCGCGATGAGCGACCCGCGCGACCGGATTGACGAACCGTTGGAGGACGAGCTCCGCTCGTGGTTCCGGCATGCGGACACGCCAGCGGCACCGTCGAGCCTGCGTTCGTTCGCCGCCCGGATCGGGTCCGGGCCAAGGCGAACCGCACCGGTGCGCCGCCTGTCGACCGGTTGGCGTGGCGGCCCTGTCGGCCGGTTGGCTGTCGCCTTGACGGTCATCGCCGTCGTCACGATCGCGGGAGGACTCCTCGTCGTCTCCAGCCTGCGCGGACCCGCGAGCCCGACGAGCGGACCACCCACCCGGCCGGCGTCGGCCTCACCGATCACGACGACCTCGCCGGGCCCGAGTGGCACGTCGCCGTCGCCGGAAGCCGTGGTCACCCTGCCGCCCGACGAATCGGTCGCCGTCCCGGCCGCAGCGGCCTGGGGCGACCTCGACACCATCCGGCTGCCGGTCGAGATCGGGCCTGATCGCCACTTCGTGTTCCATCTGGCGGCCACGCCTGACGGCCGCTACCTGATCGGAGTGAGCGAGCCCAACGCGTTCGTGGCCCCGGTGGAGGTGTTCAAGGACCCGGTCTATGCCGTGCTGTACGAGGTGACGACGGGCAAGCTGGTGACGATGGGCAGGCTGACCACACCCCGGAGCCAGATGCTGTCGGCGGCCTCCGATGGACGCTGGATCGTGTGGACCGAGGCCGATGACGCACCGGGCTTCCTCGACTGGCGCCTGCGTGCCTTCGACCTCCAGACGCACGCGGTTCGCGAGCTCGCCCGCGCGGTCGAGCACAACGGCAAGCCCATCCCGGGTCCGTTGTCGGACGTGGCCGTCAACCACGGTCTCGCGGTCTGGGGGCAGGCGATCGGCACGGGCGTGCAGGCGGGACAGACGGCCAACGCCGTGGTCCGCGAGGCCGATCTCGCGACAGGCGAGATCACGACCCTCGCGACGTCCGCCGGCTCGCCGCAGCTGTCGTGGCCCTGGCTGACCTGGTCGACGCTGGATCCGGAGCCGTCGAGCGTCCACGTCTCGAACCTCGAGACCGGGTACACGGGACAGCTCGACATCAGCCCGGTCGAGCTCGTGCTCCACGGCGCCAGCGCCGTCTACGCGGATCCGCAGGGGCTGTCGATCTGGCTGGTCCAGGATGTCGGCCGGCCGTCGCCTCCGGTGGAGATCGCGCGCGGTGAGGATTCGGCTGACCACCTGGAGTGGCCGACCCTCAACGACCGGGTCGTGGGCTGGAAGCAGGAACCGACCATCGTCTACGACCGTGCCCAACGGCACCTGGTGTCGCTGCCGGCGCATTTCGGTGTGACGGTGACCGGCCCGCTCATGGTCTGGCAGGAGGACGATCCCGATACCCCGGTCACCCAGGGCTGGGCGGACTGGCTGGTCGTCGTGAACAGCGACACCCTGCCGAGTGTCTCGCAACCGTCCACACCCCCGCCCCCGTCGTCATCACCTTTGGCCGACGTGCCCGCGTGCGATCCGAATGCCCTGGCCGCGGTCGCGGGCCGCGACGGCGAGGCGGGCGTGGTCCACATCGGCGTGCAATTAACGAACCGAGGCGCGGCGCCTTGCTCGCTGCCGGGCGTGCCGGCGACGGTGACCCTGATCGGTTCGAACGGCAAGGCGCTCGACCTGCAGGCCGAGCCGCCGCTGGGCGATCCATCGAGCCGGGTTGTGCTGCGCCCGGGGGTGGTGAACGACGCCGGCCTGACCGCCTACTGGCTGAACTGGTGCGGCGATGACCCGGGGCCGCTCGACGTCCGCGTGACCTTCACGGCCGGCGGCGGCGGCATCGAGACGCGGCTGGTCGGTCCCCTGGTGCCCCGCTGCGACGCACCGAACACCCGGTCCTCGATCCAGATCGACAGCATCAGCGCGGAGACGGGACAGGCGGCCACCTGGTGGGTGTGGGCGCCCGGCGGGGGCAAGACCGCATGCGGTGTCGCGGCCCTGTACCGGATCGACGATGGCCAGCCGGTGCTGATCGGGAACTGCGCGGCCATGCTGTTCACGAGCCCCACTGACGTGCGCGTCCACGTTGGGCAGGAGATCGATCTGCACATGACCACCGAGATGCCGGTGGGCGCGTCTCCGCCCGTTCCTGTGTACCCGCTCCCCGCCAGCCCGGATGACGCGGTCCTGCGGCTGATCGCGCAGGAGGACGGTGTGTCGACCGGCCGCTACCAGGCAGTCGCGCCCGGTGACGTCGTGCTCACCACAAGCGGCCTGTGCACTGATGACCGCACGATGCAGCAGACGAGCGGAGCCTGCCCGGTGCTCCACGTCACCGTCACCCCGTAGCGAACGGGCACGCCGGGACGGATCCAGCGTCGATGCTCAGTCGGTCGCGCGCTCGATCTCGAACGCCGGCCCCGAGCCGAGGTTCTCCGACGGCGTGCCGTAGCGCAGGATCAGGTCGCGGACGGCCTCGGCATGCTGCGACCCCTCGAGCAGCCGGGCAGTTGCATCCCAGACCGCGTCGCCGATGGTGATCCGGCACCCCGGGTCGTCGAGCAGGTTCAGGGCCCAGTGAGCGTCGGGAGAGCTGGCGGCCACCACGAGCGAGCCGTCCGCCCGCTCCACGAACCCGACAGTCGCACGCGCTGATCGACCCGTGACGCGGCCGCGCGTTTCGATCCGGAGGACCCGCCCCCAGCCGACGAGATCGTCCTCCAAGCGGGCGACTCAGCCTCCGCCGCGATCCAGCCGGTGCTTGGCGACGAAGGCCGCCGCCTGGGCGCGTCGCTCGAGGTTCAGCTTGGACAGGATCGAGCTCACGTAGTTCTTCACCGTCTTGTCGGACAGGAAGACCTCGGCTGCGATCTCCTTGTTGGTCTTGCCCTCCGCGACCAGCAGCAGGATCCGCTGCTCCTGGGCGGTGAGCTGCGCCATCTCGTCGGTGTAGGCGCCGGTCGCAATCCGGCGCACGCGCTCGAGCACCTTCTCGGTCACGGCCGGGTCGAGCAGCGACTCGCCGCGACCCACCGACTCCAGCGCCGCGACGAGGTCCCGGGCGCGAATCTGCTTGAGCAGGTATCCCGAGGCGCCGGCCACGATGGCCGACAGCACGGCCTCCTCGTCCGGGTACGAGGTGAGCATCACGACGCGCGTCTCGGGCAGCTCGGCCCGGATCTCGCGGCACGCCTCGATCCCCGATCCATCGGGCAGCCGGACGTCCATCACGACGATGTCGGGCTGGAACCGGCGAGCCTGCTCAATGGACTCGGCGGCCGTTCCGGCCTCGGCCACGACCTGGAAACCTTCGCGTCGATCGAGCAGCGCCACCAGGCCTTGCCGGACGACCTCATGGTCGTCGACGACGAGCAGCCGCAGGGGGCGCGAGGTCAGGTCAGTCACGGTCAAGCATCTCCGAGAGCGCAGAGGGAGCGTGCTCCCCGGAGCCGGTGTTGGACGTCACCGGCACTCGCACGATGATACGCGTGCCCGTCGCATCGGGGCGGCCGATCGTGAATGTCCCCCCCATCCCGATCGCACGATCGCGCATGTTGGCCAGGCCCTGGTGGTGGCCAACGGCATCGGGTCCGGGCACCTTGGCCGGATCGAACCCTCGCCCGTTGTCCTCGATCACCAGGACCAGCTGGCCATCCTCCTCGTCGAGCGTGAGCTGCACGCGTGTGGCGTCGGCGTGGCGCGCGACGTTGGACAAGGCCTCGCGCGCGATGAACAGCAGGTCCGACCGCCGATCCGGCACCAGCGACCGGATCGAGGTCGCCCCGCCCGCCAGGTCCATCTCGAGGTCCACCACGGCGTGCATCCCGAGCTCCTCGCCCAGCCTGGCGATTGCGGCCACGGGATCCTCCTCGTCGCCGCCCGAGGTTCGGAGCCGGAGAATGTAGGAGCGGATATCCGCGATCACCAGGTTGAGCGCGTCGATCGCCCGATCCACCCTCGCGATGGCCTCATCGCGCCCCGGCTCGCCCTCGACGAGCTCGGGCACGTCCTCGAGCGACAGGCCCACCGCGTAGATCGACTGGATGATCCCGTCGTGGAGGTCCTTGCCGATGCGTTCACGCTCGTCGACCACCGCCAGGCGCTGGACCTGATCGTGGAGACGGGCGTTGTCGATGGCGATCCCGGCATGGACTGCGAACATCTCCACCAGCCGCTCGTCGTCATCGCTGAACGGCTCGCCGGACCGCTTGTCGGCGAGGTACAGGTTGCCGACCGACCTTCCCTTCACCAGCACCGGCGCTCCAAGGAACGAGGTCATCACCGGGTGATGGGGCGGGAACCCGAACCAGGCCGGATGGCGCTTGATGTCCTCGGCCCGAACCGTACGGCTCTCGCGAATGATCAGCCCCAGCAGGCCGTGGCCCCGGGGGACGTCGCCGATCGCGGCGCGACCCTCGGGCGAGATGCCGCTGGTCATGAACCGCTCGATCCGCCCCTGCACGTCGGCGATGCCCAGGGCGGCAAACCGGGCGCCGATCAGGTCGCGCACGCGATCGACGATCAGCTGCAGCACGCGATCGATGTCGAGCTCGGCCGCCACCGCCCGGGTCGCCGCTTCGAGGGCGGCCATCTGCTCGACCCGGCTGTGGGCCACCGCCCGCGACCACGCCCCGTCAACGGCCAGCGCGATCCCACGGGCGACGGCGTCGGCAGCGGCGCCGCCATCGCTGGCATCGAGGAGCAACCGCCCGAGCGGCGCGCGATCGCTACCCGGCGCAAGGTCGTGACCGCTGAGCCGTGCCTTGTCCGCATCCTCCGGCAGGCCCGCCAGGGTGCCCGCGCCGACGACCAGCGGCAGCAGCGGCGACGCCGTGATCTCGAGGATCCCTCCGCGGACGTTGGCGGCGTCGAGGACGCGCGCCAGCGCAGCCGCAACGGCATCCCGCTGGTCGGTGCCGGGATCGCGTTGCCAGCCGTCCAGGGCCTCGAGGATCTCGACGATCGGGAACGCGGCGATGGACGGAGGCCGGGCGGACATTTGATGGGAGACTAGCAGCCTGCCGCGCGGCGCGGGACGCTCGGTCCCCGCCCTTGGGGCCATTGGCCCCTTCGCACGAGCGTCCGCTCACCGGGACCATTCCCAAACCACCCGTCCCCGCCGCACCGGAGAAACGCGTCCTCGTGGAACCCACCGTCACCCCGCCGACCGACACGTCCCCGGCCGAGCCAGACCAGGAGCCCGGCGTTCCGGCGACCGGCGCGCTCAGCCGACGCGGGTTCCTGCGCGCCGCCGGACTCGCCGGCGGCGGCCTGGTGGCGGCCGGCGTCGCTGCCTGCGGGACGTCCGTGGCTCCCTCATGGAGCTTCGGTCCGGGTCCCACGGCCCCGCCGACCCCGACCAGCAGCCCATCCGGGTCACCATCGGCATCGGGGTCGTCCGCGCCTTCGGCCTCGGCTTCGATCGCCCCCTCGATCGCGCCGTCCCCATCGCCCTCGGTCCCGCTGCCGGCCGGCTGGACACAGCACGACCTGAACGCGCAGATCAAGGTTCGCCGGTTCATGGGCAACCTGTCCGGGCCGCTGGGGATGAGCGCGATCCTGGACAACGTCCTGGGGCCCAACACCGACGAGCCGGAGTTCGCCGGCGTGGCCCAGGGCAATCTGCCGCTGGACCCCGTCATCGACCCCGACGGGACCCGGGTGTTCACCCTCACGATCGACGAGATCGACTGGCCGATCGACGCGCAGACGCCCCCGGTCAAGGCACTGGGGTACAACCGGATGTGGCCGGGACCCCTGCTGCGGGTGGTCGAGGGCGACAAGGTCCGGGTCAACTTCACCAACAACCTGGCCGAGTCCACCAGCGTCCATTTCCACGGGCTCGAGCCCGCGGATTTCACGCAGGACGGGGTCGCCTTCGTGACCCAGATCCCGTTCGTTCCCGGGGAGACGTACAGCTACGAGTTCGTGGCGACCCCCGCCGGCTCGCACATGTACCACTCCCACCACAACGCCACCGACCAGGTTGGGCGGGGCCTGCTGGGCGCGTTCATCGTCGACCCGCGCAAGCCCGCGGACCGGTACGACCAGAGGTACGGGGTGACCCAGGAGGTCGTGTTCATCCACAACGACGCCCTGGGTGGGTTCACGATCAACGGCCACGGGTTCCCCGCGACCACGCCGATCGTGGCCCAGGTCGGCGACAAGGTCCTGATCCGGTTCATGAACGAGGGCACGATGACGCACCCGTGGCACCTGCACGGCTTCCGCATGAACGTGGTCGCCCGTGACGGCGCTGACCTGGGCCGTGCCGCCTTCCACTGCGACACGCTGGGCGTGAACCCCGGCGAGCGCTGGGACGCCATCATCGACTGCACCCGGCCCGGCGTGTGGGCCTTCCACTGCCAAGTCCTGCCCCAGGCCGAGGGGCCCGACGGGATGCTCGGGATGGTGACCGCGCTCGCCGTCCTGCCGGCGAGCTGAGTGGGGACCCCGACCGTGCGCCGATCGAGATGGACCGACTGACATGACGAGCGTGGCCTTCGCGGCGGGCCGCCAGGGACCGCCGCCGCGGCACGACAAACTGCTGCTGGCGACCGATCTGAGCGAGGCGTCGCTGTCCGCGACCGACGAGGCGTTCGAGCTGGCCCGCAGGCTCGGGGCGGCCCTGCTGGTGGTGTCGGTGATCGACCCGGGGACGCTGCTCCGGCCCGGTGGCCGTTACGGCGCCCGGATGGACCAGGTGCGCGATCGGCGAGAGCAGCTGGCCCAGACCCTGGTCGAGCGCGGCCGGAGCGAGGGAGTCACGGTGTCGTTCCTGGTGTGGGAGGGTGACCCGGGCGACATGATCGTCGAGGCGGCCGAGGCGGAGCACGTCGACCTGGTGCTCGTCGGGAGCCACGGGCGGGGTGCCGTCGGCCGGTTCTTCCTGGGCAGCGTCTCGGAGCACGTGGTGCGGCATGCGCCGTGCCCGGTCCTGGTCGTCCGCACACGGGAGCAGGAATAGGCCGCCCCGCGCCGTTGCTCCGTCTCCCAGGCCGCGCTCCCGGATGCGCACCTGGGCCGCGCTCCCGGGCCGCTCGGCATCCCTACTTCGTGTAGACGCCCCCCGGATCCAGCTCCTCGCGGACCAGCCGCAGCTCCTCGTCGGTCGGCGGCGGTGTGGTCGCCACGTCCGGGCTGATCTTCGGTACCCAGGCGATCGTCGCTCGCACCTCGTCGAGCGTCGCCCCCGGATGGAGGAAGTCGAGGCGCATCTCGCCGGTCTCGTCGAAATGCCAGATGCCGAGGTCGGTCACCACCACGCTCGGTCCGCGCCCGTGCCAGCCGCCCGCGCGCCGGATCGCCTCGGCCTGCTCGGCACCGCCGAGGTTGCCGGGCGAGGTCCGGAAGTCGATCCGGTCGACGAAGCTGCGCTTCGACTGGCGCATGATCACGAACACCTGGCGGGCGTTGATCGCGATCTCGCACGCGCCGCCCGATCCGGGCAAGCGTGTCTTCGGGGCCGCGTAGTCACCGATGACGGTCGTGTTGATGTTGCCCAGGCGATCGATCTGCGCCGCGCCCAGGAAGCCCACGTCGACCAGGCCGCGCTGCAGATAGAAGGCGAACAGCTCGAACATCGAGACCACCGCCGTGGCACCGGTCACGATGGTCGGATCGCCGATGCTCAGGGGAAGCCGGGCCGGCTGGGCGCCGAACACGCCTGCCTCGTAGACGAGCTCGAGGCCCGGGGCGACGGTGCGCTTGGCGAGGTTGACGGCGATGTTGGGCAGCCCGACACCGACGAAGCAGACGCGCTGGCCCGCCAGCTCGCGCGCGGCCGCCACGATCATCATCTCGGACTTGGAGAACGGCCCGACCACCGGCTCGCCGGTCATCGGTACGCTCCGTACTCGACCGAACCCGAGGGCGCGCTGCCGGGTCGCAGGGAGGCGACCCGGTCCGCGCCCAGCTTGTCCACGTACGCGGCCCGCCCGTCGAGGTCGTGGACCCACTCGCGCAGCCAGGCCTGGAGCGCGTCCTCGTCGCGGCTGATCGGGTCCCAGTCGAGATAGAAGCGGTTGTCCCGGTCATAAGCGCCCTGGACGTAGGAGGGGTGCGCCCCGAACGGCTCGACCACCACCGCATCCACGATGAGGCCCGGGATCACCGTCCGGTTCGGATCGGCCCGGACCACCGCCTCGTCGACCAGCTCCTCGACCACTACGATCACCCGGTCGGCGGCGAACGCGGCCTCCTTCTGGCAGCCCAGCAGCCCCCAGATCTGGGTGTTGCCCTCGGCGTCGGCCCGCTGGGCGTGGACGATCGTCACGTCCGGGTTGAGCGGCGGCACCGCATACACCGTCTCGTCGGAGTAGGGCGAGCGGATCGGGCGGATCAGCGGGTTGGCCTTGGGGAGGTCGGTCTCGAAGTACGACCGGAGCGGCATGAACGGCAGGTTGGCGGCGCCCGCGGTGTATCGGGAGACCATGCCGAAGTGGCTGTACTCTTCGATCTCGAGCGGCGTGCCCTCCCCGACCGCGGCGGGCTCGATCCGGCGGCGGATGGCGTTGAGGCCTCCGACGCCGGGGTTGCCAAGCCAGCTGAAGATCAGCTTGCGGGCGACGCCGCCCGCGATCATCTGGTCGTAGATCAGGTCCGGCGTCATCCGGGCCAGGGTGAGATCGCGCTTGCGCTGGCGGATGATCTCGTGCCCGGCCGAGAATCCGATCAGGTGCGTGAAGCCCTCGATCGCGACCGTATCGCCGTCACGGACCAGATCCGAGACGGCATCGTGCATCGAGCAGAGCTTGCCGGGCATCGGGTGGCGCTGCCTCCGGTCTTCGTGGTCCGGCGGCCCGCGGTGTCGCCGGGTGCACGGGCCGCTGGTGAGAAGTGTGCCCGATCAGCCCTCGGCGCCAAAGCCCTCGGTGGCGAGCCCTGCACGGATCTCCGACTGCACCTCGCGGAGGTCTTCGCGGCGGTGACCGGCGACGTGGGCCACGGCGTCGCAAAAGATCCGAACTGCCGTGCTGGCTTCCGCCTGCGAGACGACGAGCGGTGGTGACATCCGGACCGCGCAATCGCCCGCCTCGAGCACGAGCAGGCCGCGCTCGAATGCCTGCAGCTGGACCGCTTCCGCCGTCTCGCCCGAGTCGAGCTCGATGCCGATCATCAGGCCCTTGCCGCGGACCTCCTTCACGAAGGCCGGGAAGCGATCGACGAGCGGCCGCAGGCCGTCCATGATCTCGCGGCCCCGGATCGCCGCGTTGGCGATCAGCCCGTTCTCGAGCAGCCGGATCGTCTCGAGCAGGGCCGCCAGCGCCACGGGGTTGCCGCCGTAGGTGCTGCCGTGCGCTCCCGGGCCCCAGGTCATGAGGTCGGTCCTGGCGATCATCGCCCCCACCGGCATGCCGGAGCCGATGCCCTTGGCGGTCAGCAGGATGTCGGGCTCGACGCCCCAGTGCTGGATCGCCCACATCTTGCCGGTGCGACCGGCGCCCGACTGGACCTCGTCGGCAATGAGCAGGATCCCGTGTCGATCGCACAGCTCCCGGAGCCGGGGCAGGAAGTCGTCGTCCGGCACCACGTAGCCGCCCTCGCCCTGGATCGGCTCGACGATCACGGCGGCGAACTCGTCGGCGGGCATCAGGCGCTTGAAGATCCGGTCCTCGATCTCGTCAAGCCCCTCGCTGCCAAACGGGACGTGGTAGATGCCGGGCAGCATCGGCCCGAAGTGGTCGTGGTACTTCGCCTTGCTCGCGGTCAGGCTCACGGCGCCCATCGTCCGGCCGTGGAACCCGCCCAGGAACGCGATCACGTTCGGCCGTCGGGTGTGGTGGCGGGCGAGCTTCATGCCGGCCTCGACGGCTTCCGCACCCGAGTTGCCGATGAACACGCGCGCGCCGTCCTCCATCGGTGAGATGCGGGCGAGCTCGGCGGCAGCCTCGGCGTAGATCGGCAGGTAGAAATCACTCGCGCTGTAGTGCACGAGCTCCGCCGCCTGGCGCTGGATCGCGGCCACGATGTCGGGGTGGCTGTGCCCGGTGCTGTTGACGGCGATGCCCGCGGTGAAGTCGAGGAACAGGTTGCCGTCGATGTCCTCGATCGCGCAGCCGCGCCCGCGCACGGGCACGATCGGGTACGCACGGGGCAGGCTGGGACTCGTCCAGGCGTGGTCGAACTCGATGTGCGCGCGAGCCTTGGGACCCGGCGGCGCGGTGACGATGTCGGGAACGGGACGCGCCTGGAACGGGGTCGACACGAGGCCTCCTTGCCGGCTGGGCCGGTGCCATGCTCCAGCGCCTGGCACCGCCCTCCGCGAGTGCCCGCAGGTCACCCCGAACAGCCCGCCAGAACGCATAGAGGTTATGCAGTCTGAATATCGGCAGGATAGCAGAGGGGCCCGAGCGCCCGGTGCCCGAAGGTGCCGTGCGTTCGGTCCGTGCCGTGCCGGCCCACGCACGTCCCGGATCGCGATTGCGCTGGATCGGGACGGTAGTCGACCGCCCCGTTCCCGGGATCTGCCAAACCCTGCCATGGGCCGCGCCCGGACCGTGCGATGCGGCCTGAAAGGAGCGTCCTGGACGCCTGCGGAGGCCAATTCCTGCGCGGACGCGCTGCGGACGGCGTGGGACGCGCTGCGATGGAGCAAGCTGGCCGCTACCGGGAACCACGATGGCGTGTGCCAGCCCGAGGCTCAGAACCAGTCGGCGTGCCCGACCGGCGCCGCGGCCAGGTGAGGCGCGCTGTCCCCGCCGGCGTCAGTCGACCACGGTGTGGCTCTGCTCCCGCAGGAACTGGGCGACGTAGTACATCGACAGCCCGGCCTTGCCCGTCGACCCCGAGCCCTTCCAGCCGCCGAACGCCTGGACGCCCGGCCAGGCGCCGGTGGTCGCGCCCGCGCGGCGGTTGACGTACAACACGCCCGCCTCGATCTCCTCGAGGAAGCGCTGGACCTCGGCCGGATCCGACGAGTACACGCCCGCGGTCAGCCCGTACACGCTGTCGTTGGCCAGGGTCAACGCCTCGTCCAGCGAGTCCACCGCGTGGACGGCCGTGAACGGCGCGAACAGCTCGTCCTGGAACAGGCGGTGCGATGCGGGCAGCTTGCCGACCACCGTCGGCTCCACGTAGTAGCCGCGCGCGAGCGCGCCGTCGGTGAGGTGCTCGCCACCGGTGAACACGGTGCCGTCGCGGCGCGCCTCGGCGACCGCCTGCTGGTGGCGCTCGACCGCGCGCTGGTCGATGACCGGCCCCAGGAACGCCGGGCGCGGCAACGGGTCGCCGACCGTGAGCTTCTCGGTCTTCTCGACCAGCAGCTTGACCAGCTCGTCGTGGACCGGCTTCTCGACGTAGACCCGGCTGTTGGCGGAGCACTTCTGCCCGCCGTAGCCGAAGGCGGCGCGCATGATCCCCTCGGCCGCCTCCTCGAGGTCGGCGCTCTGGAGCACGATGGCCGGGTTCTTGCCGCCCATCTCGACGATGCACGGCCGCGGATAGCGGGTGCTGAAGTTGCGGAACAGTTGGAACCCGACCTCGTACGAGCCGGTGAACACGATGCCGTCGATGCCCTGGTTCGTCTGGAGCTCGTCGCCCACCGTGTCGCCGGGACCCATGACGAGGTTGAACACGCCATCGGGGACGCCGGCGTCGCGGTACGCCTCCATGATCGCGATCGCCGTCATCGCCGACGCCGACGCCGGCTTGAACACGACCGCGTTGCCGGCCATCATGGCGGCCGCCGACGGACCGACCGCGAGCGCCATCGGGAAGTTGAACGGGCTGATGACCGCGAACACGCCGTGCGGGCGCAGGATCGTCCGGGTGTGGACCGTGGCGTCGCCCAGGTTGTCCATCGGGTGGTCGTAGAACGCGTTGTCCTCGGCCGTCTTCGCGTAGTAGCGGATCAGGTCGGCAGCCTCCTCGACCTCGCCCAGCGCCTCGAGCCGGGTCTTGCCGACCTCGACCGCCATCAGGCCGCCGTATTCCATCTGGCGCTCGGAGATCAGCTCCGCCGCGCGCCGCAGGATCATGAGGCGCTCGGCCCAGCCGAGGCGGAACCAGGCGGGCTGCGCCCGCCGCGCGGCGGCGATCGCGTCCTGGACGTCCTTGCGGGTGCCTTTCGCGAAGGTGCCGACCAGGATCTCGGTGTCGATGGGCGAGCGGATCTCGAACGTGCCGTCCCCGTCTCGCTCGGCACCGTCGACGAAGTTCCGGTGGTAGGCACCGAGGCGGCCCTTCGCCTTCTCCAGCCCGGCCTCGTAGAGCTGGTGCAGCTCCTCGTTGTCGGCGCGCAGGGTCGCATACGTGATCTTGATCCGCTGGGCGGTCATCGCAGTGCTCCCGTGGGGCGCGACCCGCGTGATCGGCGGGCGCGCGACTGAACGGTCGATCGTTGGATCGAGTGTAGTCCGGCCCGACCGCACCGGGCGAGGAGCGCATGGCATCGGTCCGACGGCACCGCCGGAGGCGCCGACACCCGGAGGCCGACGCCCGCCCTGATCCGCTGATCCCGGGTGCGAGACAGCGGTCGACGGTGAGCCGCAGAGCATGGTCAGCGGCAGCCTTGGCGCGCATGATGGACCCATGACGAGCCGGATCGGACGCGGCATCGCGCCGCTGGTCGCCGCCCTCGCCCTGGCCACGCCGATGGCGATCGCTGTCCCGCCGGTGGGGCCGCTGGCGCCGCTCATCGGGGCGAGCGCCCGCGCGGCATCCGAGTTTCCCGCCGGGTGGGAGGGGTTCCACACCTACCCGGAGATGGTCGCCGACATCCAGGCCGTCCAGGCGGCCCATCCCGACATCGTCCGGCTGCTCTCGATCGGCACCAGCTACCAGGGTCGCCAGCTGTGGGCGGCCAAGGTGAGCGACAACGTCGCGGTCGACGAGAGCGAGCCCGAGGTCCTGTACGACGGACTCCACCACAGCGACGAGCACATGGGCCTCGAGATGACGCTGCAGATCCTGCACTGGCTCGCCGACGGATACGGCAGCGACGCCAGGATCACGAACATCGTGAACACCCGCGAGATCTGGATCGTGTTCGCGGTCAACCCCGACGGCGCCCAGTTCGACATCAGGAACGGACGCTTTCACTACTGGCGCAAGAACCGCCAGCCCAATGCGGGCTCGACGGCGATCGGCACCGACCTCAACCGCAACTACGGCTACAGGTGGGGCGGCGGAGGGCGGACCAGCAGCAACCCCCTGGCGATCACCTACCGTGGTCCGGCGCCCTTCTCGGCACCCGAGACCCGCGCGTTCCGTGACTTCCTGGCCAGCCGGGTGGTGGGCGGCCGCCAGCAGATCCGGGTTGCGATCACCTTCCACGAGTACGGGCGGCTGGTGATGTGGCCGTACGGCTACACGAAGCGGAACGTCCCGCCCGACATGACGTCCCAGGACCGCGCCGCACTGGCGAGGATCGGACGGCACATGGCCGCGACCAACGGCTATCGCGCCGAGCAGGCCAGCGACCTGTACATCACCTCGGGCACGTCGCGCGACTACGAGTACGGCAAGTACCGGATCTTCTCGTACACCTTCGAGCTGTCGAACCAGGACTACCCGAAGACGCCGATGATCGCGACGGAGACCGGGCGCAACAAGGAGGCCGCGCTGTGGCTCGCAGAGCACGCCTGGTGCCCGCTCGCGGTGCTCGGTGCGGAGGTGAAACAGGCTCGATGCGGCGCGTTCGACGACGATCTCGAGGTTGGCCGGGGATGGACGGTGAACCCGGACGGGACGGACACGGCGCCGGCGAGCGGACGCTGGGCGCGGGGCAACCCGGCCCGCACGACGGCGGCCGGCGTGACGATCCAGCCGACAACGACGCCGTCTGGGCGGGCGGCTCTGGTCACGGGCCTCAAGGCAGGGCGGAGGGCCTCGTCGCACGACCTCGACGGTCGCACGACCGTCCGCTCCACCGCGATCACCTTGCCGCCCGGGCCCGGCCAGACGCTGAGCTTCCGCTACCTGTGGGCGCACCAGACGAGCTCGACGTCCGCGGACCACCTGCGGGCGATCGTCGAGGCCGAGGATGGCACGCAGTCCGTGGTCTGGCAGCGCATCGGCAAGGCGACGCTGCTCGCCGGCCGATGGCGGACGGCAACGGCCAACCTCGACGCGTGGGCCGGCCAGACGATCCACCTCCGGTTCGAGGCCGAGGACGGAGGCGGCCATTCGCTCGTCGAGGCCGGCGTGGACGACGTGCGGGTCACGCGCCCGGCTGCCTGAGGACGGGCTGGGCGGCCCGCCGCGGCGCCCGCTCGCCTCGGCGCTCCGCCTCGTCGCTCAGTCGAGATCCGGGCGGATCAGCGAGTACAGGTTCGCGTCGTGGTACACGCCGTGGAGCAGGAACCGATGTCGGAGGGTGCCCTCGAAGGTCGCCCCCGCACGCTCGGCGACCCGCCGGCTGGCCTCGTTCTCGATGGCCATCATGATCTCCACCCGCTCGAGTCCGAGCCGGGTGAGCCCGTGACGTGCAAGCAGCACCGTCGCACGCGTAGCCCAGCCCCGCCCGGTGCGATCGGACCGGAGCCAGTAGCCGAGGTTTGCGAAGCGGTTGACCTGGTTGAACAGGTTGAGCCCGCACCCGCCGGCAACCTCGCCGTCATCGCCCACGATCAGGTACTGCACCTCGTCCGGCTCCCGTTCGCCACGGATCCACTCGAGCGCTGCGGTGTCGTCGAAGGCGGCAGTTGCCCAGGGCATGAACGGCGTCAGCTCCGGCAGCGACGCGAGCACGGCAGCGCACAGCGGCGCGGCGTCCGCGTCGACCGGCCGTCGGAGGCGGATCACGCCGTCGGTCAGGGTGGGCGCTCTCTGTTCCATGCGCGGAGTGTGCCACGCAGCTTGCGCAGGGTCGCCCGCCAGATCACCAGCGTACGATCGTTCGTGGCCGTCGTCAGCCAAGCGCCGCGACCACTTCCACCACCGACGGGGCGACGGCGTCCGGGGTGAACCGCGCGAGCCTGACCGCGTCGGCGAGCTCGTCATGCGGCGTCTTTCCGGTCAGCACCAGCACGGTCCGCATGCCGAGGCGCCGCGCGGGCGCGAGATCCGAGCGAAGGTCGTCGCCGACCATGGCGATCGCGGGCGGCGGCAACCGTCGCAGCCCGAGGTCGCGGGCCAGCCCGGCCGCCGCCTGACGGAACACGACGGGCGACGGCTTGCCCAGGATCCGTGCCCGCCGACTCAGCGCGAACTCCAGCCCGGCGACCAGCGCGCCCGAGTCGAGCGTCTCACCGCGGGCGGTGAGCCACCACGGGTTGCGGTGCATCCCGAGCAGCTCCGCCCCGCGTCGGGTCACCCGGAACGCCACGTCGAGGTCGGCGAACGTCAGGTCGTCGCCGGCATCGCCGATCACCACGGCCGCCACGTCCGCATCCTCCGCATCCGCCTCCGAGGGCGTCAGCAGCCGCTGCCCGGCGAACTCGCGCATCGCGTCGGGGGCGGCGAGCACCAGGAGCGGCCGGCCGGGGTAGGTCTCCGCCGTGTACGCGGCCGCTGCCGAGGCGGCGGTGATGATGTCGTCGGGATCGACGACCATGCCCCGGCCGCTGAAGCGGACGGCGAGCGAGTCGCGATGCGCGGTCGAGAAGTTGGTGACGATCCGGTACGGCATGGCCAGCGTCGCCAGCCGCTGCAGCGCGGCCTCCGCCCCCGGCAGCGGCTGGCCCCGGAGCACGAGCACGCCGTCGACGTCGAGGATCAGGCCGCGAACCCCGTGCATCGATGCACGCAGGGAGTCGTCGGTCGGGGCGGACTCGGGCATGATGCGCATCAGGGTACCGAAGGAGGAGGCTGCCGATGGGACTGCTCGAGGGGCGCAAGGCGCTCGTGTTCGGCGTCGCGAACGACCACTCGATCGCCTGGGGTATCGCGAAGGCGTTCCACGACCAGGGTGCGGTCGTCGGCTTCTCCTCGGTCGAGAGCCTGATCGAGCGTCGGGTTCGCCCGCTGGCCGAGTCGATCGGGAGCACCTTCGTGGAGCCGTGCGACGTCCAGTCGGACGAGCAGATCCGGACCGTGCTCGCGAGGTGGGGCGAGGTCTACGGAGATCTCGACGTCCTGGTCCATGCGCTGGCGTTCGCCAAGCGCGAGGATCTCGATGGCAGCTTCGTGGATACCAGCCGCGACGGCTTCGCGCTCGCTCTCGACGTGTCCGCCTACTCGCTCGTCGCGTTGACCCGCGAGGCCCGTCCGTATCTTCATCGCGGCGGCTCGATCATCACGCTCACCTACTACGGCGCCGAGAAGGTCGTGACCCACTACAACGTGATGGGCGTTGCCAAAGCGGCGCTCGAGGCGTCGGTCCGGTACCTCGCCGCCGACCTCGGCCCGGACGGGATCCGCGTCAACGCCATCTCCGCCGGCCCGATCCGGACCCTCGCTGCATCGGGCATCGCCGGCTTCCGAAAGCTGTACGGCCCGTTCGACGAGCTGGCCCCCTTGCGCGCCCACATCACGATCGAGGACGTCGGGCGGACCGCGGTCTACCTGGGCTCGGACCTCTCCGGCGCGGTCACCGGCGAGACGGTGTACGTCGACGGCGGGTTCAACATCCTGGGCGTCCCGAGCGAGTCCACGTTCTGACCTACCGCTCGGGCGGCTGATCTCCGCCTCGTGCGGAGGGCGGGCGGGGTGCTGCCGTGGTTGGGATCCAGCGCCAGCGTACACTCGGCCTACATGCAGCCCGGGATCGAGACGCAGACCAGCCGGATCCTGGCGGCCGCGGAGTTCTGGGTTCGCGCCGATCGGTCGACCACGCGCGATGCCCGTCTGGGTCTGTCCGAGGTCCGTGGGGCGAACCCGGCACGGTCGGGACCGGGAGCGACGGCCCCCGAGACGTCCTCCCCGGGGTCCGCCCAGCCACCGCCGGATGGGCCCCTGCTCGTCGCCGGGTGGGAGGACGGCTATCCAGCCTGCGCCCCCCACGTCGGCATCGATGACGTGGGCTGCCATCGCTGCCCGATCGAGCTCGTCACGCACGTCCTCCGGAGCCGTCGATCGATCGACGAGGTGTGCCCGTTCGGCATTCACCTGCTCGCCTTTCCCGCCCCGGCCGGCTCGCTGTCATCGGTGGCTGTGCTCCGGATCGGGGTCGCGCAGCCGGGCGGCCCGGGCCTGCCCGGTGGCGGCGCCCTCCGGTGTGCCGTGCGGCGGCTGCGGGATCCGGCCGGGCTCGCCGGCTGGGAGGCGGAGCAGCGGTCGCGCGGGGCGAGGGACATCGGACCGCAACCGCCGCGTTGACCCAGGTGACCGCCACCGGCGAGGCGTTCCAGCGCCGGTACGCCGCGCTGGCCCGGAGTCGCGACGCCGGTGGTGACGCCGCCTCCCTGAGCTCGCTGGCCCGGGAAGTCCGGCGCGAGGCCGAGGCGGGGCGCACCCGGGCGGCGCACGAGCTGCACGACACGGCTGCCCAGTCGATGATCAGCGCCCACCGGTTCCTGGAGGCCGCCGGGACGTCGCTCGACCGTGCCCAGACGGATGCCGCCGGGGATCATCTCCGGGCGGCGCAGGAGCGCCTGCTGACGGCAATCCACGAGGTACGTTCGGTCCTCAACACGCTCGTGCCCCCCGGTCTCGAGGAGCTGGGCCCCGCCGGCGCGCTCGAGATCTACCTCCGCGATCCTCGTACCGCACGATGTCAGCGTCGAGATGGGGGGCACGCGTGCCGATGGCTGGAGGCCCGGCCGAGTGCGAGCTGTTCGCGATGACCACCGAGGCGATCAGCAACGCGGTCAGGCACGGCCGGCCGTCGAGGCTCCGGATCCAGCTGCGAGCGTCGCGCGAGCGCGGCATCATCTCCGTTGTCGACGATGGAGTCGGCTTCGACCCCGCAGTGGTCCTGGACGGACACGGTCAGGCCACGGGCCTGAGCCGAATCACCAGGCATGCGGCGTGGCTGGGGGGTGAGGTCGCGGTGAGCAGCCGCGCCGGGGAGGGTACGACCGTCCGGATCTCCGTTCCGACCACGCAGCCTGACGCGCCGGGCAGGCCAGATGCACTGACACCAGCATCGGGAGCGACCGCATGACCGAGTCACCGAGGCGCGTCCTCCTGATCGATGACCACGAGATGTCGCGCCGGGGGCTGACGGCCATGCTGTCGACGGCCGACTGGGTGGAGGTCGTCGGTGAGGCCGACGGGTGCCAGCACGGGCTCGCGGAGATCGAGCGCCTGCGGCCGGACATCGTGCTGCTGGACATCAGGATGCCGGGCATGGACGGCCTCACCTGTCTGGACGAGATCAAGCGGCTCGACGATCCGGTGGCGGTGGTGATGGTGACGCTCTACAACGACCGGCGCTACGTGCTCGAGGCGATCCGGCGGGGCGCCGCCGGCTACGTGCTCAAGGAGGCATCGACGGCAGAGATCCTGTCCACGATGGCTGCGGTCGCCGACGGTCAGCTGGCAGTGGAGCCCGGGCTGCTGCGGGAGGCCCTGATGGCACCCATCGAGGAGCCCTCCCCCTCCCCGGCCGAGGCGGCCCGGGCCCGCGCCGAGGCGTTCGCGCTGACGCCGCGGGAGCTCGACGTGCTGAGGCTGCTCGCCGAAGGGATGACCAACAAGGAGATCGGCGTCCAGCTCTCGATCGCCGAGGACACCGTCAAGAAGCACGTCCAGAACATCATCTGGAAGCTCCGGGCGGCCGACCGGACGCAGGCCGCGATCCTCGCCTACCGCGCCGGCCTGCTCGACCCGCTGGACGGCTGATCGCTCGAAGGGCTGGCTCGAAGGGCTGGCCGCAAGCTCGGCGCCGAACGGCGAGTGACGATGCCTAGCCCATTCGGTTGATCGTCGGGCCGGTCTCGCCTTCGACTTCCGCGCTGCCCGCCGTTCCTGCCGGGTCGCCGGGAGTGGACACGGCCGCGTCCGGCGCCGCAGGCAGGGCACGCAGCTCGTCCAGCGTCATCGCGAACGTGGCGTCGAGCTCGGACGCCAGCGGCGCCGTCCCTTCGAGCGACCCGCCGCGGGCGATCTCCACGATCTGCCGGGCGAGCTCCGCGACCCGGGTTGCGCCGATCGTGCCCGCGCTGCCCTTGAGGGTATGAGCCGCGTCCTGAACGCGGCTGAGGTCGCCATCGCGGATCCCGTCGACGACGCCGGCGATCAGCCGCGGGGTCTCACCGGCGAACAGCGCGGTCAGCTCCGCGATGAGCCCGGGCCCGTCGTCCTCGAGACTGCCGAGCTCCGCGAGCCGGCCGTGTCAACGAGCGGCAGGGCGGTCGGGTCGGCCGGGAGCGCAGCACGCTGCGGGTCCGCCTGCGGCACCGGGCGTCCGTATCGCCGCGTCACGTGGCGAGCGACCGCGGTCTGCAGATCCGCCGGGCGTACCGGCTTCGCGATGTAGTCGTCCATCCCTGCCTCCAGGCATCGCTCCCGATCACCCGCCATCGCGTTGGCGGTCATCGCAACGATCGGCGTGCGCGGCAGCCCCGCGGCTTCCTCGCGCGCCCGCAGCCGGCGGGTCGCCTCGAAACCATCGAGCTCTGGCATCTGGCAATCCATCAGCACGAGGTCGTAGGTGGCCCTGCCCAGCGCCTCGAGCGCCTCGAGGCCGTCCGCGGCGACGTCGACCAGACAACCGTACTTCTCGAGCATCGCCACGGCCAGCTTCGCGTTCACCCGATTGTCCTCGGCGACCAGCACTCGCGCGCCGGGCACCGCGAGGTCATCGTTCGCGGCCTGCCCGGCCTGGGCAAGGTCCGCGTTGGCGCCGGCCGCGACGCGGCCGGCGAGACTGACCAGGGCGTCGTGAAGCTCCTGCTGGCGGACCGGCTTGCGCAGGTAGGTGGCGATGCCGGCCGCGGCCGTCCGGCCGGGCACCACGCGCCGCCCCGGCTCAGCGAGCAGGACGATCCTCGTCGATGCCAGGGCCTCGTCCGCCTTGATCAGGCGCGCGAGCGTGAAGCCGTCCGTCACCGGCATCGTCTCGTCGATCACCGCCAGCCGCAGCGGCCGGCCGTCACCGGCTGCAGCATGCAGGACGGCCATCGCGTCGGGCCCGCTGGCCACCGATTCGACCTCCAGACCCCACTGCTCGAGCATGCGGCCCAGGATGTCACGCTGGGTGGCATTGTCATCGACCACCAGTGCCGGCAGGCCGGCCAGCACGGTGGGCGCTTCGGTCCCCTGCACCGGTCCCCCCGAGACCTCGAACCGGCCGGTGAGCCAGAACGTGCTGCCCACCCCTTCCGAGCTCGTGGCGCCCACGGTTCCGCCCATCAGCTCCGCCAGCTGGCGGCTGATCGCCAGCCCGAGGCCCGTGCCCCCGTATCGGCGCGCCATCGACCCATCGGCCTGGATGAACGGCTGGAACAGGCGGTCGAGCACGTCGGGCGCGATCCCGATCCCGGTGTCGCAGACGGAGAAGCGGACCAGCGCCCGCCGTCGCCGGTCTCGTCCTCGAGCGAGACGCGGACCACGATCTCGCCCGCCTCGGTGAACTTGACGGCGTTGGCGATGAAGTTGAG
Source organism: uncultured Chloroflexia bacterium (assembly GCA_963713095.1). Taxonomy (GTDB): domain Bacteria; phylum Chloroflexota; class Limnocylindria; order Limnocylindrales; family CSP1-4; genus CAIXZV01. The sequence goes on from CAVQKK010000003.1 coordinate 414,106, forward strand.
GAGGATCTGGCGAATTCGCGACGGGTCACCCCGGAGAACGCGCGGTACGTCCGGGTCGACCACCGTGATCAGCTCCAGACTGCAGGGCGGCGGCCCGTTCGGCCAGCAGCTCGACCGCGTCCTCGACAGCCTGCCGGACGTCGAACTCGACGGTCTCGAGCTCGAGCCGGCCGGCCTCGATCTTGGAGAAGTCGAGGATGTCGTTGATGATCTGAAGCAGCGCGTCAGCCGAGGTCCGGATCATCTCCGCCATGTCCCGCTGCTCCGGCGTCAGGGGCGTGTCCATCAGGAGGCCGGACATCCCGATGACGCCGTTCATCGGCGTCCGGATCTCGTGGCTCATGGTGGCGAGGAACGCGCTCTTCGCCCGGTTCGCGGCCTCGGCGGCGTCGCGCGCGGCCCGGAGCTCGTCGGCCAGACGGACGTGCGCGGTGATGTCCTGGTACACCCACAGGTAGCCGTAGCGCTGCCGCTCGTGCCGGATGGGGATGTAGTCGCGCTCGAACACCCGGCCGTCGGCGAGGCGGATCTCCTCACTGCCAGCGCCGTCACGCTCCATGAGCGCCTGCTCGACACCGGCCGCGAACCCGTCCGGATCGGCGAACTGGCCGCGGATCGCGTCCACGATGACCGGCAGCGGCCAGCCCTTGAGGAGCGACGGCGCGAAGGGCAACCCGAAGGTGTCGCAGAACGTGGCGTTCGCCAGCACCGCGCGATGCTGCTCGTCCTCGACCAGCACGGCCGCTCGCAGGTTCTGGACCAGTGTGCTCAGCCGTGACGTGGTGACGGTCAGCGCCTGCTCGCGGGCGCGCCACTCGGTGATGTCCTGGCCAACCGCCGTGACCGCCACGATCGCCCCCGAGGCGTCGCGTTGCACGGTGCGGTTCCAGGACATCAGGCGGCGTTCCCGGAGCCGGGTCACGAGCTCCGATTCGACATGCGGTTTCAGGCTGTCCGACGCGACCTGGGCGGCCAGCTCGGCCTGCAGCTCGACCGCAAGGTCGGGGTCGTCCGGGGCGAACAGGGTGTGTGCGACCGGCTCTCCCATAAGCTCCTGGCGGCGGCGGTCGGTCAGCTGCAGCGAGGCGATCGTTGCTGCAGAGGATCCGGCCGTCAGCATGGGTGGTCAGCGCCGCCAGCTGGAACGTGTCGAGCGTCTCGCGGAACCGGAGCTCGGACGCCCCGAGGACGCGTTCCGCCTCGAGGCGCTCGGTGACGTCGCGCGAGTTGGTGACCAGGATCGGCTGGCCGTATTCGTCCTCGTTCCGGCGACTCTCCGCTCGGGCCACGCAGCCGCAAGTGCTGCGGGCAATCGGATGGCAACGGGGATCCGCACAGGGGCGTCGGCGCGGAGCGCAGCGACGAACCCAGACGCGGCGACGGTCCGCCGGAAGAACGTCGGAGAGGATGCTGCCGGAGGTAGTGCTCGGGTGGGTAGCCCAGCACCCGCTCCACCGACGGGCTCATGTAGCTGATCCGGCCCGACGCCTCCAGGATCACGGTGATGTCCGACGAGTAGTCGGTGAGCATCCGGAAGTACCGCTCGCTCCGTTGGACCGCGAGGGTTGCCCCCACGAGGACGCGCGAGCTGGACCGTCCATACATTCTGGCCGATGACGCCAGGGCCAGCAGCGCGGACTGCGGCCACGGCCGCTGCACGAGAGGATCGATCTGCGCGCGGGTGACGGGCGTCGCGGGGTCCGGCAACGAGCACGGCGACGTCGCGGATCGGGAGGCCGGATGGTACGAGCGGCCCCGGCACGGACGCGTCGGGTCGGTCGAGCGGGGACGCGAGCTGTCGGAGGCGGACGCCTGGCGGTCGCGAGCCTCGAGCAGCGGGTTCGGTCGGCCGAGGAGCTGTTCGGCGGCTCCAGCCGGTGATCGCGGTGAACGCTGGATTCACGAACATGACGGGCTCACCTGGAGTGGTGGCATCGGTGATCACGATCCCGTCAGGTGCCGCAGCCAGCGCGCGATCGCGCATACGCACCGCGCGCTCGACCCTCGCCGGCACTCGCCGACGACAGGAGCACTGCGAGACACATACAGCCGGAAGGAGGCCCATCACCTGACGAAGGGTAACAGCCATGCTCGACGGGTCAAGCGTCTGCACAGCCCCAGCGGGGTCAACCAGGCGGCGGGAGCGGTTGGGCGAGATCTGGCCATCGACCTCTCATGCGGCGACGCGAGTCGGATGCGACGACGGCGATCCGGCATGCGCGGTGCTTCAGATCCGGCCCGACCCAGGGAGGTGCGCGATCGCGACCTCGGACACGCGCCCCCTTCACCCAGCCTGCGGCCGGTCGCGCCGATCCTACGTGGTGACCCGCGATCCTCGTACCCCCGAGGGGGGGGCCGGGGCAACGGGTCCCGGGACAGGCCGGCGACTCATGCGTAGTAGTCGAAGTCGGCCTCCGAGCGTGTCCAGCGGCGGATCACGAAGATGTTCGCCTGGTCCCGGTCCGGGTGCAGCTCCACGTAGTTGCGGCGGCCGTGCCACAGGAACCGGACATCGCTCAACAGGTCGTGAACCTGGAACGGCCGGACCGCGTCCAGATCCAGCTCGTCCAGCGGCAGATCGACGAAACCTGCCTGCACGTGATGCGGATCGAGGTTCACGACCACGAGCACCCGGTTCGACCCGTCCGGGCTCGCCTTGCTGTACGCGATGAGCTCCGAGTTGCTGACCTCATGGAAGCGGAGGGCGTGGTTCGTCCGGAACGCCGCGTTCTCGCGCCGGATCCGGTTGAGCCGGCCGAGCAGCCCTGAGAGGTTCCCCTCCGCGTCGAGATCCCAGTGCTTGACCTCGTACTTCTCGGAGTCGAGGTACTCCTCCTTGCCCGGGCCCAGCGGCTCGGCGACGCACTGCTCGAACGCGGGCCCGTACAGCCCGTAGCTCGGACCCAGCGTTGCGGCGAGCACGGCCCGCGTCGCGAACCCGGCTCGGCCGCCGAACTGCAGGTATTCGGGCAGGATGTCGGGCGTGTTGGGCCACAGGTTGGGGCCGAAGAACTCGCGCACCTCGGTCGTCGTCAGCTCGGTCAGATACTCGGTCAGCTCCTCCTTCGTGTTGCGCCACGGGAAGTAGTTGTACGACTGGGTGAACCCGAGCTTGGCCAGGCGGTACATGACCGCGGGTCGCGTGAATGCCTCGGCCAGGAAGATCGCGTCCGGGTACTCGGCCTTGACCTCGCCGATCAGCCACGCCCAGAAGTCGAACGGCTTGGTGTGCGGGTTGTCGACCCGGAAGATCCGGATCCCCTCCTCCGCCCAGTACCGGACCACGCTCAGCAGCTCCACCCACAGCGCCTGCCAGGCATCGGTCTCGAAGTCGAACGGGTAGATGTCCTGGTACTTCTTGGGCGGGTTCTCGGCGTACTGGATGGTGCCGTCGGGGCGCATCCGGAACCACTCCGGGTGCTCGGTCGCGTACGGATGATCGGGAGCGCACTGAAACGCGATGTCGAGCGCGAGCTCGATCCCTCGCGCCTCGGCGGCAGCGCGCAGGTGGCGCAGGTCCTCGAGGGTGCCGAGATCGGGGTGGATCGCCTTGTGGCCACCCTCTGCGGACCCGATCGCCCACGGGCTGCCCGGATCGCCACGCTTCGCAGTCGGGCGGTTGTTGGGCCCCTTGCGGTTGACCCGGCCGATGGGGTGGATGGGCGGCAGGTACAGCACATCGAAACCCATGGCCTCCACCTGGGCAAGTCGCGCCTCAACGTCCCGAAGCGTGCCGTGGCGGCCCCGCACCGCTGAGCAGGAGCGGGGGAACAGCTCGTACCAGGCGCCGAACCGCGCCTTCTCGCGGTCCACGGTCACGGACAGCTCCGGGTCGTGGACGGTCGCGAAGGGCCGCTCGCCGTGGCGCGTCATCAGGTCGGCCAGCTCCGGATCCAGGGCACCGGCGGCACCCGCCGACCCACGGGCGCGCAGCGCCTTCGCCGTCGCCCGCAGCGACCGTGCATCCCGCGCCGCCCCGGCCCCGGAGGCCCGCGCCGCCGCCGTTTCGATCAGCTCGATCCCGATCAGCAGCTCCACCGACACGTCCTGCCGTGCGTCGAGGCGCTTGCCCAGGTCGCGCGCCCAGGAGTGGAACCGGTCGACCCAGGCCTTGATCGTGTACCGGTGGCAGCCGATGGCGTCCACGCGGAACTCGGCCCGGAACCGGTCGTAACCCAGCGCCTCCATCGGCACCTCGGTCCACGCTGCCTCGTGGTCGTGCCGGTGGAGCAGCACCGCGCCGACCAGGTCGTGCCCGTCGGCGACGATCTCGGCCTCGACCACCACCGGATCGCCGACGATGCGCTTGATCGGGAACCGTCCCTCGTCGATCTTCGGCGTCAGGCCCGCGATCGCGACCCGGCTCCAGCCGTCCAAGCTGCTCACGATGGCGCCGCCTCCTTCCCTGCCACGATCACCGGCTTGCCAGCAACGACGCGTACAGGTCCAGCGTCTGCCGGGCAATCGCCGCCCAGCTGAAATGCTCCTCGGCGCGCCGGCGGCCGGCCCGTCCCATCCGCTCCCGCAGCCCCTCGTCGAGCCCCACCCGGTTGACCGCGGCCGCCAGCCCCGCCGAGAACACCGCCGGATCGGTCGGATCGAACGTTCCCTCGCGGATCCGTGGATCGACCAGCAGCCCTGTCTCTTCGGGTACGACCACCTCCGGGATGCCGCCCACCGCGGACGCCACGACCGCGGTCTCGCAGGCCATCGCCTCGAGGTTGATGATCCCGAACGGCTCGTAGACCGAGGGGCAGCAGAACACCGCGGCGTGGGAATAGAGCTGGATCGCCGCCTCACGGGGCACCATCTCGCGCACCCAGATGACGTCGGCCCGGTCCGCGCTCACCTCGGCCACGCGGTGCGCCATCTCGGCCCCGATCTCGGCCGTGTCGGGAGCGCCCGCGCACAGCACCACCTGGAGCGAGCGGTCGATGCCGGGGATCGCGTTGACCAGGTGGATGATCCCCTTCTGGCGCGTGATCCGGCCGACGAACAGGACGTACGGGCGGTCGGGGTCGATGCCGTGCTGCTCCAGGAAGTTGGTGGCGGGATCCGGTCGGTACTGGTCGAGGTCGATCCCGTTGTGGATGACGTGCAGGCGGTCAGGATCGACGGGGAAGAAGCGGAGCACGTCGGCCTTTGTCTCCTGCGACACGGCGATGATCGCGTCGGCGTCGAGGATCGTGGTCCGCTCCATCCAGGAGGAGAGGTGGTAGGCGTTGCCCAGCTGCTCGACCTTCCACGGCCGCAGCGGCTCCAGCGAATGCGTCGTCAGGACCAGCGGGACGCCCCACAGGCGCTTGGCCAGGAAGCCGGCCATGTCCGCGTACCAGGTGTGGCAGTGGACGACGTCGGCGTCGAGCGTGTCCTTGGCCATCGCGAGGTCGCGAGCGAAGGCGTCGAGCGCGCCCTTGAACCTCGGGTCCGTGTCGTGTGTCGCCGCCGCCCACGGGCCGTAGCCGCGGACGCGCAGGTTCGGCTCATCGACGTCCTGCTCGCCAAAGCAGCGGACCTCGACCGGCACCAGCTTCGCCAGCTCGCGGCTCAGGTATTCGACGTGCACGCCCGCCCCGCCATACACGTGGGGCGGGTACTCATTGCTGAACAGCGCGACCTTGCTCGGTTGCGGCACCTTGGCCCTCCCTGCGGCTGCCACAAGGCTAGTCGGTCCGGTCGAGCGCGGCACGAGGCGAATGGAGGACCGGACCGTCTCAGCCCGACCGGTCGCGTCCCTCGATCGTCACCGATGCTGAACGGCTGAAGCGCTCGACCCGCCGCCAGCGGTCCACAGCGCGGCGCTCCTCCGCCGCCGTCAGGGATCGACCCGCGAAGGCGCTGAGCTGGTAGTCGGCGGCCAGGCTCCCGATGCTGGGGCCCACCGCGGTCAGCGCGATCCGGTGCGCGTGCTCGCGCGGCGTCTCACCCGCCCGGCGCTCCTCGTCGCGCCCGACCAGCAGGGCGAGTGCCAGTCGATACGCCTCGGGGGCGGTCCGGGGAACGAGTCGTCGCGGCCGTCGCAGCCGGATCTGCAGCCGGGGCAGTCGAGGCAGCAAACCGTCACCGATCGGTTCGGACTCCCGGACCTCCGCGTCCTTGTCCGGTTCGTCGCCCAGCACGGGCCGGCGGAGGAGGCTGGCGACCCACAGGAGGGCCAGCGCGGCAGCGACCGCCAGGATCACCCAGATCACCCAGCTGAGATCGAGCATGAATCCCGTCGGGGCCGGGCCTGATGAAGGGGCCCCCGTGCCGGGCACCGGACCAAGCGACGGAAACGGGGCGCCGGCCATGGGCGGGAGCAGGCGGTGCAGCAGCTCGGCGAGGAGGCCGAGAGGAACCACGATGAGAGCGATCAGCAGGAGCACCACCGGCGCCAGCGGGCCCGCGATGCCTGCCAGCGCCGCGGAGACCGGGACCCCCAGCAGGGCTGCGAGCGGGATGCCGATCGCGAGCACGGCGCCGCTCACCGCCACCAGCATGATCAGCCAGCGCCGGCGCGCGGCGCGATCCACGCCCTCGACCCGCAGCTCGGTCAGACGGGCGAGCCCCAGCGAGAGGAGCCCGGCGCTCACGGACGTGAGCGTCGCCGCGAAGGCCGTGCTGCGGAACGTCTCGGCACCCGTGAGCCCCGACGTGCTGGCGAACAGCCAGAACACGGCAAGCGCGGCCAGGCCGGCGTTGAGGAATCGCTCGACGTGGCCCGCTTCGTCGTCGAGCGCAGCGTGGGTGCTGCCGCGCAGCACGCCGATGCCCAGGAGCCAGCCCGCCGGATTCGCCTTCGTCGCTGCGACCAGGGTCGAGGGGGACAGGCGAGGCGCGGCCGCCAGCCAGATACCCACGATCGCGGCCAGGATCGCGACCGCGACGAGAGCGCCCGCATACACGGATCGCGGCCGGCCGCGGAGCACGCGGCCGAGCAGGAGCCCGGCGATGGCAGCAACCGCGAGATGGGCGATCCCCAGGTACTGCTGACCGCTGCCCGCCAGCCACTGGAGCGCCAGGTAGGCGAGCGTCAGCCAGGCGGCCTCGAGGCTGGCGGCGGCCAGCAGGGCGAGGAGGCGGTCAGCCGACCAGCTCGAGCGCATCGGCAGCTCTCCAGTCGGGGTGGAGCCGGGCGACGTCGGCCCCGATGCCGAGCGCACGCGCGGACGCGACCGCGGCCGGGGCCGTCGGACCGAGCGCGAGCAGCCGCACCGGATGGCCCGATGCCGACAGGCGCCGCATGACCGGCAGGAACTCGACCGGATCCCGCGTGGTGATGGCCAGGATGATCGTCGCCGGCCGGACGCGGTGGACCAGCTGGCCGAGCAGGGTTGCGAACGGCATCGATGCCCACCGGCTCAGCGCCGCCAGCTCATCGGCGATTCGCGGCACCTGGCCGGATGCCGCGCTCGGTGCCAGGTGCACCACCCGGCGGCCGTCGAGCGAATAGGCATTGGCGGCCAGCCCGCAGGCGACGCCCTCACCGATGACCGTGCGGGCGAGCGACATGGCTGCGGTGCACAGCTCCTCGACCAGCTCGTCGTCGTAGTGCATCCGCCAGAACGGGCCCGGGATCGTCTGGGCGTCGAGCGCGATGACGAGCTCCCGCTCGTTCCCCGGGTCGTAGCGGCGGCTCACGGGCCGCCCAAGGCGGGCCGTCGCCTTCCAATGGACCCGCCGGTACGGATCCCCCGGCAGGTACGGACGCACGCCCGCGAACAGCGCCGGGTCCTCGAACAGGCCCCGCGGTGCGCGGGCGGACCCGGGAAGCTGGCTCAGGGGATTGCCGGCCCGGACCGGAACGCTCCTTGGAATGACCCGGTAGCGCGCCGGTGCCGGGCGCTCCTCGACGACGAGGTCGCGCGCGAACAGATCGGCCACCTGAAGCCGCACGCTTCGGAAGTCGTACACCCCCCGCCGGTCGGCGAGGATTCGCATTCGCCGGGTCACACGCTCGAACCAGCCGAGGGTCCAGGTTGTGCGCAGGACGGCGAATCCGGGCAGCTCGGCCGGATCGAGGCGCCGGCCCGCGACGGCCGCCGGCCGGCTGATCAGGTCGTCGACGGCCAGCCATGGGATCGGCAGAGCCTTGCGGTTCCGCACCGTGAGCTCCAGGCCGATCTCCTCGCCCACCACCGCCCGCGTGGACCCGAGGCGGCGCTCGTACGTCAGGCGCCGCAGGCCGAACCGCGTCCACAGGTTCCGCAACAGCCAGATCAGGAGGACCACGACCCCGACGACGACGAGCCCCCACGCGCCCAGGACGGCACCGACCGCGATGAGGAGCAGGCCCGCGCCGATGCCCATCACGGCTCGGGTTGGCCCCCGGTGGGATGGAGCTCGGGCGCCGGGGGGGCCTCGACCGCGGCCAGCAGGTCCTCGATCACGGACTCGGCCGTCATCCCACGCAGCTGGCGATCGAGGTCCAGCAGCACCCGGTGGCCGAGCACCGCGGCCGCCACCGACTTCACGTCATCGGGCAGAACGTAGTCGCGGCCGGACAGGAAGGCCTCCGCCTGGGCGGCGCGATAGAGGGCGACGCTCGCGCGTGGGCTGGCACCGAGCCGCAGCTCCGGTCGCTCGCGGCTGGCCCGCACGAGCGCGACGGCGTACGCCTCGACCGGTTCGGCGACCCGGATGGTGCGCACCGCATCGCGCATCTGCAGCACGGCATCAGCCTGCAGCACCGGCTCCACCGCCGCGAGCGGGTCGGCCGAGGCCCGATACCGGCTCGCGATCCGGCGTTCCTGGACGGGGTCCGGGTAGCCAAGATGCAGGCGCACCAGGAACCGGTCGAGTTGCGCCTCCGGAAGCGCGAACGTGCCCTCGAGCTCGATCGGGTTCTGGGTCGCCAGGACCAGGAAAGGGTCTGGCAGCGGCCGTGTCTCGCCCTCGATGGAGACCTGCCGCTCCTCCATCGCCTCGAGGAGCGCCGACTGCGTCCGCGGGGTGGCTCGGTTGATCTCGTCGACCAGCAGAATGTTCGTGAACACGGGGCCGGGCAGGAAGCGAAAGTGGTCGCCCTCGAGCAGGCTCGCCCCGAGCACGTCGCTGGGCAGCACGTCCGGCGTGCCCTGGACGCGCGCGAAGGTCAGCCCCAGGGCGCGGCTGAAGGCGCGGGTCAGGAGCGTCTTGCCCACTCCGGGGACATCCTCTACCAGCGCATGACCGTGGGCCAGGAGGGCGACGGCCAGGAGCCGCAGCGGCTCGTCGGCCACCACCACCGCGGTGCCGACCGCGGTCTTCAGCGCCGACCAGAACCGCCTGCCGTCGCCCGGCCGAGCGGTCGCAGAGGTGGCTGCCAGCTGGGATCTCCTTCGGCGGTACCCGGGGCACGGACCCTTCGGAGGCGGATGGAGCGGGAGACGGGGTTCGAACCCGCGACATGCAGCTTGGAAGGCTGCCGCTCTGCCAGCTGAGCTACTCCCGCCCGGCGCGGCAAAGGTACCAAAGCGATTGGGGTTGACCGTTAGCCAGCCCCGCCGAGGTTCCTTGAGCCAACGGCGAATGGGGACCCGGACAGGTCAGCCGAGGCACTCGGAGCCTCGATATGGACAAGCCCGCAGATCCCGCGACGCCGTTCGCGGAAGTCTACCAGTCGTTCCTCGACGATCTCGTCCCGCACGGCCGAAAGTCCTCGACGATCGACCGCTACCGCTACAACATCGGGCGGCTCGAGACGTGGCTGATCGCCGAGCAGCATCCGGCGATCCTGGCGTCGTTCGAGCAGACGATCCTGTTCGCCTACCGCCAGCATCTCGAGACCCTCCCACAGCAGCCGCGCGGGTCGATCAGGCGGCGCCGCGGCGGCCTGATGAGCCGCCACACCGTCCACTCGTACCCGCGGAGCATCAAAACAAGGGTCGAAGGGTGATCGGGTACTGCACAATTGCTCATCATGGCGACCGCCCTCATCGCAGACGCCGCTGGTCTCGTCATGCTCTTGCTCGGCGGCACGTCCGGGATCTGGAGCGCGCTCGCCGTCTTCTGGGCCGAATGCCTCGGGGCCGCGATCACGGCGTCCGTGCGCGGCGCGCAACGACAAACATCGCTCACCGATGACGAGTGGCTCAGGGAGGCGCACACGGCCCTGGAGCGGCTGGCGGCGAGGCCGCTCGACGCCGACGAGAGCCAGTGGGACCGAGAGCGCGACCTGACCCGCCGGCGTGCACGGCTCGCCGACCTCGAGACGATCGACCGGGGGACACCTCCGGGGCAGGGCGCCTTCGCCGCGGCGCGGGCTGTCGAAGACAGGGCCGCGTCGGGGATCACGGGCTGTGCGCTGATCGCCTTTCCGCTCATCCAGGGCCTGTTTCTCCTGATGCTCGCGGTGATCCTGCCGTTCACGAGCACGGTCGGGGCGGGCATGGGCGCGATCGGTGGCTTCCACCCAGCGTGGGGCGGCGACGTTCCCATCGGTCCCCCTGGGGGCATCGACGTCCCCACGGTGGCCAACCCACTGCTGCTCCTGGCGTCCATGGCCCTCGTCCTTGGCTCCGCCCTGTGGCGGCTGCGTCACCCGACCGGCCGGGTAGCGGCGGCGCTCGAGGTCCAGCGTGGGATCGGCCGGATCTTCGCGATGCAGGCCGCGATGCTCGTCGGCGCGATCGTCTCGTTCATCATCGGCTGGGCTGGGCTCGCGATCGGTCTGACCGTCGCCAAGGCGGCGCTGGACGTCGTGACCTACCGCTCGCGCCCGATCGCGCCCTGAGGACCGCACGCGCTCGGCATGGGCATGGGAACGTCGTGCTCGGCACCGGCCTGGGCGATGGCCCGGGCCCAGCTCGGCACGCAATCGAGGCCCTGCGCGTTGCTGGCGTTGGTCGTTGGGCTTGTGCCAAGCGCGGGCGCCGTGAGCGCCCTTTCAAGCGGGCGTAAGGATCCGTCGACCCCGACGTCCCACAGGACCTCAAAGACGGCCGTCTTTCCCGTGGCGGGGTTGTGGGCGACGACGTCCAGATCCCCTCCTGAGACCAACCAAGCATGTTGTGGTGCGGCCGCGTAAGGCGGACGATGGCAGGCGAGGATCCGTGTCTCCGGACCTCCTCCCGCTCCACCCGGATCGGGTAACGGTTGAACCACGCGAGCAACTCTCTGCGACTTGCGGTGCCGAGCTCCCAGCAGGCAGCGCGGTGACGCAGCTATCAAGGAATGTGGCGAACGCCTGTAGGTCAGCGTCGTACGACAGCGGCGAACCAGGAACTCGCGAACATCGGCAGTCAGACGACTTCAGGAAGCCTAACCCTCACGTTCACGCGCTTCCGCAACTGGGCGGACGATGAGCTGGCGTGGATCGAGACCCTTCCCGAAGACGTCGCGTGCATCCACGACTTCCGCCGCGATTACAGGGACGCCGTTTCAGCAGCCAGACTCCTGGCGGAACAGACACTGGATGCGCCCAACCGTCGCGTGGCCCTGGGGTGCCGGCAGCGCCGCCGCTCAGCCAGCGCCGTTCGGGTCGGACGTCGGGTGAGCCCGCCGCGGACCCCAGGAGCCGATCCGGCGCCGCACCACGGGCAGCCAGAGCGCTCCCCCTGCCGCCTGCGCGAGCAGCGCCGCGATGAGCAGCAGGCCGGGAACGCCGACCACGACGCCCGGCACCGCCCACGTAACACCGAGGGCGGCGTTCACGGCGTTCATCGACATCGCCAGCGAGCTGCCGTCGGCGCCATCACCGAAGACCGGACGACGGACCACCAGGCCGGTTGCGCCGGCCTGGGCGGGATCAGAGTCCCCCGGGTTCGCCGGGCCCGCGTCGTGACCGGGACCCGTCGCCCCATGGCCGCCTCCCGAGTCGCCACCGGAGCCGGCCGATCCCGCCTGCGGCACCATCGACCCAGGCGGCTCGGTCGGATCCGGCGAGGCTGTCGACGCCGGCGGCTGCGTCTGGATCGTTGAGCCGCCGGGCGGAGATGCCGTCGGATCACCCACCGGCGGCCCGGTCGGCGTCGACGTGGGTTTGGGGGTCGGCGTCGACGTGGGTTTGGGGGTCGGCGTCGACGTGGGTTTGGGGGTCGGCGTCGACGTGGGTTTGGGGGTCGGCGTCGACGCCGCGACCACCGTCGTGATGAACTTGGTCGGCGCGAACCCACCGCCCGAGCAGCCCGGCTCTGCGTAGGCGTGAACCATCCAGGTCAGGTGGCCCGCGTGCGCCGCCACCACGTTGAGGCGATACACGCCGGAGCCGCCATCCGGCTCCAGCCCGTAGCGATCGTCATCGGCATGGAAGCGCACCGTGCTCGACCCGTTCCCGACGGACACCGACCACCGGGCACCGGGAGCGCTGACGATCGCCGCCGACGTGACCTCGACGCTGCCGGGAATCGCGATGATCAGGCAGTCGATCGGATTGGCCTGGGCCTGGCCACGATTGACCACGGCCAGCGTGATCGCGGTGCCTGCTCCGGCCACGATCGAGCTCGGGCTGGCGCCGATGCTCCAGGCATCGCTCGCGGCGGCGGTGGGCATTGCCGCCGCGGATGCCGCCAGCGTGGCCGCGAGCGCGGCCCGCCGCGCCCGGCTCAGGCGGCCCGGTGCTGTGGCAGCCATGGCGAGATCCGTGCGCGGGCTCCGGGCAGCGGTGCTGCGCGATCCCGCTCGATCCCTTCGATGAACGTGATCGCGAACCGCTCGTCGAGCTGCGTGCCGGCGGCGTCCCCGATCCGGATGAGCGCCTCGCGGACGTCGAGCGCCTTGCGGTACGGCCGGTCCGTGGTCATCGCCGAGAAGGCGTCGCCCACGGCGAGGATGCGCGCAATCAGCGGGATGTCCTCGCCCGCCAGGGCGTCGAGATAGCCGCGGCCGTCCCACCGCTCGTGGTGGTGCCGGATGGCCCGCCGGATGACGTCGTACTCGACCAGACCGTGCACGATCGACTCGCCGAACGCGACGTGCTGCTTGACGATCTCGTACTCCTCGCGCGTCAGGCGGCCCGGCTTGCGCAGAACGGCCTCCGGGATCCCGATCTTGCCCACGTCATGGAGGAGACCGGCCGTCCGCACGGTGTCGACCGTGGCCGCGTCCAGGCCGAGGCGCTGCGCGAGGAACACGGAGTACCGCGCAACGTCTTCCGAATGCAGCTTGGTGTAGTGGTCCTTGGTGTCGATGGCGAACACGAGGCCCTGGAGTACGTCGAACCCGCCCACCGAAGCGCTGGGGACGAGCCGGGTGGCCACCCGAACCCGGTCGCCGCCGCCGGCCTTCGCCTCCCCCAGCGCCTGGGTGACGGTTGCCAGGAGCCCTGTCGCCGAGGTCGCATCCTGGGGCGACGACGCGATGCCGGCGCTGACGGTGATCGGCAGGCGCTCCGATTCCTCGAACTGGAGGCTGCGGTCCACCAGGCCCTGGCGCAGCGACTCGAGGGCCGGCACGAGGTCGGCGATGTGCGGGGCGTCCACGATGACCAGGAACTCATCGGGCCCGTATCGCCCCCGGATCGCTCCGTCGGGCAGGTGCTGCTCCAGCTCCCTGACCAGGGTGAGCAGCGCGACGTCGCCGGATCCGTGGCCGTACGTGTCGTTGAGCAGCCGGAAGTTGTCGAGGTCGACCAGCGCCACCCCGATCGCGACCCCGGTCGCGCGCGAGTGCTCGAAGGTCTCGACCAGCTCGGCGACCAGGGCGCCATGGTTGAGCAGCCCGGTCAGGGGATCGCGTCTGGTCGACTCGAGCAGCTGCTCCGCCTGCCGGCTGATCCGGTCCTGGGCGGCCCGGAAGACGAGGAACAGCAGCAACGCGGCGATCCCGGCGGCCCCGAGCGTGACCAGCACGATGTCGCGTTGCATGGTGGCGAGCGGCGCCAGGATTGGCTCCGCGTCGCGCCAGATCACCGCGACCGCCCTGGTGGCTCCATCGCCGTCGACCAGGGGCAGATAGGCGCGGATCGCGCTCGATCCGGCGGGAAGGTCCAGCGGCACCGCCCCGGCGGAGCCGATCGCCTGATCGGGCCCGACGACCTCGATCTCGACCTTGCCCGACAGGGCAGCCGTGAACGAGGATGATGGCGCCGCCGACAGCCCCTGGGCGGTCGCGTCGGTCGCCACACGGACGACACCGGACGGATCGCGAATCTCGAGGCGCGTGATCCCGGCGCCTTCGGCCAGCCTGCTGATCTGCCCGTCCAGCTGCGCGGTGCGGGCGGCCGTCGCTCCCGGCCCGAGGTCCGCGGTGGTGAGGCCCTCGTCTGCGAACGCGCGCACGATCGACCCGTCCGAGGACACCACCGCGCTCTTGGCCGCCGCCAAGAAGTGAGCGGACACCAGCGCCGCCTGCGCGGAGGCGGTGATCCCCACGACCACGAGGAACATGCCGTAAACAACGAGCAGCAGCACCGGGCGCACCGCGCGGGGCTGTGTGGTCGGGGATCGTCGGTGGGGCGGGGCGATGGTCACGGGATGCTGCGTGCGACTCCGGCGTGGACGACTTCGGACAGACCCGTCGGACATGGGACACTCGATGGGCCTCGATGATCCTCCTGGCGGTCCCGCTCGTCCTACCGACGAAAGTCCTGGGACGGTGCGGACCGAGAGCCCCCCTGTTCCGGGTGTCCACTGATCCGGGTACGGGCTGAGGATCCTCCTCGATGGGCGCGCCCGGCCGATGCCCTGCCCCGTCGGGCGGGTGGTTCCGTCGCGCACAACGAGCCCTCCGGACGGCCCGGATCCCGTACGCTGACCGGCGTGCCCTCGCCGCGCCTCTCCCTCCGCGATCTCAACCGCACCCTGCTTGCCCGCCAGCTGCTGCTGACCCGCGTCACGCGGCCTGCGCTCGAGGTGATCGAGCATCTGGTTGGGTTGCAGGCCCAGGTGCCCCTGTCACCCTACGTCGGGCTCTGGTCGCGCATCGACGCCTTCGATCCCTCTGATCTAGCGAACCTGCTGCTGGAGCGCCAGGTCGTGCGGATGGCGCTGATGCGGAGCACGATTCATCTGGTCTCGACCGAGGACGCACTCGCCCTGCGTCCGGTCGTCCAGCCGGTGCTCGACTGGGAGCTGTTCCGGAACCGCACGTACAGCGTCCACCTCGAGGGAGTGGATCTCGATCCGGTCCTTGACTGCGGACGAGCCCTGGTCGACGAGCAGCCACGCAGCCTCGGCGAGCTCCGTGAGGCGATGGCCGCGCGCTGGCCTGAGCGCGATGCAACCACGCTCGCCTACACCGTTCGCAACCTGCTCCCGACCGTGCAGGTCACGCCGCGTGGTGTGTGGGGTGCGACGGGAAAGGCGCGGCTCGCCACGATCGAAGGTTGGGTAGGTCGTTCACCGTCCACGGATCCGTCACCCGACGCCGCGATCCTGCGCTACCTGGTGGCCTTCGGACCGGCGAGCGTCGCCGACATGCAGGCCTGGTCGCGACTGAGCGGGCTCCGCGAGGCCGCGGAGCGCCTGCGGCCGCAGCTGACCACGTATCTCGACGATCGCGGCCGCGAGCTGTTCGACGTCCCCGACTGGCTGCTCGCAGAGGCGGACGTGCCGGCGCCGGTGCGGTTCCTTGGGGACTACGACAACGTGCTGCTGAGCCACGCGGATCGCGGCCGGATCGTGCCGGAACCGCTCCGCCACATCATCGGCGGACGGATCGGGCGCCCGGCGTTCCTGGTCGACGGGTTTCTGGGTGGGTTCTGGCGCCTGGACCGCGCAGGTGGTGGGCGCGGAGCCGACACCGCCACGGTGCTGCGGGTCGAGCCGCTCGCCCGACTCACCGGCCCGGAGCATGAGGCGGTCGAGCGCGAAGCCACGTCGCTCGCGGCGTTCCTGGCCCCGGACGAACCCCGTCGCGTGGAGCTCGTTGAGCCCGGCTGACCGCCGCGAGGAGCCGTCGCCCCTTCTATCATGGGTTGCCGTGCGCACGCGCCTTCTCGTCCTCGCCGGGGCCGGTCTGACCGCCGCGATGCTCGTTCGCCGGTCGAAGGCAGCATCGGGACGGGCATCGGGCTTCGGCTGGTCATCGTGCTCGGCGCCGAGCGCAGGCTGGTACGAGGCCGTCTTCGGCGGACCGATGCGCGGGCTCCACCAGCAGATCGCGGCTGACCTCGTGGCCTCGACCGCCGAGGACGGCGTGCGCGACGTGCTTGAGATCGGGCCGGGGCCGGGCGTGATGGCGGTCGAGCTGGCGCGGCTGGCACCGTCGCTGCGGGTCACCGGTGTCGACGTCGACCCCGCTATGGTGGCGCGCGCCACCGCCCGGGCGGAGCGAGCCGGTCTCGGCGACCGCGTGAGCTTCCTCGTGGGCGACGCGGCCGAGCTCCCGTTCCCGGACGGGTCGTTCGACCTCGTCACCAGCACCTTCTCGGCTCACCACTGGGCAGACGCCGCGGCCGGCTTCGCCCAGATCCGCCGGGTGCTCCGGCCGGGCGCCAGCGCGATCGTCTACGACCTACCCGACCGGTGGGCCCGGTTCGAGCGTCACGCTGCCCCGCTGGCGTCCGGGGCCAGCCAGGGCGGCCTCACCGGGTCGACGACGTCGGCATTCCGCTGGCCATGGCGCGTGCCCATCGCCACTCGCCTGGAGTACCGCGCGGACGCCGCAGGCGCGTCTTCCCGGGCCGATCCGGGCTCCTCCTCCGAGACCGCCGGTCGGCCGGACGTTCGAGGTGGCCCTCGCGCGATGCGTCAACCTGAGGTTGACACAGACCGGCTGTCAATCTAGCATTGACGAATGAGCGAGACGCACGTCACCCTGCAACAGCTGATCGACGACCTCGAGTCCGACCTTGCCGCGGCGTCCGACGTCGAGCGCGTCAGCGAGGCGCAGCAGCGAGCCCGCGCGCTCGCGGATATGGGCGACCAGCTGATCGATCATTTCGTGGCCCGGGCTCGGGTTTCCGGCGCCTCATGGACGCACCTCGGCGAGGCGCTCGGCGTCACCAAGCAAGCGGCCCAGCAGCGCTGGCTGACCCCCACCTTCCGGCTGTTCACGGATCGGGCGCGGAGCATCGTGGTGCTCGCCCAGGAGCACGCGCGCACGCTGCGCCACGAACAGACGGGGACGGGGCACCTGTTGCTGGCGATCATCGACGAGGGCGACGGCGCGGCTGCCCAGGTCCTTACGACGCTCATCGGGTCACTGGAACCCATCCGTGGGTCGCTCGCCTCCGGGCTGACGCCGGGCACCGCGAACCCGCCGGCCCGGATCCCCTTCACGGTGCACGCCGACGAGGCGCTGACGAGCGCTACCGAAGCGGCGCGCGAGCTCGGCCAGGGTTACGTCGGGACGGAGCACCTGTTGCTGGGTCTCGTCACAGCGGGCGCGGGGACAGCCGCGCGGGTCCTGACCCAGCACGCGGTGGACGAGGCCCGGGCACGGCCGGCCGTGCGCGCCTGGCTCAATGCCTACGCGATCGCACACGCCACCGTCACGCCGCGTACTCCCTCGGACTGAGCCGCGGGGACGCAAAGGATCTCGTCGGCGGCCGTGGGTCAGCCGTCGAGCTCGGCTCCCGCCTGCACGCAGTCGTTCGCGAACCGCTCCAGTGCGCCATCGTCGGCGGCGCTTGCGCGGAGCATGGTCATCACCCGGTCGACACCGGTGTCCGCGTACTGGCGGAGCAGGTCGATCCGGGCGGCACCCTCGGGCCCCGACTGCAGCCGCCCGACGTTGACCGACAATCGGAGCGTCGCGGGATCCCGACCGATCTCCTCGCACCGCGAGGCGATGACCGATCGCGCCCTCCCGATCTCATCCGGCGTGAACCAGTCCAGGTTGAGCTCGTCGGCGAACCGCGCGGCCAGCCGCCAGGTCCGGTTGGGACCGTTGCCCCCGACCAGGATCGGGATCCGCGGCTGGTGCAGACCGGCCGGCACGTTGATCGCGTCGACCACCGAGGCGGTGGGTCCCGAGTAGGTCGCGTGCCCGCCCGCCAGCATCCGGCTGGTGATCTCGAGCGCGTCCTCGAGCGCCTCCATGCGCGTCCGGAGCGGCGGGAAGCCCCAGCCGTAGGCGACGTACTCGTCCTCCTTCCAGCCCGCGCCCAGACCGAGCTCCGCGCGGCCACCGGACACGACGTCGAGGGTCGAGATCATCTTGGCCACCAGGGCGGGATTTCGGTAGCCGGCGCACAGCACGAGGTGGCCGAGGCGGACGCGCGCGGTCTCGACGGCCAGCGCCGACAACCCGACGAAGGCCTCGAACGTGATCTCGTCGGTCGGCACGGGCTCCGTCTGGAGGTGATCGAACAGCCAGACCGAGTCGAAGCCGAGGGCGTCGGCCTCGTGGGCAACGGCAACCGTGCGCGCCCAGGCGCGCGCCGGCTCCCAGCCGTCGTACTCGCCGGTCCAGCCCTGGGGAACGATGATCCCGACGCGCATCGCCATGCTCGGTGCCGTGCGGCTCGCCGCCTGCTATCGCCGCTCGAGGATCGGGCGCGCCTTGTCCGGGTCGTCGACGACGAACGCGAACGTGGCCCGGTCGCTCCAGCGGCCGAGGAACAGGTGGCCCAGCACGTTGACCCCGGCGTCGGCGAGCTCGCGGGCGATGTTCGCCATGCCGCCCGGGTGGTCGTCCACCTCGGCCAGCAGCGATTCGCCCTCGATGTACGTCCAGCCGCCGTCCTCGAGCACCTGCCGGGCGCGGTCGTCGTCGGCGGTGGTCATGATCATATGACCGACCTCGCCGATGCCGCCTCCGCCGATCGCCCGGAGGTCCACGCCGCGCTCGGCCATCTGCTCGGCGAGGTCGGCCATCTGGCCGGGCTTGTTGGTGACCTGGACGACGAACTGCCTGGGCATCGGTGGCCTCCGGGCGGCTGGCGCCGCGGGTGGTGCAGGAACGTTTCAGCGGTGATTCTCGCATGGCCGGAAGCGGGCGGCGCGGGTGACTCGACGCAACCTGTGCCTACCTCGCTCCCCGCCGGATCGCGACCGCCCGCCGGTACGCCGCCAGGTATCGCGGTGCCGAGCCCGTGTCCCATCGGAAGTCTGCCGCCATGGCGCGGTCCTGCAGCGCGGACCAGGCGGCCGGATCGGACGAGCGAAGGGCGGCCGCCCGGCCGACCGCCTCGACCAGCGCGCCCGGGGTCGGGTCACCGAATACGAACCCGGTGCCCGTCTCGGGGTGCTCGTCGACGTCGATCACCGAATCTGCCAGGCCTCCCGTGCGTCGCACGATGGGCGGCGTGCCGTAGCGGAGGGCGATCATCTGCCCCAGGCCGCACGGCTCGAACCGTGACGGCATCAGGAACGCATCGGCGCCCGCGTAGATCCGGCGGGCGAGGTCGCGGTCGAACCGCTCGATCAGCGCCACGCGGCCGGGATGCTCGGCCTCCAGCGTCCGGAGCGGATCGGCCAGCGGGCCGTGCTCGCTCACGAGGACCACCAGCCGGATCCCGGCGCCGATCAGCGCCGGTCCCGCGTCTGCGATGAGGTCGAAGCCTTTCTGCGGGTCGAGCCGCCCGAGCGCGCCGACCACCATGCCATCGTGATCGGGGTCGAAGCCCACCCGGAGCAGCAGGTCGTGACGGCCCGCCACCCTGCCATCCGGCTCGTCTCGGGCGTAGCGGGCGGCGATGACCTCGTCGGTCGCCGGATCCCAGGCCTCGGGGTCGAGGCCGTTGAGGATGCCGAAGAACCGATCGCCCCTGTCCCGAAGGAGCCCGTCGAGACCCATCCCGTAGTCCGGGGTCAGCGCCTCGCGCGCAAACCCGGGTGAGACCGTGTTGGCCAGCTCCGAGCGCTCGATCACCGTACGCAGGAGATCGATGCCGTCGGAGCTCGTGCCGGCCAGCGGCTCGCCGGGACGGAGCCCGAGCTCGCCCAGCCGATCGTTCGGTGTCCAGCCGTGGTACGCGAGGTTGTGCACGGTCGCGAGCACCGCGAGGTCGCGCACGAACGGGTCGCCGGCGATCTCGGCCCGGGCGCGGTCCAGCAGCGCGGGGCCCGTATGCCAGTCGTGGACGTGCAGGACGTCGATGGGTCGCCCGTCACGCCGCAGGGCGGCGAGCGCGGCCCGGCACAGGATGGCGAAGCGCCAGGCGTCGTCGGGGTGGTCGTAGATGCCCCCGCGGTCGAAGGCCGGCGCGAAGTCCACCAGGCGCAGACGATAGCCATCCGCCGCCACGTTGACGATGCCCACGCGGAGGGGCTCGTCCGATGTCCGGGTCAGGTTCGGATCCTCGATCTCGAGAGCGGGCTCCAGCTCGGCCGTGTCGGGAACGGGCACCGACCGATAGCGCGGCAGGAACACATCGACCGGGGTTGCGATGGCGGTCTCGTGGCCCGGCATCCTCCCCAGCCCACGAGCGAGCCCGTCGATCACGTCCGCCAGCCCACCCGCCTTGGCCCACGGCTCGCACTCGGCGGCCAGCAGGGCAACTCGAAGCGGCATGCGGCCCATCCTACCCGGGGGTCGCCTCCTGCCGAGGGGTCGGCCACTCGCGAGCCCAGTCTGCCGGCGCCCAGCGGGCGCAGGCACCCCGGCCACCCTGTCGGCAGCACCGCTGCATTCGCGCGACACCCTGTCTCCGGTTCGCCGAAGCCGGCGATCCACAATCCGGTTCGCGGCCCCGGCCGCGCCGACTATCATTGGCGGCTCATGGAACCCGTCGTTCACGTGCCGGCTGCGCCCGGCGCCTCCTTCCACCTGCCGCCCAAGCTGGAAGGCCTCCGTCGCCTCGCCTACAACATGTGGTGGAGCTGGCACCCACGCGCCCGGGTGCTGTTCTCTCGCATCGATGCAGGCGCGTGGGCCCGCTACCGCAACCCGATCCCGGTCCTGTCCGGCCCGGTCGACTGGGCCCAGCTGCTCGAGAACCCGGCGTTCATGGCCGAGTACCAGGGGATCCTCCAGCAGTTCGACGCCTACATGGCCAACGGCGCGGACCACTGGTTCCAGCGCAAGCACGGCGATGCCCTGTCCGGACCGATCGCCTACTTCTGCGCCGAGTATGGGTTCCACGAGTCGCTGGGGATCTACGCCGGCGGCCTGGGCGTCCTCGCGGGCGACCACATGAAGACGGCCTCGGACATGGCGCTGCCGCTGGTCGGCGTCGGGCTGATGTACCGGCGCGGCTACTTCCGCCAGACGATCGACGCGGATGGTCACCAGGAGCACGCCTACCCTGACTACGAGTCCTCCCGGCTGCCGATCCTGCGCGTCCTGGACCGCCTGGGCGAGCCGCTCACGATCGCCGTCCCGCTTCCCGGCCGGGACCTGGCAGCCGCCGTCTGGATGGTGCAGGTGGGCCGGGTGCCCGTGCTGCTGCTCGACACCGACGTCCCGGACAACGACGACTCCGACCGCCCGATCACTCACATCCTCTACGTCCGCGGCCGGGAGATGCGTCTTCACCAGGAGCTCGTGCTGGGCGTCGGCGGCGTCCGCGCGTTGCGGGCGCTCGACATCCGGCCCGGCCTGTGGCACCTCAACGAAGGACACTCCGCGTTCCTGCTGGCCGAGCGGGCGCGCGAGCACGTGGCCCAGGGGACGGCCCTGTCCGATGCCTGGGCCAGGGTCAGTCGCAACAGCGTGTTCACGATCCATACGCCCGTGTCCGCGGGCAACGAGCGGTTCGATACCGAGCTGGTGCGCCGGGTCGCCGGCCCCCTGCTCGACGGCGATGGACGGCCCAGGACGGGCGGGGTCCCCACCCAGGAGGTGCTCGCCCTCGGCCGGGGCGTCGACGACGATCCGTCCCAGTTCGACCTGACCGCGTTCAGCCTGCGGCTGACCAACGGCGCAAATGCCGTGTCCCAGCTCCACGGCCACACGGCGAACAGCACCTGGCACGGCATCTCGCCGCACGAGATCCTCGGTCTGACCAACGGCGTGCATACACCCACCTGGGTCGGCCAGCCAATGCACGACGTGCTGGAGCGCTACACCAATGCCGACCTGATCACGATGGACGACCAGCCTGCGGCGCGGCGGTTCTGGGATCGGATGGGCAAGGTTCCCGCCGACGAGCTGTGGGAGGCGCACCAGCGGCAGAAGCTCGAGCTCGCCATCTTCGCCCGCGGACGGCTACGCAACCAGTTCGCCAGGCACGGCGAGGCGCCGGGCACCCTGGAGGAGCTGGAGCGGGTGCTCGACCCGTCGATCCTGACCATCGGCTTCGCCCGCCGCTTCGCTACCTACAAGCGGGCGGCACTCGTGTTCTCCGACCCGGACCGGATCTCACGGCTGCTGTGGGACGAGCAGCGCCCGATGCAGATCGTCTTCGCCGGCAAGGCTCACCCCGCCGACCGCCCCGGCCAGGGGATGATCCAGGACATCTTCGGCCGGTCGCGCAGCTCCAGGCTGCGCGGGCGCGTGTTCATCCTGGAGGACTACGACATCCGCATCGCCCGATTCCTCGTTCAGGGCGTGGACGTGTGGCTCAACAATCCTCGCCGGCCACTCGAGGCCTCGGGCACGTCGGGAATGAAGGCGGCCGCCAACGGGGTGCTCAACCTGAGCGTGCTCGACGGCTGGTGGGACGAGGGCTGGACGGGCGACAACGGCTGGGCGATCGGGGGCCGGGAGACGAACCCGGACGAGGGCGCGCAGGACTGGGCCGACGCCCAGGACCTCTACCGGATCCTGGAGCAGGAGCTGATCCCGGCCTACTACGAACGGGACGGACACCAGCTGCCGGCCCGCTGGATCCAGCTCATGCGGAACTCGATCGCGAGCACGATCTGGCGCTTCTCGACGACGCGCATGCTGCACGAGTACGTGGAACGGCTGTACCTTCCGGCCGCCGGTGTCGAACCCGACGTGGGGACCGCATCCGTCAGGGGAACCACCGGCTGAACCCCAACCCGCGGAGCGCAGGCCCCCGGGCATCACGACCGCCCTCGCCCGCCTGCCCCGACCATCGCCTCCCGCCATCATCCGACGCCCGCACCTGAGGACGCACCCCTGGCCCCCCGCATCTCGCTGGCCCTCGCCATCCACAACCACCAGCCGGTCGGTAATTTCGGCTGGGTGTTCGCCGAGGTCTACGACCGGGCCTACCGGCCGCTGCTCGAGGCGCTCGAGCGCCACCCTGGCGTACGGCTGGCGCTCCACTACACCGGCCCCCTCCTGGAATGGATGAGCGCCGAGCGGCCCGACTTCCTCGATCGCCTCGGTGTGCTGGTTGACCGGGGCCAGGTCGAGCTGATGGGCGGCGGCCTGTACGAGCCGGTCCTCGCCTCGCTGCCCGAGAACGATCGCGTCGCCCAACTGTCGCGGATGGCCGACGCCATCGAGCGCATCAGCGGCCGGCGGCCGCAGGGCGCCTGGCTGGCGGAGCGGGTCTGGGAGCCGGACCTCCCGACCTCGCTGGTAGCGGCCGGCTACCGGTGGACCATCCTCGACGACCAGCACTTCCGTGCCGCGGCGATCCCCGAGACGAACCTGTGGGGCGCATATACCACCGAGGACCAGGGACAGCTGCTCACCGTGTTCGGGACCGAGCAGGGCCTCCGCTACCGGATCCCGTTCGGCACGGTCGAGGACGTGATCGGTCACCTCCGGGACCACGCGACCGAGGCCGGTGACCGGTTGGGCACGATGGGCGACGACGGCGAGAAGTTCGGTGCCTGGCCCACCACCTACGAGCACTGCTGGGGGCAGGGGCGCTGGGTGGAGCGGTTCTTCGAGGCCCTCGAAGCCAGCTCGGGCTGGCTGACCACCGTGACGCCGTCGAGCTGGCTCGAGCGAGCGGCGCCGATCGGGCGCGTCTACGTGCCGACGTCCTCGTACGCAGAGATGGGCGAGTGGGCGCTGCCGCCCGACGAGTCGGTGGTGTTCGGCAGGCTGCTCCACGACGCGGTGGCCGGCCACCGGCCCGAGGCGCGCTGGCTCCGGGGCGGCTTCTGGCGCAACTTCCAGGTCAGGTACCGCGAGATCAACGACCTCCACAAGCAGATGCTCCGGGCATCCGCCAAGGCCGCCACGATGCCCGACGGACCCGACCGGCTCGCGGCCGTGGACCACCTCCATCGCGGCCAATCCAACGACTGCTACTGGCACGGGCTGTTCGGTGGGATCTACATCTCGCACATGCGCCTGGCCACCTGCGAGCACCTGATCGCGGCCGAGGATCTCGCCGACCGGGCGCTGGGAACGCTCCAGGCGGCCGAGCTCCGGGACCTGGATCTGGACGGGCGGCCGGAGGCGTACCTCGCGGAACCGGGCCAGGTCGTGACGGTCAAGCCGGCCGAGGGTGGCGGGATCGGCGCCTGGGACATCCGCGCAGCGCGACATGCGCTTGGCTCCGTCCTGCGCCGGCGGCCCGAGGCGTATCACGAGAAGCTGCGGGCGCACGAGGGCGCGGCCCGCGTGATCGCGCCGGGCGAAGGACCGGCCGGCGACGCCGTGGCAGGCGCCGACGCCTCCGTCAGGGACAGCGTGACGTCGATCCACGAGCTGCTGAACACCAGGGAGGTGGGCCTCGCCGGCCGCCTCGTGTACGACGATCACGAGCGACGCTCGGCGCTGGTGCGGTTCCTGGCGACCGACACGACCCCGGACGACGTCGCGCGGGCCGTGGAGGTGGAGCTGGGCGATCTGCGCGACGGCGAGTTCACGATCGATCACCTCGCCCCCGGCCAGGTGTCGCTGTCGCGCGGGGGCACCGTGGAGGGGCAGGCGGTGACCGTGGCCAAGACCATCCGCCTCGCCGGTGGCCGGCTCGACCCGGAGCTGATCGTCGAGCTCGAGATCCATCACCGCGGCGACCGGCCGATCGAGTCGCGGCTCGGCCTGGAGCTCTCGATCCACCTCCTCGGCGGCGGAGGCAACCCCCAGGCGTGGTACGAGCTCGACGGGATACGGACCCGTCACGATGGCACCGGCCAGGTCTCCGGAGCAGCGGCACTCGCCTACGGCAACGACTGGGTGGGTCTGGCAATCCGCGCGGCGATGGACCCGGCGGCGGACGCCTGGTGGCACTCGATCGACACGGTGTCCAACTCCGAGTCGGGCTTCGAGCGCGCCTACCAGGGAAGCGGCCTGCTGGTGTCGTGGCCGATCCGGCTGGCGCCCGGGGAGGCCCGGCGGTTCTCGCTCCGGCAGGCGGTCACCGTGGCTCGCGATCGGACCGGGGACGAGGCGGGCGCGTCAGCATGAGCGACGAGGCCGGGGGGACGGAGGCATCGGGCGCGATGCGCGTCCCGGGGGCACCCGCATGACCCGCGGCCGGCTCGTCGTCCACGCGCACTTCTATCAGCCATTCCGGGTCGATCCGTTCTCGGGAAGCATCCCGGTCGATGCTTCGGCCGCTCCGTTTCCCGACTGGAATGCCCGGATCACCGAGGAGTGCTACCGGCCCATCGCCGAACATGGCATCGCGGCGCACATCTCGTGGGACGTCGGGCCCACGCTGACCGGCTACCTCGCGAACGAGGCGCCCGAGGTGCTGACCGGGTTCGCCGACGCAGACCGGCTGGGTGGCGGCACCGGCATCGCGCAGGCGTTCCACCATTCGATCCTGCCGCTGGCCCCGGTCCACGATCGGCGCACCGAGGTCCGCTGGGGCATGCGTGACTTCGAGGTCCGGTTCGGCAGACGGCCGGCCGCGATGTGGCTGCCCGAGGCGGCCGTTGACCTGGCGACCCTGCGATCGCTCGAGGAGGCGGGCATCGGGGCCGTGATCCTGGCGCCGTGGCAGGCGGACGTGCCGCACGTCGAGACCCGCCGGCCCTACCGCGTGGACCTGGGTGCCGGCCGGCACATCACGGCCGTGTTCTACGACGCGGACCTGTCGGCCGCCGTCTCGTTCGAGCCCACCGCGACCGCGGACGCGGACCGATTCGCCCGCGAGCGGGTCGCGCCGCGAATGGCCGCGCCGCTCCCCAACGGCGACCCACCGATCCTCGTGATCGCCAGCGACGGCGAGCTCTACGGACATCACCAGTCGTTCCGCGACCTGTTCCTCGAGCGGCTCGTCGCGCCCGATGCGAGCACTCCCGATCGGGGGTTCGATGTGGTGGACCTCGCGACCGCGGTCGTCGAGCGCGACGATCAACCCCATCCGGAGATCGAGATCCGTGAGCGATCGTCGTGGAGCTGCCACCACGGCGTGCTGCGCTGGTACGCGGAGTGCCCTGACGTCCCGGACGGTCGCTGGAAGGGACCGCTCCGGGGCGCCCTGGATCGCCTGGCAGGCGCCATCGACGCCACCACCGACCGGCTCGCCCGTGACATCCGCGGCCTCGATGACATCTGGGAGGCTCGAGACCGCTACGTGGACGTCGTCGTCGATGCCGTGCCGGCCCATACGTTCGCCACCGAGACGCTCGGCTCCACGGCCCGGCCGCGAGACCGCCGGCGGCTGCTCGCGCTGCTCGAGGCGCAGCGCTGGCGACTCGCGATGTTCGCCTCGGACGGTTGGTACTGGGATGACCCGTCACGCACCGAGACGCGACAGGTGCTGCGTGCCGCCGCCCGGGCCGCCAGGATCGTGGACGGGCTCGAGGCCGGTCGCCTCGAGCGCCGCCTGGTCGCAGATCTCGCCACGCTCCGGTCGCCGGCCCTCGGCATCGACGGTCAGACGATCTACCGGCACGCGCTCAGCGAGGTGGGCCAGCCGCCGCCGGACGCCGACGACCCCCGGGGTTGAGCCGGGGGTCGAGGGGGGTGGGGCGCCGGAAGGAGGGCGGGTCGGCGCCCCGGGATGAATTGACCCCGATCAGCGGAGGCCCGTCGGATAGACGGAGCGTCTCGAGTCCGGGGACCCGTCGCGTGAATCGACGCCCAGGTTGAGCGCGGCGACCGCGAACAGGGACAGCAGCGTGAGGATCAGAATCAGTTCCACGTATCGCTCGTTTTCTCGATGACTTGCGGGTTGGTATAGTCAGCTAGGCCAAGGCCCACGATAGTTGGACTAGTGCACTATGTCAAGTAGGCAGAATGGCCCGGACGAGGACGACGATCGGCCCCAATCGGCCGGGTCCCCGGCCGACCACCACCTCGACATCGAGCGCGATTCCGACGTCCCGATCTCGACCCAGATCTACTGGCAGCTGGCCTACCAGATCGACTCCGGGCGGCTCCAGCCGGGCACCCGCCTGCCGCCGGTGCGTGAGCTGGGTGCCGCGATGCGGGTCAATCCCAACACGATCCGCGCGGTCTACCGCCGGCTGGCCGAGGCCGGCTACGTCATCGGACGCCACGGCGCCGGCACGCGCGTGGTGGATCGCCCGCCCGTGCGGCGCGGCTCCGACACGCTGGCCGGGATCGTCGCCGAGACGCTTCGCCGAGCGGCCCAGATGGGGTTCACGCCGGATGACGTTGCCCAGGCCACGTTCACCGCGGCGTCGGCGCGCCGCCATCCGGGCCTCCTGGTCCACGTGCTGTTCGCAGAGTGCACGACCGCCGACGCGACCGTCGATGCC
Source organism: uncultured Chloroflexia bacterium (assembly GCA_963713095.1). GTDB lineage: Bacteria > Chloroflexota > Limnocylindria > Limnocylindrales > CSP1-4 > CAIXZV01. The sequence continues at coordinate 441,381 of CAVQKK010000003.1, forward strand.
GAGCGAATCGTCGAGGCGTTCCCCGACCGCGTCGCCGCCGCGGGCGTGCTGCTCGAAGAGATCCCCGATCGGCTCGATCGCTATCACTACGACCTCGTCGCCACGACCACCTTCCACGCCGGCGAGGCGAAGGCCTATGTGAAGGGGCGCCTGCCGCTGGTCGCGATGCTGGTTGGAGCGGGCTACATCGATCTGGTCCACGAGGTCGGCGCCCTGCCGGCGGGATCCAGGGTCGGGCTCGTGTGTGGCTCCCAGCGCGGTGTCGAGAACATCGCGGAGGTGCTCGAGGCGGCCGGCGCCACCGGCGTCGAGATCATCCCCGCGGTCGCCCACACGGAGTCCGAGCTCGACCAGGTGGATCGCGAGGCCGACCTGGTGCTGCTGTCGCGCGAGGCGATGGCACTCGGGCTCGAGACGCGCTTCGCACGCCCGGAGCGGCTGCGCGAGTGGAGCTACGAGTTCGACCCGGCCGCGCTGGAGCTGCTCAGGCGAGCGGTCGAGCGGGTCGACGCCGCACGGGCGGGGACGGCTCGCTCTCCGCTGGCGGCGCGGCGGGCCATACGCCGATCGACCTGATCCGTGCGGCGGCCCGTCACGTTGACAGCCGCCACCGCCGCCGCATACGGTGGATTCCACCCAGTCCCCCGCGCGTGACCTGAGCCGCGCACCCGAGCATCGTCGATCGGTGAACCGTATCCAACCACACCCCGGCCGCCCGGCACCTCGCAGCCTCCCGCGCGACCCGCAGTGGTACAAGGACGCCATCATCTACGAGCTCCACGTGCGGTCATTCCTCGACAGCGACGGGAACGGCATCGGCGACTTCGAGGGGCTGACGGCCAAGCTCGACTACCTCGCGGACCTCGGGATCACGGCAATCTGGCTGCTGCCGTTCTACCCGTCACCCGGCCGCGACGACGGCTACGACATCGCCGACTACCGGCAGGTCAACCCCGCCTACGGGACCCTGCGCGACGTGCGGGTCTTCGTGCGTGAGGCTCACCGCCGCGGCCTGCGGGTGATCACCGAGCTCGTCTGCAACCACACGTCCGACCAGCACCCGTGGTTCCAGCGCGCCCGCCACGCGCCACCCGGGAGCGCCTGGCGCGACTTCTACGTGTGGTCGGACACGGCCGAGCAGTACGCGGATGCCCGGATCATCTTCAAGGACTACGAGACGTCGAACTGGACCTGGGACCCGGTGGCCGGCGCGTACTACTGGCACCGCTTCTTCAGTCACCAGCCGGACCTCAACTTCGACAACCCGCGCGTCCGCGAGGCGATCATCCAGACGCTCGACTTCTGGCTGGAGATGGGCATCGACGGCGTTCGCCTCGACGCGATCCCCTACCTCTACGAGCGCGAGGGCACGAACGGCGAGAACCTGCCCGAGACGCATGCCTTCCTGGCCGACCTACGGCATCACGTGGACGAGCGCTATGGGGACCGGATGCTGCTCGCCGAAGCCAACCAGTGGCCGGAGGACGCCGTCGAGTATCTGGGCACCGAGGCCCGGCCCGAGTGCCACATGGCGTTCCATTTCCCGGTGATGCCCCGCTTGTTCATGTCGATCCGGATGGAGGACCGGTTCCCGATCCTCGACATCCTCGACCAGACTCCGGCCATCCCGGACATCGCGCAGTGGGCCATGTTCCTGCGCAACCACGACGAGCTGACCCTCGAGATGGTCACCGACGAGGAGCGGGACTTCATGTACCGCGCCTATGCCAGCGATCCGCAGGCGCGCATCAACCTCGGCATCCGGCGCCGCCTCGCCCCCCTGCTGGGCAACAACCGGCGCCGGATCGAGCTCATGAACGGGCTGCTGTTCTCGCTGCCCGGGACACCGGTCATCTACTACGGCGACGAGATCGGCATGGGCGACAACGTCTACCTGGGCGATCGCAACGGCGTCCGGACGCCGATGCAGTGGAGCCCCGATCGCAACGCCGGCTTCTCGACCGCCAACCGCCAGCGGCTGTACCTGCCCCCGATCGTGGACCCCGAGTACCACCACGAGGCGGTCAATGTCGAGGCCCAGCAGGCCAACCCGCATTCGCTGCTGTGGTGGATGCGCCGGCTGATCGCGCTGCGCAAGCGGCACCCGGCATTCGGTCGCGGGACGATCGAGATCCTGAACCCGGAGAACCGCAAGGTGCTCGCCTTCGTGCGCCGCTACGAGGACGAGACGCTGTTGATCGTGGCCAACCTGTCGCGCTATGTGCAATGGACGTCGCTCGATCTCAGCGAGTTTGCGGGGATGGTCCCGGTGGAGCTGTTCGGCTCGGTCGAGTTCCCGCCGATCGAGGGCTCGTCATACCCGCTGACCATGGGCCCGCATTCCTTCTACTGGTTCCAGCTGCGACCCGGTGCCGTCGTCCCGGGCGAGGTGCACCGCCGGACCACGGCGACGCTGGAGCGGCCGGAGTCGCTCGCCGAGCTCACCGGCGCGGAGCGATCCAAGGAGCTCTCGAGCACGCTCGTCGACTGGCTGGTCGACCGGCGGTGGTTCCGCGGGCGCGGTCGCCGGATCCGGGGCTCGAGGATCGCCGACGTCCTGCCGATCCCGGGCCATGAGCCAACCCTCGGCCTGGTGCTGTTCGAGGTGACCTACTCGGACGGCGAGCCCGAGACCTACAGCATCCCGGTCTCCATCCTCGATCCATCCGGCACCGAGCCGGAGGACGGCAGGCTGATCGCCCGTCTCGTGGGGGATCACCAGCCGGCCGGGTTCCTGGTGGACGCGGCTGGTGATCCGGCCTTCGTGCGCGCGCTGGTCGGCCTGCTGACCGGCAGGCGGCGCATCGCCGGGCGGGCGGGCGAGCTGGTCGGCAAGCCCACCGGAGCCACGGCCGAGGTCGCGGGCCCGCCCGACGCGTCACCGGTCGTGGAGGCGCTCCGCGGCGAGCAGAGCAACACCTCGGTGCTGTGGGGAGACACGGGCATCCTGAAGCTGTACCGCGTGGTCGAGCCGACCGAGAACCCCGAGATCGAGATGGGCCGCGTGCTGACCCAGCGGGCGTTCCGCCACGCGCCCGCGATGGGCGGCTGGCTCGAGTATCGGACCAAGAAGAGCGTGGCGTCGGCCGCGATCCTCCAGGCGTACGTCAGCAACCGTGGCGACGCGTTCGATGTCGCCCGGAGCGCCGTCGAGGGCTACCTCGAGACCGCGGTCGGGCTGGGCGTGGACGCCCCGAAGATCGACCGGACTGTCAAGGCGATCGTCGCCCGCAGCCGCGAGGCGAGCGACGCTGGCCAGCTGGCTCCGCTGGTGGGCTCGTTCGTCGCGACCGCCGAGCTGCTCGGCCGGCGAACGGGCGAGCTGCACCGGGTGTTGGCATTGCCCAGCAAGGACCGAGCCTTCGCTCCCGAGCCCATGTCGCCGTTCCACCAGCGCTCCCTGTACCAGTCCGTCCGCGCAAGCACCGGGCAGGCGCTTCGCCAGCTGCACGAGCGGGCCTCGGGGCTGCCGGGGCCGGTCCGCGCCCAGGCGGAGGTCGTGCTGGAGCGCGGCGCCTACGTCGATGGACATCTGCGGCGGCTGCTCGAGACCCGCATCAGCGGCCTGCGCATTCGTTGCCACGGCGACTTCCATGCCGAGCAGGTGCTGGTCACGGCCGACGACCTGATGATCACCGACTTCGAGGGCCAGCCGCTCCAGGCGATCAGCCAGCGCCGGCTGCTGCGGCCGGCGCTGACCGACGTCGCGGGGATGATCCGCTCGCTCCATTACGCGGCGGTCGGCGCGCTGGTGGTCCGCGGCGAGCCGCAGCGGTCCGCGCTCGATGCCTGGGCGGAGGCCTGGTACGTCGAGTCTGCGGCTGCGTTCCTGCGCGGCTACTTCCGGGAGACCGACGCCAGCGGAATCCTGCCCGCGACCGACGAGGCGCGCGTGATCCTGCTCGATGTGCTGCTCCTCCAGAAGGCGGCCTACGAGCTTCAGTACGAGCTCAGCGCCCGCCCGGACTGGCTGACGATCCCGTTGCGCGGCATCGCGGACATCCTCGAGCCGCCGGCCGAAGGGGAAGCGTGACCGTATCCGTGGTGTGACCGGCGCCGTGGAGAGCGCGGCATGACTTCGAGGTGAGACACTTCCGAGATGCGAGCCCTACCCATCTCGCGCACCGCCCGGCGACGATTCAAGCTCGAGACGATCGCGCCGGGAGCGGCCCGCACCTCCCGCCTTGCCGCCAACATTGCGGCTGCGCGGCGAGTCACAATGGCCGTGAACGCCACTCGGCGCGCCGGCGAGCCGAGCGCCCAGGCGGGCGAGCTCGCGGCGCTCGAGCTGCTCCACGAGGTCTTTCACGTGCTCGTCGCCCGCGCGGCCGAGCTGGTGCCGCCGTCTGCGATGGACACGACCGGCGAGCAGGTCGGGCAGGACGTCGGCGCGAGGATGCTCGGCGGTCTGCTCGACGCCGTGGGCGAGGAGTTCCCCGACGTCGTGGGCGCCTCCGGGCCGGCACGGCTCGAGGAGCTGTTGCTGATCCGGATCGCCAACGAGAATCCGGCGGCGCGCCCGCTGTGGGACCTCGTGGACGATACCCCGCTGCCCGAAAGGCCAAGGACCGAGGTCCTGGCCGCGATCGAGGCCTACCAGGCGGGCCTGGCACCGATCGGGCCCAACGGCGAGACGCTGGTCGCGCTGCTTCGGGCGCCGGCACGTGCCCACCCGACCTCGCTCGCCGGGCAGCTTCGCTACATCCGCGACAACTGGCGCGGCCTGCTGGGTGACACGCTCGACGAGATGCTCGACCGGATGCTGCTGACCCTCGACGTGATGGCCGAGGAGGAGCGCGGGCTGCATCTCCGCTTCGGCGGCGGGTTCGGCGACGGCGGGGGCGGCGAGGCGCCGGATCTGTCGGGCCTCGACGCGGAGCCCGAGCGCTTCTCCTCCGACTCGGCCTGGATGCCGCGCCTCGTCGTGATCGCCAAGAGCACCCACGTCTGGCTGGACCAGCTGTCGCGCCGCCACCAGCGCGACATCCGGACCCTCGACGCCATCCCCGACGAGGAGCTGGACCGGCTGGCCCGCTGGGGGATCACGGGGCTGTGGCTGATCGGGCTGTGGGAGCGCAGCCAGGCATCGCAGCGGATCAAGGCCTGGCGCGGCAACCCCGATGCGGCAGCGTCGGCGTACTCGCTCGACGACTACCGGATCGCCGACGACCTGGGCGGCGAGGACGCGTGGGCCAACCTGCGTCACCGCGCCTGGACGCGCGGGATCCGGCTCGCCTCGGACATGGTGCCCAACCACATGGGCATCGACTCCCACTGGGTCACCGAGCACCCCGAGTGGTTCCTGTCGGTGCCCGAGCCTCCCTACCCCGGCTATACGTTCGGCGGCGGCAACCTGGGCGACGACGACCGGGTCGAGGTCAGGATCGAGGACCACTACTGGGACAACAGCGACGCGGCGGTGGTGTTCGAGCGCCGCGACCGCTGGTCCGGTGAGCGCCACTACATCTACCACGGCAACGACGGCACCAGCTTCCCCTGGAACGACACGGCGCAGCTGGACTTCAGCCGGGCCGATGTCCGGGAGCAGGTCATCCAGACGATCCTCGCCGTGGCCCGGCGCTTCCCGGTCATCCGGTTCGACGCGGCGATGGTGCTCGCCCGCAAGCACGTCCGGCGGCTGTGGTTCCCGGCGCCCGGCGAAGGCGGCGGCGCGATCCCGTCGCGGGCCGAGCACGGGACGATGACGGCCGCCGAGTTCGATGCCGCGATGCCCCACGAGTTCTGGCGCGAGGTGGTCGACCGGGTCGCGGCCGAGGTGCCGGACACGCTGCTGCTGGCCGAGGCGTTCTGGCTGCTAGAGGGCTACTTCGTCCGGACGCTGGGGATGCACCGCGTCTACAACAGCGCGTTCATGCACATGCTCCGTGACGAGGACAACTCGGGCTACCGGCGGGTGCTTAAGGAGACGCTCGAGTTCGACCCCGAGATCCTCAAGCGCTACGTCAACTTCATGAACAACCCCGACGAGAAGACCGCGGTCGAGCAGTTCGGCAAGGGCGACAAGTACTTCGGGATCGCCACCCTGCTGGCGACGCTACCCGGTCTGCCGATGTTCGGCCACGGCCAGTTCGAGGGCTTCGGCGAGAAGTACGGGATGGAGTTCCGGCGGGCAACGCTAGACGAGCCGGTCGACGAGTGGCTGGTTGGGCGACACGAGCGCGAGATCACGCCCCTGCTCCACCGACGCGGGGACTTCGCCGAGGCGCACGACTTCCTGCTGTACGACGTGGCGCACGACCTCGGCGGCGTGGACGAGAACGTATTCGCCTACTCGAACGGGTCCGGTGGCGCCCGGTCGCTGGTCGTCTACCACAATCGCTATGCCGAGACGTCGGGCTGGATCCGTGACTCGGTGGCCTCCGCGGTGAAGGAGGACGCCGGCTCGAAGCGGCTCGTTCGCGCGTCCCTGGCCGAAGGGCTTGGCGTCGCCGAGGGGTCCCCGGACGGCCGCTGGCTCGGGCTTCGGGAGCAGCGATCGGGCCTGGAGTACCTCCGATCGGTGGCAGAGGTCCGGGAGCGCGGGCTGCACGTCGAGCTTCACGCGTACCAGTCGCTGGTCTACTGGGACCTGCGCGAGCTGTCCGATACGACGGGGATCTGGACACGGCTCGCCGAGCGGCTTGGCGGCCGGGGCGTGCCGTCGCTCGAGGGTGCGCTCCGGGAGCTCCAGCTGGCACCCGTGCACGATGCGCTGCGGGCCTCGATCGTCGATCCGAGCCGGGCCACCGCGGAGCGGCTGGTCGCGACGGTGGCCGAGGCGACGGGCACCGCTGGCGATCAGGTGGCCGTCGTCGATCGAGTGGCAGCGCTCGCCGATCGAGCTCAGCCGATGATCGCCTCGATCGAGGACCCGTCCCAGGCGGCGGCGCTGCGCCTGTGGACCGTGCTGTCGCCGCTGGGTGCGCTCGCGACGGGCGCACCGGTGGGACCGACCAGCCGGGCCTGGTACGAGGAGCTGCGGCTGGCTCCGGCCGTCGCTGACGCCCTGCGTGGCCGTGGCCTCGACGAGGCCGGGGCATGGTGGGCCGCCGAGCGCATCCGGACGCTGCTGGACCTGCCACTGCCGTCCAGCGTCGGTGGACCCGCGAGGGATCGGCCGGCCCGCCTGGTCGAGGCCTGGCTCAAGCATCCGGCCGTACGGCCGTTCATTCGCGTCAACGCCTACGAGGGCGTCGAGTGGTTCCACCGCGAGTCGTTCGGCGAGCTGCTGACATGGATGGATCGCCTGGAGCGGATCAGCGGCGAGACACCTGCAACCGCCAGGATCTCGACTCGCCCGAGCACCATGGCGCGCCGGCTGACCGAGACCGCCGACGCCTCCGGCTACCGGGTGGATCGCCTCCGCGACATGCTGGCGGAGCCGGGCCGATCCGGGCCGGACGCGTCGCCGGCGGCCAAGACGAGGTCGGCGACGCGGCGCGGCTCGCGGACATCACGCGGGGACAGCCGGGCGGGCCGCTGACCCGTCGCGGCAGACCGGGTTGACCGGGGTGCCCGGCCTGCTGTTCGGGGCGAACGCGGTCGCGGCGGCGGTGCTGGCGATCGCGATTGGACGCGGCATCCACAGGACCACGGTGCTGTCCGGGCTCGTGGCGTGGCTCACGATCGCGGCCATCCTCGGCTTCGTCGTCCAACCCGTCGTCGGCGCGGGCATCGCGCTGACCGCGCTCGTACCCCTGGCGATCGCCTGGCGTGAGCTCGCGTAGCCCAACCTCGAACCAGGGTCAGCCCTCGCCGAGCAGGATCCGCCGGAGGAGCGGGATCGGCGGGGCGCCGTGGCCGATCACGGCCTCCAGATGCGACCGGGCGTCGAACCCGGGCGTGTCCGGGTAGCCACCGACGACCTCGGGCACCGGTACCGCGTCGGCGCCCGCGCCGACCGCCACCGCCGACCGCTGCCGGGCGGCGTCCTCGATGTCCCACAGCCCGATCGAGCCCAGGAAGTAGGTCGACAGCTGCGTCGACGAGAGTCGCGCCCGTTCGTCCTTGGCGACAGCCTCGGACTGCTCCTGGAACGCCCCGTCGACCATCAGCGCGATCGCCTCGTCGGACGTCATGCCGTGGCAGTGGATCCGGACATCGAGGATCGTGTTCACCACCCCGCGCAGGTAGAACTTCCAGTGGACGAGCCACAGGGCGGGATCGGCGTCCGCGTATCCGCGATCGAGCATCACCTGGGTGACATAGACAGCCCAGCCCTCGGCGAACAGCCCCGACTCGAACACACGCCGGGCCAGCGACGAGCCGCGATTCGCGTAGGCCCCCTGCAGGTAGTGGCCAGGCACGGCCTCATGGATCGTGAGCAGCCGGAGCTGGCGGGCGTTCAGCTCGCGCAGATACGACTCGACGGCATCGGCGTCCCAGTCCTCCCGGACCGGAGTGATCGAGAAGAACGACGCCTGGCCGCGATCGAGCGCGCCCGGCGAATCCAGCATCGCGCCGCCGAACGAGCGCATGAACTCCGGGGTCCAGTCGATCGCCAGCGGCTCGTCGACCAGCCCGATGACGTCGCGGCCGCGACAGAACGTCTCGATCTCCACCAGCTCCCGCCGGCAGAACGCGACCAACTCGTCGGCGGCCGGATGGTCGCTGGCGATGGCGTCGAGAACGCCACGGACCAGCGCTCCCTCGTCCTCGGGCGCGGGCTCGCCGGACCGCCATGCGGGCCACAGCGCGCGGGCGAGGCGGACCATCTCGGCTCGAACCGCGACGAACTCGGCCTCCGCGCGGGCGAGCACGGCCTCCGGGGTCGCGGCCGGGTCGCGCAGCGTGTGGCGCAGCTTGCGCTCGAACAGCTCGCGGCCGAGCAGCGGACCGCCGGCCGCCCCCGGCACGACCTCCTCGAGCAGATGGCGGCCGACCCCGTCCAGGACGATCGCGGCACGTTCGGCGGCGGCTCGCAACGCGGGCAGCAGCGACGCGACCTCGGCGTCGTCGTCCGCTGCGGCCTCGGCGATGGCCACCGCCTCCCACCCCAACGCCGCCACGCCTCCGATCCTCTGGCCGGCAACCTCCGCGTGAAGTCGCGAGACGGGCCGCTCAGGGAGGCTGCCCAGCACCGTTCGCGCGACCTCGATCAGCGCCGGAATGCCCTCCAGCCGACTCGTGAAGGCCGCCAGCCGGACGGACAATGGGGCAAAGTCCCGGGCGAGCAGCGGGTGCAGCCCGCCGCCGATCAGGTACACCCAGAACAGCGGGTCCCAGGCCTCCTGGCGCAGCTCCGTCTCGTCAAAGCCAAGGGAGTCGAGCTCGCCCAGCAGGAGATCGCGATCGATCCGCTCGTCAGCAGAGAGCGAGGCGGCATCCTGCCCCTTCAGGCGAGCCGTCCACCGGTCGACGAACGCCAACCTCACCTGGCGACCGGCCTCGCCCATGTCTGGCCAGCGGCCGTCGAAGCGGTGGTCGCCGACGGCGGTTGCAAACACCGGATCGATCTCAAACAGCTCGTCCAGGAGCCTGGCGACGAGGTCGTCGAACGAGGACACGGGCACCTCCGGCGAGCGTGACGTTGCCCTGGTCGAGCGCCGGTCGATGCGGTTGGCCGGCTCGAGGACGCGGATCGATCACGAGTCTAGCCGGTCCTCCGGGCGCTCACGGTCACGACCCGCCCCCATTGTGGCCATCTGCGATCATCGGAACCGGCAGGTCGCCCACCGTCGTCGAACGACGCACGATCCATCGCTCGGAGGAGTTGGCGTGAAAGGGTTCGTCATCGGGATCCTGGTGACCGCGGTCGCCTTTGCGATCCTTGCCTACATCCTGCCCCAGGTCGATTACAAGGGGGACGCCGTCGCACTGATCGCCCTGGCCGCCGTGTTCGGCGTGGTCAACGGGCTGATCAAGCCGGTGGTCAAGCTCCTCTCCTTCCCGGTCAACGTCATGAGCATGGGCCTGTTCGGCCTGGTGATCAACGGCCTGCTGCTGCTGCTCGCGGTCGGGGCTGCGAACGCGCTGTTCGACGTGCCGGTCACGGTCGGCGGCTTCCCTGCGGACGGAGTGACGCTGGACTCGATCGGCGCGGCGATCATCGCGGCCATCGTGCTGGGCCTGATCACCACCGTCATCGGGCTCTTTGTCCACGACTGATCAGCCGCCCGTCCGGTTCCCGACCGACGCGCTCCGTCGAGCGGCAAGGCGGCACGGGACCCCGCTGTACCTCACCTCGGTCGAGGCCCTCGAGGCCCTCGAGGCTGAGCTCCGTGCCGCCTTCCCCGACCCGTGGCTGCGCGCCTACTCGCTCAAGGCCAACGACGTTCCGGCGATCGTCGCCCGGCTGGGCGCGCTGGGCCTGGGCGCCAACGTCGTCTCGTCCGGTGAATGGTCCGTCGCCAGGGGGGCGGACATCCCCAACGCCCGGATCACGCTCGAAGGCATTGGCAAGTCCGTGGCTGATCTGCGGGCCGTCGTCAGGGCGACGGCGGACGGCGATCCGCTCCGGTGGGTGGCCGTGGAGAGCGCGGACGAGCTGGCGGCGCTGGGCGTCCTGGCCGCGAAGGCCGGCCTGGGGCGTCGCGGCCGGCCACCGCTCGAGGTGCTGCTCCGGCTGAACCCCGACGTGACCCCCGAGACGAAGGCCGGGCTGGCGGTCGGTCGGGCCGCGTCGAAGTTCGGGATGGCGGAGACCGAGCTGACAGCGGCCGTGGCCGGGCTGCCGCCGGCCGGAGAGGTGGCGGCGATCCGGCCGCGCGGCGTCCACGTCCACGTCGGGTCCCAGCTGGGGGCCGTCGATGCGTGGCGGGACGCCGTCCGGCGTGGCCTCGCCCTGCTCGCGCTGGTGGGTGCCCGCCGGCCCGGCTTCGACACGCTCGACGTGGGTGGCGGGTTCCCGGTCGGTGCGCCGGGGACGGTGCCCACACCAGCGCGCTTCGCCCGGGAGGCGAATGCCCTGCTCGATGCGCTGCCGCCGGATCGAAGGCCCGGGCGCCTGGCGGTCGAGCCGGGCCGGTTCCTGGTCGCCGGCGCCGGGTGGCTGGTGGGGTCGGTCCTCCACGTCCGAGAGCGACCGCCCGGCGGCCGGTTCGTGGTGCTCGACGCCGGCATGACGGAGCTCCTCCGGCCGGCCCTCTACGGCGCCGAACACGAGGTCATCGCGCTGACATCACTCGGGCGTGTCGCGGGTGCCGAAACGGTCCCCACGCCTGCCCACGTCGACGGGCCGGTATGCGAGAGCACCGACACGCTCGGCCGGCACCGGCTGCCACCACTCCGCCGCGGCGACCTGGTCGCCATCGCCGACGCCGGCGCCTACGCCGCGTCGATGGCGATGACGTACAACGGCCGACCCGCCGCCCCGCAGATCCTGCTCGAACGCGACGGGACGCTGACCCTGGGCAGGCGTCGCGGCCGGCTGCGCTGACGAGGCTCGGCGAGAGCGCGGCTCTCATCGGATGACGCTCCCGAGCCGGCTCCGGAACGGGTGGAGCGTGCTCCGCGGACCCGCTGCCACCGGCTAGGCTGTGGCACAGCAATGAGCCTCGGTCGCGACCGCTTCGCCGCCCGCCTTGCCGCCGGCCCCCTGCTGGCCGACGGCGGGATGGGCACGCTCCTGTTCTCGCGCGGCATCCCGCAGCGGGCCTGCCTCGACGAGCTCGCGGCGACCCGTCCCGACCTGGTGGCCACCATCCACCGCGAGTACCTTGCCGCCGGCGCGGAGCTGATCGAGACGCTGACGTTCGGAGCGAACCGCTTCCGGCTCGACGGATTCGGGCTGGCCGCAGAGGCCGCCTGGTTCAACCGGCGGGCGGCGCAGGTCGCCCGCGAGGCTCGCGACGTCAGCGGTCGCGACGCCTGGGTCGGCGGCAGCATCGGGCCGCTGGGACCACCCACCCGCGAGCTTCGCCACCTGGACGCGGCCGCGATCCGGGGCGCCTTCCGAGAGCAGATCGACGCGCTCCTCGAAGGGGGCGCGGACCTGCTGGTGATCGAGACCTTCTTCGATCTCGGCCACCTGCTGCTTGCGGTCGATGAGGCCCGCCAGGCGGCCGGCGTACCCGTGATCGCGTCGATGACCTTCGGCGAGGATCTCGTGCTCACTGACGGCACCACCCCGGAGGTTGCGGTGGCGGCGCTCGACGCCGCCGGGGTCGACGCGATCGGCGTCAACTGCGGGGTGGGCCCGCTCGCGTGTCTCGACGCGATGGCCCGGATGGGCGCGACCGCTCATGGCCACCCGGCCCGCTCGGTCATGCCCAACGCGGGGCTGCCGCGACGGCTGGAGGGTCGGTTCGTGTATGCGGCCGAGCCCGCCTACTTCGGCTCGATCGTGCCTCGCCTGCTCGAGGCAGGCGCCGGCATCGTGGGCGGCTGCTGCGGGACGACGCCGGAGCACGTGGCAGCCATGCGGCAGGCGCTCGATGCCCGCCCGGCGGTGGCGACGGAGACCGCGCCCGGAGCCGGAGGCGCGATATCAGCGGCCACCACGTCAGCGGCCGCCACGGCGGCGGCGGCCGGGACCGCGACCGGATCGGTCCAGGCCGGCGCCGCAGCCACCGTCGTCGGCGCCAGCCCCCGCATCGCCTCGCCGGAGGCTGCATCAGCGATACCCGGCGAGCGCCAGGCCGGCTCGCGCCTCGCCGCCGCCCTGGCGGCGGGCCGCACCGTCGTGTCGGTGGAGATCGACCCCCCGCGGAGCATCCGCATCGAGCGCACCCTCGACGCCGCCCGCCTGCTGCGCGATGCCGGCGCCGACGTCGTCAACATCTCGGACTCGGCGATGGCGCGGGTCCGAATGGGGGCCATGGCGGTTGCCTTCGGCATTCAGCACGACCTCGACCTCGAATGCGTCATCCACGTCACCACCCGCGATCGCAACCTGATGGCCCTCGAGTCGGAGCTGCTGGGCGCCCATGCGCTCGGGGTACGGAACATCCTGGCGCTGACCGGCGACCCGCCGAGGGTCGGCGACTATCCCACCGGGACCGGCGTCTGGGACGTCGACTCGATCGGGCTGATCGAGATCCTGGCCCGGCTCAACCGCGGCGAGGACCAGGGTGGCTCACCGATCGGCCAGGCGGCCTCGTTCACCATCGCCTGCGCCCTCGATCCCACCGCGCCGGACGCTCGCGACGAGTGGGATCGCCTCGAGCGCAAGCTGGCGGCCGGCGCTCACCTGGTGATGACCCAGCCGCTGTACGACATCGCCCAGGTGGAGGCGATGCTGGCGGAGGCCAGGCGGCGGTTCGGCGCTCGCGGTTTCCCGGTCCCGGTGCTGCTGGGCATCCTGCCGCTCGTCTCCGCCCGCCACGCCGAGTTCCTCCACAACGAGGTCCCCGGGATCACGATCCCCGACGCAACCCGGTCCCGGATGCGCACCGCCGGGGCGTCCGGCACCGAGGCCGGCATCGAGATGGCCGATGCGCTGCTGGCGGCCGTCGAGCACGAGGTGTCCGGCACGTACCTCATGCCCAGCTTCGGCCGCTACGAGCAGGCGGCGGCCCTCGTGCGCCGGATCCGCGAACGGAGCGAGTGACCGTGGACGACCACCGAGCATCCTTCCGGCCGATCGTGGCTCCGGTCCTCGCCTCAATCCTGGCGCTGGGCCTGGTCCTGGCCTCCACGGAGGCCATCGCGTTCGCCGCCGGGCCCCCGTTTCCGAACCCGGTCCAGAACCAGGCCGTATACGACGAGGTGGGCGTGTTCCGGGACGGCACGAAGAGCGCCGTCGAAGCCCAGATCGACGCGATCGAGCGACGGACGGGGGCGGAGATCGTGGTCTACACCCAGCTGGTCCCGGGCTCGACCGACTCGTCCCAGGCCGAGGAGCAGGCCCGTGCCCTCATGGACCAGTGGGGCGTGGGCCGGCGCGGGATCGACGACGGCCTGGTGATCCTGTTCGACATCTATGAGGGCAACACCTGCCACGGCCAGGTCCAGCTGTACGCCGGTCCGGGCTACCGCGGGGCCTACCTGTCCAACGCGCAGCGCCAGGCGATCTACGAGAACGACATGCTGCCGCGACTCCGAAGCTGCGATCTCGACGGGGCGCTCCTGGTTGCGATGGCGAAGATCGACGCCAACGCCACCCCCGAGAACGCCGCCACCCTTTCCTTCTTCCGGACCCTCGACGCTGTGCTCGGGCTGCTGGTCGCCCCGCTGGTCGCGGTCCTGCTCATCGGGTACACGATCCTCGCCTGGACCCGGCACGGCCGCGACCCCGTCTACCTCGACGACCCCTCGATCCACATCCCGGCACCACCGCCAGAGCTCACGCCCGCGGCCGGGGCGGTCGTACGGGACGGACGCGCGACGCGCCGGGCGCTCACGACCGCCAGCCTCGACCTCGCGGCCAGGGGCCTGATCGCGTTCGAGAGCGACAAGACCGGGCTGCTGGGCCTGAGCACCGAGCTGAGCATCCGCACCGGCACGGCGTCATCGGCCGATCCCGCCGAGCAGGCCCGGCTGGATCGTGCACGCCAGCGCCCGATCGACGGGGCAACCCGGTTCCTCCAGCAACGGCTGGCGAGCCTGGGCGGCAGCGAGGGGCTGATCGACCACAAGGAGCTGCTCAAGCTCGGCTCCGATGTAAGCGACTTCAACGAGCGGCTCGAGCAGCACGTGGTGCACCGCGGCTGGTTCACCGAGCGGCCGGCTGCCGCGACCGGCCGCTGGGCGCTCCGCGGCACGCTGGTCGGGATCCTCGGTGTGGTGGCCCTGTTCGTCGCCTTCAACGTGCCGTCCGACGGGCTGGTCGTGGTGGGCTTCGCGCTCATCGTGTCCGCCGTGGTGATGATCATCCTGTCGCGCAGCATGCCGGCCCGGACGATGCCCGGCGCGATGATCCGTGCCATGCTCGAGGCGTATCGCCGGACGCTGGCTCGGACGATGGAGCTGTCGCGTTCGATGGGCGAGGTCGCGCACACGTCCGCCATCCCGCTGATCGAGAGCCCCGACGACGCGGTGGTGTGGGGCGTCGCGCTCGGGCTCCAGTCGGAGGTCGAGGCGGTGCTGGAGCGGACCGCCCACGATCTCCAGCGAGGCACAACCACCGGTGCCTACCTGCCGCTGTGGTATGCGAGTGCCGGGTCGGGCGGCCCCGGTGGCTCGGGGGCCGGCGGCTCCTGGGGCGTGGCACCCGGGCTGATGAGCTCGTCACCGATCCCCGACTTCGGCGGCATGATGGCGACGCTGGGCACGATCGGGAACTCGCCCTCGTCATCGGGCTCGGGCGGCGGCTTCGGTGGCGGCGGCTCCGGCGGGGGCGGCGGGGGCGCCGGCGGGGGCTTCTGAGGTCCGAGCGGCAGCTCGCCCGGTGGACCGCGTCGCAGCCGCGATGCGTGTGCGGGCCGCGGTACACTCGGGCCCATGGGAGCGACCGACACCATGGAAGTGTTCTTCGAGCTGTTGAACGGCGGCGATGTCTCCGGCGCGGTGGCGTTGATGGACGAGCGCACCGAGATGCGCATCCACGTGGGCGACAACGCGCGGACGCTCCGCGGCGTCGAGCAGGTGGGTGGCTGGTTCCTGCGGGCCGACAAGGGCCTCAAGATGGTTCCGGGCGAGGTGCGCGACCTCGGCAACACCTATCAGGCGGACCTCGTCGTGGTGCGGCCAGGCGCCCCCAGCCAGCACCTCGACGCGCAATTCCGGGTCGAGGCCGGCAAGATCACCTCGATCAACCTGACGCCGTTCTCGCGCTAGGACACCGTTCTCGCGCTAGGACACCGTTCTCGCGCCCTGGACGCCGTTCTCGCGCCCTGACGCCGTTCTCGCGCCAGCGCGGCGCCTCCCCCGGGGGGGCAGGTCCGGGATCGACGCCGAACGAAGCCGCGGTCAGGGAGCGGATGAGACCTCGACGCTGGCGCCCGGTACCCCGCTCTCGGTTGGCAGGGGGATCGTGATCTCGTCACCGATCCCGATCTTGTCGGGGTTCTTGATCTGCGGGTTGGCGGCGAGCAGCTCTTCCTGCGTCAAGCCGAACTTCTTCGCGATCTTCGAGATCGTGTCGCCCTTAGCGATGACGTAGATCTGCGGCGTCGGCGCCGGCGGCTCAGTGGGCAATGGCGTAGCCGACGCCGCGGCCGATGGAACGAGCGTCGGCGTACCTGGGCCATTGTCGCTGGAGCCGATCCCCAGCAGCATGGGTCCGACGAAGAACAGGGCGACCGCGGCAAAGACGACCGCAACGGCGGCCAGCCCGAGCCGGGACACCCCACCGAAGCCCGGCAACCCCACCCGGGTCCGGAGCGATGGGTAGGCCTCGTAGCGTCGTGGGTGCTCCCAGGCTGGACCGAACAGCTCGGACGCGTCCTCCGGGTCGCGGCCGCTGGCTTGAGCACGCGCCGGCCGAGCCTGTGCCGCACCCGGGCGGGACGCCGAGCGAGCGGCCGGTGCGTAACGGGCAGGCTGCTCGCGATCCGGCTGCTCGTGGCGCTCATATTGGCCGTAGGGATCCGCTTCGTCCGGGCCGTCGTGGCCGGACGGGCCGTAGCCCCGGGCATCGTCGCCCTCGGCCGGCCGTGCCGGATGTGGCTCGTCCGGATCGGGGCCGGCCAGCCGGTACGCGGCGCTCCCCGCGAGACCCTGGGCCGGCCCGCCCCACGCTACCCCCGCAGCCGGCGGCTGATCCCGCTCGCCAGCGGACGGACCGGCCGCCCCCTCGTATTGCTGGTCGAGCTCGTCCTGCGCCGACCAGGGAGGTGGGGCCGCCCAATCACGCGGTGGGTTGCGACGCGGCGAAACCGGCGGTGGAACGTCGGACTCGGGCGCATGATGCGGCTCGAGGTCGCGCGGCGGCAGTGGCCGGCTCGCCGGCATCTCCGCAGGCGGCGTCATCCCGGGATCGTCGCCCGAACGCGCCGCGGCCGCCTCGCGTCGAGCCCAGTCCTGGAACGTCGGGCATACGGGGAACGCCGACGACAGGCAGTACGCCTCCTGGTGGGCAAGCGCCCGCGCGGCGGGTCGCGGTTCCGCGTAACAGCGGTGACGATGGTCGGGCGCCATCCCGCGACCGTCGCGATCGTCCTCGAACGCGACGAAGGGGCAGGCGGGGGCGCCGTCGACGATCGGGAGCCCTCGGTCGGTCATCGGACGGATGATACCCGGGCCGCGCGAGCCCGCTCGTCGCGTCGACCGCCGGGAGCCTCCGCTCGTGGCATCGATCGGCAGGGGTCCGTCCGCTCGTCTCCGTCGACCGCCAGGGCTGCAGGGACCCGGCCGCACGGGCCGTCAGGACCCGGGGCCGCGGGGGCCACGCACAGGCCGGGCCGCGCGCAGGCCGCGCCGCGCCGTTCGGGTTCGGGCGGCGCGCCCGAACAACGGGGACGCGGACACCGCCGTCGGACACGGCGCCAGCGCGCCGCCCGAACGTCAGTACGCCGGCAACACCGCGTCCCGCCGCGCGAGGCTGGCGTTCGCGTAGGCCGGGTCGTCGCTGACATCGCGCGCCTCGCCCAGCCAGCCTGGCACCTCGACTGCCTCGTCTTCGGAACGCAGCTCGACCTCGACCAGCACCAGGCCCGCCGGCTCGTCGAACACGTCGATCTCGAGCTCCTGCCCGCCGTGCGGCGCGACCAGACGCGTCTTTCGGATCGGCCTCCGGGCAGGGTCCGCCTGTGCCAGCAGGCGCAGGTACTCGGCCTCGTCGATCTCGCGCTCATCCTCTTCGCGCACGAGCGCTCGCAGGTGTCGCTTGCGCGTGTGCCAGTACGACACGGCACCATCGGGGCCAACCACGCGCCGAACCCGCTGCCCCGGCGGGGGCTCGACCAGGTAGACCTGCAGCAGCTGATAGCGCAGGGCCCCGTGGGCGCGGAGCTCGGCTTCCGAGGGCACGCGGGCCAGGCGATACTTGCGCTCGATCTCGAGCGGCGCGCCGGCCACGGGGCGATCCATCAGCCCGGCGGGGTTTCGCGGGGCCGCCCGGAGCGCGCGCGTGGCGGCCGCGATGAACCCCCGTCGGGTGTCTCGAACACGATCGAGCTGCCGGGCAATTCGCCGGGCTGCTGCAGCATCCGCAGCTGGAGCAGCCCGGGGTTGTCGTCCAGCATCCGCCCGGCGTTCGCCAGGCCGCGCAGGGTCGCGGTCTCCGCGCGCGCCCGCACGAGCCCGGCCTCGCCCTCCTTGCGGGCCACGATCACGCCTGCAAACGCCCGCTTGAGCTCGCCGGGCAGCATCACGTCCCGGACGTCGACCGCGAGCAGCTCCACGCCGATCTCGGCCAGCCGCCCACCGCACGCCTCGCGGATCTCCGGACCCATGTCTCGTCGGGCCGCGAGGGTCTCGTCGAGCGTCCTGCCGATCACCGCGTCGCGGAGGCCGAGCTGCAGGAGCACGTACAGCGTGCGTCGGAAGTCGACGTCGCGAGTGACCGCCGCGACCGGGTCGCCCACCTCGTAGCGGGCCACCAGGCTGATCTTCGCCGCGACGCCGTCAGCGGTCAGCACCTCCTGGCCCTCGACGGCGACGCTCGCCGGGCGTGCGTCGAGCACGCGGACATCGGACCACGGGCGCACGACCAGGTGGGTCCCCGTGCCGACCAACCCGGTGAGATGTCCGGAGCGATAGCGAAGGCCGCGTTCGTGCTCGTGGACGATGGTCACACCGACGAGCAGACGCACCCCGACCGCGAGCACCACCATGACGACGACGATCGCGATGAGCAGCGGCAGCGGGTCCATGCCGTGTCCCCCACGGTGGCGGCCCGCCGAGCCGGACCACGAGCGCGACGGCGGAGAGCCCGAAGCCCTGCAGGGCCGCCGGCCCGCTGCGTCTCCGCCGGTCCGGCGCGACGAGCGGTTTGAGCAGGAATCGAACCTGCGTCACCAGACGCTCCGCCGGATGCCGGGACCCCGGCCGGTGATGCCGACCGCGACCGGGCTGACGAAGTGTGACCCTGATGCTACGCGCCGCACCGACCGTCTGCCGGGCTCTCGAGTGCGACCGGTCGACACGCACACGAGCGGAGCGGTCCGTCCGACGCAGCCCGCCTCCAGACGGATCGGGATCGGGGGTGTTTGACAGGCCCGGCGGCCGACCGGACACTTCAGATCGACGGGGGTCGGTCCCCGACCCCGCCCACCCTGCGGCCGTGCCCGCCGCAGCTCTCCGGAGGTTTCGTATGTCGCTGTTTCGCCGACTCCTCGCCCCCACCGCCGTCGCGCACGCGCACTGCGACCTCCCGTGCGGCGTCTACGATCCCGAGCAGGCTCGGATCGAGGCGGAGTCCTGCTACAGGATCGTCGAGAAGATGGCCGCCAACTCCGACCCGGCATTCACCACCCGCGCGATCGCGATCAAGGAGCAGCGCGCCGACCTCGTCAAGCACCATCTCGACGTCCTTTGGCACGACTACTTCAAGCCCGAGCACATCGCGACCGTCCCCAACCTGCATGACCTGTTCTGGAACGCCACCAAGCAGGTCTCGAAGGTCAAGGCCTCGAGCAACCTCGATGATGCCAAGAAGCTGCTCGCCCTCATCGACGAGGTGGATGCGGCGTGGAAGGCCACCGGTGGCGAGGGCAAGACCCGCGTAGCTGGCCGTCCCAGCTGATCCACCCTCCATCGCGATCGAGTCGAGGCCCCGTCACGTGGCGGGGCCTCGTCGTGTCCGCGGCGCCCGGCGCCAGAGGACTGCTCGCGGTGGCCAGCCCGGTCCGTGGCGCGTGGCCGTGGCCGACGGCTCGATGCTGCCCTCGATCCACCCCGGCGACTGGCTGCTGATCGATCCGACCACGGTCCGCTGGCCGCGGCGCGGAGCGCTGGTCGTGTTCCATGAGCCCGGCGCGGACCTGCTGGCGATCAAGCGGGTCGCCGGACGCCCGGGCGACTGGGTTCGGTTTGCCGATGCCTGGCTCCAGCTCGGCGCGGACGAGGCCTGGCTGCTGAGCGACGCGACGGACGAAGCGCTCGCCGCGGCCGGCCACGGGACACCGATCGACTCCCGCCGCTACGGCCCCGTCCCCATCGAGCGGCTCGTGGGACGCGCCTGGTTCCGGTACTGGCCGCTCCCTCGTGCCGGGCGCCTCTCGCCACCTCCGAAGCCTCACCCAGGACCGTCCTGACGGCCGACTTGGGGATCCAACCGGGACTATCGCGTCGTGGACCCCCGATGCCGGCCGCACGAGACTGGCGCTCGCAGGCCTCAACCGGGGGGACCTGCAGACCGCCGCGGACCGGACCGCCGAGGAGTCACGCAGGATGGCCAGTCGCAGCTTCGAACACCGCTTCGCACGATCGCTCCTGGTGGCGATCCTGGCGACCGTGGTCGCAGCCTGCGGTGCGGCCGGCGCGACATCTGCACCGGCCGGAGCGTCTTCGCAGGCCACCGAGGCGAGCCAGGCGCCCACGTTGACGCCCACGTTGACGCCGGCTGCGACGCCGTCACCTACGGCAACCCCGGCTCCAGCCGCCGTCCCGTCGGCGACGGCCGCGCCCGCCCCCACGGGCGATCCGGCCGCCGTCCCGACCAGCGCGCCGATCGGGCCCAACGGCCGGACGGGCCGGATCGTGCTCGACGAGCAGGCAGTTGCGCTGACCTTGCCCAAGGGCTGGTTGAGCGTCGCGCTGACGTCGGAGGACATGGGCGCCATGCTCGACGCCCTCCCCGACGGCACGGTCCCGGCCACGCTCCAGGACCAGCTGCCCTCGATGGTGGCATCGGGGCTGAAGCTTTGGGCCTGGGACGTGGAGGGCAGCGGTCTGGGTGCCAACTGCAACGTGATTGCGCAGCCGGTGACGATCCCGCCGTCGCTGCTCAGGACCACGGCCCAGGCGGGGCTGTCGATGGTCAGCGGCATCTCGGACACCAGGTACACGGACGTGAAGATCGGTGGCTCGACGGCCCTGCGCATCGACTACAGGTACGTCCAGGGGGGCTCGGGCGCGTCGGTGTCCCTCACGGGCACCCAGATCTACATCGCCCGCCCGGAGAACCTGGTCGTGGTCACAGTCACGATCCTCAAGAGCGGCAGCACGACCGACCGCGACAAGATCGTCAACAGCATCGAGCTCCTGGACTGACCGGCCGCGGCGATCGTGAGCGCGTCCGGCGCTCGTGAGCCGCGTCGCACAAGATCGGGCTCGCACGTGACCGGCGCCGAAGGCATCCGACGGCCGGAACACGGCCGCCCCCGGGCTGTCGCGGCAGTAGGCTCTGGGCTAATGGATGATCTTCGCCGCTCGCTCGGCCCCTTCGACCCCGACGCCCCCCTCTCCGGGGCGCCCGAGCCGTGGGATTACCTGCCCATGCCGGACGTGCGCGACGGCCCACCCTGGGCGATGGCGGAGATGATCGCCACCGAGCCCGCCCTTGCCGCCAGGGTCGGGCGGGGGGTCGCCGCCGACGGCTCGGCCGGGGCGCTCGCCGAGCTGATCCGCGACGCGGCTGAGGCCGGTGGTCCGGTGCTCGTGACCGGTTGCGGCACGTCTGAGCATGCTGCGATGGCCGTCGCGGGGATCCTCCGTGACGCCTGGCGAACCGCCGGCCTTCCGGGCTGGGGCCCGGTCTCCGCGCAGGCCTTCGAGCTGTCGCTCGAACCGCCGTCCGACGGCCTGGTCATCGGCTGCAGCCACGAGGGCGGCACCGAGGCGACGATCGCCGCCCTCGCCGCGGCGCACGCGCGGGGGGCGCGGACGGCCGCGATCACCGCCAGCGCCGGCGCGCCGGTCGCCACGGGGCGAGACCTGGTGATGTCGACCCGAGAGCTGGATCGCAGCTGGTGCCACACCGTGGGCTACGTGTCCCCGATCGCCGCAGCCGTGGTGACCGGGGACCTGCTGGCTGGCGAGACGCCCCAGCCCGGCCGGCTCGCGCGGCGCCTCCAGACCGGGATCGAAGCGGCCCACGCGTCGGGACCCGACGGCACCCGCTCCGATGCCGCCATCGGGGGCCTCGTCGGCGGCACGCGCCGGTTGCTCATCGTGGCGTCGGGGTCCGATCGAATCACGGCACGCGAGGTCGCCCTCAAGGTTGAGGAGGCCTCCTGGCTGCCGGCGGCCACCCGAGACCTCGAGACATTCCTCCACGGGCACCTGCCGGCGACCGGACCCGATACCGCTCTGCTCCTCCTGCTCCTCGAGCGCGCGGGCCTCCCGGCGCGGGCGCGGCGGGCCCGGCAGGCGCTCCGTGCGGCAGCGGCAGTCGGCATGCGGCCGGGCGGAATCCTCGGCGCCGAGGCAGCAACCCTGATCCCCGACGACCTGACGCCGGGCGGGCGGATCGTGGTGCCCGAGGAGCCGGATCTGCCCGGAGCGGCGGCGGCGCTGCTCGGGGCGGCGACGCCGATCCAGCTGGTCACGCTGGCGATCGCCGCCGCTCGTGGCACCAACCCGGACCCGATCCGCCGGGACGATCCGACCTACCTGCGTGCCGCGGACCTGGCCGACGATCCAGCCGGCTAGGCAAGGATGAGCGGTCGGGGCTGGCGCGAGCCGGGCTGGGGTGGCCAGGGTCCGTCAGCCGATGAGGACCTCGCCGGCGAGATCGATCATGTCCAGGTCCCGGGCGATGAAATCCTGGAGCATGATCCGCTCCACACCGGCCTCGGCGAACCGTGCCACCGTCTCCCTGGCGGCATCCGGCAGGCCGTGGACCCAGCGGGCGCGGCGCGGCTCGAACCAGGCGGCGGCATCCTCGACCTCTCCGAACGCGCGCAGCAGGTCGGCCTCGCGACGCCGCACCTCCTCCGAGGTCCGCCCGATGAGCACGCCGACCATCGCCGAATGGGTGATCGACCCCGGCTCGCGTCCCGCATCGCGGAGGACGCCGTCGAGCGCCGAGAGCTTCTGCGCCGCCACCTCGGGGCTCGCCGACGACAGGTTGAACTCGTCCGCCCAGCGAGCGGCCAGCCGGAACGATCGAGGTGATCCCTGCCCGCCCACGATGATCGGCGGCCGCCCCTCCGCCCGACCACGGATGGAGCCGGCCTTGGGCCGCATGAGAGCATCCTCGACCACGTAGTGCCGGCCCAGGAACGACCAGCCGTCGGGACCCTCCCACAGCCCGTGCAGGATCTCCAGCGTCTCTTCGAGCCGGTCGGCGCGCTCGGAGATCTCGGGAAACGGGAACCCGTGCCGGCGGTGCTCGTCCGCATGCCAGCCGGTGCCGACGCCGACCTCGACCCGTCCGCCGCTCATCTCGTCCACGGTGATGGCCACCTTCGCGAGGTTGCCCGGCGTGCGGAACAGGACCGGAGACACGAGCACCCCGAGTCGGATCCGCTCGGTCTCGCGGGCGAGCCCCGCCAGGACCGCCCAGGCGTCCGTGGTGGGTTCGCCGCTGGCGCCCGGGAAGCTCTCGTAGTGATCGGACCGGAACATGGCCTCGAACCCGGCCGACTCTGCCCGTCTGGCCACGGCCAGCTGCTCGTCGTAGCTGAGGCCCTGCTGGGGCTCGATCATGAGCGCGAACCGCACGATCTCATCTCCTCCGCGTCGTACGAATCATTCCGCTTGACGGAATTATTCGCGTAGTGTAAATACTTCGCGTTATGCGAACCACTGACGACATCGTCCCCCTCACGGAGCACCGTCGGGCGGTCGAGGAGGCCATGGCCAACCTCGGTCGCGCGGTGGGCTCGCTCCGATGCGCGGGGTCGCAGCGGCTGGTGCGACTGGGCATCAGCATGACCCATTTCCACGTGCTCACGCTGCTTCGCCACCACGATGCGATGCCGATGGGCCGGATCGCCGAGATCCTCGACGCGTCCATGTCGAGCGCGACCGGGATCATCGACCGGATGGAGGAGCGCGGGCTCGTCGAGCGGGTCCGCGTTCCCGACGATCGGCGCATCGTGCTCGTCCGGCCCACCCGAACGGGCGATGAGCTGGTGGACGAGGCCGAGCTGGTCAAGAGCGAGATCCTGGCGGCCGCCATCACGCGGCTGGACCCGGACCAGCTCGATCGCCTGGCCGTCGCCGCCACCGACCTCGAGCGCGCCGTCGGCGACGAGCTGGCGAGCGACCCCGACAAGTACGGCGCGCTCACCCAGTTCGGCCAGGATCACCGCCACCCTCACCCGCACGCCCGCCCGAGCGATCGTCGGATCGGAGAGCCTGCGGTACCAGCGTCCCCACTCCCCGGCCCTGCCGGCGCCTGACGAAAGGAAGCCCATCACCTTGGAAGCCATGCCGTATGAGAGCGGTCCGGAGACCCCGGATCTCGCCCACGACCCGGCGCTCGGGCTCGATCGACGAACCAAGTTCGAGATCCTGGGCGCCATCCTGCTCGGGATGTTCCTGGGCGCCCTCGACCAGACGATCGTCGGGCCCGTGCTGCCGCACATCGTCGGCGACCTGCAGGGCGCCGACTTCTACGCCTGGGTCGTCACCGCCTACCTGCTGACCAGCACGGTCACCGTGCCCATCTACGGCAAGCTGTCGGACCTGTACGGGCGCCGGCCGCTGCTGATGTTCGGCATCGTCATCTTCCTGGTGGGCTCGGCACTGTCCGGCCTGAGCCAGACCATGTGGCAGCTGATCCTGTTCCGCGGGATCCAGGGCCTCGGCGCCGGCGCGCTGTTCCCGATCTCCCTGGCGGTGATCGGCGACCTGTTCACGCCGGCCGAGCGCGGCAAGTACCAGGGCCTGTTCGGAGCCGTGTTCGGGATCGCGTTCCTCCTGGGTCCCGGCCTGGGCGGGTTCCTCACCGACACCTTCAGCTGGCACGCGATCTTCTACGTCAACATCCCGATCGGGATCGCGGCCCTGATCGTCATCGCGCGCCTGCTCCCGACCGTCCGGACCGAAGGCGCCCGGAACACGATCGACTACATGGGTGTGACCACCCTGATCGTGGGCCTGGTGCCGATCCTGATCGCGCTCACGGTCGCGGAGGATGGCAACTGGGGCAACCCCTGGATCTGGGGCCTGTTCGGCCTCGGCATCGTCGGGCTGGCGGCCTTCGTGTTCGCCGAGTCGCGAGCGGCCGAGCCCATCGTTCCGCTCCATCTGTTCCAGGACCGCACCTTCAGCGCCTCGATGGTGGCGATCTTCCTCGCCACCTTCGGGTTCGGCGCTGCGATCATCTTCCTGCCCCTCTACTACCAGGTGGTCGAGGGCGCCAGCGCGACCGAGTCGGGCTACAAGCTGCTGCCGTTCCTGATCGGCCTGATCTTCGCCTCGATCGTGTCGGGCCAGATCGTCGCCCGTACCGGTCGCTACCGCAACGTGCTGCTGTTCGGCATGGTGCTGCTCCTGGCGGGTCTGGGCCTGATGACCCAGCTGCGGGCCAGCACCTCCGACTACACCCTGTGGGTATGGATGCTGATCGCCGGCCTGGGGGTCGGACCCACGTTCGCCGTGTTCACGATCGTGGTCCAGAACGCGGTGCCGTTCCACGAGCTGGGTGCGGCCACCAGTGACCTGACCCTGTTTCGCCAGATCGGGACGACGGTCGGAATCACGATGGCGTTCACGCTGTTCCGCAACAACCTGACCTGGGACCTGCTCCGAGGCGAGATCGTGAACGCCGGGGCACCGGCGGCGGCGATCCCGCCCTCGGCCCCAGCCGGGTTTGACCTGGGCGGGCTGACCAACCCGGCGGGCACCAGTGGCCTCACCGACTTCCTCGCTCAGCTGCCGGCGCAGCTCCAGGCGATCTTCGTCGAGGGCTTCCACAGCGCGTTCACGATCGCCATCGCCAACAGCATGTGGCTGGGCGTCGGGGCGACCGTCCTGGCGCTGGTTGCCACGATGTTCCTGCGGGAGATCCCACTGCGCCAGACGATCGGCTCCGAGGTGGCACCGCGGCCGCGCGGGCCGGAGGCACCGTCTCCGGACCTGTCCACGCCGATCCCGGTGACCGAGTCGGTCTCCCACATGCCCGCACCGCGGCGCGCGAACGATTGATCCTGCTCCTCCTCGGCCCGGCCGCCCATCGGGCGGCCGGGCCGCTGCATGACGCGAGGAACCTTGCGCCTTGCCGCCAGGGTCGCTCCGGATAGGACGGGCCGATCCGATCCCCGCGCTACCATCGCGTTCGTGACCGAGGTCCTCGCGTTTCCTGCCGCGCTGCTCGCGATCGGGGCCGGCGACGCTCCGTTCCGACCGGCGCTCCCCGTTGGTGACCTGCCGCCGGGCGGCCTTCGCCGCCTCACCTTCGGCGAGCTCGACGTGCTGCTCGCCCACACCAGCCTGGGGATCGTCGCGCTCGACGACCGCTGCCCCCACATGTCGGCGCCGCTCTCGATCGGGACGCTCGACGGCTGCATCGTCGGCTGCCCGCTGCACAGCGGCCGGTTCGACCTGGCCACGGGCGACCCGGTCCAGATGCCGACGACCGGCGGGCTATGGCCGGATGGGCGATACGAGCCGGTCTGGAGCCCGCCCGACCGCGAGCCGAAGCCCGATCCTCCGGGGATCAAGGCCGAGGCTCGTCGCCTCACCCGCGTCCGCCGCGTGCGCTACTACCCCGTGCGCGTGACGGACGGCACGATCGAGGTCGCGATCCCGTCCTGACGGGACCCGGTTGGCGTCTTCGACCATGCCTGAGACCGCCCCAGGGCACGCGGGCACGGTCCCCGCGTGCGTTGGTCAGGTTGCCGGCGGTTCGATCCCGTTCGCCTGGGCGTAGGCGGCGATCATCGAGACCGCCTCCTCGGGATCGTCGGTCACCTGCAGCAGCTCGAGGTCGGCCGGCGCGATCGCGCCGGCCGGCAGCTGAACGTCCCGCATCCAGGCCAGCAGACCGTCCCAGTATGCGTGCCCGATGAGCACGACCGGAAAGTGCTTGATCTTGCCGGTCTGGATGAGCGTCAGCGACTCGAACAGCTCGTCCAGCGTGCCGAAACCGCCCGGCAGGATCACGAACGCATCCGAGTACTTCACGAACATCGTCTTGCGCGCGAAGAAGTAGTGGAACTCGATCGAGACGTCGACGTACGGGTTGAGGTGCTGCTCGTGCGGCAGCTCGATGTTGCAGCCGATCGACAGGCCGCCCGCTTCGTGGGCGCCCCGGTTTGCGGCTTCCATGACCCCCGGCCCGCCACCGGTGATGACGGCGAAGCCAGCATCCGCCAGCTCGCCCCCGATCCGCCGCGCCATCGCATATGCAGAATCCCGCTCGTCGACCCGCGCCGAGCCGAACACCGCGACGGCCGGGCCGACCTCCGCGAGCGCCTCGAAGCCCTCCACGAACTCGGACAGGATCCGGAGCGCGCGCCACGTGTCGGTCTCGAGAAACGCGGGGCGCTCCGCCGTGCGGCCGGCGAGGAGCTTCTCGTCCTCGGTGGCGCGCTTGCCGACGAACCGCGCCGCGGCCTCCGGTCGCATCGAGACCCGGCCACGATGCATGGTATGGGGCACCGGCGGATGGCTCTCCCGATCGTGATCCGTCATGTGCGCAGCATGCCACCGCGGCGCGTTCCCGACCAACGCCCCTTGCCATCACCAGCGCCGGTACCGATCGTCCCACAAGTGGCGGCAACGACGGAGCCGGGATCAGGTCACGGGATTGCGTCGAGCGACCGGCCGTCGAACCGCCGACGAGGGGGTTCGCGATGTCTCGATTCGCCATCAGCAAGCCTCGAGCGGGTCGCTCGAGCGCCATGGCCTGCCTCCTGACGGTCACGCTCCTCGCGGGGTGCGCGGACACGAGCCCCACGCCCGTGGCCGGCACGGCGGCGCCGGCGAATCCGTCAGGCTCGGTGCCGTCGCCCTCGACGCCCGTGCCGTCCGCCCCGCCCACGGTCGAGACCTCGACCCCAGCCCCTACCATCGCACCCTCGCTGCCGGCGGGCTCGATGGCGGTGACCGTCTCGGATCGACTCCGGGTGCGGTCCCAGCCTCGCGTCAGCGGCGATTCGGTCAAGTACGAGCCGCTCCTGCCCACCGGAACGCAACTGCTCGTGATCGAAGGACC
This sequence comes from uncultured Chloroflexia bacterium, assembly GCA_963713095.1. Lineage (GTDB taxonomy): Bacteria > Chloroflexota > Limnocylindria > Limnocylindrales > CSP1-4 > CAIXZV01. Next base: position 469,195 of record CAVQKK010000003.1, read on the forward strand.
GGTGCAGGCGTCGGGCTACGACTGGTATCACGTGGCACCTGTCGCGATCACGCTGACCGGCGGCGTGGCCGACGGCTGGGTGGCCGCGGCCGACCGCGACGGGACGCCCTGGGTCACCCTGGCGGCGGATCCGCTGGCGGGCCTCGAGTTCGCGCGCTCGACGGTCGCCCGATCCCAAGCCACCACAGCCGAGGCTTCTGACGCGGCATCGTCGACCAACGGGTTCGCTCTCGACCTGTACCAGCGGCTGCGGTCGGATCCATCGCTCGACCTGGTTGGCAGGAACATCGTGTTCTCGCCCATGAGCATCGCGCTCGCGCTCGCGATGGCGCGCGCCGGCGCCAGGGGCACAACGGCCACCGAGATGGACACGGTTCTCCACACCGGCGGCTGGAAGGCTCTTTCGAATGCGCTCAACTCGCTGGAGCAGGAGCTCGCCGGCCACGACGCGACCTGGACGGATGATGACGGGCAGAGGCATGAGCTCTCGCTGCGGATCGCCAATGCGGCGTTCGGACAGCAAGGCTGGTCGATCGAGCAGGGCTTCCTCGACGCGATCGCGAAGGCGTTCGGTGCCCAGCTGGGGCTGGTGGACTACCAGGCCGATCCCGATGCGGCACGCCAGGTTATCAACGCCTGGGTGAGCCGCCAGACCGCGCAGCGCATCCCGGAGCTGCTCGCGCCACCCAACGTCACTGAGGCGACGCGCCTGGTCCTGGTCAATGCGATCTACATGAAGGCCGGCTGGCAGATCGCGTTTGAGTCGGATGGCACGAAGAACCGCTCGTTCACCCGGACGAACGGCGCGCAGGTCCAGGTGCCCACGATGACCCTGTTCGGCCGCCAGCAGGTTCCCTACGCGACCGGGTCCGGCTGGAAGGCCACGGAGCTGCGCTATGTGGGCGCGTCGGACACCACCCCGCTGGCCATGACGCTCATCGAACCGACTGACATCGACGCCTTCGAGGCCGCCCTGACGACCGCCAGACTGACCGCGATCACCGGCAAGCTCGACGCCGAGCGATCGCGGCTGAGCGTGGTGATGCAGCCCGACGATCCCGAGGCGTGCGCGACCTACCCGTATGGCGTGCGCGTGTTCATGCCGCGCTTCGGCGTCGATACCCGTGCCGACCTCGTGCCGGTGCTCAGGGCGCTGGGCATGAAGGCCGCGTTCGCCGGGGGAGCGGCGGACTTCTCGGGTATCACGACACAGGACCAGCTGTCCATCGCCAGCGTCATCCACCAGGCGAACATCGATGTCGACGAGCAGGGCACGGAGGCCGCTGCTGCGACGGCGATCGGCATGGATACGACCGGTGGCGGTTGTATGGGACCCGTGCCGGCCAGGATCGTCACGCTCCGGCTCAACCACCCGTTCCTGCTCCTCATCCGCGACGTCAAGACCGGTGCGATCCTGTTCATGGGCCGGGTGCTCGATCCGTCGGTTCGCGGCTAGCTCGAGGGCGCGGCTCGGCGGAGGGTGGCGGGATCCGGCCCGCTGTCGGTGCGCGATGACTGCCGGGCATCGCCACCCGCCTCGAGACACCGACAAGCACCAGAACGGGCGGTCCGCGGGCGTCGAATGATGCCCGCGGAGCATCGTTCGAGCTGCACGGCTCGCCACCGAGAGGCTTGGGGCCCAGGACGATGACCCGGAGGCATGGCCGCGGGCGAGCGAGTGTCCAGCGCGGCGCGGCGCGGCCGCGGGCGAGCGAGTGTCCAGCGCGGCGCGGCGCGGCCGCGGGCGAGCGAGTGTCCGGCGCGGCGCGGCGCGGCCGCGGGTGAGCGAGTGTCCGGCGCGGCGCGGCCGCGGGTGAGCGCGGCATGGGCCCGTCGGCATGGGTTCAGCGGCATCGTCGCGGGTGAGCGCGGGCCCTGGGACTCGATGACCGTGCTCAGCGAGGCTTCGCGAGCCACGCCTTCCAGGTCGCCTCGTCCTTGCCGGCGGTGACCAGCTCGCCGTAACGGACCAGCGGCAGCCGGATCAACCGGACGTCGGCCAGCAGGCGGGCGGCGATCCCGGCCGGATCCGTCGTGAGATACGCCAGGCCCTGCTCCCGATACGGCCGGCTGTCCGCGTCCAGCAGGGCCGCCGGGCCCAACCTGTCCGTGAAGCGTCGGAGCTCGCCGGCGGCGATCGGCTTCTTGGCCAGGTCGACGTAGTGGACGACGATCCGGCGCTCGCGGAAGAAGCGGAGGGCGGCGCGCGTCGAGGGCGAGTCGTTGAGGCCGAACACCTGGATGTTGGGCATCTTCCTGGTCGGGGTCTTGCCCAGCGGGGCCGGCATCGGCTCAGGTGTCCCGGGTCGCGTTCGTCGGCATCCGGCCCAGCGTAACGCGCGTCCCGCGTACCATGGGCGGCCAGGAGGTTTCGCGTGACGATCTGGTTCACCGTCCAGCTCGACGACCGGCCCGGGGCGCTGGCCCGCGTGGCCCAGACGCTGGCCGACCGCGGCGTCAACATCACCGGGATCGTCGGCGTTGCCGAGGACACCGACGGGGCCCTGATGCTGACCACCAGCGACGCCGGCGCGACGCGCGAGGCGTTCACCACGCTCGGCGTCACGTTCGAGGAACACGACCCGACCGGCGCAGAGCCTACCGGCATGTCGATCAGCGACGTCGTCGCCGGACGCTCGGGCTGATCGACACGTGCCCGCCCGACACCCCAAGCTCCAGGCGCTGCCGCCGGCCGTCGCTCTGCGCCTGGAGATCACCGACGAGCGCGGAGCGATCGCGGTCATCGCGGGTCGGGTCGGTGAGGCCGGCGGCCGTGTCCGTACGCTGTCAACGGTCCGGCGCGCCCCCTCGCCCGACGCCGACCCCGCCGCCCGCCCGATGGTGGACCTCGAGCTTGAGGTCGAGGACGTGGACGAGGACGCGCTGGTGCGGGTCCTGGAGCCGCTGCGCGAGGTCGTCGCGATCCATCTCACGCGGCCCCTGGGCAAGGTGTTCGGCAAGCGGGTCATCGTCGTGGGTGGGGGCGCCCAGGTTGCCCAGGTCGCCCTGGGCGCGGTGTCCGAGGCGGACCGTCACAACCTGCGCGGCGAACGGATCTCGGTCGACACGATCCCCCTGGTCGGCGAGGACGCCATCTCGTCGGCTGTGCGCGCCGTGGCCGACCTGCCCCGTGCCCGGCTGCTGGTGCTGGCCGGCTCGATCATGGGCGGCGAGATCAGTCGCGCGGCGGAGGAGCTGCGCGCGGTCGGCATCCCGATCATCGCGCTCAACATGGTCGGCTCGATCACCGACCACGTCGATCTCGTGGTCAGCGACCCGGTCCAGGCGGGCACGATGGCCGTGATGGCCGTGGCCGACACGGCCACCTTCGATCTCAGCCGCCAGCGCGGCCGGCGGTACTGAGCAGGCCGCGTCGCCGATGCGCATCGCCACCTGGAACGTCAACTCGCTCAAAGCCCGCATGGACGCCGTCGAGAAGTGGCTCGCGCGGGCCGAGCCGGACGTGCTGCTGATCCAGGAGACCAAGCTGTCCGACGCCGACGCGCCGGTGATGCCGTTCGGGATGCTGGGCTACGAGCTCGTGCATCACGGCGAGGGCCGCTGGAACGGGGTAGGGATCCTGAGCCGCGTGGGTGCCACCGACGTGATCACGAACTTCGGTGACGGACCGGTCAGGGACTCGTCCGCCGGTGCCGCGACCCAGGTGAGCGAGGACGACTTCGATCCGTTTGACGAGGCGCGCATGGTGTCCGCCGTGTGCGGCGGGATCCGGTTCGTGAGCCTGTACGCGCCGAACGGGCGGGTCGTCGGCTCGCCGTTCTATGCGGGCAAGCTGCGCTGGTTCGGGCGGCTGGCGCGCTGGCTTGCCGACACGCGTTCGCCCGACGAGCCGCTGGTCCTGGGCGGCGACTACAACGTGACCCCGGCCGACGAGGATGTCTGGGATGCCGTGAAGGCCCACGGTGGCACGCACGTGTCCGAACCCGAGCGGGCGGCGCTCGCGACCCTCCGCGACTGGGGTCTGGTCGACACGTACCGGGCTGCCCGTCCCGAGCCCGGCCGGTTCTCGTGGTGGGACTATCGGGCCGGCAACTTCCATCGCAACGAGGGGATGCGGATCGACCTGCTGTACGCCACGCGGCCGGCCGCCGAGCGGGTCGTGTGGGCGGAGATCGATCGCGAGGCACGCAAGGGCCCGCCGATCCCGTCGGACCACGCGCCCGTGGTGATCGACCTCGATGCACCCGGCCGCTCCTTCGATGCCGGCTGGGCGGGCGCCCTGGCACGGATCGCGGCCCGGACGAAGCCTCGCCGCTGACGCCCCACCGATCGCGGCGACCGGGCCGGTGCGAGGGACGGCGCCACGACGGCGCGCAGGTGCGATTCTGGGCGCCACGACATCGCTCCGTCCGCCATCGGCGACCGACCGGAGAGATGGATGCGGTTGCAAGACCGCCCGGCGCACCGTAGCGTGCGCACAGGATGGGGCGCCGCGGCGCCAGCGATGGAGGTGTTCGTGCGGATCCTGGTGACCGGGGGGGCTGGCTTCATCGGCTCCAACGTGGCCGATCGCTTCGTGGCCCTGGGCCACGAGGTGGCGGTATTCGACAACCTGTCGAGCGGACTGCGTGAGCAGGTGCCGGCGAAGGCGCGCTTCTACGAGGGCGACCTTGTGGACACGGCCGCTGTGGGCGCCGTCGTGGCCGAATTCCAGCCGGACGTCGTCGATCACCATGCCGCGCAGATCGACGTCCGGGCATCGGTGTCCGATCCCGCCTTTGACGCGCGTGTCAACGTGCTGGGCTCGATCGCGTTACTTCAGGCCTGCACCGCGAACGGGACGAAGAAGATCATCTACGCGTCGACTGGCGGGGCCCTCTACGGCGAGGGACGACAGCTCCCGGCCACCGAAGAGCACCCGGTCAACCCCGAATCGCCCTACGGGGCAAGCAAGCACGCCGTGGAGCACTACCTCTACCTGTGGCGGCTGCTGCACGGCCTCGACTACACGGTGCTGCGCTACCCGAACGTCTTCGGCCCGCGGCAAAGCCCGCTCGGCGAGGCGGGGGTCAACGCGATCTTCATCGGCCGCATGCTGCGCGGTCAGGCGCCCCACGTCTTCGGAGATGGGACCGCCGTCCGCGACTACGTGTACGTCGATGACGTGGTCGACGCGAACGTGCTCTCCCTCTCGGCCGGTGGTGGCGAGACGATCAACCTCGGCTCGGGCGTCCCGACGTCGGTGAACGACATCGTGCGCGAGCTCCGCGCCATCACTGGGTTCTCGGGGGAAGCCGTACACCTCCCGGCCCGCGCCGGCGAGGTCCAGCGCATCTATCTGGACGCCACCCGCGCGAGAGACGTCCTGGGGTGGCAACCCAAGGTGACCTTCGCCGAGGGTCTGCGTCGTACCGTGGATTGGGCATCCGCTGGTCCTGGCTCCCCGGGACCCGACGACGGGTCGATGCCCCGTGGCCTGAACAAGCCGGATGGTGCTCGCCCTTGATGCTGCGGGTCCGGTCAGTCGACCCCGGCGAGGAGCGGCGGCGCCACGGTGCCCTGAACCGGCCGCTCGGAACCCTCGACGATCGTGCCCGCATCCCCGTGGAGCATCGCCTCGGCGTCGCCCAGCGAGCCGATGGCGGCGAAGCCGGAGTTGGCGTTCACGAACCGGCAGGCGGCCTCGACCTTGGGTCCCATCGAGCCGGCCGCGAACGTCCGGGCGGCCAGGTCCTCGGGCGAGGCGCGGTGGATCGGCCACGCGTCCGGCGTGCCCCAATCGGCGAACACGGCGGTGACGTCGGTGAGCATCAGGAGGGCGTCGGCATGGAGCGAGGTCGCCAGCAGCGCACCCGCGAAGTCCTTGTCGATGACCGCCTCGATCCCTTCGTGGCCGCCGCCGGGCGCCGGGACCACCGGGATGCCGCCGCCGCCAGCGCAGACTACGATCACGCCCTCGCGAACCAGCAGCTCGATCACCGGCAGCTCCAGGATGCGCCGGGGCTGCGGCGAGGCAACGACCCGGCGCCAGCGGTTGCCGTCGCGTGCGACCGTCCACGATTGCTCGGCGGCGCGGCGCTCGGCCTCGGCGCGGTCGTAGACGGGGCCGATCGGCTTGCTGGGCCGGGCGAACGCCGGGTCACGGGGATCCACCTCGATCCGGGTCAGGATCGTGGCCATCGAGCGTCCCGGCGGCAGCAGGTTGCCCAGCTCCTGCTCGAGCAGGTAGCCGATCATGCCCTCCGTCTCCGCATCGAGGATGTCCAGGGGGTATTCCTCGGCGGGTCGGTAGGCGGCGTTCTGGAGGGACAGCAGCCCCACCTGCGGCCCGTTGCCGTGGGTGAGGATCAGGTCGTGCTCGAGCGCGATCGGCAGCAGCGCCCGTGCGGCCAGGGCCACGTTCGCGCGCTGGTTCTCGGCTGTCATCGGCTCGCCGCGACGGAGCAGCGCGTTGCCGCCAAGCGCGGCCACGATGCGCATCAGAGCGCGCCCCCGACGAGCGTGGCAACGAGCACGGCCTTGATGGTGTGCATCCTGTTCTCGGCCTGGTCGAACACGATCGAGGCGTCTGACTCGAACACCTCGTCGGTCACCTCCATCGCGGTCAGACCGTGGCGATCGAACACCTTGCGGCCAACCTCGGTCTCGAGATCGTGGAACGCCGGCAGACAGTGCATGAACCGGGCGTCGGGGTTGCCGGTGGCCGCCATCATCGCCGCGTCGACCTGGTAGGGGCGAAGGAGCGCGACCCGCTCATCCCACACGGATTCGGGCTCGCCCATCGACACCCAGACATCGGTGTAGATGCCGTCCGTGCCCCGAACGCCGGCCCCGATGTCGTCGGTGACCGTGATCCGGGCGCCGCTCGCGCCGGCCATCCGGCGCGCCGTTGCCAGGAAGTCCTCACGGGGCCACACCGCCTGTGGCGCAACGATCCGCAGGTCCATGCCCATGGTTGCGCAGCCGACCAGCAGCTCGTCGCCCATGTTCCCGCGCGCGTCCCCCACGTACGCGAGGCTGATGTCCCGGAGCGGCCTCGCCACGTGCTCGCGCAGGGTGAGCAGATCGGCCAGCACCTGGGTCGGGTGGTCCTCGTCGGTCAGGCCGTTGTAGACGGGGACGCCGGCCCAGCGTGCGAGCGTCTCGACGTCGGCCTGGCGGAAGCCGCGGTACTCGATCGCGTCGTACACGCGGCCGAGCACGCGAGCGGTGTCCTTGACCGACTCCTTCCGGCCCACGTGGCTGCCGGTGGGGCCGAGGTAGGTCACGTGCGCGCCCTGATCGTAGGCCGCGACCTCGAACCCGATCCGCGTCCGGGTGCTGTCCTTCTCGAAGATCAGGGCGATCGAGCGGCCGGCCAGCCGCCGGATCTCGCGTCGCTCGCGCTTCTCCGCCTTGAGGCCTGCGGCGAGGTGGAGCAGGTGCTCGATCTCGTCCGCGCTGAAGTCACGGAGCGTGAGGAAGGAACGCCCGACGAGGGAGGTGTCGAGGTCGAGAGCCATTGCCGGACTCCGGGGGCTGGTGGCGCAGCAACGGATCAAGGCCCGGACGCGCCGTGCCGGCGTTCGGGTCGATGTGACCCGAGCGTGCGCCTGCCCCGACCGGCATGTCATGGTCCGGGCGGCCCGTTGGAGGCAGGCACGACGGCCATCAGCCGCCCTGCGCTACAGGCGGATCAGATCCTCGAGGTTCAGGACCAGGATCGTCGCCCCCGCGTACTGGACCACCCGCTCCTGCCAGTCGCGAAGGCGCTCGGTGAGAACGAGCGGGAGCTCGATGTCGCGGTCGGCACAGTTGTCGCGGAACAGGGCCACCACGTTGGGCAGCATCTCGTCGCGCACGGCCATGAACAGCGTCACGTTGGGGGTCCCGAGGAAACCGCCGAGCGACGCCATGCGCGTGAAGCGGTGCCCCTCCCGCCGAAGCGCCTCGGTGAGGCGATCGGCGTCGTCGACCTGGACGATCGCCACCAGCAGCTTCATGCCCTTCCTCCCGCGACGCCCATCGCGCGCGTCCCCTGACGCCGCTCGGACGCCGTCTCCGTCCGCCAGCCGCGCAATGTCCGCGAGCCGTCGTTCGCGTAGCGGTCCGCCACCATGACGTCGAACGCGTGAACCGATGCCTCCTGATTCGAGTACCGGCCAGCCACCCATGAACGCGACCGCGTCCCCTGCTGCTGCAGCTCGACCACGTGGTAGTCCTCGCGGTTGGTGATGTCCCAGAACTCGACCGCCCCGGACACATCGACCTTGCCCAAGCGGTCCGCCTCGACGTACAGGTCGCACTGAACCGTGCTCCGGTTCGGGCCGTCGGGCCACGCCTGGTGGGTGAGGACGTAGTCGGGATGAACCGACACGATCAGGTTGGGCCACAGGATGTAGTAGTAGATCCGGCGCGCCTCCGTCTCATCCCGTGCATAGAGCAGCGGCCGGCCGTCCCGCTTGCCGCTGGCCGACATCGTCTCGCAGCCGTCGGCGAACGCCATCCAGCCGCCCTTCCAGGGCCCATCGGCCGGGAAGTCCTCGCCCAGGTCGTAGGGCGTGAGCTTGTTGAGCAGCGGATGGACGCCCGGGCAGTGGTAGCACTCGCTGTAGTTCTCGGCCACGATCTTCCAGTTGGCCGCCACGTCGTAGGTCAGGCGGGCGGCGCGGCGAAGGGTGGACATGTCGCGCCCGAAGCCCGCGTGATGGTCGAACCAGTCGCCCAGGTACCCGCGGAGGGGCGGCGTGACCGACTCGTCGTCGGTGAAGCACAGGAACACGAAGCCCTGCCACAGCTGGCACCGGATCGGTGCGAGGCCGGAGGTCTCGAAGCTGAAGTCCTCGAGGTCGTCGGTGTGCTTGGCCCGCACGAGGCGCCCGTCGAGATCGTAGATCCAGGCGTGATAGGGGCACTGGAAGCGGACGGCCTTTCCGCACTCGCGCTCCTCCACCGCGGTCCCGCGGTGGCGGCACACATTGTAGAACGCGCGGACGACGTCATCGCGGCCGCGCACGATCAACACGTTCTCGCCGAACACGTCGCGCAGCACGAAGCTGCCGGGCTCGGCCATCTCCTCGGCCCGGCCCACGGCAATCCAGTCGCGCAGGAAGATCTCCTTCTGCTCCCACGCGAAGATCGCCTCGTCGTGGTAGGCGCGTGCCGGCAGCAGGGTCGCGCTGCGGAAGGGGGCACGGACCCGAGCAAGCTCCTCGGACGTGATCGGGGCCGGCGGGCGGGGCGAGATCGGGGTGATCAGGGACACGGGCACCTACTCCTGCGGACCCCACGATCCTATCCGCTCGGGTCGCCGGACGTGACGCTCGGGCCACGGGCCGTGACGGGATGCCACCTGGCGGACCGTGTCCGGGGGCCCGGGATACCCGGTCGTCAGTCCAGCGACACCGTCTCGTGCCAGGCCGGGACCCGCACGTCGAGGCCGAGCGCGCTCACCTTCGGAGCCAGCGCCTGCTGCGCCGGCGGATCACCGTGCACCAGGTAGACGCGCTTCGGCACCCCTGGGTCGCCCGGCTTGCGGCCGGCAACGAAGTTGCCCAGCCAGGCCAGGAGCTCGGGCTCATCGGAGTGGGCGGAGAGCCCGTCGAGCGTCCGGATCCTCGCCCGCACCTGCACCTCCCGGCCACCGACGCGGGCCGAGGTCGCGCCTCGAACGAGGTGACCGCCCAGCGAGCCCTCGCCCTGGTAGCCGACGAACAGCACGGTCGAGGCCGGGTCCGGCAGCAGCCACGCGGCATGACCCACCGATCGGCCACCGGTGAGCATCCCGTTCGACGCCACGATGATCAGCGGCCGGTGGGTCCCGGCGATGCGCTCCGACTCCTTCACGTTCTGGACGACGTGCTGGCCCGGATAGTCGAGGGGTGACTCGTGCGCGGCGAGCAGACCGGAGGTCTCCGCGTCGTAGGCCTCGGGGTGCGCCCGGTAGATCTCCGACGCCGACCGCGCCATCGGCGAGTCCAGGTACAGCGGCACCTGTGGGATGGTGCCGGCAGCCACCAGCCGATCGAGCTCCCACACGATCTCCTGGGTTCGCCCGATGGCGAACGATGGGATCAGCAGGGCACCGTTGCGCTTCGCCGTCTCGTTGACCACGTCGGCCAGGATCTCGGCCGATCGCCCTGCCGGCTCGTGCTCGCGACCCCCGTACGTGGATTCGCAGACCACGAAGTCCGCGTCGGGCACCGGCGTCGGGTCGCGCAGGATCGGCGAGCCGGGTCTACCGAGGTCGCCGGAGAACACGATGACCGCGTCGCGGCCGCCGTCGGCCCGGGCCAGCCGCATCCGGGCGACGGCCGACCCGAGGATGTGCCCGGCATCGAGCAAGGTGACGTGCACCCCCGGGGCGATCTCGTGCTCCATCCCGTACGGCACGTGACGGAGCATCGGCAGCACGGCGCCCGCATCGTCCTCCGTGTAGATCGGGGTGTCGAAGTCGAGCACGACCTCGGGTGGCGCTCCGCGCAGCAGGTCCTCGGGGTCGGGCCCGCCTGGAGTCTCGGCGCCGGCCAGGGCGAGGTCGAGGTCACGGGTGAACAGGCCCTCCTCACGCGCCTCGCGCTCGGCCGCACGCTCCGGATCCCGCCGGTCGCGGCGGCGCGCGCGCTTCGCAAATTCCTCCTGGAGCTTGGCCGAGTCGAGCAGCACCAGGCGCGCGAGCTCGGCCGTGGCCGCCGTGCACAGGATCGGTCCCCGGAACCCCTCGTGGACCAGCAGGGGCAGCAGCCCGCAGTGGTCGAGGTGGGCGTGGGTCAGCACCACCGCGTCGAGGGACCTGGGGTCGAACCCGAGCGGGATCCGGTTGCGCATCGACTCATCCGGGCCACCCTGGAACATGCCGCAATCGACGAGCACCCGGGCGCGACCCGTGTCGACGAGATGCCGCGAGCCGGTGACGGTTCGAGCACCGCCGAGGAAGGTGAGCTCCATGGCGCGATCGTGCCACACCACGGCTCGCGTCGCCGGCTCGTGTCGCCGCCTCGCGTCGCCGCCTCGCGTCGCCGGCTCGCGTCGCGGCTCGTGTCGCGGCGATCGCCTCGCAGGGCCTCCCTCGCGGATCTCGCGCCTGCGAGCGCAGGTGGCCCATCGGACATGGCAGCATGTCGTCATGTCGACCGACCGGCTCGCGCTGCTCGAGCGCGCCTACCTCGCCGCACGCGACGCCCGGGACCGCCTCGACGTCGCCCGGGCACGAGGTGAGCCCGCCGGCCGGCGGGATCTCGAGGCCGCCGCGTCGGACACGGAGCGAGCGGTGCGCGAGGCGCTGGCTGCGTTCGAAGCCGGCGGGCAATCCGACGGGGAGCTGGGCCGGGACGAGGAGCCGGCTCGGGACGAGGACCGGCGGGCGCTGGCCGCGATCCGCGCCGGGATCGACACTGCACTCTCCGAGGAGGCCGGGCTCCCCGTTACGCCCCGGGAAGCGCTGGCGTCCTGCGAGGATGAGCGCGCCTGGTCGAGGGCCATGGCCGCGGGTGGCGAGACGCTGCGGCGGCGCATCGAGACCTGCTACGCGGCCGCCGCCGAATCGATCCGCGTCGGCGATTGGACCCTGACCCGCCTCCAGGTGCTGGGCCGGCTCGCGGCCGAGGGCAATGCCGCCGAGCGCCGGCGCCTGTTCCTGGCCATGGCACCGCTGTGGCGGGCCGTGGATGGCGATGGCAGTGAGCCGTCTCCCTACCGATCGCTGGTCAGGGAGTCGGCCGCTGCCTGGCACACTGGCCGCTCGCCGATCGCAGCCAACGCCGAAGCCCTGGGGGTCACCGGGCGCACGATCGAGGCGTGGGCCCTCGCGCTGCTCGCGGCCTGGCGGGCGGCGGTCGTCGAGCCCGGCCGGGTTGCCGGCGAGCCGCCGGTCGAGCCCTGGGACTGGTGGTGGCGGGCCGGTACCGCCCAGCGATCGCTCCAGCAGGCCCTGCCGCGCGGTGATCTGGTACGCCTCAATCGATCGGTCCACGCCTCGCTGGGTGCGGATCTCGACGAGCTTGGCATCGTGCTGGACCTCGACGCGAGACCATCACGGCCCAGCGTTCCGGTGGCGTTCACCACGTTCGGCGGCCGGCCGCATCAAGGGGTCGACGGCACCTGGTCCCGCGGCCGGCCAACCGTGCTGGCCACGTGCGTCGACGGCGGCCTGAGCGAGCTCTCCGAGCTGATCCATGAGACCGGCCACGCCATCCATCTCGCCGCAATCCATACGCGGCCGGCGTTCACCGACTGGCCCGCGTCGGATGCGCTGACCGAGGCGCTCGCGGAGCTCGTGGCGCTGGACGTCGCCGAGCCCGAATGGCAGCGACGATGGCTCGCGGGCGGCGCGCACGTGCCGGACATCGTGTCGATCCGCTGCCTCCACGCTGCGACCGTGCTCGACGCCGCCTGGACGCTGTTCGAGATTCAGCAGCACGACCAGCCGGACCGCGTCGCGAATGACACTTGGACCGAGATCACGTCGAGGTGGCTCGGGATCGCCCCGCACCCTGAGTGGTCCTGGTGGGCGATTCGCGGTCAGCTCGTGCAGGATCCGGGCTACATGGCGAACTACGCGATCGGCGCGGTGCTCGCGGCCGATCTCCGGGACGCGATCCGTCGCGAGCGCGGGAGCCGGATCGACGGCGACCCGGGCTGGTATGCGTGGGTCAGCGAGCACATCTACCGGTTCGGGCTCGAACGCTCACCGCTCGAGGTCCTGACGGGTGTCCTGGGCCGCCCGCCGACGGCCGACTCGCTGCTGGAGCAGATCGCCAGAGGCGCCCGCCTGCGCTGAGGGAGCGAGGAGGGCTAGCCGAACGAGCCGATGAGCAGGCTGTCCACGGCCACGGCAACGAACAGCAGCGTGAGATAGCTGATCGAGTACTTGTACAGCCGGATGGCCTGCGCGAGCGACCCCTCCGGCGAGGTCGCCTGCTGCCACAGCACGAACGCCCGCCACAGGAACATGGCCCCGAGCACCACGGCAGCGACGAGGTAGACCGGTCCCATCCGGGCGACGGCGAAGAACACCAGGCTCACGGCCACCAGCAGCACCGTGTACAGGGCGATCTGGCGCGCGGTCTCGGGCACACCCCGAACCACCGGCAGCATCGGGACGCGGGCCGCCTCGTAGTCCTTGCGGATGCGCAGCGACAGCGCCCAGAAGTGCGGTGGCGTCCAGTAGAAGACCATCGCGAACAACAGCAACGCCGGAACCTCGACGCGCCCGGTCACGGCCGCCCAGCCGATCACCGGCGGCAGTGCCCCGGCGGCGCCACCGATCACGATGTTCTGGGGCGTGGTGCGCTTGAGGATCAGCGTGTACACCAGCACGTAGAACCCGATCGCGAGCAGCGTCAGGAACGCGGCCACGAGATTGACGAAGTACGCCATCAGCGCGATCGAGATCACCCCCAGCACGATCCCGAACACCACCGCGTTCTCGGGCGGGACCGCGTTCGCCGGCAGCGGCCGGCGGCGGGTCCGGGTCATCAGCAGGTCGATGTCGCGATCGAGGTACTGGTTGATGGCATTGGCCGAGCCTGCGGCCAGCGACCCGCCGGCCATGGTCCAGAACACCAGCCGGAACCACTCGACCGGGTTCATACCGGGCAGGTCCCGGGTCGCCAGGACCATCGCCGGGATGGTTGTGATCAGCAGCAGCTCGATGATCCGCGGCTTGGTCAGCGCGACATAGGCGCGGACGGTGTCGCTCCCGCGGCCCGTGGCTGGCACCGGCAGAGCGTCATCCGGTGAGCGTCCCTGCCCGCCAGGCTGGCCGGCGTCCTCGACGACCCTGACCTCCGTCCTGGCCTCGAAGTAGGCGACCACCGCGAGACCCACCAGGAGGGCCCAGATCAGCGCGCCCAGCGCCAGGTGGAGCGTCTGCGTCCATTCGGCCAGATCGGTGAGCACCTGGAGCCCGCCCACCACGGCCTGGATCGTGAACAGCAGCGCAGCGGACGCGGCCAGGCGCACCAGGGCCGGTCTCGATCGCTGGGTTCGCCAGGCGACCAGGGCCGTCGCCCACACGATGAGCCCGACGACGATGGCCACCCAGCGGTGGAGCACCATCGCGGTGTTCGCATCGGTCAGGGGCGGGAACAGCGAGCCGTTCATCAGCGGCCAGTCGGGGAACACGTACCACTGCGACGTGGCCGTGACGTTGGACCCGAACAACAGCAGGGCGTAGACGGCCACGGCGGTGAACGTCGCCAGCAGCGTGAACCGCTGGCTCGCGCCGCGCCCGCCGATCCGGGCCGGGTAGGAGCTGCGGGCGAGGATGAACACCAGCAGCCCGAGCAGGGCCATCGCCGAGGCCAGGTGCGCCGTGACAGACTGGCCGGAGTTGTTGAGCATGACGGTCTCGCGGCCCAGCCACGCCTGGAAGCCGACCAGGAGGATGGCCACCAGCGACATCCAGGTCACCGACCGGTTGTCGCGATGATCGCGCCATGCGAGGACGGCGAGCGCCAGGATCTCGAAGCCGATGAGCGCGGCGACGGTCCGGTGGATCCACTCCAACCAGGCGTGGTAGTCGTCGAGCGGCGGAATGATCCTGCCCTGGCACAGCGGCCAGTCGGGGCAGCCCATGCCGGAGCCGGTGGCCCGGACGATGACGCCGATGGTCACCAGCAGGACGGTCGTCGCCACGGTGAGGGCGGCGATCTTCTGGAATCGAGTCACGGGTGCGCAGACGGCCTCGGATGGGGAAGGGAGATCGGGACGAGACGCCCGACATTCTACGCGGAGGACGCTCGGGGCACGATCCGCGCACCGGGTCTACTCTCGTGCCATGTCCCGCCTGACGACCCATGCGTCGCACTCCGCCATCGCCATCACCGCCATCGCGCTCGCGCTGTTCGCCGCCGCCTGCACGTCGGGAAGCGCGGCCGATCCAGGCACCGGCGCCACCCCCGTCGTCCTCGGCAGCCCGGGCTCGTCCTCGGGCCCCTCGGTGCTGCCGGTGATCGTGAGCTCGCAGCAGGTCGTGGGAGCGAACCGGTTCGTGTTCTCGTTCCTCGACCCGCAGACCAATCAGCCGGCCGCGACGCCCGACCGCTCGGCGTCGGTCGCCTTCGTCGGTCCGGGCGATGCGCAGCCGGGCACCTCGTACCCGGCCACCTTCGTGTGGGGCATCGAGGGATCGCGCGGCGACTACGTCGCCAACGTGGAGTTCTCGAAGGCCGGGGACTGGACCGCGCAGTTCACGACGCAGGCCAAGGGTGGCCCGGCCGAGACGATCCCGTTCCAGTTCCAGGTTCAGCAGACCGGGGTCACGGTCGGGATCGGCGACAAGGCCCCGGCCTCGAAGACCCCCACGGCGGCGGATGCAGGCGGGGACCTGGCGAAGATCGCGACCGATCCCACCCCCGATCCGGCCTTCTACCAGCTCTCGATCGACCAGGCGATCGCGCAGCACAAGCCGTTCGTGGTGGTGTTCGCGACGCCCGCCTTCTGCCAGAGCGCCCAGTGCGGGCCCACGCTGGACCGGGTCAAGTCGGTCGCGGCATCGGCGCCGTCAAACGTCGCGTTCATCAACGTCGAGCCGTACAAGCTCCAGTTCACCGAAGGGCGGCTGCAGCCGGTGCTCGACGCGAATGGCCAGCTCCAGCCGGTCGATGCCGTCAACGAGTGGAAGCTGCTGTCCGAGCCCTGGATCTTCGCCGTGGACTCAACGGGCATCATTCGCGGCTCGTTCGAGGGCGTGGTCGGGGTCGACGAGCTCAAGGCCGCGATCACCCAGATCGCCGGCTCCTGATCGGCCGCTGGGAGACGCTCTTCGCAACGACGCCGGCGATGGCGGCTCAGCTCGCGGGCGCATCCTCGATCCGGTAGACGACGAGGTCCGACCCGTCCGCCCGGAAGTAGACGCGCACGGGTGCCGACGTGGCGAGATGCTCGGCCAGGTGCCCCGGCGGGAACTGGTCGCCGTTCTCGAGCACGCCGATCCTGAACGTGACCTCGCGTCCGGTTGCCAGCCGGACCGTGAACCCGGTCACGTCGGACAGCCCGGTGGCATCGATGTGGGTGAGCACGCCGTCCACCGGCGAGGTCAACGCCGCTGCGGCGGGCGTGCCGCTCGCAGGCGCCGCCATCGAGGCGGTCTCGATGAGACCCGCCGTCGGCGTCGGCGTAGTCGAGCAGGCAACGGCAGCCATCGCCATGACCGCGACGCAGGCCGCGACCCTCAGCCGGCGTCTGATCATGCAGGACCGAGACCGGTACCGCTGCTGCCGGGCTTGATCGCCGGGTCGCCGGCCGCGCACCTGGGGCAGGTCGCGGCGCCCGGCTCGTAGGTCGGGAGCTCGAGCTGCCACAGCGATCGCAGCGGGTACACCCGGCCGGTCGCGGGCGACGTGAGCGTCGCGAGGCCACCCGATCGATCGACCAGCACCGCACACTCGACGATCTCGCCGCCGGCCGCCTCGACCGCGGGGATCATCGCCAGCAGCGAGCCCCCGGTGGTCAGGACGTCGTCCACCAGCAGCACCCGCTCGCCAGGCTCGACGGTGAATCCGCGGCGGAACGCGCGCCGGGACCGGCCGTCATCGGCAGCCACCTCCTCGGCGAAGATCGCACGCGTGCCGAGCTGGCGGCCCGTCTCGAACGCCAGGATCACGCCACCCGTCGTCGGACCGGCAACCAGGTCCACGGTCGCGGCGCCATGCCCGTCCCGCCGAGCGGCCGCCAGGAACCCGCACAGCTCGCTGGTCGCCGCGGGGTCCTGTAGCACCTGGAACTTCTCGAGGTAGGCGTCCGAGTGGCGGCCGCTCTTGAGCACGAAGTGGCCGTCGCGGAGGGCGCCGCTGGCGTGGAACAGCGCCTCGGTTCGCTCGGCGATCGCGCGGCGCGCGGCGATGTCCTGGGTTCGCTTGAGGGTGGTCATGCGCAGCCAATTCTATGGCCAGCGGGCCGCGGACGCGGCTGGGCGCCGGTTCGCCCGGGCGTCCTGCGCCTCGTCCTCCCGTCCGAAGATCGCCATCGCCGTGCGCAGCATGGGTCCGATCCGCTCCTTCACGAGGGCGTCGAAGGCCGCGGCGTCTCCGCGCCTGGCCCGTGCGATCCGCTCCGGGTCGTCCAACGCCTGCATCACCCTCCCATCAGACAGGAGTCACCAGCTGCCGGTGCGGTTCACGCGAACTGACTGGGTCAGGCAGCCTCGGCCACCGCTATGGCGTCCCCGGCATCGTGATCTGCAGCAGCCGCACGCCCTCCAGTCGCGCCACGACATCCCATCCCGGCAACACGGCCCGGGTGCACGGCGACGCACCGGGCCCGGCTGATGCATCGCCGCCCCCGGCGGCAGCATCGTCAGACGGGATGACACCAAGACAGCCGTTGTGGTACCCACGACGAACCAGAAACGTCCCCACCAGCCTCGTGGTTCCATCGCCCAGCCCCACCGCGCCGCTCTCCAGCCCAACCTCCGACCCGCGAGTCGAGACCAGCACGCCGCTCCGAAGGGGCTGATCGTCGGCCAGGAACGGACCCGCGAGCGGACAGCCGATCCATTCCGAGCTCGGCGAGCAGGTGGCAAGCGGGTCGATGACCAGCCAGCCGCCAACCGGTGACAGGGTGATCGGCCGCGGCGCCACCGACTCGTTCCCCACGAGCTCGCTCATCGACGTGGGAGCATCGATGCCGGTCTCGATGACACCCAGATAGACGAGGTGGCCGGCCTCGGGCCGCATGACGAGGGTCGCCCCGCGCGACGGGGCCTGCCAGTACACGAGCGCGGGCGCCGTATGAATCGGGAGGTCCAGGCCCACCACGCTGACGGTGACGCAGCGGAGGTCGAGTGGCTGGGTGCACGCTTGCTGCTCCGGCACGAGCCGCCCGTGGACGAAGATCAGATCACCGTCGAGGCTGCCGTCGGCGACGCCCTGCGCCAGCTGCCGCGGTGTGATCACGACCGGCTCGGGCGGGGCGGGCCACGGGGTGCGATCCGATCCGCGGATGCCGGCTCCCGGAGATGATTCCGGCGAGCCTGACGCAGCGGCGATCGCCGCGGGCGCCCCCGTCCCGCGCGCCCGCGGCGAGGAGCCCGGGCGGTCGTGACCCCGATCCGATGGGGTCAGCCAGGCTGACGCGATGGTGAGGGCGATCACCCCGAACACGGCTGCGACAGCCGCAAGTGCCCGAGGACGCCCGTCTCCTGCGCCCGGCAGACGGCTGGGCTCGACCGTCAGACGGTGACGTCGCGGGGGGTCGAATCGGGCGCCGTCGGTCGGGGCCACGCCGTCGGTCGGGGCCGCGTCGTCGGGATCGGACGGCTCAGGTTCCGGCGGGGTGCGATCCGGGAGCGGCGGCCGCCTGGCCATGATCCTGTCTCAGACCACCGTGGTCGCGGCGGTGGCAGCGGCTGTCTCCGTGGGCCACACCGGCAGTCGCCTCGTCATCGCGCGTACTCCGCCCCCCGCGGAGAGGGGGACGTCGGGCGGATCGCCAGTGCCGTTCCCACTAGGTCGAGCGCCGATGCAACCCCGGCGGCCCGGCACGCATCGGCGAGCTCGTCGGCGAGGCGCACGGGGAGCGTTGGGTCGGCAAGCGCGGCGACCCCCACTCCAACCGCCGAGGCCCCCACGGCGAGCATGTCCAGGACGTCGTCGATCGACGCCACCCCACCGATCCCGATCACCGGAATGTCGACGACCTGGGCAACCTCGTGGACCACGCGCAGCGCCACCGGGCGGAGGGCCGGCCCACAGATGCCACCGTACCCGGCTGCCAGCGCCGGCCCGTCGCGCCCCGGTCCCAGGGCAAGACCCGGCAGCGTGTTCACGGCGCTGATCGCATCCGCGCCGGCCTGCTCGACGGCACGGGCGATCTCCCGGACGTCGGACGCGGCGGGGCTGAGCTTGGCGATCAGCGGCAGGTCCGTGGCGCGACGGACGGCCGTCACCAGCGCGGAAGCGGATCCTGCGTCGAGCCCGAATGCCGCCCGGCTCCGTGCCCCGTTCGGGCACGAGAGGTTGAGCTCCAGCCCGGCAACGCCGGGCACGCCCTCGAGGCGTCGAGCGAGCTCCACGAACTCACCGATCGATTCGCCCCCGAGGTTGACGATGACCGGCACGGGCCAGCCGCTCCACGTGGGCGCGTAGCGCTCCAGGACCACCTCGATCCCCGGGTTCTGCAGCCCCATGCCGACCAGGAGCCCGGCCGGGATCTCGATCATCCGGGGCGAGGCGTGCCCGGCTCCCGGCTTGAGCGTGGTGCCACGGGTCACGAGGCAGCCGAGCCGCGCCAGATCGACCAGGTCGGCGACCTCGACGCCGTAGCCGAAGGGGCCGGCAGCGGCGATCAGGGGGGTTGCCAGCGTCAGGCCCCGTCCGAGCTCGACCGTCAGCTCGATGGTCGCATCCCCGGCTGCCGGGGAGAGAGCCGAGGCCTGGGCATCGGCTGTCGGACGACCGACGCCGGGATGAGCCGCGACGATCCGGCGCGCCTCGGGACGGACCGCTTCCGATGCCTGGCCGACCTGAGGCGGCGAGGCCGATGGCACCGACCGGGCGCGGGGAACCGGCACGATCGCCGGCTTGATCCGGCGCACCGTCGGCGTGCGGCGGGTACGGGTCCCGGAAACGACCCGGCGCTTGGGCTTCATGCCGACCGGCGCCCGCGCGAGGCGCGGGCCGCATCGAGCGCCAGCTCGCCGGCGGCGAACACCGGACCTTCGCGGCAGACGCGTTGGGGTACGCCAGTCGCGCCCATCACCACGCAGCCGAGGCACGTGCCGGCGGCGCACCCGATCGCCTGCGGCAGGACGACCTGCAGCCACGCGCGGCGGCGGGCCTCCGGTGACCCGGGGGCGATCGCCCGCCCGCCGCCTCGCTTGCGGCCCAGCGTGGCCACGCCCAGCCGGGCGCGACGACCTTCGGCCAGCGTGGACAGCGCACCCAGCATGACCGGCGATCCGGCGGCGAACGCCTGGTCCGCCCACGCCTCGTAGTCGAGCACGAGATCAAGCACCGACCCACGCCGGCCGAGGCTCCCATCGGCGGTGGCGACGACGTACTCGACCTCGTCGGGCAGCAGGCTCGAAGGGTGGACGCGCGCTGCCGACGTGGCGCCCAACAGCAGCACGACGGATCGCCCGTCGCCGATCGCCTCCTCGGCCAGCAGCCGGAGCCCGGCGATCCCGCCGCCGTCGGCGATCAGGAGCAGGTGGCGGGACCGCGGATCCACCTCGAACGGCCGCCCGAACGGCCCCAGCAGGTCAGCCTCGTCCCCCACCCGCAGTGCCCGCAGCCAGGGCCCCGCCGCCGGTTGCCCCGGAACCTGAACCGTGACGCTGCCGCCGGCCGCGTCCGAGGCGACGAGCGGCAGCGGCCGGCGCAGCGGCAGGCCGCCCGCCTCGAGCGTTCGCAGATGCACGTACTGGCCGGCCCGCACGCCGGCGGCGATCGCAGGCGCATGCCAGGACGCCTGCCATTGGCCGGGGAGGATCTCCCGGAGCTCGATCAGCTCCGCCCGGCCGGACCGGATCGACGGCCCGCGCGGACCCGACGACGGCTGATGCGAGCCGGACGACCCGGAGCTACGGCCGCCGGTCTTCGTCCGCGGCGTCGTCGGCCTCGTCCTCGCCGGCATCGTCCTCGTCGTCTTCGTCGTCGTCCGCCTCGCCGGCTTCATCCCCCTCGCCGGCCTCGTCGTCCTGCTTGCCCTCGGCCTCGAGATCGGGCGCGATCCCGGGGAACGCCTCGGCAAGCGCATCGGCCAGGTCGCCGAAGATGTCCGTGGGGTCGTAGAACTCGACCAGGTCGTCGGGGGCCGTCAGCTCGCGCCACTCGCCGTCGGAATCCTCCGGCAGCACCTCCGCCCGAAACCGGCCCGACGCCCCGAGCACCAGTCGCTCGTCGTCGTCGTCGACGACGATCATGTCGCCCAGCAGGTCGGCGAGCCGTGCGGCCAATTCCTCGAACTGGTCGAGCAGCCGGGCCTCGTTCTGCTGGCTCCGCTCCTGGTAGTCGAGCGCGAGGTTGTACATCGCCAGCGCCGCCGACTCCTCATCCTCGGCCTCGGCCACGACCGGCTGACCGGCCGCCCACGAGTCCGCGGCACCGGCGTAGGCATCGTTGTCCTGGTCCAGCGCGAACGTGTCCTCGGGCGCGATCCCGGCGGTGGTGAGCAGCTCGTCGGTCGCCGTCGGCTCGGCAGCGAACCCGGCGGCCTCGCGGGCCGCCTCGGCGAATGCCTGGTACACCTCGGCAGGGTTGTACAGGTCGATCAGCTCCGACGGATTGTCCACGACCTCCGTGTCCGAGGTCCATTCGCCCGTGTCCGGGTCCTCGTACCGGCTCCGGACCCGGAACGTGCAGTCGGGAGCGATCGAGAGGTAGTCGGGATCCTCGTCGATCAGGGTCAGCCCGCCCAGGGCGCTGATCCGGTCCCGGTTGCGATCGAGGAACTTGCGCAGCTGTTCCGTCGCCTGGACGACGAAGTCTCCCCGCTCGAGCGCGGCGTCGTTGGCGAGCTCGCTGAGCATGTCGTTGCGGCCGACGTCCATTCCGAGCGCCTCCTTCAGCCGTGGTACTCGAGATCCGCTCCGAGTCGCTCCCGGAGGAACATCGAGTGATGCCGTTCGAAGATCCATTCGCCGGCCCGATGGCCCAGGGCGCGCGTCGCCTCGTCCGCCTCGAGGCGGTCGAGTGTGGCGTAGTCCGGCAGCTCGAGCAGGATGACGTTGTCGAAGTCCCAGCCGTGCGCGACGTTGTACCAGCCCATGAACCGGATGCCGAACTTCTCCTCGTACTCCTTCACCTGGCGCGGGAAGATCGTCTTCATGAAGAACTTGAAGAACGGATCCCGGCCGCGACGGACGGAGAAGTAGGTCGCGAGCACTGGCACTGTGCAGGCAGCCTCCCGATGATCGTGATGATGGGCGCGCCTATTCTTGCACGCCTGGATCGCGTGGCCGGTCCTCCGGGGACACGGCCGTGACCCTCTCGCTCGCGCGGTCCCCGTGCGCGTCCGCAGCCTGGCTCCCGGGCTCGTCCGCGGCCTCGTCCTCCAGCTCGCCAACCGTGCGCGTGGGGCTGGCCAGCGGCCGCCGACGGCCGTCCCGCCTGTCCGCCGCCACCAGCCGGAGCAGGAAGATCACGGTCTGGCCGGCGAACAGCAGCAGCACGATCGTGACGATCAGCAACGCGGCACTGAGGGCGGGTGGCCAATCCCAGATCACCGACAGCGGCGTCAGCACGATCAACACCAGCAGCAGCGCCAGCTGAAACCGGAAGCAGCCGAGCCCCGGACCGCGGGCCGCATCGAGCGGCTCTCCCTTGTACTCGACAGGCCGAACCGAGGTGGGTTGATCTGGGGAGGTCACGCGCCCCACTCTACCGCCGGTCCGCGCTCCGGCGCGGCGATGAGGCACGACCCGCGACGGCGCTCGCCGATGTGGCGCCCGGCGGTGCTGACCGGTGGTCCGCGAGATCAGGAGTCCCGCGTCCGGACACCCCCTCGTTCGGCCCCGGGTCCACCGTCCTGCTGACCATGAGCGAACGACTTCGGTGATCGGAGTCCGCCAGCCGCCGTCGATCTGCGGACTCAGGGACTGTGGCGAGAACCCGGGAGACGATGCGGCCAACCGATCAGGTCGGTGGCCGCCAGACCCAGTCGTGCGGATCGGGCGACCCATTGGACCAAATCCGGAGCTCAAGACCCAGGGCGGCGATCGCATTGGCAATCGAAGCGCTGCGATCGGCCGGCACCACGATCAGGAGCCCGCCACCGCGGCCGTCCGTGCGCACCAGCCCCCGGCGCATCAACTCGGCGGGCTGCGGCTGGTACCCGTCGAAGCCGCGCTCCTTGTACGTGTCGCACAGCAGTAGCCACCATGCGCCGCCCTGCATCTGCCACAGGCCGACCAGCCCCACGAAATGACCCACCCCCCAGTCATCCCGGGGGACCCTCGTTGTGACGTCGGGGAGGCGGAGGACATCGGCGCCATACGACGGATCGGTCGGTCGCAGGAGCTGGTCCGATTCGTAGTTGAAGATCGCGTGCCATTGCCACACCTCGACGCGGGCCGCCAGGAGCGCGAGCAGGGCCGCCCATCGACCGTCGCTCAGCTGCACCTCTCCCGATTCCAGGCGCGCGGCGATCGGGAGCGCCACGAGCCGGCCCCCGGACCCGAGGGCAACGGCTCGGGCAACGCCGGTCGGACTGGTCCCCGACTCGACGGGGTGGGCGGACGAGCGCACGGGGTAGCGGTACCACTGCAGTCCATGACGCTCCAGGGCCTCGGCTTCCGTCAGCTCCCCGCGGCCTCGCGCGCCCGAGCTCCTCCGAGTGCGGGACCCGTAGGCCTCCACCGTCACTGCCGAGAGGTGGGCCAGGTAGTCCTCGTCACGCAGGTCGTGCCCCGCATGCTCCCGGAACCCGAGGGCCGGGAACAGGTACGAGAGAACATATGCGCCGCAGGTTGCCGGGCGTTGCGGGCCGAGGGTGTCGAACACCGCGGCCATCGCTTCCGCCCGGTCGACGGGAACGAGCCGCTCGCCGGGAAACAGGCGAGCGAACCGTCGACCGATGCGACCATCCGCCGCGGGCTCATGATCGGTGCGCCGTCCCACGTCCGGCATCGCTACACGGCCTCCAGGTAGGCGTGCCGCTCCCAGGCCGGCACGTCGAACGAGTCGGGCTCCTCGGCAGCGGCCGCCTCGCCCAGCGCGACCTCGTATCGCTTCACCGCGAGGTAGTGGTCCACGATCAACGGGCCCAGCGCTGACCTCAGCGTGGCGTCCGCCTCGAGGGCGTCGAAGGCCGTCTGTGGACGATCGGGGAGCCTCTCGAACCCGGCCGCCAGCGCCTCGGCGTCTTCCAGATGCCCGACATCGAGGCCCGCGGCAGGATCGGGCAGCGGCAGCTCGCGGGCAAGCCCATCGGCGATGGCCGCCAGGAGCCCCGTGACGTGGACGTACGGATTGGCTGTGGCATCGCCCAGGCGATACTCGATGTGCCGACCGCCACCCGGGCCGGGGATCCTGACGAGCGCGGCGCGGTTGCCGAACGCCCAGCACCGGTGGGCCGGCGCCCAGGATCCCGGCTGGAGACGTCGGTACGAGTTCCGCGTGGGCGCCCCGAGGGCAGCCTGAGCGTCAGCGTGCGCGAGCAACCCGGCCACGGCTCGCTGGCCGACGGCGGATAGCTGATCAGCCCGCGACGGATCGGGGAGCGCCTCGACACCGGTCGGGTCGAGCAGCGAGAGATGCGCATGCAGCCCGTTCGCCGGCACGTCAGTCCACGGCTTGGGCATGAAGCTCGCCACGAGACCGGCGTCCCGAGCGAAGGCCTTGATCACATGCCGGGCCACCAGGAACCGATCAACGGCCGTCACCGGGTCTGTCGGGAGCAGGCTCAGCTCGTATTGGGCCGGTCCGTACTCCTTCGCGAACTGGTGCACGCGGATGCCGGCATCCTCGAGCGTGTCGACGAGGCGACGGGTCCAGTCCCACCTGGCATCGATCTCGTCGATGACAAACATCCGGGCACGGTCGTCGGGCGACCACGAGCCCTCGCCCATGGGTCGGACGAGGATGAACTCCGCCTCCAGCGCGACCTGACAGCTGAGCCCGAAGGACCCCAGGACGGCACCCGCACCGCGCAGGCGGGCCCGTGGATCGCCCGCCCATGGCTCGCCACCCTCGTCGCTCAGCCATCCGTACGCAAGAGCGACATCCGAGCGGTGCGGCATCGGCCACGTGGCGGCCGGGTCCGGGATGACCCGAAAGTCGCCGCTGTCGGCACCGTAACCCGGGTGGGGCACCTGGTCGTCGGTGATCGCGAAATCCCAGTTCGCCTTCGCGAACGAGACACCGGCGTCCGCGACCTCCTCGAAACGCGGGCGATGGACGACCTTCCCCTGGCTCAGCGCCGAGTAGTTGTGGTAGACGACCCACAGGTAGCCGGCGCCAATCTCGGCAAGTCGCCGCTGGAGCGCCCCGGCGGCCCGCCCGTCTGATGTGTCTCCAGGTCTGTGGGCGGCCACGCTGACTCCTCCTCCGTCCAAGCCTTCGCTGCCCCGCGCCGGTTCCGGGCCCACCTTTTTCGTCGCTCAGCCAGCGGCGTCGAACAGGTCGTTGGGCAGGAACGCAGAGACCACGTAATTGGGATGATCCACGATCTCGCTGATCTTGAGGTCGAGGGCCACGGAACACAGCTCATAGGCCTCGACCGGCGCGAGCTGCCGCGTTCGAACGAGACGGTCGATCATTCGTCGCACGGCCCCTTTCGATGCCTCGAAGAGGTCGGGGCCGATGCCGGCGTGACGTGGTAGCCTGCCGCGGCCGCCGATGGACGCTGGAGCGGTCGCCGCACCTCGTACTCCGGATAGTCCACCTGCAGATCGCGGCGGACTGTCAGCCGCATCGTGATCCGCATCGGCGCCTCGATCCCCGACCCGCCGACCTCGCCGTCCCCCTGGGCAGCGTGCGGGTCACCGGTGCCGAACAAGGCGCCCTCGACCTCCACGGGCAGGTAGACCGTGGACCCGATGCCAACATGCTTGACGTCCAGGTTGCCGCCGACACGGCGCGGTGGGATCGAGTCATGAACCCCGGGCTTGGCCGGAGTGCAGCCGACGATCCCGACCATCGGCTCGACCGGAACCGAGATGTCGTTCAGGTAGCGCGCACGCGGTCCACCCAGCTCCCACACGTACAACCACGGCTCCGGGAAGTCCTCCGGAAGGAGGCCCGAGCCAGGGTAGTTGGCTGACCACCCGAACGATCCCAGCTCGAGGTCGAGCAGATCGACCTGAAGCACGTCGCCCGGTCGCGCGCCTTCGACGTAGACGGGCCCGGCGATCGGATCGACCTGCCCGAAGTCGATGGTTCGAATCGCCTCGGCGGTCGAACCGGGCCCCACCTGACCGTTGGAGCACTCGGACGCGTCGACGACGAGCTCCGCCCCGGACGGAATCCGGAGGAGCGGCTCATGGTCCCGGCTCCATCCGAAGTTGATCCCGGTCACTGGGAGGTGGAACGAAGACTGCACCATTCAAAGGCTCCTTCGGCTCGTGTCGATCCGCATCAATCCGCGATCCGGACATCGAGGCCACCCTCGCGCAGGGCGGCCACGACGCTGCCGTCCGCAGTCGAGTCCGTGATCAGGAGATCGAGCTCGTCGGTCCCGTACAGGTGGACGAGACTCACCTTCCCGATCTTGGAACCGTCCGCGAGGAGGACGCGGAAGCGGGAGGCTCGCAGCATCAGACGCTTGATCTCCGCTTCGCCCACGTTGATGTGGGTGACCCCGGCGGAAGGATCGACGCCTTGAGCCTCCAGGATCGCGACGTGCGCATGAACCTGATCCAGGATGATCGTCCCGAATGGGTTCACCAGCGAGTGCTGCTGTCGGCGCAGCGTGCCCCCGGTGAGCAGAACCGTCAGGTTCGGGATCGCCGGCTCGAGCTCCAGCGCCGTGCGAACGCCATTGGTGAACACGGTGACATCATGCAGGTCGTCGCGCGCGGCGATCGCGCGCGCGGCGGCGGCGGCGGTCGTCCCGGAGTCAAGGATCACGGTCTGCCCGCTCGCAACCAGGGTCGCAGCCGCAAATCCGATCCTCAGCTTCTGGTCGAGGCCCGTGTCCTGCGACTGCTCGTAGGAGGCCTCGAGATTGTCCGTGGTCCGATGGACAGCACCGCCGCGAACCCTCTGAACGTGTCCTTCCCAGCAAGCGCATCGAGGTCGCTGCGGATGGTGACCTCCGAAACGCCGAACGCGACGCTGAGGTCCGCAACCGAGGCGAACTGGAGTCGGCGGACCGTCTCCAGGACCCGCGCACGACGCTCCGGGGCCGGGAGGATCGTCTCTGTCGCCACGACCGGCTCAGCGGGGCGGCCTGAGGCCTCGAGCGGTCCGGGGCGCTCTGGGGCCTCAACGGAGCCGGTTGTCACGGGTTCCAGGTCACCGCTCACACGTTCCCTCGCTGCCGTTGGGATGGTGCCGGCTCGAGTCCGGCGACCGGGCTCGAAGCCGGGGCCGGACACTGCAGACGGCTACGTCACCCTTTCTTCTTGACAAGCCCGATTAGCCTAATCGTAAGTATCGACCGCAAGCGGCTTGCGTTAAGCAAAGTGATCGAGGCGCCGACAGCTGCGCTGCCGCGACCATCAGATGCGGCCCGGTACGCGGATCCCACCGTCCGCCCTGGAGGGTTGTGGCTCATGAACCGGCTGATCCGGCCGCTCGAGCTCCGCTGGTGACGGCGCCGTCCGCCGCACCCGAGCTCGGGAACGAGCCCTCCCTGGTCCTCCAGGCCGAAGGCGTGGGCATGGCGTTCAGCGGCCTCCAGGCGCTGACGGATGTCGATCTCACCCTCGAGCACGGAGCGATCCTTGGGCTCATCGGCCCGAACGGCTCTGGCAAGACCACGCTGTTGAACATCCTGTCGGGCGTCCTCAGGCCGACCCACGGCCGGGTGCGGATCGGCAGCCGGGACGTCACCGGGTTTCCCGCGCATCGCATCGCGGCGCTGGGCGTTGCGAGGACGTTCCAGAACATCCGGCTGTTCAGCCAGATGACGGTCCTGGAGAACGTCGAGGTCGGTGCCGCCCTGCATCCCGAACGGCCGGGGGGGTCAGCGCTTCGTCGGGCGGCACGGCTGATGCTGACGGAGACAGGTTTGGTCGACGTCGCGGATCGGTCTGCCGCGACCCTGCCCTACGGCGTTCGCAGGCGCGTGGAGATCGCGCGGGCACTTGCGACGCGGCCGGCGTTCCTGCTGCTGGACGAGCCGGCGGCGGGCGCCAACGAGGCGGAATCGGACGAGCTGCGCGCCCTGATCAGCGAGCTCCGCGTGGCTCACGGGCTCGGGATGCTCGTCGTGGAGCACGACCTGCGACTGATCATGCGCGTCGCGGATCGGATCGCGGTCCTCAACGAAGGCCGCCAGATCGCACACGGGACGGCCGCCGAGGTTTCGGTGGACCCGGCGGTCCGGGAGGCCTACCTCGGCCGTCGCGCCGTGGACACGGAGTCCCGTTCATGAAGAGCACAGGAGGATGAAGACCGCCAGAGAAGTCTCGGGCCGCACGGCGCGGACCACCGGTCGCGTGGTCGCGTCGAGATGAGCGTCGTGGCGCTGGCCGCGGGCTCCACAGCGGGGGCAGAGGAGAGCCGATGAACAGACGTGTGGGAGTCGCGATCGCGACCGCGGCGACGGTGATCGTCGCCAGCTGCGGCGGCAGCTCGGGGGGTGACAACAGCACCTACCCGATCGGCTACGACTCGTCGCAGACGGGCCTGCTCGCCTACTCGGACGTCCCGGCGTCGAAGGGCGTCCAGATGGCGATCGACGAGATCAACGCCGACGGCGGAATTGGCGGCAAGTGGAAGATCGAACTGACGCTCCAGGACAATCGGAGCGAGGCAGCCCAGAGCGCCGTGGTGGCGCAGGACCTCGTGTCCAAGAACGTGAAGTTCCTCATCTGCACCTCGGATGCAGATCCGTGCACGGCGGCCGGCCAGATCGCCCAGAAGGCCGGGATCCCGATCATGTCGACAGCGGCAACGTCTCCGACGCTGCCCGGGTCCGTCGGCAACGACATGTTCATGAGCGTATTCGGGGACAACACCCAGACGACCGCGCTCGCCGACTACGCCATCGGCAAGGGCTACCGGGCCGCGTACCTGCTCTGCTCGCCTGACTCGTCGTATACCTCCAAGTCATGCGACTACTTCAGCCAGGTGTTCGAGAAGAAGGGTGGCTCCATCGTGGGCCGCGGCTCGTTCACGCTCGGTGCGGCCGACTTCAGCGCCGAGGTGACGAAGATCCAGAACATGTCGCCGGCACCCGACGTGATCATGACGCCGGCCTATCCCCCGGACGCGCCGACGTTCATCAAGCAGCTGCGTGCGGCAGGGGTGGAGACGCCGGTCATCTCGATCGACGGCGTCGACTCGCAGGACACCATCAGCGCCGGCGGGCCGGCGGTCGAAGGCCTCGTGTTCACGACGCACGGCTTCCCTGCGGCTGGCACCCCCACCGCCGCCTTCTGGGCTGCCTACCAGGCGAAGTACGGCTCTCCCCCTGACAGCGTGTTCGCGGCCACCGGATACGACCTGATCAAGGTCGTCGAGGCAGCCGTGATCGCCGCTGACTCGACCGACCCGGCGAAAGTCCGGGACGCGATCGACAACCTCGAGAACGTCCAGGGCGCCACCGGAACGATCACCTACAAGGGCCAGAACCGCATCCCGCTCAAGACCGTCTACCTGGTCCAGATCAAGGACGGCAAGTTCGAGCTCCTCGATACCGTCCAGCCCAACCCGGCAGACATACCCGCTCCGTAAGCCGGGAACCCCGTGACTCTCCTGTCTGTCGAACGGCTGTCGGTCACGTACGACGCGATTCGCGCCGTGCGGGACCTGAGCTTCGAGGTCGGGGAAGGCGAGATCGTTGCCATCCTCGGTGCCAACGGGGCCGGCAAGTCGAGCACGCTCAACGCCATCATGGGCCTCCTCCCCCATGTGGATGGGAGCGTGCGGCTCGACGGACAGGAGATCCGGGGCTGGCGAGCGGAACGCATCGTGCGGCTGGGGATGACGCTCACCCCCGAGGGGCGCCGCGTCTTTCCCGCGCTCACCGTGGAGGAGAACCTCGTCCTGGGGGCCATCCCCCTCCGGGATCGCTCGCGGTCCGGCCGGCTGCGTGAGGACGCATACGCCCGCTTCCCGGTTCTGGCTGAGCGCCGGCACCAGGCGGCCGGCACGCTCTCCGGTGGCGAGCAGCAGCAGCTGGCGATCGCGCGCTCGCTGATGTGCGGTCCTCGACTGCTGCTCCTTGATGAGCCATCGCTGGGCCTGGCGCCGCGCTTCGTCGATCTCATCTTCGATCTCATCCTGGATCTGCGACGGGAAGGGGTGACCATCCTGCTGGTTGAGCAGAACGTCGACCGGACACTGTCGATCGCCGATCGCGGCTACGTGCTGGGTGCCGGGGAGCTCCGGCTCGCCGGCACGGCGGCGGAGCTGCGATCCTCGAGTGGCGTCGAACGAACCTATCTCGGTATCGGGGCGGACTGATGGAACTGGTCGTCCAGCAGCTCATCAACGCGATCAGCCTCGGCGGGGTCTATGCGCTCCTGGCCCTGGGGCTGGCGATCGTGTTCAGCATCATGGGCATGGTCAACTTCGCCCACGGCGAGATCATGACCCTCGGCGGCTACGCCATGTGGTTCGTGACCGTGCAGTTCGGGGCTCCCCTGCCGATCGTGATGGCCGCCGCGATCCTGACCGCGCTTGTCGCCGCGGTCCTGATGGAGCGGATCGCGTTCCGGCCCGTGCGCGGCGCAAGCGTCGCCACGATGCTCCTGACCAGTTTCGCCGTGTCGGTCATCCTCCAGGTGACCTTCCAGAACGTGATCTCGCCCCGGCCACGCGGCATCCAGCTGCCACCGGAGATGAGCCAGGTCATCCCGATCCTGGGTGTCGGGATCGGCCTGATCCAGCTGACCGCGATCGTGCTCGTGCTGGTCTCGCTGGGCGCGATCACGCTGTTCCTGCGGCGGACGACGCTCGGCATCTCCATGCGGGCTGCGGCCCAGGACTTCTCGGTGGCTCGACTCATGGGCATTCGTGCTGACGCCGTCATCGCCACCGCGTTCGCGATCTCCGGCCTGCTGGCCGGCGTGGCGGCGTTCCTGTGGGTCGCCCAGCGAGGATCGGTCGAGCCGGCGATGGGCCTGACGCCGGTCATCAAGGCGTTCATCGCAGCCGTCATGGGTGGGCTCGGCAGCCTGCCGGGCGCCGTCCTTGGGGGCTTCGTGCTCGGGTTCGTCGAGATCACCCTCCAGGCCTGGCTGCCGCAGGCGGCGCTCCCGTTCAAGGACGCGTTCTCGCTGGCGATCGTGATCGGGATCCTGCTGTGGCGGCCGCAGGGGCTGCTCGGCCGCGCCACGGATCGCGCCTGATGGCCGGACCAGCCTCGCGACAGACCGACGGCGGCCCCACCGACGGACACGCGTCCGGAACGGACGCCACCTTGGCGATCGCCCAGGCCGATGGTCCGGCCATCCGCCTGCTCGGGCGGTCGCTCTCGCTGGACAGCCCGGTGGTCCGCGCGGCCTCCGGCGCAACGACGCTGGGCGTGCCGCTGATCCTGCTCGTGGTGCTCGTGTCGGTCGCACTGGGCCCCGCGGAGCAGCAGGTGACCCAGAACTTCCTGGTCTCGCTGGTGGCCGTGGTCGGCTTCGGGATCTACAGCGGCAACACCGGCATCATGACGTTCGGGCACGTGGCATTCATGGGCATCGCCGCCTACGCATCCGGTCTGCTGACGATGTCACCGGCGATCAAGATGCAGGCGCTGCCGAATTTGCTGCCGCTGATCCGCGACGTCCAGCTGCCGCTGATCCTGGCGGCCATCGTCACGCTGGCGGTCGTGGCTCTCGCTGCGCTGCTGTTCGGCGTGCCGCTGTCACGCCTGTCGGCTGCCGCCACTCCGATCGCGACGCTGGCGATGCTCATGATCACGTACGTCATCCTGGTCGGATCAGCCGATGTCACACGGGGCAGCCAGACCTTCTACGGGGTGCCACCCGACGTCGGCCTCGTCGTCGCCCTTGCGGCGGCGATCGGCGCGATCGTCGTCGCCCGCCTGTTCCGGGAGTCGACCACCGGGCTTCGCGTGCGCGCGAGCCGCGAGGACGAGCTGGCCGCACGCTCGACCGGTGTCGACGTCGCCAACCTGCGTCTGGTGGCCTGGCTCCTGAGCGCCCTGGTCGTGGGCGTAGCCGGGATTCTCCTGGGGCACACGCTCACCGCGTTCTCGCCCAAGCAGTTCTACTTCACGCTCCAGTTCGCGCTGGTCGCGATGCTGGTCGTGGGCGGTCCTACGACGGTCACCGGGGCCGTCGGTGGTTCGTTCGTCGTGGCGCTGCTCATGGAGGCTGCGCGCCGGCTCGAAGGCGTCGTGAACGGTCTCACGATCGCGGGCACGACGATCCAGGGGGTGTTCGGGCTGCAGGAGGTCACGCTTGGCCTGCTGATCCTGGTGGTGATGTACCGACGCCGGGAGGGCCTGTTCGGCCGAGTCGAGCTCGACGAGCTCCTCGCAAGGCGCTGGCTCCGCTCCCAGGGAACCCGGAACGCGGTCAAGCACCGTCGCGGACGAGCGGAGGCACGCATGACGGCGACGCACCCCGACCTCGCGGGACGGCGGGTTGTGATCACGGGTGGCGCGAGCGGGATCGGGCTTGCGACCGCGGAGCGTTTCGTGTCCGAAGGGAGCAGCGTTGCGATCCTCGACAGCGACTCCGGCGGCCTGCGGGCTGCCCGTACAGCGGTGCCGGGCCTCGGCGCCCTGGTCGCTGCCGATGTTGCGGACCGCGACAGCGTCGAGCGAGCGTTCGAGCAGATCGACCGGGAGCTCGGAGGCGTCGACATTCTGGTCGCCAACGCCGGCATCAGCATCCGTCACCGGTTCCTGGACATCACCCCCGAGGAGTGGCGCCAGGTCCTCGCCGTCAACCTCGACGGCGTCTTCAACTGCGCGCAGCTCGCGGCCCGCCGGATGGAGTCCGAGGGTGGCGTGATCCTGATGACGGCGTCAACGAACGGCGTCGTCGGTCACCCCTTCTATGCGGACTACAACGTGTCGAAGGCGGGAGTGATCCTCCTCGCGCGCTCGATGGCCCTCGAGCTCGCGCCGCGAGTCCGGGTGAACGCGGTCTGCCCAGGCTACGTGATGACTCCGATGCAGCAGGCCGAGTACACGCCCGAGATGCTGGCCGCGACGGACGCGAAGATCCCCCTCGCCCGCCACGCCCGGCCGGATGAGGTCGCCGGCCTGTTCGCGTTCCTCGCCTCGGACGCCGCCGCCTATCTGACCGGCGCGGCGATCCCGATCGATGGCGGCGAGCTCGCGGGTGGATTGGCGAGTCGCGACTGGAGCAGCCCCCCGTCGACCCCGGGCGGGACCGCGTGACGCCAGCGTCCCGAGAGCACGGAGAGACGATGACCGATCAACCCGCGACCAGCCCGCCCCGCGGGCGCCCACCCGTACATTCCCAACTCCGTGTCGACGGTCAAGGCGGAGATGCTCGCCACGATCGGGGCTCGCGACGTGGAGGAGCTGTACGCGGAGATCCCCGAGCGGCTCCGCCTTCGTCGTCCGCTCGACCTGCCGGCTCCGATGTCATCCGAGGCCGAGCTCGTCCGCCATGTGGAGGGTCTGCTTGGCCGGAATACCTCCACGCGCGAGACGATCAGCTTCCTGGGGGCCGGCTGCTACGACCACTTCGTCCCGGCGGTGTGCGACGAGATCAACGGGCGCAGCGAGTTCCTGACCGCATACGCGGGGGAGCCGTACGAGGACCACGGCCGTTTCCAGGCCCTGTTCGAGTACGCCTCGATGATGGGCGAGCTGCTCGAGATGGACATCGTCAACGTCCCGGTCTACGACGGGTACCAGGCCGCGGCCACGGCGCTCCGGATGGCGGCCCGGGTCACAGGCCGCCATCGGCTCCTCCTGACCGACGCGATCGGCCGCGACAAGCGCTCGAAGATCGCCGACTACGTCGCGCCGGATCTCGAACTCATGTCGGTCGCGATCGACGCGGCGACCGGGGAGCTGGACCTCGCGGTGCTGGAGGCCTCACTCGACGACACCGTTGCTGCGGTGTACGTCGAGCAGCCGTCCTACCTCGGGATCGTCGAGACACACGGGGACAGGATCGCCCAGCTCGCGCACGCGGCCGGCGCCCTCGCGATCGTCTCGGTCGACCCCTCGACGCTGGGCGTCCTGGCGCCTCCTGCGTCGTTCGGCGCCGACATCGCCTGCGGCGACATCCAGCCTCTCGGGATCCACCAGCAGTTCGGGGGAGGTCACGGCGGATTCATCGCCACCGCCGACGACCCTCACCTCGTTCTCGAGTATCCGTCCCGCCTGTTCGGAATCGCCCCCACGCTCGTCGAGGGCGAGTACGGTTTCGGCGATGTCGCCTACGAGCGCACCTCGTTCGCCGTCCGCGAAGACGGGAAGGAGTGGGTCGGAACGGCGTCCGCCCTCTGGGGGATCACGGCCGGCGTCTATCTCGCGCTGATGGGCCCGCAGGGGATGGTCGAGCTCGGGGAGCGGATGATGGCCCGGACACGTTACGCGATGGCGCGCCTCGCGGAGCTGCCCGGGGTCCGGCTCCCGTTCGAGACGAGCCACCATGTGCACGAATTCGTTCTCGATCTCAACGCGACCGGCCGGACCGTCGCCGAGGTCAACCGCGCGCTCCTTGCTCGGGGCATCCACGGCGGAAAGGACCTGTCGACCGAATTCCCGGCGCTGGGGCAGAGCGCGCTCGTCGCGGTGACGGAAGTGCGCAGCCAGGCCGACATCGACCGGCTCGCCGGGGCGCTGGGGGAGGTGATCCGGTGACCGCGCCCCAGGCACATCCGGCGACCGGAGCGGCCGGACCTTCACCGGACGCGATCGGCCCGAAGCCGATGCCGCGACGGTTCCATCAGGCAAGCTGGGACGAGCCGATCATCTTCGAGCTGAGCGCTCCCGGCACCCGGGGCGTCCTGCTGCCGGAGGTTGAGCCCGGGATCCGCGAGCGCGTCGGCGACCCGGTCGCCGCGCTTCCGGTGGGCGTAGGCGCAGGACGCCGCCGGCGCTGCCGGAGCTCGCCCAGATACACGTCGTCCGCCACTACACCCGGCTGTCGCAGGAGAACCTCGGCGTCGATCTCAACATCGATGTCGGGCAGGGCACCTGCACGATGAAGTACTCGCCCAAGGTCAACGACCAGCTGATCCGCAGCCCCCGGCTCGCCGACCTTCACCCGCTCCAGGACCCAGCCACGATCCAGGGCGTGCTGGAGATCATGTGGCGGCTCGAGCAGATCCTGTGCGAGATCTCGGGGATGAGCCGGGTCACGCTCCAGCCGGGAGCGGGCTCGGCCGCGATCTGGACCAACGTCTCGATGATCCGCGCCTACCACGCGGCACGTGGTGAGGGCGACCGGCGCGACGAGATCATCACGACGATGTTCAGTCACCCGTCGAACGCCGCCTGTGCGAAGACGGCCGGCTTCCGGGTCGTCACCCTCATGCCCGATCCCGACACCGGCCGTCCATCGCTCGACGCGCTCAGGGCGGCCGTGTCCGACCGGACGGCGGCGCTGCTCATCACCAACCCGGAGGACACCGGGATCTTCAACCCCGAGATCGACGACTTCGTGCGGATCGTCCACGAAGCGGGCGGCCTGTGCTCCTACGACCAGGCGAATGCGAACGGAATCCTGGGGATCACGCGTGCCCGGGAGGCCGGCTTCGACCTCTGCCACTTCAACCTGCACAAGACGTTCTCGACCCCGCACGCGTGCGGCGGGCCTGCCGCGGGCGCGTGCGGGGTCACCGAGGACTTGGCGCCGTTCCTGCCGTCTCCCACCGTCGAGCCTCACGGTGACCGGTTCTTCCTGGACGACGACCGTCCGGAAAGCATCGGCAAGGTTCGGCCGTGGTACGGCGTCGCCCCCAACATCGTTCGCGCGTATGCCTGGATCATGAGCCTCGGAGCAACCGGGTTGCGGGAGGTGGCCGAGGTGGCCGTCCTCAACAACAACTACCTCATGCACCGCGTGCTCGGGCTCCGGGGGTCGTCCGCGCCATATGCCGCCGGCAAGCGCCGGATCGAGCAGGTCCGCTACAGCTGGGATGAGCTCACCCGCGACACGGGAGTCCACAGCGAGGAGCTCGGGGTCCGGATGGCCGACTTCGGGACGCACTACTGGACCAGCCATCACCCGTTCGTCGTTCCCGAACCGATGACGCTGGGGCCGACCGAGTCGTACTCGCTCGCCGACCTCGACGAGTACGCCGCGATGCTCGGTGCCGTCGTCCGGGAGGCGCAGACTGAACCGGAGACCATCCGAACGGCGCCGCACCGGAGCACCGTCCATCAGGTCCGCCACGAATGGTTCGACGACCCGGCCAGATGGGCTGTCACGTGGCGAGCGTACTGTCGCAAGCACGGCGGTGGTGGTACTCGCCGCGACGCCCGACGCAGGCCGTGATTCGCCACCATCATCCGGCGCCGCCCACCCCGCTGCAGCCCCGGATGCGTGACGGACCCCACCTTGGTGCACGGCCCAGCATCGGCCTCGTCGTGAACCCGATCGCCGGGCTCGGAGGTCGGGTCGGGCTCAAGGGAACCGACACGCCCGAGGTGGTCGCACGTGCCCTCGCCCTGGGCGCGATACCCCAGGCGCCGCGCCGCGCGGCCGAGACCCTGCTCGCACTCCATTCGGTGGTTGCATCCCGCGGCGATCCGCAACCCGGGCTGCTCGTCGGCCCCGGCGACCTCGGTGAATCCGCAGCCCGGCTGGCAGGGGCAGCGGCGACGGTCGTCGTGGAAGCCGTCCACGACGGGCAGACGACCGCCGCCGACACCCGGCAGGTCGCCCGGGCATTCGAGTCGGCCGGCGTCGATCTCCTCCTGTTCGCTGGTGGCGACGGAACAGCGCGGGACCTCGCCGCCGCCGTCGACGAACGCGTGCCTACCCTCGGGATCCCGGCTGGCGTGAAGGTCCAGTCGGCGGTGTTCGCAACGAGCCCGCACACGGCCGGCGAGATCTCAGCCGCGTTCCTCGCGCCCGCCAGCCGCCGGACGACGGCTGAGCGGGAGGTCGTCGATCTCGATGAGGCGGCCTACCGGCGTGGCGAGGTTGCGCCCCTGCTGCACGGCTACCTCCGCGTTCCGGCGAGTCGGTCCATCCAGTCCCGCAAGGCACCCACGCCACCCGGCGAGGCCGCGGCAATGGCGGCGGCCGGCGCCGAGGTTGCGGCATCACTGCCGATTGGCCAACCATGCGTGCTCGGGCCGGGAACCACCGTTCGGGCCGTCGCGGAGCAGCTCGGTGTCCGAAGACGCTCGTCGGCGTCGATGTCGTCGTGCCCGGCCCGGGTGGCGCTCGACTCCTGGCCGGTGACGCCGGCGAGCGAGAGGTCCGCGCGGCGATGGGGGCCGGACCAGTCTCGATCGTGGTGACCCCGATCGGTGGCCAGGGCTTCCTGTTTGGTCGGGGGAACCAGCCGATAGCGCCCGCGATCATCCGGGCAGCCGGGCGCGACGCGGTCATCGTCGTCGCGACCCCCGCGAAGCTGGCGGCACTCGGCGGGCGTCCGCTCCTCGTCGACACCGGTGACGCCGAGCTCGACCGGGCGCTTGCCGGGTTCATCACGGTCATCACGGGACGGGCCGAGCGAGTCGTGGTTCCCGTCGCCCCGGCCTGACGGCGTCAGCGCGGGACGGGGCGCCATCCGGGCCTCACCATGGACCGAATCCTCGCAGCCGACATGAGCGAAAGGAGCACCGATGGACACGCTGGCTGGTCGCCGGGCCCTGGTCACCGGGGGAGCGTCGGGTATCGGCCGGGCCTGCGCGCGGCTGCTCGCGGAGGCCGGGGCGGCCGTGGCCGTCGCGGACATCGACCCCGAGGCCGCCGAAACGGTCGCCTCGTCGATCCGGTCGGAAGGTGGGCATGCGATCAGCATCGCGTGTGACGTGAGCCGGGACGCGGATTGCAGCCTGGCAGTCGCGGCCGCCATGAGAGACCTCGGCGGTCTCGACATCCTCGTCACGAGGCCGGATCATCCGGCGGCGGACGGCGTCGAGACGACGCGGCCGAGTGGGATCGCGTGATGGCGGTCAATGTCGGCGGCGTCTTCCTCGCGGCGAAGCACGCCGTCCCGGTCATGATGGCGGCCGGCGGCGGATCAATCGTGAACATCGGCTCGGGCTGGGGGCTGAAGGGCGGTCAGCGGGCAGCGAGCTACTGCGCCTCAAAGGCGGCCGTGGTCAATCTGACCCGGGCCATGACGATCGACCCCGGGCCTGCGGCATGCGTCAACTGCCTGACCGGGGACACGGATAGGCTGATGCTCCTCGAGGCCGACAGCTGGGCGAGGACGAGGCAATGCGGCCGGCTCGGCGGACCGACCGCTCGCCCGGCTCGGCACGCCCGAAGACATCGCCCGGGCCGTCGTCTATCTCGCGTCCGACGCGGCCTCCTGGGTCACCGGCTCGATCCTCGTCGTCGACGGCGGCGGCCTGGCCTAGCTCCAGTTCCAACGGAGGCGGATCCTCAGCGCCGCTTGCAGCCGGATGGCTCACGCTCGCCGTGTTCGCCATCGTCGACCCAGGCCCGGCGTCGGCCGACGATCCGGGCGGACAGCCTCCCGCCGCCGGTACGACGACCGGCGGGGCGATCGGCCGCGACCTGACACCGAGCCGGCGATCGGGGGGATGGGTAGGTAACGCCCGGACGCGGACAGCCCGGCCCGCGGCCTACTCCGCGTACGCGACCCGCCCCCGGGCCAGGGTCAGCCGCACCGGGCCCCGGAGCTCCCGGCCCAGGAGCGGGGTGTTCTTGCCCTTGGAGCGAAGGGTTTCCCCGGTCACCATCCACGAGGCCGCCCGGTCGATCAGCGCGAGATCGGCGACGTCGCCCTCGCGCAACCCGGGCGCGACGCCGTGCCGCTCCCCGAGGACGCGCGCCGGACCGGTCGTGAGCAGCTCGACCGCCCGAGCCAGCGAGAGCCCCCCGGCATCGACCGCGGCGAGCACGACGCCGATGGCGGTCTCGATCCCGCTGATCCCGTTGGCGGCCCAGCCGAACTCGACGTGCTTGTCGACCTCGGTGTGGGGCGCGTGGTCGGTCGCGATCGCATCGGCCGTGCCGTCGGCGAGCGCCATCATGCAGGCTGCGGCATCGTCAGCGCAGCGCAGCGGCGGATTGACACGCAGCGCCGTGTCGTACGGGGCCGCGATCAGCGCGCCGTCCGTCCAGGGATCGCGCGCCCGGCCCGCGGGATCGACGGCTTCCCAGGCCCACCGCCGCGCACCGGCGATCCATTCGTCGGTGAGGCCCAGGTGATGCGGGGTGACCTCACAGGTCACGGGAAGCCCGGCCGCCTTCGCCGCGCGCACGTGCGCGAGCGCCGCTGCCGTCGACACATGGGCCAGGTGCAGGCGTGCACCCGGCACGTCCCGGACGACGTCGGCCAGGATCGCGATCGACCGTGCGACCGAGGACGCCTCTGCGGCCACCGGCCAGCCCTTGAGGCCGAGCACGCTCGCGACGTAGCCCTCGGACGCCTCGGCACCCTCGGTGAGCGTCGGGTCCTCGGGATGATCCAGGATCGGCAGGCCCAGCGCGCCCGCATAGGCCAGCGCGTTCCGCAGGATGGCTGCGGACCGGACCGGCGAGCCGTCATCGGAGAAGCCGGCGACGCCCGCATCGGCCAGCTCGCCCAGCGCCGCCAGCGTCTCGCCCCGACGACCCTCGGTGACGGCGCCGTGGACGAGCACCCGCACCGGCGAGCCGGATGCCGCGGCTGCGCGCTCCACCCTCGCAAGCACCGACGGCTCGTCGATCGCCGGCGTCGTGTTGGGCATCAGGCAGACCGTCGTGAACCCGCCGTGCGCCGCCGCCAGCTGCCCGGTCGCGACCGTCTCTGCATCCTCGTTGCCGGGCTCCCGGAAGTGCGCGTGGACGTCGACCAGGCCAGGCACGATCAGCGTCCCATCGGGTCCCAGATCACCGGCCTCGGAACCCTCGAGCCAGGCGAGCCGTGCGATCCGGCCGCCCTCGACGGTGATCTCGGCGGCCCCTTCCCGACCGGCCACCGGATCAACGGCCCAGCCGCGCAGCATCAGCCCGTCGGCAAGCTCCCCGAGGTCCGCGCTCATGCGCCCCCCTCGGCACGCCGAGCGGCCGCCAGGAGATAGAGCAGCGCCATCCGGACGGCCACCCCGTTCGCCACCTGGGTCGTGATCACCGATCGCGGGTCGGTCGCGACGTCGGCCGCGATCTCCACGCCCTCGTTCATCGGCCCCGGGTGCATCACCAGCACGTCGGGGCTGGCCGCCTCGAGCCGCGCCCGCGTCAGCCCGAACCGGGCCGCGTACTCGCGCAACGACGGCAGCAGCCCGGACGCCATCCGCTCCTTCTGGATCCGGAGCGCCATCACCACGTCCGCGTCTCGCAGCGCGGCCGAGACATCGGAGGTGACCGTGAACCGACGTCCCGCCGCCCCCCGCACGGCCCAGGCCTCGAACCCGCGCAGCAACGTGGCCGGGCCGCAAAGCCACAGGTCGGCACCCATCGCGGTCAGCGTCCAGATGTTCGAGCGGGCCACCCGCGAGTGGAGCACGTCGCCCAGGATCACGACCTTGCGGCCTTCGAGCGACCCGCCCGGTAGCCGGGAACGCAGCGTGTACAGGTCCAGCAGTGCCTGCGACGGGTGGGCGTGCCAGCCGTCGCCGCCGTTGAGCACGGGCCCGCCGAACACCTCCGCGGCGAGGTACGGCGCCCCGGACACCGAGTGGCGCATCACCAGCATGTCGGCACCCAGTGCCTCGATCGTGCGGACCGTGTCGATCAGCGATTCGCCCTTGGACACGGAGGACGAGGCGGCCGCGACGTTGACGACGTCGGCCGACAGGTTCTTGGCGGCGACCTCGAAGCTGACCCGTGTCCGGGTCGATGCCTCGTAGAACAGGATCGTCACGCTGACACCGCGCAGGGCCGGCACCTTCGGTATCGGGCGCGCGAGCACGTCTCGCATCTCGTCGGTGGTTCGCATGACGAGCTCGATATCCGCCCGCGACAGGCGGTCGACGTCGAGCAGGTGACGATGGCTCCAGCTGACAGGGGCCGGCGGCACCGATCCGGGGCGCTCGACCTCGGTGGTCATCCGCGGGGATCCGCGGCCATCTCGAGGGCCGGCGCCCGCTCGATCTCGACCGCGTCCTCGCCGTCGATCTCGTCCACCAGCACGTGCACCAGCTCCTCGCGCGACGTGGGCACGTTCTTGCCCACGTGGTCGGCCCGGATCGGCAGCTCGCGATGACCCCGATCCACCAGCACGGCCAGGCGGATCGCCTGCGGACGCCCGAAGTCGATCAGGGCATCCATGGCGGCACGGATGGTCCGTCCCGTGTACAGGACGTCGTCGACGAGCACCACCGTGCGACCGTTGAGATCGAATGCGATCTGGGTGCCCTTGACGATCGGCTGCTGCGCGATCAGCGACAGGTCGTCGCGATAGAAGGTGATGTCGAGCGCACCGACGGGGATCTCGGCGCCCTCGTGCTCGAGGATCGCCGCTGCCAGGCGCCGCGCCAGCGGCACGCCGCGCCGCTGGATCCCGATCAGCGCCAGGCCGTCGGTGCCGGCCTGCTTCTCGACGATCTCGTGCGAGATCCGGGTGATCGCACGCCGGATGTCCTCCGCCACCATGATCCGGCGGCCGCTCATCGGCGGGTCCTGCGACGACGCACGACGCTGCTCCTCCTTCCCGGCCTCACGGGGCCACCCGGCCTCACGGGACCGGCGCGGAAATCGACGTCAGTCTAGCGCGACCTGGAGCCCTCGGAACACCCGGCAGCGGCGCCCTTCGGCGCAGGGAGCTAGTAGATCGAGACGGTGACCTTGGTCGTGCCCGACCACGACGCGCAGCCGCAGATCTTGAAGAAGTCGGGCCGGTACATGTCGACCACCCGGATCTTCTTGACCGGACCGTAGTCGGTCACGGTTCGCTGGATGCAGCCGGCTGCGCCGCAGATCCGCACGACCGTGCCCCGCGGCAGGCGCATTGCCGTGGTCCCGTTGTCGTAGAAGGAAGCGTAGCCCGAGATCGTGTACCTGGGCTTCTTCCACGCCGTTCCCGACGGAGAGGATGGCTGATCGACCGTCGGCCGCGATGTCGGACCGTCGGGGGCCGCGCCCGGCTCGGTGAAGCCCGTGGCGCCCGTGAGGTGGCCGGCCGATGCATAGGCAGGGTCAAGCACGCCCGGGACCTTTGCGGT
This sequence comes from uncultured Chloroflexia bacterium, assembly GCA_963713095.1. GTDB lineage: Bacteria > Chloroflexota > Limnocylindria > Limnocylindrales > CSP1-4 > CAIXZV01. The sequence goes on from CAVQKK010000003.1 coordinate 510,934, forward strand.
CGGGGCGCCCGCGGGGATGGTGACCGTGGAGAAGGCCGCCGGATCCAGCGCCGGGGCCGTCGAGGGTGTCCTCGAGCCCGCGGGAACCGGCAGCCCGGCCAGGGCGATCGCAGCGATGAGCGCTGCGGTCGCGACGACCGATCTGCGTCGCATAACTGGACAGAGGGTAGCCCATGTCGCCGATCCGTGCGGGAGGTGGCATGAGAGCGAGTCGCCGGCATCGCGGCGTCGCAGGCTCCGGCTCCCGGATCAGCGGACGACGTTTGCCCCGTTGAGCGTCGACAGCCGGAGCCGGCCGATCGTCTTGCCCTGCCAGGCGAGCACCTGGACGCTGGTGTCGCCTCCCTCGTCGGGGGCCGCCCAGGCGAGACGGCCGGAACGGAGCGAGAAGCCGCCATAGGCGGGTGCGCCGGCGAGCGTTGGGTCCGTGAGATCCGCGAGTCCCGTCGTCGGATCGATGTTGTACAGGCTCAGGCGACCCACCGATTCGGGGCCCTGATCGGTCACCCAGACACCGATCACGGTGCCGGTGTCGTCCCATCGGACCTCCCAGTCGGTCATCGGCCCGGTCGCCAGCACCTGGGCGTCGGCCCCGCCGGCGGGCCACGGTGCCAGGATCAGGCGCCCCGTGTCGGGGAGCCAGGTGAAGCCGTCATCCGCGAGCTTCACGGTGCCGTCCCACCACGCTGCGACCCGGGCGTCCCGGGCGACGGTCGGGCGCCACATCGTGTCGCCGCCCACGACCTGTTCGTCACCCGATCCGAGATCGAGCGTCACCGTCACCGGCAGCCCGTCCACAACGCGGCTCACCAGGATCCGGTCGCCCAGCCAGCCTGCGAACACCGATTCGTGGTCGGTCGTGACGGCGGTTGCGGTCGTCTGACCGCTCTGCCACACGTACACGTCGGGCCCGGCGGACCCATCGGCCGGGCGTGCCGAGAAGGCGAACTCGATGCCGTCCGCCGAGTACCCGGCTGCGGAGCCGACGACCGTCACGTCCCGCGCGATCTCGATCGCCCCGTCGGGCCGCGGCGAGACCTCGACGCTGGGGGCTGGCGTGACAGGCTCGGAGCTCGTGCCGGCCGACGGCGAGGGCGATGTGCCCGGCTGGTCGGTCTGCCCGGGCTCATCGGTTGGCGACGGATGGTCGACCGGGGACGCGGACGGCGAAGCCGGTGCCGTCACGCTCGAGGTTGCCGTGGGCGACGGCGAAGGCTCGGGCGACGGCGACGCGGTGGCACCGGGCGTGGGCGTCGACGGGACCGTGGTCGGCGTGACCTCGGGCGACGCAGTGGCCGGCTGCTCGCTGGGCGTCGGGGTGACGTCGCTCGCCGAACTGCCCGATTCCACCGGGGTCGGCGTGGGCCTGGGAGTCGCGCTCGATCGGGGCGCGGACGGGCTCACGGCGGGGGCGGTGGCCACGGGGAGCACATACACGCTCTGCGGACCCGTGCCGCGCTCAACGACCACCAGTCGATCCTGGGTCGGCGAGATGATCGCGTCCAGGTTGGCGGTGCCGCCCAGCTGGGTGGACTGGGTGACGCCGAGGGTCGTTGGCAGGCCGCACGTGTCGGCACCGATCGGGCACACCTCGTTCAGCTGGCGGGTCAGGATCTCAACTGACCCATCCTGCCCGCGGCTGATCACCCGCAGCTCGCCAGCGGCCAGCGCGATCGGGGTGGCCTCGGCGTTACCGCCCGTGGCCGGGCTGCCGGTCGGCGGCAGGAGCACGGACCCGTTGAGCAGGCCGGCGCCGACGATGACGACGACGGCCACCAGCCCGACGACCGGGGCCAGCGGGATCGAGCCGGCCCGCCTGGATCGTGGGCCACTGCGACGGCCACCCGCGTCCATCACGGCAGCCGTGCGCGCCCAGAGATCGCGCGGAGGCTCCGGCTGGGCGACGCGCAGCGCGCGGAGATCGGCGCGCTGCACGTCGTATGCCGCGGCCACCTCGCGGCAGGCGTTGCAGTGATCGAGATGCGCCGACAGCCACGCGGCGTCCGCTGCGTCGAGGACCTCGTCCATCCGCCAGGCCGCGAGCTGGCGTGCGCGCGCATGCTCGCGAGCGTCGCTGTCACGGCGCAGCCAGAGCCTCACGGTCGATGATCCGTCCGTCGCGGATGCGCTCCGGGACGGCGAGCTCGCGCAGCGTCGGCCGCCGCCTCGGCATCGGCCACCGCTCGACGTTCTGCCTCCAGCGCCTGCCGCAGGCTCTCCCGGGCGCGGGTGAGGAGCGCCCGGGCGGCCACGTGCGAGATGCCCAGCGCCGCCGCGAGCTCGAGACCGGTCAGATCGTGGAGCTCCGCCAGGAGCAGCGCCGACCGCTGTCGTTCGGGGATCCGCTCGAGCGCCCGCTGCAGCTCGCCGGACAGACGAGCGTCCATCGCAAGATGCTCGGCCGACGGTGCCGTGTTCCGCGTCTCGCCCGCGAGGGGTACGAACCGGACGATCCTGCGCCGCCTGAGGTCATCGAGCGCCACCCGATGGGCGATCTGGTAGAGCCACGCACGCGCGTTCTCGGGCTTCTGCAGCGAGTCGTAGGCCCGGTACGCCTTGACAAAGGCATCCTGAGTGAGGTCTGCGGCCAGCTCAGGGTCCCGGAGCATTCGGATCAGGTACGCAAAGATCTCGTGCTGGTGCCTGGCGAACAGGTCCTCGACGAACCGGTATGCCTCGTCGCGATCCCAGTCGGCGCTCACGGCGAGCCCCGAGGGCAGCGGCTGATGCTGTTCGAGCTCGAACGGATCTGCGACCACGGATGCTCCACGACGGGGGGTCGGCGGGGCGGGCCGATCTTGGGCCACGCGCTCCGAATCCCTGTGACGGCATCGGCGTGGCGCGTGTGACGATCCGTCCCCCCCACCCAGCTCACCGCCTCACACGCTCCCGCCGGCGCCAGATGCAGCCCCCGAGCGAAGCTCCTCCACTGCGTCCTCCGGTGACACCGGGTTGACGGGCAGGCCCGTCCCGAGCTCGAGCCCCGCGATCTCGCGCAGACGCGGATGGATCTCCCAGTGCCAGTGATAGGTCGAGTCGACCTGCTCCTGCAGCGGCGCGCTGTGAAGGATCAGGTTGTACGGCGGCGCGTCGAGGCTGGCGGCCAGACGCCCGAGCACCTGCCGCAGTGCCTCGGCAGCGGCCGCCAGGTCCGGGTCGGCGGCCCGGGCGAAATCCGCATCGTGGCGGCGGGGCACGACCCACACCTCGAACGGAGACCGCGAGGCATACGGCGCGAAGGCGACCGCGTGGTCGTCCGCATACAGGAGATGATCGGACCGGCGCACCTCGTCGCGCACGAGGCGGCAGTACGGGCACTCCCCCTCGCGGATCAGGAACCTGGCGGCGCCACCCAGCTCCTCGCCGACCCGATGGGGGATCTGGGGCAGGTCATACAGGTCGAAGCACAGGTGGTTCGTTCGCGCTCCCGCCTGTGCCCCCCAGTTCTGGACGATCTGCAGGTGCTGGGTACGGTCGGCCCGGCGGGCCGTGATGATCTCGTCGCGGCAGCGGCGCAGCAGGCCCTCGATGACCTCGCTGCCCACCGCGTGGAGCGGCCGGTGCTCGCCGGGCGGTGCGACGACGGTTCGCCACGAGCCGGCAGCGCGCGCGTCGCTCAGCGTGACCTGCGCAACCTTCCCCTCGCGCGCATGCGCCTCGTCCTCGGTTCCGGCCACCGTGAACGCGAAATCCTTGAGCACTCGGAGGCGGATCCCATCGCCCGGCGGGATGCGGCAGTTGAAGCAATCGTCTCGATCATCGACGCGGGCCGCGGCTAGCGCGAAACGCTCGCGGGCAAACGTCCGGTCCACGACCGTCGCAACCCACCAGCCGGTGATCGCATCCTTTCGAAGCTCGAACAGACCCTGACTCATGGTGCCAATCCCATCGACGTCAGGCGGCCGTGGCGTTGACGAGCCGTTCGAGCGCGTCACGTTCGAGTGCGGGATCGGCACCAGGCGGCAGCCGGCCCGCGACGACAACCCCCAGCTGCCGGCCAAACGCATCCGCGAACGAGACCGCCGCCCGCGCGACGCTCTCCGTCGTGGGGACCTCATCCCGCCGGCCGAGCTCGGACGCGATCGAGGCAGACGCGAGGCCGGGCATCCCGCAGGGGTTGATCAGACCGAAATCGTCGAGATCGACGCTGACGTTGAGAGCGACCCCGTGGTATGCGACTCCCCGCTCAACCCGAACGCCGAGCGCGCCGATCTTGCGCGGCATCGGCCCAGCCGGATCGACCCAGCAGCCCGGATGCCCATCGCGCCGCCCGGCGGCCACCCCGCGCACGGCGCATGTCTCGGCAAGGGCGGCCTCGAGGGCGCGCACGTACGGTCGGAGCAGGAGCGCTCGATCGGCCAGCCGGATGATCGGGTACGCAACCAGCTGACCGGGCCCGTGATAGGTCACCTCGCCGCCGCGCTCGACGCGCAGCAGCTCGATACCACGCTGCGCGAGCAAGGCTTCGGGTGCGATCACGTGGCCGGGATCGGCGTTGCGGCCGAGGGTCAGCACCGCCGGATGCTCCAGGAGCAGCAGCTGATCGCCGATCCGGCCCATCGCGCGCGCGGCCGCGAGGCGCTTCTGGAGTTCCCAGGCGTCGCGGTAGGCCACCCGCCCCAGCCAGCGCGCCACGATCGGCGACGGCGCTTTCGCGGCCGCTGAGGTCCCGCCGAGCCCGACCTCCCGATCCATGTCCGCACGATATCAGGCACAACCCCCGGAGACGCGCGGCGAACAGGGCGACCCATGAACACCGCCCAGGCCGCGCGACGCTCGAGCCCGGGCCGGGCGCGGTCGCCATGCCGAGCGGTATGGACATGGATTCGACGTTGCGTCCGTCGAGCTGGGCGACGTGCTCTCGCCACGGACGATCGAAGAGGCGGTGCTGGAGGGGTCTTCGGGCGGCGGTTGCCGTCAGACCGCCTTGCCCGGGGCTGCGGTCCGACCGGGTGCTAGGCTGGCCGCAACTCGCCGTTCGTAGCCACGGATGACGGGCCAGGACCCGGAGGTGATGGAACCGCCTCCGGGTCTGATCGTCCAGGGGTGTTCTCGACCGGGCAGTGGGAGCAGCGGTCATGGCTGACGGCGTCGGAGAGATGCGGCTGGTGGTGACGGCCCCCGACTATGACGAAGCGCTCCGGTTCTACCGGGACGTGCTCGGGCTCCGGGAGCTCGGCGCGTTCGACGATGGCGGCGGCCGGGTATCGATCCTCGACGCGGGACGGGCGACGCTGGAGCTGTCGGACGTGCCCCACGCGGAGCATGTCGACCACCTGGAGGTGGGGCGGCGAGTGGCCGGCCACATCCGGGTGGCGTTCCAGGTATCCGATGCTGCGGCGACGACACGCGAGCTGGTCGCTGCCGGCGCCACGCTGGTCGCGCCGCCGGTGGAGACGCCGTGGCACTCGCTCAATGCGCGACTCGACGCTCCCGCCGGGTTGCAGCTGACCCTGTTTCAGGAGCTCGCCACGGAGCGCTGATGGGGGACGGTCGGTCCGCATCAGATCGCACGATTCGGGCAGCGGGATCAGGATAGAGGGGTGACCGGCCCGGCTCTCGCTCCTGGCCACCGGTGGACCCGGGGGCTACCGCTCCTGACGGTCCTGGCAGCGCTCGCCATCGCCCTGGGCGCCGCACCCCAGCCGGTTGCGGCGCGGCTGGCGCGCTGGACCGGTGGCGTGGACCTGTATCGCACCGGCACCTTCACGACCCAGCAGACCTGGCTGTGGTGCACCGCGGCGGATGTCCAGATCATGCGCAACATCGTCGACCACCGGCGCGACCACTCGCGGTCGGCTCAGCAAGCCTACTTCTCGTACATGCGGCGACACGACCGGTACGCCATCCCGGTCTCCGACGGCGTCGATCCGGCGGGCTGGACGGCCGGGCTGCACCACTTCGTCGACACCCGCTACCGGCTTGTCGCGAGCGGGAGCTTCAGCTCGGCGCTGCGGTCCGCCGTGCGCAACCTGCGGCTGACCGGTCTGCCCGTCGGGATCACGGTCTCGCACGGCAACCACGCCTGGATCCTGACCGGGTTCACCGCAACCGCCGACCCTGCCGTCACGAGCCGGTTCACCGTGACCAGCGTGCGCGTCGTCGGCCCCCTGTGGGGCCTCCAGAGCCGGTCCTACGGCTACGACATGCGCCCGGATACGAGGTTGACCCCACGGCAGCTGCGCGGGTTCTTCACGCCTTGGCACTACGCGGGCGTGCGGATGGCCTGGGAGGGCGACTGGGTGTCGATCCAGCCCGTGGCGACCGCGACGGACAAGGCGCAGGCGTCGACAGCCAAGCCGAAACCCACGCCGAGCCCCACACCGCACGGATCGCCCTCGACGACGACCGCGCCACCGTCCTCCCCGACCCCTGCTGCGTCATCCGCATCGGACCCGGCGGCATCGGTCGCTTCCGCGTCGGCGTCCCGACACGCCTCTGACGATCGACCCGCCGTGGCGCTGGTTGCGCCGGCCTCGGGCTCACCCATCGCGCGGCCGACCCCGCGCACCCTGCTCGCCGGTGACACGCGTGACCCGCCTGGCTTCGACTTCGACGCGGGCTTCGTCGCGCTCCTGCTGGTGATCGTCGCGGCGGGTAGCGGTGCGGTCTGGGCGAGCGCCCGCGGGCGCTCCCGCCGGCAGCGATAGAGATCCCGCCGGCGGGCCGGGACCGCCTGACGGCAGAACGATCGGAACAGGAAACCTGACCGGCCAGGGTCAGCGGGGCACAGCCCCTCCGGCCGATCGGAGGTGGCGCAGCAGCATGACCCGGCCGGTGAACATCAGCATGGCCGCAAGCGCAGCGAACACCGCGGTCGTCAACCAGGCGACCTCGTAGCCGCTCCCCGACACGAGCGCGCCGACCAGCAACGGGCCGATCATGGCGCCGGTCGATGGACCCAGCCGTACGACCGCCATCGCGGTCGCGGGTGACGTCGGGTTCGACCGGGCGATCGCGAGCAGGACCAGTCCCTGGTATCCCCAGCCACCCGCGAACGCCAGGGCCGTTGCCAGGATCGTGACGATCCCCGAGCTGCCCGCCACAGCCAGGGCAACGTAGCCCGCGACGCCGACCACCTGCAGGACGATGACGACACGGAGCGAGCCCCGGCCGAGCCGGTCGCCGATCCAGCCGCTCACGATCCGCATCGACACGCCGCACAGGCTGCCGACCATGAGCAGCAGCCCGGCGCCGGACGCGTCGAAGCCGCGGGCGACGGCCGATTCGACGGTGAACGAGGCGAGGGCATTGCCGCTGGCCGCGCCAAGCCCCGCGGCCAGCGCGATCACCAGCAACGCCGGGATCGGGGCGTCACCCTCGCGGAATGGACGGTCTGCCGGGCGAGCGAAGGGTCGCGGGCGACCCGCCAGCCAGACAACGACGATCGAGACCGCCGCGGCCAGCACGAATGCCCATCGCCATCCCATGGTCAGGCCGACTGCGGGAAGAGCCAGACCGGCGAGCATTCCCGCCAACGGGATCGAGGATTGCTTGACACCGTACGAGAGCCCCTGGCGCTCACGCCGCACGGCGGTCGCCAGGAGGTGATTCGTGCCGATCTGCGCGACTGCGCTTCCGACTCCCGCCACGAACAGCCAGGCGACCAGCTCGAGCCAGGTGTCGGCCGCGGACGCCATGCCGAGCGTGGCGACGGCGGTGACCATCGCTCCAGCGAGCAGCGAGCGCTGGGGGCCGATGCGCTCGGACACGAGCCCGGCCGGGACCGAGAAGACGATGGAGGCTGCGTAGAAGGCCGCGATCGCCGCGCCCAGCCCGAGCTCGTCGAACTGCAGCTCCGAGCGCACAAGCACCGCGAGCCCGCCGACCAGGAGGGCTGGAAGGGCACCGAGGGTCGAGGCGCTGATGGCGGTCGCGACGATCCGGGGCAGACCAGGCCCCGGATCGTTCGGCCGGTGACTCGCTCGCCCGGTCAGCGTGCCGTGACCGTCGACAACCCGAGGAGCCGCGCGGCCTCGATCATCCGCTCGTCGTAGGTGACGATCGCCTCGAGATCGTCACCGATGGCCATCGCGGTTGCGAGGTGGACGGCATCGGGCGTGCGCAGCACCCGTGGCTCGAGCATGCCGGCAGCATCGAGGATCCGGTCGTCGATCCCGACGAGGTCCACCCGCCGGAGGCCCTCTCGAACGGTCGCAAGGGCCTCGGCGCCCAGGTGGCGCACGGCGCGCAGCGCCTCCGTCCGCAGCAGCGCCGACGACACCCGACGGTGCCCCCGGGAGGCCAGGAACCCTCTCAGGGCCGTTGTCTCCGGCTCCTCGACGGCGAGCTTCACGAACGCCGAGCAATCGAGATACAGCGCGCTCACTCGGCGCGTCCCTCCGGCACCCGCGTCGACGGTGCCGCAGCACCCGCCGGGAGCGGGATCGCCCGGAGCTCCAGCAGGTCAGCCTGCGCCCGACGCAGCATGCCCTCCCGCTCGAGCCGGGCGAGACCGCTCGGCATCGTCTTGATCAGGACGGCGACGGGCCGGCCACGGTCGGTGACCTCCACGGTCTCGCCGGCGGCCACGCGTCGCAGGATCGCGCTCGCCTGTTGCCGCAACTCTCGAACGCCAACTCGCTCCATGTGCAACACCGTAGCGCATGGGTAGTGTCCCGGGCGCCCGGCCTCGACGTACCAGGCGAATGGGCGTGAGCTTGTCGGTCGTCACACGTTGAGCGTGGGGATCGCGCCGGGCCGAGCGCTGAAGAGGCCAAGCGACACTTGGCCGATGCTGACCTCGTGGGAATGCTGTTGGCATGTGGATGCGAACGGGACCCGCCACCGCTCCGCCACCCAGCGCGCCACGTCGCGCAGCCGGGCTGGGTCCCTCCGGGCGGCCGGCGTGGCCAGTGGCTCGAGCCGTTCCGGCTGCCTCTGATGGCCGACGGGGAGATTCACCGCTCGATCAGGGCTCACGAGCGCTCAACGAATGGATCTTGGTGACGTGACGGCCCCTCGGCGCACGGCGGGCATCGGGGTCCGCGCGGTTGCTGTCGTGCTGATGCTCGCTGCGGCCATCCTGGGGTCACTGACAGCGGCCCCGACGACGCGCGGCGACGATTCAGTCGTCCGGGCAGTGCTCTTCTACTCACCCAGCTGCCCGCATTGCCACCAGGTCATGACCGAGGACCTGCCCCCGATCCAGGCCAGGTTCGGGGATCGCCTCGTGGTGCTCGCGGTGGACGTCACGAGGCCTGTCGGCGGAACGCTCTACCAGGCGGCGATAGCCCGGTTCGAGATCCCGGCCGACCGTGTCGGCGTCCCCACGTTGATCGTCGGTGACGTGGTTCTCGTCGGATCACTGGAGATCCCGCAGCTGTTGCCGTCGCTCACCGAGCACCTGCTCGACGCGGGCGGGAGCGCATGGCCGGCGATCCTGGGCCTCGACGAGGTGCTCCCCTCGCCACAGCCGAGCGCCATGCCGGTGCCGGAGGCGGTGGTGGCGTCGCCTGGGGCGGAGGACTCGGCCGCCCCGGCCGTGGTGGGAGGGTTGACCTCAACCGCGGGGTCGGCCGTGGCGGACGTGCTGGAGCGGGTCGGCCGAGACGCCGTGGGCAACGCGCTCGCGATCCTGGTGCTGGCCGGCCTGCTCCTGTCGCTTGCGTGGGTCGCGGCTCGTGTCCGGCGCACGCACGGGCGCATCGCGCCCGGCTCCCCGTCGAGCTGGATCGCCTGGACCTCCCTGGCCGGGCTCGCGGTTGCCGCGTATCTCGCCAGCGTGGAGGTCGCCGGTACGTCCGCCGTCTGCGGCCCGGTCGGCAGCTGCAATCTTGTGCACGCCAGCGTCTACGCTCGACTGCTCGGCGTCCCGGTGGGGCTGCTGGGCATGGCCGCATACGCCGCGGTCCTTGGCTGCTGGCTCGTCGCGCGTCGGGCGCGCGGACCGACGGCCACGGTCGCTCGTTACGGGCTCGTTGGGCTGGCCGGGGCCGGAACGCTCTTCTCCGCATACCTCACGTTCCTCGAGGCGTTCGTCATCGGCGCCACGTGTGCGTGGTGCCTCCTCTCGGCGCTGCTGATGGCCGCCACGCTGCTCCTCGCCGTGGCGTCGATATGGCCTCGCCGACTCACGACGACATCGGCCCCTTGAACCGGAGCCCCGCGCTGCTCCCGCATGTGCTCCATTCCGGGTGAGATCCGCGGCGGCGTGCCGGACGGCGACCGACGTCAGGCGAAATCGGTCGGAACGCGCCCGTTGTCCGCCCAGGCCTCACCCGCCCCGGCGGTCAGGCTCGTACTCCAGACGGTCAATGCAGCCGCTCGACCAGATTGGTGATCTGGCCGGCCGCGCAGGCGAGCGCGGCCTCGTCCGGATCCACGAGATCCGTGACGATGGGCCGCACGCCGGCCGCGGAGATCCGGTCATTGGCACCGCGGCCCATGCCGCGCGCGACGAGGTACTCGCAATCCGAGATGGGAGCGATCATGTCGTCGTGGCGCGCGTCGGCAGCCGCGCCCTCGTGCGAGCCGTCGCCGCCGTGGCCCGCGCCTTCCAGGTGCGGAGCCGACTTCGGGCGCGTCTCGCGCCGAACGACAACGCCGTTCTCGACGGTGATCACGAGGTACGCACGGGCGCGCCCGAAATGGGCGCTGATGGTCTGACCGTCATCCGTGACCAGGGCGATCTTCATGGTGCTCTCCAGGGATGGGCGGAACCGTGACCGGGTGATCGTGTCGCCGCCAGACCATACATCGGTGCACGGTTGCAGCAGCGGATGCCGCGCTCCATCGCGCAAGGTTCGAGGAACGTCGCCGGGTCCGCGCGGCGACCCGGTGGCATGTCCCTCAGGCGCCGACCGCAACGAAGATCAGATCCGTCCCCACGCCCACCAGGAAGCCAACGAACAGGCCCCACAGGGTCAGCTCCCAGGAAGCCCGCCGACCGGCGACGATCAGCCAACCGACGACGTGCAGGATCGCTCCCGCGGCGAGCGCGATGAAAGCGACGAACAGCACGGGCGAATCGACGGCCGTGCCGACGACGGTATCGAGGAAGGTTGGCCCACCGCCCACGAGGCCAGCCAGAGCAAGCCAGCTCCATGGGAGGCGGACGTCGCGGGCAATCAACGGCCCAACGATGCCGAAACCCTCGGTGGCGATGTGGAGTCCAAAGCCGGTGATCAGCGGCAGCGCGCGCCGGAGGCTGACCCCCACCTTGGTCGTTCCCGCGAGCTGCTTGAAGGCGGAGTTGGTCGAGTGCACCGGCTGCGACCAGGTTGTCGAGCGTCGGTCGCTCCTGCGGCTTGATCGGCCGAAAGCGGCAGCCGGTGAGTGATGGTCGTACCGCGAGACGAAGCAAGCGTCCTGTCGTCATCTGTGCCGTCATCGCCATGGTCGGAGCTGTGCTGGCGATGGCGTCCTGCTGCGCGGGACCGAGGTCGCCGGCGATGCCTCCGAGGCCGGCTCCGAGGTCGATATCCGGGGCTGCCCGAGGGACGCCTGGCACTCGCCGCAGGAGGTCGTCAGCGCGTGTGAGGTCTCACCAGATCGGGTGAGCGCCCATTCATCCCAAGTACGGGCGACGGGCAGGACCCTCCCGGCTAGGCTGGGTCGCGCCCATCGCCGGGGAGCCCCGAAGTCCATGACATCGTCGATCTCGATCCGCGGCCTCTCGAAGACGTACCGTGGCGGGGTCCGCGCGCTGCGCGATCTCACGCTCGAGGTGCCGGCGGGATCCGTCTTCGGCTTCCTCGGCCCCAATGGGGCAGGCAAGACGACGACGCTTCGGGTCCTTGCCGGGCTCAGTCACCCCGACGCGGGGAACGTGACCGTCGCTGGCGTCCCCCTCGGACGCGGCGCCGACTACCGACGCCACGTCGGCTACCTGGGCCAGGAGCCGCGCTTCTACGGCTGGATGACCGGGCGCCAGACGCTCCGCTATGTCACGGGCTTCTACCCGTGCGTCAGCGAGCCGATCGAGGCGCGGATCGACGAGGTCCTGGCGCTCGTCGGGCTGGACGCGGCGGCGGGGCGCAAGACCGCCACGTACTCCGGGGGCATGCTCCAGCGGCTCGGCATCGCGCAGGCGCTCGTCGCCCGTCCCGCGGTGCTGTTGCTCGACGAGCCCGCCTCCTCGCTCGATCCGGGCGGCCGGCGAGAGGTCCTCGAGCTGATGCACAGCCTCCGCGGGACAACCACGATCTTCTACTCGACCCACATCCTCGACGATGTCGAACGGGTGGCCGACCGTGTGGCGATCATCGACCGTGGCAGGCTGGTCGTGGCAGCGCCGACCGCCGAGCTCCTGTCGGGCGCGCGGCAGTCTGTTCTCCAGGTCGAGGTGACCGACCCGCCACCGGGGTTCGACGGCCGGCTCCGAGCGCTGCCCGATGTCACGGTGGTCGAGTGCGACCGGCAGGCCGCGCATGGCGGACCGACGGCGTTCCTCGTCCGGGTCGCCGACGGGTCGTCGGACGCAGTCCAGCGAGCGATCACCGGGCTCGTCGCGCGAGAGGGCCTCGCCCTCAACCTGAATCGCCCGCGCGCCCTCGATCTCGAAACCGCGTTCCTGCGCCTCGTTGGCGGAGGGGAGGCGGCGCGATGAAGCCGCCCGCGATCTCTGCCGCGGGCGCGGGTCGGACGTCCGGCGCTCATCCGCTCCTCGGGTTCGGGAATCTTGCCCGCAAGGACATCCTCGAGTGGCTAGCCACCCGCCGAGCCGTCGGCACGCTGGTCGTCACGACGGCGCTGACCGCCCTCGCGACGGTTACCCCGTGGCTGTCCCGCCAGCGAGGAACCGCTGTCGTCCGCTCGTTCGACGCGACCACGGCGTTTCTGGCGGCAGGCTGGCTGCAGCTCGTCCCACTCATCGCCGTATTCGCGACGATGGCCCTCGTCGTTGGGGAGCGAGACCGTGGAACGCTCGGCTGGTCGCTCTCCAAGCCGCTCTCGAGAGGAGCCTTCCTCGCCTCCAAGCTCGTCACCGGCACCGGGCTGTTCGCCCTGTTCGGGATCGCGCTGCCGATGCTCGTGTCCGGGGCGATCGCGACCGCCACCTATGGCTCCCTGCCCGACCTCGCCCAGGCGGGCTGGGAGGCGATCGGCTGTCTGGCTCTCTCGTGTCTGTTCATCACGCTCAACGTCACGATCAGCACGTTCGGCGCGAGCCAGTCGGTGGTGGCCACCGCGGCAATCGTCGTCCTGTTCGGTTCACAGATCCTCGGCACGCTCGCACCCGAGCTGGCAGGCAGCCTGCCGACATCGGTCGGGACGTGGATCGTGGCGGCCGCCCGCGGGAGTGCGCCGAGCATTGCGGCTCCCGCGACGTACCTGCTGACGCTGGCGGCACTCCTTCTTGTCGCTCGATCCCTGTTCGAGCGCAGCGAGCTGTAGCATCAGAGGTCGTGACGATCGTCGAGCCTGACACCGGCGGCCGGGCCGTCTCGCGGCCACGACAGCGTTGGGTGCTCGCGCCTCCGCTCGTCGACGTGGTCGTGGCGTTCGGAGCGTTCGCTCTGATCGCCGGCGCCGCCTACCTCCGACCCCCGGACGGCGGACCGGCCCCGACCGCGCTCGGCATCCTCGCCGGGATGGCGTGCGGTCTCGTCCTCATCGCGCGCCGGTACCACCCGGTCGCCGTCCTCGTTGCGGTGCTCACGGGATCGGCCCTCGGCACGCTCGGCCATCTCGATGCCCCGACAGCCATCGCGGTGCCGGTGGCGCTCTATACGATCGCGACCGCGTGCAACCGTGACACCACGCTCCTCGCCCTCGTCGGTGCGGTGGCCGCCACAAGCGTCACCGGCATCGCCCTCGGCCGGGCGACGCTCGACGCGTTACCCACCGACGCTGGGCGGAGCGTCGTGCTCTACGGCGCAGCGAGCGCGCTCGGGCTCTACCTGGCGACGCGCCGTGCGTACGTCGACGCGCTCATCGCACGGGCGGCCGACCTCGAGCGCGAGCAGGCGCTCGTCACGCGGCGAGCGGTCTCGGCCGAGCGCTCGCGCATCGCCCGCGAGCTCCACGACGTGGTGGCCCATCACGTGAGCGTCATCGCCCTGCAGGCTGGCAGCGGCCGAGCGGTCGCCGCGGCGGGCGCCCCTGAGACGCAAGCGCTGCTCGACTCGATCCACACCAGCGCTCACGAGGCGCTCGTCGAGATGCGTCGGCTGCTCACCGTCCTTCGCGAGGAGGCGACCGACGACGGAGCGGCCGCGCTCACCGATGAGCTGGACCCGCAGCCGAGTCTTGCCGAGGTGCCGGCGCTCGTTGGCCGCGTCCGGGAGGCGGGCCTCGACGTGGAGCTGTCGATGGCCGAGCCCATGCCGCCGCTGCCGCAGGGAGTCTCGCTCTCCGTGTATCGGATCATCCAGGAGGCGCTCACGAACAGCCTCCGATACTCAGGCTCCCCGGCGCATGCGAACGTCAGCGTGGTCACCAACGGCGATCGGCTCGTGCTCGAGATCGCCGATGACGGCCGCGGCCCGCGGCAGCCCGGCGAACTGGGAGCCGGCCGCGGCATCATTGGCATGCACGAACGGGTGTCTCTTCTCGGTGGCGAGCTCTCGGCGGGAGCGGGACCGGCCGGCGGCTTCCGGGTCGTGGCGACGATTCCCCTCGAATCGCCGGGCCAGGAGGCGACACCGTGATCCGCGTTCTCGTCGTCGACGACCAGACGCTCGTTCGCGGCGCGCTGAGAATGCTGCTTGACGCCCAGCCCGATCTCAGCGTCGTCGGCGAGGCCGGCGACGGCGCTCAGGCGGTCGCCGCGTGTGAGAAGGTCCGGCCCGATGTTGTCGTGATGGACATCCGGATGCCGCGGCTCGACGGCGTGGAGGCGACCCGCCGCATCGTCGCCCTCGAGTCGGCACATCCCCCACGGGTCCTCGTGCTCACGACGTTCGATCTCGACGAATACGTGTACGCAGCGCTCAGGGCCGGAGCGGCGGGGTTCATGCTCAAGGACGCCAGGCCCGAAGAGCTCGTCGGCGCGGTCCGGGCCATCGCAGCCGGCGACTCGCTGCTCGCGCCGTCGGTGACGCGCCGCTTGATCGAGACATTCGTCCGACGACTGGGTCCCTCGGAACCGTCCAGGCGGCGGCTGGCGGAGCTCACCGCGCGCGAGCTCGATGTCCTCCGGCTCGTCGCCCGTGGGCTCTCCAACGCCGAGATTGCCACCGAACTGGTGCTCGGCGAGAACACGGTCAAGAGCCACGTCGGGCACATCCTGGACAAGCTCGGGCTGCGCAACCGCGTCGAGGCGGCGATCCTCGCCTACGAGGCAGGGGGCATGGAGGAACCGCCGGACCTCCCCACCTGAACGTTCATGTCAGCGCCGTGGCTCATGATCTCCGGCAGGCCGCCATTGCGCAATTACGAGGAGGTCGGGCTGATCGGCCCGATCGCCCGCGATCCCAGCAGCCAGCACCGCCGCTACCGCGAGGAGGACCTCGACACGCTGCAGGCACTGGCGTGCCTGCGCGCCATGGGTGTCGGGATCGAGAACATGCGGATCTATCAGACCAACCGCGTGCGTGGACTTGAGGGGCTGCTGAGCAGTGCACTCGAATGGTTTGCCTCGCTCCAGCGGAACACACGTCCGGAGCGGCGCTTCTCTGTCCGATGGGTTCCGGGTATCAGATCGACTGTGGCTTCGGTCGCGCGACGCCGACGCGGTAACCGAGTGCGGGAAGTGGCACCGGCAGCCCGATGGTGCCGATCGCGTCGAGGGTGCGGTGCCAGCCGTCAAGTCGGCGCTGTGTAGCCTCGAGCTCGGCGGCGACGCGAGTCGCCCGCACCGCAAGGAGTGCGGCCGGCTGCAGGATGTCATGGAGGTAGACCGTCGCGCGCTTCCGGTGCGACGGCAGAGCGAAGCGCTGGGGCCGGCATCGCCAAGGGATAGAAGATGCAGGTTCCTGGAGACCCCTCCGGTCCAGGGCGCGCCGCCGGGGGTTCGCGGGTCGGATCAGTGCGAGCTGCCGTGGCATTCCGTAACCATCTCCATGAACGTTTTGCGCCTCACCGGGCCACCGAAGCCGCTCGAGCCGGTCCGGGACGGATGACGGGCGGGTCATCCCGCCGCCCGCCGAGCGAGCCAGGGACCTCGAGGTCGGGCGCAACGGAGCCGGCCCGTGAAGCTCAAGGTCCATTGACCGGACCACTAGACTGGCCATCGTCCCGGACTGAACGACTACGCGGTCGGGGCGCCAGGGCGGAGATGAGTGATGCCCACCACCCCCAACAACTATCGAGCCACCGCCTTCGGCGCCTTCGCAGGAGGACCCACGCCGGGCGGCGCCAAGGTCGCGATTTGACGAAGAGTACGGACGGCGCCCCCGAGACGCCCGCCACCACGGAGCGTGTGCAGCGGCTCATCGGCGAGCAGCTCCGGGTCATGCGAAAGCAGCTCGCCTTGCTGCGTGCGGTCGACTCGTCGACGGGCGCCTCGAACCCTCCTGGCCCCTCGTCCGTGCTTACCGACGGTGGGTCTTCGGGTGAGTCGGCGCCACTCGTCACTATGCCGCTGACCGACGTGCAGCGAGACATCTGGATCACTTGCCAGTTGAGCGACGAAGGTTCAGCCGCCTACAACCTCGCGACACTGCTCGGGCTCAAGGGCGAGCTGGATGTCGGGGCTCTGCTCGAGGCGCTGCGACAGCTGCGGCTCCGGCACGAAGCGTTGCGCACCACCTTCGACCCGGAGGGCGAGCACCAGCTCATCGCCCCGGTCTTTTTCGATGGAGAGCCCCCGGTTCTGGACATGTCGAACGACCCCGAGCCAGCGCGCTCCGAGCGGGTCAACGCGTTCCTCGACGCCGACATGTCGACGCCATACGATCTGGCGGCCGGCCCGTTGTTCCGGCCCACCCTCATCCGCTACGCGGCCGATGATCACCTGCTCGTCCTCTCCATGCATCACCTGGTCGGCGATGGTTGGAGCTTCGACGTCATGCGACGTGAGCTGGGTGTCCTCTACTCGGCCATCGTGCAGGGCAGGTCGGCAGTGCTCGATGTCCCCACCCAGTACCGCGAGTACGCAGCCTGGCTCCCCCGGCAGACCGCAGCATCCAAGGGCTACTGGATGCGCCTCTACGACCGACCGCCAGTGCGGCTCGACCTCCCGGTCGACAGGCCCCGGCCGGCGGTGCAGTCCTACGACTACGCATCCGCTCGCGCGGTGATCGGCGAGGAGCTGTTGACATCCCTCAAGGGTCAGGCAGCCGCCCAGGGCGTCACGTTGTTCACCGTGCTCCTCGCTGGCTGGGAGATCCTGCTCCATCGATTGTCGGGTCAGGACGACTTCGTCCACGCGGTCTTCGTCTCGGGCCAGCCGGGGATGGGCGTGCGCAGCCTCGTGGGCTTCTGTACGAACCCCCTCCCGCTGCGCGCCCGAATCGAACCGATGGAGCACCTTTCCGATCTGCTCAAGCGTTCGAGGCGCGCGATGACGGACGCGCTCGACAATCGCTACTTCTCGGTCGGGCATGTGGTCCGGGCGTTCCGATTGAGGCGCGACCCCAGCCGCCCTTCCCTCGTCTCCGCCGGGATCACGCTTGAGTCAGCCCTGTCGGCCATCGAGTTCGGTGGTCTGGAGGCAGCCGGCTGGGATCACGGCCGACGAAGCTTCGGCCCCTTCGACGTCGAGCTCTACCTCATGGAGTCGACCGATGACCTTACGGCCGACCTGGAGTATGCCGCGGGCTTGTTCGAGCCCGACACCATCGAGCGGTGGCTGGGCCACTACGTCCACCTCCTGTCCCAGATCGCGGTCAGTGCGAGCGGCCTCATCTCGGACCTGCGCCTGGAGGGCGAGCCGGGTCGCGTGACGTTACCCCCTCAGCGGGTCGACGCCACCTACGACGACGACCAGGCGATCTCGGACGAGGACCTGGAAGAGCTGGCCCGCTGGAACGACACGACCCATCCGTATCCGGATGACGCAGTCGTCCACGACCTGTTCGATGCGCAGGCGGCGGCAACACCTGACCGGACTGCCATCCTGTTCCAGGGCGCCACATTGTCCTATGCCGAGCTCCTGGAGCGCTCGAATCGGCTGGCCCACCATCTCATCGAAAAGGGCATCACCACCGACGTGCCGGTTGGGGTCGCGGTCCACCGCTCGCCGGAGATGATCATCGGCATGCTCGCCGTCATCAAGGCGGGCGGGGCATACCTGCCGCTCGACCCGGCTCTGCCCGCCGCTCGGCTCGCGGGCATGATCGAGGATGCCCACGTCAGCCTGATCCTGACCGGACCGGGTGTCGATCTCCCCGCGAGGGGAGCGGAGCTGATCGAGATCCATCGATTCGACGGCAGTGCGTATCCGTCGCTCTCGCCGGTCCACCGCTCGAGGCCCGACAATTCCTTCTTCGTCATCTTCACCTCCGGTTCGACCGGGCGGCCGAAGGGAGTCCAGGGCACCCATCGCGGCATGCTCAATCGCTTCACGTGGCAGTGGGAGACCTATCCCTTCTCCGAGGGCGAGGTCTGCTGCCAGAAGACCAGCCTCAACTTCGTGGACCACGTCTGGGAGACGTGGGGCCCGCTCCTCAAGGGGCATGCGCTTGTGCTCGTCCCGGACGAGGTGGTGAGGGACGGCAGTCGATTCATCGATGTCCTGGCCGAGTACGGGATCGAACGCCTCGTCACCGTGCCGTCCCTATTCAACGCGCTGCTCGACGTCTGCCCGGACATGGGGCAGAAGCTGCCCCGCCTGCGCTATTGCACGTTGAGCGGTGAGCGGCTCACGAAGGAGCTGGCAGCCGAGTTCCGGGCCGCTCTGCCAGGCGCCGTGCTCCTCAACCTCTACGGCATGTCGGAAGGCTCGGGTGACGCCACCTGGTACGACGATCGCTGGGCCGGGGAAGGAGACTCGTTTCCTATCGGGCGACCCATCTTCAACACGCGGATCCATCTGCTCGATGACGACCGGCGACGGGTGCCGATCGGGGCGATAGGCGAGATCCACCTCGCCGGTGTCGGCCTGGCCAAGGCGTACCTGGGCCGACCCGATCTGACGGCGGAACGCTTCCTGCCCGATCCGTTCGATGACGCTCCGGACGCACGCATGTACCGCACTGGCGACCTGGGCCGCTGGCTGCCGAACGGACTGCTCGAGTACATCGGGCGTGTTGACCACCAGTTGAAGTTGCGTGGCATCCGCATCGAGCCCGGTGAGATCGAGGCGGTGGCGCGGGCACTCGATGGTGTCGGGGACGCCATCGTGACCGCACCGCGTATCGGCCACGAGCCGCAGCTCGTCGCCTATGTCACGCCCGCCGGCGAGGCTGGCATGACGGCCGCCGCAGTCAGGGCCGCACTGGCACACAAGTTGCCCGAGTACATGATCCCATCCCGGGTCATCCTCCTCGATCAGCTGCCACTCAACGCTCACGGCAAGGTCGATCGGAACGCGCTCCCGGATCCAGCTGATGAGCGCCCCGCCAGCGACGTCACGTTTGCCCCGCCGCGAACCACCGTGGAACGGCAGCTTGCGGAGATCTGGCGGGAAATCCTTGGTGTCCAGCGGGTTGGCGTGCACGACAACTTCTTCGACCTGGGTGGCGACTCCCTGTTGGCGCTGCGCTGCGTCACGCGCGCCAACGGCGCTGGCATGAATCTCACGCCGGTCGAGCTGTTCCTGCATCAGACAATCTCTGGGCTGGCGAAGGCCGTGGCTGACGCAACGGGGTCGCTGGCCGATGACCAGGAGACCGTGACCGGTCCGACGCCGCTGACGGCGGCCCAGCTGCGTTTCCTCGAGGAGCGCGACACGCCCGATCCCCACCATTGGAACCTCTCCACGCTCGTGCAAGCCAGTCACCTGTCGCCGACGGCGCTTCGCTCCGCCGTGGAGGCGGTCGTGCGGCATCACGACGCCTTGCGCCTGCGCCTGTGGCAGGAGGACGGCCGTTGGCGACAGGAGACGACCGGGATACCCGAGGAAGTCCCGTTCGAGTCGCACGACATCTCGATGCTGTCGGCTGACGAGCAGACCACCAAGATCGAGGGCGTGAGCACAGAGTTGCAAGGCAGCTTCGACCTCGGAGAGGGGATGCTCTTGCGTGTTGCCCACTTCGACCGCGGTCCGGTCTCGTCCGACCGGATGTTCATCACCGTCCACCACTTCGCGGTCGATGGCATGACCTGGTCGGTCCTCATGGAGGATCTCGAGCACGCCTACCGCCAGGCGGTCCAGGGAGTGCCCGTATCCCTGCCACGCAAGACCACGTCGATCAAGGCATGGGCCACCCAGCTCGAGCGAATGGCTCAGACGCCAGCAGTGATCGACACGGCGGCCGAGTGGCTCAAGCTGCCCTGGAGCGAGGTCGCCCCCCTCCCCACCGATCTCGAGGCCGATCACAGCCTGAACACCAATGGCTCAGCGGCGACGGTGGAGCACGAATTCAGCCCCGAGGAGACAGTCGTGCTGGCTGGAGGTCCGACGCGGCTGGAGCACGTGATCCTCACTGCGTTGGCTCGTGCCCTCAGCAGGTGGACGTCCTCACCAACTGTCCTGATCGACAACCTGAGTCACGGCCGTGGTGCCGCGACCGAGGGCGTCAACCTGTCGAGGACGGTCGGCTTCACCCTCTCCTACAACCCGCTCGTGGTCAGCCACCCGACGTGGGAGGAGACGCCCGAGACCGTGAAGGCCGTCGCCGCCCAGATCGAGCACGCTCCGCAGGGCTTCACGTTCGAGCTGCTGCGCTTCAAGGCGCCAGACCCGGATCTGCGTCGACGCCTGTCGGAGCTTCCGCGCGCGGAGGTGCTGTTCAACTACGCCGGGACGATCTCGAGTCATCTGAATGAGGCTCCATGGACACCGATCGACGAGCCGACCGGTCCCGACGAGAGCCCGCGCGGACTGCGGCAGTACCCCGTCGCCGTTCGGGCCCTGCTGGCGCCGAACCTGCGCATCGTCTTCGTCTACAGCCGCGAGCTGCACCGACGGGAGACCATCGAGGCCGTGGCCGCCGAGATGGCGGCTGCGATCCGCCGGCTGCTGTAGGAGCTCGCCCTCGCCGAGAGGGAGCGCGAGTGGCTCGAGCTACCGCTCGGTTGCCGAGCCGCGCGCTGTTCGCACGTGCGATTGCAGGACGTCGAGCTGTTGCTCCATGACGCGCAGCTGCTCGGCGATGAGCGCTTCGATCTTGTCGACCATCAGGGCGCCATTGCCGCTGCCGGGCATGAGTGCGGCCTGGACCGCCGGAGCCGTGACGGCGCTGGGCCCGAGCTCGGGTTCTATCCGCTTCGCAAGTGACTCGATCGTCGGGCTCTCCTCGAGCATTTGGGCGAGCGTGACGCGCACGCCGAGGTCCTTGCGGATCTGCGCGCCGAGCTGGGTCAGGAACAGTGAGTCCATGCCTAGGTCCGCGAAGTTCGCGGCCCGATCGATCGTGGAGGCGTCCAGGCCACCCATGCTGCAGACGATCGCGGCCAGCTCATCAGCGATGTGTGCAACACGATCGGTGCCATCCTGCGGGGACGGCGCCGGCACGGGCTGGGCCTGGGCCACAGGTGCGTTTGCCCGTACATCCGTCGGCCGCTCCGGTGAAGTGACGGGGACAGGACTTGCCGATGTCCCGTTCGTAGCAAGAGGCGGCGGATCAACCCAGTGGCGCTGTCGCTCGAAGGGATAGGTCGGGAGTGGCACACGACGACGGCGTTCGTCCCCGTAGGCTGCAACCC
Source organism: uncultured Chloroflexia bacterium (assembly GCA_963713095.1). Taxonomy (GTDB): domain Bacteria; phylum Chloroflexota; class Limnocylindria; order Limnocylindrales; family CSP1-4; genus CAIXZV01. The sequence goes on from CAVQKK010000003.1 coordinate 532,570, forward strand.
GGTCGACGGGCACGCCCGCCTGCCACAGCTTACCCAGCCCCTCAAGGACGGGCTGCAGTGCTGGCAGGCGCTTGCTCGGATGGCCCAGCGAGTCGATGACGGCGATCCGTGCGTCTCCGCTCGTGCCGTTCGCATGCTGGCGGACCGCGACGCTCAACGTGCTTCCCGGCCCAACCTCCAGGTACACCCGGCTCGGCTCGTTGTGCAGGGTCAGGACCGCATCGGAGAAGCGCACGGGTCGCCGGATCTGCCGCGCCCAATAGTCGGGATCGGTCGCCTCCGTGTCGCTCAGCGTGCCACCGGTCACCGTCGACACGATGGGGATTCCAGGCGCGTGTCGCTCGACACTCGCGACGACGTCTCGGAAGCGGTCGAGGATGGGCTCCATCATCTCCGAGTGGAAGGCATGGGAGGTGTGCAGCTCGATGGTCTCGAGCCCGGCCGCCTGCACGCGTGCCTCGAAGCGCTCGATGGCTTCATTCGATCCGGACACGACCGAGGACGAGGGCGTGTTGACCGCGGCCAGGCTGACCCCGTCCCCGAGATGCTGCGCCAGCTCATCGGGAGAGAGCCGAATGGCTCGCATCGAGCCACCCGCCAGGTCCTGCATCAGCGTGGCCCGCGAGGCGACGATGGTGAGGGCGTCCTCCAGCGAGAAGATGCCGGCCACGGTCGCGGCCACATACTCGCCGACGCTGTGGCCAACGAGCGCGGCGGGCCGGACACCCCACGAGATCCACAGTTGCGCCGTCGCATAGGAGACGGCGAAGATGGCCGGCTGAGCGAGCCCGGTCTGGGTCAACCGCTCGGCCGCCTCCGGGTCCGCTTCGTCGGCCGGGTACAGGACATCACGCAGGTCGAGGCCGAGGAGTGGCTCCAGGATGTGCGCACACCGATCGAGCGCGTCCCGATAGGTCGGCTCGTGCTCGTACAACTCCCGACCCATGCCAACGAACTGCGAGCCCTGGCCCGGGAACATCATGACCGCGTCGGGCGCGTCGACCTCCAGCCTGGTGGGAGCCGCCCGATCATCTCGCAAGGCCGCGACCGCTTCGTCGATCCCGGCCGCGACGACGGACATGCGCCATGCGAAGTCAGCCCTTCCGGCCGCCAGCGTGTAGGCGGCATCCGCGAGTTGAGGCCGATGAGTCTCGAGATGATCCGCCAGCGCCCGTCGCATCGTGGTCAGCGCCGCCTCGCTCCGCGCCGACACCGTCAGTAGATGGCGCGGTCGTGCCGAGACCTGGATCGACGATCCCGGCGCTTCCTCGAGCACGACGTGCGCGTTCGTGCCGCCGACGCCGAAGGAGCTGATGCCGGCACGCCGTGGTTCGCCACCTGTTGTCCAGGGTTCCAGCTGGGTGGGGACGTAGAAGGGAGAGTCGTCGAAGTCGATCTCGGGGTTCGGTGTTGCGAAGTGCAGGGTCGGTGGGATGGCCTCATGCATCAAGGCCAGGACGGCCTTGATGAGGCCGGCAACGCCAGCAGCTGCGTCGGTGTGGCCAATGTTGCTCTTGACCGCGCCCAGCGCGACCTTTCTCTCGAACCTCGCACCGTTGCGCTGAAAAGCCCGGGTGAGAGCCGCCACTTCGATGGGGTCGCCCAGCGGCGTGGCCGTGCCGTGGGTCTCGACGAAGGAGACCGTGGACGGGTCGATGCCAGCCCGGCGTTGGGCATCGACGATGACGTCGACCTGGCCATCGACGCTGGGGGCCATGTAGCTCGCCTTGTGCGCCCCGTCGTTGTTCATCGCGGCGCCCTTGATGACGGCGAGGACGTTGTCCCCGTCCGCCAGCGCCAGGTCGAGTCCCTTCAGCAGCACCGCGCCAACGCCCGACGTGAAGACCGTGCCGGTTCCGGCCGCATCAAACGGCCGGCAATGGCCATCCGCAGAGCGGATCCCTCCGCTCTGGAAGTAGTACCCCTGCGCCTGCGGCAGCATCACCGTGACACCGCCGGCCAGGGCCATCTCGCAGTCACCGCTCGCGATCGCGCGACAAGCGAGCGTCACGGCCACGAGCGCCGTGGAGCAGGCGGTCTGGACGTTGACCGAGGGGCCGCGCAGATCGAGCAGGTGCGAGGTTCGGGTGGGCAGGTAGTCGGGCTCGTTGTTGAGCGACTGCAACAGCGACGCGGGACCATGCAGTCGCACGAACTCCTCCACGGACGCACGATCGTGCAGGAGGTTGTGCATGACATAGGTGTTCATGTAGCTGCCGGCGAATACCCCGATGCGGTGGTCGGTCTTGCCCGGGGTATAGCCGCCGTGCTCGAGCGCGGCCCACGCGGTCTCGAACCACATGCGATGCTGCGGATCGAGCGTCCGCGCCTCACCCGGCTGGATGCCGAAAAAGTCCGCATCGAACAACTCCACGTCGTCCAGCGTGCCAACGACCGGCACGAAGTCGGGATCGCCGGCCTTCCCGTCGTAGCCCGGCTCCCACCTCTGCAGCTCCTCGTCGGTCAGACGGCGCAAACCCTCGACGCCGCGCGCGAGGTTGTCCCAGAATTGGTCGAGATCCGGAGCGCCGGGAAAGCGCCCGGCCATACCGATGATGGCGACATCCGTGCCTGTTGCCCGTGGTCGCTCCGGTCGAGCGACAGCCGGTGTCGTTTCCTCGGACGGATCCGGCGCGGGCCTGCGCAGCTCTTCGATAAGCGTCGCGAGCTGGCGAACCGTCCGGTTCTCGAACAGGAGGGGAGCGGCCAGCTCGACGCTGAACGACTCCTGCAGCTTCGCCTGGAGAAGGACGACGAGCAGCGAATCACCCCCGAGGTCGAAGAAGCTGTCGTTCACGCTCATCCTGTCGATGAAGAGCAGCTCCTGCCAGATCACCACCAACTGACGCTCGACGTCGGTGCGGGGCGGGGCATACGGACTGTCAGTGGCAGGGCGACGCGTGACGGGGTCGGGCAGCGCGAGCCGATCGATCTTCCCGTTCGGCGTGAGCGGGAGATGGTCGAGGAAGATGATCCGTGTCGGGATCATGGATCCCGGCAGCCTGGCGGCCAGTGCGCCACGAATCTCGGTCGCGGTGGCCTTCGAACCAGGTGCCCGGGTGAGGTAGGCCACCAGCCGCCGATCGGCACCCACCTCAGGGGCCATCACCACGGCTTCGGTGATCTCGTCGAGGGACCGGGCGGCGGCCTCGACGTCACCGAGCTCGATCCGCACGCCACGGACCTTCACCTGGTGATCGACCCGACCGATGAACTGGAGCAATCCCTCCGGTAGCCAGCGACCGAGGTCGCCGCTGCGGTACATGCGCGCCGCCGGGTCATCGATGAACGGGTTCGGCAGGAACCGTTCCATCGTCAGCTCGGGCCGGCCGATGTAGCCCTGTGCCAGTCCCACGCCGCCGATGTAGATCTCACCGGGCTCCCCGACCGGGACGGGCTGCCGCTCCGCGTCGAGCAGGTAGACCTGCATGTTGTGGATCGGGCGCCCGATCGGGAACGAGTCGCTCTCGGTCCCCCAGCGCTGATCGTACCAGGTCGCGTCGGCGGATCCTTCCGACATGCCGTAGAGGTTGAGCAGCACGGTTTCGGGCAGGATGGTGTTGAACTCGTTGGCCAGCTCAGCCGTCAGGCGCTCCCCACTCAACGTGCAGTAGCGGAGGTTGGACAGCTTCGTGCCCATGTCGGGAATGGCTCGCAGCAAGGCGCTCATGAGGGATGGGACGGTGACGAGCCGTTCGATCCGGTGCTCCGCGAGGGTGTCGATGAACCGGCTGCCGTCCTGCACCACCTCGTCGGGGATGACGACCAGCGCGTGCCCCTTGAGCAGGGGCGCCCAAGTCTCGGATACATGGTCAGCGTAGTTGAGGCTGGTCTTCTGGCAGCAGACCTCGCCCTCGGCGAAGGGATACGTCTCCCAGGCCCAGTTGAAGCGGTTGATCGCGCCCCGATGTGTGCTCACCACCCCATTTGGGCGTCCGGTCGATCCGGATGTGAACGTGAGGTACAGCGCGTCGTCCGGCATGGTCCGGATTGACGGGGAGTGGGGTGGGTGGGCACTCGCGTCGAACTGCGAGATGTCGATCATCTCGGCCCGTGTGGCCGGGAAGTCGTCGACATCCGGGCTGGTCAGGATGATGTCGACCTCGGCGTCGTCTACCATGAGCGAGAGGCGGTCATCCGGGTAGGACGGGTCGAGCGGCAGATAGGCGCCACCCGCCTTCATGATCGCGAGCATGCCAACGATGGCCCCGGGGGAGCGATACATGGCCACGCCGACCGGGGTCCCGGGGCCGACACCCTTCTCGACGAGCAGGTGGGCGAGCCCGTTCGCCCGACGCTGCACGTCCGCGAAGGTCAGCCGCTCGTCGCCGTAGATCAGGGCCGTCCGTTCGGGTGTCGCATCGGCCTGCCGGTCGAACAGCTCATGGACCGTCGCCTGGTCCGGATAGGGATGCGCCGTGTCGTTCCAGCGGGCCAGGCGCGCCACGTCCTCGTCGGAGATGGGCCGGCCGGGCGACGGCATGGGCAGGGCCAGGCTCATCGGTCCGCCCCTCCGTTGGCATCGGCAGGCGCATTGCCCAGGAACTCGGGCATCTCCCTGCCCTCGGCATTGCGTACGCCGTCGCGCGTGAGGACGACCCGCAGCGTCTTCGTGAGGATCTCCATGTCCATGCGCCAGTCGTGCTCATCCACGTAACGCAGATCGAGCTCGAACCGCTGATCCCAGGTCATCGCATTGCGTCCACTCACCTGGGACAGGCCGGTGATGCCCGGCCGTACCGCGTGGCGTCGCGCCTGCTCCGGGCTGTATCGATCCAGGTACTCCATGAGCAGCGGCCGCGGCCCCACGAGGCTCATGTCGCCCCGGACGACGTTCCACAGCTCGGGTAGCTCGTCGAGGCTGGTCGCGCGCAGCCACCTGCCCATGCGTGTCGTCCGATCCTCGGGCGCGATGACCTCGCCCTCGGCATCGATCGACTCGTTCGTCATCGAGCGGAACTTGCACATGACGTAGGGGCGGCCCTCCAGGCCCGGTCGCTCCTGCCGGAAGAGGACCGGCGAGCCCTGTCGCACCCGAAGCAGGACGGCCACTGCGAGGATGAGCGGCGACAGCAGGACCAGCAAGGGCAGGGCGACCGCCAAGTCGAATGCACGCTTCGCGGTCGCGCCACGAGGCCCGGCGCTCACGCGGGCCCTCCATCGCCCATCACTCGGACCGCGATCCCCTCGCCGGCGCACGCGACGGTGCCGACGTAGCCGGGTAGCCGATTGAGCGACGCGAACGCGTACGGCAGGTCATGACCAGCGTGGTGCGGACGCCCGACCACCGAACCGGTCCCGGTCCCGGCCAGGACCGTGAACTCGTCGAGCGGCAGCGAAAGGCCGACACCCATGGCCTTGACCACCGCTTCCTTGCGCGTCCACAGGTCCAGAAAGGTGAGGGACCGTGCCGCCAAGGGTGCCGCGCAGACGGTCCCGACCTCGTTGGGCGTGAAGAGTCCCACGACGAGCTGGTCGACGGCATCGACCGGCCGCACACGCTCGACGTCGACCCCCACCGGCCGGCCGTCCCCCACGACCAGCACGGTCAGGTCGTCGTCGTGCGACAGGTTGAACGACAGGTCGTCGCAGCCATCGATCCGCGGCTTGCCACCTGGAGCGATGCGGAAGGCGATGCGGGCCGGATCGCAGCCGAGGTAGCCGGCGAGCACAACGCGCGCGAACGCGTGGCGCTGCACGAACCGGCGGTGGTCCGGTTCGAAGCGGAAGCGCGTCGCCCTGTCTCGTTCTGCCTCATCCAGGATCGTCCGGGCGCTGGCCAGGTCGCCGCGGGCATGAGTGAGGTATGACCACACCTCCACGTTGCCGACCTTGTCCGAGCGCAGGACGGACGGAAGATGAGAAGCATCGGCGGTCGCGACCGAGAGGATCACGGGGCACCCTCCCCCGCTGGTGCCGCGTAGTGCATACGGGCTCACTTTCCGATGGCTTGCTCGGCCACCGAACACCGTGGTGCCCGGAAGGGCGCGGTGTGACAGTTGTGTGTGGCTCCGGTCATCCGACCGAACCTCCCGGGATCCATCCCCGAGTGGGTCGCGATTGTCGCATCGAGTTGGAAGAGCATCCATACCAGGCGATCTCAAGTGGTGCGTTAGCGTCAACATCCGAGCGAAAAACGGGCAATCCGTGGTGCAGTCGGATGCAGGCCGGGTGGCCATGATCCCACAGCTTTGGGTGACAGCCACCCTCGCGGGCTGCTTCGAGTGCCGTCCGGAGAAGGCGTTGAAGCGATCCAGCGGTAGATCTCGTCGGGGAGGCGCGGGCTGCCGGCTTGGGGCGGGTTGTGTTTCCGTGCGGCTGGGTTCTCGACGAGCAGGCGGATCGTCTCAGCATCTATGACGGTGCCGCCGACAGCGTGATCGGGCTGGCGACCGCCCGCATCAGCGACGTCCTCGCGCGCGTTCGAGCCTCCCCCGAACCCGGTGGCGCCAGCGTCCGATGATTCCCCGGGCACGTGGAGCAGCGCCTGCGCAGCGCGGCTGTGACGCCCGCGCTCGCCAGCATGCTGGTCGTTGTATCGGCCGGGGTCCGACGCTAGAATGGCGCCCTCCCGAGCGGGAGTAACTCAGTTGGCAGAGTGTCTGCTTCCCAAGCAGAATGTCGCGGGTTCGAATCCCGTCTCCCGCTCCACGTCTCCCGCTCCACCTCCCCGATCTGCGCACTGCAGGTTCATCCACACCCGGCGGGATGTTATGTTCCCGCCTGTCTGGATTGAGTGACCGTTCGCCCGGGAAGGGGCAGCGGCATGGGTCTCATCCGTGCAGGCGCAGGCCCACTGGACGTCCGCCCGCCGAGCGGTAGTCCCCCGTGATCGCCTCCGCGCCAGGCCTCGATGACGGTCGAGGAGGTCGGCTCAGAGGGAGAGGACCAGATGGACGCCAGCAAAGGTTCGGGTCCAGCGCAGTACGAGAACGCCAGCAGGTTCAACGCAAGGGTCGCCCTGCACGCGAGGTTCGCCACCAATCCACGACCCTGGCCGGCGTGGGTGTTCGATCGGCTCGAGGGATTCGAAGGCTGCAGCGTGCTCGAGCTCGGCTGCGGCACCGGGATGCTCTGGCAGGTGAATGCCCCGCGCGTCCCGGCGAGCTGGACCCTCGTATTGACCGACGGTTCAGAGGGCATGCTCGCCGAGAGCAGACGGCGCCTGGACGGGCTCGCATCTCATATCGAGCTGCGCGTCATGGACGCGCAGGAGATCGACTTCCCCGATCGCGCCTTCGACATCGTCATCGCCAACCACGTGCTCTACCACCTGCCCCGACGCGAGCGGGCGATCGCCGAGGCGCGACGCGTCCTGCGGAAGGGCGGGGCCTTCCACGCGACGACGGCGAGCCTCGGAAACCTGGCTGAGCTCAGGACGCTGATGGACGAGTTCAAGAGCGTCGCGACCTCCGCCCGCGATGCCGTGCCCGGTCCGCCTCCGCGCGAGCGAGCCCAGCCGGTGGTCGCCGCCTTCTCCCTCGAGAACGGCGCAGCGCAACTGCGCGAGAGCTTCGGGAGCGTCGACACCCGGATCTATGCCGACGAGCTGAGGATCACCGACCCGGACGCCATTGTTGGCTACTTCCTCTCCCTCAACGAGATCCGCGAGGGCGAGCAGGTCCTCGTGGATGACGAGGTGGGCGCCTTCCGTGACTTCGTCGCGGCCAGGATGGCGCGAGATGGCGAGCTGCGCGCCACGACGAAGTCCGGCATGTTCGTGTGCCGATAGTGTTGCCCGCGGAGGCAGAGCCCATTTGAACGACACCTTAACCAGTGTCGAATCGCTCGCCCATCCACGCTCTTGCCACAACCCTCATGAGCCCAGCCTTCCCAAGCTGAATGTCGCGGGTTCGAATCCCGTCTCCCGCTCAAACGCCTCGATGTGAGCTCAGGAAGACACCCTAAGTCGGGTGTCTGAGAGTGCCTGCGGCGCCCATCTCCGCTACTCCTCGCTGGTCGTGGCGACTCGCCCGCGGACGCGCTCGAGCAGATCGAGACCAGAACTGGGACCGGAGGTAGGTGAGCACGGCCAGCACGCGTCGGTGTCCCGACAGCTCCGGCTCGAGCCCGAGCTTCGAGAAGATCGTGCGGACGTGCCCCTCGACGGTCTTCAGCTCGTAGGTCGCGCTCGATCCGACGCCGCTCCTCGTCGGTCGCCTCGACGATCCGTGTCCTCGACGCCCGGACCTCCTCGAGCTGGGCCCGCAACTCCGCGGCCAGCCACGCGTTCTCGAGGGCGAGCCGCGACGCTGCGGCCGCGCTCCCGACCAGCCCGGGGTCCACAGCCGGGTCGTGGATCAGGATCGCGATCGTGCGGCCCGAACCCTCGATGCCGCCGCAACGGGAGATCGCCGATGGACGCACCAGTGATCTGGATCCCGGATCGCGCGGCGCAGGAGCGCGCCAGCACCGGACGCAGGCTCGATCCCGCGGGGACCGCCCTGAGGGCCGCCGTCTCCGGCTCGGTCCTCGCGGCATCACTGTTGCTCGCGTCCCTGTCGGCCGGCGCCGTCGGGGAGCGGAGTCTCCCGGCGGGGATCCAGCCCGCGCCCGAGCCGCCACCGACGCTGATCACGGCAGTCCCGTGAGGCACGGGGGGAACCATGAGCGATCCAACGCGCAAGCCGATCGACGCGACACTGTCGGCTGATCCCGCGCTGCTTCACCCGGGACCCGGAAGGCCATCTCCTCGAGCTCAGCCAGGACGGCTGATCGGCGTTCACACCGGGGGCGTACGCTCCCTGGGAACCGAGTCGGTGGCGTCTCCAGCGCGCAGCCGTCGTGCGCCCTGCCGGCTCGACGGAGGAAAGATGGCCGAGCACCCGAACGCGAAGGTCGTTCGCGAGATGAACGAGGCGATGAGCAACGGCGACATGGAGGGCGCGGCGAGCCGGGTGGCCGACGATGTCGTGTGGCATGAGATCGGTCGTGCAGAGCCGCGACGCGGCAAGGCCGAGCTGGCGGCGTCGATGGATGAGTGGGGCCCCTACAGCATCACCTTCGAGATCCACGACATCGTCGCCAACGACGATCACGTCATCGGCCTCGGCACCGCGCACGCCACTCACGGCGACCGCTCTCTGACCTATCGCGTGGCGGAGATCTACCATCTCCGTGACGGTCAGGTCACCGAGCGCTGGGCGTTCTCCGACGACACGCAGGTGATCGCCGACTTCTTCGCCTGATCGGCCCGGCCGGGTCGCAACGGCCGCCTCCCGTCGCTCGAACCCGAGTCGGTAGCATCCGCGCGGCCATCGACGACTCAGTCGATGATCACCAGCGGTGCGATCCCGGCCAGTGGCCCGTCCGGCTTCGGCGCCGCGAGCTCCGGCTCCGGGCCGCGGTCCGCCTGGCGGGACTTCAGCTCGGCATCGAGCAGCTCGACCAGCCTCGGGAGGCTCGAGCGGAGCGCTTCCCCGTACGCTGCGCCGACCTGTGCGGCGAGCGCGAGGTCCCGCTTCGCCTTCGGCGGTCCGAACCGCATGTGGATCACGGTCCCCGAGGTGACGGGCTCGAACTCGATCGTGTGTGGCAGCTTCAACGGGCCGGCTGGCGTGTCAATGATCGTCCGGTCGGTGACGTAGTCGTACGGGCGCCAGTCGAGGATCTCCTCGATCACCGCGTCCTTGCCGTGCATGCAGTGGTTGGCGGAACCGACGCCGCGCCGGCCACCGGTGGCGCCCTTGATGGTGACCTCTGTCACCCAGGGCTGCCAGGTCATCCGCTGCCCGGGCCTGGTGAGGAACTCCCAGGCCACCTGGGGCGGCACGCTGGTTGGTACCGACACGGTGAGGATCGACTGCTCCGGCGTGACGAACACGCGGGCACGCGCCTCCTCCTCCTGCCACCGGCGCCCGAGGTCATGCGCCCAGGCCGGCACGTCGCCGATCTTCTCGTAGGTCTCGGTGTGAGCGCGCATGTCGAGCGCGGCCGGATCGATGTCGGAGGCATCCACGCACGCCTGGGTGATCAGGGCGTAGGCGGGGATGCCGAGCCTTTCCACGACGTCGTTCTTGAGCAGCCGGTGGACGAGGATCACGTCCGACCCCAGGAGCTCCTGGCGGCCCGCCACCTTCTGGATGATCGCCTCACCATGGTGGACCACGAACTTGAGGTCGAGGTCGGGGATTCGGCGGCACGCGTTGCACTCGCACGACGTCGCCTGACGGACGTCGCGGCGGCGGCGGCGGAACCCGAAGTAGCAGCGCTCGATCGTGTCGAGCAGCATGGAGCCGTCGATCCGGTCGGCGATCGAGTAGGTGAAGGCCGCGTCTCCTTCGAGCTTGGCCAGCCGGAAGTTCGGCCGGAGCGCCGTCACGACGGCACCGATCAGGTCCGCGAGGATGTCCTGCGCATGGTCGAGCTCGACATCGGCGAGGTACCCCGTGTACCCGGAGATGTCGGCGATCAGGAAGCAGGTCGGTTGCGCGTTGGCGAGCATCAGTCTCGATTCAGGCGCTCCACCACCGGGCCCATCGCCTCGAGCGATGCGATCGTCGTCGGCCAGGTCAGGCACTCGACCTGGGTCACACCGACCTCGGCGAAGGCCCTGATGGCATCGGCGACCTGATCGGCGGAGCCCCGGACCGGCACGCCCAGGCCCATCGCCTCCACGCCGGTCGGGAGCACGAACTCCAGCTTGAGCTCACGCATGGGTATCGCCTCTCGGTCATCGACGCCCACGCGAGGGTCACACGCTGGCGCGCGACGCTTCGCCAATCGTTGCATGCCCGTCCACTGACCGGCTCGGCCCGTCGCTGCCCGGACGGGTGAGATGCCGAGCGCCGGTGAGCCGGGTGTTTCGCTCGCCCTTCCACGACGCGCATCGCAGCGCCGGTCCCCCGCGGGGCAAGGCGCCGCCGCGGGGACTGCGCTCAGGGACCGGAGCTGGGCCGCTCGGGTGCGAGGGCAAGCACGTCCTTGCGCGCGAAGACGCCCAGGAAGCGAACGCCGCAGAGCAACAGCGCCACACCGAGCCCGCTGTAGAAGAAGGCGATCATCCAGTCCGGCATCAGGTGCGAGAAGCGGAGCGCCATGCCGCCACCCATCATCACCGCCATCACCGCCCAGGACGATGCGTTGAAGAAGTGCCAGAAGGGGAGCCGATCCTCCGCCCGGGCGCGGACTCGGCGCGTGTGCTTCCGCACGAGTCGGGAGAACACGAAGTGGTAGAACGCGACGAAGATCGCCACGGCGAGCGGAAGCAGGATCAGGTGCGAGGGCGCCAGCCGGAACTCGAGCGGCAGCCCGATCGTGCACACCATCGCGCCCGCCGCGCACCAGACCAGGCCGGCAAGGAGCATCAGGCCATTCTTCGGAATGTGGGCCACGCGCACGATTCGGAGACTCCTGGCTCATTGGACGCCAGCGACCGGACCCGGTTGGTGAGCCGGCCGTGGCTGCCCGAAGCCGTACGGCCCGTGGCCGCCTCCCCCCACCTGTGGATCCTGATCGATCAAGTACCGATTGTACCCAACGGCCGCCGGGCCCCGACCGAGCCACCTGCGGGCGACGCGGCCACGACACTCCGATTGTCGGTGACCCGCTCGCCCTTCCCGCTCACGCCGCCACGCCCGTTCGTGGTGCCCGAGCCCAGTCGACCGGCCGCAGCCACAGTGCAGTCACTCGGACCAATCCCTCGACACGCCCTGCCGGCGGGGCCATGATCCGACGATGGCATCAGGCCGTATGGCGAGCGCGACCATCAACTTCCGGCCGCGGGGCCAGTTCGTCCTGAGCGCGTTCGCCGGTGCCACGCGACCATGGTCCGCCGCGTGTGGTTCGGCGGTCGACAGACCGACGAGGACCGGGGACACGCCCGACGAGATCCGGCTCCTGCGGGCCGCAGATTCCGACCTGCGCAAGGACGCGCTGGAGAGACTGGCGAGCTCGATCTGCCATCAGGGCTCGGTCTACCCTGCGTCGGCGGCTGCGGTGCCGTTCCTCGCCCGCCTGGCGCTCGACCCGACCCAGCCGGATCGGTCGGGCATCGTCCGGCTGCTGGCCATGGTGGCCCGCGGTGCAACCGATCCGTCGACGGCTGCAACCGTCGGCCGTGTCATCCTCGACGCGATCGCCCCGTTCGTCGATGCGCTCCTGACCTCGGCCGACACGGCCTCGGACCTGGGCCGCGCGGTCGCGGAGCTCGCCGACGCGCTGCAGGCGAATAAACCTGACGATCGATGGCCCTGACCGCAGCCGATCTCCATGCCGCAGCTCGCAGCTCGCTCGGCAGCCCACTGGCCGGGCTTGGATTCCGACGCGTCGCGAAGACCAGGATGGCGAGCTGGGTCCGAGTGGAGGGGGACCGATGGCTCCTCCTCTGGTTCCAGCCGCACCGATGGAACGGCGCACAGTCGGCCGGCTTCAGGTTCACGGTCGAGCTCCGCCTCGCCGCCCAGCCCGTCCTCTACTCGGCCGGTCCAGTTGCCCGGCTGCCGGAGCTGCTCTCGGGGGAAGACCGCGAGGCGCTCCGCAAGATGGAGAACCGGACGCTCGCGCGGGTTCCACCCCCGGATGCCTCCTACTGGCGCGGGCTGCCGGAGAGCGTGCGAGCGACCCTGCTCGCAGACTGGAAACCCCGGCTCCAGCCCTACCGCGGTGACGAGGACGTCTGGTTCAGGCTCGCCGACCGGTCCGACCTGGAGACGATCCTCGCGTTCATCGCCAGGGTATTGCCGGCGGCCATCGACCGGTTCGCCGCCAGGCACGCGGTGCCACCGCCGGTGACGCTCGTGACGGGAACGCCGGCGTGGGACCGACTCGTGGTCGAGTTCCATGAGGGGCCCGGCGTCCGCATCTGGGCCGATGTCCAGGAGTCGTCGGTGTACCCGGATGCCCTCGACGAAGCCCTCGCCCTCTGGCGCGAGGTGTTCGGGGAGTGGCTTGCCGCCCGGGGTCGCGCGCTCGCCCCGACCTCGACGGACGAGCTCCGTCGGGCGCTCGGCCTGGGTGAGGATTGACTGCCCGCGAAGCGATTGAGTGGATCACCGACCGTGATCGGCTGTGCCGTGCCAGCGACGCCGATCGTCGCCTGCATCGATCGCCCCAGCACAGGTATTCGATTTGAGCAGCCGCTCGTGCCAGGTCGCCGGCAGGGCCGCGCAGTGCAACACGCGGACAACACGCTCCGGGTCGTCGGGTTCGAACATTTGTGCTAAGATTGGATCCCGCCGCGCTTCGCGGCGATACTCCGCGTGGTCGATCCCCCTTCTCGAACGGACCGTGCGTTCTCTTATCCCTGTTCGGGAAGCGTTGGAGGTCCTCATGACCACCGGTACCATCAAGAAGGTCGTCGCCGATCGCGGCTTCGGCTTCATCACCGCCGAGGATACGAAGGAATACTTCTTCCATCGCGGCGGTCTCGACTCCTCGATCGACTTCGATCGCCTCACTGGCGGCGAGCGCGTCGAGTTCGAGATCGAGGCAAGCCCCAAGGGCCCGCGCGCGATCCAGGTGCGGTCCGCCTAGCCCATCGGGCGGCCCGCCTCTTCGGGCGGGCCGCACCGTAGCCAGCGGCGGACCCCGACTCGCATGCCACGAGGAGCCGGTTCGGCTCGCCCCGCCGCGAGCGGTTGACCGTCCCCGCGGGTCTGCCACGCGGATCGCCCAAGAGGAGCTTCGTCATCGTACGCACGGCCTTCGTCTCCACCTACCCACCCCGCCGATGCGGCATCGCAACGTTCACCCATGACCTGGCGACCGTGTCGGGCAGTCGCGAGATCGTGGCCCTGCATCCTCCCGAGCAGCCGTCCCCCTACCCGATCGAGGTCCACCATCGCATCCGGCGCGACGAGCCAGCCGACTACGGGCAGACCGCCCGGTCACTGGGCGACTGCGTCGACGTCGTCTCGGTCCAGCACGAATACGGGATCTGGGGCGGCCGGGACGGCGCACACGTCCTCGATTTCGTGCGTGCGCTTCGACTGCCGTCCATCGCCACGCTCCACACCGTGCTCCGGAACCCAACAGCGAGCCAGCGAGCCGTCCTCTCGGAGCTGGTTGCCCAGGTGGATGCCACGGTCGTCATGTCGCGATCCGCTGCGACGCTTCTCGCCACCGCCTACGGTGTCGACCCCCACCGACTGGAGATCATTCCGCACGGGGTGCCGGACCTGCCGCTCGTCGCTGCCGACTCCATGAAGCCGGCACTCGGTCTCGAGGGGCGCAAGGTCATCCTGAGCTTCGGCCTGCTGGGTCCCGGCAAGGGCTACGCTCACGCCATCGACGCGCTGCCCGAGGTCGTGGCGGCGCACCCGGAGGCGTGCTACGTCATCGTGGGGGCAACCCACCCCGACCTCATCCGCACCGAGGGAGAGGCCTATCGCGAGGGCCTGGTCGCCCAGGTGCGGCAGCTGGGGATGCAGGATCACGTCCAGTTCGTGGACCGCTTCGTCGGACGCGTCGAGCTGACGCGCTGGCTGGAGGCGGCCGACGTGTTCGTGACGCCCTATCCGCAGCTCGACCAGATCGTCTCCGGGACGCTGTCATATGCGATGGGCGCCGGTCGCGCCATCATCTCGACGCCCTACACCTATGCCGCGGAGCTGCTGGCAGACGGACGTGGCTTGCTCGTACCCCCGGGCTCCGCGCCGGATCTGGCGGCAGCGCTCGCCACCGTGCTGGGGGACGACAGCCTCCGGGCTGCCCTCGGACGCCGAGCCTATGCGCACAGCCGCGGGATGGTCTGGTCTTCCGTCGGCGCCCAGTACCGCAGGGTGCTCGACCGCGTGACGATGCCCGTACCGCGGCCCCATCTTGTGGGGGCACTGGCCACGGTCAATGCCTGACCTCGCACCCCTCCATCCCGTGAGCCGGAAGCACCTCGATGAGCTCACCGACGACGTCGGGATCATGCAGCACGCGAGCGGGTCGCGGCCGGACGCTGCGCACGGATACTGCACCGACGACGTTGCCCGATCGCTGCAGGTGGATCTGCTCCATCAGCACGAGCTCGGTTGGCGTGCGGTGGAAGCTGGGGCCTGGCGGAGCCTCCGGTTCCTGGCGGAAGCCTTTGATCCGGCGACCGGGCGATTCCGGAACTTCCGTCGAATCGACGGCTCCTGGCTCGAGGGTACAGGCTCGGAAGACTGCCACGGCCGCGCCATGCTGGCGCTCGGCGAAGCGATGGCGCGAGCGCCCGACGGACGCCTCGCCGAGTCAGCTGGTCGACTGTTCGCCCGGGCCCTGCCGGCTGCTCGGGAGCTGGGCGCCATGCGTGCCCAGGCGTCGGTCCTGCTGGGATGCGACGCCGCGGTGGGGGCCGTGCCGACCGGGCCAACCATGCTCGCGTATCGCCTCATTGCGGGACGCCTCAGATCGGCGTTCGGGTCACGCCCGGACCGCGCCTGGCCCTGGCCTGAGACGCGCCTGACGTACGAGAACGCCCTGCCCGCACAGGCGCTGATCGTTGCGGGCCGCTACCTGGCCTCCCGGCCGATGATCGACCTCGGCCTTGGCGTCCTCGACTGGCTCATCGACGCCCAGACGGGCCCGTCGGGCCACCTCTCCCCGATCGGCAACGGGTGGTGGTCGCACGGCGGCGAGAGGTCCCAGTTCGATCAGCAACCGATCGAGGCCACCGCGCTGCTGCTCGCGGCCGAGTCGGCCCGAGCGGCGACGAACGAGGCCCGCTACGGAGCCGCCATGGAGCAGGCGTATGCATGGTTCCTTGGCGAGAACGATCTCGGGGTCCTCGTGGCCGATCCGAAGCGAGGTGCGAGCTGCGACGGCCTCACGCCCCATGGTGTCAACACGAACCAGGGCGCCGAGTCGACGCTGATGTGGCTGATCGCGCTCGAGCGCATCCGGATGATGCGCACCGGACCGGTCAGGGCGGGGGCGTCGGGCGACGGCGCCGTGGCGACCGCCGTCACATGACCAGGCTCGAGGACGCGATGCTCTTCGAGCGGTCCGAGGCCAACCCGATCCTGACCGCGGCGGACGTGCCGTACCCGGCCAACTCGGTGTTCAATCCCGGGGCCGCCCGGGTCGGGGACGAGACGGTCCTGCTGGTCCGTGTCGAGGACCTCCGCGGCATCTCCCGGCTGCATGTTGCCCGCAGTGCCGACGGGGTCACCGGCTGGCGATTCGACGCCGAGCCGCTTCTGCAACCCGACGTGGATCACTACCCGGAGGAGATCTGGGGGTGCGAGGATCCGCGCCTCACCTGGCTGCCGGAACGGGAGGAGTGGGTCATCGCCTACACGGCCTACAGCCGACGCGGCCCGCTCGTTTCGATGGCGATGACACGCGACTTCCGAACGGTCCGCCGGCTGGGCCCGATGATGCCGCCCGAGGACAAGGACGCCGCCCTCTTCCCGCGTCGGTTCGGTGGCCGATGGGCGATGATCCACAGGCCTTCGCCCCTGCTCAGCGGGGCTCATATCTGGATCTCCTTCTCACCGGACCTGCGTCACTGGGGCGACCACAAGCTGCTGCTCGAGGCACGCGAGGGCGGATGGTGGGACGCGGGCAAGGTCGGGCTCGGTCCGCCGCCGCTCGAGACCGCCGACGGGTGGCTCGTGCTCTATCACGGGGTTCATACGACGTCGGACGGTCCGATCTATCGAGCGGGCCTCGCGCTGCTCGACCTCGATCATCCGGAGACGGTCGTGCGCCGGACGGACGAGTGGGTCTTCGGACCGATCGCGCCGTACGAGATGATCGGTGACGTGGGGCGGGTCGTGTTTCCGAGCGGCTGGGTCGTCGACGGGGGCACGGATCGCCTGTACGTCTACTACGGTGCCGCCGACAGCGTGATCGGGCTGGCGACTGCTCGCTTGAGCGACGTGCTGGCACGCGTTCGAGGCTCGACCGAACCCGGTGGTGACAGCGTCCGATGAGACGCGGGCCACCCCGACCCTGAGGTCGGTGCCTGATCCGGGGCGCGGGCTGCGGACCCGCCTCCGTCAGCGTGTCATCCGCCGTTCTCATCGCGGGGCACGAGCATGGGCTCAATCGTGCTCGGGAGGTCACAGGCCGGGACACCCGTACGTGTGATCGTCATCTCCGTGTGCGGTGAGCCCAGCCCGTCAGGGGTCCTCGCCCATTCGGTGGTAGTGTCGCGGCCCGGGGGCTGCCAGGGGACCGGCCCGGCCGCGGGCTCCATGGGAAGGCGTGCCACGTGACGCAGCTGTGCGAGCACTTCGAGATCGCAATTCGGGTCGAGCCGCCGCTGGAGGTCTGCTCGGCATGCGTCGAGACCGGCGGCACCTGGGTGCATCTCCGCCAGTGCCTCACCTGCGGGCGCACGAGCTGCTGCGACCAGAGCCCGAACCGCCATGCCACAGCCCACTTCCATGAGACGGGGCATCCGATGATCCGGACCGCGGAGGCCGACGAGGACTGGCGATGGTGCTATCCCGACGATCGCCTCTACGTCCGGGATTCGGCCGACGACGAGGACGACGAGGCGTGATCCGCGGGTCATCGGCTGGATCGCGACGCCGCACGCAACACCCGACCCAGGCAATGCGGTAATCGAGAGGGACTCCCGATGATCGAGAACGTCACGCCCGGCCCGCACGGCCCGCTGGCCAATGTGCTGGCCGTCCGCAGGGGCCGAGGCGACCCCGAGACCGGCGGCCTCGAGCACCGCGAGGCACTGATCTACACGCTCGGCAAGGCTGCCGAGCTCGAGCACCTCGTCATGCTCCAGTACCTGTTCGCGGCATTCTCGCTCAAGCAGAAGGTCGACGAAGGGCTGTCGACCGAGCAGCTCGCGGCGGTCCAGCGCTGGCGCAAGACGCTGCTGGCGATCAGCGAGCAGGAGATGCTCCACATGGCGCTCGCGGAGAACCTGCTGACGGCCGTCGGCGCCGCGCCGCGCCTGGCCCGGCCGAACTTCCCGATGCCGGCCTACAGCTATCCGGCCGGCGTCCGGATCGAGCTGGTGCCGTTCGGTGAAGCTGCGCTCCGGCACTTCGCGTTCCTCGAGCGGCCGGACGGGATGGACGTCGAGGATGCCGAGGGGTTCGAGGCGATCGCGCAGGCCGTCGCGCTCCCCCACGACACGCAGGACGAGATCGTTCCGCAGCTGCAGGAGTTCGACACGATCGGCCAGCTGTACCGGTCCATCCAGGCCGGGATGGAGCATCTGGCCGAACGACTCGGTCCGGAGCGCCTGTTCATCGGGCCCGCGAATGCCCAGGCGACCGAGGAGCATTTCCGGTGGCCGGAGCTCGTCGCCGTGACCGACCTGGCGTCTGCGAGGCAGGCGATCGACACGATCGTCGAGCAGGGCGAGGGGGCCCGGGGCGAGTGGCGCGACGCCCACTTCGGGCGCCTCCTGGGCATCCTCGACGAGTATCTCGAGATCAAGCAGGCGGATCCGACCTTCGAGCCCACCCGGCCGGTCGTCGCGGCCAACGTCCGGCCGCAGTCGACCGGGGTCGTCGTCCCGCTGATCACCGACCCGGGTACGACCCGCTGCATGGACCTGCTCAACGTCACCTACGAGGTCCTGCTCCAGCTGCTGTCGCGCTACTTCGCCCACACGGACGAGACACCGGAGCAGCTGGAGGTGCTGGCCAACGTCTCGGTCGGGCTGATGTACACGGCGGTCAAGACGCTGGGATCGGTCGTGACGACGCTGCCGGTCGGCCCCGACATGCCGGGTGTCACGGCCGGCCCGGGATTCGAGCTGTTCTACGCGGTCGACTATCTGCTCCCCCACCGGGAGGCGGCCTGGGTCCTGATGGAGGAGCGGCTGCGCGATGCCGCGGCCTTCGCCCTTCGCTGCGGCGAGCTGTGCACGCCCGCCCTCATGGAGCCATTGGCCCGGGTGGCCCGGTCGCTCGAGAAGTACGCCGACCAGCTGCAGGCCGCGAGCTAGGGCTGGCGAGCGCGCCGGTCCCCGCGAACCGGAACTGGATCAGCATCGGATCCCACACGCCGGCGAACCGCGCCGTGATCACGAGGTCCGCGCGCCCGGTCACCCAGGCGTGAACGACCACGCGGGGATTGTGCAATCCGTCGATCGCGCATATCGTGGGTCTGTCGCCGCCTCTTGTGGCGATGCTTCGTGTGGTCGACTCCCTTCTCGAACTTGACCGTGCGTCGGTGTTTCGGTTCGGGAAGACGTGGAGGTCAATGTGACCACCGGTACCATCAAGAAGATCGTCGCCGATCGCGGCTTCGGCTTCATCGTCGCCGAGGACGGGAAGGAATACTTCTTCCACCGCGGCGGTCTCCAGGCCCCTCTCGAGTTCGAGCGCCTGACGGGCGGTGAGCGCGTCGAGTTCGAGATCGAGCAGAGCCCGAAGGGCCCGCGCGCCAACCGGGTCAGCGCGGCCTGACGGCCATCCGGCCGCTGGGGGGCAGCATCGCTCCCCGGCGGCTAAACCGCGGGGATGCCCGATCCGGGCGCGCCGCGACCTGCAGGCGAGCACCGCCGCCATCCCGAGCACAGACTGGAGCTTCATGACGCAACGCCACGACCATGAATACGACACGATCCATCCTCGCCGGGGCGGAGCCTCGGGCGGCCGGACCCTCAAGCCGGCGGCGGCGCCTGGTGCGCGGCGCTCGCAGCGAGGGCGCGCCCGGTGACCCGCAAGCGCAGGGTCTTCTATCCGCCTTCCCGGAGCTCCAGGGGACCTGCGCCCGCCTACGTGCCGCAGGTGACCCCGCCCACGGTCGCGGTCATCAACCGCCAGGCGGGTATGGGCCGTTCGGAGATCGCGGTCGGCATGCGCGTGACCATCAGCGGCACGGGCCTGTACGCCGGCGAAACCGCGGTCGTCGAGTCGATCACGGGCGGGGTCATCCCGTCGGCGCTCGTCCGCACCGACTCGGGCCGGACGCGCCGAGTGCGAACGATCGACCTCGCGCCCGCGCCCAGGCCGGCACCCGGGTCAGCCGCTCGGCCGCCCGAGGACGCCGCCCGGGAGTAGCGCGCCGACCCGGCGCTCACGGCCCGCGCGACCCCGCGATCAGGGCTCGGAGATGGTGATCTCCTCCAGCGAGGCGATCACCGCGTGGGTGCCCGTGCCGGCCAGGTCTACGCCAGGCTCGGGCACGCCGACCACCGTCAGCCCCGCGTCCACCGCGGACCGGACCCCGCTCGGCGAGTCCTCGAACGCGATCGCGTCGCCGGGCGCCACGCCAAGCTCCCGGCATGCGGCCAGATACACGTCCGGGTACGGCTTCGGCCGCCCGAGGTCCTCGCCCGAGACCACGACGCCCGGCACCCCCAGCCCTGCCGCCCGCAGTGCCTCACGGGCGAAGCCGCCGTTGGTGTTGGTCGCGATCGCGATCGCCATCCGGTCCGAGAGGGCTTCGATCAGCGATCGGGCGCCCGCGTGCAGCCTGGCTCCGCGGTAGTGCGTCTGCATCATCTCGGCGATCTCGCCGGCGACGACCGCGGTGGACAGACCGAGCCGCGGTGCCAGCAGGGCGGCGCTGTCGGTCAGCGACGTGCCGAGCGTCGCCACCCTGTCGTTGTCCGTGAAGGTCTCGCCGTGGCGCTCCATGAGCTCGCGATACGCCACCAGCCACAGCGGCTCCGAGTCCAGAAGGACCCCGTCCATGTCGAACACGGCGGCCCGGAATCGGCCGGGCAGCACGATGGGCAACGACAGGGGACGGAACGTCAAGGTCGGCAAACCGGTCCCGAACGCTCCTCCATCTCGGCTCGCGTCGGAGGCTCGGCGCCGGACCGGGTGCACGTGAGGGACGCCGCGCGGTTGGCGAAGGCGAGGCTGTCGCGGACGTCGCCCTCGTCGAGGCTGGCGAGGGCCGACCGGCCGAGCAGGCCGTGGAGCTCGAGGAAGCCGAGCAGGCCCGACATGAACGAATCGCCGGCGCCGACCGTGTCGCTGACCATGACGGTCATGCCCGGCACCTCGGTCATGCCCGCGCCCGTGATCCCGACGGCCCCACCGGAGCCGCGGGTCATGACGGCGAGCGAGGGGCCGCTGGCGAGCCACCGCCGGGCTGCCTCGATCGGCGGTCGGTCCGGGTAGAGCCAGGCGAGATCGGCCTGGCTCACCTTGATCACGTCGACCCCGGCCATCCAGCCCTCGAGTCGGGTGCGGTAGGCCGCCAGGTCGGCGATGAGCCCGGGCCGGACGTTGGGATCCAGGCTGATGACGCGATGTCCGGCCTCGCGCGTCATCAGCCGCTCGTACGCGCTCGCCCCCGGCTCACGGATCAGCGAGATCGAGCCGAAGTGGAGCGCCGTCACACCGGCGTCGAGATCCTCCGAGGTGGGCAGATCCGATTCGGCCAGGGCGGCGTCGGCGGCCAGGTCGCCGTAGAACGCGTACGCGGGCTCCTGGCCGGGTGGCAGGTGGACGACGGCGAGGGCGGTCGGCTCGTCGCCGTCCCTGAGCAGCCGGCAGTCGACCCCCTCGGCGACCAGGCGCTCCCGCAGCTGGTGCCCGAACGGGTCGCGAGAGACCCGGCCGAAGAACCCGACCGGCACGCCGAGCCGGCCCAGGCCCAGGGCAACGTTGTACGGGGAGCCGCCGGTCCGGGGCGCATAGGCGAGCGGCTCGCCCTCGGCCACCACCGGGACGAGGTCGATCAGGGCCTCGCCGCAGACCAGGATCATGCGACCTCCATGCTCCCCGATAGCCGCGGCCGACGACACGACCGGGAGCGGCGTCGCCCTCGGTTGCCCGATCGTCGCGCAGGTTCGGCTGCGCGGGACGGATCGGTCGGCTGCATCGCGCTGGAGCCGGGCGACGGGGCGGGTCCGGCCGCGCGTCGCCGGGTACAACGATCGGTAGACAGCGTAGAAGCTCCTCGTAGCGAGCGCAGATCTCAGGGCTCGGTCGCGGCCTCTCCGCGGCTCGGTTCCAGCCGGCGTTGCCGGTCAGGCCGGACCCGTCGGCGGGCCGCGACCCACCCTCCCACGGCGTGACCGCACAAGGGTAGCCGCATCGCCGGCGGTCCGGACGCGACGGTGCCGCGGTGGATTTCGACACCTCGCAATCGACGACCACGAGCGTGGCCGCCCCACACCCGTTTGCCACTGTGCGGCGCCACAGATCCCGGGGCTCCGGCCGGACAGCCCGTCACAGAGAGTCGTTGACTTCGACGGTTGGTAACGTTATCATCCGACCGAAGATCGTCGCCCCGCCACGGACCCAAGAGCGACCCTCGACGCCTGAAAGCCCGATGCCGGCGGCCGACGACCCACCAACGAGCGAGGTTCACTACCGATGGCGATCCAATTCACGGGCCGGATCCCGGGCACTTCGATCGAGCGCGGCATGGCCCAGGATGACCTCATCCTCATCACCGGAGCCGGCGGGTTCATCGCGGGGTCGCTCACGAAGTACTTCCACGATCAGGGCTACACGCGCATCCGCGCCGTCGATCGGAAACCGCTCCCCGACTGGTACGTGCGCGTCCCGGGTGTCGAGTCGATCTCGATGGACCTCTCCCACGAGCAGAACGCGATCGATGCGGTCAAGGGCGCGACCGAGGTATACAACCTGGCCGCGGACATGGGCGGGATGGGCTTCATCGAGAACTATCGAGTCGAGTGTCTCCGCAGCGTTCTCGTGAACACGCACCTGACCGAGGCGTCCTACCGTGCCGGCGTCTCCAGGTACTTCTTCTCCTCATCCGCGTGCGCCTACAACACCGACCTCCAGAGGTCGCCGGAGGTGATCGCCCTCAAGGAGTCCGACGCCTATCCGGCCATGGCCGAGCGTGGCTACGGTTGGGAGAAGCTCATCTCGGAGATGTTCTGCCAGGAGTACTGGGCCGAGCGGGGTCTCGAGACGCACATCGCACGGTTCCACAACATCTACGGCCCGAACGGCACCTGGTTCGGTGGCCGCGAGAAGGCACCGGCGGCCATGTGCCGAAAGGTGATCGAGGCGCAGGACACGAACGACCTTCGGATCGAGATCTGGGGCGACGGGTCACAGACGCGCTCGTTCTGCTACATCGACGACTGCCTTCACGGCATCGACCTGATCATGCATACGCCGGAGCTGATCGCCACGCCGATCAACCTCGGCTCGAGCGAGATGGTCTCCATCAACGAGCTCGTCTCGATCGTCGAAGAGATCGCGGACGTGAAGCTGGAGCGCGCCTACGACCCTGACAAGCCGAAGGGCGTCGCGGGACGCAACAGCGACAACACCTTCATCAACCAGGTCCTGGGCTGGGAACCGAACACGCCGCTGCGCGACGGGATGGCAGCGACGTACGCTTGGATCGCAGAGCAGTACGCCGCCCGGAAGGCCGGCAAGCGCGTCGTCGAGGGATGACCTCGACGACCGGGCGGGCCCAGGTGCCCTCCCCCGCTCCCGTCGCACCGGCCGGCATCCGGAAGATGGTCGGGGGCCTCCCCTATCGGCTGCAGATGGCGGGTGGCTGGATCGATCAGCCGTTCGTGTCGAAGCACAACCCGGAGCCGCCGGGGTCGATGGTCGTCGTGTCCCTGGAGCCGACCGTCCGGTACATGGACCGATGCGGCATGGCGACCGGGACCAGGGCCGCAGCCGAGGCGCTCTGGGGTGACCGGCTGCCGAGGGGTCGGCCGCCGGCCAGCCTGGTCCGCGAGCTGTACGCAGCCGAGAACGCAAACCTCTCCGAACCGTCGGGGTCGCAGGACATGTGCGGTCTGGTCTATCCGGGCATCAGCCGCCTCGACTACGACGCATCGGTGGACGGGGGCTGGTTTCCATCGCACGTCGAATCGACGACCGATCCTGAGGTCGTCTCGTGGCTCGAGCGGGTGGTCCACCTCATCCCGATCGGGCAGCGCCCACCCGGCTATGGCCCCCTGGGGGTCAAGCACCTGGAGCCGGAATGGATCGCTCGCCTCGGCGCCGCCGGCCGTGCCTGCTACGGCGCGATCGTGGCGATGGATGTCATCGCCCTCGGTGCGTCGCTCAACGAGTGCTCTCGCGCGTGGGACGCCGTCCTGCCGCAGATCTTCGAGCATCCGGCCCTCACGGTTGACATCCGCGGCCTGACGGACGCGTACGCCGCCGAATACGCGGGGGCGATGACCTCCGGATGCGGCGGCGGATACCTGGTCGTCGCCTCGGACATCGAGCCACCCGGCTCGAGCCGGATCTCCATCCGGAGGTCCTGATGCCGGGAGCCATGTCCGAGTGTCCGGGAGCGGGCCCCGCCGAGCCCGGTCGCAGGCCGGTCGTGATCGAGACGAGCCTCGACAACCTCCGATCTGCCGATGTCCGGTTCCTCGAGGAGGCGTCGGGCCACGGACCGCTGCACGTCCGGATCCTGTCCGACGAGCTCATTGCGGAGCGAACAGGGGCAGGGCCCCTGTTCCCGGCCGAGGAGCGAGTATTCCTCGCGGAGTCGATGCGCTGGGTGACCAGCACGGAGATCGTCGATCGACCCCTGGCCGCCGAGATGGGCGATCTGGTCTCCAGTCACGCCGTGGTCGTCGCCCTCGAGGGGCAGGTGGATCCCGTGGCCAAGGCGGCAGCCGACGCGCATGGCGTTCCGTTCCTCACGATGCCCGGAACGCAGATCGCGGGCCTTCCGCCCATCGAGCCGTGCCCAGGCCGGGACGTCGATGGCCCGCGGGTCGTCGTCACCGGCTGCTTCGACTGGCTGCACTCGGGTCATGTGCGGTTCTTCATGGATGCCGCCGCGTTCGGGGCTCTGTACGTGGTCGTCGGGAGCGACCGGAACGTGGAGCTCCTCAAAGGCCCCGGCCATCCGCTCCAGCGCGAGCAGGAGCGGCGGTACATGGTCGGCGCGGTTCGGCTCGTCCACCGGTGCCTCGTGTCGTCAGGCTCCGGCTGGATGGATGCGGAGCCGGAGATCGCCGAGATTCAACCGACGTACTACGTCGTGAACGAGGACGGCGACGAGTCAGAGAAGCACGAGTTCTGCACGGCACATGGGATCGAGTACATCGTGCTCCAGCGCAAGCCCCACACAGGCCTCCAGGCGCGGACCAGCACCGAGCTCAGGGGTATCCAGGCCGCGGCTCCCGTCGCAACCACCGACCATGGTCGGCGGGATCACCGCGTGCGTTGAGCGGGGCGGTCGACCCGCTGGAACGCGAGATGGTGGCGAGTCCGGCTGTACGCCACTGCGCGCGACGCGGAGCCAATGGACATCCCGCCCTGTCCGTTGCTAGCGTTATCAGGCCCAACCGCTGAGGGGATCCGCAACCAGCATGGCGACCCTGCACGACGTCGCGAAGCGCGCGGGCGTCTCACCGATGACCGTGTCCCGGGTGGTCAACGGCTCGGGGATCGTTAGCGCCAGGCTCCGTGTGCGCGTCGAGCAGGCCCTCGCCGAGACGGGCTACATGCCGAACACACTTGCCCGCAGCCTCCGGGCACGGCGGACGGATACCATCGCGCTCCTCCTCCCCGACATGACCAACCCGTTCTTCACCACGCTGGCGCACGGTGTCGAGGCCGCGGCGCGCGAGACGGGGCTGACCCTGATCCTGGCCAACACCGACGAGCGCGAGGACGAGGAGCAGCGGCTCACGCAGATGCTGCTCCAACGGCAGGTCGACGGGATCCTGGTGGTTCCGGCCGGCACGGGCGCGGAGACCATTCGCCTGTGCCGAGAGCACGGGGTGGCCCTCGTGGCCGTCGACCGCCGACCGTCGACCCCGGGGGCCGATGTCGTCCGGGCCGACTCCGAGGCCGGCGCCATGGAGCTCGGGCGACTCCTCGCGGAGCTCGGCCATCGCACCATGGCGATCCTGTCCGGTCCCTCGACCGTCCCCTCGGCGGTCGACCGCGTCGTCGGCTTCCGCCGGGCCGTCGTCGAGGAGCACGGCCTGCCGGAGCCGAACGTGCTGTACGGGGCCTTCACGATCGACAGCGGTCGTGAGATGGCCCTCCAGGCGATGGCGGAGGACCCGGCCCCCAGCGCCCTGTTCGCGGCCAACAACTTCATCGCGATCGGCACGCTGCATGCCCTCGATGGGCTCGGGCTGCGCGTCCCGGAGGACGTCGCCGTCGTCGGATTCGACGATCTGCCCGAGGCGATGGTCACCTTCCCGTTCCTGACGGTGGCCGCGCAGCCAGCCTACGAGATCGGCACGGAGAGCGTCGCCGTGCTGGTCGACCGGCTTGCCAACCCCGAACGCCTGCCCAGGGAGATCATCCTCCCCACCAGGATCGTCATCCGTCGCTCCAGCGGAAGCGCGATGGGCTCGCCGGCCCGGCCGGGCAGCGCAGTCGAGTCGCCGGCCCAACGGGGATAGTGGCAGGGCCGAACGTCTCGTCACCTCCCCGGCAGGGTCGTCCGACTGCGCGACGGCATCCTCAGCGCGCGAGGCCCGGAGGCGACAGAGCAGCGGGCGATCAGCGGCGCCCGTACAGCGGGCCGAAGGTGGCGCAGGCGCGGAAGTCGGCGCCCTCCGGGTCGGCCGTGCCCAGGTTCGCCCACGCCGAGGGCCGGAACACGTCCTCCTCGGGCACGTTGTGCATGTGGACGGGGATGCGCAGGATCGACGCCAGGCTGATCAGGTCCGCGCCGATGTGCCCGTAGCTGATCGCCCCGTGGTTGGCAGCCCAGCTGGCCATCACCGTGTAGACGTCGCGGAAGACGCCCTCGCCCGTGGTCCGCGGCACGAACCAGTGGGTGGGCCAGGTGGGATCGGTGCGCTGGTCGAGGACGTCGTGGACCTCCTTCGGCAGCTCGACCGTCCAGCCCTCGGCGATCTGGAGCGTGGGACCCACGCCGCTGACCAGGTTGAGCCGGGCCATGGTGACGGGCATGCCGCCCTTGCTCACGAACTGGCTCGAGAACCCGCCGCCGCGGAAGTAGCCGCGGTTGGCCGGATACCAGGTGGTCGCCGCCAGCGCCGCCTCGACGTCGCTCTGGCTGATCTCCCAGAACGGCTTCATCGCGGGCTTGCCGTCCGCGTCGGTCATCGCCCCCGTGGCGTCAAGGGTGGCCGCGCCGGAGTTGATGAGATGGATGAACCCGCCGGCGGCGACACCCTCGGGCCGGTGGCCGGTCACCCGCTCGACGGCGTCGGCGCTCCAGTAGGTCCGCACGTCGGCGAAGATCTGCGCCCGGTTGGTCAGCAGGTACGAGAGGAGCATCGTCGCGCCGTTGAGCGAGTCGTTCTCGGTCGCGAACATGTGGGGCGCACGGATCCCGTTCCAGTCGAAGCTGGAGTTGAGGATCGCCTCCATGAAGTCGCCGTTGGGCGAGTGGTCGGTCCAGGCGCGCTGGCCCTGGAAGCCGCCCAGGATCGCGTTGCGGCCCATCGCCTCCTCGCCGAAGCCAAGCTCCGCGAGCCGCGGGTTGCCGACCAGGAGGTCGCGGGCGATGAGCGCCATCCTGACCACGGTCTCCCAGTCGCCGTCGAGCTGCTCGCGCGTCTTGGCCTTGTCGGCGGGGTTGCGGTCCTCCCCCTCGCGGCAGTTGGCCCGCGTCCAGGCGAACGCCTTCTGGAGCTCGTCCTGGTCGTAGATCCCCTCCTCCAGCCGGCGGGCGATCTCGGACATGTCGACCGCCTCGACCCGCATCCCCAGGTACTTCTCGAAGAACGGCTGATCGACGATGGAGCCGGCGATGCCCATCGACACGCCGCCCAGGGAGAGATACGACTTGCCGCGCAGGATGGCCGCAGCCATGCCGGCCCGGGCAAAGCGCAGGATCTTGGCCTGGACGTCGCCGGGGATCGTGCCGTCATTCGCGTCCTGGACGTCGCGCCCGTAGATCCCGAACGCCGGCAGCCCTTTCTGCGTGTGGGCTGCGAGGACCGCGGCGAGGTAGACAGCGCCCGGCCGCTCGGTCCCGTTGAAGCCCCACACCGCCTTGGGCGTCAGGGGATCCATGTCCATCGTCTCGGAGCCGTAGCACCAGCACGGGCTGATCGTGATCGAGACGCCCACGCCCTCCTTGCGGAACAGCTCGGCGACCTTGGCCGCCTCGTACACGCCGCCGATGTTGTGATCGGGCACCACGACCTCGACCGGCGTGCCGTCCGGGTAGCGAAGGTTGGCGCGGATCAGCTGTGCGGTGCGCAGCGCCATCGCGCGCGTCTGCTCCTCGAGCGACTCGCGAACGCCGTGCATGCGGCCGTCGATCGCGGGACGGATGCCGATCCGGGGCCAGTCACCGACGAAGCGGCCGGACGTGTTGACGGTTGCCATGTTGTCTGCCTCGTTTCCGGGACGTCGTCGATGGATGCCCCTGCGTGCCCCAGCCGGCCCGCCGGCCCTGGCCCGCCCTAGCCGGGCATCCGCACCCCGATGGTGAGCAGGATGTTGGCGTAGATGCGCTGCTCACCGGTGGCGATCGCCAGGCCCGTCTCAGGGCCGCGGGCCATGTCGTAGAACTCGAACCGGCCCAGCCGGGTTGGCTCGTGAGCGGGCAGGATGCGGCGGAAGTCAGCGTAGATCGAGGGCTCGGAGCCGTCGTCGGGACCCATCACGTGAACGGCCTCGACGGGGATGGCCTCGGCCAGGACCTCGAGCACGTCGGTGACCGTGAGCTTGCCCGGCTCGAGGTTGAGGAACACCCTCCGGCAGTCCGGGTTTGAGCGCGTGGCGAGCGGGTAGTTGCCGTCGGCGATCAGCACCTGGGTGCCGTGGCCCGCCTCCCCGAGAGCTCGCAGGATCTCGGGGTGGAGGAGCCGGGTCGTGAGCATGAGGCCTCCAGTAGCCGGGGATCGAACACGATCTTGCGGTGGACAAGTCGAGGGGCGGCGGTCTCGTCGAGCAGGTCGGGCTCGGTCACGCGATGGCTCCCTGGGCATCGATCCGCGGCGGACCGCTGGAACGGCGGATGATCAGCTCGAACGGCAGCACCACGGCCTGGCCCGCGGGCTCGTGAGCGCCCGAGATCTCGCCGAGCAGGAGGTCGGCCGCACGGTGCCCGATGTCGTAGGCGGGCTGCGAGGCACAGGTCAGGAACGGGTCGCTGACCCACTCTTCGGGCAGATCATCGAACGCCACGACGCTCATGCCGTCTGGCACGCGGATGCCTCGCTCGCGCAGCGCCCGGATCGCCCCGAAGGCGATGAAGTTGTTTGCGCAGAACAGGGCGGTGGGCAGTGGACCAGGTGCGTCGAGGACCTCGAGCGCCATCCGGTGCCCATCGGCCTGGTTGCTCCGGCCAAACATGTAGCCGCCGAAATGCACGCGCGCGTCGGGCAGGTCGAGCCCCGCCTCGTTCAGGGCGCGGCGACAGCCGGCCACGCGGTCAACCGAGGTGGAGATGGTCCGTGAGCCCGTGAGCACCGCGATGTCACGATGACCGAGGCCCAACAGGTGCCCTGCGAGCGCGTAGGCACCGGCCTCCGAGTCGCAGCGCACCGCGTCGACCTGGCGCGCGGCGGTGCGACGATCGAGCACCACGACCGGCATCCGGTGGTCGCGGAGCAGCCGGAAGGACTCGCCCGAGCTGCGCGCCGGGACGAGCAGCACGCCGTCGACCTGGCGTTCGATCAGCACCCGCAGGTACTGCTCCTCCTCGGCGTCGTCCTCGTCCGTGTTGCAGTACATGACCGAGAAGCCCTTGCTCGCGGCCACGTCCTCCACGCCCCGGGCGATCGTGGTGAAGAACGGGTTTGAGATGTCCGAGACGACCAGCGCGATCGTCTTCGTGCGCTTGGAGCGGAGCTGGCGGGCAAGGGCGTTGGGGACGTAACCCAGCTCCTCGATCACGGCCTCCACGCGCGCGCGTGTCGCGGGGCTCGTGTAGCCCGTGCCGTTGATGACGCGCGACACGGTCATGGCGGACACGCCCGCTCCCTTCGCGACGTCATTGATGGTGCTCATTGGGCTCCGGCTGGGCTCCGCGCAGGATCCGGGAGGAAGCAGGGGGGCAGCCGCGCTGCGGACAGCCCCCCCTGGATCGACTGGTGCCTGCGAAGGCGGGTCTTACTTGTAGAGGACCGCCTGGACTTCAGGCGAGTCGATGTTGGTCTTGTCGGCCCAGATGAATCCGGTGTCGATGTTCTTGGCGAAGCTCGTGTCGCCGTTGATCGCCTTCATGGCGTACTCGACGCACTTCGCGCCGATGCCGATCGGGTTCTGCTGGACGGCGCCAAGCATCGTGCCGGCGTTGATCGCGTCGATCTGCGCCTGGCCGGAGTCATAGCCGACCAGCGTGATCTTGCCGTTGAGCTTGAGCTCGTTCACGGCGTTGAGGACGCCGATGATGCTGCCCTCGTTGCCGCCGAAGAAGCCCTTGATGTCCGGGTTGGCCTGGATCATCGCCTTGGCGAGGTCGGCCGACTTGGCCTGGTCGCCACCGCCGTACTGGGGCCCGATGATCTCGATGTCCGGGTACTTGGCCTTCATCTCGTTGATGAAGCCGTCGGTGCGGTCGATGCCGGTGCGGCTCGTCTGGTCGTGGATGATCACGCCGACCTTGCCGGTCTTGCCGATGGCCTCGGCCATCTTGTCGGCGGCGAGCGCCGCGGCCGCGACGTTGTCGGTGGCCACGGTCGTGAGCGGGATGTCGCTGTCCACGCCGGAGTCGAAGGCGATGACCGGGATGTTCTGTGCCTGGAACTGCCCCAGGAGCGAGCTGGCCGCCTTGCTGTCGAGCGCGGCGAAGCACAGGCCCGCGGGCTTCTTGGCAAGCTCCGTCTGGAGCATGTTGAGCTGCTGGTCGACGTTGGACTCGGTGTCGGGGCCCATGAAGTTGACGGTGGCGCCTTCCGTGGTCGCCTCGTCCTCGGCGCCTTTCTTGACGGCCTGCCAGAACTGGTGCTGGAAGCCCTTCGACACGATCGAGATGTACGGCGCGCTACCGCTACCGCCACCGCCGCCGGTGCTCGGCGCCGGCGTGGCCGATGCGCTGCAGGCGCCGACGACGATCGCCGCCGCACCCACGATGGACAGGTACCGCTTGTTCATCCTGCTCCTCTCATGATCCCCACTGGGTTGCCAGAGTCGCGCCGGTGACGGATTCGCCGGCGGGGGCGCCCATACGTGCGAACTTCCTCGTCCTCCTCCTACTGCTGCTGGCGCCGACGGATGATGTCGAGGTAGACGGCGAGAAGGACGACCACGCCCGTGACGACGATCTGCCACTCCTGGGGGACGCTCATGATCTGGAGCCCGTTCGTCAGCGTCTTGACGATGAATGCGCCGATGATCGTGCCGAGGATCGTGCCCTCACCGCCCACGAGCGAGGTGCCGCCGATGACGACGGCCGAGATCGCGTCGAGCTCGTAGCCGAAGCCGAGCGCCGGCTGGGCAGAGTTGACACGGGCGCCGATCAGGACACCGGCGAGGCCGGCGAACAGGCCGCCCAGGGCATACACGCCCATCTTCCACCACTGGACGGTCACTCCCGAGAGGCGCACCGCCTCCTCGTTGCTGCCCAGGGCGAACGTGTACCGCCCGAGCACGGTCCGGTTGAGGATGAAGGCGGCGATGATCACCGCCACGAACATGATGATCGCGATGTTCGGGATGCCGAAGTCGCCCGAGATGTTGAGCCCGAACAGGTTGCCCATGATCCCCGTGTTGAACTCGGGGGTGTTGGTGAAGTAGATGGGTCGGGTCTGGGTGATGACGAGCGCCAGCCCCCGCGCGACGTTCAGCGTGCCCAGGGTCGCGATGAACGGGGGGAGCTTGAGGCGCGCGATCAGGATGCCGTTGAACAGGCCCATGACGCCGCCGGTCATGATGCCGATGACGACGCCGACCGGGACGGGCAGGCCCATGTTCGTGATCGCCACGGCCGTCATGACCGAGGACAGGGTCATGACCGTGCCGACCGAGAGGTCGATGCCGCCGGTAATGATGACGAACGTCTCGCCGAGGGCCATGACGCCGACCACCGAGGTCGCGATGAGGATGTTGACGAAGTTGTCGAAGCTCAGGAAGTGCTCGTTCGCGACGCTGAAGAAGACGACCAGCACGATGAGCGCGCCGAACGCCAGGAAGCGCTGGAGCAGGTCGCCCCGGACGAGCTTCGTCGACCGAGCGACGGAGGACTGGACTGCACCACTCGCCTTGGTCACATCGATCTCCCGGCTCACGCGGCCTGTTCGCGCTGGGTGGCCAACGTCATGATCTTTTCCTGGGTGGCCTCGGCCGCCGACAGCTCGCCGGTGATCCGGCCTTCGCACATGACGATGATCCGGTGGCTCATGCGCAGGATCTCGGGCAGCTCCGAGCTGATCATCACGATCGCCTTGCCCTGCGCGGCCAGGTCGTTGAGCAGGTGGTAGATCTCGCTCTTGGCGCCGACGTCGATGCCGCGCGTGGGCTCGTCGAAGAACAGGACCTCGGTGTCAGCGGTGAGCCACTTCGCGATGACGACCTTCTGCTGGTTGCCGCCCGACAGGTTCCGGGTCTTCTGCGCCAGTGAGGGCGTCTTGATCGCGAGGTGCTCCACCTGGGACGCGCCGGTGCTGCGCGTATCGTGTGTTCGGACGGTACCCAGCACGCCCAGGAACCGGCGGAGCGAGGCCAGCACGATGTTCGTCTCGACGTCCATCGCGAGGGCGAGACCGTAGCGCTTGCGGTCCTCGGACAGATAACCGATGCCCTGGTGGACGGCATCGGTCGGGCTGGTGATGTGGACCTGCCGGCCGTGGACGTAGACCTCGCCCAATTCGGCCCGATCGGCGCCGAAGATGGCCCTGGCAACCTCCGTGCGGCCGGCGCCGACGAGGCCCGCGAAGCCCAGGATCTCGCCCCGCCGCAGCTGAAAGCTGACGTCCCGGACGCGGCGGCCACGGGTCAGGCCGCGGACCTCGAGCACGACCTCGTCGCTCGGATGCTCGGGGAGCTCGGGCGTGGCCTCGTAGATGACCCGGCCGACCATCATCGAGATGATCCGGTCGATCGGCGCGTCGGCCGTCGCGACGGTGTCGATGTAGTGCCCGTCGCGCATGACCGTCACCCGGTCCGAGATCTGCTTGAGCTCCTCGAGGCGGTGCGAGATGTGGACCACGCCGACGCCCCGGTCGCGGAGCTGCCGAATGATCCGGAAGAGCTCGTCGATCTCCGTGTCGGTCAGGGCCGCGGTGGGCTCGTCCATGATGAGGACGCTCGAGTGGAACGAGAGCGCCTTGGCGATCTCGATCATCTGGTGCTGGGCGACCGCGAGGTCACCGACCTTGGCCCGGGGATCGAGGTCGAGGTGCAGCTCTTCGAACAGGGCCATGGCCCTCGTGTTGAGCTGTCGCTCGTCCAGCACGATCCCCCGTCCGCCCGTGGGCTCGCGACCGATGAAGATGTTCTGAGCCACGGTCAGGTGGTTCATCAGGTTGAGCTCCTGGTGAACCATGCTGATCCCGAGTTGGTGGGCCGCGTGCGGATGCGGGATCTCGACGGCGCGCCCGCTGAGGCGGATCTGCCCGGCGTCACGGTGATAGACACCGGCGAGGATCTTCATCAGGGTGGACTTGCCGGCCCCGTTCTCGCCGACCAGGGCATGCACCTCGCCGGGGAGGAGCTCAAAGCGGCAGTCGTCGAGCGCGTGCACCCCAGGAAAGCTCTTGGAGATGCCGGTCATCTCGACCAGGAGATCGCCCATCGCGGTTCCTCTGCTGGAGCCCTGGACTGCACGGCGGAGAGCGGGGACGCGGTAGGTTATCGGTATCTGTTACCGATAACAGGTCGCTGCACTGGCTGTCAAGGGTCACGCGGGGCGATTCAGCCACCTTCCGCAAACGCGGCCGGCGCCGCTCCGCGACCCGCGTGCGATCGCCGTGGGCGGGGTCAGGCGGAGGGCCGGATGATCACCTTGCCGCCTTCCCGGCGGACCGCGGTGCGGAAGCCGGCGTCGACCTGGTCCAGCTCGAACGTCGCTGTCACCACCTCAGCCGGCCGGACGCGTCCCGATGTGACCAGCTCGATCGCCTCGCGGTGCACGCGGTTCATGCGGCGCGAGAAGCGCAGGTCAAGGCCCTTGCGGCGGAGAACAGCGGACGGGACGACGCTGTCGTTGCCGGCGGGAATGCCGGCGACCACCACCGAGCCACCGGGCCGGGTCAGGATCGCGGCCGTCGCGATGGCGTCGTCCTCGCCCGCGATCTCGATGGCCGTGTCCACCGGCCGGCCCCCGAGCGCCGCGAGCAGGCGCTCGCGTTCCGTGCCGCCGTCGACCAGCTCCGCGATGGCGCCCGCCGCCCGCGCGGCCTCGACGCGGTGCGGCAGCACGTCAGTCGCCACGACCGTCGTGGCGCCGGCTGCGAACGCGAGCCGGATCAGGAGCTGGCCGATCGGTCCGGCACCCGTGATCGCGATCGTGCCACCCGGGCGGAGGTCGGCGAGTCGCAGGGCGTGGATCGCCACGCCGAGCGGCTCGAGCATGGCACCTTCGATGTCGTCGATGGTGTCCGGGATGGGCACCAGACCCGACGCGGGCCAGGCCATGAGCTCGCGCATCGCCCCGTCGGTGTCGCTGTGGCCGAGGAACCGGACCTGCTGGCACAGATGGCCGAGGCCACGGGCACAGGTCTGACAGGCGTCGCAGGGAAGGTTGGGGTCGACCGCCACCCGCTCCCCCGCCCGTGGCCCCGAGGCGATGACGCCGGCCGCCTCGTGCCCCAGCACCAGCGGCCGCGAGAGCCTTGCCTCCCCGATGCCGGATTCGTCGTACCAGTGGAGATCGGAGCCACAGATGCCCAACGCGGTGACCCGGACCAGGACCTCGCCGGGACCGGGTTCGGGGACCGGCTCGTCGGCCACGCGCAGGTCGCCGCGGCCATGGAGCCGCGCGACCTTCATGCGGGCTCGCCGTCGGCGGACCGGTCGGTGGACCCCGCCTGCGCGAGCAGCGCGTCCTCCGCTTCGCGCGTCCAGTGTCCGTCACGGAGCTTCGCGGCGACGCCAGGGAGGCGCTCCGGGAGCTCGCCGAGGCGGATCATGCCGAGCTCGTGAAGTCGCGGATAGACGACGATCTTTCCCCCCGACGAGCGCGCCTCGATCGCCGCCAGCGCATCCTTCACGCCCTCCATCCCGCACACCGCGTCGAGCGAGACGTTGGTGTCCAGGCGGCCGGCCTCGAGGCGGGCGAGCACGGCCTGCATGTCCCGGATCTCCGATCCGCTGGTGCCGAACAGGAAGATCCCGCGGGTGATGAGATCGGTCAGGTCGATGGTGGCCCGGGTGCCGACCGCGAACCCGGCGAACAGGTTGACCCGTGCGCGCGGCGCGGCCATCGCGATGGCCTGGAGGACGAGCGGCGGCGCCGGGACCATGACCCCGACGTCGTCGTAGGCGCCGTTCGGGGGAGGGTCCGAGCGGCTGTTGAGGAACCGGACGTCGAGTCCGGCCTCGCGCGCCAGGGGTCCGGCGATGGCTGCCAGGTGAGCGAGGCGGGCGTCATCGATGTCGATCGCGTCGACCGACAAGCCCGGGATGCCCATGGTCAGCGCACGGATCACGTGCATGAACCCCATCGGCCCGGCGGCGCCGACGATCGCAACCCGATCGCCTTCGTGCAGCTCGCCGCTCGCGGGGACGTGGGCGTAGCCGTCGGCGGCGCTGTCGCCCGGGGTCCCGACCCAGCGCAGGAGGTCGTAGTGGATGCGGCCAACGTCGACCGCGACGTGGCGGTCGACGTCGTGGCCTCCGAGAACCACGTCGATCATTGCCCGCGGCGCCATCAGGTCCTGCAGGGTCTCGATGCGCGTGGCGCTCGCCCCGAAGTAGACGATGTCGTCGAAGGGCTCGCCGGCAAGCTCGTCGAGGCTCGAGACCGGACGGCATGGGATCTCGCGGGCCCCGAGGGCGCCCGCCAGGGTCGGTCCCTGGCCGTCCTCGGCAAGGAGGCAACGCACCATTCCCGGTCGGACCGCAGCCAGCAGCTCGTCCAGACCATGGATCGCGTGGCCCGGTTCCGCCACCACGAGCAGCCGGCCGCCGGGCGTGAGGGTGGCGCGCTCGTCCGAGGCGTACGACCGTTCGACGCATGCCCACGGCTCCAGCAGCCCGACCGCCGAGCCGGAGGGTGCCTCGCCCACGGGGATCAGGAACCGCTCGCCGGTCACCGGGTCAACGATCATCCGCTCGTCGAGCAGAACGTACTCTTGAAGCCCACCCTCGAAGTTGTAGCCGAACGCCGCGTTCGCCTGCAGGGTCGGCAGGTGGCGATAGTCGGTCTGGACGAGGACCCGCTCCCCCACCGAATGGCGGGTCACGGCCTCCCCGACAGCGACGATCCGGCCCGCGCACTCGTGCCCCGGAACCAGCGGCAGGTCGCCAGGGGTGTAGCTCGGGATCTCCGCCAGGACCTCCGGGGCGACACCCGAGAGAACCTCGCTCTTGCGGGGGTGGGCGGTGAATGCGTGGAGCAGCTTGGTGTCGGAGAAGCAGATGCCGACGGCCTCGACCTGGAGCACCAGCTGGTGCGACCCGGGAGCCGGCACCGGCTTCGCCCGGTTGTGGACGACCTGGTTGGGACCCGTGAACTGGATCGCGTGCTGGGTGGCGGGCAGGTCGGTCAAGGGGGCGGCTCCTGTCGGGCTTCGGGTCAGCTCAGCATCACCTGGCCGCCGGTGACCGGCAGCGCCTGGCCCGTCTCGTACCGCTGGGCCACGAGGTAGTACAGGGCCTCCATCACGTCGGCGGGGGTGCAGCCGCGGCCCATGGGCACCTTGGCCTCGTAGAACCGGCGCACGTCGTCGACGGTCGTCGCCCCCGGCACCTTGCCCTCGCGCAGGTACTGGACGAACAGGCCGTTGGCGGGATCCGACCACAGCGGCCCGTCGAGGAAGTTGCCGGGGCAGATGGCGTTGACCTTGATCCCGTCGGCCACCAGCTCCAGCGCGAACGACTGGGTCAGCCCGATGCCCCCGAACTTGGATCCTGCGTAGGCGCTGTTGCGGCTCGATCCGGCGAGCCCGGACTTGGAGTTGATCTCAATGATGTCGCTCCACCACCCGGGATCGGCCGCATGCTGGCGGGCCATGACGGGTGCGGCGTGCTTCACCGCGAGGAAGTAGCCGCGGTAGTTCACCCGGGTCACGAGGTCGAACTCCGCCACGGGCTGGCTTGTGACGCCGCCCGCCTTGAGCACCCCGGCATTGGACACGAGGATGTCGAGCCCCCCGAAGGCACGAACCGTGGCCCGGATCCCGGCCTCGACGCTCGCGTCGTCGGTGACGTCCATGGCGACGGCCATGGCCCGGCCCGGTCCGAAGTGATCGACGAGCGCGGCGGCATTTGCCTCGGCGAGCGGGACGTTGAGATCCGCGAGGACGACGTGCGCGCCCTCGGCGACCAGATCTTCGGCGATCGCAAGACCGAACCCCTGCGCCGCGCCCGTGACGAGAGCGATCCGGCCCGCCACGCGTCCGGGGGTGCCGTCGCCCGCGTGGATCTGTCGGCGGTAGGCCTCGGCCTCCCAGTCCTCGATGAACCGGCGCTCCGTATCGGACAGGTGTCGCACCCTGCCCAGCCGGTTGGCCGCCTCGCCCACGCGCAGCGCGTCCAGGTAGATGTGCCGCGCCGTGTCCGCCTCCGCCCGGGTATCCCCGGCGGCGAACAGGCCGACGCCCGGGACGACGACCACGATCGGGATCGGATGGCCGGCGCCGAGATGGCCCCGAAGCCGCTCGAGGGCGAGCGCGGGGAGGTCCTCAGGGCGAGCTTTCTCGACGTCGAGCACCAGGGGGACCGATCCCGCATACACGATCTGATCCGGGGTCAGCGGACCACCCGCCACGAACGCCCGCCCCTGTCGGGTGGCGGTGAACCGCGCGGCCTCGCGGGTATCGTCGAACACGAGGAGGCGGCGGCAGCCCTCGGACAGCGCGGCTCGCAGCACCGGCGCCAGCGTATGAACGAGGACGTCGGCAGCGCCGGGGTCGGGTTGCGGCGCCGACCGGGGGGCGGGAGCGGCTTCGATCGCTTCCCGGATGACGCGCGCGACGCGGCGTGAGGCCACCTCGATCTCCGTCGGGTCGTCAGCGGCGACGATCAGCCCGTGGTTCTGCATCAGCGTGATGCCGGGGGCCGGGTGCCCCGTCCGAAGCGCATGGGCCGCCCGCGCGTCGCGGATCGCCCTCGCCAGCGGCAGGCCCGGATCCGTGTACGGGACCCATACGATCTCATCGCCGAACAGGCGCCGGGCGATGGCCTCGCCGTCCGTGTTGCAGGTCACGGCGTTGATGACGATCGGGTGCGTGTGCAGGATCATGCGCTCGTCGAGCAGCGCGTGGAACAGCAGCTCGACCGACGGGCGTCGGCCGTCGTCCGGCCCGAGGCGGGCTCGCTCCGCCGCCTGGATGACGGGGTCGTCGCCCGGCTCGTCGACGGGAGACTGGTCGAGAAACGCCAGCAGCCGGGCCCGGTCGAGCGGGACGAGATCCTCGGCCTCGAGCGTCGCGAGCGGGACGCCGCTCGGCTTGATCCACAGCACGCCGCCGGACTTGACCGAGGCGTTGCCGCCGCCGCCCCGGGAGAACTCCGGATCCTGCCCGAACTGCTGCGCCAGCGCGACGAGCCGTCCGACGGCGGCGTCTGCCTCGGGGCGACGCTCGCCGGAGATGATGGTGCTCATGCCGGCACCTCCTGTCCGGCGATGACCGTCGCGCCGAGATCCGCGAACCACCGGATGCGCGTGTCATCGTCCGGGAACCCCGATGCCGGTCGGCCGTCCCGATCGACGAAGCCACCGAGTCCCCGCTGCCGACGGTCCTGGTGGGCGGCCACGACGCAGGTGCCCTCCCAGAAGGCGGCACGTGCCTCGCTCGAGAGCGGGTGGCCACCACGGCCGGCCGGCTCGAACGGGATCGCGTCGAGGGTGTTGTGCTCGGTGCCGGCCAGAACGGCGATGCCCGCCCCCCGGAACGCCCGAACGTAGTCGTCCACGACCGCCGGATCGTTGCGCCCCGGGATCAGCTCGGCCAGGTGCAGGCCACGCTCCTTCAGCCGCCCGGCCAGCTCCTCGGGAGGCTGCTCGAACGGACAGACCGGGGTGGCGCCGTCCGCAAGCGTCGGATAGGCAGGGATGCCGCCCCGCTCGAGCACGAGCCGGTACGCATCCTCGAACGACAGCGCGGTCTCCTCGACGAACGCCGGTCCGCCGGCCTTCAGCAGGCGCGCCCGGATCTCGCCCTGGACGGCGACGGGGTCCTCCACCGCGGCGGCAGCGGGACGACCGAACGCGCGCATCAGGAGCGCAGCTCGCCGCTCGGGCGCGACCTGCATGAACAGCGCCCCCTGGAAGGCCATCGCCACGTGCCGCTCCTGGAGGACGACCCAGTCGCGAGGGACCCGGGCCCGGTCGGCCACGTCCTCGATGATGACGCCGTCGTCGAGGGAGGTGGCGAGGCCCGCCGCGGCGAAGTGCTCCCGCAACCGGCGCACCATCTCGCGCGCCCGGGCCTCGTTGGCCGTCCGGGCGCCGCCCGAGATCCGGTCGGCCTCGGCGGTGGGCCCGCCGAAGGGGTCGACACCCTTCCCGCACAGGTACATCCGGCCCGGGTTGCCCGGATCGTTGACCTTGATCCCGGCATCGAGCAGGTCGTCCACCACCGTGATGAACTCGAGACCGAACAGCGGCAGGATCCCCGCCGCCCGTGCGGCGTCGGCGAACCGCCGATAGACGCGCTGGTCGTGGAAGTTCGACGCCCCGACGACCCGCACCCCCTCCGCGCTCGCCGCCGCTACGGCTGCCTCGGCCGTCTCGAAGGCCGAGAAGTTGGGTGGCAGGTGGACGTGGGTGTTGACGATCGGATACGCCGACGCGCCCGCACCGTCCGTCGCGCGAGGCTGATCCATCGGCAGTTGGCCTGCTCTCCGAGTGCTTACGAGTCTTTGCGATTGGTTCTGATATGCAATCGTACGCGACCCAGGTCGCGGACTCAACCTCCATCCGGCAAGACCCACGCAGCAGGCTTTTGCCGGCGAGCTCTCAGACTCTGATCTCGATGAACGGCATCTCCATGAGGTCGGCGACGGCGCGGTAGTCCTCGACGCGGTGCCCGACGCTCAGGGCCCAGTGGTGGCCGACACCCGACGTGCACCAGCGCTCGGTCCAACGGCCAGGGTCGCAGCCGAAGTCGACCCGGGATGTAGTATTCCCGATCTTCATGAGCGGGCCGTCGACCACCGTGCCCTCAGACGCGATGAGCGTGAGGGTGCCATCGGCCTCCTGCCCGACGCCGATCGTCGTCACCGGCCCGTGCCTGACATCGAACTCGACCGAGACGCCCCACCCTCGCTTGCCGTGGTAGACGCCGAGGCCGCGAAGGAGCGGCCGCCGAGCGCTGATCCCGAGGTGCCCCGGTCCGTCGTGGCCCAGCTCGACCACTCCATCGCGGAAGTTGAGGGTCTGGAGCTCCGTGAACGCACCCCCGGCGCCAATCGCATCTGCGATGAGCATCGCCAGACTAGTCCGGAGCTCGTACTCGCCCGCCATGGGAATACCGCGGGCAGTCAGGAGCGACGAGCCGACGATGAGCCCGGCGCCAAGGCGCTCATGTGTCTCCCCGTCGAGGCCGCGGTGGTAGTACGCGACGCTGTCGAGCTGGAAGTCTTCCACGAGGCGATCGAGGCCCACCGATACTCGGGCCGACCAGTCGAGGTCGTCGGCATCGACCGACTCGTCGATGTCGAACACCTCACGGATGAGAGCGAGCCGCTCCTTGGTTTCCGCATCAGTGACCTTCTCGACTCTCACGCGCAGGTCGTCGATTTCCAACACCTCGACATGGCCGCCGAGCTGCCCGGAGACGAGAGTCATGTCCGTCGAGACGTCGAGCATGCCGGGATAGAGGTGGCCCATGAGGCCGTGGCGCGCCCGGCGCATGACGCCGCGGACCCGCGCGGCCCGGACCCAGCGCCCGATCCGTTCCCACGCGTTCTCGTCACGGAGGTACCCGGATACCGACCGGAAGGGGATCCCACTCCGCCGAAAGACGCTCGCGACCTCGGGAAGCGGGCAGTGGCACTCGTAGGCGAGGGCCATCGTGGTGTCGGCGGCCTCGTGGTCCATCGCCTCGGTCGGCTGCAGGTCGATGACCAGGATCGGTGCAGCCGCCCGCTGCGCGACCGGCAAGACCATGCTCGATGTCATATACGTCGTAAGGAAGAAGACCACGAGGTCGCAGTCGGCAATGCGCAGTTTGTCGCCCGCTTCTGCGCCGTCGATCGGCGTCGAGATGAAGCCGACGTCGACGACCTCGCAGTCGAGCGACTTCAGCCGGTTGGAGACGTACTGCGCTGATGCCTCGAGCTGCGGGAGGAGGTCTGGGAACTGCGACCAGTAGGCTCCCAGGCCACCCGCAAGGAGACCGACCCGTGTCGGACGATGCCGCTTGCGCTCCAAGAGCTCGAAGCCGGATCGCGGCATGGGCCCGGGGACTGCCATTGCGTTCTCCCTCCCCCCGCCGCGGGCGGCAGGGATGACTCCTTGGTCATGTGCACCGACTACGCTCTGCGGGCCGGCATTTCGGCCGCGGTCGCGAAGGGGCTCTAGGCGCTGCTGAGGACGCGTCTCGCGACCTCGACCGCGGAGCCGGCATCGTTCGCGTAGCCGTCCGCCCCGATCTCCCGGGCAAATTCCCCGGTGATCGGGGCGCCACCGACCATGATCTTGACGTTCGCGAGGCCCGCGTCACGGATGGCTGTCACCACGGCCGCCATTCCGCCCATCGTCGTGGTGAGCAACGCGGAGATGCCCACAAGATCGGCGCCGTGCTCCTTCACGGCCGCGAGGAATCGCTCTGGCGGAACGTCCTCGCCGAGGTCGATCACGTCGATGTTGGCGCCCCGCCACAGCATCCCCACGAGGTTCTTCCCGATGTCGTGGAGGTCGCCCTCGACCGTGCCCAACACGGCGACGTGTTCGGGGTGAAGTCCGGCGCCGGCCAACTCCGGCTCGAGCACCACCATTGCCTCCTTCATTGCACGCGCGGCAACGAGCATCTCGGGGATGAAGATCTCATTGCGCTGGAAGCGCCCGCCGACGGTATCCATGGCAGCGGTCATGACACCAAGGATCGTCCGCGGGTCGATCCCCTCGGCGATTGCCTGCGCGGTCAAAGCGACAGCCGTCTTGCGGTCGCCGTCCTCGATAGCGTTCGTCAGAGCCGATAGATCAAGCATCGGGAGGTCTCCGTGCCGTGCAGGATGCTGATCCCGGTCCCGGGATGCAGCAGATGTGTCATCACCTCGTGTCAAGGATGTGTGGAGCGGACGAATTCCCGCAGCAGCCGCAGGTAGACCCGGTACTCCTCGAGCGAGACGCCCGGCGGCGTTTGATGGTCCACGCTCGGGATGAATCCGCCCATCCTCGCGAGCGGAGCCAGGCGGTCGAATTCGTTCCGGATTGCCACCTCGCCCTTGTTCATCACCATCTTGTCGTAGTGGCCGATCAGGCGGAACGCAGGGAACTGCCTTCGCCACTCGAGCGCGTCCACGCCCGCCTGGTGCTCCAGCGGTAGCGCGCCGTCGACGCCCACCGATTGAAACCAGGGCGTCATGAGCGTCATGTCGCCGTCTGAATCCACGATGGTCAGGATGCCCAATTCCTTGACCCTCTCCATCATGCGGCGGTAGTACGGCGCGAGGAACTCGTCGCAGTGCTGCCGCGAGATCATCGGGCCGTTGTTGTAGGAAACGTCCTCGGCGATGGTCATGAAGGTCGGAACGCAAGCCTTCGCGATCTGATCCAGAAGGCCTAGGTTGAACCGCAGCAGGTCCTCGTTGATCCGGTGGATCAGCTCGGGCTGATCGAGGTAGGCGAACATCATCTTCTCGAAGCCCATCAGGGTCCGAGGGAAGAAGAAGAACCCCTCGAGGGTGATCCATACAACAGCCTGCCCCGCCTGCTGCCGGATCGTCCACGGGGCCATGCCCTGAATCGCCCGATCGTGGTTCGGGAAGAGCCGCGGCAGGACCTGGAGGTAATCGTCCAGTGTGCTAACGATCCCCTCGATGTGATGCTGGGCCGCTTCGATGGTGGCCTCGGTGGTGCTGAACCAGAACTGCTTGTAGGGGTCCAGCCCGAAGTACTCGGCGATGTCAAAGTCGGTGGTCAGCTGGGCAGGCAGCCCCTCCATCCGCCAGCGGTCGATGGTCTTGTCCCACCACATGGCCCACTCCCACATCGGCAGGCGATCCACCGGCTGAAAGTCCATCACGGCACGGAAGCGCTCCACGTGGTTCATCGATCCCCTCCTGTGCTGGGCGAGACCTGTTCCGGCATCAGCCGCGATCCGGACGGCCCCAGGGCCCGCGTCTGAGCGATCGCTCCGCGCGCGCGTCGCATTCGAGGGACCGGGGCCGCTCGCGGACCCCGGGCGGTACGCCCGACTGGCGTGCCGATCGCCGCACCGTCAGCCATCGCGGGGCGCGCCGTCACAGCCGGTCGACGCGGATCCCGGCCTGCCGGGCGAAGCACTCGAGCTGCGCCGTCACGTCGCCGTTCACCGCGATGACGTGGTGCGCGTACCCGAGCTCGACGAGCTCCCGGAAGTACTGCTTGACGGGCTTCTCCACGCGGACGATAAGCGAGGACTCGTTGATGTGGAGCGGCTCGGTGTCGAGGATCTCGCCGGAGCTCACGAGCATCCGCCAGCCATCGACGTCGTGGATCCCATGTGCGAGCGTGACCGGTCCCGGAGGGTACGTGGCTTCAAAGCCAAGTGAATCCCCCTCGAAGCCCCAGTTCTCGCACGCAGGGCCGACGACGACCGGTCGGTCCTTCCGCACCGCGCGAGGATCGATGAAGCCGTGGCCGAGCAGCATGACGGCGTTCATGGAGATGTCGATCTCCTCCCACTCTCCGAAGAACGGGGAGGTACCGGTGAAGTCCTTGAGCATCTTCGAGGTGACACAGCCGATGACGTCGCCCTCGGTGACAGAGACGGCCCGATCGGCCAGGAGCAGCTCCGAGAGGCCCAGATACACGGCGGCATTTGCTCGCGCCTCGATCAGGTGCTGGCCGAGGAGGACGAGGCCGTCAAGGCGGAAGCGGTCGACGAGCTCGATGAGAGCGAGCGCGAGGCGCGCGGAACGCACGATGGCACCGTCGTCGAGGCCGTTGACCTGGTAGTCCCGGCGCACCTTGCCGGCGAGTGCGAGAACCCGCGCATCGTCCTCGCGGATCCCGTCGAGAATGCCGACCAGGTGGTCCATCTTGATGTCCATCACGTGCGGGCCGAGCTTGCCCGTGATGTCCGTCTTGTCGAAGTTGAAGTCGTACATTCCGCGAAAGACGTGCCCCACCGTCCCGATCGTCATGTGACGGAGGTTCCGCAGGGTCGTCTGCACCTGGATGATCGCGTCGATCTCGCGGTAGACCTCGTCGTCGCTCACCGCGCCCACGACGACCTCGTACCGTGGGTACCTGCCCATCTTCCGGAACCCACCCGTGAGCTGGACCAGGCCCATCGGCCCTGAGTTGCGGAGTGACTGGTCGTACCCTGCCGCGAAGTCGATCCGGTCGTGCGCCTGCGACGCGAAGATCACGAGCGGGATATCGGACGGAAGGTGCAGAAGGGCCTGGTGCACGAAGAAGTCGGGGCAGTACGTCCCCTCGGCCACGACGAGCAGGTCGATGTGCTCCTCGCGGAAGAGGCGTCCGGCCCGGTCGGCGCCATCAAGGGTGTCG
Source organism: uncultured Chloroflexia bacterium (assembly GCA_963713095.1). Lineage (GTDB taxonomy): Bacteria > Chloroflexota > Limnocylindria > Limnocylindrales > CSP1-4 > CAIXZV01. The sequence goes on from CAVQKK010000003.1 coordinate 577,042, forward strand.
ACGAGCCCGGAATAGACGAGGTCGTGCGTCGCGCCGAGACGGTCGGCGACCGCCCGCATGTCCCCGGCGACCTGATCGCGCAGACCCTCGTACATGCGCCAGTACTCGAAGTAGCCACATGCGAGGAGCCCGACCTTCAAGGGACGGTCGCCAAACCGCTCGCTCAGCAGGTCACCGCTCGCGGAACCTCCGGTCACCTCGAACGACTGGATATTGTCCATTCCTGCTCCTTGTCTTGCGCGGAACGGCTCCCGACCGGAGGTTCCGAGTCGCTGCTCGCATGCCGGGCGTGCGCGCGGTCGGGGCGCCCACGTCGGGCATCCGCACACCGACCGGGTGTCCTCCTGGGTCGCGTTGCGCAACTCGTCGTACACGACCGCCGCCAGGAGGATGCTTCCCTTGACCACGAGCTGCCAGTAGGCCGGGACGCCCACGAGCGTCAGGCCGTTGTTGATCACACCGATGAGGGCGAGGCCGACGAGGGTCCCGAGGATCGTGCCGCGGCCGCCGTTGAGACTCGCGCCGCCGAGAATGACCGCAGTGATCACCTCGAGCTCGATCCCCGTGTTCGCGCTCGGCTGCGCGTATCCGATCCGGGAGACCGCGACGAGCCCCGCGATGGCCGCGAGGGCGCCGCACGAGACATAGAAGGCCAGTCGCCAGCGGTTCACCGCAACGCCAGCGAGACGTGCCGCGCGCGCGCTCGATCCGATCGCGTACGCATATCGACCGAAGAGCGTGCGGGGCATCGCGAGCCCGGCCACGAGGAACGTGGCGAGCAGGACGATGACGATGTACGGGACGAAGAGGAACGTATCGGTCCCGAAGCTCACCCAGGTCTTGTTGTCCACCACGATCTCCTGACCGCCCGAGAGCACGTAGCTCAGGCCGCGGACGATCGAGAGCGTCGCCAGGGTCGTGATGAGCGGGTTGATGCGGGCGTAGCCGACGATCGAGCCGTTGAGCAGACCGACGCCCACGCCGACGCCCATCGACGCGGCGAATGCCACCGGGAGCGGGACCCCAGACCCAATGAGCCACGCGGAGAGCATGCCGGCGGCGGCCATGACCGATCCGACGGAGAGGTCGAAACCGCCGCTGATGATGACGATCGTCTCGCCGACCGATGCGATGCCGACAATTGCCATCGCCCGGCCGATGTTCAGCAGATTCGTCGACGCCAGGAAGTACGGCGAGAAGATGCTGAGTCCGATGAACAGCACGACGAGCGCCGCGAGGAGGCCCGGGTTGACGCCGAACGGCCGGCTCTCGAGAACAAGCGCCATCCGGCTCCGCGGGGCTGTGCCGGGGGCGACTGCCGAAGCAGGAGCCACGCCGGGGCGCAAGCCATCGCCGCTCACGCGGCTGTCGCCTTCTCGCCAGTCATGAGCGAGAGCATCACGGCCATCGTGCTCTCCGCAGGTTGGGCATGTGGCTGGACCTCGCCAACGAGCGCGCCCTGACGCACGACGAGCACGCGATCGCAGACGTGAATGATGTCGGTGAATCGGTGGCTGATGAGGAGGACCGAGACGCCGCGCTGTTTCAGCCCGTCGACGAGCGAGAGGAGGACACGGATCTTCTCCGCTGACAGCGCGGCAGTCGGCTCATCCATGAGCAGGAGGCGGGGCTGGAACTGGAGCGCCCGAGCGACAGCGACCATCTGGCGCTCGCCGCCTGAGAGCGAGCCAACCTCCCGATCGGCTGTGATCGAGACCCCGAGCTCCTCGAGGATGCGGCCCGTCTCGACGGTCATCCCCTTGCGATCGAGGATGTTGACGAAGCCGCGACGCCTGCGCAGCTCGCGCCCGAGGAAGATGTTGGCCGCGACATCAAGGTCGTTGCAGAGGGCAAGGTCCTGATAGATCATCTCGATCCCGGATCGCCGGGCATCGAGCGGACTGTGGAAGTCGATTGGCTTCCCGTCGAGCTCGATCCGCCCCGACGTGGGTGCGTAGACGCCGGACAGGATCTTGACCAATGTCGATTTTCCGGCGCCGTTGTCACCGATGAGGCCGACTGCCTCGGCCTCATCGATGCTCATCGAGACGTCGCGCAGCGCGCCGACGGGTCCGAAGCTCTTGGAGACGCCCTCGAGCTGCAGCAGTGCGGACACGTCTTCGACCCTCTCCGTCAAGAACTACGGGTAGTACTGCTGGATCGTGTCGAACGTGAGCATCTTGTGCTCCATGTGGACCTCCTGCGGCACGGGCGTGCCCGCGAGCACATCCAGCGCGATCGACATGAGGTAGTCCCCGTACTTCTCGAAGAAGTAGCCAACGCATCCGAGCCAGTGGGTCTGGTCGGGAGTGCCTTCCTTGGTCGCCGCGATGCCGACGTCATCGCAACCCTGACCGACACCGACGCCATCCCGGCCGCTCTGCGTGAGCGCCTTGCTCATGCCAGTGACGCGCTCGTCGTCGATCGAGGTCGCGAGGACGTACTTCACACCTGGATTCCCGGTGAGCCAATCGGTCGTCTTCGTCAGCGCCTGATCGGGCGTTCCCGCGTCGAACAGCTGCGTGACGATGCGGTCACTCGGGATGGGTCCGCACTTCTCCTGAACCCCGTCCGAGAAGCCGGCGAGCCGCTGGTTCGCCGCCTCGCCCTCACCCGGGTTCCCACCCATGAAGATGGTCACGTCGTTGCAGACGCCCTGCTGCACGGCGTAGTCGCCCGCGGCCTGGCCGGCCAGGAGGCCGCTGACGTAGTTGTTTGCGCCGAAGAAGATCTCGTCCGGATGCATGACGTCTGCCGTGACGGCCGGGATCTTCGCGGCGTCGAACGTCTTGCCCATGGCGGCAGCCGCCTCAGAGCGCCAGTTCCCGTTGATGACGAAATCAGGCTTCTGCTGCGCGATCGTCTCGGCACAGGTCACGGCCTTATCGGGATCGAACTGCGCGTCGCAGGTGATGATCTTCACGCCCATCTTCGACGCCCAGTCGTAGATGCCGTTGTGGATGAGGGCGGATGCAGTGTTCGCGGCCCAACCCTCGACGTAACCGATCGTGTACTGCGTCGGAGCCGTGCGGTTGTCGTTCGGAACGTACACCGCGCTGGCGTCGCCGGGCACTTCGACGTACTTGCCGGCTGACGTGTCGTACTGCCAGAGCTTCAGCTCGTTCGGCAGTAGAGCTCCGGGGATGCCGCCCGCGCGATCGGGTGTGAATGCGGCGGCGCCGGACGACGGCGCTGCGCCAGACGACTCGGTGGCCGCCGAGCTCGTGGCCGAGGGCTGCTCGGTCGGGGCAGCTGCACTCGGCGCGGTCGTTGGCGAGCCGCCCGAGCTGCACGCACCTGCGACGAGGCTGATTGTCACCCCCACGACGACGGGGAGCCACCCCGACCGGGGCATGCGTGCGGTCATCGGAACCTCCTCCAACCTGGCCGCCGGGTGACGCGTATGCCGGGACCGCCCAAGCTTTCGCCACACGACGCATCGTAACCGAAAACGTTCGCTAGGTTACGATTTGGAGCACTTTGCCACGACTCTGAGCGCACTGTCAATCCGCCCGGGAGCCGGCCGCTCTCGGCCCCCTCCAGTCGGCGCCGGCCAGCCGGCGCGGTCAATCGAGGCGGAAGACCTCCTCGAGGCGCCTGTGGAATCCGGTCGTCGGATCGATGCAGGGATCGATGAGCCCGGCCATCTCCTGCTCCCATCGGAGGCTCAGGGGCGAGGCGTCCATGAGGGTCCGGAACCGCGCGAGGTCGTCGACGGTGAACACGCCGAAGATATCGTCGTCCTTCAGATAGATCGAGTAGTCGCGGCAGCCGGCGGCTCGCATCTCATCGAGCAGCTCGGGCCAGACCTCCGCGTGACGGCGCCGGTACTCCGCCTCGGCGCCCGGCAGGAGCCGCGCTGTGAAGGCGACGCGTTCCATTTCACACTCCTGCCCTCGGGGTCGCGTCCTTCATGTTGGGCCGCCTGAGCCGCTCCACGACCGCCTCACTGCGATCGCCTGTCAGTCTGCCTCGACCACGGAGACCGCTGCTCCTGCCTCGGGTGGCACCGGTCCGCCGGCTAGGACCACCTCGATCCCCATCCCCCGCAGCGTCGCGACCATCTCCGCCGGGGCTTCACCATCGGTGAACACGCCATCGAGCTGATCGGTCCGGCAGAACGTCGCGGAGGCGACGCGGGCCCACTTCGTATGGTCAACGAGCGCATAGACCTCGCGCGCCGCGGCGACCATCGATCGCTTGATCTGCGCCTCCTCCTCCATCGCGTCGCTGAGGCCGGATTCGACCGTGAACCCGGCAGCGCCGAGGAACGCCTTCTGGACGTTCACGCGCCGGAAAACGCCGCCTCCGAGGGGCCCAACGACCGAGAGGGCCTCCCAGCGCACCCGACCGCCCAGCATGAGGATGGTGATCCCGGTGCTCCCGGCGAGCTCGGTCGCGATCCGGATGCTGTTCGTCACGATCGTGAGGCCATGCCAGACGCGGCGGTCCTTGAGGCGGCGCGCGACCTGGAGCGCGGTCGTGCTCGCGTCGAGGACGATGCTCTCACCGTCTCCCACGCGGGCGGCCGCCGCCGCGCCGAGGCGCGCCTTCTCGTCGCGCTGGAGGCGTTCGCGAATGTCGAACGCCAGCTCGGGGCGACTGCCACGCGGACTGATCGCGCCCCCGTGCGCGCGGATGATGAGATGCTGATCCTGCAGGATGACGAGATCCTTGCGGATCGTGACGGCCGAGACGCCGAAGCGGCTGGCGAGCTCGGTCACGCGCGCCCTGCCCCGTGCGTCGACGAGCCTGACGATCTCCTGTTGGCGCTCGCTCGCGAAAACGCCTTCGGACGGATCGGCCGGCTTCGTGGTCAACGCATCGCTCCGGTCGCTTGGAAGGGCTTCGATTGCTTGCGAATGCACCAACTTTGCATCGTTCACAAGTTGATCGTCAAGGGGAGCGTGCGGGTGGTCATGGCTCATGGCGATGGTCGCCGCCCTGGCGAGCCTCCTATCCCCCGAACATGTGTGCAGGCAGGCCCTGCACGCCCGGTCGAACGCGAAACAAGGAGCCGGCGAGTGGCTGCTCGTCCAGTTCCTGCTGCGACAGTCCCGTTTGGCCCGAGGTCACGTAGAGGTCATCCATGTCGGGTCCCCCGAAGGCACACGACGTGATCTGGCTGACAGGCATCGGAATGGAACGATCCAGTGATCCGCCTGGCGAGTAGCGACGGAGACCCCAGCCCCCCCATAGCGCCACCCACAGGTATCCGTCTGCGTCGACGGACATGCCGTCCGGTGCCCCGTGACGCGGATCGACATCGATGATCCGTCGGCGATTCGCGATACCGCCGCCGACGGGATCGAAATCGAAGGCATCGACACCGCACGTCGGTGTGTCGATGTAGTACATCGTCGATCCGTCGGGACTCCAGTCGATCCCGTTCGAAAGGGTCACATCCCCGAGGATCCTCGTGACATCGAGCGACGGGTCCATTCGGTACAGCGCTCCCGCGCCGGCTCGCGAATCCTCATCGTCCGTGGTGCCGGCCCAGAATCGCCCTACAGCATCACACTTGCCGTCGTTCATGCGGTTGGAGAGGACGTCCTCCTCGATACGCGCAACAAGCCGGACTGCGCCACTCGCGTCCATGAGAGCAAAGCCATCGCGCACCGCCAGCGCGAGTCCTCCTCCCACGCGAGGAACGACAGCCCCAACCGGTTGTCCGACGTTGATCTGTGTGTCCTGCCCGGTATCCGGCTCGAAACGGTGGACCGCTCCCGCCAGGATGTCCACCCAGCGCAGGACCCCCTCGTTGTCGTCCCAAACAGGACCTTCGCCGAGATATGCCACAGCCGCAAGGACGGTTTCCACGTCACTCGGCGGTCTCACGCGTTGAGCACCGCCTGCATGACGCGTTCCATGAGAAGAGCCTCGTCCCAAACCATCGGACCCGAGCCAACACGGACAACGACGAGATCGAGCGACGGGACGACATAGCACCGATTCGAGCGGAATCCGTTGGCCGCGAATGCGTCAGTCGGAAGATAGGGCCACATCGTCCCGGGCGTGTTCACCACCCAGCCATAGCCGTAGGAAGGGTTGAGGCCCTGGGATGAACGGGTCGCGCGGTCGACCCAGGATGGCGCCACCAGCTGCTCTGCCTGCCATTGGCCGTGCCTGAGGAGCAGATAGCCGAGGCGCGCCAGCTCGCGCGCCGACACGACGAAGCCCGAGTGCGCGTTGGTGTGCGGTCCGAGGTGACCCGCCCCGCCTTGGCGTTCCCAGCTCGAGTCGCGAATCCCGATCGGACGCAGGACCCTAGCCTCGAGGAAGTCGGCCATCTCCTGGCCGAATGCATGAACGAACGCGAGTGACAGGTGGGCAAACGCGGCATCACTGTAGTCCCACGTCGTGCCGGGCTCGGCGGCGAGCTCCGCCACGGATACCCCGAACCGGTGCGGGCAGCGCCCCAGCGCGTATTCGAACGGACCATCATCGGGCGTGGTCACACACCCGTGTGCACCCAGGCTCTCACCCCCGATACCTGACGTCATCTGGAGGACGTGCCCGACGGTGATACGGGCCTTGCGCGGATCCGTGAGCGGATGACCTTCCGGGATGAGGTCGTAGATCGGTGTGTCAAGGCTGAGGTTGTCACCAGGGCGATCTGACGGTTTGCCGGCCTCGGCCAAGCCAACACCCCACGCGGTGCTCGTCAATGACTTCGTGCACGACCACACGTCAAAACGCGTCGTCGGCGAGACATTGAAGCTGTAGTACTCACGCACGAGGTAGCCATTGCGAACGATGACGACCCCGTAGGAGCTGTCAGAGGCGAGGAGCTGCTGCTCGCGGCCAAGCAGATCGAGCACGGTCGGGTCCATGCCGGCAAGCTCGCGAACCTCATCGCCGGTCGCGTGCCGGCGCCACCCGCCTTCAGCCTCGGGCGGCGGGAAGTACTGATGGTTGTTCACCCGGTCACCTCCTGTCCGTCCGTGGATCCGTCGCCTCGAACCGTTGACGGGCCTCGCTTCGGGGTCGCGGGAAGCTCACCTGCGTGCACTGCCGGGACCGCAGGCTGAGGGCCCGGGTCGCTGCAATTCCAGGTCAGCGCGTGGCAGGCAGCGGAGTGCCGCCCATCCACGGCGATCAGCTCAGGATCACGCTCGGCGCAGATCTGACGGGCAAGTGGGCAGCGCGTCCGGAAGCGACACCCACTCGCCACGTCGAACGCGGACGGAAGCTCTCCCGCGATCGCCGGCTCTGACCGTCTCTCACCGTCGATCGTCGGGATGGCCTGCATCAAAGCCTGAGTGTACGGATGCGCAGGCCTGAGGAAGATCTCCTCGGAGCTGCCTTCCTCGACGATCCGGCCGAGGTACATCACGGCGACTCGATCCGCGACGTGGGCGATGACAGAGAGCTGGTGAGAGATGAACACCATCGAGAGCCCGAGGTCCCGACGCAGATCCGCGAACAGGTTGAGGACCTGCGCCTGCACCGACACGTCGAGCGCGCTGACAGCCTCGTCGGCGACGAGCACCTCGGGTTCCACGGCAAGGGCCCGAGCGATCGCCGCCCGCTGTCGTTCTCCCCCGGACAGCTCGCGCGGGGGCAGCGTCATGGCTCGAGCGGGCAACCCGACCATGTCCAACAGCTCCAGGACCCGAGATCGTTCGGACTTCCGGGTGACCAGGCCGTGAACCCTGGCGGCCTCTCCGACCGCCGACCCGATCGACATTCGCGGGTTGAGCGACGAGTACGGATCCTGGTAGACCAGCTGGACCCGGCGCCGCAGCTTCCGCAGCTCGTCGTGGCTGCAGGCCAGGACGTCGGTGTCGAAAGCAACGATCCGGCCCTGGTCCGCCCTGATCATGCGAACGAGACACCGCGCCAGCGTCGTCTTCCCACTGCCGGACTCGCCAACCAGGCCCACCACCTCATTGCGATGGAGCTCCATCGAGACACCGTCGAGCGCGAACAGACGCGTGGTCGGCTTGCGCGTCAGCCGCTCCACGACGGTCCGCCGACCGCTGAACGCCTTGACCACGTCGTGGACTTCGAGGATGGGCTCACTGGTTGGCCGCCGGTGAGCCGGAGTGATCGCCACCGTCTCCGGAGATGCGTCGCCCGCCGATCTCGGCGACGGATCAGCCGATGGGGCATCAACGAACGGGCATGCGGACCCGTGGCGCGCAGGTGAGCGATCCAGCTGCATCGACACACGTTCGCACCCGTCACGCACGTGCGGACAGCGGGGAGCGAACGGACACCCGCCCTGCGGGTTGAGTCGGATTGGTGGCTGTCCGGCGATCGCGGCCAGGGGACGTTCGCGTCCACGCGGATCGAGGGTTGGAATGGCGCCGATCAGGCCCTGCGTATAGGGATGACGTGGGGTACGAATCACGTCGGCCGCCGGCCCATGTTCGAGCAGGCGACCGGCATACATGACGGCGATGCGTTCAGCCCGCTCCGCCACGACGCCGAGATCATGGGACACGAGGATGACGGCCATCCCCGTCTCGGCACGGAGCTCGTCCAGGAGGGTGAGGATCTGATCCTGGATCGTGACGTCCAGCGCCGTCGTGGGCTCGTCGGCGAGCAGCAGCCTCGGGCGGCCCGCGATGGCGATGGCGATCATGACCCGCTGACACATGCCGCCACTGAGCTCATGGGGATAGCTGTCCGCTCGGCGCCCAGGTGCGGGAATCCCCACCCGATCAAGCAACCGCAGCGTCTCCGCGCGCGCCTCGCGACGCCCTGCCCCCAGCTTGACCCGCAGGACCTCCGAGATCTGATCGCCGATCGAAAGCACGGGGTTCAGCGAGACGGTCGCGTCCTGGAAGATCATCGAGATGTCCGTTCCCCGGACTCGCTCGATCTCCCTGGTGCGGACGCCGAGGAGGTTCCGCTGGTCCCAAATCACCTCGCCGGACAGCGTCCTGCCCGGACGCGGCACGAGGTCGACGAGCGCGCGCAGCGTGACGCTCTTGCCGCACCCGGACTCGCCGACGAGCCCGAGGCAGCTTCCCTTCTCGACGTCGAAGCTGACATCGTGAACGGCCACGGTGAGGCCGGACTTCGTCGGGAACGCGACGGTCAGGCCTCGGACCGAAAGCAGCGGCAGCTCATCGGCACTCATCGGTCGAGACGGAATTCGGCCCCGAGCCGGTCCGCGACACCGTCGCCGATCAGGCTGAAGCCAACGCCGGCGACCACGAGCACAAGACCCGGGAGTGTCGTCAGCCACCATGCCGACAGGAGGTATGTCTGCCCCTCGGCGATCATCGCCCCCCACTCGGCGGTTGGGATCTGGACGCCTGCCCCAAGGTAGGAGAGCGAGGCGAGCGTGGCGATGTTTCGCACCATGTCTGCCGTCGAGAAGACCAGGCTGGACCGGATCAGGTTCGGCAGCGCGTGCCGCAGGATGATGCGCCGCCTCGAGTACCCGAGCGTCTCTGCCGCGAGGATGAACTGACGCTCCCGCAGGGACAGCATCTCGCCGCGGGAGAGACGAGCATACGGCGCCCAGCCGACGATCGAGATGCCCACGACCACACCCAGGAGACCGGGACCGAAGATCGCCGCGATGGCAAGCACGAGCACGACGAACGGGAATGCGAAGACGATGTCGACCACCCGCATGACGATCGCCTCGAACGGTCCACCGAAGTACCCCGCCGTCGTCCCGAGCACCACGCCAACGACCAGCGGCAGAAAGGTGGTTACGACGCCGACAGTGAGGTCGAGTCGCCCCGCATACAGGACACGGGTGAAGATGTCTCGCCCCAGGTTGTCGGTCCCGAACAGGTGCGCCATTGACGGTGGCTGGAGGGACGAGAGCAGGTCCTGGGCGTTCGGATCACCTGCGCCGAACAGGGGCACCAGCAGGCTCGGGATGAGGACGATCCCCACCAGCAGTGCACCGAGGCCGATCGTCACCTTCAGCCAGCGGCCCTCCGCCAGCGCCTCGCGCCGCATGCTGCGCGCCTGGGGCAGGTCCGCGATCGACGGACCCACGGTTGCCTCCATGCCCTCGCTCACAGCCTCACCCTGGGATCGAACGCCGCGTAGGCGAGGTCAGTCAGGAGATTGGCCAGGATCACGAACACGCCGAACACGAGCGTGAGCGCCTGGATCACCGCGAAATCGCGGGCGAGGATGGACTGCACGAGCAGGGAGCCGATGCCCGGAATCGCGAACACGCTCTCCACGATCACCGTGCCGCTCAACAGCACGCCCGCACTGACGCCCACGAACGTCACCATCGCGATGAGCGAGTTCGGTAGCACGTGCCGGACCATGACTCGCGTCGCGCCAAAGCCACGCACGCGGGCCGCCTCGGTGAACTCGGCTGTGCTGTTCTCGATCACGCTGGACCGCAGGGTCCTCAGGAACAGCGGTGCCACCCACAGCCCGAGCGTGATCGAGGGGAGCGTCAGGGACCTCAGATGGTCCGCGAAGCTCTCTCCATACCCGGATGTTGGGAACCACCCGACGCCAACCGCGAAGACGAGGATGAGGATGAGACCCAGCCAGAAGGGCGGCATCGTGAACGTCACGAGCGTGACCAACCGGATCATGTGATCCGCGAGGCGGTTGCGGCGGATCGCGGAGATGATCCCGAGCGGGATGGCGATGGCGAGTGCGAACAGCAGGGAGAACCCGACCAGCAGCAGACTCGGCACCAGGCGTGCGGCGATCAAGGAGCTGACGGGGATGCGGTGTGAGATGGAGTCGCCGAAATCCAGCGTCAGGGCGCCCCGGATGAACAGGAAGTACTGCGTGATGAGGGGCTGGTCAAGCCCGAACTGCTGGCGAAGGTTCGCGATCGCTTCGGGCGAGGCGTGAATGCCGAGCATGATCCTGACCGGATCGCCCGGCACCAGGCGGATCAGGAGGAAGGCGCCGAGCGTGACGCCGAAGAGCACAGGGATGGACTGAGCCAGCCGGCTGCCGAGGTAGCGGATCACGGTCGATGCGTCCCAGGGGTGGTGGGCGCCGACGACTGCCGGCGCCCACCACTGTCCTTACTGCGTAAGCCAGACGTCCTCAAGCTTCCACCAGGCGGTGGGTACCGTCTTGAAGCCCTGGACACGGTCGCGCAATCCCTGCCGTGCCTCAGGGAAGATGAGCGGAAGTTTGGGCGCATCGTCGAGCGCCAGCTGCTGCAGCTCGGCGAACTTCGCCTTGCGCGTCGCGATATCGCTCGTCGAGTTGGCCTCCTGGATGAGCTTGATTGCCTCAGGAGAGTCGTAGTACGTGAACCAGGAGTGCAGCCCCGCGTTGTAATCAAGGAGCAGGCTCGCCAGCTCGTCATCGGTGGTGATGTCGCTGCTCACGTTGCGCCACATGGCTTCGTAGTCACCGCCTGAGAAGGCCGTGTCTGCCGTCCCCTGGTCAACCTGGGAGATGTTGACGGTCACGCCGATCTTGGCCCACTCATCCTTCAGGACGGTGGCGACCTGCTGCTGAACGGTATCGCCCGCCACGATGACCAACGGGAGGTCAAACCCGTTCGGGACCGACGAGGAGTCCATCAGCGACTGTGCCTTGGCGATGTCATAAGGATATGGCGCGATGCTTGCATCCCAGAACTCGTTCTGCGGGAGCTGGCTGTTGGCAACCGTCCCAAGGTCGAGGTAGATGCTCTTGAGAATCGCGTCCTTCGGGGTCGCGTAGTTGAGGGCCTGACGGACTGCCTTCTCGTCGAGCGGCGCCTTGCTGTCGTTGAAGGCGATGTTGTCGAGCGACATGATGATGTCGGACTGGACATGCGTGCCTTGGCCGCTGTTGAGCTGGGCCACCGAGGCGAACGGGACCGTCTCAGCGACATCGAAGTCGCCGGCCTGCAGCCCCAGAACCCGGGCGTTGTCGTCCTTGACGAACCGGAACGTCACGCCATCAAGGTACGGTTGCCCTTCCTTCCAGTAGTAGGGATTCTTGACCAGCTTCAGTGACTGACCCCGATCCCAGGAGTCCAGCATGAAGGGCCCGGACCCAACCGGGTGCTCGGCAAAGCCTGCCTCCCCTTCCTGCTCGACGACCTTCTGGGGCACGATCGAGGCGGCGAAGACGGAGATCTCGGCGAGGAATGCACCGTCGACCCGTGTCAGATCGACGCGGACCGTCGAGGGGTCAACGACGGTCACGTCCTTGATGGTCTGACCGAGAGAGCTGTACTCCGTGTCGATGTTCGGATCGATGAAGCGCTCGAGCGAGAACTTGACGTCCTCGGCGGTCACGGGGTCGCCGTTGGAGAACTTTGCATCCCGCAGCTTGAACTCGTACGAGAGCTGATCGCTGGACTCCGTCCACGACTCTGCCAAACCGGGCACGGGGTCAAAACCGGAGGTCCCGACCTCGACGAGCTGGTCGAAGATCTGGACGACGGTGAAGATCGTCCCGTTGTCTCCGTTGTCACCCGCCGGGCTGAGGCTCACTGGCTCATAGTTCCTCGCGAAGACCAGCACGCCACCGGACTGTGGTCCGGCAGCCGTGCTGGCCGGAACCGACGTCGGCTCCGCCGGAGTCGTGGCTCCGCTGCCTGCCGATGGAGCCTGTGACGCGTTTGAGGTACACGCGGATAGAAGCATGACGAGCGTGATCAGGAACGGGAGACCGCGCCTGCGTGCCCCGGTTGCGTCTGTCATGTCCCGACCTCCTCCTGGTGATCCGAAGGTTTGAACCGCCGGTACGGCCATCACTCGATACCGGTGTCGGTTGGAGCTCCGGCTGCCAACAGGCAGCGGCGGTAGGTGTCTTCTGCGCGGATCCCGGGGACGAAGACCGTCGCAAGCTTGAGCTGCCCCGATCCTGTGTTCGTTATCTGATGCCATTCGCCTGCTCGCACGAACAGAGCGGTGTCGGCGGCAAGGGGCGACGTCGTACCGTCGACGATGGCAACGCCATGCCCGGACACGATGTAGATCAACTCGGGCCGGTCATGGACGTGGTTGTCGGTTCCATTGTCTGGATCAATGAGCACGACACTGAATGCCAGCTCATCCACATCCCGCCGATCGGGCGCGAACAGAACCTTGATCGAGCGCGAGAAGGGTGCAGGCACTTGGATGCCCCGTTCTTCTCTTGCGCGTGCCGTCTCCATCAGTTCCTCAAGTCTGTGCTTCGCTCTGAACCGCCTCGAGCTGCCGGCGGGCGTATGCGACGCTCTTCCCTGCCCAGTCGTCCTCCTTTCGCAATGCACAGGCGCGATCCAGCAAGGGATCGCCGCACCGGTTCGATGACCAACGGGGGCCGGCCGCCCGCGACACCGAAGGACGCGCGGCATCGCCTTGACGTCGAGCAGGCAGCCGCGGAGGGCCCGTGCGCGACGATTCGGGGGCCGATCCTGAGTCCGAGGTCCATTACCGATCGACCGCCCCGGCCGAAGCCTCCGGGTCCTCCCGCCCGGTCTCGCTGGCCCAGTAGGACAGGGCTTGCCTGACCTCGGCACGGATCGTCTCGGGGTCAGCGCCTCGAATCGCGGCCATGATCTGACGGTGTCCGACGACCCCTGTATCCCTGCCCCGGTCTGTCAGGTGCGTGATCCGGATCGTGTTGTGGTAGAGCTCCTCAACCGCGCGGCCGATCTTCCTGACGAGAGGGTTGTGTGTGGCATCCAGCAGGCAGTAGTGAAACTCCAGGTCGAGTCTCGTGAGCATCTCCACATCGCTGTCGGGAATTGCTGCCAATGCTTCGAAGCGCTGCTGGGCAGCCTCGATCACCACCCAGTCGTCTGGCGTGACGGCTCCTGCGACAAGCTGGCAGTAGCCAACCTCGAACAGCAGACGGAGCTCGACGAGTTCCGCGGGACGCGCGGCCTCGAGCAGGACCGCAAACACGAGCGGGTTGAGCAGGGATTCGCTGGGCCGCTCAACGATGTAGGTTCCGTTGCCTCGTCGGATCGTGACGACACCAATCGCCTGCAGTGTCTTCATCGCTTCCCGTACGGCGCCACGGCTGACCTGGAAGCGCTCGGCGAGGTCAAACTCGGACGGGACTCGCTGCCCAGGTCGCATGCGGGACGCGATGATGTCCCGCTTGAAGGCGTCGATGATCTCGTCCACCAGGCTCGCCCGGCGGGGGGCTCGCGTAGGGCGGTCGCGTCCCAACCCGATCTGCTTCCCGGTCATGGCCCCATTGACCGCCGAAGGGCGGCGGATGCGTCCGGGGTGGTTGACGGCCGCTCTCCTGGGCGCGACCTGCGGAACATCAGCCTTTCTGGTCATCGGACGTCGGACGTCGGACGTTTCGTCCCGGACCTGCTCGTATCTGCCGACCTGGGCACGGAATACCTCTCGATCCCGGGCGTGGATCCCTCGACCAGCACCCCTTTGTCCGGGCAGGCTAGATCACACGACAACGCAATGTCAAGAATGTGATTGAAATCAACTGAAAGCTCTGGCATCCTACCAGCGGTTGGGGGTGGACGCGCATTCCCGGCTGGTCTGATCCGGTCGGCGGCAGCTGGACGTCATCCTCCTCCGGCGCCGAGGCGAACAGTCGCCGACCGGGTCAAGCCCGGACAGCTGGAGGGGAAGTGATGATCGACATTCAGTGCTTCGCGGTCACCACAGGTGCGGCCAGCGACGACCGGCTTCGCGCCCGCCGGTCGCCGGTCGGACGTGAAATGGTACGAGCGCGATCATGATCCGCTCGGTGGAGCTCGCCTCGATCGGATTCCCCGACATCGATCCGCCCGTCGCCCCGCCGCCAATTCCGGCCACGGAATATGAACGTCGGCTCGAGGCGATGTGGGCCGCCACGGATCTCGATTGGCTCGTCGTCTACGGAGATCCCGAGCACCGTGGCAACCTCACGTACCTCTGTGGTCTCGATCCGCGCTTCGAGGAGGCAGTCCTGGTCATCGGCGAGCACCGGCGATCGATGCTCGTCGGGACGGAAGGCCGCGACTTCGCAGCCCGCACCCCTGTGGCGATCGACCTCCTGTGGGTCCCGGCCTTCAGCTGCTCAGGCATCGATCGAGGCGCCGGCCTGACGATCGCCGAGGCGATCTCAAGCGCCGGGATCGCGCACGGCGATCGCGTTGGCGTCGTGGGCTGGAAGACCATAGGGATGGGTCCGGGTACCTCCTCGACGCCGTTGATCGCGGCGCCGTCATTCATCGTCGATGCGGTGCGGGCCGCTGCCGGATCGGATGGCGGGGTCACGGACGCGACGGACCTGTTGCTCGATGCGCGGATCGGCCAGCGCCTCGAGCACGGGGCAGATCAGATCGCATTCTTCGAGTGGGGCGTCTCGCATGCCGCCGCGGCGATCAGCGGGATCATGAGGTCCGCACGCCCCGGGATGACCGAGGCTGACCTCGCTCGGGGCATGCGGTACTCGGGCGTGCCGCTCTCCTATCACCCAGCCGTTGCTTCAGGACCTGACCTGCCGGCAGTCCTCGGCAGCCCGGGCGACCGAGTCGTCCAGCTGGGCGAGCCCGTGTTCGCGATGGTCGGCATGTGGGGCGGCAACTGCGCCCGCGGCGGGCTCCTGGGCGCGGGCGAGTCCGACGGTCGAACCGATGGGACTCGGTACCTGGAGGACGTGGCGGCACCCTACTGGCGCACCGTCGTGAGATGGTACGAATCGGTTCGCCTGGGCGGGTCGGCCGAGGACATCCGAAAGGTCGTGGTCGAAGCCTGCCACGAGCAGGGTTTCCATCCCGCGTTGGGCATCGGGCACTGTGTCGACTGGGAGGACTGGCCGGCCACCCCGTTCGAGGCTGGCTCAGCCGCGCGAATTCGCAGCGGCATGATCCTCGACTGCGACATCTTCTCGGACCAGAATGGACCGGATCACGTCGTCCATTGCGAGGACACGATCGCCACCGCCGACGAAGCGTTGCGGGCCGAGCTCGCGGAACGCTATCCGGAGGTGTGGCAACGCTTCGCCGCGAGGCAGCAGTTCATGCGTGAGCGTCTGGGTATCGAGTTGCCCGACGAGATCCTCCCGCTGTCCCCGATGGCCGGGTATCTGCCTCCATTCTGGTTGAGCCCCGATGTGGCATTGCGCACCGCGATCACCTAGCTTGCAGGCCGTCCGGGTGAAGATGGAGCGAGGGCAGCACGCGTGCACGGCCGCCACGATGGGCTTTGACCCCCGCCATGGAAGAGGGACTGCGACTTGACTGAGCGCGGCATTCTTCGGATGGCGGCCGTCGACCTCGGAGCCGAGAGCGGGCGGGTCCTGATCGGCACGTTCGACGGCGGCCGGCTGGCGCTCGACGACGTCCACCGCTTTCCGAACGTCCCGGTGACCGTGGGCGGGACGCTCCACTGGGACGCCCTGCGGTTGCTCGGCGACATCACGGCCGGTCTGCGCAGGGCAGGCGCTGCGGGCGAGGTCGCCTCGGTCGCCGTGGACAGCTGGGGCGTGGACTTCGGGCTGCTCGATGAGCGCGGGCGCCTGCTCGCGAACCCGGTCCACTACCGGGACGCGCGGACGGACGGGATGGTCGAGCGAGCCTGCTCGGTGGTGCCAAGGGAAGAGATCTACGGCGTTACCGGCATCCAGTTCATGGCCATCAACACGCTCTACCAGCTGTTCTCGATGACCGTGGACGATGATCCGCTGCTGCGGCATGCGGACCGGCTGCTGATGACGGCCGACCTGTTCGCCCACTTCCTGTCCGGCGCCAGCACGGCCGAGTACACGCTCGCGTCCACCAGCCAGGCCCTCGACGCGCGCTCCCGCGACTGGGCGCGTCCCATGCTCGAGCGGCTGGGCATCCCGACCCGGCTGATGCCCGAGCTCGTCGCGCCCGGTACGGATGTGGGTCCGCTGGTGCGCGATCTCGCCTCGGCGCCCGGCCTCGCGCGCACGCGCGTCGTCCTTGCCGGTTCACACGACACCGCGTCCGCGGTCGTCGGCACGCCGCTGGCCGGCCCGTCCACCGCATACCTCTCCTCGGGCACCTGGTCGCTGATCGGGCTCGAGGTGCCGGAGCCCGTGATCTCCGACGTCTCGCTGGCGGCCAACCTGACCAACGAGGGCGGCGTCGCCCGCACGATCCGGCTGCTGCGCAACGTGGTCGGGCTGTGGCTGGTGCAGGAGAGCCGGCGGGCGCTGTGGCCCGACGGCGATGCGCCCTCCTACGAGGACCTGGCCGCGCTTGCGGCCACGGCCCCGGCGTTCAGCGCGTTCATCGACCCCGACGATGAGCGGTTCGTGCATCCGGGTGACCTCCCGGCACGGGCGCGCGCGTTCTGTGCCGAGACGGGTCAGCCCGTGCCGCCGGACACGGCCACGCTGATGCGGGTGCTGCTCGAGAGCCTCGCGCTGCGCTACGCCGCTGCGACCGACCGGCTGGCCGCCGCCTCCGGCCATGCGATCGACGCCATCCACGTCGTGGGCGGCGGATCCAACCATCGCCTCCTGTGCCAGCTGACCGCCGACGCCACCGGGTTGCCCGTTCGGGCCGGTCCCGTCGAGGCCACCGCCATCGGCAACCTCGCGATGCAGGCGATCGCCGCCGGTGAGCTCGCCTCGGTCGCCGAGGCGCGGGAGCTGGCCGCCCGCTCCTTCCCGATCACCACGTATGAACCTTCCGGCGACTGGTCCGAGGCCCGAGCGCGGTTCGCCGCCCTGACCTCCCGAACCGGCGCACCCGCCTGAGCACCAGGAGAGACGACCATGGCCACCATCGCCGCCGTCACCAAGCCCGCCGTCCGCCCCGGCCATCGAGCGCATCGAGTGGGCCATGAACGGGGTCAACATCGAGATCCCGTCGTGGGGTTTCGTCAACACCGGCACGCGGTTCCGCGTGTTCCCCCAGCAGGGCGTGCCGCGCACGGTGTTCGAGAAGATCGACGATGCGGCGACGGTGAACCGGTATACGGGGATCGCCGGGTCGGTGTCGCTCCACATCCCGTGGGACAAGGTCGACGACTTCCGGGGGCTCGCCGCCTACGCACGGGAGCGGGGTCTCGTCATCGGCGGCATCAACAGCAACACGTTCCAGGACGAGGACTACAAGCTGGGGTCGGTGTGCCACCCGGATCCGCGCGTGCGCGCCAGGGCCGTCGCCGCGATCGTCGAGTGCTGCGAGATCGCCGACGCCATGGACGCCCAGGCGGTCAAGGTCTGGCTGGGCGACGGCACCAACTACCCGGGCCAGGACGACCTGCGCGGCCGCCACCGGCGACTCGTCTCGGGCCTGCAGGAGGTCTACGCGCATCTGCCGGCGAGCGCCCGCCTGTACCTCGAGTACAAGCTCTACGAGCCCGCGCTCTACTCGACCGACGTCCAGGACTGGGGCCAGAGCCTCAACGTCGTGCGTCAGCTGGGCGATCGTGCCGGCGTGTGCGTCGACACGGGTCACCACGCGATGGGCGTGAACATCGAGCAGATCGTCGCGCTGTTGCTCGCCGAGGGCCGCCTGGCCGCGTTCGATCTCAACGACAAGAAGTACGGCGACGACGACCTGATGGTCGGTTCGATCGATCCCTATCAGCTGTTCCGGATCGCGCACGAGCTGGTCAACGCCATGCGCGACGAGAGTGACCCGGTCGCCCAGGACTGCGCCAACCACACGACCTACATGCTCGACCAGTGCCACAACATCGAGCCCAAGGTCCCGGCCATGATCCGGAGCGTGATGAACCTCCAGGAGACGATCGCCAAGGCGCTGCTCGTCGACCGCGAGGTCCTCCTCGCCGCCCAGGCCGCGGGCGACGTGCTCGAGGCGAACGGCGCGCTGTGGGCCGCGTTCAACACCGACGTGCGCCCGCTGCTCGCCGAGCTCCGGGTGGCACGCGGCCTGCCTGCCGACCCGTACCGCGCCTACCTCGAGTCGGGCGAGGAGGAGGCGAAGTACGCGGCGCGGGCCGGGGGCACCGCGGCCGGCTGGGCTGACGCCGTGGCGTTGACCCAGCCGTCTCCAGAGCTCGACGAGCTGCTGGCCCCCTGCATATGACCACTGTTCGCCTCGCTCGAGCGTGGGGGGGTGGCGTGTGAGTGGAAGATGACCGGACCCCGAGGAAGGAAGCCGTTCGTGACCTCAGCATCTCCAGAGCAGGTCCAGGCCCTGGTGGCGCCGCAACACAGATCCGGCGCGACGTCGTGAACACGGTCCATGCCGCCGGCGACGGTCATCCGGGGCCTTCCCTGTCCATCGCCGATCTGCTCGCCGCGCTGTACTTCGGCGTCCTCAGGCTCCGGCCGGACGATCCCGACTGGATCGACCGCGATCGCTTCATCCTTTCGAAGGGCCACGCCTGTCCGGCCCTGTACGCCGCTCTGGCGCGCCGTGGCTACTTCCCGCCTGCAGAACTGAGGACGCTGCGAGCCATCGGCTCCAGGCTCCAGGGTCACCCCGTGATGAGAAGCACGCCTGGCGTGGACGCGACGACCGGATCCCTCGGTCACGGCCTGTCGCAGGGCTGCGGACTCGCGATCGCCGCGCGTCGGCGGGGATCCGACAGCGTGACCTTCGTTCTGACGGGTGACGGAGAGCTCGAGGAAGGCATCGTCTGGGAAGCAGCCATGTGCGCCCCCAAGTTCAAGCTTTCCAACCTGATCGCCATCGTCGACAACAACGGGATGCAGAGCGGCGGCACGGTGGAGTCCGTCGGGGGTCTGTATCCGCTATCCGAGAAGTGGCGGGCCTTCGGCTGGCACGTGGTGGAGCTTGACGGCCACGATATGGCGCGGATCGCCCTTGCGCTCAATTGGGCAGCCGAGCGAGGCCGCAGACAGCCGTCCAGTCAGGCGGGAATGGTCATGGAGGCGGGGCTGCCCCCGCCGGATCCCGGGCAACCCGTGGTGTTCGTCGCCCACACCGTCAAGGGCAAAGGCGTTCCCTTCATGGAGTCCGACAACTCATGGCACAAGCGCGTCCCCACGGATGCGGAGCGAGAGCTGGCCATGTCGGTGCTGGAGGGCAGGGACCTTGACTAGCCAGGCAAGCACCCGTGTCGGCTTCATGAAGGGCTTCGAGGCGATCGCAGCCTTGGATCAGCGCCTCATGCTCGTTTGCGCCGACAGCGTGAAGGCGATGCGCGCGGACGCGTGGGCGAGAGAACATCCTGACCGGGTGATCGACGTCGGCATCGCCGAGCAGCACGCCACCGCGCTGTCCGCCGGACTCGCCATCGGCGGCTTCATCCCCTACTTCGCAACGTACGCCTGTTTCATCACCATGCGGGCATGTGAGCAGATCCGCTCGTTCATCGCCTACCCCGAGCTGGACGTGAAGCTGGTGGGCATCAACGGGGGGATCGCGGCGGGCGAACGCGAGGGGGTCACCCATCAGTCCTTCGAGGACATCGGGATCCTCCGGACGATCCCCAACATCACGATCCTCGTTCCTGCCGACGCCGGCCAGGCCCGACAGGCAGCCGTAGCCGCCGCGTCCATCCACGGGCCCGTCTACATCCGGCTCGGCAGCGGCCGCGACCCGATTGTGTTCGAGGATGACGAGCCGTTCGTTGCCGGTCCTATCCGCGTCCTGAGGGAAGCGGGCCACGATGTCGCCCTCTTTGGCAACGGCGTCCTGCTGCCGCGCCTTCTGGCGGCGGCGGACGAGCTTGCCGCCCGCGGATTCGGCGCGACCGTGGTCGAGGTCCACACGGTCAAGCCGCTCGACACCGACGGTGTGATCGGCATGTTGCGCGAATGCGGCGCCGCCGTGACTGCCGAGGATCACACCATCAACGGCGGTCTCGGCAGCGCGATCATGGAGACCGCGGCCGAGAGCTTCCCGGTCCCGATCGCGCGCATCGGTCTTCGTGATCGTTTCCCGAGCTCCGGCCTGCCGGACGCGCTGCTCGATCGGTACGGCATGGGGGTGGAGGCAATCGTGGACGCCGCCATGGCCACGATCGCTCGAAAGGCGGTGCGAGCATGATGTTCCCGGCAGCCAGCAGGGACAACGCCACGACTCAGCAACGCAGCCCATCTCGCGCCAGCTCCCGGTCCGACGCATGGGCCTCTTGAGCGCACGATGGCCCCATTGCCAGTTCATCGCCCGGCGCGAGCTCGCGGCTCAGCCTCGTGTTCGAGACAGCTCCGTGATCCCAGGGGGACGACCCTGCCGGGCTCTCGCCGTGAGGCGCCGAGCGTTGGCCGACCGGTGATCCGCGCGCCACCGCGGACGGTGATCGCGGCGTTTCATCCGCGGGTCCGGCGAGCCGGAGTCTGACGCCTAGCTCGGAATGGCCGCGTCCACATCCAGAAACCCCTCATGGCGGAGCTCCTGCCAGAGCTCACCCGGGATCGTGCGACGAAGCAGCTGGATATCTTCGTCCAGCTCCTCCGGCGACCGCACCCCGATCAGGACGCTGCTGACGGCCGGATGACCGAAGGGAAACTGCGCCGCTGCTGCCTTGAGCGGGACCCCATGCCTGTCGCAGATGGATTGGATGGCTCGCACCCGGCTCATGACAGGATCAGGCACCGGCCCGTGCTCGAAGGTCGCGCCCGACGCCAGGTCACCCCGGTCGGCCTGGGCATTGGCAAGGATCCCCGTGTTGAAGGCGCCGCCGAGGATCAGTCCGATCCCACGTCTGTGGCAGAGGGGCATCAACTCCTTGAGGGCACCTTGATCCAGGAGCGTGTACTTGCCTGCCACCAGGAAGCAATCGAAGTCGCCTTCTCGGGCAAAGTCGACCAGCATCTGGGCCTGGTTCATCCCCACCCCGATGGCGAGGACCCGGCCGTCCGCCCTGAGGCGCTCGAGCGCACGATAGGCGCCGTCGAGAGCTTCCCGAAAGTGATCGTCGGGATCATGAATGAACACGACGTCGACGCGATCAAGCCCGAGGCGGTCAAGGCTCTCCTCGAGCGAGGTCAGGGTGGCCTCATAGGAGAAGTCGAACACGGGATTCACTGGTGGGGTCTCGACGAAGATGGGCTTGCCGCTGACGAAGTGCCCGGGGTCCGGTGGCGCGTCGGACCTGAGCAGTCGGCCGACCTTCGTGGACAACACCCAGGACGATCGCGGCTTCGTGCGCAGCGCGGCTCCAACCCGCTCCTCGGCCAGTCCGAAGCCGTAGTCGGGAGCCGTGTCGATGTAGCGGACCCCGATGTCGACGGCGTGCGAGACGATGTCAGCGGCTTCGCCGCCAGAGACGACGCGATGGAAGTTCGCCAGCGGGAGGGTACCCAACCCAAGCCGCGAAACGAGGACGGGCGAGTTGCCCAGAGCGACGGAGGCAAACGGATTGATCGCCATGTGAGACCTCTCTGCCATCTGCTCCTGAGTCCGACACCCATCGGGTTGAGCGTCCGGGCTCGGGGCGTTTCTCGTCAGACCGGGGCCCCGGTGGAGACCGAGCGCTGCGGCCGGCGCAAAGGGGTGGGCCCGGCCCTAGACCGTTGGCCGAGATCGATGGCTCGCCGGATGGCGGCAGGGCATCCCGCCGCCGAAAACCCTTGTTGATGATGGGTCCCGGGACTGGTAGCATGGGCAAATATAGCAACAAATCGCAAGTAACCGAAAACACCGGTTGCGATCCGCGCCTCTTCGTCGAGTTCAAGCCACAGCCTCGTCGGACAGCGGCCAGATTCCAGGAGTGATGCGAAATGTGCGCCACAAAGAGCGACGGAGCTCACCAAGGCACAGCGGGTGACACGGCCGCCAGCGCCACCACGCGTGCCTTCCGTCAGGTCGGCGCAGACTCCGCCCGTTGAGATACGCCCCGGCATCTTCCGGTCAACGCTCGTGTACAACGCGGACATCATGTTGTGCCACTTCCACGAGGAAGTCGGTGCACGTGTCGATCCCCACACGCACGCCGCGATCCAGAGTGGCTTCGTGTTGCGGGGCCGCGTTCGATTTGTCGACGCCGCGGGGACCGAACGCGTTCTGGGCCCCGGAGATGCCTATCTCTTCGACTCGAACCAGGCGCATGGCTCGGTGGCCCTCGAGGAGACAGATCTCGTCGAATGCTTCACGCCTTCTCGTCCCGAGTACCTGGACTGAGGTCCGGCCAGCCCAGGAGCCCAGCGAGATCGACCCGGCCTGGGTCTGATGTCGGTTGCGGGCTGCCTTCGGCCTGACGGAGTCGCCTCTCTAGATTCCACGCTGTCGCTTCGCGGACCGCGTTGTGGCGGGAGAGCTACCCCGGGCCGCTGGTCCGGGTGGGGGTGAGAGCCGCCTCACGTCGCGCCTCGGCAATCGCCGTCTTCACGCTCTGCCAGCCCGCGACGAAGCTGTTCCGGAAGTACTGAACGGGCCCGAACTCCTCGAACCCCTCCGCTCCGAGCCCGTCGACTCGAAGGGCCTGGCGAACCTCGGGAAACGCGGCCTCGAGGCGACTCACGAGGCCCGGATCGATGGGCGCGTCATAGGCGCCTGCGGGGTCCGGCTCGCTCGACAGGATCTCCGCGAACGTCGACCAGTTGATCGTCGCGTGGACGCGGGCGCCCACAAGGCCGGTGAGGTCGAACGGGATGCGTGCCCCGCCGGCGAGCAGGGTCACCGGATAGCTCCGCGCCTCGCAGAGCTCGTAGCAGGCGCGGGCAAGGATGACGCCGACGAACGCCGTGTCCCGAGGATCAGAGACGAGGCCGTCGCGCGCCGCGAGCGCCTTCAGGTGGTCGCCGAAGATACCTGTGATCGGGCTCAGGAAGAACGGTGGCGTCTGCTCCGTCTTTGCGGTCACGGCGAGGTAGCGCTCGTTGGCCTCGACAAGCTGGGCCAGGCTGAACACCTCGGTCACGATCGTCGGCGAGCCTTCGGCGACGAGCGTCTCGAGGGCCGCGAAGCCCGGCAGCGTCGCCGGGATCTTCGGGGTCGCATTGGGTCCGAGCTCGCGCGTGGAATGCGCCGCAGCGACGATATCGTCGGGGTCCATGTCGGCCTCCGGGTCCCCCTGGCAGGAGACGAAGCCCGCCGCCCCCCCGCTGGCCTCGTACAGCGGGACGAAAGGCATCGACAATCCGCTTGACGAGGCGGAGCTGAACGAGTCGCGCCGCGGCCTGATCGTCGTCACATCCCGCGACGACCTCCTCGATCACGGGCGCGATCAGCTTCGGTGCCCGGCGGAGCAGGTTGCCGCCATATGCGGGGTTGGTCGTGCTCCCGACGGCTCCCTGAGCGAGGGCGAGCTCAACCTCGTCGAGCGTCGGGTTGTTCACC
Organism: uncultured Chloroflexia bacterium; assembly: GCA_963713095.1. GTDB lineage: Bacteria > Chloroflexota > Limnocylindria > Limnocylindrales > CSP1-4 > CAIXZV01. The sequence continues at coordinate 601,082 of CAVQKK010000003.1, forward strand.
CAGACGCGCGTGTCCGTTTCCTCCCGGAGCCGCTCGAAGAACTTCGATCCCACGGAACTCCTCCCTGTTGCAGCTCGGTACGTTACCCATCGGACCGCGCAGCCCGCGGGCAGGGACTGTTTCTGCTCGAGATTGACAGAATACGCATGAGTTTGCAAGTATGCGCAGTATGGTGGCGGTGACCGATCCTGGCCGAGGCGACAACCAGGCCGCGCGTGATCTGGCTCCGCAGCGCAGGCAGCGGCTCCTCGCGATCGTGGAGTCACGCAGGGCCGCCAGGCTCGAGGAGCTGAGCTCCACGCTGGGGGTCTCGCAGGCGACCGTCCGGCGCGACCTGAACGAGCTCTCCGCCGAGGGCCATGTCCGGCGTGTCCATGGCGGGGTCGTTGCCGTGAACGAGGGGCACGCCGAACCCCACTTCGAGGTCAAGGCCGCGGAAGCCGCCGAGGAGAAGGAGCGGATCGCGGCGCGCACCGTGAGCCTCCTGGCCGCAGACGACACCGTGTACCTCGACAGCGGCAGCACGGTGCTCGCGGCCGCGCGTCTGCTGCGCGGCTGGGACCAGCTGACGGTGGTGACCAACAGCGTGCCGGCGATGGTGGAGCTGGCCGGACGCGGTCCCCGCCTGATCGTCATCGGCGGCGAGTTCCGGTCAACGAGCCAGGCGCTCGTCGGTCCACTGTCGCGGTTCACGCTCGAGAACCTGCACGTGGACAAGGCCCTGATCGGGACTTACGCAGTGTCGCTCGAGGACGGCCTGTCCACCACGGACCCGGCTGAGGCGTTCACCAAGACGCTCGTCCTCGCGCGCGCCACACAGGTCATCCTGCTGTCGGACAGCCGCAAGTTCGGGACCCACTCGTTCGTTCAGGCCGGCGCGCTCGACGCGGTGGATCTGGTCGTGACCGACACCGCGCTGGACGGACGCACCGAGCGCAGCCTCGCGCGCCGGGGAATCACCGTGATCAAGGCATGACACGGCGCGTGCCGGACGTCATCGCCATCGCCGGCGGGACCGACAAGGTGCCCGCCATCCACGCCGCCCTCCGTAGCGGCCTCGTCCATCGCCTCGTGACCGACGAGGCAGCCGCCCGCCTCCTCGTCGACGCCTGAAGCCTGAAGCCCATCCTGGAGATCCGATGACCACCGAGACCGTCTTCCGCAGCGATACCCGCCCCGACTTCGCACCATTCGAAGAGGAGCTGGGCTCGATCAAGGGCTTCCAGTACGAGGGCGGTCTCGACACCGAGATGGCATCGGGCTCGATCGACAAGGCGGCGGCCATCGGCCTCCTGGACGACATGCTGGCCATCCGAGAGATGGAGGAGATGATCGTCCGCCTGCGCTCTGGTGGCGGCTACGAGCCCCTCCCCGGCTACGACTACCGTGGCCCGACGCACGTCTCGATCGGGCAGGAGGCGTCGGCGGTGGGCGCCTCGTCGGTGCTCCGGATCACGGACAACGTCACCAGCTCCCACCGCGGCCACGGCGATGCGATCGCGAAGGGCTTCTCCGCGCTCCGCCAGATGACCCTCGAGCAGCTGCAGGCCCGCCTGGGCCGAACCGACGGGACCCGCGACGACCTCCTCGCCGCCGCCCTCGAGGAGCACCTGTACCGGGTCATCGCGGAGCTGTTCGGCAAGGACGAGGGCTACGGGCGGGGCCGCGGCGGCGGCATGCACATCGGGGACTTCTCAACCGGCAACCTGGGCGCGAACGCGATCGTCGGCGGATCGGTCCCGATCGCGACCGGTGCCGCCATGGCCCGCCGCTACCAGGGCAGCGACGCGGTCGTGTGCTGCTTCGCGGGCGACGGCGCCTACGCGAATGGCGTCGTCCTCGAGTCGCTCAACTGGGCAGCGCAGCACCAGTGGACGAACCACCTCGCCGGCGACCGCCCGTACGGCCTGCCGATCATCTTCTTCATCCAGAACAACCACTACGGCATGACGCACCGGACCGACGAGGAGGTCATGGGCGTCCGCCACCTCGCCCGGCGCGCGGCCGGGTTCGCGACCGGCAACATGCACGCCGAGGTCGTCAACGGCATGGACGTGCTCGCGGTCCGCGACGCCGTGACCCGGGCCACCGACCTGTGCCGCGCCGGCCAGGGTCCGGTCCTGATCGAGGCCTCGACGTACCGCTACTACGGCCACTCGCTGTCGGACCCGCGCAACGAGTACCGGACCCGCGAGGAGGAGGCGGCCTGGAAGGCGGCCGACCCGATCGACAGCCTGCGTGACCAGCTGCTGGCCGGCGGCTTCGCGAGCGAGGGCGAGATCGCAGCCGTGTTCGCGAACGCCGCCGAGCGCAACGCCCGTGCTGCGAAGCGCGCTGCAGCCGCGACCGACCCCGACCCCGCCTCCCTGCTCGACCTGCTGTACACGGACGGCACCTCCGACGTCGTCCCCGCAGAGTTCGCGGCGCCGGCGCTGCTCGCCGAGGTGCCGGTGGCCAAGCAGGACGCCGAGGGGCGGATCCTGTACCGCGACGCGATCCGGGACGCCCTGGTCGACGAGATGCGCCGCGACCACCGGGTGATCTTCTACGGTGAGGACGTGGCCGACTATGGCGGCGCGTTCAAGATGACGAAGGGGCTGGTCGAGACCTTCGGGCGGGACCGCGTGTTCAACACGCCGATCTCGGAGGCGACGATCTGCGGCACCGCGGTGGGCGCCGGGATCGTGGGGCTACGCCCCGTCGTGGAGCTCATGTACATGGACTTCGCGCTGATGTCGTCGGACCAGATCGCGAACCAGGCCGCCAAGTGGCACTACATGTCGGGGGGACAGGTCGAGGTGCCGGCGGTGATCCGGTGCTCGGTGGGTGCCGGCAAGGGCTATGGCGGCCAGCACAGCCAGAGCCTCGAGTCGCTGTTCACCCATATCCCCGGGCTGTACGTGCTGTATCCGGCCACGGCCGAGGACGCGAAGGGCCTGCTCAAGAGCGCGATCCGGACCAACAACCCGGTCGTGTTCGTGGAGAGCCAGGGCCTCTACTCCACCAAGGGGGTCGTGCCCGACGGTGACTACACAACGCCCATCGGCAAGGCCCGCGTCGCCCGGCAGGGCGACGACGCCACGATCGTCGCCTGGGGCCCCGCGGTCCCCGACGCGCTGACCGCGGCGGATGAGCTGGCGACCTCACGCGGCATCGAGGCCGAGGTGATCGATCTGCGAAGCCTGGTCCCGCTTGACATGGAGACGGTCCTCGAGTCCGTTCGCAGGACGGGCCGCTGCGTGGTCGCGGCGCAGGCGGTGTTGACGGGCTCGTTCGTGAACGAGATCGTCGCCCGGATCCAGGCCGAGGCCTTCGACGACCTCGATGCACCGGTCGGCCGGATCGGCGCGGCGCCGGGGATCAGCCCCCAGGCGACGGCCCTCGAGAAGGCGTTCCTGCCCAACGCCGGCGACATCGTCGCCGCGGTGGCGGCCCTGGTCTAGCGGTCCGACTCGAGCGAGAGGAGCCCACCCATGGCCACCCCGATCCTGATGCCCAAGCCTGGCCAGATGACCGAGGAATGCGTCCTGACCCTGTGGCGCAAAGAGGTCGGAGACCCCGTTCACAAGGGCGATGTCCTGTTCGAGATCGAGACCGACAAGAGCACGATGGAGGTCGAGACGTTCGAGGAGGGCGTGCTGCTGGCGAAGATCGTGGCCGACGGCGACACGGCCCCGGTCAACGCCCTGTGCGGCTGGATCGGCGACGCCGGCGAGGCGGTTCCCGATGCACCGCCCGCGGCTGAGACCCCCGCGGAAACCGCGGCCGCGGCGACTGCCAACGCTTCGGCGGCCCCGGCTCCGGCGCCGGAAGCGGCGGTGCCAGCGGCTCCGGCGGTACCCGCAGCGGAGGCACACGCTCCGGCGGCTACGCCGGCCCGGGCGACCGATGGCCGGCGGGTGAAGATCAGCCCGCGGGCGAGCCGGCTCGCCGCCGGCGCCGGGATCGACCCGCTGGCGGTCGCCGGCTCGGGACCCGAGGGCCGCATCGTGGAACGCGACGTCCAGGCGGCCATCGAGGCGCGGACTGGCGCATCGTCGCCTGCCGTCGTCCCCGCCGCGGCCGCCACGCCACCTGCGCCCATCCCCGTTGCGGTGGTGGACGGCGAGGATCAGCCGCGTCCGTTGAGCCGGATGCGGCGCACGATCGCCGCGCGACTCACCAGCAGCTGGCAGACCGCGCCCCACTTCACGGTCACCGTGGCCGTCGATGTCACCCGGGTCCTCGCGCTGCGCGCCGAGCTCAAGGAGCAGGGCGGCAACCTCACGGTCACCGACTTCGTGCTGTCCGCCACCGCCCAGTCCCTGGCCGAGTTCCCGGACGTCAACTCGCGCACCGACGGCGAGCTGCTGTTCCCACGTCGTCGCGTCCACCTCGGGGTCGCGGTGTCCGTGCCCGCCGGGCTGGTGGTGCCGGTGGTCCGCGATGCCGATCGCCTGCCGATCACCGAGCTCCACAACCGGGTCGCGGCCCTTGCGGCGGCGGCGCGCGAAGGCTCGATCTCGCCTGACGACCTGGCCGGCTCGACGTTCACCGTGAGCAACCTCGGGATGTTCGGCGTCGAGCAGTTCAGCGCGATCATCAACCCGGGCGAGGCCGCGATTCTCGCCGTGTCATCGGCGGTCGCGACCCCGGTCGCGGTGGACGGTGGGATCGGCATCCGGCAGATCATGAGGCTTACCCTGTCGGCCGATCACCGGATCGTGGACGGCGAGATGGGCGCCCGGTTCCTCAACGCCCTTCGCCGGCGCCTCGAGGACGTCCGCTCCTTCCGCGACGAGGTCGCGCTCAGCTGACCGCTGGCACCGGAGTCGATCGCCGACTCCGATGAGAGCCGCGCGGAGGGTGCCAGGTCTTGCCCATGAGACTTGATCTCACCTGATTGCCTGCCAAGGGGTCGCTCTTTCCTGAATGCGACGCTCGGACGGGTGCGATGCGCGCGGCGGAGCGCCGCCGGCGCGTCGCGGGTGGCTGACGCCGCCCCCGGCTCCGAAGCGGCTGCCGCCCGGGACGTTCGGCACCTTGCCGCCGCCGATCGCGGCGGCGATGCTCCTGCCATGGGGGTGCTTCGCGGGGTCCTGCTCGCCATCGCGGCTGCATTCGCGCTCGTCGCGGTCGCCATCGGCCAGGTGCTGGTGCTGCTGCTGGTGGTGGTCGTCATCCTGTTCCATTCAGCCCCAGCGGGCCCCTCGTACGAGGAGCTGGCCGCGACCTTGCCCTTCGCGTCGGCGATGCCGGGCGCCGAGCAGCTATCCGCGAACGGCAGCAACCCAGGGGGGACGGTCGAGGGCGCTTTCAACGGCTACGCCACGCGGCTGTTCGTCGCGGACGCACCGGAGGAGGCGGTAGTCGCCTGGCATGAAGCCATCTATGCGTCCGACGGCTGGGAACCCGTGCACTACGGCTACATCGGCATGATCAACGGCGGCTCGACCACCCATGCGTGGCGGAAGGGTAATCTCGTGGCCGGGTTGGGGGTCCTCGACCGCGCCTGGCCTCCTTGGGGGGGGTGGGCCAACTATCCGCCTGGGACCCTCTGCGAGGTCACCCTCACCTACCAGCCGCAGCCGTCGCCAGGCCCGTCGAGCTCACCACCTCGATGATGCCGAAGGAACCGACGGGCGTCTGGCTGCCGCCCCGGCCTGCCGCATCTCGACCCCAGGATGTGCTGCGCACGCCCCGGAGGATCATCACGATCGGGGTGGTCGTCGTCCTGGTGGTCGTGGACCTCTATCTGCTCACCCGGCCGACCGAGGTCGATCGGTTGCTGGACATGCCCGATTGCCGGCCGAAACGCGCACACGCGGAGCAGTCCCGCTCGTAGAATTCGTTTGTGATCTGCGAACAGAAGCTCAGCTGCCTGATGACCGCTGCCCCGGCTGATGGTCAGGTCTCGGACGGCGGACCCGAACGCTGGAGGTACTGCCAATGTCGCGCACGCTGACGCGCCCGGCCCCCGTCTCGCTCGAGGAGTTCAACCGGGTCTTCGAGTCGGTGAAGAACTGGGGCCGCTGGGGTCCCGAGGATGAGCTCGGCACTCTCAACTACGTCACGCCCGAGCGCGTTGCCGAGGCGACGAGGCTGGTCCACTCGGGGCGGCGGGTGTCGATGGCATTGCCGATCAACACCGTGGCCGGACCCGACAACCCGAATCCTGCGATCCATCACATGTCGCTGATGCACGACATCCCGGTCGGCCCGGCCGGCCTCAGCTTCGCCATGTGCTTCCTTGGCATGGCCAGTCACGGCGACGCGCACACCCACATCGACGCCCTCAACCACATCGGCTACCGAGGCCAGCTGTACAACGGCAAGCCGACATCGACCCTCACCTCGCTCGGATCCAAGTGGGGCAGCATCGCCGCCTACAAGGACGGCATCGTCGGTCGAGGGGTCCTGCTCGATGCCCCGCGCTACCGGGGCATCTCGTGGCTGGAGCCGGGTGAGGCCGTCGACCGGGCGGAGCTCGAGGCGATCGAGCAGGCGCACGGCGTTCGCCTGGGCGAGGGTGACATCCTCGTGTTCCGGACGGGGCACCATGCCCGGAGGCTCGCGCTGGGGCCGTGGCGGAACGACGCGCCACCCGACGGCGAGGGCAAGGCGGGACTCGCCATCGACACGATCCCCTGGATGCAGGAGCGGCGGATCGCCGCCTTCCTGCCCGATGGTGATGGCGAGACGATCCCGAGCAACGTCGAGGACATCCCCTATCCGATCCATCCCCTGCAGCAGACAGCCATGGGACTGTGCATCTCTGACAGCCTCCAATTCGAGGATCTGGCGCTGGCCTGCGAGGAGGAGGGGCGGTGGGAGTTCCTCGTGGTCGGGCTCCCGCTGCGGCTTCCGGGCGCGACCGGCTCGCCCTGGAACCCGATCGCCATCTTCTGACACCAAGCCCAACGTACAACGGAGGCCAGCATGGAGCGACGGTTCGCGGGCAAGGTGGCCCTGGTCACCGGGGCCACCAACGGCATCGGCCAGGCGGCCGCGGTCCGACTCGCGGCGGAAGGTGCCCTCGTCGCCGTCAACCAGCGCCCGACCGGCGATCCGACGGTGACCCTGCGGAGGATTCGCGAGGTGGGTGGCGACGGGTTCCCGCTGATCGCCGACATGCGGGATCCGCAGGCCGTGGTGGCGATGGTCCAATCGGCCGCTGAGCGTGGTGGGCGGCTCGACTACGTGGTCTCGAATGCCGCGATCAACCCGTTCATGGACTGGGACAAGACCTCGATCGAGGACTTCGACCAGCTGTTCGAGACCAACGTCCGCGGCACGTGGGTCGTGGCGACGGAGGCGGCAAAGCGGATGGTCGCCGAGGGTCACGGTGGCGCGATCTGCATGGTCAGCTCGATCTCGGCGCACGTCGGGGCACCGGGGCAGACCGCCTACTGCGGAACGAAGGGCGCGATCAGCATGCTGGGCAAGGCGCTCGGTGCGGTGCTGGGTGAGCACGGGATCCGGGTGAACGTGGTGGAGCCCGGTGCGGTCCGCACAAACATGAGCGCCCCGATGTTCGACGACGCGGAGGTCCTGCGCTACTACCAGGAACGCATCGCCCTCCACCGGGTCGGCGAGCCCGAGGAGCTGGCCGCCACGATCGCCTTCCTGCTCTCCGACGACGCGAGCTACGTGACGTCGGCGACTCTGCTCGTCGACGCGGGGTTCATCGTCAACGCCGAGCTCTGACCATACCCGGGGCGGGGGGTCCGACCGGCACGTGCGCGATCGCCGCGAACCGCACCGGGTCGAGCGACGCGCGACCGACGAACAGGCCGTCGACGCCGGGGGCGGCGAGCAGCGCCTCCGCCCCCTCCGCATCGACGCTGCCGCCGTAGATGACGCGTGCGCGTGCGCCATCGCCCTGGCCGGTCCGCCCGGAGCGTGCGTGGAACCATCGGTGGATCGCCGCGTGAACGACCGAGACCTCCCCAGGCGCCGCAGCCACGCCGTCGATGCCGATGGCCCATAGCGGTTCGTACGCGACCACGACATCCGCGAGCGCGGCGGGCGCGATCGCGCCCAGCAGGCGATCGAGCTGGCCCGAGACCTCGTCGGCCGCGGCATCGGGGCCGGCTCGCCGGTCCTCGCCGACGCACACCACGGGCGCCATTCGCCACCGCAGCACCGCGCCTACCTTCGCCGCAATCAGCTCCTCGGTCTCACCGTGCTGGCGCCGGCGCTCCGGATGCCCGACCTCGACGAACCGTGCGCCGAGGTCCGCCAGCATCGGCGCCGAGACGTCTCCGGTAAACGGTCCCTCGTCCTCGGGATGGACGTCCTGCGCACCCCATGCCACGTTGGTCCCGGTCAGCAGATCCCGGGCGACGAACAGCGACGGAAAGGCCGGTAGCACGAACAGGTCGCGATCGTCCACATCGGCCACGAGCGGAACCAGCGCCTGCAGGTAGCCGATCGCCTCGGTCGGCGTCAGGTGCATCTTCCAGCCGGCACCGATGAGAGGGCGCGTCGATCCGCCCACCGCTCGCCCGGCCGGGCTCAGGCGCCGGCCGGAGCTGTCGCACCCACGGCTGACCGGATGCCGGCGGCAACGTCCTCGACCTGCGGAACGCTGGCCCGCTCCAGTGCCAGGTTGAACGGAACCACGGTGTTGAGGCCGGCCACCCGGACGATCGGGGATCGGAGGTCCGAGAACCCCTGCTCTGCCGCGACCGCGGCGAGCTCGCCGGCCACACCACCTCGGCGAACGGCTTCCTGCGCGATCACCAGGTGGCCGGTGCGGCCGACCGAGGCGAGAACGCACTCGATGTCCATGGGGACGATGGTCCGGAGATCGATCACCTCGACCGAGATCCCTTCCTCGGCGACCTGCTCGGCGGCCTGGAGGCACTTGGTGACCATGTGGGACCAGGACACCAGCGTCACGTCGGTGCCGTGGCGCCGGATCTCGGCCTTGCCGAAGGGGACGAGATGCTCACCGTCGGGCACCTCGCCCTGGGTCATGTAGAGCAGCTTGTGCTCGATGAACACGACCGGCTCATCGTCGCGGATCGCGGTCTTGAGCAGACCCTTGGCGTCAGCCGGCGTCGACGGCATCACCACCTTGAGCCCCGGGACGTGATGGAACATGGCCTCGAGGCTCTGGGAATGCTGGCCGGCCAGCGAGTTGCCGGCGCCGCCCTGGGTTCGAATGACCAGCGGGACGGTCCCCTGCCCGCCCGACATGAAGCGGTACTTGGCGGCCTGGTTGACGACCTGGTCCATCGCGAGCATCAGGAAGTCGATGAACAGGATCTCGACCACCGGCCGGCTGCCCGCGATCGCCGCGCCGATGCCGAGGCCGACGAACCCAGCCTCGCTGAGCGGCGTGTCGATGACCCGCCGAGCCCCGAACTCCGCGAACAGGCCGTCGGTGACCTTGTAGGACCCGCCGCGCTCGCCGATGCCCTCGCCGATCACGAACACGGATGGGTCGCGCTGCATCTCCTCGAGCAGCGCCGCGCGCAGAGCCTCGCGATACTTCATCTTCATCAGGCGGCTCCGATCTCGGCCAGGAACTCGGCGACCGACGGTTCCGGGCTTGCCGTGGCGAACTCCACGGCCTCCTCAAGCAATCCCTCCACCCGGCCGTCGATCTCGGCGATCGCTGCATCGTCGAACCCGGCGTCGACCATGCGTGCGCGCAGGAGATCCAGCGGATCGCGCGCCTTCCAGCGCTCCAGCTCCTCCTTGGGCAGGTACAGGCCGGGGTCGTTCACATGGTGGCCGCCATGCCGGAAGGTGACGCACTCCACGAGGCTTGGGCCCTCGCCCACTCTGGCACGCCGCAACGGCTCCTGCATCGCGCCGTAGACGACCACCGCATCGTTGCCGTCGACGGTGATCCCCGGCATCCCATAGGCGGCTGCGCGCTCAGACAGATGGGTGACCCTGGCACTGGCCGTGATCGGCGTGGACACCGCGTACTGGTTGTTCTCGAGCACGAAGATCACGGGCAGGTCCCAGATCGCGGCGAGGTTCATCGATTCGTGCCACATGCCATTCGCGGATCCGCCGTCGCTGCAGAACGCGACGACCACCTCATGTCCGGCCCGCTGGCGAATTGCCATCGCGGCGCCCACCGCGATCCCCAGGCCGCCGGCCACGACGCCGTTGGCGCCGAGGTTCCTGACGGCCCGGCTGGCCACGTGCATCGAGCCGCCGCGGCCTCGGCAGTACCCCGTCTCGCGCCCGAACAGCTCGGCCATCATGAGCCTCGGATCGTGGCCCTTGGCGATCGCATGGCCGTGCCCGCGATGGGTGCTGACGATGTAATCGTCGCTCCGCAAGGCGCCGATCGCCCCCGCGGCGATCGCCTCCTCCCCCAGATAGGGATGGAAGTAGCCGCGGATGTTGCCCAGGCGGTACTGCTCGATCCCCCGCTGCTCGAACCGGCGGATGGTGAGGACGGTCTCGTACAGCGACGCGACCAGCTCGCGCCCGATGTCGGCCATGGCGGTCCAACCTCTTGGAGGGGCGTCCCGGGACTTTCGGTCCCGGAGCCATCGGGCACGCGGGACGCGGGTCCGCCCGCGATGTTGCTTTTACGTGGTAATCAGTGGAATATTGAGGGGATCTCTGGCCAGTGTCAAGGTTCGACGTGGTATCGTCTGCGACCAGCCGGAACGCCCTGCCGGGCGCGATCGACATCGGAGGACCCACCAGGCCCGTGACCCAGCAGCTCCTGCCCGCGGATCGCCTGGAGTTCATCGCCGAGCTGGTACGGCGCCAGGGCAGCGTCCGCGCGCGGGATCTCGTGGAACAGCTTGGCGTCACCGACGAGACGATCCGGCGCGATCTGTCCCGCCTCGCCGAGCTGGGCGTCGTGCGCCGCGCGCACGGCGGGGCCGTGGCTGCGGGCCCCGGTGCCGAGACCACGACGGCCGTTCGGCTCCGTGAGCACGCGCAGGAGAAGATCGCCATCGGGAGGAGAGCGGCCGAGCTCGTGGTCCCCGGCACGCGGATCATCCTCGACTCGGGCACGACCTGCCTGTGTCTGGCACGGGCGCTGCGCCGCACCCCCGACCTCGTGGTGGTGACGACCGCGGTGACGAACGCCCTGGAGCTGTTGGGCAGTCCGGGCGCGACCGTGGTCATGACGGGCGGCGTCATCCGGCCCAACACCTTCGGAGCCAGCGGTCGGCTGGCTGCCGCGACGCTTGCCGAGCTACGGGTCGACCACGCGTTCCTTGCGATCCACAGCGTCTCCGCCCGTGGCGGGCTCACCTATCCCACCTTCGAGGAGGTTGACTCCAAGCGGGCAATGATCGAGGCGGCGAGGGAGGTCACCCTGCTCGCCGACCACTCGAAGTTCGGTCGCGAGGCGCTCGTCAGGGTCGCACCCCTGTCGGCCGTCAACAGGATCGTCACCTCACCCGGCGTCGATCCGGACGAGCTCGCCGAGATCCGTGAGATGGGGGTGGAGGTCGTCGTCGCCGAGCCGTAGGCGGCTATGATCGTCTCGTGTTCGAGAATCGCGAACGCCACCGCACACGCGCGGTGGCCGACATCGTGCCGGCGCTCGCCCATCAGCTCCTGGTTGCGCCCGAGCCGCCGTTCCGCCTGCCGACGGTCCGCCAGCTGGCGCAGCAGCACCGGTCGAGCCTGTCGTCGATCCACTTCGCCATGGGCCGGCTCCAGGAGGCCGGCGCCGTCGAAGTCGAGATGCGCGGACGGCTGGGCGCGTTCATGGTCGCTCGCTCGATCGGCCGCCTGTGGGCCGTGGCCGAGAACGATCGTCCGTTGGTGATCGCGTTTCCGCTGGCGTCCTCGCCCCGCTACGAAGCGCTCGCCACGGCGATCAAGCAGCTCCTCGTCCGGTCGGGAATCGAAGTGTTCCTGGTGTTCATCCGCGGCTCCCGACAGCGCCTCCAGTCGCTGCGCGACGGTCGCTGCCATCTCGTGGTCATGTCCGCGTTCGCCGCTGGCGAGCTGTGTTCGCCCGACGACGCGGTGATCGCCGAGCTGCCACCCCTGACGTACAACACTGGCCACAGGGTGTTCTACACGGCCACGGCGCCGGAATTGGAGGGCATCCGTGTGGTCGTCGATCAGCACTCGGCTGATCAGCAGCTCATCACCGCGCTGGAGTTCACAGGTTCGGGCGTTGAGCTGCTGCCCGCGATGACCGCCCAGATCGCGCGCCTCCTCGCCGAGGGACGAGGCGACGCGGCGGTGTGGACGATGGATGAGATGCGCGTGCGCTGGCCGGTCGGCGTGCTCGATCGGCCGTTGTCGCCGGCGGTCCGCGCCTACGTCGCCGACCGGGACACGCGTGCCGTGCTGGTGGGTGGCGCGACGGACGCGTCGTTGCTCCGGGCCGTGACTGCGTCCGTGGACGGATCCGAGGTGGAGCGGATCCAACTCGACGTCATGGCCGGGCGGCTCGTGCCGGAGTACTGAGCCCTACTCCTGCACGGCTCGGGACAACCCCTCCTCGGACAGGTCGTCGCCGCCGGCGCGGTCGAGGGTCCGCACGAACGCGCCGCTGCGCATGACGAGCACGCGATCCGCCAGTCCGGCGAGCTCCTCGAACTCCGAGGACACGAGCAGGATCCCGGTCCCCTGCTCCGCGAGCCCGCGGATCTGCGCCAGGATCTCGAGCTTCGATGCGATGTCGACGCCGACCGTCGGATCGTCGAGCAGCAGCACCGCGGGCTGCACCGACAGGTTCTTGGCCACGACCACCTTCTGCTGGTTGCCACCCGACAGGCGCCGCACCTCCTGGTCGAGGCCCTGGGTGCGGATCTGGAGCTGGTCGACGAGCGTTTCGGCGGCTGCCCTCGCGGCTCCGTCGTCGATGAAGCCGGCCCGGGCGAAGCGACCCCACGCGGCCATCAGGATGTTGTCGCCGACGCGATGGTCCCTGACGAGGCCGGCGCGGGCGCGATCCTCCGGTACCAGCGCGATGCCCGCCCGGAGGGCGTCCTTCGGCGAACCGATCTGCAGCTGCCGGCCATTGAGCTCGATGCTGCCGTGCGCCACGCGGTCGATGCCGAACACGGCACGTGCCAGCTCGCTGCGGCCACTGCCGAGCAGGCCCGCGATCCCCAGGATCTCGCCGGCGCGGATCTCGAATGCCAGGTCGTGCAGCGCGTCGTTGCCCAGCCCGGTCACGCGCAGCAGCGGTGCTCCATCCAGCTCGATCGGGCGCGGCTGATACGCGAGCGCGCGCTCCAGGGAGCGGCCGAGCATGTGCTCGATGACCACCGGCAGGGTGACGTCCGCGGTGTCGGCGACGAGCGCAACGTTGCCGTCCCGCAGGACGGTGATGCGGTCGCAGATCCCAACCACCTCCTCGAGGTGGTGCGAGATGTAGATGATCGAGATCCCGTCAGCGGCCAGGCGTCGGATCGCCTCCATCAGGGTGTCGATCTCGGCGGCGGCAAGGGATGCCGTCGGCTCGTCGAGGATGAGGATGCTGGCATCCTGCGAGATCGCCTTGGCGATCTCGACCAGCTGGCGCGACCCGACCGGCAGCTGCTCGACCAGCAGGCGGACGTCGATGTCGGCGCCGAGGCGCGCCAGGGCTGTGGCTGCGCGACGATCGACCTCGGCATCGTCGATCAGGCGCAGCCACCCCCTGGGCTCCTGATTGAGCATGATGTTGGCGCCGACGGACATCGCGGGGATGAGGCTGAACTCCTGGAACACCATCGCGATCCCGGGCCGGCCGGCAGACCTCGCCGCGGACCGCCCGGTGCCGGGGCCGTACACCTCGACGCGGCCCGCGTCGGCGACGTATGCGCCGTCGAGGATCTTGACCAGTGTCGATTTCCCGGCGCCGTTCTGGCCGACCAGGCCATGAATCTCGCCGCGCCGCAGGGTGAAGTCCACCTCATGGAGCACCTCGACCCCGCTGAACGACTTGCGGATTCCGCCGGCGAGGAGGGCAGGCGGCGGCTGGCCCGCCGGGTCGGCAGCGATGTCGCTGGTCACCGGGTCAGCCCTCCGTGGCCTCGCGGAGGCTCAGCGCGACCGCCACGATGATGATCGCCCCGCGGGCGATCATCTGCTCGGTGACCGAGAGGCCCATGAGGATCAGCCCGTTGTTCAGCACGCCCATCAGGAGCGACCCGATCAGCGCGCCGATGATCGACCCGCGACCGCCGGCGATGCTGGTGCCGCCGATCACGGCGGCCGCGATCACGGTGAGCAGATCGGTCTCGCCGAGGCTGTAGCGGGCGCTGTGGAGACGGCCCACGTACAGCAGGCCGGCCAGGGCCGCCGAGGTCGAGCAGATGACCAGGCTCGCGATCCGGATCCGCGCGACGTTGATCCCCGAGTAGCGGGCCGCGGTGCGGTTGCCGCCGGTAGCGAGCACCTGTCGACCGAAGGTCGTCTTGCGGTACACGAGATGGGCAATGACGAGCGCGCCCAGCGTCCACAGAAACAGGCTCGGGATCGGCCCAACATCTCCCGATCCGAAGATGGACGTGTAGGTCGCGTCGAGAACGGGCACAGGCTGAAGGCTGGTGACCCACCTGGAGAGGCCGCCGACGACCCCCGCCGTCCCCAGCGTGATGAGGAACGAAGGGACGCGGAGGCCCGTCGTGAGGAGCCCGTTCACGAGCCCGACGGCGACGCCGACGAGAAGCCCCGCCGGAACCGCGACGATGGCACTCGCATCGCGCAGCAGGACGGCCGTGACCATCGCCGACAGCGCCACCACCTGCCCGATCGAAAGATCGATCTCCCCGGCGGACAGCGCGAACGTGGTGCCGAATGCCATCACGGACACGAAGGCCGTCTGGCGAAGGATGTTGAGCTGGTTGTCGACGGTGAGGAAGCCGCTGTCGCGGAGGACGATCGCGAACACAACGAACAGGAGCACGAAGCCCAGATAGACGATCGCACCCCGTGGGATTCGCCATCGGGACGGGCCAGTCCCGTGCGCGATTGCCGTGACGCTGTCGCTGCTCATCCGTCCGTCATCGCTCCCGCATGAGGATGCGCGCGGACGCGGGGCGTCCGCGCGTTGGGTGCACGGCGATCAGGCCGCGCAGTGCGTCACTGGGCCAGTGCAGCCTGGACCTCGGCCGGCGGATCCTGGTGGAATCCTTCCTGCCACGCCTGGGCGAGATTGTCGCGTGTCACGCCCAGTGCCGGGACGACGATGAATGGCGGGACGTCCACGCCGCAGCGCTGCAGCACGGCCGCCTTCACAGTGTTGGCACCTTCATCGAAGGTGTGCTCGATCGCGGTGCCGTAGTAGTTGCTGCCGGGGGTGGCCATGATCACGTCGTTGGCCGCGTCGAGGTCGTGGGTGACGACCTTGATATGCGTGTTGTTGGCCTGGGCGAGCGACGCGAACACGGCGGTCGCGGCCCCGCTGTACGAGACGTAGATCCCGTCGAGATCGGGATGCTGTGTCAGCATCGCGTCGGCCGTGGCGCCGATGGTTGACTCGTCCGTGAACCCCGCCCAGGCGACGTTCCGGATGCCGGGGTGGGCCTGCGCCATCTCGGCCAGGAACCCCTTCTCCCGGTTGTTGCTGTTGTAGAACACGACGTCGAGCTGGATGAACCCGTAGGTGCCGGTCTCACCGATGGCATCCGCCAGCAGGTCGGCTGCCGTCTTGCCCATCCGGTAGTGGTCGCCGGTGCTGATGGCGACGTACTGATCGCCGGCCGTCCAGCCATCGACCGGGTTGTCGTAGAAGGCCATGGTGACCCCCGCGTCGAGGGCGGGCTTGTAGTCCTGGGCGCCCGCCGTCGGGTCGACCGGGATCGTGATCAGGATGTCCGGCTTGCTCGCCATGACGGTCTCGACAGCGGACGCTTCCTTGGCCGGATCGAAGTCAGTCGACGCCGTCGCGACCACGTCGATCCCGTACTCGGCCGCCTTCGCGTTCACGCCGGCCTCGATGGCCGACATCCAGCTCAGCCCCGCAAGGCCGTTGAGGAATGCCAGCTTGAGATGCTGGTCCTTGATCTGCTGCAGGCAGTCGGGCGTCGGGTCCGGGACGTCGGCAGCGGGGGTCGAATGCTCACCGTTTGGCCCTGGCGTGTAGCCGGTCAGGTCCAGGGACATGGGGTCGAAGCCCTGGAAGATGTCGCTCTGGGTCCAGGCCTCAGGCTCGGACGGCGCTTCGGATGCAGGCATCCCGGTCTGTGGCGCCGTGGTCGCGGGCGTCTCGGTCTGTGGCGCCGAGGATGGGGTCGCGGTCGTGCTCGAGCATGCCGCGACCAGCGACAGCGACACCAGCATCACCACCAGGTAACGGGGGGTTCTCATGACGTATGCCTCCTCCAACTACCGGGCTGTCCCGGTCAGTCGTACGTGTCCACCTCGAACGAACGGAGTCCGTGGTCGACGTTCGTGTCGCCCACGAAGAAGTTGAAGCCGATGCCCGGACTCCCGGTCGGATATCGGTCGTCGGTCGCCGAGATCACCTCGACGCCGTTGATGTAGCCCGTGATCGAGCTGCCGACGATCGACGCCTCGATGACGTCGTCGTCCCGGACGCCGTACTGCGGCCCGATCAGCTTCTTGAGCGAGGTGAACTCGCCGATCGCGCCGTTCCAGCGCACGATCTCCGCATAGCCGGCGTCTGTCTTCAGGCACCGAAAGAACACCTCGTAGCCGGTGCAGCTGTGCGGGGTCATCGAGCTGCGAAGCCGGATCTCGACCTCCTGGAAGTACTGGTCGGTGGGGTTCCGGCTGAACACGGTCGCGCGCGCCAGCTGGTTGGGTCCCCACGCGCCGGAGAGCACGGCTGTCGGGTCGTCGTAGTCGCCCTCGGTCGCGCCGCCTCCCTCTGCCCCGGCACCAAGCGTCTCCTGCTCGGACCGCCGCTCCGCGACGGCCATCCGGCTGACCTCGCCGAACGCCTCACCGTCATGCGTGACGACGTCACACCAATCGATGCCGTCCTGCCGACCGTTGAGCCACATCCCATCCTCAGAGATGGGCGTCTCGCTACGCTCGAACCGAGTGCTGTACGACCGAACCGGGGCGATTCTGGGTCGAATGGCCTCCATCGCCGATGTCATCGCGCTGGCGCTCCTCCACTGGGCTCCCCCCTCTGGTGGGCCGGCTGGTCACAGCCGCATCGGCGGGTCCTCGTAGGAACGGACCGATACGAACCGGCCGTTCCGGACCGACACCACGTTGACCCCGCGTACCCGGTGGCGCCCGCCACCCGGATCGACCAGCACCGCGTCGAACTCGAGGGCGCTGGTCGCCTCGTCGCCGGGGAACTCGCGTACGATCCGAACCTCGAGGCCGGGGTAGTCGCGGGCCGAGGCCTCGTACATGCGCCGGATCTCCGCCTGTCCGCGCCGGACACCGTCGGGTCCTTCGTAGGACCCGCTCGGATGGTAGTGGGCGACGGTGGCATCGATGTCCCGGCGGCACTCTGCCGTCCAGTACGACTCGGACACCTCTCGGGGCGTGTGCACCAGGGCGTTCCCTCCGTGCCAGGCGGCGCCGCTCGCTGTGTCGTCAGGCTCTCGGCCCCTGGAAAGAGTGATCACGGTGAGTCGAGCACCTATTCATCGCTGTGTTTGCAAACACAGAACGAAAGGGATTGTAGGGGTCGGTCGGCGGCCGGGTCAAGGCGATATACCGGGATGATCCACCAATCTCGGGCGTCTTGGCGTGCCCGTGGGGGCATTGCGTTTCAATTCACAGAACATTTGGCTATCATGCGGACATCCAAACCGCAGGAGGGGTGATGTGGCGATCAGGGTCGTGATGCCGCAGGCAGGCCAGGACCTCGAGACGGGCGTGGTCCGACAGTGGTTGAAGGCTGTCGGCGACACCGTGGCCCGAGGCGAGCCGCTGGTCGAGATCGAGACCGAGAAGATCAATCTCGCCGTGGAATCGCCGGCGGAGGGTGTCCTGCTCGCGATCGTCGTCCCTGACGAGACCGAGACACCCATCCTCTCGACGATCGGTTGGATCGGCCAGCCCGGGGAAGCGATCCCCGACGAGGCCTAGGGTGCCCGGGGCATGAGCCTGATCGGAATCGATCTCGGCACCAGCGCGATCAAGGTCGCGGCGTACCGCATTGACGGGGCGCCGCTGGCCGCGGCGCGGCGCGAGGTCGCCGGTCACCGGCCCCGGCCGGGTCACTGGGAGGTTGATGCTCGTGACTCGACCGAGGCGTTCTGGGCCGCCCTGAAGGATGTCGTATCCGACACTGCGTTGAGGAGCGATCCGCCCATCGCCATCTCGTTCAGCTCGTCCGGTCGCGAGGTGTTCCCGGTGGATGCCGACGGGACGCCCCTGGGGCCGTGCCTCATGACCGCGGATACGCGCGGCGATGACGTGGCCGCCCGCACGGCCGGACGGCGTTCCCCGGAGGCGTGGTTCGCCCTCACGGGGCATGTGCCGCGGCGGATGGACCCGGTCAACCGCGCGCTGTGGTGGCGCGAGCGACGGCCCGACGTCGTGCGACGAACCCGCTGGTTCATGAACTGGCACGAGTACTTCGCCCTCCACCTGACGGGCCGGCCCGTGGCCGACTGGAGCGATGCCGGCACATGGGCGACCTACGACATCGGGACCGGTGGCTGGTCGCCCGACCGCATCGCCGAGAGCGGCATCGATCCCGCCTGGCTGCCGGAGGTGCTCCCGAACGCCGAGCCGATCGGCCCGATCACAGCGGACGCCGCCGCACGCAGCGGGCTGTCGCCCGACGTGCTGGTTGTCTGCGGCGCATACGACGCGTACGCGGCGTCCGTGGGCTCCGGGGCCGTCGACCCCGGCGTGGTCGGTCTTGCCTGCGGCACCTGGCACTCGTTCGTCATGCCCGTCGAGCGCGGCTGGCCGGCCGACCTCGTCCACAGCGGGGTGAGCGTGTTCCCGCACCCCGGCCCCACTGGGTTCGCGGTGCTGGTCACCGATCCCAATGGGATGAGCGTGATCGACTGGGCGCGATCGCTGACCGGGCTCACGATCGACGAGCTGGACGGGCGCCTGAGCGAGGCCGAGCCCGGTCCCGGCCACGTTCTTGCTGATCCTGGATTCACGCCGCTGCCCCACGTCGATGCGACCCCCGGCTTCGGCGGCTCGGTGGCCGGGCTCACGCTCGCGACAACGAGCGTCGACATCGTTCGGGCGCTGCTCGAGGGCATCGCCTGCCGGTTCGTCGATTCGCTCGACGTGCTTCGCCGCCATGGGATCGTTCCGACCCTGGTGCGGGCGACGGGAGGTGGCGCGCACTCCACCTGGTGGCTGCAGCTGCACGCCGACCTCTCGGGGCTCCCCGTCGAGGTGGTCGCCCAGGACGAGCCCGGCGCCTTCGGCGCGGCGATCCTGGCCGGGGTGGGCGCCGGCATCTATCCAAACGTCTCGGAGGCGGTGAGCCGGCTCGTGCGGGTCGATCGCAGGTTCGAGCCGGACGGGGATCGCGGCGCCCGATACGCAAGCGTGCGGCAGCGATTGGCCGCCCGATGAGCGACGCTGTCGCCGCGCGCGCCCAAGGCGTCGCCCGGTCGGCCCCGACCGACTTCTCGACGCCGGGGCTCGTGGTCGACCTCGACACATTCGACGCGAACGTGGCCGCAATGTCCGCGATGCTCGAAGGTTCCGGCAAGACCGTCCGGCCCCACGTCAAGACCCACCGAACCCCGGGGCTTGCCATGCGCCAGCTCGGGGGCTCGGCGATCGGGATCACGTGTGCGACCATCGGCGAGGTCGAGGCCTTCGTCGAGGCCGGGGTCGACGACGTGCTGCTCGCGAACGAGGTCGTCGATCCCGCCAAGATGGATCGCCTGGCGCGGGTCGCGCTCGAGGCGCGGGTAACGGTCGCGGTCGACGCGCCGGAACCGCTCGCTCGACTGGCACGTGCCGCGGTCGAGATGGGCGTGACGCTTGGCGTGCTGATCGACGTGGACGTGCTGATCCACCGGTGTGGGGTCGGGTCGAGCACGGAGGCGCTCGAGCTCGCAACCGCCATCGAGGCGCTCCCCGGCCTGGAGCTGGCGGGCGTGATGGGCTTCGAGGGGCGGCTCCGACCGCAGGTCGCAGATCGCGCCGCGCGCATCGCGTCCGCCTACGCGATCCTGGGCGATGTGGCGTCGGCGCTCCGCGCCGCGGGCCGCAGGGTCGACGTCGTGTCAGCGGCCGGGACATCCACCCTGCGCGAGGCGATCGTGGACCCGGTGATCACCGAGATCCAGGCCGGGGTCTACTGCCTCATGGAGCCGGAGCTGCTGCCGCTGGGGCTGCCATTCCGGTGCGCAGCCACCGTCCGGGCGAGCGTGATCAGCCGCCATCGTGGGCGCGTCGTGCTGGACGCAGGCCGCCGGGTGCTCGGGATGGAGTACGGGCGGCCGCTGCCGAGCGGGTTTGACGGGGTCGTCGTGGCGGTCAGCGACGAGCACACCACGGTGGAGCTCAGCGGCTCAACCCCGCCGCTTGGGGCGATGCTCGATCTCGTCCCGGGCCAGATCCGGACCACGTTCAACCTCCACGACTGGGTCTGGGTCGGCCGGGCCGGGCAGCCAATCGAAGCCTGGCCGGTTTCCGCTCGAGGTCGGTCGCGATGATGCCCTTGCTCGCGGAAAGCCACGTCGAGCGGCCACGCACAGTGGAGGAAGGGCGATGACCTTCAGGCTGCCAGAAAGCCCCGGGGACGGTGAGTTCATCGTCGCCACCTACCTGTATCGAGCCGCGCCCGGCGTCGACATCGAGCGGGCCGCGCAGGGGCTGGCCGACCTCCAGTCGACCGGCACCTGGGTCCCGCCGGCCAGCGATGCGACGGATATCCGCGAGCGTCACGGTGGCCGCGTGATCGGCCTGTGGCAGGTGCCCGACCACGAGCTCGGGGACGAGCCAACCCTCGACGCCGACGACTGGGTCATCCAGATCGCGTTCCCGCGCCACAACGTCGGCGACCAGCTCCCGCTGCTGCTCGCGACCGTCTACGGCGAGTGCGCGTCGTCCGGGCTTGTGAAGCTGATCGACCTCGCGCTGCCGGTGGGGTACACGCGGACCTTCCCGGGCCCCCAATTCGGCATTGCCGGGCTGCGCGACCGTCTGGGCGTCCACGACCGCCCGCTGGTCCTGGTGATGATGAAGCCCTCGCTGGGCCTGTCCCCGACGGAGAGCGCCGACGTCTTCCGCGAGCTCGCGCTCGGCGGAGCCGACGCCGTCAAGGACGACGAGCTGCTGGTCTCGCACCCCTGGAGCGAGCTCACGGATCGGGTGCGTGCGCATGCGCTCGCCGCCAGGCAGGCGTCCGAGGTCAGCGGCCGGACAACCCTGTTCTTCGCCAACGTCACCGACAGACCCGATCGGATGCTGGACAACGCACGGCGGGCCGTCGACGCGGGCGCGACCGGACTGATGGTCGACTACCTGACGACCGGCATCTCCGCGCTCTCGATGCTGGCCGACGAACCAGGGGTCGACGTGCCGATCCTTGCCCACCTGGCCTTCGCGGGGGCGCACTACGCGTCGCCGCGGTCAGGGGTGAGCTCGCATCGTCGTGCTTGGCAAGTTGCCGCGCCTGGCAGGCGCGGATCTGGTCGTCTACCCCTCGCCGTACGGCAGCCTGCGGTTCGCACGCTCGAAGCACCTGCGCCTGGCGACGGCGCTTCGTGCCCCGATGCACGCCATCGGGCCTGCGCTCCCGGCACCGGGCGGTGGCGTGCACCCGGGACTCGTCCCGCGGCTGCTGAGCGACCTCGGGATCGACCACGCCGTCGGCGCGGGCGGCGCGGTTCACGGGCATCCGATGGGCCCCGCGGCCGGGGTTCGGGCCATGCGCCAGGCCATCGACGCGAGCGTGCGCGGGGAGGAGCTTGCGGCAGCGGCTGCCCAACATCAGGAGCTGCAGGCCGCGCTTGACGCCTGGACGGGACGGGCGGCGGGCACCGAACGCGATGGGCACGGCACGTGACGGCCCCCGAGCCGGACACGGGATCCGATAGGCGTCCCATGACGGAGGTGTGAGGTGCCGGTCGTTCCGACCCAGGAGATCCTCAAGCGGGCGTTCGACGAGCGCTACGGCGTGGCCGCGATCAACGTCGTCAACGACCTCACGATGGAGGCCGTCCTCGCGCGCCGCCCAAGAGCTCAGGGCGCCGCTGATCGTGCAGACCTCGGTCAAGCACGTGCTGCTGACCGGGGTCGAGGTGATGTACGCGATGTGGACCGAGATGACCAGGGACCTCTCGGTCCCGGTCGCGCTCCATCTGGACCACTGCCCCGACCGGTCGGTGATCTCGGCCTGTCTCGCGGCGGGCTGGAACTCGGTCCTGTTCGATGCGTCCTCGCTGTCGGTCGAGGACAACCAGCGCCAGTGCATCGAGGTGGTCGCCGAGGCGAGGCGGTACGGGGCCGCGGTGGAGGGTGAGATCGAGGGCTTCAAGCGCACCGAGGACATGACCGGCGACGAGGCGGAGCACGTGCAGCGGCTCGAGACCGTGGTCGAGTTCATCGAGGCCACCGGCGTCGACGTGTTCGCGCCCGCGATCGGCAACGCCCACGGCACGTACGCGGCCACCCCCAAGCTCGACAGCCAGCGCGTGACCGACATCGTCGCGGCGACCGGCATCCCGGTGGCCCTCCACGGCGGGACCGGGATGAGCCCCGAGCAGTTCACGGACCTCGTGGGCCGTGGCTGCGCCAAGGTCAACATCTCGACCGCGCTCAAGATCGCGTTCATGCAGTCGGGCTACGCGTTCATGACCGAGCACCCCGGCAAGTACGACCCCCCGTCGCTGTTCAAGGTCCAGCGGGCCGCCGTCAAGGACATGGCGGCGCACCACATCGAGATGTTCGGCGGAGCCGGGAAGGCGTGGTGAGCCCGATGCCCGTCGCAGCACCGCCGGACGGGGGCGTAGGCGCCGACGGGTCGTCGCCCGGCGCCGCCAGTCAAGACGACGCGCGAGGTCCCAACTCATCGGTCGCCGGCCGGACCTGACGGCCGTCGCCGGTCCCGGCCAGCGCGGCAAGGCACGCGGGCGATGCCGGTCCCGGCCGGCGCCGCAAGCGGCTCAGGCCACGGGCTCCTCACCCAGGAGATGCCGCAGGCTGGCGCGCCACAGCGCTCGGCCATGGAACGAGACCTTGGGTCCGATCGCGGCCAGACCCCCGTACCAGATGAGCGTCTTGAGCAGTGGCGTCAGCTGCGCGCCGTAGGCCTCCATGCAGGCCTCGGGATCGACGCCGGGCCACGAGTAGCACGAGACCACGGTCCGCCGGTTGGCGGTCGGCACGACCGGCGGCAGCCGATCCCAGGCTGGGTCATCGGGGCCGAACTCCCACTGGTCGAGGTTGCCCTGCGGAATGCCCTCGATGCCGCGCACGACGGGCGGATCGTCGTCGAGCAGATAGGGATCGACGGCGAGGTCGCACACGACGGCGTGATCGGGCAGGAGGCCCAGCCACGTGTTGGGAAACAGCGGCTGCGACGTGTCGCGGCGGGCCGTGGCGTCGACCAGGATGTCGGTCAGCGGCAGCCGATTGCGGAAGTAGGCCTCGTGGCCGGCCAGGTTCTGCTCGACGACCACCACCTCGACGCCCGGCAGGCCGTCGCGCATGAAGCGCTCGTTACGCGCCTCGCTGCCGGCTTTCGACGCCCACTCGATCGCGTGCTTGCCGACCCCGCCGGCCCCCAGGATGGTGACACTGACGGCCGGGCGATCGCGCGTCAGCAAGGGCGGCCAGCGCCGCTCGAGGGCGTCGAATGCCGCAGCGAGGCCGTTCCGGGCCACATCGCGCAGGTTCTGTACGAGGCGTCTCCCATCGTCGCCGGTGATCATGTCGAGGGCGACGGCCTCGATGCCCAGGCGGTGAAGCAGCTCCACGCGCTCGGGACGCGTGGTGAAGTGGAGCATCGAGATCAGGATCGCCCCTGGCCGAGCAAGCTCGTACCGCCCTTCGGGCGCCCGGAGGACTACCACGATGTCCTGGCGGTAGGCGGTGGCCTCGTCGACGATGTGGACGTTGGGCGAGGTCGCCAGGTAGTCGGCGTCGGCGTACCCCATGCCGGCCCCGCTGCCTGCCTCGACGTAGACGTCGACCCCCATCTCCGCGATCAGGCCGATCAGCGACGGCAGGAAGGCACGCCGTTCGCCGGGCTCGTTGTACATGCGCGGGAAGCCGAAGGTGAGGTGGTGCTCGGTGATCATGCCCTGCCTCGCTCGTCCGTGTTCGGGACCTGGCCACGACACCGGGGACGCGGGCCAGGGCGCACGCGATGCCACCGCCATCGCGGTGCCACCATCAGAGGATTGCACCACCTGGGCTATGGTGCACATCGCGTCGGACCCTGGCTGGGGACGGTCGGTCAGGGGCGCGCTTCGGGCACCATCCCGTCCGGGGCCAGCGGCATCGACCGCAGGCGCACTCCCGTGGCGGCATCGATGGCGTTGGCCAGGGCCGGGGCGATGGCGATGATCGGCGTCTCGCCGCCGCCGGCCGGCGGCAGGTCCGGTCGATCGAGCAGGAGCACCTCGATCGGCGGCACGTCGTCGATCCGGGGCACCCGGTAGTCGATCATCGATGCGTTGTGGATGACGCCGTCGCCGAACCGGATCCCCTCGAACAGAGCGCCACCCAGGCCCTGCACCAGCGCGCCCTCGACCTGGTTCGCCAGGCCGTCGGGGTTCACGATCGCCCCGCACTCGAAGGCGGTTACCACGCGCAGGATCTCGAGCCGGCGATCACCGCCCACCCGGATCTCGACGGCGGTCGCGACCCGGGCGTCCTTCTCGATGCCGGCGGCGATCCCGGTCGCCGTCCCCGCCGGTCGCGAGCGATCCCACTCGATGCGCCCGGCGGCCGCCCGGAGCACCGTGGCCAGCCGCTCGTCGCGGAGGCTGCGCAGGCGGAACGCGAGCGGATCGGTGCCGAGGGCCCCGGCGATCTCGTCCATGTGCAATTCGCGGGCGAAGTGATTGGCCGTGGCCGCGAGGGCCCGGTACGACCCCTGCGCGAACGGCGAGGCCGCGGGCTGGTAGTCGAGCCGCTGGTTGGGGACCTCGTAGGGCCCGGCCAGGCCGAACATCCCGGCGTTGACGTTGCGCATCTCCCAGGCCGTCAGCCGGTCCGCATCGGCTCCGCTCCGGATGTCGATCACGGCCGCCGGACGGAGGTAACCGGCGGTGAACTCCTCGGGACGGCCCCATCGAACCTTCACGGGCCGACCGGCAGCGCGGGCCAGCCGGGCGGCGTCCACGGCCACCTCCCCGGCATGCTTGCCGCCGAACCCGCCGCCCGTGTCCGGGACGATCACCCGGACATCCTCCTCCGGAATGCCGAGCCGCTGAGCCAGCTGCGAGCGGACACCGAACGGGACCTGGGTGCCGGTCCACATGGTGAGGCGCCTGTCGCCGTCCCAGGCCGCGAGCGCCACGTGCGTCTCGAGCGGTACGTGGGCGATATACGCGGTGGTGTATGTCGCCGCGAGGTGGATCGGGGCGACGGCAAGCGCAGCCTCGACGTCGCCGGTCTCGTGGTGGAAGGGGCCGCCCCAGCCTTCCTCCTCCCCGGCCGGCGCGGGGTGTTCGCGAAGCCAGGTTTCGAGGCCAGCCTCCGACGGCTGGGGCGCAAGATCCCACTCCACGGCCACCTCGGCGAGCGCTCGTCCGGCGGCGAACGGGTTCGTCGCGACGACGCCCACGAGATCGTCGTCGCGCACGACGGTGATCCCCGGCATCGCCTCGGCGCGGGCGGTGTCGACCGAGCGGATGGTGGCGCCGGCCGCCGGCGACCGGAGGACCCGACCATGCAGCATCCCGGGCATCGACAGGTCGGATGGGAAGCGCTTTGCTCCGGTCACGACCGCCAGGCTGGAGACGCGCGGTGCGGGCTGGGGGACCGACGCCGCCCGGGTGGGGTCGGCGCGCCGCGCCGCAGCCTTGGCCCGGGCGTCGGCCGCCACCTGCTCGACCCGCCGGAGCCCGGCGACGAGCTCCCCGTAGCCGATGCCCGGGCCGCCCGCCGACGGCCGAACCACCGCGTCCCCGGCGACCAGCGTCCCGGGTTCGACGTCCAGCCGGTCCGCGGCGAGGTCGATCAGGCATGCGCGGGCCCCGGCGGCGGCAAGACGCAGCACGTTGCCCGCATCGACCATGGAGCGGCTGCCGAACGTCCCCTGGTCGTGGGGACACAGGTCCGTGTCGCCCATCACGAGGGTCACGGCCCCGAGCGACACGCCCAGCTCGCCCGCCACCAGCATCGAGAGGGAGGTCCGGTTGTCCTGGCCCACGTCGACCTTCCCGGTGAACGCGGTGACGATCCCATCGGCGCCGAGGTGCAACCAGGCTCCGGCGCTCGTCGTCCAGCCGCTGCCGGGCGCCCAGCCGGGCTCGTACGCGACGACGAGGCCCGCCGGCAGCACGTCGAACCAGTCCCGGTCCTCCGCCACCGACAGGTCCCACGGCTGTCGTGGCCGTGGCCGCACGGAATCCGTCGCCGAAGGCAAGGGTGCGAGCGCCGGCGAGCCTGCAACAGCGGTTGCCTCAGCCCCACGCCGGAGCTGGGCGGCCCGGCGCACTGCTCGCAGGATCCGCGGATACGTGCCGCACCGGCAGACGTTGTCATGGAGAGCGGCACGGATCATGGCGTCGTCGGGCTCGGGGTCGGATTCCAGGAGGGCGATCGTGCCGAGGATCATGCCCGCCGTGCAGTAGCCGCACTGGAAGGCACCTGTCTCGAGGAACGCCTGCTGGACGGGGTGGAGGGTCCCCGCTGCGGAGAGCCCTTCCACGGTTCGCACGGGCCGACCGGCGACCTCGGACAGGTGAACCTGGCAGGCGCGCACGGGGCTGCTGTCCAGGAGCACGGTGCAGGCCCCGCACGCCCCCTCGCCGCACCCCGGCTTGGCGCCCAGGAGCCCGAGCTCCTCGCGCAGCACGAACAGGAGGCTGCGGTCCGGCCCGGGCGCGGGCAGGTGCTCGATCCCGTTGACGGTGAAGGCGGCGGAGGCGCTCAATTCGATCATGTCCGGACGTCCGCGCGGGTGCCATGGAGCAAGGGGGCGCCCACGAGCATAGTCCTGGATCGCCCGGGGGGCACTGTCGGCGCGGCGCCGTCCCCGGGGCGCCAGCTAGAGCTCGAGCGTGGTACCCAGGCCCTGCCGCTCCGCCTCGCGCAGCAGGGCTGCGCCCACGGCGACATCGTCGATCGCCACTCCCAGGTTGCAGCCCATCGTCCGCTGGCCCTC
Organism: uncultured Chloroflexia bacterium; assembly: GCA_963713095.1. Classification (GTDB taxonomy): domain Bacteria; phylum Chloroflexota; class Limnocylindria; order Limnocylindrales; family CSP1-4; genus CAIXZV01. Next base: position 628,206 of record CAVQKK010000003.1, read on the forward strand.
GCTCGTCCGGCCGCGCTTCGCCCCGGTCACGAGCTCGCCGAGGTCCGCGGCGATGGGCGGGATGGCCTGGAAGTAGCCGAGCGACCGGAAGTGCTCCAGCTGAGGCACGTCATCGGTCGTGAACAGGTCGAGCTCGGCCAGCGCGTCCGGGTGCCAGTAGCTGTCGAAGTCGACAGCCGATGCGAACGCGCCAGCGGCCATCCAGCCGGCGCGGATCGTGGCGTGCGGTCTGTGCAGGATCGGGCCGGCGGTGACGATCACGTCACTGCCCCGGACGGCGGCCCCGGGTGTCTCGACCACCACCGCCCGCAGTCCATGACGTGCCCTGGCGCCCGACGCCAGAGCCTCCGCCCGGGCCGGATCCGGATCGTAGGCCCGGACCTCCTCGAGCGAGCCGAGCACGCACCGGAGCGCGTCCACGTGGGCCTCGCCCTGCACGCCGCAGCCGAGGATGCCCAGGGTGCGACTGTCCGTTCGAGCGAGGTAGCGCGCCGAGACCGCGGACGCCGCGGCCGTCCGCACCGCGGTGATCCAGGTCGCGTCCATGACGCCGGTCGGGATCCCGGTGTCCGGGTCGTTCATGATCAGCAGGCCGTTGATGTACGGCAGCCCGCGGGCCTGGTTCTCCGGATAGCCGGAGATCCACTTGAGGCCGGTCGACCGCAGATCACGGATGTTGGCCGGCATGGCGTGGATGAAGCTGTCGGGTCCGCCAGGGTGGACCGCCGTCTTGGCCGGCAACTCGACCGCGTCGTGCCCCTTGCTGCGGAACCCCGCCTCGACAGCGTCGATCACCTGATCCATCGAGAGGCCGGCACGCTCGACGTCGGCCCGGCTCAGGTAGCGGATCGTTGCGGGGGGCGTGCCGTCGGCGCGGTGCTCGGTCATGGGGATCCTCCGTGGCGACCGGTTCGTGTGCGGCTCCTCCGCGCCCGATTCCAGTCGAGGGTCAGTCCGGCTCACGCGAGCGCGTAGCGGGGAACCTCGTTGATCAGCGGCTGCCCGGCAGCGAGCCGCCGGATCTGGTCGCGGGCCAGCTCGAAGGCACGCACCGTGGCCTGCGGCGAGTTGCCGGCGACGTGGGGTGTGATCAGTGCGTTCGGCAGGGACCACAGCGGGTGCCCTGGGGGCAGCGGCTCGGGGTCGGTGACGTCGAGGGCCGCCCGCAGGCGGCCCAGCTCGAGCTCGCGTACCAGGGCCTGCGTGTCCACCGTCCCGCCGCGGCCGGCGTTCACAACGAGCGCCCCATTCGGCAGGCGCCCGAGCCGGCGCGCGTCGAGGAAGCCATGGGTCTCGCTCGTGAGCGGCAGCAGGTCGACCAGGATGTCGGCCCGGGGCAGGACGCCGTCGAGGCTGTCGAGACCCAGGACGCCCTCGCGGGCTGTCCGGGCCACACCGACGACCTCGACGTCGAACGAGGCCAGGCGTGCGGCCACGGCCCCACCGATGGAGCCGAAGCCGAGGATGACGACGCGATGCCCGGCGAGCTCGTCGGGGTCGAAGTCCGCCCACTCCTCCCGCGACTGTGCGTCTCGGGCGCGAGCGAGCCCGCGCTGGTGGGCAAGGATCACCCCCACCACCCATTCCGCGAGTGGACCATCGTAGACGCCCCGGGCGTTGCACACGGTCACCTCGGCCGGCACATGGCCGGCGAGCCAGTCGACCCCGGCGCTCAGCGTCTGGATCACGCGCAAGCGACCTGGCGCGGCCAGCGCCTCGAACAGCGGCTCGCGCATCCATCGCGCCGGCACGACGAGGTCGACCTGCCTCAGGTCGGGAGCGGGCCCCGACTCGGGCGCGAGGAGCAGCTTGGCGCCCGAGGGCAGGTCGCCCATGAAACGCCGCTCGGGGATGTCCGGCAGGCAGACGGTCACCAGATCCCCCGCCTTGCGTCCTGACTGGGTCACGTCCGCCCTCTCCCGCGACCCATCGCCTCGGGCATCGCCTCCCACAGGCGCGTGCTGCCGGCGATGTCGGTGAACAGGAAGGCCACCGTCCCGGTCGCGACCACCTGATCCTGCGCCTGCATGTCCTGACCATAGCCGCCGCAACGGCTCGTGTCGCGGATCAGGCAGCGGTGCCGTGCATCAGCCACCGCGCCACTCAGCGCGGTGGCATCGCCTCGAACGTCCGCTCGACGTCGTCGAGCAGCCGGATCGTGGCCTCCGTCACGACCTGGAGGTAGCGCTCGCCGAACTCCGGCGTCGCTTCCCGGGCGTCGCCCCAGGTGCCGCTGGCGGTCGCCCGATGGACGGAGCCGGGTGCCGAGAAGAAGAACGCCGTGTGCACCGCTGCTGCGTTGGTGACGTCGGGGAACGGTGGAAACTCCTCGTTCGCGAGCTCCATGTCCACGAGGTCCGGGTTGATCGCCATGACCGCGGCGGTCTCACCCTTGTTGGCGTGGAGGCCGTTGGAGGGGTCGAAGAACTCGGCGGCCTCGGCCGGGGTCATGCCGTCCCAGTAGTTGAGTGGAAACGGGCGGACGCCTTCGGGAAGGCGCGGAGCCACGTTGGCGCAGGCATAGGCGATGGCGTAGGTGTTGTCGTAGTGGCCGTTGAGGAACACGATCCGGGTGAAGCCGACCGTCGCGAGCGAGGCGCACAGGTCCTCGATGAGCGTCATGAACGTCGGGATCCGCACCTGGACGACGCCGGTGAACCCGGTGTGCGGATACGAGAGCCCGTAGTTGACGGCGGGCGCGACGAGAGCGCCCACGCGGGGCGCGACCCGCCGGGCGATCTCGGCCGGGATCAGGGCGTCGGTGCCCAGCGGCGCGTGGGGGCCGTGCTGCTCGGTGGAGCCGATGGGCACGATCACGGTCCGATGCCCGGCGAGGAACGCCTCGACCTCGAGCGTGGTCATCTCACCCAGGAACACGGTCGGTGGCTTCATGACGTCTCCTTCATCGTGCTCGCACCCTCCTGCTCCGCGGCTCCGACTTCAGCCGATGATGGTGGTGAGCTCCCCGATGCCCTCGATCCAGGCGGTCACCTCGTCGCCCGGCTCGAGGTGCCGTTTCGGACCGGGCGGCGTGGTGAGCCTCGCCGGTGTGCCGGTCGCGATCAGGTCGCCCGGTCGCAGCGCTGCGTGGCGGCTGAGGAACGAGATGATCGCCGCGACCGGGAACCGCATGTCGGACGTCCGGCCGTCCTGGATCGGCTCGCCGTTGATCCTGCAACCCAGCCGAAGGTCGGCGGGATCGAGCTCGTCGGGGGTGACGATCCACGGGCCGACCGGGCAGAACCCGGGCATCGACTTGCCGAGCAGCCACTGGTCGCCGTCGAGCCACGGGTCGCGCGACGACACGTCGTTGACGATCGTGTAGCCGAACACATGGTCGAGGGCCGTCTCGGGTGGCACGTTGACCGCGGGCCGGCCGATGACCACGCCGAGCTCACATTCGGCGTCGACGTTGGCCGTGAGCGACCGGTCCCAGCTGAGCGATGCACCGAGGGCGCCGACCGAGCTGGGGGCCTTGCCGTAGACGAGCGGACGGGGCGGGTGGCCGTCCGGGTGCTCACCCGGCGACCGGTAGTTGTCGCCGACGGTGTAGATCGCTCCGGGATGCGGGACCGCCGGCCCGAGTCTCGCGGTCGCGAGCGGCACGCCCGGCGGGCGTCCGCTCCACCCGCTCGAGGGGACACCGCCGGCGGCGACGTCGTTCATCGTGAGCTGCCGGTCCATCGGGAGCGCCCGATCGCCGGCCAGGGTCGCGACCACCAGCCCGGCGGGGTCGGTCAGCGTCGCGTACCGCATCGCGTTCGTCAGGCTTCCGCAGCCGGGTCGGCGAGGAGCGGCGCGACCGCGGTCCGCATCACGCCGGCCATGCCCCCGATCCCCGTCCATCGCTCGAACGCGATCGCCGCCTGCGCGATCAGCATCTCCGAGCCGTTGGCGGTGCGCAGGCCGCGGGCGCGCGCCGCTCGCAGCAGCGGGGTCTCGGACGGCACGTAGACGAGGTCGAACACGGTCGCGCCGACCGGTAACGCATCCACCGGGATCATGGCCCCCGGATCGACCATGCCCACCGTCGTCGCGTTGACGGCGAGGTCCGCCGTCGCGAGCGCATGCGCGAACGCCGGGTCGTCGAGCGCCGTCGCTGTCACCACTCCGGGGCCGGTGCCCTCGAACCGGGCGGCCAGCGCCTCGGCCGACGACCGGGTGCGGTTTCCGATCATCACCCGTCTCGCCCCGCCGGTGAGACAGGCGAACACGACCGCGTGCGCCGCACCACCGGCACCGGCAACGACCACGTCGACCGCATCGAGGGAGTGGCCCATCGCGAGCTCGACCCCTGCCCGGAAGCCCGGCGCATCGGAGTTGAACCCGACCAGGCGCCCGTCCATCGTGCGCTCGACGTTGTTGACGGCGCCGATCGCCGCGGCGCCCGGGTCCACGACGTCGCACAGGTCGGCGACCACGCGCTTGTAGGGCGCGGTCACCCCGAGGCCAAGCCAGTCCGGCCCGCGGGCCTCATGCACGGTCGCCTCGACCGCCTCGGGCTCGAGCTCGAGCAGCACGTACCGGGCGTCGATGCCCGCGGCCGCGAAGGCGGCGTCGTGCATCACCTGCGAGTGGCGCCGCCGGAGGGGCTTGCCGAGCAGGCCGACCCGGCGAGTCATCCGCGGCTCACCGGGCGACCGGCACGACCCGCCGGACCGGCCCCGCGGTGGGCGGGAACGTGAGCGCCGGGATGAGCTCGTCCACCCAGTGGCGGAGCTGCGCCGGGTCGGGCGTCATGGTGTGGAGCATGAAGTACTCGACGCCGGCGTCGATCCGTGCCTGGAGCCTGGCCACGATCTCGTCGGGCGTGCCGAACAGGTACACGGACTCCAGGTAGTGCTCGCCGCGCTCGGCGCTCATGACCTTGAGAAACGCGCGGTGCTGCTCCTCGCGGGCCCTGGCCGGGTCGTCGGTCAGCACCAGGTGGAGGAAGTTCTCGTGCGCGACGACGCACTCGTCCGGGCTCCGGCCGTGGTCGGTGTAGTAGGTCCGGAGCTCGGCCCAGTCGCGCGCGATGTCGTCCGGCGGGCACGTCGGCCGCGGGATCCAGCCGTCCGTGCGCATCGTCCGTGCCTTCACCGACTCGACGAAGCGGGGCAGATCGGGCGACTTGGGGTCGGCCAGCTGCGATCCGCCGCCGATCCAGATCTCGGGGCGCTGCGTCGTCCGCGGCTCGATGAACACGTCGTCGACCGAGTAGTAGCGGCCGTGGTAGGTCACGGTCTCGCCCTCGAGCAGCGGGATCATGATGTCCAGCATCTCGTCGGTGCGCTTGCCGCGCTCCGTCTTGTGGACGCCGACGGCCTCGTACTCGACGTCGTTCCAGCCCACCCCGGCACCCAGGATCACCCGATTGTCCGACAGGAACTGGAGCGTCGCCAGCTCCTTGGCCAGGACCACCGGGTTGCGCAGCGGCATGATCAGGATCGAGGTGCCCAGGCGGACCCGCTCGGTCGCGCCGGCCGCCACCCCGAGCGCCATCAGCGGCTCGAGCCAGTTGACCGAGTAGAAGCGGCGGGCGGCGAGCAGGTGGTCGGTGATGAACAGGGAGTCGAAGCCGAGCTCCTCCACCTTGCGCGCGAAGGCCTTGATGCCGCGTGCTCGCTCCGGGCCGTCGCCCTCCCAGACGTACGAGGGAAGGAAGACCCCGAACCGGCCGACGTCACTCATGCGCATACCACCTCGCTGCGGTTGGCCTCATCGGCCCCGGTACCCCGGATCACGCTTCTCGAAGAAGGCCTTCGCGCCCTCGACCGCGTCCTCGCTCGCGAACAGCCGGACCGACGCGTCGAGCTCGGCGGCCAGGCCCGCCTCGGGCTCGACCTCGAGCGCCGAGTCGATCAGCCGCTTGGCCTCGCGAACGGCAAGCGGCCCGCGGCGGGCGATCTCCGCCGCCAGCTCGCCGGCGGCGGCCAACGCCTTGCCGGCCGCCACGACCCGATTGACCAGGCCGATCCGCCCGGCCTCGGCGGCATCGAGGATCCGGCCGGTCAGGATGAGCTCCTTCGCCCATCCGATCCCCACGACCCGCGGCAGCCGCTGCGTGCCGCCGGCGCCCGGAATGACGGCCAGACGCACCTCGGGCAGGCCGAGCTTCGCCAGCTCGGACGCGACCCGCAGGTCGCATGCGAGGGCCAGCTCGAGGCCTCCGCCAAGCGCACTGCCTTCGATGGCCGCGATCGTGGGCATCGGCAACCCGGCCAGGCGCGACACGATGTGCTCCTCGAACGCCAGCCGTGGCCTGGCGGCGCCGCCACGCTGGGCCTCGAACTCGCCCACGTGCGAGCCCGCCGAGAACGCGCGCTCGCCGCGCCCGCTCACGACCACCGCCCGGACATCGCCAGCGGCCGCCGTCTCGAGCACCGAGAGCGCGCGGTCGAGCTCGACCAGGAGCTCGCGTGTGATCAGGTTGAGGGGCGGGTTCACGAGCTCGAGGTGGGCGACCCGGTCCAGCCGAAGGTCGATCAGCGACCCGGTCATGGCGCCGCCCCGGCGCGGCCGGTCTCCGCGTGCGCCGCAAAGTCGGCCGCCAGGCCCATCGGGCCGTCAGCGTACAACCTCGGGTCGGACGTGCGGAGATCGGCCGCCACCCGCGGCCGGAACCCCATCTGCCCCACCACGTCGCGCTCGACGTCGATGCCGGGCGCGACCTCGATCAGCTCCAGGCCTTCGTCGGCGAGCTCGAACACGGCCCGATCCGTGATGTAGCGCACCTGCTGGCCTCGTTCGCGTGCGAGCCGGCCGCTGAACGAGATCTCGCGGACCCGGGGCACGAATTTGCGCAGGCTACCCTCCCGGATGACCCGCACCCCGCCGTCGATCCGGAGGTCGAGCCCCTGGGCGGTGAGCGTGCCCACGAAGTTGAGCCGCGGGGTGCGGGCGCTGATGTTGGGGAAGCCGCCCGGTCCGCGCACCCGACCCTCGAACGCGTGGACGTTGACGTTGCCCTCGGCGTCCACCTCGGCGAACGACAGGCTGGCGATGTCGAGCCCGCCACCGTCGTAGAAGTCGAACATGTACGGCTGGTCGATCATCGCCTGGTAGTTGAACCCGGCGCCGCCCTCGTTGCCGGCCACCGGCACGCCGCCGAAGATCCCCTGCTCCACGGTCAGGACCAGCCGGTCCGTGATGCCCTCCTCCCACGCCACCCGGCCGATGAGCTGGCTGATGCCGAAGCCCAGGTTGCAGATCGCGCCGGGCGGGAACTCCAGCAGCGACCGGCGCGCGATCAACTTGCGCACGTCGAGCGGCAGCGGTGGCTCGTCGGTGACCGGCCGGCGCAGGGTCCCCGCGTAGTACGGCGAATCCCGGGTGATGTAGGTCTGCCACTGGTCGGGATCGACGTACACGTGGTCGACCAGCGCGGCGGGCACCTTGACCTCGCGCTGCGGCAGGCTCCCTCGCCGGGTGACCTGGCGGACCTGGGCGATCACGATCCCGCCGCTGTTGCGGGCCGCCATCGCCATCGCCAGCATCTCGCCCTGGACCGCCTCACCCTCCATCGTGAGGTTGCCGTCCTCGTCCGCGGTGGTGCCGCGGATGACGGCCACGTCGATGGGGAAGGCATGGAACAGCAGCCACTCCCGCCCGCGCAGCGTCACGAGCTCGACCAGGTCCTCGGTGGTCCGCGCGTTCTGCCTGCCCCCGGTCTGGCGGGGATCGACGTACGTGCCGAGCCCGACGTGGGTGACCAGCCCCGGGCGGCCGGCCGCGATCTCGCGCATCAGCTGGGAGAGCACGCCCTGCGGGAACGAGTAGGCCTCGATCTGGTCGGCCTCGACGAGCGCGCCGAGGCGCGGCTCGTTGCCGATGTTGCTGCCGATGGTCCGTCGCTGGAGCCCGGGCAGGCCGAGCTGGCTGAACCCCCGGTCGGCGAAGTCGCCGATGCCGACGACCCGGACCGTGGTCAGGTCGCGGGGACGGCCCTCGGCCGCGTAGACCGCCGCGAGCTCGTCGATGAACCGCTGCGGCAGCGCGTGACCCGCACCGGACCCACCGATCACGACGGTCGCGCCGTCACGGACGAGGCCGACCGCGTCGTGGACGGGGATGACCTTGCTCCTGGCGGGCGCGCTCACGGCATGTAGCCCCCGGCGTTGGGGTTGAGCGTCTGACCCAGGAACAGGCTGGACGCGTCGGACAGCAGGAACACGACCGCCTCGGCAACCTCGTCGGGCCGCCCGAACCGCCCCAGCGGCATCCCGCGCAGGCGGCGCCGGCCCTCGTCGCTGTCGGCGAGATCGGTCGTCATCTCGGTCACGATCATCCCGGGCGCGACGGCGTTGACCCGGACTCCGTGCGGGCCGAACTCGGTCGCCAGGGATCGGGTGAGGCCGATGAGCCCGGCCTTCGCGGCGCTGTATGCCGCGGTCTCGGCGATGCCCATCTGGCCCAGCCGCGAAGCGACGTTGACGATGGCCCCGCTGCCCCGCTCGACCATCGACGGCAACGCCGCACGGCAGGTATGAAATGCCGCGCTGAGGTCCGTGGCGATGACGGCGTCCCACCCGGCGGGCGGAAGCTCGAGGAACGGGCCCACCTGCGTCAGGCCGGCGTTGTTGACCAGGCCGTCGATCCGGCCGAAGCGCTCGATGACCCGCGCGACGAGGCGCTCGGCGGCCGCTCCGTCGGCCAGGTCCGCGTCGAACGCCTCGCCGTCGCTCCCGGCCTCGCGCACCGCCTCCAGCGTTCGCCGTGCGCCATCGGCGGAGCTGCCGTAGTGAACCGCGATGGTCGCGCCGTCGGCGGCGGCGCGGACGGCCACCGCGGCGCCGATCCCGCGGCTGGCGCCGGTGACCAGCACCACGCGGCCCGCCAGCGGGCCGCCGAGAACCAGATCCGCGGCGACCGTCGCCGATCCCTCCTCCATCAGGCGAGGCCCGCCGCGATCAACGCCACCCGGACCAGCGCGGCGGCCTCGTCGCCCACGGGGGTGAGCGGCGGCCGCATCACCGTGCTCTCGATGACGCCCAGGTGCTGGAGCGCGATCTTGGTGCGCGCGCGGTAGTCACGCACCGGCTGGCCGTAGACAGCCTCCTCGAGGGGCAGGATCCGGTCCCAGATCCCCCGGGCCTCCGCCCACCGCTCCTCGCGCGTGAGCCGGACCATCTCGACCTGCAGATCGGTGGCCAGGGTCCCGAACCCGATCAGCGCGCCCTCGGCGCCCATCACGAACGACTCGAAGATGAAGTTGTCATCCCCCGTCAGCAGGTCGATCGGGCGCGGCAGACGCTCGATCATCCGCCGCGTCTGGAGGTACAGCCGGGCATCGAACGACGCCTCCTTGAGCGCGACCACGGAATCGATCGCGGCGATCCGGGCCAGGGTCTCCTCGCTGAAGATGACGCCGCCCAGCGCCGGCTGGAGCTGGAACGCGATCAGCGGCAGGCCGCAGCCGCGCGCCACGGCCTCGTGATACGCGACGGGGATCGCCGGATCGAGCGGGGTTCCCTGGTAGGCCGGGATCGGGAACACCAGCAAGCCGCGTGCCCCGGCGCCCTCGGCGCGCTTCGCCTCCTCGACCGCCTGTGCCGTGAACTGGGCCGACAGTCCGGCGACCACCGGCACGTCGCCCGCCTCCTCGACGGCGACCCGGAGCACCCGCTCCCGCTCGTCGGGCCACAGGTGCGGCCCCTCGCCGGTGTCGGCGTTGATGGCCAGCGCGACCGGTCCCTGCGGCAGCAGCCACTGCAGGTATCGCCGGTAGGCGGCCTCGTCGAACCGGCCGTCGGCGTCGAAGGTGACGATGCACGCGGGCACGATCCCGCGGAGATTGAGCGTCATTCGCTGGCTCCCGGACTGATGGCGATGTGTTGGCGGCCGGCAAGGGGAACCGCGAGCGGCACGGCGGGCGGCACCGCGGTCGATTCCCGGAGGATCACGTCGGTTGGCAGCGTCTCGTGCCAGGGCTCCGTGCCGGCAAGCATCCGGTCCACGTGAAGGAACCCGAGCCGGCCCATCTCGCGCAGCGGGAGGCGGACGGTGGACAGGCTGGGCGCGGTCATCGATGCGACCGCGATGTCATCGAACCCCGCGACGGAGACCTCGCCGGGCACGTCCACGCCGAGCTCGCGCAGGCGATCCAGCGCGCCCAGCGCGAGCAGGTCGTTGGCGCACGCGACGGCGGTGAACGCGGCACCGCCGGCAAGCAGGGTGTCGATGCCCAGGGTGCCGCCCTCCCGGCTGAAGCCGGTGTGGATCACGAGGCGTTCGTCGACCTCGATCCCGGCGCGCGCAAGACCGATCTTGTACCCGGCGAGCCGGTCGCGGGCGACGTACAGCGTCCTGGGCCCGGCCAGGAACGCGATCCGGCGGTGACCGAGCGCGACCAGGGCCTCGATCATGGCCGCCAACCCACCCGGGTTGTCGACGCCGATGTCGGGCTCACCCGCGGCATGGGGCGAGAGGTGGACGATGGCCGCGCCGTACGCCTGCATGCCGGTCGCGTGCTTCGCCATCTCCTCGTTGAGCTCCGGGTCGTCGATGCCGCTGCCGGCGAAGATGACCGCTGCGGCGCGGAGCGATCGGAGCAGCCGGACGTACGAGCGCTCGCGCTCGGCGTCGCGCTCGGAGCTGCAGGTGATGACCAGGAAGCCCGAGGGCGACGCCGCGTCCTCGACGCCCCGAACCACCTCGGAGAAATAGGGATCGGTGATGTCGTGGACGATCACGCCAACGACCGGCGTCTGGCTCTTGAGCAGCCCGCGCGCCAGCGCGTTGGGGACGTAGTCGAGGGTGCGGGCCGCGTCGAGCACGCGCTCCCGGGCGGCTGCGCTGACCGGATAGTCCGCCTCGGACATCACCCGCGAGGCCGTCGCGATCGACACGCCGGCGAGGCGGGCAACCTCCGTGATCGATGTCACGACGTCGCGGCTCAGTACGGGTACGGGAACGACTTGGGGTCGTCCCGGACGGTCACCCACTGCCACTCGGTGAACTCATCCCAGTTGGCCGCCCCGCCGAACCGGCTGCCGTTGCCCGACAGGCCCACGCCGCCGAACGGGACGACCGCCTCGTCGTTGACCGTCTGATCGTTGACGTGGACCATCCCCGACCGCATCCGCTGGGCGAGCGCAAGTCCGCGCGAGATCGAGCGCGAGTACACGGCGCCGGCGAGCCCGTACGCGCTGTCGTTGGCCAGCGCGAGCGCCTCGTCGTCAGTGTCGAAGGTCACCACCGGCGCCACGGGTCCGAAGGTCTCCTCGGTCCACACCGGCAGATCGGTGGTCACATCCGCGAGCACGGTCGGCCGGTAGAACAGGCCCTCGTGCGTGCCCCCGACGGCCAGCCGGGCGCCAGCCTGGACCGATCGCTGGACGATCCCGTCGACGCGCGCCAGCTGCTTCTCGTTGACGATCGGCCCCAGGTCCACCTCCTCGCGGTAGGGATCGCCAAGACGCAGCCGGGCGGCCTTCTCCACCAGGGCGTCCACGTAGGCCGGGGCCACGCTGCGGTGGACGATGTGGCGTCCGGTCGCGAAGCACACCTGGCCCTGGAACTGGAACGCGGCGTATGCCCCGGCCGAGGCGGCGGCGTCCAGATCCGCGTCGTCGAGGACGACGAGCGCGTTGTTGCCGCCGAGCTCGAGCGAGACCTTCTTGAGTCGCTCGCCGGCAAGCGCTCCGACCCGCCGGCCGGCGGCGGTGGACCCGGTGAACGAGACCCGGTCGACGTTGGGGTCGGTGACGATGGCCTCGCCGGTCTCCGCGCCGCCCACGACGATCTGCAGCAGACCGTCGGGCAGCCCGGCCTCACGGAACACGGCGGCGAACATCGCCCCACCGCACACCGGCGTCTGGGGATCGGGCTTGAGGATGACGGCGTTGCCGGTGGCAAGCGCCGGCCCCACGACACGCATCCCGAGCACGCTGGGGGAGTTCCAGGGTGTGATCGCCCCGATCACGCCGGCCGGGACGCGGCGGATCATCGACAGCCGGCCGGCCACCACCGACGGAACGAGCGACCCGTACGGCTGCGAGGGCATGGTCGCGGCATTGAGCAGCTCGGCGATCGTGAAGTTCTGCTCGTGGTGCATCTTGTCGTGGATGGCGCCGGTCTCCCGCTGCGTCCAGGTGCCCAGCTCGTCGCGGTGGGCCTCGTAGATCTCGGCCGCCCGGCGCAGGATCGCGGCCCGCTCCACATAGCTCGTCGCGGCCCACGCCGGCTGCGCGGCAGCGGCCTCGGCGGCGGCACGTGCCACGTCGTCCGGCGTCGAGCGGTCGATCGTCAGCAGATGCCGGCCGGTAGCCGGCTCATGGACATCGACCGGGGCGCCGGTCCCCGGGCGCCAGTCCGCGAGGAACGGATCGAGCCAGCCGGTGGTGGTCGTTGCGGCGGGTGCGGTCATCGCTGTCTCCCTGCTGTTGGCTCGCTCGCGATCGGTCGCCGCATCGCGATCGGTCGCCGTGCACGGGGTTCGGTCAGGGGCGCCCGGCCCGACGGCCCGTCGCCGGGTCCCGCCAGATGGGGCCCCGCGCCAGCACCTGGTCGGTCAGGCCCTCCTCGATGAAGTCCGGGACCTTCCAGGAGTACAGGGTCTTGGCCTCCTGCCCGGGGTAGTGGAGCCGCTCGCGGACGTCGCTGTCGGTGTAGTAGCCGCCCACGACGGTGAGCACGAGCGCGGCGTGGTGGTCGGGCTCGTCGTGCTCGAGGGTCGCCAGGCGCTCCGCGGGGTCATCGCCCAGCTCGACTCGCAGGGCCGCGCGCAGCGGCTCCACCAGATCGGGTCGGGCGCGGAGCACGAACCGGAGCCGGATGTCACCCACGACGTCGGCCGCGGACGGCATGCCGTGGGCGGCCGGGACCAGGTGCCCGGCCACGGCCGTCAACGCAGCGCGCCGGGCCGCATCGAGCGTGTCCAGCGGATCCGGCGCCGCCTCGGGCGCGGTCCGACCCACCGTGCCACCCGGGCCGCTCATACCGGCACCTGCTGGTTGAAACGCGTCTCGACCATGTGATCCGCGGCGCGCAGGGCGAGAGCGGCGATCGATGAGGTCGGATTGACGCCGCCCGAGGTGACGAAGCAGCTGCCGTCGGCGACGTACAGGTTGGGCACGTCGTGCGCCCGGTTCCAGCGGTCCACCACGGACGTCCTCGGGTCGTCGCCCATGCGGGCGGTACCCAGAAGGTGCCAGCCCGAGTAGCGCATCAGCCGGTCGACCTCCACCTCGTAGGCGCCGGCCTCGAGCAGCGACTGCGACGCCTTCTCGATGTGGAAGTCGAGCAGCCGGCGGGAGTTCTCGGACACCCTGTAGTGGAGCTCCGGGGCGGGGATCCCCGACGAGTCGGTCAGCGTGGGCGACAGCACGACCTGGTTGGCCTCGTCGGGCAGATCCTCGCCGAACAGGCCCCAGTTGGCTCCCCGGCCCAGGTGGGCCCGGACGTGCAGGTGATGCTCGGGGCCCCAGACCAGCGAGCCCGCCCGGCTGGGGAGGGCCGCGTTGATCGGTCCGAAGGTGGGCGCCAGGCCCCACTTGGCGCCGCGGACGAAGCCCCGGCGCTCGTCGGTCTCGTAGAACTCGAACGACTCGATCGAGCAGCCGAACTGGCCCTGCCAGCTCTCGAGGTCCTCGTCGAACAGCCCGCCGACGTTGGCGAACGGATGCATCATCAGCCGCTTGCCGACCAGCCCTGACGAGTTGGCGAGGCCGTCGGGATGGGACGCAGAGGTCGAGAGCAGGAGGAGCCTCGCGGTCCCGATCGCGTTGGCAGCCAGGATCACCACCCCGGCGGACTCGAAGTGCTCGGCGCCCTCCCGGTCGCGCCAGATGGCACCCGTGACGAGGCCGGCGTCGTTGGTCTCCAGCCGGCGCACCCGGGCACCCGTCACGAGCCGGGCTCCCAATCCGATCGCCTTGGGCCAGTGGGTGAGATCGGTCGACGCCTTGGCGCCTTCCCCGCAGCCCTGCTGGCAGGTGCCGCGCTGGACGCAGGGATGGCGGCCGTCGTACTCGACCGACAGGATCGAGTTGGGCTCCGGCCACCAGTGCCAGCCCAGCTTCGTGTGGGCGCGCGCCACCTTGAGCCCGCCGGCGCCGAGCGGCAGGGGCGGCAGGGGCGGATCCTCGCCGCCCTGCGGGTAGGCCGGGTCGCCGGCCATCCCCGACACGCCGAACTGGCGATCGGTGCGCTCGTAGTAGGGCCGCAGCTCCTCGTAGGTCAGCGGCCAGTCATCGGCGATCCCGTCGAGCGAGCGGACGCGGAAGTCGGACGGCAGCATCCGCGGCCAGGCTCCCGCGAAGATCAGCATCGAGCCGCCGACCGCCGAGTACATCAGTGGCGAGATCTCCGCGTCGGCCTCATCGATCGGGTAGTCCTGGGGCTGGGCGCGGACGTTGGGGCTGGTCGCCCACTGCTTGCGCATCGTGAGCTCCCAGTCGAGCTCGGCGCCTCGATACTCGGAGCGATCGTGCCAGTCACCCTGCTCGAGGCAGACCACCCGAAAGCCAGCCTCGGCCAGCCGCAGGGCCACCACCCCTCCGGTGGCGCCGGCGCCGATGATGAGAACATCTGCGGGTTCGGTGGCCAAGGCTGCCTCCTTCCGGAGTCGGGGCGGGCGGGCTGAATGGGTCACGATGTCGCTCGAATCTCGCCCGGTGAGGCCGCATAGTAAACCTTGTCTGTCGGATAGTAAACCTTGTCTGTCGGGTCCCCGAGCCGGAGCACGGAGGCGTTGGTCATGAGCCTGGAGCGCGTTCGACGCGATGGGTCGCGGTCCCGCATCGAGGACCGCCTGGCTGCCGCCGGCCTGCCGCCGCTTCCCCGGCTCGCATGGCTCGAGATCGACCTGACGGCCCTCGCGGCCAATGCCCGGGCGCTGCGGGGCCTGCTGCCATCGGGCAGCGTGCTGGGCGTGGTGGTGAAGGCGGACGGCTACGGGCATGGGATGGTCGCCGCGGCGCGGGCGGCCGTTGCCGGCGGTGCCTTCCTGCTTGCCGTCGCCACGCTCGACGAGGCGCTGGTCCTGCGCGCCGCGGGGGTGCGCGAGCGGATCCTGGTCCTGTACCCGGTACCCCCGTTCTCGATCGCGAGGGCCGCCGGCACCGATCTCGACCTGGTCGTCGCCGATACCGCCTCGATCGACGCCGTCGCTCGCGCGCTGCGGGCGGGCCTTCACGCCCGCATCCATCTCGGGGTCGAGAGCGGCATGCACCGCGGAGGCGTGGCCCCGGAGGACGCCGCCGACGGGGCCCGGCGACTGCTCGACGCGGGCCTCGATCGCCTGACCGGCACCTGGTCCCACCTCGCCGAGCCGGAGGACGCCGGCTCGGTCGCCGCCCAGGTGGCACGGTTCCAGACGGCGCTGCGTGGCCTCGCCGCCGCCGGCATCGACCCCGGGCTGCGCCATCTCGACGCCACGGGCGGTCTGATCGGCGGGGACGCGCCGGCATTCGATCTGGTCAGGGTGGGCCTGGCGTTCTACGGCGTGCTGCCGCCGGAGCTGTCGGTCCCGGCGACGATCGCGGCCGGCCTTCACGATCTGCGCCCGGCGATCAGCCTCCACGCCCGGGCGACGACCCTGACCGGGATCGCGATCGGTGCCCGGGTGGGATACGCGGGCACCTGGACGGCGCCCCGTCCGTCGCGGATCGCGACCATCGCCGTGGGGTACGCGGATGGCTGGGTCCGGGCGTACGCGGCCGGCAGCTGGGCGGTAGCCCGCGGACGACGGGTGCCGATCATCGGACGTGTGAGCAGCGACGCCATCGCGCTCGACGTGACCGACGTGCCCGCGTTCGACATGGACGACGAGGTCGTGCTGCTGGACGCCACCGGTCCCGCGATGACCGTGCACGACCTGGCGAAGGTCCGCGGCTCGATCTCGTGGGAGGTCCTCGACGCCCTGTCGCCCCGGCTGTCCCGCGTGTACCTCGAGGACGGGGAGCCCGTCGGCGTGCGCTACCTCGACGGCGAGACGCGGTTCACGCAACGCCGCGGGTCCGCGGTGGCACCCGACGGCGGGTCCGCGGGCATCACCTGATCGGCCTGCCGACGTGCCGCAGGTCGCGCAGTCGGAGCGGGCCGCTCAGAGGCAGTGCGTCGCCGACGCGGCCGACGCGGCCGCCGCGGCCCGCGGCACCCGGCTGCACCACGATGCCCATCCGCTCGGACGCGACGATCTCGCCTCCTCTGGGTGGGTTGAGTGTGCGCCCGGCCCCTCCGACGCGCTTCACGTGGTGTCCCGCGTCAGACCGAGCCCGGGGGACACGCCTGGAGATCCGGCCGCCGGTGTGACTACTGGCCTATGGCCGTTCCGGGTCCGGACCGACGACGATCCCTGGTACGGCCCGCAGCCGGTCTGCGGACGTGCCCCGCAACGTGGGAGAGCATGCGCATCCACCCGGGGCGGAGCCGCTCGTGGCCGGTCGGCTGAACGATCGCGCGCGGCCCCGCGCCAGCACCAGCTTGCGAGCGCGCTTCGAGCGCCGCCTCGCTGCCATCCCGATGCCGACAGGCCGGGTGGCGGTGGTCGTGTGGTCGTACATCGCGATCGCCCTCCTCCTGGGGATCGCGACGCTGGCCCTGTTCCCGGTCTCGCCCGACATCGCCCTGCCGTTCGCAATCGGCGGTGTCGACCCGCGAGCGCTCGGGATCGGGTTGTGGATCGTGGTGGGGGTAGCGACATCGGCGCGCGGCACCGCCGAGGAGGGCCGGACCGCGATCACGCTCGGCGTTGCACCTGTGGTGGCCGCCTTCGCCCTTGGCGGCCCGGTCGCCGGTGTCTGGGTCGCCGCCCTCGGCAGCCTCGAGCTGCGCGAGCTGCGCGAGATCCCGTGGTACGCGGTGCTCGCGAACCGGGCGGTCCTGGCGATCCCGGCCGCGGTGGGCGCCATCCTGACGCTCGTCTTGCGCGGGCTGGCTCCCAGCGACGGGCAGCTCGGGGACTTCCTCGAGGTCATGGCTGGCGCGGCCGTGTTCTGCACCGGGAACCTGGCGCTGGCCGTGCTCGCCGTGTGGGCGCGAACCGGACGGCGTCCCTCGGAAGCGATCGGCGTCCCGTGGCAGACGATCACGATCATGATGGTGGCCGAGTCGACGATGGCCTGGATCTTCGCCGCGGCTTACGCGGCGATCGCGTGGTGGAGCCCGGCCGGACTGGTCATCGCGGACGCAGCCGCGGCCGCCTCGGTGGATCGTGGCCGCGCCGGCTGGCTCCTCCGCCACAATCAGCTGACGCTGCTGCCCAATCGCCTGTCGCTGACCGAGCACGCGGCTGACCTCCGACGGTCGGGTCGTTCCGGCGCCTGCGTGTTCTACATCGACCTCGACGGGTTCAAGGCGGTCAACGACACCTATGACCATGCGGTTGGCGATGACGTGCTCAAGACTGTGGGCCAGCGGCTCACCGCCGCCAGGCGGCGGGAGGACTTCCTGGTCCATCTCCACGGGGACGAGTTCGTCCTGCTGGCCTCCGGGGTCGAGACCGATGCCGAGGCCGCTTCGATCGTGGACCGCATCACGGAGGTGGTCGAGGAGCCGATCGAGCACGAGGTCGGCATGCTGCACGTCTCGGCGTCGGTGGGGTACCGGATCATCCACGACCTCGACGAGCTCGACGAGGCCCTCCGCGAGGCCGACCGCGGGATGGCCGCGGCCAAGCGTGAGCGCGGGCGCCGGGGCGGACCCGTGGCAGCCGGTGATCGCGCGATCAGCCTCGTTCGCTGATCGCAGCCACCACGCGCTCGATCCCGTACGCGAACGCCCGGTCCACGTCGCCGCCCAGGCGGAACGCGCCGGCTAGCTCCATGCTCACGAAGCCGTGCGCCCAGGCGGTGACCGTTCGAGCCGCCTCGAGCTCCTGCCCCGGTGTGGCAACCTCCCCGACGACCCGGAGCAGGATCTCCAGCGACCGCCGGTAGGCTGCGGGATCGGGACGCCAGTCGTCGGGCAACGACCCGAACAGCAGGCCGTATGCCTGTGGCTGGGTGCGGGCGAACGCGCGGAAGGCGACCGCGATCGCGTGCAGGTCAGCCTGGGTCTCGCCGCGGGTCGCGGCCCGCTCGAGCGCCTGCCCCAGATCGTCGAACACGGCCTCCGCGATCAGCCGGACGAGCGCCGCGCGGTTGCTCACGCGCTTGTAGAGCGACGGCGGCTGCACGCCGACGGCATCGGCGACCCGGTGCATGGTGAGGCCGGGCAGGCCCTCGGCCTCGAGGATCGCGCGACCGGCCGAGACGATGGCATCGAGCGACGTGCGGGCTGGCGTTGGTATCGCTTGCCTCACTGATGGCTATTGACACTAGCGATGAAGGCTACATATAGTAGCGATCACACAGCGATGGTACTGCACGGGAAGACAACATGACAATCCTCGGTCTCGGGCTCAGGTTCATCCTCGAGCTCGGCGGCGTTGCCGCCCTCGGCTACTGGGGCTTCGCAGCCTCGCCGGGCACGCTCGAGGGGGCGGTCCTCGGGCTGGGCGCGCCGCTGGTCCTCGTCGCGACCTGGGGCCTCGTCGTGGCGCCCAGGGCGACCAATGGGCTCAGCCAGCCCCAGCGAGACCTGGTCGGCACGGTGATGCTGCTGCTCGCCGCCACTGCCCTCGCGGCCGCCGGACAGCCGTCCGCCGGCCTTGCGTTCGGTGGCCTGGCCGTCGCGAACGGCAGCCTCCTCGCCCTCCTCGGCGACCGGGCCGCCACGGTCCGCTCGACGGCCGCCGGGCTCGGTCGCTGATCCCCTGCCACCCAGAAAAGGACGACCATGCGTCTCTCCCCCACCCTCCACCGCGTGGGCAACGGCCTCGTCAACAGCTACCTCATCGACGATGGCGGTGAGATCACCGTCATCGACGCCGGCATGTCCGGCCAGCACGGGGACCTGGTCCGCGAGCTCGACGTCATGGGCCGCTCGCTGGACGACGTCCGGGCGCTGGTGCTGACCCACGGCGACACGGATCACGTGGGCTTCGCCGAGCGGCTCCGCCGTGAGCGGGGCATCCCGGTGTTCATCCAGGCGCTCGACGCCGACCGGGCTCGCGGCATCGTCACCAAGCCGAGCACCGGCTGGGGGCCGGTCCGGCTGCGATCGCTCGCCTCGTTCATGCTGTTCGGCCTCCGCAAGGGCGGCCTGCGCACCACCCCGGTCACCGAGCTGCGGACCCAGGGCGCGGACGTCGCCACGCTCGACGTGCCCGGGGCACCGCGCATGATCCACCTGCCCGGTCACACCCCTGGCAGCGTGGCGATCCACGCTCCGGCCGTCGGCGCGCTGTTCGTGGGCGATGGGCTGACCACCCACAACGTCCTCACGGGCGCCGACGGACCGAGGCTGGCCCCGTTCACGCTGGATCCCGCGGTCGCCCTCGCGTCGCTGGAGCGCCTGGACGGGATCGAGGCGGCGTGGTTGCTCCCCGGCCATGGCGAGCCGTGGACCGCCGGCGTGGCCGAGGGACTGCGCCAGGCGCGGGCCGCGGCGGGACAGCTCTCGGCTTGAAAGCGGCGGGACACTGGTCCGGCCCGGCCGGGCGCGAGCTGCCGATCAGTGGATCGCGGCCGCGCCCTCCAGATCCTCGAACGTGATGCAGTCCTCGACCGGGCACACGTACTGGCACAGGCGGCAGCCGACACAGTAGTCGCCGTCCACCGAGAGGTGCGACGTCCCGTTCGTGCCCTCAAGGCGGATGGCCTGGTGGGCGCCGTCGTTGCACGCGGCGTAGCACAGGTTGCAGTGAACGCAGCTGGCGCCGTCGATGTGCGCGAGCAACCGGAACGTCTGGTCCAGCTGACCCCAGTCGCCGATCGCCGGCAGCGCCTTGCCCACCAGCTCGGACGGGCTGTGGAGGCCCCTGTCGCGGAGGTACGTCGACAGCCCGTCGACCAGATCGTCGATGATCCGGAAGCCCAGGTGCATGACGCTCGTGCCGACCTGGACGGTGGTCGCCCCGAGCAGCAGGAACTCGACCGCGTCGCGCCAGTCGGCAACACCGCCGATCCCGGACACCGGGATGCGCACGTCGGGATCCGACGCAACCGCCGACACCATGTTGAGCGCGATCGGCTTGACCGCCGGGCCGGAGTAGCCGCCGTGGCTGCCCTTGCCGCGAACGTCGGGCACGGGTGTCCAAGTGTCGAGATTGACGCCGATCAGCGAGCTCACCGTGTTGATCAGCGCGATCCCGTGGGCGCCACCGGCGCTGGCGGCCCGGGCCGGTGGCCGGATGTCGGTCACGTTGGGCGTCAGCTTGACCAGGACCGGGATCTCGGCCGCCTGCATCACCCACCCGGTGATCATCTGGACGTAGTCGGGGACCTGGCCCACCGCCGCGCCCATCCCCCGCTCGCTCATGCCGTGCGGGCAGCCGAAGTTGAGCTCGATCCCGTCCGCGCCCGTGTCGTTGACCTTGCGCACGAGGTCGTGCCAGGCCTCGGGCCGCGACTCGACCATCAACGACACCACGACCGCCTGGTGCGGGTAGCGTCGCTTGATGTCGGCGATCTCGGCCAGGTTGACCTCGGGCGGCCGGTCGCTGATGAGCTCGATGTTGGACAGGCCGACCATCCGCCGGCCGTCGACGTCGAGCGCGCCAAGGCGCGAGGTGACGTTGCGGATCTGGTCGCCGATCGTCTTCCAGACCACGCCACCCCAGCCCGCGTCGAACGCGCGGGCGACCATCTCGCCGGTGTTGGTGATCGGGCAGCTGGCCAGCCAGAACGGGTTCGGGCTGCGGATGCCGGCGAGATCGGTGAACAGGTCGACGCCCGGGACGGTGGCGTCGGTGGGGCGGACGGGAACGATCTGCGGGCCGCCGAGGCCGAGCGCGTCGGCGATCGACCGTGCGGCGCTCTTGCCGGCCTGAACGGCGTCGACGACCTCGCGGCCGCCGTTTGCGACGTCGCCGATCGCCCACACCTTGGGGTTGGCCGTCCGGCCGGTCGTGGGGTCGGTAACGATGCGACCATCTCGCACCGGGACGCCGAGCTTGTCGAGCAGCTCGTGCAACCCGGCCGGCTCAGCCTGACCGACGGCACGCACCAGCGTGTCCAGCGTGATCTCGAGCTGCGGCCCGTCAACCGGCTGCGGCCGGCGGCGGCCAGAGGCGTCGGGGTCGCCGAGGATCATGGTCTCGAACACCGCCCCGGCGACGTGTCCGCCGTCGCCCCGGATCTCCACGGGCGCCGTGAGCCAGCGGATCGCCACACCCAGCGAGCGGGCGAGCTCGATCGCGTGCGGGTAGGCGGGACACTCGACCTGGCTCCGCCGGTAGAACAGGGTGACGTCCTCGGCACCCAGGCGAACCGCCGCGGCCGCCGCGTCGAACGCCGTGCTGCCACCCCCGATGACGCCTACCCGGCGGCCGACGATGTCGGACCCCTTGCCGTCGATCACCTGTCCGATCACGTCGAGCGCGTCGACGACGCCGTCGAGATCCTCACCGGGGATCCCGAGCCGCCTGCCGTGGCCGAGGCCCGCGGCGACCACCACGGCGTCGTGATCGTCAACCAGGGCGGCCGGATCGACGTCCCGCCCGACAGCCGTGCTCAGCGCGAACCGCGCGCCGGCCCGCTCGACCTGTGCGACGTCGAGGGCAACGGTCTCTCGCGGCAGGCGCCAGGGCACGATCCCATGATCGCCCAGGCCGCCGGCACGCTCGCTCGCGTCGAACAGGGTCACCGCGACGCCAGCCTTGCGGAGCTCTGCCGCGCAGGCCAGGCCCGCGGGCCCCGCCCCGATGATCGCGGTGTGGACGGGCGCGTCCTCGCCGGGAGCGAAGAACGGGGCCCCGGACGCCGCGTACCGCTCGACCGCGTAGCGCTGGAGGCGGCCGATCGCGATCGGCCGGTCGAGGTCGTTGCGAACGCAGGCGCCCTCGCACAGTCGCTCCACCGGGCACGCGGCCCCGCAGGTCGCGCCCAGCGGGTTGGCGGCGAGGATCGTCCGGGCGCTGCCCGAGATGTTGCCCGTCGCCAGCTTGCGGATGAACGAGGGGACGTCGATTCCGGTGGGGCAGGCTCGCGTGCACGGCGCGTCGTAGCAGTACAGGCAGCGCTCGGCCTCGGTCCGAACGGCGTCCGCGGTCAGCAGCGGCAACGGGAGGAACGGGTCGGGCTCGTGCCCGGCCGAGACGTCGACGGTCATGGTCCATGGACCTCGGTCGGTCGCCGGGAACGGCGACGTAGCGGACGCTCTTGCCGCCATTGTCGGCGGCCCCCGGGCGTCCGCCGAACGGCCGAAGTTCCCCCTGGCGCCGGGCCGAAGGGCGTCTCTCGAGTGTCCTGACGGGGTCCGTCGGGCGCGGCCGGCAGAGCGCGTGGGTCCGGGTACGTGAGCACGATGGCGGCTGGCAGGGGCAGTCACGGAAGAGCGGCAGGGTCCGTTGCAGGCGATCCCCTGACCCACGGGTACCATCGGACGATGCGCACCGATCGAGTCCCGGTGGGCGTCGGGGTGGAGCTCGCTGCCGACACCTGGCTGCCGTCGAGCGGACAGGACCTGCCGGCGTTCGTCCTCATCCACGGCCTGTCCTCGAACGCGCGACTGTGGGACGGCGTTGCCGCCGCGCTGGCGGCCGACGGGCACGCCGTGGTCACCGTCGATCTGCGCGGCCATGGCCGCTCGTCGAAGCCCGACGGCCCGTACGACGTGCCCACCGTCGCGGCCGATGTCGCGGCGCTGATCGAGGGGCTCGGGCTCGATCGTCCGGTCGTGGCCGGCCAGTCGTGGGGCGGCAACGTGGCGGTCGAGCTGGCTGCCGTCCGGTCGCCGCTGGTTCGCGGAGTCGTGTGCGTCGACGGCGGCTGGCTCGAGCCCAGTCGCTCGTTCCCCGATTGGGAGGCGTGCCGGGCCGCTCTCGCGCCCCCCCGGCTCGCGGGGCGGCCGCTGGCCGAGATCGAGGGCTACATCCGGTCCGCGCATCCGGACTGGCCGGAGACCGGGATCCAGGGCACGCTGGCGAACTTCGAGCTGCGCGCCGACGGTACGATCGCACCGTGGCTCACGTTCGACCGCCACATCATGGTCCTGCGCGGCCTGTGGGAGCACCACCCGTCGCAGCGCTTCGGCCATATGGCCGTCCCGGCGCTGCTGGTCCCGGCCGACTCCGGTGACCACGAATGGACCGCCCGCAAGCGTGCGGACGTCGCCGCAGCGACGGCGGCCATCCCACGCAGTCGCGTCACCTGGTTCCACGGCGACCATGACGTCCACGCACAGCATCCCGACGCGCTTGCCGCCGTGATGCACGGCGCCGTCGCCGACGGGTTCCTCGCATGAGCACACGCGATCGCCGCGCCGGCGGGTCGCACCGATGACGGGTCCGCGCGTGCTCGCGATCATGGGCTCGGGCGAGACGGCGCCCACGATGGCCCGCGTGCACCGGGCGCTGTTCGACCGGTTCGGTGATCCGGCGGTGCCGGGCGCGATCCTGGACACACCCTACGGGTTCCAGGAGAACGCCGACGACCTCAGCGCACGAACGGTGGAGTTCTTCGCGACCAGCGTCGGGCGCCGGGTCGGCGTGGCATCCCTGCGCTCGCGCAACGTGGATGCGGTCACCCAGGCGACGGCCCTGGCAAGGCTGAGCGAGGCGCGCTACGTGATGGCCGGACCGGGCAGCCCGAGCTATGCCCTGCGCCAGTGGGCGGGCAGCCCGATCCCCGAGGCGCTGGCGGCCAAGCTCAGGGACGGCGGGATCCTGACGATGGCCAGTGCCGCCGCGCTGACGCTGGGGCTGGTCACGATTCCCGTGTACGAGATCTACAAGGTGGGCGAGGAGCCGAGATGGCTCGACGGGCTCGACCTGCTGGGCCCGGCCACCGGGCTGCGGGCCGCGGTGGTGCCGCACTACGACAACGCCGAGGGCGGCAACCACGACACGCGGTTCTGCTACCTGGGCGAGCGTCGGCTGCGCGTCCTGGAGCAGATGCTGCCGGACGGCGCCTTCATCCTCGGTGTGGACGGCCACACGGCCCTGGTGATGGATCTCGAGCAGGGCGACGCGTCGATCGCGGGGCTGGGCGGGGTGACCGTGCGGATCGCCGGTCGCAGCCGGTTCCTCGACAGCGGGACGCAGCTGTCCGTCGAGGCCCTGGGCGAGATCGCCCGGGCGCTGGCGGCCGGCGACAGCGGGGGCGCGGAGGCCGGTGGGGCGGCTGGCGCCGGGGACGGATGCGGGATGGCGGGCGGGCCGCCCAGGACGGCGGCACCGCTTCGGGACACGATGGCCGAGCAGGAGGGCGCCTTCATCGCAGCGCTCGACGGCGGCGACGTTCGGTCGGCGGTCGCGGCCGTGCTCGAGCTCGACGCCGCGGTCACGGGCCGGATCCGGGCGGGCGAGGACAGCCCGGACCTGGACAACGCTGACGCGACCTTCCGCTCGCTGATCGTGCGACTTGGCGATCGTGCGGCCGATGCCGGCGGCGCCGGCGCCGGGGCGACCGTGGCTCCATTCGTGGAGCTGCTCCTCGAGCTGCGCACCCGGGCACGGGCCGGGCGTGACTGGACGACGGCCGACCTCATCCGGGATCGCCTGGCCGAGTCCGGGGTCGAGGTTCGCGACGGCGCCCAGGGGACGAGCTGGGTGCTCGGAGATCGACCCACATCCGCCGAGCCGGAAGCGGCCGAGCGGGACTCGGCTGGCCGGCCCGCCACCGGCGTCGGCTGACCCGGCGGCGATCCCGGGCGAGGCTCGATACTGTGTCCGGTCGGCGGCATCTCTTCCGAGGAGCCGGCCAGGAGGCAGCGCATGGAACGAGTTCGCTTCGGTCTGTTCGTCCCACAGGGCTGGATCCTCGACCTCGTCGATATCGACGACCCGGTCGAGCAGTACGAGACCATGACCCGCGTGGCGCAGGCCGCCGAGCAGCTCGGGTTCGACTCGATCTGGCTGTTCGACCATTTCCACACCTACTTCAGGCCCGTCCTCGAGACGACGTTCGAGGCGTGGACCTCCACGGCGGCCCTGGCGCGCGATACGAGCCGGATCCGGATCGGCCAGATGGTCACCTGCAACAGCTACCGCCACCCTGCGCTGCTGGCCAAGATGGCGTCCACGGTTGACGTGCTCAGCCACGGGCGGCTCGACTTCGGGATCGGCGCCGGCTGGTACGAGCACGAGTACGACGCCTACGGCTATCCGTTTCCGCCGGTCGCGGAGCGGCTGCGCATGATGGGTGAGGCGCTCCAGGTCATCCACGCCATGTGGTCCGAGCCGTACGCCTCGTTCGAGGGACAGTTCTACCGGATCCGCGGCGCGATCAACGAGCCCAAGGGTGTCCAGCAGCCGCACCCGCCCGTGTGGGTCGGAGGCGAGGGCGAGCGGGTGACGCTCCGGATCGCCGCCCGGTACGGCGACGCCACCAACTTCGGCGGCCACCTCGACGACATGGACTGGTACCGCCATAAGTTCGACGTGGTCCGCAGCCACTGCGAGGCGATCGATCGCGACCCCGACGAGATCATCCGGTCCGCCAACGTCGAGACGACGCTGCTCCGCGCCGGCGACGATCCCGACGAGCTGACGAGGCGCTACCGTCGCGACGAGTCGCTCGACGAGTACCGGACCCACGCGATCGTCGGCGGGCCACAGGAGATCATCGACACGTACGGGCGCCTGATCGATGCCGGGGTGAACTACATCATCGTCTCGGACGTGCCCGGACTGGCCCGTTTCGACGTGCTCGAGGCGTTCGCGAGCGACGTGCTGCCGGCCTTCAGCGACACGGCCGCGCTCGGCTGACCCCGCCACGCGTCCGCCCGCAGCGAGGCCTCGTTGGCGTTGCCGTCCGCCCGCAGCGAGGCCTCGTTGGCGTTGCCGCCCGCCCGCCGCGAGGCCTCGTTGGCGTTGCCTGCCCGCCGCAGCACCCTTCTCGTCAGCGAGTCAGAGGACGACTTCGCGACCACGGAGGTCCGGATCAGGACGCGCCGAAGCGTCGCAATCGGGCGACAGCTCGGAATCGATTAGCTGAAATCGGCTATCACCTGCCCCGCCGGCTGGAGCCGGGCCACGTATCGCTGACCGGGAGTCGTCCCTGGACTGGATGGCGGGACACCCGATCCGGGGCGGGCGAGGATCCGCCGGCGAAGACCGAGCTGGGGATAGCCCTACCCCAAAGACGCCTGCTGCCCGGCTGGTCCACGACCCTCCCCGACCCTACGGTTCGAGGCGTCGATCGCGGCGGGTGCCGGTCCCGGACGGGGACCGGGCGACGCGGCGCCGGACCGGGCAGGTCGCCTGGAACGCACCGCCTGGACCACGCGACCGACCTGGAGGCTTGGACCCGATGGTCAATCGGACGTTCCTGTACTGGGGGGTGTTCCTGGTCAGCGCCGGGGCGGTGCTGCTCGCGGCCCAGGGCCATGTGATCTCCAGCGACGGCGTCGCGGAGGCGCTTCGGCTGTGGCCGATCGCGGCGATCGCGATCGGAGCCGCGATCCTGCTTCGCAGAACGCGACTCGGTGTTGCCGGCGGTATGGTCGCCGCGGCCATGCCCGGGCTGATGCTCGGCGGACTGGTCGTCGCGGCGCCCGACGTCAGGCCGGACTGCCATGTCGTGGAGCCGTCGAGCTACGCGACCCGCACCAGCACCTTCGCATCGCCTGCCCGGGTCAGCATCGAGCTGTCCTGCGGGAAGGTCGATGTCAGCGTCGTGCCGGGCAGCGGCTGGCAGATCCAGACGGGCGACACGGGCGTCGCCGAGCCGAGGATCGACGCGACCGGCGACCGGCTGTCGCTGCGCTCGGCGAGCCGCTCACGGCCATTCGGGATCGGTGCGAGCGACGTGTGGCGCGTGTCCCTGCCCGATTCCCAGCCGGCCGACCTGTCTGCGGTGATCAACGCGGGTACGAGCCGGTTTGCGCTGGCCGGGGCACACCTGACCAACCTCGATCTCGATGTCAACGCGGGCACCACGCAGGTCGACCTGACCGGGGCGACGGTGGACGGGCTTTCGATGCACGTCAACGCCGCGGCGGCCACGGTCCACCTGTCCGGCGACAGCGACCTCGAGGCCGACGTCCATGCCAACGCCGGCAAGGTCACCCTGTGCACGCCGGGCGACCTCGCTCTTCGCGTGCACCAGGTGGTCGTGCTCGGCTCGACCCACCTCGCCGACCTGGTCCGGGTCGGGGATGCATGGCAAAGCCCCGGCTACAACACGTCAACCCACCACGCGGACGTGACCCTGGCGGTCAACGTTGGTAGCGTGGACATCAACCCCGAGGGAGGCTGCAAGTGAACCCCCGTCGTCTGTATCGCTGCCGCCATGACCGGATGCTCGCCGGTGTCGCCGGCGGCATGGCCGAGTATCTCGAGGTCGACCCGACGGTCGTCCGGATCCTGTGGATCCTGTCGGCGTTCCTCGGCGGCTTCACGATCCTGATCTACATCCTGCTCGCGTTCATCATGCCGCTCGAGCCCCTGCCGATGTCGGGTGTGCCCGGGTTCGGCCCGATGCCGGGCCCGGCGACCGGGGCCGCGGCTGCCGAAGGCGTGCCGGCAACCGGAGCCCCCGCCGGGGATGAGGGCAGCACCGGGGCCACGACGACGGCCTGGGACGCGACCTCAGCGGCATCCGGGGCCGGCTGGACGGCGCCCCAAGGCTGGCAGCCCGGCGGCTGGGCGGCTCATCGCCACCAGACGACGTCCGACCAGCCTGGCACCGGACGCGCCGGGCTCGTGATCGGCGTTCTCCTGATCGTGTTCGGTGCGATCGCCCTGTTCGGCGCCATGGTCCCCGCCTGGGCGGCGGCGGGCCTCGGTCCGGCATTCGTGCTGGCCCTCGGCATCGCCCTCGTCGTGGCATCCACCCGGCGTCCCACGGCAGCGCGCTAGCTGGCGGCCACCGTGACCGGCGTACCGCTCCTCGTTCTCGGCCTGCTCCTGATCCTGAGCGCCCTGCTGGGCGCCCAGGTGACGGCGCGGCCCCGGGGAGCGGTCGCTGCGTTCCTGCTGTCTCCGCTCAACCCGGCCGCCTGGCGGGCCACAGGCGCGATCATCCTCGGCTTCTGGGTCGAGCTGATCGCGGTCGCCGTGCTGTCAGCGATCTTCTCCACCGGGGCGTCCCTGCTGGTCGTGGGGGTTGGGTTCGTGCTGCTCGGGGCCGGCATCGAGGGCAGCCGGCTTGTGGCGCGGATCGAGCGCCGCCGCGCAGCGCGCGTGGACCCGCGGCCGCTGACGGCCCACGCCTACCGGCCGTACGGCTCCGGCCTGCGCGATCTGGCGTTCGCGGTCTTCCTCGACGTCGACCGCTGGCGCGACGTGATCTACGTGTTCGTCGCGTTCCCCCTCGCGATCCTCGAGCTCGCCCTCGCACTCTCGCTCTGGGCAGGCGCCCTGTGGCTGCTCTCGCTCCCGCTGTGGCTGGTCACATCGGGCCTCCCCGTCGCCACCGGCGGCACGTCGGCGACCGCGGCGACCGTGGCCGTCGCGGGTGGCCTGTTCGGGCTCGCGCTCGCGATGGTGGCCGCGTCCGTGTCGCAAGGCCTGATGGCGCTCCACCGGGCGGTCGTCGAGGGCCTGCTGTGCGTGACCGAGCAGCGGCGCCTCCAGCAACGGGTCGAGACCCTCGAGGACAGCCGCAAAGCCGTCCTCGATGTCGAAGCCAGCGAGCTTCGGCGGATCGAGCGGGACCTCCACGACGGTGCCCAGCAACGGCTCGTCCTGCTGGCCATCGACCTGGGCCTGGCCGCTGAACGACTCGAGACCGATCCGGCGTCAGCCCGGACCCTGGTGCTCGACGCCCAGGATCAGGCACGGCAGACGCTCGCCGATCTCCGCAACCTGGTGCGCGGGATCGCTCCGGCGATCCTGCTGGATCGCGGCCTGGTGCCGGCCCTTGGCGCCGTCGCGGGACGAAGCCCGGTCTCGACGGTGGTCTTGAGCTCGATGGCCGGCGGCGAGCGGCTGCCCGACGCGGTGGAGCGGGCCGCGTACTTCGTGGTCGCCGAAGCCCTCGCCAACGTGGCCAAGCACGCACAGGCGAGCCGCTGCGAGATTCGCTGCCGTCGGGACCCCGGGCGGCTGGTGGTCGAGGTCTGGGACGACGGCACGGGTGGCGCGACCCTGGCCCCGAGCGGTGGCCTCGCTGGGCTCGCGGGCCGGGTGGAGGCGCTCGATGGTCGCCTCGAGGTCGACAGCCCGCCCGGTGGACCGACGACCGTGCGCGCCGAGATCCCGGCGGGCACGCCCCCGGCCGCCGAGGTCCGGGCCGCACATCCCGCCCTCGCGGCGGGCGCGGTACCCGGCTGGCTGCCACCCGATGGCGGATCCTGGCTCGGGCCTCGGGAGCCGAGGTAGGTCAGGAGCCGAGGTAGGTCAGGAGCCGAGGTAGGTCAGGAGCCGAGGTAGGTCAGGACCGCCAGCACCCGCCGGTGGTCGTTCTCCGAATCGGGCAGCTCGAGCTTGCCGAAGATGTTGCTGATGTGCTTCTCGGTGGCCCCCTCCGAGATACCCAGCAGGCTCGCGATCCCCATGTTGGTCCGCCCCTCGGCCATCGCGCTCAGCACCTCGCGCTCGCGGGGCGTGAGCGAGACCAGCCGCTCGTCGGCGCGGCGCGGGACCATCAGCTGGGCGACGACCTCCGGATCCAGCGCCGTCCCGCCCCGGGCCACCCGGCGCAGCGCGTCCATGAACTCGCGGATGTCCGCCACGCGGTCCTTCAGCAGGTAGCCGACGCCGCCTGCGCGATCGGCCAGCAGCTCGGTCGCGTACTGGCGCTCGACGTACTGGCTGAGCACGAGCACCGGCGCTCCCGGCACCTGCCGTCGGGCCTCGATCGCGGCGCGCAGCCCTTCGTCACGTTGGCTGGGCGGCATGCGCACGTCGACGACCGAAACGTCCGGCCGGTGCTCCACCACGGCGGCCACGAGCGACGGGCCGTCTCCGACCTTGGCCACGACCTCGCCGCCCGAATCCGCGATGACCCGCGCCAGACCCTCGCGGATAAGCGCGGAATCCTCCGCGATGACGACTCGTAGCCCTTGCCCGTCCACACGCCGATCGTAGGCCATCGGCCGCCGCACGTGACCATCAACCGCGCGGCCATCGGCGGCGGATCGGCCCTGGACTGGCCTACGATGACCGGGTGACCCACGAGTACGTGATCGGCCTGGCTGGGGTGGTCCCGGGGAACGTGGCCGGCGGCGCCGGCGGCGCCCGGCTCCCCATGCCGACCGCGCTCGCCTGGGCCGCGGACCGGGTTCTGGCTGTCGGGTCGGACGCCGCGGTGCGCGCGATCTCGCGCGGCGACTCGATCTTCCTCGACCTCGATGGATGCGTCGTGACGCCACTCCCCGGGGACTCGGAACGGGCCGGGCGGCTGGTGGCGCTGACCGGCACCGTCGCGGGTGCCGGCGACCTCCTCGAGACGCTCATCGGTGCCGGGCTGCTCGGGCCCGGCGAGGCGCTCGAGCCTGGCTCGGCCGCCGATCTCGCCTTCTGGGCCCCCGCCCGGGCGGAGGCGGGTGGGTCGTGGCACCTGATCGCCGTCGTCCGTGGCGGCGCATTCGGCGAGGGCGACGAGCACCATGGCCCGTTCTCCGCCGCCGTCCCCGGCTGACGGAAGGCGGCGGGCGCTACCGGACCCGCAACGCAGCCTGGATCGCCCCGACCGTCGCGCCGACGCTCCCGGTCGAGTCGACCGAGATGGCGTTCGCGGGCGGCTCCAGGTCCTGGATCTGGCTGTCCAGCAGCGAGGCCGGCATGAAATGGCCGGGTCGATGGCGCACCCGTCCCTCGAGGGTCGCGTGGTCCACCTCGAGCATGACCACGGCAACAGCGTCGAACCCCGCCAGCAGCACGGCCCGGTAGGACGCCTTGAGCGCCGAGCAGGCGAGCACGACCGGATGCGTGCCTCCGCTCGCGGTCAACGCGGCGCGGACCGCGTCGTGCACCATCCGCAGCCACGGCCAGCGGTCCGCGTCACGCAGCGGCATCCCGCTCCGCATCCGCGCGACGCTGGCCGGAGAGTGGTAGTCGTCGGCCTCGATGAACTCGGCTCCCACGGCCCGGGCCAGCCGCCGACCGACGGCGGTCTTGCCTGATCCGGACACGCCCATCACGAGGATGACCCTGGCCCTCGTCCGCGGCCCGGAGCCGGAAACGGCGTTCAACCTCCGGTCCGATAGGCGGACGATCGTGCTCCCGGTCGCGACCAGGCCCGATACGCGTGCAACGCGAGCACGACGCCGGCCACCGGCACCGCTCCCAGCATGAGGACGCCGCCGAACGGCCCCGCCATCGGCTCGTCGAAGGCGACCAGACCCAGGTAGGCCAGGTACGCGACGTAGAACCCGAGCAGCAGCGCGCCCTCGCGCCGGTCCACGACGAGGCCCGTGTACAGGATCGGCAGGCACGCCGCTGCCGCCGCCACCATCAGCGGCACGTCGACCGCGAGCAGGTCGGGTGACACGGCGAGCGGCACGGGCGCGACCAGGGCGGTCACTCCGAGGACCATCAGGATGTTGAAGATGCAGCTCCCGACCACGTTGCCGACGGCGATGTCGCGGTGGCCGCGGACGCCGGCCAGGATCGATGTCGCGATCTCGGGCAGCGAGGTACCCACGGCAACGATCGTGAGCCCGACGACCACCTCGGGAATGCCCAGCGAGGTGGCCATCGCGGTGGCGCCGGTCACGATCCAGTCGGCGCCCACGAGCAGGAGCACCAGCCCCACCGCGGCCAGGCCGAGGTTGCCGAGGCTGGCCGAGGCACCCGCGGTCGCTGAACCGTACTCGGCCGCGAACTCGGCCCGCACACGCCCGGATTCACGACGGCTCGACCGGGCGAGGAGCGCCAGGTAGACGATGATCCCCGCGAACAGGATCGCGCCTTCGAGGCGGTCGATGTGACCGCTCAGCGCCATCAGCCACAGCGCGATCGAGGCGGCGATCATCACCGGCACCTCGCGCCTCACGACCCGCAGGGCGGCCACGACGGGGGTGACGAGGGCCGCCAGCCCGAGCACCAGCAGGATGTTGGCGATGTTGCTGCCGACGACGTTGCCCAGCGCGATGTCCGGCTGGCCGGCGAGCGCGGACGAGACCCCGACGGCGAGCTCGGGCGCGCTCGTTCCGAACGCGACGACGGTCAGGCCGACCACGAGGGGGCTGATGCCGAGCGCGGTCGCGAGCCGGCTGGCGCCTCGGACCAGGAGCTCCGCGCCGGCGACCAGGGCCGCGAGGCCGATGACGAACCGGACCAGCGTGAGCGCGTCCACGGACCCATCCTACCGGCGGTCGTGACCGTGGTTGGCGACCCGCCCTGCGGCGGAGGCACGGCTCGGCGGCGCCCGGCTCGCGGGCCCCGCGGTCAGCGGGACGCGATCAGTCCCGATCGTCAGCCGAACCAGAGCTCCGCGTCGGGAACCGGCTGGCGATCGAGCGGCGCGATCGAGCGGCGGCGCACGAGGTCGGGCCAGGGTGGCAGCGTCACCGTGCCATCGATCTCGAGCCAGCGGATCGCGATGGCGACTGCGGCCGGGTCACGTGCCAGTCGCTGGGCCACGAGCCGGAACGGCGGTCCGGCTCCATCCTCGGTCTGCAGCAGCCCGCGGGCAAACCCGGCCAGCGCTGCGGTCGTCCGGGCGTCGACGAGCGAGGCGCGGATGGCCTCCACTCCGTGAGCGAAGGTGGCCGACCGCCACAGCGGCGGCGGCTCGTCGTCCCGGGCGACGAGCGAGCGCAGAGCGATCGCGAGTCGCTGGGCCTCCTGGGCGCGATCGGCCGGGTCGGAGACCCGGTGGCCATGGATGACATCGACACGATCGAGCGTGGCAACGGCGGTCGTCTCCATGACCGCAATGATGCGAGCACCGCGTTGCGGTGGGGTTATCGGCCGGTGATCGATCCGACATGTTTGGGCCTGAAACGTCGGTCCCGATGGGTCCGCCCGGCCCCGTCGGTCGGGGGCGTGCCGGCCCTTCACTCGCGCCGCTCGGAACCCCACCATGCAACCGGTGCCGTCGCCTCGATCGTGCGCCCGATGGGCGTTCTGTCTGGCGGGCCGCCGTGGGTGGCCGCGCATCCCGGGCACGGAGGCACCGGCATCGGATCGGAGGGTGCAGACGCCATGAAGGTCCTGGTTGCCTACGCGAGCCGCCACGGAGCAACGCGCGGCATCGCCGAGCGGATCGCCGACACGCTGCGTGCCGCTGGGCTCGACGCCCGCGCGAGGCCGGTCGACGCCGCGTCGGACGTCGCGGACGCTGACGCCTGCGTGATCGGCAGCGCCGCGTACATGTTCCACTGGCTCAAGGAGGCTGCGTCGTTCGTGCGCCACAACCGTGCCGCGCTCGGCTCGATGCCGGTGTGGATGTTCAGCAGCGGGCCGCTGGGCACCGAGCCCGTCAACGACCGGGGGCAGGACCAGAAGATGGCGGCGATCCCGAGAGAGCTGCCGGAGCTGGCCCAGCTCATCGGTGCCCGCGAGTACCGGGTGTTCTTCGGCGCCTACAGCCACGATCGCAAGGCGATCGGGTTCGGCGAGCGGTTCATGTCGCTGATGCCGGCGACACGCGATGCCCTCCCGGAAGGCGACTTCCGGGACTGGGAGGAGATCGAGTCCTGGGCACGCGACATTGCGCGCAACCTGAGCCCGGTCACCGTCGGATGACCGGGGCCGGTGCCCGGGCACCGGCCCGCATCAACCGGCGGGAGCGAATCTGGCTGACGATCCACCGTGGCCTCGATCGCTGGCTGTCCCCGCTCGGGGTGCTCGTCTACCGCAGGACCCGCGGTGGCATCGCGCGGCCCTGGCATGTCGACGCCCTGCTGCTGACCACGCGCGGCCGGCGGCCCGGGCGAAGCCGGACCGTCGTGCTGCAGTATTTCCCGGACCGCGACGCGATGGTGGTCGCGGCGGCGAACGACGGCGGCACCACGCATCCCGGCTGGTACCACAACCTGCACGCGACGCCGGAGGCAGAGGTCGAGGTCATGGGACGCAGCATCCCGGTCCGTGCCGAGGAGCTGCCGGCCGACGAGGCGCGGGCATGGTGGGATCGGATCCTCGCCCGAGATCCGAGCTACGAGCGCTACGCGCGCGCGACGACCCGGACGTTCCCGATCGTCCGCCTGGTGCCGACCGGGTAGCCGCGCTGGCCGTCGATCAGCCGGGCTCGGGGAGCGCCTCGTCGAGCTCGTCGTCGAGCTCGTCGTCGAGCCCCGGCGAGCTGTCCTCCACCTCGCCGTGGAGGAGCGTGGCGAGGGCGGGCCTGGCCGTCGGGTTGGCGAAGATCGACAGGCGGTCGCCGACCTCGATCTCCAGGTCGCCACGTGGTACGAGCACGCCGTCGTTGCGCTCGACCGCGACAAGGACGACGTCCCGCGGCCAGGGAACGCCGGCGACGCGCCGACCGGCCAGCGGCGATCCGCGGCTGATCTCGGTCTCGACGATCACCCCGTCGGCACGCAGGCCACGCACCTGCCGGACGTTGCCATGCAGGGCCGATCGATAGGCGGTGATCGCGTCGCGGACCGAGAGCACGCCCGTCAGCCGGCGGCCAGAGGTCACCGGCGCCCAGTCGCGCGAATGGTCGGACAGCGCGCCCAGCGCGTCGTCGAGGCCGTCGTCGGCGGCCAGGATCGGCTCGCGGGCGATGAGCTTGCCGGGGATGACCTCGTCAGGTGGCGCGTTGCGGAGCGCCTCGAGGTCGATCAGCCCGGCCACCGACCCGTCCCGGGCGATGACCGGCGCCCCGGGAACGTGCGCGGCGATCATCTGTTCGCGCGCCGACGCGACCGTATCGTCCGGATGCACGACGACCCGTGCCTGCCGGGCCGCGTCGCCGACCGGAACCGCGGCCAGCAGCGGCAGCGCGAACCGGAACCGATGCGCAGGCGAGTCGGCGCGGGTGGCCAGCTGGCTGCTGTAGATCGATCGCTGGCCGACCACGAACGTGGCCAGCCCCACCGCGACCATGGCGGGCGCCAGCATCGAGAGGTTGCCCGTCATCTCGGCCACCATCAGCATCACGGCCAACGGGGCGTGGGCGACGCTGCCGAACAGCGCCATCATGGCCACGATCGCGAACGGGGCGGGGTCGGCGGGGATCGCCGGCGCCACGGGCTCGAGCAGGCGCCAGATGCCCGCACCGAGCAGGCCGCCGACGACCATGCCTGGCCCGAAGATGCCGCCCGAGCCGCCCGAGCCGATCGAGAGCGACGTGGCCAGGATCTTGGCGAACGGGAGCACGAGCACCATCCACAGCGGGATCGACAGCAGCATGCTGCGGTCGAGGCCCGCCTGGACGAAGCCGTAGCCGGTGCCGAGCGCGCCTGGCACCACCAGGCCGATCGCTCCGACGGCAACACCGGCGATCGCGGGCTTGAGCGCGCGCGGGATCTGCCAACGGCCGAACCAGTGGGTCAGCCCGTAGAAGCCGGTGATGTACAGCAGGCCCACCAGGCCGCACACCAGCCCGATCAACGCGTACCAGCCGAGCTCGGCGGGATCCGAGAACCCGAACCTCGCCTGCGTCCCGAAGATGGGGTTGAAGCCCTTGGCCGCGCCGAAGATCGTGTACGCGACGATGGTGCCGATGAACGAGGGGACGAGCGCGTCTGACTCCACGTCGTCGCGGTAGAGCAGCTCGGCTCCCAGGATCGCGCCGCCCAGCGGCGCCCGAAAGATGGCCCCGATGCCGGCCGCGATACCGACCGCGACGGCGATCCGGGAATCGCGGGCATCGAGGTCGAGGACACGACCCAGGAACGACCCGAAACCCGCGCTGATCTGTGCCGTGGGACCCTCGCGGCCGGCCGAGCCCCCCGATCCGATGGTGACCGCCGACGCGACGAGCTTGATGAGCGGGACGCGTGCGCGGATCCCGCGTGGGTGGTGATGGAACGCCGCGATGGCGGCATCGGTGCCGTGGCCCTCGGCTTCCGGCGCCCAGCGGAACACGATGAACCCCGAGATCAGACCGCCCAGTCCCACGATGAGCGGGATCGCCCACGGCCGTGCCGCGTCCCAGATCGGGGTGATCGGGGCGCCCCCCTCGCCCGCCGGCGACGGCGGCGTGTAGCCGACGAGACCGCCCAGGAAGACCTGCGTGGCAAAGTCGAGGGCCGTGGTGAACAGGATGGCGCCCAGGCCGCCGATGACGCCGATGCCTGCACCGAGCACCACCCACTTGCGCAGATAGCTGGCGGACCGGATCCGACGCCGGACGGTGATCAGCGCATGGTCGATCCTGGGATGCGATCCCGGCATCACGCGTACCGCTCGAAGGACCCGGCCAGGGCGCGGATCGCCCGCCCGGGCGCGCCGGGGCGCGACGCACCCGCATGCTCGGCGATCTCGTGCAGCGCAGCACGACGGAACTCGAGGATCACCTCGCGCACTTCGTGCCCGAGGGCCGTGACGCGTACCCGGGTGGCGCGACGATCCGTCTCGTCGGGCCTCAGGGTGACCAGCCCGCGGCGCTCGAGCCGGCGGAGAAGCCGGCTCGTCGCAGGCAGGGTCACGCCCACCCGGGCTGCGACCTCGCCGACCCTGATGCCGTCCGGCGGCTCACCGAGGATCAGCAGCGCGCGCCATTGGGAGAACGTCAGATCGACACCGGGCGCGGCACGCTCGAGGGCCTGGGAGGTGAGACCGACGGCGCCGATGACGATCCGCTCGAGGTCGGCGACCGGGTCCAGTGCACGGTCACCACGGCGCCCTGCATGGCGCTGCCGGGAGACCCCGCCGTCCGGAGCGGATCCACCATCCGAAGTCGCGGCACGACCGTCCTGGGCAGCATGGAATGCGGGGGGTTGTCCGGGATTCATGCCACCTAGGATAGTCGACAGTTGCCAGGTGGCTATTATCGGGCGGCTGGGCGCTGCGAGCATGCTGCGCTGGATCCGCCGATCACCACCTTCCAGGGCATCGGAACCGTGCTCAACGTTGACGGCACGGCCGACCGCGACTGAACCGCCGCGCGAGCCGGCGGCGCGGCGTGTCGGATGCGATCGGACGAAGACGCTACGGCAGCGGCCGCCAGGCGCGTCCGAGCAGCAGCGAGGCCCCGAGCAGCAGCGAGGCGAGGGCGACGAACGCAACGCTCGCCTCGACCACCTCGTGCCGGGTGATGAGCGACATGGGCAGGCTCGCGAACACCTGCTCGAGGTCGCTCGCGCTCTCGGCCGGGTAGTAGGTGCCCCCGGTCATGGCCGCGATCTGGCGCAGGGTCGCCTCGTCGATGCCCCGCCGGAAGCCACCGGGGAGGCCGCCGCCGGTCCCACCCCCACCGCCACCGCCGTTGCCGAAGAACCCGCCATTCGGCTCGCGTCCGACGAACTGGGGGGCGCAGGCAGGATCCTGGCCGCCACCGGAGGCGGTTCCAAATCCGATCGTGTACACGCGAACCCCCCGGTCGGCGGCCTGCTGCGCGGCCGCCAGCGGATCGACACCCGAGTTGCTCGCGCCGTCGGTGAGCACGACCACGATGTCGGGCGCATAGGCGCCACTCGGGACGGGCGTGACCGGTGTTCCGCCGTCGGGCTGGCTGGGGGCCACCGAGCTGTCCACCTCGGCGATCGCGTCGAGCGACTCCAGGATGCCGCTGCCGACGGCTGTCCGGCGTCCGGTCGCCAGGCTGTGAAGCGCGTCGAGCAGCACGTTGACGTCCGTCGTCGGGGCCTGGACGAGCTCGGCGTAGCTGCCGAAGGCGACGATCCCGATCTGCGTGCTGGATGCCTGGTGCTCGATGAACGACGCCGCGGCGGCTTCGGCCGCCTGGAGGCGGCTGGGCGGGATGTCGGTCGAGCACATGCTGCGCGACACGTCGATCGTGAGCAGCACCGTGGTGCGGTTGACGGGCACGCTGGCAATGACGACGGGCCGGCTGAAACCGACCACCAGGCTGGCGACCGCCAGCGCGAACAGGGCGAACGGGATGTGGCGCCGGAGCCGTGCGCCTCCGGGCCGCGCGGCCTGGACCAGCGACAGGCTCGAGTAGCGGATGCCACCGGGCTTGCGGCGCCGCAGGCTCCACACGTAGCCGGCGATGAGCAGCGGGACCAGCACCAGCAACAGCAGGAACGCAGGCCACAGGATGTCGATCATCGCGGGTTCTCCGTCGTCGGTCCCGGCCGGCTCACGGGAGCCGCCCCAGCCACAGGAACGAGGTGCCGGCACCCACGACGAGCAGCAGCAGGCCGGCACCCGCGAGGACCGAGGTCAGCTCGACGGGCTGCGGCTGGATCACCAGCCGCGGGTCGAGGTTGTCGTACACCGCATGCAGCTGGTCCGTGCTGTCGGCGGCGTAGTAGGTGCCACCGGTGAGGTCCGCGATCTGCTGGAGCAGGGCGGCATCCAGCTGCGTGTGCACCCGGAACCCGTTCAGGTCGAGATCTGCGCCAGCCTGGCTGCCGATGCCGACCGTGTCGATCCGGATGCCGGCGTCGGCGGCCGCCTGGGCCGCCTGGACCGGGTCCGGGTTCTCGTTGTTCTCGCCATCGGTCAGGAGCACGATGACCGCCGAGCCGTGGCTGCCCGGCGGCACCGGCGCCGGGGTGGGGGTGGGATCGGGCGAGGGCGAGCGGTTCGTGTAGTAGTCCACGTTGCCGCCCGACTCGGCGACCCGGATCGCGGTGAGCGACGACGTGATGCCCTGGGCGAGCGATGTCCCCCTCTCGGGGGACAGCCGGTCGATCGCGGCCAGCACGTCGGCCTGGTCGGTGGTCGGGACCTGGACCGAGAGCCCCGAGTCGCTGAACGCGACCACGCCGATGGCGATGCCCGACGGCTGGCGCTTGACGAAGTCCGTGGCCGCCGCCTTGGCGGCAGCCATCCGCGAGGGCTGGAGGTCCGTCGCCGCCATGCTTCCGGACACGTCGAAGGCGAGTACGACCGTTCCCTGCTGAACGGGCAGGCCCAGCGTCGCCTGCGGTCGGGCCAGGGCGATCACCAGCACCATCAGCCCCAGCAGGAACAGGCTGGCCGGGATCAGCGTCCGGCGGCCCGGACGGCGGCCGTCCGGCCGGCCCCTGTCAAGCCCGCCCAGGACACCGGCGCGGGCGCGGCGGCGGCGCCCGATCTCCGCGTACAACCAGGCGCCCGCAGGGATGGCGAGCAGGAGCAGCAGCATCGGGGGCCAGATCAGCGCCATCGCTACCGCCTGACCGCCGCCGGCGCAGGTGCCCTGCGGCGGCGTAGCTCGGCCATGCGCACGATGGCACGCACCAGGTCGTCGTCGGTGGACAGGGCGAGCGCCTCGACGCCCGACCGCGCGAACGCCCGGCGCACGTACTCCTCGCGCTGCGCCGTCGCCGCGGCGAACCGCCGCCGGAACGCGCCGTCTGAGGTGTCGACGTACAGCTGCTCTCCGGTCTCGGCGTCCTGCATGATCAGCGGCCCGGCGTCCGGCAGCTCCATCTCGCGCGGATCGAGCAGCCGGACCGCGACCACCTCGTGGCGCCGGTTGAGCAGGTTGAGCGGCCGCTCCCAGCCGGGCGCGCTGATGAAGTCCGAGATCACGAACACCAGCGAGCGACGCCGGATCGACGCCCGGGCGGCATCGAGCAGGGGCGCCAGGTCGGTAAACGGGGCGGCCGGCAGCATCGGCTGCGCGAGCAGGTCGTTGACCAGGCGCAGCACCTGCCGGCGGCCACCGCCGGCCGGGATCGTGCGCTCCACCCGGCTCCCGTACACGACCGCGCCCACGCGATTGCCACGGCGCGTCAGGAGCCGGGCCAGCGTGGCCACGAAGTCGATCAGGACGGTGCGCTTCTGGCGCTCGCCGTCCACCGTCCCGAAGTCCACCGACGGGCTGAGGTCGAGCAGGAACCACGCGGTCAGATCGCGGTCCTCGAGGTACTCGCGGACGTACGCCTCGTCCAGACGGGCGGTGACGTTCCAGTCGATGTACCGGACATCGTCGCCGGGCTGGTACTCGCGCAGGTCCGCGAGATCCACCCCGTTGCCGTACAGCAGGCTGCGGTAGTCACCCTGGAGCTGGCCGTCCAGCCGGCGGACGACCTGCCAGTCGAGACGCTGGAGGATGCGCTCAGGCGCTGACGCGACCGTCGGTCGACTCCCTGAGGGGCACCACTGGTGCCGGAACTCGGGCCAGGATGGTGGTCAGGATGTCGTCGCTGGTGACGTTGTCCGAGAGGGCCTCGAACGAGAGCACCAGGCGATGGCGGATGACGTCGCGGGCCATGTCGTAGACGTCCTGGGGCAGCACGTAATCCCGGCCGCGGACGAACGCCAGCGCACGAGCGGTGAGGATCAGGTTGATCGACGCCCGCGGGCTGGCGCCGTAGGTGATGTACCGCTCGAGCTCGGGCATGCCGGCGGCCCTGGTCATGCGCGTCGACGTCGCCAGGCGGACCGCATAATCGAGCAGCGCGGGGTCCACGTAGACCCGATCCGTCGCCTGCTGGAGGCCGACGAGGTCATCGGTCGTGAGCACCTCGGCGACGCGTTCGGCCGGGCCCGTCTGGCGCTCGACGATCACGAACTCCTCGTTGCGGGTCGGGTAGCCGACCAGGACCTTGAGCATGAACCGGTCCACCTGCGCCTCGGGCAGGGCGTAGGTGCCCTCGGTCTCGATCGGGTTCTGGGTGGCCAGGACCAGGAACGGCTCGGGCACGTGATGCGTCTCGCGGCCGATCGTGACCTGATGCTCCTGCATCACCTCGAGCAGCGCGCTCTGGACCTTGGCCGGCGCCCGGTTGATCTCGTCCGCGAGCAGGAGGTTGGTGAACACCGGGCCCAGCGACGTGTTGAACTCGCCCGTCTTCTGGTTGTAGATGCGGGTGCCGATGAGGTCCGCGGGGACGAGGTCCGGCGTGAACTGGATCCGCTTGAACTCACCACCGATCGAGGCCGCCAGCGTCTTGATCGCCATCGTCTTGGCCAGGCCTGGCACGCCCTCCACGAGGAGGTGGCCGCGTGCCAGGAGGGCCACGACCATCCGCTCAAGAAGGTGATCCTGACCCACGATCACCTTCTTGACCTCGTACAGGACGCGCTCCATCGGCGCGGCGCGGGCCGCCGCCACATCCTGGTCCATCGGCATCACCTCCCGGCTAGTACTGGGGCAGGCCGGCCGCGCCGCCTGCCACGTCGATCGGCACGGCGAGGCCGATCCCGACGAACACGTCTTCCTTGGTGGGGTTGATGAGCGCGGCCACGATGCCGATCACCCGGCCATTGGCGTCGAGCAGGGGCCCGCCCGAGTTGCCGGGGTTGACGGCGGCGTCGACCTGGATCAGGCCGCGCAGGACCTGGCCGCTGTCGGGGAGCGTGAACGAGCGATCCAGGCCGGACACGATGCCCGAGCTCATCGACCCGTACAGCCCGAACGGGTTGCCGACCACGAATGCCTGGCTGCCGACCTGGACCGATCCCGGGTTGCCGAGCACAGCCGGCTGCAGGACCGACGGCGGCTGATCCGGCTGAAGCACCGCGATGTCGGAGTCCGGCTGGCGGCTGGCAATCGAGGCGGTCGATTGCGACCCGTCGGCAAACGTGACCTCGATGCCGGTGGCGCCGTCGACCACGTGCAGGCTGGTCAGGATCTCACCCGCGTCGTCGACGACGACGCCGCTGCCGAGCGATGCGTCACCGGAGTCGGATCCACGCTGGGCGTGAACCAGGACCAGTGATGGCTGGATCTGCTCGTAGGCGACCGCGGACAGCGGTGGGGCGGGGGTCACGGATGCGAGCGCGCTGGCGATTGCGTCGTTGACGTCGGCCCGGTCGAGCTGCGGCGATCCGGGCACGAGCGTGTTGTAGCCAACGATCGCGATCAGCGCCGCGGCCAAACCCGCCACGAACAGGCCGGCGCTCCGCGCGCTCGGGCCGCGCCGGCGCCGAACCGGTGGCCGTGGGCGCAGCTCGGCAGGGCCCCACGGCTGCGTCGGGCCATCCGGTGGGATCGGAGGACTCGGCATGCCACCCGGCTGCCGGGTGAATGGGGAGCCGTCGAATGGGGAGCCGTCGATCGAGGTGCCTCCGTCCGGTCGTGGAGCGCCGGGCAAGTGTGCATGCCGTTCCTGAAAGGAGCATGACAGTCCATTCCAGCCGTTGGGAGCAACTGCCGGAGCCTGCACCGACCGCCTCACCGAGCCTGTGCCCCTCACCGCGCCGATGGGTGTGCCGGCGACACCCCCACGGCCGTGGGGCCCTGACCCCACGCGCGTCGCCCGGATACCTAACCTCCGTTGCCCGAATACCCACCCGCGTTCCCGAGCTTCGACACGAGGGCATCTCCTCGAGCACGCCGCGGTATCTGGTGGCGACTACCGACCCGGGGGCAGGATCGACCCACACGGGACGCAGAAGCCGCCAACGAGGCCCCAGCACACGTCGACGGACGGCGGGAGGACAGGCAATGCAGCTATCGCAGCTCACCGAGGACCTGGCACTGCTGCTGCCGATCGTGATCCTCGTCGAGGGGATCATCGGCATCGTCGCCTGGTTCTGGTACGGATCCAGGGGCGGACGCGGTGCGCGCGTCGCAACCTGGCTGGGTCTCGTCACCCTCACCCTGTGGGTCGGCTCGGCCGCCGCGTTCGTGCTCCTCCATCTGCTGTACTTCACGTTCGGCTCGGCGGCCACCATCCTGGGCGCGATCGTCGTCACGGCATTGATGCTGCTGATGCCGTTCGCCTGGGCCGCCGTCATTCGCCACCATGGGCACGGCGACACCGGCCCGCAGGCGCGTTGAGCCAGGAACCGGCGATGCCCACCTCGCAAGCGTCGCGGGCCGACCTCCTGGTGGAGGCGGACCAGCTCTCCGTCCTGCTCGCCATCGTCGACTTTCCGATGCTCGGGAGCGCGTTCCGCTCGCTCATCGATCGTGAGTCCGATCTCCGGGTCGCAGGCGAGGTCGAGACCCGCGACGAGCTCGTCGCCCAGGTCCGGAGCACTCGGCCGGACGTCCTGATCACCGAGTGCGCGCCGTTCGGGGGTCTCGGCTGCCCGACCTTCGAGACCCTGGAGCAGATCCGCGACGAGTGTCCGGAGACGCGGATCATCGCCCTCGACTGCCGGTGCGCCGCGGAGCAGTTCTCCGTCGCGTTGAAGGCGGGCGCCAACGGCTACCTGACCCGCGAGGCCACCGACACCGACGTCCTGGTCGCGATCCGGAGCGTGGCCGCCGGCCACACCTACGTCAGCCCCGCAATCGTGACCCGGATGATCGACACCTACGTGCGGCGGACGCCGGATGCCACGTTCGAGGACCCGTACGACACGCTGACCGCTCGTGAGCGCGAGATCCTGCTGCTGGCCGCGATGGGCCATACCAATCGCGACATCGCGCGATCGCTGAAGCTCTCCGAGCAGACCGTCCATTCGAATCGCGCGAGCGTGATGGAGAAGCTGGGACTCCACGACCGAGTCGAGCTGCTCCGTTACTCCGTGCGGCGCGGCATCCTCAACCCCTCGACCCTGTGAACGTGGTCGATCGCCTGCGCGCCTTCTGGGCGAGCGTCCGGCCGCGCACCCGGCGGGGGCGCACGCTCGCCGTCGCGGGCGTGCTCGGGGGCTCGGTGCTGATGTCGGCCGCCCTGTTCGCGGGCGCCGTCATGGCCTGGTCTCCGTATCTCGACTTCAGCCTCCATCGCGACGTGAACGCACGGTCGTGGGCCGTGCTGGACGTCTCGTTCGCGAGCTCGTCGACCTGCGCCCGGTGCCATGCGACCGAGGCCCAGCGGCTGAGCGGCGGGAGTCACGCCGCCATCGGCTGCCAGAGCTGCCACGGTCCGCTGCAGGCACACGTGGCTGCGGGCGATCAGGCCGGCAGCGACACCGTGGCGGTGGCGGTGCCCACCGACGAGGTGTGCGTCCGGTGCCACGTCGCGGCCGAGGGGCGACCGGCAACCCAGGCCCAGATCATCCCCCTCGAGCACTACGTGGTGCAGTGCCTGCAATGCCATGACCCGCACACGGCGGTCGCCAACCGACCCCCGGTGGTCGAGCACCCGCTTGACGGTCTGCCGCCCTGCCTGACCTGCCACGGCCCCGAGGGGTTCAAGGCCCGCGGGGAGCGCCATCCGGAGACCGCCGACGACGAGGGTTGCCTCGACTGCCACGCGCCGGGCAGGGGCCCGGACCAGGTCACGGTGTCGCCATGAGCGAGCGGATCGAGCCCTCTGACGAGCCGGTGGCCGACGCCGACATGCGCGCGGCTGGGGGCCCGATGCCCATCGAGCAGGCGGACGCCGCGGTTGAGTCCGAGCCGGTGGCCGAGGCCGCACAGGGGGACGCCGCGGTTGAGTCCGAGCCGGTGGCCGAGGCCGCACAGGCCCCGGAGATCGCCGAGGTCGAGCTGGTGAGCGAGCCCGTCGCGACGGGCCCGACCGAACGGCCAGCCGAAGCCGAAGCCGAAGCCGAAGCCGAAGCCGAAGCCGAAGCCGAAGCCCCGAAGATGGTCGCCCAGCTCGCCCCCGCCGTCATCCCCGAGCCGACGCCCGTCGCGGACGAGGAACCGGACATCGCGGCCACCCGGTCGGCTCCGGCCGAGACCGTCGATCCCGCGTCCCTGGTGCCCCTCGACGAGATCGCTCCGGCGATCGTCAGCGCCTCGATGAGCCGCCGTGCCTTCCTCGGCTTCGGGCTGATCATGGCCGGCGGCCTGGCGGGTGCGGCGGGCCTGTCCCGGTTGTTCCCGGTGTTCGACGAGTCCGCGGATGCGCCGAGCCCGATCGTCCCGACCTATGACCCCGCCGACAAGGCGTGGACGTTCGTCGTCGACACCGCCTCCTGCATCGGCTGCGGCCTGTGCGTGGTCGCCTGCAAGGAGGAGAACCACATCGCCGAGGAGGCCCAGTACACGCGAACGTGGATCGAGCGCCACGTCGTCACCGCGGACGGTGAGCTGTACGTGGACTCCCCGGAGGCCGGCATGTA
This sequence comes from uncultured Chloroflexia bacterium, assembly GCA_963713095.1. Taxonomy (GTDB): domain Bacteria; phylum Chloroflexota; class Limnocylindria; order Limnocylindrales; family CSP1-4; genus CAIXZV01. The sequence goes on from CAVQKK010000003.1 coordinate 672,991, forward strand.
CGGCTTCCCCGCCGAGTCGACCGCTCCGGGGGCCGCGGGCAAAGCCGTGGACGCCTCGTTCTTCGAGCCTCGCCTGTGCATGCAGTGCGAGAACTCGCCGTGCACGGCGGTATGCCCCGTCGGCGCCACGTACCGGACCGAGGACGGCGTGATCCTGGTCGACGCCAGCCGCTGCATCGGCTGCGGCTACTGCGTCGTCGCCTGCCCCTATGGCGCCCGCTACCTGACGCCCGCCGGCGGCGACAACCCCAACGACATGCCCGGCGTCGCCGACAAGTGCACGTGGTGCTACCACCGGATCAGTCGAGGCGCCCAGCCCGCGTGCGTCGAGGTCTGTCCCGTCGGTGCCCGCCGGTTCGGAGACGCCAGCGATCCGTCCAGCGAGATCGCCACGCTGGTCCGCGAGCGTGCACCCAAGCAGCTCCATCCCGAGTACGGCACCCGGCCTCGCGTGCTCTACCTCGGCCCAGCCATCGAGGAGGCCTGAGGCATGCAGGCGACCGGTGTGACCCTCACGCTCGGCGGACACGTCGTCCCGATCGGACCGCGGACCGCCGGCCGCGCGCTCGCGCACGAGGTGCGCGGGATGTCGCTCGCTCTTCGCCTGTGGCTGGCCGGCCTGTCGGGCGTCATCGCCGTCGGTGCGGTGGCTGCGCTGATCGCCCTGCCGCCCGGCTGGGAGGTGTTCGGGACCAGCCCCAGCTTCGAGTGGGGTCTGCTGATCGTGGGCTACGTGTTCTTCGCCGTCATGACCAGCGGGCTGTGTCTCGCCTCGTCGCTCGGGACCGTGTTCGGGATCGACCGCTTCCGGCCGCTCGAGAAGCGCCACGCAGTGCTGGCCGTGCTCAGCCTCACAACTGCGTTCGGGATCATCGCCCTCGACCTCCACTACCCGGTGCGGATGGTGTTCGGCGCCGTGCTCGTACCCTCGCCCACCTCGCCCATGTGGTGGATGGGCGTGTTCTACGGCATCTACCTGGTGGTGCTCCTGGTCGAGGTCTGGAGCATGTTCACCCACCACCCGAAGATCCACCAGTACGCGTGCACCGCGGCGACCTGCGTCGCGGTCCTCGCGCCGGCCACGCTGGGTGCCGTGTTCGGCGTGCTGGGTGCCAAGCCGTTCTGGAACGGACCGTTCACGGTGCTGATGATGGTGGCCGCGGCCTACCTCGCCGGGACCTCGCTGCTGGGCATCGTGTTCTACGCCGTGACGCGCCTGGGGCTCCAGGACCACGACCGGGCACGGCGGCTGGCGATCCCCTCGATCCGGCTGCTGGTCACGATCGCGCTGGTGATCGTGTCGGCGCTGCTGGCCCGCCAGGTCATCGTCGGTCTGATGGGCGGCGAGCCGGGGCTGCGCGAGGCAACGGCCGCCCTGGTCACCGGCCCGCTGGCGCTGCCGTTCTGGGGGCTGCGGGTGGTCGTCGGCCTGGCCCTGCCGCTGACGCTCGTCCTGCTGCCCATGACCCGGACCCCGGCCGGCCTGTTCGCGGCCAGCCTGCTGTCCCTGGGCGGGGTGTTCGTCGACCGCTTCCTGTTCGTGATCGCCGGCCAGATCTCCCCGGTCACGGCGCACGCGGGCACCGTGTCCAGCCCGTTCGCCTCGTACGTCCCGTCCCCGGTCGAGATCGCGATCATCGCCGGCGCGGTGGCCCTGATGGCCCTCGTATACACGCTGGCAGAGCGCTACCTGGACCTGGGCGAGGACGACGAGCACATCAACTGGCCGTGGCCCTGGCTGCACCACCAGCCGCTGGCGGAGGCAGAGGCGTGAACCGCGCCGCCGTCGCCCGCTACGGGTTCCCGGTCGCGGTCATCGTGCTGACGAGCGCGATCTGCATCATGGCTGCGTTCCTCCTGATCGTCGCGGTGCCCGACCTCTCGAGGCCGGCCGGCGACATCTCGGCTCCCACTGCGTCCCCGGCACCGGCGGCGACCCCGACCCCGCTCTCGCCCATGGCCAACTCGCCGGTGGGAATCCAGATGGCGGCCAATGCGGACTGCTCCGCCTGCCACGTCACCACCAACGGAACCGTGGGCACGAAGAACATCCCGGTGATGGCTCACCCGCTGTGGGGCTGGCGCAACTGCACCGCCTGCCACACGACCGGCAGCCTCGTGTCCACGGCGCCCGGCCACTCCGGTCTCCACAAGGACGATTGCCTCGTGTGCCACAAGGCCCCGGACGCCGGCTCGGCGGCGAGCAACCCGCCGCTCCGGCCCGAGCACATGGGCTACACGGAGCCGTGCACGTCGTGCCATGGCCAGGACCAGCACGCCCCGCTGCCCGACTCGATGAAGGGCCGGGGGGACAACTGCTGGATCTGCCACAACGGCCCCGAGTTCACCTACCTGTTCAACGAGGACAGCTCGCCCAGCCCGGTGCCCGCGTCCCCAGCGGCGGCCGGCGCGGGCTGACGGCTGCGCGCACCGGCGCCGGCGGAGGCAGGCAACGGTAGGATCGTCCCCGACCGCCGTTGCCGGTCGCTTCGCGAAGAGGGGAGCTGATGCCCGACGACCGCGCAGCCAGGATCCAGCAGCTGATCGAACCGATGCGCGTCGAGCCGGGACGCCGGGTCCGCCTGCCCAGGGACTTCGATCCCGGGCACACCGGCGATCTGGTCAAGAAGCGTGACGCCAAGGGTCTGGTGCGATCGGGGGTGGAGCTGCTCGCGGAGTACCAGGAGCGGCTGGCCGCCCAGGACACGTACGCCCTGCTGATCGTGCTGCAGGCCCTGGACGCCGCGGGCAAGGACGGCACCATCCGTCACGTGATGAGCGGCGTCAACCCGCAGGGCGTGGAGGTGACGGGCTTCAAGGCACCCACCGTCCACGAGCTCGACCACGATTTCCTGTGGCGAACCGCAACCCGGCTGCCGGGGCGTGGGACGATTGGCATCTTCAACCGCAGCCACTACGAGGAGGTGCTGGTCGTCCGCGTCCACCCGGAGCTCCTCGCCGCCGAACGCCTGCCGCCCTCGGCGCGGGGCAAGGGCATCTGGACACGGCGCTTCCGCGCGATCAACGATTGGGAGCGCCACCTGGTCGAGAACGGCACCCGGATCGTGAAGCTGTTCCTCAACGTGTCCAGGGAGGAGCAGCGGCGGCGGTTCCTGGACCGGATCGACGAGCCGAGCAGCAACTGGAAGTTCTCGGCCGGCGACGTTCGAGAGCGCCGGCATTGGGACGCGTACCAGAAAGCCTACGGGGAGCTGCTGTCAAAGACGAGCACCGAGTGGGCGCCTTGGTACGTGATCCCGGCCGACCACAAGTGGTTCATGCGGGTCGCTGTGTCGGCCGCTATCCTGTCCGCCCTCATCGACATCGATCCGCAGCTCCCCGAGCCCACCAGGGCCGAGCGCGAGGAGATGCTCAATGCAAGGGAGGAGCTGCTCGCTGAAGGCTGAGGCGGCGGAGGCCGACATGGGAACACGGACAGACTCGCGAGGCGAAGCTCCCGTCGCGGAACGGGCGACCCTCGCGCTGGCGGTCGCGATCCCGCTCGGCCTCGTGGCGCTCGCGTCGGCGCTGTGGTGGATCAGCGACCGGGTGGTGGTCATCGGTCCATTCGACCGCGCGTCCTTCGGCTGGGTCGTGGTCTTCCCTCTCTGGCTCTCGGCGCCCGTGGTGGCAGGGTTCGTCTGGCGACGGCTTCCGCCGGCCGCCAGCCTGGCCCCCGCCCTCGTCCTGTGGGCCATCGTCGCCGGCCTGGCCACCATCCTGCTATGGCTGGCCGTGGCGTTCCCCGATTGTCCGAGCGGTGCGAACCGCATGCCGATCGAATGGGTCACACCGTCGCTCGTGGTTGGCGTCCTGGTCGGCGCCGCCGTCGGCGTGAGCGGCCTCATCGCCGAGCGACTCGTGCGCGGCGGTCATAAATGGTGGGCTGTCGCCCTCGGCGCCGGCAACGAGGCGGTCATGCTCCTCGCGGCGCTCATGATCGCTGCAACGACGGTGCTCGCGGTGCCAGCGTGCCAACGGTCAGTGTGAAGCTACGCCGAGCGACGCCTTCGCGGTCCCCACCCATTGGGGCATGATGGAGCCCGTCATGGACAGCACACCCACCGCACCCCGGTACAGCCTCCTGCGCGACCTGATCGCGCTGGTCGTGGTCGTGGTGGCGTGTCCGGCCGCCTTGTTCGGCGGCTCGATGCTGGGCTGCGTGGGTCAGGGGTTCAATCCCGCCTGCGCCATGAACGCGATCGTCATCTCGCCCATCCTTCTGCTCGCCTCCGGCGTCGTCGCCGGGCTCCTGTCGCGCGGCTGGACGGGGCTGCTGATCACCTTCGTGGGCACCGTGATCGGGATGATCGCGATCCTGCTCCTGTCGTTCGGCGTGGGCGAGGCGGTCCCGGTGGACCCGATCTCCGGGGTGCTGGCGACGATCTGGTTCTACGCACCGGTGGCGATCGGCTATGCAGCCGGGCGCATGGTGTGGCGCCTGTTCGAAACGCGCGGGAACGGATCCTGAGCCGGAGCTGAGCGGGACGCGGGCGGAGCCGTCGGCGAGCGCAGCCGTCGGCTGGCGCTGCCTCGTGGCCGGGTCAGGCCGTGCGCTCCTCCGGAGGCCGGAGCCGCCGGAACGAGCGGTACAGCAGCAGGTCGTAGACGATCTTGAGGCCGCCCGAGACGATGAACGGGATGCTTGCGAGCGCGACGGTCGCGAACATCGGGCCGGCCAGCAGCGGTGCCGTGGCAACCCCCAGCGACCGGGCAATCCCGGTCACGCCGGCCGCGGCGGATCGTTCGTCGGGCTCCACGATCGCCATCGTGTAGCTCTGGCGGGTGGGCACGTCCATCTGGCTGATCGAGTAGCGGGCGAGCAGGGTGGCGACGGCGAGCGGGAGCGTCGGCATCAACGGGACCGCCATCAGCAGCACGTTCGACGGCAGGTGAGTGAACACCATCGTGCGCACGAGCCCGAAGCGGGCCGCCAGCCGGCCCGCGGCGAGCGCCGACAACCCGGACGCGAGGTTGGCGCCGGCCAGCACGAGCCCGATGGTCGCGGGGTCGATGCCGAACCGCTGATGGAACCAGAACGCGATGAACGACTGGATCGCAAAGCCGCCGGCGAACGCGTCGAGCGCGAACATTGCCGAGAGCCGGAGCACCACCCCGCGCGACCGGTGCAGTCCGAGGCGGTCCCGGATCCGCGCGTCGTCGACCTTGGCGGGCGGCACCTCCACGCGCGCCGACACCCTCGAGAACAGCAGCGCGAGCAGGACACCGACCAACGCGTAGCCGACAATCACGTATCGATAGGCATCAGCTTCGGTCGCACCGCCGGCGATCGCGGCCTGCGACATCGCGCCGCCCGCGAGCGTCCCCACCGCGGTGGCCAGCGATCCCGCCAGCTGGTACCGGGCGAACAGGCTCGTCCGGCTGCGGTCCGGGACCAGCTGCGATAGCGAGGCCTGCTCGACCGCCAGGAACGGGCCGATCTCGTTGCCGCTCGGGCTGATGACGCCGAACGTCGCGGCCACCAGCAGGATCGCGAACACGGGCGTCGCGACGAACGCCAGCCCGGCGACGAGCATGAGCCCCGCGCCCGCGAGCAGCACCCGACGCCGGCCGACCCGGTCGGCGTGCGTCGTCAGCCACAGTGAGACTCCCGCGTCGCCCAGCAGCGTCAGCGCGAGCAGCAGCCCGATCTCGGCACCCGAGAGCCCGATCGCATCCAGGTACAGGACGAGTACGACGGCCAGGAAACCGTAGCCGAACATGCGCAGGATCCGGGTCGCGAACAGCAGCACGATGTCGGCCCGGTCCTCGGTCCCCGGAGGGCTCGCCGATGCTGCGCCCGACGACCCCGGCGTAGTGGCCGGATCCGGTCGCCTCGACGGTTCCGACACGATCAGGCGCGTCCGCGCGCGAGGTCGATCAGCCGGCCGAGCACGCGCTCCCCGTCGGCCCGTAGGCCATTGTGCTGGTACTCGTTGGTGACCCAGGGCCGCAGCCCACGAACCGCGGCAGCCGTCTCCTCCGCGAATGCCCGTTCGACGTACAGGTCGTCCACGTAGATCGTGGCCGCGACCGGGACCTCGTTGCGGGCCAGCTGGTCTGCATCGTAGAGGTGCGGCCAGACGTGCTCCGCGATCAGGTTCGCCGCCTCGCGATGGGCTCGGAGCAGCCCGTAATCCTCGAACATCCATGGGAACACGTGCTCCGCCGTGAACGCCTCGGTCGTGGCGATCTCGTCGGGCAGCAGCCGGTGGGCCGACCAGCGGGTCGCCACGCCGTCCGCGTACGACGACTCGTGAAGCGTCGCGTACAGCGGGTTGCGGGTGAACCGGACGCCTCCCTCCACGTCGTGCAGGAAGGCGGACGAGCCGAACGGCAGCTCGATGACGTGGTGGAGCAGCTCGAACCCGGCGCTGTCACCCAGCCACAGGCCCAGCTGCCGGAAGCGGCGCAAAGTGAGCCGGTCGCCTGACGGCAGGCGGACGTCCTCGTCCTCGAGCCGCCGGTGGATCTCCCGGACCCGGGCGCGATCGTCAGGGTAGCGGTCGAAGTAGCGGCGGTTGGCCTCGATCAGGCGCCGGTAGGTCGCGCCGTAGATGTCGTCCACCGGACGGCCGATGGGCGACAGCCCGCCGGTGAGGAACGCCTCGCGCAGCCCCTCGGGCGCGATCGAGAGGTAGCTCAGGCTGGTAAAGCCACCAAAGCTCTGGCCGAGCACGCTCCATCGCTCGACACCCAGCTCGCGACGGATCGCCTCAGCGTCGCGCACGATCGAGTCGGCCCGGAGATGGGTGAGGTACTCGGCCCGGGCGGCGGAGTCGTCGCCCGGGATCGCCGGTCCGACCGGCGTCGAGCGGCCCGTGCCTCGCTGATCGAGCAGGAGCACCCGGAAGTCGCGCAGGGCCCGCGCCATCCAGCCCGACGGCGGGCTGGTGGGTCGGGCGGCCTCGAAGCCCGGCCCTCCCTGGAGGAACAGCAGGTACGGCCGGTCCGTGCCGTCGGGCGCGGCGACCTCGCGTGTGAACACGGTGATCGACGGGCCGTCCGGCCGGGCGTGGTCGAGCGGCAGCCGGTGCTCGCGCTCGGTGAGGATCGCCCCTGGGACGTGATACGTGACGCTCATGCGTTGCACGATAGCGGCTCGCCGGCCGTCGATCACCGCATCTGCCGTCGCTCACCGCATCTGTCGCCGGGTTGCTGGTCCGGCGAGGACCGTCGCGGCCCGCGCCGCGACTACCAGCGCTGATGGACGAGCGGCTTGACACGAGCCTCGTACAGGGCGCGGATCCGGTCCATCGTCTCGGGCGGCAGCGGCGGCAGGCCGGCGGCGAGCGCGTTGGACCGGGCCTGCTCCGGTGTGCGGGCACCGGGGATCGTGGCGGTGACGCCGTCGTGGTCCAGGATCCAGCGCAGCGCCATCTGGGCCATCGTGGCGCCCGCCGGAACCAGCGCCCGGAGCTCATCCACCAGCTCGAGCCCGGTGTCGTAGTCGACCCCGGCGAACGTCTCTCCGGCGTCGAACGACTCGCCGTGTCGGTTGAACGCGCGGTGATCGTCAGCCTCGAACGCGGTGTCGCGGCGCAGCTTGCCGGTCAGCAGGCCCGAGGCGAGCGGCACCCGGGCCAGGACGCCGACGTCACGCCGGGCCGCCTCGGCCAGGAACCGCTCGACCGGGCGCTGGCGCACGATGTTGAAGATGATCTGGACCGTGGCGACGCCCGGGAGCTCGATCGCCTTGAGCGCCTCCTCGACCTTCTCCACGCTCACCCCGTAGGCAGCGATCGCCCCCGCCGCGACCAGCTCGTCGAGTGCCGCGAACACCTCGGGCTGGTAGTAGACCTGGGTCGGCAGACAATGGAGCTGGATGAGATCGAGGCGGTCGACGCCGAGGTTCTCGCGACTCCGGTCCACCCAGCCCCGGAAGGCCTCGGGCGTGTAGCTCGCCATGGCCAGGGGTGCGTCGCGCCCCATCTTGGTGGCCACCAGGAGGGCCTCGCCCGGACGCTCCCGCAGGAACCGGCCGATCAGGCGTTCGCTGTGCCCGTCACCGTATACGTCGGCGGTGTCGAACAGGGTGACACCCGCATCCGCCGCGGCGTGCAGAGCGCGAAGGCTCGTGGCGTCGTCCACGCTGCCCCATGATCCGCCGATGGCCCACGCCCCGAAGCCGATCACGCTGACGTCCCGCCTGGTCTTGCCGAGGCGCCGATGCTCCATCGTTTGGCACTCCCGTTGCCGCGGCTGCCGCCGTGTCGTCCGGACGAACCGCCGTATCCGTCAGCCTATCCCGAGCGACCCGCATTCCGTGCCGCGGGTTGCCCCGGCACGAGAAGACCCCGTCGGTCGGACGGGGTCTTCTCGTTTGCTGCCGGCCGTCAGCGGGGCCGGTTGGGCAGTCGGGGTTGGGTTGCCTCGATCAGCGGTTGCCGGGGAACACCAGGCTCAGCGCAGCCCGCTTTCCGGGCTCAGGCCAGCGGATGGTGACCTCCTTCTGACGAGTGAAGAAGCGAAGGCCGTCCTCCCCACGCATCGGCAGGTCTCCGAGCGCGGACTCTTTGGCGCCGCTGAAGCTTAGATAGCCAGCCGGGACGGGGATCGGCACGTTGACGCCGACCATCGGGACCTCGGACTCGAGCTGGAACCGCCGCGCGGCGCCGCCATCGGTGGTGAAGATCGCGGTCCCGTTGGCGTACTGGTGGGAGTTCACGAGGTTGATGGCCTCGTCGTACGTGTCCACGCGGACCACGCCCAGGACCGGGCCGAAGATCTCCTGGTTGTAGATGTCCATGGTCGGCTGCACGTGATCGAACAGCGACACGCCGAGGAAGAACCCGTCGGGGTTGTCCGGATGGACGAACGGGCGACCGTCGACCACCAGCTCGGCTCCCTCCTCGACACCGCGGTCGATCCACTTGATCACCGACTCGCGGTGCTCGCGGGTGTAGATCGGGCCCATGTCCACGCCGGGCTCCATCCCGTCGCCGACCTTCAGGTTTGCGATCCGCTCGAGGATCATCGGGCGCAGCTTGTCGGCCACACCGCCCACGGCCACCAGCAAGGTCTGGGCCATGCACCGCTCACCGGCCGAGCCGTAGCCAGCCGCCACGGCACTGTCGGCCGCGAGGTCGAGGTCGGTATCGGGCAGCACGACCATCATGTTCTTGGCGCTGGTGAACGCGCCGACGCGCTTGCCTCGCTTGGTGCCCTCCTCGTAGACGTACCGGCCGACCTTGGTCGAGCCGACGAACTGGATGGCCTTGACATCGGGGTGCTCGACGAGGGCTGCGACCGCCTCGCGGCCGCCGTACACGACGTTGAGGACACCCTCCGGCAGCCCCGCCTCCGCCCACAGCTCGGCCTGGAGCTGGGTCGCGCCCGGGGTGTGCGACGAGGGCTTGAGGATCATGGTGTTCCCGGCCGCAAGCGCGATCGGCAGGATCCACATCGGGACCATGACCGGGAAGTTGAACGGCGTGATGGCCGCGGTGACACCCAGCGGCTGGCGCAGCGTCACAGCATCCACGTTGGTGGCGACGTTGGTCGTGTTCATGCCCGCAAGGTGGACCGGCAGGCCGCACGCGTACTCGACGGTCTCGATGCCACGGGTCACGCCGGCCAGGGCATCGGGGAACGTCTTGCCGTGGTCGCGGGTCACCAGCTCCGCAAGCTCGTTGCGGTGCTTCCAGGCAAGCTCGCGGAAGGCGAAGAAGATCTGGCTGCGAGCGATGAGCGGTGTGTCACGCCAGGCCGGGAAAGCAGCCTTGGCGCTGGCGACCGCACGGTCGACCTCGGGCTGGCCGCCGCGCGGGACGCGCGCGATGACCTCGCCGGTCGCGGGGTTGTAGACCGGCCCGGTGTGCTCGGGAAGAACCTCAACGGGTCGGTTGTCGATCCAATGGGACAGGACCGGAAGGGGCGCGGTCTGGGTCGCCTCCTCCTTCGGGCGGGACTCTGTGGTCACCTGGTGCCTCCTGCTGCTGGCCGTGGTCAGGGTGCGGGGGACGCGGCCCCGCACGGATCCGTGGGTGCTCGCATCACGTTCCATCGATGCTCGCCTGCATCGGCCGGGGCCGGTAGGTCCGGAGGGCGTGCGCGGGACGTGCTGGACGGACTACCCGGGCCAGTCGTGACCACCGGCCCTACCCGACCGCCCGGCTCTCGCCGGAGCCTGAGTTCTTTCCAGACGCGTCGGCGCTCGCCGCCGCCCAACGGAGGATCCGCCCAGTGGCCGACCTGTCCACCGTGTTCACGGGCATCCGGTTCGAGAACCCGTTCCTGCTCGCGTCCGCGCCACCGACCGAGTCCGAGTCCAACATCATGCGGGCCTTCGAGGCAGGGTGGGGAGGGGTCGTCACCAAGACCATCGGCCTGCATCCCGTCGTCAACGTCGCAGGACCCAAGACCAAGTTCCTGCGCGCCGACGCTGGCGGCTCCCGGCTGTCGATGGCCAAGCGCCCCGACACGACCCTCATGGCGTCGTGGAACTGGGAGCTGATCTCCGACAAGCCGATGGACTGGTGGCTGCCGAAGCTGGCGTCGATCAAGCGCGCCTGGCCGAATCGCGTCCTCGTCGCCTCGATCATGGCCGGGTCGGGCACCGACAAGGAGCTCGACAACTGGCAGACTTTGGTTGAGGGCGTCCAGGACGCGGGCGTCGATGCGATCGAGCTCAACTTCTCGTGCCCGCACATGGACCGGATCGACATGGGCTCGAACGTGGGCAAGGACCCCGTCCTGTGCTCGGTGTCCACACAGGCGGTGAAGGCCGTGGCCAGGGTGCCGGTATGGGTCAAGCTGACGCCGGCGACCGCGAACATCGTGGAGGAGGCCGAGGCCACGTTCCGCGGTGGTGCCGACGCCATCACCTCGTCCAACACCTTCCCGTCGCTGCCGCTGTTCGATCCGCTGACTCTCGAGCCCGAGGTCAACGTCGACGGGCTGGTCTCCGCCGGCGGGCTGGGCGGGCCGGCGATCCTCCTCCTGTCGCTGGCCAAGATGGCCGAGATGACGGAGGCGTTCCCGGACGGCGCCTTCTCCGGCATCGGCGGTGTCTCGACCTTCGAGCACGCGCTCAACTACTTCCTGCTGGGTTGCGGCACCGTCCAGGTGGCCACGGCCGCGATGCTCGACCATGCGATCGGGCCGAACGTGATCCGCGGGCTCAGGGTGGGCCTGGAGGAGTTCCTCGACCGCAACGCCGATCGCGGCTGGACCTCGCTCGAGGACTTCCGCGGCATCCGGCGCGGGCGCGTCGTCTCCCAGTCGTCGATCCGGCGACCGGACGCGGCCGGCTACCACGGCGGCTACGAGGACGAGGCCGAGGGTTACGCGCGCGACGTCGCCAAGGTCTAGCGCCACCGGCCGCGAACCTGCCTGGAGCCCCGAATCTGCGGCCCAGTTCCGTCTGCCAGTCAGAGCACGACTTCACGCCAGCGGCGAGCCACCGGGAAGCCCGTACGTCGCCCGCCTCGCGCATGTCTGTCACCGATTCGGGCCGGATCCGAGTCCAGCGGGGCCGTCGCGGGAACCCCGGCTGGTCGCATACCCGTGCCCTGACTCGCTGGCGCGAAGGGGGTGAGGTGCCGGAGGCGCGGATGACCCGCCGGTACAGGTCGCTCGGACACGAGGCGGCCCCGGAGCCCTGGCTCCGGGGCCGCAGTCGCAGCAGCGATGATCAGCGCAGGAACGCGCTGCGCTCCCGCTTGATGAACCTGCCGTCGCCCGCCTGGCCCAGCCATTGGCCGTTCTCGACCACGACCTTGCCGTGCGACATGACCACGTCCGAGCCACCCTGGACGACCTTGCCCTCGTAGCAGCTGTAGTCGACGTCCATGTGGTGCGTCCTGGCGCTGAGCGTGTGCTTGCGGTTCGGGTCGTACACCAGCAGGTCGGCGTCGTAGCCGACGGCGACGGCACCCTTGCGGGTGAGGCCGAAGATCCTGGCCGCCGCGGTCGAGGTGATCTCGACGAACCGGTTGGGCGTGATACGTCCGGCGACGACGCCGCCGTCGTGGATCAGGTCGACCCGCTCCTCGACCCCGGGGACGCCATTCGGGATCTTGCGGAAGTCGCCCCGGCCCATCTCCTTCTGGCCGTGGAAGTCGAACGGGCAGTGGTCGGTACCGACCAGCGACAGGTTGCCCTTGACCAGGCCCTTCCAGAGCTCCTCCTGGTGCCCGGCGTTGCGGTCCCGCATTGGCGGCGAGCACACGAACTTGGCTCCCTCGAACCCGTTGCCCAGGTCGTCGAGCGACAGGAACAGGTACTGCGGGCAGGTCTCGGCGAACGCCGGCAGGCCGTCGTTCTGCGCGGCGCGGAGCACGTTGAGCGCCTCCTTCGCCGACATGTGGACGAAGTACACCGGCGCCTTGGCCGCCTGGGCAAGCCGGATCACCCGGTTGGTCGCCTCGCCCTCGAAGATCGAGTAACGAGCCAGCCCGTGACCGATCGGGTCGGTGGTGCCCTGCTCGACGAGCTCGGCCGCGACGACATCGATCACGGGCCCGTTCTCGGCGTGCATCAGGACCATGCCGCCGTTCCTGGCGGTCTGCTTGAGCGCCTTGAAGATCGCGTCGTCGCCGCTCAGGAACACGCCCGGGTAGGCCGTGAACAGCTTGAACGTGGTGACGCCCTCGTCGACCAGCTCGTCCATCTCGGACAGCAGGTCGTCGCGCATGTCGGACACGATCACGTGGAACGCGTAGTCGACGCAGGCCTTGCCATCGGCCTTCTCGTGCCACGTGGCCAGGCCGTCCCGGAATGATCCGCCACGCGGCTGGACCGCGAAGTCGATGATCGTGGTCGTGCCACCGAACGCCGCAGCCCGGGTGCCGGTCTCAAAGGTGTCCTTCGCGAAGGTGCCGCCGAACGGCAGCTCCATGTGCGTGTGCGGGTCGATCCCGCCCGGGATCACCCACTTCCCCGTCGCATCGATCGTGCGGTCGGCGGCGACATCCAGCCCTTCGCCGATCATCGCGATCCGCTCACCGTCGACCAGGACATCGCCCTTGGCGGTGGCGTCGGCGTTGACGATCGTTCCGCCCTTGAACAGTGTGCGCATCATTCCTCCTCGGTAGCCGCCTGCAGGCGGACCGTCTCAGGGACGCGTTCGGACTCCGGACCGCGACCTGATCAGGGCTTGATCAGGTCACCGTACATCTCGGGCCGGCGATCGCGGTAGAACTGCCACGTCTGGCGGACCTTGCTGATCATGTCCAGGTCGAGATCGCGGACGATGAGCTCCTCGTCCCTCGGGCTGCCCACGGCGCCCACGAACTGGCCGCGGGGGTCACAGAAGTAGGACTGGCCGTAGAAGTCGTCGGGCCCGATCTCGGCCTCGATCCCGACCCGGTTGATGGTGCCCACGAAGTAGCCGTTGGCGAGCGAATGAGACACCTGCTCCACCCGCCACAGGTACTCACTCAAGCCCCGGCTGGTGGCACTCGGGATGAGCACGATCTCGGCGCCGTTGAGGCCCAGCGCCCGGGCACCCTCGGGGAAGTGGCGGTCGTAGCAGATGTAGACCCCGATCTTGCCCACCGCGGTCTGGAACACCGGGTAGCCGAGGTTGCCCGGGCGGAAGTAGAACTTCTCCCAGAAGCCCTCGACATGGGGGATGTGGGTCTTGCGGTACTTGCCCAGATACGTGCCGTCGGCGTCGATCACGGCCGCGGTGTTGTAGTAGATGCCGGTGGTCTGGGCATCCTCCTCGTACATCGGGACCACGAGCACCATGCCCGTCTCCTTGGCCAGCGCCTGCATGCGCTTGGTGGTGGGACCGTCGGGGATGTGCTCGGTGTACGCGTAGTACTTCGCGTCCTGGACCTGGCAGAAGTAGGGTCCGTAGAACAGCTCCTGGAAGAGCATGAACCCGGCACCGGCCTTGGCAGCCTCGTGCGCATAGCCCTCGTGCTTCTGGATCATCGACTCCTTGTCGCCGGTCCAGGTCGCCTGCAGGAGCGCGCCACGGACGATACGGGGCATCTGGAAACCTCCATCACGGAACGCCGGGCGACCACACGGTCGCCCGCCAACTGGACCATAGCGTCACCCGGAAGGGACCGGGTCGCATGAGCCGGAGGAAACGAAGGTTGGGGAAGCGCGGCCCTGCCCCCCCCCGCGCGATCCTGCGGCGGGCGCCGGGCGGGACAGGCCCGAATGGGGTTGATCTTCGGGACGTCAGGCCCGTCTGTCGGGGGCCATTGCGATGCTCTAATCTGCCAATATCTGCGACGCCCAGTCGCCCGAGGACGCTGAACCCGCCCATGGTGAACGCGCGCCACCGGCTGACCCCCGTGCTCGCGGCTCGCCTCGACCGATGGTCGAGGTGGCCGCTTGGGAGCCCGTCGCGCTGCGCCGTCAGCCGCGCCCCGATGGACAGGTCCAGCTGATGCTCCGGGTCGTTCCCCGCGTCCTGCGAGAGCCCGGCATCCGGCAGCCCAGTCGGGCATGACCGCCGCTCCCGGGGGGTCGCCACACTGGGCCGTCGTCGAGCCATCGGTGCTGGGCACCGGCACTCACCCATAGCGGAGGAGGGTTCATGGCAGGGGTGGCACAGGAGCAGATCGTCCGCGAGGACGGTCGCGTCGAGCTCGATCCGGCCGTCGATGCGGCCCTGGACGCCTCGGCGCTGCACAACGAGGACCTGGCCCCGGTTCCGATCGCCAAGCGGACCTGGACCACCTACAACTACCTGGCCCTGTGGATCGGGATGTCGCACAACATCCCAACCTGGGGCCTGGCCGCTGGCCTGGTCGCGCTCGGGATGGCCTGGTACCAGGCGATCTTCACGATCATGCTCGCCAACATCATCGTCCTTGCCCCGATGCTGCTGAACAGCCACGCCGGGACGAAGTACGGCATCCCCTACCCGGTGTTCGCCCGGGCCTCGTTCGGGGTCTACGGGGCCAACCTGGCGGCGCTGCTCCGTGCTGGCATTGCCTGCGGCTGGTTCGGGATCCAGACCTGGATCGGCGGCGAGGCCGTGTGGACGGTCATCGGCGCGATCTTCGGCGCGAACTCGTGGTGGCTCACCGCCGACAAGCTCCAGATCGGCTTCGGCAATGCGCAGCCGTGGACGCTGTGGCTGAGCTTCGCCATCTTCTGGCTCCTCCAGATCTCGATCATCTACCGGGGCATGGACGCCGTGCGCCGTTTCGAGAACTGGGCGGCCCCGTTCGTCCTGGTCGTCGCGTTCTTCCTGCTCATCTGGATGTGGGCCCAGGCCGGCGGCCTCGGCGACCTCATCCAGGACAACGGCACCCTGGGCTGGGGCAGCAACTTCTGGCTGATCTTCTTCCCGTCGCTGATGGGCATGATCGCCTTCTGGTCGACGCTGTCCCTGAACATGCCCGACTTCACCCGGTTCGGAAAGAGCCAGCGGAGCCAGGCGATCGGCCAGACTCTCGGCCTGCCGACCACGATGACGCTGTTCCCGCTCATCGCGGTGCTCGTCACGTCGGCGACCAAGACCGTCTATGGGGAGTACATCTGGGATCCGGTCGCCCTGGTCGGCAAGTTCAACCAGAACGGCAGCATCCTCGAGATCCTCGTCGTGATCCTGGCGCTGGTCACGCTGAGCGTCGCGACCCTCTCGGTCAACGTCGCCGCGAACACGGTCAGCCCGTCCTACGACTTCTCGAATGCCTGGCCGAAGCGGATCTCGTTCCGCACCGGCAGCATCATCACCGGCGTCCTCGGGATCCTCATCCAGCCCTGGCTGCTGTACCAGGACCCGCACGTGTACATCTTCACCTGGCTGGGCTTCTACGGCGGCGCCACCGGCGCTATCGCCGGCGTGCTCATCGCCGACTACTGGCTGATCCGTCGGACGAACCTGAAGCTGGCCGACCTGTACCGACCGTCCGGCATCTACCGGTACGTGAGCGGCTGGAACTGGCGGGCGGTGGTCGCGCTGCTGGTCGGCATGTTCGTCGCGCTGGGCGGCGCCTACTCGGCGACCAACGCCGACGGCTCGGCCAGCGGCCCGTTCCCGCCCGGCGGGATCCTGGGCTTCCTGCACGTCCAGCTGCCCTGGGGCGGCTACCTATACGACTACAGCTGGGTTCTTGGCCTGATCGTGTCGTTCGTCCTCTACTGGGCGTTCACCCGGTTCGTGCCACAGCGCGAGGCGACACCGGCGGGCGCGGCGCAGCCCGCCTGAGTCGACGGACCGGGCTTCGCCCGGATTTCCGCACGTCGCACGAACGAGGCCCCTCCGCCAGGAGGGGCCTCGCCGATTCCCTGACGCATGTCGCCACAGGACCGCACTGCTGAGGGGCGATCAGCAGATCCGGGGCAGCTGCTCCCCCACCAGCATGTCGACGATCCGCTCGCTGCCGACGAGGGTGCGGATCGTGACCATGCCCGGGTGGTCCGCTACCACCTCGCCGATCCGGGCCGCCTCGGCACCCTCGGGGAGCGCCCGCATCGCCGTCAGCACCGCCTCGGCAGACGATGCCGGCACGATTGCCACCAGCTTGCCCTCGTTGGCCACGTGGAGCGGGTCCAGGCCCAGGAGCTCGCATGCGGCGCGGACAGGCCCCGGGATAGGGATCGCCGGCTCGTCGAGCACCATCCCGACCCGCGACGTCCCGGCGATCTCGTTGAGCGCCGACGACAGGCCGCCGCGGGTA
Organism: uncultured Chloroflexia bacterium; assembly: GCA_963713095.1. Taxonomy (GTDB): domain Bacteria; phylum Chloroflexota; class Limnocylindria; order Limnocylindrales; family CSP1-4; genus CAIXZV01. The sequence continues at coordinate 689,586 of CAVQKK010000003.1, forward strand.
GGGTCGCGAAGCACGTGGACGTCCGGCTCCACGGCCAGGATCGCCGCGACCAGCGTATTGAGAGCCTGCGTGTCCGACGCGATCTCGACCTCGAACTCGAGGCCCTCACGAACGCTCATGATGGCGACCCCGTGGAGCCCGATCGGGCCCGACACGATGACCGCGTCGCCCGGCTGCGCCCGGTCCGCGGCGGGCGCGACGCCCTCGGGCACCATGCCGATGCCGGCGGTGTTGACGAACAGCCGGTCGGCGGCGCCGCGCCCGACCACCTTGGTGTCCCCGGTGACGATCCGCGCGCCGGCACGCGAGGCCGCCGCCGCCGCGGAGACCGTGATGAGCCGGAGCTCCTCGAGCGGCAGGCCCTCCTCGATCACGTAGGCAAGGCTGATCGCCAGCGGCTGCGCACCCATCATCGCGAGGTCGTTGAGGGTGCCGTTGACCGCGAGCTCGCCGATGTCGCCGCCGGGGAACCGGATCGGCGAGACCACGAACGAGTCCGTGGTGAACGCAAGCCGACCGGCCGGCACATCGACCACGGCGGCATCGTTGAGCGGACCGCCGGGCGAGGCCGCGCCGAGCGCGGGTGCCAGGACGTCGCGCATCAGGGCATTCGACAGCTGGCCACCCGAGCCGTGGCCCAGGATCACCCGCTGGTCCTCGGGGATCGGCGCGGGGCAGGCGACGCCCTCGGCGTCGATCGTGACCCGGGGCTCGTCTGACGTGGTCATCGCGTCGCCTCCTGGGGGGAGGATGCCACGGACGGGGACGCGGGCACGGACGGGGTGGCGGCCACGGACGAGGACGCGGGCACCGGCACCAGCGGCAGGGCGCCGCTGAACCCGCCCGTTGCCGCCAGGCCGCGGCCCGCGGTGTAGAACGCCGCACATGTGCCCTCGGAGCTGACCATGGGCGCCCCGAGCGGCTTCTGCGGCGAGCAGAGCGTGCCGTACGCGCTGCATTCGAGCGGGGTGCGCTCGCCGGTGAGGATGGCGCCGGCGATGCAGGCCGGGTGCTCGTTGGTCCGGATGTCACCCACCTGGAACCTGCGCTCGGCGTCGAACCGGGAGTACTCGGGCCGCAGCCGGTAGCCGGACATCGGGATCTCGCCCACGCCGCGCCACTTCCGGTGGCCCACCTCGAACACCCTGAGCACCTGCTGCTGCGCCGCCGGCACGCCCTCGCGGGTGACCGCCCGCGTGTACTGGTTCTCGACCTCGAACCGGCCCTCCTCGAGCTGGCGGATCGCCATCAGGATGCCTTCGAGCAGGTCGAGCGGCTCGAACCCGGTGACCACGATCGGCACCCGGTACCTGGCCGCGATCGGCTCGTACTCGGTCCAGCCCATGATCGCGCACACGTGACCCGCGGCCAGGAACGCCTGGACCTGGTTGGTCGGCGAGTCGAGGAGGGCGGTCATCGCGGGCGGGACCAGGACGTGCGAGACGAGCACGCTGAAGTTGTCGATCCCGCGCCGGGCAGCCTCCGCCACGGCCATCGCGTTGGCGGGCGCGGTGGTCTCGAAGCCGACGGCGAAGAACACGACCTGGCGATCGGGGTTGGCGAGCGCGATCTTCAATGAATCGAGCGGGCTGTACACGATCCGGACATCGGCGCCGCGGGCCTTGAGGGCAAGCAGGTCCGTGGTCGAGCCGGGCACGCGCAGCATGTCGCCGTAGCTGGTGAAGATGACGTCCGGGCTGGCGGCGATCGCGAGCGCCTTGTCCACCTGCTCGAGCGGCGTGACGCAGACGGGGCAACCCGGGCCGTGGATCATCCGGACGCCTTCGGGCAATGCCTCGTCGATCCCCTGCTTGACGATCGTGTGCGTCTGGCCGCCGCAGACCTCCATCATCGTCCACGGCCGGGTCGTGATCCGGTGGATCTCGGTCAGCAGCTTCTGGGCGAGCACCGGGTCGCGGTACTCGTCGAGGTACTTCATCAGACCAGCCTGCCGGGCGTCGACGGCGGCTGTGCCGGATTGAAGGTGAGCGCCTCCGGTGCGTCGTCGCTCACGATCGCGGGCTGGTCCATCCCGGGCCCCATGGTCATCAGCTCGGGCTCCATCACGCCCATGCTGTCGAGGATCTCGAGCGTCTTGAGCGCCTCGGCCTCGTCGACCTTCGAGATCGCGAAGCCGACGTGGACGATGACGTAGTCACCGAGCCTGACCTCGGGCAGGTACGCGAGGCAGGCGTCCTTGCGCACGCCGCCGAAGTCGACCTTGCCCATCGCGAGCCCCGCCTCGTCGCGGATCTCGGTGACCTTGCCCGGAATGCCCAGACACATGCGATCAGCCCTCCTGCCCCGCGGCCCCCGCCGCGTTGAAGCCCGCGGGCGGGACCATCGTGGTCGCGCCTGCTGCCAGCCTGGCCGCGGCGACCGCAGCCTGACCGTAGCTCACCCCGCCGTCGTTGACGGGAACCTGCCGGTTGATGAACGTCTCGAACCCGTCCCCGGCCAGCCGTCGGAGCATGGCCGACGCCAGGCGCCGGTTCTGGAACACCCCGCCCGACAGGCAGACGATGCCCACGCCGGTGCGCGACCGGGCGTCCGCGAGCAGCTCGCGGGTCACCTCGACCACGGTCTCCTGGAACGCCGCCGCCAGCAGGGCCACCGGCCTGCCGCTCGCGACGCCCTCGAGCAGCGCCGCCAGGGTGGGACGCGGGTCGTACACCTGCAGCCCGTCGCGGCGCCGGATGGCAAACGGAAGGGTTCCCGCCCGTCGCTCTCCGGCCGCGAGCTCGAGGTCGATGGCGGCCTGGGCCTCGTACTCGGCGACGTCGCGGATCCCCAGCAACGCGGCTGCTGCATCGAACAGGCGTCCCGCCGACGACGCGATCGGTGCGTTGAGCCTGCGTGCGATCTGCTGCCGGACGAGCGCGACCTCGCGTGGATCGAGCCGCTCGAGGAGCGCCGGGGCGAGCTCCGGGAGATCGTCGCCACCCCCGGCACCACCGGCGGTCTCGTCGAATGCCTCGGCGCCATACAGGTAGCCCAGCGCCATGCGATAGGGTCGCCTCACGGCGAGCGCGCCGCCCGGCAACGGGGCCCGGCCAAACCGGGCCAGGCGCGTGTACCCGAGCAGATCCGCGAGCAGGATCTCGCCGCCCCACAGCGTGCCGTCGTCGCCCATCCCCAGCCCGTCGTACGCGACGCCCAGGAACGGTTCGGCAATCCCGTGCTCGGCCGCGCACGACGCCACGTGTGCGTGGTGGTGCTGGACGGCGATGCGGCGATCGGCGGCGAACCGGTCGACCGCGTACTTGGTGGACAGGTACTCCGGGTGCAGGTCATGGGCGACCGCCTCGGGCTCGAGCGCGAGCAACCGCGACAGGTGCGCGAGGCCGTCGGTGAACGCGCGGTGGGTGGCCAGGTCCTCGAGATCGCCGTTGTGCGGAGCCACGTGGGCGCGGGCGCCCCGGGCGAGGGCGAACGTGTGCTTGAGCTCGGCCCCCACCGCGAGCAGCGGGACCGGCGTCGCGATCGGGAGCGGCATCGGCTCCGGGGCATAGCCGCGGGCCCGCCGAACGACCGACTCGCGGCGCGCGACCACGCGGGTGACCGAGTCGTCGTACCGCGCCCGGATCTCGCGGTCGTGCGCGAGGAAGCCGTCCGCGAGGCCGGCCAGCCGGACCAGCGCGTCGTCGTCGTCGGTTGCCAGCGGCTCGTCCGTGAGGTTCCCGGAGGTGAGCACGATCGGGCGCCCGACGGCGTCGAGCAGCAGGTGATGGAGCGGCGTATAGGGCAGGAACACACCCAGTCGCCGGTTCCCGGCTGCGACCGAGGGCGCCAGGGCCGGCTGTCCGTCGCCGCGAGCCTCGAGCAGCACGATCGGCCGGGCCGGCCCCGTCAGCAGCTCACGCTCCAGCCGCCCGATGCGGCACAGCGCGGCGGCCGCGTCGAGGTCGCGGACCATGATCGCGAACGGCTTCGCCCAGCGGCGCTTCCGGTCGCGCAGCCGGGCGACGGCGGCGGCGTCGGTCGCATCGCAGGCGAGGTGGTAGCCACCCAGACCCTTGATCGCGACGATCGCCCCGTCCATCAGCGCGCCGGTCGCCCGCCCGAGGGCCGCCTCCTCGGAGGCGATCGGCGCCGGGGCGCCCGTGGGCCGCCAGGTCAGGCGCGGCCCACACGCGGGGCAGGCAACGGGCTCGGCGTGGAACCGCCGGTCGGCGGGGTTCCGGTACTCCGCCTCGCATGCCGGGCACAGGGGGAACGCCCGCATCGTCGTCTGCTCCCGGTCGTACGGCAGCTGGTCGATGATCGTCGCCCGCGGCCCGCAGTTGGTGCAGTTGGTGAACGGATAGCGAGAGCGGCGGTCGGCGGGGTCGAACAGCTCCCGCAGGCAGTCGTCACAGGTCGCGATGTCCGGCGGGAACAGCCGCTCGGTGGCGGCCGCGGCGACGCTGTCATCGATGGCGAACGGGATCGGCAGCCCACCCTCGCCCGGCTCAATCGCGACAACCGTCACTCCCTCGACGTGCGCGCGCGGCGGGGCATCGGTGCGCAGCCGACGACTGAATGCGTCGAGCGCGGCGGCCGGACCGGCGATCTCGATCTCGACCCGGCCCGCGGCATTTCTGACCCGGCCCGCGAGCGCGAGCTCGGTCGCCAGGCGCCACACGAAGGGACGGAACCCGACGCCCTGGACGACACCCTCAACGACGACGGCCCGGGCGGAGTGCGCGGAGCTGGCGGCCGGGACGCGCACGTCCGGGTGGACGGTTGCAGCCATGGACTAAGCGTCTGCTGCCTGGCCTCCTGCTCAACCTGCCGAACGGCCCTCATTCGACCCCCCTGACCGGACGGTCCCGGACGCCGCTCGGCCAGGCCATCCGGAGGGGGTTCCCCCGATCGCTCCCGCCCCCCGGCCCGACGAGATCGGGGGCGGCCTCCGGGACCGGGGTCAGGGACCCGGGGCCGCGGCCCCGTCCGAGCTGGTCGGGACCTCCGTGGGCGACGCCGTCGGCTCAGGGGTCGGCGCGGGGGTTGAGGTCGCCTTTGGGGTCGGCGTTGGCGTGGGGCTGGCCGAAGCCGTCGGCGTCGGGGCTGGCGACGGGGTGACCCTCGGGGTCGGCGTGGGGGCCGGCGTCGGTGGGGGCGTCGGCGCAGGCGTTGCCGTCGGTGGCGGCGTGGGCGTTGGCGCCAGGGTGGGGGCCGGCGTCGGGGTCGGGGTCGGCGCGGGCTCCTCGGCCTGCAGGCCGCTTCGAACCGGCAGCAGGATGACCCAGCGGTGGTACCACTCAGATGCGCCATGGGATGGCGCCACGGCGCTTCGGATGCTCCCGGCCGTCATCGGATCGTCGTACGGGCTGTCGGTCTCCCGGTAGGCCTGGAAGCGCAGCCGGACCGGGCCACGCTTGAGCTGGCGCTTGCTCAGACGCCGGTTCCTCGAGTGGTCGCTGCGGAGCGGATCCGACAGGTACACGTACCGGACCGTGAAGTGGTTGGAGACACGAGGATCCTCGCCGGTGACCACGTAGCCGGTCATCATCTGGGCGTGTCCGCCGGCCCACCCCAGGATGCCCACCGGCATCCCCCGCCGGGCGATCGCCCTGACCGCCGCCTTGAGTGCGCCGTTCATCGTCCGGTAGGCACGATCCTGGTACACCTGCTCGGCCGGGTCGGTCATCGCCGCCGCGCCCCAGCCGTAGGCGTTGAGCGCGTTCCGCCAGCCGTGCGCGTCGGACCCGGCTGACGTTGGGCGCAGCGTGTCATTGGCGCGCTCGAACGCGAGGATCGAGGTCAGGTCGCGAGGGTCGGTGCTGCTGTTCTTGACCCGGGTCGGCGTCCAGATGAAGCCGTTGCCGCCGGTGCCGCGGTAGGCGATCGTGTTGAGCATGGTCATCACCGACGCCGCGGTGCACGCCGTGTAGTACGGATCCTGGTACAGGAACGCGCTCGGGACGTACAGGTTGCGGCTCCAGGTCGCCGTCGCGGTCGCACCCGCGGGCACCACGCCCATCAGCACGATCGCGGCGAGGAGCGGCGCCAACAGCGCGCCAGACCGCCTGCGAGCCGGGCGCGGACCGGCTCGGCGCAGGGCGCGCGCAGGGACGGCTGGTTCGATCTGTGGGCCTGTCAAGTCTCCCCCCGTGGCTGGGCGCATCACGCAAGGGACGCAATGGGCATCTCCAACCATCCGCCGCGGCCGGGGGTCGGTCAAGCCGTACCTTCGGCCCTTGGGGGGCGGTTTCTGACGCGACGGTGAAGGTCTCCAGCGAGGGACACACGACTCGACGATCGGGCACGAGGGAGCCGTTCGCCACACGGTCGCCGGTACACTTGCGGGCATGGCCGGGACGAGTGCCGCCGCAGGCGGCGGAGGCGCAGCGCGCGAGGCCCAGGTCATCACCGTCACCGGCCCGCGCCCCGCAGGCTCGCTCGGCGTGGTCGATGCCCACGATCACCTGATCCTCGACTCCCCGGCCCTGCCCGGCCAGGCCATCGGCGACGTCGCCCGGGTCGTGGAGGAGGTCGTCGATGCGCGCTCGACCGGCATCGAGTGCATCGTCGAGATGACCCCGATCGGGCTGGGACGAGACCCGGCTGCGATGCGCCGGATTGCCGGCCAGACGGGCCTCGCGATCGTCGCGGCCAGCGGGTACCACCGCGATGCGCACTACCCGGCCGGGCACTGGGTCCACGAGGCAACCGTCGAGACCCTGGCCGACCGGATCGTCACCGACCTGACGGCCGGCATGCACCCGGCCGACTGGCTCGACTCCTCGCTGCCGCTCGACCCGGCGCGGGCCGGAGCGATCAAGGGTGGGGCGTCGTATCACCGCGTGACCCGGGGCGAGCGGCGCCGGCTGGAGGCGATTGCCGGCGCCGCCGTGATAACGGGCGCCGCGGTCCTCGTCCACTCGGAGGTGGGCACCGCCGCCAACGAGATCGTCGATCTGCTCGAGGCGGGCGGTCTCGCGCCCGATCGGGTCGCCCTCGCCCACCTGGACCGGAACCCGGACGCCGAGATCCACGTGGAGCTCGCCGACCGTGGCGTGACGCTCGAGTACGACACGATCGGCCGGACCAAGTACCACCCCGACATCGTGGTCCTGGACCTGATCGAGGCGGTCGCCACGGCCGGGCACCTCGAGCGGATCATGCTCGGGCTGGACCTCGGCACGCGCAACTCCTTCCGCGCGTTCGACGGCGGCCCCGGGCTGCGCTATCTGATGGCGACGTTCGTGCCCAGGCTTCGCCGTCGGCTGGGGGACGAGGTGGTCGAGCAGATCCTGGTCAGCAACCCGGCCCGGCTGTACGCCCTTCGCCCCGCGGGTCCGAGCGTGTCATGACCGCCGCGTACGACGTGGTCGTCATCGGCTCCGGGTCGGCCGGGTCCGCGGCGGCCATCACGGCGGCACGGCACGGCGCCCGGGTCCTGCTGGTCGACCGCCTCGCGTTCATGGGCGGCACCTCGACCGCGGTGCTCGACACCTTCTACGCGTTCTACACACCGGGCGAGCGACCGAGGCGGGTCGTCGGCGGTCTCGGCTGGGAGGTGGCGAGCGCGCTGCGCGAGGCCGGCGTCGCCTTCGAGCGTCCGAACACCTACGGCGCCGGGACGGGCGTCACCTACGATGCCGAGGCGCTCAAGGTGCTCTGGGAACGACTGGCGACGGGGGCCGGCGTGGACCTCCTGCTGCACACCTGGGCGACCGGGGTCCGCGTCGAGCGGGGACGCCTGGCGGCCGTGCGGCTGTGGAACAAGGGCGGCGAGCGGTGGGTCGAGGCCGCCGCGTTCGTTGACGCGTCGGGCGATGCGGACATGTGCGCGTTCGCCGGCGTCCCCCACGACGCGCCCTCGAAGGCCAATCCCGTGCAGTCGCTCTCGACCCTGTTCAAGGTCGCCAACGTCGATGTTCCGCGCGCCTCGGCCATGCCCAGGGCCGAGCTGTGGCAGCGCATGCGCGAGGCGGCCACCAGCGGCGCCTATCGTCTGCCGCGCGTGGAAGGCTCATGGCACCGGACCCCATACGATGGCGTGGTGCTGGTCCACATGACCCGGATCCCGAACGTGGATCCGACTGACCCACAGCAGCTCACCGCCGCCGAGCTCGAGGGCCGCCGCCAGGTGCAGGAGTACCACCGCTTCCTGCGCGACCGGGTGCCCGGGTTCGAGCGCGCCGTCATCGTCGCGACCAGCCCGGCGATCGGCGTCCGCGAGAGCCGGCGCGTCCATGGCGATTACCGGCTGACACGTGACGACGTCCTGGGCGGGCGCCGGTTCGACGACGAGATCGCGCTGTGCGGCGCACCGATCGAGGACCATCACGCGGGCGGTGACACGGACTGGCGGTACGTGGGCGAGGGGGGCGTGTACGGCATCCCCTACCGGTCGCTGCTGCCGCAGGGTGTCGAAGGTCTGCTCGTCGCCGGCCGCTGCTTCTCGGCAACCCACGATGCGCATGCGTCGGCCCGATCGATGGCCACCTGCATGGCGATGGGCCAGGCGGCCGGGACCGCCGCTGCGATGGCTGCGGCCGATGGCGCCACGCCCAGGCTGCTGAACCCTGACCGCGTTCGTGGGCGGCTGGCGCGCGACGGTGCCCTGTTGGAGCCGGTGAGCGGCGAGATGGAGCTCGCATGACGGTCGAGGAGGTTCGCTCCGGTGACGTCGCGCAGGCTGTGCGGCGCGGCCGGCTGATCGTGGTCCTCCGCCGCATCTCCCCGCTCGCGGCGCTGCTGGCCACCGTTGCCGAGCTGGCGGATGCCGGTGTCCGCGCGTTCGAGATCACCTTCGATGCGCCGTCGGCGGCGTCTGACCTGGTGGCCGTTCGCGATCACCTGGCCGCGCGGTCCGACGGCCCGTTCCTGGTCGGAGCGGGCACGGTCACCGATCTCGACCAGCTCGAGGCGGCGCGCCGCGCCGGCGCCGACTTCGCGGTCGCGCCGCTCCTGGACACCGGGCTGGTGGCGGCCTCCATCGCCCGGGGCCTGCCGTTCATCCCCGGTGCGTTCACACCAACCGAGGTGGCGGCGGCGTGGGCAGCCGGGGCGACGTTCGTGAAGCTGTTCCCGGCCTCGGCCGTCGGGCCGTCGTTCGTACGCGAGCTGCGCGGACCGATGCGCGAGGTGCCGCTGATCCCGACCGGGGGGGTCGACGAGACCAACGCCCGGGCGTTCCTCGATGCCGGCGCGGCCGCGGTCGGGATCGGGAGCGCGATCGTGCGAGCGGACGCGGCCACCCGCCGCTCGATCGTGGCGGCCGTCCTGCCGGCCGCGAGCAAGGTGGGCCAGGCGCCATGACGCGGTTCGGCGGCCGCAACGTCCTGGTCACGGGCTCCACCGGCATGGCCGAGTCGGCGATCCGGGCCATCGCGGCCGAGGGCGGCTCCGTGTTCGCGGTGTCACGGACGGAGGCGCACCTGCGAGCCCTCGCGGACGACCTCGCCTCGGTCGGGTCCAGGTTCGCCTGGCACGTGGCGGACCTTCGTCACGAGGCGGAGGTCGAGTCCGCCTTCGGGGCCTTCGATGCGACCCTCGGCCGCCTCGATGCCGTGTACAGCGTGGCCGGGATCTCGGGACGGCGATACGGCGATGGACCGCTCCACGAGGCCACGCTCGAGGGCTGGCAGGCGACCCTCGAGGCGAACGCCACCAGCCAGTTCCTGGTCGCGCGGGCCGCCGTTCGCCGGATGCTGGCGCAGGCGCCGGACGATACGGGTCTCCGGGGCGTGCTGCTCCTGATGTCGAGCACGCTCGCCACCCGCCCGGCGCCCGCCTTCTTCGCCACCCACGCCTACGCCGCGAGCAAGGGCGCGATCGAGTCGCTGGCCCGCTCGCTCGCTGCCTACTACGCCCCGCACGGCATCCGCGTCAACGCCATCGCCCCGTCCCTGATCGCGACACCGATGAGCCGCCGGGCCCAGGACGATCCGGCGATCCTCGCCTACCTCGCCCGGAAGCAGCCGCTGGCGGGCGGCCCGATCGATGCCGACGCCGTGACGCCGACCGCGCTCCACCTGCTGAGCGACGAGGCCCGGATGGTCACGGGCCAGGTCGTCGCCGTCGACGGCGGCTGGAGCGTCAGCGAGCCACACGCCTAGGGCGAGCTGCCGCCGGTCAGGCTTGCCGCTCAGGCAGCCCCGAACCAGCCCCGGCCTCGGGTGACCCGGCGCACCTCGAGATCGTCGGTGAGCTCCACCAGGTGCGCGCGTCGCCCGACCTCGATCCGCCCGCGATCCGTCTCGCCGAGCAGCGCCGCGGGATTGGCCGACGCCGCCGCCACGGCCGCGGTCAGCGGCGTACCCTCGCGGACCAGGTTCCGGACGGCGGTGTCGAGCGCGATGACCGAGCCCGCCAGCGTCGACGTGCCGACCAGCGTCGCCCGCCCTTCCCGGACCTCGACCGCCAGGCCGCCGACGATGGTGCGGCCGTCGCCCATGCCGGCCAGCGGCAGCGCGTCGCTGACCAGTACCAGGCGATCGGCAGGCTTGGTCCGGGTGATGATCGGCCACAGGGCCGGATGCACGTGGTTGCCGTCCGCGATCAGCTCCACGTACGCCTCGTCGTCGGTCAGCGCCGCCACGGCGAGCCCGGGGGTGCGATGATCCACGCCGGTCATCGCATTGAACAGGTGGGTCGTGGTTCGACCTCCGGCCGCGAACCCGGCGCGCGCCTCGATGAGGGTCGCCGCCGAGTGGCCCAGCGAGGCCGCGATCCCGCGGGCTGCCAGCCGGCGCACCAGGTCGAGCGCTCCCGGAAGCTCGGGCGCGATCGTCATCACGCGCAGCCCATCGAGCAACGGCTCGACGGCGTCCGCCAGCTGCTCCGGCGTCCGGAGCAACGCCGGGTCGTGCGCTCCCTTTCGCTCGGGCGCGAGGAACGGACCCTCGAGATTGAACCCCAGTGGCTCGGCGCCGTCGGCAGGAGCAGCCGGCATCCAGGATCGGACGCGATCGGCGAACCGGGGCAGCTCCTCGGGCGACAGGCTGGGTGCGGTCGGCAGGAACGAGGTCACGCCCTGGCGCAGCAGCGCGCGCGCCATCCCTGACAGCGCCGTCGCATCGTCGGTGGCCGAGTGGCCGCCCCAGCCGTGGACGTGGACGTCGATGAAGCCGGGGGCGATGAGCGGTCCGCCGATCGCCGAACCACGCGGCTCGACGGCCGCGATCCAGCCGTTCTCGATCTCGATCCGTCCCGGCCGCACGCCATCGGCGAGCACGAGCCGGCCTTCGACCACCTCAACCACCGATCACCTCGTTCGCGGCCTCGCTCGTGGGCTCGTTCGCAGGTTCGCGCATCGCCCGCCACATCGCGATCACGTTCTCGGGCGGCACGTTGGGCTGGATGTTGTGGACCGCCGCGAACACGAAGCCGCCGCCCGGCGCGAGATCCGCCACGCGCCGTCGAACCTCGGCCCGCACCTCGTCCGGCGTCCCGGACCCCAGCACTCGCTGCGTATCCACGCCGCCGCCCCAGAACACGAGGTCGCGCCCGAACTCGCCCTTGAGCGCCGTCGTGTCCATCCCCGCAGCCGAGACCTGCACGGGGTTCAGGATATCGACGCCGATCTCGATCAGGTCGGGGATCAGGTCCCGGACGGCGCCGCAGGTGTGGAAGAAGACCCTGGCGTCGGTGTGCGCGTGGAGGAACGCGAACAGCTCCCGGTGGAGTGGCTTGACCAGCTCGCGATACATCCGGGGCGAGAACAGGGTTCGGTCCTGGCCGCCCAGGTCGTCGGCCTCACCCACCACGTCGACGAACCCGCCAACGAGCGGCAGCGCCCGCGACCAGTACTCGAGCTTGACCTCGAGGATGCGCTCCATCACCCGGCTGGCCAGGGCCGGGTCGCCCGCGAGGTCAAGGTAGCCGCCCTCGAACCCACGCAGCTTGAACAGCCCCTCCGTGAGACCGCCGCAGATCGAGCCCAGCTGGACCGCGCGTCCCTCCTCGGTCGCGTAGCGGCGGGCCGCCTCGGCCATGCCTTGGTATCGCCCGGGGTCCGCGGCATCCGGCCAGGCGAACGCATCCACCGCCGCGAGGTCGATCTCGCCCGCGAGCGGCGGTGCGAACGAGTCGTAGTACAGGCCACCGTCGAGCGGCATGCGGCGACCCACACCCCACTCGTCGATGAACGTCCGGTGGCCATCGTGCTCGCGGATCTCGCGCCGGTAGGTCGACGCACTGCGCGGCCCCACGCCGCGGACGTCCGCGCCCAGCGCGTCGAGCACGTCCGGCTCGACCTCGGCGAGCTGCTGGGTGAGATCGGCGACGTGTGGCTCGCCCGGGGGCAGCCCAAGCGCCGAGCGCAGCCGCTCGTGGGCGCGGACGTGGATCCCGGTCATACGCGTGCCGCCCAGATCGAACGGGAGGCGATCCGGCTCGCGGTGATCGAGGGCAGCCCGGACGCGGTCGCGCGACGTCATGCCGGCCGGCATCGGGTCAATAGCCCACCGACGGCATGTACGCGCCCTCGGGCTCCTGGTAAAGCCCGATCGTCATCATGTTGAGCACGAAGAACACCCGCAGGCCCTGGTCGAGGCACCATCGGAACAGGTCGTTGTTCGCGAGCGGCACCAGGAAGCCCGGCGTACCGAAGTCCCGAGCCTCGCAGATCAGGGCCCGCATGTCGTCGTTGGTCTCGGCCACCGAGTGGGCGAAATAGCTGACCTTCGTCGTATAGCCGGTGATCCGGCCCAGTCGCTCGACGACCCGGGCATCGCCGCTCTCGATCGCCTCGTGCAGCTCACCGTCCCGGGTATGGCCATGGATCCGGAGGCACAGGGAGTTGCAGGCGTACTCGTCGTCGACCGTCGCCGGTCGCATCTCGTAGCCCGGGATCGACTGCCGGATCGGCGTCCCGTGCATTGCCGCGAACGACCCGCGGACCTCCATGCCCAGCTTGGCGTACAGGCCGAGCGACCGGTTGTGATAGGCGATCTGGAGCAGCCGGACGCCCGGCGCCCGCCGTGCGTGCGCCCGTTCGAGCACCGCGTCCATGAGCAGCCGCCCGACGTGCTGGTCCTGGACGGAGGGGTCGACGCTGATCGGCCCGATCGCCGAGATGACGCCCCGCTCGTCGAGGAAGTTCGACCCGACCACCCGGCCGTCGAGCTCGGCCACGACGCTGTAGATGCGCGGGTGGTTGATCAGCCACCGGATCGGCTGCGATGCCGCCTCGACCGTCGGAAAGTCGTGGGGGAAGCCGTGCTCGTCGGCGAGCGTGGCGAACGCCTCGTAGCAGATCCTCCCGGCCACCTGCCAGTCGCCGTCCACCGCTTCGCGGACGACGACCCCGACGCTTTGACGGACCAGCGTGTGCATCGCTGCCTCCTAGCGGGCCGCGACCGCGACCGGAACCTGATCGCCGCCGGTGGGCGTGTAGTAGCGGCGGTACTCGGCCGGCGACACGGCGCACGACCGGTAGAAGACCTTGTAGAACTGGTGCAGGTTGGTGTAGCTCACGGCGCGTGCGATCTCGGCGACCGACAGGTCCGTGCCCAGCAGCAGCCGCTTCGCCTCGGACACCCGGACCTGGGTGACGTACTCCTTGAAGCTCACACCGGTCACATCCTTGAACACATGCCGGACGCGGGACGGGCTGACGTGCACGAGATCGGCCACATCGTCGAGCGTGATGCTTTCACGGCAGTGGCCGTCGACGTAGGCGAGCACGGGCCGGATCTGCTCGCGGCGATCGGCCGCCGCGCGCGCTGCGTCGGATGTCGTGCGCGCGCCCGGGCGAGCGTTGGCGAGGGCGAGCGCGAGACGAAGGGTGGCGTCGACGAGATGGCGCTCGGCGGGGTCATGGTGGTCCCAGGTTGCTCGCAGTCGCCCGAGCACCTGGGCGATCTCGCCGGCCAGCGGAGACGACGCGCGGATCCTGGGCGATGCGGTCCGCTCGTCGGCCCGGAACGGGGCGAGGTATCCGAGGTCCAGCTCCCGGCAGCCGGGCCCCGCGATCAGCTCCGGCCGGAACAGGACCAGCAGCAGCCGGAGCGACCGGCCGGGGTCGGCCAGGGCCACGTGGGGCTGGCTGTTGTCGATGAAGAAGATGTCGCCCGCGTCCGCCGCCAGGGCCCGCCGCCCGAACATGAACGAGCCATGGCCCTCGAGGACGAGTGCGATCTCGAAATGGTCGTGCCAGTGCATCGGATCGCGGTCGCCGCGGGCCGTGTACTCGAGCACCGCGAGCGGAAAGCCCGGGTCCATGTCCTGCTGCCAGACGTAGACGGCCACGGATCCACCCTGCCAGCCGCGCAGCCGCATCGGACAGGGCCACATGGAGCGTTTCGGGTGCGACGTCCGGGTCGGGCAGCCGCTTCTGCCACTTCATCGACCCGGTCTGGCATTGTCCCGCCGCCGGGCCGGGACCAGCATCGAGCGGTCGAGATCTGCACGTCACGCCAGGAGCAATCCGGTCATGGCCTTTCCCACCCTGTTCAGTCCCCTCCAGCTCGGCTCGATCGAGCTCCCCAATCGCATCGTCCACGTGCCCACGGATATCAGCTCCTCGCACGCCGACGGTGAGGTCAGCGAGCGCGACATCCACCATCACGGCGACATCGCCCGCGGCGGGACCGGGTTCATCATCGTGGGCGCCACCACGCCCGATATGAAGACCGGCCGGCCGACGGTGACCTGCCTGGTGGCTGACGGCGACAACTACGTCCCCGGTCTCGCCCGGCTGGCCGACTCGATGCATCGCTACGGGGCGAAGTGCGCCGTCCAGCTCCAGCACCCCGGGCGGCAATGCGCGATCCCGCGCTACAACACCCTGGGCGCGACCGATCGCGTGCTCAAGCTGCCGTGGTCGGCCGGGCACGAGATCATCTACGAGAACGCGGAAGAGAAGGGCAAGGAGATCCGCGAGGCGTCGATCGCCGAGATCCTGGAGCTGGTCGACCTGTTCAGCGAGGCGGCGTGGCGGGTCAAGCAGGCGGGCTTCGACGCGGTCGAGCTCCACGCCGCCCACGGCTACCTGCTGTCCGAGTTCATGAGCCCGTACCTCAACATGCGCACGGACCGCTTCGGTGGCTCGTTCGAGAACCGGATGCGCTTCCCGCTGGCGGTCATCGACTCGATCAGGAAGAAGTGCGGCCGCGGCTTCCCGGTCCTTGTCCGCTACTCGTTCGAGGAGTGGTGCCCGGGCGGCCGCGATATGGAGGAGGGCCTGGAGACGGCGCGGGTCCTGGAGCGCGCCGGCGTGGCCGCCCTCGACCTGTCGCAGGGCATGCAGGAGAGCCCCGGCGCCGGGTTCGACCCGATGCAGTACCCGCAGGGCTGGGCGACGTACGCGGCCGAGGCGACCAGGAAGATCGTGAAGATCCCGGTCATCACGTCGCATTCGCTCCGCGACCCCGAGTACTGCGAGCAGATCCTGGCCGAGGGCAAGACCGACCTCGTCGGCCTGTCCCGCCAGCTGCTGGCCGATCCCTACTGGCCGGTCAAGGCGAAGTACGGCAAGGTTCGCTCGATCCGCAAGTGCATCTCGTGCCTGGGTGGCTGCTGGCAGGAGTCGCTGATGGCCAAGCACGAGATCCAGTGCTCGATCAACGCCGCCTGCGGCAACGCGGCCTACGCGGACATGCGGCGCACGTCGAAGCCGGTCAAGGTCGCGGTCGTCGGCGGCGGACCCGCCGGCATGGAGGCAGCGCGGATCGCCTCGGAGCGCGGGCATCTCGTCACCCTGTACGAGAAGGCAAGTGAGCTGGGCGGCGCGATGCTCTACGTGTGCATGGTGCCGGGCAAGGAGAAGATGCGCTGGTACCTGGACTGGATCCGGGATCAGCTGCTGGACCTCAACGTCGACATCCGCCTCAACCACGCGCCGACGGTGGAGGAGCTGCGCGATTTCGATCTCGTGCTCAACGCCACCGGCGCCCGGTCGTACGTGCCCGAGGTCGTCGGCGACACCTCGAAGGTGGTGCCGTTCGAGGAGGCGATGGCCTGCCCCAAGGTGGCCTGCGAGTGCCATCCGGGCGGACGCAAGATGCACAAGCTGGGCGCGCGCGTCCTGCTCTGGGGTGACCAATACGCCGCCACCGATACCGCCGCCTGGCTGGCCGACATCGGCAAGCAGGTGACGATCGTGACCGAGAACCGCGAGTTCGCGGCGGAGACCGAGGTCATCCACCTGTACGTGCTCCGCAAGCGGTTCGACCAGGGTGACGCCGAGGTCCTGAGCTCCCGGCCGTACAAGCATCCCGTCAAGGTGATCACCTCGACCACCGTGGCCGAGATCCGCAAGGGCTCGGTGGTGCTCCAGGGACAGGACTTCAGCCGGACCGAGCTCGAGGTCGACGACGTGGTGACCTGCCACGTGCGGCCCGAGATGGGTCTGTTCGAGGAGCTGCGCGCGGCCGGGCTCCCCGTGCTCAACGTGGGCGATTCGGTTCGGCCACGGAACCTGTACCACGCGGTGAAGGAAGGCTCGGCGTTCGGGCTGGCCGTCGACGAGCACCTGCTGTTCAACTCCAACGGCGCGATCCTCGACGACCTGCCGATGGACGTCCTGGCGCAGCTCACCCGCGAGGAGGGGCCGGCCTACACGACGAAGCGGATGATGGAGCTGATCGGCGCGACGGGCTGACCTCGGCTGGCCGATCTTGACCAGCCGTGGTCAATCGCCGTCAGCCGGGCCGGCATCGACGTCGAACCGGACGTCGAGCGCGTAGCGGTCGCCCGGATAGCGGGATTCGGTCGCCTCGATCGAACGGCCGTGCGTGTCGGCGATGATCCGGCGTTCGACGAGCAGCGGGGCGTCCCGGGCGATGCCCAGCAGCCGAACGTCTTCAGGGGTCGCTGCCTCGGCGCGGATCGTGGCGTGGCCCCGCCGCAGGTGCAGGCCGGCACGGGCCAGGGCCTCGTGCAGGGACCCGGCCTCGAGATCGGTCGACATCACCACGTCGGCGGTGGCACCTACCAGGATCGCCATCTCCACGGCGATCGGGACGCCGTCGGCCAGGCGAAGCCGTTGCACCGCGACCACCGGCTCCGTCGGCCGCAGTCCGAGCGACCCTGCCTCCGCCTCCGTGGAGGGGCGGATCTCGCGGGCGAGGAGCCTGGAGCTCGGGGTCCGGCCCAGGCGCCGCATCTCGTTGGAGAAGGCCATCAGCCGTTCCGCGAACCGGTGCGCCGGCGGCGCGACGGCGAACGTGCCCCGTCCCGGGATCCGTTGGACGAGGCCGTCCTCGGCGAGCTGCTGCATCGCATTGCGCGCGGTCATCCTGCTGACCCCGAACTCGCGGCACAGCTCCTCGTCCGATGGCAGCCGCTCACCCGGATGCATGGTCCCGAGGCGGGTTCGCAACGCCAGCTCGATCTGGCGGTACTGCGGCAGCCAGGCGGTAGCGGTCATCCGACGGCCCGCAGTCCCTTGGGTCCGGGCGCGACGGGCCCGGCCTCGGCGGCTCGCTCGGCACCGTGCACGGCCGCGCCGATCGCCCCGGCCCACGTCCCGAGCTCCGCCCGAGCGAGGATGACCTCGTCGATCGAGGTGGTCGTCACGCGTCGTGCGATCTCGGCCCGGATCGGCTCGAACAGCAGGTCGCCGGCCGCGGCAACGCCACCACCAAGCACGATCCGATCGGGCGACAGCACCGTGATCATGTTCGAGATCCCGATCCCCAGGTAGCGGCCCACCTCAGCCAGCCCGGCCCGGGCGCGCGTATCACCGGCCAGCGCTGCGCGAACCGCCTCCTCGGCGGTCGACGTTCCGCAGGCGGCCGCGATCTGGTCGGCCCGCGCATACGCCTCCACGCAGCCGCGGTTGCCGCAGCCGCACCAGGGGCCGTCCGGGTCGATCGTCTGGTGGCCAAGCTCCCCCGCCGTGCCGTCGTGGCCCTGGACGACGTGCCCGTCGACCGCGATGACCCCACCGACGCCGGTGCCGAGCGTGAGACCGACCATCGACGATGCCCCGCGCGCAGCGCCCAGCCGGAGCTCGGCGAGCCCGAACGCCCGGGCGTCGTTGATCAGGAACGCGGGCACCCCGGTCGCGCCGGCCACGGGATCGGCCACGGGGTGCCCGGCCCAGGGTCCGGGCAGGTTGACCAGGAACCGGGTCGTCCCTGCCACCGGGTCGTAGAGCCCGGGCACCCCGATCCCGAGGCTCAGCACCGGGCCCCATTCATCGATCGCGACCGCTGCGACCTCGGCCAGCTGCGCCACCACCGATGCGGGCACGGACGCCGGGTCGGGCACGAGGCGCGTTGGCACCTGGCCGTGGGCGACCGTCGCCCATTCGCCGTCACCATGGTCGACCACGGCCCACTTGAGGTTGGTCGCGCCCAGGTCGAGACCCAGGTGACGCGTCGCAGTCCCCTGCATCATCGCAGTCAACGCCCTCCCGTCCCGCCCGCCAAGGCGGCTCAGGCCTCCGCCGTCACCCGCGTGTAGGCGGCCGCCACGGCGACGATGATCGAGCCGAACACGATCTGGCGCCACGGCTCGGGCAGGCCGAGGATGGTCAGCAGCGCGGTGAGCACGGTCAGGATCAGGGCACCCAGCATAGTGCCGGTGAACGTGCCGCGGCCGCCCAGGATCGAGGTCCCTCCGATGACGGCGGCGGCGACCGACGGCAGCAGCTGCGACTGGACGAGGGTCACGCTGGCCGTGTTGCCAAGGCCGGAGTAGAGCAGACCGGCGAGACCGGCCAGGACGGCCGAGATGACGTACAGCACGATCAGCACTTGCCAGGATCGCGCGCCGGACAGTCGCGCCGCGACCGGATTGTCGCCGATCGCGAACAGCAGCCGCCCGTAGCCGCTGCGCCGGAGGCCGACCAGGATCAGCGCAGCGAGCGGGACGAACACGACCAGGCTGTACGGAACCACGTCCGCGAACAGACCGACGCCCACGGCCCGCAGCTCGGACGGCACACCGGACCCGGTCTGCACCATCTGCAGCTGCCAGACGTTGGAGAAGCCGAGCACGACGAGGCCCATGCCCAGGGTCATGATCAGCGGGTGGACGCGGAAGACGGCGACGCCGACGCCGCTGATCAGGCCCGCGGCCGCGGCGACCAGCAGGGCAGCAAGGATCGCCA
This sequence comes from uncultured Chloroflexia bacterium, assembly GCA_963713095.1. GTDB lineage: Bacteria > Chloroflexota > Limnocylindria > Limnocylindrales > CSP1-4 > CAIXZV01. Next base: position 708,583 of record CAVQKK010000003.1, read on the forward strand.
ACGCGACACCACCCAGGGGTCCGACGAGCGTCGCGGTGACGAACCCGGCCATCGACGCCACGTAGCCCACCGACAGGTCGATGCCGCCCGTCAGCATGGTCAGCGTCTGGCAGCCGGCGAGGATGGCGAGGGGGATGGTCGCCCGGGCGACCACGCCGATCCACGATGGTTTGACCGTCCCCGGCTGGCCGATCTCGACGGCGACGACCAGGATCAGCAGCAGCCCGGTGAGCGGGATGAGCGGATAGTCGCGCAGCAGGTTGCGCCACCCGCCCAGCGCGAGGCGGCGACCGGGGGCATCCGCGGCGGCGCTCATATCCGGCTCCGGCGGATCTGGATCCAGCTGCCCACCATCAGCACTCCGATCAGGATGAAACCCTGCGCCACCAGGGCCATGTTCGAGTTGATTCTCAGGAAGGTCATGTCGGTCCGGATCAGCTGCAGGACGAGGACGGCGATGATGGGGCCGAGGACGCCGCCAACGCCGCCGGCCAGGCTGACGCCACCCAGGACGACGGCGGCGACGCTGACCAGGGTGTAGGTGGGCTCCGGGACCGGCGTGCCGATCCCGGTGCTCGCGGTCAGGGACAGCCCGCCAAGGGCCGCGAACAACCCGCCGAGGACGTACGAGATGACCTTCGTCCGGCCCACGTCCACGCCGCTCCGAAACGCGGCCAGCGGCCGGCTGCCGATCGCATAGATCGAGAGGCCGATGTGCGAGCGCGAGATGGGGATCCAGACCACGCCGACGATGACCAGGAGCACGAGCGCCGCTTTCGGCAGCAGGTCGATGCCGACCGAGCCAATCACAAGGTCCTTCAGCCAGGTCGCCGCGCCGCCGCCGGGCGACGGCCGCACGAGCAGCGCGAAGCCCGACCACACGAAGAACGTTGCCAGCGTCACGACGATGTCAGGCACGCGTGTCAGCACCACGAGCGTGCCGTTGATCGCACCCAGCAGCAGGCCGAGCAGGATGACGCCGACGACGACGGCAACGCCGAACTCCTCGCTCTGACCCTTCATCAGCTCGGCCGAGACCACGCTCGTCAGGGCCATCATCGAGGCGATCGACAGGTCGATCCCGCCGCCGATGACGACAATCGCCTGGGCAACCGCGGCCATGGCCAGCGGCACGACCGATACGGCGAGGTTCTGGATGCCCAGCGCGCCGTAGTTGGGCTGGATGAGCTTGGTGAGCACCAGCAGCGCGGCGAGGAACGCGATCAGCCCCAGCGTCCAGCCGTTGCGCCGGCCGATGGCGGACAACGTCTCGCGCAACCGGACCGGGGAGGGTCCACCGAGAGCTCCGGTCGTGACGCTCATGCGTTCGCTCCGGCGGCGGCCGCCGTCTCGTCCGCCTGCCCGCCCTCCGGCGGCAGGTTGTGCGCCGCACGGAGCAGGGCCGTCTCGTCGGCCGAGGCGGCGTCCAGCTCGGCAACCACCTGGCCCCCGAAGATGACGATCGCGCGGTCGCACACGAGCTGGATCTCCTTGAGCTCCGACGTGTACAGCAGCACCGCGGCGCCGGCTTCGGCCAGCTCGCGCAACAGGACGTAGATCTGCTGTTTGGTCCGGATGTCGATGCCGCGTGTGGGGTCGAAGCACAGCATCGTCTGCACGCCGCCCGCCACCCAGCGCGCGATCGTGACCTTCTGCTGGTTGCCGCCCGACAGCCGTCGCACCTCGTTGCCGGCCCGGGCATCGATCTGCAGCCTCTCGACCGCTCCGGCAACCGTGCGGCCTTCTCCGCCCAGGTCGATCAGGCCCCAGCTGCGCAGCCGCGTGAGGAACGGCAGGGCGACGTTCTCGCGGACCGAGCGCTGCATCAGGAGCGCCTCGGCACGATCCGCCGGGACATAGACGAGGCCGGCTCGAATGGCGTCGGCCGGATCACGGAACGAGACCGGCTTGCCGCTGACGAGCAGCTGTCCGGCGGTCGGGCGTGCCGAGCCGGCGAGGATACCGAACAGCTCGTCCTGGCCCTGGTCATCGAGCGCCACGATCCCCAGGACCTCGCCCGCGTACAGGGCAAACGAGGCTTCGTGAAGGCGCCGAGTCGCGGCGAGCTTGCGGACCTCCAGGCGCGGTGTCGCGTCGCTTTGCCTGGCAGCCACCCCCCTGGCTTCCATCAGGCGCGCCGGCATCTCCTCGATCTCGCCCAGCATCAGCTCGACGATCCGCTCCTCGGAGCCGGCGGTGATATCGACCACGCCGACGGTTGCTCCTTCGCGCAGGACCGTCGCCCGGTCGCACACGGCGGCGATCTCGATCATGCGGTGGGAGATGAAGATCACCGACCGGTCGCCGCCCCGCTGGCGGCCGATCACCTCGAGCACGCGCTCGGTCAGGTTGGCCGGCAGGGCGGCCGTCATCTCGTCCATCAGCAGCACGTCGGGCTCGATGGCGAGCGCGCGCGCGAGGTCGATGATGCGCAGCGAGGCCAGCGGCAGTCGCCGCGCCAGGCTCGACAGATCGAGGTTCTCCAGGCCGAGCTCGTCGAGCCAGTGATGGAACGGGTCCAGGGGCGTGCCGGTGAGGCGCAGGTTGGCACGGATGTCGAGGTCGGGAATGAGCGATGGCTCCTGGTACACCGAGACCAGGCCGTTGCGGCGCGCCTCGGCCGGCGAGTGCGAGGTCCGCGCACGCCCGCGGACGACGATCCGCCCGCTGTCCGGATGCACCGCGCCGGTCAGGATCTTGACCAGCGTGCTCTTGCCGGCGCCATTGGCACCCAGCAGCGCGTGCACCTCGCCCGGTCGCACGGCCAGCGACGCCGATGTCAGCGCGACGACCGCGCCGTAGATCTTCGAAATGCCCGTGGCCTCGAGCAGGAGATCGGTACCGGTGGAAGTCATGGGCTCCTGGTTGCGAACGAGGGGGACGCCGGCTCGGCCGGCGTCCCCCGATTGACGGAGATTGACGTTACGCGCCCTGGCAGGACGACGGAACCGTGTTCGGGTCGTAGTCGGTCCAGCCCGGGATGGACAGGCTGAGTGGCCACAGCGGATCCATGCCGGGGACGGAGATCCACGCCTTGAGGGCAGCCTGGCCGTCGGGCGTGGTGTTGTCCAGGATCTGCGGATCGAGCAGGATCGTGTTGGGCCGGCCTGCACCCGCGGTCTGCTCGACGGGCTGGCCGCTGAGCAGGTCGTAGGCGAGCTTGACGCCCGCGCCGCCGACGGAGGCCGTGTTGGTCACGGCCGCGCCGACCAGGCCCGGGTAGTCGGTGGGATTGAGCAGCTGCGCGACGAACGCGCCGATGTCGGCGTCGGCGATCGGCACGAACTTCTTGTTGGCCGCCTTGATCGCGTCGACGATCTGAGCGCCCATGCCGGAGGCCCAGATGCCGTCGATCTTGTCGTACTGGCCGCTGGCGATGAAGTCGTTGGCCAGGTTGGTGGTCGTGGCCGGATCCCAGCCCGTGAACACGCCGTTGGCGTCAGGGACGATCTTGATGTCCGGGTAGTCCTTGAGGACGTTCTTGAACCCGACGTCGCGGTCGGAGTCGGCCGGGTGGCCGGCGAGCCCGCGGGTGTACCACACGGTGCCCTTGCCGCCGATCTGGTCGAACAGCCACTTGGCGCCGAGCTCCGCGTACTTGACCTGGTTGTTGTACAGGTTCCAGGTGTTGGGGTCGGTGACGTAGGCGTCAACGGAGACGGTCACGATGCCCGCGGTGTGGGCCTCGGCGAGTGCCGGGTTCAGCGCGTCGGGGTCGTTCGGGTTGAACACGAGCGCGTTGGCGCCCGACGAGATCAGGTCTCGCAGGTCGGACAGCTGTCCGGCAGCGTCGGTGTTGCGATGGATGACGTTCAGCCCGGAGATCTTGTCCGTGCCCAACGCCGCAGCCTCGGCCTTCGCGGTGCAGACCTGCTCCTCGCGGAAGCCGTTGCCGACGCCGCCGCCGTTCGAGTACCCGATCGAGAACGGGCCGGTCGCGGGGGCCATGCTCTCGGGCGCCGAGCTCGAAGGCGCCATGCTCTCGGGCGCCTGCGTCGGAGCCTGCGTCGGAGCCGGGGTGGCCCCGCTGCTGCACGCTCCCACGATGATCGCCATCACGCTGATGGCGACCAGCCCGCGGGCCTTGTCCAGATGCTTCATGTGCTGACTCTCCTCCTTGCGGCGGCCGGGCGCTCCGGGATGGAGCAGGGTCCGCCAGGTCCGTGGTGGCTTGCCCAAGGCTCTCGCTTCGTCACCCACCTCCTCGCTGGTCGATCGCACGGGCGAGCCGCCGCGCATGCTCTCGATAGGCTTCGTCAAACAGGACCCGCGACCGCTCCGCTCCCACGACGCTCGCGCGGGTGAGGACCGGGGGCATCGCCCCCTGCCCCACCAGGAGCTGGGCGGTCCGGACCTTGATGGCGTTGACGATGGCGACCGCACCCACGGTCGATCCAGGGCCAACCGGCGTGTCGAGGCCCTCCACCGTCACCAGGGCATCTGCGGCGGGCGTGCACAGGTCGATCACGAGATCGGCCTCGTCCATCAGCCGTGACCCCGTGCCAGGATCGGGCGACGTGGCCAGCGACTGGGCGACCGAGGTGACGGCGATCACGCGCAGCCCTCGGGCCTTCGCGCCCCGGGCCATCTCGACCGGCACTGCGGTGGCGCCACTGGCCGAGAAGACGATCATCACGTCGTGCGCCCCGAATTCGAAGTTGGACAGGACCACGTCGGCCAGCCCGGGAGTCCGCTCGATGAACATCGCCTGCCGCTGGCCGTTCGCACCCACGACCTGGGTGTGGAACGTCATGGACAGCTCGACGATCGGGTTGAAACCCGGATAGGAGCCGTAGCGCGGGAACATCTCCTCGACCGGGATCCGGGAGTGCCCGGTGCCGAACAGGTGGACGAGACCGTCGGCCGCGATCGCATCCGCACACCAGGCGCTGGCGGTCTCGATCGCCTGGGCCTGCGTCGTCGCCACGCGCTCCAGGACCCCGATCGCCTCGGTGATCCACGGCACGGTGCTCACTGCGGACGTCATGCAGCGTCCGCCAGCAGCGTGTCGTCGAGCCGCACGGCCTCCCAGTGGCCGCTCCCCATCGAGCGGTAGGCCGCGTCCAGCACCGCGTTCACGACGTAGCCATCGCGGAACGACTCCTGCGGAGCCAGACCCGCGCGGAACGCCTCGACCACGTTGGCCATCATCAGGTCGTGGCCATGGACGCGGACCTCGTCGGGGACGGGGAACAGCCATCCGGTCTCGGCGTCGGCCTTCTCGACGACGTACCCCGCCGGACGTTCCACGAACGCCTTGAGCGAGCCCACGCTGATGTCGGTGATCAGCCGGCCGGCATCGCCGTAGGCCTCGAACCGTCCCTCGAGCCCGCCCTTGGACGACCACGAGACGTCCATCGTCGCGGCCCGTCCGTCGGCGAAGCGCATGATGATGATCGCGTTGTCCTCGCCCGTGGTCCTCGCACCATGGACCAGCGTTGCGCCCCAGGCGAACACCTCGGCGATGGGCACCTCCTTGCCGAACAGGAACCGCGCGTACTCGGCGCCGTGCGACGCCATGTCCAGCAGCGCACCGCCGCCCGAAAGCTCGGCGTTCCAGAAATGCGCTGCGTGCGGGCCGGAGTGGCCCTCGCGCGCCCGGACGGTGGTGAGCCGGCCGATCGCCCCCGCCTCCACCATCTCGCGCATCCGGAGCAGGTCCGGATTGAAGATCACGTTCTCCAGGTAGGCATTGAACACGCCGGCATCGGTCACGGCGCGGAGCATGTCCTCCGCTTCCGCGACATTGCGGCCGAGTGGCTTCGTGCAGGCCACGCCCTTGCCGGCGGCGGCCACCTTGAGGACCGCCTCGCGGTGCAGGTGGTTGGGCAGCGAGACGACAACGAGGTCAACCTCGGGGTCGGCGCACAGCTCATCGACGGTCGCGTAGCCCCTCCCGCCGAACCGCGCGGTGTACGCCTCGCGGCGCTCCTGGTTGGCATCGACCGCCGCGACCAAACGCGTGGCGGGCAGGTACCGCAGGCCCAGCGCGTGGAACTCACCGATGAACCCGCAGCCGAGCATCCCCACGCGGACCTCGCGCACGGGATCGGACATCAGTAGCCACTCCCGTCGTTGGCGGTCGTAGCGGCCGGGGCGCGGCCGGCCCGGCGAGCCCGGAAGTCCTCGATGATCGTCGCGGTGGCCGTGGCGCCGATGCGGGTCACACCCAGGTCCATGACGGCGAGCAACGCGTCCAGCGTCCGCACGCCGCCCGCGGCCTTGACGCCGATGTGCGGCGACGTGTTGGCGCGCATCAGGCGGAGGTCGTCGTGCGTCGCGCCCGACGGGGCGAACCCGGTGCTGGTCTTGACGAAGTCGGCGCCCGCCGCCTCGGTCAGCCGGCACGCCCGGATCTTCTCCTCGTCGGTCAGGTACGCGTTCTCGAAGATGACCTTGACGATCGCGCCGGCATCGTGAGCGACCTGCACGACGGCAGCGATGTCGGCATCGACGTCGGCGTCGCGACCCGACTTCAGGGCCCCGATCTTGATCACCATGTCCAGCTCGGTCGCCCCGTCCGCCAGCGCCTGGCGAGCCTCGAACACCTTGGTCTCGGTCCGGTGGTTGCCGTGCGGAAAGCCGATCGTGGTTCCCACAGCGACGTCGGTGCCCGCGAGGATCCCTTTCGCGCGAGACACGTCGGCGGGCCGGACGCACACCGACGCCACGTCGTATCGAGCCGCCAGGCGGCAGCCGGCCTCGACGAACGCATCGTCAAGCTCCGGCCGAAGCAGCGAATGGTCGATCGTCTTCGCGATCTCGCGCTCGGTGAGGTTCGCAATGGAGAGGGTCATGTCACTCCGGGATCATCGTGTGGCCGTTGCTTGGCGGGGAGCGCAACCGCGGACCGGCGGGCCCGGGGCGGCGCACTGGTGCCACCGGCGGGCAGGCAGGCAATGTTCGATAATCGATTACCGATGGTAGAAACGGGATGGGGCGGCGTCAAGCCCCGAGTGGTGAGCCGCCGAGGCCTTACCAGGGCACATCCGGAGCCTCATCGGCAGTACGGCCGCAGGATGTCGCGGGCGATCAGGAACCCCTGCTTCACCTTCTCGTCGGTACCTTCGAACCGCCGGTCCTCGTGCTCGATGATGCAGTCGCCCTCGAACCCCTGCCGGTAGAGCTCGGAGAACACGACGCTCCAGTCCACCTCACCCAGGCCGGGGATGCGCGGCACCTGCCAGCCCATGCCCATCGACAGCACCCCGCGCTCGTAGAGCCCGTCGCGGTCGATCATCAGGTCCTTGGCCTGGTAGTGGAGCACGTGCGGCCCGAACTCCTTGAGGAACCGACGCATGTCGATCATCTGGAGGATCAGGTGGCTCGGGTCGAAGTTGAGCCCGATCGTGTCCGCCCACTGCTCCAGGATCCGGCGCCACATCACGGGCGTCGTGGCGATGTTGTGACCGCCCGGCCACTCGTCGTAGCTGAACAGCATCGGGCAGTTCTCGAGCGTGATCTTCACGCCCTGGTCCTGCGCGTACGCGACGATGTCCGGCCAGACGCGGAGCGCCTCCTCCCAGTTCTGGTCCTGGTTCTTCGCCCCGTCCCCGCCCATGAATGTGTTGACCAGCGGCACCCCCATCTTCCGGGCCGCGACCATGACCGCCTTGAGATGGTCGATCGCCCGGGCGCGTTGGGTGAGGTCCGGGTGCAGCGGGTTCGGGTAGTAGCCGAGCCCCGAGATGGTCAATCCCTTTGCCGCGAGCCGGGCGACGATCTCGGATGCCTCCCCGTCGGTCAGGTTGACGACGTCGATGTGGCTGGTCCCGGCGTAGCGCCGCGTCGCTCCCCCCTGCGCGGGCCAGCAGGCGATCTCGAGCACCTCGAAGCCGGCGCCGGTGGCCCAGTCGGCCACCTCCAGCAGCGGGGTCTCGGGGAATGGGGCGGTCAGGAAGCCGAGCTTCATGGCGGCTGCACCTCTCTCGTGCCGGGCTTCAGGCCCGAGCGACCTCGACCCAGGCACGGGTCCGGCTGCTCTCGAGGACCGCGTCCCCCAGCAGCATCTCCTCGTGCCCGGCGGCGAAGGTTGCATAGCGCGGGTCCGGGGACGGACGCCCCGCGAGGACGTCATCGTAGACAGCGGTGAACACGGCGCCGAACGTGTCGGCGAAGCCCTCCACGTGCCCGCCGGGCAGACGCGCGGCGGCGGCGCCCTCGGCGTTCATCAGCGCTGGGTTTCGGAGCAGCAGCTCGTTGGGACGGTCCCGGTGACCGATCCACAGCTGATCTGGCTGCTCCGAGTCCCACGCGACGGCGGAGGAGGACCCGTCGATCTGGTAGGTGAGGCTGTTCTTGCGGCCGGGCGACAGCTGGCTGATGTTCACGCTGCCTCGGGCGCCGCCCTCGAAGCGGAGCAGGACTGACGCCGTGTCCTCGGTCCGGATCTCGACCGGGACGGTGTCCCTGGCCCGCTGCGTGCTGAACGTCGGCACATCGCCGGCCGGCTTGCGGCGGACGGGGATGAACGTCGTGAGGTCGGCCATCACGGCGTCGACTCGCAGGCCGGTCACGAAGCTCGTCAGGTCGAGCCAGTGGCTGCCGATGTCGCCGACCGCGCGCAGGGCGCCGCCCTGATCGGCCTCGAGGCGCCAGTTCCAGTCGGTGTCGTACAGCAACCAGTCCTGGAAGTAGTGGCCGGTGACCAGCCGGACGTCGCCCAGCGACCCGTCGCGGACGATCGATGCGACGTGCTGGTTGATGGGGTACCAGCGAATGTTGAAGTTGACGGCGTTGACGAGACCCGATCGCGCCGCGAGCGCGACGAGCTCCGCGGACTCCGCGCTCGTCATCGCGAGCGGCTTCTCGCACACGACGTGCTTGCCCGCGGCCAGGATCCGCTTGACCTGCGGGTGGTGCAGCTCGTTGGGGCTGGTGACGTGGACGACCTGAACGTCGTCGGCGAGGAGCTCGTCGAGGTCACCGTAGGCCCCGGGGATGCCGAGCTCCTGCGCGCGCCGCGCGCCGAGCTCCGGTGACGCGTCGAGCAGACCGGCGACCCGCACACCGATCCGCCGCAGCGCCTCGATATGAACGGTGCCGATGAACCCACTGCCGATGACCGCGGTGGTGACCGCGCTGCGTCGCGACATGTCGTGCGGGATGACCTCCGACCTCCGGTCCCGGCCCAACGCCGCCCTCCGTGGCGCCTGGCGAAACCTCAGCAACCAGTCTATACAGCTAGATGGCTCGCCGGACTCGGGTCGGTGCTCCCGGATGCCAGCTTGCCTGCGCTCCGCCGCCGACGCGGGTCGGATCGAACGGACGTTGTGGGTCACGGGACGCGGGACACGTTTCGTCCACCGATGATGCTACTTCGGCATGTCAAGTGCAAAAGTACCCTGGACGGGACGACACGTTGCGGCCATCATGCACGCGTGCACGCTCGAGCCAGGAGCTCCGTCGGGGCGGATCGGGTCCAGTCCGGCGGGCCTGCGGAACGGACGCCAGGCGAACCGCGACCGATCGCGGACGAGGCGCTCGATGCCCTCGTGGCGATCCTCGATGAGATCAGGCTCGGGCGCTCGCACTCGCGGGGCGACCTCGTGTTGCGGACGGGTCTCAGCCGCGCCGTCGTCGCGCAGCGAGTCGGCGAGCTCATCGACCGGGGCATGGTGGTCGAGGGCGAGCCCGGCCGCAGCACCGGCGGACGTCCGCCGCGGCAGCTGACCTTCCACGCAGACGCCGGTCACGTCCTGGTCGCCGACCTGGGCGCGACCAGCATCGACGTCGCGGTCACGACCCTCGATGGTCGCGTCCTCGGCCAGCGCGACGAGCCGGCCGACATCGCCGCGGGTCCCGAGACCACGCTGGATCGGGTTGCCGAGCTGTTCGACCAGGTCCGGGGGGGCGTGCACGGCCTGCCGGGCCGGACCTGGGGCGTGGGCATCGGCGTCCCCGGGCCGGTCGAGTTCCGGACCGGGCGCCCCATCTCGCCGCCGATCATGCCCGGCTGGGACGGGTACCCGGTGCGGCGACGCTTCTCCGAGCGTTTCAATGCCCCCGTGTGGGTCGACAACGACGTCAACGTGCTGGCGCTCGGCGAATGGCGCGCCGGGGTGGCCGTCGGCCACGACAACGTCGTCGTGATCAAGGTCGGCACCGGCATCGGTGCCGGGATCATCGCCGGAGGACGGCTCCATCGTGGTGCCCGGGGTGCGGCCGGGGACGTCGGGCACATCCAGATCTCTGAGGATCGATCGGTCATCTGCCGCTGCGGCAACATCGGCTGCCTCGAGGCCATGGCCGGCGGGGCCGCGATCGGGCGCGACGGCGAGAGGGCCGCGCGCGACGGGCGCAGCGATCGGCTGAAGGCCGTCCTTGCCGAGCGCGGCCGGGTGACCGCCGCCGACGTCGCCTGGGCGGCGGGCCTGGGCGATCCGGTGGCTGGCGACCTGATCCAGACCGCCGGACGCCGCATCGGCTCGATGCTGGCCACGGTCGTGAACCTGCTCAACCCCTCGCTCGTCGTCGTCGGCGGCGGAGTGGCCAGAAGCGGCGACCTGCTGCTGGCGGCCATCCGGGAGACGGTCTACCGGCGCTCGCTGCCGCTGGCGACCCGCGACCTCCTCGTGCGCGGCTCATCGCTGGGCAGCCTAGCCGGCGTCATCGGCGCCTCGTCCATGGTCGTCGACCAGCTGTTCACCCGCGAGGTCCTCGCCCGGTGGGCCGGCGCCGGCGGCCCGTCGGGAATGCCCGGCGTGGTGTCGGCGACCGGTGCGTAGCGGCCGGCGACACCGAAGCCCGCGTGGTATCCGCCCGCTCAGCTCGGCCCCGCATGGCCGTCGCGACGAACCGCGGATCGTCGCGACGTAGCCTCCTCGCCCTAGCTGCCTCCTCGCCCTAGCTGCCTCCTCGCCCTAGCTGCCTGCGACGATCCGATCCACGAAGTCGCCCGTCGCCGGGTCCTTGAGGATCAGCCGCTCCCGGCCGTCGGGCAGCACCTCGCGCTTGATCACGACCTGCCCGTCGAGCAGCTCCGGCCTGGCCGCGATCCGCGGTGTCGTCCCACCTCGCCACTCGAACAGCTCAACCGGCTCCCACGCCCGGCTCCTTGCCGACCGGTAGGCAGCATCCATGATCGCGTTCACAACGTAGCCGTCGTAGAAGGTCTCGCGCGGCGCCCGGCCCGCGTCGAGCGCGTCGAACTGGTCGGCGAACATGTCGACGTAGCCCAGCTCGGCCGCCTCATCGCCCACCGGAAACAGCCAGCCGGCGGCCGTCTCGGCCTTCTCGGCCACGTAGCCGCTGCCACCGCCCGCGGTGAACATCTCGTAGCCGGTGCGCAGGAAGTGGTTGAGCCAGATCGTCCCGTGTGTCCCGGCGACCTCGTCGCGCAGGTCCATGCCGCCGCGGAACGTCCAGCTGACCTCGAGCTGCCCGATGGCTCCCGACTCGAAGCGGATGAGCGCGATCGCGTTGTCCTCGTCGTCGATGGGGTGCACGAGCGTGTCGGTGGTGCACATCACCTCGAGCGGGCGGTTCCCCTTGCCCACGAAGTTCCGGATGATCTCGACACAGTGGCAACCCATGTCGATGATCACCCCGCCGCCGGTGTACCGGCCGTCCCAGAACCAGGCGCTGTGGGGGCCCGGATGCGCCTCGCGCGAGCGGACCCAGGTGACGTCGCCGACGGCACCCGCCTCGACCGAGCCGATCGCCTTGAGCGTCTTGGGCGTGTAGCACAGGTCCTCGAGGTAGCCTGCGAACACGCCCGCTCGCTCGACGGCCCCCAGCATCCGCTCCGCCTCACCCGCGTTGCGTCCCAGGGGCTTGGTGCACAGCACGGGCTTGCCGGCCGCGGCGACGGCCTTCACCGCCTCCTCGTGCAGGTGGTTCGGCAGCGCGACCACCACGACGTCCGTGTCCGGGTGGCGGATCGCCGCCTCGAGATCGGTCGTCGACTCAGGGATGCCCCACCGCGCGCTGAATGACCTGCCGCGCTCCTTGCTGCGCGAGTACACCACCCGCACCCGATCCTGACCGCGCCGGCCGTGGAGGGTCGCCGTGTAGAAGTCCCCGATGAACCCGGCGCCGAGCATGGTGATGGCGTGCTGCTGCATGTGGGGCTCCCTGTGGTGCGATGTCGGAGGGGACGCGTCGTCGGATCGATTCTAGGAAGCGGAGGGCGGGGCGTTCGAACCGGTTGGATCGTGTTGGCGGCCGCGGGCCGGTGGGCCGTTGGCGGCCCCCGCCATCCAGTCCCAGCACGACTGGCAGACACCGCCGAGATCTGACACGCCCGTTCGTTGGTCGCCGGGCAGGCGCCGAATCGTCGCGAAAGGGTCGCGGGCCGGGCCGTCGGCGACCGGTGAACCCGTCTCGGCGCTGCTCGACGCGCGCCGCGTCGCGACTGACAGTCGTTCCTGTGCTGTCTGACGGATACGCCGAGCGTCACCTGGAATCGGTGGCCGGGGCCGGCCGACCAGGGTGAAGGTTCAGTGCCGGTGCTCTCCCGTCGGTCGCAACCGAGGCTGAGCCACGGATCAGGTGCGTCGCGGCCGGACGGTCAGGCCGGCAGCCGCACCGAGAACTCGGTCCATCCGCCGGATGAGGTAACCCCCACCCCACCGCCGGCCGACTCCACCAGCTGGCGAACGATCGCGAGCCCGATCCCGGCACCGCCGCGCTCCCGGTCGCGCGACTTCTCCACCCGGTAGAACCGCTCCCAGATCCGCGGCAGGTCGTCGTCCGGGATGCCGGGCCCGGTGTTGGCGACCCGGATGTCGATCCCGCTCGGCGTCCGGGTGGCCGTGACCCGCACCTGCCCCCCTTCCGGCGTGTAGCGCTGCGCGTTCTGGAGCAGGTTCGCCAGCACCTGGGTGAGCTGGTCGGCCCGGAGCCGGGCATGGATGCGCGGGGCCACCTCGACCGACAGCGCGATCGAGCGACGGGTCAGGGCAGGGCTCACGAGGTCCGCGGCGTTGCGCACGAGGACGGCCACGTCGACGTCGTCGGGGGCACCGGGAGGCTCGCCCATCCCCGCGAGCACGTCGAGCGACGCTGCCAGGCGCGAGAGGCGGTCCACCTCCTCGCGCAATGAGTCGAACATCGCCGGGTCCGGCGGCAGCACGCCGTCGCGCAACGCCTCGAGGTAGCCCTGGAGGTTGGTGAGCGGCGTCCTCAGCTCGTGCGAGGCGTTGACGATGAACTCGCGCCGGATCGCCTCCTGCTCGGCGAGCCGGGTCGCCATGGTGTTGTACGAGGCAGCGAGCTCGCGCAGCTCCTCGGGCCCCTGCTCGAGAACGCGGGCCGTCAGGTCGCCGTCGGCGATCTGGGCCGCTGCCGTCGCCAGATCCTCGATGGGACGGGCCAGACGGCGGGCGAGCACCAGCGCAAGTGCCACCGCCACGACGGAGGCCACTCCGGCGGCGACCAGGAACACCACGGTCACGCTGGAGTCGAACATCTCGCGAGCGTGGTCCGCGCTGGCACCCGCTGCCACCATCAGCGCTTCGAATGACGCCGCCCCCACGCGCAGCACACCGACCGCGACGATGGCGAGCGCGATGCCCGCGACGGCCAGCGAGGCCGACAGGAATCGGGCGGAGATTCCGATCCGGGGCCGCCTCATCGATCGCCAGGCCCGAGGCTCATCGCTCCACGCTCACACGCTCCACCGGGGTCGCGGCCCGGTAGCCGGCACCGCGGACGGTCGAGACGTACCTCGGCTCGGTCGCGTCGTCTCCCAGCTTCTCGCGCAGCCGCTTCACGTACTGGTCGATCGAGCGATCGAGCACGTCGCCCTCGCCCGCGCCGTGGATGGCGTCGAGCAGCTGGTCCCGGGTGAGCACCCGGCCGTCGGCGTCGAGGAGGGCGGTCAGGAGACGCAGCTCGAGCGTGCTGAGGGTGACCGATCGGCCGGCGATCGTGACCTGGTGGCGGGCCGGATCGAGAGCGAGGTCACCGGCGAGGAGCATCGTGCCGGGGGACGGCAGGCCACCCGCCGGACGCTCCACGCGTCGCAGGATCGTCCGGACCCTGATCACCAGCTCCGCGGGCGAGAACGGCTTGGGCAGGTAGTCATCGGCGCCCTCCGACAGCCCGAGGATCCGGTCGCCCACGGTGCCGCGCGCGCTCAGGATGAGGATCGGGACGTCGCCCAGCTCCCGCGCGCGGCGGATCACCGCCAGGCCATCGATCTCCGGGATCATCAGGTCCAGGACGACGAGCCTCGGCGAGCGCTCCTCGATCAGGCGGAGCGCCGCCCGGCCGTCCGCGGCAGTGACCACCGGAAAGCGCTCGCGCTCGAGATAGGTACGGACGAGGGTCACGATCTTGGGGTCGTCGTCCACGACCAGGATCGGAGCCGCGTCCGCGACGGTCATCGGCATCAGGGTCATCATCGCCGCCCGAAGGCTCAGCGGCAACGATGACGGGTTCATGACGCGGCGTCATCGGGTCTGTCCCCGCACCGACCGAGGCTGGTCCGTGACCCGGAAGCCCCCGGGCGGCCCCGTCGGTCGGCCCGACGATCGACCCTGGAGGAACCTCGATGTTCAGACGTCTCGCGGTCAGCGCCATCTCGGCGACGATGCTGCTGTCGGTCGTGGCCGGCACGGCTGGGGCGAGCCACGGCAACGGCCCGCCGTCCCTCGCGTTCTATGCCGACGGCGTCCGCTGGCGCACGGTCGTCACGCCCACGGACTTCACCAACACGGGCGCGCCGGAGTCCTCGTTCGAGGCGATCTACGCGCTCGGCAAGGACGCCATGGGCGATGACCTGATCAACGTGGCCGCAGCGGCGCCCGGCGACCCGGGCTTCCGTGGCGGCCGCTGGATGGTGCTCCCCGTGACCTGGAACACGACGCCGGTCCAGCTCACGAGCGGCGCCCAGGTCGAGTTCTACGCCTCACACGGGTGGTTGACTATCTCGGACACACCGGTCAGGGAGTTCGAGTGCCCGGTGATCCGGGCCCACTGACCGAGATGGTCGCAGCCGGGGGACGTCGAAGGCCGGGGCGCGGTCAGTCGGCCGCTTCCCCGGCCCTTCGCCGGACCCGGTGTCGACTGCCCATCCTCATGACCGGGCTCGATGCCGCCGGCCATGTCGAGCCGAGCCAGTCATCCTCGGTCTCGATCGGGACCGGCACCAGGGGGCTCGGACTGCTCGATCCGATCGCGACTGACGACGGCCGCGAGCCGGCACGCCGCGCGAGATCAGGGGAGGCGCGGAGATCAGGGGAGCGCGGCGACCGCCTGCGCCGCGAGACCAGCATCGGCCGTGCTGATCGTGATCACGTCGCCGTTCCGCGTCAGGACGTAGTCGATCGGACCGCCGTCGCTGCGATCCACGCTGGTCACCTTGACCCCCGACAGCGTGACGCTGTCGGTGGTGATCCCGGCACCGGATGCCGACAGCCATGAGTCGAGGACCAGCTGGCGGAGCGCGTCGAGCTTCATGCCGTCGACCGCGAAGACCGTGATCACCAGATCGGAGTCGCCGATCGCGTCATAGCCGTAGGCGAGCCGGAGGTCGCTCGGCTGCTTGCCTCCGGCCCGGAGCGCGGCGATGATCGCGCGGCTGTTCTGGTCATCGCTCAGGATCGCGTCGCCCGTCTCGCTCTGCACCGCGAGCTGCACATCGCCAACGGTCGACGGAATGACCGCCTCGAGCTCCGGGGCCACGGGACTCTCCGAGGCCAGCCCTTGATCCGAAGCCTCGGGGCTGGCGCTCTCGTTCGAGGGCGACGAACCGACATCGAGGGTGCCGATCGGCGCGTTGCCGCCGTTGCCGCCCATCGCGAGGTCGAATGCCGAGGCGATGATCTCGACCTCGTTCTGCGTGCCGCTGCCGGACGCGATGTAGACGACCAGGTCGCCGTGGCGCACCTGGAGCAGCATCGCACCCGTGGGATCCACGGCGCTGAACGCCTGATCGCCGAGGTCGTCGCGCGTGGTCACCGCCTGGCCCGAGGCCGCGATCGCATCCCGGGATCGGGTCACGGAATCGGCGGCGCCATCGGGGAAGCAGGTGATGGTCGCGTCGATCGAGGGCTGGGTGGTGGTCGTGTCCGCGGGCACGGGTCCCAGGAAGCGCATCAGCTTCCGATCGAGATCGTACTGGCTCGCGCTGATGGTCCACCCGGCCGGCAGGTCGCCCGCGCTGGGCGTCGTGTTCCACGCGGCCGCCTGGCAGGATGCGCTGCCCTGGCCCAGGAGCTGCCAGGCGGCCAGCGCCACGCCGACGAACGCGATCACGACCGCGCCGATCGCGATCCGGCGCGTGGTGCGGTTCATCGCCGCGAGCTGCGCCCGCTCATCGGACGGTCGGAGGCGCCCCGAACCGCCAGGAGACATGGGCTGTTGGCTTCGAAGGGTGGACATCCCCCAATAGCATGCCCTGCCCGGCTGAGCATTGCCTGAGAGACTGGCGCTGCCTGTGGAACCTTCGCCTGTGGGGCCAGCGCCACCGGATCGCCGATGTCAGCGGGCGCGGACGCGATTGTTGCGTGGGTTGTGCTCCAGCTCGACCAGGCCGAGCGCCTCCAGCAACGGCGGAAGGTAGGTCCCGAACCGACCGCGATATCCCTTCCGCAGCCCGTACCAGCCGCCGACCGGATTGGATTCGGATCGGCCCCAGGCCTCGACCGACCCCTCCGGTGCCGGCTTCTGCTCGTCCGCGCCGCCGAGCGGTACCCAATCGCCGATCGACCCCAGCCACGCGTGCAGGTCCTCGATGGCCCGCAGCCGATAGCCGAGCTGCGTGCTGCCCACCTGGCACACCAGCGTCGGAGGGTCGGCCGCCTCGTCGCGCCACATCTGATATCCAGATCCGCCGTTGGCCGTCGTCAGCTGCCACGGGTCTTCCCGCGTGCCCGCTCCTGCCATCCGCCGCCCTCCTGCCGGTCGGCTGATCCCGACCCTGGTCGCGTCCCTGGTCGGCCCTCCCGCAACGCGGGTGCCGGGGACGTCTGCGTCAGGTTCGCATCCGTGTCCAGCAGCGACGAGGGGCAGTCGACGCGGGCGACCCGAGCGAGCGCGGGCTGCGGACGAGGGCTAGGATCGCGTCGGGCCGGTGACCGAACGCCGTCCCGCGGAACCGGCCACGCTCGAGGCAACAACCTTCCCGAGGGACGGGCGCCCCCGACGAACCGCCCACCTGGGAGCAACCGATGCACCATCGACGGGGCCGATGCGGCTCCAGCTGATCACCTGCGACATCCTGGCCCGCCCGGCGTACCTGTGTGCGGCGCGGTCACCGCACGTCGTGGACATCACGATGCTCCCGAGGGGCCTGCACGCCGAACCTCCCGATCTCCGGACGCGGCTCCAGGCCGCGATCGACGCCTCTCCGCCCGGGCACGATGCGATCGTGCTCGGGTACGGACTGTGCGGCGGTGCGACGGCGGGGCTGCAGGCCCGGGAGGTGCCGTTGGTGGTACCCCGAGCCCACGACTGCATCACGCTGTTCCTCGGCACCCGGGAGCGGTACCGGACCGAGACCGAGGGACGTGACCCCACCTACTGGTACGTCAACGACCAGCTGGAGCGCGACTACGGGGCTGCCTCGGGGTCGGTCGGTGCCGGCATCGGAGCCGGTGGCGACACGGATGACGGGCTCGACGAGCTCCGGGCGAGCTACGTCGAGAAGTACGGCGAGGACAACGCCGACTACCTGATGGAGGTCATGGGTGCCTGGCGCAGCCACTACCGACGCGCCGGGTTCATCTCGCTGGGCGTCACGGACGAGTCGGCCGCCGAGGGCACCGCCCGTGCACAGGCCGAGCGGCGCGGCTGGCAGTTCGAGCGGTTGGAGGGCAGCCTCGTCCTGCTGCGTCACCTGATCGACGGCGACTGGGACGAGGACGTCCTGGTGCTCCAGCCGGGCGAGCGGCTGGCCATGAGCTACGACGACGACGTGGTGAAGGCCGTCCCGGCCGCCGGCTCCTGACCGGCGGCCCGCTCAGGAGCCCCTCCTCTCCGTGTCACCCTGCCGCGGCGAGCTCTCCCGCGCGGAACGCCGTGACGTAACTTCCGCCGAACGGGTCGCGGCCCAGGAGCAGATCGGCGGCCAGCTGGTAGGGCCGGGACTCGCGCTCGGCGGCGAACACGCGCGCGAGGTCGGACGCCACGGGATCGATGATCCCGCTGTCGATGCCGGCGCCCGCCGCGAGATCGATGAACACGTCGTTGAGCAGCCGTCGCTCGGGCAATCCGAACGACACGTTGGACAGCCCACCCGTGAGGTGGATCGTGTCCCCGTACTCGGCCCGCAACTGGCGCGCGGCCTCGAGCACGTACCCGGGGGCGTCGGGCTCGACGGCAACCGGCAGGACCAGTGGATCGACGTACAGCAGGTCCGGAGGGATCTGGCGCGCGATCGCCTCCTCGATCAGGGCGACGGCGTTGGCCACCCGCTCGTCCGCGTTGGCCGGCATGCCGCTCCGGCCGCTCGCAGCGACCACCACGGCGCACGCAGCCGTCGCGGCCAGATCCAGGACCTCCGGCCGTTCGAGCGACGCCGAGTTCAGCAGCAGCCGGCCGGCCGGCCGGGTGGACGCGGCAACGCCCGCGGCGAGGACGGCGACATCCGAGGAATCGATCGAGACCGGGAGCCCGGCGCTCGCCTCGACCGCGGTCACCAGCCACGTCATCGCCCGCGCCCGGGTGGCGGAATCGGCGGCCACCTCGTCGGCGTTGAGGTCGAGCCAGTCGGCGCCGGCGGCCTCCTGCCGGGCGGCCATCGCCTGCACGTAGCCAGCCGCAAGATCCGCGTGCTCACCGGCATCGAGCCCCCATCGGATGGCGCTCGCCACGTGCTTGATCCTGCCGGCGGCGAGATCACGCCCGGCAGCGACGTCCGGGTGGACGGGCAGGATCTCGCGCCGCCCGTCGACCGTCTCGAACGCGATCCCGACCCCCCCGTCGGCGAGCTCGGCCGCGTGCCGGCCCGTTCGCTTGAGCACGCGCGTGGCATGGATGTTCTCGCCGACGATCCGGAACGGCGCCCCGGTGCGATCGGGCCTCACGCCTTGACCTCCCGCTGGCGGCCGAAATGGTCGCGCCCGAGGAACGTGTTCGCCCAGGCGCTCGTCCGGCGCAGGGCGCTGTCCTGGATGACGGGCGGACGATCGAGCATGGAACCCTCCTCGCCGTAGGGCTTGAGCCGTCGATACGCCTCCGCCCAGATGCATGGCTTGTCCGGTACCTCGCACCGGCCGTCGCGCGAGCCGCCGCACGGGCCGTTGCGCTGGTTCTTGGCGCACTGGCTCTCGGGACACAGATAGGCGGCATCGGGCAACGAGCAGTCGCCGCAGTCGCGGCAGTCGAACAGGGGCACCTTGACCGCCTGCTCGAGCACGTGCAGCGGACGGCCGACGTGCGCCCGCTCGATCCCCCCGTAGATCCGCGCCCATGCCTCGAAGCCGGCCGACCCGGGCTCGAACACCCGCTCGTGGAGCGCCCGGTTGACCTTGTAGAAGGGGGCGACCCGCCGCCGTGCCCGCTGCCGCGCCGCGGGCTCGAGCGAGGCGAGGTAGGCACGGTTCGGCTGATCCGTGTTGAGCCCCGCACCATCGGATTCGAACAGCTGGAACGAGCCCGGGACCGGGAACGAGACGTCGTTGACCAGGTCGCGCCAGTCGCCGTCGGCGAAGGCATCGGCGTACTCGAGGATCCGGGCGATCTCGCCGGCGTCGCGATGACCCGACAGGTAGATTCCCCGGTAGCCGAGGCCTCGCGCGACGGCCAGCTGCTTGGCCGCGAGCTCCAGGAAGAACCCTCGCCCCTTGTCGGGCGATGCGGCCCGGCGCTCGACCAGGGCGAGCAGCTCGTCGGTCACGACACACCCCGGCACGTTCCCGGCGTGGAAGGCACGGGCAACGCCGCGATTGAGCACGTAGGCGTTGGCGATCGCGGGGATCGCGATGCCGTCCCGGCGCATCACGCGCAGCAGCTCATCCTGCTTGCGCGCGTCGTAGCCCACCTGGCTGATCACGTAGGCCGCACCGCTTCGAACCTTGAGCCCGAGCTTCTGATACTGGGGCACGAGCTCGCGCTCGAAGCGCTTGACGTTCGAGACCGCGCAACCGAGAAAGAACGAGCGCGCGCTCGGATCGGGCAGGCCGTCACTCTGTGCCCGCCCAACGGCCGCCTCGCCCAGCTCCCGGAACAGCGCCAGCAGTCCCACCGAATCGATGTCGAACACGGGCTTGGAGAGACCCCCGTAACCCTCGACCGGGTAGTCGCCCGTGACGGCCAGGACCGTGCCCAGCCCGCGGCTCAGCAGATCCCAGCCGAGGCTCTGGAGGCCGTTGCGGTTCCGATCGCGGCAGGCGACGTGCACGATCACGTCGTGGCCCAGGGCGACGACGGGCTGGGCCGGCGTTCCCGGGCTCAGCCGCGCGTGGCCGCCGGCGTTGTCGGTGATCGAGAGCGCTGTGATTCGGGGGTCGCCGGCGAGGTCGGCCGCCATCTTGAGCGGCCGCTCGCCTCGGGCGTCCTCCAGCTCCCCCGCCCAGGGCACGAGCTCCACGACGGTGGCGAAGTCCGGCGTCTCGGTCAGCGTGTGGCGAAGCGACATGGGTATCCTCAGGAGGCGATCGGCTCGAACAGGCAGCCGTCCGTGAACAGTTCGAAGAAGTCCGGCTCGGTCTCGAGCTCCGCGTGCTCGATCGTCGTGACCAGCCGGCCGAGGGCCTCGCGACGACGGCGGGACAGCAGCAGCGCCCGCGCGCCGGCGATGGACGCGTTGCCGGCCCGGATGACGCGGTCCGCGGGCACCGGGACGAGCAACCCGATCTCGATCGCCGAGCCCGCGTCGAGCGCATTGGCGAAGCCGCCGGCGAGGTACACGCGCTCGAGGTCCCCGGGGCGCATCCCGAGACGGCGGATCAGCACGCGTTGGCCGACGGCCGTCGCGGCCTTGGCGACCGAGAGATGACCCACGTCGGCGGTGGTCAGCGCGATGTGCGGCTCGGGTACGACCGGGATCTCACGCCAGTGGTGGAGGAACCGCCCCCGGGTCGTCATCCAGGTCGCGCGCCGGAGCTCGGCGAGCAGGTCCACCAGCCCGGAACCGCAGATGCCCTCGGGGGTGGTGTCGCCGATCGTGCGCACGTCGAACCGCTGGTCGAGCAGCCTGACGGCCTCGATAGCGCCCTCGGCCCCGGGCATCCCGTACCGCACCCCGCCCCCCTCGAACGCGGGCCCGGCCGGTCCCGAGGCGGCCACGATCCGGGTGCCGTCGGATGCGAGCACCTCGGTATTGGTGCCGATGTCGACCAGCAGGAACGATCCACCCCGATCGACCGCGCCCACCGCCACCAGGTCGGCCGCCGCGTCCGCGCCGACGTGGCTGGCGATCAGCGGCCCGCCGATCACCCTCGCCCTGGGGTTGACGAGCATTCCCAGCTCGTGGGCGCGACGCACGACCACGGTGCTCTCCGCTTCGCCGGCCGCGACCGCCGTCTCGGTCACCGAGCGATACGGCAGCTGCCCGAGCGGACGCACGTCCAGGCCGAACGCGAGGTCGCGCATCGTCGGATTGCCGACGAGATACACCTCGGCCAGCTGGCGACGGTCCACGCCCAGCGCGAGGCACAGCCGGCGGAGCTCGTGGTTGATGGCCCGGCGCAGCGACTGGCGGAGCTCGCCCGGGTGCTCGGCGTCGTACGAGATGCGGCTCATGACGTCGCTGCCGCCGAACCGCTGCGGGTTCTCGAACGCGGCCACGGCCAGGATGGCGCCCCGTTCGAGGTCGACGATCTCGAGCACGACGGTCGTCGTCCCGACGTCGATCGCCACCCCCAGGATCGGCCCCCTGAGCGGTCCCAGGTCGGTCCCGTCGTCGGCGACCATGCGCCCGTCGATCGCCGCCACCACCGGGTCGACCTCGGCCACGGCCCCCTCGGGCGCCAGCTGGATCCGCAGGCGACGCCGCAGGACGCTGAACTCGAGATCCGTCGCCGCGCGCTCGACCCTCGCCTGGCAGGCCAACCGGAAGCCGGGCGCCAGGAACGCCTCGGCCGACGTCGGGGGCGACAGCTGCTCGCCACCGGTGCGGATCTCGATGACGCACTCGTGGCAGCGTCCGGTGCGCTGGCACGAGGCGGGCACGACCACCGACAGCTCGGCGGCGTCGTCGAACAGCAGGCGGCCGGGCACGAGCGGGCGACGCTCGGACCCGTGGATGATGTCGGGCATCGCTCCCAGTGTCGCCGCTGGCCGAGGCTGCCGGATGGTCCGTCGGACCCTTGCCGGGGGACCTTCCGCCCTATCGCGGACCGGACCCGACAGACCACGCTGGGGATGTCCGACCCGCCGTCGAGGGCCATGTGGCTGTTCGCGCCCCGCGTCCGATCTCTCCCGTCACCCGTTCGCCGCGCTACGACCGGCTGCCGCCCGCGGCATGCCAGCGACTCCACGAGGCGAGCGTCTCGATCCTGGAGCGGACCGGCGTCCGACTGCACGACCCGGAGGCCGTGGAGCGCCTGCACGGCGCCGGCGCCGGGGTGGGTGACGATGGGCGAGTGTTCGTGCCCGGCTCGCTGGTCGATTGGGCGCTGTCGGTCGCCCCGCGATCGATCACGCTCCACGACCGCGCGGGCGAGCCGGCCATCGCGCTCGAGGGCGACAACGTCTGGTTCGGCCCGGGCTCGGACTGCCTGAACATCCTCGACCACCGGACCGGCGAGCGCCGGCCGGCCGTCCTGGCCGACATCCATGACGGGATCGGCCTGGTCGATGCCCTGCCGAACATGGACTTCGCGATGTCGATGTTCCTGCCGTCCGACGTCGAGCCGCCGATGGCCGATCGCCGGCAGATGGCCGTGATGCTGGCCCGCACGACGAAGCCCCTGGTGGTGGTCACCTACGACGTCGAGGCGATGCTCGATGCGATCGCGATGGCCGAGGCCGTGGCCGGCGGCGCCGAGGCCCTGCGCGAGCGCCCGACCCTCGCGCTGTACGTCAACGTGACCCGCGGGCTGGTCCACAACGACGACTCGCTTCGCAAGCTGCTCATGCTGGCCGAGCGCGGGCTGCCGGCGATCTGGGTCCCGGTGACCTCGGGCGGCACGACCGGTCCGGTCACGACCGCCGGCAACATGGCCCTCAACACCGCCGGGGTGCTGGTCGGGATCGTGCTGGCGCAGCTCGTCCGCGAGGGCACACCGGTGATCATCCCGTCGTTCGGCGGCGACGCGCTGGACCTGCGGACGATGGTCGATCCCTACGCCGAGCCCGATCACCGCGGCGTGGCCGCGGCCATGGCCCACCACTACGGCCTGCCGATGTTCAGCCTCGCGGGCGGCAGCGACGCCAAGGTGGTCGACGGGCAGGCGGCGGCCGAGGCCGCGCTCACGATGCTCGTCGACGCGCTCGGCGGCGGCCACCTGATCCACGACAGCGGGTACCTGGAGTCGGGCCGGACCGGGTCCCTGGCCCAGCTCGCGATCTGCGACGAGATCGCCGCCTGGATCCGGGCCGCGATCTCGCGCATCGAGATCAGCGACGAGACCCTCGCCCTCGACCTCATCGACGAGCTCGGGCCCGAGGGATCGTTCCTGGACACGCCGCACACGTTCGCCCACTACCGCGAGCGCTGGTACCCGACGCTCATCGAGCGGGCCAGCCACGGGGCGTGGACCGCGCGCGGTGCGCAGACGATGGGCGAGCGGGCGGCAGCCCGCGTGGACGAGCTGCTGGCGGCCCACAAGCCTCCGCCCCTGCCGGACGCGGTCGCCGCGGCGATCGACGAGATCCTCACCCGTGCCTCGGCCACGTCCGGGCTGTCACCCCGCTGACCGCGGCCTGCCGCGGCCGCCCGGCTGCGACTCACGCCTCGCGCCTCCCACCTCGACCCTCCCCAGCCCACCTCTCCTTTCCCAGCCCACCCCCGAGCCAGCCACAAGGAGCCACACCCATGACCGATCAGCTGTTCACCGCGATGCGCCAGGCCATCATCGACGGCGACCCCGCGGCAGCCACCGCTCTCGCCACGGAGGCCCTGGCGGCGGACATCCCGCCCCTGGCCGCCATCGAGGAGGGGTTCGTCCCCGGCCTGTCCTGGGTCGGCGAGCAGTTCGGTGCGGGTGAGCTGTTCCTGCCCGACATGATGCTCGCCGCTCGGGCGATGCAGCAGGCCGTCGCCGTGCTGGAGCCCGAGATGCAGCGCCAGGCGACGGTGCGCTCCGTCGCCGGACGGGTGGTGATCGGCACGGTCAAGGGCGACATCCACGAGATCGGCAAGAACCTGGTCGGGATGATGCTCTCGACCTCCGGGTTCGAGGTGCACGACCTGGGCGTCGACGTCGCCCCGGAGCGGTTCGTCGAGGCGGTTCGCGAGCATGGCGCGGACATCGTGGGGGTGTCGGCGCTGCTGACGACGACCATGGCCGGCCAGCGCACGGTGGTCGAGGCGCTGGCGGCGGCCGGTCTCCGCCCCGGCGTGAAGGTGATCGTCGGTGGCGCGCCGGCGAGCCGGGAGTGGGCGACCGAGATCGGCGCCGACGGCTACAGCGAGGACGCGATCGGCGCCGTGGACCTCGCCCGGCAGCTGCTGGGCGCAGGCGAGTCGGCAGCGGTCTAGCGGTGCAGCGATGACCACGACCACCGTTCCCACCACCTCGGCCACAACCCCGTCCGGGCCCCGGCTCGAGATCCTGTCGCCGGCCGAGATCCGGCGTGTCCACGAGGCCACGCTCGAGGTCATCGAGCGCGTCGGCGTGCGCTTCCCGTCGGCGCGTGCGCTCGACATCTGGGCGGCCGGCGGCGCGACCGTCGATCGCGACACGTCCATCGTTCGCGTCCCCGCCCACATCATCGAGGCTGCGCTTCGCACCGCCCCGCCGGTCTACCCGCTGGCGGCCCGCGACCCGGCCCGCGACCTGCCGCTCGACGGCAAGCATGTCTACCTGGGCACCGACGGCTGCGGGATCGAGGTGCTCGACCCGTGGACGCTTGCGGTCCGGCGCTCCTCGCTGTCGGACGTGGCCGACATCGCGCGCGTCGCCGACGCGCTCGATCCGATCGCGTTCCACTGGGTTGCCGTGTCGGCCCAGGACCGGCCGCCGGAGACGCGCGCCCTGGAGGAGCTGTTCGCCGTCTGGCGCAACTCCACCAAGCACGTCCAGAGCGAGAGCATCGTGACGCCCGGCGAGACGGTCACTGCCGTCGCGATGGCCGCCGCGATCGTCGGTGGACGCGAGGTGCTCCGCGAGCGACCGGTGCTGTCGCTGATGCAGTGCACGATCAGCCCGCTCGCCCACGACGGCGGCGCCATCGATGCTGCTCTGGTGTCGGCGGAGGCCGGCGTGCCGGTGGGCTTCATGACCATGGCGTCGTGCGCGTTCAGCGGTCCGGCCACGGTGGCGGGCTCGCTGGTCGTGGGCAACGCGGAGGTGATCTCGGCGCTCGCGCTGATGCAGCTCGCGTATCCGGGCTCGCCCGTCTACTACGCGGCCGCCCAGACGGCCATGGACCTGCGCTCCGGCGCATACACCGGCGGCGGACCCGAAGACTTCCTGTTCGGCGCGGTCACCAACCAGCTGTCCGACTTCTACGACGTGCCGCTCTCGATGGGCGCCTACGCCACCGGGGCCAAGCGATCGGACTGGCAGGCCGGGCTGGAGAACGGGCTGTCATCGTTCATGGCGTCGGTCACCGGCGCTGACATGCTGCTGGGCGCCGGACTGCTCCACGGCAGCCGGATCTGGTCGTACGAGCAGCTGGTCCTCGACACCGAGATCGACGGGATCGTCAAGGCGATGCTGCGCGGGGTCCCGGTCGATGACGCGTCGCTGGCACTGGACGTGATCGCCGAGGTCGGCCCCGGCGGCGAGTACCTCACGGCGCCGCACACCCGGGCCACCATGCGCGGCCTGTGGCAGGCGAAGTACCTGGACCGCCGGCCGTACAGCCAGTGGGAGGCAGACCCGGACAAGCCGCATCGCGACGCGCTGGAGCATGCCCGGACCCTGCTCCGGGATCACCGCCCCGAGCCGCTGGAGCCGGCCCTCGACGCCGAGCTCGCCCGGATGGTCGCGGCCCACGCCTCCACGTCCTCCGCCGGCCGGGCGGGCGGCTCCTCGAACGGGGCGGGCTGAGCGATGCGTCCCCGCTTCGAGCTCCTCGAGCACGAGCTCGTGGAGCGGATCGTCGATGAGGCGCTCGCGCTGCTCGGACGGCCCGGCATCAAGGTCGAGGAGCCGGAGGCGACCCGGCTCCTCGTGTCCGCGGGTGCCACGGCCGACGGCGATCGCGTCCGGATCGCCGAGCCAATGGTCCGGCGCGCGCTGGATACGGCTCCCCGCTCGTTCGACCTGTTCGACCGGGCGGGCAACCCGGCCGTTCGTTACGGCCAGGGGATCGTCCACTTCGACCCCGGCTCGTCGGGTGTCGCGGTGCTCGATCCGGCAACGCTCGAGACTCGCCAGTCCCGGGCGGCCGACCTCGCCCGGCTGACCCGCGTGGCGGATGCGCTGCCTGCGTACGACGCGGTGTCGACGGCCGTTGTCTGCCACGACGTCCCGACCGAGATCGGCGACCTGTACCGGCTGCTGATCGTGCTCCTCCACTCGTCCAAGCCGGTCGTCACGGGGGCGTTCACGCCGCGCGGCGCCGGCGTCATGCTCGACCTGCTCGCGATCGATGCGGGCGGGCCTGACGCGCTCGCGGAGCGACCACGGGCGGTGTTCGACGTCTGCCCGTCGCCGCCGCTCACGTGGTCCGAGTTCGCCTGCCGCAACGTCATCGACCTGGGCCGGGCGGGCGTGCCCGCGGAGCTGATCTCCATGCCGCTCGCCGGGGTCGCCGCGCCGGTGACGCTGGTCGGGGCGATCGTCCAGCATGCCGCGGAATCGCTGGCGGGGGTCGTCCTCCACCAGCTCGCGGCGCCCGGCGCCCCCATCGTGTGGGGCGGCGCGCCGACGATCGTCGACATGCGCACCGGGTCCACGCCCATGGGCGCCATCGAGACCTCGATGATCGACGCGGGCTACGCGGCCGTCGGGAGGTCGCTGGGGCTGCCGACGCACGCCTACCTGGGGGCGACCGACGCCAAGGTCGTCGACGCCCAGGCCGGGCTCGAGACCGGGATGACGGCGCTGGTCGGCGGGCTGGCCGGGATCGACCTGATCTCCGGCGCCGGGATGCTCGACTTCCTGCTCGCGCAGAGCCCCGAGAAGCTGGTCATCGACGCCGAGGTGATCGGGATGGTCCAGCGGCTGCTGCGCGGCATCGGCACCCCGACCGATACGCTGGCGACCGGCTTCTTCGAGGCCACGGGTCCCGATGGCCGGTTCCTCGAGCTGCAGGACACCCGGCGGCTGTTCCGCGGCGAGCAGTTCCTGCCCTCGAAGGTCATCGACCGCCAGTCCCGGCGGGCATGGCTCGATGCGGGTGGGCTCGATGCGTTCGCGAGGGCCCGGTCACGGGTCGAGGAGATCGTGGCCAGCCACCAGCTGCCCGAGCTCGATCCGGCCGTGGCGTCGGCGCTCGCCGCGCGCGTTGCCGAGGCGGGCGAGCCATTCGGGCTGACGAGGCTGCCGGGGTATACGTCGTCCTGACCCCTTGACGGTGACCGGCCGGCGGCACCATCGTGGGTCACTCGCGGCGCGCGCGAGCCCGTCAGGGCGGACAACCGGGCACGGGAAGGCAACGATGCGTCCTCGTCGATCCCTTGTCATCCTCACCGTGCTCACCGTGCTCACCGTGCTCACCGCCGGCTGCGGATCGAACCCGACGGCGGCGCCCACGGTTGCGCCGGCCACGCAGGCGGCGACACCGGCCGTCTCGGCGCCGCCAGCCACACCATCGGCCGTCCCGTCCAAGTCGCCGCGGCCCAGCGTGGAACCATCGGCTCCAGCCAGCGCCTCGCCCGGCGCGATCGGCCTGCAGGGGTTCACGCTCGACGTCGCGCCGTCCGACACCGCCGCTTGGTCGGCGATCACCTGGCGCAAGCTCTCGCCCGACGATCCGCTGGGCTGGGTCACCTCGATCACGCGCTGGCAGGGAGGCTACGTCGCGCTCGGGCGGCAGCTCGGCAACACCACCGATGCGGGGACCGCCACCGCGGCGCGGACCCCGGTGTGGGTCTCGACCGAAGGCCTCGCGTGGACCCCCCTCGACCCGATGGTGTTCGGGCCTGACACGCTGATCCTGGGGGTCGCCGCCGTCCCGGGCGGGCTGGCGGCGCTGAGCGCTCAGGCCGGTTCGAACGGATGCGACCCGGGCGATCCCTTCGACGGCTGCTTCGGCGCGGTGCCACCCGTCCAGAGCTGGACCTCGGCCGACGGGCTGAGCTGGACGGCGCACTCGGGGCCCTTCGACGGCGATCAGACCCCGTGGTTCGGTGCCGTCGGCAGCACGCTGTTCGCGATGCAGTACGGGAAGACCGCCTTCGAAGGCGCGATCTCGACCGACGGCGTGACCTGGACCGCGCTGCCGACCGATGCTCTGCCGCCGTCCTATACCGCCGACTCGCCGGCCGTGTTCGGCACGCCGGCAGCGATCATGCTCGCCGGCGGCGGCAACCTCGCCGGGGGCGGCGGCTCGTTGCGGACGAGCATCCCTCGGTCGGTCGATGGGCAGCACTGGACGTCGGTCCGGCTGCCGTTCACGACGCCGGGGGTCGCCGAGTCCGTGGACGCGATCTACGTGGGCCGGAGCGGTCTGCTGGCCGACGGCCACACGGCGGAGACACCGGGGCAGGACCTGTGGTGGCGCTCGGCTGATGGCGCCAGCTGGTCGGCCGTCACGGGCTTCCCCCCGCTCGGCGCGCGCAAGACCGGGGCAGGTGCCGGCACCTATCCGAACGGGAGCCTGGCTGGCGACGGAACACGGATCGTGGCCTACCGCGACACCGGCAAGGCAGCCGCGTGGGCATCGTTCGACGGGGCGGACTGGCAGCGTTTGACGATGCACGGGGACCAGCCGCTCGACGCGACGCTCACCGTGCTCCCGATGGGGGTGCTGGCGATCTCCGGCACGGGCGCCTGGTTCGGCAGCCCCTCGTAGCCGCCGGCGGGCACCCGGCATCGGGCCCCGGCGCGGGCTCAGGCCTGCCCGGGCACCTCGCCCGGCAGCGGGGCGAGGGTGCCGTCGAGCAGCTCGTCGTCGGTCACGGTGCGCACCCACTCGACGGCCTCGCGGTTGACGATGATCGTGCCGATCGCGTGCTTGGTGCGCTGCCCGCCCGACCAGTACTCGATCCAGGCATCGGTGAGCGGGATCATGCCGGGCCGCTCGCGAAAGCTCCGCACCGGGTCGGCGCCGGGTGCCACATGCAGGTGGCCGCCGATCAGGTAGCTCCCACTCTGCAACGCCACCGGGTGCATCCTCGTGCGGAGCCGGAGGGAGGCATCCCCACGTGGCCCGCTGGCGTGGACCGCGATCAGCTCGCCGAGGTCGATCAGCACCCGGTCGACGCCGCGCGTCCGGCCGTCCTCGAGGCTCTCGATCTCGACATCGGACAGCTCGAGCTCGCGGTGGGTGTTGATCAGGTCGGTCAGCCGCTCGGCGCGAAGGTGAACCCACCCGAACAGGCGGTGCTCGCGGCCGTAGGCGACGAACCGCACCAGCGGAGCCTCGCACACGGAGTCGGGCTCGAACACCTCCTCGGAGGTGCGCTGGAGGATGAAGTGCAGTCGGGTGTCGCGGCCCTCACGATCCATCGAGCCGCACCCTAACGGCATCACGCCGGCACCTGTATCACCCGAAGGTACCCGCAGAGTGACGATCGATCAGGAGCCACGCTCCAGCATCGAGTCGACAACCTCGATGGTGGGGTCACGGCCGAGCGCGGATTCGAGCCGGTGCAGGGTACCGTCGCGAGCGAACACGAGCGTGTCTCCGGCAAGCGCCGGCGCAAGGACCGCGGTCGTGGTGTCCGGTCGGCGAATCAGGATCTCGTGCGGTGCGCCCGCGATCCACCATCCCGGCATACCACCGACGATGACGCGCTCGATGGTGGTGCCGGGTCCCGGGAGCTTCGAGAC
This sequence comes from uncultured Chloroflexia bacterium, assembly GCA_963713095.1. Lineage (GTDB taxonomy): Bacteria > Chloroflexota > Limnocylindria > Limnocylindrales > CSP1-4 > CAIXZV01. Next base: position 738,525 of record CAVQKK010000003.1, read on the forward strand.
GAAGGCATCGTCGGTGCCACCGGGAACGGCCATGACGGCCAGGGCGAGGTCCGATCCGGCGAGCGTCGGCTGACCTTCCTGCGCGCGGTAGGCGAGGGTGACGATGCGCCCGAGGCCGGTGCCCAGGGAACAGGCCTGCTCGGGACGCGGCAGCGAACGCGGGGCCAGGACCCGCGCCTGATCGATCGTCAGCGCATCGTCGATGGTGATCGGGGATCCCAGATCGGGGCCGGCGCCGGCGGGCGGCAGGTGATCGACGAGCAGGATGTCGAGCCCGGGGAGCCGGAGACCGAGCGCGCCCGCGATACCCGCCAGCGCGAGAGCGGCAACGACGGCCAACGCGAGGGCTCCGACGATCCGGACGGGACGACGCCGGCCGGCGCGGGGCGGTGAGTCGGCCGCTGGCGGGGTCACGGCCTCGAACTCGAGCCTATCCAGCACCGCCCGACGGGGATCGGTTCCCGGCGCCGGGCGGCTTCGCCAGCGGCACCGGACGCGTGCGTGGCCGCCCACCCGCCCGATAGGTCGGCGCCCGCAGCTCGTGGCCGACCGCCTGCTCGATGAACGCCGAGGCGGCGATCACGCCGTCGAGGTCGACCCCGTGCCGGATCCCCAGGCCGTCGAGGAGGTAGACGAGGTCCTCGGTCGCCAGGTTGCCGACGGCCCCGGGACCGGCGAACGGGCAGCCTCCCAGCCCGCCCGCCGAGCTGTCGATGGTCGACACACCCCGCCCGAGGGCCGCGTACACGTTGGCAAGCGCCTGTCCACGGGTGTCGTGGGCGTGCAGCCCCAGCCGCTCGAGAGCGACGACCGGCTCCACCGCATCGAGCACGCGGGCCACATCACTCGGGGTTGCCGCGCCGATGGTGTCGCCCAGGCTGATCTCGTCGCAGCCGAGCTGGATCAGCCGGTCAGCCACCGTGGCGGTCCGCGCAGGCTCGACGGGGCCCTCGTACGGGCAGCCGAAGGCCACCGAGACGTAGCCGCGAGCCCGCATTCCGCGAGCCCGCGCGACATCGACGACGGCAGCAGCCTCCACCAGCGCCTCCTCGGCGGTCCGGTTGAGGTTCGCCCGGTTGAAGGAGTCGGTGGCGCCGATGACGACGGCGATCTCGTCGGCCCCGGCAGCAATGGCCCGCTCGAGGCCGCGCGGGGTCGGAACGAGGACCGGGTACCGGACGCCGGGCCGGCGCTCGATCGCGGGGAACAGCTCGTCCGCGTCGGCCAGCTGGGGCACGGCGCGCGGATGCACGAACGAGGTCGCCTCGATCACCCGCAGGCCGGCGTCCGCCAGACGCCCGATGAACCCGAGCTTGACGTCGGTCGGGATCGGCGTCGCCTCGTTCTGGAGGCCGTCCCGTGGCCCGACCTCGACGACCGTCACGCTCGTCGGCAGGGCCACCTCAGCCTCCTTCCAGTGCGTCGAGGTCGACGAGGGCGGCGCCCCGCGCGACCCGGTCGCCGACGGTGACATGCAGGCCCGTCACCCGGCCAGGTGCCGACGCGGCAATCACGTGCTCCATCTTCATCGCCTCGAGCACGACCAGCGGCGCGTTCGCGACGACATGATCACCGGTCGCGACCAGGAGACGCACCACGCGACCGGGCATGGGGGCGGTCAGAGCGTCCGGCTCATCGGCATCAGGCGCGAGCGAGCCGACGGCCGGAGGTGGAGCGGGCGCCAGCCGGTGGCGGCGATCGGCCCATTCGACCGAGGCGTGCCGCCGGCGTCCGGCGGTCGGTCGAACGATGGCGGTGGCGTCACTGCCCGGGTCGACACCGGCGACCGCCAGCTGCAAGGCGCCTCCGGCATCGCGGCCCGTGACCGCCACCCCGTACGCTTCGTCGCCAACGCTGACCATGGCCATCCCGGGGCGCCCACCGGGGCTCGCCTCCGCGGCGCGCACCGTCCCGTCGGCAAGGCGCCAGCGAGAGGGCTCCGCGACCCGGCCGAGGCGCCAGGAGCGACCGGACCGCCAAGGGTCCGGAGGTGGGACCTGGCCCGCGAGCCCCAGCCATCGGGCGGCCGTGGCCGCTGCAATCACCTCGGACGGGACGATGCCCAGACCGTCAGCCACGCGGTGCTCGTCGAGGAACCCGGTGTGCAGGTCGCCGGTTACGAAGGCGGGCTCGTCGAGCACGGCGGCCAGCAGGTCGAGGTTGGTCGCCACGCCCTCGATCCACGTTTCGTCCACAGCCTCGCGCAATCGTTCCAGGCAGGCAGGACGATCGGGCCCGTGGGCGATCACCTTCGCGACCAGCGAGTCATAGAAGGGCGAGATGGTCGATCCGGCCTCGATCCCGGTGTCGACCCGGACGTCGGCCGGGAGATCGAACGCGGTCGCCACCCCGGTCGACGGCAGGAACCCCGCGCCGACGTCCTCGGCGACCACCCGCAGCTCCATCGCGTGGCCGTCCAGTCGGACATCGCCCTGCCCGAAGCCGAGCCGCTCGCCGGCCGCGACACGCAGCTGCTCCTCCACGAGATCGAGGCCCGTGACGGCCTCGGTCACCGGGTGCTCGACCTGAAGCCTGGCATTGACCTCGAGGAAGAAGAACGCACCCGACTCGTCGAGCAGGAACTCGACGGTCCCGGCATTCCGGTAGCCGGCCGCGCGCGCCAGGCGCAGGGCCGCGTCGCCCATCGCCTCGCGCAGCGACGGCGTCACCGCGGGTGACGGCGACTCCTCGATCAGCTTCTGGTGGCGGCGCTGGACGCTGCATTCGCGCTCGCCGAGGTGGACGAGCATCCCGTGGTGGTCGCCCAGGATCTGGACCTCCACGTGGCGAGGCCGCTCGAGGTAGCGCTCGAGGAGCAGGCGGTCGTCCCCAAACGCCGCGGCGGCCTCGCGACGAGCGGACGCCAGCGCCTCCCGAAGGTCGGCCGCCTCCCGAACGACACGCATCCCCCGGCCGCCGCCGCCCGCGCTGGCCTTGACCAGGAGCGGGTACCCGATCGCTGCTGCCTGCGAGACCCGCGCATCGTCTGCCACCACGTCACCGTGATAGCCGGGTAGCACCGGAACACCGTGAGCCTCAGCCAATGCCTTGGCCTGCGCCTTGTCGCCCAGTGCCCGCATCGCCGCCGGCGACGGCCCGACCCAGGCCAACCCGGCCGCCCCCACCGCTTGGGCAAACGCGGGGTTCTCGGCCAGGAACCCGTAGCCCGGGTGGATCGCATCGGCTCCGGTCGATCGGGCGGCCTCGATGATGGTGTCGCCGCGCAGGTAGCTGTCCGCGGCCGGACCGGGACCGATCCGCACGACCGCGTCGGCGGCACGTGCATGCACCGATGCCCAGTCCGCGTCGGAGGCCACGGCCACCGTGCGAATCCCCAGTCGCTGGCAGGTGCGGATGACCCGCACTGCGATCTCGCCGCGGTTGGCGATGAGGACGGAAGAGAACATGGGGATGCGGCGCGCCGACGCTACATCCGGAACACGCCGAACGACGTGTCCGGGAGCGGGGCGTTGAGGGCGGCCGACAGCCCGAGTCCCAGCACCATCCGGGTGTCGACCGGGTCGATGACGCCGTCGTCCCACAACCGCGCGGTCGAGTGGTAAGGCGACCCCTCGTGCTCGTACGCCGCGAGGGTCGGTGCCGTGAACGCCGCACGCTCCTCGTGCGTCAGATCCTTGCCCTCGCGGGCCAGCGCGTCGAGCCGAACCTGGAGCAGCACGCCCGCGGCCTGCTCCCCACCCATCACGCTGATCCGCGCGTTGGGCCACATCCACAGCTGCCGCGGGCCGTATGCCCGCCCGCACATCCCGTAGTTGCCGGCCCCGAACGACCCCCCGACGATCACCGTGAGCTTCGGGACCTGAACGTTGGCGACCGCCATCACCATCTTCGCGCCGTCGCGCGCCAGCCCGCGGTTCTCGTACTCCCGGCCCACCATGAATCCGGTGACGTTCTGGAGGAACACCAGCGGGATCCGCCGCTTCGCGCACAGCTCGATGAAGTGGGCGCCCTTGAGCGAGCTCTCGCTGAACAGGATGCCGTTGTTGGCGATGATCCCGACCGGGTAGCCCATGATCCGCGCAAACCCGGTGACGAGGGTGGTGCCGTAACGTGCCTTGAACTCATCGAGCTCCGACCCGTCCACGATGCGCGCGATGATGTCGCGAATGTCGAACGACGTGCGCAGGTCCGTCGGGACGAGGCCGTAGAGGTCGGCCGGATCGTAGAGCGGATCGCGCGCCGGCAGGATCTCCCATGGCGGGTCCTTGCGGGCAGCGGGGACGTTGGCCAGGATCCGCCGGGCGATCGCAAGCGCGTGGTGGTCGTCGTCGGCGAAGTGATCCGCGACCCCGGAGATCCTCGTGTGGACGTCGGCGCCACCGAGATCCTCGGCCGTCACCTCCTCGCCGGTCGCTGCCTTCACCAGGGGCGGCCCGCCGATGAAGATGGTGCCGGTCCCCCGGACGATCACGGTCTCATCGCTCATGGCCGGCACGTACGCGCCGCCGGCCGTGGACGAGCCCATGACGACGGCGATCTGGGCGATCCCGGCGGCCGACAGGGTGGCCTGGTTGTAGAAGATCCGGCCGAAGTGCTCGCGATCCGGAAACACGTCCGCCTGGAGCGGCAGGAACGCGCCGCCGCTGTCGACCAGGTACACGCATGGCAGCCGGTTCTCGAGGGCGATCTCCTGTAGCCGCAGGTGCTTCTTCACGGTCATCGGGAAGTAGGTGCCACCCTTGACGGTGGCGTCGTTGGCGACGATCGCAACCTCCCGTCCGCCGACCGCGCCGATGCCGGTGACGATCCCGGCCGACGGCGCGTCCCCCTCGTACATGTCCCACGCAGCGAGCGGCGACAGCTCGAGGAACGGTGAGCCCGGATCGACGAGCAGGTCGATCCGTTCGCGGGCCAGCAGCTTGCCGCGCGAGCGATGCCTGGCCACCGCCTCCGCGCCACCACCCTGGCGAACCAGCGCGAGCCGCTCCCGCAGCTCTGCGACGAGCGCCGTGTTTCGCGCCCGGTTGGCCTCGAAGGCCGGGCCACGGGGCGCTTCCGGGATGACCGTCATCGCTCGATCGGGATGGTCGTCCGGCGGTTCATCAGGTCCACGGCAGGCTCCTGCGGGTCAGGCTGTCGCCCCGTAGCATGACGCACTCGCGGTCGCCGGCACCACCCCGCGCCCGGCGGCGCGTCAGCGACCCCGGAACCTCGCCTTGCGCTTCTCGGCGAACGCGGCGAAGCCCTCGCGGCGATCGTCTGAGCGGAGCACGACCTCGTACAACGCGTTCTCGGCTTCGAGGCCGTCGGCCAGCGCGAGGTGCGCGCCCCGGATCGCGGCCTTCGCCTGACGGATCCCGAGGGGCGCACCCTCTGCGATCGCGCCTGCCAGCGCAGTCGCCGCTTCCAGCGCCTCGCGGGGCCGGACAACTCGCGCGACGATCCCCCAACCCTCGGCCTCGGCTGCCGACAGGCGCCGCCCCGTGAGAATCACATCGCGAGCGCGGGCCGGACCGACGAGCCAGGTGAGCGTCCGGGTCGATCCGCCACCCGGGAAGATGCCCACCCCGACCTCGGGCAGCGCGAACACCGCGGTCGTCGACGCGACGATCAGATCGCACGCGAGCGCGATCTCGAACCCACCGGCCAGCGCGAACCCCTCGACGGCCGCAATCGTCGGCACCGGCAGCTCGTGCAGCCGGCGGATCAGGTCGACGATCCGAGCTCGCTGGGCGCGGAGGTCGTCATCGTCGAATCCCGCACGCTCCTTGAGGTCCATCCCGGTGCAGAAGGCTCGATCACCCGCACCGGTGAGGACGACCCCGCGAGGCGCCGGATCGGCCTCGATGGCATCAAGCGCGCGGTGGAGCGCGGCCAGGAGCTCGTTGTCGATCGCATTGAGGACATCGGGCCGGTCGAGCGTCAGCAGGACGAGCTCCCCAACCGCGCCGGTGCGCTCGACCCGCAGCACCTTGCCGTCAGTCGTCATCGCCGGGACCCTACCGCATCGAAGGCCGGGGGTCCATGTCGGCTCCGGGTTGTCACGGCCTGGACGCAGACCGCCGCCTGGTCTCCCGCGTCGCATGCCCACCGCACGAAGAAGCCGGGACCCGAAGGTCCCGGCTTCCTGATCTGCGTCCCAGCCTCAGGGGCTGGTGTATGGCACCTCGGGTTGAGCTACCGGCGACGTGACCGGACCGGCGAGGCCGGTGTCAGCAGCAGCGCTGCCGCGAGGATGGCGGCCATCCCGAGCAGCACCAGTCGCCACGAGTCGCTCGGGCTCGAAGGCGTCGACGTCAGCGCGTCCGTGGGCGGAGGCGTGATTTCGGGCGTGCCCGTGGCGGCCCGGACGTCACCGCTCGGCGTCGCGGTCGGCTCAGGCGTCGGCGTCGCGGTCGGCTCAGGGGTCGGCGTCGCGGTCGGCGAAGGCGTCGGCGTCGCGGTCGGCGAAGGCGTCGGCGTCGGCGTCGGCGAAGGCGTCGGCGAAGGCGTCGGCGTCGGCGTCGGCGAAGGCGTCGGCGTCGGGGTCGGCGAAGGCGTCGGCGTCGGGGTCGGCGAAGGCGTCGGGGTCGGCGAAGGCGTCGGGGTCGGCGAAGGCGTCGGGGTCGGCGAAGGCGTCGGGGTCGGCGAAGGCGTCGGGGTCGGTTCCACGCAGGCGTTCGCCGTCAGGTTGAACACGTAGTTGTATTGGCCGTCCGAGGAATCGAAGATCACTTTGGCCGTGTGGGCGTCCATCGGGCTGCCCGCGTCATAGGTGTCAGCGCTGCCGGTGTTGGCACTGAACGGGCCGAGCGCGGCTTGGCCGTCGATCGACACCGTGTACGTCGAACCGGCCGGATAGGCCGAGCCACTCACGTGGACCACGGTGCCCTGCGCGCTGCAGGTCATCCAGGCATTGGCGTTATGCGCCGACACCGTGCCGGCGAATGGAAACGCGGCCAAGCCGACGAGGCTGGCTACGACCAGCCAGCCCAGCCACCTGAAGGTCCCTGGGCGGCTGCGTGCGTGGATGCTCATAGGTCTGGCTCCCCGAGGTGCGGCGTGACGCCGCGGATGATCACCGTCGCCATCGACGGCCGCTGACTCATCGGAATGACCAGCGTCCGGGCGACGCATCCATATCCTCGTCTGTCAGGGGTGGACCCGTCCAGTACCTTTGGTGCAGCCGGCTCGACACCCGATCCCACCAGACCGCCCTCAACCCCCAACCGTGACCAACGTAGCGGTGCCGACCGTCAACGCGGGCGGTGGGACTGCACCGGGACCTATGGGTGGGTCGAGCGATTCCTGCTCGTCCCGTGAAGGGGACGACTTCTGTGGCGAGCCCCGTGGAAGCCCATCCCCTATCGCCCAGCGGCCGCCGCAGCCGGGAGCGGATCGAACGTCTCCGAGCGCTCGGCCACCGCATCCGCCCCGAGGCGAGTTGCCGGAATCCCCATGGGCTCGTCGACGAGCGCCGACCAGCCGCCCTGTTCCAGGATGCCGAGCGTGGCCGACGCCGCGCGAACGACGGCCGAGAGATGCTCCGCCGCATTGGCCCGCAACGCAGGCGCCATCCTTGACGGCCACAGACCAGCCGCCACTGCCGCGGCTTCGCGCGTCGTCGCCGCCCGGCGCGCGGTGCCGATCACCGCGTCGCCCGGGCGGCGCACGATCACCTCGGCATCCGCGGCGTCCACCAGCAGGGCCGCCACCAGCGCGTGCCATCGCATCGCCGCCGCGCCGTCGAGCACCGGCTCCAGGAAGGCGATCGGGTGACCGGGCAGCAGGGCGCGTCGGAGCGTCACCTCGGCGAGGGCCCGAGCCGGCGCATCCGCTTCGTCCACGATCCAGGGTGGCAGCACGTCCGCGATCACGTCACCGACGGCCAGCCCGCCTCGGACGGCCAGCGCGACCGCCAGCAGCTGCAGCGCCAGCGCGCGGCCCGCCCGGGTCGCCGCGTCGGACGGCATCCCGGCCTCGAGGTCCTGCGCCACGACCAGTGGTCCGGTCGGGATGACCACCCGGGTGCCCGCGCGTGCCAGCAGGCGATGCGCAAAGGCATGGTCGGCGAGCGCGCGGTCCGGATCCACCCGCCCGGCGACGATCTCACGCATGGGATCGGCGATCACGAGATCCACGCGCTCGAAGGCCGCCACGACGGCCTGGTCCGGGGCCGACAGCGCGGGGGTGTCCGTCATCAGCCGGATATAGCCACGACGATCGGCGCCTGCCTCGTCGACGAACCGGCGGAGGACCGCCAGGGCCCGCTGGGCACCGCTCGGGATCGGCGCCACGGCCGGATCGGGGGCGGCCAGCCCGCCACGAGACGAGGGTGCGGCCCGCCATCCCTCGAGCGGCGTCCCGATCCGTGCCATGCGCACGGCCAGCTCGCGGCCCGGAGGCACATCGACGCGGAGCACCCCCGCGCCGGAACCGATCGCGATCCGGGCCTCATCGAGCGCATCCACGATCGCCGGGGATCCGAGCGACACGCCGACCCACGGGCGGGGCCGATCGCCGAGCAGACCGATCAGCTCGCGGCGGGCGGTTCGGTTGGCATCGATCCGCTCCGTTGCGGTCCGCCCCAGGGCGCTCGCGTCGGCGACGGCAACCGCGCGTCGGTCAGGCTCCGCGAGCAGCTCCGCCTCGAGCCCCAGGTCCACGTTGGCTGCGGCCACCTCGAGCGCGAGCTCCTGCGGCACGAGGTCGTATTCGGCCATCGCCATCGCGAACGGCAGGGCGATCCCGGTGCCGAGACGCCGGGGGTCGGGCGCCAGATACTTGTCGACGACCTCTGCCGCCAGCGGGCGGCCGGCCCGATCGAGCCCGGTCACGCCGAACAACCGCAGGATCGCTCGCTCCTGCCCAACCGTCGTCGAGGCGGTGGCGCGCGCGCTCCACGCGGCCGCCAGGGCGATCGCGCGGTCCAGGAGCGCCGCCACATCCTCCCGCTCGCCGAGCCGGGCGACATCGACCGGCTCGCCGAGTCTCTGCCCTGCGTCCCCGCGCTGCATGGGTCCCAGTATGGGGGAGCCGGGTCGGGTCGGAGACCCGCGAGCGGACCATAAGCCGCGGTCGTCAGCCAGCCTCGGGCGGCATCGTCCGCGCGACGTCGCCGATCCACACGTGCCCATCCTCGAACCGCTCCGCCTTCCAGATCGGGGCACGCGCCTTGGTCTCGTCGATCGCGTACCGGGCCGCAGCGAAGGCGGCACCACGATGCGAAGCCACCGCGACCACGACCACCGATGCCTCGCCCAGGGGGACAGCGCCCGTGCGATGGACGATCGCAACCCGGCGCACGCCGAACCGCAGCTCGATCTCGTCCGCGATCTGGGCCAGGACCCCAGCCGCCATCGGCTCGAAGGCCTCGTATTCCAACCCTTCGACGATCCGTCCCGCGTGCCGGGCGGCCTCGGCCTCCTGCCCCGGCGCGGGCGTGCCCGGGGTGATCCGTGTTCGGCCCACGAACGCGACCACGCCGCCGTCCTCGTCCGTGGCGAGACGCGTCGCCAGAACCGACGCCAGATCGTCGGGCAGCGGATCGGCCCGGATCTCGAGCACACGGCGGCGGCTGGCGATCGCCTCTTCGCCATCGAAGCCCGCGTCGCGGGGACGCTCCTCGGCGGGCGGTTCGACCTCCGCTCCCCCGCTGACCGGCGGGATGCAGGCGATCTCATCACCGTCCGCGAGGACCACATCAGCATCCGCGTACGTCCCGTTGACCGCGAACCGCAACGCTGCCCGCCCAGGAGCGAGCGCCGGGACCGCCTCCACGATCGCAGCCCAGGCATCGTCGACGGTCGCGCCGCGCGGGACCTCGAGGCGCAGCTCGCGTGATCCGGCAACCTCGCGCTGCATGGCGAACAGCCGGACCCGGATGCGCATCGGCGGCAACACCGGGCCGCCCATCAGGCCAGGAGCCCCGCGCCGAAGTACAGGCCGGCCGCAAGGATCGTGCCCGCGGCGATGGCCCCCACGTCGATGTAGAGCAGGCCGGTGGCCGATTCCATCGAGCGGGTCCGGGCGGTCTGGAGCGCCGCCCAGGACACGATCAGCGGGAACAGCAGCCCCACGATCAGTCGAAGCCAGACGAACATCGCCCATGGCCCCACCAGTGCTCCGAACGGGCCGCTGCCGGCGACGCCGGCCCCGGGGCCTGCGCCGAAGCCCACCCAGCCGACGAACAGCAGCACCTGGAGAGCCACGATCCACATCAGCCGCCGCGCGATCAGCACCAGCGGGCCCTCCGGAAGCTTGGGCGTCACGAGATACCAGTGGCCCAGGATCATCGCCGCGAACACTCCGCCCGTCGCCGCCGCGAGGATCAGCAGCTGGATGGCCAGCGGCACTGCGCCGGTCAGGCCCTCGCCCCACGTCAGCGCGCCCAGCAGCAGCGCCGCGGCACCGGCGGCCAGGCCCGCCAGCATCGGCACGCGACCGCGGCCGCCCCGGGCGATCACGACCATCGTGACCAGCGACAGCGCGACGAACAGGGCCAGCGCCGAGCGACGGGGCAGGTCGAACGCCGGGTCCGCGATGACGGGTGACCCCGGAGCGAGCGGAGGCAGCCCGGCGTCCGACAGGTAGGCCAGCACCCCGAAGCCAGCCGCGCACAGCGCTGTGAAGGCGAGATAGCCGCGGGTCGCCGGGGTGACCAGCCCTGCGAAGACGACCACGGCGAACGACCCGACCGCCAGCCCGGTCAGGACGGTCCAGTTGATCAAGGCGAGGTTTGTGGCGATCTGTTCCGCGGGCACGGCCGGAGTGTAGCCGTCGAGCGGCGGATAATGGCCTGAAAGCCAGACGCGAGAAGCCGCCCGGGGCGGCAGGAGGTTCCAGCATGGCGCTCGGTCACGACACCTCGATCACCTGGCTGGGCCACGCCGGCGTGGAGATCGTCACGCCCGGCGGCAAGACCGTCCTGGTCGACCCCTGGTTCGGCAACCCCAACAGCCCTCGGACGCAGGAGCAGCAGGCCACCTGCGACGTGCTGCTCGTGACCCACGGCCATTTCGACCACTTCGATGCCGACACGCTTGCCCTCGCGCGTCGCCTGCACCCCACGATGCCGTGCGTCCACGAGCTGAGCCTGTACCTGACCGGGGAGCTGGGTGATGCGGCGGAGATCATCGGGATGAACGCCGGGGGTACCGTCGAGTCACATGGCCTCAGGTTCACCATGGTTCCCGCGGTCCACTCGAGTGGCGACACCATGGGCGGCGAGTCCGTGCGCTACTTCGGCGAGCCCGGGGGCTTCGTGATCGAGCTCGAGAACGGATACCGCATCTACCACTCGGGCGACACGACCGTGTTCGGCGACATGGCGCTCATCCGTGAGCTCTACGAGCCCGATCTCGCCATGCTCTCGGTCGGCGGCCACTTCACGATGGACCCGATCGGCGGCGCGGTCGCGGTCGGCCTGCTGGGCGTCAAGGACGTGCTGCCCATCCATTGGGGCACGTTCCCGATCCTGGCCGGCACGCCGTCGGCTCTTGCGGCCGCCGTTGCCGCCCGCGGGCTAACCGCCACCGTTCACGACTGGCGCCCGGGCGATACCTTGAGCTGACACGCCCCCTCCTGGCTCCGGGCCTAATGGGGGGTCACGATCTGCGGGACAGCGTCCCGCCGGCGGTGGTGGTCATCGGACCTGGCGCCAGATGAGACGCAACCAGCGGCCGTGTCAGCCACGAGAAGCGATCGTCAGACGAGGATCAGCCGAGCCGAATCTCGCCGTGCCTGGGACGCTGGCCGGCAGAGCCTAGCGGCTCGCGCTCCGGGAGCTCGTGGACCTCACGGCTTCCGATCACCAACCCAACGGCCGTGCCCGCCGCGAACAGCACCAGCGCGATGACAACCGCAAGGATGAGCGGCGCGATAGCCGCGACGGGCATCTCGGGTGTCCCTCCGGATCGGGTGTTCGGGTGGCGTTACACCATCCTGTCGGCAGGCCCGTGGTTGGTCAATGAGCAAAGTCCCGTATTTCATGGACCGTTTGGCGGGCAGGCGCGCAGATACGACGCGCGGCTAAATCGTGCCCGAGCGAGTAGAGGGGTGGAGGCGACGGGTGGAGTCGAACCACCGATAGAGGCTTTGCTGGCCCCTCCCTTAGACCGCTTGGGTACGTCGCCTCGGGAACCGCATTCTACGCGCCACCATGCGGCCGCGGCCCATGGTCCCCGCATTTCGGATGTCCCGGCGCACCGGGTGGAGCGCGTACCCGGCAGGTTCGCCAGGTGCGCCCTCAGGACGATCGCCTGACCAGGTGCGCCGGATCGGGTCCGATGCCGATCCGCCGCCACACGGAGCGGATGACCCAGCCTGCGATCAGGCCGATGCCCAGGCCCACCAGGTTGTCGAACACGTCGCCCCCCTGGCACGCGCGATCGAGGGCGACGACCACGCCCTGGGTCAATTCGACAGCGGGCGGGAGCAGCAGGGCTATGATGACCACGCCGTTGCGGGCACGGGACGCCGGTAGGAGACCGATGGCCACGCCGAGCGGGACGAACAGGAGCAGGTTGAGGAAAGGGTCGGTGCCTCGCACGTAGACGGCCAGCGGTGCCGGGCCGATCCTCGACAGGTCACAGCCAACGCTGCCGTGAACGCCGAATGCGAGCGCAGCCGGGCTTGGGGTCAGCGTCAATGCCAGGATCCCGCCGAAGCTCACCAGCAGCAGCCAAGCGATGCCGCCCTGTATCCGGAGTCGGCGTGCCAGGGGCCCGCTGAGGAGAACGCTCACCACCAGCGTGGCGAGGAAACCTGGCAGTACTGGGGGGAAGCGACTGAAGTGCGCCCAGTTGCCGTGTTGAGTCAACGTGCCCGGCGGCAAGGGGCGGGCTCACTCTCATCCAGGGTTCGCGTGTGGTCTGAAGCGGGCGTCAGACGGACGGCTCCGCGGCCGCGAGCGCGTCGATCGCCGCCAGCACACGCGGCATCGCGCTCGGCCACCATGCGGCGATTGGCGTCGCAGTGTGCGAGCCATCATGGATGCCGACGTAGTTGAGCATCGCCGCCCGCAGGCGATCATCGCTGTCCCCGGCGGCGAGTTCCAGCAGGCGGCGGGCGTCGCTGCGGACGGACAGCGGCGGCGCGGGTGACACCGCGCGAAGGACCTTCGAGCTCGCCGTGGGTTCGACGCTCTCCGCGTCGTAGAACAGCTCCTCGTGGAGCTTCTCGCCCGGCCGCAGGCCGATGGTCTCGATGGGCTGACTGCTGGGGTCGCGGCCCGACAACCGGATGAGATCCCAGGCGAGGTCCATCAGCTTGACGGGCTGGCCCATGTCGAGCACGAACAGGTCGCCGGTGCGACCTAGGGCCGCTGCGTCCAGGATCAGCCAGGCGGCCTCGGGGATCGTCATGAAGAAGCGGGTCATGTCCGGGTGGGTGATCGTGAGCGGCTCGCCGTTCTCGAGCTGCGACTGGAAGATCGGCACCACGCTCCCGGTCGAGCCCAGCACATTCCCGAAGCGCACTGAGACGTAAGGCCGGTCAAGGCGCCGAGCGGCATCGGCAACGAGCATCTCGCCGATGCGCTTGCTGGCACCCATGATGCTCGAGGGCCGCACCGCCTTGTCGGTCGACACGAACACGAACCGGTCGACGCCGGCCGCCTCCGCGGCCTCAAGAAGGACGAGTGTGCCGCCCACGTTGACGTAGGCCGCGTCTGACGGGTGCTCCTCCATCAGCGGTACGTGCTTGTACGCCGCCGCGTGGAAGATGATGCTCGGCGTCTCGTCGGCGATCAGCCGCGCCATCGACGCGCGACTGGCGACGTTCGCGAGGTGGGTACGAATCTCGCCCGAGCCCTGGCCGCGGGCCCGCTGCGCCTCCAGCTCCCGGCCAACCAGGTACAGCGGGCTTTCGGCACGGTCCACGAGCAGCAGGCGGCGCGGCCCGACCGCGAACACCTGGCGTGCCAACTCGGATCCGATCGATCCGCCTCCTCCGGTGATCATCACGGTCCGACCCCGGATGATGTCCTCGACTCCGGCGGCATGCTCGGTCACGATCGGGCGCCGGAGCAGGTCCTCGACCCGGACGCGACGAATACGGTGAGCATCGACGGTGCCGTCGAGCAGGTCGGTGATGGGCGGAACCGTGCGCACCTCGAGGTGCAGCCGGAGCGCGGCCTCGACGACGCTGCGCACGGCGGAACCCGATGCAGTGGGCATGGTGATCAGGAGCATCTTGGCACCGGTCCTGGCGACGGCCGGTACGAGCGCGGGGAGCCCCCCGAACACCGGCAATCCGGCGACGAGGCTTCCGGCCAGATCCGGGTCGTCATCCAGGAAACCGACCGGACGCATGCCGGAGCCCGGATAGCGCACGGCCGAGCGCGCGACGAGAACGCCGGCATCGCCGGCCCCGTACAGCAGCGCTGGCTGGCGGCCGGATTCCTGCCCGGCGGCCGCAACGCTGTCCGCGGCGGCGCGGATCCCGAACCGCACCCCACCCAGGATCGCGATGCTCAGCAGCAGCTCGATCGGCCAGAACGAGCGGGGAAAGCCCATGGTCCAGGAGCCGTTGCCCAGCATCGCGGTCCCGTAGAAGGTGGCGATCGCGACCACCGATCCCAGCGCAATCGCACCGACCGTCCGCCACAGCTCGGGCACGCTCGCGTACTGCCAGCGCCGGCTGTAGAGTCCGAGCTCGACGTTGACCACGGTCCGGACGGCGAGCAGCAGGATCACGATCAAGGGGAAGGCGGCGATGTAAAGCGGCCCGCTGATCCGATCGAGCCGCAGCGCGAGGGCCGCGTATGCGGCGATGATGATGCCGGCGAGGTCGATCGCGAGCAGGTACCGCCCGCGGATGCCTCGGGCGACCCTGAGCGCGGCCTGCGACCGGGCCGCACGAGATCCAGTGACGATCGAATCGCCAGTTCCCAAGATCCCCTTGCCGCGGGGTCGCAAGCCCGGCACGGCGAAACGACGTACAGTCAATGCCTTACCTCGGCGGTTACGAAGCACTCCCCTCGGCCGGCACATCCCCAGCTGCACCGAGCCTCCCCGGGGCGATCGCACCAATCGGCTGGGCCCGCCTTTGGCGCGGGCTCGCTCCTCGGATCCCCATGACCTCCCAGTACCAACAGGCTAGGACAATCGTGCTGGGGTGACTAGTACCCTGTGGGGTGGGAAACACGCTCGAACACGCTCGTCGGGCGGCTGAACCCCAGTCTGCGGTGCACCAAGGCACCGGACGGGCCTTGCACCGCCGGCCAGCGGCGTCAGCGCCGAGCGAGAGGCGGCTGCCCCCACGGCCAGCGTCCCGGGAGGCGGCAGGCGGGTTTGCTCATGGCCGGAGGGGCGCGCGACGGCCAAGCACTTCCCGGTACATCGCTTCGTGCATCTTGATCAGCACCCGCTGATCGAACTCGCTAACCATGCGCCTGCGGCCGCTGCGGCCCATCTCACGCGCCACTTCGGGGGCGTCGGCCAGGCGGTCCATCGCGTCCGCATAGCCCTGGACGTCGCCGACCGGCACCACGATGCCGCCGTCGGTCCCGACGAGCTCGCGATTGCCACGCGCGGCCGAGGCGATGACGGGCACCTCAAGCGACAGCGCCTCCATCACGGAACGCGCCAGTCCTTCACGCTTGCTCGGCAGGATGACGGCCGTGGCAGCGCGCACGATCGGCTGGATCTCCCACATGAAGCCGAGCACGTGAACGCGATCACCGAGCCCATGTTCCTTGACCGCCGACTCCAGGGCCGGCCGGCTTCTACCGCCGCCGAGGAGCACGAGGTGCGCGTCCTTTCGACGCATGGCCAGCAGCGCCTCGATGACGTCACGTTGCCGCTTGTTCCGATTGAGCTCACCCACGATCACGAACATCGGGTCATCGGCGCGGATCCCGAGGCATTCCCGTGCCGCGTCCACCGCCGGCTGCTCGATGCGCTCGGGGGACCAGGCATCGGTGTCGATCCCGATCCCGGGCATCCGGAGCAACTTCCAGGCGGGGACGATCCGGTGGCGACGGGCTGCCTCGTAGTCCTCCTGGTTGATGACCACCAGCTGGTCGGTCCAGCGGCCGGCGACACGTTCCGCGGCCAGGAACACCGAGTTCATCGCCCGGTAGCCACCCTTGAAGAAGTGGAAGCCGTGCGCAGTGTAGATGACGGCAGGACCGCTCATCGTGCGCCTGCGGCGGGCGGCAAGACGCGTCAGGAAGCCGGCGATCGGGGTGTGCACGTGGACGATGTCGACATCCGTGTCGAGGAGGCGCTCCAGCTCACGCTCTGCCCGGACCATCCCGGGCACGTTGCGGACGGAACGTGACAGCGGGAGCTCATGCACGTGATCGAAGGACGCTCGCAGGACGTCATCACGGGCGACCCCGTTCGCAGCGGCGTCGACCCGCCAGCCCAGCGCCCGGAAGTGGGCCGCATACGGCAGAAGGAACGAGCGGAGCGTTAGGTAGCTCGTCGTGACGACCAGGAGCGATCGCGACGATTCAGGATCGCCCGCGGGCTCCCGGGGCCGGCTATCGTCGCGTGGTGACGCGTCGCGTGGTGACGCGTCGCGTGGTGACGCGTCGCGTGGTGACGCGTCGCGTGCACCGCCGGCCTCATCATCGTGTCGCTCCGGAGCGTGATCCTTGGGGGAGGAACTGCGGGGAGCGACGACCGGCGCTGATGCGCTCGGCGCGGCGATCATCGTGGTGAACGGAGCGGATCTGCCGCGGGCTGGCGTCGTCTCCATGCCTGCTGCCTCACACTCGAGCTCGGTCGCGATGCGTCACGTCCACGACGTCGGTGTGCACCGAGGCTGCACTGGCTTGACCCAGCAGCGGCGCCCGATAGGCGGGGAAGTAGCTCGGGTCGATCTGCTTGCGGTCCTGGACCCCTGCGGCACGTCTCGACTCGGTGAGCTCGCGATAGGCGCCGGGCTCCAGGATCCATCGGCCCGTGGCGAAGGGGTGCCGACGGGGCGAGAACTCGCCCTTGAAGCGCAGCAGGGAGTCCGCCCGGCCCCCGCGACCTCCGCCCAGATGGAGGGTGTGGTTGCCGCGCATGCGCGCCCAGCGGCGTACGTCGTCGAGCAGGACCTTGAACGGTGAATGCGCGCGGAGGTCCGCGTTGGTGCCCACGAGGTGCGACTGCACAATCCCGTCGAATTCCGTGAAGATCCCGGCCGCGCCGATGGTGTCGCCCAGGCTCGTGACCAGCAGGTGCAGCTGCCCCGGGAGCGACGCCCGCAGCCGCTCGAAGTAATCCTGATCGAAGAAGTAGTAGTCGCTGGCTCCGTTACGCGCCATCGTCTGCCGGTACAGCTCTGTGAACGTGGGCAGGGCCGTCCACCGCTCATCGTAGGTGGTGACCAGGCCGGCCTCGCGTCCGGCTCTGATGTGCTGCCGGAGCGCGCGCGCATAACCCGCGCTTGCGACCTCGTCGCTCAGCGTGCAGTCGACCGACACGGTCGGCCCGATGATGACGACCGGATCGTCGTGCCCGAGGTTCGCGCCGGGCCAGGCGATGCTGGCCACCAGCGCCGCGTTGTCGAGCAGTGGGTGGAAGCGCGTGAACGCCGTGACGGCGCCCTGCTCGCGCCAGACCCCCACGACCTCCGACCAGGCCTGCTCGAGGAAGTCGTCGCCGGCCTCGCATCCCCATGCCACCGGTCCCGGGTAGCCGTAGACGGATCCGACGTCGGTGGCTTCGGAGCCGGCGAGCCCGCTGAGATCGCCGACGCTCCGAAGGAGGTAGGGCCACGCAAAGCCACGCTCGCGATCCCTGACGACGACGAGGTGTGGCAAACCCTCACCGCACCCGCGCGCGAAATCGTGGTAGCCGGCACCCTGATAGATGTCGCGGGATACACCAGCGAGCCAGTCATCCCATTGGGCGCCCGCACCCTCGATCACCTGCACGGACAGCTGCTGCGCTTTGTCGCGCAACCTTGTCACAGATCATCCCCCGTCTCTATCAGCCGGTCCCCATCACCCACCATGCGCTGACGTGCGCATGCTCCCTGCTGCCGGCCACGGTCTGCGGACGCACCAGCCAGCCAAGGGTAACCGATCGTCCTTGGGACGCAGCCCCCCTCCGGATCGCCGCTCACTCGCGAGCCTGTAGCTCCAGCAGCTTTCTGGTTGCGCACGCGCACCGGACAGACGTGGTCCAGCAAGCGGCCCGACGACACCGGACCGCGTTACGCACGCTCGCGGAGCACGTCATGCGCGCAGGTGGCCCGAGGCTACCAGCCGGACGCGCCGGGCCACTTGCGGCGCCACCAGAAGCATCGCCGATACCATGAGAGGCATCGCCGTTATGATCACCGGGCTCCAGATGCGCCGGCGCTCATCGACGACACCATGCCGCGTCATCGGCCGAACTACCGGAGGACGTCGGACAGAACGTGACTACGACGCAGCCGAACACCGCGCCACTGGCCACCCACGAGGGTGCGCCGATGCTGCTCCCCGGGATGTGGGTCGAGGTGCTGCCAGCCTCGGAGATCCTCAAGACCCTCGACGAGAACCAGAGCTTCGAGGGCATGCCCTTCATGCCCGAGATGCTCCCCCATTGCGGTCGCCGATTCCGGGTGGCGCTGCGGGCCGAGCGGACGTGCGTCCACCCGCCGGAGGTGCCGTTTAGACGCCTGGAGCACACGGTGGTGCTCGAGGGCCTGCGCTGTGACGGGTCGCTGCACGGGGGTTGTCAGCTCGGCTGCATGATGCTGTGGAAGGAGGCGTGGCTCCGGCGGATCCCCGCGAGCCAAGCGGCCAGGACGCCCGCCGGGCCGCCGGCGGCGGTCGGGGTCCCGCCGCAGCTCCGGTCGACTCGGCCTGACGATCCCGAACGATACTTCTGCCAGGCAACAGCGCTGCCGACCGCCACCACCTCGGGCGAGCCGCTGTGGATGCCGGGCCAGTACCTGCGGGCGCTCAGGATCCGCACGTATTCGCTGCCCGAGCTCGTCATGACGTTCGTCCGGCCGGTGCTGCGCCGGCTGGGACACGTGGTGCGGGTCGTGAACCGGCGCCATCCACCCGCTGGCCTCCCGCCGGAGCCCTCCCTCGGGCTGCAGCCGGGCGAGCCGGTCGTGGTCCGCAGCGCGGACGAGATCCGGCAGACGCTCGACGAGCACCGCATGCTGAAGGGTCTCACGTTCGCGGGTGGGATGTACCAGCAGTGCGGCCAGCAGCTCCGCGTCCTGAAGCGCGTCGAATGGCTCATGGAGGAGAAGACCGGACGGCTTCGGTCGATCAACGACACGGTGATTCTGGAGGGGTCGGTGTGCAGTCGCTATTTCGGCTGCGCTCGACAGATGCCCTACCTCTGGCGCGAGAGCTGGCTCAAGCGTCCGGGGACCGTCGCACCGACGCGCGCCGAGCCGCTGGCGTCCGCGGGCGACGCGCCGGCGTAGCCAGTCGAACGGGCTCACCCGCCGCCGATCGCGGATGAGCCAGCACGGTGCGACGCACCGCCGATGTCGAGCGCCGCCGGTTCAGGGAGCGGGTGCGACCGGACCGTTCGGATCGTGCGTCGGCCCCGCGTCGGACGCAGGGGCATCGGCGCCATCGTGCGCATCCCCGGTCAGCCCCACCATGAACCGGTCGGGAAACGCGATCGCCTCCAGGTTCTGCGTGGAGCTGACGTTGTGGTGGCCCAGGACCTGCGCGATGGTGAGGCCAAGGATCCTCAGGTCCAGGCGCAGGCTCCAGTGATCCACGTACCACACGTCGAGCTCGAGCCGGTCCTCGAACCGGAGCGTGTGTCGTCCACTCACGGCTGCCCACCCGGTGATGCCGGGGCGCATCTCGTGTCGGCGCGCCTCGCGGGCCGTGTAGCGTGGCAGATATTCCGTCAGCAGTGGGCGAGGGCCGACCAGGCTCATGTCGCCGCGCAGCACATTCCACAGCTCCGGGAGCTCGTCCAGGCTGGTCAGGCGGAGGAAGCGACCGAGGCGCGTGACGCGCACAGCGTCCGTCCCGATCAACGGCTCGTCGGGCAGCCGCTGGCGCATGGTTCGGAACTTGACGATGGTGAAGATCCGGCCGTCGCGCCCTGGGCGCTCCTGACGGAACAGGATCGGCCGGCCCATGGTGGCCATGACCGCCAGCGCCGTCCAGGCCAGAACGGGCGACAGGACGATGATGCCGGCCAGGGCGCCCACGACGTCCATGGCTCGCTTCAACGCCAGTCCGACCGACCAGCCGCGCGCGGTGGCCCGGCCGGCCCGGGCGGGGCTCGCCGTGCGCCGGATCCGCTGCAGGGCGCCCACGGGCAGGCGGCGCAGGCAGCCGAGCACATACGCGTACCAATCGCCGCCGTACGGGACGTAGCAGCGCACTGCGTGCCCGTCTCGCACGATCCGCTCAAGCAAGTCGGGTCTGACCCCGAGCAGCATCTGGAACTCGAATGCCTCGCAATCGAGCCCGATCTCGCGCGCGACACGCGCCGCGGTCTCCACCGCCGCCGGATCGTGCGTCGCGATCGCTGGCTGGATCCCGCCACGGAGCAGGCGTTCGATGTCGGCGAAGAACGCTCGATCGACGCCCTCCTTGGCCTTGAGCACGATGTCGGGCGACTCCCAGTAGCCACCCTTGACGAGCCTGATGCGCGAGCCGCCGGCCATCAATCGATCGAGGTCGCCCTGCCGATCGCGGAGGTATGACTGGACCACGATCCCGACCCGTTCAGCGCCGTAGGCGTCGCGGGCATCCTCGAACAGCTCGATCGTCTGATCGACGTACGGAGACTCCTCCATATCGATCCGGACGAGCACGTTCGCCTCAACTGCGACGTCGAGGATGCGCCGCAGTTGCCGGCGGCACAGCTCGAGGTCGATGTCCAGGCCGATCTGGGTGAGCTTGAGCGAGAGCGTCGAATCGAGCGCCGATTCACGGATCGCCCGGATCGCCGCGATCACCTCGTCGGCGCTGGCCAGGGCAACCAATTCATCTCGCACGTGGGTCCCGACGTAGCTAAGGCTGCCCCTCACGCCCCGCTCGTTGAGCGTGCGCACGGCCGCGATCCCAGCCGCCAGGTCCTCGCCGGCGACGAAGCGCCAGGCCACGTCGCGCACGAGTGGGGCGCTGATCACGAGCTTCCGCACGGTGCCGTTGCGGGCGACCGTACCGAGCACGCGGCGGGGCAGCGATCGGCGCGGGCCGTCGGTGGCAACCATGGGCTCACTCATACGATCACCTCACGCAGGCACGATGCGACCTCGGCCACCTCCTCATCGGCCAGCCGGCCCGAGAACGGGAGCGCCGGAGGGGATGCGGCAACCCGCTCCGTGACCGGGAGGTCGCCCGGCCGATACCCGGGCTGTGAGCGGTAGAACGGCTGGAGCTGGAGCGGCGAGAAGTATGGGGGAGCGACCACACCCCGCTCCGCGAGGCCGCTGATGACCCGGTCGCGGTCGATCTTGCCATCGAGCCGCACAACGTGTGCGACCCGGTCGACCGTCTCGTCCGGAGCGGCGACCGGGAGCCGTACCCAGTCCTCAGTGACAAGCTCCAGCTCGCGCGCACCGCTGTCGGGCCGCGAAATCGAGATCGTGGGTCGTGACGCGGGGGCAGATGCAGACATCGCAACTCCGGACGCAACCTGGCTGTCCTGCCTGGACCACCGCATGCAGGCCGGCCGCACGGTACCACGGCGACCGCTGCAGAGTCTTCACGTGCGGATTCTCGCCATGGTGTCGTGGCGCGTGATCGCGGATCCTGCAGCCAACGAGCTGCTCACCAGGCGCCACGGGTCCATCCACGCCGAGGCCGCAGCGCCGCACAACGATCCGGCGTTCTTCTCCGCGTGCCGCCGGGGATCCTGACCCACCGCCACAGCAAGGGCGGTGCGTCCCGGCACCTGTCGATCAGACGGGCCGGCCCCGGGCACCCGGCGTTATCCACATCCGCAGTGGTGCGGAGCGGTCCGGAGGCATCAACACTAGTCCGTCACGGCCTTAAGTGCCGTACCAATGCGCCGCTAGGCCGAGCCACGTCGCCACCTGTAGGATGCAAGCACGTCCCCCGATGTCATCGTTTGGCTGACCGCGACCATTCCGGCCGGCCTCCCTGCCAATAGCACACCCGTCGCAAGGCGGGGCCGCAAAGCCACGGGACTCCCTGAGTCAGCCGGGTTGCCGAAAGGAGCGCCCATCTCATGTTCTGGGATGGCACGCGTTGGATCGACGAGCGCGCACATGAGATCGAGCTGGCTCGCGCCACCGCGACCTCGAAGCATCGCCCCCACTTCGCCATCGCCATCGCGGCCGTCCTGCTGGGCGTCGCCGTGCTCAGCGTGCCGTCGGCCCAGCCGGCGGCCGCCGGGTACCGATCCGGAGCGCTGACGGCGGCCTGGGGCACCGAATACTCGATGGACCTCGTCCAGGAATCGTCCAGGCAGGTCGCGCTGTCCGGGCAGTGGCGCCGACGAAGCAATGCCCACTTCCTGGGCGGTCGGGTGGCCACGTCGTGGGCCCGCGGGGCGAAGGCCGAGCTCACGTTCACCGGCACGGGGATCGCCATCGTGGGCCCGACCAGCCGGCACCGCGGCAAGGCACGTCTCTACATCGACGGCAAGTACGTCAAGACCCTCAACACTTACTCGAGCCGGTACCACCGAAAGGTGACGCTGTTCGCGGCCACCTGGACGACCGAGCAGACGCATACGGTGTCGATCACGGTGCTCGGCACGAGCCGGGACACGAAGTTCTCGATCGACGCCTTCGCCGTCCGCCATCCCAAGGGCAAGGGGCGCGGCCTGCCGACGCCCATGCCTGGCGCGACGACGGTTCCCGAGCCGACTCCGTCGCCGATTGCAGCCGCCGATCCCACCGCCACCCCAGGCTCGGATCCACTGACCATCAGCGCCGTCTCCGCGTACGACATCTCCAGCACGTCGGCCCAGGTCACCTGGACCGTCTCGGCGCCGGCAACCGGTCAGGTCGAGTACGGAACGTCGGCACAGTACGGGCAGACCACCACCCTCGAGCACTCGTTCGACTACACCACGCACAGTCAGTCGCTTGCAGGGCTCGCGCCTGGCACGCTCTACCACTATCGGACCCATTCGGTGTCGGCGGACGGCCGCAGCGCCTACAGCGATGACCAGACCGTCAGGACGGCATCGGCTGGCGCTACGCCGGCCCCCACGGCGACGCCCAGGCCCACGGGCACGGCGACGCCACGGCCGGCCCCCACGGCGACGCCCAAGCCCACGGCCACGGCCACGGCGACGCCCAGGCCCACCCCGACACCGACGCCACGACCGGCCCCCACGGCGACGCCCAAGCCCACCCCGACACCGACGCCGGCGCCTGCCCACACGGTCACGGTGCCCTCGTCGATCGACGCGTCCGGGGGCAGCGATGCCTCGACGGCGCTGAACGCGTTCATCAAGTCGACGCCCGACGGCACCACGATCGCGTTCAAGGCTGGCACCACCTACCGGCTCGACCACGGGCTCGTGCTGACCAACCGCCACAACCTCGTGTTCGAGGGCAACGGCGCGACGCTGCGTGCCAACAACGCGGGCAGCACCTGGGAAGGTGGGCCGTTCAACCTGTTCCGGGGCAACAGCTACATCACGATCCGTGGCTTCAAGCTCGTGGGCAGCAACGGGAACACGACCACCGTCTACAACCCCGGGCAGGAGAACCAGCACGGGGTCGGGATCTGGGGCGGCTCGCACATCGAGGTGGCCAACAACACGATCAGCCGCACCTATGGTGACGGCGTGTACGTGAGCAGCGACGATGCCACCCACGCCTCGGCCGACACGGTGTGGATCCACGACAACACGTTCAGCTACGTGGGCCGCAACGGGATCGCGCTCACGGCCGGCTCGCACGTCACGATCGAGCACAACAGCTTCGACAAGATCGGCTACCACGTGTTCGACGTCGAGCCCGACTTCAGCTACCAGCAGGTCACCGACGTGACGATCCGGAGCAACACGATCGGCTCGTACAGCCACACGACCGCCTACATCGGCTTCTTCTTCCAGGTCTACAGCCCGGCCTCGCCGACCGTGCGCAACATCACCGTCACCGTGAACCAGGTAGGCGGCATCGCGCACGAGGGCTACGACGGGGCGGCCCGGGGGATGAACGTGAAGGTCATCGTTCCGGGCACATCCAACATCACCGTCACCAACAACACCGCCACGCAGGCGGCTCCCGGCCCCATCCTCTACTTCGCCAACGTGAACGGGGTGACCGCGACCGGCAACAGCCAGCCGCTCTCGTCGGGCAGCCTCGCGCAGTTCAGCAACTGCACCAACGTCACCGGACCCTGAGCCTGGTCCTGACCGCGGGTCGCCTCGACGAGCCTGCCGATGACGTGTAGGCTCGTCGACGACGGTTGACCCTTCGCATACGAGGAACCTCTGCAGGTGCATCTCCGTCCGCCGTCGCCGTCTCGTGTCGGCCCGATCACGCCCTCGATACCCCTGGGCCTTCCGAATCCCCTGCCCGAGGCCGCTCCCGCGCTTCGACGCGTGCATCGTCGTCACCTGGCATCGATGCTCGCCACTGCCCTGGTCGGCGCGCTGGTGCTCACCGGGGTCGCAGCCTGGACGCCCTCAACCACGTTCGCCTCCACCACACTGGTCACAAAGTGCGGCGGGGTCAGCTTGCGCACCAGGCCCAAGACCTCCGCGCATCGGGTCGCCAAGCTGCCCAAGGGCGCCAAGGTGGTGGCGGTCAAGGTGGTCAAGAAAGGCCACTGGAAGACCAGGTGCGGCGGGATCCACACGGGACGCAAGTGGTACAGGATCACCAAGGTCAACGGCAAGAGCGTCTCGAAGCTGTACGGCGTCAAGTACGTATATGCCTCGAAGAGCCTGTTCAAGGTCAAGCCCGCGGCCGCGGCGACGCCCAAGCCCACCCCGACACCGACGCCGGCGCCTGCCCACACGGTCACGGTGCCCTCGTCGATCGACGCGTCCGGGGGCAGCGATGCCTCGACGGCGCTGAACGCGTTCATCAAGTCGACGCCCGACGGCACCACGATCGCGTTCAAGGCTGGCACCACCTACCGGCTCGACCACGGGCTCGTGCTGACCAACCGCCACAACCTCGTGTTCGAGGGCAACGGCGCGACGCTGCGTGCCAACAACGCGGGCAGCACCTGGGAAGGTGGGCCGTTCAACCTGTACCGGGGCAACAGCTACATCACGATCCGTGGCTTCAAGCTCGTGGGCAGCAACGGGAACACGACCACCGTCTACAACCCCGGGCAGGAGAACCAGCACGGGGTCGGGATCTGGGGCGGCTCGCACATCGAGGTGGCCAACAACACGATCAGCCGCACCTATGGTGACGGCGTGTACGTGAGCAGCGACGATGCCACCCACGCCTCGGCCGACACGGTGTGGATCCACGACAACACGTTCAGCTACGTGGGCCGCAGCGCGATCGCGCTCACGGCCGGCTCGCACGTCACGATCGAGCACAACAGCTTCGACAAGATCGGCTACCACGTGTTCGACGTCGAGCCCGACTTCAGCTACCAGCAGGTCACCGACGTGACGATCCGGAGCAACACGATCGGCTCGTACAGCCACACGACCGCCTACATCGGCTTCTTCTTCCAGGTCTACAGCCCGGCCTCGCCGACCGTGCGCAACATCACCGTCACCGTGAACCAGGTAGGCGGCATCGCGCACGAGGGCTACGACGGGGCGGCCCGGGGGATGAACGTGAAGGTCATCGTTCCGGGCACATCCAACATCACCGTCACCAACAACACCGCCACGCAGGCGGCTCCCGGCCCCATCCTCTACTTCGCCAACGTGAACGGGGTGACCGCGACCGGCAACAGCCAGCCGCTCTCGTCGGGCAGCCTCGCGCAGTTCAGCAACTGCACCAACGTCACCGGACCCTGAGCCTGGTCCTGACCGCGGGTCGCCTCGACGAGCCTGCCGATGACGTGTAGGCTCGTCGACGACGGTTGACCCTTCGCATACGAGGAACCTCTGCAGGTGCCACGACCAGGAAGACTGGGCTTCGTGGTCGTTGCTGCGGTGATCGTGACACTCGGCCTGTCGGCCACATCGCTGCGAAGGGACGTCGGCAGCCCGTCGTCACCCGCGCCCACGATGATCCCGACGCCGATCTCCACGCCACCACCCATGGCCTCGCCTACCCACACGGTCACGGTGCCCTCGTCGATCGACGCGTCCGGGGGCAGCGATGCCTCGACGGCGCTGAACGCGTTCATCAAGTCGACGCCCGATGGCACCACGATCGCGTTCAAGGCTGGCACCACCTACCGGCTCGACCACGGGCTCGTGCTGACCAACCGCCACAACCTCGTGTTCGAGGGCAACGGCGCGACGCTGCGTGCCAACAACGCGGGCAGCACCTGGGAAGGTGGGCCGTTCAACCTGTACCGGGGCAACAGCTACATCACGATCCGTGGCTTCAAGCTCGTGGGCAGCAACGGGAACACGACCACCGTCTACAACCCCGGGCAGGAGAACCAGCACGGGGTCGGGATCTGGGGCGGCTCGCACATCGAGGTGGCCAACAACACGATCAGCCGCACCTATGGTGACGGCGTGTACGTGAGCAGCGACGATGCCACCCACGCCTCGGCCGACACGGTGTGGATCCACGACAACACGTTCAGCTACGTGGGCCGCAACGGGATCGCGCTCACGGCCGGCTCGCACGTCACGATCGAGCACAACAGCTTCGACAAGATCGGCTACCACGTGTTCGACGTCGAGCCCGACTTCAGCTACCAGCAGGTCACCGACGTGACGATCCGGAGCAACACGATCGGCTCGTACAGCCACACGACCGCCTACATCGGCTTCTTCTTCCAGGTCTACAGCCCGGCCTCGCCGACCGTGCGCAACATCACCGTCACCGTGAACCAGGTAGGCGGCATCGCGCACGAGGGCTACGACGGGGCGGCCCGGGGGATGAACGTGAAGGTCATCGTTCCGGGCACATCCAACATCACCGTCACCAACAACACCGCCACGCAGGCGGCTCCCGGCCCCATCCTCTACTTCGCCAACGTGAACGGGGTGACCGCGACCGGCAACAGCCAGCCGCTCTCGTCGGGCAGCCTCGCGCAGTTCAGCAACTGCACCAACGTCACCGGACCCTGAGCCTGGTCCTGACCGCGGGTCGCACGGTGGGTCGACCACGGGGCAGGCGCGGATGGTAGGCTCGGGCACCACAGCACCGACGAGCGAGGCCGTGGCGGAACCGATGTGACGGCGCACCGACGAGCACAGGCTGAATCGCAGCCTGCCCAGGCCGATCCCACCCCCAACGCCGCCGAGCGGCCATTCCGCCTCACGGCCGTGATCGGCACGCTGGGCGCGGGTGGGGCCGAACGGATCATGGCCATCCTCACCGATGCGTGGGTGGAGCGTGGCTGGGAGGTCACGCTCCTGCTGACCCTGGCCGAGCCGGCCGAGGAGGCGTTCTTCGCCGTCGATCCGCGCATCACGATCAGGCGGCTCGACCTCTACCGGCCCTCGCACGATGTGCTCGACGCCGTCCGCAACAATGCCGGTCGCCTGCGGGTCATCCGGCGCGCCATCCGCTCCAGCCGGCCGGATCTGGTGCTCGCGTTCATGGTCGAGACCAACGTCCTCACCATCCTCGCGATGCTGGGGCTGCGCACGCCCCTCGTGGTCGAGGAGCACATCTACGCGGCCTGGCCGCCGCTGGGCCTGCCGTGGCGGATCCTGCGGCTGCTCACGTATCCGCTGGCATCGAGCGTCGTGGCGCTGACGCCATCGGCGCTCGCCACGCTCGGGCTGGCCCGCGGCCGGCGGGGGCGGGTGATCCCCAACCCGGTGATGGAGCCTCCGCCGGGGAGCGAAGAGCCGGTGGATCCGCCCGTCGCCGTCGCGATGGGGCGCCTGGTGCCCCAGAAGGGCTTCGACCTGCTCCTGGAGGCCTTCGCGAGCGTTGCCGAGCGCCACCCGGAGTGGCGGCTGGAGATCTGGGGCGAGGGACCGGATCGCGACGCGCTCGAGGCCCAGCGCGACGCCCTCGGGCTCGCCGATCGAGTCGCGTTCCCGGGCCGGACGCGGGATCCGTACCTGGTGTTTCGCCAGGCAGGTCTGTTCGTCATGTCCTCGCGCCGCGAGGGTTTCCCGACGGTGCTGGGTGAAGCGATGGCATGCGGGACCGCGGTCATCAGCTTCGACTGTCCGAGCGGTCCGCGAGAGCTGATCCGCGATGGCATCGACGGGCTGCTCATTCCGCCCAACGACGTCCCCGGGCTGGCGGCCGGGATGGAGCACCTCATGACCGACCGGGGCCAGGCGCGTGCGCTGGCGTCACGCGCGCCCGAGGTCCTCGACCGGTACGCGCTGCCCAAGGTCCTGTCGCTCTGGGATGAGCTGTTCGCCGACGTCGCCGGACGCCCGGTCGAGACGCCACCGGCGCGCTGAGCGCCCGGGCACCACCAGAGGCTCGTCCGACGGCGCGCCCGTTCGACGATGCACGTGGATCAGCGGCGCTTCCGCCTGGCGGCGACGAGCTCCTCATACAGCGCCGCGTACTCGCCAACGAAGCGATCCATGGTGAACACGGTCCGCGTCCGCTGCCGGGCGGCCAGGCCGAGTCGCCGCCGCAGGTCAGGGTCGATCACGAGGCGGCGCATGGCACCGACCACGGCCTCGAGGTCGTTGACCGGTACCAGGAAGCCGGTCTCGCCATCGATCACGATCTCGCCGGAGCCGCCCGCCGCAGTGGCTACGATCGGCCGGGCCGCGGCGGCGGCCTCGAGGAGCGCATTGGGCAGGCCCTCGCTTCGCGACGTCTGGACCATCAGGTCGAACAACCCAAGCATCGGCTTCGGGTCGGCGACGCTGCCATGCAGCCGGGCGAGGTCGCCCAACCCGTAGCCGTCGATCTGCCGCTGCAGGTCCGGGCGCGTCGGTCCCTCGCCGATGAGCACGAGTCGCACCCGGTGGCCCTTCTGGCGAAGCGCAGCGAACGCGTCGATGAGGAGGTCGTGCCGCTTGACCGCGCTGTAGTTAGCGACGCATCCGATCAGGATGTCCGCGTCGTCGGCACCGAGCGCCCTGCGGCCAACCGTCACCTCGTCCGGTGAAAGCGGCTCGATCGGGTCGACCCCGTTGCGGATCACGCGGAGCTTGGCCGGCTCGATGGTCTCGTGCTGCCGCGTGTCCTCGGCCACGGCCTCGGAGTTGGCCACCACGGCGTCGACCCAGCGATCGGCCAGCCCGTTGAGCCGGCGCTCGAGGGCGGTCATGGGCGGGGCGAAGTCACGCAGGTTGTAACGCCCCGTGACCACCACGGTGGTCCGGGTCAGATGCCGGGCCAACACTGCCATCACGTCGACCGGGTACAGCCAGGCATCGATGATGTCGTACCGGGCGGACCGGGCCGCTCGGACGTAGCGCAGCGTCTTGCCGGCTCGTCCGACCATGCGCCCCAGCCGCGGCGCATCCGGACGCGGCTGCGAGCCCAGGTAGCGCAGGCCGGCGCCCGCAGCCAACGCCCGCTCGTCGTACGGTCCGGCGCCTGACATGGCCAGGAAGTCGACTTTGAACCGGTCCCGCGGCAGACCCTCGGCGAGCGCCAGCATCTGCCGCTCGGCACCGGCCGGGCGCAGCAGGGGCGGCAGGTAGGCGAGCCGGAGAGCGGTCACCGAGGCGCCCCGGCGACGTGCCGGCGCCGCTGGCCCCACTCGGTCACCACCAGCCGCAACGCGCGTGCCTCATCCAGGCCGAGCATCGTCGCGACGACCAGGTAGCCGGCAATGCCCAGGATGCCGAACGCGACCAGCAGCAGCAGGCCGAGGACGAGCCCGGGGGTCTGCACGCCGAACCAGCTGAGGAAGCCGATCGGGATGGCGAACGGCAGGCTCGCGATCGTGGCAACGAGCACGGTGCGTGCGACCCGCATGAGATTCATCGAGTCCTCCGCTCTCGACAGGCGCCAGGAGAAGAACACCAGCACCACGATCGCCGTCAGCGACGACGACAACGCCACACCCGGGGCACCCAGCCACAGGCCGAACGCAACGTCGAGCGCAAAGTTCAGGCACACGTTCATCACGCCGGCGGCAAGCAGCACTCCGCCGCGGTGCTGGGCGTTAAGGGCGCCCGTCAGCGGCGGATAGCACATCATGACCACGATCAGCGGGGCGAACGCCGCCACCGCCTGGGCGGTGCGGACGACGTCGTCGGGGCTGAACGCACCGCGTCCGTACCCCACGGCGACGGCGACTGGGGCAACCGCCACCGTCAGCACGGCTACCGGCACGAACAGCGATAGGACGTAGCGGATGGATCGCTCCGTCGCGCTCGACAGGGCGGCAGCCGAACCCAGGGCGACCCGGACGAGCGACGGATACAGGGCCGTGCCCCAGGCAGGGCTGATCGCTCCGATTGGTGTCCGCACCAGGACGTCGGCGTAGCGCAGGGCGCTCACCGCCCCGGGCGTGATCAGCGAGGCGATGGCACGGTCGGCGATGCCATTGATCTGGAGCACGGCGCTGCTCACGACAAGCGGCGCCGCATGGCGCACGAACGCCGTGATCTCGGTCCGGTTCGTCCACGGCGTGGGCCGTGGCAAGACCGAGCCCCGGGCGGCCGACACGAGCAGGACGAGCGCCGTCACGATCGGGCCCACGAGATTGCCGAGGGCGAGCGCCCCGAGACCCATCGGCTGCCACAGCACGAGCAGCGTGGCCAGCGTCACCGCCGAGCCGGTCAATCCCGAGAACGCGATCGCGGCGAAGCGCTCCTCGGCCTGGCAGATGCCGTAGATCACCCCCGACACCGCGGACACGAAGGCGAGCGGCGCCAGCAGCTGCAGGTAGCCGGTCGCGGCGTCCCGGCTCGCCGTCGAGAGGCCCGGCCCTGCAAGCTCGATGACCACGGCTCCCAGGACCTCGAGCACCAGCCACAGCGCGAGCCCGGCGATGCCGACCCACACGGTGATCATGCCGGCCAGCCGCCGGGCATCCTCGCGACCGCGGCGATCGCGCGCTTCGAGGTAGGCGGGGACCATCGCGGTCACGGTGCCCGCCGTGAACACGCCGGCAAGCGTGGCGGGTAGGCTCAGGACCACCAGCAGGGCGTCGTACTCGGCGGACAGCCCAACCTGGGCAGCCACGAAGACCTCGCGCACCACCCCCAGAACCTGCATCGCGCCGGCAGCGCCGGTGAGGATGGCCGCCGACCGACCGACGTCCCGGAACGAGACGGCGGGCTCGGCAGCGTGGGGACCCCCCCCGGCATCACCGGCGCCGGTCCCGTCGGGCGCCGCGCCGTCGCTCACGCTTGGAGCAGCGAGCGGTAACTGGCGACGACGCGGGCGATCCCATCCTGGAACGAGACCGTGGGCGCATAGCCGAGCTGGAGCGTGGCGGCGCTGATGTCGGCCTGCAATTCGAGGATGTCGCCGGCCCGGGGCGGGCCGAAGATCGGGTCGACCGTGCGTCCGGCAGCCGCGCAGATCGCGTCCAGCAGCTCGAGCAACGTCGTGCGCGAGCCGGTGGCCACGTTGCATGTGACGCCGCTCGGGGCAGACGGATCGGCCGCGAGCAGGTTCGCCGCGACCACGTCCCCTACGTACACGAAGTCGCGCGTGATGCTGCCGCTACCGTTGATCGTGGGCCGCTGACCGTGGAGCACCGCGTCGATGAACTTCGGGATGACCGCGGCGTACTCGGACGACGGGCTCTGGCCGGGCCCGTAGACGTTGAAGTAGCGCAGGACCGCGGTGTCAATGCCATGCAGCTGCCCGAGCGCATGCACGTAGAGCTCGCCGGCAAGCTTGCTGACGCCGTACGCGGACATCGGCTCGGGACGCTGCCCCTCGGTACACGGGAGGCGATGCGGCACGCCGTACACAGCAGACGAGCCGGCGAACACCACGCGGCGCACACCGTGGCGGGCGCTGGCCTGCATGACCTCGATGGTCCCGGCCACATTGACCTCGTTCGTGTGGCCCGGCTCGACGAGCGACCGCGCCACCGACGCGTCCGCCGCCTCGTGGAACACCACCTCGGCGGTGTCGATCGCCCGGTCGAGCGACGACCGATCGAGGATGCTGCCCTCGATGAGCACGATCCGATCGCGAACGGCGTCGAGCCGCGCTGCGAGGCCGGTAGAGAGGTCATCGATCACGGTGACCTTGTCTCCGCGCGCCAGCAGGCCACGGACCAGGTGGTGGCCGATGAACCCTGCACCGCCGGTGACCACGGCCCTCATCAAGCCAGGCTCCAGGAGCAGGGCGATACCGGCCGTCGCACCGCGACCATCGAACGCCGAGAACCCACGCTGCGCAGCACGCGGGCAGTGTAGCGAACGGCTCGCCTGCTGGAGAGGGCTGGGCTAGGCTAGGTGGATGGCAGACGGCGAGCGGTCGACGGACTCGGGCCCGTTCCACGGTCAGCGGCCGAGGCGGCTCGCGTACCTGATCACCTCGAGCGGCATGGGCGGGGCGGAGCGCGAGGTCTGCCACCTGGCACGAGCGTTCAAGGGGCGCGGATGGGACGTCGCGGCGATCTCGATGCTGCCACTCGAGCCACCAATCTCGGAACTGGCCGCCGACGGGATCACGACGGCGTCGCTGGGCATGCAGCAGGGTATCCCCGACCCACGCGCGATCCGAGCGCTGCGTCGCCTTCTGCTGCGCTGGCGACCGGACGTCCTGCACGCCCACATGGTGCACGCGAACCTGTTGGCAAGGATATCCCGCCTCGTGACCCCGATACCCGTGGTGGTGAGCACGATCCATAATGAGAACGAGGGCGCCCAGTGGCGCTACGTCGCCTATCGCCTGACCGATCGGCTCAGCGACCTGACGACGGCCGTCAGCCGTGTCGCGATGGCCGAGGCGATCCGGCGTCGCGCGGTCGGTGCACGCTCGGTGGTGCTGGTCCCCAACGGGATCAGAACCGACGCGTTCGCCGACGATGCACGTGCACGCGGTCGAACGCGCGCCGCCCTTGGCATCGGCGACGAGTTCGTGTGGCTGGCGGTCGGGCGGCTGGTCGAGGCCAAGGCCCACGGCGACATGGTCACGGCCTTCGCGGGCGTCCTCGATGAGCATCCGGACGCCATGCTCTTGGTCGCCGGGGTGGGGCCGCTGGCGGACTCTATCGGGGCCCGAGCCAGGCACCTGGGGGTCGCGGACAAGGTTCGTCTTCTGGGCTTGCGCACGGACGTGCGCGACCTGATGCAGGCTGCCGACGGGTTCGTGATGTCGTCCCGTTGGGAAGGGCTACCGATGGTCCTGCTCGAGGCAGGGGCGAGCGCGCTGCCGACCGTCACCACGGACGTTGGCGGGAGCCGGGACGTGATCGTCGATGGCGCGTCCGGCTACGTGGTCCCGCCTGGCCGGCCGGCGGCACTCGGAGCAAGGATGCGGGACGTTATGACGCTGACACCAGACGCTCGCCGGGCGATGGGCGCCGAGGGTCGAGCGCATGTCGTGCGCACATTCGACATCGAGGCCGTCGCCGACACCTGGCAGTCGCTCTATGGGCGGACGGGCGGGTCAGGGTCCCGCTGACGACGCGACGATCGACGACTGCCGCGGGCGATCATCGTCCCATGGGCGTGCCGCTCAACCGACCGTCCACAGACGCCGGGGGCTCGACCGGGGCGCGGCGACGCGAGGTTGCCTCTGGATTGCCGGGCCCCATCTCCCCACCAGCGCCGCCGCGATCGCGATGACGGCAAACGCCGACGTCTGGACCGAATCGGGTGGCTGGAGGAATGCCGATCCCACGGCATAGGTCGCCAGGACGGAAATCCCGACCAGACGTGCAGCGCGGGTGGAACGCCACAGCGCGACGCCGGTCGAGATCAGCATCGAGAGCCACAGCACAATGCCTGCCAACCCCTGCTCGGCCAGGACGTTCATGTACCAGTCATGCGACTCGATGCTGTAGCCGACGTAATGGGCACTCACGAACGGATAATGACCGAACCCGATCCCCAGAATCGGGGACGTGAGGAACATCTGCGGCCCAGCCAGCCCGGCCGCGATCCGTCCCTCGTCACTCTGCGCGAGAACGGTGTATGCCTGGGCGGAGACACCGCCCGAGTCCGCTGTCACCCTCCACTGCACGAACCACGGATAAGCAAACAGCACCAGCACCAATGCCGCAACCACCGCGAAGGCGCCCAACCGCCAACTGCGCGAGACTGCCAGGCCCAGCAGCCCAACCAAAGCGGCGAGCATGGCCCCGCGCGACAGGCTCACGATCATGGACAGGGCGATGACCAAGATCACCCCCGCCAACAGCAGCCTCGCGGTCGTAGATCGGACCACAAGCACCAGGGCCGTCGCGGCGGTGATGGCCGTCGCCTCGAACAGCCCGAAGTAGTTCGGATCGGCGAACGGGCCGACCACGCGGCCGTTGGCATCCGAGACGCCGAGCAGATTCCCGAGCAACCCGGTCGCGGGGGCAGTGAAGGTCACGACCGCCAACGCCGCGGCGAAGACAGCGCCGATGAGACCGGCCGCCAGGTACGGGATCGGGTTGCGACCGCGAAGCGCGTACGCGGCACCCACCGCAAACACGGCCAACGTCGCCAGCTGGTAGAAGAGGAAGCCGACGTAGTGGCCCTCGGCGTCCGAGTAACCGGCCAGCATCTCGGGCGACTGCTGTGCGCCGGCGTAGACGACGAAGCCGAGCATGAACAGCAGCGGGGCGCCCGCCCGCAGGACCGGCCGTTCGATCGGCAGGCGGTAGACGCAGCCGATCAGGATCGCACCCGCGAGGACCGCGTTGAACCCCGGGGCCGGGATCACGAGCGGCGACTTCAAGGGTGCCATCAGGGCGAACACGATCACGCCCACGGGCGGCGAGGCGACGGCAGCGGCGAAGGCGGCGAGGGAACCGGCCGCCTGGACGGCCGAGCTGTTCAACGCGACGCCCGCAACGATCACGATCCCGATCGGGAGCCCGAGGAGCAGGTGACGATGCTCGGGCACGTGGAGCCAGCCGGCGCCGGCCAGCATGACCCATCGTCGCCGTTCGACCGGGTGCGTGCTTGCGGATGTCGCCACCGGTGCGCGCTACCTCCTCAGCGGGTTGGTCGATCTGAGCACACGAGCCGACCGTCGGCCACCCGACGGCACCACGTCCGCGTCCGCATGTGCCGCCGGGGCATGCTGCGCGGGTGCCACGACCTAGTTCGGAGCGCCGGTGGGTGAATCCTTTGACAACGAGGCAACGGCTGCCGGCCCGTCGGCCATGGCCTCCTCGTCGGCCGGCCCGTAGTAGCTCGGCAGATCGGCCCTGGGAACGCGATTGAGGACCACCCCGAGGACGTGTGCCCCCGCCCTGGCGAGGGCCTCCTGCCCCTGCCGGAGCGCGGCACGCCGGGTGCGACCCGCGTCCACAACCAGCACCGCGGCGTCGAGGTACGAGCTGAGGACGGCCGCGTCGGTAACCGCCCGCAGGGGGGGGGCATCGAACACCACGATGTCCGATTC
The DNA here is from genome assembly GCA_963713095.1 of uncultured Chloroflexia bacterium. Lineage (GTDB taxonomy): Bacteria > Chloroflexota > Limnocylindria > Limnocylindrales > CSP1-4 > CAIXZV01. The sequence goes on from CAVQKK010000003.1 coordinate 773,886, forward strand.
CGCGCGAAGCCGCGCAAGGACCGCGCGCATCCGCTGCGAGGCAAGCAGCTCCACGGGATTGGGCGGCAGTGGACCCGTCGTGACAATGCGCAGATTCGCCTGATCGCTGGCCTGCGCCACCAATTCGACCGTGGCCTCGTCGGAGCGCAGAAGCGACGTCAGGCCCTGCGTGTTGAGAACGTTGAAGATCCTGTGGATGCCGGGCTGCCTGAAGTCCGTGTCAACGAGGATGACCCGCAGCCCGGCCTGCGCGAACACGATCGCGAGGTTCGACGCCGTGACCGTCTTGCCTTCGCCTTCGTTCGAGCTGGTCACCAGCAGCGTGCGAATCGGCGCGTCGACGGAAGCGAACTCGATGTTCGTCCGCAGCGCGCGGAACGCCTCCGCCGTCCCGGAACGTGGATACACGATCGTGGCCAACCGGTACAGCTCACTGCGGCCGCGTCCGCCCGGCATCCGCGCGATGCTGCCGAGGATTCCGAGGCCCATGATCTCCTGGACCGTCTCCGCATCCTTCACCGTGTCGTCGAGATACTCCAGGAAGGCGATCAGCCCAGTGCCCATCAACAGCCCGACGACCGCGGCGAGGAGAGTGTTGAGCAGCGGCTTCGGCGAGACTGGCGACGTCGGCGCCACGGCAGGCTCCACGACGGTCAGCAGGTTCGACGCGTCCGCGTTCGAATACGCCAGCAGGCTGGCGTATGTCGATCGCAGGGTGACCAGTCGCCCCTGGAGCGTCTCCAGCGTGGCTGCGTCGGACGGCGCCGGGCTGGGCAACGCGGACAGTTTCGCCACCTGGGCCTGGATGGAGTTGATCTGGTCCTGGGTAGCCTGGAGCTCCTCATCAATGGACTTCTGAAACTCGGTCTGTCGACCCTGGATGGCGGGCGATGTGGCGATCAGCTGCTCGGCAAGCGCGTTCGCGATCGCCGCCGCCTGTGCCGGATCCTCGTCCTCCGCAGTGATCTCCAGCAGCGTGCTGTCCGTCGGGGCACCGGCCGAGACGCGGAGAGCGAGCTGGGCAGGCGTCTGGCTCAGACCCAGCTTGCTGATGACTCCCTCCAGAGCTGGTCGCTTGGTCGCAACGGCCGCGTACGTCGTCGACAGGCGCTGGGAGACCATGAGCTGGTTGATGTCGGGGTTCACCGCCGACAGGGACTGGCCCACGATCAACGTCGCCTTCGCCTGATATACGTTGTGCTGGACGCTGCTGAGGGCAAAGGCAGCGATCGCGGGAATCAGCACGAAGCCGATCAACAGAGGGAGCCGGTGCCGCACGATGGCGATCTGACGCCGTAGATCCAAACCCGTCTCCATCTATCTGTGGTGGCTTCGGACCGATACCCGCGGCCGAAGGCGCGGCGATCATCGATCCACGCGCACGCCCTCGTCAACTCGGACCTGCCACAGGCGTCGGATCCCGGGTGTCAAGGGCACCCCCGGCGATGGTTAGTGCTGGCCGGTATGCTCCGCGTCTGGGGGTCTGGCTGCGCTCGCGGCTGCCACACACACGCCACGAGGGTCGACTGGAGGTGCGTTATCCATCAGGCAGCCGGCGCCCTGCCGTGGCTTGTGCCAGGTGTGGTCATCTCAGCGCTGATTGGGCTGGTCGCACGGACGCGTCTGGCAGGATATCTCGCCACGAACGCATTCGTCGCCTGGCTCCTGGTGGTGAGCACCGGCGCGATCGTCTTCGCGACGCTCGCCCCGCTATACGGCATGTTCGAGCCCTCGGCCACCGGTCCCGGTCGATGCGATTTCTCGATCCTGTCCGTCATTCCTCTCCAGCAGCTGCTGTCGCGCAACGAACGGACGCTGAACATCATCCTGTTCGTTCCGCTCGGCCTTGCACTCGGCTTGCTGCCAAGGTCGCGACTGACGGCGGGACTGGTGCTAGTCGCCATGGCATCGCCGTTCATCATCGAGACGACGCAGCTGCTGCTGCCGATCCTGGGTCGTGGCTGCCAGGCCATCGACGTCATCGACAACCTGACTGGACTGGCGTTCGGATTGGTCATCGGGATCGTCGCACGGGCGCTCACTGCCATGCTGGTGCGCTCCACGGCCGGCGTCGTCAACACCTCAGGCGATGCGGACGCGCCGCCGAATGACGGCGACCGGCAGGCGTCCTGAGCGGGCTTCCCACGCGAGATCCCGAGCTGAGGTCGATCTCCAGGAGGTCCGGTGCCCGGCTGACTTCATCGTTCCGCCTGGTTGGAGCCATCGACACGTCGGCGATGGGGGCGATCTGCCTGATCTGACCCTATGGCTCGCGTGATCTCGGCGAGGCCGCACCCAGGATGGCAATGACCGGGCAATGACCGGGCGCGAGCGCCGGGCGGCCGGCGCAACCCTACTGGGGCCAGGCCAGGACCATGATCCGGAGCTCTGTCATGTCCTCGATCGACCAGCGCAGGCCCTCGCGACCCAGGCCGGAGTCCTTGACGCCGCCGTAGGGCATGTGGTCGATCCGGTAGGTGGGGATGTCGTTGACGATGACCCCGCCGACCTCCAGGCGGTGGAACGCCGTCCAGGCGTGATCGAGGTCGTTGGTGAACACGCCCGTCTGGAGCCCGAACAGGCTGTCGTTGACGGCATCGATGGCGTCCCCGATCTCGTGGAACGGGAATGCGACCACGAGCGGCGCGAAGGCCTCCGCGGAGCACACCTTCGCGCTGACCGGCGTGTCGGTCAGGATGGTGGGCGGGAAGTAGGTGCCGTTCGCGGTGCCGCCGGTGAGCACCTTGCCGCCCATCGCCTTCGCCTCGTCGACCCACGCCTGCGTCCGGCGGGCATTGGCCGCGTCGACCATCGGTCCGACATCGGTGGAGGGATCTGCCGGATCACCGACCTTGAGCGCGGCGGCGGCGGCGGCGAACCTGCCCATGAACGCGTCCCACACGTCCTCGTGGACGAACATCCGCTGGACGCTGATGCACACCTGGCCGCTGTAGGCGAACGCCCCGGTGATGATCCGCTTGACCGCCCAGTCGAGGTCCGCGCTGCGGTCCACGATCACGCCCGCGTTGCCACCCAGCTCGAGCACGACCTTCTTCTTGCCGGCCCGCTCCTTCATCCGCCAGCCGACCGCCGGGCTGCCGGTGAAGGTGAGCAGCTTGAACCGCTCGTCGGACACCATCCGGTCGCCCAGCTCGCGGCTCATGGGCAGAATGCTCACCGCGCCCTCGGGCACGCCCGCGGCGTCGATGATCTCGCCCACGGTGAGCATCACCAGCGGATCCTTGGACGGCGGCTTGAGCACGATCGGGTTGCCCGACGCGATCGCCGGCGCCACCTTGTGGGCCGCGAGGTTGAGCGGGAAGTTGAACGGGCTGATCCCGGCGATGGGTCCGATCGGGAAGCGGCGGGTGATGCCCACCCGGTCCTTGCTCGACGGCATCAGGTCGAGCGGGATGGTCTCGCCGGTCATCCGCTCGGCCTCCTCCGCGCCCAGGCGGAACGTCAGCACGGCGCGATCGACCTCGCCCAGGGCGTCGCGGATCGGCTTGCCGGCCTCGGCCGCGATCAGGGCGCCGAGCTCCTCGCGCCGGGCCTTGATGCCCGCGCTGATCTCGCGCAGGATCCGGCCGCGCTCGTAGGCGGGCAGGGTCCGGGTGACCTCGAACGCGCGGACTGCCGCCGCCACGGCCTGCTCGTACTGCTCGGGCGTGGCGTGGTAGGTGGCGCCTGCGGGCTCCCCGGGCCGGGCCGGGTTCGCGACCTCGAGCACGTCGGGTGAATCCACCCACTGCCCGGCGAGGTAGATCGGATGGGGGGTCGTGGCGGTGGTCGTGGCCATGGCTGGCTCCTGGCGTCGGGCGCCGGCGGACGCGGTATCGGGTGGTGGGTCGCAGCCGATTCTAGATCGTCCCCTGCGGCACGTGCTGGTCATCTCTCGGATGCTCCGTGATCCCTGCCAGGGCCATCTGCTCACCGGTTCGACGGGGTGAGCGCGACGTCCGCATGTAGGTTCTCCCTGTGCCACCGGAACCGGGGGCGACCCTGATGGCGCAAGCTGACCCGGCCGCCGGCCACGCGGGCGGCGACCGCCGGACGATCGGGCCGCCTCTCGCACCGCGCGTGGTACCGTGCGGGCGACCGCACCACAGTCGCCGGCACGGGCAGCAGCTCACGCGCTCGCTCCGACCGCCGAACCACGGAGGGCTCGATGGCCGGCTTGTCGGCTGACACCCGTCGCACCATCCCGCTCGCGCGCCCCGACATCGGCGATCGCGAGCACGAGCTCGTGTCGGTCGTCCTGAGCAGCGACATCCTGGCGCTGGGTCCGTTCGCACTGCAGTTCGAGGACGGGATCGCGGCCCTCGCCGGGCGGAGGGAGGGCATCGCCTGTTCGAGCGGGACGGCGGGGCTGCACCTTGGTGTGCGGGCGCTCGGGATCGGCGCTGGCGACGAGGTGATCACGACGCCGTTCAGCTTCGTCGCCTCCGTGAACTGCATCCTCTACGAGGGGGCCACGCCACGATTCGTCGACATCGAGGACGACAGCCTGGGTCTCGACCCGGCCCGTGTCGAGGAGGCGGCCAGCGAGCGGACGCGTGCGATCCTGCCGGTCCACGTGTTTGGCCGGCCGTGTCGCATCGACGACCTCGTGCGCGCCGCCCGCCGGCGTGGCTGGGCGATCGTGGAGGACGCGTGCGAGGGGCTGGGCTCGACGAGCGGCGGGCGGCCGCTGGGCAGCTTCGGCGACGTGGCGGTGTTCGCGTTCTATCCCAACAAGCAGATCACCACGGGCGAGGGCGGCATGGTCGTAACCGACGACCACGATCTCGCGGAGCTCATGCGGAGCCTGCGCAACCAGGGACGTGATGCGGATGGGACGTGGCTGCGTCACGTGCGGCTGGGCTACAACTACCGGCTCGACGAGCTCTCCGCCGCGCTCGGCGTGGCCCAGGTCGAGCGCATCGCCGATCTGCGTGCGGGCAGGGCCCGTGTGGTCGCCGCGTACGAGCGGGCTCTCGGCGGCTGCGATTGGGTTCGCCTGCCGCGTGCCGGTGCCCGGGAGGAGGTCGACTGGTTCGTGTACGTGGTTCGTCTCGATGAGTCGATCGACCGTGACGCCCTCATCCCCCGGCTCACCGAGCGGGGTGTCCCCGCGCGGCCATACTTCCAGCCGCTCCACCTGCAACCGTTCCTCATGGAGCGGTTCGGCTTCCGACCCGGGGATTTCCCGGTCACCGAGCGCGTCGCTGCGTCCACGCTCGCCCTGCCCTTCTCGTCGCGCCTGACCGACGAGGAGGTCGAGTACGTGGCAGCCGCGCTCACCGAGGTGGCGACCGGCTGAGACTGCGGTGCGAGTCGCGGGCGAACGTACGCCAATCCCGGAGACCATGAGCTCGTCGCCAGCCCGCGCCAGGTCGAGCCTGTCAGCCGGGTTCCGATCCGGGTTCCGTACCACCGCGCTGCAGGGCGGTATAGAAGCGCTCCGGAAAGTCGATGTCTTCCTGGTCCTGCGTGACGGACACGCCCTCGCGGCGGAGGACCTGGGAAAGCGTCATCAGCACGATCCGCAGGTCGAGCGCGAGGCTCCAATGGTCCACGTACCAGACGTCCAGCATCAGGCGGTCCTCGAACCGCGCGGTGTGGCGGCCGTTGACCGCGGCCCAGCCCGTGACCCCGGGGCGCATGTCGTGGCGCCGCTGCTCTTCCGGGGTGTAGTGGTCGAGGTACTCGACGAGCAGCGGCCGGGGGCCAACCAGGCTCATCTCGCCACGCAGGACGTTCCACAGCTCAGGCAGCTCGTCGATGCTTGTTGCCCTCAGGAACGCCCCCAACTTTGTGAGGCGCGCCGCGTCGGTGTCGAACCAGACCTCACCTGGGCGCGGCGAGCGCATGGTCCGGAACTTCCAGATCGTGTACAGCGACCCGTGGAGGCCCGGCCGGAGCTGACGGAAGAAGATCGGCCGGCCCATCGTGACGACGATCGCGACGGCCGTCCAGGCCAGGAGGGGTGCCAGGAGGACCAACGCGACGCCGGCGCCGATGACGTCGATCGTGCGCTTCATCGCCAGCCCAACACGCCGAGGGAGCCTCACGTCCAACCCTCCGCGACGCTCCTCGCCCGGCGGTCCGCCGTGGATCCGGACCCGAGCGGCTCAGCCATGACGCCGAGGAGCGTCAGCCCGATCCGCGGCGGTCGCCCGCCAGCTCGAGGCACGCCGACGGAGCTCCTGCAGGGCGAGCTGGGCGGCCGGAGCGAGGTCGTCACGAGATACGTAGATGAGCTCCTGGACACCCTTCACCGATGCCGCCCACTGGCGAGCCGTGAGACGCCCATCGCGCCGGTAGGTCCAGGCCGAGAGGAAGTCCTTCTCGTCCAGCCACTTGCGACCCACGGCCATGGAGTCGGCCGGGACCGTCTGGCCGGTGAGGTCGAGGTACTGCGCGCGCACGACGTCGAGACCGGAACGCCCGACGAACAGCCGGAACGTGCTGCCGATGCGAGGGTTGACATCGAGGACCTTGTACTGCCCGTCGCGAGCGTCGTAGCGGAAGCCCAGGTCCAGGATCCCGCGGTAGCCCAGCGCCTTCATCCACTGCCGGGTCAGGCGATCGACCGTATCGTTCGGCAGGCACACGCCCAGGCTGGTCGTGCCCGCGTAGGCGGGTGTCTGGCGGAGCTTCCGGCCCGTCAGGCCGAACAGGCATTCTGAGTCGGCGTTGAAATAGCCGTTGAACATCCACACGGCCTCGTCACCGCCCGGGATGTACTCCTGGAGCAGGAGGTTCGGGTCGTCCGGGTCCTCGAGCTCCTGGTAGAGCCGGATGAGATCGGCCCGTGTCTGGGCGATGAACAGGGTTCGGCCGGCGCGCTGCTGGAGCCGGTTCCCGAAGATGGCCTTGATCATCACCGGGAACGTCGCATCGGTCGCGAAGGCGTGGACGTCGTCGATGCCCGCCGGGAAGCTGACCTGGGGCGTTGGTACGCCGTGCTCGAGGGCCAGCCGATGCATCTCCCGCTTGCTCGATAGCGAGCGCGCCAGGCCAACCGGCTGGCGCGGCAGCAGAAACTGCTCGCGGAGCGCCGGTTCCGCCTCCGCTACGAGGATCGCGAGGTCGTCCCAGGTGGGGATCAGGATTGCCCGGGATCCGAGTCGACGTCCCGCCTCCAGCAGATGCTCGACCGTGGCCTGGGGCGAGGCGTCGGGAAGATCGAACAGGAAGCGTCGCTGCCGGTACCGGGAGTAGGCGGCCGGTCCCGGCGGGTTCGAGTCGACGAGGTGGACCGGGATCCCCAGGCGGCCGAGACTGCGCAGGACACCGAGGGTGGTGTGGGGTGCCCGACGGGCACGCGGCGAGGCGGTGAGGACGAGCACAGGCGTGCTCGTATCGATCTCAGCAAACGAGCCCGGTTGGCCCGCGCTGGAGCGCCGTGCGCGGCTACCCACGGCTAGGCCCATAGCGGCGCCTCCCACATCGAGAGCGGCCGGCCAAGGCCCAGCTCGACCGCGCGTTCGAGAACCATCGAGGCGACGGCGACATCGTTGACCCCGAGTCCGATCGCTGCGAAATGGATCAGCTCCTCGGGCGTCTCCCGGCCCGACTTCTTCCCGGTCACGATCTCCTGGAGATCCGCGTGGATCTCGTCGTCCTGCAGGAGCCCCTGCTGGTGCATGACTGCGGGCGTCGTGATCCCCCGGTGCTTCACGGTCTCCCACTGGTCGCACACGAGCTTGTCAGCGCGCCGGATCACCTCGAAGTCGCACTCGTGACCCGAGAACTGGACGCTGAGCATTCCCGGCGATAGCCACTCGCCCTTCATCAGCGGCTGATGCGCGGTCGTCGCGACGAGCGCGAGATCGAGGCCGCGGACAGCCTGCTCCGGGCTGTCGACGACCGTGATCCGCCGCCCGGTCCTCCCCTCCATCTCGGCCGCGAACCGGTCTGCTGTCTCGCGCGTTCGATTGAACACCTTGACCTCGCGCACGTTGTCGAGCACGGCGCACAGCGCGAGCAGCTGGGTCCGGCTCTGGACGCCGGTCCCGATGATGCCCACCGTTGAGGTGTCGGGCCGGGCGAGGTACCTGGCGGCCACGCCCGTCATGGCCCCGGTTCGGGCGGCGCTGATGATCGCCCCCTCCATGAGCGCGATCGGGATCCCGGTCGCGGGGTCGTTGAGGACGATCAGCGCCGTTGCGCGTGGCAGCCCGCGCTTGCGATTTGCGGGGAAGCTGGCAACCCACTTCATCCCCAGCGAGTTGATGGAACCGCCGAGGTAGGCGGCCAGGAAGTTGATCCGCCCGCGGACGCTCTCCATCTCCGGGTCCTCGCTCCACCGGAGCACCGACTTCGGGGGATCGACAACGTCGCCGGACTCGAGCAGCGAGAGGGCAAGCTCAACCCGATCGATGACCCGTGCCATGTCGAGGGCGCCGGCCCGGATCACGTCGTCCTGGTCGAGGAACAGGAAAGTACCCGGCTTGAGCTCCATGATCATCCCTTCGAGGCGCCGACGATCGTGGTCGACGATGGCCTGGCCGGGCCGGTAGGCCCGGAGTGGACCCAGCTTGGGTGGCGCGATCAGTGCAGGCGGCGGTGCTCCCATGGCTTCCCGTGGACCCTGTAGACGGGCCGATCACCGATCGCAGGGTCCAGCCCCACAATGTGCCTGTCAAACCCCAGCCCACCAACCCATTGCCTGCGCTCACCACGCCGAGCTGCTCAGCGACTCCTCGACCCGCGCTAGCGGCTCGGATCCCGCGGCCGCCGGTACGGCGGGAAGTACTGCCCGCTGGCGCACGGGGCACCTCGTCCGTCGGACAGCCCGCGCATGCGGCACACCTCCTCGTAGGCGGCCTCGTCGACCACCCAGCGCCAGACGGCGAACTCATGGCGGCGATCGGAGAACCCGGCCTTGTACTGGAACAGTGAATCCTCGTGGCTGCAGACGCCGCCGCCAAGGTGGAGCACCCGCGCGCCCGCCTCCGCGGCCCACCGGCGCGCCGAGTCGTCGATGACTCGCACCGGCGAGAGGGCTGCGTACTCCGGGCGTGATGCGCCGAGATGGGCCTGCACGATCCCGTCACAGGTGGTGAACAGACCGCCGGCCGCCGGCTTGCCGTCGACCAGCGCGACGAACAGATGCAGCACCGACCCAAGCTCTGCCGCCATGCGTTCGAAGTACGCGTCGTCGAAGAAGTACGAGGGCGAGGCCCCAACCCGCTCCATGGTCGCGCGGTACATGGCGCCGAAGTCCGCGAGGTAGTCGAGCCTATCGTCGTGCACGCAAACGACCCCGGCCTCAAGGGCCCGCCGGATGAGGCGCCGGGTGCCCTTGCGGTAGCCGGCCCACTGCTCCTCGAGCGGGAGCGTCAGGTCGATCGAGACCGTAGGCCCGCAGACGGCTGTCTCGCCGAGGCCCTTCACGATGTGCTGCTGCGCGATCAGGGGATGGAGCCGGGAGAAGACGTCAATCACGCGCCGGCCGACGAGCTCCTCCCGGAGGCCAGCCTGAAACCCGTCGATGACCTCTTGCGGAAGAACTTCATGGGACGAGACCGGACCGGCGTAGCCGTACACGGAGGTAGCGTCCTGCAGTCCGGACGGGCCCTGGTCGACGGCGCGGAGAAGCAGCGGCAAGGCGACCAGGTACTGGCCGCTGCGATAGACAAGCAGCTCGGCGGTTCCCTCGCCTCGGTATTCGGCCAGCCGGTGGTAGCCCGCGAGATGGTGGAAGTCGTGCTCGGCGACGCTCGCCAGCACGGCTGCCCAGGCATTGTCCTCGCGGGTGGTGATCACCTCGAGCGCAGCGCCACCGTGCGTCGAGCCGTCCCTCGTCCGCGCGGCATGCCCGGTCGAGCCAGCGATGGCCGGTTGGCGCGCATCGTTGACGTCCATCTCCCTCCAGTAGCAGCGCGAGGCGGGCCGACCCCACCGATGTCGGGCGCAATGAGTGTATGACACGACCCAAAGGGCAGCTCGAGGCGGTCTCGAGGCGGTGCCGGTGCTGGTCGTCGCGGCGGACATGGGCGCCGACCTTGCCCGAAAGCGCCATCAGCTCCAGGGGGCCTCGGCCACCGGCGGCGAAAGGCGGCGGCCTGGGCAATGGAACAGCCCCCGCGTCTGCGGGGGCTGTCCGTGAATGCGTCGATGATTGCCCGAGCGACGGGGTCGCTCGTGGCGGCTACGGGGCCAGGAAGGCCGCCAGGTCGCCCTCGACGCCCGTCGAGACGGTGGTCGGGCCACCGAGGACGAAGATGTTCGTCGGGCTGAGGCGGTGCAGCTCGTCCGCCGTGGACTGCGGGATGGCGTCGGTCTGGACCAGCAGCACCGGGCTGCCGTTCTTGGCCGCGGCGGGGCCGCCGGCCAGGGCGTCGGGGTAGTTCTGCCCGGTCGCGATGTACACGGCGGAGACGCCGGAGGCGAAGTTCGCCGCCGAGATCATGGACGCGGTCTCGTAGCGGTCGAGACCCGCGATCCGGGTGACGGTGGCGCCGGATGTGCCGAGCGCCGTCTCCACGGAGGGCGACACGGTGGTCGGGCCACCGAGGACGTAGATGTTCGTCGGGCTGAGGCGGGTCAGCTCGTCCGCCGTGGACGCCGGGATGGTGTCCTTGGTGACGAGCAGCACCGGGCCATCGTCCTTGGCCGCGGCGGGGCCGCCGGCCAGGGCGTCAGGGTAGTTCTGCCCGGTCGCGATGTACACCACCGAGGCGCCGGAGGCGAACGCATCGGCCGAGATCATGGACGCCGTCTCGTAGCGGTCGAGACCCGCGATCCGGATGACGGTGGCGCTGTATGAGCTGAGCGCCGCCTCCACGGAGGGCGACACGGTGGTCGGGCCACCGAGGACGACGATCTTGCCCGGGGCGAGGCGGGTCAGCTCAGCCGCCGTGGACGCCGGGATGTCGTCCTTGGTGACGAGCAGCACCGGACCGCCGTTCTTGGCCGCGGCAGGGCCGCCGGCCAGGGCGTCGGGGTAGTTCTGCCCGGTCGCGATGTACACCACCGAGACGGGGGAGCCGAAGGTCTTCTGCGAGATCAGCGCGGCCGTCTCGTAGCGGTCGAGACCCGCGATCCGGATGACGCTGCCGACGACATGCGCCGTGACCTCGAAGCTCTGGGAGACCGACGGGGCGGGAGCATACGTCCCGTTGCCGGCCTGGTCGGCCTTGATCGTGCAGGTGCCGGTGTCCACGAGGGAGACCGTGCTGCCGGACACGGTGCAGACGCTGGTCGTGGTCGAGCTGAAGGCGACGGTCAGCCCGGAGGACGCAGTCGCGCTGACCGCGAAGTCGGCGTCGCCGAGCTCCTTGTCGGCCAGCGCCCCGAAGGTGATCGTCTGGGCCTGCTTGACGACGACGGCGTTGCTGCGGGAGTAGGAGGCGTCTTCGCCAGCGAACAGGTGGTATGGCCAATTCGCGTCGGTACAGTCCTGGGTGTTGTCCCACATGCGGAGATACAGGTTGTACGTGCCCGTGCCGGCCGGGGCGGTGATGTCGAACGTCCTCGACACCGTGCTATTGGGGTTGCTCCAGTCGGCTGTGTTCTCGCAGGTGTAACTGCCGTAGTTGCCGGGCGACAGCCGCCAAGCCGTCGATTCCCAATCGTCGTTGTTGGACAGGGTCACGCTCACGGTCAGGCTGATCGTGGCGCCGGGGGCGACCGTCACGCTGCTCGAGCCGTTCAGGGTGGTCCCGCTGTCGTTGATGGTGTGGTTCGCCAGCGTTGCGGCCGGCGCGGCGAGGGCCGCCACCATCAGGATGCCCATGAAACCCGCGAGCAGGCGCCGTCGGCGCGCCACGGGGTGTCTAGTAGTCATCTTCGATCCATTCTCCCCTACTTCCGTGATGCCGGATACGGCATCGGATGAGGCCTGGCCGGGGGACTCCTCGCCCTCCCCGATGGGCACTGGACCGGCCCGGAAGTACTTGCCGGGACGTGACGGTCAGCGGCACAACTCTATGCACCGAGGCCAGGCGATGGTACTGCCCGCGTCCGATCCCGAACACCCCCCAAGGTCCCGAACCCCACCCGACCCACCCGGCACCGCACCCGATTCCGGTGCCTCCGGGCACCGACGGTCCCAGGACCCCGTCGTCCTCAGCGGGCGAGGAGCACCGGGTCCGCGCCATGCTCGACGAGCATCCGCCGGATTCGCTCCCTGAACACCACCGTGTCGAACCCCTCGGCGTGGCAGCGGATGGCCGCGGGGTCGAACGGGACGTCGTCGAGCGACCGGATGGCCGCGGCCAGCGCGGCCCCGCTCGCCTCGTCGAAGAAGAGCCCCGTCTCGCCCTCGACGACCGTCTCGGTCACGCCGCCGGCCCGGAACGCCACCACCGGCTTGCCCGCCGCCATCGCCTCCACCGGCGCGATCCCGAAGTCCTCGATCCCCGGCACGAGATAGGCGTGACAGCGCCCGAGCAGGTCGAGCAGGACGGCGCGATCGACCCGGCCCAGGAACCGCACCTGGGACCCCGCGAGGGCCTCCAGGTGCCGCCGCTCCGGGCCATCGCCAACGACGACCAGGGGGCGACCGAGCCGGTTCGAGGCCTCGACCGCGAGATCGATCCTCCGATAGGCGAGGAGCCTCGCCGCAACGAGCAGGAACCCGTCGTCCGTCGTGCCCATCGGGACGGACCCGACGTCCACCGGCGGGTGAATGACCTCGGCATCGCGGCGCCAGAGAGTCCGGATCCGCCGTCGGACCGTGGCGGAGTTGGCCACGAGGACATCCGGCCGGCGGGCCGTCACCCGGTCCCAGCGCTGCAGGAGCGGCCTCGCGATCCGCGCCCCGAGGGCGCTTGCTGCCGACGTGCTCGACCCTTGCAGGTAGGTGTCCAGGTCCCACGCGTAGCGCATCGGCGTGTGCACGTAGCTCACATGGAGCGCGCCCGGCGCGGTCCGGACGGCTTGCGTGAAGGCGACCGAGCTGCTGACGACGAGGTCGTAGCGGCGAAGGTCGAGCAGCGAGAAGTAGAGCGGGTACAGGGGGAGGAGCGATCGGAACCGGCGCCGCAGCCCGGCGGCGCGATCGAGCAGCCACGGGTGGACGTGTCGGCTGCGCAGCTCCCCGCCGAAGATCGACGAGTCGAAAAACGAGGTGTACAGGTCGGCCGATGGCAGCAGCCGGGCCAGCTCGAGCGTGACGCGTTCTGAGCCCGCCTCGGCGGCCAGCCAGTCCTGGACGATGGCGACCGCGGGCCTGGTCACGAGCTCCCCAGGCCGATCGCAAGGTTGGCCCCTGCGGTCTGCCTGCCGGCCGAAGACTCAGGATCCTTGCTCCAGATCGTCAACATGCGGCTACATGATGCCTGAGCGGAGGCGCGGCTGGACCGCCGCTCGTGGAACGACGGGCATAGCACCAGCGACCCGCCGCCGCGGCGCAGGGTGGTGATGGAAACGTCGACGACTCGTGTGTGCCGGACGCCCCGGCCGGGCCCCACTTGGGTCCGGCGGCGGGACTGGCGATCGCTGACCCTCTTCGGTCACTGGAGCTTCATCCAGCGCTCGTCGGGTTCCCCCACGAGCCGGCTGGAATGGTCGACTTCCTCGGAATTAGGAGTCGCCGCCCTCGATGTAACCACCCCAGACACTCCGCAATACCAGGTAGTCCAGCGCTCGACGCTGGAGGGGGAACGGCGCCCTGTGCAGGACGGTGCGTGCAACAAGATCGGACAGCGGGTTCATGAGTACCAGCAGCGTACGGCCGGTCAGCGATCGTCGTTCAAGGTGATCGATCCAGTACGGGGCGGGCCGCCGGGGGTGCGTGCGGCGGATTGCGCGAAGGTTCGTGGCTCCGTACCGGCGGTGTTGGCGAAGAGCCGTCTCGACCGACTTCCACTCGGTGGAGATCGCCAATGCGTCGGCGTTGAAGACGAATGCCAGGCCGCGCTCCTCCTCGAGCCGCAAGGCGATCTCGGTATCCTCGCCGCCATGTTCGAACATCGATCCGTCGAACCCGCCGGCCGCACGCAGGTGCTCGGTCCGCAGCGCGACGTTGCTGCTATGGAAGTCGAGCGCTCGAAGGAGCGCCCCCGGAGCGGATTTGTTCTTGCCCCTGGTTCGCAGGTAGCGGGGCCAAGTGTTCTGGTCCGTATTGTCGTACAGCACGTCGCCGACGGAGACACAATCACGTGATCGCAGGAGCTCGATGTGGCGATCGATTGCCTCCTCGACCGGACGCATGTCGGAGTCGATGAAGACGACGAACTCCCCCTCCAGCGCAGCGAGCGCGAGATTTCGAGTCGCGGCCCGACCATGGTTCTGCCGGTCCGGATGCTGAAGAACGACCAGCGGGAACGGGACTGAGACACCGGCGAGAAACTCGTCGGTCCCGTCCGTGGAGCCATCGACACAGACCAGGACCCGAATGTCGGATCGCGCCTGGCGACCCAACGCAGTCAGACACGCGCGCAGGTCGCCGACGTTCTGATACGTGGGAACCACCACGTCAATGGCAGGGCGAGGCGGATCAGTCGGATCAGACAATCGCGACTTCCCCTTGGAAGCGAACGGAGGACCGCCCAGGGCACCGTGTCCCGCGGCTCGGCGCCCGAGCGGCACCCCGTTGGGCGCGGCTATTCTACCGGGAACCAGGCACCCGAAACCGATAGGCACCCCCTTGGATCGACCGAGAGTGACCATCCTGACGGCCACGTTCCCGCCCATCGGCGGAGGCGGCGTGATCCGTATGGTCAAGCTCGTGAAGTACCTACCCGAGCTCGGGTGGGATGTCATGGTGCTCCGCAGCGACGAAGCCGATGCGGAGGTCATCGACCCGGCCCTGTGCGACGAGGTCCCGGCGGACGTCCATGTTCAGACCATCAGGGGACCGTTCCGGCCGCTCGGCAGCCGCGCCAAGCGCGTCACTGACGCGGGCTCGGCCAGCCGCGCCGGTGTGGCCCGCGTCGTCACCAACACGGCGAAGGCAGCCGTCCGCTCGGTCCTCATCCCGGACCGCTACCTCGGATGGGCATGGCGGGTCTCGCAGCTGGACCGGTCGGAGCTCGGTGATCCCGACGTCCTCCTGTCGTCAGGGCCCCCGCACAGTGCCCACCTGGCCGCAACGAGCCTGGCGAGGCGACACCGCATCCCGCTGGTGGTGGACCTGCGGGACAACTGGGCAGACAACCCGATGCACGCGAACCCCGCGCCGTGGCATCGGCCGATCGAGCGCCGCCTGGAGGCTCGATGCGTCACGCACGCCTCGAGGGTCGTGCACGCGTCCGAGCGGGCGTGCGAGGTCCTCCAGGCTCGGTATCCGCGTATCCGCCACCGCTTCGAAGCCATCGACAACGGGTTCGATCCCGCCGATCTCGCCGAGCTCCCGGCCCGACGACCGGCCGCACCTGGTGACCAGGTGCGCTTCCTGTACGCAGGTTCGCTGCGCGGCACTCAGGATGTCGGTGCTTTCCTGGAGGTGTTCGGCGGCCTGGCGAAGCAGGAGCCCGGCCGGCTCCGACTCGACCTGCTCGGGCCGATCGGGCCCACGTTCCGCTCGCTGGCGACGTCCGCCATCGGCGGAGACACGATCGGCATCTCCGACCCGGTTCCTCACGCGGATGCCCTGCTGGCCATGGCCCGAGCGGACGTCCTGCTCGTCTTCACTGGCGGTGGTGGCATCGGCGTCAACACGATGACCGGGAAGCTCTACGAGGACATGGCGCTCCGCCGCCCCATCATGCTCGTCGGCCCCGAGGGGCCGGCTGCCGATCTCGTCCGCTCCTCGGGCGTCGGTGTCGTCGCATACCCCGATGACATGCCCGGTCTCCGGGCGGCGATCCATCGTGCGGCGGAGCTCGCGCGGGACCCGTCCTTCAGTGGCGCTTCGGACGAGGTGCTGGCCCGCTTCGACCGGCGCCGCCTGGCCGAGCGGTGGTCCGCCCTGCTCGCCGAGGTGATGGCCGCCGCTCCGGTGCGGTAGCCGGCACCGGACTCGGCGGCGATCAGGTGGGAGCGCGGACGCATCACGGCGCTCAGCGGAAGCGCGCGGGATCAACTACGTCGACTTCGCGCGGAGTGGCGTCCCCTCACCTGGTGGGATATGAGCAAGGTTCCTGACCTGCGCTGACGGCGCACAGCGTCAGGGCCACCGGTGTGATTCGCACCGTGTTCCTTCCTGCCACGACTTCGCGAGTCGGCTCGCACGCTTGCGGGCGTCGCTGCCTATCGACCGTCCAGGGCGGCCGGGATCGTCCGGGCCAGGATCTTGACGTCGAGCCACATCGACCAGCGGTCGATGTAGTCCAGGTCCAGCTGGGCCCGCTCGTCGAAGTCGTCGTTGCGCCGCGCGGTCACCTGCCAGAGACCCGTGATGCCCGGCTTCATCGACAGGCGGCGCCGGTGCCACAGGTCGTAACCCTGGACCTCGCGGGGCGGCGCGGGTCGCGGCCCCACGAGGCTCATCTCGCCGCGGAGGACGTTCCACAGCTGCGGCAGCTCGTCCAGGCTGGTCCGCCGGAGGAGCCGTCCGAACCGGGTGATCCGCGGGTCGTCCGTCACTTTGAACGCCCGCGGATCGGACAGGGCCACGACCTCCGCGTAGCGCTCCTCGGCGTCGGCCGTCATCGTCCGGAACTTGAGGACGCCGAACGGGCGACCATGGAGTCCCATCCGGACCTGGCGGAACAGGATGGGACCGCGGTCGTCGAGCCGGATGCCGAGGGCGAGTGCCAGGAACAGGGGGCTCAGGACGACCAGGGCCACGGCCGCCACGACGAGGTCGACGAGGCGCTTGGCGGCGAGGGCCAGGGCCCGGTCCGGGCCCGACACTAGCGAGAACACGGGGCTGCCGTCGAGCTCCTCCATCCGACCTGACGGGAACGCGTGATCGAGGAAGGCCATGGGCGTCATCGGGACCCGGACGATCTTGCCCTCCTCCTCGCACAGGCGGGCGATCGCATCCACGAGGTCCCACTGCGAGATGGGGAGGCAGATCGCGACCTCGTCCACGATCCGCTCGTGGAGGATCCGCTCGAGGTCGTCCGGCGTCCCGAGGTACGGCCACCGAGGCGGCAGCTCATAGCCGGGATCCTCGTCGATGAAGCCGGCCACCCGCAGCCCGAGCGCCCGGTGGGCCTCCAGCTTCCCGGCGAACGCCTGGCCCCGCGGACCGGCCCCCACGACGACGAGGAAGCGCTGGTTGAGCCCGCGCACGCGCAGCCGCTCGGCGGCCAGGCGCAGGACGACGCGGGTCCCCAGGGTCACGGCGTACTGCGCCGGAAACAGGAGCAGCAGGAACGAGCGGCTGACGTCGGGGAGGCGCGTCCAGAACAGGATCCCGAGGACGATCGCGGCCATGAGGGCGCTGGCACGAAGGAGGTCCCTCGCCTCGCCCCGGATCGACCAGCGAGGTCGCAGCTGGTACAGGCCGACGTACGTGAGAACGCCGATCCACAGGATCGCGTACAGGACGAGGAACGACAGCGGGTCGGGGACGATGCCGCGCCAGTGCACGTCCCAGTCGTCACCGAAGCGGAGCGCGGACGTGGCAACCATGGTCAGGGCGGCGAGAACGCCGTCCGTGACCATCAGGAGCGCGCGCAGACCGCTGCCGAAGCGACGAATCATGACCCGGCGAGCCTAGGCGCGGTCGTCCATCGGCGCAATGGTACTGAGGCCCTACTTCCTGAGGCGCTGCGGCGGCCTACACTGCGGGGCCATGGAGCCCTCCTCGCTCGGCGAGCTGCGCGCCGCTGACCGCCGAGCGCAGGTGGCAGGGCCGGGCGGCGATGCAGATGGCCGGATCTCGTCGTTCCGGTGGTCGCTGCTCGTTGCCGGCGAGGCGCTGATCGCCCTCTTCTTCCTCGTCCTCTGGAGCGATGCCGACACGCCGTTGTTCCGGCAGGCGCAGCTGGGGATCGCCTCGCTCCTGGGCGCGATCGGGTGGCTGGTGGTGCTCGTCCGCCCGCGAGCGCTGCCGGGCCTCCTCGTGCTCGCGCCGCTCCCGCTGCTCGGCTCGCTGGTGCTCACGTCCGTCACGAACGCCTACCCGAGCCTGAGCTGGCACGTCGTCTGGCAGTGCGCCTCGCTAACGGGGATCCTGTGGCTGCTGTGCCTGCAGGCCGGTCACCCGGTGGGCCGGCGGAACCTCGTCGCGGCGATGGGCATCGTGGCTGCGCTCGTCACCACCGCGTACCTGGCCACGGTCCTCCTCGCGTGGCGGGAGTGGCTGGCGCTCGGCTTCCCCGTGACATCGCTGCCCCTGCGCCCGTGGTACACGGGTGGGATCCTCCACATCCCGGCCTGGCTGGCCGACGTGGTCGTGCTGTGTGCGCCGGTCGTCGTCGTCACGCTGTGGCGGGCCGGCACCCGGATCGCGGCCGCGGTGCTGGCAACCGGCGGCGTGCTGGCGATCATCCTCACCGGCACGCGGTCGGTCCTGCTGCTGATCGTTGCCGTGGCGGTCGTCGCGATCGTCGTCCTGGTCATGCGGCGCGGGTGGCGGCGAACCGGGCTCCCGATCGTCCTGGCGCTCATCGGTATCGCTGGTGTCGCGGTTGCCGTCGTCCTCGCGGCGGGCCGGGGCTTCGATCTGGGGCGGTCGTCGTCGTACGCCAGCGCCGTGGACCGGTTCCTGTCCTCGCCGCTGGTCGGGAGCGGTCCCGGGACGTACGGCGTCAGGCGGATGAGCGACCCCGTCGATGCGCTCTGGAACCTCGCCCAGCCGGATGCGCTCAACGTCATCCTGACGAGCGCCTCGGATTCGGGTCTCGTCGGGCTGCTCGGGCTGGCCCTGACCGCGGTCCTGTGCGGTCTCGCGATCCGGCGATCATGGGGTGCCGCCACGGGTGCCAGACCCCTCATCGCCGCCGCGCTCGGCAGCCTCGCCGTCGTGGCCGGCCATGCGATGGGGGAGGTCGTCTTCGCGCTCGGCGGCATCGTGCTGCTCTCGATCGCCGCTCTCGCGATCGCGGCGACCTCCGAGGCGGGGGCGTCCAACGCGTCGGATCGCCGATCCCGCTGGGTCTGGGGCGCCCTCGCGGCAGGGGTGCTGGCGTTCGTCATCGGCTCGGCCGGCGTCGTCCGGAGCGAGGTCGCGCTGGCGTCACTGGGCACGGCTGAGGCCGCGACGACGACCGCCGACGGCGCGCTGCTCGCCGCCCGTGCGGCCACGTCCGCGTCGCCCGACTCCGTCCCGGCCTGGTGGGTCAGGATGGTCGCGGCCGATCGGGTGGGCGACATGACCGATGCCCTGGCCGCCGCGCATCGGATCGTGGCGCTCGAGGGCTTCGGACAGGAATGGCTCTCGCTCGCGACCCTGCTCGAGCGGTCCGGGGACCTCGCCGCTGCGCGGGGGGCGATGGACCGTGCCGTCGCGAAGGTACCTGCCGATCCCGTCGTCGAGCTCAACGCGGCCATCTTCTACGACGCGTCCGGAGCGACCGCCGCGGCGGAGGAGGCGGCGCGGCAGCTCCTCGCCGCACGCTCCGACATCGAACCGATCCTCCGCTCGAACCTGCCGCGGGTCGCCACGCTCGTCGCCGGAGTCCGCGCCGATGTCGCGGCGCGGAGCCTCGTGGACGGTAACCCGGATGCGGCGCTCCTGGTCGCCCTGTCCGGCGAGGATCGCAGCCTGGCCGAGGCGCTCCTGGATCGGATCGACGCAACGTCCCCGGACGCTGGGTCGCGGACGGCGATCGTGTCCGCGTGGTTCGGCGACCGCGAGGCGCGTGCCGCCGTCGATGCGGCGACGCAGGCGCATCCGACCCCGACGGCACTTGCCTGGTCGTGGCGGCTCGCGGTCCGGGCCTGCGACCTGGCCGCGGCCGATCGTTGGGAACGCGCGCTCGGCATCTCGGCCGCCAACCAGCTGGCGACGCCGGTCGCGATCGGTGTCGCCCCGGGCTTCTCGGTGCGGTCGTTTCCGTACCGATATCCGACGTCCGTCTGGGGGACGAACCATCCCGAGCGGCCGTACGTCGCGGGCATCTGGACCTACGCGCTCGGTCGACCTCCGTGCACGGCCGGCGGGACGCCCTGACCGCCGGGTCCTCCGGACGCGGGCAGGCCGGCGATCTCGCCGCCGGATCTAACCGGCGGCAACCGCGGGCCAGTCGACCCGCAGCCGTGCCGACCGTTCCGCGGCCGCGAGCCCGACGACACACACCGCGATCCCTGCCCAGGCGCCCTCGTACGAGTACGTGGCGATGAAGATCGCCGCGATCAGCGCCGCCTCGCGCCGGATGACCAGCATCGCGGGCACCAGGAACAGCAGGCCGAAGATGTGGAGCGACGGCGAGCCGACGACCGCGAGCACCCCGATCCACGCGGCCGCCCGGGCGCGCGGGACGAACCAGACGGCCACGACGCAGGCGACGACGACGACGTAGCCGACGCCGGGAGGCAGGAAGCGCGGGATGGCAAACCCGCCCAGGTCCCATGTCGGGTCGCCGGCCAGCCGCAGCTGGGCGACCCAGTCCAGCCACGGCTGGATGCCGGTGAACAGGAGCGTGGCGGCGACGACGATCGCCCCGACCATCGCCGCGCCGAACGCTGCCCGCGGGCGATGCCGCAGGACGTACAGCCAGGCATGCGGCTGCGAGACCTTGACCGCGCCCACGAGGGTCGCGAGCCCGCCGACTAGCGATCCTGGTTCGCCCGGATCCGAGACGTCGCGGACCGTCTGGCTCCAGGGCGTGGCTCCTGCCCGGAAGAAGAGGATCGCGAACGCGAGGAACAGCAGCGCCTGGAGGTTGGCCCCGAAGATCGCCTCGGCGAACGGCGGCCAGGCGAGCACCAGCGGCAGCCAGGCCCACGGGATACCGAGGCGCCGGCAGGCAGCGACCGCTGCGGCGAGCATGATCGCCACGGCGCCCGTGCCGACGAGCATCCGCGGCAGCTCCGCCAGCAGGCCGAAGAAGGGCAGCACGAACGGTGGGTAGAGGAATGGCTGCGTGGCGCCCGGTGGCGACGTGAAGGCGCTCGCGAGGTACGGCGGCTCCCCCGCGTGCCATCGCTCCGCGGCACGCAGGGGGATCTCCATGTCGACGGCGAACCTGGCCGGGATGAGCACGGTGCCGACGAGCGCCTTCACGGTGAGGATGGCGAGCAGGGCGACGAGGGCGCCCAGCAGCAGGCGCCGGGGGGTCATCTCGGGTGCCACCGTGCGGATCCCTGGCTCACGTGGACGGTGCCGGCTTCCCGGCTCCGGCTCGACCGGGCGCGGCGTACGCGGCATATCGGACCAGGAGCCGCCACAGGGCGTAGGCGATGGTCGCGACGGCCGGGAGGGGCCAGACCGCGAAGCTCAGCAGAAACGCGATGGGCGGGCTGGTGGCGGCCACGGGCAACGCCAGCAGGTTGTAGTGCAGCTGGGTGTACGGCCACAGCGCGGGGACGACGAGCCACGCCGCTTCGCGGCGCCACAGGATCATCAGGGCCAGGGCCGTCGGCACCATCAACCACGTCCCCCATGCGCTCAGGCCCCCCGAGGACTGGGTGGCCAGCGCGCTCGCGATGAGCTCGCGATCGGCGATGAACCTGGGAGCCAGCGGGAGCGTCACCGCGCAGACGAGGCCCCCGACGACGACGGCGGCCCACCGTCGCTGCAGGAGCAGCGGCACGCCCGCGTAGATCTTGAGCACGATCGACGCGAATGCCCATCGCCCCCCACTCAGGATGAGCGCGATGACGAGCACGTCCGCGTTGAGGACGACGAGAGACTCGGCGAGGGGCGGGAACAACAGCCACCACAACGGCAGCCTGACGGCCCGGAGCGCCGCGACGGCGGCCACGACCGACAGCGCTCCGTAGACCAGGATCGCGAGCCCCTCCGGGAGGACCGCGGCCGGGAGGTACGGGATCAGCGCCGGAGGCGGAGCGGCGAACGTGAAGCCCGCTGCGCTGGCTGTCCACGGGTCGCCGCCCTGGATGGCGGCGGCGGCGGCGGCCCGGTAGATCCGCAGGTCGATGGCGAGATTGCCGAGCTGGACGGCGCTGCTCGTCCGTTCGACCGTGACGATGAGGAAGGTGACCGCCAATCCCCAGGTCGCGACCGATCGCCGGATGCGCTCGGGCAGGATCCGGTCCCACGCGTCCAGCACGGTCGTGACGACGCGTACCCCGGCGACCCGAGCGCTCACTCAATCCTCCGTGGCGGCCGGGTAGGTACCGAGGATCCGCACCAGCTCCGTCTCGGCCCGAAGGGCCTCGAGCGCCGCCGCACACGCGGGCTCCGACGGATCGGCGTCGAGGTCGACCCAGAACAGGTACTCCCAGCGTGCGCCACGCTCCGTCCAGGGCCGGGATTCCAGGCGCGACATGTTGAGGCCGCGGTCAGCGAACACGCCCAATGACCGGTAGAGCGACCCTGGCACGTTGCGGACGGCGAATACGAGCGTGGTCCTCGGATCGCCGGCAACCGCCTCCGGGCGCGCAGCGCAGCGCACCGCGGCCTCCGTGCCCGCCCGGACGACGACGGCGAACCGGGTCCGGTTGTCGCTGCCGGTCTGGATGCCGTCGGCCAGCACCTCGAGCCCGTAGATCCCGGCCACCCGCGCCGAGGCAACGGCCGCCGCTCCTCGCTCGCCCCGCTCCGCCACCTGCTTCGCCGCGCCGGCCGTGTTGTACGTCGTCTGGATCGTCCACGGGCGCGACCGCAGGAACTCCTCGGCCTGGCCCAGCGCGGCCGCGATCGAGTACACGCGGTCGATGGTCTCGAGCCGCTCGCCCGGCAGCGCGAGCAGCGCCAGCCGAACGGGGACCGAGACCTCGCCCACGATCGAGAGGTCGAACGCGTACAGCAGATCGAGGTTCTCCCGGATGGTGCCCAGCCGCGAGCTCTCGACCGGGATCACCCCGGCGCCGGCCTCGCCGGAACGCACCGCCTCGAACACGGCACGGAACGAGGACAGGGGTCTCGCCTTCGGGTGGGCGAAGAAGGCGAGCACGCCCTCCTCGGCGAACGCTCCGGGCTCGCCCGTGTAGGCGACGGTGATGGGATCTTCGGAGGTCATCATCCGTTCGTGCGGCGGTGGCTGCCGGTCGCGGCCTGCATCACCCCCTACCGGTTGAACCACTCGGTCGTGTCGATCGGTCGCGCCTCCTCGTCGAACTCGGCCGCGGCGTCGCGGGCGGCCTCGGCGCTGCGCGACCGGCCGCGTCCCCGCGTGGCGGCCTCCTCGGTCGCACCGGCCCACGACGCCTCGCCCAGCATCGCGTTGAGCGCCAGGAGATAGGCCTCCACGGACGCCGCCACGATGTTGGTGCTCGTGACCTCCCCGCTGAACCTTCCATCGCTGCGGGCGCCGGTGGCGGAGGTCGGCGGGGCGATCTGCACCGTCACCCGGCCCTCGGCGGCCGGTCCCTCCGCAAGCGCGTGGACGTCGTAGGCGAGCAGCAGCGGATGCCCGCCCAGCACGTCCGAAAGGGCCCGGTCGACCGCCTTGTACAACGCGTCGACCGCGCCGTTGCCTTCGGCCGAGGCCTTCCAGTCGTGGCCGCCCGCGCGGATGACGACGGCGGCCCGGCCATTGACGCTGCTCCCCGAGGTCACGGTCCAGCGTGACAGCCGCGCCGGTTCGAGACCGGTGGAGTCGAGTCGGGCGTGGGCGTCGCTCATGCGGAGCCTCCCGGTGCAGCCGGGCTCATGTCCTGGCCGTTGGTGGTGGTGAACTGGCGTTCGTCGCGGCGGCGGAGCTCGGCGCCCGACTTCCAGATCGCGTACTCGAGCGAGTCGACGAGCGCCTGCGCCGAGGCCGCGATGATGTTCGTGTCGCTGCCCATGGTGGACCACGTCCGCGATCCATCCTGCGAATCGATGATGACGCGTGTGCGCGCAGCCGTCGCGCTGGTCCCGTCGAGGATGCGCACCTTGTAGTCCACGAGGTGGACCGCGTCGAGGACCGGATAGAACGCCCCGAGCGCCTTGCGCAACGCGCCGTCGAGAGCGTTCACGGGACCGTTCCCGTCAGCGGCGGTGTGAAGGACCTCGCCGGCCACCTCGACCTTGACGGTGGCCTCGGACAGCAGCTCCCGCCCCGACCGCTGCTCCACCAGCACCGTGTAGTCGAGGATCCTGAACGGCGCCTCGTAGCCGGGCGAGTTCCGGCGGATCAGGAGCTCGAACGACCCCTCCGCGCCCTCGAACGCCAGCCCCTCGTTCTCGAGGCGCTTGATGAGCCTCGAGAGCTCGCGTGGATCCAGGACGCCTTCGAGCTCGTGACCCAGCTGGCGGGCGCGGATGGCGGTGTTGGCGCGACCGCCGAGCTCGGACACGACGAGGCGCCCGGCGTTGCCCACGCGCCCGGGGTCGATGTGCTGGTAGCTGCGCTCCACCTTGGCCACGGCCGCGCCATGGACGCCGCCCTTGTGCGCGAAGGCCGAGCGCCCGACGTAGGGCTGGTAGTCGTTGGGTGTCACGTTCGCGATCTCGGCCACGGACCGGCTGAGCTCGGTCAGCGCGCTGATGTCGCCACCGCCGGGCGGCGCCAGCAGGTTGGGCGTCTTGAGCGCCAGGTTGCCCAGGATGGACACCATGTTGGCGTTGCCGCAGCGCTCGCCGTAGCCGTTGATGGTGGCCTGGACGTGGCGCACACCGGCCTGCACGGCGGCGATCGAGTTCGCGACCGCCAGCTCGGCGTCGTTGTGGGTGTGGATCCCCCAGGTCACGGCGGGGGCACCGCGATCTGCCTCGAGCGACCCGCGAACATCGGCCAGGATCCTGACCAGCTCGTCGGTGAGCGTGCCGCCGTTCGTGTCGCACAGGACGAGCGTCAGCGACCCCGCGTCGCGAGCCGCTCGCAGCGTCGCGAGCGCGTAGTCAGGATCGGCCCGGTAGCCGTCGAAGAAATGCTCGGCGTCGTACACCGCCTCGCGGCCATGGTCGACGATGAACCCGATCGAGTCGGCAATCATGTCCAGGTTCTGGGCCGGGGTGGCGCCCAGGACGTCGGTCACGTGGAGCAGCCAGCTCTTGCCGAAGATCGTCACCACCGGGGTCTCGGCCGCCACCAGCTCGCGCAGGTTTGGGTCATCGCCGGAGCGGTTGCTCCGATGGCGGGTCGAGCCGAAGGCAGCCAGACGGGCGTGCTGCCAGCGCTGCCGGCGCGCCGCGGCGAAGAACTCGATGTCCTTGGGGTTCGAGCCGGGCCAGCCGCCCTCGATGAACGGAAACCCGTACTCGTCGAGCATCCGGGCGATGCGCAGCTTGTCGGCGAGCGAGAGGGTGATGTTCTCGCCCTGGGTGCCGTCGCGAAGGGTCGTGTCGTAGAGGACGACGGGAAGGTCCGGAAGGTCGGTGGAAGCTGTCATCTCGATGGTCCAGTGCCGCTGCGGGAGGGGTCGACTCGGGGCTCGGCCGGTGCCCCGCCTCAGGCGGTCACCGGCCGGTGAATCGCGATCCGCTCGCCCACCGATCGCGCCATGGCTCGGGTGCCCACGGGCGTGCACGCCGACGCCGCCTCCGGATCCACGGGCATCAGGTCTCGCGTCCGCAGGCCCTGCGACAGGACGTCGGACACGGCAGCCTCGACCGCATCGGCGGCCGTCCCCTGGCCGAGCGACCAGCGCAGCATCATCGCCGACGACAGGATCGCCCCCAGCGGGTTGGCGATGTCCTGCCCCGCGATATCCGGAGCCGAGCCGTGGATCGGCTCGTACAGCCCGTGGCGACCATGCTCGGTCGACCGCGTGCCGAGCGACGCCGACGGCAGCATGCCCAGCGATCCGGCGATCACCGCCGCCTCGTCCGACAGGATGTCACCGAACAGGTTCTCGGTCACGATCACGTCGAACCCGGCCGGCCAGCGGGCGAGCACCATGGCCGCGGAGTCCACCAGCCGGTGCTCCAGCGTCACGTCGGGGAAGTCCGCATGGACCTCCTCGGTGACCTTTCGCCACAGGCGGGACGTGGCCAGGACGTTGGCCTTGTCGACCTGGGTGAGCTTTCGCCGGCGGCCCCGGGCGAGCTCGAACCCGAGGGTGACGATCCGCCGGATCTCGCCCTCCGTGTACCACAGCGTGTCGATCGCCGCCCTCCCCTCGGGCGTCTGGCGCTGCTCCGACGGCTTGCCGAAGTAGAGTCCCGAGGTCAGCTCGCGGACGATCAGGCAGTCCACCCCCTCGAGCAGCTCCGGACGCAACGGCGAGGCGGAGATCAGCGCCGGGTGGACCGTGATCGGGCGCAGGTTGGCGTACAGACCGAGACCGCCGCGCAGCGCGAACAGCGCCTGCTCGGGCCGCACCGGTGCGTCGGGATCGTCCCACTTCGGTCCTCCAACGGCGCCCAGCAGGACCGCATCGGCCTCGCGACAGGCATCGACGTCCCCGGGCCGGATCGCGACCCCATGAGCGTCGATGCCGGCACCGCCGACGATCAGCTCGGACCACTCGAACCCGAACCCGAAGGAACGGCCCGCCGTCTCGAGCACCTCGACCGCGCCGTCCAGGACCTCGGGGCCGACGCCATCGCCCGGGATTCGCGCGATCCGATAGACGGGTGCGGCAGCGGTCACGCGCGGTCTCCGGGGAGTCCGCGGTCAATGGTCGAGCTGATCGCGCCATCGGCGGCGTCGGTCCGCTTGCCCGGAAGCACCCGGCCAGGCGGCCGGCGCGCGAGCATCGAGGATCGCACGCGCTGGCGCTCCGTGACCGTCACGGAAGCTCCTGGGCCATGCGCCGGCCCACGAACGCCACATCGACACCGTTGATCTCGGCACCGTGGAGCTTGTTGGCGGCCACCACGTAGGCCTCGAGCGAGGCCTCGATGATGTTGGTCGAGAGCCCGTGACCCGTGACGATCAGCGCCCCGGGGCCCTCATCGGAGGAGCGCCGGCACCGGACGAGCACCTGGCCCTGGGCGTCCTCGCCGCCCGACACGGCCTTGATCTCGTATTCGGCCAGAACCGGATGCCAGCCCAGGACCGGCTGGACGGCCTCGTCGACGGCGGCGAACAGCGCGTTGACCGGGCCGTTGCCGGTCGCGTTGGCGGCCTTGGGCTCGCCCGCGACCACCACCGACACGCTGCCCACCGAGTGCCCGCCGCTGGACGAGCTGATGTTCCAGCCAAGCAGCTCGATCGACCGTGGCACGTCGGACTTGCGCTGCTCGACGAGCGCCAGCAGGTCGGCGTCGGTGACCTCCTTCTTGGTGTCGGCGAGCGCGATCGCCGCCTGATACACCGCGTCCAGGGCCTCGCCGTCCACGTCGTGCCCCAG
This sequence comes from uncultured Chloroflexia bacterium, assembly GCA_963713095.1. Classification (GTDB taxonomy): domain Bacteria; phylum Chloroflexota; class Limnocylindria; order Limnocylindrales; family CSP1-4; genus CAIXZV01. Next base: position 801,006 of record CAVQKK010000003.1, read on the forward strand.
CTCGCGAAGCTTGCCCTGGAGCCCACGCCGGCCCGACAGCTTGCCGATCGACAGCGTGCTCCCCGACAGGCCGACCGACTGCGGCGTCATGATCTCGTAGGTCAGCGGGTTCTTGAGGAACCCGTCCTGGTGGATCCCCAATTCGTGGGCGAACGCATTGGCGCCGACGATCGCCTTGTTGGGCTGGATCGCGAACCCGGTCAGATACGACACCAGCCGTGACGCGGGCGTGATCTGATCGGTCTGGACGCTCGAGGCGAGATCGGGAAACTGGGTCGGACGCGTCCGGAGCGCCATCACGACCTCCTCCAGCGACGCGTTGCCGGCGCGCTCCCCGAGGCCGTTGATCGTCACCTCCACCTGGCGGGCTCCGGCCTGCACCGCGGCCAGGGTGTTCGCGGTCGCCAGTCCGAGGTCGTTGTGGCAGTGAACGCTGACCGTGGCCTCCGCACCGACCAGATCGACCACGCTGCCGACCAGCCGCCCGAACTCCGCCGGGATCGCGTACCCGACCGTGTCCGGGATGTTGACCGTCGAAGCGCCAGCCTCGACCACCGCCCGGTAGACCTGGAGCAGGAACTCCTCCTCGGTCCGCGAGGCGTCCTCGGCCGAGAACTCGATCTCGGCGTCGGGTCCCAGCGTCTGGCGGGCCCACGACACCCAGCGACGGGCCTCGTCGAGCGCCTGCTCGCGCGACATCCGCAGCTTGTGCTTGAGGTGGATGTCGCTGGTGGCGATGAACAGGTGGAGGTGGGGGCGCTCGGCCTCGCTGATCGCCTCGACGGCCCGCTGCGGGTCACCGTCCCGGCACCTGGCGAGCGCAGCGACCGCGATCCCGCCCTTGGTCTCCTGGGCGATCCGCCGGACGGCCTCGAAATCGCCTGGCGAGGCGGCCGGGAACCCGGCCTCGATGACGTCGACCCGCAGCCGCGCGAGCTGCCGCGCGACCTCCAGCTTCTCGGACGCCGTCAACCCCGCGCCCGGAGCCTGCTCGCCGTCCCTGAGCGTGGTGTCGAAGATGCGTACGGCACCCGCGGCGACCCCGCCGCCGTAGGTCGGGTGCGTGGCCTCGAAGGTCATCGGGAGCCCTCCGCGGGTACCGAGCTTGCCACCGCCTGTGCCTGGCCGGCATCGACGACCACCGGCTTGAGGAACGGCATCCTGGCGCGGAGCTCGGCCCCGACCTGTTCGATCTGATGGTTCCGATCCTGCTGGCGGAGCCGCTGGAACTCATCGCCGCCGGCGTCCTGGACGGCGATCCACCGGGTCGCGAACGCGCCGCTCTGAATGTCGGTGAGCACGTCGCGCATCGACGCCTTGACGCCCTCCGTCACCCGCGGACCGGACACGTAGTCGCCGAACTCGGCCGTGTCGCTGACGCTGAAGCGCATGAAGTTGAGGCCACCGCGGTACATCAGGTCCACGATCAGCTTCAGCTCGTGCATCGTCTCGAAGTACGCGAGCTCGGGCTGGTAGCCGGCCTCGACGAGGGTCTCGAACGCCGCCTTGATCAGGGCTGAGACGCCCCCGCACAGCAGCGCCTGCTCGCCGAACAGGTCGGTCTCGGTCTCCTCCTTGAACGTCGTCTCGAGCACCCCTGCCCGGGTCGAGCCGATGCCCCGCGCGTAGGCGAGCGTCCGCGCCCGGGCGGTGCCCGACGGATCCTGCTCGACCGCGAACAGAGAAGGCACCCCGCCGCCCTGCTCGTAGACGCTGCGGAGCAGGTGTCCCGGGCCCTTGGGCGCGACCATCCCCACGTCGACCGTGGCCGGCGGCGAGATCCGATCGAACCGGATGTTGAACCCATGCGCGAACATGAGCAGCGCCCCTGGTCGCAGGTTGGGCCCGATCTCGGCGTCGTAGACCGCCTTCTGTACGGTGTCCGGGACGGCGATCATGACCACGTCGGCCGCGCGGACCGCATCCGCGACGTCGAGCACCCGGAAGCCCGCCGCCTCGGCCAGGGTCCGGCTCTTGGACCCCGGGGCGAGGCCGACCACGACCTCGACCCCGCTGTCGCGCAGGTTCAGGGCGTGAGCATGCCCCTGGCTTCCATACCCGATGACGGCGACGGTCTGCCCGTCGAGCGCGGCCGGGTCGGCGTCATTGTCGTAGTACATCCTGGCGGTCACTGACGGCCTCCCTCAACGTCGAGCTGCCTCTCGCGCTCCGACGGCCGATGCGACGCGCCCGCGAGCCATCGGTCGGAGGATTCCGCGTCCGCGTCGTCGTACATGCGCGCCGTCATAGCTTGAGTGCCTCCTCGATCGAACCGGCACCGCGCAGCATCACCACCGCCCCGGTGCGCACCAGCTCCTTGATCCCGTAGCTCCGTAGCAGCGCGACCAGCGCGTCGATCTCGCTCTCGGTTCCGGTCGCCTCCACGATGACCGATTCCGGGGCGATATCCACGATCCGGCCCTTGTACAGCTCGACGATCTTGATCACCTCGGCGCGGTTGCCGGCGGACGCCCGGACCTTCACGAACGCCAGCTCGTGCTCCACCAGCTGGTCCGCGGTGACGTCCTGGACCTTGAGCACGTCCACCAGGCGGTAGAGCTGCTTGGCGGCCTGCTCCACCGCGACGTCGTCGCCGTGGAGGGTGAGCGTCATCCGGCTGATGTGAGGCTTGTCCGTGCGCGACACCGCAAGCGAGTCGATGTTGAAGTTGCGGGCCCGCATCAGGCTCGCGACCCTGTTGAGTACCCCCGGCCGGTCCATCACCAGCACGACCAAGACGTGCCGGTGGGCCTCGCCGCTGCCCGGGATCGCGCGGTCCGGGGGGCTGGCCTGGACGGGGTGCAGGTTCTGCCCGTCGGGGCCCTGGTCGACGTTCATTCCTCCGGCACCCCAGCCGAGTCGATCAGGTCGGACAGGCCCTTGCCCGCAGGCATGATCGGGAACACGTTCTGCTCCTCGGCGATCTCGAACCAGATGAGCGCCGGACCGTCGACCGCCTGGGCCGCCCGGATGACCCGGTCGACCTCGTCGGTCGTGGTTGCCTTGAAGCCGGGGATCCCGTAGGCCTCGGCGAGCTTGACGAAGTCCGGGCCCGGCAGATGCGAGGAGTGGTAGTTGCCGGCGTAGAACAGCTCCTGCCACTGGCGGATCATGCCCAGCTTCTTGTTGTCGAGCAGCGCGATCTTGACCGGGATCCGGTCCGCGGCGAGGGTCATCAGCTCCTGGCTGGTCATCTGGAAGCCGCCGTCGCCGGTGATGGCCCAGGTTTCGGCCCCCGGGTTGCCAAGCGCGGCGCCCATCGCAGCCGGGACCGCGAAGCCCATCGTGCCCAGGCCACCGGAGCTGATGTGGCTGTGCGGCCGGCGGAACCCGGTGTACCTGGCGAGCCACATCTGGTTCTGGCCGACATCGGCGACGTAGGTGGCGACATGGTCGGTGAGCTCGCCGATCCGCTCGACCACGAAGTCGGCCGACAGCAGGCCGTCGCGCCAGGCACCCGAGCCGTGCCAGGAGGAGCCCTCCGATTCCCGGCGCCATTGCGCCAGCTGGGCGAGGTAGTCGGCACGGGTCGCGGGATCGATCTCGGGCACCATCCTGGCGAGCCCCTCGAGGACCCGCCGCGCGTCACCCACGATGGGGACCTCGACGGCAACGTTCTTGCCGATCTCGGCTGGATCGATGTCGGCGTGGATGATCCGCGCGTAGGGTGCGTAGGTCCGGACGCTCCCCGTCACCCGATCGTCGAAGCGCATCCCGATCGCGATCAGCAGGTCGGCGGACTGGATCGCTCGGTTGACGTGCTTCCACCCGTGCATCCCCATGTAGCCGTACGCGAGCGGATGCTGCTCGTCGATCGCGCCGATGCCGAGCAGGGTCCAGGCCACCGGGATCTGCGTCTTCTCGGCGAAGGCGCGAAGCTGATCCCAGGCTTCGGCGATGAGGATTCCGTGGCCAGCAAGGATCAGCGGCCGCTTTGCCGCGGCGATCTCCCGCGCCGCCAGCTTGAGCTGCTTGGGATGGCCGTCCAGGGTCGGGCGAAAGCCGGGCAGCCCGGCGATGATCTCCTCGCGGGAGGGGTGCTCGGCGGTCGTCTCCTGCTGGAGGGCGTCCTTGGTGATGTCGATGTGGACGGGCCCGGGACGCCCGTGCTTGGCCAGGTAGAAGGCCTCGCCGACGACCCGCGGGATGTCGTCGGCGTCGCGGACGAGGTAATTGTGCTTGGTCATCGGCAGCGTGATGCCGGTGATGTCGATCTCCTGGAACGCATCCTTGCCGATCAGCGCCGTCGGCACGTTCCCGGTGATCGCAACGATCGGCACCGAATCGAGCTGCGCGGTGGCAAGCGCGGTGACCAGGTTGGTCGCGCCCGGGCCGCTGGTGCCCATGCACACGCCGACCCTGCCGCTCGCTCGAGCGTAGCCGTCGGCGGCGTGACCGCCGCCCTGCTCGTGGCGGACGAGGACGTGGCGGATCTCCGGGTAGTCGCCCAGGATGTCGTAGATCGGGAGGATGACGCCACCCGGATAGCTGAACATGACGTCCGTGCCCTGGTGGATGAGCGCCTCCATCAGCACGTCGGCACCGATCCGGGTCCGCTTGCGGGTCCTGCCCTCGTGGAGCATCTCGCGACGGGCCTGCTCGACGGCCGCGGCGGTCTTGGAGCCGTCGCCGGGCACGTGGCTGCGATGCGTGCGAGCGGGGGCGGCCGCGGTGGCGCCGGCTGGATCCGCCGAGCCATCAGCCGTGCCACCGGACGGTGGCTCGCCTCGGGTCATCGTCATCGTCTTCGGTCCTCCGCCCGGCGGTTCCGCGACCGCCCGGACATGCAAAGACCCTCGCCTCCCAGCGAGGGTCCCTTCGGTGCTCGGTGGCCGGCGCCTCAGTGGCGCTCGTCGCTCCGCGTTCCTCCGTTCTCCCGCCGGGAGCCGGTAATAAGGAGGAGGTCCTCCTCGAGACCGGCAAGAAGCGAGCGAAGCAAGCCGAGAAGGGAGACGTCACGAGGCTCGAGATCGCGCAGGGGAACGCTCACGCGGCGGCCGTCGGCCGTTACGACGACGGCGACCTTGCTGCGCTGATGATCCGAGAAGAAGCCCAAGCGTCACGACTCCCATGTCCCGCAGGCGGCGGGTCCGGGCAGCATAGCCGCCCACCCCACATGGCGCAACCACCCCCGGCCGCAACCCTCGGTCGGGCCGGACAGCAAGAGACCGCCGGGTGGTCCCGGCGGTCCCGTGGCGCTACGAGGATGGATCCCCCGTTGATCAGTTCCAGCGCTGCTGGCAGTCGATGACCGGGACCGTTCGCGTGCGCGTCGTGGCCATCAGTACCACCGCATTCCCGCGCCCAAGATCAGGGCCATGGCGGCGAGCGTCGCCAATGTCCAGGTGAAGCGCGCCAGGTTCGCCTTCACGTTCCGACTCCTTTGAGTCATGCCGTTGGCGTCTCGAGTCCGGCAACCGGGCGGTCTTCCGGAGAAGGTCCCTGGCTTTGCGTCCCCGCCTCACGACGGGTTTGCCCTGGACGGAACCAAGATGGAGGTTTGCTGCCTCGCCAGGGACCGTAACCCCGACGAACGGCAGCATCCCCTGCCCAGAGGTACTACCCGGTCAGGCTTCAGGGCCAGTGCGCAGCCGCACCGGCGGCGAGGCAGGGATTGCGTCAGGCTCGGCTCGCGGCGTGCCGGCGGGGTCCGGCGTCGATCCCGACCCGGCTGGCACCGTGCCGGGCCCGGCTCGCATCGCGAGCACCACCGTGGCCGCGATCCCGACCCCGATCAGGACGTCGCCCACGCTGAAGATGTTGGCCCCGGGCAGCCAGCGGGGCATCGCGAAGATGTCGGTCAGCGGCGACAGCGCCGGCTGCGGCATCACGGCGCTGTTGCTGTAGACGGCCGGCTCGAGCTTGCCCAGGGCCGCGAGCGCAGTTCGAGCGGCAGGCATGTACCCGCCGTTGGCCACGATCGCGAGCAGGTTCGAGGCAGCCCCGGCAGCAACGATCGCGATACCGGGAATGGCCCCGTTGCGGATCACCGCCAGCAGCACAACCGCCGTCGATCCAACGTACAGGGCAGGGCCGAGGTCGCCGATCCGGGAGGTCACGGGGTCCGAGAACAGGACGAGCTGGGCGACGAGGCCGAGCAGGATGACGGGCGCCCAGCGGATCCGCAGCGCGACCAGGCCGTTGAGGCTCCCGCCCACCAGGAGCCCGACGACCAGGCCGATGGCGAGCGGGTACAGGATGAACATCAGGCTTCCGGCGGGCTCATCAGGCGGTCTTCCTCGATGCCGGCCTGACGGCTGCTGACGTCAGCTCCCCGGTGACCGGGGCCACGGGTACCGGCCCGAACTTGATCGGTGGTCGCTCCAGCCAGCTTGCCATCGCCGCCCGGGGCATGGGGCGCGCGAACAGGAACCCCTGGCCGAGCTCGCATCCCAGCTCACGCAGGCGGCGCAGCTGCCCCTCGTCCTCGATCCCCTCGGCCACGATCCGGAGACCCAGCGTCCGGCCGAGCGCGACGATCGCATGGGCAAAGGCCCAGCCGCTCGGACCCGCCGTCCCGGACACGACGAACTCGCGCGCGATCTTGAGGATGTCCACCTGGAAGCGCCGGAGATAGCCGAGCGACGAGTAGCCGGTGCCGAAGTCGTCGACCGCGATGCGAACCCCGAGGTCCCGGAGCGCGGCCAGGCGGGCGATCGTCGTCTGGGTGTCGTGGAACATGGCGGTCTCGGTCAGCTCGAGCACCAGGTTGGAGGCCTGGAAACCGGTTGCCCGAAGGATGTCCTCCAGGTCCGCGACGAAGCCCTCGTGCTGCAGCTGGGCGGCCGCGAGGTTGACCGTGAGGGTAAGCGGCTCGCCGGCGCCATTGCGCCACGACGCAGCGTCGCGGCAGGCCCGGAACAGGACGCCCCGACCCAGGGCGAGGATGGCCCCGCTCTCTTCGGCCAGCGGGATGAACTCGTCGGGCCCCACCAGGCCGCGGGTTGGGTGGTGCCATCGGGCCAGCGCCTCGACGCCCGCGATCTGCCCCGCCGCCAGCGACACGATGGGCTGGTAGAACACGTCGATCTGGTCGGTCGAGATGCCACGAGTCAGCTCGCCGGACAGCGCGTGGCGGGCAACGATCGCGGCATGCATCGTCGCCTCGAACACCGCGAACCAATTCTTGCCGGCCTGCTTCGCCCGGTACATCGCGACATCAGCGTTTCGAAGCAGCTCGTCGGCGCGTCCGACGCCCTCCGGGCCGGCGGCGATGCCGATGCTGGCGGTGACGAGCAGCTCCTGGCCTTCGACCGGCACGGTCATCGCCATCGCGTCGATCAGCCGGGAGGCAACCATGACCCCGGCCGAGAGGCCACGATCGTCGCCCAGAAGGATGGCGAACTCGTCCCCACCGAGCCGCGCGGCGACGTCACCCGTTCGGACGCACGCTCGGACGCGCTCCGCGACCGCCACCAGGAGACGGTCGCCGGCCGCGTGCCCGAGGCTGTCGTTGACATCCTTGAAGTTGTCGAGGTCGACGAACAGGACCACCGGAACCCGGCCGGCCACGGGCCGCGACAGCGCCTCGTCCACCTGCTGCACGAACAAGCTGCGGTTCGCGAGGCCCGTGAGCGGATCGTGGTACGCCTGGTACCGAAGCTGCTCCTTGAGCCGTCCCAGCTCGGCCAGGGACTGCTCCAGCTGCCCGTTCTCGAGCGCCACGGCCGCCTGGTTGGCCAGCGTCTCGAGCAGCCGTAGATCGTCGTCGCCGAACGTCGTGCCGGCCGTCATGCGGTTGGCGATCACGATCGAGCCGATCAGTCCCGACTCCCCCATGAGCGGCGTGGCCATCGCCATGCGAATCCCGTCGGGGCCGACACGTGGCGCGACCTCCAGGAACGCCTGGTGGTCCTCCGCGACGCGCTGGTGCAGACGGCCGATCTTCGCCACCGGGATCGGAACCATCCCGGACCCGTCCCCGTCCGCCGTCCGCGTGGTGAGCAGGCCGCCGGCCGCTTCGTCCCGCGGCCAGATGAGCACCTCGGCACGCTCTGCCCGGAACATCTCCCGCGCATGCTCGAGCAGCGCGGCCAGGGCGGAGTCCAGCTCCGGCGAATGCTGGAGGATCCGGCTCGACTGGTACAGGAGCTCCAGCCGCTGATGCTTCTCTCGCTCCGAGACGTAGGCGCCGTAGGCGAGGAACACGGTCACCAGCGGCACCACGAGCAGGGCGAGGAGCTCCGGATCGAGCTGCATCAGATCCACCGCCAGCAGTCCGAGGCTCGTGTTGGCAACAGCCACCAGCGCCCCGAACTGGATCATCTCCGGCAGCTTCTCGAACTGCGGGGCGCCACCGGACACGGTGATCACCGTCGCGATCGAGAACGAGCTCAGGACCGCGGCCGTCAGGGTCGCGGCGAACGCAGCTGCCCAGGCCCATGGCCCGCTGGCCGGCCCCAGCTCGAGCAGAAGGTGGAACACGGTGAGCGACACCGCCGCGGTGAACGCGAAGTTGGCCAGGTTGAACAGCGTCTTGATCGGCGACGAGCGATCGAGTGCAAGGGCGGCGGCGCTGCCGACCAGGAGGGCGACCAGGTATTCGGTCGGGGTGAGCAGAAAGAAGCTCATCACGGCCGGCAGCTCGCTGAGCGAGTAGGAGTGACGCTCGCGGCGGAAATGGACGACGACGACCTTCAACTCGGCGGCGAAGAAGGCGACCGCCATCACCGGCCATGGCACCTCGAGGCCGGTGGCCACGACCGGCCGGCCGTAGAGGAAGGCGAGGAAGACCACCGCGGCGGCGAGCGCCACGCACGCGGTGAACACGACCAGCCGAACCGGAACCGGAACGGCGTCCAGCCGGCGCCGCATCGGTTCGCGATGGCTGGCGGAGGCGGGCGAGCGCCCGGTCGATGTCCTGCTCGGCTCGGCTTCGGCACCCGCTGGGGTGATGGACATGTCATTCCCATCTGATCCGGCCGGGAGCCCGGTCCGGACACCGCGACGCTGATCCGACACGACGAGAGTCTGGCGCCGTTGCTCCCACGTCACCGTCCCCCGGAAGTACCAACCTGGGCGCGTCGGGAGGAAATACCGTCGCCGCCGGGTGGAACCCGGCCCCGCTGGTACGCTTGGGCCCCGCAACCGAATCAGGGCAGATCACCCGCATGACCAGACCGCGCACGCTCGTCGAGAAGATCTGGGACGAGCACGTCGTCGCCGATGAGCCGGGCGCGCCCGCGATCCTCGCGATCGACCTGCACCTCGTCCACGAGGTCACCAGCCCACAGGCGTTCACCGGGCTCCGCAACCGCGGGCTCGAGGTCCGGCGCCCCGACAAGACCGTCGCCACGGCCGACCACTCGACGCCCACCTCGCCGCGAGGCCTGCCGATGATCGATCTGCAGGCCGCGGCCCAGATCTCGCAGCTCGAGACCAACTGCCGCGACTTCGGCATCCCGCTGCACGCCTTCGGCAGCGACACGCAGGGGATCGTCCATGTCATCGGCCCCGAGCTGGGTCTGACCCAGCCCGGGATGACCATCGTGTGCGGCGACTCCCACACGGCGACCCACGGGGCGTTCGGGGCGCTCGCGTTCGGGATCGGGACCAGCGAGGTCGAGATGGTCCTGGCGTCGCAAACCCTGCTCCAGCGGCGCCCGAAGACCTACGAGGTTCGCGTGGACGGACGCCTGCGGCCAGGCGTCAGCGCCAAGGACATCATCCTGGCGCTGATCGCGAGGATCGGGATCGGCGGTGGCACGGGCCACGTGTTCGAATACCGCGGGGAGGCCATCCGGGCGTTGTCGATGGAGCAGCGGATGACGATCTGCAACATGAGCATCGAGGGTGGAGCGCGAGCCGGCCTGGTCTCGCCGGACGACACCACCTTCGACTACATCCACGGCCGGCGCCACGCGCCGCAGGGCGCGGCATGGGACGACGCGGTCGCCCGCTGGCGAGCGCTGCCCACCGACGACGGCGCGCGGTTCGACCGCTCGATCGTCATCGACGCCGGGGCTCTGGAGCCGATGGTGACCTGGGGCACGAACCCCGGCATGGGGATCCCGATCGGCGGACGGATCCCGACGCCGTCCGAGCTGGACGACCCGGCCGCGCGCCGGGCAACGGAGCACGCGCTCGAGTACATGGGGCTCGCGCCCGGTCAGTCGATCGCCGGCCAACCGGTCGACGTCGTGTTCATCGGCTCGTGCACCAACAGCCGGATCAGCGACCTGCGTCTGGCTGCGAGCGTGCTCAAGGGACGTCACGCGGCCGAGGGCGTCCGGCTGATGATCGTCCCCGGCTCCCAGCAGGTGAAGGCCCAGGCCGAGCGCGAGGGGCTCCACGAAGTCTTCCGGGCGGCCGGCGCCGAGTGGCGCGAATCGGGCTGCTCGATGTGCATCGCGATGAACGGCGACCAGCTCGCGCCCGGCCAGTACGCGCTGAGCACGTCCAACCGCAACTTCGAGGGCCGGCAGGGCAAGGGTGGCCGGACGTTCCTGGCCTCTCCCCTGACGGCGGCGGCATCGGCGCTGAGCGGTGTCGTCACCGACCCGAGGACGCTCCCGGGCATCGAGGAGCCGGTGACGGTCGGCGGAGGGTACTGAGATGGCCGAAGGGTTCCGCGGGTTCAGCTCCCGGGTCGTCCCGCTGCGGGCTGAGAACGTCGATACCGACCAGATCGTCCCGGCCCGGTATCTCAAGGTGACGGACAAGGCCGGCCTTGCCGACGCCATGTTCCGCGACTGGCGGTTCAACGAGGACGGGACGAGAAAGGACCCGGCGTTCGTCGTGGATCGGCCGGGGATGGCCGGGCGCCGCATCCTGCTGGCCGGCGACAACTTCGGCTGTGGCTCGTCGCGCGAGCACGCGCCCTGGGCGCTTCGCGCGTGGGGGGTGCAGGCGATCCTGTCGACCTCGTTTGCCGACATCTTCCGCAGCAACTCGCTCAAGAACGGCGTGCTGCCGATCGTGGTGGACCCCGAGACCCATCGCCGGCTGTTCGAGCTGGTCGAGACGGATCCCGAGGCCGAGCTCCGCGTCGACCTCGCGGAGCAGGGCATCCTGCTGCCCGACGGCTCGACGATCGACTTCGAGATCGACCCGTTCGCGAAGGCGATGCTGCTCGCCGGCACCGACGAGATCGGCTATGTCCTTGCCCGTGCTGACGCGATCGCTGCCTGGGAGGCCGCCCACCCGGCCCGCGTGGACACCACCCTGGGCATGCAGGCGGCCGGCTGACCGGCCGCAGGTCACGAACGACGCGTCGCGGGGAACCGCGTGCCGCGCGCGACCGTCCGGCGACCATGACCTTCCCATCCCGTTGGCTGGCTGCCTCCATCCTCGCGCTCATCGTCTCACTGGTGGGCTGCACCTCCGGCGGTGCCCCGGCGGGCCCGGCTTCCTCGAGCCCCGGCCCAACCGCACCAGCCCCGACGGCGGTACCGGTGCCTTCGTCACCCGCGTCTTCCGGAACGGCGTCCGCCGGGACCGGCGCAGGGAGCGAGCCCAACCCCGGCGGAGGGATCGTGCCCGTCGAGCCGGGTGGTGACGGGTCCGGTGGTGTTCTGCCGCAGCCCCGGCCAACCATGGTGACGCCGATGGCCGGTCTGATGGACGTGCACCGGGTGGGGGCGACGGGGCTCGAGGCGTCGGTCGACGGAAGCCGGCTGTCCGTGACGGTCGCCTGGTGGAGCGGTGTCGAGCCGTGCAACGTGCTGGCGGGCGTCGACGTCGCCCGTGACGGCAACACGATCACGCTCACCGTCCGCGAAGGCGCGTCCCGCCTGGACGTCGCGTGCATCGAGATCGCGGTGTACAAGGCCACGATCGTGGACCTGGGCGAGCTCGATCCCGGCGAATACACGGTCGCGGCCTTCGGTGATGCGCCGCCTGTCCGGGTCACCCTCCCGGGCTGACCCGACAGGCCAGGCGGCCTCGGATCAGCGCCGGAGCGAGCCCCTCCGGTCTGCCCGCGGCACGCTTCCGCAGCCTCCCCGATACTCCCCGCGTGAACCTGTTCGACCTCATCGCGCTGCTCGCCCTGGCGGTCGCGATCATCGCCGGCATCCGTACCGGCGCCTTGCCGCAGATTGGCGGGATCGCCGGCGCCCTGGCCGGGATCGTCGCGATCCTCGCCCTGGCGCCCTGGCTGCTCGATGTCACGCGCGGCTTCGAGCCCATCCCCCGCGCCATGATCGTGCTCGGGACGGTGCTGGGCGCGGTGCTCATCGGCGAGGGCCTGGGCTCGGCCCTGGGCCAGGCGCTCGCGGCGCAGCTTCGACATGAGGTGCTGTCTGGTGCCGACCGGCTGGTGGGCGGCTTCGTGGGGTTCGGCCAGGCGATCCTGATCATCTGGCTGGCCGGGGGGCTGCTTGCGGCGGGTCCGTTCCCGTCCCTGGCGCGCACGGCGACGCAGTCGGTCATCGTCCGTGGCGTCGACGGGGTGCTGCCGCCACCGACCGAGGTCGTCGGCCAGATCGCCGGCGCCCTCAACGCATCGGGCCTGCCGGACGTGTTCATCGGCCTCGACCCGCTGCCATTGCCGGCGGTCGACACGCCCACCGATCGCCAGGCGCAGCAGATCGCCGCACCGGCGCTGGCCAGCACCGGCCGGATCACGACCCGTGCCTGCACGACCCAGGTCACCGGGACGGGGATCCTCATCGGCAAGGGGTACATGGTGACGAACGCCCACGTGGTTGCCGGCGCCTCGACCATCCGGATCGCCCTGGGGGACAGGCTGGTCGATGGCATTCCGGTGCTGTTCGATCCCAACCTGGACGTCGCGCTGCTGTACGCACCGGGCCTGACGGGTACGGGTCTGTCGCTGGCTCGCTCGGCCCCGGATCGGGGCACGACCGGCGCGGCGCTCGGCTACACGGGCGGTGGCCCGCTGGCCGTCCTGCCCGCCGCGGTCGCAGGCTCGTACCAGGCCACGGGACGCGACATCTACGACCGGCACCTGGTGACCCGCGAGATCCTCGAGCTCCGAGCGGCGGTCGAGCCCGGCGACTCGGGAGGACCGCTGATCCTCGGCGACGGGAGCGTCGGAGGGCTCGTGTTCGCCGAATCGCGGTCCGATCCGAACGTTGGTTACGCGCTCAGCCCGACCGCGGTGGAGGCCCGGATCTCGCCGGCCATCGGCCAGACGAAAGCCGTCGGCGTCGGTCCCTGCATCCGCTGACGGGCCGTGGGTCGTCGGTAGCATGATGCAATGGAGCTGACCGGACCGATCGCCGGCGATCCCGCGAACACCGGCACGACCGCCAGGCCCTCCGCTGCGCTGGCCACGCTCGCCGCTGACTACTGGGACGCGACGCTCGAGCTCGCGCCGCTGTTCGCGACCGCGATCGGCGACCGGAGGTTCGATGGGTCGCTCCCCGACCCGAGCCGCGAGGGGACGGCGGGGGCCCGATCCAGGCTCGCCGAGCTCCTGGCCCGTGCGGACGCCATCGAGGTCGGCGGCCACGGTGCGGCGCACCGGACAACGGTGCTCGCGCTGCGCGAGGCGCTTGGCGCCGATATCGCGCAGCTCGACGCCGGGCTCGACGACTGGAACGTGGACCCCATCGAAGGCGTACCTGCGAATCTCCTGCTCGTGCCCGACTACCAGCGGCTCGAGACGCGGGATGACGCGAGCCTGATGGTCGATCGCTGGCGGGCGATGGCCGGCTACACCGACCGGCATCTGGCGCGCCTTCGCCTTGGTGTGGGCGAGGGCCGCGTCCCCTGCCGGGCGCCCGTCACGCGGACGATCGACATCCTCGAGTCGCTGCTGGGGTCGCCGGACGAGACGTGGCCGCTGCTGACTCCGGTCCGCGAGCTGGGCGAGCTGCCCGGCTGGACCGGCGGCGACCGGGCGCGATTCATGGCGGACCTCCGCGCGTCCGTGACCGAGGGGGTCCGGCCGGCGTTCCGGCGACTGCGTGATGCGCTCCAGGGCGAGATCCTGCCCGCATGCCGGCCCGACGACCGGCCGGGAATGGGACACGTCACAGGGGGTGACGCGGCCTACCGTCTGCTGGTGCGCGCCCATACATCGCTCGACGTCGAGCCCGAGGCCCTGCACCGAGTCGGGCTCGATGAGATCGCCCGCATCGACGACGAGCTGGCGTCGCTGGCCGGGCGAGCCCTTGGCACGAAGTCGCTGTCCAACGCGCTGGCGACCCTCCGCGGGGATCCCTCCCTGCACTTCTCGTCCCGCGAGGAGGTGTTCGAGACGGCCGCCGCCTCCCTCGCACGGGCGGCGGCAGCGATCCCCGACTGGTTTGGCCGGCTCCCCCAGGCGCCATGCGAGGTCGTGCGCATGGGAGCCCACGAGGAGGCGCACTCGACGATCGCGTACTACCGTGAGCCTGCGATCGAAGGCTCGCGCCCGGGCCGCTACTACATCAACACCTCCAACCCCGGGACCAGGCCCCGGTACGAGGCCGAGGCCCTCGCGTTCCATGAGTCGATCCCCGGGCACCACCTGCAGCTGGCGATCGGCCAGGAACTGCCCGGGCTGCCGGAGTTCCGGCGTCATCTCGGTCCGACCGCGTACGTTGAGGGTTGGGGGCTGTACACGGAGCGGTTGGCGGAGGAGATGGGCCTGTACACGAGCGATCTCGACCGCATCGGAATGTTGTCGTTCGACGCCTGGCGGGCGGCACGCCTGGTGGTCGACACGGGCCTGCACACCCTGGGCTGGACGCGCGACCGGGCGATCGCGTTCATGGTCGCCCACACCGCCCTGGCGCCCAACAACATCGCCAACGAGGTGGACCGGTACATCGTGCTACCGGGCCAGGCGCTCGCCTACAAGACCGGCCAGCTCGAGCTGCGGCGCCTGCGCGCCGCCGCCGAAGCCCGGCTGGGCGCTGCCTTCGACGTCCGCGAGTTCCACGACGTGGTGCTCGGCGGCGGGGCCCTTCCGCTGGCCGTGCTGCGCGAGACGGTGGAGGCCTGGCTCGACGAGCGGTCGGCGGGCACCTAGCGCACCGGCTGGAGCGGACGCACTCGACGGACCCACGCAGCCGCACGGTCAGTCGGGCCCGCGCCGCCCCGATCTGGGCGTCACCCGAGGATGCGAGCCGCTGCCGGTCGCCACAAGATCGTGGCGCGGCCGTACCCTTGTTCGGTCTACCCGCAGCCGCGCCGCGAGGACCGTCCGATGCCCGCCGATCACGCCGTTCCCTATGGTCGCCCGACCGATCCCGGCAAGCGACACAGCCACGCCCTGACGGACGGCCCGGATCGGGCTGGCGCGCGCGCGATGCTCAAGGCGGTGGGCTTCACGGACGACGATCTGGCCCAGCCGCTCATCGGGGTCGCCACGACCTGGATCGAGACGATGCCCTGCAACCTCAACCAGCGGCGGCTCGCGGAGCTGGTGAAGGAGGGCATCCGGGCGGCCGGTGGCACGCCGATGGAGTTCAACACGATCTCGATCTCGGACGGCGTGTCGATGGGCAGCGAGGGCATGAAGGCCTCGCTCGTGAGCCGCGAGGTCATCGCCGACTCGATCGAGCTTGTGGCACGCGGCCACCTGTTCGACGGTCTCGTGTGTCTGGTCGGCTGCGACAAGACGATCCCGGCCGCGGCGATGGCGCTCGGGCGGCTCGACATCCCCGGGCTCGTGCTCTACAACGGCACGATCTATCCCGGCACCTACAAGGGCAAGCCGGCCGACGTGGTCACGGTATTCGAGGCGATCGGCGCCTACCGGGCCGGCAAGATCACGCTCGAGGACCTGTACGAGGCCGAGAACGGTGCGTGTCCCGGCGCCGGTGCCTGCGGCGGCCAGTTCACGGCCAACACGATGTCGACCGTGCTCGAGTTCCTCGGCCTCTCCCCCGCCGGGCTCAACGGGATCCCGGCCGAGGACCCCAGGAAGGACGATGCGGCCCGCCGGTGCGGCGAGCTCGTGATGACGCTCGTCCACCACGACATCCGACCGCGTTCGATCCTGACCCGCGGATCGCTGGACAACGCCGTCGCCTCCGTCTCGGCCACCGGAGGCAGCACGAACGCCGCGCTTCACCTGCCGGCGATCGCGGCCGACTTCGGGCTCCCGTTCACGCTACGCGACTTCGCCACGGTGATCGACCGGACGCCGCTGATCGCCGACATGCGGCCGGGCGGGCGGTTCGCGGCCTCGGACATGTACGACGCGGGCGGCGTGGCGCTGGTCATGCGCGAGCTCCTGAAGCGAGGCCTGCTTCACGGCAACGAGCGCACGGTGGATGGGCGGACGATCTCGAAGATCGCCGCCGACGTCGTCGAAACCCCAGGGCAGCAGGTGGTCCACCCGATCGAGACCCCCATCAAGGAGACCGGCGGCCACGCGATCCTGTGGGGCAGCCTGGCTCCCGAGGGATCGATCGTGAAGCTGGCCGGTCACGAGCGCCGGTTCCACCGCGGTCCGGCTCGTGTGTTCGACTCGGAGAACGCCTGCTACGAGGCGGTCCGCGAGCGTCGGATCCACGAAGGCGACGTGGTCGTGATCCGCTACGAGGGACCGGTCGGGGGGCCGGGGATGCAGGAGATGCTATCGGTCACGGGAGCGCTCGTGGGCGAGGGCCTCGGCGAGTCGGTGGCCCTGCTCACGGACGGACGGTTCTCGGGCGGCACGCACGGCCTGATGCTGGGTCACGTTGCCCCGGAGGCGGCGGTGGGCGGTCCGATCGCCCTGGTCGAGGAGGGCGACTCGATCGTGATCGACGTCGACGCGCACGAGCTGAACCTCGAGGTCCCGGACGACGAGCTCTCGGCCCGGCTGACGCAATGGACGCCACCCGTGCCGCGGTACACGAGCGGCGCCATGGCCAAGTACGCCGCGCTTGTGTCCTCGGCCTCGGAGGGCGCGATCACGAGCGGTGCCCAGCTCCGGACGGCGCTGGCTACCCGAACGGGTGCGCCCGCCCAGCCGGTTTCGTGAACGGGCGGTCCGCGCGGGCCGGATCCCGGTGACCCAGGCCGGTCCCCTGGAGCCGCGCCCCGGTCTGGTCGGGTTCCGGATCTCCGCGACCGAGTCGGCCGGCCTCGACTGGCGCCGGATCGACGACACCTGGACGATGGCCGGCACGCTGCCGGTGTTCGCCGCGGGCTGGATGAGCGACCATCTCTCCGACGCGAGCCGGGCGCGCAACGGCCCCGCGTTCGAGTCGCTGACCACGATCGCGGCGCTCGCTCATCGGGTGCCGGGCAAATGGGTCGGCATCGTGGTGCTCGCCAACACGCTCCGCCATCCGGCCGTGCTGGCCAAGTCGGCCACCGTCATCGACAACGTCACCGGCGGGCGGTTCGTGCTGGGCCTGGGCACCGGCTGGCACGAGGGGGAGCACGAGGCGTTCGGCATCCGGCTGCCACCCCTGCCAGAGCGCTACGACCGCTACGAGAGCGCGCTGCGAGTGCTCACCGCACTGTTCTCGGACGAGGCGCGCCAACCGCCCGGCGTCAGCCTCGAGGATCCGTTCTACCCGCTCCGCAACGCGACCAACGAGCCGCCGCCGGTCCGGCCGGGCGGGCCGGCCATCTGGCTGGGCGGCCAGAAGCGGCGGGGTATCGCGCTCGCCGCGCGCTATGCGGCTGGCTGGCCGCTGCCCGGCAACCGGCCGGGTGACGTCGCCTACTTCTCCCAGAAGCGGGACGAGATCTCGCGAGCGCTCGAGGCCGAGGGGCGCGATCCAGGCGAGTTCACGTTCGCGGCGCAGCTGTCGTGTGGGTCCAGCCGCACCTCGCGGCAGGCGGCCCTGGAGACTTCCCGGGCGTTCGTGCGGGCCGGGGCAAACCACGTGATCCTGGGGGTACCGGCCGGCGACGCGCCTGACGGGCTGGCCGCGGTCGCCCACGAGGTCGCCGAGCCGCTGGTGAGCCCGGGGTGACCTTCCTCGTCCGGCGGATCGACGATGGGGACGACACGGGCCTCGGCACCCACGCGCGCATCCGGACCGCCGTTACGCCCGACAACCCCGAGTCGCTTGACCAGTTGCAGTGGGAGTCCGCCACCTACCCGGGTGAGGTCACCCGGTACCTGGTCGACGTGGCGGGCGAGCCGGTGGCAACGGCGAGCACGGGGCGGGTCTGGATGTTCCAGCCTGTCTACCCACGCTACTGGCTCGGGATCTGGGTGATGCCCGGGATGCGCAACCAGGGCATCGGCTCCGCCCTGTACCGGGTCGCCAGCGACGCGGCCCGTGGTGCGGCCAAGACCGGCTTCCAGACGGAGGTCTCGGAAGCGCATGCGGCGGGCGTGCGCTTCCTGACCAACCGCGGGTTCACGGTCACCGGGCGTGCCAAGATGGTCCGGCTCCAGCTCGCCGGCATGGCAGTGCCGGCCGTCACGCCGCCCGCGGGCATCTCGCTCACGACGCTGGCGGCGCGGCCCGACCTGATCCCGGGCGTGCATGCGACGGCCGTGGAGGCATTTCCCGACATCCCGACCAGCGACGAGCCGATCGAGGCCGGGGCGCTCGACGCCTTCGTGGCCCGCGACGTCGACCGGGTCGGTGTTCCCCGGGACGGCTTCGTGGTCGCGGTCGATGATGCCAGCGCTGAGGTGGTGGGCTATGCCAGCCTCACGTTCGTGCCCGGGAGCACCGTCCGCGCGTATCACGACATGACGGCGGTGCGGCCCGCGTGGCGTGGCCGGAGCATTGCGACCGCCCTCAAACGAGCCACGATCGGGTGGGCGATCGAGAACGGTCTCGAGGCGATCGAGACCGGCAACGACGAGGAGAACGCGCCAATGCGAGCGGTCAACCTCGCGCTCGGCTACCAGCCGATCCCCGACGAGCTCGAGCTCCAGGGGCCGCTTGCTCGCGCGACCTGACCCGGCATACTTCGGGTCGATGAGCACGATCGACCTCAACGGGATCCGGCTGCGGAACCGCCTCGTCACCTCGGCCAGCCTGCTGGGCTACGGCGCGTCCAGACGCAAGCTCATCCTGTACGGGCTGAGCCCCATCGCCCAGTGGGTACCGCTCGAGCGCTTCGGCGCCGTCACCACCCGGACCATGACCGTCGGCCCGCGCGAGGGGCACTTCACGCTCCGCGAGGACTGGGGCCCGACCGAGCTGCCCGGGATGCTCCGCCTCTACGGGCGTGCGCTGCGCAAGGTCGACGCCGGCTGGATCAACGCTTTCGGCTGGTCGAACATCGGCATCGAGCGCTACTTCGACGAGTACTTCGCGCGAACGGCCGCCCTCAACCGGATCATCTCGGTGGGTGGCTTCAGCGTCGATGAGATCGAGCAGCTGATCGAGACCGTCAACGAGCGGGCGGCGCCCGGCGAGATCGCAGCGGTAGAGCTCAATGCCTCGTGCCACAACGTCAACTTCCCGTTCGGCGAGATCCTCGAGGACAGCCTGATGCGCGCGGTTCCCAGGAGCCGTCACCCGGTGATCCTCAAGGTCTCCCCCGACGAGGATTACGTGTGGCAGGCAGGCCTCGCGGAGCAGGCCGGGTGCGCCGGGATCACGGCGATCAACACCGTCAAGGGCCTCCGGCTGGACCCGGACACCGGCGATCCGTGGCTCAAGAACCGGTTCGGCTCGGTCTCCGGGCGGGCGATCAAGCCGATCGGGCTGCGGGTCGTCGCGGAGCTCCGCGACGCGGGCATCCGGCTGCCGATCATCGCCAACGGCGGCATCCGCGACTTCGACGACTGCCGAGAGTACGTCTGGGCGGGTGCAGATGCGGTGAGCCTGGGCAGCGAGGTGTGGCTCAAGCGGATTCCGCTGTACGCCCTGGGGCCGATCGAGGGCCTCCGGATCCGGCGTCTCATCGCGCGAGTGGCCGCGTACGAACCCCCGGCCACGGCGCCCCACTGGCGGCCGGCACTCGCAGCAGCCGAGGTCGGCCGGTCCACGTTGGACCCATCGGCCATGATGGATGACGGGGCGGCGATCGCGGCTGGCGCCCTCCCGACCCCGTGAGCGCGTCGCGGGTCGCCGTCGTCACCACCGGCGGCACCATCGATTCAGTGGGTGTCGACCGGCTCGACCTCGCGGCCTACCTCGAGACCGGCAACCGGCTGGGACCGGGTGCGCTGGTGGGATCGGTGCCGGAGCTGTCCAGGGTCGCCGCCGTGACCGAGGTCCCGTTCCGGCGACTTCGTGCCCATGCAATGACCGACGACGACCTCGCGGAGCTCCGATCCCTGGTCGGCAGCCTCGTCGATCGGGACGCCGACGGCGTCGTGATCACCCACGGCACGAACACGCTCGACGAAACGGCCTGGCTGCTCCATCTCGCGGTCGCGACCGACCGGCCCATCGTGCTTACCGGGGCGATGCGTCCGGCGTCCGGGCTGTCGGCCGACGGTCCGCTCAACCTGCTCAACGCGGTGAGAGTGGCGGCCGATCCCGCGGCCCGTGGCCTGGGCGTGCTGGTCGTCCTGGACGACACGATCCATGGGGCACGGGACGTGGTCAAGGCAAACACCCTGAGAACCGGCGCGTTCGCCGACGGCGCCTCGGGTCCGCTGGGCTGGACCGACGGGGACGGGCGGGTCATCATCGCCCATCGTCCGGGTCGGGCGGCCGACCTTCGCGGCCGGTTCGCCGGGGTCGACCTGCGGGCGCAGCCACGGGTCGACATCGTGATCTCGTACCAGGGCGCCGATGGGGCGATGGTCGATGCCGCCGTCGCGGCCGGCGCGGCCGGGATCGTGAGCGCCGGGACGGGTGCCGGCTACCCCACACCTGGCGAGGTCGAGGCGCTCGAACGGGCCAGGTCGGCCGGCGTCGTCGTGTGCCAGTCGTCGCGCGTGGGATCGGGCCGGGTTCCACCCGTGCCGGCCCTGGTCTCGCGGGGATGGATCGCCGCGAGCGACCTCCAGCCATGGAAGGCGCGCACCCTGCTCCGTCTCGCGCTGGCCGCCGGCGAGACCGACCGCGACCAACTGCAGCAGCGGTTCGACGCCGCCTGAGTGACGTCGTGCTCGCATCGACGGTCACAACCGCATCGCCGCCGCTCCGTGCTGCGCCACGACTGACGGGTGCGGCATGATGGGGCCGTGACCGAGACGCCACACGCACCAGCGCCCCTGCCGCCCGACCCGGAGCAGTACGATGCCGTCCGCAACGAGCACGCGCGGCGGCGGGGCCTCAAGCAGGCGTACATCGCCGGCGGGGATGATCCGGAACTGCACGCCACGCTCCGCCGTGAGCGCTACTACCTCCGCATCCTGATCGCGATGGTCGTGCTCATCGTCGTGATCGGGTTCGGCCTCGGGATCATCGAAGCCCTGATCGTCACGCCACCCGCCTGACCGTGACCGCGCCACCGTCGCCGTCCGAGCACGACCGCCGTCCGAAGCCGGGTTCGCTGCCCTCGCAGACTCTCGATCCGGCCACCTGGACCGCGGCCCACGACCGGCTGATCGCATTCCTCCGCGACCTGATCCGGATCCCATCGGTCAACCCGCCCGATCCGCCCGGCCCCGAGCTCGTGGCGTCGCACCGGATCGCTGACGAGCTGCGGGCGGCCGGCCTGGCCCCTGAGGTGATGGAGCCATTCCCGGGCCGGGGCACGGTCGTCGCCCGGCTTCGAGGCGACGGCACCGGTGGCGATCCACTGCTCCTGCTGTCACATCACGACGTCGTGCCGGCTGATCCCGCGGGTTGGACCCACCCACCCTTCGCGGCAGAGGTGGCGGACGGCTATGTCTGGGGGCGGGGCGCGGTCGACATGAAGTCGATGGTCGCGATGGAGGTCGCGGTGCTCGGCCTGCTGGCCGGGCGGGCCCGGGCTGCCGGCGTCGACCCGGCCGTGGACCCGATCCCGGGCCTTCGGCGCAACGTGTTGTTCGCGTGCACCTCGGACGAGGAGGCTGGTGGATGGCAGGGAGCCGGATGGCTGGTCGACAACCGGCCGGAGGCCGTGCGCGCGGCCGGCGCGCTGAACGAGGCTGGGGGCGTCTCCGTCGACCTCGGGGGCCGCCGCTTCTACCCGATCCAGGTGGCCGAGAAGGGTTTCGAGATCTACCGGATCCGGGTCACCGGAGCGTGGGGCCACGGATCGATGCCCCGTGACGACAACGCCGCGGTCATGGCTGCGGAGGCGGTCACCCGGCTGGCGCGGCCGGGAGAGCCGAACGTCACCGGTCCCGTCCGGCGCCTGCTCGACGAGATCGCCGCGTCGCTTCCCGAGGATCAGGCCCGGCTGGTGGCCGCGATCGGCGGCGACGATCCGCGGCGTGCCGAGGCCGCGCTGCGGACCTTGTGCGACCCGATGTACGCGCGTGCCGTTCGGGCGCTGGTCCGGAACACGATCAGCCCTGACGTGATCCACACCGGGATCAAGTACAACGTCATCCCCGGCGAGGCGATGATCGAGATCGACTGCCGCACCCTCCCGGGCACGACCGAGGGCGATGTTCGGGAGGAGATCCTGGCCCGGCTCGGCGATCTCGCGCCGAATTGCACGGTGGAGCACTCGCACGGCGCGGTGCCCGTCGAGGCGGCTGCTGGCGGCGAGCTGTACGACCTGCTGGCAGCAACCATCCGGGCTCACGACCCCGACGGCATCCCGGTGCCGGTGATGGCACCGTTCGCGACGGACGCCAAGCACCTGATCCGGCTGGGCGTCCCGAGCTACGGCTTCTCGCCCCTCCGCCTCGATCCCGGGGAACGGTTCCTGGAGCGGTTCCACGGCGTCGACGAGCGGGTCGGCATCGAGGCCCTGCGCTGGGGCCTGCCCGTCCTGTACGACGTCGTTGCCACCTTCTGCCGCTGAGCCGTGGCGCAGATCGCGGGTCGCGGGCGCGTGCGCGCCACCTCAGCGATGCTCGTCTGCCTCGCCCTCGGCGCCCGGGACGAGGGTCACGGCCTCGTCGCAGGTCGTGCACCTGAAGATTCGCCGCAGCCCCCACGACCGCTCAGGGTCGTGATCCGCCGCTGCGCGGTGGGAGGGCTCCGAGCGCATCTCGCCGTAGGGGCCGTCGGTGTGTCGGTGCCGGATCATGAACTCGATGTCGCGAACGCTGGATTGATCCACGGCGCACTCCTTCCTTACGGTGGCTGCGAGCATGGTGGAGGGTTGCGGCTCGGCGCCGGGCCCCCTCAGGCAGTGCTCCGGACCAGCCGCCCGCGCCGGCTGATCGCATGGGTGGTCAGGGCCGCGACGCCCATCGCGATCAGGGCCCGCTCGCCGCGAGGCATGGGGCGCATCGCTGCCAGGAACTGCTCGGCCCGGGCGCGATCCACGATCCTCAGCACCGCTTGACCACGGGGCGTCAGCCACACGGACCGCTGCCGCCCGTCGTCCTCCTCGCGGCGGCGCTCGACGAGCCGGCGCCTGACAAGGCCGTCGATCAGCCGCGACGTGGCCGAGGGCGAGCGCCCGATCGTGTCGGCAAGGTCGGCCACGGTGGTGGTCGCTCCCTCGGCAAGCACGTAGAGCGCGGCCAGCTGCGTGAAGCCGAGGTTCAGCTCGCCCAGCTGGGACGCGAACCCGACCACGAGCTCCCGCCACAGGGCACGGCCCATGGCCACGCGCTCCGAGATCTGCCGCACGTTCTGCAAACGGGTGCCGGCGGCCACGACCGGAGCTGACAGATCCGCCTCGAACATCCGCGCGATGGCGCGGCTGGACGCCCCACGCCGCCGTCGCCGGACGAGAGCCTCCGGCAGCTCGGGCCCGGCGGCCGGGTCGCTGGATCGCGGGCGGCGAGATTTCGGGCGCGGCGGAGCGGGCCGCTCGGGGGCAGTCACGACGTCATCCTCCATCGCCCGAGCGTAGGTCCGGGCGTCAATTCCTGCAACCGTGCACGCATCTGGCGCGGTATCCGCCCGCCGCCGACTACGCTCGCACCAATGAGCCAGATCGCCCTCGTGTTCCCTGGCCAGGGCAGCCAGTACCTCGGCATGGGCCGAGCCCTCGCGGAATCATCGCCCGTCGCCGCCGCCGTGTTCCGTGCCGTCGACGAGGCGCTCGGCGAGCCGCTGTCGAGCCTCGCCTGGGACGGCCCCGAGGATCGCCTGAACCTGACCGAGAACGCCCAGCCCGCGCTGCTCGCCACGTCGATCGCGTATCTCGAGGCCGTGCGCCGCAGGTGGGCGGACCTCGATGTCGATGTCCCGGAGCCGGCGTTCGCCGCCGGGCACTCGATGGGCCAGTACAGCGCCCTCGTCGCTGCCGGGTCGCTGGGCCTCGCGGACGCCGCCCGTCTCGTCCGGACCCGCGGCGAGCGGATGCAGGCGTCGGGCGCGGATCGCGAAGGACGCATGGCGGCGATCATCGGGCTCGATGAGGCGCGGCTGCCGGAGCTCATCGAGCATGCCTCGCGGCAGGGCGTGTTCGGCATCGCCAACCGCAACGCTCCGGGCCAGGTCGTCGTCTCCGGCGAGCAGTCGGCCGTCGAGGCATCCCTCGAGATCGCCCGCTCCCTTGGCGCCCGCCGGGTCCAGCTGCTCGCCGTGTCGGTCGCCGCACATTCGCCGCTCATGGCTGCCGCCGCCGACGACATGCGGGCGGCCCTGGCCGGCGTCGCGTTCCATGACCCGCATCCGCCGCTGCTCGCCAACGCCGACGCCCGCGCGATCACGACCGCGGACGGCTGCCGCGCCGAGCTCGTCGAGCACCTGACCACCGGTGTCGACTGGGTCACCGCGGTCGAGGCGATGCGCGCCGCCGGCGTCACCACCTTCATCGAGATCGGTCCCGGTCGCGTCCTCACGGGCCTGATCCGGCGGATCGCTCCGGACGCCGTCCCGCTCGCCCTGGACGACGCGGCGGCGGCCGATCGACTCGCCATCCCCTTCGCGGATGCGGCGGCGATGAACGCCACGTCCGAAACCGCGGTCTAGCCGGCCGCGAGACAGCACACCGAGAGGATCCCGTGCGCCAACCCGATTTCAGTCGCCGCGTCGTCGTCACCGGCCTCGGCGTCATCAGCTCGATCGGCAACGACAAGGACACCGTCTGGGCGAACCTCATGAACGGCGTGTCGGGCCTGGGCGAGATCACCAAGTTCGACACCACGCCGTACACGCATCGGGCGGGCGGCGAGGTCAAGGACTTCGACCCGTTGCTGTGGATGGACGCCAAGGCCGTCCGCCGCAGCGAGCCCGCGATGTGGTACGGCGTGGCCGCGGCCAAGCAGGCCGTGACAGACGCCGGGCTCGAGATCACCGACGCCAATCGCGAGGACATCGGGGTCGTATTCGGGACGGGCGCCGGCGGCCAGACCCTGATGATCGACAGCTGGAACGTGCTGCACGAGAAGGGCCCGGCGCGCGTGGCCCCGACATTCATCGCCAATGCCCTCGTGGACTCCACCTCGGGCATGATCGCGATCGAGACGGGCGCCATCGGCCACAACCTGTGCGTGGTCACTGCCTGCTCCACCGGCACCAACTGCGTCGGCGAGGGTGCCGAGCTGATTCGTCGGGGCGATGTGCACACGGTGATCGCCGGCTCGTCGGAGATGCCGCTGCTCGAGGTCGCGCACGCAGGCTTTGCCAACATGCGTGGCCTCGGGTCGCCGCGGCCGGGGGAACCGCTGTCGGACGTGAGCCGGCCGTTCGACCGCAGCCGGAACGGCTTCGTGCTGGGTGAGGGTGCCGGCGCGCTCATCCTCGAGGACCTCGAGCTTGCCCGCGCCCGTGGCGCCCGGATCTACGCCGAGGTCGTGGGCTACGGCTCCGCGGCCGATGGCTGGGACATGATCCAGCCGATCGAGCGCGGCTCGGGGTCGGCGCGCGCGATGCGGGCGGCGCTCGAGCGGCGCGGCGTGCCGGCCGACGAGGTCGACGTGATCAATCCCCACGGGACCTCGACGCCGCTGGGCGACAAGCGCGAGGCCGAGGCGATCTGGACCGTGTTCGGCGATCGCGCGGCGCACGACCGCCGATCGCTGGTCATCAGCGGCACCAAGTCGATGACCGGTCACATGATGGGCGCCGCCGGGGCGTTCGAGGCGTTCGCCACGGTGATGACGGTCGCCGAGCAGTGCGTGCCACCGACGATCAACTACCGCGAGTTCGATCCCGAGGCCGACGTCTGGGTGTCCAGCGAGGCGATCGGCATGAGCGTCCGCCACGCGCTGTCCAACAGCATCGGCCTCGGTGGTCACAACGCCGCGATCATCTTCAAGCGCTGGGACGGCCGCTGACGTCGCCCGGCCGATGGCTCGCAGGAGCGTAGCCTCGGCCCTCCGACCACGCCGGCGGCGCAACGTACAATCGCGCCTGTCCCCCGCGTTGGTCCCGGTATCCGAGCGAAAGAGGTGATCGTGCCCTCAGTTGACCTCGCGCGCCGTGCAGTCGTCACTGGGCTCGGTGCGGTGATGCCGATCGGCAACGACTTCGAGACCTACTGGGGAAACCTCCAGAAGGCCGTGACGGGTACCCGGCTGATCCGGTCGTTCGATGCGTCAGACTTCGAGGTCAGGATCGCGGCCGAGGTCATCGACTTCGACCCCGCCACCGCGATGGATCCCAAGATGGCGCGCCGGATGAGCCGGTTCATCCACCTCGCGATGGCGGCCGGCAAGGAGGCAGTGGCCTCGTCCGGGATCGACTTTGCGTCGATGACCGAGGAGGAGCGGGATCGCGTCGCGGTCGTCGTCAACACCGGCGGCGGCGGGATCGAGGCGATCATCGAGGGCACCCACGTCCACGACCAGAAAGGCCCGCGGTTCGTCTCCCCGTTCGCCGTCCCGGCCCTCTCGGGCTCGATGGCGGGCTGCCTGCTGTCGATGGAGTACCGGCTCACCGGACCCGTCATGACCCAGGTCGCCGCGTGCGCCACGTCGGTGATCGCGTTCCAGGATGCCCTCCGGCTGATCGCCACCGGCGAATGCGACGTGGTCCTCGCGGGTGGCTCCGAGGCACCCGTCGTCCCGATGGGCGTTGCCGCCCTGTCCAACATGGGCGCGCTGTCCAAGCGCAACGAATCGCCCGAGACCGCATCACGGCCGTTCGACCGGACACGGGACGGGTTCGTGCTGGGCGAGGGCGCGGGCGTCGTCGTGGTCGAGTCGGCGGAGCATGCGCTCGGCCGCGGTGCCACGCCGATCGCCGAGGTCATCGGCGGGGCGCTGACCGCCGATGCGTTCCACATCTCGGCGCCCGACCCATCGGGTCGCGGCCAGACCCGGGCGATGACCAACGCGCTGCGCAACGCTGGCGTGGCGCCCGACGAGATCGACTGGATCGTCGCCCACGGGACGTCGACCTCGCTCAACAATTCGACCGAGACACGGGCCATCAAGGCCGCCTACGGCTCGGCTGCGGCGACCCGGGCTGTCAGCTCGCCCAAGTCGATGATCGGGCACCTCGTGGGAGCGGCCGGCATCGCGTCGGCGCTTGCCGCCCTGGGCGGTATCCGGGACGGCGTGATCTCGCCGACCGCCAACCTGCACGAGCCCGATCCCGAGTGCGACCTCGACTATGTGCCGCTGGTGGCGCGCAAGGCCAGGGTCGACACGGTCGCGGTCAACGGCTTCGGGTTCGGGGGACAGAACGCGGTCGCGATCTTCCGTCGCTTCGAGGCCTAGCCAGGCTCAACCATCCCGGGTGGGACCTCAGCTCCGGAGCGGGCGGCCCTCGTAGGCTTCGAGGCGTGCCACGACCTCGTCAGGGATCGGGAGCGGCCGCGCGGTCGCGTAGTCGTAGAGCACCTGGACGGCGCCCGCCGTGGCGACCAGCCGGGCGTGGCCGCGTGGCGAATCGCCGGCCGTGATCCGGTGCTCGAGCGTGAACGAGGTCCGCCCGATCCGTCCCAGCCGCGTCTCCACGGTGAGCGCCTCTCCGAAGAAGGCCGGTGATCGATACGAGACGTGGATGTCCGCGAGGATCATCGACTCCTCGGCCCCATGGGTCGGCAGGCCGACCGGCTGCCCGGTCGCCTCCTCCCAGTACGCGAGACGCGCGGATTCGCAGAACGTCAGGAAGCGCGCGTTGTTGGCGTGGCCCATCGCGTCGGTATCGCCGAAGCGGACCTCGACCAGCATCCGGTGACCGAAGTCGCCTGGCAGGTCTCGCCGATCGTGCGGGACGGGGATCCGGCCGCGCGCCGGGGACACGACAGAGGCGGCGAGGTCGACGGGTGAGTCGGTCATGAGCCGAGTCTACGTTCCGGTAATTGAACCGGGCTCAGCGAGCGGTGACGACCAGCGTGCCCGCCGCAGCGTGCCCGTCGATCGCGGTCAGGATCGGGTAGGTCCCCGGGTCGTTGAGCACGAACCGGAGGCTGGCTGTCTCTCCCGGCCGGGCCACGACGTCGAGGTTCGGCACGCCATCGACCTTCCACTCGCGAACGACGGTGTCCTCGTTGCGGAGCTCGATCACCGTCCAGTCGCCCGCCGTCACCCCCACTGTCGCCGGCTCAAGGGCGTTCGACGGCGCCGCCACCACCGCAACGTGCGGCAGCGAGGCATCGACGACGCCGTTGGCCGCCAGCACGCCGCCGGCGAGTGCGAGCCCGAGCACGGCGACGACGACGAGGTAAGCACCATCACGGATGAGGCCAATTCGGCCACGGGTGAGCTGCGTCGTGTCGCCCGGGCGAACGTCGACGCCACGCAGACGGAGCGAGTTGCTGACCACGCTGACCGACGACAGGGCCATCGCTCCCGCGGCCATCGCCGGGTTGAGCGTGATCCCGAAGGCTGGGTACAAGGCCCCCATCGCGATCGGGATCAGCAGCACGTTGTACGCAAACGCCCAGAACAGGTTCTGACGGATCACTCGGACGGTCGCGCGCGACAGCCCGATCGCCGACGCCACCAGCCGGGGGTCGCCGCCCACGAGGGTGACGTCGGCGGCTTCGATCGCGACGTCCGCCCCCGTCCCGATTGCCACGCCCAGGTCCGCGCGCGCCAGCGCCGGCGCATCGTTGATCCCGTCGCCGACCATCGCGACGCGGTGCCCGTCGGCCTGCAGCCTCGTGATCGCCTCGTCCTTGTCGCCGGGCAGCACCTCGGCGATCACCCGGTCCGCGGGGATCCCGACCTGACGCGCCACCGCCTCCGCAGTGACCCGCGCATCACCCGTGAGCAACCAGACGTCGAGACGCGCCTCGCGCAGCCCGGCCACCGCCTCGCGCGACTCCCCTTTGACCGGATCCGCGATCGCGATGCAGCCGGCCGCCACGCCGTCGCGGGCCACGAATACGACCGTGCCGCCATCAGCGGCCACGGCGCGTGCCGGCTCCACCAGCGCGGCGAGGTCGATGCCAGCCTCGTCCATGAGTCGCCGGCTGCCAGCCAGGACCGCCGATCCGTCGATCGTGCCGCGCACGCCGCGCCCGACGATCGCCTCGAACCCCGTCACTGCCGTGAACCCGAGCTCCGTCTCGCGCGCCTTGCGCACGATCGCCTCGCCCAGCGGGTGCTCCGAGCCGGTCTCGAGCGATGCCGCGAGGTCGAGCGCCTGGTCGGGGGTGAAGCCAGGTGCCGGGACGATGGCGGTCACGGCGGGCCGGCCGAGCGTCAGGGTCCCGGTCTTGTCCAGGACCACGGTGTCGACGCGCCCGGCGGTCTCGAGCGCCGCGCCACCGCGCACCAGGATTCCCGCCTCGGCGCCCTTGCCGGTTCCGACCATGATCGCGGTGGGCGTGGCGAGGCCCATGGCGCACGGGCAGGCGATGACGACGACACCGATGAACGCCGTCAGCGCGAGCGTCACGCGGGGCTCGGGGCCAAGCACGAACCAAAGCACGAACGTGAGCGCGGCGATCGCCAGCACCGCCGGCACGAAGATCGCACTGACCTGGTCGGCGAGCCGCTGGATCGGGGCCTTGGACCCCTGCGCACGCTGGACCAGATCCACGATCCGCGCCAGCGCCGTGTCCCGCCCCACGCGCGTGGCACGCATCACGAACGACCCGGTCGTGTTGATGGTTGCCCCGATGACCTGATCGCCGGTCGCCTTGGTGGCCGGCATCGGCTCTCCCGTGAGCATCGACTCATCGACCGCGGACGTCCCCTCCACCACCACGCCGTCCACGGGCACCTTGTCGCCCGGGCGGACACGCAGCAGGTCCCCGGGCACCACGATCGCGAGCTCGACGTCCTCCTCGACACCGTTGCGCAGCCGGCGCGCGGTGGTCGCCTGGAGCCCGACCAGCCGCCGGATGGCACCGGTCGTCCGGCCCTTGGCCCGGGCCTCGAGCCACTTCCCGAGCAGGATGAGGCCGATGATGATCGTGGCCGAGTCGAAGTACGTCTCGGGACGAAGACCGGCCGCGTGGACGACATCGGGCCACATCGTCACGAATACCGAGTACGCCCAGGCGGCGCTCGTGCCCACGACAACCAGCGTGTCCATGGTCGCCCCGCCGTGCCTGGCGGCTCGCCATGCGGCGCGATAGAAGCGCCCGCCGGCCCACACCTGGATCGCCGTCGCCGGCCACAGGATCAGCTTGTTGAGGTCCACCATCGCGATCGCCGTCTGCGGCAAGAACATGAGGACCATGAACACGGCCGCGGCCGCGATCGCAACGAGCGACTGGGTGAGGGTCACGCGTTGCGCACGCTCACGGTCGAGGTCATCGGCGGTGATCTCGGCCTCGAGCGAGGGGGCACCGGCTGTCGCGTCGGCAGCCGGCGGCTCGGCCCTGACCTCGTAGCCGGCCGCCTCAACCGCCTGGACCAGCTCGTCCCGACCCGCAACCGTGGGATCCACGCTGATCGTCGCCCGCTCGGTTGCCAGATTCACGGCAGCCTGGGCGACGCCGGGCGTCTTGTTGAGGAAGCGCTCGATGCGGTTCACGCACGAGGCACAGGTCATGCCCTCGATAGGCAGGACGATCTCGATGGGCTGGGTGGTCTCGGGAACGCTGGTCGTCATACTCCAGGGGAGTATAGCAGCGCGGTCCGTCGGCCCCGGGCGGGCCACGCGTCCCGAATGAGCCGGGCCGCCGGTCACAGGACGCGGGACCACGGTCCCGACGACCGTGCCACCCGGCGTGCCTGGCATGGCGAGCGCATCAACGCGTCGCCTGGCTCTCAGGGAAGGGGTGGTGGCAGCTCCAGGGCAACGCCCCGCATCGCCCAGACGTAGGCCGCCACCGCCAGGAACGCTGCGCCGGCGGAGATGGTGACCGCCGCGACGAACGTCCGGGAGGGGTCCGGCCCCGCGGCGGGCCAGTCCGCGACCGGCCCCGAGCCGATGAGGGCAGCGGCCAGCCCCAGGGCACCGGCGAGCACCGCGGCCGTGCCGAGGAAGGCAGCGGCACCCGTCGCCCCACCGCCGAGCCCGCGCCGCCAGGTCCGTCTCGGCATCCAGCCCTGCGCGACGACCAGCGCCGCGGTGGAGATCGCGGTCCAGGCGAGGACGATCAGGATCGCGCCCACGACATCGGCCAGACGGTGCCAGCCGGCCGCGATCGTGCTGGTGCCGACCGCAGCGATGGCCAGGGCCGCGAGGATCGCCACCGGGGTGCGGATGGCCCGGGGGGCCACGAGCACGCCGGACAGGGCGAGCGATCCAATGAGGGTCGCGTGCCCGCTCGGAAAGCTGTTGCCGATCGCGTACGCTGCGTCCCCGATCAGATTCGGACGAACGAGGCTGTCCTTGAGGATCTGGGCCGTGCCGTTCGCTCCCGCGAGCGAAACGACCACGGCAGCCAGGAGCCCGGGGCCACCGCGGGTGAGGGCCAGGATGCCCAGACCCAGCGCCGCCATCGCACCCATCGCCAGGCTGATGGTCGCCAGCGTGTCGCGCGCCGCACCCAGGACGGATGGCGCGGCGAGGACCCGACCGTACAGGATCAGATCCGCGATCCGCTGTCCCGCTTCCGTCTGCGTCGTGGCGAGCCACAGCGGCGCCAGCAGCACCGCCGACGCTCCCCCCACGACGGTCAGCCTCACGATGCTCTGCTTCGGCGTGGCGACTGGCGTTCGGATGCCCCGGAAGCGTGGGCGGCGAAGACGATCGACTCGGCGGGGCGACATGAGCGCCTCGATTCTCCTACGCGGCCGGCCACCGGGCGAGGCCAACGCGCAGCCGACCTCGGGCGAGCCGTCGTCGCGCCGCTGGCCTCAGGGCTCGAGGGGCTCCGCGCGCTGCCAGCCCAGCCACGTCTCGGGCTCGACCCTTGGGCGGGCCACCCACGCCTGGCGGCCGCGCAAGGCGATCTCGGCCGGCATCGGGTGCGACAGGAACAAGGGCATCGATTCGGTTGCTCCGTACGCGCCCACGTCGAGGACCGCGATCAGATCGCCGGGCTCGGGTACGCGCATGGCCGCCGCCTGAGCGAACACGTCGAGCCCCGTGCACAGGGGCCCGGCAACGGTGACCCGGGCATGCTCGCCACCGCCACCCGTTGTGGCGCGGGCGGGTTCGGACTCGCCTGACGAAGCGTCACCACGCGTCAGCAATCGAACGCGGTTCTCGTGGCCCACGAGAACCGGTCGCAGCACGTGATTGATCCCCCCGTCGAGGACGGCCACCGGCCGGCCGCGGATCGTCTTCCGATCCACGACGCGCGCGACGTAGGCGCCGGCGGTGGCGACCAGGAACCGGCCGGGTTCCAGCAGCACCCGTGTCTCGCGCGTGGCGGGATCCGCATCGAGCGCGGTGGCGGTGACGGCGAGCCGCGAGCCGAGGCTCGCCAGGTCCAGCTCGTCCTCGTCCGGCTGGTAGGGGATGCCGAGCCCGCCGCCGACGTCAACCAGCCGCAGCCCGAAGCCGGCCGTCGCCGCCAGCTCACGCGCAAGCGCGACGGTCGCATCGACGTGATCGGCGAGCGCTCCTGCGTCGAGCAGGTTGGACGCGCCGAAGGCATGGAGCCCATGCAGCTCCAGCCAGTCGGATGCAAGGGCCTCGCCGGCCGCCACCCGCAGGTCGGCGGCGTCCATGCCGAACTTGCCGGTTTCCTCGTCGCCCAGCAGGCGGCCTCGCTCGCGGCTGGCCGGCTCGATGGCGGCGGCACGCAGGATGACCGGTTGCCGCCGGCCGAGGCCTTCCGCGAGTCGGGCCAACCGCCGGAGCTCGCCCGGCGACTCGACGGTCACCGCGCGCACCCCCGTCGCGACGGCCGCCGCTAGCTCCTCGTCTCGCTTGCCGGGACCGGTGATCACGATCTGCCCGGGATCGAACCCGGCTCGAAGGGCATGCCGCAGCTCGCCGCCTGACGCCACATCGGCGCCGGCGCCCAGCTGCGCCAGGTGCCGAAGGATTGCCAGGTTCGGGTTGGCTTTGACCGCGTAGGCGATATCGAACGAAGGCGGCAGCGCCGCCCGCAGCGCGTCGAGCTGGCGCCCCGCGACGTCGAGGTCGTAGGCGTAGAAGGGCGTGCCGAAGCGATCGGCGAGATCGACCGGCTCGTGGACCCCCAACCGCCCCCGCCGCAGGATCTCGTTGCGAGCCGCGGGCCGGCGGCGCCTCGGCGGGCGGCGCTCTGTCGCGACTCGCGGTGCAGCGGCACCGGCCGTGCTCATCGCAGCGCGTCCTCCAGGGCGACCCGGGCGTCGGTGCCCTCGTCGCGATCCTTGACCAGCAGCGCGACCAGCGCGCCAAGCCCGTGCCGGGCGGCGAACGCGCCGCCGATCGAGCGGGTGCCGGGGATCACGACGGCCCGGGGCGGGACGGCGAGCGGCGCGCCGGAGGATCCCGTGAGCACCCGCTCACGCACGAGATCGTACAGACGGGACGTCCCGGTGAGCGTGACGCCCGCCCCGATCACCGCGCCGCGCCCGACCAGCACGCCCTCGAGCAGCAGGCTGCCGGCGCCGATGAACGCCCCGTCCTCCACGATCACGGGTCGCGCTCCGGCCGGCTCGAGCACGCCGCCGATCGACACCCCTGCCGAGAGGTGGACGCGGCTGCCGATCTGGGCGCCGGAGCCCACCAGCACGTGCGAGTCGATCATCGTGTCCTCGCCGATCCAGGCCCCAACGTTGACGAACGACGGCGGCATGACGACGACGCCGGGGCCGAGGTGGACGCCGGCCCGGAGGCTGGTTCCGCCGGGCACGATCCGCCACGGGCGGCCGGCGTCCACGGCCGTCTCCGCATCAGGGCCGTCGAGCAGCCGCTTCGTGGGCAGGCCGGTGCGGTCGCGGAACTGAAGCACGCTCGCCAGGTCCCAGGTCCTCGTCGACCGATCGCGGAAGCAGTCCAGGATGGCTGCCTTCGTGTCTGGATCGACCCGCCAGCCGCCGGCCGACGATGGGTCCGGGAACGCGACCCGGCGTCGTCCGGCGTCCAGGTCGTCGAGGATCGGGGCCGCCCGCATGACGGACACACCGGGATCCGGCGCCGTCACGCCACGGCCCCCGGGCCGGCGACCCGTCGACCATGGCGTGCCGGCCACCCCGACCCCGCGGCCTCCGTCGCACGCCGCACCGGCTGCCGTCCACCGCCATCGACCAGGCCCAGCGTCCGGAGCAGTGACCTGAGGCACTCGCGGGGTTCATCGGCGAGCGGAAGCAGCGGCGGCCGCAGGGTGTCTCGCTCGAGCAGTCCCATCGCCAGCATCGCCGCTTTCGCGGGCACCGGGTTCGGCGCGCCCCGGAAGTTGGCGCGGAACAGCGGCAGCCACCGGTCGTGGGCGTTTCGCGCCGCCGGCCAGTCGCCGGCCAGAGCCGCCCGGACCATGGCCGACATCTCGCCCGGGATGTGGTTGCTCGCGACCGAGACGACCCCGTCACCGCCCATTGCGAGCACGGCCATCGTCGCGGCGTCGTCGCCGGCCAGCAGCGCGACGCGGCGCGGCCGGTCGCGGCAGATGACCGCGATCTGCTCGATGTTGCCACTGGCCTCCTTGACGGCGATGACCTGCGGGTGATCGGCCAGCCGCAGGAACGTGTCGGCCTCGACGTTCGAGCCGGTCCTCGACGGCACGTTGTAGACGACGATCGGCAGGCCCCCCTCATCGGCCACGGCCCGGAAGTGCGCCTCGAGCATCCGCTGATCGGGGCGGTTGTAGTAGGGGGTGACCACGAGGGCCGCATCCGCCCCGAGGGCGGCGGCGCGCCTGGTGGCCTCGATGGAGGCCCGCGTGTCGTTGGTACCCGTGCCGGCGATCACGGGGATGCGGCCGTCCGGCGCCCGCTCGGCGGCGGTCTCCACGGCGATCTCGATCAGACGATCGCGTTCCGGGATCGAGAGGGTCGGGGCCTCGCCGGTCGTTCCGACCGGGACCAGCCCGTCGATGCCGGCCAGGACCTGCCAGGCGATCAGCCGGCGATACGCGGCTTCGTCCACACCGCCGTCAGCGGTGAACGGGGTCACGAGTGCGGTGAACGCGCCGCGGAGCCGCGGGAGCGGGTCCTGCGCGGCGTTCGTCCGGGTCATGGCGTTCTCGTCCGGGTCATGGCGTTCGTCCGGGTCATGAGGGAGCTCCTTCGTGGGACGGGGTCAGGCTGGGATGGGGGTGCGTTGTTGCGTGGACAGCAGGTCGTCGACCACGGCGTCGAACGGATGCACGCCGGGCTCGCGCCTGTTGCCGGTGAGCCAGCGCACCGCTGCGAGGGCACCGTCCGCGTAGGCGGACCGGTCGCGCGCCGTGATCCGGAGCTCGACGGACTCGCCCGGTCCATCGAAGGTCACCAGGTGGGACCCGGGCGCCGCACCCGCCCGGATGCCGGCCATCTCGATGACCGGGCGAGGCCCGGCAGCCGGGCCCGGGAGGACCCAGCGCGGGTCGGCGGCGACGATGCGCCGCGCAATGGCGCGCGCGGTGCCGCTGGGTCGGTCCACCTTGCCGCGGCGGTGCCACTCGACGATCGACGGGTCGAAGCCGCCCGCCGCTGCGTACCAGCCGGCGGCCGTCTCGGCGAGGCGCAGGAACAGCGCGACGCCGAGCGAGAGGTTGGGCGCCACGACGGCCGCGGCGCCGTGGACCAGCAGGAGATCGCGGACCCGCGACAGATCGGCATCCCAGCCGGTGGCTGCGAGAACGACGGCGCGGTTCCCGCCGGCCATGGCGTGGGCCAGGTTGTCGGCGACGGACGATCCTGCCGACGCGTCGATCACGGCGTCCACGGCGGGCGCCGGCGACCGAACGCGGCTGTCCGGGGAGCGGCCGATGGTGACCGGGTCCGGCCAGCCGGCCGCCGTCGCAGCCGCGGCGACGGCGCTGCCCAGCCGGCCCGGACCGTAGATCAGGAGCTGCATCTTCGTACGTCCTCCGCGGGGAGCGCGGCGGGTTCCGGAGGTCCGAAGAATCACAAAGGCCGCGGCACCGATCGTGGTGTCCGCGGCCCCTCGGCGCCTCCGGTCCCGGAGGCTCCGTGGTTCGTCGCTCGCGCGCCGTCAGAGCCCTCGGGCCCGAGCCTTCCGGCAGGGCCGCCGAAGCTTCTTCTTGGCGTCGAAGGTGACGTGCTGGTGCGACATGGCTCGCGCAGTCTGCCGCATATCCGTCGATCATGCAACCATCCATTCATGCACGGACGAATGAGCCGGATGGCGCCCGCATCGGCCGCCGCCGATGCATGGCCTCCGGCGGAGCTCGTGCTCTCGATCGCCGACGGCCCATGGGGTCCAGCGCGGATTGCGGCCGGCCCACACGGGATCGTCGCCCTGGCCCTCATGTCGCCGGCTGAGGCCTTCGACGCCGGGCTGGCCAGGCGCGGGTTCGTCCGTCGGATCCCGCTCGAGGAGGCGGTCGATGGTCCCGCTGCCCACCTCGCGGTCGAGACCCGGGACCTGGTGACTGCGTTCCTCGCAGGGGAGGCGGCGCCGCTTCTCGACGTGCCGGTCGATCTCCGCGACCGTTCGGCCTGGGACCGCCTCGTGCTCGAAGCGGTCCGGGCCATCCCGCGCGGGCAGGTTGTCGGCTATGGGCAGGTCGCGCGCCGGATCGGTCGAACCGGGGCCGCCCGTGCGGTCGGGGGCGCCGTGGGCCGAAACCCCGTGGGCCTGCTGATCCCGTGCCACCGCGTGATCGCCGGCGACGGGTCGCTCGGTGGCTACGGGGTGGCGGCCTGGGGTGGGCGGGAGGCGGCGCTGGACGTCAAGCGCGGGCTGCTCGCCCTGGAGGACGTCCTCATCCGCTGACGCGGGCGACCGACCGGCAACCACCACCGGGGCACGATGTCATTGCCCCGACAAGATGTGCCGCGAGCCGAAACACGGCTTCACTCGGTCGGTGTCCCGCCGGACGGGAAGGGCCGGGGATCAGGCCCGCGGGACGGGGCGCATCGGGTACACCCCGACGACCATCGGCACCGAGGGGTCCAGCGACAGCTCGTAGCCGACGTCGCCACCCGAGAGGAGCTCCGCGACCAGTCGTCCCTCCACGCTCGGCAACCCGATGTACAGGCGCCGGTCCCCGACCACGATCGGGGTCACGTCGTCCTCGTTGCCGTTGATGCCGAACCGGCGGCGCAGCTCGTGCATCGGCACCCACGGACGGCTCTTGATGAACCGCCGCAGCTGCGCGACCGTGCAGGATGCACCGCTACCGGGGCGATGCGGACCACTTCGTGCGCCATCGGACACGGAGAGCTCACCACTCGCCGGGATCGGTCGGTGCACGACCGGTCGAAGATGCTCGCGTTCGCGCGCATCGACGGCGGGCGACGCAACGGGACGGGACGATGACCCGGGGCCGGGCATCCGGGATTCGGAGGCCACGGCGATCGGCTCCGGAACCGGCTCCACCGGCGATCCGGCACGGTCCGTCACGCCGGAGGGAGGCTCGGCCGCGGGCGGGCCCTCGGCGGCCTGCGGCCGGGTGGATGGCTGGCCCGGCCCGACCGCCCGCGGACCCCGCTCCGCAGCGGCCGGAAGGGGGCCCGTCGACGACGGGTCGCGCGCGCCGGCGGACGCGCCTGCCGGGCGGGACGACAGCGTCGGATGCGGATACCGTCCGCGCCGGCTGCGCCGGCTCATCGGGCCAGGGGATGCGGGCACATGGCCCGCGCGTGACGGTCGATCATGTTGGGCTCTCGGGTCGGTCGGCGCTTGACCGATCGGCGGATGATACCCCCCGCAGCCCGAAATCGCCGACGGGCATGGTGCCGGGCGCGCGGGCCGAGGTCGTCCCCCCGCTCAACCGGCAACCACCATCAGGTCCCTCGGGAGCTCGTTGATGACGATCGGTCCGTGCTCGCCGCAGATCACGATGTCCTCGATCCGGGCGCCGTACCGCGCTTCGAGGTAGATGCCCGGCTCGACGCTGAACGCCATGCCGGGGGCCAGGACCTCCGTGCTGCCCGCCACCAGATACGGCTCCTCGTGCCCTTCGAGCCCGATGCCGTGACCCGTGCGGTGGACGAAGCTCGCGCCATATCCGGCAGCGGCGATGATGCCGCGCGCGACGGCGTCGATCCGCTCACACGCCACACCCGGGCGAACGGCACCGGTGGCCTCGGCCTGGGCACCCTGGAGCACGGCGTACAGGTGGCAATACTCCTCGTCGGGTCCGTTTGCGGCATCGCCGCCGGTCACCCACAGGGTCCGCGTCGTGTCGCTGCCGTAGCCGCCCAGCGTGCCGCC
This sequence comes from uncultured Chloroflexia bacterium, assembly GCA_963713095.1. Taxonomy (GTDB): domain Bacteria; phylum Chloroflexota; class Limnocylindria; order Limnocylindrales; family CSP1-4; genus CAIXZV01. The sequence continues at coordinate 839,333 of CAVQKK010000003.1, forward strand.
GATATCCAGCACGATCGGCTCACCCTCCCGGATCACACGATCGTCCGGGTGATGGTGTGGTGATGCGCTGTTAGGCCCCGACGCCACGATCGCGAACTCGGCCAGCTCGTGACCCTCGGCGACGAGCCGATCGCGTACCTCGCGCGCGACGTCCGCCTCGGTGCGACCCACCAGCGGTCCCGCGGCGATCGACGCCACCACCCGGTCGGCAGCGCGAGCTGCGGCCCGCAGCAGCTCCGCCTCGTCCGCGTCCTTGCGCATCCTGAGCTCGCGAAGCACGGCCGAGGTGAGCGAGAAGGGTGACCCGGGCAGGACCCGCTGCAGACCCAGGACGAAGGCGGCGCGGAGGCCGTCCGACACTGCCACGGCAGGGAACCCGCCGGCGCCCCGATCGGACACCCCGGCCAGCCGGCCGGCGACGAGGGCCATCGGGTCCTCGGACTCCTGCCAGGTCTCCACGGTCACCGCGCCGGTGACGGCGGCCGGGCAGGCACGTGCAGGTGCGGCCTCGAGGCGCGGGACGATGAGGGTGGCCGGTGCATCGGCCGGCGCGGGCAGGACCAGCAGCGTGAGCCGCTCGAGCGGCATCGCCTCGTAGCCGGCCAGGTACCGCAGGTCCGCCCCGACACCGACCAGAAGGGCGTCGATCCCGGCCGCGCTCGCGGCGCCGCGAGCTGCCCCGAGCCGCTCCGCGTACCGCCCGGCGGGGATCGCCGGCGGGCCGCTCATCGCGGCTCGCCGGTGGCGTGCGGCAGCGACCTCACCCATGCGCCGAGCTCGCGATCGCCATGCTCGAACAGCCCGCGATAGGCGTGGACGCGGCTCGCTCCGGCCCGCCGGGCAGCTCGTCGAAGGGCGCTGTCGTCGTGCTGCGCGACCGCGATCGCGGGCGTGTCCGAACGGGTGGCCGTCACGATCGCCTCGATGCCGTCGTACGCCCGCGCCGTGAGGTCCACGACGCAGCCGTCGACCGACGGCAGCAGGCTTTCAAGCGCAGGTACGGCGCGCACGGCGACAGGCTCGGCGCCGGCGCGGCGAACACCGTCCGCCAGCCGGGTGGACCAGATGAGGTCGTCGGCGAGGATGGCGACCCGCGGCGCCGGTCGCTCGGCGCCGCCGCTCACCCGAGCGACGCGACGATGTGCCGGAAGACGTCGGCCGCGGACACGACCGCGAGCGGCCGCTTCTGGTCGTCGACGATCGGGATATGCCGGAACTCGCCCACGGCCATCTTGTGGATGGCGACTGCGAGCGTGTCCTCCGTCCTCAGGACGACCGGGTCCGACGTCATGAAATCCCGGACCTTGAACAGGGCCAGCCGCTTGTCGACGGCCTTCACGAATGCGTCACGGTCGGTGAACACCCCCACCAGACGCCCGCCCTCACACACGATCAGGCAGTCTGCGCCCTGCTGATGCATCTGGCGGATGGCGTCGGCCACCCCCATTCCCGGGTCGACCTGCGCGGGCAGTCCGAGCCCGAGCGCGTCGAGGTGCTCGCCCAGCAGCCGATCGTGGTAGTCGGCCAGCTCCTCGGGCATATGTGACGTGGACAGATCGGCACCGCAGTTCGTGCAGGTGTCCTCACCCTCGAAGTTGTCGGAATGGCAGACGGGACAGAGCATCGTTCGACCTGCCTACTCGACGGTCCAGGTCTCGCCGGCCAGCATGACCTGGGCGAGATCACCGGGACCGGACTTCTCGATTGCCTGCTCGATCTGCGCATCGACCAGGTCAGAATGCGTCGGGCGCTCGACCTCGCGCAGCACCCCTACCGGCACCGGGTACTCGGGCCAGAACATGCGCGAAAGGATCAGCGCGAGGTAGGGATCCTCGGCATGCGCGTCGTGGACCAGGAGGTCGTCCTCGGTGACGCCGTCCTGTCCGATGGTCACCACCTCCGGGTGGAGGCCGCGCAGGCGGATGCCCTTGTCGCGCTCCTTGCCGAAGATCATCGGCTTGCCGTCCTCAAGCAGGAGCATCCGGTCGTCGCGGACGTCGCGCTCGGTGAACCCGCGCCACGCGCCGTCGTTGAAGATGTTGCAGTTCTGAAGCACCTCGACGAACGAGGCGCCGTGGTGCCTGCCCCCGGCCTCAAGCGTGTGCTGCAGGTGCTCGGTGTGGGTGTCCACCGTCCGCGCCACGAACGTGGCCTCGGCCGCCAGCGCGAGGGTCAGCGGCATGACCGGGCGGTCCACGGAGCCGAACGGCGTTGACTTGGTGCGCTTGCCGAACTCGGACGTGGGGGAGGTCTGCCCCTTGGTCAGGCCGTAGATGCGGTTGTTGTGCATCACCATCGTGAAGTCCACGTTCCGGCGCATCGTGTGCAGGAAGTGGTTGCCACCGATGGACAGGGCGTCGCCATCACCCGTGATCACCCAGATCATCAGGTCGGGGCGCGCAATCTTGAGCCCGGTGGCCAGGGTCGGGGCACGGCCGTGGATGGAGTGGAACCCATACGTGTTCATGTAGTACGGGAGGCGGCCGGAGCAGCCGATCCCGGAGATGAACACGATGTTCTCGCGCGGGACGCCGAAGTCCGGCATCACCTTCTGGGTCTGGGCGAGGATCGAATAGTCACCGCAGCCCGGGCACCAGCGCACCTCCTGGTCGGACACGAAGTCCTTCCTGGTGAGCGCGATGGGCTGGGTCAAGGCCGGGTCGGTCATCTGCTGCGTCATGGTCAGGCACCCACGCCGAGGATTCGCTCGGCCTCGTCGACGATCTCTCCGATCCGGAACGGCTTGCCCCGGACGCGCCCGTAGCTGAGCGCGTCCACGAGGTACGTGCCGCGGATGAGGAACGACAGCTGGCCGAGGTTGATCTCGGGCACCAGCACCCGCCGGTAACGGGTGAGGACCTCGCCCATGTTGGCCGGGAACGGGTTGAGATACCGCAGGTGGGCATGGGCCACCGGGCGGCCCGCCTCCTGCAGCCGCTCGACCGCGCTGCGCAGGACCCCATACGTCGAGCCCCAGCCGAGGATGAGCAGCTCGCCCTCGTCGGCGCCGTACGTCTCGAGCGGCGGGATGTCGTCCGCGATGCCGGCGATCTTGCGCGCGCGGAGGACGCTCATCCGGTGGTGGTTGTCCGGGTCGTAGCTGACGTTGCCCAGGCCGTCGGCCTTCTCGAGGCCGCCGATGCGGTGCTCCAGCCCCGGCGTGCCGGGCACCGCCCACGGTCGGGCCAGGGTCTCCGGGTCGCGCGCGTAGGGCAGGAAGGTGCCGTTCCCGGGCACGGCATCGGGCACCGAGATGTCGGGCAGATCATCGAGTGACGGGACGCGCCACGGCTCGGCGCCGTTGGCGACGAACGCGTCCGACAGGTACATCACGGGGGTCATGTACTTGAGCGCGATGCGTGACGCCTCGATGGCGAGCGAGAAGCACTCGCCGGGCGTGGCCGGCGCCAGGACCGGCAGCGGCGACTCGCCGTTGCGCCCGAAGATCGCCTGGAACAGGTCGGCCTGCTCCACCTTGGTCGGCATCCCGGTCGACGGTCCGGCCCGCTGAACGTTGACGATGACCATCGGCAGCTCGGTCATGACCGCGAGGCCGATCGCCTCGGTCTTGAGCGCCACCCCTGGGCCGGAGGTACCGGTCAGCGCCAGCGCCCCGCCGTAGGCCGCGCCGATCGTGGCACCCATGGCCGCGATCTCGTCCTCGGCCTGGAACGCCTTGACCCCGAACTGCTTGTAGGCCGAAAGCTGGTGGAGGATGTCCGACGCCGGCGTGATGGGATACGAGCCGTAGAACAGGGGCCGGCCGGCAAGCTTGGAGGCCGCCAGGAAGCCCAGGCCGGTGGCCTCGTTGCCGGTGATGTTCCGGTACGTCCCGGGCGCCAGGCGCGCCTTCGGCACCCGGTAGACGGTGTGGAACATCTCGGTCGTCTCGCCATAGGCGTAGCCGGCCTTGAGCGCCCGCCGGTTGCCCTCGGCGATCACGGGCCGAGCACCGAACTTCTGATCGATCCAGGACAGGGTCGGATCCATCGAGCGCTCGTACAGCCAGAACATCAGGCCCAGGGCGAAGAAGTTCTTGGTCAGGTCGATCTGCTTCCCGGTCATCTCGAGGCCCTCGAGCGCACGTGCGTTGAGGGTGCTGATCGGGATCTCGAACACTCGGTACTGCTTGAGCGAGCCGTCGGTCAGCGGGTTGGCAGCGTAGGCCGCCTTGTTCAGGTTGCCGGTGGTGAACGCATCGCTGTTGACGATCAGCGCACCGCCGGCGGTGAGGTCTCCGACGTTGGTCTTGAGCGCCGCCGGGTTCATGGCCACCAGGACATCGGGGGCGTCGCCGGGCGTGTGGATGTCCGAGGCAGCGAAGCTGATCTGGAACCCCGACACGCCGGGCAGCGACCCGGCGGGGGCGCGGATCTCCGCGGGGTAGTCCGGGAACGTGCTGATGTCGTTGCCGAACACCGCGGCCGTCCGGGTGAACTGGGTGCCGGTCAGCTGCATCCCGTCGCCGGAGTCCCCGGCGAACCGAATCGTTACCCGATCGAGCTCCTGGACGTCGCGCTCGATCGGTTGCGTCGAGGTCGTCATCCGCCTTCGGCCTGCTCCATCCGCTGGTGCGGTCGGGGTGGGAGGTTGAGCAGCTCCTCCGGGAACGACTCCGCAAGGAACTTGAGGATGTCCACCTGGCGCACGACGCCCACCAGCCGGTGGTCCTCATCGATCACCGGCAGGTTGCGGTATCGACCGTCCTGCATCAGCTCGATCGCGTCGAGGACGGTCTGGTCCAGCCTGAGCGTTCGAGGTTCCGTGTTCATCAGGGTCTCGACGGCGGCATCGACGTCGAACCCGGCGGCAACATCGGGACCAACCAACCGACCGAACACGTCGCGCTCGGTGAGCACGCCGACCAGGAACCCGTCGGCGTCGGTCACGAACACCGAGTCACCGGTGCCGGTGCGCTGGACCGCGAGCAGACATTCACCGATGGTCGTGCCCGGGAGCATCGTCACCGGCTCTCGCCGGCCGACCACCATGAGAGGTTGGGAAACGAGGTCCGGGACGCGGGCCACGACGGCACGCTCGGTGAGTTCAGTCACCCCGCCAGTGTACGCGCCGGTGGCCGATTGGGCCCTGCCACGGGATCCGTAGGAACGGTCCGCTCGCCCCCCGACCTTCGATACCCTCGGCCCGTGGACCGCAGCCGCTTCGCCGGTATCGCCCTGATCCTCGCCAGCGCCGTGGCGTTCGGCTCGGGTGGGCTGTTCGCGAAGCCCGTCTACGCCACAGGGACGGACTGGCTGACGCTCATGGCGTGGCGGTTCGCGATCGCCGGCGCTCTCGCCTGGGCGCTGCTGGCCGTTCGGCCGGCCGCCCGTCGCGCGCTGGTTGCCCTGCCCAGGTCGACACTGCTGGCCACGATCGGGCTGGGCGTCCTGTATGTCGGCAACACGGCCACCTATTACGCCGGCATCCAGACGGTCCCGCTGGGCCTGTCGGCCCTGATCGTGTATCTGTACCCGCCGGTGGTCGCCGTCCTTGCGCTGCGGCTCGGGCGTCCCCTGCAGGGGCGCCGCGCCTGGACGGCGCTGGGCATCGCCGTGCTGGGCGTGGTGCTCGCCGTGGGTGGGATCGAGGCCGATACGGCGCCGCCGGTGGAAGGGCTGCTGCTGATCATCGCGGCCCCGCTCATCTACTCGGTCTGGATCATCCTCGCCGCCCGCCATTCAGGCGAGCGGAGCGACCGGGTCGGTCGCGACGCAGATGACGGCGCCAGCGCGTCCGCGATCGGCGCGGTGATGCTGACGTCCACGGCGGCGGTGTATTGGGTGACCTCTCTCGTCATCGGCCATCCGGTGCTGCCGGCTGAGGTCGTGCCAGACGCCTGGCCGGGGATCATCGCCGTCGGGGTGATCGCCGGGTTCGTCCCGGTCCAGGCTTTCTACGCAGGCGCGCAGCGCATCGGCGCCGCGCAGGCGTCACTGGTCTCGACCGTGGAGCCCCTGTGGACGATCGCAGCCGCCGCCGTGCTCTACGGCGAGCGTCTCCAGCCGGTGCAGCTGGCGGGCGGAGCGCTGATCCTGGTCGGCGTCATCGTGTCTCAGACCGGACACCGGCGGGCCCGGGTGCGGCCCGGCTCGCCGGGCGATGGGCCTGCAGGCGCCGGGCCGGAAGAAGACGATTCGCCTGCCTTGCCGCAACCCCTGGTCCGGCTGGCCGAGGAGTGATGCGCCGGGAGTCCTGCGGCCGGGAGGTCAGGTGCCCAGCGCGGCACGGGCGTCGCGGACCGTCCGTCGGGCTCCGTTCGCAAGGTTCCCGGAATCGGAGCCGACGCCGATGAACCTGAACCCTCGCGCGACGCTGCTGGACACGGCTGATGCGTCCTGGAGCAGGATCCCGGCCTCCTTGCCGTGGGCGCGGCACGCGGCCACCACTCGATCGAGCGTGGCGAGGAAGGGCGGCGCATCCACCTGTCCGGGGATCCCCATCGAGTGAGACAGGTCGGCCGGCCCCACGAACAGCACGTCCACACCGTCCATGGCAGCCGCTGCATCGGCGACGTCGACTGCCGCCGCCGACTCGACCTGGAACACGCCCAGGACGCGATCGTTGACCGTCGAGGCAAGCTCGGCGTGCGGGACGGTCGCGTAGCCGGCGCCGCGCGTCGAGGTCGCCACGCCGCGCACGCCGGCGGGCGGATAGCGCATCCAGGTCAGCGTCTCTGCGATCTCGGCCAGCGTCTCGAGACGGGGGATCATCAGACCATCCGCGCCCGCGTCGAGTGTCCGCCCCACAGGCAGCCGTCCGGCCATCGGAACCCGGACGATGGCCGTGGTGGGCGTGCCCTGGACGGCCATCAGCTGCGGGTAGAGGTCCGTCTCGGTGCTCATCCCGTGCTCGAGGTCGATGACCACCCAGTCGAATCCGGCCCGGGCGACCAGCTCGGCTGCGGCCGGCGAGCCGAGATTGAGGAACGCGCCGATCGTCACCTCCCCTGCGAGGACGCGGCGTCGAAGGTCGGGGCGCGGCGGCATGTCGGGTGGAGCAGATCGATCCAGCATGGACGGATCATGCCGCATCCGGGCCTCGGCGATGCAGGCGAGGCGGGCGCCGTGATCGGCTGGACCCGGGCGTCGCGCGACGGCACCCCCACCTTAAGTGGATGGGGTACCAGTACCTACGGGTCATTCCTTAAGGCGGTGTCGCCCGGCTACCTTCTGGTTCCCCCCCGCAAGCGAGGGAAGCCCTCCTCGCCGGGTATCGACGAAGGGAACCAGGAATGAAGTCGACACTCAAGTGGTACGCCCACCGCGCCACCCTCTTCCTTGGCACGATCGCGGCCAGCTTCTTCCTGATCGAGGGAGCCAAGCGCTGGTAGCTGACGACCTCCACCTCGACACCGCCGAGGGCTGAGCCGCCGGGGGCCCACCCGGCGGCTCTTGGATTCCCGGAACCTGCCTCGGTCAGCAGGCAGTCAGGTCCGTCCGCGCTCGCGCCACAGGTTGCGCAGCAGGAACGAGACGTTGGCGGGCCGCTCCGCCAGGCGACGCATGAAATACGGGTACCACTGCCCGCCGAAGGGGACGTAGGTCCGGACCCGCCAGCCGGCGTCCACCAGCTGCTCCTGAAGATCGCGGCGGACTCCGTACAACATCTGGAACTCGAACGAGTCCCGCTCGATCCCCTCGGCACGAGCGACCTCGAGCGCCCGCCTGATCAGGCGCACGTCGTGGGTGGCGATCGCCGGGTTGCGGCCCGCACGCAGCAGACGCAGCATCAGCTGCTCGTACGCGGCATCGACCTCGGCCTTGTCCTGGAACGCGACCCCTGCCGGCTCCTTGTAGGCACCCTTGCACAGCCGGACGCGCCCCCCGGCCTCGATGATCGCGTCGACGTCGCGCGCGCTGCGCCTAAGCGCTGCCTGGATCACGACACCGACATCGGCATCTCCGACATCGGTCGGCTGGACCTTGCGCCACAGGTCCAGCGTGGCGTCGGTGGCCGTGTGATCCTCCATGTCGATCCGCACGAACGCGCCGACCTCCACGGCCCGGGCGACGATCGCGGCCACGTTCTCGCGGGCCAGGTCGGGATCGATCGTCAGACCCATCTGGCTGGGCTTGAGCGAGACGTTCCGGTCGAGGCCGTTCGCCGCCAGTGCGTCGAGCGTCGCGAGGTATCGGGAGCACGCTGCGCGGGCGTCCAATTCCACGGTGACCGCCTCGCCGAGCACGTCGACCGTGGTTCGCAGCCCGCGCGCTTGGAGGCGCTCGATCGCCGGCAGGACCTCGTCCAGCGTCTCGCCGGCGACGAACCGGCGGACCATCGGCCGGGTGATCGGGACGCGCGTCGCCAGCCGGCCGAGCGATCGGCGGTGCGAGAGCGTCAGCAGCGTCGAGCGCATGGCTTGCTCGGCCACGTCGCTGATCGCGGATCGATCGGCCATCGCCAGCGAGCATAGCGCTGCAACGCCGCGCAGGAAGGGAGGCTCGGCCGCTAGATTCCGTGCCAGGGGGAACAGACGGGAGGCCGAATTGACCATCCCCGACCTGGGCTCGGGACTGCTCGAGGTCGTCGCCCGCACGGCGATCGTCTACGTCGCGATCCTGGTCATCCTGCGAGCGGCGGGCAAGCGCCAGGTCGGCCAGCTGTCGATTCTCGATCTGGTGCTCCTTCTCCTGATCGCCAATGGTGTCCAGAACGCGATGGTTGGATCCAACGTGAGCGTCGCCGCGGGGATCGCGGCCGCCTTGACCCTGGTCGTGCTGGATCGCCTCCTGGGCACGATCGAACGCCGGTCGACGCGGGTTCGCAAGGCAGTCGAGGGCGAGCCACGCCTGCTGATCCGCCATGGGATCGTCCTGACTCATGCGCTCGAGCAGGAGGGGCTTACCCATAACGAGCTGCTGGCCGCGCTCCGGCAGCACGGCATCGCCGCGGTCGGCGAGGTCGCGCTGGCGGTCCTCGAAACCAACGGCGGGATCAGCGTGATCCCGGTGGAGCCACCAGTCACGAACACCGGGCCGTCGCCCGACTGATCCACCCGGTCGCCCGGTGGCCGGGGTCGGTCAGCAGCAACCGATCGGTGCCCCTCGACGGGGCGCACGACGCTCAGGGGCCCACCATGGCTTCGAGCTACCGCCGGCCCGCCGGGCCGCCGGACCGCCGGGCCGCCGGGCCGCGGGCACCATCCGCGCCGGTCGAGACGGCACGACCCGGGGCGATGCCGTTCACGGGCGCCGGACCAGCGCCCAGCTGCGCCTCCATCTGATCACCCAGCTCGACCGTGCGACGGAACGCGGCCCACACCGCCTCGCTGAGCACCGTCCGCAGCCTTCCCGACTCGAGCTCGTGGATGGCCGCCGCGCTCGTCCCAGCGGGGGACGTGACCATGTTGCGCAGGACGGCCGGATGGTCGCCGGACTGCTTGGCGAACCGGGTGCTGCCCTCGAGCGTCTCGATCACCAGGTCATGGGCGATGTGGCGGGGAAAGCCCAGGTGGACGGCCGCGTCGATCAGCGCCTCCATGACCAGGAACACGTAGGCGGGGCCGGTGCCCGACACCGCGGTCGCCATCGCCACCCATCTCTCGTCCTCGACCTGGAGCTCGGCACCCAGCGCGCCCAGCAACGCCTCCGCCTGGGCCCGCTGGTCCTCCGTCGTCGCCGGCGTCGCGTACCAGACGGTCATGCCGTTCCCGATCCGGGCCGGGGTGTTGGGCATCGCTCGCACCACCTGGTCATGACCCAGCGTCGACACGAGCGCGTGGGTGGTCGGCCCGGCCAGGACCGAGAGCACCAGCTGGCCCCGACCCAGATGAGGCCCGATCTCACGACCGACACGCGCCAGCATCTGCGGCTTGACTGCGAGGATCACCACGTCGGCCCCGGTCACGGCTTCCACGTTCGAGGTGACGGTGCGGATCCCGTATGCGGCTGCCAGGGCCTCGCGTCGCTCGGCGCGGGGATGGCTTGCGACCACCTGCGAGGGTGCCACGAGCTGGCCGCGCAGCAGGCCGACGATCATCGCCTCGGCGATGACGCCCGACCCGACGGTGGCGATCGTGGAACCGGCCAGCGGGGACATCGGCTGGAGTATCGCACCTCCCGTCGGGTGCGGAACCATCAGCGGCTCGCCCGGCCCAGCAGGAAGAAGCGACCGGTCGTGGTCACCTCGGCGCCCGCGAAGCCGGCCTCCAGGAGCGCTGCCTCGAGCTCGGCCGGCTCGTAGTAGACCTTGACGATCGAGAACTCGCGACCGTCGGCAAGGTGGCGGATCGAGAGGTCATCGGCCGGAGCCGGGTGGTCGGTCGCACCGGATTGCGGGTCCGGCAGCGAATCGATGAACGCGAACGTACCGCCCGGTCGGAGCCACCGGCGAGTCAGCTCGAGGAACCTGCCCAGGCGCGCCCGCGGCACGTGGCTCAGCCAGAAGCCCGTGAACAGGGCGTCAACCTCGCGGTCCGGCTCGGCCCAGGCGTCGCGGATGTGGATGTGGGCCCGCAGGCGGTGGGCGACCAGCCGCTCCCGGGCGCGATCCAACGGTGCCGCTGCTGCGTCGTACAGCGAGAGCTCGCCCTTGGTCGCGAGCAGCGGGGACCACCAGCCGGTGCCGGCGGCAAGCTCCACGATCTGCCCGCGGATCGGCAGGCCGTCGAGCCAGCGGCCGGCGGCGTCGAGCTCGGCGGCCCAGGCAGCATCGTGGATGGAACCGCGGGCATAGCGTCCGCGCCGCAGGTACCAGTCGTCGTATTCAGGCGCTCGCGCCTCGTAGTAGGCGATGAGGTCGTCAGGGCCACCATCGCCGTCGGGCCGGTGGGCCACGCGACGGTCAGGGTCAGGCTCACGGCCCGCAGGGTCCGCGGATCGCTCGCGAGCCCGTCCCCGCTCTGCGAGCGCCTCGCGCAGCCGGAACCGAAGGAACCCGTTGCCGCCGGCCTTGCCGACGCATGTCGGACACAGCTGCGCCCAGCCCTCGAGATCATCCGGGCCGCGACAGATATGCGCCATCCCGCACCACAGGCAGTCGAAGCTCGGTCGGTAGGCCATCGGTCGCCGTCGTTCGCCGTCGGTCAGGCCACCCGCTCCCAGCTGGCGGGTGGCGACATGCCGTCGAATGCGACCGGATCGATGAGCTCGGTGAGGACCTCGATGCCGTCGACGACCCTGGGGCCGGGGCGCTCAAAGTAAGCGGCGCCGTCAACGGCGAACACCCGACCGTCGCGGACCGCGCGAAGATCGTCCCATCCCTCCGGTCGTGGCGTCCGCTCCCATTCCCCGAGCGTGCCGGGCAGATCGAGACCGGGTGGCATCAGGACGAGGATCTCGGGATCCACCTCCCGAACCGCATCCCAGGTCGTGTCCGTGGCAGGCCCGCCCTCGGTGCCGAGCAGCTCCCAGCCACCGGCGAGACGCACCTGCTCAGGTACCCACAGTCCCATCGTCATCGGGGTCTCGAGGTCGCCGAGCGTGGCCACCCGAGGCGGCTGGAATCCATGATCCCGCCGTCCGACCACGATCTCCTCAACCGCCTGGATCCGCTCCCGCAGGCCCTCGACCAGGAACATCGCCGAGTCCTCGGATTCAGTCATGGCCCCGACGGTCTGGATCGAGTTCAGGATCCCCTCCACCGAGGTGGGCCCGAGACGGAGCAGGGTGACCTCATCGCCCAGGCGACGAACCGCGTCCGCGAGTGCCGCATCACCGCCCTCGGCGGGTCCGGGCGACCGATCCGGGGTGCGACGGTCACGATCGCGACCGCGCCCCGGGCCGCGGACCACCGGGGCGATGACGAGGTCCGGCTCGGCGTGGGCCAGCGCCTCACGATCGAGAATGCCACCGCGGCTGATGATCGGGAGCTCACGCGCCTCGGGTGGGAAGTCGCAGCCGTCGCTGACCCCGACCAGGTCGTCAACCAGCCCGAGCGCGAACAGGATCTCCGTACCGGACGGCAGCAGGGACACGATGCGCATCCGCATCAGTCTACGGTCCTCTCCTGCACGGCCAGGTACGAGGTGGAATCAAGCGGCCCCGCAGCGAGCTGCGGGGCCAGGCTGTGGCGATCCGGTGCCCGGTCGACCCAGGCGCGGGGCCCGGGCCAGGTCAGGCGGGCTTGAGGGCGTCGATCTGGGCCCGCGCGGCCGCCTTGTCCGTGAACCACAGGGCGTTCGGCTCGGTGTACCCGGCCCACTCGGGCGGCACGCTCTCCTCGGGGAAGATGGCGTTGACCGGGCACTCCGGCTCGCAGGCACCGCAGTCGATGCACTCGTTCGGGTCGATGAACAGCGTGCGGTCGACGCCTTCCTCGTAGTGGATGCAGTCCACCGGGCAGACGGACACACACGACTGGTCCATCACGTCGACGCAGGGCTCGGCAATGACGTAGGTCATGGTCTGAAGCTTCTCCTGAAGTGCCTGGCCGAGGGGCGCCGCGAGCGCCCCGTGCACCACGCAGAGCGTACCACCGTGTGCCCGTCTCGCACGTCGCGCGGACACCACCGGTCGCCGGCGGGATCGGTCGTGTCAACCGCCCGGCGTGGGGATCGGCAACGGCGGTGGAGTGCCGAGTGGCTTCCCGTCACGTCCGACGAACCGGATCGGCACCACCATGCCCTTCTCCCAGTGACCGGGAATGTGACAGCCGACGAACCAGCCGGCCGGTGCCGTAGCCGCGTCCTGCGGCACCGTCCAGGTAACGTCCACACGTTGGCCCGAACCGACCACGACCCGCACGCCATTGAACCCCACCGGGCTGGCGATCGCGGGCGTCGGTCCGGGCGGGCTGCCGACCGCAGCCAGCTCGGATGCCTCGTACGCCAGCTGGTCCTCGAGCGAGCCGAACACGGCCTCGTGCGTCTCAAGGCCGCCGTTGATGATGTGGAGCGTCACCGTCTCCCCCGGCACCAGGTCGACGATCGAGGGGCTGTACCCGTAGTCGCGCTCGACGATGTTGACTTCGCGTGGCGCGGCCGCCGTCCCGGGCGTGATCGCCGGGGTGGTGTCGGGCGCACCGGCCTCGCATGCGGCGAGGATGCCACCGAGCACCGCGAACACGAGCGCGCGACGGGGCCGGCTGTGCATCGGTCCATGATGCGGGACGTCTCGTCCCCACGTCCGTGTCTGCCGCGCGGCGGCTGGCCAACGGCCCGGGCGAGACGGCGGCGCCGGCCTGAGGAGGGCGCCGGGCGATCGCACGTGCCCGCCGGAGCCAGGGTCCCGACGGTCGCGCCAGCCAGGGGTGCGAGCCGGATCCCCCGGGCCGGCCCGCTACCTGTCGCCGATGGTTACCAGCGGCGGCCGTGCTCACTGGCGCCTGGCCCGCCGCCCGACATCGACGTCACCATCGCTTCGCGCTCTCGATGATCAACGCAAGAGCTGTGAACCCCGCGGGCAGCAGCGTCCGGCCGACGGTGATCAGGTGACGGACTCGCGCAGGCATCGTGTCTCCTCCGCCCGACCATGCCGGGCCTCGACGCCCGCCGTCGATCCCTCCAAGGGTGCCCGATCGAGCCGGGCGGGCCGACAGTGTGCCGCCCGTCCCTTATCCCGGACTTATCCGCCGCCGACCTACATCCCCTGCGGTTCGTATTTGGGGTCGAGGTACTTGTCCGGGTCGTCCTTGAACTCGAGCAGACAGCCCTTGCCGCAGAACCAGTAGGTCTTGCCGTCGTGCTCGAGCGAGAGCTGCGACGTCGCCGTATCGACGTCCATCCCGCACACGGGATCCTTCTCCATCGCCATCGTTGTGTCTCCAAGGTCAGGGTGGAGATCGAGCGGCCACCTGGCCGTCACATCCCCAGCGGATCGGCCGAACGGCCCTACCGCCGCCCACGCATGTCGGCGCTAGCATGGCACGGTGGACGAGACCAGCGCCGCAGCCAGTCGAGCCGCGCTCCAGGAGGAGCGTGTCCGCGTGGTCGCCGAGCTCGCGGAGAACGAGGTCGAGGCCCCTGGCCAGATGACCTACGGCTCGCAGGCGGCTGCCGCGTCGCACGTGTTCGAACAGCAGCGCGATCTCGCGCTGCGCGACCACAACCAGCTGCACCTGGCCGCCATCGACGCCGCGCTCGCCCGTCTCGATGCCGGAACGTTCGGGCGCTGCACGACCTGCGGTCGGGAGATCCCGACCGAACGCCTGGAGGCCAGGCCGTGGGCTGCGCTGTGCATCGACTGCCAGCGCGCCGCCACGCGTCGATGACCTCGCCCGATCCTGCGACGCCCCCGCTCGTTGAGCTGTCCGCGATCCGCGCCGCGGCCGAGGTGCTGCGCGGGGTCGCGGTTCGGACGCCCCTGGTGCCGTTCGGAGCCCCCGAGCGCAGGCAGTGGCTCAAGGCCGAGTCGCTGCAGCCCATCGGGGCGTTCAAGCTTCGCGGGGCATACAACGCCGCCGCGGCACTCACGCGGGACGAACGCGCGCGTGGCCTGATCACCTACTCCTCGGGCAACCACGCCCAGGGGGTGGCCAGAGCTGCCCGCCTGTTCGGCGTGCCCGCGGTGATCGTGATGCCCTCCGACTCACCCGACGTCAAGCGAGCCCGGGTGGCGGCCGATGGCGCCGAGATCGTGATCGTGGGGACCGCATCCGAGGAGCGACGGCAGGTGGCGGAGGAGCTCGCCCGAGCGCGCGGCCTGGCGATCATCCCGCCCTACGACGATCCCCGGATCGTGGCCGGCCAGGGCACCGTGGGGCTCGAGATCGCCGAGGACCTCCCTGACGTCGCTGCGGTCCTGATCCCGGTTGGCGGTGGTGGCCTCGCGAGCGGCGTCGCGGCGGCGATCACAGCGCTCGCGCCGCACGCTCGAATCATCGGGGTCGAGCCCGACCTGGCGGCCGATGCGCGCGACTCCCTTGCGGCGGGACGCATCATCGCGTGGCCGGCCGAGCTCGTGAGCCGGACGATCGCCGACGGGACCCGGACACAATCGCTGGGTCGCCTGAACTTCGCCCATCTCCGCGCCCAGGTGGACTCGATCGTGACCGTGTCCGAGGCCGAGATCGCGGGCGCCGTGCGCCTCGCCGCGGAGGAGGCGCGACTGGTGGTCGAGCCATCCGGGGCGCTGCCGGTGGCGGCCATTCGCTTCCACGCGCGAGAAGCGGGTCTGCTCGGGATCGACGGGCCGATCGTGGGCGTGATCTCGGGCGGCAACGTGGACCCGGACCGCTACCGAGACTATCTGGCGGCGCCCATCCCGCCCGAAGGCTGACCCGGTCCGTCGGTAGCCCGTCTCGCCGAGCTCCCCGGAACGCCGATCAGCTGCCCGTTGCCGGATCGCCGCCCCCGGCCTCGGCCGCCCGTCGCGCGGCAAGGCGGACCTCGCGCTCGCGGATCGCATCGCGCTCCGCGGCCAGCCTTCGGTCCTCGCCGACGGCGCGACGCTCGTCGTCCTGCATCCACATCCAGACGTACAGCATCACCACGGTCATGAACACGAGGGCGCCGCCGACCCACATGATGCCGCCGGCCAGCTGTTGGTCCGCGAGCGGCGTGGGCCCCCACGGTCGGGCCGTCGTCGCGTAGTGATGGTAGAGCGGCGCCGATGCCATGTACACGGCGACGCCGAGGAACGTGTTCTGGGGCATCTGCAGCCCCGCGTACAGCACCCGGACGGGCGGTCGCAGCTTCCAGGGTGAGGGGTCCGGGCCGACCGCGGGCCACCAGAACAGGAGCGCCGAGAGCAGGAACAGGGCGTGCTCGAAGCGGTGTGCCCAGTCGTTCTCGAGCGCGAGATCGAACAGCGGTGAGAAGTGGCTCCCCCACATCACGGCTGCGAACAGGATCCAGGCCACGACCGGAAACGAGATGGCTCGAACGACGCGCGCGTGAAGGACGGGCAGGACCCAGCGCCGCCGCGTCTCGGATGACGACGCCTGGAGCAGGAGCGTGATCGGACCGGCCAGCAGCAGCAGTGGCGGCGCGATCAGCGTCAGCAACAGGTGCTGGACCATGTGCATCGAGAACAGCGTCGTGTCGTACTGGGCGAAGCCCGAATCGAGAGCGAACACGACGACCAGCACGCCGGCGACCCAGTAGACGGTCCGGCGCCGCGCTACCGGATGCTCCGGGTGGCCGCGGTTCACCGCCAGCAGACCCGCCCGCCACAGCACCAGGGCCACGATCGCCGGCAGCCAGATCAGGGGGTCGAACGACCAGCCGAACACGATCGTCGGCAGGTCCGGTGGACCCGATGGAACGTAGCCTCCGTGGGCGAGCACCAGCGGAGGCGCGGCCAGGGTCACCAGGCCGGCGAGACCGACGCCGGCGGCGCGGCGCGATGGGATCGTCACGCGCCCATTGTTGCGCCGATCGCGACGGGAGGCCCCGCGCGGGTCGCACAGGGCCATTTGACATGGCCCATGGGACCATTCGGCCCCCACGAACCGGCCGCTCGGGTATGATGCGCGCGTCCGGCGCCCCCGCAAGGCGGTGCGCGTCCCACGGACGGCGACACCTCAGTGCTGACGCGGTCGTGCCAACGGCCGGGTCGACGAACGTCGAGGAACCCGATGTCGATGCCTCCCCGGTCACGGACCGGGTCCGGCCCGCTGCTCGCCGGCCTGATCATCGTCGTGGTCGCCGCCGTTGCGGTGATCGTGCTGGCCGTGGCCGGCGCGACGCCCCAGTCGGTGTGGGACAGCTTCTTCCCGGTCCAGGGGGTGACGCCCGCGACCGACCGCTCGCACAGCACCAAGTCGCTGTACGACATCGTGTTCTACATCGCGGTCGCGATCTTCTTTCTGGTCGAGGGGCTGATCGTCTTCTCCGCGTTCCGATACCGGCGCAAGCCGGGCGACGACGAGCTGCCGCCGCAGATCCACGGCAACAACGTGGTCGAGGTCATCTGGACGGTGATCCCCACCGCGATCGTCGCCTTCCTGTTCCTGATGTCCTGGCAGACGCTGAACACGGTCGATGCCAAGGTCCCCACGGACGTTCACGTGCGAGCGGTGGCGCAGCGGTTCCAGTGGTCGTTCCAGTACCTCGACGGACCGTCATCGGACGCGAACGTGCTGTTCACCCAGATCATCCCGGTGGGCAGCGATGGGGGGATGTTCATCCCGGTCGGGAAGCCGGTCCAGGTTGACCTGCTGGCCAAGGACGTGATCCACGCCTTCTACGTCCCCAAGTTCCTGTTCAAGCGCGACGCCGTGCCGGGCAAGCTCAACACGTTCGACTTCACCGTCGACGAGGCGGGCACCTATCGCGGCCAGTGCGCCGAGCTGTGCGGTCCCGGCCACGGGGCGATGGTGTTCGACGTCCACGCCGTGGACCAGGCCACGTTCGACACCTGGTTCAAGGCCCAGGTCGCCCAGGCTTCGGCGTCACCGACACTCGCTCCCTCGGGTGCTGCACCATCAGGTTCCGCGCCGTCCGGTGCGGCCCAGGGCCCGGTCGTACAGCTCTCTGCCCAGAACATCTCGTACTCGACCAATGCGCTCCAAGCGCCGGCCGACACACCATTCACGATCGACTTCAAGAACGACGACACGGGCGTGCCCCACAACGTCGCGATCAAGGACGCGACCGGCAACGAGGTGTTCAAGGGCGACATCATCACCGGGCCGGCAGAGAAGAGCTACGACGTGCCCGCCCTCAAGCCCGGGACGTACACGTTCGTGTGCTCGGTTCATCCGAGCATGACCGGCACGATCACGGTGCAGTAAGGGAGCCGCAGGGCATGGCCACGACGACGCTCAACCCCGCCGCCCCCGCGTATCGAAGCGCTCTCTACGAATGGCTCACCACGACCGATCACAAGAAGATCGGGATGATGTACCTCATCAACTCGATCATCTTCTTTCTGGCCGGCGGCATCCTCGCCCTGATCGTCCGCCTCCAGCTGGTGATCCCCAAGGACGCCACCACGATCGGCGGCCTCGTGTCGCCCGAGTTCTACAACCAGGCGTTCACGATGCACGCCTCGTTCATGCTGTTCCTGTTCATCATCCCGATCCTGGCGGGGTTCGGGAACTACGCCGTGCCGCTCCAGATCGGCGCTCCCGACATGGCCTTCCCACGCATCAACGCGCTCTCGTTCTGGCTGCTCCCGTTGGGTGGCGCGCTGATGGCCTCGGGCTTCCTCGCCACGGGTGGGGCGGCGGCGTCCGGCTGGACCGAGTATCCGCCGCTGTCCGGCGCCAAGTTCAACGGTCCCGGCACGGATCTATGGATCATGGGCCTCACCTTGATCGGCACCAGCTCGATCCTGGGCGCGATCAACTTCCTGGTCACGATCTTCAAGATGCGGGCGCCCGGGATGACGCTGTTCCGGATGCCGATCATGGTCTGGACGATCCTGGTCACCAGCGTGCTGGTGCTGATGGCGACGCCCGTCCTGACCAGCGCCCTGATCATGCTGTTCATCGACCGCAACTACGGCGGACACTTCTTCGACCCGGCCAACGGCGGCAACGCGATCCTGTACCAGAACGTGTTCTGGTTCTACTCGCATCCGGCGGTCTACATCATGATCCTGCCGGCGATGGGGATCGTGTCCGAGGTCCTGCCCGTCTTCTCGCGTAAGCCCCTGTTCGGATACAAGGCGTTCGTGTTCGCGACGGTGGCGATCGGCGCGCTCGGGTTCTCGGTGTGGGCGCATCACATGTTCACCACCGGAGCGGTGTTCCTGCCGTTCTTCAGCCTGATGACGTTCCTGATCGCGGTCCCGACCGGGGTCAAGATGTTCAACTGGATCGCGACCCTGTGGCGGGGCAAGCTCACGTTCTCGACGCCCCTCCTGTTCGCGACCGGGTTCCTGACGATGTTCCTCATCGGCGGGCTCAACGGCGCGTTCTCGGCCGCCGTGCCGGTGGACTTCGCGATCCACGACACCTACTGGGTGGTTGCTCACCTGCATTACGTGCTGTTCGGCGGCTCGGTGTTCGGGGTGTTCGCCGGCATCTACTACTGGTTCCCCAAGATGACCGGCCGGATGCTCAACGAGACGCTGGGCAAGATCCAGTTCGTGATCATGTTCATCGGCTTCAACATGACGTTCTTCCCGATGCACCAGCTGGGCCTGGCCGGCATGCCGCGGCGGATCGCCGACTACTCGGCCAGCGCCGGCTGGACCGATCTCAACATCGTCGCCACGATCGGCGGGTTCACGATCGCGGCCAGCGTCCTGCCCTTCCTGTGGAACGTGCTCGTCTCGCTCCGCAGCGGCCGGATCGCAGGCGACGATCCATGGGAGGGCAACACGCTCGAGTGGGCAACATCGTCGCCACCGCCGCCCTACAACTTCGACCACCTGCCGGAGATCCGCTCGGAGCGACCGGTGTTCGACGCACGCCACGGCCAGGCGGCCGCACACTGAGGGGCATGCCACGATGACCGCTGACGCCACCGCCCTCACGACCCACGAGCCCGCCCTCGGAACCCATGGCAGCGGGGGGATGGGCAACCCGGTCCTCGGGATGCTGCTGTTCATCACCAGCGAGGTGATGTTCTTCGCCGGGCTGTTCGCCGCCTACTTCTCGATCCGCGCGGGCTACACCGAGGTCATCAACAGCGTCAGCACCCACGTCTGGCCGCCGACCCAGTTCCAGCACCTGCTCAACCCGTTCACGCTCACCACCGAGTCCGGCGCGCTCAACCTGATCCTCCCGGCGACCCTCATCCTGCTGTCCTCGTCGGTCACCTGCCAGCTGGGCCTGATGGCGATCCAGCGCAACGACCGCCGCGGCTTCGTGCGTGCCTTCGCGGTGACGCTCGTCCTGGGCGTCAGCTTCCTGCTCCTTCAGGCTTTCGACTACAGCGTGCTGATGCACGAGGGCCTGACGATGGGCGCGACGACCTTTGGCACGACCTACTTCACGCTGACCGGCTTCCACGGCGCGCACGTGTTCGGTGGCGCGCTGATGCTGAGCGTCGTGCTGTATCGGGGCATGGCGGGCCAGTTCTCCGCGAAGCACCACGACATGGTCGAGGCGGTGTCCTGGTACTGGCACTTCGTCGACGTGGTGTGGCTGCTGCTGTTCTCGATCCTGTACCTGCTGTAGCGTCGGAGAACGATCGTCATGGGCTCCCGTCGTGTCGCCCTCGTCGGCCTCCTGTTCATCGCGATCGCGGTGTTCTACCTCGCGTTCTCCGCGACGGTCGAACCGGATCGCGTGGACTTTGCGGGGTTCACGCTGCTGATCGCGCTGGGCGCCGCCATGTCGATCATGGCCTACGTCCTGTTCTCGGGCCTCCGCGACAACAGCTGACGGCCTGCCGATGATCGAGGACCTCTGGAGCAGCCTGATCGACTTCTCGTCCAGGCTCGTGATCCCCGACTGGGGGTCGCTGGTGGGCCTGATCCCGATCCTGCTCTCGATGCTGGTCGGTCTGTATGTGACCTGGACCGTGTACCGCTTCGCGACCGCGGCACCCACCCGTCGCGGCCGGCGTCGGCTGACTCCGGCCCCGCCTCCTGGCACCCACCTGCCCGGGCCGTCGTTCGCGCCCATCCTCGGTGCGTTCGGGGCGTTCATGTTCGTGTTCGGCATGGTCGTCGGGGGGCCGTGGCTGTTCGTCGGCCTTGCCGTGCTGGTGATCACGCTGTTGTACTGGGGGCGCGAGGCGCTGCGCGACTACGACCGGGTCGCGGTCACCGACACCGCCGCGATGTCGACGGCGCTGATCCCGGCCGGTGCGCTGCCGACGCCGGCAGGCACCGCGCCAGCGGGCGTCCACATTCCCGCGCCGTCGTTCCGGCCGCTGCTCGTCGCCATCTCGATGACCCTGCTCGTCGCCGGCATGGTTGTGGGCGGCTGGGCCCTGCTGTTCGGGGCGGTCGCTGTCGTCATCAGCGGGCTCGGCTGGCTGCGCGACGCCAGGCGCGAGTACGTGGCGGTGGAGGACGCGGACCGGACCGGACACCTGGATCCCGGCCGGGCGCCGGCGTGGCCGATCGCGACCTTCGCGGTGCTCGCCGTGATCGTGGCCGGGGGCCTGCTGCTGAGCTCCGGGCTGCTACCCAACTCGGGCGGCGGCGCGGCGGCGGGCGGCGGCGCGCCGGCGGGCGGCGGGGCGGCGGGTGGCGGAGCCGGGGGCGGATCGCCGACGGCGGCTCCGAGTCTGCCGGCCGCGGACGTCAGCCTGGGCGCCCAGGGCATCGCCTACGACCAGACGTCGCTCACGGCGCCGGCCGGCACGGCGTTCACGCTCGCGTTCGACAATCGCGACGCGGGGGTCCCCCACAACGTCGCCATCAAGGACTCGTCGGGCAAGGAGCTGTTCAAGGGGCAGATCATCACCGGTCCCGACGTCGTGGTCTACGATGTGCCGGCCCTCCCCGCCGGCCAGTACACGTTCGTGTGCTCCGTCCATCCGAACATGACGGGGACGCTCACCGTTCAGTAGGCACATCACGAACCGCAGAACCCACCATGGAACCCTGGCCGCCAGCCTGCTGATCGTGGTGCTGGTGGCTGCGTGTGGCTGGTCGGGCGAAACAGGAGGCAACCAGGGGGCGGTCGGGCACGCGGCGACCGGTCAGCCCGCGCCGGCGATCCGGGGCATCACGCTCGGCGGAAACTCGCTGGATCTGGCAGCCTACCGGGGTCACCCGGTCGTGGTGAACTTCTGGGCCTCGTGGTGCACACCATGCCGCGAGGAGTTCCCGTTGTTCCTCGATCGGCTGACAGCCCTGGGCCCGACAGACGGGCTCGTGATCATCGGGGTGCTGTACAAGGACCAGGCGGCGCTCGCCCGCCAGTTCCTCGACCAGTTCGGCGCCACATGGCCGACGGTGACCGATCCGGACGGATCGCTCGCGGCGACCTACCGGGTGGTGGCACCGCCCCAGACCTATTTCATCGACGGCAATGGAGTGCTGCGCGGGATGCAGATCGGCCAGGTGGAGCGAACGGACTTCGACACACAGTACGCGAAGATCGCGCCCTGATGGCCTCCACGCGCGACACGCCGTCCTCGTCGGACACGGCGACGCCGGCCGCAACCAATTCGCTCACGACGCTCCCACAGCCAGTCCCGCGGAGCATCGCCCGGGACCGCGAGCTCGCGGTGCGCGTCCAGGATGTCCGCAAGCGCTATGGCACGCGCGAGATCCTGACCGGAGTCTCGTTCGACGTCCATCGCGGCGAGCTGTTCTCGCTCCTGGGACCCAACGGCGCCGGCAAGACGACCACCGTCGAGATCGTGGAGGGCTACCGGCGGCCTGACGGTGGCTCGGTCCGGGTGCTGGGGCTCGATCCGATGCGTGACGGCGCCAGGCTCCGGCCGCGGATCGGCCTGATGCTCCAGGAGGGTGGGATCGATAACCGGACCACGCCGCGGGAGGTGCTGCGCCTGTACGCACGCTTCTACCGTGACCCCGAGGATCCGGACCTGATGCTCGAGACGGTCGATCTCGGGCGTGCCGCGGGCACCCGGTATCGCCGCCTGTCGGGTGGCGAGCGGCAGCGGCTGAGCCTCGCCCTCGCGCTGCTCGGCCGTCCGGAGCTGCTCGTCCTCGATGAGCCGACGGCCGGCATGGATCCGGCGGCCAAGCAGGCGACCCGCAATCGGATCGCCGCCCTCCGCCGAGCCGGAACCACGATCCTGCTCACGACCCACGAGCTCGTCGACGTCGAGCGCCTCGCCGATCACGTGGCGGTGCTCGACCGCGGCCGCCTGGTCGCCTACGGCACGCCGGCCGAGCTGACCGGCAGCGGCGCCCCGAGGATCCGCTTTCGCCTGTCTCGCGCGCTCGCCGCCGCCGACGCCGCCGACCTGGCCGCCGTTGCGACCAGGCTCGTCGGGGGCGCCCCGCAGCTGGCGCCGGCGGGCGTTGGCGCCGCCTATGAGATCCAAGGTCTCGCGACCCCACCGGACCCGCCGCTGGTAGCGGCGCTCGCCTCCTGGTGCGCGGACCGGGGCCTGCTGCTGACCGAGCTGCGCCTCGGGGCGGCCAGCCTCGAGGAACGTTACCTGGAGCTGGTGGGCAGTGACGTCGCGAGCGAGGCAGAGGGCGGGGCAGAGGGCGACATGGAGTCCGGGGCTTGAGCGGCTCGACGACCGAGAGCGGTCTCCTTCCGATGGGGGCAGGAACCCCGGCGCAACCTTCGGGCCGGCTCCGCATGGCGATGGCTCTGACGGGATACGAGTTCCGGCTCGTCCTGCGGCGTGGCGAGGGCCTGTTGATCACGTTCGTGATCCCGGCCGGCGTGCTGCTCGTGTTCAGCGCATTCGACATGACCGGTGGCACGGCGGTCGGCCGCCCCGTCGATCGGTTGCTGCCCGGGTCCATCAGCCTGGCGGTCATCGCTGCCGCGCTCGTCTCGCTCGCGATCTCGACCGGATTCGAGCGCCAGTACGGGGTGATCAAGCGCCTGGGCGGCAGCCCGGCAGGCTCTTCGGTCGTGGTCGCCGCCAAGACCGTGTCCGTGATCGTGGTCGAGATCGTGCAGATGATCCTGCTGGTCGGGATCGCCACCTTCGCCCTGAGCTGGGTGGCCGGCCCGGGTCTGTCGTGGCCGCTGACGGTCGCGGCGCTCATCCTGGGCACGATCGCCTTCGCGGGTCTCGGGCTGCTGATGGCGGGCACGTTGCGGGCCGAGGCCACGCTGGCCCTGGCGAACCTGCTGTTCCTCGTGTTCCTGGTGCTGGGCGGCATCGTGGTGCCCCTCGATCGGCTGCCGGGCGTCGTCGCGACGGTCGCCGAGGGGCTGCCCGCGGCAGCGCTCACGCAAGTCCTGTCGATCGGCCTCGGCTACCGGACCGGTGACGCCACCGAGCCGCTGATCCTGCTTGCCGGGTGGGCGGTCGCGCTCGCGGCGCTGGCGGCCCGTCGGTTCCGCTGGGACTGAGGCCTGTCGTTGGATTCCAGCTCCCGATGGCAACAGGGGGGTGAGTGCCGGTGAGCATGGGCGACGGGCAGGCGCTCCGGATGCGCTACGATCCGGCGACGATGCGCCGTCCGAGACTCCTCCGAATCCCGATCGGGCTCTAGCCGAACAGGGTCGGCACCGCCGACACGGCTAGAGCCGCTGGCCACGATCGCCCAGACTCGAGGAGCTCTCCCGATGCCCGCGCCCGCGTCAGACCCTTCCCGCGCACCCCGATCCCGCGCATCCCGATCGGCCGACTTCGGCCAGTGGTACCTGGACGTCGTCCGCGACGCCGGGCTCGCGTCCCATGCGCCCGTCCGGGGCTGCATCGTCGTCCGCCCGTATGGCTTCGCGTTGTGGGAGCACGTGCGCGACGCGCTCGACCGGCGGATCAAGGAGACGGGGCACGAGAACATCTACCTGCCGCTCCTGGTGCCGGAGAGCCTCCTGGAGACCGAGGCGGAGCATGTCGAAGGGTTCAGCCCGCAGGTCGCCTGGGTCACCCACGGTGGCGCCGACAAGCTCGCCGAGCGCCTCGCGATCCGGCCCACCTCTGAGGCAATGGTCGGCGCCGTCTACCGCGACCTGATCCAGAGCTATCGCGACCTGCCCGTGCTCGTGAACCAGTGGGCGAACGTGGTCCGCTGGGAGCTCCGCACGCGGCCGTTCCTGCGCACGGCCGAATTCCTGTGGCAGGAAGGCCACACGTTCCATGCCAGCGCGGCCGAGGCCCGCGAGGAAGCGGAGCGGATGCTCGGTGTGTACCGCGAGATCTGGCACGAATGGCTCGCGATCCCGACGATCAGGGGCCGCAAGAGCGAAGCGGAGAAGTTCCCGGGCGCCGAGGTGACGCTGACCGGCGAGGCGCTGATGGGCGACCGGCGCGCGCTGCAGATGGGCACCAGCCACGACCTCGGCTCGAACTTCGCCCGGGCGTTCGACATCCGCTTCCTCGATCGCGACAACGAGCGGCGGCACCCTTTCGGGACGTCGTGGGGGTTCTCGTGGCGGACGATCGGCGCAGTGATCATGGTCCACGGCGATGAGCGCGGCCTCGTCCTGCCACCACGGATTGCGCCGATCCACGTCGTGGTTGTGCCGATCTGGCGAACGGCGGAAGAGCGCGCGGCCGTGGAAGCGGCAATCGCGCCGATCGAGGCCGCGCTGCGGGCACAGGCCGTCTTCGGCGACCAGCGCATCAGCGTGCGGGTCGATCGGCGCGACGACGTGACGCCCGGCTACAAGTTCAACGATTGGGAGCTGCGCGGCGTCCCGATCCGGCTCGAGGTCGGGCCACGGGATGTGGCGGCGGGCACGATCGTCGTGGCCGAGCGGTTGCCGGCGACGGACGGCACGAGCGCGAAGGAGTCTGTCTCGGTCCATCACCTGCCGGCCGACGTCGCGGCGAGGCTGGAACGGATTCAGACGCGCCTGATGGAGCGGGCGATCACGTTCCAGCGCGCCAACACGCACCGGGTCTCCGACTGGGACGAGCTGGCCGGCGTGAACGCCGCGCAGGGCGGCTTCCTCGTCACCGGCTGGTGCGGTTCGGCCGCCTGTGAACGCGAAGTCCAGGCCACGACCGGCGCCACCCTGCGCGTTCTTCCGGTCGAGGGTGAGCTCGAGGAGCTTGAACCTCCGACCGTCTGTGCCCGCTGTGGCGCACCGGCTTCGGAGACGGCGGTGTTCGCTCGCGCATACTGACCGGCGATGAGGATGTGAGCGGGCGGTTCGAGGGCGAGACCGACCCGCGCGTGGGAACGGGCGTCCGCGGGTCGGGCCTGCGGCCTGATGAAGGCGCGAACGGTGGCGACCAGTCAATCGGTCGCGCGTCGCGCAAACGTCGTGAGCAGCAGCTCCACGAAGCGCGGCCCGTCCGCGTCGAGAGCCACGTGGACGTTGGGCTCGCCCGTGCCTCGCCGGTACGTGTCGACCACGGTCTCGCCCACTGTCAGCGTCCCGTGCGTCTCGACGTCCACGTGGAGGAAGCGGGTCGAGATCACCGCGGGATCGATGATCGACGCGACGGCCAGTGCATCGTGCACCGGCGCCGCATGCCGGAGGGCCATCGGCTGGGTCGCGTCGTAGCCATCGATCCGCCGCTCGGTGAACCTGGCTGCGGCCTCGCCGGCCGGCGTTCCCAGGGCCCGCAGCCGGACGCAATCCTCCACTGACAACAGCGCCCGGTGCGTGGCGTCGAGCGGCACGAGGGTGATCTTGCGAACCCCGCTGGTGAGCACGATGTGAGCTGCCTCCGGATCGGCCCAGACGTTGAACTCGGCACGTGGCGTGACGTTGCCGTGGTCGTTGGCGCCGCCCATGATCACCAGCTCTGGCACGCGCTCGGCCATCCGCGGCTCAACGGTGAACGCCGTGGCGATGTTGGACAGCGGGCCCACGGGGACCAGGATGATCGGCTGGGTCGCCGCCCGATAGGTCTCGACCAGAAACTCGACTGCCCCGGTCGCCTGCTTCCGGGAGTGGGCCTCGGGAATGTCGAGGTACTGGCCGTGGACGGCGCTCGAGCTCCGGATCGACGCACGCGGAATCGGGAATTCGTGGCGGGCGATCGGGCGTGCCACGCCTTCGTAGACCGGGACCGGGATGCCGATGTGGTCGAACACGCGGAGCGAGTTCTCGGTGCACAGCTCAACGGCCACGTTGCCGTTGACGGTGGTGGCGCCGATCAGCTCGAGATCCGGATGGAGCGCCGCGAGCATGAGGGCGACGGCATCGTCGGTGCCGGTGTCGACGTCGAGGATCACCTGCTGTGCCATGCGGGGAGTGTACGGAACCCGCGCCGGGCGGGCCGCCGCTGGCAAGCGCGGTGTCGCGAGGCGATACTTCGTCCTGTGACCGCGTCCCGAGCCACCGCCTGATGGCATCCCTTCCGCCCGCCCGCTACCTGCTGCGTGCCCGGGATCTCGTCGACACCCGGTACGCGGAGCCGCTCGATGTCGATGATCTCGCCCGGGAAGCCGGTCTCTCGCGAGCCCACTTCTCGACCGCGTTCAGGCGCGCCTTCGGCGAGACCCCCCACGCCTACCTGCTCACCCGCCGTTTGGAGCGCGCGGCCGCGCTGCTGCGGCAGACCGACCACTCCGTGGCCGACATCTGCATGTCGGTTGGCCTGTCCAGCCTGGGCTCGTTCACGACCAGCTTCCGCCGGATGTACGGCTGCACGCCCACCGCCTACCGCGCCGCGTATCCGCCGGCCGCGGACCTCGCGCTCATCCCGGCCTGCGTGCTGCGCGCCTACGGCCGGCCGCAGAACCGGACGTTTCGAGAAGACGCCGGGCGCGACCCGTCCATAGGATCGACGGCATCGACACCAGGCAGCACGGACGGGAGACCGACATGATCCGCATCGCCACCACCCAGCTGTGGGTCCACGATCAGGACGAGGCGCTCGACTTCTACACCAGGAAGCTGGGGATGAAGGTCGTCCAGGACGTGACCGTTCCCGAGATGGGCAACTTCCGCTGGCTTACCGTGGCGCCGGCTGGTCAGCCCGATGTGGCGGTCGTGCTGATGGCGATCCCCGGCCCGCCCGTCATGGACGCGGACACCGCGAGCCAGGTGCGGGCGCTGATGGGGAAGGGGTTCGCGGGCACCGTGTTCCTCACCACCGAGGACTGCCGGGCGGAGTTCGAGCAGCTCCGGGCACGTGGCGTCGAGTTCACCGAGGAGCCCTCCGATCGTCCGTACGGTATGGACGCGGCCTTCCACGACCCGTCCGGCAACTCGATCCGGCTGACGCAGCTGCGCCCGATGAGCTGACCCGACAGCAACGGCGGCGACACTCCCCGGTCCCGGCGAGCGTCGCCGCCGGACAAGAAGAACCCCGGGTGGTCGGGTCCCGGGGTTCAGGGTGAATCGATTGGTTGCGGGGGAAGGATTCGAACCT
The DNA here is from genome assembly GCA_963713095.1 of uncultured Chloroflexia bacterium. Classification (GTDB taxonomy): domain Bacteria; phylum Chloroflexota; class Limnocylindria; order Limnocylindrales; family CSP1-4; genus CAIXZV01. The sequence goes on from CAVQKK010000003.1 coordinate 867,006, forward strand.
CCGACCTTCGGGTTATGAGCCCGACGAGCTGCCGCTGCTCCACCCCGCGAAGGCTTAATACTGTACCGGCGATCGCCGATTCCGTCAAAGCTCGGCGTCCCGCTTGCGGATCACGCCTGGACCTGCGCCGATGGCGTGGCCCGGATCGACTAGCATGGACCTCGGCTCAGACGTGCGGGCCGGCTCATCCGTAGTCAGTGGGAGGTCAACGAATGGCCGACTACCCAGACATCTACGCTGACGGCTTCAGCCTTACCGCCGGTCCGTTCGGAGTCACGCTCACCCTGACGCGGACGGAGCCCACGCTGGAGCCCGGCGCCCACCAGGACGCTGGTCAGATCGTTGGTCGAGTGCGCCTCAGCCAACCCCTGGCCCGAGCGATCGTGGAGGGTTTCGCGCAGGTCTCGGCGGCCGCGGCTGGAGCACAGTTGCAGACGGTCAGCGACAAGAAGAACTGAGCTCCACCTTTCGCGAGCTCGCTCGATCGGTGCCTGCGGTCACGTCTCCCGGTCACGTCTCCCGGTCACGTCTCCCGGTCACGTCGACCGCAGGGCCTCCGGCCCCCGGGCGAGGCTGCATCGCGTCCCACAGCCGATGCCGGCCGATGGCCAGCCCGATGAGCAGTGCGGTCATCGCCCCCAGGCCGGTTGCGTAGAACGGATATCGCAGGTCGATGTCGGCCAGCAGCCCCGCCCCCAGCGAAGCCACGATCGTTCCGACCGTGCCTGCGGCGCCGAACAGACCCTGAGCCGCCGAGCTTCGGCCAGGCGGTGAGGCCCGGGCCACGAGCAGGAACAGCGCGGGTGACAGGAAGGCGAACGCGGTCCCCTCGATCAGGCCCAGCAGGACCACGAACCACACCTCGGGGATCAGCGGATAGGCCAGCCCGCAGATCGCCACGCCGGCCATGCCGCCGACCAGCGCGAAGAAGCCACCCTGGCGGTCGATGAACCGGCCCAGGACGGGCGAAAGCAGCATCACCGGGAGGGCGAAGGTCAGGAAGGTCAGGCCGATCGCGCCGAGCCCGGCGCCGAGCGAGGTCAGGTACAGGCTCCAGATGACCTCGTAGGTGCCGCCGGCAAAGTAGCTGCCCACGTTGAACGCGATCGCGGCGGCAAGCAGCAGGTTGAGCAGGCCCACGGGCCGGGTGGCCGCCTCCGTCTCGCGGGCTGACTCCTCGGGCGTGTGCATGAGGCGCGGCAGGTCGGGTACGCGGACCAGGATCACGAGCGCTGATGCGATGAGCGCGACACCGGCCACCCAGAACACGATGGTGGTCTGGTTGGTGACGGCTGCCGCGAACCCGCCAAGGGCCGGGCCGACCATCAGGCCGCCCATCTGAGCCGAGCCGTACAGGCCGAACGTCTCGCCTTGACGCTCGGGCGGGTTGGCATCCACGAGGTAGCCGCGGGCGGCCGGGTCGTAGACCGCGGCCGCCAGCCCCGCCATCGCTCGGAGCAGGATGAACGCGAACGGGCCGACGAGCAGCAGCGGACCGACGGTGAACGCAGACGACAGCAGGAGCCCCACGACCATCATGGTCTTGCGCGATGTCCGGTCGGCCAGCCACCCGAACAGCGGTGCGCCAACAAGGTTCGCAGCCGGCCAGGCCGCGGCCACGACCCCCAGCGTCGGCAGATCGACGCCATGCTCGGTGAAATAGAGCGGCAGCACCGGCAGGAGCGCGCCGAAACCAACCCAGACCGTCCCCTCGGCAACGAGCAGGGGGAGGATCGGGCCCCAGGTTGCGAGCCAGATGCGGGCGCGCTTGGTCACGGGCGGGTCTCGAGATGGGAGGGCGATCCATCGTATCGGACGTCTGACGGCAGGCCGTGCCCGGCACCACCGGTCGGGACGGTCGGCGGGACGCCGGCGGGCCACGACCCCGGGCGCCGTTCGCGCGACCTATGATCCCGGAGCCATGTCCCCTGCCCTCGTGCTCTCGTTCCTGGTCGCCGGCCTCATCGCGCTGATCCCCGTCTGGCGGCTGCATGTCGCCGGCTGGCCACCGCGCACGCTGCTGACGGCCTGGCTGGTGTATGCGGCCTGGATCCTGATCTCCGTTCGCTTCCCGGGGCCCGTGCGGTTCCTGCTGCCGATCCTGGTGCTCGCCTACGTGGCGCCGTTCGTGGCCGGGCCGGAGCGCCTGTCCCGGGTGCTGAACCGCCAGCGTGCGGAGCGGCCGGGCGTGGTCATCGATGTCACGCCTCGACCGTCCGTGGGGCCACCCGAGCCACCGCGCCGCGTCGAGGGTGAGGTGCTCGATGACGTTGCGCGGACGGGGCAGCCGGAGAGGGGTCAACCGCGCGGCCGCCGTCCTGGGACCCGGCGCTGACCGGAACGGCCGCGCTCCGGGCGACGTGAAGGCACGCGCAACGGGTTCGCTGGCGACGAGATCGACGCGCGCGAGCCCACGGCACTTCACGCGTCGTCTATCGTCGGATCGTGGCCCACCGGACGTTCGACCGCGCGCCGTGGCTGCTCGAGCCCGGCATCTCGTACCTCAACCACGGGTCGTTCGGCGCATGCCCGGCGCCCGTCCTCGAGGCCCAGCGCGCATGGCGCGACCGGATGGAGGCCGATCCCGAGCGGTTCCTGGATCGCGAGCTCGAAGGCCATCTCGACGACGTACGCCGCGAGATGGCCCAGTTCCTCCACGGCGATCCGGACGGCATCGCGTTCGTGCCCAACGCCACGACCGCGGTCTCAACCGTGCTCCATTCGCTTCGCTTTCAAGCGGGTGATGAGCTGATCGCCGGTAACCACGAGTACAACGCCACGCTCAATGCGATGCGTGCCGCCGCCGAGCGTGATGGCGCCCGGTTCGTGCTGGTCGAGATCCCGTTCCCGATCCACGACCCATCGGAGGCCGTGGAGGCCTACCTGGAGGCGGTGACCCCGAGGACGCGGCTGGTGCTGGTGAGTCACGTCACCTCACCCACGGCGCTCGTCATGCCTGTCGATGCCCTGGTCCGGGAGCTGGACCGGCGGGGTGTGGACACGCTGGTCGACGGCGCTCACGCACCGGGCATGGTGGAGGTCGATCTCGGGATGCTGGGGGCCGCGTACTGGACCGGCAACGGTCACAAGTGGCTGTGCGGGCCGAAGGGTGCGGCGGTGCTCCACGTCCGGGCCGATGTGCGCCCGCGGATCCACCCGCTGGTGACCTCGCATGCCGCCAACACCGGGCGACGTGATCGCTCGCGCTACCGGCTCGCCTTCGACTGGACGGGCACCCAGGACCCGTCGGCCATCCTGGCCCTGCCCGCAGCGATCCGCTACGTCGGGGGTCTCGACGAGGACGGCTGGTCGGGACTGATGGCCGCCAACGCGTCGCTCGCCCGTGGAGCCCGCGACGTGCTGTGTGCCGCGCTCGACGTCCCGCCGCCGGCGCCGGACGCCATGATCGGAGCGATGGCGGCCGTTACCCTGCCTGGGCTCGCGCCGACCGCCGCGGCTGCGGAGCGTCTCCAGACGGCGCTGCTCGAGGAGGACCACATCGAGGTCCCGATCAAGCCGTTTCCGGTGCCCGGTGCGCTCGCGGCGGGGGCCGCGCATGACCAGGTCCTGGTTCGCGTCTCGGCGCAGCGCTACAACCGGCCCGAGGAATACGCCGCGCTGGCCGAGAGCCTCGCCCGCCGCCTTCGGACGCGGTCGTCGCCGCGTGCTCTGCTGGGCCGTCTGCGCCGCTCCTGATTCGCGCTGCCGAGGACCTGGGGCGTCCGAGGGATGTGGAGGAGACCGCCGCGCGAAGCCCGAACCCTATCCGCCGCCGAGCGCGATGCGCTCCCCGTTCACCGTCGCCGACGCCGGCGAGGCGATGATGGCCAAGGCCTCGGCGATCTCGTCGGGCGTCGCCCAGCCCGCCTTGCGCGCGGCCCGGTCGGTTGCGGGTTCACCCGGGTCGATGAGCCCCCGAATCGTGACGACGTTCGCGGTGACGCCGGTGCCCGCCAGCTCGCGTGCCATGGACCGCAGGAGCAGCTCCTCCGCCGATTTGGCGATCGCATAGCTGGCCCCCCGGGGGCCCGGGTTCGCCGCGACCGGCGACGAGACGGCGATGACGCGTCCGTACCCGCGCCCGGTCATGCCCGGCACCACCGCCTGGACCATGTTGAGCGCGCTCCACAGGTGCCGGTCCAGCATCTCGCGGAGCTCGTCCCGGTCGAGATCCACCACGGAGGTACCACCCACCCAGCCCCCGATGAGGTGGAGCAGGATGTCGATCCGCCCGTATCGCGCCTCGACCGTGGCCGCGATGGACCGTGCCGCCGCCTCGTCCGTCGGATCCCCCGCCACCTTCGTCCAGGCGCTGACCAGCGCGGACGCATCCGCGCCCGGCGTCGCGCTGAGCGCGGCCGCCAGCTCGGCGCCCATCGTGTCCAGGCGAGTCTGGTCCCTCCCCACCAGCGCCAGCCTGGCACCGCCGGCGCCGAGCCTCCGAGCGACGGCTCGCCCGATCGGGCCCGTGGCCCCGGTGATCAGAACGACCGGCGCATCGACCGTCGACGAGTCCGTCATGCCGGGCGGCGCCCTTTCCGCGGGTAGACGATCAGGATCCGGCCCGGCTCGGGACCCACGTTCTCCACATCGTGGGGCACCGCCGGATCCCAGGCCAGGTAGTCGCCCGGACCCAGCTCCACGACGTTGTCGCCCTGCGTCATCCGCCAGGTCCCCGACATGACGACGTGGTGCTCGTCTCCGTTGTGAGCATGGACACCGGTGGCCAGCCCGGGCGGTGCCGTGACCTCGAGGATACATACGTCGCGCGATGTCCCGGCGTCCACCTCGGTCATGACCGCGCCACCGGGACCATCGGTCCTCGGGCGCTCGTCTGCCCGGACGACCCGCGGCGCCGTCGTCGAGTCGAGCAGCAGCCAGGCCGCCGGAACGTCGAGCGCGTCAGCGATCGAGGCCAGGGCCTCGAGCGAGGGCACGGCCTTCTCGTTCTCGATCTGGCTCAGGTATCCGACGTTGAGCCCGCTCCGCTCGCTGACCTGGGCAAGCGTCAGGCCACGGCTCTGGCGCCAGCGGCGGACCTCGCGTCCGACGTTGAGCGTCGATTTGCCGGGCTGGTTTTTGCCTACGGACAACCTAATTGACTCCTGGTCGCATCAGTGGCAGATTCCATCCGTTAGCAATCTAGATTTGCTGTCAGCCAAAGTCAAGGACGCACCCCCCCCCACCTGGCGCGTCGGGAAGGACCGAACAACATGAAGGTCGCCATCATCGGAACCGGCAACGTCGGAAAGGGACTCGGCAGCTCGCTCGCGAGGGCCGGCCACGACGTCATCTACGCCGCCCACGACGAGGCCAGAGCGCAGGCCGTGGCCGGCGAGCTGGGCGCGCGCGCCGCATCGACGGCCCGGGACGCTGCCGCGGCCGCCGACGTCATCGTGCTGGCCGTGCCGTTCGACGCGGCGGAGGCAAGTGGCCCGCGAGATCGCGGGGGCGACGCGGGGCAAGGTCGTGGTGGACGTCACCAACCCGGTGCGGCCCGACCACAGCGGCCTCGCGACCGACGGCGGGGCGTCCGGTGCCGAGCGCATCGCCACGCAGCTCGACGGTTCCGCGGTCGTCAAGGCGTTCAACACCCTGTTTGCCGGGGTCCAGGCGAACCCCGGTGCGCTCGGGACCACGGTCGACGCGCTGTTCGCAACCGACGATGACGCGTCCGCGGCCGCGGTCGCCGATCTGGCCGAGTCGATGGGCTTCAGGCCGGTCCGCGTGGGACCGCTGGCGGCGGCGCGTGAGCTCGAGGCGATGGCCTGGCTCAACATCCGCCTTCAGCTGCTCAACGAGGGCGCCTGGCAGACCTCGTTCGTCCTGGTCAATCCTCCGAAGGCTGCCGTCGCCGCCTGAGGCAGCCAGCTCCGGGTCGACGGGTGACGCCACCGATTGCACCCGCCGGCCGGAGCATCTACCGTTTCGCTCTCGGCACCGGATACTTGGCGAAGAGGCTCCATGATCGACCCGCGTCCCATCCCCGACGGCTCCGCGCCGTTACCTGGAGCCTCAGCTGACGGTCGCCCGCTGCCCGCCCTGTACCTCGGCCACGGCGCGCCACCCTTGCTCGACGATCCGCTGTGGATGGCGCAGCTGGCCGGATGGGCTCGCGAGCTGCCGCGCCCCAGGGCCGTCCTCATCGTCAGCGCCCACTGGCAAACCGCGCCGATGGCCATCAGCGCGACCAACACGGTGCCGCTGGTCTACGACTTCTATGGCTTTCCGCAGCGCTACTACGACCTGACCTACCCGGCGCCCGGGGCACCCGGGCTGGCGGCGACGGTCAAGGCGCTGATGCCGGCCAGCGAGCCGATCCTCGAGCGCCCTTCACGCGGCCTCGACCACGGCGCCTGGGTCCCGCTGATGGCGATGTACCCGGCGGCCGACGTCCCCGTCCTCCAGCTCTCCATGCCGGATCTCGACCCCCGGCACCTGTTCGACATCGGGCGGCGTCTGGCGCCGCTGCGCGACGAGGGCGTGCTTGTCATCGGGTCCGGGTTCATGACCCACGGCCTGCCGTTCATCGGCGAGTACTTCGCGGGCAAGCCCGGGGCGCCGCCGTGGTCGGTCGAGTTCGACCGGTGGGCCGCGGAGGCCCTCGCCACGGGCGACCTCGACACCCTGTTCGCGTTTCGCGAGAAAGCGCCGGGGATGCCGTTCGCGCACCCGACGGTGGAGCACTTCGCCCCGCTGTTCGTCGCCCTGGGGGCTGCGTCCCGGCCGGACGACGCGCCCAGGACCCCCATCGAGGGCTTCTTCATCGGCCTCTCGAAGCGCTCGATCGAGGCACGCTAGCGACGCTCGACGCCTGCTGCACGTACTTCGTCAGCGCTGCTGGTGAGCCCGCTGGGATTCGAACCCAGGACCGGAGGATTAAAAGTCCCCTGCTCTACCGCTGAGCTACGGGCCCACGTCCGGACGCTACCACGTCCGGATCGGCCGCTTCAGGGTCGTGCCTCGCTCAACGCGGTGTCAGGCCGGCAGCAGAGCACGCACCGCCGCGGTGACCTCGTCGACCGACAGCGCGAGGGTGGCATCGCCGACCGTCAGCTCGATGCGTCGGATGCCGGGAGTGTCGGTCGACATCGAGCCGGCCCACGTCCAGAGACGCTGCTGCCTCGCCTGGCGACGGATGCCCGCCAGGGCCGCCGCCGGCGTCGTTCGGACGTGGACGTGCATCATCGGCGTCTGAGGCGGGTCGGGAACGACGTCGACGCCGTCGATCGGCGCCAACGCTGCGGCGATCACCCGGGCACGATCGAGGTAGGCAGGCATCCGCGGCAGCCGGAGCCTGAGCCCGGCCAGGCCCGACGCCGCGTACGGCCACAGGTTGTACAGCGTGCCGCCATGCCGGTGGCGCCACAGACGAGCCTCATCGATGACGTCCTCGTCGCCGAGGAGCATGCTGCCGGTGATCCCGCCCAGGCCCTTGTAGAACGACACGTAGACGGTGTCGAACAGCCCAGCGATCTCGGACAGCCGCCGGCCGTAGAACGGGCCGGACTCCCACAGCCGTGCGCCGTCGAGATGGGCGGCGCCACCGTGGTCGTGCACCCACCGGACCTGCGCCACGAGGTCCTCCCAGGCCGGCAGGCGGCCGCCGATCTCGCGCTGTGGCAGCTCGAGCAGGAGTGCGGCGAGCGGCTCGCGAACATCCTCGAGATCGGCGAGCGTCAGGAGCTCACGCGCGTCGCCCGTCGTCCGGCCCACCAACGCATGCAGCCGCTGGTAGGCCCTGTCCTCATGGAGCTCCAGGTGGCAGGTCGGATGGAACGCGACGACCCACCGGCTGCGGCGGTCGGCGTGGATCCGCAGCGCGATCTGCTGCGCCATGGTGCCGCTGGGCATGAACACCGCGGCCGGCTTGCCAAGCAGCGTGGCCACCTCGCCCTCGAGCAGGCCCACCGTGCCGCCTTCGCCGTAGATGTCGGTGCTCAGCTCATCGGCCGGGAGCGTCGCCAGCTCCGCGAGCGCCGCGCCCGGTGTGGAAACCCCGTGCCCGTTGACGGAGCGATCGCATCCCGCACGCATGGTGAGCCGCTCGGGAACGGGGAGATACGCGCCCTCGGACGGGTCGATCGGGTCCGGACGGTGGCGGTTGGTGGACCTGCGAACCACGGCGTCGGCGCTCAGGACGGCAGGAGCGAGTCGTCGACCAGCTGATCGACGGTGATCGGGTTGGGCACCAGCCCGAGCGTCGTCATGAAGTCGAGCGACTGCTGCCAGGCGTCGCGGTCGATGGTGCCGTACGGGGCACCGGTGCGCTGGTTCCTCCAGATGGCGATCGTGGCGTCCAGGATCTCCCGCTGGAGCCCGGGGTCGGACGCAAGGTCGGGCACGGCCTTGAACGTGGCATCGACGCCCTTCTGCGGGTCGGCCGCGATCTCGTCCATCGCCCGCAGCGTGGCCGCCGTGAACGCACGCAGGGCATCGTGCTTGGCGGCCAGCGTCGCCGTCCCCGTCACGAGACCGGGGCCCGGCAGCGGAACGCTGTTGTCCGAGCTCAGCACCACCGGGTCGATCCCGGCGCGCTTGAGCATGATCGGCTCGTTGTTTGCGAACCCGGTGGCGGCGTCCACCACGCCCTGCTGGAGCGCCGCCGCCTGGGAGAAGTCCGGGTACTCCACGATCGTGACATCGTCAACGGTGAGCCCGGCGGACTTCAGCAGCGCCTGGAGCTGGATCCAGGATGTCCCGTACTTGCCGGGGATGCCGATCTTCTTGCCCTTGAGATCGGCGGCGGTCTTGATCCCCGACGCGGCGTTGGCGACGACGATCGCGGGGAAGGTCCCGTAGACCGTCGCGGTGTAGATCACCGGGATCCCCTGGCTGACGGCCGGGATGACCGAGGTGCCGTCGCCGTTGCCGATGTCGACCGCCCCCTGCCCGAGCAGCGTGATCAGATCGGGATCGATCTTGTTCTGGAGCGTGACCTCGAGCCCGGCGTCGCGATAGTAGCCGGCCTGGTCGGCGAGATAGAACTGGGCGAACTGAACGCTCGGGATGTAGCCCAGGCCGACGGTGAGCGGGACGGCTGCCGACGACGGGGACGCCGTGGCCGGGCTGCCGCCGCAGGCGGCCAGGCTGAGGGCAAACGTCGCGAGCAACGCGATGCGGGACGGTTGGGCGAGGCGATGGCGTGGAGACACGGACGGATGGACCTCCAGGGATGGGGACTTGCTACGGCTCAACGGTCGCCGACCAGCCGGCGCTCGATGAGGACCATGACCAGGTACAGGCTCACGCCCATCAGCGCCAGGGTGGCCAGCGCCGCGAACATGAGCGGGTAGTCGAACATCGAGGCCCGGGCGATGTTGATCAGGACGCCCAGGCCTTTCTCGCCGCCGGCCCACTCCCCGACGATGGCCCCGATGACGGCGAGCGTCACGCCAACCCGCATGCCGCCCAGGATCGCGGGCAGCGCGGCCGGGATCTCGACCCGGGCGATGGCCTGCCAGCCGCTGGCGCGGAAGCTGCGGGCCATCTCGAGCAGCCGGGGATCCACCGACCGGATGCCGACCATCGTGGCCACCGTGACCGGGAAGAACACGATGAGGGTGGTGATCACGACCTTGGACAGGAGCCCGGTTCCGAACCACAGCACGATCAGCGGCGCGAGCGCGAGGACCGGCGTGGCCTGGGCGGCCACGAGGTAAGGGCTGAGCAGCCGCTCTGCCAGGCGAGAGCGGGCGAGCAGGATGCCGGCCGCAAGCGCGACGGTGGCGCCCAGGGTGAAGCCCAGCAGCACCTCGATCAGGGTCTGCTCGAAGTGTGGCCACATCGTGCCACTGACCCAGGCGGAGACGAAGCGCTCGAACACGGTCCATGGTCCCGGGAGCACATACGACTTGAAGCCGGACACGAACACGACCAGCTGCCACACCAGCACGAACGCGACGAGGCTGACGATGACCGGCCAGGCGCTGCCGAGCAGGCGCCGCCGCGCGGGCTGCGCAGGGCTGGTCGCGGATGGGCCCGGGGTCACGGCGGCTGGAGCGGCGGCCCGCAGCTCGCTCATCCCTCGTCCTCCGGCCGAAACGGATCGAACCAGGCGGGCGTGCCCGGCGCCGTCTCCTCGTAGCGCGGTGCCCCGGGTCGCCCGCCCGCGGGAACGGCCGTCCGCGCCTCGACCATCGCGATCCGGTCATCGGTCGTGTCGACCAGATGCGCCCGGACCTGAGCCGCCGCCGATGACACGAAGACCGAATCGAGATCGACCAGGCGTCGCGGGCGTGGCAGGTCGACCCGCACCTCGGCTACCACCCGGCCCGGTCTGGGCGACATCACGAGCACCCGGTCCGCCAGGAACACGGCCTCGGGGATGCTGTGGGTCACCACCACGATCGTGGTCCCCGTCCGCTGCCAGAGGTTGAGCAGCTCCGCGTTGAACCGCTCGCGGGTCAGGGCATCGAGCGCGCTGAACGGCTCGTCGAGCAGGAGCACCGCGGGCTCGAGAGCGAGGGCGCGGGCGATCGAGACCCGTTGCCGGGTTCCGCCCGACAGGGTCGACGGCCGGGCACGGGCGAACTCGCGCAGCCCCACCAGGCCCAGCAGGTCGTCGGCTCGGGCCTCCTGACGAGGCCTCGGCCAGCCGGCCAGCTCCATCGGGAAGCGGACGTTGCCCTCGGTCGATCGCCAGCTCAGCAGGCGCGGCTCCTGGAACACCAGCCCGATGCGCGGGTCCGGGCCAGTGACCGCGTCGCCGTCGATGGCCACCGTGCCGCCGTCGGGTGGGATGAGCCCGGCCAGCACTCGCAGCAGGGTGCTCTTGCCGCATCCGTTGGGACCGATGAGGGCGACCACCTCGCGGGGCGCGACGTCGATCGAGATGCGGTCGAGCGCATGCGTCGTGCGAGCGCCACGGAAGGTGAGCGACACGCCGTCGATGCGCAGGCCGGCACCGGGGCCGGGGACGTGGTCGGAGGCCACGGCGGCGGACGCCGAGCCGCCGGCTGCTCGGCCGGTCGCGGACGGCGAGGCGGTCGCGGACGGCGAGCCGGTCACAGCAGACCGATCGCGGTCGCCACCGTTCCCCAAGGGTTCGCCGGGCATCATCACGGCCATCTCCGTCGCAAGATCCGGGCACGACGGGGCAGATGACTCGGACGGCGTCCCAGGCGGGACGTCCCGGCTCGTGGCCTTCTTCCATCCGGACTGTACCGTCGGCTCCGGTCGGCGAGGGATGAACCTCGCTTCGGATCTGCCGCACCCTGGAGGTCGTCCAGGACGCCGCTCGTGGGCTCGACCCGCATCCGCGGGCCCTACCACCGGTCGGGAATCGCACCCTGCCCCGAAGGCTCGGCGCGATCCTATCACCCCGCGGCTGAGGACTCGCTGAGCGCGGAGGTCGATCCGCCGGGCGCAGCCCGGGTTGCGGCGCGCGAGGCGCTCGATGTGGCCTGCGACGCGCCCAGCGCGTGCATGGCAGACGCCAGCGCCGGGTAGATCTGCCGGTAGACCGCGAACGACGCATCGTAGCGGCCGTGCGTCGCGGGATCCGGATCGATCCGCCTGGCGACCGACGTCATCGCTCTGACCCCGCTCGCCAGATCGGGTACCGCGCCGACACCGGCGGCCGCCAGGATCCCCGCGCCGAGCACCGACGTCTCGCCGACGGTGGGGATGGCGACCGGCACACCCAGCACGTCGGCCTTGATCCGGGCCCAGACATCGCCCGGCGATGCACGACCGGCCAGGCGAAGCTCGAGGATGGGCGCACCCGCGGCCACGATCGGCGACGCAACGTCCCGGAGCGCAAACGCCGCTCCCTCCAGCACGGCGCGGGCCAGGTGGGCGCGGCCGTGCGCCAGCGTGAGACCGACGAACACGCCGCGGGCCGCCTCGTCGAACACGGGCGCGCGCTCCCCGGCGAGGTACGGCAGGAAGACGAGGCCATCCGACCCGGGCTCGACGGTCGCCGCCTCCCGGAACAGGTCGTCCGCCGCCAGAGCGGCGTCGAGCACCCCCCGGAGAAGCCAGTCGACCGCCGCCCCCGTCGCGGCCATCGCGCCGCCGACCACCCATCGGCCGGGCACGGGCGCGGGAGCGCAGAACACACCCGGCAGATCGATCGGCCGGTCCGCGTAGATGCCGATCCCGCCCGACGTCCCGCCCGTGTCCACCGCGTCGCCGCCGGCTTGCAGGCCCGCTCCCAGGATGCTCGCCGTCCCGTCGTTGACGCCGGCGACCACCGGGATCCCGGGGCGCAGCCCGAGCGCGGCGGCTGCCTCCAACCGTAGGGATCCAAGCCGCGACCCGAACGGCATCGTCGCCGGGACGCGGGACGGGTCGACGCCGGAGGCCGAAAGCACGGCCACCACCGGCGCCGTCTCGTGGCCCTGGACCGTGGCGGCGGCCTCGCCCGACAGCCACAGCCCCAGCGCGTCCCAGCTCGTCAGCAGCCAGCGCGCCCGGGCGATCGAGGCGGGCTCGTGGCGGGCCAGCCACGCCATCCTCGGCGCCAGCCCGAACCCGCCGTCGCCGACTCGCCGATCCTGCCACGTGATCGCCGGTCGGACGGGTGCCCCGTCGCCGTCGACGGCGACGAGCGTCGGCCCCTGGCCCACACAGCAGATGGCCAGGACCTCCACGAGCCGCGGCGGCTCGCCCCGCCTGCTCGCAGCCTGCCACAGCGCCCGTACCGCCGTTCCGGTTGCCGCGTACCAGGCCCCGGGATCCTGCTCAGCCCGTCCGTCGGGTCCGGTGTCGGTCGGGTAGCTGGCCCGCCCCAGCTCCAGCAGCGCGCCGTCAAGACCGATCAGCGCCGCCTTCACCTCGCTCGTCCCGAGATCGAGGCCGATGACCGCCGGCACGACCCGGGGGCGCGGATCAGACACCCGGCGAGGCCTTCGCGGCGACCTCCGCGACCACCTCCTCGGGCAGCCAGAACCAGCGCAACGCCTCGAAGTCCGGCCCCACATCCGCCGGGTCGATCGACCGGCCCTCGATCCCACGAGGTGACCGTCGAACGATCTCGCGGGCTTCATCCAGATAGGCCACCAGCCGCGATTCCGGCTCGCGATGGTGATGCGGCGGCCACGTCATGCGGCCATCGGCATACCAGACGTCCCGCAGGCTGGCCGGCGCCTCCGGCCGCCCGTCGCGGTGATGCCACAGCCCGCTCGACGGCTCGAACCGATAGTCGGGCAGCAGCCGCCAGCCGTCGCGTGCCACGAGGTCGACCGCCTCGAGCAGGAACTCGAACACCGCCTCGCTGATGAAGTAGTTGAAGTTGACCCGCACCCAGCCGGGCTTGATCCCCTCGCAGCCGCGGGCGATCTCGCGCTCGAACTCGTGCGAGGTCTCGATGTCGATGCCCAACAGCCGATGGCCGTACGGTCCGGCACATGAGCAGCCGCCGCGTGACTGGATCCCGAACAGGTCGTTGAGCAGCGCGACGACGAAGTTGTGGTGCAGGTACCGGCCCTCATGGCGGACGACGAACGACACGATCGAGAGGCGCTCGGCGTGGTGGCTGCCGAGGATCTCGATCGAGGGGTTGGCCTCCCAGCGGTGGAGCGCGCGGTGGATGAAGTCCTGCTCGCGCTCGCGGATGGCGTTCACGCCAACCGCTGCCTTGAGCTGGAACACGAGACCAGCCCTGATGGACTCCACGATCGCCGGCGTGCCGCCTTCCTCGCGGTGCTCGATGTCGGTCAGGTAGACGTGCTCGACCTGGTTCACGTAGGCGACGGTTCCGCCGCCCGGCATGCCCGGCACCCGGTTGCGAAACAGCTCGCGACGCGCGACCAGCACCCCGGGCGTGCCCGGGCCACCGATCAGCTTGTGGGGGCTGATGAACACCGCGTCCTTGTATGCGAGCGGATCGCCCGGCGGATCCATCTCGATCGACACGTACGGTGCCGCAGCGGCGAAGTCGAACAGCGACAGCGCGCCGTGCCGGTGAAGCAGGCGGGAGATCGCGCACGTGTCGCTGACGATCCCCGTCACGTTCGAGGCAGCCGAGAACGATCCGATCCGTAGCGGCCGGTCCTCATACCGCTCGAGCTCGCCGGCCAGCTGGCCGAGGTCGATCTCGCCATCGGGATCCTCGCGGATCATCACCACATCGGCGATCGACTCCCGCCACGGCAGCTCGTTGCTGTGATGCTCGTACGGGCCGATGAACACGACCGGGCGGTGCTCGGGTGGGATCCGCGACCGCAGGTCCCAGCGGTCGTCGAGGTCGGCCGGGAGTCGCAGGTTGAGCACGTCCACCAGCCGGTTGATGGCGGCGGTGGATCCCGAGCCGCAGAACACCACGGCGTGCCGCGAAGGATCACCGCCCACGCCATCGAGCACCAGCCGCCGGGCCTCCTCCCGGAAGCGCGTGGTCTGGAGTCCCGTTCCCGAGGACTCGGTATGGGTGTTGGCATACAGCGGCAGCACCTGGTCCCGGATGTAGTCCTCGATGAACGACAGGCTCCGCCCGGACGCCGTGTAGTCCGCGTAGGTGACGCGTCGGATGCCGTACGGTCCGGCGACGGCCTCGTCGTCGCCGATCAGCGAGGCGCGCACGAGGTCGATCAGCGGGTTGGGTGCAGGCCGTCCTCCGTCACGAGCGTGGTCCGCCGCAGCCGAAATGCCGCTTGTCTCCATGGAGCCGCAGTCTAGGCGATCCAGCGGCCCGCCCGACCCGGGGGCGCACCTGCGGGCAGCCGCGGGCTCCGCCTACGGGATCAGGACCGGCGCGAAGTTGCTCAGTCGATACCGATCGAGATCGACGTTGCCGCTGATGCCGCTCACCTTGCCGCTCGACGTGTACTGCCAGAACGTCCAGCCGTTGCCGGCCCAGTCATTGGCGGGCACGGTCGGACCGGAGGCCGTCGTCCAGTGTGCGATCCACAGGGTCCTGTAGCCGTTGACGGCGAACCATGTGGTGTCGGCCATGTTGGTGGACCAGAAGTACGGGGACACGTAGATCATGGCCTTGACACCCGTTCGATCGAAGATTCGACCAAGGAAGGACTTCACCCAGGTCTGGAGCGCGGTGGTCGACAGGCCTCCTCGGTCCTCGAGGTCCAGGACAGGCAGCAGCTCACCGCTCGTCCACTGCGCGGTGTCGATGAAGTGATCGGCTTCGGCCACCGGGTCGCTGGGCACGTCGCAGGGTCGTACCGACGTGCTGCATGGCCGCGCGAAGTGATACGCCCCGACCAGCAGCCCGTTGGCCTTCGCCTGTGCACGGTTGGTCTGGTAGGTCGTATCAACGAAATCGGTCGACTCCGAGGCCTTCATGAATGCGAACTGCTTGCCCGCCGCGGCGACCTGCGACCAGTTGATCGTTCCCTGCCAGTGGCTGATGTCGATCCCCTCGATGTACGCAGGGGCGGGAGTCGGTGTCGGCGTTGGATCGGGCGTCGGTGTTGGATCGGGCGTCGGTGTTGGATCGGGCGTCGGTGTTGGGGTGGGCGTCGGGGTAGGCGCGGGGAGGGAACCGGTGGTGAGCAGGGCCTTGGCCCCGTACAGGGCGCTGACGCCATAGAGCGAGGACACGCTCTTGCCGTTGATGGCCGTGATCTTGTACCACCGCGTACTGGTGATCCGGGATCCCGTGCAGGTGGTGCTCCAGGTGCTGCCTGCGACCGTCTTGTTGGCGGTCACCTTGGCTCCCGCCGACAGCTTGACCTTCGTCGCTGCCGACGTGGACGCCTTCGTTCGCAACCGGGTCGCGTCGCACACCACCGTCAGCGAGATCTGGTTCGCCTTGAGCAGGCTCTTGGCCACGTACACGTACTTCACGCCGTACAGGCTCGAGACGCTCTTGCCGTTGACGCGCGTGATCCGGTACCACTTCCATCCGTGGTGGCTGCCGGCGCAGCTCACCTTCCAGTGCCCGCCCCGGACCAACCCGGTGGCGACCACCTTCGCGCCCTTGGGCAGCTTGACGACACGGTGGGCCGACGTCCTGGGCCTGGTTCGCAGAACCGTGCCGCCGCAACGCGTGACCATCGTGGTCGATGCAGACACGGGCGCCGGCGCCCAGGCGGAGATCCCGGTGAGCACCAGCGCACCGGCCAACGCGACCACGACGAGCGACGTCAGGCTGCGGGTGCGAATGCGGGATGCCGGGGCGGCAGCCGGAGACAGGCGAAGGACGGGCACGGGGGCGGGGGACCTCCCTTCAGGTGCTCCCTAGACTCGGCGACCGGGGACCTGGGGACCATGGGTCCTTGGGGCCAGTGGCTGGCGGCGGATGTGACCATGCCCTACGACTCAGCCCCCGTCAAGGCCGGTGAACGCCCTATCGCCCTGGCGGGCGAGGGTCGTCACGCACCGCGGCGAACGGGGGACGGCACCGGATCCGGAGGTCTCGGGTCCACGCCGCTACAATCGATCAGTGACGCAGTTCTACTCGCTCGACGATGCCAACGACCTCCTGCCCGAGCTGATCCAGGTCGCGGGCCGGCTGCGCGACCAGCGCGAGGAGCTGGTCGGTCTGCGAGACGCGTACCGGCTTCGCGAGAGCACGGTGCTCCACTCCCTGATCGCAGAGACCGCCGAGTCGGCTGACGATGACGCCGAGCTGCGCCGACTGCAGCTGCGAATGCGCGGGATCGTCGACCAGATGCAGGCCGACGTGGCGTGGCTCGACGAGCGATCGATCATGCTCCGCGACATCCCGACCGGTCTGGTGGATCTCCCCGCCCTGGCCGGAGGCCGACCCGTCTGGCTGTGCTGGCGGCTGGGCGAGGACTCGGTCGGGTTCTGGCATGGTCAGGAGGATGGGTTCGCGGGCAGGTTGCCGTTGGCATTCCTCACGGACGGGGCTGCCCGCGCCTGATGCCCAGCTCGGACGGCGCCCCGCGCCCAGGTCGGATCCGCCAGGGCGATCGCGAGAAGGCCTACCGGCCGCTCTCGCTGGCGGCACGACGACTCGCGTTCGACGAAGGGCTCGAGGCATACGCGCGAGGTGACTTCTTCGCCGCCCACGAGGCGCTCGAACCTGCCTGGATGGGCACCGACGATCTCGGCGAGCGGGCGCTCCACCAGGGCCTGATCAAACTGTCCGCCGCCTACGTTCACGCGGTCCGTGCGAACCCGGCCGGCATCGCCAAGAACCTGACCGGTGCCCGACGCCACCTGGCGCTCGCCGGAACCGCTGGGCGCGCTTGGGGGGTCGACGTGTCCGCGCTCATGGCCGCCATCGACGACCGCCTCGAGCACCCGGGTCAGGCCGTCCCGGCGCCGGCCATTCGGAGGACGACCCCATCATGAGCCGACCCGCGGCGGTCCCGGCCCTCGATCCGCTCTACGCAGACCTCCGCCACCGCGATCCGGACCGACCCGCCGTCCTGGTCGATGTGCGCGAGCGCGACGAGTTCGTGGCTGCTCGCGTCGAGGGGTCGCTGCTCATCCCGATGTCGCAGCTTGGCGCCCGGCTGCACGAGGTGCCGAAGGACCGGCCGGTCATGGTGATCTGTGCAACCGGCAACCGGTCCGCCAACGTGGTCAGCTATCTGCTGGCGTCAGGCTGGGCCGACGTCGGCAACGTCGCCGGCGGCATCGAGACCTGGATGCGAATGGGCCTGCCGGTCCGGCGCGGCCCGGTCGAGCCCGGGGAGGGCCAGCTGCCGGGCTGACGCTGCGGGCTGCGACCGCCGGGCGAACCCGAGCCCGTCAGTCGCGGCGACGCCGACGCGCGGCCACGATTTCCCGCACCCGCTCCTTGTGGGCGAATCCCCAGCCGACCAGGAGCAGCAGGATGAAGTTCACTGTTCCGACACCCGCCGCGTTCAGGTAGCCGATCTGCTGGCCGATCTCGCCGTCGAGCTTGAGGGCCGGGATCGTCGCCCCCAGGATCCCGAGCTGGAAGAACGGCGGCTCGGGCGCCAGATTCGCTCGGGCGATGTCATTGGTCGGCCCGGAGACCGTCGCGCCACCGATGAGGAACGCGTGCGACCCGGACACCACGCCCGCGGCCCCTTCGACCCCCGCGCCCAGATCCGTGGGCGCCAGGTGGTGCCACTCGGTGACAGCGCCGCTGGCGCCGGGCTCGCCCCACCACGTCTCCGTCTTCGGCCCATTGCCGTCGGACCCGCCCTGGACGTAGACCGAGCCATTGGCCGAGAAGGCGGACAGGTTCGTGCGAGGGGCGGGCAGGTTGGTCTGCCCGCTGGCGGCCCAGGGATCAATGATCGCGTTGGGGTCGTCGGCGGTTGCCTGAGACCCGCCCACCGTGCCCTTCTGGACGGTCGCTACGACCGTCCCCTGCGCATTCGTGCCGCCCATCAGCAGGATCACATCGCCTTCGTGGACGGCGGCGCCGTCGACGTTCGGCTCCTCCAGGGGCGTCTGCTGCGCCCAGGCCCCAAGCGCCCCCTTGCTGTCCTGCTGGCTCTTCCAGACGGTATCCGTTGCTGCCGTCCCGTCCGTGCCGCCCATCACGACCAGCCCATCGGACACGGCCACAACCGACGCGCCGGCTCGGGCCGCCGGGAGCGCGAGCGCATCCTCGGTCTTCCAGGCGCCCAGCGTGCCGTCGTTCGCGATCGCGAGGCTGAACACGGTGTTGGTGGTCTTGCCGTCTGGGCCGAAGCCGCCAATGACGTAGAGCGTGTTGCCCACCACCGCTGCCGCCGCATCGGAGCGAGCCTCGGGCAACGCCGGGCCCTGACTCCAGGTGTCCAGGTTGCCGGTGCCGACCGCATGGGACACGTAGACACTGGCGACGGCCGCCTGGCCGTCACTCCCGCCCGCATAGAAGTAGGTCTTGCCGATCACGGCGCCGGCGCCGTCCGTCCGGCTGGCCGGGAGCCGGACCTGCTCGGGCGCGTTGTGCCACGGCAGCGTCGCTCCGGTGGGCGCCGGGCAAGGGAGCGTCTCGTCGAACGGAGGGCAGAAGTTGATCGGCGACCAGGCGAGGAGCCCCACGTCGACGGTCTTCTGGACGGTGATGTAGTAGGCGCGGTCCGGGATGTAGCCGAGCAGCAGGATGATCAGGAAAAACCAGAACACGGCCTTGACCCATGCCCAGCCCCAGCCGTCGGCGTCGAGCATGCCGAACAGGACCCGGCGGCGTGCGGCCGGCTGCGATCGCTGCGTGGAGAGAGCGCTCTGAGCCATCGCGTCAGTTCCCCACCGTGAGGGTGCCGGTCATGCTGGGGTGCACCGAGCAGGTGAACGTGTAGGTGCCGGGCTGCAGGGCGGGCACCTGGTAGTCGGCCTGGGCGGGCCCGGTGATGATGTTGCCCTTGAACACCTCGGCTCCCGATGCGTCCTTGATGGCCACGTTGTGGGGCACGCCCGGGTCCTTGTTGTCGAAGTGGATCGTGAACGCCGTCCCGGCCGGCGCCGAGATCTGCGACTGCTCGTAGGCGATGTTGAGCGCGGACACCTGGACGACGGTGCCGGTCGGCGAGCCGGATGCGCCCGGCGAACCCGACGTCGCGGGCGAGCCCGACGCCGCGGGCGAGCCCGAGGGTACGGGCGAGCCCGAGGGTGCAGCCGTTGCGTTCGTGAACTCATCCTGCCAGCAGGCTGGATAGGGGGTCGCTCCCGGCGCCGGCTTGTAGCTCGGGTCGACCCAACCCTCGAACGTCGACTTTCCGGTGTTGGGATCGATCGAGGGCTCGAGCGTGTTCGGGTTGAGCACCTGGTACTCCGTCCCCTTCTCGGCCCGGATGAACGCGATCACATCCTCGATCTGCTTGTAGTTGAGCGGGCCCGGCGGGTTCCCGGTGTTCGACCACACCGGCATCACGCTGTTCGCGTTGCCGCACGCGTAGCGCCCGCCCACCTGAAGCATCGTCTGGATGTACTCGGGGCTCAGGTGGGCGAACAGCTTGTCCTGCCGGTTCAGGGTCGGCCCGATCCCGCCCTCGCCGCTGGCGCCGTGGCACTTGGCGCAGTTGGCCTCGTAGATGTTGTAGCCACGTTCGACGGCGGTGACCTGCTGAGCGGTGGTCTCGGCGCTGAGCCGGGACTGTGTCAGCCCACCTGGCAAACCGAGCTCGTAGAAGTAGTACACGATCACGAACAGCGCGACGATCACGACCGCGAGGAACCCCACCCAGCGCGCGCTCGCGGACTGGCGGACGATCCCGGCCGCCCGCTCCGGCGTGAGGTCGTTGCGGTGGGCCGATGGATGCGCGGTGAAGCGATCGGCCGGCTCCGGCGACGACGGCGGCCGTGGGGCGGGCAGGCGCTCCTCGGACGGGTGCCCGGGCTGGTCGGTCATCGGTCTCCTCGGTCGGCGGGCTGGCGGGTGACGGTCGCGGCTAGATGCATCCAGTGGGCGTCCGCGGCGGGATGATCCCGGGCTGACCGACGGCGACCGGAAGCGGACCAAGGGTGATCTTGCCCGTGTTGATGGTGAGCACGCCACCTGAATCCACAGTGGTCGCGAAGCGATCCATGCTCCGTGGCGCCGGACCGTACTGCGCGCCGGCGGCCTTGATCCCGAGCCGGTCGTAGCGCGAGCCGTGGCAGGGGCACTCCAGCCAGAAGTTCTTCAGGCACGGGTTCGGTTTGCAGCCCAGATGCGGGCAGCGCTGGTACAGGGCGCGAACGTTCTCGGACGTCCCGTCGCCGGTCGTGTCGGCGCCCGGGATGAACCGCTGCTGCGAGGTGTCGATCAGGACCACGAATGCCTTGGCGGAGGAGAAGTAGGCGGGGAATCCCTGGTCGACCGGCAGGCCGGAGTTGGCGGTCTTGACGTCATCGAACGTGCCGATCTTCACCTCGCCGCCGAACCTGCCCTGGAGGTTGGGCCACAGGAACCCGATGGTTCCCGCAGTGACCTCGAGCAGCCACAGCCCGACGCCCGCAGCCAGCGAGCCGCGCAGGATCTCGCGCCGGGAGATGCCCTGGACCTGCTCGTGGCGGAGCGACTTGATGGCTTCGGTGGTCAGTGCCTGGGGCTTGTTGACTGGCTCGACCTGGTAGTTGCTCATCGCACGGAATCCTTCGAATCAGAGGGCGAAATGAAGGCCCGGCGTCCCAATCGGAAAGAACGTCAGGTACGGGATCACCAACGAGTAGCCGGGACCCCGGAAGAAGATCCCCACGAACGTGACGAACAGCCCGAGCGTGCAGAACAGGGAGAACAGCACGACGGCCGTCTTGCGCTCGGATGGACGGGTGGCCAGCACGTTGCCACGGTCGACGAACGGGATCAGCGCCCCGCCCACGAGGACAAACGTCGGGACCAGCACACCGGCCACCGTCGGATGGAAGTAGGCCAGCAGCTCCTGGAGACCGAGGAAGTACCACGGCGCCTTGGCGACGGCCGGGGTCACGTTGCCATTGGCGAGATCCTCGAGTGGCGCGTTGATGAACAGGCCCATCAGCAGCAGCAGGATGCTCATCACGGCGGCGGCCAGGAACTCGATCGCCAGCAGGTGCGGCCAGGTCATGACCGTGTCGTCGGGCTCCTTCTGGACCCGCACCACGGCGTCCTGCTTGACCAGCGCCAGCAGCCGGTACGGCCTCGCCGACATCGGCACCCGCTGCTTGTCGATCTCCGTCCTGCGAGCAGGGTCCACCGGGAGAACGACGCGGGTCTCGTTGGGGGACTTGGTGTCCGTCATCGGACGCTCCCGATCAGGGGACGATCAAAGCGGGCCACTGATGCCACCGTCTTTCCGGATTCGCCAGAAATGGACCGCCAGGAAGATCGCCGCGACCAGCGGAAACACCATGATGTGGAGCACGTAGAACCGCAGCAGGGTGTTCTGGCCCACCTCGATGCCGCCCAGCAGCAGCAGCTTCGATGGCGTGTTGAACAGCGGCGCGTAGCCCGCCATGTTGGTGCCGATCGTGATCGCCCAGTACGCGATCTGGTCCCAGGGCAGCAGGTAGCCCGTGAAGCTGAGCATGATCGTGAGGAACAGCAGGACCACGCCCACCACCCAGTTGAACTCGCGCGGCGGCTTGTAGGCACCGTGGTAGAAGACCCGCATCATGTGCAGGAACACGAAGAACACCATCAGGTGGGCCGCCCACCGGTGGATGTTGCGGGTCAGCAGGCCGAACACCACCCGGCTCTGGATGTCGAGGATGTTCGAGTAAGCCTGCGTGTCCGACGGGACGTAGAAGAACATCAGGTAGACGCCGGTGACGGTCAGCACGAGGAACAGGAAGAAGCTGAGCCCGCCGAGACAGAAGGTGTAGGCGAACTTCACCGCGTGCTGCCGGACCCGAACCGGGTGCAGGTGCAGGAACACGTTGTTCATCACCGCGTACGCCCGCGACCGCTCGTCGTTGGGGTACGGGTTGCGGAAGATCGAGCGCCAGACGGGGCTCCGCCGGATGCTCTGGTCGACCCGCTCGAGGAAACTCACCTGGCTCCTCCTGCGACGCCGGCGGTCCCGGCGAGCTGCGCGTCCCGGTACGACTCCTTGTAGAGCCGGCCGTCGCTCGAGATCTCCTGGAGCTCGAACCGCTCCATGGTGATGGCATCGAAGGGGCAGCGCTTGACGCACAGGGCACAGCGGATGCAGCGCTCCTCGTCGAGGACCATGGCCGCCCCCTGCGACCAGCCGTAGGCCTCCTCGATCTCCGGCAGCAGCCCCTCGGTCTTGAGCTGGTTCACGTCCACCATGTGGATGACACCCTCGGGGCACACGTCAGCGCAGGCGCCGCACAGCACGCACCGGAAGGCGTCGAACCAGATGTTGTAGTTGCACATCAGGCAACGCGTGGACTCGGCCACTGCGGCGGTCCCGTCATAGCCGAGCTCCACCGGCGTCGTGAAGTTGACCGTGGGGTCGGTCGAGGGCATCCGTGCCGGCAGGTCCACCATCGGGATGTGCTGCCGCGGCAGCACGTCGTACAGCTCCGGCATGTCATGGCGCCATGAGCTGGTGATCTTGACGTTGGGCGAGACCGTCACGTCGGTGCGGCCGGCCAGGTAGCGGTCGATGGCATAGGCGCACTTCTTGCCGTGACCCGCCGACTCGATCAGGGTGGTCGGACCGGTGACGAAGTCCCCGCACGCGAACACGCCTCGAACGTTGGTGGCGTACGTCGCCGGATCGACCTTGATCCGGCCCCGGTTGACCTCGAACGCGGCCTCGACCGGCAGGAAGCTGAGGTCGGCAGCCTGCGACACCGCCGGGATCACCGTGTCTGCCGGGACCACGAACTCCGAGCCCTGGATGGGCACCGGCGAGCGGCGACCGGACGCGTCCGGCTCGCCCAGCTTGTTGCGGATGAACCGGACGCCGGTCAGGTGTCCGCCCTCGCCCAGCAGCTCGATCGGGCTGACCAGGAACTCGAGGTTGACGCCCTCGCGCTCGGTCTCGCCCAGCTCCTCCTCGTCGACGACGAGCTCGGAGCGGGTTCGGCGGTAGGCGATGGTCACATTCTCGGCGCCGTAGCGCAGGCTCGTTCGCGAGCAGTCCATCGCGGTGTAGCCGCCGCCGATCACGACCACGTTGCGGCCGACCTCGAGCTCCTGGCCCAGGTTGGCCCGTTTCATGAAGTCGACGCCGTACTGGACGCCGTCGAGATCCGCGCCTGGGACGTCCAGATAGACCGGGTTCATGGCGCCGGCCGTGATCGCGATCGCGTCGTGGTCGCGCTGCAGGTCCTCGAACGGGACGTCAATGCCGACGGTGGTGTCGAACACGAACCGGACCCCGAGCCGCTCGACCAGCCTGACGTCCATCTCGATCGCCTCGCGCGGCAGGCGGAAGGCCGGCACGCCGACCAGCATCGTCCCGCCGCCGAACGGCAGGCTGTCGAACACCGTGACCTGGAACCCCCGGGTTGCCAGCTCGCGGCTGACCGCGAGGCCGGCCGGACCCGCGCCGACCACCGCGACGCGCTCCTCACGCGGAGTGATCGCGGGCATGACGTCCGGGATCCCGGACGCTTCGTGCCACTCGACGAGGAACCGCTTCATGGCCCGGATCGCCAGCGGACGATCGATGTCGCCGCGGCGGCACGCTCGCTCGCAGGGCGCCGAGCACACGTACGAGCACATCGCCGCGACCGGATTCGGCTCGCGCGCCAGGATATAGCCTTCCTCGAACCGACCTTCCGCCGCCAGGTTCAGGTACCCGCGGCAGTTGGTGCCGACGGGGCATGCTTCCTGGCATTCGATGTTGCACTGCAGCCAGGCAGCATCGACCGGCTGGACGAGGAACTCCTGGGTCTGGTCGAGGGTCACGAAGCGGACGCGCCTTTCGTGCGTAAGCTCGGCAAGCGGGAATGTTGGCGGGAGACGCCCGCCAACCGGTCGGAATCTACCAAGCCCACGCGTGTGCTGCACAATCCGGCAGGCCATTGGACCCTGATTCCCGGTCCGAACCGATCTGACGTCGCATCGGGTGGGCCGAAATCAGCCGCTACGACCAGGCCCAGCGTCGGGTGATGACACGGCCGTGCGCTGCGGCGACCTCGCCGAGCGAGCGGACGTGGCTCCACGACCAGCCGCCGCCTGAGGGTGCGCGTACCCTAGGCGCGGGGGCGAGCGAGCGGACGCGGGGGCGGGATGCGGTACAGGCACGACGCACGCCACCGGCGTGTTGACGACGCGCAGGGGCGCAGCTACGCTGGCGTCGCGGCGATCCGCGAGGCGCGCCGGCATGGGAGTGATGTGAGCACGTCCGAGATTGCCTTCCTGGCCCTGGGCCTCGTGCTCGGCTCCGCCATCGGGGCGGCGATCATGGAGGCCATCCGCTCCCGACCCGCACCCCGCCGCGAGGTCCGGCTCACGATCGCGCCGCACTCCATCCACCCACGTGCTGGCGCGACGCTGGCGAATGCCGAGCGGTCGGAGGGGCGCGCACCGATCCCGGGCTCCCCCGAGGATGGGGCGTGGCCGGACCTGCTGGCTCACCCCGCACCGGAAGCGAGTCATCCGAAGGTGCCTCACCATCCGACGGCTCCGAGCCGAACGCCCGTTCCATCAGGGCCGGTCGGCGTATCGGACGCCGCGGTGGCGATCCCCGTTGACCGACCGGCCGCTGTCCCGGTCCGCCGCGATGCCGGGGCAACTTCCGACTCGCGACCCGGTTCGAGCGATCGTTCGTCCGCCATCGCCGGCCGGCTCGGATCCTATGGCGCGGTGACCATGCTGGACCCGACGAGCCCGTCCAGGCGGCCCGGCGCAGCCACCTCCGCCGGTGGCGCTGCGCCGTCGGTCTCGAGACCCGGTGAAACGACGCGACCCGGTCCCGATCCGGCACCCGGGTCCGCAGCCGAGGTGCTCCGCAAGGTCCTGGCCGGCGCGGATGAGTCGAAGCCGGATCGGGTCCGGGCGCGGCCGCCCGTCGAACGCCCGCCCGTCCGCGTCTCGCCCGCGGCCGTGGCCGTGGTGACCGGTGCGGCCCGGCCAGCCCCGGAGCCGGCGGTGCCACCGGCGGCGTTGTCTGCTTCCTCGCGGGCCGGCGCCGAGCTCGCCCGCGCCGCCGCCGAGCTCGCCCGCGCAACCGCTTCGAGCGATGCCGGAGGTCGCGAGCCGGGCCCGGTCGCCGGCGGCACTCCGGATGCCCGATCGGCCGTCGATGCCGACCCGTGCGACTCGCTCCGGATGCTGGTCCAGGAGCGCTGCGCGGTCGCGACCACCGCCAGGGAGCAGGCGCGGGTGGCCGCGGATGCGCTGCGTGATGCGCAACGTGCGTACGACGACCTGCGGGAGCGCGTCGAGCAGAAACAGGCCCTGATCGATCCGCGAGAGGTCGTGGCCGCGAAGGAGGCGCTGCACCGGGCCTTCCGCGCCGCAACCACCGGAGCCGCCAACGCCGAGGCGACCGAGCAGGCGGCTCGGGAGTGGCTGAACCAGGTCAACGCGCTCAACGCTCGAACCCGCGAGGGGGCCCGTGTGGTCGAGAGCGGCTCCGCGCAGCTGCGCGACGCCTTTCCGCGCCTGGAGCGGCTCACCGTGGAGGCGGACGCGGCGCGGATCGGTGCCGAAGGGGCGGAGGTGGCCTGCCGCGAGGCGCGCGAAGCACTGGCACGGTGCGAGGAGCCACAGGCAGAGGCAGCTGCGGCCCTCGCGGCCGGCAGTGGCAACCCACCCCGGGCGGTCGCCCCGAGCTGGCCGGCGAGCGTGGGCCCGGACCCAGAGCCCACTCCGACCGAGCCCATCGATGCCGGCGACCAGCCCGTCATCGTTCGCGTCCTCGGCGGGGATCGGGGGGCGCGCGAGAGCCTCGTGGCTGCCATGGCCGGCGGCGACGCGGAGCTCGCCCGCGAGTGGCAGATTCGGCTGGCGCAGCTGGTCGACGCGATCAGCGCGCGCGCCATCGAGGACGGATTTCTCGATCTTCCCGATGACGACCCCTTCTGGGGCCTGTTCCCCGACCGCGAGCGTCGGGAGATCGTGGGCGCGCTCTCGGCGCTGGGGTTCCGCTTCGACGGCATGGGCGGGTTCGCCGACGATCGCGTCCCCGCAACGCGCGACCTCTCCCTGGCCGTGGGCTACGCGGGCCTTGACCGGATGCGGATCCGGGCCTGGCCGCACGAGGATGAGCTCGCGGGCCTCTACGCCCACGCAAGCGTCGCAGCCGCGGAGTGGCTGGCCCATGAGGCAGGAGACCTCTCGCTGGGGGAGATGGTGGACGCGCTCGGCGGGCGGGCCAGCGAGCTCGCGGATCTGTGGAACGCGTGGGGCCGGCTCCGCCCTGCCCTGCTGGCGGTGGGCTGAGGCGCCCGCGACATCGCGCCGTCAACGGAGACCGCGGGCCGCCCCGACGGCGCGCCAGCGGTGGCTCAGCTCACCGTCGTCCCATCAGGCGCGCCATCGGACGTTTCCTGCGGCTCGTCGTCCTCGATCACGACCAGGCGCAGCGCCTCGGCCGCTTCCACCCCCACGAGTGCCCCCTCCTCGGCCGCCCAACCCCGGATGCGGCCCTCCAGCTGCTCGGGCCGGCGGATCTGGCTCGGGTGCGCCCGAAGTGCGTCGAGCTTGCGATCCAGGGTGCCAGTCACGTCGATCCAGGTGTTGGGCCGGTTCGACCAGAACAGGTACAGGCGGCGGACGACGTGTGCCGGCAAGCCGTCACGTTCCAGCCACGGGAACGCCATCGGGTTGCGGGCAGCGGGATAGACGGCGTCTACGGCCGCCAGGCCCGCTGTCCGATGATCCGTGTGGTTCACCCCGCCATCGGAGTAGAACAGGGTCTCGGGATCCACCGCCAGGACTGCATCCGGTCGAAAGGTCCGGATCTCGCGCACGAGCTGCTCGCGCAGGGCGAGATCGTTGGCAAGGGCGCCGTCGGGTTGATGCAGGAAGGAGATGCCGGCATAGCCCACGACGTCGGCTGCCGCCCGCTGCTCGAGCTCGCGCAGCTTCGCGAGCTCGATCGGATCTGTCCGCCAGTCCTCGGCGCCCGCGTCGCCGCTCGTGCAGCACACGAGCCAGCCAGTCGACCCATCGCGGATCCATGCCGCGGCCGTCGCGGCCGGTCCGAAGTC
Source organism: uncultured Chloroflexia bacterium (assembly GCA_963713095.1). GTDB lineage: Bacteria > Chloroflexota > Limnocylindria > Limnocylindrales > CSP1-4 > CAIXZV01. The sequence goes on from CAVQKK010000003.1 coordinate 894,378, forward strand.
GGCGTCATCGGGATGCGCCACGATCACCATGAACCGGTCTGGGCGCCAGGCGTGCGGCGTCTTGGGGCTGGCGTCAGGCATCAGCGAGCACCTCTCGATCTGTGTCGCGTTTCGGCATCAGCGCCTGCGGTTTGCGGGGCGAGCGCGCAGGGTCGTTGTGCTAGATTCGCCGCCGAGGCTTCGCTCGTCTCCCCCCACGGGCGAAGCCTCTCTGCATGCCGTCGACCCACCCGATCGGTCCTCGTGTCAGCCGGCGCCCGTGGATCGAAGCGCCTCCAGCACCTGCTCGGCATGACCCTCCGCGCGCACCGTCGGCCAGGACGCAGCAATGGACCCGTCGGGCCCGACGAGGTAGGTGGAACGGGCGATCCCCCAGTACTTGCGGCCGTATCTGTTCTTCTCCCGCCACGCGCCCCAGGCATCGGCGGCCGCGTGATCGAGGTCCGACAGCAGCGTGAACGGCAGGCCGAACTTGGTCCTGAACCTGGCGTGGCTGGTCGCGTCGTCGGGACTGATGCCCCAGACCTCGGTACCGCCGACACCGATCTCATCGTGGAGGTCGCGGAAGCCGCAGGCCTCCGTGGTGCAGCCGGGGGTGTCATCCTCGGGGTAGAAGTAGACGACCGTCCAGGACCCCCGCCGATCCACGAGCCGGTGCATCTCGCCTCGATCGTCCGGTAGCTCCAGCGCGGGTGCCTGGTCACCGACCTTGGGAGTGCTCGCCGCGTCGGGTTGCCTGCTGATCGTCATCGTCGGCTCCTCATCGTCGCGAGGATAGCCCCCTCGCCGCAGCCGCGGCTTCCACGACCAGGAGACGGCCGCTGCGGACCGTGACGGTCGCCTGGGTCGCCGCGCGAACGTTCGACAGACCGCGAGCGGGGCCGACGGTCAGCGGCTCGTCACGGAGCGGGTAACGGAATCCGTCGGTCGTGACGCCCAGCGCGTCCCCGCCGAACGGAAGCAGGGAGATCGTCGCGCCGATCGGGCCATCGAGGCGCCTCGTGACGGGATCCCCGGCCGCGCCCGGGGCCGTGACGATCGACATCCGCGCGCCCACGTCGAGCAACGTCACGTCGGCTCCGCGCAGCGCCGGATGCGCCAGCAGCCAGATGTTGGCCAGCGCGTGGTCCGGCCGCGCACCGCCCAGCGCGCCGAGCACCGTGACCCTGTTGGCGCCGATCCGGAGGGCCTCGAGCACTGCGAGCTCGGTGTCCGACTCGTCCTTGTCAGCCTTCGCGCGCGCAACGGTCACCCCGGCGCGCTCCGCCTCATTCACCCGCACCGCGTCGATCGAGTCGAGATCACCGATCAGAAGGTCCGGCTCCAGACCCAGAGCCTCGGCCCGGGCAAACCCGCCGTCGGCAGCGATCACCCGGTCCACCCCCGCATCCCAGCCGGGCCAGGCTCCATCGAGAGCCGACCTCGGACCGACGTCGCCGTCCGCGACCACCACGACGTGACCGAGCGTCCCCGCCCTGCGAGCGACGGGCTCGATGGCAGGCCCGGCGGCCGTCGCGGTGCCGGGACCGGCACCGGGTCGCAGCGGTGTCATGGGCGCGATCGTACTCCGCTGGTCACGGCGCTCGCGGGGGTCGGCTCGTGTAGACTCCGGCCGTGTCCGAGACGCCGCATCCTGCGCCGATCCAGCGGGTGGTGGATGCCGCCGCGCGCAAGGGCGTGACGCTCGACATCCACGTGTTCTCCGAGTCGACCCATACGGCCGAGGACGCTGCCGCGGCCGTCGGCGCCGAGCTCGGCCAGATCGTGAAGTCACTGATCTTCGTGGCCCCTGGTGAGGACGGCGCTCTGGATCCGATCGTGTGCCTCGTCTCGGGACCCAACAGGGTCGACGTGGCGCGCCTGGCGGCGGTCGTAAGCGAGCCCGAGGTGCGTCGGGCGAGCGCCAACGAGGCCCGCGACCTGACCGGCTTCACGATCGGCGGCATACCGCCCATCGGGCACGCCCGGCCGGTACGCGTGATCATGGACCCCGACCTCGGCCGGTTCCAGGTCGTATGGGCGGCGGCGGGGACGCCGACCGCCGTCTTCCCGGTCCCGCCGGCCACGCTGCGGATGCTGTCCAACGCGCACGTCGCGCCGATCTGTGAGGAGCGCCGGCCGGCGGACATCCTGGCCGAGGGCGCGGGCCTTGCCGGTCCCCGGACCGCGTCACAGAACGCCGGAGCCTGAGGCGATCGCCCAGCTCGACCGATGACAGCAGAGCCACGCCACGCGGTGGTCGCGTTTCCCGGCGGCCTGCGGGCCAATCTGCGATGGGCGGGCAGCGGAGGCGCGGCGGCCGTGTTTGCACTGAGCGAGGCCGGCGGGCCGCTGACCGATCTCGGTGAGCTGGCGGGTCGCGACCCGGACCGACGGTGCCGGGCCGAGATCAGGGTCGATACCCCGTCCGGTCCGTGGACCGTGCGCCTCGCCTCGCTGATCAGCGACGAGCCCGCCGGCGTCCTGTGGGATTCCGAGGGCCTGCTGGTCCTCAAGTACGGGTTCCACGTCTACGGGCTTGACACCCGGACGGGGCACCTTCGCTGGAGTCACCGGTCCGCATCGCCGATCCTTGCCTCGTTCGCTTCTTCGAGGCTGGCTCACGTCCTGGTCCAGGCGGAGGTCGAGACGTTCGCCATCGACCCGGACGGTGAGGTGGCCTGGCGGGTGGCGCACTCGGATGTGGTGACCGGCGCTGAGCTCGTGGGCAGTCGGCTGGTCCTGACGAGCTTCGGAGGCCAGGTGCGCGGGATCGACCCGCGAACGGGACGAGACGCCCCCTGACGGGGGGCCGGTATGCGCCCCTCCGCACGCGCCGCCAGCTGGTCCCGTGGGTGCCCGGTGGACAACTCCCCCCGATTGGGCCGTCCAGGGTGGATAAGACGATTGACCAGGTCCGCGGCGCGGCGTAGCGTGGATTCCAGCCCGAAGGGGCCGAGCGATGCTAACGGCGGCGATCACCTCAACGCCCACGCGTCGAGTAGGTTCCTTCGGGCTACTGATTCCCTGCGCCGGGTGAGACCCGCAGCGGTCGCTATCATCCCGACGTGATCCCCGTGATGCTCGTCGTCGGCGGTGCCGTGCTGGTCGGCGTCGGCTGGCTGCTCCTGCGCCCGCTGGGCGCCGGGGTTCGGGTGGGTCGGATCCTGGCGACGACACCGGTGGTGTCCGTCGCTGCGGCACGCGAGCTTGCCGCCAACGGCCAAGTTCGCTATGTCGGGGTCGCCGGCCGGATCGACGCCGACGACGACTTCGAGGACGAGCTCCACCGCCCACTGGTCTTTCGACGGTCGCGACTCGAGGTGCGGGCGGGGTCGGCCTGGTCCGCGGTTGAGGACAACCGCGAGAGAGTCCCGTTCGAGATCGTCGATGGGCTCGATCGGCTGGCCGTGGATTCGGAGCGCTTGGACATCGGGCTCGTCGTGGTCGTCCGCGAAGCCGAGGGAACCGCCGCCGAGATCCCTGACCGGATCGGCGCGGACATTGCGCCGGGCACACCCGTCCGGCTGCGGGTCGAGCAGATCAGCAGCGTGGATCACGTCCTTGCGCTGGGCGTCCCGAGCTCCGATCCGGAGCGTGGTCCCGTGCTGCGTCCCGGCCTCGGGCGACCCCTGATCCTGACCACGCTCGAGCGGCCCGAGGCGATGCGGGTCCTGGCCGTGGACCATCGGTGGACAACCCGCACCGCCGCCATCCTGCTGGCGGCAGGGCTCGTCGCCGCGGTGTCCGGCATCGGCTGGTGGGTGGTCCATGCGCTCGCCTGACCCTGGCCGCCGGAGCATCGCCCGAACGCTGCACGCCATCGCCGGTGGCACGATCGCCATCACCGGCGTCGCCGTCGGCATCGCGATCTCGATCGTGCTCAGCTGCCCAACTATCGCGCTCGCCGCCTCCCCGGGGCCCAGCCAGCCGGGCGTCGGCGATCCGCGCAGCTCGGGCCAGGGTCCCGGGCTGGTGGGCGACCCGCTGACGGCCATCATCATCGTGGCGGCGATCGCCCTGCTCAGCATGGCCGCCACGCTGGCGTATGTCCGCGCGACGGCGCCACGGGACTGAGTTCCACGCAACGCGGCTGAGGTCCACGCACCGACCCCGGGCCCGTCCCCGCCGCCTCTCGTGTCTGCAGAAACAGGATGAGACCTTCGTCCTATTGTCAACTGCTGTGAAGCAGGCGACAGTCCTCGAGACGGCCGATGCTTCCCAAATCCCACATTCCGGCACCCGCCAATCGACTTGCGCGCCCGGGCGACGCCACCCTGTCGGTCGCCAAGGCTGCGCGTGTGCTCGGCGTGCATCCGAACACTGTTCGGGCATGGAGCGACGCGGGCCGGCTGGACTACTACCGGATCAACGACCGCGGTGATCGCCGCTACCGGATGGCGGACCTCCAGCGATTCCTGGCGGCCGCGTCGTCGGCGGCGACAGGGCCCGACGGCGGGTCCGGCGCCCGGGCGCCACGCCGCGAAGGACCTCGCTCGGCGACCCTGAGCGAGTCGCTGGCGGGCCTCGACCTGCTCGCCGACCTGGCCGAGATCGCGTCGTTCCCGAGCGGCCTCGACGCCGCCCTCGAGGAGGCCTGCCACCGCATCCGGCTCACCACCGGTGCGGCGCTGGTGGGGGTCTGGGAACGCCGACCGGGCGGCCTCGTCCCCAGGGCGGTCGAGGTGGAGGGCCCCGGCATCGGCGCCGGGCGCGCGCTTCCAAACGCGCACAACCTGTTCGCCGATGCACTCGACTCCCTCGACCCGATCCACGCCCGGCCCGGCGCCGGGACGCGCAACCCGCTGCTCGGCACGGGCACCGACGAGCTGATCGTCCGGATCCCCGGCGGCGAGACGGCGTGGGGCGTCCTCGTGATCGCGGGCGCGGTCCAGCTCGGGCCGGACGACGGCCATCGGCTGTCGGCTGCGATCGCCCGAGCGTTGGGCGTGTTGGTCCGCGCCTCGAACGCCGCCGAGCAGGCGACCGGCCGCCTCCGCCGATCGGAGGCACTGCGGCGCGTCGCGACGGATCTGGCCTCGCGGCTCGACGTGGGCGACGTGGTCCGCGATCTCGGCGATCACGCGCGGGTGCTGTTCGGCGCGGACCGCGTCGGGGTGGTCCTCCGGGATGCCGACGGACGGGTCTCCTCACCGGGTGGCAGCGGATTCTCTGACGCGTTCATGGCCGCGGCCCGTGCTGCCGAGGAGACGAGCCAGAGTCACCGCGAGCTGCCATCCCGCCGACCGACCCTGGTGTTGGGACACGACGCTCCGCGCTCGGTCAACCCGGTGCGGGCCGCGGCGGTCCAGGAAGGAGTCAGCCTGCTGCTCGCCGCCCCGCTCGCCGATGCCCACGACCTGATCGGCATGCTCTATCTGGGCCACGATCGACCCCATCGTTGGGGTGAGGCCGACCTCGACGGCGCCGAGGCGCTGGCCAGCGACGCCACGATCGCCATCCGGTCGGCCCGCACGTTCGGGCGGATGGCCGCGTGGGCAGCCCAGCTGCAGTCGATCCAGCGCCTCGGAGCGCGGCTGTCCGGGCTCACCGGGGTCCAGGAGATCGGGCGCGCGATCGCGACCGAGCTGCGACAGCTGATCGACTACCAGAACGTCCGTGTATACAGGGTTCGGGACGACGAGCTCGTGCCGGTCGCGAACCTGGGGGAGGGCGAGCACTACTCCGAGGAGAGCGTCGAGAGCCTCAAGGTTTCTTTGGGCGAGGGGATCACCGGCTGGGTTGCGCGGTTCCGGGTGCCGCAGCTCGTCGACGACACGGCCAACGACCCTCGTGCGATCACGATCCCCGGGTCGGAGCCCGACATCGATGAGTCGATGCTCGCAGCACCGATGGTGCACGAGGGGGTGTGCCTGGGCGTGCTGGTGCTGGTCAGCGCCGGTCTTCGGCAGTTCACCGAGGACGACCTGCGCCTGCTCGTGATCTACGCTTCGTTTGCCGCCCAGGCCATGGCCAACGCCGATGCCACCGAGCGCCTGCGGGATCAATCGAAGGCGCTCGAGCGCCAGCTCACGGCCCAGCGCGAGCTGCTGCGAACCACCGAGTCCATCCTCACGACGCTCGACCAGCGGGCGGTGCTCGACCAGATCACCGATCGACTGGAGGCGCTGGTCCATTGCGACCACGTCGCGATTCGGGTCGTGGACGGGTCGACGGGTCGCCTGATCCCGGTCACGACCCGCGCGGCCCAGGCCGCCGGGCAGGACCGGCCGTGGGGGCCGGGCGCGGCTCGAATGGCGGCCTGGGTCGTCCGGAACAACGAGCCGGTCCTGATCGCCGACGAGCGGCAGGACGATCGGATCGACGACCCTCGCATCACGGACGGGATCGGCGGCAGCCTGATCGTGGTCCCGCTGCTCCAGCGTCAGGGGGCCGCCGGCGTCCTTACCCTGGAGCGGTCGAGCTCGGAGGCGCCATTCGACGACCAGGAGTTCGAGCTGGTCAAGCTGTTCGCAGGCCAGGTGTCGATCGCGCTGCGCAACGCGGAGATCTACCATGCCGCCGAGGTCCAGGCGAGGACGGACGACCTGACGGGGCTGCTCAACTACCGCACGTTCAAGGATCGGCTGGAGCGGGGGGCGAAGCGAGAGCCGTTCGGGCTGGTGATGATCGACCTCGACGAGTTCAAGGCAGTGAACGACACGCTCGGGCACCAGGCGGGTGACCGGCTGCTGCGGGAGATCGCGGGTGTGATCCGATCGACAGCGCGGGAATCCGACGCGGTGTTCCGCTATGGCGGGGACGAGTTCGCGGTGATCCTGCCCAACGGCGACAGCAACGGGCTGTCCGCAGCCGCTCATCGCATCCTTGCCGCCGTGGCGGGCGTGGGCGCTGAAGGCACCGGCTGGCACGACGGCGGCGTGCGAATCAGCGCGTCGATCGGCGTTGCGTCGTGTCCGGCCGATGGATCCGACGCGGAGGGCGTGCTGCTGGCGGCGGATCGCGCCTGCTTCGTCGCCAAGCGACGGGGACGCGGCGGCGTGGCGACGGCGGCCGAGGGCCTGGCACTCGCCGGGGAGTTCACCCTGTCCGAGCCGACCCCGGTCGACCCGCCGAGCCCCGAAGCCGGGGTCCCGGGCGGCGGTCGGCACGCGCCGGCGGAGTCCGGCCGCTCCGGACGCGGACGCAAGGCGACCGCCAAGCATGAGCGCCACGTCCCCTGACCGGCCCCTCGACGGGCCGCCCGGTCAGCGTCTGATCCGGAGCCTGGCCACGTCTGCATGTCGGAAGGTGCTGGCCGCTTCGCTGCTGGCCGTCTCGATCGTCCTGGGCGGCTGCCTGCCGGCCTCGGTCCGCCCGACTCCCGCGCCCACCGCCACGTCCACGCCACCACCGACCGCTCCGCCCTCGCCGACCCCCACGGCTGGCCCACCCACACCGACCCCGGGCCCGACCTTCGCCCTGTACAAGGTCAGACCCAACGACACCCTGATCGCCCTCGCCAAGCGGTTCGGCACGACCCTTCGCAGCATCGCGTACTGGAACCGCGACAAGTACCCGTCACTGGATCCTGAGTCGCCGGACTACTCGCCGAACCGGCTCGAGGTGGGATGGGTCCTGCGGATCCTTCCCGGGCAGGAGTACGTGCCTTCCCCGAGCGACTTCGAGACGGGGGTCGACGTCACGCCCTCGCCCGACGACGAGTACGAGGCGTCCCCGTGGCCGGGGGACAGCGCGAGCCCGTAGCCGGCGGCGGGCCGATATCCTGCTCGGCATGTCCGTGCAGCCCGCCGAGCCGCACATCCTGGTCACCACAATGGTCGTCCAGCGCCAGCCGGATACCGCCCTGGCCAGGCGCAAGAACGAGCTGTACCTCGATGCCGTCGCGCGACACGGCGCGGTGCCGATGCGGCTCGATGCCATGGCGTCGGCAACGGACCGCACCCGCGCGTTCGAGACGATGGACGGCTTGCTCCTCTCCGGCGGCGCGGATGTCGACCCGGCGAGATACGGCGCCCAGAACGACGGATCGCATGGCATGGAGCCCGACCGCGATGAGCTCGAGGCTGCAGCATGGGTTGCGGCCGAGGCGCGTGGCATCCCTGTGCTCGGGATCTGCCGCGGGTTCCAGGCCATGAACGTGTTTGCCGGTGGCAGGCTCGTCCAGCATGTCGAGGGACACGCAGGCCCGAGCTGGGGGCAGGGCCGCGCCCGCACCCATCCGCTGCGGCTTGTCCCGGGCACGCGGCTCGCCCGGATCCTGTCGCCGGTCAACGTCGGCGGCGGCGTCCTGACGGTCAACAGCTACCACCATCAAGCCGTCCGGACGGCCGATCTCGCGCCGGCGTTCACGGTCGCTGCCCTGTCGCCCAGCCCCGCCGGCGATCTGGTGGAAGGGTTCGAGACCGCATCCGGCCCGTTCCGGGTCGCCGTCCAGTGCCACCCGGAGCGGAGCGAGTCGACGCCGCCGGCCTTCGAGCGGCTGTTCGCGTTCTTCGTCGACGCCTGCCGGGGACCTGCCGCCTCCCGCTGATCGGGCGGCTACAGCCGGCCAGCCTCGATGATCCGGTTGAGGAACTGGCGGGTTCGCGATTCGCGGGGGTCGGCGAACATCCGGGCCGGCGGTCCCTGCTCGAGGATCCGACCGTCATCGAGGAAGCAAACCCGGTTCGCGATGTCGCGCGCGAACCCCATCTCGTGGGTGGCCAGCAGCATCGTCATCCCACCCGATGCCAGCTCCCGAATGACGTCCAGCACCTCGGCGACCAGCTCCGGGTCCAGGGCCGACGTCACCTCGTCGAGCAGCAGCAGGTCGGGCTGCATGGCGAGCGCGCGGACGATGGCCACCCGCTGCTGCTGGCCACCCGACAGCCGGTCCGGGAAGTCGCGCGCCTTGTCGGCCAGCCCGAAGCGGTCGAGCAGCGCGGTGGCGTCGGCCTCACACGCGTCCCGGGATCGCCGCAGCGCCTTGCGCGGCCCAAGGGTGACGTTGTCGATGACACGCATGTGCGGGAACAGGTTGAACGACTGGAACACGATCCCCACCCGCCGCCGGATGCGGTCGACCTTCACGCCCCTGGCGGTGATCTCATCACCCTGGATCAGGATCCGGCCGGCGTCGATCGGCTCCAGCAGGTTGATGCACCGCAGGAGCGTGGACTTGCCGCTCCCCGAGGCGCCGATGAGCGCGATGACCTCGTGCTCGGCGACTTCGAGGTCGATGCCGCGCAGAACCTTGAGCTGGCCGAAGGACTTGTGGAGGCCCTGGATCGACAGCGCCGGGCCGCTCACAGGCGGATGCCCGGGATGCCCCGACCCCGGGTGCCGGCCGCGATCACCCGGTGGGACATGGACACCGAGGATCCAGAGGACGAGCCGCCGCTCCGCCGCCGCTTATCTCGGTCCACCATCCAATCGGTGAGCCGGGCCATGGGGATCGTGACCGCGAGGAACACCAGCGCGGTTGCCAGCAACGGCGTGAAGTTGAACTTCGCCTGCTGGAGGATCGTGCTCTCTCGGAAGACCTCGACAACGCCGATATAGGACACGAGCACGGTGTCCTTCTGTAGCCCGATGAAGTCGTTGAGCAGCGGGGGGATGACACGTCGAACAGCCTGCGGCACGACGACGTAGCGAAGCGCCTGAAACTCAGACAGCCCGAGCGAGCGGGCGGCGGCGGTCTGGCTGGGGTGGATCGAGTCGATACCCGCCCGATACACCTCGGACACGTAGGCCGAATACACCAGGGTCAGCGTGAACACGCCCCAGAAGAACGGCTCGATCGGGACGCCGGCGATCCTCAGCCCCGGGATGCCCAGCCCGAGCATGAAGATGACCAGCAGTCCGGGTAACGCCCGAAACACGTCCACGTAGATCGTGGCCAGCAGCCGGAGGGGGAAGAATACGGGCCCGGGCAGGCTCCGGAGCGTGGCCAGCAGCAACCCGAAAGCGAGGATCAGGACCTCGGCGATCAGGAACAGCTGAACGTTCACCCGGAACTTGGCGACGACCTTGGGCAGCGACTCCCAGAACAGCGGCCCGTTCAGGAACGAGTCCCGGAACCGCTCCCAGCCGGGCGCGTTGACCACGACGATCCCGAGCACCGTGAACACCACGACGGTGGATACGAGGGCGACCAGGATCGACCGGACGCCCTCGCCCATGGACAGCCGGGGTCCACGCGGACCAGGCAGGTCGCCCGGCCCAGTGCGGCGCGGACCCCCTAGCGTCATTGGCAGGTCAGGGCTGGAAGACCGGCGCGCTCGCCTTGTCCGCGAGCCATTCCTGGGTGATCGTGTCCAGCGTGCCGTCGGCCTTGAGCGCGGCGATCGCCGCGTTCACGCACGGCGTCAGCGCGCTCCCCTTCTCCAGCACCAGGCTGAAGTGCTCGGCATCGGCTCCCGAGGGTGGCGCGAACTGGCCCACGATCACGCCGTTGTCCATCTGGGCGGCGGTGATGTAGAAGGCGGTCGGCAGGTCGACCACGATCCCGTCGATCTGGGTCGCGTTGAGCGCGGCGATCGCCGCATCGTTGGAGTCGTAGACGGACGCCTCGCTCGTGGGCTGGATCGTGTCCGTGATGAACGAGTAGCTGGTCGTGCCGGACTGGGCGCCGAGCTTGAAGTCCTTGAGCCCGGAGACGGTCGTCACCGCCGTGATCGGCGTGTCGGCGTTGGCGACCAGTGCCTGGTTGACCGTGTAGTAGCCATCGGACATGTCGACGGCCTGCGCCCGGTCGGCGGTGTACGAGACCTGGTTGATGTCGAAGTCGAAGTTCTTGGCACCCGGCGCGTACGAGCTGTCGAAGGCGACATAGACCCAGGCCACCTCATCCTGGGTGAAGCCCAGCTGCTGGGCCACGGCGTATGCGACCGCGCTCTCGAAGCCCATGCCGTTGGTCGGGTCGCCCAGCTCCCAGGGGTCGGGGTTGGGGCTCGATGGCTCGTAGTAGGGGGGATAGGCCGGGTTGTCCGTCCCGATCGTGAGCGTGCCTGCGGTCTTGAGAGCCAGGTTCTCCGGCGCGCAGGCATCGGGCGTGGGCGTCGGCGTGGGGGCCGGAGTCGCCGAGGGCGCGACGCTGGGAACCAGGGTGGCCGTGGGGGGCACGGGGGTGGGTGTCGAGCCACCGCTCGAGCAGGCCGCGGCGACCGCGGCAACGAGGGCGAGGGCAGTCAGCCCCTTCACGCTTCGCATGCTGGTGATCTCCTCCTGAGGTACCCGGCCGCAGTGTACCGGGAGCTGGGTCCGGATCGGCGTCCGCAATCGGTCGCCGGGACGGCCGAAGCGACGCCGCGAGGAGGACGGCGTCGCTTCGGTGGGCGGTTGGCTGCGGCGGAGGAGGGAAAGCCCGCAGCAGCCGCGGGTCTGTTCGGTTCCGGGTACTGCACCGTGGTGCGGTGTGCTCACTATCGGTCGCGAGGGCCGACCCGATCGATGACCCGGGAGTCCGGGGGACGGGGTACTTTGGCGGCGCCGCGGCCTGGGAGGCCCGGCCCGGGACGCTGACCGTGGAGGCGCCGTTGCGCCTGGAACCAATGGGCGGTACGCGACCGTGACGGGATCCGCGACTTCGCCCCGTCGGGCCGCCGGACGCGCGGCCGCGGATCGCTAGACTCCTGGCGTGCGCGTGCGGACGATCGAGCTCCGGATCCTCGGGGTCGCGCTGGTGGCCCTGTGGTTCGCCGTGTTCGCGCTGCTGGTTGCCGGCTACCATCCGGGTGGCCCGATCGACGGGCTGGTCGCGCTGGCCGCGGTGGGCCCGATCCTGATCGCGCTTGCGTCGGTGGCGTGGCCGCCCGTCGCGCGTGGGGACCGCGCGTTCGCCGGCATGGCCTGGCTGGCCCTGGGCGCGATCCTGCTGCTCGTGCCGTCGATCGCGAGCATCGTCTCGCAGCTGGCCGGCCTGGGCCCGCAGACGCTGCTGCCATCGCCTGAGGCCGCCTATCCGTGGCTGCTGGCGCTCCTCGGCACGGCCCTGTTCGCTGGGCTGGGTCTCGCCCGACGCCGCCTTGGTGACTCGGCGATCCGGAGCCGGCGCCTGGTCCTGGGCACGCTCCTGGCGCTGATCATGGTGCTCGCGGCCGGCTCCCTGTTCGGCGCGGCGGCGGTCGTGAACGAGCTCGCCCTCGACAACCGACCCGCGATCGCCTCTCGGTTCGGGCCGACCGATCCGGCGCTCGAGCCGCCCGAATGCAGCAGCCGTCTTGCGGTGGGCACCACCGCCCGCATCGAGCTGCAGATGGACGCCTCGCTCGACAGCCGCCGCACCGGGCAGGTGGTGATCGAGGGCGTGCGGGATGGCAACGACGTGCGCTGGACGGGGTTCGCCGCCACCTCGCAGATGGTCGGTCAGGTGGGTGTCATCCGGCTCGGCGACCAGGCATGGGAACGCTCGCCGGGCACCGGCTGGATCCCCTACTCGCTCAACCGGGTCACCGGACAGGATCTGGATCGTCAGCTCGTGGTGACAGCGCTGGCGCCGCCGAACCGGTCGGTCGCCGAGGACCGTGGGTTCGCTTACATCGAGGGCGCCCGGGCTCGCCATTGCCGGATCACGATCGACGGCGACACCCTCCGCAGCGCACTTCCGGAGGTGTCGCTGCTGATCGGCCAGGCCGACATCAGCCGCTGGCGCTGCGATCTCGACTACTGGGTGTTCGGCGACGGGCAGCTGGGTCAGGCAGACGGGCGTGCCCAGGGGCCCGCCGGGGAGCTGTCCGATGACGCATTGCTGGCGACCATCCGGTTTCGGATGACCGCACTGGACCGGGGCCGACCGGTCCTGGTCACGCGCCCGTCCGGATGATGCCGCGATCCCGATCGTCGAGTGATGCCTCGTCGACCGATGGCGGCCGGAACGCGGACCGTGACGGGGCCGACCTCGTGGGCGACGGCGACGATCGCGACCCGGACGGCGGTGTGGATGCCGGCGCCGATCCGCGCATGACGGCGCGCAGCGAGCCAGGACGCGACGAGCCCCCGGACTCGGGCGACAGTGAGCGCCTCGAGGGCAAGCGCGACCGACTCGCTCGGCTGCTCAGCGTGCTGCGCGTCCTCCATGCCCATGGCGAGGCCGGCATCCGGCCCGGAGAGATTGCGCGGCGAACGGGGATGGCCACGCGGACGGTCTATCGGGACCTCCGAGCTCTCGAGACGGAGATGCAGGTGCCGCTGTGGAGCGAGGGCGGGCGTTGGGGCGTCCAGCCGGGAGCGTTCCTGCCGCCGCTCCGGCTTACGCTCCCCGAGGCGATGGCCGTGTTCCTGTCGGCGAGACTGGTGACGCGCTATGCCGACAAGTACGAGCCGAACCTGGCCTCGGCGTTCCAGAAGCTGGAGGAAGGGCTGCCCGATGCGCTCCGCGAGCATGTGGAGCGAACGCTGGACGACCTCTCCCAGCGACGGATCGACACCGGGTTCAACCGCCACGTCGAGGATCTGACCCGAGCGTGGGCCGAGCGACGCGTCGTTCGCTTCCGGTATGCGCCTGCGCACTACGAGGGCGCCGAGCGCCAGCCTCGCTGGGCCGAGGTCCGGCCGTACCTGCTGGAGCCATCCCTGGCGACGCACGCCCTGTACCTGATCGGCCATGACGAGACGCGCGCAGCCATCCGCACCTTCAAGGTCGAGCGGATCCTGGACCTTTCGGTCACGCCGCGCACGTTCGAAGCGCCGGATGCCGGCGCGCTCGCGTCCACCCTCCGCCGCGCCTGGGACATCATCGCGGACCAGCCGGAGGCTGCGGTCGTGCTCCGATTCGCCCCGGCGGTGGCCGCTCGCGTCAGGGAAGCCGCGTGGCATCCGAGCCAGGAGGTCCGTGAGCTCGGGGACGGCGCACTCGAATGGCGCGCCTCGGTGGCCGGAACGATCGAGATCCGGTTGTGGATCCTGTCCTGGGGCGACGACGTGGAGGTGGTGGCGCCCGAGTCGCTCCGCGCCGACGTCGCGGCCACGCTGCGACGGGCGGCTGCTCGGTACCCGGCTCCAGCGGGCGACGACTGAGCGCGCGTCCTGCTCAGCCGGGCACAGGCGGCCCGTGCCGTTGGTGACCGCTGGGCCCCCGACCATGTGCCGAGTGGGCCATTCCCGCCTCTCGCCAACCTCCGGTAGGCTTCGGGCCTCAGTGCTGCAGCCGGGGCCGCACGGAGCCGGGGGGCCGCACGCACCTGGAGGTCGAGACATCCACGCTGCCGAACAACCCTCTATGTCCACGCGTCCGTCGGTCCGCCGCCGTCTGGGCCTGCTGATCATCGCGACGATCACCGTTGCGACCGTATTCACGACCAGCGCCGCGACCGCGGCGGCGTCGGCTGCGCCCACCCCCCCGTCCACGACAGCATCGGCAGGATCCGCGACCACGGCGTCGGATCTGGCAAGCCGCGTGCTGACGCTCATGAACCGGGATCGGAAGGCCCGGGGCCTCAAGCCCTACCGGCAATGGTCGGCCGTCAGCTCGCTCGCGCTCGATCGGGCGCAGAACATGGCAACCGTCAACACGCTGTCGCACGACGCGGCCGGTGGCAGCGTGGGCAGCGCGCTCAACAGCCGCGGGCTGCAGTGGTACGCGTTCGGCGAGATCATCGGAACGGCGAACGCTGACTGGAGCAAGGCGGCGGACTACATCTACAAGCTCTGGAAGGCCAGCAGCTACCACGCGGACCTGATGTACAGCAGGTCGTACAACTACGTCGGCGTCGGGTTCGCGCATCGCGCCAGCAACGGGACCACGTGGGCCTCGGTCGTGTTCGTGGATTCGCGCGATCACACACGCCCGGTGGCCCATAACAAGCAGCTGTCGAGGAGCGGGACGACCATCCGGTTCACCTGGGGGGGTCACGACCGCACGCTCCAGACCCACACCGCGGGCCTCGCGTCATTCGACGTCCAGATGCGCCGCGACAACGGTGCCTGGCACACGATCCGCAACGACACCACCGCGACATCGCTGGTGAAGCGTCATCGCAAGCACGGCCACTGGTTCTGGTTCCGCGTCCAGTCCAAGGACCGTCGCGGTAACCTCTCGGGGTGGACGACTCCGGTTCGAGTCTGGGTGCCCTAGCGCACGATCCGGCACCAGCGCCGGGGCGCCGGCTGCCGTTCGCGGCTGTCAACCTCATCAGCGATCCGGTCCACCGCTACATCGAGCTCACCAAGCGGCTGTCGTCGGCGGACGCCCGCGCGGCGGAGCTGCAGCCCGAGGACGCAGCCGAGGACGACCTGCTGGACACGGCATGGGTCCAGCGCCTGCGGCGGATCAGCCAGCTCCAGAGCGCTCGCTGGGTGTTCCCGACGGCGGAGCATTCGCGGTTCACCCACGGCCTGGGGGTGATGCACGAGGCTGGCCTCTGGGCGCGGTCACTGTACCCGAGCCTGCGCACGTCGCTGGTCACGCTCGAGCCGCCCGAGGCCGTCCCGTCCGAGGGCCTTGTGGTGGAGACGCTCCGCATCGCGGGGCTGCTCCATGACGTGGGACACGGGCCGTTCGCGCACTTCTTCGACCACCACGTGCTGTCCGCTTTCCCCGCCCCGGCCGACCCCCGACGGCCGGGCGCGAAGTCGCTCAGCCACGAGGACCTGTCGCAGCTCATCATCGAGCGCGAGCTGGGGCCGATGATCGGAGCCCTGCGGCGCGCACCGGGTTCCGCCGCCCAGCGTGACCGGTTTGCCGATGGTGAGTCGATCGAGCCTCGCTGGGTGTCGTTCCTGGTCTCGAAGCCGCCCCTCGTGGATACCTCGATGCCGGCCTGGGTGCGACTCCTCCAGCCGCTGCTGTCGGGCGTGTTCACCGTCGACAACCTGGACTACGTCCGTCGCGACGCCTATCTGACCGGTGTGTCGATGGGGCCGGTGGACGCCGAACGGCTCCGGCGGTACACGTTCGTGTCGGAGCGGGGCCTCGCCCTGTACGAGTCCGGGGTGGGCGCGCTCGAGATGTTCCTCACCGCGCGGCTGTTCATGTACCAGCACGTGTATCTCCACCGGACGGTGCGCGCCATCGACCTCGACCTGGCCGAGGTGTTCGCGCCGTCGATTCGCGCCGTGTTCGGCGATGCGTCGCCGGCCGAGCGGCTGGGCGCGTTCGCCGATCTCGACGAGTACGCGCTGCTCCACCAGGCAGCTCTGTGGGCGCGGGGGGAGCGGCTGTCGGCCTCGCCGGCGCCCGGCGACGGCACGGTCACCGCCGCCGTGGGCGACGCTTGGCGGGCAATCCTCCTCCGGCGGCCACGCTGGCGATCCGAGCACGAGGTACGGGTCGAGTCGGCGACCGGCGACTGGCCCGCCGGCGCGCTGGCCGAGCTGGGCGAGAGCGAGCCGGGCCGCGTGCACGTGGATCTGACCGGCGTCGACGCGCGACCGGGGGCACACCGGCCGCCGACCCTGGTCATCGAGCGACGGGACGGCGGTCCGGGTCCCGGGCTGGAGGCGGCCCTGTCGAGACTTCCAGCCTGGCTGCTGATCGGTCGGCGCTACCGCCGGGTGAGCTGACGGGCAAGCCCCGAGATCAGGGGGAAATCTGGTCCAGCGGCAGGGCCGGCGTCGCGGTCGGGCTGCCATCTGGCGCCTTCGACGTCTTCGGTGCGTTGATGCCCGGCTTTGGCGGCAGCACCAGGAGCGGATCGATCCTCGCGATCTCGGCGTCGGGGACCTTCATGCGCTTGACCACGTCCTTCTGGATCCCGAACGTGGCCGTCTCGAGCGGCGAGAACAGGCCGTAGTGGAGGTGGCAGCCGGTCGCGTGGCCGGTGGCGCCCTCGTAGCCCAGCAGCTGCCCGGCGTGGACCTCCTGCCCGGTCTGCACCTTGATCCGCTCGAAGTGCGCGTAGACGCTTCGATAGCCATTGCCGTCATCGATCACGACCACGATCGGCAGCTCGAGCCACAGGTGCTTGTTGTTGAGTCGCCGAAAGTAGGGTCCCAGATCGCCGACCCAGCCTATGAGGCGATCGAAGTGCCGCCCGGCCGCGATCACGATGCCGTCGTGCGCGGCCGTGATCCGGTCGCCGCAGAACGTGGCGAGATCGACGCCGTCATGGAACAGCTGTCCGTCGACGACGCGCGTCCCCCAGTCCGTCGGACCGAATGGGAGCGTCAGCCGGGGATGTGCGATC
Source organism: uncultured Chloroflexia bacterium (assembly GCA_963713095.1). Taxonomy (GTDB): domain Bacteria; phylum Chloroflexota; class Limnocylindria; order Limnocylindrales; family CSP1-4; genus CAIXZV01. The sequence continues at coordinate 911,423 of CAVQKK010000003.1, forward strand.
GGCCACTGGTAGCCGGTCAGGGTGTCGATCGGAGCCGGTGTCGGCTCGGGCGTGGGCGTGGGCGTGGGCACCGCAACGGGTGACGGGGTCGTGGGGGCTGCGGCCGGCGGGGTCGGGGTGGGCGCGACGTGTTGCGCGACGGCGCCCACCTGACCATCGGGAACGCCGGTCACCTCCAGCACGGCGCCGTGGGGTCCCGCTCCCGGCAGGACGAGCATCGCGGCGACTGCCACGAGCACAGCGAACACCACGCGGGGGACGCGACGCGCGCGGCGACGAGGGCGCGACAGGGTCGCGTACAGGTACGGCACCGCCGGAGTGTGCCGCAGCGCGGATGCCCGCCGCAAATCGAGTTGGAGCTCGATGTTCCCGGGCAGCTCCACCGACGCCGCGGCATGCGGGCCGGGACGGCGCTGCGACCTCGTCCGGGCGAATGCGATCGACCGGAATCGTCCTCCTGTCCCGTGACCTGGCGGTATCATGCCCGGGCCGCGCGCCCGTAGCTCAGTGGACCAGAGCATCGGTCTTCGGAACCGAGGGTCGGGGGTTCGAATCCCTCCGGGCGCGCCACTGTCTTAAGTCGCGACATCGGCGACACATGGGATCAGCCGGTCGCTTGAGATCGGCGCGGGAGCGGGTGCGGGTGGCCGCGCCTGATGCCGTACTCCACTGCTGCAGCGGTGACGGACAGTTGCGCTGAAACGACCTCGAGGGCGGCCACCCGGTGCTTCGACATGCTCCGGACTGTCCCGCATGTCCCGACTCACCAGTCGCCAGTCAGGTATCACCTACGCGACAGCCGAGGGGCACCATTTCACCCGCGGCCGGAACCTGACCGTTGCCGTCGCCCCCGCGGTTGCCGTCTCCGTGCTCGGGATTCGTCGCGTGCCCTGGCCCCTTGGCCGGGTACCTGATCGTGCCGCTCGCCGTCCACCTCGGCGGTTGCATCGGGACGGCGGCGCCGGCCGGCGCGCATTTCGCGAGCCTCCGGGGACCGAATGCGAGGATCTGAGCGACGCGATCCGACTCCATCGCATGCCAGCCTGATGGCTGTGGGTCCGGGACGATGGGCCGATCGCGGATCACCATCGCGACAAGGCGACGAACACCGCCGGATCTCCGGGATTGCGGAGCGGCACACGGATGGGTCCGGACGAGTCATGCTGGCGCCGCGCCGACGTGCTTGACGACGGCGCTCACGGATGTGCATTCACGGAGGGGAGGAGCGGGCAGATGGATCCACCGGCCCGGCGCGCATCCCTCGCCATCGACGGGCGGGCGCTCCTGGCGACCGTGGCCTCCCCTTCCTCCGCGCCACGTCGGCGAGCCCGCCCCTTCCACAGGCTCCCCACGGTGGCGGCGTTGTAGCGTGCCTGCCTGGAACGAGGACCATGGCACCATGCGCGGCCGACAACCCCGCCACGCGGCTGCGCCCGCCACGCCGGCCCGACCGTACCCCCCACTCCGTGACGGGTCAGCGGGCTGAGCTTCGATGCCCGTCCTCGTCGCGCTGGGCTCGTTCGCCACCACGCTCCTCGGGGGATGGGCGGCACTGCGGATTCGTGACTACCAGCACCTCGTGCTCGGTCTGGCCGCCGGGCTGATGCTGGGCGTGGTGGGCTTTGATCTGCTGCCCGAGGCCCTGAGCCAAGAGCCGGCCGTGTGGTTCCACGTGCAAGCTCCGCTGATCACGCTGGTGGCGGGCTTCCTCGCGCTGCACGTGATCGAGCGCTGGATGGGGGTCCACCGCGGACACGAGGACGAGTGGGCTGTGCACCAGCACCGGCCTGGGGTCGGGCTACTCGCCGGATCGGCGCTCGTGGGGCACAGCGTGATGGATGGCTTCGCCATCGGCGCGGCGTTCCAGGCCGGCGCGGCGATCGGCGCCACCATCGCGGTGGCCGTCATCGCCCACGACTTCGCCGACGGGTTCAACACCTACACGATCACGTCGCTGTACGGCAACAACCGTCGCCGGGCGCTCACCCTGCTTACCCTCGACGCGCTGGCCCCGGTGGCCGGTGCTGCGATCACCCTCGGTTTCACCATCCCCCGCCCGCTCCTCGGCCTGTACCTCGGCTTCTTCGCCGGGATTCTGCTCTACCTCGCGACCTCCGACATCCTGCCCGAGGCGCACGCCCATCACCCGAGCCGCCTCACGATCGCGTGCACGGTGCTGGGCGTCGGGTTCATGTGGCTGGTGATCGGCCTCGCCGCGTGAGCGCCGCTGGATCTGCCGCGGGCCCCGCAACGTCGGGGTGCGGCACTTACCAATGCCGAGCCTCGGGTCGCGCCAGTCGTGGCTCCGCACGATCCAACTGACAGTGGCAGGAACGACGCCACGGGCGGCGACGCCCACACTGCTGCGGATGGCTGCACCGACCTGGACCGCCACATTGCTCCGACGCTTGTCGTCCCGGCGCGCTCGCAGCCCTCCGAGTCGGCGCGTTGTTCCGCTGCACACCCGAATCCTCCGGGCGCGCCTAAGTAGCGCTGACGGGCGCGCCAACCCTCCGGATCCAGGATCGGACAGCGAGCATGACCTGGCCGGCCGCCGCGCTCTCGCGGCAAGTCCAGGGCGGGCGAGCAGCCGATGCGACCCTTCCACCACGCGGGCGACGATGAAATTGGCGCGTCCCCGCACCACGCAGTGCGTCCAATACACCGATTGGGGGCTCGCGGGCCCGCTTGGGCGTGATACTAGGACCCTGCCGGCCGCGCGAGGGTGCATGGGGCGCGGCGTGGCATGCATGCGGATGAACGAGGGCTCCGTGAAACTGCGCAAGAGGAAGAAGGCGGAGGCCCGGGAGGCACAGAGGGCCGCCCAGGCCGACGTGATGGCGGACGCGTTCGCCGGAGGCCCGGCCGTCGAACCGATACCGGGGATCGACCCGGCGGCGGACGATCTCGAAGCGACCGCGATGAACCTGACCGGATCCCGCGACGAGGTGGCCTCGGAGGAGCGTGCCGAGCGAGCGGAGGCGAGCTACGCGGCGGCGGCCGACGGGCTCGACAGGTTCACACAGCTGGCTGCGGCCGCCGAGGCCGGATACGTGGCAGCCGCCGAACGTGCGGAGATCGCCGAGGCCAGCTACAGGGCGGCCGTCGAGCGGGCCGAGAAGGCTGAGGCCACGTTCACGGCGGCCGCGCAGCGCGCGGAGATCGCGGAAGCGAGGTTCAGGACCGCAACGGAGCGAGCCGATCAGGCCGAGGCGAAGCTCACGGCGGCCACAGGGCGGCAGGACGGGAGTCCGGGACACGCGGAGGCTCCGGGACACGCGGAGATCACGCGGGCGCGCGAACGGGCCGCCGTCGAGCGTGACCAGATCGCCAACGCCCGGGATCGGGCCGCCGTCGAGCGTGACCAGATCGCCAACGCCCGGGATCGGGCCGCCGTCGAGCGTGGCCAGATCGCGGGCTCGCCCCTCCCCGCCGACCCGGATGGGGCGGCCGAAGCAGGCGACGACACGGCGGTCGAACGGGCCCGGCTCGAGGCCCAGCTCCAGCATGCATACCTCGACGCCCTGACAGGGGCCTTCCGGCGCGAGATGGGGCGGCTCGCGCTCAGGAACGAGATCGACCGGGCACGGCGCGCCGATGGCAGCTTCGTCATCGCCTTCATCGACGTCGACGGACTGAAAGGGGTGAACGACCGGGACGGGCACGCGGCCGGCGATCGCGTGCTACGGACACTGGTGGCAACGATGCGGGCCAATCTGCGCTCGTACGACCCGATCGTCCGGTTTGGCGGCGACGAGTTCATCTGCGGGATCGGGTCGATCGATCCGGGCGAGGTGCGACACCGGATCAGCGTGATCGATCAGTCGCTGCGGAGCGCCACCGGCGTCGGGATCACGGCCGGGCTGGCCTCGCTCACGTCGAACGAGACGATCGACGAGCTCACGGCCAGGGCCGATGAGGACCTGATCGAAGCGAAGCGGAATCGCGGCGAGTAGCTGGGGATCCGCTCGGATCGTTCCACCGAGCCGCGTAGGCTGCCTGCTCAGGGATGGATGAACGGTGTGGTCGTGCCCAGACGCACGAAGCCCAACCGCTGCAGGATGGGCCGGCTTTCGTCCGACGCGTCGACCTGGAGGTAGCGATAGCCACGGGCCGAGGCCAGGGCGGCGCGGTGGGCGACGATGGCGCGGAAGATACCCCGGTGGCGCCAATCGGGCGCCGTGCCGCCGCCGTACAGGCCCGCGAACTCCGTGCCGTCGTAGAACTCGATCCGGCCACCGCTGATTGGCCGACCTCCTGCCATGGCGACGACCGCCTGCTCCCGTCCGCTCCTCAGCTCGCCAAGCAGCCACCGGCCGTAAGCCTGGTTGTCGCCCCCGAACACCTCGTCATGGACCCGCACGAGCATCGCCACGTCCGGCTCGTCCTCGACCGCGCGCAGATCGACGCCGGCGGGTAGTGGGCCATCGAGGTGGAGGTTCGTGACATCGGCGAACATCAGGGCCTCTTCGTCCTCGGGAACGAACCCCGCCGAGCGCAGCCGGTCCCCAAGGTCGGGCGGCGTGTCGTGGGAGTAGTGCTTCCACTCCCACTCGCCGAGCCCGGCGAAACGCTCGATCTCCCGCGCGATGACCGTATCCGCGTTGGTCTCGTCGAGATCGCTCCACACGACGCCGCGCCAGGCATCGGCGATGAAGCGGATGACCAGGCCGGCGAGCTCGACACCGTCTCCACGGGGATGCCGGCGCACCTGATCGTCGTAGCTCGACAGGATGTCGTCCATCGTCAGCTGGGGGGCGAAGCCTGGGGGTCATCCTCGGCCGGTCGCCTGCCGGGACCCGCCGGTCCGGCGGTGACCGCGGACATCGGCAGCGAACGCGACAGTTGCGGGTACGTCGCGCGGTAGCCCAACGCATGGGCGAGGGGCGCCATCGCCGCGAACACCACCTGCTGCATGGCGGGCGGCGGGGACTTGAACCGGACGGTGTCGAACAGCTCGCGGCCGATGAGCGACATCTGGAGCAGGCTCGGCATGCCCTTCGCGTCCACGTGCCCCAGCCCCGCAATTCCGAACAGGGTATCCAGCATGTACGCGAAGCGGGCGCCCGGCTCGCCCCCGAGCACCGTGAACCGCTCGATCAGCCCGGGATGGAGGTGCTCGCCGAGGACGCGCGACCCCACCAGCGCGGTCATCTCCGCACGGGCGCGGCCGGTCGGATTCTCGACGGGCATCTCGAGGATCACGGCGCGCTCGCGGGTGACGGGGTTCCAGAGCTGATCGCCGACGCGCCAGGGTTGCGTGGCGGCGGGTCCGTCGGGATCAGGGTGGGACATGGGCGGGCCCTCCGTGCGGGCTCGGCGCCGACGACGCCGGGGCGGGGATTGTGCGCCGGGAAACGGGGCGCGTCGAGGCGGGGATCAGCGGGTCAGGCGGAAAGCGTCTCGAGGAACGCAGAGGTCCGCCCCAACCCTTCCCGGAGCACCGAGGCGTGATTCGCATAGCCGATGCGCAGATACCCGTCCATGTCCAGCGCACTGCCCGGCGTGAGCATGACGCCCTCCGCCTCCAGCAGGCGGACGCACACGTCCTCGGACGGCAGATCGATGGCGTGGCGCAGCAGCGCGGTGGTCCCGGACGCCGGCCGCACGTAGTCGACGTCCCGCTCGCCAGCCACCCAGTCATCGAGGATCGCGAGGTTCTCGCGGACGATCGCCCGGCTCCTCGCGAGCACCGCCTCCCTGGCTTCGAGCGCGATCGCGGCCAGGACATCGTCCACCATCCCGACGCTGATCACCGAGTAGTCGCGGTGACGGGTGACCGCCGTGCGTGCCTCGGGCGGTGCCACGATCCAGCCGAGCCGGAGGCCGGCCAGCGAGAAGGCCTTGGACATGCTGCCGACGCCGATGGTGCGCTCGTAGCGGTCGACGAACGATGGCGATGTGCCGTCACCGTCCTGGTCCAGCCCCCGGTAGACCTCGTCGGCGAAGATCCACGCTGCGTGCTCGCGTGCGACGGCGACGATCTCCGCGAAGCGCGCCTCATCGAGCAGCGAGCCGGTCGGGTTGTTCGGGTTGACCAGGGCGATGATCTTCACACCCCGATTCGCCAGGCGACGCAGCTCGTCGAGGTCGGGGAGCCAGCCGTCCTCCTCCCGGAGGCGAAGCTCGCGGACCTCGGCTCCGAGGCTGTCGGGGATCGCCGTGTGCTGCTGGTAGGTGGGTACGAGCGAGATCACGACGTCGCCGGGCTCGACGAGCGCCTGGTAGGCCAGGGCATTGGCGCCGATGGCGCCGTGCGCCACCAGGACGTCGTTGGGCGAGACGGTCTCATAGAGCCCGGCGATCGCGGTCCGGAGCCGCTCCGACCCCTCGATGGCGCCGTACGTGAGGCGAATCGGGGCGAGCTCCGATGCCAGGGCGGCGGGCGTCGTGCCGGCGAGCTCGAGCAGCTCCTGCACCGTCAGCGAGGCCACGCACGTCTCGGCCAGGTTGTACCGGCACCGGGTCTCCCACCGGTTCATCCACTGCTCGACGCCGAAGTCCCGTATCCGCATGCGCCCCCCATCATGGGGCCTGCGGGCCGAAGGCAGCCGGCGCCGTGTCCTCCGGCACCCCGCCCTCCGCGAGTCGCCCAGTTCGCGATCGCCGCTACCGGGCCGGCCTTGGCCCTTCGTCGACGGCGGCCGTGTACCCATGGCTGATGCCGTTCGTCGGCCATGCACCGCTGGAGAGCGCGTGCGGGGCCGGGAGCACGCGGTCGTCGCGGTTGGCGCCTTTCAAGGCGCACCCACGCGACTCTCTCGACCGGCCGAGACGGGTCCCCGTCGGTCCGGCGCGCAATTCGTGCTGGAATGGACGCATGCACCCATGCTCCGGGCCGCGTTCCGCGTCGGCCGTCGTATTCGATCTGGGCGGCGTCCTCATCGACTGGGATCCGCGCCACCTCTACCGCCAGCTGTTCGACGACCTCGACGAGATGGAGCGCTTCCTGGCCGAGGTGACGACCGCGGAATGGAACCTGCAGCAGGACGCAGGGCGTCCGTTTGCCGAGGCGGTCGCCCTGCTCATCGAGGCACACCCCGAACGGCGCGAGCTCATCGAAGCGTTCCACACGCGTTGGCCCGAGATGCTCGCGGGCGCCATCGACGAGACCGTCGAGGTGCTCGCCGACGTCCACGCTGCCGGCGTTCCGATCTACGCGCTCAGCAACTGGTCTGCAGAGACGTTTCCGCTCACCCGGGACCGGTTCCCATTCCTCGACTGGTTCGACGGCATCGTCATCTCAGGCGAGCTCGGAGTGGTCAAGCCCGATCCTCGGCTGTTCCAGCACCTGATCGACCGCTTCGGCGTGGTGCCGCGGGAGAGCGTGTTCATCGATGACCAGCCGGCGAACGTCGAGGCCGCAGCGAGGCTGGGCTTCACAGCGATCCGGTTCGTGAACGCTGCGCGGCTGCGGCGGGAGCTCGACGCGCTGGGCCTCCCGGGTCAGCCCCGCCAGACGACCGGGTAGTCGGGCTCCCAACCAGCCGGTCGTGCGCCAGGCGACCCTCCACGGGCGTCGCTGCCGTCGTCGGCTCGGAGGCTGGTCGTATGCTGCGATACCGCCGGCAGCGCACGGCCGGTCCGAGGTCCTGCCTGCCGGCCTGTGCAACCCTTGCGATGGATATGGCAGGGTGGTCGCGGCGGTCGATCCGCCAGCCCGAGAGAGAGCCATGTCGGAGGTCCACCGTGATGGGCGATCAGGAAGCACGATTGGCGCCGGGAAACGAGCCGGAACGGTGGGTCCGGATGGATCGGCGCCTTGACGCGCCCCCCGAGCGCGCATTCCGCGCCTGGACCGATCCCGAGGAGCTGGCACGATGGCTTCCCGAGCGCCTCGAAGGAAGCCTCGCGGTCGGGGCCAGAACGACGCTCGTCTGGCCCGAGACCCGCACCTGGTGGGATGTCATCGAGGTTCACCCCGACCAGACCTTCCGCTTCCGCCGGCCGTGGCCGACGGACGAGCGGCTGGTCACGACGGTCACGGTGACGGTGGTTCCGGTCGGCTATGGCAGCCGGGTGACGCTCGAGGACGGGCCCTTTCCGCTTGACGTGCCCGGTGGCGTCGACGCCTGGGCCACCGCGATCGCGACCTGGGCCGAGGCAATGATCAGCCTCCGCGCCCACCTCGACATGAGCGTGGACGTCCGCGAGCGGCGGTAAGGGAAGCGCGCGGGACCACCGTGGTCGAGCAGGGGCCATGGTGGTTGGGCGATCTACGATGGTCGGGTGATCGAACCGACCACAGCGTCGGCGCCCTCGGCGCAGGCCACCTCGGTGGAGCCCGACGCCTGCCCATCGGCGGGCGTCGTGGTCGCCGGGCACGTCTGCCTCGACATCATCCCCAGCCTTCCGCCGGCGGTCGCCGTTCGCGCCTGGCGACCCGGGTCGCTCGACGTGATCGGACCGGCGCTGTTCGGCGTGGGCGGCTGTGTTGGGAATACCGGCATCGCCCTTCACCGGCTGGGCGCCCAAACCACGCTCGTCGCCCGGGTCGGCGACGACGTGGCCGCTGCCGCGCTGGTCCGGCTCATCCAGGAGACGGTCCCCGCGTCCCAGACGCACCTCTGCCGGATCGCCGGAGCGGCCGGGTCCTACAGCATCGTGCTCAATCGACCCGATCAGGATCGCGCGATCAGCCACTTCCCCGGTGTCAACGACACGTTCGTGGCGGACGATGTGCCCGAGCCGCTGCTCTCATCGTCAGCGCTGCTGCACGTGGGCTATCCGTCCCTGATGGCGGCGATGGTGGCCGATGACGGCCGGGAGCTGGCACGGCTCATGACCCGTGCCCACAGCCACGGCCTGGCCACCTCGCTCGACCTTGCCAACATAACCTTCGGGCAAGGCGAGCAGCGCGTCCGGTGGCCCGCGTTGCTGCGCCGGGTCCTGCCCGACGTGGACGTGTTCCTGCCCAGCCTCGACGAGGCCGCCCAGCTGCTCGGGCGCCGTGTTCGTCGCGATCCCGGCGGCGCGCCGGACCTCGAGTCGGTCGCCGCCATCGTCCGCGAGCTGCTCGACCTGGGGGTGGCGATCGCAGGCCTCAAGCTGGGCGGGCACGGTTTGTACGTCCGCTCGGCAGCGGGCCCCAGGATCGCGGCGGTGCCGTCGAAGCTGCGACGGCTCGGTGCCGGCTGGTTCGAGCGGGAGCTCCACTCGACCGTGTTCGAGACGCGGGTTGCCGGCACGATCGGGGCCGGCGACTCGACGATCGCCGGGTTCCTGTACGCGCTGCTCAACGGCTGGTCACCCGAGGATGCCGTGACGGCGGCGTGCGCCGTCGGCGGCGCGAGCACCGAGATGCCTGACGGCACCGGCGGTGTGCCCTCGTGGCAGACGATCGCCGCCCGCCTCCGCGACGGCTGGCGGCGACGGGTACCGGCTGTGGGCGAGGGATGGCGGCCCGCCCCGGCGGGCAGACTCGCAACCGACCGCGGGCTGCGGCTCGGTCCCTACGATCGCTCGGGCTGAGCCGATCGGGACCGTACGGCAGATCGCCGGGCGGGTGTCCGTCAGGCGCCGAGGGCGGCCCTGAGGGCCGCGGCGTCCGAGGCACCGAGCGCGAGCTGCACCCGTCCCTCGCCCGTCGCGATCGGAACGGCCACCATGAGGTTGACCCCCGCGGCGGCCAGCCGGCGAAGGAGCACCGCACCAGTGCCGGGCTTGTCCTCGAGATCGGTGACCACCATCTCGATCGCGGTGGCGGTCATGCCCGCGTCGGCGATCGCGGCCCGGAGGCCTGCCTCGTCGTTCGAGCCGACGCAGATCAGGCCCGTCGTCCCGTCGGCCAGGCCATAGGCGGGATAGACGTTGACGCCGCGCGCTGCCGCGGCTTCGAACAGCGTGGCAGCTGCGCCCGCGCGGTCCTGGACCGAGATCAGGTATCCGTTCATTCGGCGCACCCTCATGTGTCCGGGCGTTGCTCACCCTGGTCGGGCGCTGCTCACCCTGGATCGCTATCGTCCCTGCGGTGTCAACACGCGCGATCGTGTTGGCGGGTGCGGACGGACGGCGGACAGGTGCCCCGCGGCCCGGGACATGGGTCACGTCACCCGGTGGCCAATGGCCCCTGCCAATGGCCCTTGCCAACTCGGCGATCAGGGGCCGAACGTAGGGCAAGTTTCCAGGTCGGCGACAATGACTCGCGTCGGCATCAGGATTCTCATCCCGGGCGAGCGCCCCGCCAGCCGGTGGCCTCGCCATGCAGGAGGCATAGGCATCGATGACCACGATGGAGCGGCCGGATTCGGCCTCGAAGACCTCGGTCGCCCGGCTGCAGATTGGCGAGCGTGAGTTCGAGCTGCCGATCGAGCATCCGACCGACGGGCAGCCGGCTATCAACGTCTCCGCGCTGCTCAAGGACGCCCGGATGGTTACCCTCGACTACGGGTACGCGAACACCGCCCCGACGCGCAGCGCGATCACCTACCTCGATGGAGAGAACGGGATCCTTCGCTACCGCGGCTACCCGATCGAGGAGATCGCCGAGCGAGCCTCGTTCCTCGAGACCGCCTACCTGTTGATCCACGGCGAGCTTCCCACCGCCTCGCAGCTGGACGCGTGGACGACCGAGATCAAGCGGCACACCCTCATCCGCGAGGAGTTCAAGCATTTCTTCGACGGCTTCCCGATGGATGCCCACCCGATGGCCATGCTCGGCTCGGCCGTCAGCGCGCTGTCCACGTTCTACCAGGATGGCGGCGATGTGTTCGACCAGGAGGCGGTCGACCTCGCCACGATCCGGCTGATCGCCAAGCTGCCCACGATCGCGGCTGCGGCCTACAAGAAGTCGATCGGCCAGCCGTTCGTGTACCCGGACAATGACCTCGACTACGAGGCCAACTTCCTGCAGATGATGTTCGCGGTCCCGAGCGAGCCCTACGTCGGCGATCCGGACGCCGTCCGCGCCCTGCGCATCCTGCTGGTGCTCCACGGCGATCACGAGCAGAACTGCTCGACCTCCACGGTTCGCATGGTCGGCTCCAGCCACGCCAACCTGTATGCCTCGATCTCGGCCGGCATCGCCGCGCTGTGGGGTCCACTCCACGGTGGCGCCAACCAGGAGGTCCTGAACATGCTTGAGGCGATCGCCGCCGACGGCGGCGACGTCGCCAAGGCGATCCGGCGCGCGAAGGACCACGACGACCCGTTCCGGCTGATGGGCTTCGGCCACCGCGTCTACAAGAACTACGACCCGCGGGCGCGGATCATCAAGACCGCCGCCCAGCCCCTGCTCGACAAGATGCACCAGGACGACCACCTGCTGCGGATCGCAATCGAGTTGGAGCAGGTCGCCCTCAACGACCCCTACTTCGTCGACCACAAGCTCTACCCGAACGTCGACTTCTACAGCGGCCTGATCTACCGTGCGCTGGGGTTCCCGGCGCGCATGTTCACGGTCCTGTTCGCGATGGGCCGGCTGCCCGGTTGGATCGCCCAGTGGCGCGAGATGATGAACGACCCGCAGGCGAGGATCGGACGACCACGCCAGCTCTACGTCGGCGAGCCGAAGCGAGCGTTCGTTCCGATCGAGGATCGCTAGGCTTCGTCGTCTGCCTCCGGCCGGCGGGCCCGCCCGAAGGACCCGGGCCGTGCGGCGGTATGGTCCCGGATCCATCGGTCGCGATTCGGGTCGGCAACGCGACCGATGGCCCCTTCAGGGACGGGTGCTGACACGCCACAGTAACCAGTGCGTCCGAGGGCGCACGGTTTGCGCGCGCACGGCGAAAGGGACCTGGTGAAGGCGAACGGATCGGGGACGGGCGGCAGCAAGCTGTCGGTCCTGCTCGCCATCTTCGACTTCCCGATGCTCGTGGCCGGATTCCGCTCGATCATCGATGCCGAGCTGGACATGCGGGTTGCGGGTGAGGTGGTCGATCGAGACGCCCTCGACGACACGATCCGCAGCGTCGGCGCGGACGTGATCATCGCCGAGTGCCTGTCGCTCTCGGCCCCCGGCTGCGCGACGTTCGAGACCATCGAGCGGGTCCACGCGCTGGCCCCCACCAGCCGGATCATCGCGCTCGAGTGCCGCTGTGGCAGCGAGCAGTTCAGCCTCGCGCTCAAGGCCGGCGCGGACGGCTTCCTCACGCGCGAGGCCGAGGCGACGGACATCGTCACGGCTCTGCGCAGCGTGTCCCGGGGCCAGACCTACGTGTCGCCCGCGATCGTGACCCGGATGGTCAACACCTACGTCCTGCGCAGCGGCGACGTCCCGATCGAGGACGCGTACGCGACGCTGTCCGATCGCGAGCGCGAGGTGCTGCTGCTCGCAGCCGTCGGCCACACGAACCGCGAGATCGCCAAGGTGTTCCACCTGTCCGAGCAGACCGTCCACAACTACCGGGCGAACATCATGGAGAAGCTCGGCTTCCACGACCGGATGGAGCTGCTCAAGTTCGCGATCCGGCGCGGGATCATCAGCGTCGCCGACCTGTAGCGGGCGGCTCTCGCAGGGCAGCTCCCCGGATGCTGCCGCTGAGGCCCTGTGGCCTGATCAGGGCGCGACTCCCCCAGGGGGGAGGACAGGGGGAGTCGCACAGAGGAGGCATCCGAGCGGCGGCGCTGCCGCCGTCAACGTTTCCGAGGCACGGGACCCGCCAAAGGTTTCGGGCAGTCGATGCCGGTCCCGTCGGCATCGGGATCTCAGCCGGCGGCGTCGATCGCCTTGAGGATCGCGCTCGGGTCGAGGCTCCCGGTGAACCGCGAGACCTCCGTCTCCCCCACCTTGACCATCACGGCCGGGCCGGCGGTCAGGCCCAGCGCCGATCCCTCGGCGGTCTCGCTGCGGACGGCGTCTGCCACCGAGGGATCGTCGATGCAGGTGCTCAGCGCCGACACGTCGAGGCCCAGGCGGGCCCCGAAGCGCAGCACCACCTCGGGCGTGAAGATTCCCGAGCCGGCCCCCGATGCGGCGCTCGCGATTGCGTCGTGGGCGAGCCATGCGGGACCATCCTGTGCGGCGATGCAGCGGATGGCGGCAGCGGCGACGATCGACTCCTCCCCGAGCAGCGCCAGGTCCCGCTGGACCACGCGGACGCGACCGGTCCCGATCCGCGTCCGGAGCTCTGGCTCGAGATCGTTGACGATCGTGGCGGACATCGGTGCCTGGTAGTCCATCCACAGCTCCACCGTCACCGGCGCTGATGGATCGCCGGCCTCGCGGCCCGAGGTCTGAAGCGTCGACCAGGGATCGTTCGTGGGTGCCGGCGTGGGAAGGACGCCGGGTGAGGCGCCGGCACCTGCGTCGTCGATCGCCGCCAGGAATCGGCTGACATCCGGCACGCCCAGGAAGCGCGTCCCGTTCACGTCGATGGTCGGGGTCGACTGGACCCCGGCGCGGACCCCGGCGGCCGTGTCGTCGAGCACCTCGACCAGCGGCGCGCGCTCATCGAGGCAGCTGGTGAACGCGGTCACGTCCAGGCCTACCGAGTCGGCGATCTGCTCCAGCCGGTCTCGAGAGAAGGCGCCCTGGTTCTCACCCTGCTGGGCCGCGTACACGGCGTCGTGCATCGGCCAGTAGCGGCCCTGGCGACCCGCACATCGGACCGCCACGGCGGCATCGACCAATTCGGCGCCGATGAACGCGAAGTCGCGATGGACGAGCGCGACGGTCCCATCGGCGATCCGTGACGTGAGCTGGGGGATGACCTGCTGCGCGAAGCGGGCGCAGAACGGGCACTGGAAGTCGGCCCAGTAGTCGATCTTGACCGAGGCGTCGGCGCTGCCCAGGCGCGGACCATCGGAGGGGAGGGATGAGGGCGACGCATCGGTGGACCCGACTCCGGACGCGCCCGGGGCCAGGGAGGAGTCGGGCGTGGACACGGGGGCCAACGTGGAGCGGCCGGCGGGCGCGCTGGCCCGACCGATGGCGAACCCGGCACCGAACGCGAGGGCGACGACGAGCAGGGCCAGCCCGATCGCTGCGAGACGGTTCTGGCGCCGGATCGCATCTGGCGGTGGCTCCGGCTGGGCCACGCCTGCGGTCTGGGTCGGCGGCCCGGGCCGAGCAGGGGCCGCGGGCTCGGGCTGCATCTCCAGCTCGGTGGTGGTCTCACCAGGCTCGGGGCCAGGCTCAACCCGCCCCTCGGTGCCCGATTGGCGCTCCTGATCAGGGTCGCCGTGCGGCTCGGGATTGGGAGACGTGTCGCTCACCCTGCCATGGTGCCCGGTTTGTGTGCGACACGCGAACCGGCCACGGGGACCACCACGAGCCGTCCCCGTTGGCTGCCTGACGTATCCGGAATCCCGCCCAGGGCATGCGATGGACCCCTGCGTCCGTTCGCGGCTGCCTCCGGTAGACTGGGCGGCGTCCAATCCCCCTTGTCCTGCTTGGAAACGGTGATGCCCATGAAGGTCGGCGTCGCCCGGGAGACCGCGGCCGGAGAGCGGCGCGTCGCCCTGGTGCCCGAAGCCCTCGGCAAGTTGACGGCCGCCGGGGTCGAGATCCTCATCGAGTCCGGCGCGGGTGCCGGTGCCGCGATCCCGGACCAGGCGTACGTCGATGCCGGCGCCATGGTCGTGGCCACGGTCGAGCTGTATGTGAACGCGGATGTCATCCTGCGCGTCCAGCGCCCGACCGGACCCGAGGTGTCGATGCTGCGTAGCGGCCAGATGGTCGTGGGCCTGTTGTCGCCGCTGCTCGATCCGGCGCTGATGCAGACGCTGGCGACCGCGGGCGTGACGGCCGTCAGCCTCGACGCCATCCCCCGCACGCTGTCGCGCGCTCAGACCATGGACGCCCTTTCGTCCCAGGCGAACGTGGGTGGCTACAAGGCGGTCCTCATCGCCGCCAACACATACGGGCGCTACTTCCCGCTGCTGACCACGGCGGCCGGCACGGCGAAGCCAGCCAACGTCCTCATCCTCGGGATCGGGGTGGCCGGGCTGCAGGCGATCGGCACCGCGCGCCGGCTGGGGGCCGTGGTCTCGGCGTACGACGTGCGCCCCGAGACGGCCGAGCAGGCTGAGAGCCTGGGTGCCAGGTTCGTGCGGCTCAAGACCACCATCGATGCGACCGGCGCCGGCGGCTACGCGCGCGAGCTCACCCCGGAGGAGCGCGCCGCTCAGCAGGCCGAGCTCAACGACGTGATCGGCAACCAGGACATCGTGATCACGACCGCGCAGGTCCCGGGCCGCAAGCCCCCCGTCCTGGTGACCGCCGACGCCGTGGACGGGATGCGGCCGGGTTCGGTGATCGTGGACATGGCGGCCAGCGCGCTCGGCGGCAACTGCGAGCTGTCGAAAGCGGGCGAGACCGTGATCTCCGGCAATGGTGTGGTCATCGAGGCTCCCGAGAACCTGCCGGCATCGATGCCCGCCTCGGCGTCGCAGTTCTACGCCCGCAACATCTCGTCGTTGCTGCTCAACATGGTCAAGGAGGGCGCCCTCAACCTCGACTTCGAGGAGGAGGTGACCAGGGCCACGGTGATCACTCACGACGGCAGTGTCGTGTCCGAGGCGGTGCGCAAGCTGCTGGCACCGGCCGGAGGGAACGCATGAACATCGACCTCGCGTTCACCATCTTCGTGCTCGCGATCCTGTGCGGGTTCGCGGTCATCTCGAAGGTCCCGGCCACCCTCCATACCCCGCTGATGTCCGGGGCCAACTCGATCCATGGGATCGTGCTCGTCGGCGCGATGATCATCGCGACCTCCGCCGACGACCCGCTTTCGTACCTGCTTGCGTTCGTCGCCGTTGCGTTCGCGTCGCTCAATGTCGTGGGCGGCTACGTCGTGACGGACCGGATGCTCCAGATGTTCAGGCGGAAGCCCGCGACGCCCAAGGCCGACAAGGTGGGGGCGTAGCCGTGGACGCCCAGGTCATCGATCCGATCGTCCGCCTGATCTGGCTCGCCGGCGCCGTCGCGTTCGTGCTGGGCCTGATCCGGATGAACTCCCCCGCCACGGCCCGCAACGGCAACCTGCTGTCCGCCGGCGGCATGGCCCTGACCCTCGGCGCGACGGCCGTCTGGCTGCTCATCCTGCCCCCGACCGGATCGTTCAACCCGGTCGGCTGGCTGGTCATCCTGGCCGGCGTCGTCATCGGCGGCGGCTACGGCCTCTACTCCGCCCGCACCCTGCCCATGACCGCGATGCCGCAGCTGGTGTCGCTGTTCAACGCGGTGGGTGGCGGCGCAGCCGCGCTCATCGCCGTCAACGAGTACCTGCGCGTCATCGGCGTCCCGGGGCTGCAGGAGAACGTGGCCACGGTGCTCGACGTCGTCATCGGCTCAGTCACCTTCACCGGGTCGCTGATCGCGTCGGGCAAGCTGATGGGCCTCCGGATCACCCCGTCCCGGCCCGTGATGATCCCGGGCGGCCAGCTCGTGACTGGGCTGCTGGCCCTGATCGCGCTGGCCGGTGCCGTCTTCCTGTTCGCGGGCAACTACAACCTCGCGGTCATGGCGGCGATCCTGGCCGCGGCCCTCATCTTCGGCGTCACGATGACGCTGCCGATCGGCGGAGCCGACATGCCGGTCGTGATCAGCCTCCTCAACTCGTTCACCGGCACGGCCGTGGCGATGGCCGGCTTCGTGCTCAACAACCCGGTCCTGATCATCGCCGGCGCCCTCGTCGGGGCGTCGGGCGCGATCCTGACCAAGCTCATGGCCGACGCGATGAACCGCTCGGTCCTCAACATCCTGATCGGCGGCTTCGGTGGGGGCGAGGGCTCGGTCGCGGTGGTCGGCACCGGCGGCGGCACCGTCCGCGAGGTGAGCGTCGACGATGCGGCCATCCAGCTCGCCTATGCCTCGAGCGTGATCGTCGTCCCGGGGTACGGCCTGGCCGTGGCGCAGGCGCAGCACGCGGTGCGCGAGCTGGCCGAGCAGCTCGAGGATCGCGGAGTCGACGTCAAGTACGCCATCCACCCCGTCGCGGGACGAATGCCCGGGCACATGAACGTCCTGCTCGCCGAGGCCAACGTCCCCTACCCGCAGCTGCGGGAGATGGAGGACATCAACCCCGAGTTCGAGCGCGCGGACGTGGCCCTGGTCATCGGGGCCAACGACGTCACCAACCCGGCGGCTCGCCGGCCCGGCTCGCCGGTGTCGGGGATGCCGATCCTGGACGTGGACCACGCCAAGAACATCATCGTGATCAAGCGCTCGATGGGTCGAGGCTACGCCGGGATCGACAACGAGCTGTACACGAACCCCAAGACCGGGATGCTGTTCGCCGATGCGAAGAGCGGGCTGGCCGAGCTGGTGGGGGCGGTCAAGGCGCTGTAGCCGCAGGCGCGGCGTACGTCCCGGGCCCGGCGCTGCTACCAGGGCTCGGGCGGCGACGATCGCTCGCCGATGAGCAGCGACACCTTCGTGACCACGCCGGTCTGCGGATCCAGACCGACCTGGAGCGACGCCCGCCCTCGATCGCCCTCGAGCTCGAACGTCGACGTCGATCGACCGTCACCCGCAATCGGTCGGCCGGGGCGCACCGGGCCGAGACGGACGGCCGCTGCCCGGAGCTCGCGCTCCACCCGGCCGACGTCCAGGTCCGGGCCGGCATCGAGATCCTGGGGCCAGGTCCAGGGCTCGGCCTGGCCGGATGCCGTACCTGCCAGAAGCCGCTCTGCCACGGCACGCATCGCCGGCGACGGATCGCCGACGGGGTGCAGGCCGAGGGTCTGGATCCGCGGCGAGGGCTCCGGCGTGATCAGGATCGAGACCCGCAGCCAGCCCCGTGATCCACGCAGCCACCAGGTGAGCTGCGCCGGTGAGTCCGAGGTTGCCGGTCGGGCGTCGTCCGGCCGAAACGGACCGAGATCCCGGCCGATGGCGGCCACCGCTGCCTGCCGGGCCTCACGCGGCTCGTCGAGATCCATGTTCATCGCGAACACGCGATCCGCCACGGCATCGTCCCAGCGATCGATCAGCCCATCCACGATGGGCCGGTACGCGGCCGCCACGGGCAGCGGCCGGACGCGGCGCCGAGGGACCGCATCGGCTCGAACCAGCGTCGCGAGGATCTCGCTCGCGAGTGGGCGCATCGGCGCGTAGCGCAGGTTGCCCAGCGCGACGATGCCCAGTCCCGTGGCCGGATGCCACGCCATGTGCGAGCCGAACCCTGGGTAGCCACCCGCGTGACCGATCGTCGTCCCGGTCTCGAGGTCGTCGAGCACGAACAGGCCGAAGCCGTAGCCACTGCCGGCGACCACCGGCTCGGCGTCGGGCGCATGGGCGGCGCCCACCACGCGACCGGCGCGCAGGACCTGCTGCATCTCGCGCCGCGACGAGCGACGCAGCGGATGTGGCCCCTCGGGATCGTCGCGGGCTGGGAATGCGTCCAGGAACCCGGACACCCAGAGGGCCAGGTCGCGGACGGTTGAGAACACGCCACCCATCGACGCCAGCGCGCCGTAGCCGTCGTTGCCCTCCCGGACCAGGGTGTCGCCAAGGCGGACGTAGCCGTGGGCCAGTCGCTCCGCAGGCACGTCGCCGGCAAGGTAGCTGGTCGAGGTCATGCCCAGCGGCCGCAACAGCCGGTCGCGGACGACCTCGAGGTACTCGGTGCCCGCAGCCGCGGTGATCGCCCGGCCCAGGATCCCGTAGCCGAGGTTCGAGTAGTCGAAGGTCGTGCCGGGCGGCCATGCGAAGGATGGGCCCGCCGCCAGCAGCTCCGCGAAACGATCGAAAGGCAGCCCCTGCTGTCGGTCGCCCCACGGATCGTCGGTGGCCAGGCCGGCCGACATTGTCAGCAGCTGGCGGATCGTGACCAGGGGGCTGTCGGTCGTCGCGGGCCGCCAGGCGCCGAGCTCGGGCACGAAGGCTCCGGCCGGCTCGTCCAGCCGCAGCCGGCCCTCGTCGCGCAGCAGCAGGACCATCGCGGCCGTGAAGCTCTTGGTCATCGAGGCAATCCGGAAGACCGAGTCGGCGTTGGGCAGCCGGTCCTCGCCGTCGCGGATCGTGCCCGCGCCCCCAGCGTGGACGAGCCCGCCGTCACGGATGACGCCCCACGCGACCCCGGGAACCCGGGACTCAAGCCGGGCGCGCGCAAACCGCTGGTCGACGTCAGGGAACAGATCGGGGAGGTACGGCATCGGGAGATCATGCCCGAGTCGTCCCGACCGACGCGTCACGACATACCCTTTTGCCCATGTCCCGCAAGCACGATCCTCGAGCAGCCTGGCCGCGGGCGGCCAAGGTGGCGTTCATCGGCTCCCATGGGATCCGCAAGACCTCGGCCCTGCTGGCCTTCGCAGCCGAGGCCCAGCGTGCCGGCCGGTCGGTCGAGCTCGGCCGGGAGGTTGTGCGCGACAACCCGCTCGGCATCAACGAGGCGGCCACGGGCGAGGCGCAGCTGTGGGTGCTGGTGTCGCAGATCCGCCAGGAGCTCGAGCTCGCGCGCAAGGCGGACATCCTCGCGACCGATCGCGGGGTCATGGACAACTTCGCCTACTACCTGCGGTCGTGCGGTGGCGAGGATCGCTATGCGGCGGAGCCGCTGGTGCGCCGCTGGTCCGAGACCTATGACCTGGTGGTCCGCCTGCTGCCGGATGTCGCGCTCCAGGCCGACGGCGTGCGGTCGACGAGCGATGCCTTCCGGGACGAGGTGGAGACGATCCTGGACCGCGTGCTGCCGACCCTGTTGCCCGACGGCCGCCTCTTGACCTTGCGTGCCTCGGAGGTCACGAGCCGGTTCGACTGGTTCGCGATCCTGGAACGGCTCGCGTCCGAGATCGGCGCGACCGTGTCGCCCCCGGATCTGTGGCGCTAGCGTTCGCCAAGGTTCCTACTTCGGGACCCGTCGCCGCTCCCAGGCGTTGACCAGGATCACGATGCCCAGCCCGATCGCCACGATCGGGAGCACCGCCTCGGACTCGAGCTCGGGCAGGTCGAAGCCAAAGGTGTTCTTGAACAGATAGTAGGTGCCCAGGACGATCAGGCCGATGGCCACCATCACGGCGCCGATCCCGCCGCTGCGCGTGGCCCGATGGGTGAGCATCCGATCTCCGCCTCCACTGCCGGGACGCCCGTGGGACCGCATCGCGTATCTCCGCATGGCGGCAGCGACCACGACAGGGCCATGTCGCCCGAAGCGTCGGTCGTCTCGACTGGTCCTTCGCGGGGAAACGGGCCCGCGTGTGCCGTAGCGGTGGCAGGCCCCCGGCCCGAGCCACGCTCTGCAGGCGACGCCCGCTCATGAGCGACTCTCAGGGATCCGACAGAGGACTCTCAGAATCCCGAAAGGAAGGACGCCTACGCTCGCGGCACATCGCAAAACGACGCGAGAGTCGATGTCGTCCGCTACGCGGTCCCATGGAAGCCGCGCGAGAACGACCCAACGACGCGGAACGCGCGCTGCGAGCGCCCGGTCACCGATTGCCTTTCGGGCACCCCCTGCTGCTGCGCGCCGCGTGATCGGAGTGACGCATGCGCATCCTCAGCGCGCGCCCGGAGCGGCGCACCGAACCCGGCCGGTCTCCCGCCCGGCCATCGTCCACCGGCCGGCGGCGTGCGCTGCTGCCGTCCTTCATCGTCGCGGCGGCGCTGGCGGCCGCAGCCTGCGGATCGAGCCCGTCGGCGACGCCGGGCCCCTCGTCGGCCTCCGCATCCGGAGCACCGCCGTCCGCCGTGCCGTCTGCGTCGGCCGCCCCGCTCGCGAGCGCCATGCCGGCGTCCGGCTCATCGGGGACTGGAAACGGCGCGCTCGAGCAGCTGCAGCAGGAGTACGAGTCGGTGGTGCAGCGCGTGTCCCCGTCCGTGGTCGTGATCGAAACCCCGGTCGGACTGGGCTCCGGGATCGTGTTCGACACGAGCGGCGACATCGTGACCAACGCGCATGTGGTGGGGGGCTCGAGCACGTTCACGGTCACCCTCGCTGACGGGCGGCAGTTCCAGGGAAAGCTGGTTGGCACGTTCGCGGCCAACGACATCGCGGTGATCAGGATCGATGCCCCCAACCTGCAGCCGGCCACGTTCGCCGACTCATCCAAGCTGGTGGTGGGCGAGATCGTGATGGCGGTCGGCAATCCGCTCGGCCTCCAGACCAGCGTCACCCAGGGGATCGTGAGCGCCCTGGGGCGGACCGTGACCGAGCCCGGTGGCGTGACGCTGCCCGGCACGATCCAGACCAGCGCCGCGATCAATCCCGGCAACAGCGGCGGCGCCCTGGTCGACGTCAATGGCGACGTCGTGGGCATCCCCACCTTGGCGGCCGTCGACCAGCAGATCGGTGGCTCGGCGCCCGGGATCGGGTTCGCGATCCCCAGCAGTGACGCCCGGGACTTCGCCAACCAGCTGATCACCAGCGGGCACGTCACCAGCTCCCATCGCGCCTACCTCGGGATCCGCTCAGCCAACGTCATCGGCGCCCAGGGCGTGCTCGTGTACGCAGTGCAGTCCGGGGGCCCGGCGGACAAGGCCGGCATCACGACCCAGGAGCTGATCGTGTCGATCGACGGCAAGCCGACCCCTGACAGCAACACGCTGTCGGTTGTGCTGGCGGGACTCAATCCCGGGCAGACGGTGCCCGTCCTCCTCGAGAAGGCGAACGGGACCCGGTCCACGGTCCAGGTGACCCTCGGTCAGATCCCCGGCTGACGCGCGGGTCCCCGTTGTGGCCCGCGCGAGCACAGCCGGGCGACCGCATCGGGCGCGGGCCATCCGGTGGCAGCGGCGGCGGCTCCGCCCGAAGCGAGCCCCGCCGCTGCATCCTGATGCCGGCTACCGAGCCACGATCCGGGTCCCGGTCCACGCCTGGACGGCCGCGACCAGCCGGTCTCGGCGGCCCCGGCGCGACGCTCGTTGCGATGCCGAGCGATGCGCCGCCCGTGCCTCTACCGCGGCTCGATAATGCGTCTCGTCCCTGGCCGTCACCTCGGCCGTGTCTCGGTGCCATTGCCTTTCGAGCTCGAACGCCATGCCCGGCATCATCGTTGGCCCTCCACCATCCCCTGGGGACGGTCCACGTCCCTTGAGTTGAAGAGTCCTTGAGTGAAGACTCTTGATCTGAAGTGACCTGACTCTAGCCGGTACATAGCTTGATGTCAAGAGGTTTGGCCTAAAGTCACTTGACATCGAGTAACAGGCAGGCCGATACTCGCTCCATGGCCCGCGCACGAAAGCCGGACGCACCTCGATCGGAGAGAGGCGGACCGGGCGAGCAAGACCCCGATCTACCCGATT
The DNA here is from genome assembly GCA_963713095.1 of uncultured Chloroflexia bacterium. Taxonomy (GTDB): domain Bacteria; phylum Chloroflexota; class Limnocylindria; order Limnocylindrales; family CSP1-4; genus CAIXZV01. The sequence goes on from CAVQKK010000003.1 coordinate 933,549, forward strand.
CGCTCGACCGGATGCTCGTGGTATGGGCTCGCGAGATCCCGGCGCTCGACCCCCTCACCGAAGGGATCGTCGAGCGGCTCGGGATCCTGTCCCACGAATTCGACGCGTCGCTGGACGAAACGCTCAGCTCGTTCGACCTCGATCGTCGCTCCTACCATCTGCTGGGCCAGCTTCGCGCCGCCGGAGCACCCTATCGACGGACTCCCGGCCAGCTGGCTCGCGGGCTACGGCTCTCGAGCGGAGCGATGACCAACCGTCTCGACCGAATGGAGGCAGCCGACCTCATCCGGCGCCTGCCGGACCCCAACGACCGGCGAGGGGCGCTCGTCGAGCCGACCGGGCACGGGCATGCTGTGTGGAACCGCGCCGTGGACGTGCAGGCCCAGCGCGAGGCACTGTTCGCCTCGGTGCTCGATCAGGACGAGCGAGCCCAGCTCCACCAGCTGCTTCGGCGCCTCATGCGCGCCTTCCCCAAGGATCGCCACGCGGCCAAGTTCTCCGCAGCCGACGAAGGCAAGGCAGACACAACCGGCTGATCCCTTCCGCGCTCTCCGGAGCCGGGCGATCCGGTCTCATGGGGCCGCCGTGGTCCGCGTGCCCCGGGGGGAATCGGCTGGACGGAGACCTACTCCTCCCCGCCCTTGTGCTCGGTCGGCTTCTGCCTCGGATAGTGGGCCACGACGTACTTCGCCATCGCGTTGGCGCCGGCGAACACGATGCGGATCTGCTCCGCCATCCCCCGCCAGTCCAGCGGCTGGTCCGGCGTCTCGAGGATCCGGCGGGCGTCGGCACCGAGCGCGTCGCGCAGGGCCGGCTGGCCGCCGATGAAGACCTCGCGACCGTTGGCGTACTGCCTGCTCAGCTCGAGGAGATGCCGCTGCCAGTAGGGCGTGTCGGAGGCGAGCTTCTCCTCGATCAGCGCTCGTTCAGCCGGGTCGGTGGTCTGGGCGAGCAGCTTGACGTCGGCCACCAGCGCCTTGGCCTCGATGCTGGCGGCCGTCGTGCACACGTCGATGAACGAGGTCGCGGCGTCGCGGACGTTCGTCTCCTCACACCACTCGATCATCGCCGCGGCACCCTTGAGCGCCTCGACCTCACCCGCGACCACGACCATGGTTCCCGCAATCATGCCCGCGCCCCCGGCGGCCATCGACGCGCTGCCCTCGCCGCTCGCGGCGACGCTGCCCTTCATGGCGACGTCGGCCAGCATCCCGGCGCCGGTGATCGCCGCCTCCTCGAGCGCCTCACCCCACTTCCGATGGATCAGCGCGTTGATGATCTTGATCGCGCTGACCGCGATCCCGATCACCTTGGCCACATCCTCGACCTTCTCGACCAGCTTGAGCTTTCCCTCGGCCCAGTCGGCGAGCTTGCCCCAGCGTGCCACGGCGCCGGCGTCACCCGCCTCCCGGGCCAGGTCGAGCGCCTTGTCCGCGTAGTCGCGCAGGACGGTACAGCCGACCTTGATGAATGCGTTGCGCAGGGCAAGGGTCTTCTCGGCGACCTCCGCCAGGGTCACCGTCTTGTCGAGAACGTCCCCCTCCCGAAACTCGTGATACGCCTTGAGGATCTCGCGCGGGTTCCGGACCAGCTCGATGACCGCCGTGCCGAGCTTGTCCCGGAACTGCGGATCCTCGGCGAGAACGATGTCGAGCAGCTTCTTGCCGGTCAGCTCCTGGGCCTTCTCGGCAAGCTTGTTGACCTCCTCGAACTCCTCACCCACCTCCTTGAGCCGCTGCTCCTGGAACGCCTGGTCGGGCGCCTGGAGGTTGGTCTCGACGACGGCCTCCCGGTGACCCGCGGCATACACGCCGCCGACGAACAGCTTCTTGTCCAGGTCCTCGAGCCCGCCGCGAAGCTTGTCGATGTCGCCGTCCCAATGGAGCGTCGTACCATCGTTGCGGTCGATCAGGAACGACTTCATGCGGCGCAGCTCGAGGCGGAGCCTGGGGTGGACCGAGCGCCACATCGCCAGTGCGTTCGTCGCCGAGCCCGGATCCTCGTCGCGGGCGAGCAGGAATGCCCGCTGGAGATCGGTCAGCAGACGCCGGTGCCGGGACGTGAGGTGGGAGCCGAACGACACGGCGTTGATCTCGTTTCGCTGCTTATGGTTGATGTCAGCGATGTTGAGCGGCACGACCGCGTCGGTCTTGTCGATGCCCGCCTGCTTGATCGCCCACAGCAGCTGGTTCATGCCGTCGTACAGCTCGCCGTAGTCCACGTCGGTCTCGACCTGGGACGGACCGCGAGGCTTCACCCTGACGACATACTCGCTGATCGCCGCCAGGTTCTGGCGAACGGTCGCGAGGATGTCGGCCGGCAGCCCCAGGCGCGTGGCCCGATCGATCTCGCTGCCCAGCCTGGCCGCCAGCGCAGGCCAGCGAGCCCTGGCGGCACGGCGGGCGTCGGGCTCGGAGCCTTTGGCCTCGATCAACGCCTTTCGCATCCGCAGCAGCAGGTAGCGGTGCGAGCGGCTGAGGTCCTTCCCGAACCGCACACTACCGAGATGCACCCGACCCTTCCCGACCGCGGCGCCCGCGAGATCCTCGAACCCGTTGATCAGGTCGACGTAGTCGTTGCGGAGGTCGGACGGAGCGGCCGCCTTTGCGGCCGCGCGCGCTGCGGGTGCTCGTTGCAGCGAGAGCGTTGCCCGATGCGTCGCGACCGCTGACCCGAAGGGCCGTGCCGCGACGTCCGGAGGGCGAGGCCGCCCGGGCCGCTCCAGCTCGAGCGATGCAACAACGGCTCGATTGCCGGCAGCGCGCTGGAGAGCGAGCACGTCCTGCGGCGTGGCCGCGCTCCCACGTTCGACGGCGCGGACCGCCTCCCCATCCGCTGTCGCCTCGCGAATGTCGGTGGTGCCCGCCGTGGTGACCGATCCGCCGGCGCGGCCGTCGCCCGACCGCTTGGCACGGCTCCGCGCGTGCTCGCCCACGTCAGGGACGCACGGGGCGCTTGATCCACGAACCCATGATGAGATCGTCGGTCAGGCGGGCCGCCCGGCGCTGAGCCTGGCGGGGCCGACGATCGGGCACGCGGCGCTGCCCCACCGGGCAGATCGCAAGGCTGCAGGCCCGAGCATGCACGGCGGGGGTGCGCGGCCACTCACGCATGCCCATCTGCTTCGCCTAAGCGATGCTGCCGGCGCCGACGTCCGAAACGAAGCGATGGAAGCCCGGAGCGTCGCAGTCCGAAGCTGACGGACTCAGATCAGGCGGGGTCCTCGAGCGCGATCCGAATCCGCTTGTTGATTCGGCCCTTGGACTCGTAGCCGGTCACCCGGATCTGCCCGACTTCGCGGGTGTTGGCGACGTGCGTGCCCCCATCCGCCTGCAGATCAAGCCCGACGATTTCGATGGTCCGGATCTGCTCGATTCCGGGCGGCAGAAGGTTCACCTTCGTCCGGATCAGGTCCGGGATCGCGAACGCCTCGGCGCGGGGCAGCACGTTGACTCTCACCTCGCGGGCGGCCCGAAGCTCCTCGTTGACCTTGACCTCGATCTCACCTACCAGGTCGCCCGACATGCGCTCGAACTCGAAGTCCATGCGCCCGGCTCCCGGCTCCATGTTGCCGCCCGTCACCAGTGCTCCGTAGTCACGCCACACGACACCACAGAGCGCGTGCAGGGCGGTGTGGGTCCGCATCAGGGCGAACCGGCGTGCCCACTCGACGTCGACGTGGACCCGGTCGCCCGGCCTCGGCAGCTCGACGTCCGGTGACGGCTCGAGCTCGTGGACCAGCTCGCCACCCATCCGTCGCGCGGACCGGATGGTCCACGACCGGCCGTCATCGGCGTGCAGGAGAACGCCCCGGTCCGAGGGCTGCCCGCCGCCGCCGGGGTACAGCACGGTGCTGTCGAGCACGAGCATCGGTGGGCCGTCTGCGGTCGACACCTCCAGCACGCGCGCGTCGACGGCCCGCACATAGGAATCGCGGGAGAAGACTTCGTCGACCCGGCTCGTCATCCGTCTCGATCCCGTCCGCTCAGCCGAGCGGGCGTCAGTTCCCCACCGTGAGGGTGCCGGTCATGCTGGGGTGCACCGAGCAGGTGAACGTGTAGGTGCCGGGCTGCAGGGCGGGCACCTGGTAGTCGGCCTGGGCGGGCCCGGTGATGATGTTGCCCTTGAACACCTCGGCTCCCGATGCGTCCTTGATGGCCACGTTGTGGGGCACGCCCGGGTCCTTGTTGTCGAAGTGGATCGTGAACGCCGTCCCGGCCGGCGCCGAGATCTGCGACTGCTCGTAGGCGATGTTGAGCGCGGACACCTGGACGACGGTGCCACCACCACCGGGAACTTGGCTGGGTGTCTCGACCGAGGGCGCGGCGGATGGGCCGACGGACGGCGCGGCCGATGCCCCGCCCGACGGCGCGGCCTGCGATGCCGGGGGCTCGGTGGGCGGTGCATACGTCCAGCCGGGCGCCGCGGACGCCGAACAGGCAACGGCGGTCAGGGCGACGAACACCATGGACAGGACGATCAGGGGGCGGCGCATCAAGACCTCGGATGGAAGCAACGCGGAACGTGGCGATGCTAGCGAACGCTGGCACATCCTGCGCCCGTGGCCCGCATCAGGCGACTCATCGTCCATCCCAAAAGGAGTTTTGCAAAATAGTCTATGCAAAAGAGTCTTTGTAGTATATCCTCCGGCCCATGAACGAGCGGCCCCCCTCCAACGCGACACCCCCTGACGCCCGCCCCGAAGACCCGGGCACAGCCTTCGATCCGAGGCGGGACGATGTCGTCACGCCGGACGCCCGGTCCCTCCGTGGGCTGGCTCACCCGCTGCGCCTGCAGCTGCTGGGCCTGCTTCGCATCGACGGGCCGGCGACTGCAACCCAGCTCGCCGTGCGCACCGGGCAGTCCAGCGGCGCGACCAGCTACCACCTCCGGCAGCTCGCCACGTACGGCTTCGTGCTCGAGGACGCCGAGCGCACCACGGGCCGGCGTGAGCGGTACTGGCGAGCTGCGCACCGGACGACGATGTTCGACCAGTTACCGGACGCGGACGAGGAGAGCCAGGCGCTGGGCGAGGAGTACCTGCGGATCGTCGCCGACGCCAATGCGCGTCACGTCCAGTCGGCGATCAGCGGCCTGGCCACGATCGAGGACGACCTCGGTCCCGGGTGGCGGGACGGCTTCACGATGAGCGACCTGATGTTGCGGCTGACCCTGCCCGAGGCTCGCGCGTTGGTCGCCGAGCTCGAGGCCGTGGCCGTGCGCTATCGCCGCGAGGACCCGGACGATCGGGCCGCCGCCCCGCCCGAGGCGCAGCGCGTGGTGCTGCAGTTCCAGGTCCTGCCTGCGGCGTCCGGAGTCGCTCCCGTTCCCGGCCCGGCCGCGGAGCCTGCTGATGCATGACACCGCCCAGGATCAGGTGCCGTCGCGGTCCCGCCGGGGGCTGGCCGGCCTGCTGACGGCCAACTTCGTGTCCATCCTCGGGACCCGGATGTCGATGCTGGCACTGCCCTGGTTCATGCTCGTGACGACAGGCAGCGCCGGCGAGACCGGGCTGGTCGTGTTTGCCGAGATGGTGCCCTACGTGCTGGTCCAGGCGCTCGGCGGCCCCATGGTCGACCGCCTCGGGACATGGAGGGCATCGATCGCCACCGACGTCATCGCGGCCGTCACCTTCGCGCTGGTGCCCGTGCTGTACCTGACTGGCGGGCTGTCGCTGGGCGCCGTCGCGACCCTGGTCGCGGTGGCCGGCGCCGCCCGAGGTGCGGGAGACACTGCGCGCCACGTGCTGGTTCCCGGCCTGGCCGACGCGGCCGCCACCCCGATGGAACGGGCCAGCGGCTGGTACGACGGCGTGAGCCGCGCCGCGAGCATGATCGGCGCACCGCTCGGCGGGGTATTGATCGCCGTGACCTCTGCTCCCGCCGTGGTCGCCGTGGATGCGGCGACGTTCGCCGTGTCCGCGGCGGTTGTTGCCATTGCCGTGCCACGCGCTGCGCAGCCACGTCCTGCCCCGTCGGGCGACGGCGTCCCGGACGACGAGGACACCGGCTACCTTGCCTCGCTTCGCGAAGGGTTCGCGCACCTCGCTGCGGACCGGCTGTTGCTCGGGATCGCGTTGATGGTCCTGGTGACCAATCTGCTCGACCAGGCGTTCTCGTCGGTGCTCGCGCCGGTGTGGGCCAACGAGACGACCGGCAGCCCCCTGGTCCTGGGGCTCATGGGCGCCGCCATGGGCGTGGGAGCGCTGATCGGCAATGGGTCGACGGCCTGGCTCGGACCCCGGCTGCCACGAAGACGAGCCTACGCATGGGGATTCCTCCTGGCGGGCGGCCCTCGGTTCTTCGTGCTCGCCGCGGCTTCGTCCGTCTCGCCGGTGCTGGCGATGACCTTCGTGGCCGGGTTCGGTGCCGGGGGGATCAACCCGATCCTGAGCGCCGTGGAGTACGAGCGCGTGCCCCGCCACCTGCAGACCCGCGTGCTCGGTGCGCTCGGCGCTACGGCATGGGCCGGGATCCCGTTCGGAGCGCTCCTCGGCGGGGCGCTGGTGGACGGCCTCGGGCTACAGGGCGCGCTCGCCCTTGCCGGCGCGGTATACCTCGTGACGACGCTCGTCCCATTCGTGTTCCCCGTGTGGCGCGAGATGGACCGGGCACCTTCGCTTGCCAGCCCCAAGCTCGCGGTCGAGACGATGTCGGGTAGCGGGCCCGAGGCGGCCGAGATCACGACGACGGCCGCCTAGAGGGGTCCGGTAGACGAAGGTCGGGACCCAGGCCCGGGCCGGCGCCGGCACCCATCCCGGGTCACCGTGGCCGTGGCCCGCGGCTCACCTGCCGCCGTCCCGTGACCTGGGCGTCTGCCGGTCAGGACACCGGGCGTCCCTCGATCACCGGCCAGGTGTCGCGGTCCGGCCCTCCTCGAGACCCAGCCGGATCGCCACCGCGGCGGCCTCCACCCGGCCGGAAACCCCCAGCTTGGCCAGGATGTTGCCGACGTGCACGCCGACGGTCTTCTGGCTGATGAACAGCCGGTCGCCGATCTCCCGGTTGGTCCGTCCGCGAGCGATCAACGCCAGCACCTCGAGCTCCCTGCGGGACAGACCGAACGTGTCGCCGCCCGCCGCGGCGCGCGAGGCTGGCCGTCCGGCGAGCACCGGAGCCGCGTCGGGCACCGGTCCGGGCCCGACCTCCGCCCGCTGGTCGGTGCGGGCGACTGCCGGGCGGGCGAGCAGCTCGTCCACCTCGGGCGGCAGCTGGATCAGCGCGCGATGTCCGAGCTCGCGCAGCTCGCGCAGGAGCGGCCGCGCACCGAGCCGCATCGCGAGGGCGACCGCGTCCATCAGAGGCTCCCGCGCATCCACCCTGACGACGCGCGCGTCCGTCCGGGTCCTGGTCCCCGGCCCTCCACCTGCTGCCGCCGCGCCCATGATCGCCTCGGCCTGACGCCAGCGTGCCTTCGCCTCCCGGTACGGGTCGCCGATGTCGTGCCATCGGGCCGCCAGCTGCGCCCAGCGCGCGGGATCGTCGCGTCCGTGAAGGCGCGCGTTGAACGCTCGAGCGCTCTCGAGGCTCGCCTCGGGCTCGCCGCGCCGCGTGCCGTCCCCCTCGGCGCGCGCCCTGGCAACGGTCGTCTCTGCCTCGGCCAGGATCCGTCCCGCTCGCTCCCGGGATGCCGCGACGTCGCCGATCCGGCGCCGCTCGAGTGCCTCGGCGACAATCGCCGACTCGACCTCGAGCACGGTGGCTGCCATCCGGGCCACGAGGACCCAGTCTTCCGTGCCCCGCAGGCGCGTCCAGCCTCGCTCGGCCGCGCGGCGAGCGTCGGCGAGGTCGCCGCTCCACATCGCGTACGAGGCGGTCGCCTGCCAGGCGGGGACGGCGAACTGGAGATCCCCGCCGGTCTCGAGCTCCACCAGGATGCGGCCAAGCAGGCGCCCGGCCTCCTCGCCTGACTCGGACTCGATCTCGACGATCACGAGGTTGAGGATCGCATTGACGAACGGGATGCCCGCCGGGCTCCAGTCCAGCGCCCGCAGGCTGAGCTCGCGCGCCTCCGACCACCGACCGACGTCCACCAGGACGCCGGCCACGTTCCCGGCCAGCAGGTTCCCGTACACGGCATCGAGATCCATGTCGCGCGCCTCGGCCATGCCCTGGAACGCCTGCTCGACCGCATCGCGGGATCGACCCAGCTGCTCCAGCACGACGGCCATGTTGGCCCCTGCCCGCCACCACTCCTCGATCAGGCCCAGCGCCTTCGAGCGCTGGAGGGCCGCTTCCAGCAGCGGGACCGCCGTCTCCGGCCTGTCGCCCCAGCCGCGGACGACGGCCAGCGTGGTCGTCGCGTGGATGGCCTCGGGCTCGGCCTCGGCTCCCAGGCGGCGGGCGATCTCGAGCGCCTCCGTCGCCGCGCGCTCGGCATCCCCGAATGCCCCCGCGATCATCCGCTCCTGGGCGAGGAGCGCGAAGATGCGCGCGCGCCAGATCGACGGGCCGGCCGGGACGGTGTCCGCGGCACGCCGGAGCGCACGGGCGGCGCCGGCCGCGTCGCCGGCCGCCAGGCGGTACCGGCCGAGCTGTGCCTCGAGCACCGCGTGGGCCATTCGTGCGCGATGGTCGACCAACGCGCCCAGGGCGTTCTCCGCGTAGGCCACGGCCCGGGTCGGTCGCATGGCCGCATGTGCGGCCTGTGCCGCAAGCTGGGCGATCACGTCGGAGTCGTCGATCGACGCGAGGCGCGGCGATGGACCACCTTCTCCATGCGACGTGCCGGCCGCCTCGGCCCACACCGACCCGATCGGCACGCTCACCGCCACCGGTTCGTCCGATGCCGCGGCGGCGGCCGAGCCGGACGATGCGGTCGATGAAGGCACGGAGGTCGATGCTGCCTCGGCGACGAGGAATGAAGGAGGAGCCGGCAGGTCGAGCCCGAGCTCGAACGCGGCGAGGGCGTCCAGTGGCGCCTCGAGGCGCAGCGCGAGCCGGCCAGCCTCCATCGCAGCTCTGCGGGCCTCGGTCAGCCGATGGGCCGTCCGCCAGTGGACGGCGGCGACCACGGGCACGTCCTCGAACGCCTCCGCCACGGCGGCGCGGTAGCTGAGGCTCGCCCCCGGCAGGAGATCGGCCAGGATCGCGCGAGCCAGCAGCTCGTGGCGGACCTCGATCCGCCCGTCCGGCTCACCGCGGATGAACCCGTGCTCGATCGCTTCAGCCAACCCTCCGGCGACATCTCCGGCGAGCCCCCCGTTGGCGCGGCGTGGCGACGAGCCGGCGAGCGGCGGATCGTCCCCGCCCGGAAGCGCATGCGCCGGCGGGACACCGACGGCCGCGGCGGCTCGCAGGAGGCGCCCACGCTCCATCGGGCGCTCCGCCGCGGCCAGCAGCCGCAGCACGTGCCGACAGTCCGCCGATCGCCGCGTCAGCCGTGCCGCGACCAGATCCGCGAGCGTGCCGGTCAGGGTGGTGCTGCGCAGCTCGCGGCGGGCGGCGACGAGCTCCTCGACCACGAGCGGCGAACCGGCCGATCGCTCGGCCACCAGGACCACGATCGACGCCGACGGCCGCTCGCCCTCGATACCTTCGATCAGGCCCGCGATCTCGCGTCTGGTGAGGGGTCCCAGGTCGATCCGTGTCGGTGGACGGAGCCCCGCCTCGATGATCGCAAGGTTCTCGCGCAGCGGGTGCTCGCGGGTCAACCGATCCGTCTGGTAGCTGACGACCAGGCAGATACGCTCGGAGCGCGCGATCCGGGCGACGAACGTGGCGAACGAGCGGGTGGCCGCGTCGGCAACGTGCAGGTCCTCCAGCGCGAGCAGGATCGGTCGCTCCGCGGCGACCCGGCCGAGCCATCGCAGCAGCGCCTCCAGAGCCCTCGGCTGCCGGCGCTCCGGGTCCGCGAGCTCGCTGGCGCGTGGGCCGGATACCTCCGCGGCGATGTCGGCCATGCCCGGCAGCCCGAGCAGGATCGGCCGCGCATCGCGTGCCAGCAGCCCGCGCAGCTCGTCGCGTGGCCGGGTCGCGAGGAGCGGTGCCAGGGCCTCGAGCACCGCAGCCCACGGGTGATCCACCGGCCCGGTGGCTCGGCCGCGGAGCACGAGCGGGGCATCGGGGCCCCGAGCCAAGATCCGCTCGAGCACCTCGTCCAGGAAGCGACCGACCCCGAGGCCAGCATCGCCCGCGATCGCGACGGTCGTTGCCGTACCGCCCGCTGCCGAGTCGAGGGCGGCCTCGACCCGTACGAGCTCGGCCTCGCGACCGATGAAGCGGCGGCTCACCACTCTGCCGACCATCGGTCGCATTGTAGAGACGGGCGCGACCGCCACGGGTGCGCGATCCGGTCCGGAGCCTCGAGCCTCGCGCCGGTGAGGGCGGGTACGCTGGGCCCGTGCAGCCCCGACGTCAGCCTCATCCCGCCAACGAGCTGAACGAGCTGTCGGGCGAGGAGTGGCTGTATTTCACCAAGTCGGTCTGGACGACCGCGTACCCCTCCGAGCTCGGGCACGATCGGCGGCGGGCTCACGGTGCGAACAAGCCGCCGCGGTTGATGGCCCGGCTGATCGAGTTCTTCACACGCACCGGGGAGCTCGTGCTCGATCCGTTCGCGGGCGTCGGGGGCACCCTCCTTGGAGCGGCGATCGCCCGGGGACCCCGGCGGGCGATCGGGATCGAGCTCGACGCCCGCTGGGCCAGAGTGTTCGCGGACACGGTGACCGAGCTGCGGGCCGAGCGCGATGGCCTGGGCCCCGAGCTGGCCGATCTCGGCGCCGCGGACCCGGGCGGTCAGCGCACCTTCGATCCATCGGCGCTCGAGCTGCGACTGGGCGATGCCCGCGTGCTCCTGCCTGCGATCCCGGAGGCCTCGGTCGACTTCGTGGCAACCGACCCTCCCTACAATGTTCAGCTCCCGATGACCATGGCCGGGGGCCGGCTGGCGAGGACACACCCCAACCGCCGCACCGACTACGCGATGGTGTCCGAGCTCGAGAGCGATCTGGCCAACTTGCCCGACTACGCGGCGTACCTCGATGCCATGGGCGGCGTCCTGAGCGAGCTCCGGCGCGTGCTCCGCCCGGGGCGCTACGCGGTCCTGATCGTGCGCGACGCGTATCAGGGCGGTCGGTACGTGTTCACCGCGGCCGACCTGGCTGCCCGAGCGGACCTCGCGGGCCTGGTTCCCAAGGGTGACATCGCCTGGTATCAGGCAGGGACCAGGCTTCGGCCCTACGGCTATCCGCGCTCGTTCGTGCCCAACATCACCCACCAGCACATCCTGGTGCTGCGCAAGGCGCCGGAGGCTCCGCGTTCGGGATCGACCGCCGGGCGGGTGGCCAGGGCTCAGCGCGGTGCCGGGCCCCGCGGGAGCTAGTTGGCCTCGCCGAACTGCTGCCTGCGCTCGGTATAGGCGCGCAGCACATCCTCGAACCCGCCTGGACCAGGACCGTCGTCGCCCGACGTCCAGCTGGCGCGACTGGCGGTCGAGGCGTCGATGACCACGTCGCCCAGGGTCATCTTGTGGAGCCATCCCTCCTTGCCGTTGGGACACAGCACGCGCCAGTAGGTACCGCGCTTCTCCATGAGCACGACCTCGTCGCCCTCGTCGAGGACCCCGATCTCGATGCCCTTGACCTCGTCTGGGGTGTCGAGCAGGCTGACCATGCGGTAGCGAATGAACCGCCGCTCCATGCCGTCGACCGCGGCGCCGACATCCCCCTCGAACGAGAGTCGGACGTCGCTCGACACGCTTCGAAGCGGGTCGGCCTTGCGTGCCTGCATGAGGGATGGGCGCCGCCAGCGAGGCAGGTTCGAATCGACTTCCGGGGCCGCCGCCGCCACGCCCACGGCTGCCTGGACGGCCTGCTTGGCATCGGCGGCCCGGGGCATCACGATGGACTCGGACCCTGCGAGCCGGGCGTTGGGCACGACGCCGCTGCCGGTGGCCGAGGCCGCAGCGAGCACGTCATCGGGCGCCGTGGGCAGCTCGTCGCGACGACGCTTGCCGAACATCAGGAAGGCCATCAGCATCGTCACGCCGCCCGTGGTCACGACCGCCGTCGGCATCACACCGGCAAGCACGGACAGGATCGAGGCGGGACCGCCGAGGCTGCTGGCGGAGCTGTCGCCGAACGGGCCATGTGCGCCACCACCCGATCCGCCGCCGCCACCGACGCTCCCACCGGGCCCACCCTGATCGCCGCCCGTCGAACCGGGATCACCCGGGAGGACGGCACCGGTGAGCGGGCCGGGGCTGGATGACGGCGCCACGCTGGTGGCTACCCCTCCGCTGCCATCCGGAGACGGATTCGCGAAGCCGCGGCCCGTCGACCCGGGAGCGGGCGCCATGCTGGCGGCTGCCGGGGACGCGAGGGTGGCGCTCGGCGTCGGCGCCCACGTGGGCGTGGGCTTGGGGGTGAGCGCAGGGGTCAGCGTCGGCTTGGGGGTGGGCTTGGGGGTGGGCTTCGGGGTGGGCTTCGGGGTGGGCTTGGGGGTGGGCTTCGGGGTGGGCTTCGGGGTGGGCTTGGGGGTGGGCTTCGGGGTGGGCTTCGGGGTGGGCTTGGGGGTGGGCTTCGGCGTGGGAGGCGACGTGATGGTGATCGTGGGCCCCGGGAGCGTGTCCGTGAAACGGGTCCGATGGGACGCCTCGAAGGTCGTCTTCCAGCTGCCGGCCGCCAGCGTCGTGGTGATGGTGTACTCGACGCCGGTCTTGAAGTCCGATGCGCCCGACACCGCGTGCATGGACTTCGTCGCGCCACCGACGACCAGGTGCACGTAGTCGGGTGCCCTGCCCCAGGAGTCGCGGTACATGACCGAGAATGTGATCTGGGTCTGCGTCGTGCCGCCCGACGGCGTGACCTTCGGACCGAACAGGCTGGTCGGTCCGTCGCCGGCGAACACCGGCAGCACGGTCACGGCGACGAGGAGGACAGCCGCCACCACGGCCCGGATCGGGGCGAGACCCGGTCCCGGGGCGATGGGGCGAGCGATGCCCGTGCGAGGACCCAATGCGGTATCCGCCTCCTCGACGCTTGAACGTGTACTCCCGTAGCTCGGAGCATCGGAGCGAGACGGACCGTCCGCAATGGTACTGGGGTCCCGCCGAGGGCGGGACCGGCGGGCAGCACCCCACGCGTGGCGAGGACCGCCGGCTCACCGATCGCGATTGCCGGTGCGTTGAGTCGACACCGCCGCGTCCACCGGCGCAGGCGCGTGCGGCGCACCCGGACGGTCGCATCCTCCTACGTAGCCGGATGGAGCCATTCCGGCGACATCCCGGATGCCCGATCATCGCCGCATGCAGGTCATCGCCACCCATGCGATCAGGCGCGCGGACCGACTGGCAATCGCGCGGGCCGCGCTGTCCGCCGTGCTCCTGCTGCTTGTCGGCCTCCTCGTCGGCTGGCTGTGCGTTGGCACGCCGCTGATCACCGCCGTCCAGCCTCACGGCCGGCCGACCGCGGCTCAAACGACGGTGGGCATCGTCGCCTGGGCGTTCGCGATCGTCGTGCCCGCCGGGCTTCTGCTCATGGGCATCGCGCGCGTGGCAGCCACGATCGATGCGGTCGTGTCGCTCCGTCCCGGCACCATGGCATCGCGCCTGGCCATGTCGCTGGGTTCGGACCATCTGGCGGCCAGCAGCCTCATGCTGCCGGGTGGTCGACGGATCCACGAGCTCGTGCTGGGACCGTTCGGCATCGCGATCCTGGGTGAGGTTCCCCCTCCGAGCATGAGCCGTCATGTCGGCAGCCGCTGGGAGATCCGCGACGGCCGAGGGCGATGGATCCCGATCGAGGCACCGACCGACCGGGCCGCCCGCGACGCCGAGCGGGTCCGCGGCTGGCTGACCGCCGACGACCGTGACTTCCTCGTCCGCGTATACGCGGCGATCGTCACCGACGACCGGCGGATCCAGCGCACCCCGACGTGCGCGGTCGTGGCTCCAGAGGAGCTGGTGGGCTGGATGGCCGCGCTGCCGACCCAGCGGGGGCTCACGCCCGCGCGCATGACGCGACTCGTGGAGCTCATCAAGTCGGTCGCCGCGGGCAGCTGAGCGGACGACGACGTCGTCGTCGGGCGAGCGCGGTGCGGGCCCGCGAGCCGCACGATCGACCGGTCGTCGCATCGGGGCAGCCAACGTGGTAGGGGAGCCAGGACTCGAACCTGGAACCGGCGGGATATAAGCCCGCAGCTCTAACCGATTGAGCTACTCCCCCACGAAGTCATGCCGACATCGGGCCGTCCAACATCGGCACACAAGGGTACAGCGGCCGGGTCCGACCGACCGCCAAGTCCGCCGCCTTCGTTGCCCTGGCAATGTCAGCCGGCGTCCGTCGTCGTGTCCTGCTTGCCTCCACGGGCGAGGCCCGTGATGGCGCGAAGGCCCAATGGCAGCCCGCGCCGGCGGTGACCACCGTTCGTTCCGGCCGCCACCAGGTCGCCGGATGCCATGGGGTCACGCTGGCTGAGGGTCGGCCCCTTGGCGAGCTGGCGCTCCTCTTCCGTCTGCTCGATCTCGAGCGGCAGGTCGTCCGGGTTGAGGGGGCGTTCCGCCCGCACGACCGGCTGGATGAGAGGTCGAGCGTACGCGGGTGCTCCGTACAGCTTTGGCAGGGCAACGTGCCCATAGTCCTCGTTGGCCACACGCATCCTCGACGCAGGCAGCTTTGCTGGCCACTGGCCAGTGCCGATGATACCGGGCTGGATAAGTCCCGTTGGCGATGATCGCCGCCCTACAGGATCCACCGCCATCGGCTCGATCGCAACCCCCGGATGACACTCGCCGCCCGGGCGAGCGACGCTCCGTTGCCCAGGCGCACCGCACCGATCGGTACGATCTCGCGTTCAGCGGAGCAGCGGCTTGACGATCTCGTGCAGGACGACGAGCACCAGGTACGCGATGGGGACGGCTGCGAACAGCCCCAGCGCCGCGCTCCAGGGCGTGCGCGTGGAGCGCCGTCCGGACCCCGTCGGAAGCGGCACCACCAGCCAGGTCACGAGCGAACCGGCGACGAGCACGACCGCGACGTAGACGGTCACGGCGAGCAGCCGCAGATCACCGCCCGGAAGCGACATGCCGGCGTCGAGCGCGAGGTCGTAGATGAGGAACAGAGTCCCGAGCACGACGGCCACGCTGAGGCTGCTCGCTACCGCACGGACGACCGGGCGTGGGGCTCGCCGGAGCTGCCGCCAGCGGACCTCGAGCCAGCCACGCCGGCGGGCCTCCGGCCGAGCCGGACGCTCCGAAGGGTCGATCATTCGATTCGGGAAGCTACCGGGTCGGGCTTCCGTCGACGCCGAGGACCGCGAGCGTCCGCCTCGCGGGCAGCGTCTCCGGGGTGTGGCCGGCCAGCAGCTCGACGGTCTCCGCGAACCGATCGAGCTCGGCTTCCGTCAGCCACCAGCCGACCGAGATTCGGAGCGCATCCAGGGAGGGCAGGTCGCGCAGGATCGCGAAGGCCCGGTGCTCCAGCTCGTCCACAGCGGCCCGGGCGGGCCAGCCGTCGATCCGGAATGTCACCAGGGTGGCCATCGACGTCCGTGGGGTCACCAGGGTCACGCCTGGGATCGCCGCCAGGCGCTCGGCCGTGGAGGCCGCCAGCCGCCCCGCCCGCTCGAGCGCCCAGGGCAGCCCGACGTACATCGAGAGCCAGCCGCAGCTGCGAGCGAACCCAACCAGCGACGGACGGTGGAACCCCGTGGCCTCGAAACGCCGCGCGCCGGGGTGGAGCTTGGGTTCGGCGACGTCGAACGTGTCATAGGACAGAAACCCGGCCGCCGGTGGCGTGATCGACTCGGCCAGCTGGCGCCGGACCCACAGGGCGCCCATGCCCTCCGGACCCAGCAGCCATTTCTGGGCAGGAACCGCATAGGCATCCACCCCGAGCTCATCGAGCTGGACCGGGGTCGCTCCCGCCGACTGTGCGCCGTCGATGACCGCGAGGGCGCCCGCGGCGCGAGCCAGGCCACCCAGTCGGGTGACCGGAAGCACAGCCCCGGTGGTCCACAGCACATGGCTGACCATGATCGCGCGGGCCGGCCGCTCGAGCGCCCGGGCGAAGGCCTCGATCGTCCGGTCGTCATCGCCGCCGTCACCGACGTCGACGAGCTCCAGCTCGACCCCGACGCGATCCCGCAGCGCGACCAGCGGTCCGATGCCACCGGGATGCTCATGGTGCGTGGTCAGGACGCGATCGCCCGGACGCCACGGCAGCGCGCCGACGGCGATGTTGACGCCGTCGGTCGTGGAGTGGGTAAGCGCAACGTCGGCGGGGTCGGCGACGAGAATGGCCGCGACGGCCGCGCGGGTCTCGGCCATCCGCTGCTGCGTCTCGGGCCACAGGTCCGGATGGGAGCGACCGACGGCGAGCTCGCGCCCCGCCTGCTCGTCCATCGCGCGCTGGGTCTCGGCCGGCAGGGGGCCGGCCGTGCCCGCGTTGAGGTAGATCCCGGCGGCCGTCGCGGGTAGTGCCTCCCGGACGGCGGCGATCTTCGCCGACTCGGGCATGAATGGGGCGACCACCTCCGTATGATATCGGCGCCGGATGCACCCGCCCCCGACCTGGGGGCGGGTCACCTTGCCAATCACCCGGGAGGCCGATCTGGCTGGCTTCGCCCGCCCCGAGCTCATTGCCACGCCCGAGTGGCTGGCCGAGAACCTCGGTCGCCCGGATCTCCGTGTGGTCGACGTCCGATGGCGTCCGGACGGGACATCGGCCACCGTGTATGGCACCGGACACATTCCGGGAGCCGTCCACCTGGAGTGGCGCACATCGGTGGTCGACATGCCGGAGGGAGGCGAGGCCCCGCTGCTGGCCGCGCCGGAGCACATGGCGGCCGCGATGACGCACGCCGGCGTGGGCGACGGCACCTCGGCGGTGCTCTACGACGACACGCTGTCATACCTCGCGGCTCGTGTCTGGTGGAGCCTTCGAGCCTACGGCTATGAGTCCGCCCGGATCCTGGAAGGCGGCTTTCCCGGCTGGGTCGAGGCCGGCCAGCCGGTGGCCAGCGGCATGGTCGAGGCGCCCGCGGCCCTGTTCACGCCGCGGGCGGTCGTCCGGCAGCGGCTGACGACGACCGATGTCCGGGGGCTGCTGGGAGCACCCGACGTGCTCCTGGTCGATGCGCGAGGGCCGGCCGAGTACCACGGTTTCGAGGGCAACGTTCGGCGCCTCGGCCACATCCCCGGTGCCGTCAACGTGCCGGTATCCTCGATGCACGTTCCGGGGACGCAGCGTCTTCGCGATGCCGCAGAGCTTCGCTCGCTGCTGCTCAAGGCGAACATCACCCGCGGCCGGCGCCTGGTGTGCTACGACGGGTCCGGCGTCGCTGCCGCCAAGCTGGCGTTTGTGCTGACGCTGCTGGGCTACGACGACGTGGCGGTCTACGACGGCGGCTGGGCCGAATGGGGGGATCGGCTCGACCTGCCTGTGGACCGCTGACCGCCGAGGTCAACCCCCTGACGGCTCTCTCTCGTTCCGGGGGGCGCCCCCCGGAGCTGCGCCTCGATCGAGGCCGGCCCACGGATCGACCTCGCGGTGCGGGGCCAGGATGTGTGCACGGTGGTGATTGATCGCGACCAGCAACGCCTGCTCGCGCGCCTCACCAACGCGGTCCGACCAGTAGGTGGCGTCGGTGACCGGGAGAAACCGCCCGGTCAGCTCGCGGAGCGCGTCGCGCAGGCTGCCGCCCATCGGCATCAGGTGGATCGTGCCCACCACGTTGAACGGCGGGACGGAGATGATCGCCTGCTCCGGCGCCTTCGGAGTCCGCAGCTCCGGCATCGAGGGCACCGGCTCGTTGGCGACCGCGAACAGCACGGCTGCGAGGTTGACCTGCGCGTAGTCCGACCGGATCGGCTGTCCACGACCGCCGAACTCCTCGACCGTGACGTCCTCGAGGATCAGGAACGGCTCGTCGCCCTGATTGAGGATGTCGGTCACCCGATGCTGCCGGGTACGAACGGAGCCGCGCGTGATCAGCGCGTCCGTGTACAGGACCAGTTCTTTCTGACCGCCTTCATACCCCTCGAACATCCGGATCCTCCGTGCAGGGCGCCCCCGGAGCGCGCGTGCTCGCACCGCACAGGATACGTGGCGGCGTGCGACCTCGATACCCCAGCGCGATCGCGAACGGCTGACCGGGAGGTCCTAGCGGCGAGCGCTCGCGGTCACCAGGTGCTCGGCGCCCTGCTGCAGACCCTCGTAGAGCCGGGTGACGGCCGCGAGCGTGTCGATGTCGGCCGCCGGCTTGTCCGTGCGCAGCCTGGCGATGCGCGGAAAACGCAGCGCGTAGCCAGACCTGTGGCGGGTCGACCGCATGATCACGTCGAACGCCACCTCGATCACGACGGAGGGCTCGACGACCCGGTACCGGCCGAACGACCGGACCGTGTGCGCCTCGAACCAGCGGGTCATGTCCGCGATCTCCGCGTCGGTGAGCCCGCTGTACGCCTTGCCGATCGTCACCAGCTCGCCGGTGGCATCGTCGCGGACCGCGAACGTGTAGTCGGACAGGACCCCGTGGCGCTTGCCATGCCCCAGCTCGACGCCGACCACCACGCAATCGAGCGTCGCCAGCGCCTTCTTCATCTTGAGCCAGCCCAGCCCGCGCCGGCCGGGCGTGTAGAGGCTGTCCGGGTCCTTGACCATCAGCCCCTCGTTGCGCCGGGCCCGGGCATCGGTGAACTCGGCCTCGAGGCGTTCGACGGAGCCAACCGTGGCGAGGTGGCTGAGCGCGAACCGGCCGCCGTCGGCGGCCAGCGGCAGCCGGAGCGCCTCGAGCCTCCGGCGCCGTTCGGTCAGCGGTGTCTCGAGCAGCGGCGCGACCATGCCATCCGCGTCGCGGTCCAGCCCCAGGGCGTCCCAGGCCACGAAGATCACCGGGACCTGGGAGCGGATGGTCGCGGACGGGTTCTTCCGCCCCAGCCGGGACTGGAGCTGGAGGAACGGCAGCACGGTGCCGTCCTTCCAGGCCAGGATCTCGCCGTCCAGGATCCCGGTCCACGGCAGGTCGCGGGCGCCGTCGATCACCTCGGGGAACTGGCCGCTGATGTCGTGGAGGTCGCGCGAGTAGAGCCGCACGTCCGACCCGGCCCGATGGAGCTGGGCACGGATGCCGTCGTACTTGTCCTCGACCCAGACCGTCGGACCCAGCCGGGCGATGATCTCGGCCGCGTCCTCGGCCGGTGAGGCGAGCATGAACTTCAGCGGATGGAACAGCGCCAGGGCCGCCTCGGCCAGCCGGTCCTCGCTGGCCAGCCTCGCGGTCCGGCCGACATCGCCGGTGAGCATGCCGGCCCGCTTGACGGCCGCGAGCGGCCGATCGAACGCCTTGGCGATCGCCGCTTCCAGCAGGCCCTCGCGGAGACCGATCCGGAGCTCGCCCGACAGGACCTTCACGATGCCCACAGCGGTCGCCGGTGACGACCTGGCCAGCAGCGATTCGAGCAGGTCGCTCTTCGCGGCTGCTCCAGACGCTGCCTCGATGGCCTCGAAGGCGGCACGAACGTCGGTCAGGGAGGGCTCCTCGGCCGGAGGCGGCGCGTGCCCGGCCCCGGCCAGCATCTCCCCCACCGCGGTGGCCACATCCGACGACCGGTCATAGGCGCGCCGGAGCGCCTCGGGGTCCGCCGAGGCAACCTTGAGCACGCTGCCCGCGAGCCCTGCCCAACCAAGGCCGACGGCCCGCTGGTCTGCCTCGGGAAACGGGCGCCCGGTCAGGAACACCGCCGCGATCGGAAGCTCGTCGTGCGCCAGCTGGGCGAGATAGGCGGCCAGTATCGTCGTCTTCTCGGAGGTCCTGGTGGTCGCCGCGACGCGTTCGGCGATTTCGCTCCAGCGGCGCATGATCGCGATGGTATAGGGTGTCGCCGATGCTCCATCGGCGCTGGTTCCCGGATCACATCGACGGCGACCTCGTCGTGCTCCGCCGGCACACGCGGGAGAACCTGCGGGACTTCCTGCGCTGGTATCAGGACCCCGAGGTGGCCCGTCTGACCCGCTACCAGGACGCCCCAATGCGACCCGACGAGGTGGAGCGCTTCTTCATGATGCGGGCGATGGGTCCCGAGGCGATGGCGATGGGGATCCACGTTCGGGCAACGGATCGGCTGATCGGGACGTGCGCCTTCTCTCAGCTCGACGCCGACAACGGATCGGTCCTGTTCCACATCACGATCGGCGAGCACGATGCGTGGGGCCGGGGCTATGGCAGCGAGGCCACCCGGCTCATGATCGACCACGCGTTCGGCATGCTGGGCATGCATCGCGTGGCGCTGTCGGTGTTCGCGTTCAACCAGCGCGCGATCCGGGCCTACGAACGGGTCGGGTTCGTAACGGAGGGCCAGGCGAGGGAGGCGATCTGGCGCGACGGCCGCTGGTGGGACGAGATCCACATGAGCGTGATCGAGCCCGAATGGCGGGCGGTCCGCTGGCAGGAGCGGGCGGCCGCGGACGGTCGAACGGAGAGAGACCGCCATGCACCGGGGGTCGACGGTGACGGGATCGGGGGCTCCGTCGGCGGTGCGCCGATCGCGCCGCGCGGAGGACCGTGACCATGGCGAGCCAGGGCGCCGCCGCCGATGCGGCCCGCGTAGCCTTCAGGGAGCAAATGGACGCGAAGGGTCACGCGGTCGAGAACGCGCGCCGGGCGGTCGATGGGCTCGAGGGGGCACTCGCCGCGGGCGCGCTTGGCCGGACAGCCGCCCTCGACGCGATGCTTGCGGACCTCGCGGTCGCACTCGAGCAGGACGGGGGCCAGAAGCTGGGCGGGAAGAGCGCGGAGGCCGCCCGGTTCATCCTGCGAGCGATCTCGCGCGAGCTCGACAACGCCTGAGCGACGGGCCGTCCGGGCCGCGGCCTCGCTGACCCGCACCCCACGGCCGCGACTCCCGATCACCGCGGCACGCCTCCATGCACCGCTTCGGGATTGAATGGCGGCGATGCGGCATCGCGTAGCAGCGCCGTCCGGCGCGCCGGTCAGTCCAGCCCGAGGTCGCAGCGGCGGCGCGCGTCGAGCAGGGCGAGGCGCGTGTGGAGCGGCAGCGCTTCCAGCCGCGGCGTGAGCTCGGCGTCGAGCGCGGTCATGATCTTCGGCAGCACGGCGGTCACCGCGGCATCGAGCGCCTCGTCGAGGGCGCGTTCCTCCGTCTCCTCGATCGCATCGCGGTCAAGCCGGCCGGCAAGGCTCCGGGCGATGTCGCGGAGGTCGCGCGACAGGCACGAGCTCGGTCCCGGCACGCGCAGGTTCGAGGGCGCCGCCCGGGAAGGACCTGCAGGGGGGCGTGTCTCGAGCATCGGACTGACCTCCTGGGTCGGCGCGGCGTGCGGCTCACGGGACGCACCGTCCACACCGGTCGCTTCTACGATCTCCCAGGCGGGCCGCGGATCCAAGTGCCATCCGGCTCGGCGCCTGGGACATGGCCCGGTCCGGCTGGCCACGGGCCGGTGGACGTGGGCCCTCGGCAACAGGTTGGCGGTCGCAGCGTCGGCCATGCGACCATTGGTCCATGAGCGAACTGAAGCTGGGTGTTCTCCTCTGGAACCAGGCCACCGACTGGCCGTCGTACCTGGCCGCCGCGCAACAGGTCGACGACCTGGGCTACGACCACATCTGGGCCTGGGACCACGTGTACGCGATCTTCGGCGACCCCTACCAGCCGATCTTCGAGGGCTGGGCGTCGCTCGCCGCGCTCGGCACCGCGACCACCCGCGCCAGGCTCGGGTTGCTGGTCGGTGCCAACACCCTGCGCAACCCCGGGCTCGTCGCCAAGATCGTCACCACGCTCGACCACATCTCGGAAGGTCGGGCGATCCTGGGTCTCGGTGGGGCGTGGGCCGAGATCGAGCACACGTCCTACGGGATCGAGTTCGGGTCCGGCTTCGGACAGCGGCTCGACTGGCTGGACGAGTCGGTGGCCGCCTGCCGCGCGCTGCTCGCGGGCGAGACGGTGACCTCGGCACCGGGTGGCCGGTACGCGTTCGATGGCCTGCGAATGGTTCCCGGTCCGATCCAGGCCCAGCTGCCGATCATGATCGGCGGCGGCGGCGAGAAGAAGACGCTGCGCACGGTCGCTCGATACGCCGACATGTGGAACGGGATGGGTTCGCTCGAGACGATGACCCGCAAGGTGGCGGTGCTCCGCCAGCACTGCGAGGACGTGGGGCGCGATCCGGCCGAGATCGAGTTCACGCTCGGTCTGAAGGCGACGATCCGCGACTCGGAAGCCGAGGCGGTCCGCGTCTGGAAGTCGGCGATGGAGCACAACCGGACACCGTTGAGCGATGTGGAGTCGGACGACACGTTCTGGATCGGCACCCCGGAGCAGCTCGCCGAGCGGCTCGCGCCATACCTCGAGCTCGGCTTCACCACCGCCATCACCGAGCAGCCGGCGCCCTACGACAGCGAGACGCTGGAGCGACTCATCGGCCAGGTCAAGCCGCTCGTGGATCGCGGCTGACCGCCCGTCGCCAATGACCGCGACCGAGCCGCGCGCCGGATGACAGCCATCGAGGCGGGGCGACACGCCGCGACCGTCGAGTTCGACCACGTGACCAAGGTCTACGGTGGCCGGGCCCCGAATCGAGGCACCCCCGGAGCGGTCAACGACCTATCGCTGACCGTTGCGGCCGGCAAGATCTGCGTCCTGGTCGGTCCGTCGGGATGCGGCAAGACGACCTCGCTCAAGATGGTCAACCGGCTGATCGAGCCCACGTCAGGCCGGATCCTGCTCGACGGCGTGGACGCCGCCAGCCGGGACGTCACCGACCTCCGGCGGGGCATCGGGTACGTCATCCAGCAGACCGGCCTGTTCCCGCACCAGACGATCGGCGACAACGTGGCCACGGTGCCCCGGCTGCTCGGCTGGCCGAAGCAACGCCAACGGGAGCGGTCGGAGGAGCTGCTGGCCCTCGTCGGCCTCGAGCCAACGACCTATGCGGGGCGCTACCCGGCGCAGCTCTCGGGTGGCGAACGCCAGCGGGTGGGCGTCGCCCGGGCGCTCGCCGCGGACCCGCCGATCATGCTCATGGACGAGCCGTTCGGCGCGGTGGACCCCATCGTGCGCGAGCACCTCCAGAACGAGTTCCTGCGGATCCAGGAGCAGCTGGCCAGGACGATCCTGTTCGTCACCCACGACATCGATGAGGCGATCAAGATGGGCGACGTCGTCGCCGTCTTCCGGGGCGGTGGCGTGCTGGAGCAGTTCGGGCCGCCGACCGAGATCCTGGCCGCGCCCGCCTCCGAGTTCGTGGCTCGGTTCGTGGGCGCCGATCGCGGACTCAAGCGGCTGTCCCTGATCCGCGTCAGCGAGGTGCCGCTGGCGCGGGCCGTCACCGCGCAGATCGGCGAGGATGCGGCGGATGCCCGACGTCGCGTCCGGGCGGATCCATTCCAGTTCCTGCTCCTGCTCGATGGATCGGAACGACCGATCGGCTGGATCGACCAGGATCACGTGCCGGCATCCGGTCCGCTGCATGCGGATCTGGTCGACTCAACCTCTCCCCTGCTCGACCGCCGCACCACGCTCAAGGACGCGCTCTCGATGCTCCTCGACGACCTCGTCCAGGCCGGCGTCGTGGTCGATCGCCGCGGCGCCTTCCGGGGCCTGGTCACGATCGACGCCGTCATGACGCTGATGCGAGAGACTGCCGTCGAGACCGAGTTCATCCCCGACGTCGCCGAGCTGGCGCCCGAGTCCGCGGCTTCCGGGGACGGCGCGCATGGTTGAGTTCGTCCAGCGCTACGGGAACGACCTGGTCAACGGCCTTATCGACCATGTCGTGCTGACCGGGATCGCGGTCGGCGTCGGCTTCGTGCTGGGCCTGGCGCTCACCCTGTTGATCGTCCGCTGGCGACGCCTCGAGACGCCGATCGCGGCCGTGACCGGGACCCTGTACACGATCCCCAGCCTCGCGCTGTTCGCGCTGCTGGTGCCGATCACGGGTCTCACGCTGGTCTCGGCCGAGATCGGCCTCGTGTCATACACGCTGCTGATCCTGGTCCGCAACATGCTGGCCGGGCTCGACGGCGTCCCGAGCGAAATCCTCGAGGCGGCCGATGGGATGGGCCAGACCCGACTCCAGCGGCTGGTGGGGGTGGAGCTGCCCCTGGCGATCCCGTTGATCGTCGCCGGGCTGCGGATCGCGACCGTCACCACGGTCGGCCTGGTGATGGTCACCGCGGTCATCGGCGAGGGCGGCCTGGGCCAGGTGCTGCTGCGCGGGTTCAACCTGCAGCACTGGGACCTCGTCTACGGGGCACTGATCGCGATGATCGCGCTGGCGATCGTGGCTGACCTGCTGCTGCTGGGGCTCGGTCGCCTGCTGATGCCCTGGCAGCGGAGCGTTCGCGGCTGATGGACGCCATCGTCGGCTGGTTTCTCGATCCCGCCAACTGGACGGGGTCGGGCGGCATCCCCAACCGGACGCTGGAGCACATCGAGCTCTCCGGGCTGGCGATCCTGATCGCCGCATTGATCGCGATCCCGGTCGGCCTGGTCATCGGTCATACCGGCCGCGGCGCGGTCGTGACCCTCGCCATCGGCAACCTGGGCCGGGCCGTGCCGTCCTACGCGATGCTCGTGGTCTTCGTCCCCATCCTCCACCTAGGGTTCACCAATGCGCTCGCCGCGCTGGTGCTGCTGGCGATCCCGCCGATCCTGACCAACACCGACACGGGCATGCGCGGCGTGGACCGCGAGATGATCGAGGCGGGACGCGGCATGGGCATGACCGAGCTCGGGCTCCTGGGGCGGGTCGAGCTGCCGCTGGCGCTGCCGGTGATCATCGCCGGGCTGCGGGTGGCGGCCGTGGCGGTTGTCGCCACGGCGACGCTGGCCGCGCTGGTGGGTGGGGGCGCGCTGGGCCGGTTCATCGTCGACGGCTTCGCGCTCCAGGACACCCCGCAGCTCGTTGGCGGTGCGATCCTGGTCGCCGTCCTGGCCGTGATCACGGAGCGCGCCTTCTCGTTGCTCGAGCGGCTCACGGTGTCACCGGGTCTGCGCGGCGTCCGGGTTGGCCCGACGCCAGCCGAGGTCGCGCCGCCGTCACCACCCGGCATGCTGGCCTGACACGATCGAGTCGCGCCCGGCCGGATTCCTGTCACCGCGTGGACACAAACCTCATGTAGCATGCCCCGACCGTCGACCGCCGATGGCGGTCCGGCAAGGTCAAGAGAGGAGGACCCATGCGGACACCCCGCATCGCTGCCCTCGGGGCGGTGACGCTCGCGCTGATCGTCGGCGCGTGCTCATCGGGTGGGGGCAGCACCCCGGCACCCAGCGCGCCTGGATCTATGGCCCCCGAATCGTCGGCGCCCGCCAGCATGGCCCCGGAGTCGTCGGCCCCTGCGAGCATGGGCCCGTCCATCGCGAGCGAGCTCGTGCTGGGTGGGCCGCCCGAATGCCCTCAGCGCCCGTTCTGCCTGGTTGGGCTCCAGGACACGTACGGCCTGCACTTCAAGGACTTCAAGGCGCTCGACGCCGGCGGCCCGTTGACGGTCGAGGCACTCAAGAGCAACGACATCCAGGTGGGCCTGCTGTTCACGTCTGACCCGGCGATCGCGACCAACGGCTTGGTCCTGCTGCAGGACGACAAGGGGCTCCAGCTCGCCGACAACCTGGTGCCAGTCGTGAGCCAGAAGCTGCTCGACGAGCACCCCGGCATCGCCGACCTGCTCAACGGCATCATGGCCAAGCTGTCTCAGGACGCCCTGACCGGGCTCAACAAGCAGGTCACCGTCGACGGGATGTCATCGGCCGATGCCGCCAAGGCGTGGCTGACGGACAACGGGTTCCTGCCGGGAGCCGGCGGCCCGTCGATGGGCACGGTCATCGTCGGATCCACCAACTTCTACGAGCAGGAGATCCTCGGCGAGCTGTTCGCTCAGACCCTGGAGGCCAACGGCTTCACCGTGGATCGCAAGTTCCAGCTCGGCAACCGGGAGATCGTGTTCCCGGCGCTGGAGAAGGGTGACATCCAGATCCTCGCCGAGTACGCGGCCACCGCGCTCGAGTACGTGAACGGCGGCGCCGGTGAGGCAACGACCGACGCGGCAGCCACGGTCGCCAAGCTCAACGAGCACCTGGCGGGCAAGGGCCTCAAGGCCCTGGATCCGGCAGCGGCCACGGATCAAAACGGGTTCGTGGTCACCCAGGAGACCGCATCCAAGTACGGCCTGACGAAGATCAGCGACCTCGCCAACCCGATGCCA
This sequence comes from uncultured Chloroflexia bacterium, assembly GCA_963713095.1. Classification (GTDB taxonomy): domain Bacteria; phylum Chloroflexota; class Limnocylindria; order Limnocylindrales; family CSP1-4; genus CAIXZV01. The sequence goes on from CAVQKK010000003.1 coordinate 959,711, forward strand.
TAGCGGCTCCGCCGCTGCGTGTCACGAAGGCCCCGGCACCGCCCGGGGCCTTCACATGTCATGAGGCCAGGCGCTCATGGGCCCGCGGCGCCTCGCCGCCGGCGCGGCCCTTTCCTGGCTCCCGACTGACCCTAGCCCAGCTCAAGCCAGCCCAGCAGCTCCTCGCCCGCCCGCCAGGCCAAGGGCACGTCGTGCTCCAGGCGCTTGGACTCGTGGCTGATCATCGTGGCGAACGCCGGGTCGGACGCGCGCAGCCGGCTGCCCGGCCCGAGCCGCCTGAACGTGTGGGCCAGGAAGGCCGCATAGAGCGCCTCGGGGGCCGTCGCCGCGATCCGCGTCTCCGCGTCCTGCTGGAAGTCGACCGGTACCATCAGCCGAGCGAAGAAGGCGCCGATCTCGTCGGTCAGGGGATCCACGCCCTGTGAATGACCGGCCCAGCGGACGATCGGCGCCCGGGAGGTGAACGCGGCGAGCACGGTGTGCTGGTCACGGGTCCCGACCAGGAGCGTGCCGCCGAAGGCGAGGAACTCGTTGGACACGGGCACCCGGTCGGTGACCCGCAGACGGCCCCATGCGAATGGCACGCTGGCAGGGACGGGGTGCCCGGCGTTGACGGTCGCGAGCCGGCATCGGCCCGCCTTCGCCTCCCAGTAGCTCGCCTCCTCGGGGTCGAAGTGCTCGAGCGTCGGCACGTCGCGGAAGGCCACCAGCAGCCGGGGACCCGGGATCGTGCCCGGCCGGCCACCGTCGCGCAGCACGAAGCCCAGGTGGGCAAGATCCGCGGCCGCCTCAGGGAGCCAGTCGCTTCCCCAGTCGAGGTTCCCCGGCCAGGGCCGGGGCGCCGAAGCGAAGGTCAACCATCGCCTCCTGTGGCCCGTGTTGGGGATGGCCCTGATGCCGTCCCCGTAGTGGCCGCATCCGGCTCCGCACCATCTCGCGGCCCGGACAGCGGACCGGGAGCCTCATCCTCCTCCCGACGTGCGCCGAGGACGAGGGCCGTCGCGCCCCCGATCGACGTGAGCACCAGGGTGGTCGCGTGGGTCAGGACCGCGAACGCGAGCGCCAATTCCGGGTCGATCCCGACCGATGCAGCGATCGTGACGGCCGCGAGCTCGAACGTGCCGACGTACCCAGGCGCCGCAGGGATCGCGGTCGCAAGGTTGGTCCCCGCCGCCAGCAACGCTGCCTGGCCCATCGTCGGCTCGACACCCACCGCCTGGGCCGCGGCCGCGAAGGCGAGCACGGTGCATGACCAGGAACCGACGGACAGCGCCACCGCCGCGGCCATGACGCGGACGCTCGACGCGACCCGCAACCCGTCGCGCAGGCGCGTGAGCGCCGCACGGACGCGCGGCCAGCGGTCCAGGAAGCTGGCTGCCCGCGCCGCCCCCGGCAACCGGTGTGCGGCGATCCCCGCGGCAATCCCGACCACCAGGAGCGCCGTCACGGCCAGTCCCACGAGCACCGCGGACGCAACGACGCCCCGGACCGACAGGACCAGGATCGCGACCGAGGCGATCGAGACGACGACCAGCGTGTCGACCACCCGCTCCACGACGATCGTGCCCAGGATCGCGGCCCTGGAGACCCCGGTTCGCTCGCCGAGGTCGTGGCTCCGGACGACCTCGCCAAGCCGGGCCGGCAGCACATTGTTGGCGAGATACCCGACCAGCAACGAGGCGAGCGTGGCTCGCAGTGGAACGCGCGCCAGCGGCGTCAGCAGCACCCGCCATCTCACCGCGCGCATCAGCACGTCGGCCGACACGAACACGACCAGCAGGATGATCCACCCGGGCTGGGCCCCTCGCAGCACCTCCCAGGCGGTGGCAAGGTCCACCGACCGGACGACCAGGCCGAGCGCGGCGACGGAGGTCGCGATACCGAGAGCTGCGCGCCCCAGGCCTCGGACGCGGGGCATCCTCAAGCCGCGCCCGACTCGCGGGAGGCGACTGTGGGGCTGAGCTTGGAGGACCGGCGCAGCCCGGTTCGATGGAGCAGGAAGCGTGCGACCACCCGGAGCGTCGACAGCCCGTACACCACGCTCCGGCGAAAGTTCACCGAGCTCGCCTCGTTGAAGTAGCGCGTCGGGACGGCGATCTCGCCGATCGGCAGGCCGCCAACGGCGACCACCTGCGCGACGAGCTCCTGGTCGAACACGAAATCGTCCGAGTTGAGGTGATACGGGATCGTCTCGAGCAGCTTTCGGCTGTAGGCGCGCAGACCCGTGTGGTACTCGGACAGGTGGAGCCCGAACGCGGCGTTCTCGAGCCCGGTGAGGAACCGGTTGGACACGTACTTCCACTTGGGCATCCCGCCCGCGATCGGATCGCCCAGGAACCGGCTGCCCAGCATGAGGTCGACCGATCCGGCGGCGATCGGGGCCACGAGCTCCGGGATGCGCGTTGCGTCGTACTGGTAGTCGGGGTGGAGCATGACCACGACGTCGGCGCCCCACTCGAGCGCCCGGTCGTAGCACGTCTTCTGGTTCCCGCCGTAGCCCAGGTTCTGGCGATGGACGATGACCTCGAGACCGAGCTGCTTGGCGATGTCGACCGTCTCGTCGTTCGACACGTCGTCGACCAGGATCATGTGGTCCACGAGCTCATGGGGGATGTCCGCGTACGTCCGCTCGAGCGTGCGGGCAGCGTTGTACGCGGGCATGACGATCACGACGCGCGGCTCGTCCGGCATGGCGGAAGGGTAGTGCAGCCCGCCAAGATCGGGGGACCGTCAACGGATCCTCTCGCCCGGGTCCGCGGACCCGCGCGGCCCTCGCCGGGCCCTTGCCAGTCGCAAAGCCGTCACCTATCCCCGCTATCGTTCCGGCGTCCCATCTGGCAACCTGACGGCGGGCGCCTGTGCCCGCACCGGAGACCACCATGTTCGAGCGCCTGTTCGGGGATCGCCACGTCGATCCAGCCATCGCCGGCCGCGTCCCGCCCGGCCAGTACGTCACCGAGAAGTTCCCGGTCCTCCACTACGGCAGCGTGCCCAAGGTCGATCTCACGACCTGGGACCTCAACGTGTACGGCGAGGTCGACAACCCGTTCCGGCTGACGTGGGACGAGTTCAGGGCTCTGCCCCGCAAGCAGGTTGCCACCGACATCCACTGCGTCACTCGCTGGTCGAAGCTGGACACGCACTGGGAAGGCGTCGCGATCCAGACCATCCTCGAGCTGGCCCAGGTCCGGCCGGCGGCGACCCACGTCATCGGCCACGCGGAGCAGGGGTACACCGCCAACCTGCCGCTCTCGGTGCTTGACGACGATGACGTCCTGCTGGCCGACACGTTCGAGGGCGCTCCGCTGGAACCGGATCATGGCTACCCGCTGCGGCTGATCGTCCCCAAGCGCTACTTCTGGAAAGGCCCCAAGTGGATCCGGGGTCTCGAGCTGCTGACCCACGACACGCTCGGCTTCTGGGAGCGTTACGGCTACAACAACGACGCCGATCCCTGGAAGGAAGAGCGCTTCGCCGAGTAGGGCCTCACACGCTCTTCGCCGGGCGACCCGCGCTCCCGGCGTCCGGCGAGCGACCCACCCTCCCGGCGATCCACCCGCGCTCCCCGCGAGCGACGGCGATTGTGGATCGCAATCCGTTCACTGCAGCGGACCTCCTCGCGTGTGGATCGTCGCGCGGCCGGGCAACCGTGACTGCAGCGGGCCGCTATTGCACATAGTTGCAAGAACGACGATGATCATCCGTGCGGAAGGCGCCAGATGCGCCTCGCCCGCGCAGCTTCAACGGAGGCTCATCGACACGTGCACATCCCCGACGGCTACCTGAGCCCGCTCATCTCGATGGGCGTGGGCGCGGTGACCGTGCCGGCATGGGCCATCGCCAGCCGCAAGGTCAAGGCGGTCCTCTCGAACCGGACCATCCCGCTGCTCGCGGTCTTCTCCGCGCTCAGCTTCACGATCATGATGTTCAACATCCCGGTTCCCGGCGGAACGACCGCGCACGGCGTCGGTGGCACGCTGGCGGCAATCGTGCTGGGACCGTGGGCGGCCGCCATCGTGGTGAGCGTGGCGCTCATCATCCAGGCGCTGTTCTTCGGTGACGGCGGTGTGCTGGCGATCTTCGTCAACTGCCTCAACATGGCCTTCATCCTGCCGTTCGTGGGTTACGGGACCTACCGGCTGCTGGCCGGTCGATCTCCGATCCTCTCCAACCGGCGGGTGTGGGCGGCCGGGATCGGTGCCTACGTGGGCATCAGCGCCTCCGCGCTCGCCGTCGGCATCGAGCTCGGGGTCCAGCCGATCCTGTTCACGGAGAACGGACACGCGCTGTACAGCCCGTACGGCCTGTCCGAGGCGATCCCCGCGATGCTGCTCACGCATCTGCTCGGCGCCTCCATCGTCGAGGGACTGATCACCGCGCTCGGCGTCGCGTACCTCCAGCAGCGGCATCCCGAGTACCTCACCTCGCTGCGCAACGTGTTCGCCGGGAAGGATGTGGATGAGGGGGCACCTTCCAGCAGACCGCTGTGGCAGACGGGTCTTGCGATCGTCACGGTCAGCCTCGCTGTCCTGCTCGCGACTGCCCTGTTCACCGGCGGGGGCGACATCAGCCGGGCGTTCGGAGCCGACTGGGGACAGGTCGACTGGGCGAGCGTGGGCGCGATGCTGCTCGTGGTCGCCGCGATCGCGATCGTCCTCATCCCGCTTGCGTGGCTCGTGCTGCCGAAACGGATGCGCGGGCCGGGGACGGCGTTGGTCGCAGCAGCCGTGCTGGCGCCGCTCGGCCTGATCGCACCCGGCTTCGCCTACGGCGAGGGCTCGGTGGCGGACGTGAACGCAGCCTTCGGGTACGTGCCCAGGGGCCTGCAGGACCTGTCGGCGACGTTCAGCGCACCGCTTGCCGACTACCGCATCCCACTCCCCTTCCTCGATGGTGCGAACGCGGCGCTGTGGCAGCACGCCATCGGGTACGAGATCGCGGGTCTGCTCGGGATCCTGCTGCTGGGCGTCGCGGTCTACGTCATCGCTCACCTGATCCAGCAATTCGGAGGCGGCACCGAGACCGCGGCCGCGGAGGGACAAGGCTGATGGCCGCCTCCACGCCCAGCGGTCGCGGCGATCGGATCGGCTGGCTCGAGCAGACGATCGCGGGCATCACCGGTTCGATCGAGCGGGCCGTGTTCACCGAGGAACACGCACGGGCCGCCGGCTGGCTCCAGCGGGTGGACCCGCGCGCCAAGCTCGGCATGTTCCTGGCGCTCGTGCTGGCGGCCAGCCTGTCGAGCTCGCTCGCCGTCCTCGCCGTCCTGTACGGCGTCGTGCTCGCCGGCTCGCGCATCAGTCGCGTCCCGTTCGAGTTCTTCGTCCGCCGCGTCTGGCTGGGCATCCCGCTGTTCGCGGGCATCGTCGTGATCCCCGCCATCTTCTTCGTGCCGGGGCCGCGGCTGTTCGAGCTTGGTCTCGGCCCGGTCACCATCGCGCCGTCCGTGCCCGGTCTCGAGGGCGCGATCCTGTTCGTGTCCCGGGTCGGTGTCAGCGTCTCGCTCGCGGTGCTGCTGGTCATGACCACGCCCTGGGCAGACGTGCTCAAGAGCCTGCAGGCCATCCGGGTGCCTCAGCTGTTCATCCTGGTGCTGGCGATGACCTACCGCTACATCTTCCTGTTCCTGCACCTCACCAACGGGATGTTCGAGGCGCGCAAGAGCCGGACCGTGGCCAGGACCGCGGGCGGCGAGCAGCGGCGCTGGATCACCGGGTCGATGGGCAACCTGCTCAACCGCTCGTTCAAGATGAGCAACGATGTCTACGCGGCGATGGTGGCGCGCGGCTTCGGCGGGGAGATGCGAACCCTCAACGACTTCCGGATGCGACCGCCCGATTGGGCCGCACTGGGGGGCTCCGTGGCCGTCGCGATCGCCGCCGTCGTCGTCGGGGGGATCGTCCATTGACGAACGAGCCGATCGGGCCGGCAACCGAGGCCCTGCTCGTGGAGCCGGCCTTGGCGCGCTCGGAGCCCGTGTTCACGCTGCACGACGTCCGCTATGTGTACCACGGCCGGCAGACCGCGCTCGACGGGATCGACCTGCAAATCGAGCGTGGCGAGCAGGTCGCCCTGCTGGGCGCCAACGGCTCCGGCAAGTCCACGCTGCTCAAGCTGCTCGACGGCATCGTTGCGCCCACCGCGGGCACCCTGCGCGCGCTGGGTCGCGATGTGGCTGCGGTTGCAAATGGCATGGATGCGTTCCGCTTCCATCGGGAGGTGGGGCTGGTGTTTCAGGATCCGGACATCCAGCTGTTCAGCGCGACGGTGCGCGACGACGTCGCATTCGGACCGCTCCAGCTCGGCCTCACCGGGGAGGAGGTCGCCGCCGCCGTCGACGAGGCGCTGCGCCAGATGGAGATCGGCCAGCTCGCAGACCGCGCACCATTCGAGCTCTCGGGCGGGGAGAAGAAGCGGGCGGCCATCGCATCGGTGCTCTCGTTGCGACCCGAGGTGCTGCTGCTCGACGAGCCGACCGCGGCGCTCGACCCACGCACGAAATGGGTTCTGGTCAACCTCATCCGGCGGCTCGCCCAGGGTGGCAAGACGCTGATCACCGCCACGCACGAGCTCGACATCGTGCCGATGATCGCGGATCGTGCGGTGGTGCTCGGTGAGAACCGCCGGGTGCTCGCCGACGGTCCGGCGACCGAGATCCTCGCCGACCGCGACCTGCTGATCCGGGCCAACCTCATCCACCAGCATCTCCACGAGCACGCAGGGGTCGCCCATTCGCACGTGCACGACGCCGAGCATCACCTCGACGTCGCGTCGGGCGCTTCGGGCGCCCCCGGGCACGACGAGGGACGGTGATGAGGGTCGGCCACGCCGCCCTGCGATGGGACGATGCACGCGACGTGCTCCACGAGCGCGGCCTGCGGTGGACGCCGCAGCGCCGGCTGATCCTCGAGGTGCTCGCCTCCACCAAGGGCCACGTGACGGGCAGCGAGGTCGTCGAGCAGTGCCGCACCAAGGACGCCGAGATCACCCCGTCCACCGTGTATCGCACGCTCGACGTGCTCGAGGACGTCGGCTACGTCCACCACAGCCACGGTGCTGACGGGCGCGAGGAATATCACGTGATGCCCAAGGACGAGCATGGGCATCTCCGCTGCCTCGACTGCGGCGGCGGCTGGGAGATCCCACCTGCCGAGGCGGAGGCCCTGGTCGCGGCGCTCAGCGCCGGCCGGGGGTTTCGCGTGGACGTCGGCCACCTCACGATCGTCGGCCGTTGCGCCCACTGCCAGGAGGCTGCGGTCGAGCCATGAATGCTAGCCTCGCCAGGTGATGCCCTTACCCGTCACCGCACCCATCCCGGGGCCGATCCATATTCCCGATGACTTCTCCGTCTGGGCCGCCAGCGACGTCCACGGACAGCTGCATGCGCTCGACCGGCTGCTCGCCGAGGCGGGCCTGACCGACGGCGCAGACGGGTGGACCGCACCGCCGGCGACGGCGCTCGTGGTCACCGGCGACCTCGTTGACCGGGGGCCCGATTCCCTCGGGCTCGTCCGGCGACTGGCCTCGTTGCGGAGGCAGGCCGCGGCGGCCGGCAGCCAGGTCGCGCTGCTCCAGGGCAACCACGAGGCCCAGGTCCTGGGTGGGCTGGGCGGCGAGCCGAGCCTGTTCCGGGCACTGATGGCGTTCGGCGGCGGGGCGACGCTGCTCTCGGCGGGCCTGCGGCCCGAGGAGTGGATCGACCGGACGCCTGCCGAGATCGCGGCTCGCGTCGATGAGCTGGCGCCCGATCTCGTCCCCACCCTGTGGTCGTTCTCGCCGTACGCCCGCTGGCAGGACGTGCTGTTCGTCCATGGCGGCCCGGTCCCGTACCAGCCGCTCGACCGGTTCGAGCGCAGCGCCGACCGGCTGTGGATCCGCGGCGCGTTCTTCGACTCGCCCGATCTGTTCCCGGCGGCCGACCCCTGGACACCCTACCGGAACGCCGGGCTGGAGCGGGTCGTGTTCGGCCACACGCCAGTGGAGCGGCCAAGCTTCAGCCACCGCGGGCGGGCGCTCAACCTCGACACCTGGCGCGGCCAGCAGGTCACCCTTGCGAGGCTGGAGCCACGGCGCGGGCTCGACCAGGTCGAGTTCCTGGGAGGCGCGGTGGAGCCCCGCGCGATCGCCGACGCGCCGATCACGGCCGATGAGATCCGCAGCCTCGATGCGGCGCTGCCCGCGATCGTGGACGCGTGGGTCAGGACGCAGGTGCCGATGGCGGAGCGCCCGGATCGACGCTAGGGGTGGAGGCAGCGGGTCGACCTGACGCGGAGGGACCCGGGGGCCGACCGCCCCCCTCGGCCTGATGGCACTGGCACCCGGCGGCGGGCCGCGCGATTCTGGGTCCGTCGCGGGAGACGACGGGGCGCGTCTGGTAGTCGATGTCGAGCGAGCCCTCGACAGGGCAGCCCGCCACATGGCGGAGGACTTCGCGGCCGTCGCGACCGCCAGGGTCCCCGAACCCGTGTGAACCGAGGCATGGGCCGGCCCGGGGCAGGACGAACCGCCCCGGGCCTCGTTCGTCAGATGGACCGTTGGTAGGCCCTGAACGTCCGGGTCGCCCAGCCGGTCGAGAGCACGGCCAGGATCAGCAGCGCGCCCACCCGCGGCAGGACGAACGACCAGTCGGGTGCGGCCGTGAGCGCCTCGCGGCCCGCCTCCACGGCCCAGTTGACGGGGTTGAACCCGGCGACCGTCCGGATCCAGTCGGGGGCCAGCGAGAGCGGCAGGAACGCCGCCGAGAGGAAGGTCAGCGGGAGCGTCATCAGGGTGTTGATCCCGATCACGGATTCCCGCTGACGGAGGATCAGCGCCATCGCGTCCGAGAATGACGCCACCGCCGCGCCGACCAGCATCGCGCACGCCGTCAGCGCCGCAAACCCCAGGATCCCGCCCTCGAAGTGGGCGCCCAGCAGCAGCGCCAAACCGCCGATGATCGCTGCCTGGATGAGCAGCGAGACGAGCTCGTAGATCGTGAGTCCGGCAATGATCGCGCTGCGGTGGATCGGGGTCACCAACATCCGGTCGACGATCGAGCGGTCGAGGTCCTCGATCACGGACATTCCGCTCCAGCCACACGAGAACAGGGCGGTCATCACGAGCACGCCGGGCACCAGGTAGTCGAGATACCCGCCGCCGGCGCCGAAGCCCGGGATCTCGGTCACGTTCTGGAACAGCGCCCCGAACAGGAGCAGCCAGATCACGGGTTGGATGATCGCCATGCCGACGAACCACGGCTGGCGGGCGAACGCGCGCAGGTGACGGCCGGAGACGTAGGCCGTCTGGGCGATAGCGGTCATCGGGCAACCTCCAGGGCATCGGGCCGGAAGGACCGGCCGGTGTGACGCAGGTAGACGTCGTCAAGCGAGGGGCGCGCGACCGTGACCGCGGCGACCGGGATCCCTGCTTCCTCCAGGACGGACAGGACGGCCGGAACCCGCGTGGCGGCGCGGTCTGCGCGGGCCGAGAGACGGGCGCCCTCGACCAGCGGGCTATCGATCCCGTCGATCCGGGCGACCAGCGAGGCAGCGCCGGCGGCCGTGCTCTCATCGCCCAGGTCGATGTGGATCGCGTCGCCGTGCAGCTCGGACTTCATTCCATCCGGCGTGCCCTCCGCGACGATCCGACCGTGGTCGACGATGGCCAGTCGGCCCGCCAGGCGATCGGCCTCCTCCAGGTAGTGGGTGGTGAGCAGAATCGCCAGCCCACCCTCACGGGCCAGGCGTTCGATCTCGGTCCACAGGCGAGCGCGCGCGTCAGGGTCGAGCCCGGTTGTGGGCTCGTCGAGGAACAGCACGCTGGGACGGTTGATGAGGCCCATCGCCACGTCGAGCTTGCGTCGCATCCCGCCGGACCAGGTGCTGACGATCCGGTTTGCCGCGCCCGTCAGGTCGAACCGGTCGAGGAGGGAGTCGATGCGCGCCCGAAGCTCGCGGCCCTCGATGCTGTACAGGCGGCCCTGCAGCCGCATGTTCTCGCGGCCGGTCGCGGCAAGGTCGACCGCCGATTGCTGACCCACGACGCCAATCGACCGGCGGACGCGGTCCGGATGGCGGAGGACATCGTGCCCGGCAACACGAGCGCTCCCGGAGCTGGGTCGGGACAGGGTGGACAGGATCTTGACGGTCGTCGACTTGCCGGCGCCATTGGGTCCCAGCAGCGCGAAGACCTGGCCGGGCGGGACGCTCAGGCTGAGCCCGTCGAGCGCCCGGATGTCGCCCGGGTACGTCTTCACCAGGTCGCGTGCCTCGATGGCGTCCGTCCGCGGTGTATGATCGCGATCGATCATTGCCTCTCCTAAGTATCTAGTGTGCTAAGATATTTGCATCATGAACGACAAGGGATCGATCCGTCAAGCGGTCCGGACGACGACGTTCGACGAGGCCCTCGCGGCCCATCTCGGGCTGAACCCCACCGACATGAGGTGCCTCGAGGTCGTCATCGAGCATCCCGGGCTGACACCCGGCCGGCTGGCCGAGCTATCGGGACTCACGACGGGCGCGATCACGGGCGTGCTCGACCGCCTGGAACGGTCGGGGTTCGTCGAGCGCCGCCCGGATCCCGGCGATCGCCGGAGCGTCACCGTCCGCCCGATCGCGGCAGGGGCTGCGCGCGCCCGGGAGGTGATGGCCCCGCTCGAAGCCGCGATCGACGCGGCGCTCGGGCGCTACTCGGCAGGTGAGCGCGCGGCCATCGACGGCTTCCTTGCCGATGCCGGCCGGATCGTGGGCGAGCAGACCGCCCGTCTCAAGGCGGAGACTCGTGGCGGGTTCGTCGGGAGCTCGTTCAGCGCCCCCCTGGCCGGCGCGACGCGCGGGCGACTGGAGTTCGTTTCCGGGGCACCACGGCTGGCCCTCAACTTCGCGTCCCTCGGCCCGCGGGCCAACGCGCGCATGATCATGGAGACGAGCGCGTCCCGGCTCGCGTTCGCCGGACCCGCTCCCGCCGGGGAGCTCGTCCGGGCCACCTTCAAGGGCCCGCTGCCGGACGTCCGGTCATCAGGGGGCGTGGTGAAGGTCCGCTACCGGCGCCAGGCGATGTCGGCGTTCTCGAGTCGTGGAGCGAGCGTGGCGCTGAGTGACGCCATCCCATGGACGATCGAGCTCATGGGCGGGATCACCGACCTGACGGGCACGCTCGAGGAGCTCGCCCTGGAGCGGATGGACGTCCAGGGCGGGGCTAACCACATCGTGCTCGACCTGCCCGCCCCGTCGGGCACCGTGCTGGTGCGGGTGGCCGGGGTGGCGAGCAGCGCCCGGTTCCGGCGTCCAGCGGTGATTCCCGTCTCACTGCGCGTGGCGGGCGGCGTCTCGCACCTCCGGCTCGACGATCAGCGCCACGAGCAGGTCGCCGGCGATCGGCAGTTCGTGGGCGACGGGTTCGCCGACCGACCCGACCGTTACGAGCTCGAGATCCTTGGGGGCGCCGGCGACATTCGGGTCGGGGCCGCCTGAGTGCAGACGCGTGCCTCACGCGACGCGCCGCCCCGGGACGATCAGCTGAGGCGATCGGCGAGCGATCGGCGGTCCGCCAGGTAGGGTGCCAGCCGCCGCCGGAGCAGGGCCAGCTCACCGTCGAGCAGCCGATCGAGCTCGCGCAGCCGGTCCTCTGCCGAGTCGGCCTCGAGCAGCGCCTGCTTGCGGTCAGGGCGCACCTGGACGATCCCGGTGAGCAGGAACGAGAGCTGCGACGGATCCTCGGGGATCCGCAGGCTCGATGCCAGGTCGGACGAGACGCCCGGCTGATCGGCGTCGGCGGGCTGATCGGGTGATGTTGCGAGCTCGGACGGCTCGCCGGCCGCGGCATCGCCGCCCGGCGGCCGGGCCGACACCTCCACCTCGACCTGGACATCGATCGGCGGAGCCGACTCACCGTCGCGCGGCTGCAGCAGGCGCAGGTACTCCACGAACCGGCGGATCACGTGCTGCACCAGGGCGTCAGCCGTGTCCGCGTCACCCACGGCATCGTCGAGCCGGTGCACCTCCGCCACGAGGTACGGCTCGAGCTCCGTGTGCACCTCTTCGATCGCGAACCGGCCGGAGCCGACCGTCAGCAGGTCCCACCGGCCGTCGCTGCGCCGGCTGGCTTCGCGGATCTCGGCAAACGTCCCGACACCTGCGATCGCAAGCTCGGCCCCGCGCCCGTGGCCGGGCGCGACCTCGCTCCCCTCGCGAATGAGCACGATCCCAAACGGGGAATCGGTGTCGAGGCAGCGCCTGACCATCACCCGATAGCGGTCCTCGAACACGTGCAGCGAGAGGGCCAGACCCGGGGTGAGAACGGCGTGGAGGGGGAACAGGGGGATCCGCATCCGCGGTCGAAGGGTACGCCGTCACTGCGAGCAATGCGACCGCCGCCGTGATGCGGCTTGGCCGGAGACGATCGACGGCAGCCGTCTCGCTCAGGCGTTCGAATCCGGACTGCCCGGGTTCGGGTCGTCAGACGCCGGCCGTCGAAGGATCCAGGCTGGGTACCCGCGTTGCCCGTTCCACGCGCGGGGCGCCGGAGCCGGGCTGAACCGCATAGGCGACTTCGAACTGCTCCCGCGACATCGGCGGAGCGAACAGGGATCCCTGCCCGAGCTGGCAGCCCAGGCGTCGGAGGACGTCGAGCTGGGCGGGTCGCTCGATCCCCTCGGCTACGATCTCGAGGCTCAACGTCTCGCCCATCCGGATCACGACGGCCGCGAGACTCCGCTCCTCGTCGCGGTCCAGACGCTCGGTGAGCTCACGGTCGACCTTGAGGATGTCGACCGGCAGCTGATTGAGGTAATTGAGCGACGAGTAGCCGGCCCCGAAGTTGTCGATCGCGACCCTGGCACCTCGCTCGCGGAGCTGCGTCAGGTTGGCCAGCGCCCGCTCCGCGTCACCCAGCAGGGCGCTCTCGGTCACCTCGACCACCAGCGCGGTGAGCGGCAGATCGGCCGCCGCGGCCGCGTCCTCGATCATCGAGGCCAGGCCCTTGCCGTCGAGCTGGCGAGCCGACAGGTTGACGTTGAGGACGAGCGCCGGGTCCAGCATCCGCCGCCACGAGGCCATCTGACGGCAGGCGCGCCTGATCATCCACTCTCCGATGTCCTGCATCTGCCCGCTCGCCTCGGCGATCGGCACGAGAACATCGGGACCGATCCGGCCGCGCGATGGGTGCAACCAGTGCGCGAGTGCCTCGGCGCCCACGACCCGACCGGTCGACAGATCGAGCAGCGGCTGATATTCGAGACCCAGCTCGTCGCGCTCGAGGCAACCGCGGAGATCCGCCTCGAGCCGCAGGCGATCGACCACCACGTCGCGCATGCCGGTCACGTACGGCACGACCCGGCCCTTGCCCAGGCCCTTGGCGTTGTACATCGCGATGTCGGCGTCGGCGAGCACGCCGGCCGCCGTCGCTTCCGGTTCCGCAACCTCCACCACGCCCACGCTGGCCCGGGTGGTCACCTGATGGCCATCGATGTCGAGCGGCTCGTCGAGTGCCGCCAGCAGCCGATCGGCCGTCCGGATGGCATCCGTCGCCGCAACACCGCTCATCACCACCGCGAACTCGTCGCCACCCAATCGAGCGACAAGATCAGCGTCGCGGAGGCGCCCCCGCAGGCGGCCCGCGACGACGGCCAGCAACCGATCTCCTGCGGCATGACCCAGGCTGTCGTTGATGCTCTTGAAGTCGTCGAGATCGAGATACAGGACGCTGAGCGGCCGGATCGGCGAATGGAGCGCCGCCTCGAGCGCCTCGAGGAAGCGGCGACGGTTGGGCAGGCCGGTCAGCGGATCGTGGAGAGCACGGAAGCTCAGCTCCCGCTCCAGCCCACGCCGTGTGGCGATGTCGCGGTCGAGCGTGTCGACGACGGTCGACAGCCGCACCAGCACCAGCAACGAGAGCACGGCGGACCCACCGGCGAGCACCGGAACGTCCTCGGTCCAGCTCAGGTTCCCCAGCATGACCAGCACCGGACCCGTGAGCAGCGCGAGCGCCAGCAAACCCAGCCGGAGCGGGCTGAGCCAGGCCACCGGGGTCGGATGCGGAGCGGCGACCTCGCGCATCGAGGAATGGAGCGCGGCCATGCCCAGGGTCAGGTACGAGACCAGCCACAGCAGATCGAGCGGACCACCGTCGACGTACGCGTCAAGTGGGGCAACGTACGCGTAGACGGCATCGGCCACGAACATGGCGACCACGCCGGTCACCAGGAACACGAACGACTTCGTGCGCGCGCCTGGCGTGGCCAGCAAGCCGATCACGACGCCGAACGCGAGCAGGTCGCCGATCGGGTACGCCATCGATACCGCCAGCGACAACGGGTCGTAGGTCTCGTCGATAGCCGGGCGCACGAGCACGATCCATCCCGCGAGCGAGACGGCCGTGGCGAGGATCAGGCCGTCGAGCACCCCCGTGCGGTCGCCGCCGCGGATCCGGATGCGCACGCACAGCAGGAACGAGCCGATCATCAGCGGGTACCCGGCGAGGTACGCCACATCGGCGATGGACGGGAACGGGCTCTCGCCGAGCTGCGCCAGGATCATCCAGATGATGTCGCCGAGCATGAACATGAGCTGCGAGAGCGAGAGCAGGATCCAGGGCATCGGCCGCGCCGGCCGATGCAGCCGGATGCCGATGAGGATCGCCATCGACGACGAGAAGGCGATCAGGTCGTACAGGATCTGCTGCGGGAGCGAGCCCCACGGCAGCAGCACATGGACGACCATGGCAACCCCGCCTGCGAGCGCGAACGCAAGCAGCGGGCGCTCGCGGCGCAGCCACGGCCGTACGTCTGGGTGCTGCCCCGGCACTCGCCCACCTCGCCTCGACGGGCGCACCTGGACGGCGCCGATCTCCATCAGACTGTCGGTCGCAGCGCGAGTCGTCGATGGCCCAACCGTCCCTCGGGTCCTGCCCGGATCGTACGGGCCCGGATGGGGCCAACGCCATCCGTGGTCCGCGCATCGCTGGCGTCGGACGGCCCCCCGGCCGCGGGCGCGTGTCGGGTCAGGCCTCGGAATGAGGTGGTGCGGAGTACAGCAACGCCGCCGGTTGCCCGGCGGCGTCGGGACGGCGGAGGAGGCGCTTGGTCAGTGGCTGCAGGAGCGCGCCTGGCCCGCATCGTCGGCGGTCCGGAAGCTGGATCCGCAGCCGCAGGCGGCCACCGCGTTCGGGTTGTTGACCGTGAAACCGGCACCCATCAGCGTGTCGACGTAGTCGATCTCGCTGCCCTGGATGAGACCGACGCTGCTGTTGTCGATGTAGACGCGCATGCCGTTGGCCGAGAGGACGCTGTCATCCGCGGTGGGCTGGTCCTCGAGCATCATCCCGTAGCGGTACCCGGAGCAGCCTCCCGAGTACACGTACACGCGCAGCCCGATCTCCGGGCTCGTCTCTTCCTTCGTCAGCTCGCGCAGCTTGGTGGCGGCCGCGTCGGTCAGCGAGACGACCGTCGACTGGGCGTCGATCATGTCTGGGGTCTCCTTGGGGTGCGGATCACGGGCCATATGGCCTGCAAGTCACCACGATCGTACGCAGGTCAACCGATTTCGTCCAGCGCCTTCGTTGCCGCCTGTCCGATGGCCGGAGCCAGGCGGTCCCGTTCGCCGCTCGGGGCCATCGCCCCGGCGCGCCGTGGAGGTCGCAGACAGCCTGGGTCCAGGCGCTCGGGTACCGCGCTACGCCTCCACCCGCTCCACCACCGTCGCAATGCCCTGGCCGACGCCGATGCACATCGTGGCCAGGCCGTAGCGCCCGCCCGTGCGCGCCAGCTCGTGCACGAGCATCGTCATCAGTCGCGCGCCGGAGGCCCCCAGCGGATGACCCAGGGCGATTGCACCGCCGTTCGGGTTCACGCGCGCCGGGTCGAGCCCGAGCTCGTCCATGCAGGCCACCGACTGGCTCGCGAACGCCTCGTTGATCTCGACGAGGGCGAGGTCGTCCACCACGAGATCCGCTCGAGCCAGCGCCTTGCGAACGGCCGGGACGGGGCCGATCCCCATCACATCCGGATGGACCCCGGCGACCGCGGTGGCAACGATCCGAGCCATCGGATGCAGACCGAGACCACGCGCGCGCTCCGCCTCGACCAGCAGCAGAGCGGCGGCTCCGTCGTTGATCCCCGAGCTGTTGCCGGCGGTGACCGTTCCCCCGTCGCGGAAAGCCGGCCTGAGCGCCGCCAGCGCTTCCTCCGACGTGTCCGGCCTCGGGTGCTCGTCCCGATCGACGATCGTGACCGCGCCCTTGCGCCCGGCCACGGTCACCGGGATCAGCTGCGAGGCAAACCGACCGCCCTCGATCGCCGCCACCGCACGTCGCTGGCTGTCGAGCGCGAACGCATCCTGGCGCTCCCGGGACACAGACCACCGCTCGGCGACGACCTCCGCGGTCTCGCCGAGCGAGACCGGCGGGTAGGCGCGCTGCATCTCGGGGTTGACGAAGCGCCACCCGAGCGTCGAGTCCTCCATCGTTCGCGCGCCGCGCTCGAAGGGAGACGAGGGCTTGAGCATCACCAGGGGCGCGCGCGTCATCGACTCCACGCCGCCCGCCAGAAACACATCGCCGTCGTCGAACGCGATCGCATGCGCGGCCGCGTTGATCGCCTGCAACCCCGACCCGCACAGGCGGTTCACCGTCTGGCCGGCAACCTCGACCGGCAGCCCCGCAAGCAGCGCCGCCATCCGGGCGATGTTGCGATTGTCCTCGCCCGCCTGGTTGGCGCAACCCAGGATCACGTCCTCGATCGATGCCGGATCGACGCCGGTCCGGTCGACGATCGCGCGAATGACGATGGCGGCCAGGTCATCCGGTCGGACCGAGGCGAGCGCGCCGCCGTGACGCCCGATCGGGGTTCGCACGGCGTCGACGATCCACGGTTCGCGGAGCGGGCGGTGCTGATCTCGAGGCATGCGTTGATTGTGGCACCCGGCCGCCGGTCGACGCGGCCGCCTGGAGCGCAGCTCGGGAGGCCTGCCGTCGGCCGCGACGCCGAGCGGGCGCGGGCTCGCCTATCGACCTCGCCAGGCGGGTGGGCGCTTCTCGACGAAGGCGGCCATCCCCTCCTGCTGATCCTCGGTTCCGAACAACGCCTCGAACCGGTCGCGCTCGAATCGCAGGCCATCGGCCAGCGGCAGCTCCTGCGTGGCGTTGATCGCCGCCTTCGCCGCCCGCACCGCCAGCACGGGCATCGCCGCGACCCGCGCCGCGAGCTCCAGCGACGAGGCAACCACCTCGGCGGCGGGCACGACGGCAGTCACCAGCCCCAGGCGGCTCGCCTCCTCGGCATCGATCCGGCGACCCGTCAGCACGAGCTCCATCGCCCGCGCCCGGCCGGCGGCACGCGCCAGCCGCTGCGTTCCACCGGCCCCGGGAATCACCCCGATCGACAGCTCCGGCTGGCCGAGCTGCAGATCGTCGCCGGCGACCAGCATGTCGCACGCCATCGCGAGCTCCGCCCCCCCGCCCAATGCGTATCCGCGAACGGCGGCGATCGTCGGCGTCCGCAGCGTGGCCACCCGATCGACGGTCGCGAACGGATTGGCGGCGTGAAGCGATGCCGTGGTCGATTCCGCGAGCTCGCGGATGTCCGCTCCGGCGGCGAACGCACGCGTCCGCGACCCGGTGATCACGATGACCCGGCACGCCTCGTCCTCGTCCAGCCCGGCGAGTGCCTCATCCAGCTCGGCAAGCAGGGCGAATGAGAGCGCGTTGAGCGCCTCGGGCCGATCGAGCGTGACGAGCGCCACGCCGTCACGCGGCGGATCACCCGCCGGGAGCTCGACCCGGACCAGCCTGCGGTCCCCGCCGTCCGTCGTGTCCGTCATCGCGACACCTCCTTCAGCCAGTCCGTGTCCGGATCCGCGGGGCGAACCGCCTCGCCACGCGACGACGTCCAGGCCCCGGCCGCCGTGGCCTGCGCACCCTGGCCTGCCGGCCCGTGTGCCAGGTGCGACGTCGGCGTCCTGGACGCGCGCTCGGTCGCGACCGGCTCGGTGGATCGGTAGAAGCCCGCGAGCGCCTCGTTGAACAGCGCCGGCCGGCGGACCATCACCTCGTGCCCACAATCGGGCGCCACGAATAGCCGGGCGTCGGGCAGCTGGCGCCGGAGCGCCCAGGCCTGCCCGACCGGCACGAACGGGTCCCGGTCGCCCACCACGACCAGCGTCGGAGCGTCGACCCGAACCAGCTCCGACGGCGCGTGAAGCGACTGCGAGGCGACCTCGTCCGCGATCGCGGGGAGCAGGCGTCGCCAGGCGCCCGGGCCCTGGACCGGACCATGACGCCGATCGAGCTCGGCGGCCCAGGCAGGGTCGTGACGCTCGATCCGCTCCGGATCGAACAGCCGCCGGGCAACCGACGCCCGGGGCTCGCGCTCCGGGCTGATCCCGGCCAGGACCAGCGTTCGCAGCCGCTCCGGGTGACGAACCGCGAAGCCGAGGGCCGTCGCGGCGCCCATCGAGAACCCGAGCAGGTGGAACGTTGCCAGGCCCAGCGCGTCGGCGAACGCCTCCAGGTCATCCACCAGCCACTGGTAGCGGAAGCCGTTCGCCGCATCCCAGGGCGTGCTCGCATGGCCCCTGGCATCGGGCGCCAGGCACCGGAACGCCCGGCGGAACAGCGGCAGCTGCGCGGCGAAGTCCTCGCGCCCCGACGAGCTGGCGCCGTGAAGCATGACCAGCGGCGGGCCTGCGCCCTCCATCACGTAGCCGATCTCGATCCCATTGGTCGAGATGCGATGCACGGGCTGGCGCTCCGTGGCTCAGCCCGCCGGTGACTCGGGCTTGCCGGCGACGACCGTCGACATCGCCCGCTCGATCCGCAGGTAGCGTCGGCGAAGGTAGAGCAGCGGGGGCGCGTCCGGATCCGCGAGCGACGTCGCCTCGACACGTCCCACGAACAGCAGGTGGTCGCCGACCTCGAACCGCTCGGCGACCGCGCACTCCAGCGCGCCGATCGCGCCATCGAGCAGCGGGACGTGCGTCTCGCCGGGACGCCAGGCGGCGCCGCAGAACGCGTCCCGCGCGGGCGTGACGGCCGCCCCCGCGAAGCAGTCGGCCAGCTGCTGCTGGCGCTCGGTCAGGATGTTGACCGCGTAGCGCCGGCTCGCCTCGATCGCAGGCACGATGAACCGGCGACGGTCCAGCGCGACCATGACCAGCGGGGGATCGAGGCTCACCGAGGCCAGCGCGTTGACCGTGATCCCCTGCGGCCGATCGCCATCGAAGGCGGTCACCACCGTGACACCGGTCGCGAAATGGCCGATCGCGGTGCGGAAGTCCGCGATGGAGACTTGGGTGCCCGGAGAGATGCTGCCGTCGCCGTCCGCCCCCTCGTCACGCCTGGTCGTTGCGCCCATGGCATGCAGGATACGGCGCGCGACCCAGGGGACGGTGCCCCGACCCGATGGTCGCCCGGCCGGACGCCGGCGACCAGCCCGGCAACCTCGCCTTTGTCAGGGCCTCGGCGATGGATGCGGGACACGATCCGTCCGATACTCGCGTAGCCCCTGGGCCCCGGCCCGCCCCCATCCCCCGCCTGCTGGCCGGGTCATGGCTGTCGGTCTCGCCTCGTCGAGGGCACGTGTCTGGCGCCCGGGCCATCCGGCCCGTTCCGACGCAGGCGCCGTCGCCGTACCATCCCACCCATGGACACCGAGATCCCTGCCGCCACCGCGGCCACCCGCATCGAGCGGGATTCCATGGGCGAGATGGAGGTCCCCGCCGACGCCCTCTACGGCGCGTCCACCCAGCGCGCCGTCCTCAACTTCCCGGTCTCCGGCCAACGGATGCCGAGACGCTTCCTGCGAGCGCTCGCGCTGGTCAAGATCGCGGCCGCGGAGACGAACGCCGGCCTGGGCCTGCTCGATGCCGCGAAGGCCGCGGCGATCACGGCCGCCGCGCGCGAGGTCGCAGACGGCCGGTACGCCGAGCACTTCCCGATCGACGTATACCAGACGGGCTCGGGCACCTCCACCAACACCAACATGAACGAGGTGATCTCGCACCTTGCGTCGGCGCGCCTGGGCGGGGCCAAGGTGCACCCGAACGACGACGTCAACAAGTGCCAGAGCTCGAACGACACGATCCCGACGGCGCTCCAGCTGGCGGGCGCGATGGCGATCGAGGAGGAGCTGATCCCGGCGCTGATCGACCTCCAGGGTGCCCTGGCTTCAAAGGCCGACGAGCTGTGGGACGTCGTGAAGACGGGGCGGACGCACCTCCAGGACGCGACGCCGATCCGTCTCGGCCAGGAGTTCGCAGGGTATGCCGGCCAGGTCGAGGAGGCGGTCCGGCGCGCCCAGGCCGCGCGTGATGAGCTGCTCACGGTGCCGCTCGGCGGAACAGCGGTCGGGACCGGGATCAACGCGCATCCGGAGTACGCAGCCCGCGCATGCGTGCGGCTCTCGGAGCTGACCGGGCTGCAGGTACGCGAGGCGCCCAACCACTTCCACGCCCAGGCCACCCTCGACGCGGCGATCGCGGCCCACGGCGGCCTGCGGGCGATCGCGCTCGGGCTGTGGAAGATCGCCTCGGACGTGCGGCTCATGGGGATGGGCCCGCGGGCGGGCCTGGCCGAGCTCGCCCTGCCGGAGACGCAGCCCGGCTCCTCGATCATGCCGGGCAAGGTGAACCCGGTGATCGTCGAAAGCCTGACCATGGTCGTGGCCCGGGTCATCGGCAACGACGCGACCGTCGCGTTCGGCCAGACCGGCTCGTTCCTCGAGCTCAACGTGATGCTGCCCGTGACGACCCAGTCGATGCTCGAGTCGATCGCCCTGCTCGCGGCGTCGGCGCGGAACTTCCGGATCAGGCTCGTGGAGGGCGTCAAGGCCACCGATCGCGGCCCGAAGCTGGTCGAGCAGGGGCTCATGCTGGCGACGGCGCTGGCACCCGAGATCGGCTACGACGCGGCAGCGGCGCTGGCAAAGGAGGCCCTGAAGTCGGGGCGGACCATCCGCGACCTGGCTGCCGAGAAGGGGATCGCGCCGGACCGGCTGGACCGGCTGCTGGATCCGGCCAAGATGACCGAGCCGGGTCTCGGTGGGCCCGGGGGCGGCTGATCGCCGGATCCCTGGCGGGGCCATGACCGCCGGCGACGTCAGGGCCGCCGCGGCTGGCGGGGCCCGAAGGTTCACGAAGGGATGCGGATTGCCGCACCGGGCGCGAGGGTTCGCAAGGCGCGATGCGGTCTCACCGGTGCGTCCCGGCGGACGGTTACAATCCCCGCCATGTCCGCCCACCCCACCTGGGATCGCGCCGGATCCCTCCCCGTCCCCGCGGCGGCCGGCGCGGCGCGCCGTTCGCCCGAGCTTGCCGCCCTGCGTGAGGAGCTGCCGTCGGTTGATGAGCTGTTCACGTTCATGCGCGACGCGGAATTGCGCTTCGAGACCCTGCGGATGCGGATCGAGGAGCACGCCTGGACCAGCCGCGGCGAGGAGGTCGCGCAGATCGACGTCGCGATCCGCCACCCGGGCATGGTCAAGGTGCTCACGTCCACTTCATCTCCCGGCGGCGAGACCGGGTACGACGTGTGGATGTCCGACGGGACCACCGTCCAGACCTACGTCGCTTCGCGTAAGGTTGGCACCAGGCGTCCCGTGCGGCCGACCGTGCGTGGCGTCGCCGATGATCGCGACCTCCCCGGACGCTCCCGCTTCTACGTGTCGCGGACACAGCTCCCGATGGAGTCGCTGCCGGAGCTGTTCATCCATCCTGCGGGCTACTGCCAGAACGTCCTCGGGACGGGGATCTGCCGCGTGACCGGGACGACGCAGGTAGCCGGCCGCCACGGGATCGTCCTCGAGTGCGATCACCCGAGGACCGTGGAGAGGGTCGCCGACCGGCCGGACTTCGGGGCCCGGATCGCGGTCGACCGCAGCGACGGCGTGATCCTTCGGCTTGAGGAGTCCATCGGTGGCCGGGTCACACGCGACGCGCTGGTGACGGACTACGGACCCAACGCCGTGCTGCCGCCGTCCGCGTTCGACTTCCGGCTCCCTCCGGGTACCACCCGCATCTACTGACCCGGCCGCTCGAGGGCTCCCGCTACATCCCCGCGGCCGTGGAGGCAGTTCGCTCCGGTGCGCGGCCGACGAGCCGAACCAGGACGGCAGACCCGCCGATCGTGATCACGATCGCGGCCAGGACCGCCGAGAACGCCTCTTCGCTGACCGCGCCTGCCCCCAGCCCGATGCCGGCCAGCACGTAGCCGAACTCGCCCATCTGGCCGAGCCCCACCGCCAGCTGGAACGACCGGATCGGCAGCCGCGCCAGGCGCGCCATCGCCCAGGCCACGACCACCTTCAGGGCGACAAGCCCGACCAGCAGCGCTGCCAGCGGCGCCGCGTCATCGACCACACCCGGGTCGATCAGGCTGCCCACGGCCACGAAGAACAGGACGGCGAACACGTCGCGGAACGGCAGCAGGCGGCGACGCGCCTCCGACGTCTCGGCCCGATCGCTGATGGTCAGGCCCGCGATGAAGGCGGCAAGCGCCATCGGCACGCCGAACCAGACGGCGCCGATCGCCGCCATCACCAGCCCGGCGGCGACCGAGACGATGAGGAACAGGTCGTGCTCGGTCCGCAATCTGGCCAGGACCACGGGCAGCAACCTGGCCCCGCCAACGGCAAGCAGCCCGAAGGCACCCAGCCCGACCAGCGACTGCCAGAGCGCACGATCCTGCATCCCGGCCGCGGCGAGCAGCACCACGCTCAGGGCGACCCCGGTCACGTCCTGGAGCACGCTCCATCCGAGCAGGGCCTCCTCGGTCGGCGGGTCCGTCGTCCGGCGCCTCGACCGGGTGACGTTGACGACCACCACCGATGACGACATGGCCACCGCGACCCCCAGCAGGCCGGCTCCGTAGGCATCGAACCCGAGCGCGAGCAGGATGCCCGCCGTGAGCAGCGTCGAGACGAGGATCTGGATCGGTGATGCCCACAGCAGGCCCCGCTGCTCCCGACGGAGCCGCCCCAGGTCCACCTCGATGCCAACCTCGAACAGCAGGAGCACCACGCCGACATCGGCGAGCAATGCGATCTGCCCGCGGTCGGCGACGTACCCGGGCGTGAACGGCGAGACCGCGAGGCCAGCCGCCAGATACCCGACGACGGCAGGCAGCCCGAGGCGGCGCGCCACCCACCCGAAGGCGGCGGCGAGCAGGAGCACCAGACCGATGTCGAGGACCAGCGGTGCCGTGTCCATCCCGCGCACGAGGATAGGCCAGCGGACGCGCGGTGGCGATCGACCCCGCTAGCTTGCGAGCAGCGACAGACGTGCCGTTGGCGGGGACTCGACACCCATCAGCCGGCCGAGATCGAGGGTCCGGGCATCGAGCCTCGGGCCCGGGCGCCCCAGCAGGTAGCCCTGCGCCGTGTCGAAGCCCAGGGCCATCACGAGCTCGAGTTGGACGGGTGTCTCGACGCCTTCGGCCAGGATCGTCTGGCCACGTCGCGACGCGAGGTCGCGGAGCGCTCGGAGGACCGCGTCCGACGACTCGCTGGCGGCACCGGCCCGGACGAGCGACAGGTCGATCTTCATGATGTCGAACTCGACCTCGGTCAGCAGGCGCAGCCCGGCGTTTCCGGCGCCCACATCGTCGGCCGCGATGCGCACGCCGTGCCGGCGGAGCGAGGCGAGCGCCGCCCGCAAGCGGCCGAGATCCTCGACCGCCTCGCGCTCCGTGAGCTCGACGACGATGCGCTCGGGATGGATGCCGTGGCGGCGAGCCATCGCCAGCACCTCGAACGGGCTGAACGCCTCGGCCTCGAGCGATCGGGGCGACAGGTTGACCGACAGGTAGCAGTGCTCGTCGAGCGCGCGCGCACCGGCCAGCACGGCCTCGAGACTGGCCAGATCGAGCTCAACCGTGCGCCTGGTCGCCTCGGCGGCCACGAACAGGGCGCTTGCATTGGCGAAGCCGGACTCCGGCCCGGGCCGGACGAGGCCCTCGTATCCGGTGACCTCGCCCGTTCGCAGCGAGTAGAGCGGCTGGTAGACGGCGCTCAGTCCCCGGGTCGATGCGACTCGTGAAACGGCGAGGGCCAGCTCCTCGAGGTTTCGGGAGTCGTCCGCGACACCATGGCGCCCCGGGTCGAACAGCTGGACGTCGGTGCGTCCGTGGCGCTTGCCCCAGTACAGGGCCGCATCGGCCTGATGGAGGAGCTGCTGACGCTCGGCCGCGAGGTGCGGGAACGAGGACACCCCGACCGTGACCGAGAACGCATCGACGCCGGACGTCCCGGCGCCGGCGTCGAGCGTGGAGGCAAGGATCCGGCGGCCGGTGGCGAGCGCTTGCTCGGGTCCGCAGTCGATCAGCACCGCGGCGAACTCGTCGCCGCCGATCCGGAACCCGCGGTCCCACCGGCGCAGATTGCTGGTGAGAATCTGGCCCGCGGCGCGGAGCAGATCGTCGCCGGCGGCATGGCCGCGCGTGTCGTTGACCTTCTTGAGGTCGTCGATGTCGATGAACAGGAGCGCGAACGGTCGATCCTCTTCCCGGGCGATGACGATCTGCTCGTCCAGCTCCTCCTGGAATGCTCGATGGTTGCCCAGGCCGGTCAGCCCGTCACGCAGCGAATCCAGTCGAGCCCGGTCGAACGCCTCTCGCAACCCGTGGCGTTCCTCGTCCAGGCCATCGACCTTGGTCAGCACGTCGCCCAGGCCGTATCCGCCGACCAGCACCACGCTCGTCAACCATCCCAGCGACGCGCCCGCCGCAACCCCGACCGAGCCGGTGAGCTGCCACGCGACCCAGGGGATGAGGACGACGGACGGCATGGCGATCACCGTGAACCAGCGAACCACCGCGCGGTGGAGCTCCCGCGCCGTCCGCGTGCTCGAATCGCTGGTGCGTCTGTGCATCCAGGACACCCCCACTGCCCCCGCAAGAACGAGGGTCCTCGGTCTGCCTGTTGTACTCCTGCACCACCGCCGTGCGCATCGGTACCAAGGTCCTGGGCGGCCGCGCCGCGGCGGTCCCGGCAGGCCGGCGAACCCCTGCCGCTCGCTCGAGATGGCGCACTGTGCTCGGGCTCGTCCGATGTGAGGGTGGACGAACGGCGCTAACGTTGTTCTCGAACGGCTTGGGGCAGCGTGAACGACCTCCGACCTTGCTCTGGGAGATCTCTCGTGGACACCGACACCGCAACGCCGCACCGCGAGGACGTTGGGCTGAACGAATCCGTCGTGGACGATGAGACTGCTGCGGAGATCGAGACACGCGCGGAGATCGGGCAGCAGGGCGCGGGCGAAGCGTCGTCGAGGGGCGAGGGCACCACGGACCGGAGCCTCGACGAGAACCGTCCACCCGAGGCGGAGTCCGGCGCCACCGACCAATCACGCGAGCTCGACAAGCACGTGGTCAAGATCGCCGAGAAGGCCGAGAAGCTCGCGTCAAAGCCCGTCGAGGACGACCAGGACAAGGCACCGGCGGTCACCGGAGCGCCCATCGATCCCGGGTCGCGGCGCCTGGCCATCGGCGTCGATGTCGGGGGCAGCGGGATCAAGGCGGCTGCCGTGGATCTGGACACTGGCGAGCTGGTGTCCGAGCGGCACCGCGTCCCCACGCCCCGGCCCTCGGCGCCGGCCGCGGTG
Source organism: uncultured Chloroflexia bacterium (assembly GCA_963713095.1). GTDB lineage: Bacteria > Chloroflexota > Limnocylindria > Limnocylindrales > CSP1-4 > CAIXZV01. The sequence goes on from CAVQKK010000003.1 coordinate 985,279, forward strand.
ATCGCGTCGATCGCCCGGATGATCCGCAAGATCGAGCGAGAGGTGGTGCTCGCGCCGGACGTCCCGGTCGGTGTCGGGTTCCCGGCCGTGGTCATCGAGGGGGTCACCAGGAGCGCCGCCAACGTCGACCCCGGCTGGATCGACTTCGACGCCGACGCCGCGATGGAGCGCGTGCTGGGCCGCCCCGTTCACCTGATCAACGACGCGGACGCGGCGGGCGTCGCCGAGATGCGGTTCGGCGCCGGGGTGGGTCGCCGGGGCACGGTGTTCCTGATCACCCTCGGAACCGGAACGGGCTCCGCCCTCTTCTACAACGGGATGCTGGTGCCTAATAGCGAGCTGGGACACATGGAGATCCGCGGCCGCGACGCCGAGCGACGATCGGCAGCCGCCGCGCGTACCCGCCGCGGGCTGTCGTGGAAGGCCTGGGCAGCCGACCTCGACGAGCACCTGCTCGCCATCGAGCGCCTGTTCTCACCCCAGCTGTTCATCATCGGCGGCGGCGTCTCCAAGCGTGCCGACCAGTTCATCCCGCGGCTCACGGTCCGCGCGGAGGTCATCCCGGCCAGGCTCCGCAACGACGCGGGGATCGTTGGCGCGGCGATGGGGGCGGCGGAGACTGAGCTCGCGAAGCTCTGACCCGGTGCCGGGGGCAGGCTCGCTCCAACCAGGGCGCGGGCGAGGGGCCGCGAGCAGGCGAGACGCGAGCGCCGAATGCGGAGCTGCCCGCAAGGCTCGCGAGCCCCACATCAGAACCGCCGCGGTGAACACACCGCGTTCCAGACGCACGGGCCGGAGCTACACGCGGGCGCGAAGCGAGGCCAGGGCCTCCGTGGAGCCCGATGCGATCACGCTCTCGCCCGACCCGAGCGCGCGCTCCTGGCTCGGGTTCGCCTCGTACGCACCATCGCGCTGGAGGATCGCCAGGGTCACCACGCCGTCGTCACGCAGCGAGCCGACGGTGGCGCCCTGCAACGGGCCGTCCGAGGTGACCTCGATCTCCTCGAGCGAGAACGACAGGTTGCCATGCGACAGGGCGGCATCGATGTAGTCGACGACCCGCGGACGGCTGGCAAGCTCGGCGATCCGGCGCCCGGCCATCGTGTACGGCGACACGACCCGGTTCGCCCCTGCCTGCAGCAGCTTGGCCTCGGACCCATCGAGGTTGGCGCGGGCGACGATGAACAGCGACTCGCGCATCGCCCGCGCGGACAGCGTCACGTACACATTGTTGGCATCGGAATCGATCGTCGTGACCAGCCCCCGGGCGTGGGCGATCCCGGCAGCCTGCAGCGTCGCGTCGTTGGTCGCGTCGCCCTCGACCACGAGGTGCCCGTCGGCAGCCGCCCGTTCCAGCGAGGACGGCAGGATATCGATCACGGCCAGGCGCTGGCCGGACTGCACGAGCTCCCGGGCCACCGTGGACCCCACCCGCCCGTAGCCGCACACGATGTAGTGATCGCGCAGGGCCTCGACCGCATCGCGCATCCGCTTCGCCTCCCGCCGGCCGCTCGCGGCCTCGCTCAGGATCGTCTCGGCCACGATACCGATCGACCCGAAGATGATCGCGACCCCGGAGATCGCGAGCAGCATCGTCCACAGCCGCTCCGGGACCTCGGTCACCGCGCGAACCTCGCGAAAGCCCACCGTGGTGAGCGTCATGACCGTCATGTAGGCGGCGTCCGAGATCGACCACCCGAACGCGAGCACGTATCCGAGCGTGCCCACGAGCGTGACCCCCACCACCGCGGCTACCCAGGCCTGGACGTGGCGCCCGCGCACCGCCTCGGCCAGAACGCGCGCCACGCGCCACCGGCCCGTCTCGGCTCGGATCGGCCATCCACCCACGCGTCGAATCTAGCAGCGGGACGGACGCTGCAGGTGCGGTTCCGGCGCGGTGGGACCCCAACGGCCAAACCACGCCCGACCGTCGTCCGTGATCAGAAGGCCGTTCGACCGTGGAAGGCGGCGGGCACGGGCACCTCGGGGTGGCGCGAGGCGAGCCAGTCGCGAAGCGCCCAGTACGTGGTCTTGAACGCGATGCCATCCCACGGCACCGCCCCCGGCGCGAACGCCCGGATCTCGAGCGCCTCCGGCGTCTCCTGGATCGCCCCGCCGGCGACGCGGGCCTCGAACACCAGCGTGACGACCGCCGCCTCGAGCCTGGCGTACAGGCCGACGATCGCACCCGGCTCGATCAGCAGCCCGGTCTCCTCCAGGGTCTCGCGAACGGCCCCCTCGGTCACGGTCTCGTCGACCTCGAGGAAGCCACCCGGCTGCGCCCACCAGCCACGACCGGGCTCGATCCCCCGGCGCAGCAGGATCACCTCGCCACGATCGGTGACGGGGATCGCGGTCACCACCAACCTCGGGTTGATGTAGGCGACGAACCCGCACGACGCGCAGACCAGTCGATCGCGACTCTCCTCGGGCAGTGCGGTGAAGGCGAGCTCCGCCCCGCAGCGGGAGCAGTAGCGGATCGTCGCAGACAGCCAGATCGGCGGACCACCTCCCGATGCGACGTCGGTCGATCGGCCGTCCGGTCCGCGGCCCGCCGCCGCCAGCAGCGCTCGCTCATCGTCGGTCAGCCGCCGTTCCACCATCAGGTCACCAGCAGGAGGATGGATGCGACCACGATCACAGCGAGGAAGACCAGGCTGGCCAGGACCCAGCTGAGCCGGAACAGCCCGCGGCCGCGGTCCACCGGCATCCATGCCCACGCCGAGCGCCAGATGCGCACCGTGGCATCGGCGGTCGTGATCAGCAGCAGCGGCGACGCGACCAGGACGCACAGCTTGGCCAGGAGGCTCCCAGTCCCTGCTCCCATCTCGAGTGCCGTGATCCCGAGCGCGCCGGCGACGAGGGCCGGGGCAGAGAGCAGCACGTAGTGCTTCTGGAGGGGCGTGGGAGCCATCTCGGGCACGCTCCTCGGCGGCAGCGCGGCGAGGCTCGGAGGCAGGCCGCGGCTCGTGGTCGCAACGGGCTGCCGATCCAGCGCGGGCATGCCGGCTTCCCAGCGTTCATCGTCCATCGCGCCCCCGAGTCTATCGGTCGCGGCGCGTCGAGGCCTCAGGCTGGCAGGGGCTCTTCGTTCGACGGGTCGCCCATCACGGCATCGGTCTGCGCGGCTCGGTGCGCAGCCAGCCGCTGTGCCACACCTGCATCGGACAGCGCGAGGATCGCCGCCGCCAGCAGCGCCGCATTGTCCGCGCTCCCGATGGCCACGGTCGCGACGGGGATGCCGCGCGGCATCTGGACGATCGACAGCAGCGAGTCGAGCCCGCCCAGGTGCTGGGTCGGGATCGGCACCCCGATCACGGGCAGTGCCGTCTTGGCGGCCAGCATGCCCGGCAGGTGGGCGGCGCCGCCGGCGCCGGCGATGATGACCCGGAGCCCGCGACCGGCCGCGGTCTCCGCGTACCGGAACAGATGGTCGGGCGTTCGATGCGCCGAGACGACCCGCAGCTCGCAGGGCACGTCCAGCTCCTCGAGCACGGCGACCGCCTTCTCCAGGAGCGGGAAGTCCGAGCGGCTGCCCCCGACGACGCCGACCACCGGCCGCGAATCGCTCACCTCAGGCCTCCCAGCGCCTCATTCCTCCCAGGTCAGGGCCTCGCGCGCCCAGCGCGCCCGATCGAGCGCCTCGTCCGCATCGCGGCCGAGCACCGTCACGTGCCCCATCTTGCGTCGCTCGAACACGCGCTGCTTGTCGTACACGTGCACGTGCACGTCAGGATCCTCCAGCGCGCGGTCCAGGCCGGACAGCCTGGCCGGTCGATCGCGACCCGTGCCGAGCAGGTTGATCATGGCCGCCGTGCCGTGCGGCCTGACCGAGCCCAGTGGCAGCCCGGCGATCGCCCGGACATGCTGGTCGAACTGCGAGGTGACCGCGCCCTCGATAGTCCAGTGGCCCGAGTTGTGCACGCGAGGCGCGAGCTCGTTGATCATCAGCCCACCACCCCGGAGCTGGAACAGCTCGACCGTGAGCATCCCCACGAGATCGAGGCCGCGAGCGATGCCGTCGGCGATCTCGACGGCGTCGGCGGCGACCAGCGGGTGGATCGGGGCCGGGGCGACGCTCTCGATGAGCACGCCCTCGTCATGGACGTTGCGCGAGATCGGGAAGCTGAGCGTGCGGCCGTCCCGATCCCGCGCGCACACGACGGACAGCTCGGCCTCGAAGTCGATCTCCTGCTCCAGCAGCAGGGGCCGTGCCTCGTTGCCGCCCAACCGGGCAACGGCGTCAGTCACCTCGTCCGGCACCGTGATCCGGACCTGACTCCGCCCGTCGTACCCACCCAGCGGCACCTTGAGCCTGGCCGGATAGCCGAGGGCATCCGCCGCGGCTCGCGCCTCCGCGACCCCGCGGACCTCGCGCCACGGGGCGGACCACTCGCCCAGGTCCCGGATCGCCCGGCGCTCGGCCAGTCGATCCTGGGTGGCCCGCAGTGCCGTCAGCCCCGGCCTGAGCGGTGCAACCTCCATGGCAGCGGCGGCCGCCTCGATCCCCACGTGCTCCAGCTCGTAGGTGACCACGTCCGCCATTGCGCCCAGTCGGACGGCAGCCAACGCGTCGTCGTATGCCCCGACCACGATCTCGTCGGCGACCGCGGCCGTCGGGCAGTGCGGATCCGGGTCGAGCGCCTTCACCCGGAAGCCCATCTCCCGGGCCGCAAACCCGAGCATCCGGCCCAGCTGCCCGCCGCCCAGGATGCCGATCGTGGCGCCGGGGGCCAACGGCGTCGGGGCGTCGGCGGGAGCGGGCCGGATCCCTCGCGCGTACAGGGTGTCCTGGACGAAGTCGCCCTTGCGGACCGTGTACAGCAGGTTCGCCTCGCCGTCCGGTGCCTCATCCACGATGCGCTGCTTGACCGCCGCGTACGCGTCCCGCAGCGCGGCGTCCGTGCGCAGGGCGTCCCGGAACCCGCGCAGCTCGGCCAGCTCGTGGCGGGCGGGCGGCATCACGTGAAGGTGGACCCGGAACGGCGTCCCGTCGTGATCGACGACACCCAGCAGCAGCGGCCGCGTGGGTGGGAACGGGGCGAGGCCCGCCTGCCGCTGGAAACCGAGCGACAGGAGCGCGTCGGTGAGACCGGGGATCTCGGCCGGGTCCGCCTCGATGCCCAGGTCGACGACGTTCTTGCCGGGCAGCCCCGGAACGGCGGAGCTGCCGACATGGTCGACGTCCACGCCCGGGCAGGCGGAGGCGATGAGGCGGGACACGGCCGCCGCGATCTCCACGGTGCGCGGGTCCCAGGGGTGGAACGCAGCGGGCAGGCGCGTGTATGGCCGAATGGGCAGGTCGGACATCGACCGAAGTGTAGGTGACGATCCGCCGTTGGTCGCCGGTCGCCGTGAGCGATGCGTGGCGCCCACCATCGGTGGCCGCACCTTGTCCATCGCCCGGGTCGACTCGGCCAGATACCCAACGTGCGGGTCTTGGCGCACGTCGAGAGCTGCGAACATGCGCCAGTGCCCACCGAGTGGGTAGGTGACGAGATCGGCGACCGTCCGCGGGTCGCCGCATGCGTGGCACGGGTGGCTGGCCACCTTGGCGTCCGGGCCGAAGGTCGACCAACCGCCCGGTGAATGGGTATCCAAGTCAACCGGCTCGGCACAGCGGTGGCGCGACCGCCAGCCCTGGGGACCGGCCGAGGCCCGGAACCCGGCAAGGCCGCCCGAGCCCGCTGCTATCCTCGGGACGTCGGCCGACGGCCCGCGCCGGACGAGCGCTCGAGACAGGAGCCACCCATGGTGCACGGCGGATCCGCCCCGTACGGCGTCGCGGCGCCCCGGATCCTGATCGTGGATGACGACCCGAACCTGCTCGTCATCCTCGCCGATCAGCTGCGCGCCGACGGTTATGACGTTCAGACCGCTCGCGATGGGGACGAGGCCCTGCGCCGCCTGAACCAAGCATGGCCGGACCTGCTGATCATCGACATGCTGATGCCCCGGATGGACGGCCTGACCCTTGCCCGCGAGATCAAGGCGAGAGCCGACCTCCCGATCATCGTCCTGTCGGCCATCGACACCGCGGACTCCAAGGCCGACCTCCTCGACGAGGTCGCCGAGGACTACGTCACCAAGCCCTACCACTACCCGGAGCTCCGGGCGCGGGTCACCCGTGTCCTGCGCCGGCTCGGTGACCGGGTCCCGCGCCAGCGGCTGGATCTCGGCCCCAGCCTGTCACTCGAGCTCCATCGCCGCGAGGCCATCGTCGCCGGGAGCACCGTCTCGCTCACGCCAACCGAATCGCGGCTGCTGTACGCGCTGGCGGCGAACCTGGGCCAGACGGTGACGACCGAGACGCTCCTGATGCGGGGTTGGGCGGACACCGAAGATGCCGACCCGAGCTACGTCTGGGTGACGATGCGGCGGCTGCGACAGAAGGTCGAGGCCGATCCGAACAAGCCGGCCCACCTGTTGACGGTCCGTGGGATCGGGTATCGGCTGGTCGGCGTCGTGAACAGCGCAGAGCCGTGACAGGGCCGCGACCGGAGCCCGCTCACGGCAGTCCGCCTGCTGGCGCGCTCTCGGAGCGGCTGGCGCGCCGAGCGGCCGTGCCGCCAGATCCGGACGAGTCGGGCGGCGTGCCGCCTCCGGACCGGGACCCTTCGCCGCCGAGGATCTACCGCGGCCCGCGCGTCGGGTTCCGCACCCGCCTGACCATCGCCCTCATCGCCTCGGCCGTGCTCCCCGTGGCAGGGTTCGGCACCGTCGTGCTCCTGATCACAGGCGCTGGCGGCGACGCCGACACCACGCTCACCCGCGTGCTGCTGCTGGCCGCCGCGCTTGCGGTCGTCCTGGCCGTCCTGCTCGCAGCCCTCCTCGCGGCCGATCTCGGCGCCCCGCTGCGGACCATCGCGGCGTCCGTGGAGCGGGTGTCCGCCGGGGACCTCACGACGCGCCTGGAGCTGCCGGGCGACGACGAGATCAGCCGCCTGGCTGACAGCCACAACCGGCTCGCAAGCGATCTCCAGCGGCGCAACCGTGAGCTACGTCGGATCCTCGAGGCACTCGAGGAGGCGACGCTCGGCGAGCGTCCGGAGATCCTCGCCCGCCGCGCCGGCGACCGAGCCCGGGCGGCGTTCGGCATGATCGACTGCGTGGTCCTGCTCGTGGAGCCGACCGAGGTCCCGGAAGAGGAGATCGTCCCCGGTGAGCTGCGCCAGGTCCGCGCCGAGCTCATCGCCGGCGGCGAGACCCTGGGCGTCGCTGCGGGCCATGTCCCGGCGACCCGCACCTGGGAGCGCGCCGACCAGGACCTGTTCGAGCTGTTTGCGATCGAGATCTCGGCGGCTATCAGGAATGCCCAGCTCTACGCGCGGGTCCAGGATCAGAACAGCCGCCTGATCGAGCTCGACGAGGCGAAGGACGACTTCCTGCGTGGTGTCTCGCACAACCTCCAGACGCCGCTCGCGAGCATCCGAGGTTACGCGGAGCAGCTGGCCACCGAGGCACCGGATCGGCGCCTCGCGATCATCACCGAGCAGGCCGACCGGCTGTCGAAGATGGTGCGTCAGCTGCTGACCGTGAGCCGGATCGAGTCGGGCGCGCTTCGGCCGCGACTGGAGGTGTTCAACCTCGCCTCCCACGCCCGCCGTACGTGGGAGGCGCTTGGTGCGGCCGACGTGCCGTTCGCGATGCAGGACCGCGCAGAAGGCTGGCTCGCGCTGGCCGACCCCGATCACCTCGACCAGGTGCTGTGGGCGATCCTCGACAACGCCGTGCACTACGGCGGGCGCTCCCCGATCGAGGTCATCATCACCGTCGATGAGGGCGAGGAGGACGTGGCCATCACCATCGCCGATCACGGGTCCGGCGTCAGCGAACACGATCGCGAACGGCTGTTCCGGCGATTCGAGCGGGGCGCCGCACGTCCGACGGGCGAGGGGTCCGGCCTCGGTCTATACGTTTCCCGCGAGCTGTGCCGGGCGATGTCCGGCGATCTCGTCCTCGAGCAGCAGGTCCCGGGGCGTGGGGCTGCCCTGACCGTCCATCTGCCCGCAGAGCGCGCCGAGGAGACATAGGACCAGGGTCCGCGCAAGGCGCTGGGACTCCACGTTCCCGGAGTGGCCTGCTGTCACCATGGGGTCGGTGACCTCGTCAGCCATGCCACCCACCTCATCATCAGGATGGCGGCTCTCTATCTCGACTTCATGTCGGACAAGAACGGCGGCAAGAACCCCGCCTGCCGGGGCGGCGCCGGGGCCGTCACCGGCAGCAGCACCATCGGGGTGCGGCTCATCAGGTAGGTGACCCGACCCGGATCGACGAGGATCGCGACGACGGTCGGGGCTCTCGCGTTCCGGCGAGCGGCGGCTCAGCGGATCCCGGTGTCGTAGCCGATCTCGAGGAACGTCTCCGCGCCCGACCGCACGCTGAACGGCACCGGTTGTTCGGTGCCCATGAGCCCCTGGACCGGCTGCGGCACCAGCGTGTAGTCGCCGGCATCGAGATCGAGGCGGAACAGCCCGTCGGCGGCCGTGGTCGCGCGCCCCACTCGGGACCCATCGGCACCGGTCACCAGCAGCTCGGCGCCATCGACCGGGCGAGGTGCGCACGCGGGATCGCCGGGGCGCTCGACCGGACAGGTGGGCCCCGCGGTCACCAGACCCCCGACACCGGTCCACGTCGCGGCAGCGGCGCGCTGCGTCAGGACGTCGCTGGCCAGCGGCGACCCGGTCTCCGAGAGGAGCGTCACCGTCCCATCCGGCTCCACGCTGTACGTCCAGGCATGCTCGTCGATGCAGCCGGCCTGGCAATCGCCCCAGCCGATCCGGAAGAACACCTTCCAGGGAACGGGTGGCTTGGCGGCCTCTGTCGGAGTGGCCTCCCACCAGCTTGCCTGGCCGATGAGGTTCGGATCCTGGGCCCCGATGCCTGCGAACAGCGGGTTGACAGCCGAGACCGCGGCCGCGGCATCGTCCGCCGACAGGATGGGCGATGCGTCCGGCGTGCCAGCCGGACCACCCGTCACGGCGGGTGTGGCGGCGGACCCGCCGGCGGTGCCGGTTGCAGTGCCGCCACAGGCGCCGACTGCCAAACTGGCTCCGAGCAGGAGGAGGACGAGGATCGAGCGTACGCGCATGGGCCGATGACGAATGCGGGCCGGGGCGGGTTCCGTGTCATGTCCCACGACGGAAGCCTACGACGCGAGTGACCGGAGGACCTCTGGGACGCAGCGAGCTCGCGGCCCTGCCGAATGGTTCCGGTCGGCCGGTGGTCCCTGTCATCCGGTGCCTCGAGGGCTACCCGGAGCGGTGTTCGGCCTGTCGGAGCCGGCGGTCGGTCTGCTCGTACCGTCGGGCCGCGAGCCTCGCGTGGTCATACCATCACACCGAGAGACTCACGAGCGGAGGGTCGAAGGTCCCATTCTGGTGGGACATCGCAGGGCGAGCGACACCAGGAGCGTCGATGGTCGGTGACGGCACAACGCCCCGGAAGCACAGCGTCGCAGGCCAGAGCGTGACGGACGCCGGATGAGCGCCGAACGCGGCACACGACGAACGAGTGAGGTAGCGGCCGGTCTTGCCCAGCTGCGCGGCTACCGCGCGTCGTGGCTCCGGGCGGACGTCCTGGCCGGCGTTGCGGTCACCGCCTACCTTGTGCCCCAATGCCTCGCCTACGCCGACCTGGCCGGCGTCCCCGCGACCAACGGGCTGTGGGTCGCGGTCACGGCGATGGTCGCCTATGCCCTGCTGGGCACCTCGCGGCTGCTGTCGGTCGGCCCCGATTCTGCGACCGCGATCATGGTCGCGGCGGCAGTAGGGCCGCTTGCCGCCGGTGACCCGCAGCGATACCTCTCGCTCACGGCAGGGCTCGCGATCCTGGTCGGCCTCGTGTGCCTCGCGGCCTTCGTGCTCCGCCTGGGCTTCGTAGCGGACCTGCTGTCCCAGCCCATCCTGGTGGGCTACATGGCGGGTGTCGCGCTGGTCATGATCGGCTCGCAGCTGGGCACGCTGACCGGGACAGATCTGGCCGCGGAGGGAGCGATCGGCAAGGTGCTCGAGCTGGGTGGTCGGCTGGACCAGATCCAGGTGATGACCGGTGTGCTCGGAATCGGCGTGCTGGGGTTCCTGCTCGCCCTGCGCCGGCTGGCACCGCTCGCGCCAGGCACGCTGCTGGCAGTGGTCGGCGCCACGCTCATCGTGTCCGTCATGGGTCTCGAGTCGCAGGGCATCGCCCTGGTCGGACCGGTCCCTGGCGGGCTCCCCACCGCCGCGCTCCCGGCGATCCGGCCTTCGGACGTCACCGCCCTGCTCGGGTCCGCCGCGGCGATCGCGCTGGTCGGCTACTCGGAGGTGGTGCTCACCGGTCGCGCCTTCGCCGCCCGCAACGGCGAGACGATCGATCCCGACCGCGAGTTTCTGGCTCTCGGGGCGGCCAACCTGGCGGTCGGGCTGACCGGCGGCTTCACGCCTACTGGATCCGGGTCCCGGACCGCGATCGTGAGCGCCATGCATGCGCGCAGCCAGGCGGCAGGGCTCGTGGCCGCCGCGTCGGTGATCGTGGTCGTCCTGGTCGCCCCTGGGCTGATCGCGCTCATCCCCAGGGCGGCCCTGGGTGGGATCGTGGTGTACGCGGCGCTCCAGCTGATCGATCTGGCGGCTCTGCGCCGGCTTGCCGCGTTTCGGGCCTCGGAGCTCGGGCTCGCGCTGGCGGCGCTCGTCGGGGTGCTCGCATTCGACGTGCTGGCCGGGATCCTGATCGCCGTCGGGCTGTCGGTCGTTGACCTGTTCGCACGCGTCGCCCGGCCACCCGCATCGATCCTCGGCCGGGTCCCCGATCTCGCCGGGCTCCACAACATCGAGGACTATCCCGCGGCCCGGCAGATCCCGGGTCTGCTCGTGTTCCGCTACGACGCCCCGCTGTGCTTTGCCAATGCCGAGGACTTCCGCGCCCGGGCGCTCGAAGCCGTCGATGCCCAGCCGGTCAAGGTGGAGTGGTTCCTGCTCAATGCTGAGGCGATCGTCGAGCTCGACGTCACGGCCGCGGATGCGCTGCGCGCGCTGGTGGATGATCTCGCCGCTCGGCAGGTGACGTTCGCGATGGCACGGGTCAAGCAGGAGTTCCGGGCGCAACTCGCCCGCGGCGGTCTGTTCGAGGCGATCGACGAGGCGCGGATCTATCCCACGCTGCCGGTGGCGGTCGAGGCGTTCGAGCGCCGGCGACGTCGAGGACGCCTGCCATCGGGGCGACCCCCAGCCGCTCGTCGATAGGGGTCGCAGGGACCCCTTGGGGGTCACCGCCCTTGAGACCCGTGCTCCCGGACCTCGGCGTCGGGCAACGTGTCGTCGTCGGTGTGCAGACCAAAGCGCGCACCCGCGATCTTCCGCGGCGCGTTCAGGAGCCGCGGGTCACCTGGTCCGGTCCACGGCCAGGACAGGGCCGGGGTCTTCATTCAGTGTGGCCATGCGTCGACGGTACCGGCCCGACGCCGCCCCGCAACGTGCCGGACGGCCCACCGCGTTCACCGTCGCATGCGGCGGGTTCGGCCCGATCCGACCGCCGGGGGAGGACGGCGACGGATCCGGTTCGGTCTCGAGCGAGGCCGATTGGCCCGAGCGTACGAGGCATGCGGCGGCCCGACAAGGGACTGCGCTTAACCCGCCCGCGATACGGTTGCAGGCAGCGCCTGTCTCGCCTCGGGGATCGTCGGCTCGTCGATCTCGATCGGGTTGCCGGAGGGGTCGTCGACAACGATCTGTTTGACGCCGACGCCGACGACGATATCGCTGCGGAAGTGGGCTCCCCGGGCGCGCAGCGTCTCTACGGTGGCTGCGAGATCAGCAACCTCGAGCTGGAAGCGGTTCCAGCCGCCCGGTTCGGGTAGCCTGCCGTCAGGCGTCGCCTGGCCACCACCCGGCCCCCCGCCTGGGACGCTGAGCACCAGCCGGAGATCCCCCCGCGAGAGCATGGCGAACGACGTGTTGGGGTGCATGGCCACGTGGAAGTCGAGCAACTGGCAGTAGAAGTCAATGGCGGCGTCGATGTCGCGGACGAAGTAGCGAACGCTGACGGTGGCCATGGGGACGCTCCTTTCAGGACCTGGATGATAGGGCCCCGCCGGGGTCACGCCACAGTACCAACACGTGGCTGCCTTTCCCATGGTGCGGTGTGCCCAACACCTCCCCCCAGAGGCTGGACAGGGCGAGGTCGTCGACGCTGCCCTCGCGCCCTTTGACAACTCCGTGCGCGTGCCTCCTGCGGTGGGTCGCTGACGAGCCTTGAGCGGCGCCATCCGCGGCGACCGGCGGAGCGAGCGAGCACCATCGCGGGCGAGCGAGGATCCGGAGCCGACGACCCCGCGGGGCGTCGGCGGGAGGCAATTGGGCCTTCGGACCGGCCTGCCGCCGGTTGAGTTCCTCGCGCGAGTCGGAGCCCCTGGAGGACTGCCCGGATCCTGGTCGTCCCGAAGATGATCTCGACGGCGTTCCACGCCACAGCTGATCCGCCTCGAGGCGTTGCCGCACGGGCATGTCGGGCAATCGGACTGGGACGAAGGTACCGCGAGGCAAACCAACTTCTGGTGCATGGCCGCACCCAGACATCGTTCCGATCCTAGGACCCACGTCCCGGATCCATGCCCGCCGGAGGGGAGGCGGCGGCACCCAGTCGGCTTCAGGTCGTCGTCATGAGGAACGAAGCGATGCAAGTCCAGGCTCAGGAAGTTCAGCGAAACCGGGGGACCCGCGACCGCGTGCTCCGGGCGGCCGCACCTGTTGCGGCATTCGTCCTGGTGGGAGCGCTCGTGATCGTCGGGTCGCGGGCAGCGTTCACGGCCACGACGGCCAACGCCGGGGACACGTGGACGGCCGGCTCGGTCGTCCTGTCCGACGACGACTCGAGCTCGGCGATGTTCAACGTCGCCGCGATGAAGCCGGGGGCCTCGGACACGCACTGCCTTGTCGTCACCTACAGCGGCACGCTCGCGGCCCAGCCCGTTGAGCTGTACGCCACCGTCGGCGGCACGGGGCTCGCGCCGGATCTGAACGCCGTCGTGGAAGTCGGGACCGGCGGCAGCTTCGCGGACTGCACGGGCTTCACCGCAGCCTCGACGCTGTACACGGGCACGTTGGCGAACTTCGGCACCACCTACGCGGATTGGGCCAGCGGGCTGTCGACCGGCTGGTCTCCGACCGGTGCCTCGTCGGAGACGAGGACGTTCCAGTTCACGGTGTCACTGCCGAGCGGGACCGGAAACGCGGCCCAGGGTCTGAACGCTTCCGCGACGTTCACCTGGGAGGCGCAGAACCAGTAGCCGGGGGCCCCCGGCAGCCCCGGGGCCTCCAAGGCAGGTCATGACGGCGATCGAGGCGGCCCCGCCCAACACCTCCTGGGCGGGCCGCCACTCCAACGCACTCTCCGGCGCGAGACTGGCGGCCCGACTGGTTGCCACGTTCGTCTGCCACGTGACGTTCTGGCTGGCCGTGTGGGCGCTGGGGCCGACCCTGTTCGGCTGGCAGGCCGTCACCCTGGTCTCCGGGTCGATGTCGCCGGTGCTCACGTTTGGTGACGTCGTCGTCGCGCAACCCTATGACGGCGGCACGCTGGGGCCCGGCACGGTGGTCGTGTTCCACGCGCCCGGCACGGGCCAGCTGATGACTCATCGCGTCGTGGGCATTGGGGAGGACGGGTCGTACCAGACGAAGGGCGATGCCAACGCGGCCCCGGACTCGACGCCCCTGCCTCCGTCCGAGATCGTGGCAGTCGGACGCCTCCGCGTTCCGTTGATCGGGCTGGTCGTGGCCTGGTGGGCCGAGGGCGCCTACCTTCCTCTGGCCGGCACCCTCATCCTGTTGGGGATCGCAACCTTCGTCTGGGACGACGGCAGGTCAGCTGCCGACGAGGCCGTGATCCACCGTCCGGCCACGCGGCGGCGCCGGCTTGCCCGGGTGGCAGTCGCCCTGGTGGTCAGCCTCACTGTTGCCGGGCACCTCTCGAGCGCCGCGTTCGGTGACACGACCGCAAACGGCGTCAACACGGCAGCCGCCAGCAGGATCTTCCCAGCGATGCACGTCACGAGCGGCTTCGACGTGCAAGACGCATCGAGCGGCGCGGTCGTCGATCGCTCAAGCCCGTTCGCCGTGGCGGGAGACCTGCGCACCGTCTCGACGAAGGCATGGACGACGGGGTTCACCTCGAGTCGATACCTCCAGTTCGACCTGAGCGCGCCCCTGCCCGACGGGCTGGCGGTGAGCGCTCCCAGCCTGCGGATCACCTTCGCGAGCACCGGCGCCTCGACCGCCTGCGTGTACATCGAGATCAGGCGGATCTCCACCGACGCGCTGCTCGCGACGTATGGAAGCGCGGGGAGCCCAGCCGGTTGCGTCACCGGAACCACGCTGACGACGATCGTGCAGCCGGTGCCCGTCGTCGCATCGACCGACCTCGTCAACGATCTGCGCGTCCGGGTGCTCGGGAGGGAGAGCGGATCGCTCGGCATGGTCGTTGACGAGGCACGGTTCAGCGGCTCGACACCGTACATGGGCTTCAGCACCTACCCCGTCCGCTTCACGGACGCTGCCGATGAGGTGCCCCTCACGACTCCCTGGGATCTGCAGGGTCCGTGAGGGCCGTGCGATGACGACGCGCACCCAGCGCCACGCGCCCCTCGTCCGACGTGCTGCCGTCGGCCTGCTGAGCTTCGCCGTCCTGCTCGCATCGACCCCATTTGGTTCTGCGGCGTCAGCGGCGGATGGACGGACGGGGCACGATCCGTCGCCGGCGCCAGTGCGTGGGCCGCACCCGTCCCCGAGCGCGGAGCCATCGTCCGCGCCGTCGTCCGCGCCGTCGTCCGCACCGGTCCCGGCGGTGGACCCTTCGCCAAGCCCCACGGCGTCCCCGAATCCGGAGCCGAGCCCGGTGGTGGAGCCGAGCCCGGTGGTGGAGCCGAGCTCCGAGCCGACCCCGGCGGTGGACCCTTCGCCAAGCCCCACGGCGTCCCCGAATCCGGAGCCGAGCCCGGTGGTGGAGCCGAGCCCGGTGGTGGAGCCGAGCTCCGAGCCGACCCCGGCGGTGGACCCTTCGCCAAGCCCCACGGCGTCCCCGAATCCGGAGCCGAGCCCCGAGCCGAGCGCCTCACCGGCGCCGGGCGTCCCGTACATCGTCACGCTCCGGTCGCCGCTTGCGCCCGGCGCGACCGCTGACCTGCTGGCAGCCAACGGTGCCACCCGTGGATCCGAGATCCCGCAGCTCCACCTGCTGACGATCACCCTGCCCACGGACGGGGCTGCGGAGCTGGCAGCCCGGCTCGCCGCCGACCCCAGGGTCGCGGCCGTGGAACCGGACCTCGAGCGAACGGCCGAGGCGACGCCCTCGGATCCTCGCTACGACGACCAGTGGTCGCTCCCGCGGATCGGCTGGGACACGGTGCACGACGGCGCCCCGCCAACGGGTCAGTCGGTCGTGGCCATCCTCGACACCGGCGTCGATGCCACCCAGCCGGATCTTGCCGGCACACTCCTCCCGGGCGTTTCGTTCGTCGATGGGGTGCCGGCCGACACCGATCCCAACGGGCACGGCACCGCAATGGCAGGCATCGTCGCCGCCCGGACCGACAACGGGATCGAGATCGCCGGCATCGGGTACGCGGGCGTCCGGATCCTGCCGGTCACGGTTCTGGGTGCGGACGGGACCGGACGAGACAGCGACATCGTCGCCGGTCTCGTGACGGCGGCTGACGCTGGCGCCGACGTGGTCCTCATGGCGTTCAGCAATGCCGGCTACTCCCCGGCGCTGCAAGCCGCGATCGACTACGCCTGGGCTCACGGAGCCGTCATCGTCGCCGCGGTCGGAAACGGGGGCTCGGGCGCGGCGACCTATCCCGCAGGAGACCGAGGCGTCATCGGTGTCTCGGCCACGGACGTCCGAGACACCCTCACCTCGGAGAGCAACTACGGACCGTCGGTCTTCCTCGCCGCGCCAGGCGAGGACATCCTCTCCACGGCCACCGGAGGTGGCGACATCTCCGTCAGCGGGACGTCTGCCGCCGCGGCCGAGGTCGCCGGAAGCGCCGCGCTTCTGCGCGCATTGGACCCGCGGGCGACCAACGGGACGATCGTGGGTCGGCTGGCGCGCAGTGCGGCTGCCGTCGGCTCGCGCACTGAGACAGGCAATGGGCGCCTCGACCTGGCCCGCGCCGCGACCGATGCGGGCACCGAGGAGGTCGTTCCCGCCGGCGTGGCCGGCGTCGCGAGCGGCGGCCCGTACGTCGGCCCCTATGTCGAACCGCCGCCGGTCGGCCCATATGTCGCGGCGGCGACATCGCTCACCTGGAACACGTTCCAAGGAGCCTCGGGCAATGACGACGCCCAGGCCGTGGCTGTGGATGGCAGCGGCAACGTCTATGTGGCCGGCTACAGCAGCGCCACGTGGGGCTCACCCGTGCGGGCCTTCGGCACCGGCAACGACGGCTTCGTAGCCAAGCTCAACAGCAGCGGCGCGCTCATCTGGAACACCTTCCTGGGCGGCACGGGCACGTCGGATCAGGTCAACGGGATCGCGGTGGACGGCAGCGGCAACGTCTATGTGGTGGGCCAGGCCGACGCCAGCTGGGGCTCACCCGTGCAGGCGAAGAGCAGCGGCGTGGACGCGTTTGCGGCCAAGTTGAGCAGCACCGGCAGTCTCACCTGGAACACGTTCCTGGGCGGCGGTGCCAACGATTACGGATATGGGATTGCCGTCGATGGCAGCGGCAACGTGTATGTGGACGGGAACAGCTCGGCCACCTGGGGTTCGCCCGTGCGCGCCTACAGCAGCAGCGCCGACGCCTTCGCAGCCAAGCTCAACAGCAGCGGTGCACGCACCTGGAACACGTTCCTCGGCGGCAGCGGATCGGATGGCGCCCGGGGCGTGGCGGTGGACGCAGGTGGCAACGTGTACGTGGGTGGGTTCAGCAGCGCCACGTGGGGCGCGCCGGTGCGTGCCTACGGCGGCAGCTTCGATCTCATGGCCGCCAAGCTCAACAGCGCCGGCAGCATCACCTGGAACAGCTTCCTGGGCGGCAGCGGATACGAGGTTGGCGAGGGTCTTGCGCTGGACGGCAGCGGAAACGTCTACCTCGCGGGTGCCGGCGACACGACGTGGGGCTCGCCGGTCCAGCCCATCAGCAGCGGCGGCGGCTACGATGCCATCGCCGTCAAGCTGAGCAACAGTGGCGCGCTCACCTGGAACACCTTCATGGGCGCCAGCGGCACCTCCGACCACGGTTATGCAATCGCCGTCGACGGTAGTGGCAGTGCCTACCTGACTGGATCGAGTGATGCCACGTGGGGCTCGCCGTGGCGCGCGTACACCGGCGGCACGGATGTGTTTGCGGCTCAGCTCAGCAGCGGCGGTGCCCGCAACTGGAACACGTTCCTCGGCGCCGCCGGGACGGACCAGGGCGCTGGGATCGCGGTCGACGGTAGCGGCAGCGTGTACGTAGCCGGATCGAGCAGCACCACCTGGGCCTCGCCCGTCCGCGCGTACGGCGGCGGCGACGATGCCTTCGCCGCGAAGATCGCGAACGGCGCTCCCACCGCCGGCATCACTGTCAACCCGACCAGCGGCCTGACGACAACGGAGGCTGGCGGTTCGGCCCAGTTCACCGTTGTCCTTGACGCGGCCCCCACGGCCAACGTCACGATCGGCATCTCGTCGAGCGACACGACCGAAGGCACGGCTTCGCCGGCCAGCCTCACGTTCCTGACCACGAACTGGAGCACCCCCCAGACGGTGACGGTCACGGGAGTGGCGGACGCACTGGTCGACGGAGATATCGCCTACTCCATCATCACGTCCCCTGCCAGCAGCAGCGACGCCGCCTACAGCGGGCTCAATGCCAGTGACGTCTCGGTCACCAACACCGACCTCACCGTCGCGGCGAGCACGCTCCTGACCTTCAAGGACAAGTACGTTGTCACGAGTCAGACGGCCGTGACGACGAGCTCAAGTGCGCTCCAGAACGATGCCCAGGCAAGCCAGACCTTCAGCCTGGGCGCCTCTCAGACGGTCCTCGTCGTGTACCAGGCCAACAGCGTGAACGGCGCTGCCACGGGCGTCACCGGGACCCAGAATGCGATCAGCGTCGATGGCGTCGATCTCGCCAACAGTTGGGATTCGCCGTACTCGAGCAACTACGCCACCAGAAACACCACGTTCTGGATCGGGACGCTGGGTTCCGGCTCTCACACGATCAGGGGACGATTCGCGAGCAACGCCAACGGCTCGACGACGACCGTCAGCAACCGGGTCCTGCTCATCTACGTGTTGAATGGCAACGCCTACCAGTACGTGGACAGCACCATCACGGCGACCAGGAGCAGCGCGACCCTGGCCGATGATCCCGACGGCTCGGTGACCTTCACTCCGCCCGGCGCCACCAAGGCCCTGATCCTCTACAACGTCGCCAACAGCGGGCCGACGGAAGACAGTCTCGGGAAGAAGGTGGCCATCAGCGTGAGCGGTGGCGGCACCTGCACGAATTGCAGTCAGGCTGAGAAATCGCCGTACCGCGCGAACCTGGGTGACAGCGTGTTCACCGCATGGGCCATGCAACTCACCGCCTCGCCCACGACGGTGGCGGGGAGGTTTGCGCGAAACAACTCGAGCGGCACGGTCACGATCCATCGCCGACAGCTTGGCGTCTTGATGTTTGCCGACACCACCCTGCTGGACGCGATCAGCTCGGACACCCAGGTCAGCACGACCTCGTCGAGCCTGGTTGACGATGCCCAGGCAACGATCAGCAGGACAACGACTGACACGCGTGAGCTCCTGGTCGTGGCGGTCGGGACCAAGCGGAACGGCACATCGTCGAACAACTACGGGGAGGCCTATGGGATCAAGGTCGACGCGAACGATCGAGCCCACTCACGGGGCTCTCCCTACGGAGCGACGACCGCTGACAGCGCAGCGGTTGCCTGGGCTGAGACCGTGGCGGCGACAGCCCACACTGTCAAAGGCAGGCTCTCGAACAACACGGGGACGAACACGGCGAGAGTGGACTCTCGGAGGATCGCCGCGTTGTGGCTGACCGCCAACGCAGCCCCGGTGATCACCAGCAACGGGGGTGGGGCGACCGCGTCGATCAGCGTCCCGGAACACACCACCGCCGTCACCACGGTCACCGCCACCGACGCGGACTTGCCGCCGCAGACGCTGACGTTCTCGATCAGCGGCGGACCCGACGCCGCGAAGTTCACGATCGACTCCGGCACCGGCGTACTGGCCTTCGCCTCGGCCCCGGACTACGACGCCCCGACCGACGCGGGTCGCGACAATGACTACGACGTGATCGTGCAGGTCTCGGACGGCAGCCTGACAGACACCCAGGCGGTCACGGTCACCGTGACCGCGGTCAACGACCCGCCGGTCAACACGGTGCCCGGGCCGCAGAGCACGAGCCTCAACACCGCCAAGGTGTTCTCAACGGCCAACGGCAACGCGATCTCGATCGCCGACGTCGACGCCGGTGGCGCCGCCAACGAGGTCACCCTGAGCGTCACCAACGGCACCCTGGCCCTGGCCGGCACCACGGGCCTGACGTTCACCGCGGGCGACGGCACGGCCGACGCGACGATGACGTTCCGGGGCACCGCCGCCGCGATCAACACCGCGCTCGACGGCCTGCGCTACGACCCGACCACTGGCTTCACCGGCACCGCCACGCTGACCCTGGCGACCAGGGACTCGGTCCTCCTCAGCCTGGACATCGACACGGCCCTTGTCGGCCGCTACGCGTTCGAGAACCCGGCTGCCCTGGGCACTGACACCAGTCCCGCCGGCGGCTACCCCGGCACCGTGAACGGCGCCACCGCGGTCGTCGACGCCACCCGCGGCAACGTGCTGGGCCTCGCCGGATCCGGGTCCGTCCAGACGACCGGCCACTTCGGCAACCCGGCCAACGTGACCCTGGCCGCGTGGGTGAACCTCACCCTGCCCGATACCTATGGCGCCGAGGTCATCTCGCTCGGCGACAGCGTCGGGCTGCGACTCCAGGATGGTGGCACCAACCGGATCGGCGCCTGGATCTACAACCCCGGCGCCGGCTGGATCGTGACCACCTACGACCCAGGCGCACCGCTCACGGGCACCGGCTGGCACCACGTGGCGTACACCTTCAACGACGCGGGCGACCTCGCCACCCTGTACCTCGACGGTGTCGCCGTGGCCACGACGAGCACCACCTTCTCGGTCAACTACGGCCTCGGCGCCAACAGCTTCATCGGCAAGCACGGGAATGGCTCAAACTCCTTCGACTTCACCGGCCAGATCGACGACGCGCGCGTCTACAACCGCGCGCTCACGGCCGCCGAGGTCGCCCTCCTGGCGACCGACCTCGCGATGACCGACACAGACACGGTCACGGTCACCGTGACCAACACCCCCCCGACGGGCGTCGCCGATGCCTACACGGTCATCGAGAACAACGGGCTCGCGGTCGCGGCGCCCGGCGTGCTGGCCAATGACACGGACCCGGACCCGCGGACGCTCTCGGTGACGGCGCCACGGCCCATCAGCGGGCCTGCCAACGGCTCGCTGACACTCAACGCGGACGGGTCGTTCAGCTACACGCCCAACACCAACTGGAGTGGCACGGACAGCTTCACGTACCGCGTCACCGACGGCCTCGCAAGCTCGGCCACGACGACGGTCACGATCACCGTCACCGACACCGCCTTCACGCCTTCTGGCAACTGGCCCGTCAGCTTCGATCCCAACCGCTACTTCGCCGTGACGTTCCCCGCCTACGTGCCTGCCGGCTCGGTGGTGACGGGGGCCACCCTCACGCACACCTACCGGTCTGAGACGGCGGGCGACACGACCTGCTACTCCTTCGACGTCCTCCAGGGCGGGACGTTGGTCGCGACGCACGGCAGCGCGGGATCGCCGGTCTCCTGCAACAGCACGACTGGTTGGGTCACGGACGTGGTGTCGCTGCCTGAGATCAACTCGGTTGCCAGGGCCAACGCGCTGACGATCAGGATGTACGTCTGGAACTCCGGTGGCCACCGGTCGCAGCACCGGCTGATGACGATCGGAGTCGACTACTACCTCGACTGACGGAAGGCGCCAGATGGGTGCGATTCTGCCTGACGGCGTACTTCCGGGAGGCGCGCACGGTGTCGCGGCGAGTGGCGAGGCGGAGCGCCTGTGGGATGCCTTCAGCACTGAAGCACAACGCCACGGGTTGCCCGATCGGGTCGTGGTCGCCTTGCTCGACGCGGCGCAGCGGTTCCGTGTTCGAAACAGCACCTACCAGCAGCATGGAGGTGTTTCGGACTACGTCGGCGGGCTCGACCTCAAGCGCATGGTCCAAGCTGGACTGCTCTACCCGCGGGCGACAAGCGTGGCCGTCACGACGCGGCAACGGAGCACCTGCTGGCGCTTGGCGATTCGGTGCGAGAGCGTGGCGCCCAAGGGGAACAGGAAGACCAGTTTGCCAGATCGCGGTCCCCAAGCTGACTTCAGCGCATACGTCCAAGTCAAGAAGCCGGCGACACGGGCCGCGCTTCGGCCGCGTGCGCCACAACCCGAGCACCGCCCTGCCTGTCAGCCGAGTCCATGCGTAGCTCGATCCGCGTGCCATCGTCGAACCTCCAGATCTGCCTCGTGGACGGCTCGACGTACATCGCCAACTTCAAGCTGACGTAGTCGCTCCCGCCGATGGCACAGGTCGCGCCCTCCGGCGCGGCCGTGCCCGCCAGCACGGTCGAACCTCCGGCTGATTGCGGCGTACCTGGACGCGCCAGGCCTTTTGGCTCTCGGCACAACTCCGGTCGGCGCTTGCATCCAGGGTACGGGCCCTCCAGGGTGTCCGCTGTCCGCCGAGGGCCATCGCTCGGCGTTCGTCCGGGCCCGTTGGCCCGTTGGCCCCCGGGACAGGAGGACGGCATGCAGACCCATGCACAGGAAGGACCGGTCCACGGGGTTGCCATCGGAGGAGTGCCGTCACGCCGGGCCGGCCTGGCAGCCGCGCTCCGGACTCACCCGATCGTCGCGTACTTCTGCCTGGCCTATGGCGTGTCGTGGCTCCTGCTCGCGCTCCTCTACGGTCTCCTCGGGTTGCCGGCGGCGCTCGTGATCCTGCTTCAGACGGTCGGACCGACCGTGGCCGCGATCATCGTCGTCGCCGCTCTCGGCGGACGGCCCGCGATCGGCGCGCTGCTGTCTCGTGTTCGTATCTGGCGCGTCGGCGCTCGCTGGTACCTCCTCGCGGTCGTCGGCCTGCCGCTTGCGTGCATGGCGGCCGCGCTTGTCGTGCCGGGCGGAGTCGACGCTTTCGGCGCGGCGTCGCTCGGCCGGATCCCGGTCACGTTCCTCGTCTACCTCTTCGTCGGCTGGCTGAGCGGACCGCTGTTCGAGGAGCCAGGCTGGCGAGGCTTCGCGCTACCGCGGATGCAAACGGCGTTCGGACCGCTCGCAGCGTCGCTCCTCCTTGGCGTGTTGTGGGCCGGCTGGCACCTTCCACAGTTCCTGATCCCGGAGTGGACGGCTGAAAACGGCGGATCGGACGCGGCGACTGTTGTTCTGTTCCTCCTGATGGTCGTTGCTCTCACGCCCCTCATGACGTGGGTGTTCAACCACACGAAGGGCAGCCTCTTGCTTGCGATGCTCACCCACTCGAGCATCAACGCCTCGCTCGCGATGCTCCCGACAAGCCCGACGCCGCTTCTTGGCGTCGGCGTGCTCGCCTTTGGTGCGATCGCCCTCGTGCTGATCCTGGCGACGCGCGGCCGGCTCGGGTTCGAGGGGGATCGGGCCCCGGCGACAGTTCCGAATTGAGCGGGCATCGGCTTACGAAAGGAGCGTGACCCCTTTCCGACGAGACCCATCGGAAATGGCGCGCGGTGGTGTCGGACCCCGGCCACTCCCGGGTGGTATTGGCGCGGCTGTCGGGCTGAGTGGACCTCGACAGGGGCGACAGACGGACCCTGCTGCCAGAACACATCGGCTATAGTGGCCCGCGCGCCGACATAGCTCAGCGGTAGAGCAGCTGTTTCGTAAGTCTCCCGCCCTCTGCGCAGTGCTACAAGCGTGGCGGGCCGATACAAACGGGCACACTTATCAGCTGTTCGTTCGGAAGGGGTGCCCGCCCAGGATCGCCGCTACGGCCCGATCGTCCTCGGAACGACCCAGATGCCCTGAATCTCGTGCGAAATTCGCGGGGTCCACGCTCGGCTCAATGGTCATCTCCTCGCTGGGCACGGATGCCGAGCCGTGGTTCGCGGCGATACTTATCGGCTCTTCCACGCTCAGAACCGACCGAATCATCAGCTCTTGTGGTGAGAGCGCATTCAGTCGGTGTCATCCTCGGCACGGCGACGTGATTGGCGCGTCATGTGGCTGAGCCGCGCAAGCCGAGCGTAGTGGGCCTTCCGCGCTGCCTCGGCGCGACGAAGCCGTTCGGCATGAGGCAGTTTCCCGTTCGGGTCAACGAGTCGTTCGAATGAATTCAGAAAGGTCGCCCGAGCCTTGGCGGTCGTCTGCCTCGGGTCGTACCGGGCGTGCAGGCTATAGGCGGCGACTCGCGCTCGTAGGGATCGCTCTCGAGGATCCGAAGGCCGCTTCATCCGTCGGCGCCAACGCCTTGGTGACCGATGGCAGAGGTTCTTACGGATCCTGAAACATTCGAAAGATTGCCCTGGCGCCGCCGGATGTAGGCACGGAACAGCGGCAGCGCGAAGTCGTAGGCGCCACGGCTGGCTCGATAGATAAGACCCCGCTCAACGAGACGGCGAACGACGAGGTCGAGGCTCGCGACGTCGCTGAGGCGGGGCCGCAGCCGCGTTAGCCTGATCTGCTCCGACTCGCGTGCCATTACCTCGAGCACCCGCTGCTCGGTCGGACTCGCTCCCTCGAAGCGGTCCTCGAAGAAGGCCAAGTCGAGCTCATGGAGCAGAGCGGACTCGACGGCTTGGTAGTCCGCCGCCGACACCTCCGCGGTTGGGACGCTGCGGCAGACGTAGGCCCCGAAGTGGGGTCGGGACCGGGGCGCGGTGCGAGCCTTTCGGCCCGTCCGTCTCCCCGGCCCGCCCTCCGAACCGGACGTGCGACTTCCACCGCATCCGGCTCTCCACAAGATCATGTCGCTGGTCATCCGGAAACCCCTTTCATCCCCGGCTCCCACGGCGAGGGAACGGCCGCGCCCCGGAAGCGGTAGCGGGTGATCGCCACCGCCGCCGGATCGAACAGTCGTACCTCGCCATCCGTCGGCAACCACCTCGGCAGGTAGTGCCGTCGGAGCCACTCCCAGTTGGCCCGGAGGTGCTTCCGCCGGAGCCAGCGGATGACCCGCCACCAGCTGAACTGGTGCAGGTACCCGAACGTCTTCGAGGAAGCGCCGTGCCGGAAGTAGTTGGTCCAGCCCCGTAGCAGCTGGTTGAGCTGCCGCAGGAGACTGGCGAGCGGGTGGTTCGTGCCCTGCCGCGTGATCATCCGCACAGGCCGCCGGTGGGTCCTTTCAACCCACCCGGAACACGCGCCACTTCGTGGCGCACAAACTGCAGGAAATATGGGTACCCACCGGTCGTTTCGACAATCTCGCCGATCAACGGGAGCGGAAACGATCGGCCGGAGCCGGCGAGTGGTATCCGAAGCGCAACCCACGCATCGTCCTGCTCTAGATTCCCGACCGTGGAGTGGCGGAACATTCGCTCGGCGTACGTGCGCGCACGTTTGAGGTTGAGGCTCAGGGTCGGCAGGCCCGACAGGACGATCCTTACGCGGGGTACCTCCCGCTGGACGGCGGCAACGGCTGCGAGGAGACCTGAGAGAGGGAAACGCTCGCGCGGCCGATCGTCGGCGAGGAGGTGGGCTTCGTCGTAGAGGAGCAGCGCCCCCGGTCGGTTGGCTTCGCAAATTGCCTCGTTGAGGGTTGCGAGCGACGCCCGCATCAGATCGGCCGGATTGGCCGACCGATCACCGTAGGCGGGCTCGTATCCGATCTCTCCGAGCGTCAGCCGTCGAGGCCGGAGTTGGCGGACACCGTCTTCGATGGCCTGGCCGACGCCGGCGAGCTTCGATACGCGCCGCGCCAGCGCGTTGCAGTCCTCGTCAATCGCCTCGGCAAGGGATGCGTCATTTCGATGGCGATCACCGAACTCCCGTTGGAGAGTCACCCAGCCGGCGCGCTCGGCGCGAGTAGCGAATTCGCCGAGTAGGACGGTCTTGCCCGTGCCTCGGAGCCCGGTGAGTGTCCAATTCGGGTGCAGCGGCGCCTCCGACATGAACGAATCGAATTCATCGAGAAGCACGTCGCGGCCGGCCAGGTAGGGCGGCG
Organism: uncultured Chloroflexia bacterium; assembly: GCA_963713095.1. Lineage (GTDB taxonomy): Bacteria > Chloroflexota > Limnocylindria > Limnocylindrales > CSP1-4 > CAIXZV01. Next base: position 1,010,552 of record CAVQKK010000003.1, read on the forward strand.
TGACGCCGTTACCAGGTCGGAATGTGTTCGCAAGCTGCGCGGTTCGGGTCGTCGTGGTGTCGGCCATCGCCGGGTCCTCGATGTCTCATGTGGTTGGGGCCGGGGAGCGCCGCTGGCGCCTCCCCGGCTCTGGTGTGTGCACCGTCAAGCCACACGTGCCCTACTGCGCGCCCTCCGGGACGCGGAACCAGCGCCGACTTCGCATCGCGCACTGGACCACATCGAGGTAGACCTCGCTGTAGGGGACGCTGCCGGTTTCCGTCAGCTGCCAGAGGCAGCTGAGCATCGCGCTCGCGACCAGGAGGTTGGTGGCCAGGAGCTGGGGCCGCTCGGCGACCATCGCCTGGCAGCCGTCGGCCCCGGGCTCCGGGTCACCGTTCGCCTCGCCGATCTCCGGGTGGATCTCGACGAGGTGGCCGTCGACCGACCAGCCGTCGCGGCGGCGGACGAGCTGGACGTTGCCGTCCGTCTCGTCGTTGCCGCCGCTGATGAGCGTCGCGTCCCGGAGGGTCGCGACATGCCGGTCGACCAGGGCGCGCGCCGGGTGGTTGTCGACCGCGAGCAGGACGAGGTCCCCCTCGCGGACGACGTGCCCGACGTTGGCGCCGCTCACGTATTCCGGGACCACCTGGACGGCCAGTCCGATCGATCGGGCGACCCGGGCCAAGGCCTCGGCCTTGTTCGTGCCCAGGTCGCCGACCGCGCAGGCCTGGCGTCCGAGGTTCCCCGCCTCGAAGGCGTCGCCGTCGACGAGGACGAGGAGCGGGCGGGGCTCGTGCCGGCTCGCGAGGTACCGGGTGAGCGGACCCGCGAGCTGGCTGCCGATGCCGCCGCAGCCGATGAGGACGACTCGGCTAAGCATCGTCTCGGGCCTCCGGCTCGACCGGTGGGGACACCGGGACGAGATGGGTGCTGAGGCGATAACCGAGGGAGGTGGCGAGCTTGCCCGCCTTCTCGATGGCGTCCTCGAGCTCGCGTCGGGATGGCTTCGAAATCTCGTCCGCGGGTTTGAAGCCGCGGCGGACGAACTCGGCCATCGACGGCGGCTTGCCCGGCCGTCGCGGCGGGGGCGCCACCTTCACCTTGCGGAGCCAGTCATCCGGTGGCTCGACGGGACGTCGAGGCCGCTCGATAAGCTGACCCAGCTTCGGGTGGAAGCGGATGCCGTCGACCACGATCGCGGCCGCGTAACCCGGCGTGCGCCGGTCGAAGTCGCCGACGACGACGTGGAGCCCATCGAGCTCCGCCTCGTCGTCCTCGTCGGTCGAGCTCGCGTAGGCGCCGTAGCCCCCGTGCGAGTGGATTGTGCCGACGAGCCGCGACCCCTGCGGCAGGTCGCCTGCTGCGACCTCGAACTTGACCGAGACCGAGCTGACCCGCTGCTTGGGCACGGCGAGGTCGAACGACCCTTCGTGCCAGGTCAGCAGGACTGCGGCCTCGGTGTGGTGCGTCCGCCAGACGGCCCGGAAGAAGCCGACCACGCGCGCCATCAGATCCGCCGGGACCGGTGGCAATGCGTAGTCGACGAACTCGGATCCGTCCGGCAGGTGGGCGACCCGACCGACCTTCGTCTGGCTCAACCCGAGCAGGCTGCGCTTGCGTAGGTAGAGCCCGTCGCGAGCGACGAGGAAGGCCGGCAGGGACGCCCCGTCGAGAGGTGCCCCCGCTTCGAGGATCGGGAACATCACAGTCCCCCTCCCCGTCGCTCGGGCGCCCGGTACACCAGCGAGCTGAGCCGCTCGAAGCCAGAGCGCTCAGCTGTGAGCTGCTCGCGCAGCGGACCACCGTGCCCGAGCACCGCGGCGAGGACGGTGAGCGCCGCCTCCTCGACGGTGCGGTTGGGCAGGGTGCCCGTCCGCGCGCCGAGGTACGGCGCCACCGTGGCCGCGATCGACCGGGGCCGGACGGCCTCGATCCGCCGGAGGTGTTCAGGCAGCGAGATCATCGTCTTCGCCTCCCTCTGTGTCCGGGGGTTCCGGTGTCCGAACCTCGGTCTGGACGTCCGCCTCGGGTTCCGCCGGTGCGGCCGGCAGATCCGTTGGTGCGATCCCAGCCATCTGCGCGACCACCTGGCGGAGGGTCCGCCAGTAGGGGTCGTACGAGAGCGACAGGGCGGCCAAGGGATCGTGTCGACTGCGGGCGGCCCAGGCCCGGAAACCACCGGAAAACGGCAGCGGGTGGCGTCGCAGGTCCTGGTTGAAGCGGCTCGCCCAGTACGCCGCGAGCAGGGCGTCGACCCGCTCGCCGACGCTCTGTCCCGCGACCCTGACCGATCCGAGACAGACCATTCCGTCGTCGGAGGTGTTGGGCAGGGTCGAGCACAGGAGCGCCGCGTCGAGCGAGCCCAGGGGCTCGGTGCGGAAGTACGTGGCGAGGCTCTCGATCTGCTCACGGTAGGTCGAGACCACGAACACGACGTACGGCAGCGCGAGCCGGTAGGACACGGGCTCGCGCTCCGCACGGCTGCTGGCGTGGTAGCTGATCGTCCGCCGGCTTGGGGCCTGCTCGACGACGAAGACCTCGCGGTCGGTCGTCCCCGAGCGCAGCCACAGCCGGCAGCCGATCGGCAGCGTGGGGGTGATGGCAACCTGGCTCGAGGTGAGCTCGGTGAGCAGGTCGGGAAGGGTCACCTCCCGATCGATCACCTCGCTCACCAGCGAGACGAGGTCGCCCTCGATGCGCAGGTAGGTGCGGGACTGCATGGCGATCTCGGAGCTCCTTTCGGGGCGGCGGAGCCCAGAGGCCCTGGCGCGCGAGGCGCGTCATGGACTCCTAAAGACTCCGCCGCCTGTGGGGTTCGGCTGACGTCAGGCGCAGATGCCCTTGACGCCGGCCGCCTTCTGGAACTCGATCTCGTCGCCGGGCCGGACGACGTACTCGTCGTCCACCCTTGCGCCGTTGACCGTGACCTGCGCGTCGCGCGGGATGTTGAAGACCTGTTCGAGGACCTTCCAGATCCCACGGACGCTCTTGCCGGCGAGGTCGAGGTCGAGCTCGTTCACGCCGTAGATGACCTTGGTCGCGGTCGGGGTGTCCATCGTCTGCATGGCTGGTTCGTTCCTTTCCGAAAGATGCGGGGAGCCGCGTCCATAGGTGGGGGACGGACTGGGCAGGCGATGGCTTCAGGCAGTCGCGGCACGCTGCCCTGCATCGCGGTTCGATCGGCGAGGATCGGCCCGGTCCGGCGCGCATCTGGGGTTGATGAGCACCGGCGGGGTGCGCTCGCCGCCGGCTCAAGAGTGGTCGTCCTGCCTGGACATCACCTCCATTCCGGCGCGGACGTGGTCCGCCACTCCGGACGCGGATGTGAGCCCTGATCGGACGAGCACCGAGGCCGTCGACGAGGAAGCACCCTGGGATCCGAGGTCGATCGCGCCACCGCTCGAGAGACGAGCGGAGCGCTGACCGGCCATGGTTCGGATCGTCGAGGATGTGTCCTCGCGACGGCCCGCCTCGGCCGGGTCAGCAGCTCCACCCGCATCACGAAGAGCGGAGGGCGCGCCTCGCCTGCATCGAACCGCGCATCGAGATGAGCGCGATTGGCAGCGTCTGTGTGGTTGTTAAGGTGCGGTGCCGTCGCTGGTCCGTAACGACCGGCGGCGCCGACGCTGGACATCACGGCCGAAGCCGCGGGAACCCGTGCCGGTGGGCTCCGCCATGCCCGACCTGGGCGATGGCGGCGGCGGGCCGATCTGTGAGGTCTGCTCCGTGTCGGCCCAGCCGCCGAGGAACACGCTAGTCCGGTGCGTCCTTGGAATCAACAGCTTATGCGTACGTTATTGTGTACCTTACGTCCGTCTCGGGCCGGGTCGGTCCGCCGAGCTGCCCATCCTGGACGTGCCGGGCAAGGCCGGCTGCGGAACGTCCTCGCGCGGCTTTGGGCCCGCTCTTGTACGGCCGCCGGGACTGGGCGCGGCGGGGCAAGCAGAAGCGGGGCAACGACGGACACGCCCCAGCGTCAGGTCAAGCCGTGACACCGTCGGGTCTGCCGACGAGTCGATCGCGGTACATGTAGGTCACCACGAGCGTGTTCCGCCCAGGGACTGTGGACGAACGCAGTCATGAGGGGACCGGGCGCTTTGGACATCGCCTATTGTCTTGATTGACGCCCGATGCACGAGATACACCTGCTCCCAGAAGAGGAAGTGCGGACCCTCCCCACGCAGGACCACGGCAAGCTGGTCCAGGACGAGGAGGGGTCGTGGTGGCACGTTATGACGTCGCCGGGCGGCCAATGGACCGTCTGGTTGGCCGAGGAGAGGGGTCCGCGATCGAAGGCGAGAAACCCCTTCGCGGGATCCTGGCGCGTGTACCGCGACGGAGTCGAGCAGTACCGGGGGCCACTGGAGGTTGAGGCGTTCGTGTTCCTCACCGACGGAGGCTCGCTGGTCCTTGTTGACCACCCGTTCGACGGCTGGGAGCAGCACCGCCTGCGCATCTTCGACGCCAGCGGTCGAGCCGCGGTGAGCCGTCGCGGAGCGTCCGTCTACGTCGTTGCCGCTGCCGTAGCCCCAGGCGGGACCTCACTCGCATTGCAGTTCGATAGCCCACAGCGCCGCGAGTCCCAGGGCGCCTTCGAGGTGATCAGCATCCCATCGGGCCGGAGGCGCTGGAGCCGGGACCTCGAGGGTTGGGAGGCGCGGGTCATCATCATCGACGAGAACGAGGTCATCCACGCCTGGAACCGCGAGTCGGCATGGACTCGGTACAGCCTCCTGGATGGAAGATGCCTCGATCTCGACGGGCTGTGGGAGAAGATCCTCGAGCGCGGTGGTGCCGATCGTGTCGTGGACCGCGTACGCGACGAACTTGCCGAAGGGCTCCCGCTTGCCCGAGGACGTCGGCTGCTTTCGGCCCTGCTCCGAGTCAAGGAGGAGGTCGCGGACGACCGTCGACGTCTGGCCATGACGCATCGGTGGATCGGCGAGGTCCTGCTTGCTCTCTACGACACCGTCGGAGCGCTCCGGGCGTGGGACGAGGCCCTAGCGATCGACCCGAAGGTGGGCATCGCCGCGCGGGCAGATGCGTTGCGGCGTGGGACTCTGCCCATAACCATAGGGCCGCCGACGAGTTGAGTACGGGAGGTGTCGGCCGGCCTTGCTGCCCGGCGGCACTCTTCGCCCAGGCCCTTGGGTCGGTGAGCGTGGTGTCGCAGCCATCCGTCCTCGCTCGCAGCGGCTGTGACATCAGACACGCAGCGAGCTCACCGGCGACTCGGGGCCGGCGTCCGGACGCGCACCTTGCGAGCCGACTCCTTGCAACCCCGGGAGCAAAACTCCCGGTCCCGGCGAGTCGCGGCGAACAGGTCGCCGCACTTGGCGCATGCCCGCTCGGGCATGCCTCCAGCCAGCTCGAGCACCAAGGCGAGATGGACCGCAGCGAGCACCGAACGCGGGAAGAACCGCAGGGCGTTGTCGCGGAGCGGCATCAGCACCGGGTACACCTCGCCCTCGCGCATGGCGTCGTTGATCTCAAGCGACAGGTACAACCGGCCGCCCCGCAACTCCAGATCGGGTGCCAGGTACGCGCCGATCCCCTCCGCTCCAGGCTTCCCGGGCATGAGGAGGAACCGCTGGCGGCCGTATGGCGTGGCGCCGGACAGGGAGCCGGAGACGTACTTCACGGCCCCACCGGGCGTCCGCCGGACCCGATCACGTAGTAGCAGACGCGCCCGCCTTGCATCCCTGGGCGTGACCCCGTCGGCCTCAAGGACGCGGACGGCGTGGCGTACCTCGAAGAGGTCGTGTAGTCGCTCGAGCTCCGTCCGCCACTCGGAGAGCTGCTCACCGACCTCGAAGTCGTCGACGAGGTTGGCGCCCGGCAGCGTACCGCGTAGCGACAAGGGAAGCAGGTCTACCCGCTGCTGGAGCCAGCCGTACCGGTTGGCGAGGGCGATGATCGCCGCGTCCGTTGGCGCCGCCGCCGCTGCCTCGAAGTCGCGCAGCAGCCGTCGCGGATGCTCCAAGATCGGCACGCGCACCAGGTGGCTGCCGGTCGCGACCAACCATGGGCCGGCGTACTGCGGATCGTCCCACGCGATACCCATGCCGACGGCCGGACGCACGTCGTCACGGAGCACGAAGCCGCCCGACGGACGCTCAGCGACCGCCGCGGCGGCGCTCCGCTCGAAGTCCTCGAACCAGCGAGTCTCGGGCTGAGGAAGGTCACTCGCTGCGGCCCCCTTTTCGGCCCCCTTTTGAGGTGTCATCACGCGGCGATCGTACCCCACGATGGGTGTTGCCGGAGGACGGTGGGGCAGGACGGCGAGCATGCCAGCCACGTGTCCGCCCCGCCCCTTTCGGCAGCCGAGGCGAAAGCGAATCCGTGGCTGCGGCAGCGGGATGGCCAGTTGCGCACCGCGCGTCCGGGGTTTGCCACGAGCGACGTCTGGTTCGTTCTGCCGTGAAGGACGTCCACTCAAGGACCTGCGGCGCGGCCGCAGCAGACGCCCGCCCCTGATCGGACGAGCATCTAGGCCATCAACGAGGAAGCACCCTCGGATCCGGAGGTCGATCGCGCCACCGCTCGAGAGACGAGCGGAGCGCTGACCAACCTGGTTCTGGGGGCTGGTCTGGCTCGCCGTTGGGGTCGCGTCGATGAGCGCCCCGGTGGTCATCGTGGCGGGGCTTGTCACCTACTTGGCGATCTCGACGCTCTCGTTGGCGGCCTCCCGCCCAGCGCGCGGACCTACCCCCAGTGGTGAGGCAACCGTCACGAGCCGTCCGGTCAGTCGAGCGCCTGGGCGGAGGCCGGCTATGTCGTCGGAGTCCTTCGGCTCGGCGTCGAGGTGACCTTCGAGGCGGGGGTCGTGATCCCGGCCGGCAAGCGTCGAGAGACGGGACCGATCCTCGACGGCATCGACCAGTTGACCGAGGTCCTGAGGCGGGCGGGCTACCCGTAGATCGTGGCCGCGGTCGCGGAGCACTCGGTGTTCCTGCACCCCGGCCCGGTCGCCCAGACCAGGGCCTGGCGGTGTTCCCGACGCTCCGGCGGACGGGCCACGTGGGCAAGTTCGACGATCTGCCGGGCGGGCGCCGGGTCATGCTCGACGACAACCTGAGCCCGACCGTCGCCTTCACGTACGCGACCAACCTGGCCAAGGGGCGCGACGTCCAGTTCAACCACGCCTGGCCGTCGTCCAAGGACCCCGACGCCTGCACGGCGCTGTGGAACCTGTTTGCCACCCAGGCCTTCCTGGCCAAGCCGACCGACACCGGGAAGCACCCCGACGTCCGCGATGCCCCCATGCTTAGAGAACCCCTCCCGTTCTGAACCCGGCTACTCGTCGAGCTCGTCGCGGGCGTCCTCCCACCGTCCAAGAGACTGGTAGTGGTCATCCAAGCCACGGAAGACGCCAGCGATCTGGGGCCACTTCTCGCGGAATGCCGTGGCGAGCTCGCCGTAGCGGGCGGCGAGCTCCCGCTCCTGGTCGCCGCCTTGGCGGCGGCTGACCACCCCTCGGCTGTTGAACGCCTCCGTGGAGAAGCCGGTCTCGATCTCTTGGCTCGCGACTCGTCCGAGCAGATCTCGAACCGCCTCATGCGGGTGAAGTCCATCGTCGCCCTTTGGTGCGTACCAGAGGGAATGCCCGATGCGCTGGTCCCCGATCTCGTCGCGGCCGGATGCCGCGAACTTCGCCCGGGCGACGTCGACCCACTCGTTCAGGGCATCGGGATCGATCGAGCCGTCGTCACGTTGGCCAGGTATCGGGCCGTGCCACGTGCTCAGCAGCTCGTAGGCGTTCTGAGCCACTGTCCGCACGCTGGGATCTGGTTCAGCCGGCGGCTTCTCGCCCTTCGCCCTGAACACCGCCGAAACGATCCCTACGAAGTAGTCGACGTCGGAGGCGAGACGACGATGGATGTGCTTGAGCGCATTGGCCTGCGTGTGCCTGAGGAGCGGCAAGTACGACCATTCGATGAGCGCGAGCCGCTCTGGATCGAAGGCGATCTCATCGAGGGCCCCGATGATTTCGGCCACTTCATGGTCGAGGAGCTGGGTATCGAGTCTCTTCTCGGGCACCTCCAATTCAAGAGCGGCCTCCAGCGCATGGAACGCGATCTCACCATCGAACCTCTGGAATCGCTTGAGCGTCGCCGCGTTCCCGATGATCTGGATCGCGCCGTACGGCCGATCGAACTCGATCATCTTCTCGGCGGCGACCCAAAGGCCCTCGTCGGTCAGGAAGCCATCGAAGATCGACCAGTAGGCTCGTTCAACCTCTGGCCCGAGCTCGTGGGCGAGCGCCCAGGCCTCCGGTTCGCGCGAGCAAGCCAGGAGGAGTTCGGCTAGCCGAGTTGCTGAGACCTCACTGACGCAAGACCGGACGAACTGTTCCGACCACGCCCACCCATCGCGGCGTGCGCGAGCCCACAGGTAGCCCGCCAGCGCGTGGATGCTAGGCCGTTCGCCGGAGCTGGCCCATGCCAAGACTGCGTCAGAGGCGGCAGCATCCAGAGCCAGGATCGGTCCACCAACGGTGTATGGATCCTTTGCTCGCCTGACGAGGTCCTCGATCCCGGTCCAGCCACTCGCGGCATAGATCCCCTGCATCGCCGCTTGCCTCATCTCCGCGAGGTTGCTCTCGTAGGTGCGGTAGTCATCTCCGCTCACCCGCTGTGTTGACGGGTGCTGCTCGAAGAGCCAGAGGTGCTCGAGCACTGGATACGTGGGTACGAACCGCGACGCCAGGGCGTCCAAGGTGGCGACGCGGGTCTCGGGCATCGCCCATGGCGCATCTGCGTAGGCCCGATGGTTGCCGACGATCTCAAGCATCGTGTCGGAGAGGAGTTGCAGTGCGTCGGGCTCGAACGCCGTCGGGCCGAGGGTCTCGAGCGACGTGATGATTCGATGGCCGAGGGGCTCGGGCAGCTCGTCGTAGCCGTCGAGCAGATCCTTCCAGCGTCTGGCGTCGGTGCCGACGTCAGCGAGCAAGAGCTCGAGCACGTCGCGAATAGTGTCCCAGTAGTCGGCCGGAGCCTTTTGGAGCTCCTCGGCCGGCGGCCATGTCCGCCACTCGGGTCGAGAGGTGGGCATCGCAATTCCGTGACGGGTCGGCAGGAGCCTCACGAGCGTGGACCAGATGGGTCCTGGCGCGCTTCGCCGCGCCGCTTCGATCGCCGCTCGTCTGGCGAGGCGGTCACCCGAGGTTTGCGGGTGCCATGGGAGGAGGATCTCCATGAGGCTGTTCGCAGGCCGGTTCCCGTTGCGCCCACCGGGATCGAGAGCCGCAAGGCGCGCGAGGATCACGACGACGGGCGAGAGGTACTCGGGCGACCATGCCAGTCGCTCCAGCGCCCACAGCAGACCCGCGACTCGAGAGCGTGGCACGAGCATCCCGGGCTCCTCCACGAACAGCTCGGCCAGGGGTGGCTGGACTCCCTCGAGGCCTCGCTGGATCTCATCGATGAACTCGTTGGGGCTGGCCTCGGCGAGGACGGGCAACTCGTCTTCGAGGTCAACCCACCGCTCGCGAACGGGATCCTCATTCGCCGCACGAAGGAGCCTCGCGACGACACCTCGGGCGAGGCTGGCGCCGCCCCGAGTGGTGTTGGCGAGGCGTTCGAACTCCGGCTGGGTGGCGATGATCGCGAGCGACGCCGCCAAACCTGTCCGGACCCCAGCGGAGTAGCGGCGCGTCTTCCCCTTCACGTTGGCAAGCCAACGCTCCTGTACCGGCAGGTCCCATGCCGGGCCGCGCTCTTCGAGAACTTCCCCTGCAACGGCGGCAAACGAGTCCCACCGTGTCGCCGTCAGGATTGGTCTCGCGGATCGAAGGGCATCGAGCTGAGACGTCGCGGTCCACACGGATCCGACGAGTCGGACGGGCGGGTCTTCCGTACTGGCAAGCGCCGTGAGCCCGGCCTGAAGAGCTGCGTAGCTCATTCCGGCGAGTCGTTCAAGCGCCTCGCGGTCGCCATCGAGGGCCTCGTCCCACCGTCCGGCAAAGGCCACCGGCCCGAGGTACTGCGCCGCCGCCGCGTCGGGCCATCGGGCTGCACCAGCCCGGGTGGACAGCAGTCGAGCGAGGGGGACCATGAGCCCACCGCTGTCCTTCGCGATCTTGCCGGCTCGCTCCGCCTCAATCCCCATGCTCATCAAAACGGGAACGAGGTCGGCCGCCTTCGCCACTGGCATTTCGAGATGGAACTGCCCGGGAGTCTTCAGCGGAAATGGCTGGATCACCGTGTGGCCGTTCGCCTCGGCGGTCATGAGCAGAGGCGGTACGTCTCTGAGAAGCGGGACCAGGATCATTGGCCGTCGGGCGACCGAGATGAGCCGTCGCCAGGTGTTCACCGACTCGACAACCGCGGCTTGGGTCAAGGCCGGCGCGAGTGTCTCGCTCGTCATCATGGCCGCGGCCACAAACGCCGCCCCTTCGATCGCTGATCGCCCCCTGATTGGGTGGTAGAAGGGCGCGCCCACCCACGCTCGGACGAGAGCGGCCTCAGCATCCCGTCCCGCCAGGACAAGCTGCGGTGGTGCCGCACGGGGTGGTCCGAACTCTTCCGACCACTCGTCCCAAACGGACTTCAGGGATCGAACCTCGCCAGCTAGCGGCCCCTTGATTCGTTCGGACAACCAGACGTGGGTGAGGACGTCTGCGGTCAGCCAGCCGGCGAGATCGCTCGAGTCAATGACCTTGACATCTTGCCAGGGGCCAAGGGCCTTCTTCTCGGCCTCCCAACTCCGAGAGCGCGCCCATTTCCATGGGGTCACGAAGACGAACGTCGACGCTCGCAGGGTCGCTTCGTCCGTGGCGTTCGTGCGGTTGTTGAAGTCGTCGTTGGCCTTCTCGTCAGGATGCGGGACTCCCCACTCCCAAACGGAGTCCCCGGCAGGGCAGTAGTAGTTCCCGGCCGAGGTGACGAGGCCATCCGGGCCTGACTGGTTCGTGGCCTTGCCGACGGGAATGTCGCATCGCGTGAACGAGGTCGTCCCGACGATGAGGCGCTGGACAAGCTCAGCCAGGTCGTATTCGGCGGCCTTGTTGGACCGAGCCCACTCCTCGATTTCGTCAGCGCTCGGCATCAGCGCGAATAGATCTGTCATCGGCAGCGGTTCCCCACGTCCGCATCCTTCAGGCACGCGTCCGGCTGCCGGCACACGCCCCGTCCCAATCATCGCCTCGAGTTTCGGTCGTCGCTCGGGACCGCGTCGTCGCGATGCTCGACCCTACACGTTGTGCGTAAGGCTGTTGGTGATCATGAATTCCCCAGCGTGACGGGTCATCAGCCGATCATGTGCGGGTCAGTGTAGGCGTCAAGGTCGTCTGGTGCGCCGCCGCCGACGAGGATGTCCTCAGCCGGCTTCGACTGATGGGCCAAGTCATCGAGCGGTCCCCCGCGGCGTTCGAGAAGATCGGCGAGGACCACCTCCCGCTTCCACTTTCTGGTGATCCTCAACTCGCTGTTCGGACTCGAGGGGACGGCGAGCGGCGAGACCCTCAGCGGCGCCGGCAAAACCGTAATCCTGATCCGCTGGCAGGGCTCGGTCCTATTCGTGGCCGAGTACAAGGTCTGGACGGGCGCCAAGGCCGTCGGCCCAGCGATCGACCCACTCCTGTCCTACCTGACGTGGCGTGACTCGAGGCTGCGCTGATGTTTCTTCGTGCGCCAGGCGGAGTTCATCAGAGTGATGGCCGATGCGATCAGGGCGGCGAAGGCTCACCCCTCCAGCCACCCGTCACCGCTGTCGGAAAGTGGCCTCCTCGACAGCATGCCGTTCAGCAGCGCAAACAACGGGCTCTGCGCACGCGGATCAACCGAACGCGGGCAGCACCGCCGCTCCGCGATCGTCGAGCGCGGCGAGAGCGTCGCCGTCCGCGAGGCACCCCGGGCCGAGGATCGGCGGGGGGGCCGCGGTCGGCAGGTGCGCGAGCTCGCGGGTCGGGCAGAGCGTCTGGCCGTCGGACCACAGCGCGCCGATCGGGTCGCGCTGGAGCCGCTCGGCGATCGCGGTGACAACGGCCGGCCCGGCCTCGAGCCCGCGCCCGGCTCGCACCATGTTGTGGATCGCGCGGGCACGCCGCTCGGACTCCACGACGAACCCGACCGTGAGAAGCAGGTCCGGCCGTCCTGTCGCAGCTGACCGGTAGCGGCGGATCTTCTCGGGCAGCGCGTCGCCGCGCTCGGTCCCGAGGTCGCGCTCGACAAACAGCGGGATGACCCGGTCCCGGACGCGGACCACGGCCAGCGCGTCGGGGCGCAGGAACCCCCCGAACAGGCGCCCGCAGGCCCGCTCGGGAACCCAGGCGACGAGGCCCTCGCCGAGCAGCGGGTCGCCGTGGCGCAGGAATGCCGCGAGCAGGTCGAGTGTCGCGAGCTGGTGGATCGGTGCCGAGGAGGGCTGCTCCGGTCCGTGGTCGGGACGGCCCTCTGGCCAGCTGAGCAGATCGATGTCGCGTCGCGCCGCGCGGGTCAGCTCGTAGGCGTGGCGGCCGCGCGGCCGGTTGGCGCTGGCCGCCCAGAAGCCGCGCAGCAGCCCGAGCTCGACCAGGCGCGCCAGCCGGCGCTGCGCGGTCCGGAGCTGGCCGTAGACGAGGAGCGACGCGAGCTCGGCCGTCACGATGTCGCCCTGCAGCAGCCACATCAGGAGGCTCTGGTCGCGCTGGGGCAGTGCTGTCCACACGGCCCCCGCGCGGAGAGAGCGGAGCGGGTCGCGGTTCGGCCCCGGGCCGCCAGGAGCGCGGAAGGGTGTCGTGCTCATCGTCACCCTGCTGTCGCGTTAGGTGTTGGGGACCGCGGTCGGGAGCGCGTTGCGGACCGCGACACGTGGATGACACGCGTCATGGCTTGCCCGGGACGGCGTCCCGCGCGTCGCTGAGGCGTCGGACGAGGGCCGCGCTGCCGGTGGCGGGCGGCTCGGGCAGGACGTCGCAGGTGAGGACCCGCGCCTCGCCATCGAGCTCGGTCCGGACCGCCATCCGGAAGCGCGGCAGGTTGACGAGGTCGCGCTCCGTCAGCGGCGCCATGAGGTCGCGGACCGCCCGGGCGTCGTCCGCCGAGGGCTGCAGCAGCATGAGGGTGGCCACGTTGGCCCGGATCGCGTGCTGCAGGTCGCGGCCCAGGCTCTCGAGGTACTGGGTGGCCATCACCAGCCGCAGCCCGAACTTGCGGCCCTCGGCCGTCGTCCCGCGCAGGGCGCTGGTGTCGAAGTTCTGGACCTCGTCGACGTACAGGGTGTGGGGGACGCGTCGATCGGGCGGCAGCCCCTGGCGGCCCAGGGCGGCGACGTAGTAGCGGGCGATCACGAGGCCGCCGAAAAGCCAGGCGTTGTCGCCGCCGGCGCGCGACAGGTCGACGAGCAGCACCTCGCCCGCGTCCATGATCCGGCGCGGTCGGATCGTCGAGACGGGGGCCGAGACGATCGCGCGGATCGAGGGGTAGGAGAGGAACGCCGAGAGCTTGCTGATGAGCGCGTCCGCCGAGGGGTCGCTGGCGCCGCGGGCGCCCTTGGGCCACTGGTGCTCCCAGAAGCTCTTGGCCGTCGGGTCGGTCAGGCCGACCTGCATCTCCGCCCGGAACCGCGGCTCGAGGAACAGCCGGGTGAGCGCCTCGAGCGTCCAGGGGCCGTCGGGCCCGGCGGGCCGCGTGAGCAGGGTGAGGAGGGCAGAGCGCAGGTACTGGAGCTGGCGGTGGGGCGGCGACGAGAGGGTGGCGAAGTACAGGTCGCGCATCGTGTCCACGAACTGGGCCGCGACGAGCTCGGGGTCGGCGCCGTCGAGCTCGATCGGGTTGAAGCCCCGCGGACGCTCCTTCTCGGCGAGCTCGAGCAGGTGGACCCTCGGCGCCTGCGCCGCCGGCACGGCGTCGAGGAGGCGAGCGACCGCGTCGCCGTGGGGGTCGATGAAGGTGAACCCGCGTCCCGCTCGCAGGTCGTCGGCGGCGAGGCCGACGAGCTCGGTGCTCTTGCCCGACCCGGTGCGCCCCAGGAGCACGACGTGGCGGGCGAACAGGTCCGCGGGCACGAGCACCGGCCGCCCGCCGTCCTGCCCGATCGGCCGAAGACCCGGCCCGGGAACGGCCTGCGGCGCCGCCAGGCGGCGGCTGCGGACGACCTCGACGGGGCGGTCCTCGGATCCCGCGCCCGCGAGGCCCCACAGCTCGGCGAGCGCCCAGGGGGCGAGGCGCATCGGCGCGGACCGACCGCCGACCGAGGCGTCGACCCGCCAGCCCGACGCCCGCAGCGCGCCGACCGCGCCGACCGCGTCGAACAGCCATGCACGAAGCGACCCCGCATGAGCGCCCGAGGCCTCGAGCGACACCGTGGCCGAGAAGGCGGGTCCGGGCTGCCGCGCGGCGGTCACCGCCGGCCGCGCCGCGGGCACCGGGCGCGATGGCCGGTTGAGCGCAGCGTCGAGGAGCAGCTCGCCCCAGCCCGGCACCTCGTCGGCTGCCGCGTCCCGCGCCACCGGCCGCGGCCGGACCGCGATCGACCAGGCCGCCGTCGCGCCGCGGGGCAGGCGCGCGCACAGCTCGACCAGGTGGGCGCCGAACTCGGAGCTGACGCGCGGCGTGCCCTCGGGCGGCTCGCCCCGGACGCCCAGCCGCATGGCGTCCATGGGCTCGCCCGCAGGTGCGAGCGCCTCGAGCTCGGCGCCCGGGTAGGCCGCCGCGACCGCTGTCTCGACCACGCGGGTGAGCTGGCGTGGCGCCTCGATCTCGAACCGCGCCCGGCCGTCGACCCAGCGCAGGGCGAGGGTGAAGGACGGCCAGCCGCTCGCCCAGCGCGACACGCCGCGCCGTCCACCCGGGTGCAGCGCGGCGACCAGGCGCCGACCCGCCTCGGGATCGCGGGCGCCCGCGGGATCGAGCCGCAGCAGCCAGCGGGCGCGCTCGCCAGCGGTCGCGTGGTCGTAGGCACGCTGGCGGATCGGACCGAGCGCCCGGGGAGCGAGGGCCGCGCCGCCAATGAGGAGGGCGACGCCACCACCACCGAGGGCGACCGGGAACAGGACATCGACGATCGGGGCGAAGAGCGGATCCATGGCATGCCTTCCTCCGTGGAGCGGTGCAGCGATTGGGGTGACCAGGTCGACCGCGGGTGGGCACAGGCGGATCTCCTTTCATGGCGTAGGCGGCAGGACGGTGAGCGGGTCGACGGGCACGCCCGCGACGTCGATCTCGACATGGACGTGGGGCCCGGTCGTGTTGCCGGTGAGGCCGACGGCGCCCAGGACCTGGCCGGCCGTGACGTCGTCGCCAACCCGGACCGCGAGACCCGGTTGGAGGTGGCCGTAGAGCGAGGTGACGCCCGCACCATGGTCGATCTGGACCACGACCGCGCCGTCGGCGACCCAGCCCGCGATCGTCACCCGGCCTGCAGCGATCGCGCGGACCGGGGCGTCCAGCGGTGCCGCGAGGTCGAGTCCGTCGTGGAAGTGCGGGGAGCAGACGCCTCGATAGCAGCGCGGGGGCTCGAGGGCCAGGGAGGTCGGGCCGAAGCCCTGCGTGATCCGGGCGCCCGCGACCGGCCACACGACCGTCGAGGTCCCGTAGCCGTAGCGGGCGGCCCAGCCCATGACCAGGGGCGGGTACCAGTCGGCCGGGTTGTAGCGGTAGAGGGCGCGCTGCCAGTCGCCCGGGGCGCCGTTGCTCTGCAGGTACGCCGCGGCCGCGGGGATCGCGTCGGCGGGATCGCAGATGTCCGCATGCGCGATGCCCGCGAGCCTCGCGGCGTGGGCGAACGTGCGGGTGAGGAACTGCATCGGCCCCCGGGCGCCGGCGGCGTTCGGGGCGCAGCCACCCGCGTTCCGGCCGTGATTGGTCTCGACCCGCCCGACCGCCGCCAGCACCTCCCAGTCGAGCCCGAAGCGCGCCGCTGCCTGCTGGTACAGGGTGAGGTACGCGGGCGGGATGTCGGCGACCGCGGCCGTATCGGCGCCATTCGGCGCGACGGCCACCGACCAGCTGCCGGCGAGGACGCCGACCGACGCCGCGAGGAACAGGACCGGGAGTCCAAGCAGGACCAGGGCGCAGCCGCAGCCGGCGCCCGCGACCCTCACGAGGTGTCGGGGGGTGCAGACCTCAGCGGATTCGATGGACCGAGAAGATCGGCCGCTCGCGTGGTGAGCGCGGCGTACTCGCGCTCCGCGACGACGGCCTCAAAGGCGGTGTGGCTGCGGCCGACGAACAGCAGGCCCTCGCCGGGACGGGCGTGGAGCAGCGAGCGGCGCTCGGCCGGGGTCAGGTCGAAGTAGCGCGCGAGCGCGTCGGCGCCGTCGGGCGCTTGCCCCAGCAGGATCCGGATGTCGCACTGCTTGACGATCGGCTCGCCGACGTCACTGCGCAGGAACTCGACGATGTCCTGCGTCGCGAGCTGCAGCCCCGC
Organism: uncultured Chloroflexia bacterium; assembly: GCA_963713095.1. Classification (GTDB taxonomy): domain Bacteria; phylum Chloroflexota; class Limnocylindria; order Limnocylindrales; family CSP1-4; genus CAIXZV01. The sequence continues at coordinate 1,026,884 of CAVQKK010000003.1, forward strand.
GTTGTAGTGGCGGGCCGAGCGGGCGAGCTCCTCTATGAACTCGGCGCCCGAGGGCTGACGCATGACCTTCCAGGCCTCGTCGACGACGACGAGCTTGGGCGCGAGGTCGCGCCGGACCGCGTCCCACAGGACCGAGAGGGCGGCGAGCTGGGTGACCGCGCGGACCTCGGTATCGGAGATCGAGGCGAGCCCGATGACGAGCATCTGGCGATCGAGCGGCGGCGCGTCGTCCGCGGAGAACAGCGCGGCGAGCGAGCCTGTCGCCCAGCGCTCGAGCCTCCCGGCGAGCGGTCGACCACCCGGCTGCGCGTCGATCGCGACGGCGAGGTCGGCGAGCGTCGGAGGCCGCCGGTCGTGGGTCGCAGGATCGGGACCGATGCCCGCCGCCTCGTACACGGCGCGTAGCGCCCGGTCCAGCAGGGCACGCTCGTCACGGGCGAGGCCGCCGGTCATCGCCGCCACCAGGCGGGTCAGCGCGGCGAGCTTGGCCGTCAGGCCGACTTCGGAGGCGGTGCCCGTGAGCGCGAACGGGTTGATGCCCGCCCCGGCCCCGAGTTCCAGGTACGTGCCCCCGAGCTCGGCGGTGAGGCGGCGGTAGTCGCCCAGCGGGTCGACTGCGAGGACCCGGATTCCGCGCAGGAAGCAGCGCCCCATCTCGGCGCCCGTGAACATCGTCTTGCCGGTGCCGGTCTGACCAAGCACGAGCGCGTTGTGGCTGGTGTGGGCGAAGCGGTCGAGCACGATCGGGGCGCCCGACCGCCGGGCGATCCCGTACAGGTGCCCCGACGGCTCGTACAGGTCGGACGCGGCGTGGAGCAGCGACGCGGCGAGGGATCCCGAGTCGAGGTTGCGTGCGGCGATCGGGCGCGGCGCGGGCCCCGGCAGCACCGCGGCCCAGGCGTCGGCGAGCCGGAACGTCGCGGGCTCCAGATCGATGTCGGCGCCTTTGGCTTCCAGGCGCAGGAGCTCGGTCCGCTCGCGCAGGCTGGCCCGGTCGGGCGCTTCCAGCAGGAACACCGTGTCGACGAGGTACACCCGCCCCTCGCCCGCGTGGACCCGCCGCCGGCCGGCGACCGCGGTCGCGCCCAGGCGCTCCCGGGCGACGTCGGCGAGCTCGCCCCGCTCCGCCGCCAGCCGCTCCGCGGCGCGCACCTGGCGGAGACGGCTCGTGAGGAACGCCATCGCCTCGGGGCGGGAGAGCGGGCGGACCCGCATCGCGGCCGCGACGACGCCGGGCACCGCGAGCAGCGCGCTGAGCCAGCCGGGCTCGATCTCGGCCGGCCAGCGGCGCGCGAGCGCGGCAGCCGCGAGCACGTCCTCGCCGACCGCGATCCCGGCATGCACGCGATAGGCCGCACCGACCCTCGCGAGGTCGGCCCACAGCGCGGCGAGCCTGTCGGGTTCCAGCGGCCGGACCGCCATCCCCTGCTCCTCCGCCATCCGCCCGACGACGCCCGTCGCGCGCTCGAGCTCGGGGGCCGACGGGGCGTCGAGCAGCAGGTACGCGCGGCGCAGCGGCCGGCGCGGCGCCGCGGCGAGCTCGCGGTACAGGGCGGCGTACGGGCGATACCAGTCGCGCGCCCGACGCGAGCCGAGCCGCTCCTCGATCGCGCCCAGGTGCTCCGACGGTGGCCGGTCGGCGGGTACCGAGAGCAGGGTGAATGGCCGGGGCACGGCGTCGTACAGGGCCGCCAGCGCCTCGAGCGCCGCCTCGCGCTCGCCCTCGGCCATCAGCTCGAGGTTGACCGGCGCGAGCTCGAACCCGCCCACGGCGCGGCCGCTCGCCCGGAAGGCGCCCTCGGCCAGGGTCGCACCAGGCCAGCGCGCGACAGGCGGCGCCCGATCGGGGCGGCGAAGCGACGAGGCGCCTCGTCTCATGGGGTCGTCCCCGGCTGCGACAGCGCGAGGTAGAAGGTGGATGCCGCGGCGGCGGTCGCGAAGTCGGCCTCAGCGGCCGCCGGGATGGCGATGACGACACTGCCGAGCTTGGGCGCGACGAGCGAGCCGCTGCCGCCCCCGGCGGCTGAGCCCGAGGTGAGCGGCTGGCCGTCGGCGGTCCGCAGGGCGAGGATGAGGTAGCCCTGGCCCATGACTTGGGTCGCGGGCGGGCTCGCACCGGCGCCGGTCGCGAGCCCGGTCTTGAGCGCGTTGGGGACGGCGATGACGTCGACTCGGGCCCCCGGCGCGAGCGCAGCGCCGACCGCCTGCGAGGGATCGACCGGCAACGCGAACGCGACCTGGCCCGAGGCGAGCGGGGCGCCGAACCCGAGAGCGCGCTCGCCGGGGGTGCGCTCGAGCGCGCGGAGATCGACGGTCTCGCCGGCGAGGAGCGGCAGCGCAGCGTACGTGCCGACGACCTCGTCGGCCGACCGCGCGGCGTCGGCGGGGGCGTCGGCGGGGCTGACCCGGATCGTCTCGACCATGTCGGCCGTGATCTGTGTCAGGACCGGCACGTCGACCGTGGCGCGCACGATCTCCGCCCGCGGCTGGGCGAACAGGTACACGCCGCCCGCGACGAGCCCGGCGAGCAGGAACACGACGATGTACGGGGTGCGGCGGACACGCATCGCTTCCCTCCCCTAATGGCTGACCGCGGCGTAGACGACGGTGACGGCGACGTCGCCCGCGACCTCGGTGTCGCGGACGGTGCCGTCGGCGTAGGTCGTCTCGAGTGCGAGGATGAGGTGCACCCGGTAGGAGCCGGCGCCCGCGAGGGGCGTGTTCCATTGGATCGCGATTGGGGCATCGGGCGGGTACGACCCGGTCGCGGTCGCGTCGGCGGCGTCGTTCGTGCCCTGCTCGTAGCGGTACGAGAGGAGCACCGTCCGAGCGCCCCCGATGACGACCCCGCCCGAGCGCATGACCCCCTCGGTCACGATGACCGTGCGCACGTAGAGCGAGCAATGGAGGCCGCGCGGCCACCACAACGCGGCGTGCCCCGTGGCATCGGGTGGCACCACCAGCCCGTCGGGCAGCGTCCCCGACGGGCTGGCGCCCACGGTGACCACGGGCGCGATGTAGTCGATCGGGAGCGCCGACACCCCCGACGCTGTGTTGGCGATATCGAGCGCGAAGGGCACAACCTGCTCGTACGGGTCGCCCGCGGGGGTGAAGAAGGCGCCGTACGCTTGGCCGCTGACGTGGACCGTGACGACGACCTCGAACGTGCCCGCGTCGTAGGCGTGGGTGGCGGACAGGCTGTCGGTCCCGTTGCCGGGGAAGGTCTGCCGCGTGCCGTCGCCGAAGTCGACCGTCCAGCGGTCGGCGTGGACGGAGCCTGGGACGACGTAGGCGCTGATCGCCTTGTCGAGATAAGCGCGCCAGCCGGTCGTGAGCTGGGCGCTCACCGTCCGCTCGGTACGCGCCGGCGCGGTCACGGGATCGACGACGACATCGAGGTAGAGGCTCATGTCGGCATAGCCGGATCCGTCGAGCCCGATCGCGGACTGCGGTCCACATACGATCGTGGACTCCGGATTGCCGGCGTTGATCGGGACGCCATCGCTCGTGCGGTGCACGGTGATCCAGTAGGCGTGGCAGTAGGGGCCTGGGTTGCCCATGTTCGTCCACTCGGACCAGAACTCGGTCTTCACCGGCTTGCCGCGCTGCTCCGGCGGCGCCCAGTGCCCGTCGACCTGGACGCCCACATATCCGTGGCCCGTGTCGCTGTGCCAGGTCGAGAGATTGACCGCCACGCCGGGGTCGATCGCCAGTGCGTGACCTGCGGCGAAGAGAACCAGCGCGAAGCCGAGTGGGAGGGCTGCGAGCAGGGCCCTCATTGGCGGGATGTGTAGGCGTCGACCAGCCATCGCGCGTCGACCTTCTTGACGGTTGCGGTCACGTGGTAGGCGGGGAGGGCGTTCGGCGACTCCAGCGCCTGGCCGGTCGTGAGGTCCATGTCGTAGCCGCCCTCGAGGTAGTCGAACGTCACGGTTGCCGTCGAATCCGAGGTCGCTTCCACAGCGAGGTTGTCGAGCCGCTGGACGGTGAGCACCGAGCCTTTGCCCTGATCCTTCTGACCCTGCAGGAAGGCCGAGATCGACAGGTAGGCGTCCGCCGTATCGCTGGTCACGAACGGACGCACCAGCGTCGGATCGTCGCTTCGGCGCGCGCGTGCGAAGGCGTCGAAGAACGCGCGCACGGCACGCTCGGGCGTCGCACCGGGATCCACGGACACCGAGGAGGTCGGGCTGGGCGGCGCGGTGGGCGTCGGGCTTCCGCCGCTGGTGACGACGACCGCGACGAGTACGAGGAGCACCACGGCGACGCTCGCGGCAATCGCGACGGGCAACCGGTAGCGAGGCGGCACGGTCATCGTCATGTCCTCGCCGCCGCCGAGCCCGCGATGTCGAGGGTCACCACGGATCCCAGGCCCGCCAGGCCGAGCAGTGGTACCCGGACGGGCGCCCGGATCTCGATCGAGACCGTCGGCGCCGTGTTCGTGGCCCCGGTAATCGGATCCGTGCCCGCAGAGTTCGTGACGCTCACCCGGGCGCCGGCCGCGATGTCGGCGGGCGAGGTGGCGAGCAGGTTCGAGGTGGCGTCGAGGTTCGCGGCCAGGTACGCGCGCGCCAGGGCGTCGGCCTGGTCGGGCACGAGCCGAGGCTGCTCCCCCGCAGCGAGCGCCGAGACGTCGAGGGCCTGGGTTGCCGTCAGGGCGGCCATGTCGATCTGGGCCCGCAGCCGCGTCCGCATCGCTTCCACCGTGCCGACCGCCAGCACCAGCGCGAGCACGAGCATGAGCATCGGGAACAGCAGGACCGCGTACACCGCGACCTGGCCGCGCTCGCCCGTCCGTGTCCGCGGCGCCATCAGTGCGTCACCTCGCTGCGGGTCACGAACGCAGCGCGCAGCTGTACCGGCCAGGTGCCCAGGAACGGGATCGACGCCTGGGCGTCGATCGACACGGTGACCCGGATGGGCTCGCCCCAGGACGCGACCGCGGGCACGACCGACACATGCACCCGCCCAGGATCGATGCCCCCGTCGCGCAGCTCGGTCGCGATCCGGTCGCGCACCGTTGCGCCGTCCTCGCCCGCGATGGCCGCCTGGCGGGCGCCGGCCGCCGCTGCGGCGTCGACGACGAGGCGTGTGTGCTCGAGCTGCCCGAACACGACGACACCGAGCAGCACCGGCACCAGCACCAGCGGCACGACGAGCACGGCCTCGACCGTCGCCATGCCGCGCTCGCCGCGGCGGGCGTCTTCGCGCGAGCGGTGCCAACACCCCCTCATCGCTAGCCGCTCGTGAGCTGCCGGACGAGGTCGCCGATCTTGGTCGCGAGACCTTGGTTCCAGGCCAGGATCGCGGCCGAGAGGACGACCAGGATGATCCCGGCGGCGATGACGTACTCGAGCGTCGTCAGGCCCCGCTCGTCGGCGTGCACCCACGTCCAGCCCTGCCGGAGCCGGGCCCAGCCCCGCCGGGCCGCATCGAAGAGCTTGTCGCGCATGGGTCTCGTCTCCCTTCACAGACGCCCGAGGGTTGAGAGGAACAGGGGCACCACGATGAGCAGCACGAATTCGGGCAGGTACACGCCCGCGAGGATCGCCGCGAGCTTGGGCTGGACCGTCGAGGCGGCCCCCAGCAGCTGGTTGCGCTCGCCGTCGCGCAGGCCGTGCTCGTGCTCGGCGAGCACCTCGCCGATCCCCTTGCCCAGGTGCCGCGCCTGGGCGAGCGAGCCTGCCAGCTCGTCGAGCTCCTCGAGGTCGGCTGCGGCCGCGACGTCGCGCAGCGCTGCGTACAGGTCGACACCCGTCCCGTAGGCGGCAACCGCGGCGCGAACCTGCTCGGCGAGCAGGTTCCGGCCGCCGGTTGCGCGGTGGAGCGCGTCGGCGACGTCGGAGACCGCGCGCTCGAGCGTGTGGCGTTCGGCCAGCGGGCGGACGAGCGCGAGGAAGTCGGGCAACTCGTGGCGCAGCTGCGCCTGGCGGCGGCGGCCGAGCCAGCCCAGGTACTCGGTCGGGAACACGTAGCCTGCGAACGCGACCGGCAGCGCGGCGACCAGCGTGAACGGCAGGAACGGGGACAGGGCCAACCCGATCGCGAGCAGGGCGACCGCGAGCACAAGCTTGGCGGCGTAGATCTCGGCCGGCGGCAGGACCGCGGGATCGAGCCCGGCGCGCACGATGTCGCGCTCGGATACCTGCGCCGCGAGCGCCGGCACGCGGCGGCCGACCCACGACGCGATCGGCGCAAGGACGCGCTCCCAGGCCGGGCGCTCGGCCGACACCAGCCGCTCGTACCGCTCGCGCGGCAGCCCCGCCGCCCGGACGACGTCGTCGCGCGCCGGCACCGCGAGCCAGGGCGCGAAGATCGCCATCAGCACGCTGAAGGCGGCCAGGCCGGTGGCGAGGGCGCCGAGGAGGGTCAGGGTCAGGCTCATGGCTCAGGCCTCCAGGCGGGTCGCCCGCCAGGACAGGACGACACCCGCGACTTCGAGCAGCGCGGCCGCCGGGAGCAGCACCAGGCGTCCCAGGGTCGTGTCCACGACCGGCGCCACGAGCTCGCGGTTGGTGAGCAGCAGGTACAAGAACAGCGCCGGGATGACGATCGCGAGGATGAGCGCCTGGACCCGCAGGCCGCGGCTCTCGGCCGCCGCCGTTCGAGCGATCGCCTGGTTCGACCGCGCGGCCTCGTTGAGCGCGCCCAGCACCCCCGCCGCGGCCGAGGCCGGTTGGTGGGTCGTCGCGAGCACGGTCAGCGCGTCGAATACCAGGGCGAGGTTGCGCCCCGCCTGGCGCGGCCGGATCGCGGCCAGCGCCTCGGCGAGCGGTTCCGACGCGTAGTAGCGGCCAAGCAGCTCCTCGAAGTCGGCCTTGACCCAGCGGTGACGGGCGACCTCCGAGGCAGCCGCGAACAGGTCCGGGTACGTGCCGCCGGCCGCCGCGCGGTTGACCATCGCGCGCAGGACCCGCGGCGCCTCGTCGTCGGCGGCGCGCGCCTCGCCCGCGACGAGGTACCGGACGTAGATCCCTGGGACGAACGCGCCGGCCGCTGCGCCCAGGAGCGCCATCGGGACCGACAGGACGAGCCCGACGAGGCCCAGGGCCACCGGCGCCGCGATCGAGATCGCAAGGTACGTCGCAGGAGGCAGGTCGAGCCTCGCCTGGGCGAGCTCGGCGCGCGCCGCGCCGATCCGCGCCTCGCGCCACGCCGCCAGGCGCTCGCCGAGCGACGGACCGCTGCCCGCCCGCCCGGGCGCTGCCGCCATGAGGCCCGCGAACACCGCGATCCCGGCCGCGACCGCGCCAAGCAGCGTCAGGTCCATCGCTCGCCCTCCGCTTCGAGGCGCGCCCGCAGGCGCTCGGACGGAGCCCAGGCCGCATCGCGCACGAAGCGCACCTCGTCGGGACCGGTCGCGAGGTCGGCCCGGAACACGTCGGCGAGCCTGTACCCGTCGGGGTCGACACCCTCGAGCGCAGCGACCTGGCGCACGATCCGGCGGCCGCTGCGCAGCCGTCGCAGGACGACGACGAGGTCGAACACCCGCGCGACGTAGGTGCGCAGGTCAGCCACGGTGAGGTCACGCATGCTCTGGCGCGCGAGGAGCTCGAGGCGGAACAGCGCATCCTCGGCGGAGCTCGCATGGATCGTCGTTGCGGAGCCGTCGTGCCCGGTGTGGAGCGCCTGGAGGGTGTAGAAGGCCTCGCGAGGCAGCCGGATCTCGCCCACGATCAGGCGGTCGGGCCGCATCCGCAGGGCGTTTGCCACGAGGTCGCCGACGTCGAGCAGCCGACTTTCGGCCTCGCCCAGGCTCAGGTCGTGGGGGTGGATCGTCTCGAGGTTGAAGCGGTTGGGGCTCTCGAGCGCGAGCTCGGCCGTGTCCTCGACGACGCCCACCCGCTCGGTCGGGTCGAACGCATCGGTGAGGCTGCGCAGGAACGTCGTCTTGCCCGCACCCGTCTCGCCCGCCACGAGCACGTTCGCCCGCGCGCGCACGAGGCGCTCGAGCACCTCGGCCATGTCCGCCGACAATCCGCCCTCAGTGACCCAGTCACGGCCGTGCCGGCCGCCGGGCCCAAGATCGAGCCGCAGGCGGTTGAACTTGCGGATCGCGAGGTATGGCCCACCGACCGGTGGCAGGACCGCGTTGACCCGCGACCCGTCGGCCATCCGGGCGTCGACGATCGGGTGCGCCACCGACAGCTCGCGCCCTGCGAGCGCCGCGATCCGCTCCGCGATCTCGATGAGCTCGCCGTCCGAGCCCAAACGCATGCCGGCGGGCTCGAGACGACCCGCGCGCTCGATGAACACGGCGTCGGGCCCATTGACCAGGATGTCCGAGATGTCGGGGTCCTCGACCAGCGGCTGCAGGGGTCCGAGACCACACACGGCCGCCTCGACCGCGGCGACGAGGGCCGGCACCGCCGCGAGCTCGAGCTCGGGGTCCTCGAGGATGGCCGCGATCGTCGTGCGCACGAGCTGCTCGCGCTCGGGCGTCCGGTCGAACGGATTGAGGACGTCGGGCGCGAGGCGGGCGACGAGCATCCGGCGCACCTTGCCCAGCGTCGCGGCCGACAGGGGCGAGGCCATCGGGCCCATGGGCTGCGGCGCGGTCATCGGGCGCTCCCCCGCCGCAGCGTCGCGAGCCGCCGGCCGGAGCGCCGCAGGCCCCGGGCACGCGCCTCGGTCGCGTCGGCGGCGAGCAGCGGCCAGATCGCCGCAGCGACCCCGCGGATCGCGGGTTCGAGCGCAGGCTCGACCAGCCAGGCGGGCTCACCGCGCTCGCACGCCGCGACGAACGCGGGGTCGGACGGCACCGCGCCCGCGATCGGCAGGTCGGCGTCATGGGCATGCGCGCGCACCGCCCCGTCGTCGTCTGCGAGGTTGGCGACCAAGGTGAGCTTGCGTCCGGCGCCCATGCCGCGCAGCAGCGACGCGAGGCGATGGACGTCGGGCAGCGACTCCAGGGTGGGTCGGATGACGCCGAGCACGAGGTCGGCGCGATCGAGCAGGTGCCGGTGGCCATCCTCGAGGTGCGAGCCCGCATCGACGATGAGCAGCTGGTATCCGGCGGCCCGGGCGCCCTCGAGCAGGTCGTCGACGTGGTCGGACCGGAACAGGTCGCGCTCGGATTCGGGCTGCGGCTCGAACCCCGACGTTGATGGGTGGGCCGGCGCGATGACGAGGTCGACGCCGGTCGGGGTCCCCACGACCAGGTCCTCGATCACGCTCGGGTGATGCCAGCGGGCCGGGTTCAGTGCCCGCGACAGCGCCGCGCCGTCGAGCCCGAGCCGGATTCCCGCGGCGCCCGCGGTCACCCGGCTGGCGTCGAGGAGCAGGACGCGCAGGGGATGCTCGTCGCCCTCGAGCGTCCGGTACCGGGCGTGCGCCGCGATGTGGGTGGCCGTCTCGACCGCGAGCGTCGTCTTGCCCACCCCGCCCGCGAACGCGAGGACACACGCGATGCGGAGGCCAGGGAGCACGTGCGGAACCAGGGCCGGACGGTCCGGCGGCTCGCCGGTCGGGTCCGGTCCCTGCGGCTCCGATGCCGGATCGCCTCGGGCGGCGACCCGGAACGGGATGATCCGGTCCCCCATCGATCGCTGCTCCCGGGCACCTGGAGCGGTATCGCCCATAGCGTCCTGCGCTTGCGACGGGCTGCCAAGCTGGTCGATGGCCCTATCCGCGCCGGCGCCCGCCGGGAGCGCGGGCTCCCCATCCTGCGCACCGCTGCTTATCTCGGACTTATTGGCCACTTGCATGCCGCTCATCCGCGGCTCATCACCGGCTTGCCGGGTGTCGGGTGCGTCCGCGTTGAGGCTCGTGAGCTCCGCCGTCCAGACCCGCTGGCTTCGGAGATACCGAGTCGCGCGGATGAGCCAGCGGTACGTGGGTTCGCCCCCCATCGGCAGGATCGCCGCCAGCAGGATCGGCGTGACGAAGGCGATCAAGAGCACAAGCTTTACCGGCAGCCACAGCGGGAGCAGGTTCAGGGCGGCCGCCAGCAGCACAGCGGCGCCGCAGATGAGCAGCTGGACCGCGGACAGGCCGAACGCGATCGGCTCCGAGCGGACCGCGTTCTCGGGCACCTCGACCCGACCGCGCTCGTTCATGCCGCGCCCCGGGTGACGACGAGCCGCCCGACCGAGACCGTTCGGTCGGCGACGCTGCCCAGACCGCCCAGCGCAAGCGGCACGAGCAACAGGGGCGTGACGAGCATCAGCGCGAGGGCCCCGGTCGCGAGACCCAACAGCAGGTTCGTGTCCCCGACGGTCGGCGGCGCGCCCGAGGCGCCGATGTGGGGCAGCGCCTCGACGCTGAACAGGACGAACGCGATCGTCCAGGCGAAGCGCACGAGATACGTCGCCGCGAGCACTCGTAGCCACAGCTGCGTGATCCGCGAGGTGGCGGTCAGTGCGTACGCGGCGAGACACAGCGGCCCGATGAGCACCAGCAACTGCTCTACGCCCGCGAGGACCCAGACGCCCATCGCAAGGCAGGTCGAAAGCATTCCCGCGAGCAGCCCGACCGAGAGCCAGGCGCCGTCGTTCCAGTTGTCGGGACCCTGGGCGACATTGGGGTCGAATCCGCCATTCGCGAGCACCGCGAACACCCCGCCACCGGTCGGCCACGTTGCGGGATCGCCGACCGCGCCTGCCGGCAGCGCAACCCCGACCATCGCGGCATCGAGCGCCGCGACGAACTGGGCGAGGACGCTGACCAGGAACACCCCGAGCAGCGCGACCACGGAACCCACGACGAACCTCGGCGTGACCTCCCGCACCGCGTATGCGGACGCACCGGCGGCGTCGGCGGTCATGACGAGGTACCCGAGCGCGAGGCCGCCCAGGGTGAGCACCGGGATCGTGATCGCGATCATCGTCCCGTACAGGTCCATCGTGGGACCGTCGGTGAGCGGGTCCAGTGGGGTGAGAAACCGACCCTGCAGGTTGACCAGCGCCGCGCGGTTGGCGTCACTGATCCGATCTGCGTACCAGATGGTCAGGTCCCGGACCGGGTCGCCCAGGATCGGAATGGCGCCGACGCCCGCGGGGCCGGCCGGCGCCGTGGACGGTGGCGCCTCCGTCGATTGGGTCGGCGACGTCGCGGCGGGACGGACGAGCGCCCAGCCGATGCCGCCGGCCGCGAGCACGAGGAGCGCCAGGGCGAGCGGCGAGACCCCACCGCCCGGGCGCGCCAGCCGCGCCACGACCGCGCTGACGGCTGCGCGGCGACCCATCTGCCCATCCATCGGGACATCGCCCGCGTCAGAAGGGCTGCGCGATCAGGCCGTAGGCGACCGCGATCGCCGCGATCACCGACACCACGACCGACGCCACGATCATCCACACTAGGCCCAGGATCCCGTTGCTGATCCGGCGCTGCGCACGGTGCTCGGCCTCGGAGTTCGCGCCCGCAAGCATCTTCTCGATCCCGCCCCACACGATGACCGCGGTGCAGAGCGCAATCCCGAGCCCGACCGCGATCGCGATCAGGGTGCCGATCATCGCGGTCACCGGCGCCAGCGCCTGGCGGGCACCCTTGGGCACGGTATCGGCGCCGAGTGCCGGCGATGCCCCGGCAAGCCAGAGGAGCGCAAGGCCGGTCACCGCGGAGAGCGGGCGGATCCCTAGCGCGAACCGGGAACGGAGCTCGGTCATCGCAATCCTCCTCGCCGTCAGCCGACAGCCGACCCCATGGTCGCCGCACCGCCGCGGCGGTACTCACGGACAAACGCCGCGATCTCGGCCTCGTCCGCTGTGCCCAGATCGAGGCCAGCGGCCGCAAACCAGGCGACCGTGCGACCGAGCACCCGAAGCCTGTCGAACTCGCGCGGACTGATGAGCGTCGCCGCGAACCGGCCACTCGACACGACCGTCAGGGCACGACCGCCCGAGACCTCCTCGAGGTATGTCGCGAGCTGCTCGCGCAGGTCGGTGATCTGGACCGTCTGGAGCGGCCCCAGGATCTCGCGCGGCTCCGCGTCGAGGCTCCGGATCGCGCTGCGGGTCGGCCGCAGCTCGCCTCGGACGGCGGCGGCCATCTGGCCGGTCCCGCGGACGAGCTCCGGGTACACCTCGAGCGCGTGGAGTGCCGCGAGCGAGCGCTCGACCCGGCCCCAGCGCTCCGCCTCGTCGAACCGGAGCAGGACCGCGGCCGGATCCCCGTGCTGCATGATCACGAGCGGGCTCCCGTCCGCCACCCGGGCCACCACCGCCCGGATCCGCTCGCGGACCTCGCGCATACCGAGCGCCTGGAGTTCGCCGCCGAGGGTCACATCAGCTCCTTCTCGATCACGAGGTCGTGGGGGGCGGCGCACACGACCACCTCAAGCGGCTCACCGCGCCAGGTGAGGCGGATCGGCGCCCGTCGCGCCCGCAACAGCCCGCGTCGGAGGTCATCACGAAACGCGGTCATCGACAGGGCCCGGCAGCGCTCGCCGGGGAAGGGTGGGCGGAGCATGGCCCATGGATGGCCGTGACGGAGGACGACGATGCTCTCGCCGCGAGCGGCGCGGTCCGCGAAATCCGCGAGGTTGCGCCGAAGGGTCCGTACCGTCACGACCATGGCGTCAGACTCTCACCGTGGCGTCCGGCTGTCAACAGGATTTGTGTACGGTTTGCGCTCAACAAGGGCCGAACCGGGTCCCTCCGTAGGCTGGGGATGCGGACGGTCCCGCCAGTGCCCAGGAGGCTGTGACAGCGGCCATGGGAATCTGGACGCAGGCGGACACGAAGCTGGACGCAGGCGGCCACGAGATCTGAACGCCCGCGGCCACGAGTTCTGGACAGCCCGCCCCACGGTCCCGTCGCAATGACGCCGTGAACATCAAACGTGAAGCATGCCGGAGACGTGGTGGAGATCCTCGAGGCGTTCGACCTGACGGGCAGCCTGCGCGAGGCGGCGCGGCTCACCGACTGCTCGCCGATGACGGTCGCCCGGTATGTCCGGCTGCGCGAGCGAGGCCAGGTCGCCGCTGACCCGGTGCGCCGTGACCAGATCCTCGATCCGTACCTCGCCAAGCTCGAGGAGTGGGTCGAGCGCAGCCACGGCCGGGTCCGGGCCGACATCGCCCACGAGAAGCTGTGCGCCCTGGGCTTCGACGGCTCGGAGCGGACCACGAGGCGTGCGGTGGCCGAGATCAAGCGCGCGTATGCGGCGGGGCACCGGCGGGTCTTCCGGCCCTGGATCCCGGAGCCCGGCATGTGGTTCCAGTTCGACTGGGGCAAGGGTCCGGTGATCGGCGGCCGCGACACGCTGCTGTGGTGCGCCTGGCTCGCCTGGAGCCGGTACCGGGTGATCATCCCGACCTGGGACCGGACGTTGCCGACGGTGATCGCCTGCCTCGACGAGACCCTGCGCCGGTTCGGCGGCGCGCCCACGTACGCCCTCACCGACAACGAGCGCACGGTCACGGTCGACCGGGTGGCCGGGATCGCGGTGAAGCACCCGATCCTCGTCGCCGCGGCCCGCCACTACGGCCTCGTCATCCACGCCTGCGTGCCGGCCGACCCGGCGTCCAAGGGCGGAAGTGAGAGCACGGTCAAGATCGCCAAGGCCGACCTCGTCCCGACCGACGCCAACCTGCTCCCCGCATACCCCTCATTCACCGCGCTCCGGGTCGCCTGCGCCGCGTTCTGCACCACCGTCAACGAGCGCCCTCATCGCGAGACCCGCCGGCCACCGGTCGAGCTGCTCGGAGACGAGCGCCGCCGGCTCCACCCCGTGCCCGTCGAGCCGTACACGGTGGCCTTCGGCCTCACCCGGGTCGTCGACGAGGAGTCGACGATCCGTCACGGCTCCGCGCGCTACTCGGTCCCCCACAAGCTCGTGGGCGAGCGGGTCTGGGTGCGGGTCGACGGCGACGAGCTCGTGGTCGTCCATCAGGGACCGCCCGGAGCCCGCGAGGTCGCCCGCCACCGGCTCACGACCCCCGGCAACCCCCGGATCGATCCCGCCCACTATCCCGAGCGCACGACCGATCCGCTCAACCCGAAGCCCCGGGCCGTGAGCCCCGAGGAGACCGCGTTCCTGGGGCTCGGCGCGGGCGCCGAGCGCTGGCTGATCCTGGCGGCGGCCTCGGGCACCGAGCGGATCCGCACCAAGATGCGCCGGGCGACGGAGCTTGCCGCCCTCGTCGGTGCCGTCGCGGTCGAGGAAGCGCTGGCCCTCGCGGCCGAGGCCGGCCGCTTCGCCGAGGGCGACCTCGAGTCGATCCTCGACCACCGGCGGCTCGTGGGTGACCGGGCGAGCGAGCGCCTCGAGCCCGACGACGACACGCTCCAGCCGGGTACCGGCGCCTGGGAGGGCCTGGGCCGGTGACCGGCGGCACGCCGCACGACGCCTACGAGACCCGCAACCGGCTCCAGGGCGCCGAGGCAAGCGAGGAGTTCGCCCAGTGGCGCGAGCTGCCGCCCAGGCTCCATCCGGTTGCGCCACCACCGCTGCCGCCCGACGTCGCGCGGCTGCTCCACAGGCTCCGCCTGCGCTACGTCCGGCTGGCGGGACCGGCCGTGCTGGCCCGGGCGCGCGACGAGGGCTGGGACCATGCGCGGGTGCTCAAGGTCCTCCTCGCCGAAGAGGCGGCCGGCCGCGACCGGTCGACCCGCGAGCTCCACCGCAAGGCAGCGAGGCTGCCCTCGGGCAAGACGTTCGACGCCTGGGAGCCTGCGGCTTCGGCGATCCCGGGCGAGGCCCAGTGGGCGCTCCGGAGCCTCGACTGGATCGGGCGAGCCGAGAACCTGGTCCTGGTCGGGCCGTCGGGGACCGGCAAGAGCCACTTCGCCGAGGCGATCGCCCATGCCGCGATCGACCGCGACCTGCGCGTTTCCTGGTTCAGTCTGGAGAGCCTGACCGCGACGATCGCCCGGTCGCGGATCGATGCCACGACCGGCAAGGTCGTCGAGCGGATCGTGCGCTCGGAGCTGGTCGTGATCGACGACATCGGCCTCCTGCCCGCCGGCGCCGACGAGGCCGAGGCGCTGTACCGCCTCGTCGACGCGGCATACGAGAAGCGCTCGCTGATCCTTACCTCGAACCTCCACCCGGCGCGCTTCGACACGATCTTCCCCAAGGGCCTGGCGACGGCGGCGGTCGACCGGCTGCTCCACCACGCCCACGTGGTCGTCACCGAAGGCCGGTCACATCGCCTCGCCGAGGCGCTCGACGGGCGCGGCGTCCAGGCCCTCTCGACGGGTGAGGGCGGCTGACGCCCCACAGGACGCAGCGCGACTCCGGTCGGCGTCACCGAGGAAGAGAGACGGGACGGTGTCCAGTTCTCATGGCCGTGAGCGTCCAGCTCCGCCGTCCGTCAGCGTCCAGATCTCGTGACCGTGTCCGTCCAGATTCAGCTGTCCCTTGACAGGCTGCCTGGGCGCGCCCTGGTGGACCTCGCCAGCCGCTGGCTCTAGTCCCAATCAGGTTGTTGGCCGCAGTTGAAGGAAGGGACCTTACCGCGAGCTCGGCGGCAAGCGCTGCCAGGGCACCCAGGCGGGGGCCGCTAAGCGGCAGGTAAGCGGGGGCGGGCACGATGCGCTAGGCCGGCCGCGCTCCGCGTGGCGGCGGGTGCGGGAGGGCGACGACGCAGAGCGTGCGCCACATGCCGGACTGCCAGCGCCGCGGCCGGCACACCCCGGGGAAGCCCCACATCGCCTAGTGCTTGAGGTCGGCACTACCGGCCAGACCCTCGACGCCTTCTTAGCCCCCTATCCCAACATCGCGCGAGCAGATCGAGCGCGCCAAACGAGACGTTGTCGGCGCGGGCCGAGTCGTCTCGAGGACCGCGCCGTGACATCGAGAGCCTGCTGGGACGAGGACCGGCGAGAACTCGCAGCGATGCGGACAGCGGAGCCGATAGCAAAGTGGGTCCCTCTCGCGGTTTCTACCGCGAATGCAGCACACGCGGCCGGCCCACCAACACCGCCCCCCAGCAACGCCTCGGCGCCATCCCAGAGGCCCGGGGCTCCGGGGCGAGCGCCCTCGTCCGCGCTTCCGCCTCCCAGCCGGCGACCATTTGATCTGCCCGCTAGGGACCGAGGGCCGTCGCCGCCCGCGACACGAGCCGCCCGCTTGGCCTTCGGGCGTCGTCGCCGCAGACCCTCTATGCGTGCCGCGCCATGTTGGGTGGCACCGGCGCTCCTTGTGGACCGTTCGTGCACGCGAGCGGCGCCAGAGACGGTCCCAGTTTCCACGGTGCTCATGCGTCGGCTTGTCTCCGTCGGCACGCATGTCGATGGCCGACCTCACCTGCCATGACGGACAATCACATAAGCGCGCTCCAGGCAAGGGGGCGTCGAGAGCGGGGGGGTCCTGTGATCCGGATCATCTCAGCGCACTACACCGACTTCCGCGCGCTCCGAGACGTGCGGGTTCCCTTCGGGAAGTCGACCATCCTCGTTGGCCCCAACAACGCCGGCAAGACGTCTATTCTCGAGGGTCTCGAGGGAGCCCTTGGGCTCGGGCGGCGGGCTTACGCGTTTGACGAGGGCGACATCTCCGAGGACGCCGATCCCACCTCCGGCTTCACGATCCGGATCGAGTTCGGACCAGTCGACGCGACGCGCTTCACACCCGACGAGGTGGCGGGGTTCGGCAACCACGTCGACATCGTGGACGGCGAG
This sequence comes from uncultured Chloroflexia bacterium, assembly GCA_963713095.1. Taxonomy (GTDB): domain Bacteria; phylum Chloroflexota; class Limnocylindria; order Limnocylindrales; family CSP1-4; genus CAIXZV01. Next base: position 1,043,449 of record CAVQKK010000003.1, read on the forward strand.
CACCGGCTGTTCGTGGTCGTCACCGGTCGTCTCGACGAGGATGAGGGCGTCTTCCGCACGCGCCTGCGGTTCTCCAAGAGCGACGGGGCCGACGGCGGCGCGGCCGACGCCGCAGAGCGGGGAGCCCTGGCCGTCCTGGTGCTTCCGGCGGTGCGGGATGCCCGCCGCGAGTTCGGGGACCGCGGCGGACTGTGGTCGCGCCTCGCGGGGAACGCCGAGATCTCGGCGGCGACCCAGGAAGCCCTAGAGAAGCTCGGATCCGACGCCGGCCGGGCCGTCGTCCAGGGCCTCCTCGGCGTGGAGCAGGCGGCCGACGTCGAGCGGTCGGTCACCGATCTCGTGTCGTCGGTGCTCTTCGCGGGCCAGCCGGGCGCAAGGCTCGGCTACTCACTGCTGCCCGCCGATCTCGCCGGGGCGCTGCGTGAAGTCGAAGTCCGGCTCGACTCACCCGACCACGCGTCGGCGCGCAGGATCGCCGATCAGAGCGTCGGCACGCAGTCGGTCGCCATGATCGGCCTCTTCGACGCGTACGCGCGGGCGACCCGTAGCCGGGTCGTCGCGATCGGCGTAGAAGAGCCCGAGGCGCACCTCCATCCGCATGCGACCCGTCGTGTCGTCCGCCATCTCGCGGAGCTCAATGCCCAGACGATCGTCACGACGCATTCGACCGCTGTCACCGACGCCACCGACCCGCGCACCATCGTCCGCTTGCGACGCAGGGGGCACTCGACGACCGCCCACTCGCTGAAGACAGGGGCGCTGACCGACGCCGACGCGCGCCTCATGCGCAAGCAGATAGCCAATTCTGGATCTGACTTCGTATTCGCGCGTGCGGTCCTACTTGCAGAGGGGCAGAGCGAGCGGCTCGCCCTCCCGGTCTTCGCGAGCCAGATGGGCCACGACCTCGACGCCCTGGGGGTGACGGTGGTGCCAGTGCTCGGGAACTCCTTCCGATCGTTCGCGACCCTGCTCGGGGAGGACGCCCTGGCGATCCCGTTCGCCCGATTGTGCGATCACGACGCCGCTCGCAAGCTGTTGCGCGAGGCTATCGCGGAGGGTCGGCTGCCCGGCACACTCGACCCGAAGGACCTGTCGGCCGCGCGCGCCCAGGCCGCCGCCGTTGGCGTGATGTGGTGGCCCGTCGGGGACTTCGAGCAGGTCCTGTTCGACGCAGGCGCGGGACCGCACTATGTCACTGCGATCGGTGAGCTGTACGGCCCGCGCTTCCTCGAGAAGGTCGCTGCGAATGATGGACGGGCCCTACCTGCGGACCCGGGAGCTGACCAGGCGCTGATTCGAATGGCGCTGGCCGGCAAGGCGAGCAAGCCGCTCGTCGCGCAGCGCGTAGCTGAGCTATTCGGTGAGACCGCGGACGAGGTCCCGGCCGAGATTCGAGAAGTCATCGACTTCGTCGCCGGTCTCGCGCGGGAAGAGGCGCGCCTGGCCGCCGCCGCGCCGCCGACGATCGCGGGCGCCTGATGCGGATCCTCGAGCGCGACCTCGACGCGGAGCAGCTCGCGATCGCTGTCAAGTCAGCGGAACGGAGCCTGCTGGTCATCGCGGGTCCCGGTTCCGGAAAGACGCACCTGCTCACTCATGTCGCCGCCTACCAGGTCCGTCGCTCACGGTCGGCGCCGTGGCGCGTGCTGTGCATGACCTTCACGGTAGAGGCGGCGCGCCAGATGCGAATGCGCCTCGCTTCGCCTGCGCTCGAGGTGCGGGAGCGCCGTCGTATCGAGGTGGCGAACTTCCACCAACTCGGCATCACGCTCCTGGGACACCACGGCCATCATGTGGGATGGCCGCGCGACGCGCAGGTCCTCGACGCGCTCGAAGCGCAGGAGTTCGCGAAGGAAGTGGCAGTTGCAGTCGGCCTGCCGGCGCTCTCGGGCCGGGACGCGCACAGTGCCATCAGCAGGCTCCGCAACAACCGGACCCCGGACGCCAGCGCGGGGCCTGCAGAGTCGCTGGTTGCCTTGCGCGCGGCGTACGAGGCGCGCCTCGACGAGTTGCGGCTCCGCGACTTCGACGACCTGATCCTCCACTCCATCCGGCTGATGGATGAGCGTCCCGACGTCGCCGAGATCGTGCGATCGACCTATAGGTACCTACTCGTCGACGAGCTGCAGGACACGTCGGGGTGGCAGCTCGAGCTGGTCGCCCGCCTGTCGAACGAGGGGGACACGCCCGTCTTCGCGGTGGCGGATAACGACCAGATGGTCTACGGCTGGCGCGACGCACGTGCCGAGAACCTCGAGGAGTGGGAGGGACGCTTCGGCGCCACCCGCGTAAACCTCCTCGGCAACTACAGATGCCCGCCACGGATCGTCGAGGCCGCGAACGCTCTGATCGGCCACAACCCGGGACCCGGCCGCGAGGCCGAGCCCTACTCGCACATCGAAGACCGGACCGGCGAGATTCTTGCCGTCCACACCGCGGGCGAGGAGGATGAGGGGCACGCAATAGCAAGCATCGTGTCCGAGCGAATCGAAGGAGGCGTGCCACCGGCGAAGATTGCCGTCCTCGCCTCGGTTGGGTTCCTCCTCGACCCAGCGGTCGCGGCTCTCGCCGTCACAGGCATCCATTCGGTTCGCGTAGGCGACGATCCCTCGGCATCGAGCGACTTCGCGCGCGCCCTCCGGGCGGCGCTCGTCCTCTCGACGAGCCCGGAGCAGGAGCGGGCCCGATCCAGGCTCCGGCACCTGCTCGGCAGCCAGATCGAACCTGATAACCTCGAATCGCTGGTCCGTAACTTGGCTGCCCACCGAACGTCGGACGGGCTAATCTGCCACCTCGCGGACGTCGCCGGTCTACCGCTCGACGACGAGGACGTCGACCGCGCGCGCCAGGTGGTCGCGCTCGCCGAGCGGGAGACCGGTGCCGAGCCGCCGGCTGCGATCGGGCGCCGGATCGCCCTCGACTGGCACCGCCTCAGCCGCCAGCTCCAGCGCGAGGCGGACGCCGTCAAGGTGATGACGACCTTTGTGGCGAAGGGCCTCGAGTTCGACACGGTGATCATCCCCGGGTTCAACCACGGACTTGTGCCCTACGCCCGCGCCGGAACGACCCAGAGTGTCGACTGGTGGACCGACAAGCGCCGCGAGATGTACGTCGCAGTCACCCGCACCGAGAGCCAGATCTACTTGATGGTCCGCGATGGCCGCGCACCGTCGCGGTTCCTGGGCGAGCTTGGCGTGCGCGACGGCGAGCACTTTCGTTTGACGCAACGCAGCTCGACCGAGGCGTTCTGACGTTGTTGCTTGAGCACTCTACAGGTCGCGGTCGTGCTCGAGGAGCAGTCAGCCGAGATAGTCGAGCGGGCTGTCCCTTCCGAGGTCGATCCCTGTCTTGATGCGTCGCAGGCCCTCATCGATGAGGTACTCCATGAGGCGGACCGGGGTTGTGTTCGTGGGGTACGTCGCCCGCAGCACGCTCCGAATCTCTCCGGATGGGTCAAAGCCGTCGGCGCCCCAACGGGTGTCAACGTGCTCGTCGGTGCTGCCCTCGGCTACGCCTTCCCGTACCGCGTAAGCGAGCGCGAAGCGGCACGCCTCCTGGGCTTCGGCGAACCAGCCGAGAGTGTCCGTGAGCAGGGACTCGGTTGCCTTGCCGGCATCCGTCAGGCCGATCTGCTTTCGGTCGTCAGCCATCAGTGGGCCTCCACGATGATCGTGCGGCGCGCGGTCTGCTTCACCAGCTCGTACTCGCGTTGAAGTCGCGTGCCGAGGAGGTCGCGCACGCGGCCGCGGTCGATCTCGTCTTCCTGGACGAACATCACGACCTGATCCGCCATCGTCGGCAGGGTAGTGACGATGTTGGCCGTGTGCTTGCGGTCGAGGCGGCCGAACGGGGTGTCCATCACGATGGGGCCGCGCAGCGGCGCATTCGCCTGCAGTGCGCCCATGAGCGCGAGGGCGACGACCTGTTCGGCGCCCGACGAGCGCCCTTCCTCCTCGCGGCCGTCGGTGTGGATGATCGAGAGGCCGTACTGCTCATTGATGCGCAAGCTCTTGTAGTCGACCTTCTCCGTCGTCATCTGGAGGAAGAACCCCGTGGCGGTCGCCTCCACCCGGGCGCGGAGGTCCTCCTTGTACCGGTCTACCGCGGAGGCGAACACCGTGTGGGTCCGGGCGAGTACGCTCTCGCGCTGCTCGAAGGAGGCGAGTTCCGGGGTGCCTAGTTTGGCCAGGCTCCGCGAGAATCGGGCGATGGCCTCGTCCTGCTCGCGGATCTTCTCCTCGTGGGCGGCGATGGCGTCGTTGGACGCCTGGATCTTGCCGCCGATCTCGGTGAGGGTCGTCTTCCGCTTCCGGAGTTCGTCCGGGTCGCGGCCGTCGAGGGTCTTGTTCGCGTCCGCGATCCGGCCCTCCGCGTCTGCTTCGTTGAGGCGCGCGGTACGGATGGCGTCCCAGATCAGCCGCACCTCGGCGCGGACGTCCTTGCGGGTGAACCCGTCGAGTTCGGCGGCGCGCGCGAGGGCGGTCATGCCGGTGAGGTCGCTCGCGGTCGTCGCGCCTTCGGGCAGCGTCGCCGCCAGCCGCTTGCGCACGTCTTCCGGGACGTCCTGGTCGCACGTGCCGCAGTGGCAGTTCTCGATGGCGTCCGCTCGCAGCGCGTTCTGCATCACGGCGAACGCGTCCTTCACGGCCTGCGCCGCCGCGGCCCTGGCGGTCATCAGGGGCACGTCGAGCGCAGTGCGCCAGGACTCGGCCATCGCCTCCTTCAACTCTGTGCGCTTGGCGTCCTGCAGTGCCCTCGCGTCCTTGAGGTCCTTGCGGGCCGTGTCGAGGCGGTCGACGGCGACCGCGTAGATCTCCTGTCGGCGCAGCTCCGCCTCGATGTCGTCGCGCTCGGTGAGCAGCGCGTCGCGTTTCTCCATCTCGCGCGCGAGTTCGTCCTCGTGGCTCTTCTTCAGGTCGCCCGCCTGCTGGAGCGATACGCCAAGTGCCTGCGTCTTCTGGTGCTTTGACGCCTCGGCGGCTTTCGCCCGGCTCGCCTCCGACGCAAGCACCTTGAGGTGGTCGCGCGCGTCCCGCAGCACGGGGACGCCGAGGATCTGCTCGATGGACTCCGAGATGACGCGGCCCTTCTCGCTCTCGCTCTCGAGGAGTTCGGCGTACTGGTCGAGGAGCTCGCCGTCGAACAGGAAGAACCGCGCCACGCCCTTCGGCAGCATGGCCCGGAGCATCGCGTCGCGGTCGGCGACGCCGAGCACGGTCCCGCGGCGGCGCACGCCCGCCGACGCCGCGAGGTCGTCGTCCGCCGTGGGCACGGCCACGCGCGGGGTCGTCTCGCGCATGATGTCGAAGTCGTCGCCATCGAAGTTGACCGAGAGGCCGACCGTGAAGCCGAACGTGCCCTCGCCCGTGAGGTCCCGGTTGCAGCCCGACAGGAAGCCGCGCGTGCGCTCGCCGCGGCCGTGGATCTCCCCGAAGAACGCGAAGCGGACCGCGTTCATCAGGCTCGTCTTGCCGACCATGTTGTCGCCGTAGACGACGGTGATGCCCTCGGCCGCGAAGTCGAGATGCGCCGGCTCGTAGTACGGGCCGAAGCCCTTGATGTCAATCGAGCGGAGGGTGAGCATCAGTCGTCGTCCTCCTCGTCGGCATCGTCGGTGTCGTCCGCGGCCGGCACCGGCTCGACGTGCCCGACGCCCCGCCCGATGGCGGCCGACACGGCGGCGTCGATGGCGCGCATCGCCGTGGCGCCGTCGCCGGCCGCGTCCGCCTCGGCGTTCACAACCGCTTCGAGCAGTTCGGTCTCGAGGTCGGCGTCCAATTCGTCGCGGCTCGAGAGCACCGCGTCGACCAGGTCCTTGCGCTCAATCGTCGTCAAGGTCTTCCACCCCCGCTCCTGTCAGGTCTTCCCAGTCGATACCGGCGTCGATGGCGATGCCGACGAGATCAGATGACGCTGCCGGGTTGTCAGCGCTCTGGGCGAACTCGATGGCGCGGGCGAGCTCGCCCGCGGTGATGGGGTCTGGCTTGCGGTCTTCGGGCCCGCCCTCGCCGACAGTCTCGGGCCGCGGCGCCACGACGATGGCGTCGTGGACGTGGGCGAGTGCCTTGCCGGGCGCCGTCCTCAGCACCCGCCCCCGGCGCTGGATGAACTCGCGGGGGTTCTTCGACGAGGCGAGGATCAGGGCGTGGGTGACCGACGGGATGTCGACGCCCTCGTCGAGGCACTTGATCGCGGCAACGATGCCGCCGTGCCGGCCGAGCCACCGCAAGGTCTCCGCGCGGTCGCCCTCCATGGCGGAGTGGAACGGCATCGCGGTGTAGCCTGCGGCGGCAAGGGCTGTCACCACCTCGCCCAGTTGAACCTGGTCGTCGCAGTACACGATCCAGCGCTGCCCGGGCTCGTAGGCGTCCCGGAGGACCTCGACGGCGAGGCTGACCTTGGCGCTCGCCTTCTTGACGACGTTGGCACGATCGAAGTAGAGGCGCTCAAGGCGCGTGTCGCCGTCGGCGACGTCGCCAAGGCGGGCCCGCAACTGGGCGATCTTGCGCGAGATGCGGCGCCAGTCGGCGACCTCGGCCTCGGTGAGGCGGACCATGTGCGGCCGGTAGAAGTACTTGGTCAGGACGCCGTCGCGGACCGCGTCCGCGAGTGCGTACCGCGGCTCGAGCACGCCGCCGAAGAAGCCCAGGATGGCGTCGGTACCTACAGGGTCGCCCGCGCGTTCCGGGGTCGCCGAGAGCCCGAGGCGCGGGCCGAAGAGGCCCTCGTCGAGGAGGGCGCGGTTACCGGTCGAGCCGAGCCGGTGGACCTCGTCGGCGACGAGGAACAGGTGGCCGCCGCGGGCCAGTTGGGCCCGGAACGCGTCGGTCCTCGCGGTCTGCACCGTTGCGAGCACGAGCCGGCGGTCAGCGTCGGCGGTCGTCCAGTCGCGGAGCGCGCCGCGCCACTCGTTGTGGTCGTCGCCGGCGCGGAGGATCCTCGCGCCAAGCGGCTCCACGGCGGCCACCAGTTCGGCGTACCACTGCCCGAAGAGGGTCGTGTCCGGGACGACGACGATCGGCACCTCGCCGTAGACGACCAGCGACTCGCGGATGGCGTCGAGTGCCGTGAAGGTCTTGCCGGCGCCAGTCGCGAACGCGAGGATGCCGCGCCGGCCGTTGGCCCGCCACGCCGCGAGGCCGGCCGACTGGTGGGGCTTGAGCGACCGACCCTTGACGCCAGGCTGCTCGTCAGGCGCGGCCTCGGCGCGCTCCTTCAGGAGCCGCTCGACCGTGCCCTCCCAGTCGCCGTCGGCGGCGTGGACCAGCGCCGATCGGGCCGTCTCCGGGAACGGCCGGACGTCGAGGTCGGGGTACGTGTCGGACCAAAGTTGGGCGAAGTACGCCGTCTCGTCGGCGACGCGGTCTGCGTCCCGGCCGCCGAGCCAGCCGCATGCGACGTCGACGGACTCGAGGTTGCCGTCAGCCGAGAGGCCCGACCAAGTCTCGTTCATGGACCCCTTGAAGATGAGCGTGTTGCCCTCGGCGTCGCGCAGGACCCCCAGCTTGTCGTGGAAGATCCGCGTCGCCGGGGCGCCGGGCCTCGCCCGGAGGACCGCGACCTTGAACTCCAGGACGCCGATCGCGACCAGTGCGGCGAGGACGCGGGTCGGCGCCGCCATCGCCTCGTCCTCGAGCAGGATCTCGACCTCGTTGCGCAGTCGGGCAGCGACCGCCTCGTCCACGCGCGCCGCGAACCCGGCGTCAAGCGCCTCGATGTCGCCGGCGGACAGGATCTGGGAGCACAGGATTCGGATGTGGCCCCCCCGTGCCACGAAGTCACGCAAGGCCGGCCACGCGATGATGAACGCGGCGCTCCGGAAGAAACCCACCGCCCGGTCGTAGTTGACCGAGAGGCGCATTGCCGGCAGGTAGAAGTCCTCCGCGATGTTGTGCTGACCTTTGCGATAGGCCGTACGGAAGGCGACGTTGGCGAGCCCCCTCACGAGGGCACTCCGCCGGTCCACGTGCTGCGCTGCTCGATCGCTCGGGGCAGCGAGGCCGAGCGGCAGGCGAAGACGATCTCGGTGATGCCCGAGCGCAAAGGTCGCCGCTGCTCCGCCCATCCGGTGGCGGCCGCCTCCGACACGACCGTGTCCCGGACCTGCATATTGCCTCCGTGCTTGAACCGCTCATGGAGGCTAGCGTCCCAGAGCACGAACACGTCCATGTCCTCGCGGTAGGCGGCGAGCACGGCGAGCCTGTTGCCCGAATGGTCGAAGGCACCGTACTCGCCAACCACCTGGCCCGGCACCCTCAAGACGGCCTTGAACTCGCCCGGGCGGTTCTTGCCGCCGACCACGAGGGAGTAGAGGTAGAGCCGCAGGTGCTGCGGCAGGGGCAGGGCGAGGTCGACCTCGATGGGCTTGGTCGAGATGTCGCCGTGGGCGACGACGTGACCCTCGAGGGCGCCCAGGAACGCCTCGTGCAGGCGCTCAGTGACGCTGCTCACGCCGGGTCCTCGGGCGCCGGGGTTGCGGCAGAGAGCGGGTCGCCGGTCCACACGACCTCGACCGACCGCCCGGTCGAGCGCGTGGTCTTGACGTCCGCAAGCGGGCGGAAGGGCAGCCAGTCGGCACCCTCGTTCTCGCAGACGATGACCTGGCCGCGGCGAGACCGGCACCAGCACCCGAGCGCAGGGAAGTCGAGCAATTCGGCGCCATGGTGGTAGTGCTTGCCCTGCTTCTGGTACGGCGGGTCGATGAACCACGTCGCCTCGCCGCGGACGTGCGAGCCGAGGGCCTCGTACGAGCAGTTGTAGACGCGCCAGTGCCGGATCCGCTCGACCTGGCCAGCAATGGTCTCGCGGACCCGCTCGCCCCAGAAGGAACCGGGGCGGACCTCCTCGCGCATCCACGCGGACGGCCCGGTGCGCGGCCGCGACGCGCCGCGGTTCAGCCAGAACCCGACGAGCCACCGGGCCTCCTGCGGGATGGCGAGGTCGGCCACGGTCTGCCCGTCCTCGAGGTCCGGGATTGCGCGGATCTCGTCGGCTTTGGCGTGGATAAGGTAGTGCCAGACTCCGTAGATGACCTCGTCGATCTCGCCAAGCACGACATTGTGGTCGGCGTAGCGGACGGAGTAGCCGGCCGAGCCGGCGAACGGCTCAACAATCGTGCGGTGCCGCGGCGGACTGTAGTGCTTGGGCGTGTCGCGCCACTTGCCTCCGTAGAACCCGAAGAAGGGCCGCAGGCCGGACACGTGCACGTGTCCCACCGCGTCCCACGTCGGCGTCGCCAGGTCCCTGAAAAGAACCGGCTCGGAGTCCTCCCCGTCGCGAACGATGGCAGCCATTCGACCCTTGGTGACGTAGGACCCGCTTCGCGGGCTTGACGGATTCCTCGTCCCACCGAGAGTACGTCCGTCGCTCGCAGTGTGTGGTGTAGAACAGGCCTCTGGTCCGCATGCGGACACTCGCTGCCTTCTACCGCACAGGGATGGTTATCGCGCTGGGTTCCGTTGAGTCCTAGAGGAGTGACGGCGATTCAGCCCTGCGTTCCAGGGCCGGATCGGCTGGTCCCCCAGGACCAGCCGTCGATACCTTCGAGGATCGAGGCACGATCCGCCGACAGCTTGCCAGCGCGGTACTCCGTCCGGCGGTTGTTGGCCCATGATCCCAGGTTGAAGCCATCTGCCGTCCGGAAGCCGAGCGGGACCCGAGCGTGACCAGCCTCGGCGACAAACGCCCGGAGATGTTCGAGACCCTCCTCAAAGGCGTGCCCGCGTTCACTCCACAACCACCCCGGGACCGCATCGAGTGCCTCGATCTCCTCGGGAACCAGCCGCCCCGCCTTGTATTCAGTGCGTCGATTGTTCATCCAGTTTCGGAGCAGGAGGCCATCCGGTTCACGGTGTCCGCCCGGCACGCGGAGGTGCCCGTTGCGTTCAGCGAACGCTCTTAGCTCCCGAACACCCTGCGCGAAGGTGTCCGGCGGCGCATCCGGCGACGGTGTCGCGATCTCGCGGAGTCGGTCGCGACCGGGTAGGCGTGGACGGCCGCGAAGCGCGCTCCAGATCCAACCGTCAACGGCCTCCAAGGCGGCGACCCGCTCCGCGGAGATCTTGCCGGTGCGGTAGTCCTGGCGACGGACGAAGACCCACTGTCCGAGCTTGAACCCATCAGCCGTCCGATAGGTCATCGGCACCCGCGTGTGGCCGTTGGCCTCGGCGTACGCGCGGACGCACGCGAGACCGCGCTCGAACAACTCATCGATGGGGTTCCACGACCACCCCGGGAGGGCCTCGAGATCAATGGCCTTCGTTTCGTCGAGCAGCCCCTTCCGCCGATCCGACCGCTTCGAGACCACCCACCGCCCCAGCATGAAACCGTCCGGCGAGCGGTGGCCAACGGGCACGAGCGTGTGCCCGTGCTCCTGCGCGTACGCCCAGAGGTGGGCGATGCCGTCGGCGAAGGCCCCCTCATGCGGCTCCCACCTCCACCCAGGAACGGCTGCAATCCGCTCGACTTGGTCGCTCGACAGTCGGTCGAGACGATAGTCGTTGCGCCGGTTGCTCACCCAGCTGCCGAGGCGGAACCCATCCGCGTCGCGGTGATACTTCTGGGGCACCAGGGCGTGGCCGTGCTCCTCGACATACGCCAGGAGCCGGCCCAGGGCCTCGTCGAAGTCGAAGGATCCGGCATCAACGATCTGGAGCGCGATCGCGTCGCGGAACGCGTCGGCATCGATCGATCGCGGGAGGTCGAGCACTTGAAAGCGATTAGTCACGAAGTCGGAGCTCAGCGTGCGTCCCCACCGGCCGAGCTCGGTGCGAGAGGCCACGAGCACCTCGGCCAGGCGCTCGTCGTGGCTCCGGAGGGCCCGTACGACCGACCAGACGATCTCGAACGCCGAGTCCTCGAGGATCACGTCGGCGTTGACGGCATCGGGCACGACGATCGGAATGACGATCGTCCCGCTCACCTTGCCGTCGGCCTTGCGCATCACGCGCCCGACGGCCTGGACGATGTCAATCGCACTCCAGCGGGGATCGACGAAGACGACGCCGTCGAGCGCCGGGATGTCGACGCCTTCCGTCAGGCAGCGAGCGTTTGCGACGAGGGCTGGCCGGGCGTCAGCGCGGCGAAGACGATCGAGCCGGGCGGACCGCTCGCCCGCCGTCATCGCCCCTGAGACGAATGTCGCATCCATCGGCGGGTCAGCGGCGTCGCCGTGCGCGGCAGCGAGGGCGGCGAACGACCGCGCTCGGTCGACCGTTCGGTGGAAGGAGATCAACCGGCGGAGTCCGATCTCGTGGACGGCTCGGGCAACCCCATTGAGCGTGGCCAGAGTCGCCGCGTCCGTAACGGGGACCGCGGGCGCCTCGACCAGGCGACGCGTCTCGACGAGCTCGGCGACTTCGCGGTCCCCGGTCGCGAGCACAACCACGCGGTAGTCCGAGAGGAGGTCGGCGGCGATCGCCTGGCCGAATGTGAGCCGGTGGGCGACGGCTCCGAACACGGCCGGATCGTCCATCGAGACGACCTCGATGTTCTCCGACTCGGCATGGCGCTTGACGCCCGCCGCGAGGTAGCGCGGCGTGGCGGTCGCAAACAGCCGGCGGCGAGCGCGGATGCGCATGGGACCGAGGACCGTGGCGAAAGCACGGTCCGTGCCCGCGACGAGTCTATGGGCCTCGTCCGCGACAGCGAGGTCGAACGCCGGCACCGTTGCGTCCGCCTGTGCCTCGGCGATCCTCGGGCTCGATTGGTAGGTCGAGAACACCACGCGACGTCCGGGCCCGGCGAGGAACGCCGCGATCGCCGCCGGATCCGTCGTGACGGGCACGCCGAGGTCTGCCGCCCGCTCCTCGAGCTCGTCTACGCGGCCGCGCCGCCCACCGGCCACGGTGACGTCCGAGCATACGCACAGATCGGCCACGCTGCGGTCGCTCACAGCCTCGAGCCATTCGGTCCGGAACTGGCGGAGGAGAGACAGGGATGGCACGAGGACAAGCGTTCGCTCGGCCAGAAGAGCCTCGGCGACCCACAGGGTGGTCAGGGTCTTTCCAGTCCCGCAGGCCATTACGAGCTGCGCCCGATCGTTCTGATCGAACGCCGCGACCACGTCGCGAACGGCGGCCTGCTGGTGCGGACGGGGCACCTTGCGGCAGGGCTCGACCTTCGCCTGAGGCTCGAGGAAGCCGCGCCAGTCGAGACCGAGCCCGACGAGGCCGGCGCGGCCCAGCCAGCCTATCGATTGACCGGCGGTGGCGCGCTCGAACCGCGCAGGCACGGCCCAGGTGTTCGTCATCACGAGCCGGTAACGGAAGAGATCCGTGCGCGCGCTATGGCCGACGAAGGTCGCGAGCTCCTCCCAGGTCAGCGTCACCGACGGATCGGACCGGAACTTCGCCTGGATCGCCCACAGGTCGCCGGCGATCGTCTTGCCAACGAGGTCGATTCCGAGATCCTGAAGCCCGAAGCCAGCGTCCTCGCGATCGGGCCAGTCCGCCCAGGGCCAGACCTCAGTCAGGCCATACTCGGGCGCGTTCCGGAGGACCCAGCCGCAGAGCCGCTCGAACTCTCGGCCGCGCTCGCCGGTCGAAGGTCGCGACAGGAGTGCGCTTTCGGCGGTCAGGAAGTCCATGCGCTCCATTGCCGGGCCGTCAGGGAGCATCAGGTGGCCTTCGGGTCCGAAGCGGTTGAGTTGGGGACAACCTCCAGACTGTCAGGTTGGTCATCGTCAGAACCTAGCCACGCACCGCAGAGCCAAGGATGGCGGAAAGGGTGCCCAAGGATCAGCCGTCGCGCACGACGCTCGCGCGTGCGCAGCAACTCGAGCATCACGTAGTTCGGTAAGGAGGATGTCCGCGGATGGGCGATGGATCGCCTCGCGCTCCTCCTGGCTCTCCTGGCCCGTGTACCGGGCGTAGGTCAGCCGAACTTCAGGAACTTCTCGAGCTGGCCCGCCTGGCTGTTGGCGAGGGCGTTCATCCGGTAGATGACAAATCGCCTTTATGCCCTTGCCGGAGCCCTCGCGCAGCACGCGGTCCACGATCGGCACGATGTACGTCAGGCTCTTGCGCGAGCCCGTGCCGGTCGTCAGGACGTAGTTGGCGCCGGTCGCGGCGACCCGGATCGAGTCCTCCTGGTACCGGTGGAGCCGAAGGTCCGAGTTGCCGGCCGCGCCCGCGCCGCCCTCTGTCTTGCCGCGGCGGAAGATGGCTCGGTTGGCCTCGTAGAGCACGCCTTGCGCCGCCAGCTCGTCGATCGTCGCGCCCGGCGCGACCGACGGGTTGAGCTGGATCAGGGACTCCCGCCACAGGAGCCCCCTCGCGAGCTCGCGGTCGACCACCTCGCCGATCCGTTCGTCGCGGATGGTTATGAAGCTGCGGGTGGACTCCTCGTAGCTGGCAACCAGCCGGTCGCGGAGCGCGAAGACGTCCATTCCCCCTCCCGCGAGATGGCGACTTCATCGAGTGTACGACCGTCGATTGCCTCGCCGGACGGCCGCCGCATTCCAAGCGAACGAACGCAGACGCGACGATGGGTGGCCCCTGCCCGGCGCGATGCGCCTGCGGACCCTATCCCGAGGCGCATAGACTGCCCAATGGAGCTGTGCTCCACTGGGCGTGACACGCAAGGTGACACCGGGGGACGCCAGATTGGTTGGGCGCGAGTGCCGATCTTCCACCTGATCCAGGAGGACCAAGTTGGCGTCGACCACTACGCCCACTACTCCTGTCAGGCCGACGGCACATCACTGCCTGAGGAACTTGCGGCAGAAGTGCGCGCCCTCTACGTGGACGAGCGCGAACTCCGCGAACTCCTACGCGAAGCGGTGACCGGGCTCGGCAGCGTTGCAGACGAGCGGACCATGACCTCGATGATCGACGAAATCACCGCCAGTGTTGTGCCGCCTGGCGCCCCAGCCCCTCGCCCCAATAGGAATCCTCCGCCGGCACACCTCGCCCTGTCGCGGAACGAACTCGGAGAAATCCTCGCTCATCTCGCTGCCCAACAGGTTTACGGGATCGCTGTGCCCGCCAAGCGCATTCGGCACAAGGAAGTCCCAGGCATGCCCGCCAGAGGAATGGATCTGCTTGGGATCGACGTGGCATCCGAGGACCTAGTGCTCGGGGAAGTGAAGACATCGACCTCGAGCGCGTCGCCGCCCGAAGTCGTCGGCGACACGGAAGACAGCCTCCGCCATCAGTTGGTTGGCTACATAGGGGATCGTCCTCGCGTCGTCCGCGAGCTCAACTGGGTTGTCAAACATGCTCCGGATGAGCAGAAGAACCTGGCAGCCCGAACGCTCGTGAGCTACCTCCTCGGTCAGTCGACCGTCGTCGCATTCGCCACGCTGGTGCGACCCTCCGATCTGGCCTCCGTGAACGACTACGGGTGCTTCCGGAGCGAGCCTGACCAGTTCAGGCCGGGACACGTTCGGTTCTGTCTGATCGAACTCGACGGCGACATTGCGGAGGTTGCCCGCGACGCATACGACCTGGCAAGGACCGTCGCATGAACGCGGCCGACATCCTCAAGATGATCGAAGATGCACCTCTGGGCTCGTGGGTCGCAGAGGCTCGCGCCGAGTTCCTCACAGGACTCCTCGAGGAGCTCGGCGAGCATGGTGGTCAACTCGTTCTCACCACCGCCGACGAAGATCGACCCTCCGACCTATTGAGCCTCGCGACTGCCTTGGAGAGGCTGGCTCTGACTTCGGACGGGGACGAGGTCGCACGCCGCCAACTGTTCGGAAGTGCCTATGCCTGCCACCGCGGGTCCGCGGAGCACCGGGCGCCTTCGGCTCTCCATGTACTCGCCCGACTCGCGAGCGATGCCGTCCTATCCGAGCGGCCGACAGAGCTCTCGATGCTGCTTCGTGAGCTGCCGGGCGAAGCCGCCGCGATCCCCAGCGATCTCGACTGGCCCGGTCAGCTCGAGTTGCGCAGCCTCCGTGCGTTCGTTCTGCTTTGCCGGCGTGCCGGTGGATGGGCTGATATCGATGAAGCGTCCGGGGAGATAGGTCGACTGCGATCACTTCAAGAACGGGTGGAGCGGCAGTTCGTCTTCGATTCCGGGGACCCGGAGCAGGCCCTTGTCGGGATCGTCGCCAGGTACAACATTGCCCGCATTGTCGACATCGCTGGGACGTACATCTCCAGAGGTACGCCGGCAGACGCGCTCGTCCAGCTCGACCGCCACCTGGCGAACGCCGAACGCCTCCTCGAGGCCAACGGCGAGCTGGACCTGCTCCATACCACCGAACTGGTGGCCGCAGCCTCGAGAGTGCTCGTCCGATCGAGCGTGTGGTTCTCGACCAGGACGCTTGGCACGAGGGTTCGGGAGTTCGTCCAGAACCTGGCAGCCGCAGGCGCTGAGGCCCCTCTCCTCGAGCTCTGGCCGTCGCAGCGCGAGGCTCTGGGCCGCGGACTGCTCGACCCAGCGCGACGAGCGATCGTCGCCGAAATGCCGACGTCAGCCGGCAAGACGCTCCTTGCAGAGTTCTCGATCGTGCAGGCACTCGCCCTGAACCCAGGCTCCTCTGTGGCATACCTCGTGCCGACTCGCGCCCTGGTGAACCAGTTAGCCCGCCGCCTCCGACACGATCTCAATCCGCTGGGTTACGTCGTTGAAGCAGCGGTGCCGGTCTACGAACTTGACCCCAACGAGAGCCGGATGCTCGAGCAGGCTGTGAACGTGCTCGTGACGACTCCAGAGAAGCTCGACCTCCTCATTCGGTCGGAGCACCCAGTCGTTCGGGACCTCTCAATGGTCGTCGCCGACGAAGCTCATAACCTGGGGCTCGATGAACGCGGTGCACGCCTCGAACTACTCCTTGCTACCGTGAAGCGCGAGAGGCCGCAGGCGCGCTTCCTGCTGCTCACCCCCTTCTTGCCGAATGCGAGCCAGCTCGCCTCGTGGCTGGCCGATGACCCGGACGCATCCATCAGGGTCGACTGGCGCCCGAGTGAGCGGATCGCCGCAGGCGCGTCGCTCGTGAGACCCAGGTCGGAACCGAGACGCCTTCAGCTTCGGACCCTGGCGAGCGCTCACCGCGTGGATCTGGACGAAGAGGTCGTCCTTGACCTCGGCCCCGTCGCCGAACCCGAGCATGGTGGCAAACGGGCGGTGACCGTCGCCCTGAGCCAGAAGCTCGCACGCAGAGGAGGTGTCCTGGTCCTTCTCAACGGCCGAGCGCGCGCCGAGGACCGGGCCGCCGAGATTGCCCAGCGTTCGGACATGGTGCCGGGCTCGGCCCTTCTGAGCGCTGTCACGAACCTGGCGGCGGTCGAGCTCGGGCAGGGCACGGCCCTGACCACCGCGCTGCCGAAGGGCGTCGCCTACCACCACGCGGGGCTGTCGCACGACCTTCGCTACCTGATCGAGGTCCTCGTGGACCGCGGCGAGGTGTCGACCGTTTGCGGCACTACGACCTTGGCGCAGGGTGTGAACTTCCCGATCGCGAGTGTTGTCGTCGAATCATTCCAGAAGTCCGTCACGATCGCCGGGCGTCAGCAGTGGCGCGAGCTGTCCTTCGAGGAGTTCTGGAACATCGCCGGCCGGGCAGGACGTGCACTGCGCGATCGAGTGGGCCTCGTAGCCTTTCCTGTCAGCAACGCGAACGAGCTCGATGAGGTACGTGAGTTCCTGCGGCGCGATGCCTCCAACGTTGTAAGCGCTCTGGCAACCTCGCTGCGAACGGTGGGGCTCGCCGCCCGCGATCTCAATCTCCGCCTCATCTCTGAGAATCCGACTCTCGGAGTCCTCTTCCAGTACCTAACCCACGCCGTGCGAGTCGCGGGCAACCAGGCCCACGCCGACGTGGAGGACCTGCTCCGATCGAGCCTGATCTTCCACCAGGTGCGCGACATGGATCGAGGTGTCGCTGAGAGTCTGGTGAACATCGCACGGCAGTTCGTCCAAGAGGCCCGGTCGAAGGGTGCTGGCTACCTGACGATGGCCGATCGAACAGGCTTCAGCCTCGCCACGGTTGACTATCTTTTCGCGGTCTCGCGCGACGATCATCCGGACTTCCGCCGCGCCGACTTCTGGCGACCAGATCATCTGTTCGGCGCGGATCTTGGCGGCTTGACCGATGTCGTCTCCGTGCTTGGTCGCGTGCCCGAACTCAGCCTTGGGCGCACGACACAAGGCACGTTCGACCCGCAAGCTGTGGCCGGCATCGTGAGGGACTGGGTGCGCGGGGGCAGCGTCTCGTCGATCGCCGACACGTGGTTCGCCTACGAGCGGGACCCTGTCAAGCGCCGCCGAAATGCCGCGACCTATCTCTTCTCGACGCTCCTCGGGCAGATCCCGTGGGGGATGGGGGCCCTGCAGCAACTCACGGCCGGAGATGCCGCGCCGGATGAGGCAAAGCACGTTCCGTTCATGGTCTTCTACGGCGTGGACACAGAGGACGCGACACAGCTCCGGATGGCGGGCGTACCTCGCTCGTTGGCGCCGGGGCTTGTCCCACGCTGGCGGAGGAATGGGCCCGAGGGCGACACATTTGGGGCGGTGCGCACCTGGCTGGATGAGCTGCCGACGAACGAGTGGGGTGTCGGGCTTGCCGACGGCGCCTCACTTACCCCTGATCAAGGGAAGCTCCTCTGGAGAGAGCTCGCTGGCCTTCCCGCGGTTGGCTAGGCTGCTTCTCTTCCGCGGCGCGGAGGTTCGTCCAGCCGGCGATCACCACTGCCGCCGCACGATCGGGACCCTGACGAAAATGGTGGCGTCTGCACGCTCAACTCCTGCCGGGCGCACTCCGAACACTTGTTCTATTTGTTCGCGGTCGGCCGTGCACGGCGCTGGACGGCCCGCTTACCGCTTCATGGCGGCACGGCGCAGGAGGACCATCAGGTCGCGCGCCAAGGCCGGTCCCTGCTGGGTCAGGGACTGCCGAGGCTGGGCAGGCGATGTTAGATGGGTGACGATCCTGTCGCCGCCGCTCATGTTGAGGGACATGGAGTTCGGGCTGGCCGCCTGTTCGGCGCGAGTCCGCCAGGCGGTGTAGGAAGCGCCCAGGAGCGCTGCCACCGGGACTACATGGCTTGCGCGCCGGCCAGGATCAATCCGCTCGAGGACACGGTCGACGAAGGCCAGATCCGCTTCCAGGTCGGCAAGCACGTCCTCCTCGATGATCCCTCGGAGGATGACGCTGCGGTCCACACCGCGGATGAGGGGACGCATGACAACGACGGTTCCCTCATCGTCGAGCGCGACCCAGGCACGGGACTGCCGGGCGACGAGACTGTTCCCGCTGATGCCGGTCGCCGTGCCTTCACCCCGCTCGAGAACCGGTCGATCGCCGTAGAGCGCCTCCCGCTCCAGCCAGGTTGCGAGGGCTGGGTCCTCCAGTTCCGACGGCCGAAGTAGTGCCGCGCGGGGCGCGGCCGTCGCGACCAGCGCAAGCGCTGCCTCACCGACCGTGTTCCCGACCTGAGCCACCAGGGCGAGCGCTCGCTCCATCCCCTCCTTGGCCGACTCCGCCGGAAGGATCGAGTCGACCTCCACCCGCGGCGACGCGGGTCGGCTGGGAGCCGCAACCGGCTCGTCAGCGACCTCCGGGACCTCGACGTCGAAGCCCCATGCCTTGAGCTGTTCGAGGGCCACTGCGAACGCCGGTTCGGGGTCGTCCGGGTCGAGGTGGTTGTATGCCGGGTTGGTGTTGCTCGGCAGGCTCACCCCGCTCTGCTTCAGCACGCAGATGCGGTTGCGAAGGTGAGGCTTCGAGCGGGCACGAGCGATCTCGTCGGCGATGTTCGGCCGGGTGAACTGGCCGGCCTCCCGGTCGACGGTCGCGAAGACGACCACCGCCTGCGATCGCTCGAGGTAGGCATCGACTTTCTCCTCCGGAGAGTACGCATCGCCGACTAAGGGCAGGTCCGCCACGATGTAGCCGTCGACGGAGGGGCGAAGCAGATCTCGGAAGGGCCGTGCGAGAGCGGGCTTCTGTCCCTCAGTGACGCTCAGGAATACTGCCGGTCGTGCGCGCCCGCCCGTCACACCTCGTGTCACGTGCACATCGTCGCACTCCCAGCCCGACGAGCGCCTGCGCGAGATCGGCGAGGATTTGTTCGGCTGGAACCACTCGAGCGCCAAGTCGGGCCGGTGAACTTCTCGAGATCGACGCAGTCGGTCGAGACGTCGATAGAGCGCTTCACGGTGATTACGCCCGCCTCATCGGGGGTGGTCGGCTTCCGGGTGAAGGCGGCGTCGACCCTGAGCGTAGTCCGCGCGAAGCCAAGGTCGCCTCCTGGCACGGCAGGCTCCCGGACTCGCCGCTACCGGTGGAAGCCATCGGGCCCATGCGGACTCCAGCCGTCGAGGAACGGCTTGAGATCGTCAGGCTTCGGGGCGGGGATACGCGGCAGGATCACGGTCGGGTTGGCGATCGGGTCCAGCTCGTCCAGCCTGCGCTCCGCGAAATCGAGGTGCGCGACAAGGTCATCGTGCGCCGTTCCATCGAGAGAGGCCGCTGCCTCCCTCGCGCAGGCGAGGAACTCACGATGTCGCCGCATCGCACGCCAGTCGCGAGAGGTCTCGACGAACGCGTCCCAGCGGGATTGCTCCTCGTAGGCGACCTTCGCCATGGCCATCGCGGCCTCCCAGCGACGACGGCGCTCGGCGGCCTCGCGTTCGCGCTCCTGCTCTCGCCACTCTGACTCGAGGCGTTGCATGTCGATCCGCCGGAACACGCGCGGCAGCCGCTCGTCCAGCGTCATCGTGCTGGAGTCCCGGACGCGGTACGCGTTGAAGCCGATGCCAGGCCCTTCGGCGATCAGCTCGAGGTCACCCGTGCCGATGAACTCGGTGTCACGTCGCTCGAGCCACTGGGGCTGCCCGGATCGCCTGGGGCCGTAGTAGCGCTGTACTGGTTTCCCGCCTGGCCCGGAGAGCTCGCGCACGCGGATCGCGCACATCCCGCCGGGGCGCGGAGGACCAGCTGTCCCCGCCCGACCTCGCTCGCCCGATACGAGTCCAGCCCCTGCTTCGCCTGCTCGGTCGCGACAATGCCGAATCCGCGCCGGAGAGCCTCGTCGACGACGGCCTGCAGGATGCGGGCCGCCCGGGGGACATGGTCCCTCGTCACCATTTGCCAGTCTCGATCGGCGAGGAAGGCCTTGACCAGTGGGTGGTAGCGGGCAACGTGGTCCGGCACCGGCACCAGAACCAGGTCGACGAAGTCCTCCCAGTGCCGGACCAGCGCAATCTTCTGCGGCCCGCCGTTCCCGTACCCGCTTCCCGTCATCTCGAGGCGCCAGCCTTTGGGCCTGGCCGGCGAGAGGTGGCTCTGGCGGATGAGCTCCTGGTGGGCCGCCTTGACCGCCGGGTTCGCGCCGATGGCCAGATGACCGCCGGCTGACTCCACGCGCGCGAACAGGTCGCCTGGGCCACCCTCGAGCACTTCGGCCTTGGGCGTGGGGTGTTGCTCCAGCCATGTCGTGCCGGCCCTGGTGATCGATGCCTTCCACGTCGTCCCGCGACCCTTCACGACGCCGAGCTTCCGCCGATGCAGGGAGCTGGCGCTGATCCGGCGACTGGCGTCCACGGCGCTGTCCACGGCCGGACAGCCGTCCCGTATCCACTCGAGCGTGGCCACCTGCTTCGCGCTCAGCGTATCTGGGTTCTTGCCCATCGGAGGCTCCACTGCGTCTGCCCGACCGGAGCCAACGTCAAGTTCCGCTCGGCACGTGGCAGCGCCGCATCATGCTCGCGATGCCGTCGACGCCTACTCGAAGCGGGTCTCCTGAGTGTCGGTGATCGGCCCGACCAACGGCAGCGCTGCCGCCACGACCGCCAGTGCCCCCACGATCGAGGCCACCAGCAGCGCTACGACCCCGATGTCCGGCGGCGGGATCGAGATCCGCGACTGCGTCCGCAGCAACAGCTGGATCACCAGCGTGCCGAGGAGCGCCGACACCGCCGACACCGCCACGAGCGGTGCCGCGGCCTCCAGGAGCAGCACGGCGCGGAGTCGCGCGAGGGGCATGCCCGCCAGTCGCAGCAGACCGAAGGGCATCCGCCGCTCGAGGAGCCCGGTTACGACCGCGACGGCCAAGCTGGCGCCTGCGAGCAGCATCGCCCCGAGGACGCCGAGTGAGACAACGCGGCCGAACTCGACCCAGGTGGCCGAGGCGGCGGCCGACTCCTCGTCCATCGTGGCCACGATGGACGTCGGCATCGCACCCTCGATGACCGTCCTCGCCCGCTCGATGGCCGCCGGCGTGCCGTCCGTGCTGACGACGATGCGAGTGGGCTTGAGGGCGTCGAGCTGAGCGCCGAGGGCGGCCGGCTCGATCAGGACGGCGGGCAGCGGCCCCCTCGGCGCCTCGAGCCTGTCAGGCGCATAGCGGTCGACGCGGTCGGCCGGGATCGAGAGTGGCACCTGGGCGGTGAACCCGATGGGCAGGACGGCGGGCTCGGAGAGGAAGCCGAACGTTTGCGCGCTGCCGTCGAGGATCGGCTTGCCGCCCGGGCCAAGGTGCTCGAGGCCGGGCCCGCAGGACAGGCCCGTCGCATCGAGGCTGGCCAGCAGCGCGGGGCAGTCCACGACCACGGCGAAGTCCGGCTGGCTCCCCTCCGCCATTTGCGGGGTGGCGACGAGGACCTCGCGCAGGACGGCCACGGCCGAGACCCCGGGGGTCGACCGCAGCCTCGCCGCCGTGCTCTCGGCGCGGCCGGCGTCCCCGTACCGGGCGACGAGGACGTCGCCCCGGATCCCCATCTGACTGGACGCGGGCACGGCGGACCGCGCGAACGAGGCGATCCCGAAGAAGGCGCTGCCGACGAAGACCGCAAGCACCACGCCACCGACGGCCCCGAAGGCCGCCCTCGGGTCGTCGAGGAGGCGCCGGCCGGCCAGCAGCGCCGACGGTCCCCTGGCCGTCCACACCAGCGCGAGGCCCACCGCCGCCGTCAGCCACGGTCCCGCATAGGCGATGCCGACGACGATCCCGAGGAACGGGATCCCGACCATGGCGGGCACGACCGTCCCTCGCACCCCCTGCGCGAAGAGTCCGACGGCGACGGCGAACGCCGCAAGGCAGACGAGCAGCGGCAGCAGTCGGAGCCGGCGCAGCGGACCCGGGCGCTCGCGGCGCTGCACGCCGAGCGGCGACACGATAAGGCCGCGCAGGGCGACGACCGCCGACGCGACTCCCGTCGCGAGGACTGCGAGCACGAGCGCTGCCGCCGCCAAGATCGGCGGCGTGATCGATTCCGGGAACCAGGTGGCCCCCAAGAGCGGCATGCGCGCGACCAGCGGACGTAGGGCCTCGAACAGCACGACACCGCCGAGCGCACCCGGGATCGCGGCGAGCAGAGCTTCGACGGCCGCCAGGACTGTCACCTGCGAGGGCGTCGCGCCCACGAGCCGCATCGCCGCGAGCCGCCGCTCCCGACGCGCCGCAGACAGTCGGGTGGCGACGGACACGAACACCACGACGGGCGCCAGCGCGCCGATCACCGCGATCACCACGAGGAGCTGCGCGATCGGGTCGGACGGCCTCGGGACCCGGCCGGTCCCGTCGAGCGTGGTGACGACCCGGGCGCCCTCGGGCCGTGCGCCGATGGCCCGGAGTTCCGCAGCATCGCGGCCGACCACGACAGCGAGCTCGTCGGGCGCCATCAGCCCCGCGTCCGAGATCGTCCCTGCGACCGCGCCGAAGCGGTCGCCGAGTTCGTTCGGCGGGCTGGCCGCGATCAGCCGCGCCAGCGCCGGCGACACGTATGCCTCGCCGGCCAGCGGGACGCGGTCGAGGCCGGGCGGGACCGGGGCGTCCGTCGAGAGCGACGCCACGTCCATCCGCGTGAGCTGCAGGCCGTGCCAGTACTCGTCTGTCCGCTGGATGATCAACCCCGCGGAGGCCGTGCCGAGGTCGGCCGCCTCCGGCGTGTCGCGCCAGGCCGCGTGGTCGTACCGGGTCTGGAAGGCGGGCTCGAATGAGATCGCGAACAGCAGGATGGCGGTGCCCAGGGCGACGGCGAGCGCCGTCATTGCGGTGACGAGCCGGCCCGACCCGCCGCCCGCGAACGCGAGCCGCCAGGCGAGGCTGATCATCCTGCCGCGCCCCCCGCGATGCGGCCATCGCGGACGATCAGTTCGCGGTCCGCGTACGCGGCGATGCGCGGCTCGTGGGTGATGAGCAGGACGGAGACGCGGCCGGCGCGCGCCGCACCGGTCAGAAGGTCCATCACCTGCTCCCCCGCGAGGCTGTCGAGCGACCCCGTGGGCTCGTCGGCGAACACCACGCGGGGTTCGACGACCAGGGCCCGAGCCACCGCGACGCGCTGCGCCTGGCCGCCGGACATCTCACCGGGTCGACGGCCCTCGAGCCCGTCGAGGCCAAGCTTCGGGAACATGTCGCCGGCCGCCGCCATCGCCCGCGCCCTCGGGACGCCGTTGAGGAGCAGCGGCAGGGCCACGTTCTCCACCGCGGGAAGCTCGGGCACCAGCTGGCCGAACTGGAACACGAAACCGAAGGACGAGCGGCGGAGGCGGCTCCGCTCGCCCTCGCCTAGATCATCGATCCGCCGACCGTCGAAGACCACGTTGCCTTCGTCGGGACGCAGGATCCCCGCCAGGCAGTGCAGCAGCGTGGACTTCCCGCTCCCCGATGGCCCCATGACCGCGACTATCTCCCCTTCGCGGATCCCGACGTCGATCCCGCGCAGGGCCTCGGTCAGGCCAAAACGGCGCACGAGCCCCTCACCGCGAAGCACCGGGCTCGCCGACTCGAGCGCCTGGTCACGGGCCGCGGATGCCGCCGCTGATGTAAGGGTGGGGGCCGGGAGCTGGAGGGCCTCGTTCATTCGACGGTCTCCGGGTGCGGCGGTTGAAGGACGGCCGAGGGCAGCAGCGGCACGATCTGCTTGGTCAGCTCGCCGACGCGGGCGGCGGTGAGCTCGATCCAGCGCAGGTCCGCCTCGAGGTGGAACAGCGCGTAGTCGGCGAGGAGCGCGATCGGCAGTGACGCGCCACGCCGAAGGGTGGTGAGCTCGCGCATGCGCGCGAGGTGCGCGTGGCGCTGGGCGTCGAGCAGGGGCGTCACCGCGCGGCCGGTCAGGACCGCGAGCGTGACCTTGGTGAACAGCGTCGCCTGCAGGTGCGGCTCGGGGTCGATGGGCTCGGCCAGCCACGACGCAAGCGTCTGGCTCCCCTGCCCAGTGATCGCGTAGACGCGGCGCTCGGGGCCCTCGGCCCGGTCGGTTCCCGCCAGGACGACGTTGCCGTCCCGCTCGAGGCGGCCGAGGGTGGCGTACACCTGGCCGAACGCGAGTGGCCGGTCGGGCGCGAAGTAGCGGTCGAACATGCGCTTGAGGTCGTAGCCGTGGCGTGGCGCGGGCTCGAGCAACCCGAGGAGCGCGTGGGCCGTGGACATTGCTGCACTATACACTGCGTGTATAGTCGTGTCCGTCTTGCTTCGCACGAGCCCGTCGAGACCTGTCGTGTCGCTCGAAGACCTTAAGGCCGCCGTTCGCTTGCCTCGTCGGCCGGTCCGGCGCACGATCGCCGGGGCAGGACCTCATCGTGGGTTACTGGGCCGCGAGCATCGGCCTCATCGCCTTTGGAGTGGTCGCGATGTTCAGCATCGGACGGCCGTTCTTCTTGGTGGGTGCCGCGATGCTCATCCTCGGGCCGCTGCGACGCCGTCCTGTCCTGGTCTGGCCGCCGCTCGCAGCAGTGATCGCCTACAACGTGGGCTACTGGGCAGTTGCCCCGCTCTACTGCACGGCGACCGAGGCCGCCGGAGGGACCTCGACGACGACCTGTTCCAGCCTCATTGGAATCGGCTACTCGGGATCCGGTATCTACAACCCGTCGCTCGACCCGGCGAACCAGGCTGGTCTGGTGTTGGCGGCCATCGCGTTCGTGGTCGTGCTCGCGGCGGTGCTCTGGCAGGGAAGGCGCGTGAGAGCGACTGCCTGAGCCGGCTCGCAAGCGCGCGCCCCAGTGGGCAGCCGAAGGACGCGACCTCAGGCCACGCTCGGGAGCCCGACTCGTCCCCGTGCCAGACGAGGGGCCGGCCCGAGTCCGCGGTCAGGGCGTGGACGGCGGCCCCGGCCCCGGGTCGCCGGCCCACAGGACGTCCTGGACCGTCACCGATACCCCCGGGCAGCCCCCCGGCAGGGTCGAGACGCACGTCGGCGCCGGCTCGGCCGTGACGCGCAGGACGAGCGCCGGGGATCCGTGGACCGAGAACGGGCCCCACCGAACCGCAATGACCATCGGCCCGCCTCGCGTCTCGGCGAGGGCTTCGAAGCTCGGACATGGCGGGTTCGAGGCGCCTTCAATCATCGGGATACAGGCTGAGACCACTGCACCGGCGTCCCAGCCGCCGAGGAGGAACGGGCCGGTCGGCACCGTCTGACGGAGATCGTTCGGGCGGTAGACGTGCTGGCCGAGGAATGTGTTCGGGATTCCGTCGGGGTATCGGGCGGTGATATCGGGAGAGGGTGTCGTCGACGACGGGAAGGCGATCGCCACGGGGCTCCACGTCTGTCCGCCGTCGGTCGTACGAAGCACCCCCGCAGCTGGCGCAGGACCATTGGTCATCTGCACGACCGCGGCCCCGTTCCTCGGATCCCAGAAGCGAAGCCGCATCACGGCGCCGAGACCGCTCGATGCCGCCGGCTGCCACGTGACACCACCGTCGCTCGTGGCCTGGAGCTGGCCGCTGTGCGAGTCGATGACGACGTAGTGCAGGGGGTCGACGACGGCGACGCCGGTCGAGCCGCTCTCGCCGATGTGCACCTGGGCGGCCAGGACCCATGTCCGACCGCCATCGCTCGAACGGTAGAAGCGAACCATCGGTGAGGTGTCGGTCGAGGCCGCGATCACGGCGACGGCCCCGTCCTGGCCCGAGAACACGGGCGGGGCGACGGGGCTGTCGTTGACGAAGATGTCGCCGACAAGACCGGGCAAACGGGCATCCGTCCACGTGCGACCGCCGTCCCGGCTCACGTCGAGAATGGGTCGTGCAACCGGCCCGGCATCGCCTTCGTTGCCGGCCCACAGGGTCGTCGCGTCGCTCACGCTGAAGATCGAGCCCAAGCTGTCCGCGCCGCCGACGCGCTGCCATGTCGCGCCGCCATCTGTGGTTGCGAAGACGACGCTCCCACCTCCACCACGAAGTCCCGACAGCAACAGGAAGCCGCGCTCGGCATCGGCGAACGCGAGCACCGGTTGGGCGCCGCCCCAGTCACCAGGGATCGTGACGGACTGCCAGGTGGCGCCGCCATCACTCGTGCGGCTGATGACGACAAACAGGCGGTCGTAGCCGGGCCCCTGTCCGCCGTATGGGACCGTGGAGCCAGACCCGGGGCTGGCCGTCCATGCGTGGTTGGCATCGAGGACGAAGACACCGGACAGAACGTCGCCCAAAGTCGCATCGAGGGCGACGCTCGGCACGAGCGTGCGCTGGGCCCACGTGGCGCCGAAGTCGCCGGAGAGGTAGAGCTGGCCGCCTGCCACGGTCCACAGGCCGCTCGCGCCGAAGGTCCCGCCGTCGTCGATCGGGGTCGCGACTGGCGGCGAGCCGGTCGGGTGGGGCGAGGCCACGGCGGGCTGCGATGCCACGGGCGGGGACGTCGGGGCGGCGGGTCCGCGCTGCCCGGCGACGAGGAGCAGCCCGCCCGCGAGGACGACGATGGCGATGGACGTCGCCACAGCGGCAAGACGGCCTCCGGGTGCATGCCGCCAGCCGACCGCGAGCCGGCGTACCGGCGCCGTCGGCCGCGCGCCCGACCCGACCTCGTCGGCGAAGGCGCGCAGGGTCGACGGGGCCGCAGGCGTGCGCCGGGACTTGAACCACGAGCGGATCTCGGACTCCGTCGCGTCGTCGGTCGGGTCTCGCCGGTCGCTCATCGGACGGTCCGATCAGATTCGAGCTCGGCGCGGAGGGCGCCGAGCGCGTAGTGCAGGCGCGAGCGCACGGTCCCGGCTGGCACCCCGAGCCGCTCCGCGATCGCATCGGTCGAGAGGTCGGCCCAGAAGCGGAGGACGACGACGGCACGGTGCTCGGGGGTGAGGCGACCGAGGGCGCGCCCGATGGCGTCCCTGGCGACAGACCCTGCGAGCGTGTCTCGATCCGCGATGTCGGCGTCCTCGGGCAAAGTCGACTGCGGACGGCGAGCCTGGCGCCGGAGGTGCTCGATGCAGGTGTTCACGAGGATCCGATCGAACCACGCGTCGAACCGGGCTGGGTCGCGCAGCCTGGGCCAGGCCGACCACGCGGCGAGGAGCGCCTCCTGGCAGGCGTCCTCGGCGTCGGCGGCGAGGCCAAGGAGGTGCCAGGCGAGGCCATACGCGCGGTCGAGCCGCGGTCCGATGAGGGCCGTGAACGCCTCGTCTCGCCTGGGCCACTCGACCGACTCGCCGGTCGCCCTCGTCATTCGCACCTCGGCAGTCGGGACCGTGCCAGTCACATCATTCCAGACGGTATGACACGGCCGTTTGTTCAGATCAGGAGCGCGCGCAACGACCTCGGCGGCTGATCGTGCGCCATAGCGCCCATTCCACGCGCCGAGTCATGGCGTCGGCCGGCTCGGACGGTGCAGCCGACGGCAGCTGGAGTTCAAGCCAGCCCTCCCGGTCGCACGTGCAGCGAGTTCCGTTCGCGAGGCGATGTAGGGTCGGGCAGCGACGGGTGGATGACTACTTGGCCGTTTGGGCCATGCCGTCGGGGTCGGGCAGTCGCGCGGGCGAGGATTCACGCGAACCGTTCGACTCGCCCTGGCGCCGGACCCGCATGTCTTGATGAGATCGAACGGGTCCGTAACCGCGAACTGGCGTCACAGCTGCCAGTCCCCCGTGCTCGGGGAGCGCTTTGAGGGCCGCATGCGCGAGCTGCCGGCGGGTTTTCCCGTCGTTTCAGGCGGGGGTCGCGGTGCTAGCGTCCACGGCATGAAGCCGCTTCGCCTCACCCTGCTGGCCCTGGCGATCCTCGCCGCCTCGGCGGTCGCGGGCATCGCAGCGTACGCGGCCGGCGTCGTGGACCCCGGGTTCACGTACGGGTTCTCGCACGACGACGCCGGCAGGCAGACGCTGGTTGTCGCCTCCGTTCGTCCCGGCGGCCTCGCCTGGCACGAGGGCGTGGAGCCCGGGTTCATCGTTCTGAGCGTGGACCTGTCCGTGAACGGGGGCGGGATCGACAAGCAGGTCTACACCCCGCCCGGAGCGGTAGACGCCCAGCAGGCGGCCGCCGCGGCGATGCCGTACCTGGTCTACATGGCCAAGTCGGGCGAGCTGCCGTCGCCGCTCCCGCCGGACTACCTCGGGTCGCAGGTCTTCATGCCCAATTGGGCCATCGTCCGCCTCGGCGAGAGCGCGTTGGCGCTCATTGCGACCGGCCTGCTCTGCCTTGCAGGCCTCCTCTGGTTCGGCTACCGGAGAGTCGCCCGCAAGCCGGCCCTGGGCGTTGAGGCGCCGCTCCTCGCCGCCGCGGCCTCGCCGCTGTTCCTGCTGCCGGCCTACCTCACGCTCACCCCGCTTCTTGTCGTGCTGACGAGCGTCCTCCTGGCCGCTGCCGTCCTCGTTGCCGCCGCGGCCTTCGCCCAGCTCATCGCCACGCCCCGGGCGCGGCGCCGGGCGATGCTGGGCTCGACGGTCCTTGCCCTGGCCGCCGCTCTCGTCGGCGCGGTGGCGGTCACCGCGGGCATGGAGCGCGGCGTCGTGTCGATCCTGCGCTGGGCCCTCGCCTCGGCGGTGGTGCTCGTGCCTGCGCTCGTCCTCGCGGCGCAGCTCCGGCACGACGCCGGCCGGCTCACTGGCTCGAGCCGGCTCGCGACGGTGCTCCGCGCCGGCGATATCGCCGTTCTCGCGACGCTGCCCGCCGTCGCGCTCGCCCCGCTTGCGGCGCTCACGAGCACGCCGTTCCTCCAGCCGCTCGTCGTCTGGGTCATCGTCGTGGGCATCACCCGGGTCGTCGCTGTCCTGCCCGTCGCCCGCGAGGCCGCCCGGGAGGCACGCGACCGAGGTCTCGTCGTGGACGAGGGCGAGTCGGAGCGCGCGCGGATCGCCGCGGACATCCACGACGACGTAATCCAGGACCTCTCGATGCTCGTCCACCGGCTCGACCGCGCCGGCGAGGACGAGGCCGCCGCCACGCTGCGCGCCACGATCGACCGGCTGCGGGCGATCTGCGCCGACCTCCGCCTGCCGGTCATCCACGACCTCGGGCTCGCGGCCGCGCTCGAGGCGCTCGTCGGCGAGGTGCGGGCCGCATCGGGGATCGACATCAACCTCCGCTGCGACGGAGAGCAGCGGCTGCCGTACGACCTCGAGCTCGGGCTCTACCGCATCGCACAGGAGGCTGTCGCCAACGCCATCAAGCACGGCCGCCCGCCGATCACGGTGCGCCTCTGCGCCGAGCCTGGCTCGGGCCGAGCTCGAGGTCGAGGACCGCGGTTCTGGCGTCGGCGAGGACGCCCTCGCGAGGCCGGCCAGCCCTGGCCACCTCGGGTTCCTCACCATGGCGCAGCGCGCGGCCAAGCTCGGGGCCGAGCTGGCGGTCGCCGACCGGCCCGAGGGCGGGACGCGGGTCCGCGTCGTCTGGTCCGGCGGCGCCGACGGCTCGGCGGCCGAGGGCGCCCGGGCCGCGGCCACATGACAGCCGAGCCTCGCCGCATCCGCGTGGCCATCGTGGACGACCACCCCGTGGTCCGCGACGGCATGGCGGCGTTGCTCAGGGAGTACCCGGGGATCGAGATCGCGGGCACGGCGGCATCGCTCGATCTCGCCGAGCCGCTCCTCGACCCCGCTCTCGTGGACGTGCTGCTCCTGGACATCCGCCTCGGGGAGGAGACCGGGTTCCAGCTCCTGGAGCGCCATCGCGACGCCGCCGGGCGGCCGGCCGTCGTTGTGCTCACCGCGTTCGCGCAGGCCGAGTATGCGGCAGCGGCATACCGGCTCGGCGCCGCCTCGCTCGTGCTCAAGACCGCGCCGTTGCCAGAGCTCGTGGACGCGATCCGGAAGGCGGCCGCCCGAGAGCCCTCGAGCAGGGCCCGCGATCTGGCGGCATTCGATCCGACGCTCACGAGCCGTGAACAGGAGATCGTTCGGTACGTCGTCGAGGGTCGGACGAACGACGAGATCGGCGTGGCGCTGTCAATCGCGACAAAGAGCGTGGAGGGCCACCTCCGGCGGGTGTTCGAGCGCCTGGGCATCGAGTCACGGGCCGAGCTCGGCGCGCGAGCAGTGCTCGAGGGGTGGCTCGATGTCCCCACCCTCGCCCGCCGCGGAGGGCATAGGCCTACGACACGGTCCCGCTCGCGCAGTTCGGCGCAGCTCCGAGACGGATAGCCGACGGGCGCCCCGGCCGCGCAACAGCGTGTTGGAAGGCTCTGCGGACGCCACGTGTCAAGCAGCCGGCGAAGAGTGATCCTCGCGTGCCTCGTCGCGCGTCGGTAGGGTGTGACAAGCAGGACGACGCTGGGGGAGAGGATGGCCGAGACCGAGGCGGCATCGGGCGAGCGGTTTGAGCGCGAGCAGGCCTACGGCCGGTTGGTCGCCCGTGAGCTGGCGGGCTCGTATCGCACCGCCTTCCTGCTCCTCGGCGATGCGGCGGAGGCCGAGGACGCCACGCAAGAGGCACTCGAACGGGCGTGGCAGCGATGGGACCAGCTCCGCGACCCCGATCTTGCCGGGGCGTGGTTCGGCCGGATCCTCGTCAACGCCTGCCGCGACCGGCTGCGGTCGAAACAACGGTCGCCGGTGCGCTGGATCGAGGAACGGCAGGCACCCGATTCCGCGTCGGCCTTTGCCGAACAGGACGCGCTCGACCGGGCAATGGCCGGGCTCAACGCAGACCAGCGGATCGCCCTGGTCCTCCGCTACTACCTCGACCTCCCCGTCGAGGCCATCGCGGAGCGGACGGGCGCGCCGGTCGGCACGGTCAAGTCGCGGTTGCGCCTCGCCCTTGGGGCGGTGCGGGCCGGCTACGACGCGCAGGAACGCGCGGGGGAAGGGCAATGAACGACGCGATGCTCGAGGACCTGGTCCGCTCGCGCCTTCGGGCGAACGCACCCCACGACGTGCCGGAGTGGCTGGTGCTGCGCGCCGCGGCGATCCCGCAATCGGAGGTCCGGGCGCGCCGCTGGTGGCGGTCCGATCGGAGCACGGCGCCGCGCCGCCGGTTCGCCATGGCCGGGATCGCGCTTGCCGCGGTCATCGCCGTCGGGGCCCTGCTCGTGGTCTCGAACCTCGGCGAACGCAACGGCGTGGCCGGCCCGGGCATGCCGACGCTGCCACCCGATACGCAGCCGTCGCTGCCGCCGGGTGCGGCCGAGGCCACCAGGGTCCACGATGGCGCGTGGGTCAGCCCGACCGTCGCCTGGCTCGTCGATGACAACTACCAGCTCCGGATGACGCTCGACGGCGGCCTCACCTGGTCCGAGCCGCGGCCGCTCCCCCACGACGACCTCCGCGGCAGTCCAGTGTTCATCGACGGCTCGACCGGCTATGCGGTCTGGGCTCCGCAGGGCGCCAGCCCGTTGCCGGTCATCGTCTACCTCACGCACGACGGTGGCCGGACCTGGTCGCCGATCAACGTCGGCACGCTGCCGACGAAGGCCGGGGACACGAACAGCCTCACGGTGCATTTCAGCGACCCGCGACGCGGGATCGTTCTGGCCGGCGACTACCAGGCCGCGCCGGTTCCGTCCGGGCACGCCGGTGCCGGGCTCCACAAGCAGGCCTGCGCGGGGTGGTCCACCGACGACGGCGGTGCCACCTGGGCGCCACTGGCCAGTGCGCCGTGCTCGGACCACGACGAATGGGCGTCGCCGCTCGTAGGGATCATCCTGCCCAGCTCCGATGGAGGGCCCGGCGTGTCGTTGACCCTGGACGGCGGGCTGACCTGGCGGAGCGGGACGCTCCCGGGGGTCGGCGTCGATGACGCGCCCTTCGACGTCGTCTTCACCATTGCGCCCGACGGTGCGCCCCGGTACGCCTACTGGGTTGACCGGCGGTCGGCATCCGCCTCCACGCCCGGGCCCATGATCGTGGCGGAGACCCACGACGGGGGCGGCACGTGGCAAGTGGCGTATCAGGCGGACCTCCCCGACGCCGTGGGCCGCGCGTCGGTCGTGGCGCTGGGGCCAAACTACTGGCTGGCTAGCGGGGTGGCGTCGGGCGGCACTGGAACGCCGTCCGTCCCGATCCTCGAGACCGCCGATGGCGGAAGGACGTGGACGCAGGTCGGGACGCTGGGAACCATCGCCGGCGAGTCTCGGGGCTGGATCGATCGGCTGCACGGCATGGCCAGTGGGCAGGACAACAGCGGCTGCGCCCTCCCATCCGGCACCCCGTGCCACGCGGATGGGTTCTTCCTGAGCAATGACGGAGGGCAGACCTGGCACGGGGTGCCGTTCTGACGATTGGCTCTGATCCCAGACCTACGCCACCCGCCGGGGTGACCTCACCGCCCAAGCAGACGCTGTTCCTCGGCTGGGGCCACCCCATCGGGCTCGGGCAGCCGCGGCGCGAGGATCCACACGAGCTGCGCCGTCGTCTCCGCTCCGACCTTGGACCGCGCATTCGCCAGGTGGTGCTTCACGGTCGAGTGCGACAGGCCGAGTCGATGGGCGGCCGCCTTCTCCGAACCGGCAGCGAGGACCGCCGCAACCACCCCGACCTGACGCTCGGTTGCGCGTCCGGCGGGGTGGCGGGACGACCGTCGCGTCATGCGCTGCGGACCAGATCGCACGGCTCTGGCGGCTCGGCGAGGCGCATGGTGATCGGAAGGTCGTTGGTGGCGGGGCTATCCCACTTGCTCCTCCGACCTCAACGTCCCAGCGGCCGGTGTTGGGCCGATGGAACAGACGCTTGGTCGTATGGCGCCCGCCACCCACGGCGGATCCCTCATTGAGGCACCAGCCGCCGTTGGGCACCTGACCTATACCGGAACAGCAGCATGCCAAGGCCTTGCAGGCGTCAGCGCTGGCGATTCGACGGTCCAGAGGGCATCTGTGGATCAAGCGCCCGCGGCCATCAAGCAGCAATCAGCTCCCTCGATCGGTACCCGCATATTTGTGGCACCGCACGCTCAACTCCTGTCGGGCGCTCCAGCACAAATGTTCTATTCATGCGGGGCCGCACCTGAGGTCCGAGGTGGAACGGTGTCGCTCCCTGGGTTGGGCAAACATCCGGTGATCACCGCCGTCGCGTGACGTTCGGCCCTTCCGCCGACCGGTGCGGAGAGTACCCTACCTAGAACATCTAGGTAGATAGGCGAGCGACGTGGCGACCCCCCGGCTTGATCGTGGTGACTACGCACTCCTCCTGCTCGGTCTCCTCGGCGAGCGGGAGATGTACGGGTACGAGCTGGCCGCCGAGCTGCGTGGTCGCTCGGCTTCGGTCATCGACCTGCCTGAGGGGACCGTCTATCCCGCCTTGCGCCGCCTCGAGCGCGAGGGCTTGCTCTCCGGCCACTGGATTGATGTCGACGGCGGCCCCCGACGACGCTACTACGCGCTGACGGCGGCCGGCGAGCACGCCCTGGCCGATGGCCGCGACTCCTGGCGCCGTTTCGCCGCCGCGGCTGATGGCGTGCTGGGCCGATGACCACTGGCCACGGCTTGCCACCGCCTTCGCCTGAGACGGAACGGCGTCTGCGCGCCCACGTCGCTGCCATTCTCGTCGGCGCCGGGGTTCAACCGGCCGTCCGCGACGACCTCACCGAGGAGTTGTACGGGCACCTCCTCGAGTGCACCCGTACTCATGTCGAGCGGGGGATGTCAGGAGACGACGCCGTCTCGAGAGCCATCGCGGACTTCGGTCCCGCGGGCCACCTCGCCCGTGAATTCGGACGGACCTACCATTCCCGGCTGTGGGCCAGCACCATCGGGGTCCTGGCTCCAGCGGTAGCGGACCGCGACGACCGACCGGGGGTCGTGGGCTGGCTCCAATTCGTGCTCGGGCTGGCCATCCTGTTCACCGTCCTCGGCCTGCTGCTCGTGCTGTCGCGGTCGACCCCGTTGCTGGCCCTCGGCACGCTGGCTGTCGATGTCCTCGGGATCGTCGTCCTCGTCCTTGCCCATCGGGCGCTCCCGCGGGGGCAGCGCTGGGCCCTCTGGTACGCCATCGCGGTCGCCGCGGAGTTGCTGGCCTGGGGGGCATGGTCGGTCGTCGCACCCGCGACGCCGGGCTCGGTGACCATCCCGCTGGGGGCGATCCTGGCGATCGGGGTGCTGCTCGGCGTCTCGTCCTCGTGGGCCCGTCTCCAGACCTTCGTGGCGGGGTCGCGTTCGATCGGCCGCGGGTTGGCCCTTGCCCTGGTCGGTTCGCTTCTGCTGCCTGCCGCCGTCCCACCCGTGCTGGCCGCGCTGCCCGATCCGACCCAGACGAGCGCGGCGGATTTCGCCCTCCGCCTGTCGATGAGCTGCGATCGCGGCGATGTCCCGCTGGCGGCAGCGTCGACCGCCCCCAACGTGCAGCGGGTCACGCTCGTCGCCGACATGACCTGGCGCCGCGCCGATCTCCTGCCCGAGGGACTCTCAGGCCTGCTCCGCGCCGCTGACGATGGCGACAGCGCCGGCTTTCGGCTGCTCGGTGGAGCATCGCAGGCGATCCTGCCGGCGTGGCTTCTGGCATCGAACGATGTCCCGATCGTCGACGTCGCGACGGGCGAGACGGCCGGCTGGTTTGGCGCGAGCTCGCCGAGCGAGGCGTTCCTCCCGCCGACCATCGGCAGCTTCACCATCGGGATTGAGCAATCGGCGATCCGCGCCGGGCACACCATCCGCGCGACGTGGCTGCTGACTCCGACTTCCGATGCACCTGCGGTGTGGCCGCGGATTGAGGTTGCCTACGTTCACCTCGACCGGTTCCTGCTCCTGGGCACGATCAGCTGTGGGCAGACCGTCATCGGCCGCGAGGCTCCGCTTCCGACGCCGGCCGACCCGCTCACGCCGTTCATGCCATAGGCGTCCGACCGGCCGGACCGGATGAATGGCCCACGGGCGCTGGCGCTTTCGGACGTGCGGCTTGGACGACGATGCCGTTCCGACGACGAGCAGGCCGGCCGGAACCGTCGAGGTCACGGCGCTGCTTACCCTCGCCACGACATCTGAAGAATGCCGCCACATGCACGTCACCAACACGATGGGCTGATCGTGCCGCCCGAGGGATCCGCCTACCCGCCAGGTCCCAAAGCCGCGAGCCAGTCCCAGACCGTGCCCTGGAAGGCGACCTGCTCGAAGTCCGGGCCCACGATGAGGTGGCGATGGCCATCCGGTCCGAGCCCGGTGATGGCGACCAGGGCCCAGTTCACGCCGGGGGCGCGATCGAGCCGCAACGCACCGCTCAGGGTGGCGGCCGTCGGCGGGTACGGGTTGCCGCTGGACCACTGCATGGAGCCGTCCGGCGTGCTCCCGGGCGGGCTCCATTGGACGCTCCCCTCCACGAACGGACCCGTGGCGGCGGGATCGACACCCAAGTAGGTCCAGGGGGGCACGGCCTGCCAGGCCTCGATGCGCAGGTCGGTCCAGCCGTCGAGCACCGCCCGATCGGTGACCACGGTCGCCAGCCACGCCCCACCGGTCAGGGCCCCGCTGCGCGTCGTCATCAACCCGTCGTCCACCTCCGCGGCAGCGACGGCAGCGGGGACCGGTGCCCCGATGCGGGCGAACGCCGTATCGGGGTCGGGCAGGTTGGTGACGGGACCCCCGACAGCCGAGAGCTCGGTGTGAACCTGTGCGCCGGCCAGCCCCACGAGCGCGACCCCGACAACCAGGAGCCCCGCCAGAAGCCCCGCCGGCAGCAGCCAGCGGCGACCGCCGAGCGCCGCGGTCCGACGGCCATGCCACGCACCCGCGATCCACCACGCAGGCAGCAGGAGGACCGCGATCACGGCCGGCCAGTTGAGCGCCCCCGACCAGCCGCCCAGCGCGTAGGCGGCCGCCAGGGTGCCACCCACGACGACCGTGGCGCGCCGGACGACCCGCACGTCGTAGCCCGCGCGGGCCGCGACGGTCGGCGTGACCGCCCGGCCGGCGACATAGAGCGCGACCCACAGCGGCACCACCGAAACCATCGAGTTCCAGCCCGGATCGAAGCCGTGCCAGTCGAGCCGCAGGGCACCGGCAACGGCCTGAGTCGCCACGCTCGCCACGACCGCAACGACGAGGCTGAGCAGAACCCCCCACAGCAGGCCATAGATCCCGGCCCCAAGAGCCGCCCAGGTGCCCGCGCCCGCAGCTGCCAACAGCCGTCCAGGCGTCCGTCGGGCGCGGGTGAGCTCGCGGGCGAGCGCGTCCGGGGAACCCAGCCGCTCGCGGGCGGCCCGAGCCGCGGCATCCGGTGCCAGCCCGCTCGCCTCGAGGCTGGCGGCCGAGTCCGCGAGGTGATCGGCAAGCTCCCGCAGGATCTCGGCACACTCGGCGTCGCGGAACGGCAGACGAGCGCCGACCTCGGCGAGGTAGCCCTCGGGTGCCAGCCGATCGTCGTCAACCATCGCCGCTCGCGCCCCGCGTCACGAGCTGCACGCTGCGGCTGAAGGCCGTCCACTCCCGCTCGCGATCGGCCAGCAGGCCCAGGCCCTTTGGGGTGATCCGGTAGTAGCGGCGGCGGGGCCCGAGGGCGTTCTCCTTCCAGGACGCCTCGAGCGCCCCCACGGTCTCGAGCCGATGAAGGGTCGGATACAGCCAGCCCTCGCCGGGATCGATTTCCGCCCCGGAGCGCTCGCGGATGTGTTGCGCGATTTCGTAGCCGTACAGCTCCGCGTCTCGCAGCACGCCGAGCACGAGGAGCTGGGTGGTCCCTTTGAGCAGCTGTGACCGGGCCGTGTCAGCTACCTCTGCATGCGATGTAGTGCCGAATGTTGATGCGACGGTGCACCCTCGTCAAGAGCTATCAGGCTCACCCCGGTTCAATGCTCAGTGGCCGACGGGAATCTCCAGGGTTTGGCGACCCGCCGCCCCTCGAGGGCCATGCACCTGGCCGATCCGAGCAAGCGCCACGATCGAGCAATCGTGTGGCGGGCTCCCTACCCGCGTGGCCACTCCACCAGGTAGACGTCGCCGCAAGCGCAGACGTAGGTCCATCGCTCGATCGGCCGGCCGCCGAGCTCCTGGATCACGATCGGCGTTCGATCACGGACAGCGTCGAGCATGCCGTTCGCGTGCCGGTGGCGGAGACGGGGGAATGCGCGGGGATCGGTTGGCGCGTCCACAATCCAGTCCGCCATCGCCAGCAGTCCTCGAACAGAACGGATGTTCGAGCCAATGTTAGCGGACGGGCGAGCGCCCCGGACGCCGAGACGACCGACAAACTGCACCCGCGGTCGAGCCCGCGTCGGCGTTCGTCCGAGCACGGCGAAGCGTCACCTCGCCGACCTGCGCGCCCGGTCGGGCCTCACCACTGAGCAGCTGATCTACCGGTGGCGGGCCGGGGGGTGGCTCGTGGTGGCGGCCCTCGAGGCAGTTGACGTCCTCTAGTGCCTATCCCGTTGTCTCACCAGCCCACAAGATATGTATGGGGAAACACCGGCAGCCTGCAGAGCGTCATCCACTTGACTGTTGACCGTTCCCCAACATGACCATGACGCCGAGGGAACCAGTCGGGCAGGAGGAATGCGCGTGTGAAGAGGCTTCGGCTTGCGGCCTGCGCCGCCATCTGCGCGACGCTCCTCGTCTCGGGCTGCGCCAGCGGGACCGCGACCATCACTGGGACACTTGTGGGCGCCGACGGCCGCTGCCTCTACGTCGATGTGAACGGCACTGATCGCTACTGGCTTCGGCATCTGCCGCCCGACTACGTGGCGATGGCCGAGGGCCTTGCCGAACCTGACGGGAGCCTCATCAGGATGGGGGACTCGCTCACCGTCTCCGGGGCTCTGTCATCCGCGCCATTGGACAGGCAATGCGATGGCGGGCATACGCTCGACGCGACGGCGATCAAGTAAGGTCGCGTCCTCCTCGGGCCTAGCGAGGACTAGGTGGCGCCCCGGTTATGGCGCGGCACTTGCCCCGACACCGATCATCTGCTGCCCGATGACCGTGTGGCCGTCGGAGGTGTAGACGGGGATGGTGCGAGGCTCGGAGTGGCCCCCGATCTGCAGGCCGGTGGGCCCGGGCGGCGGGAACATGTCCCGGCTGTAGACGTAGCCCACCCTGCCGTTGCTGGCGATGGCCGCGACGAGGTCGGGCGTGCCGCGGTCGTTGGCGACGCCGTAGGTGAGCCCGTCCGCGTTGACGCCCCACGCGGTGTCCGTTACGCGGGAGTAGGTCGCGACGAGGCGCCAGCGCTCACCCGCGCCAGCGGTGATGACCGTGGAGTGCTGCCCTGTGACGACGGACAGGTGCCAGCCCATCGCGCCCGTGCCCGCGCTCGAGGCGTCGCACACGAGCGAGGCGCCGTCGGCCGTCAGGAAGGTCCCCGGCGTGAGGCACGCCAGCCTGATCTCGAGTTCCGTCGTGCCGGCCGGCGGCGCGCCGAGCTCCACCGTCTGGGTCCCCTCGCCCGTCACCGAGACGCTCGGCGCCAGGGGCGCAACGTCCGGGCTGCCGGGCAGGCGCAGGATGCCGGCCGCAGCCGCGGCCGCGGCGCCGGCCACGACCAGCAGCAGGCCCGCAGCAACGCCGAGCGCCATGCGGCGTGCGGCGCGGCGCCGGCGCGCCGGCGCGGTCTGGACATGGTCGATGAGCGCCTCGCGCAGTGCGCTCGCGTAGCGGTCGTCCATCTTCATCGTCATCACGGGGCTCCCGTCTGGTCGTAGGCAATCTGGAAGTCGGGCAGGGTCTTGCGGATGCGCTGCCTCGCGCGGTGCAGTCGCGTCTTGGCTCCGCCCGGGCTCAGGCCGAGGACCGCGGCCGCGTCCGCGATCGTAAAGTCCTCGAACACCACCAGGGTCAGGAGCGCGACGTCCTCCCCCGAGAGCTGCCGCAGGGCGCGCTGGAGTCGGGGGTCCAGGTCGAGGTCGACGACGGTCTGGGCCACGTCTGCTGAGGCGGGCTCTCTACTTTCTCGAGGCAGTCTCGCCAGGAAGTCCCGGTAGCGGCGCCGTGCCCGCGTGGAGTTCCTCGCGAGGTTTGCCGTCGTGACCAGCAGCCACGGCAGGACCGAGCCGTTGACGAGCCGAACGTCGTCCCGCCGGCGGAACAGCTCGAGGAACGCCGAGGCGGACACGTCCTCCGCGTCAGGCCGGGAATCCAGGAGCCGGACGGCCTGGCGGAACACGCGATCCCGGTGCAGGTCGAAGATGGCGGCGAACGCCTCGGCATCGCCACCGCGCGCCAGTGACCAGAGTCGCGCCTCGTCGTGATCCATTTCCGCCACATTTCGTAGTGTCCGTGACCACCGTCCCGGTTTCACTTGCGACGCGCGCTGCGCAGATTGCAGCCACTTGAGAACTCGCCCTCGAAGACCTATCAGGCGGGACCCTTCGTTTGGCGAACGAATGTCCCCCGTGAGCCTGCTTGTGCGTTCTACCAATGGACGGCCCCGGATGGGGCCATGCTGGGAGGACGCATGGACATCTCACCGGCGCTTGCCACGCCACTCGAAGGGCGCGATCTGGCCCTCGATGAGCAGCTGGCCATCGACGCGCGTGACGACCCGGCGGCCTTCGGACTGCTGTACCAGCAACACGTCCAGCGCGTGTTTCGGTTCCTCCGGGCACGGGGTGCGTCAGACGAGCTCGCGGCCGATCTGACCTCGGTCACGTTCGAGAGGGCGCTGGCGCACATCCATCGCTACCGGCCTGGTCAGGCCGGCATCGCACCATGGCTGCTCCAGATCGCCCGTAATGCGTACATCGACTCGTTGCGGCGTCGTCGACCAACAGTGACACTCGATGAGGCGATGGATGCTCTCGATAGGGCTCGGTCGCCAGAAGACGCCGCGATCGCGGCCGAGCAACGCCGCTCGGTCATGGCCTTCCTCGTGGCCCTGCCGGAGATCCAGCAGGAGGCGCTCGCGCTGCGGTTCGCCGCCGGGCTAACGAGTCGCGAGATCGCCGAAGTCATCGGCCGCAGCGACGACGCCACGAAGAAGCTGCTGAGCAGGGCGCTTGCCGCCCTGAGGGAGACCATCCGGCATGACGACTGATGCTGACCGCCCGGTCGAGGAGATCCTCCGGGCTACCTTCACGTTTGACCTCTCGCCCGACACTCGGCGTTCGATCGATCGTCGAGTCGAAGCCGCCGTCGCTTCTGACCGCCACTACCGGCCGGCCGGCGCGCCACGGCGACGACTGCTCAAGCTCACGCCGCGAATGCTCGGCGGCCTGGCCGTCGCGACTCTGCTGCTTGCGACCACCGCGGTCGCCGGCGGCACGCTTCTCAGCCGATTGACGGACGGCGCGCCGCTCCTTGAGAACGTATGGGATCGGGCGACGGACGTCGGGAAATCGGTCACCGACGCCGGCTACACCGTGACACTCGAAAAGGCGGCCGTCGATCGCGACCGCGTGTGGGTCGCCCTGGTCGTCACCTCAGAGGCAGGCGGCGCCGACATCTGGGACATGCGAGTGACCGACGCAAACGGGATCGTGCTCACTGGGGGCACGGGTGCTGGAACGGGCGACGTGCGGGGCGAGTCGGCAACGCTGTTCGGGTTCAAGGTCCCAGACGGGGTCACGCCGGCGGGTCCCTTCGTCCTCGAGGTCACGGCCCTGGAGGTGAACGGTGAGAAGACTCCGGGAGCGTGGACCTTCACCTTCGACGCCCCCTTGACCCCGGCCTGGCCGGACGCTCCCGCAGAGATGACGCCGGCGCCGTAGGGCTCCTCGGGGCCAGCTGACGTCAAGCACTTGCCCGCAACACGGAGGCGCTGCCGAAGCCGGCAGCGCCTTACGGCGTCACCCCAAGATGGACTACGTTGCGCCGCGCCTCGTTTGCCGCCGCCGTGAGTATCGCCGAACGCCCCTCCCTTCGG
Source organism: uncultured Chloroflexia bacterium (assembly GCA_963713095.1). Classification (GTDB taxonomy): domain Bacteria; phylum Chloroflexota; class Limnocylindria; order Limnocylindrales; family CSP1-4; genus CAIXZV01. The sequence continues at coordinate 1,084,274 of CAVQKK010000003.1, forward strand.
GCCACCCGATGGCACTTGACCCACCACCATGCATGCCCTGCAATCAACCACGAGAGGGGTCATCGCGTGAAGACACTTCGCCGAATGGGAATCGCCCTCGGTTCGCTCGTCGCTGCGTGGCTCTGCGTCTGGCTTGTTGGGGGATGGGTCCTGGGCTCGAACGGAGGCGGCCTCGTCGCGACGATCGCCGTCGTCGTGCTCGGTGCTTTGATCTTCCGCAACATCATGCGTCGCGAAGCGTCGCCGGGCTAAGCCGCGTTCGAGCTCCGGCGTGCCATGCATTGGGCGCTGGTTTCCTGCCAGAGTGCTCAGTGTGAGCGCGAACTGATCCCGCGGCTGCGGGCAACACGAGTGCGATGGACCAGGAACCGGACGCTGCGCTGATCGCAGCTTCGATCGACACACCGGTCGCGTTTGCGGCCGTGTTCGACCGTCACTACGACTTCGTCCATCGCTATCTCGGACGGCGCGTTGGGTTCGAGGTGGCCGACGATCTCGTCTCCGAGACCTTCACGACGGCGTTCCGGGTGCGCGCCCGCTACGACCTCGCGCACAGCGACGCCCGCCCATGGTTATTGGGGATCGCGACCAACCTCGTCCGGCACCACCGGCGGGCCGAGGTCCGGCGTCTTCGGGCGTATGAGCGCCTCGAGACTGAGGCAGCCGTGGGCATCGACGAGGCGCTGGTCGCCGCGCGTGTCGACGCTGCAGCCGAGAGGCCTCGGATCGCCCGTGCCCTGGCACGCATCCCCGACGCCGATCGCGATGCGCTGCTCCTGCTTGCCTGGGCGGATCTCACCTACGCGGAGATCGCGCTCGCGCTCGGAATCCCGATCGGGACCGTGCGGTCGCGGATCCATCGTGCTCGCCACCGGCTCCGTGAACTGCTTGACCTCGGCGGGCAATCACTGTGTGCAGACACCATCACCGAGGTCATCGCAAGCGATGGATGAGATCGAGCTCCTACGAGGGGTCGGAAGCGACGTTCCGCCGCCTGACGCGACGGCCAAGCAGGCAGCACGTACGGCCTTGATCGAGGTGGCGACTGAGGCCGCCGCCCGACCCAGACTCCACTGGCCTCGCGTGCGTCTGCAGCGCCCCCGGCGGCTGATCCCGGCGGTGATGGTCCCCCTTGTGGTTGTCCTCGCGCTCGGTGTCGTGCCATTGGGCAACCGGCCAGACCCGGCGGCTGCCGTCGCGCTCACCGCGGTGGCCGACGTGGCCGCAGCACTCCCGGCCGCCCCGCTGGATGGCTATCGGCACACGAAGTCGGAGGGCGCGTGGCTCGTGGGCGAGGGTGGTTGGCCCGACCACCCGAACGGGAACTGGGCACTGGTTCCAGTGACCCGCGAGCTCTGGGTCAAGCCCGACGGCTCGGGCAGGCTCATCGAGACCCGGGGCGAGCCGATCTGGTTCGGACCGGCGGACAAGGCCGCGTGGGTGGCGTCCGGGTTGCCCCTCCCAAGCCCTGAGCACACCGACGTCCGCTTTGTGCCGACGCCTCCGGGCACGGACCCGAGCCGCCCACAGGTTTGGCCCGGGAGCCTCACGGGCCACCAGGATGTGGACGCGCTGCCCACCGACCCGTCTGCACTGCGCCAGCTCATCGACCAGCGCGCCGCGGTCAATGGCAATTCCGCCGACTACGAGCGGTTCACGACCATCGGCGACCTGCTGCGCGAGACCGTCGCCGCGCCGAAGGTTCGGGCGGCCCTCTACCAGGTCGCGGCCGGCCTCAGCGGCGTCGAGTTGATCGGTTCCGTGACCGACCGAGCGGGGCGGACCGGGACGGCGGTAGCGATGACGAATGCCGGGTCGAGCCGTGGGCTCGAGCGCCGCGTCCTGATCTTCGACCCGAGCACGTCGATGCTGCTCGAGGAGCAGGACGTGCTGCTGCACAAGGTGGACTGGCTGGACGCCGATCCCCCAATGGTGATTGGCTACGCGACCTACCTCGTCTCCGACATCGTCCCGACGATCCCGTAGCGGTCCATCACGACCCCCGGCTACCGAGCCGAGTGAGAGCAACCCTAGGCAGCGGCCCGCCACGGCCGCTGCCATCCACATGCCTGGATGTAGCACCGCAGGCGTATAGACCGCGCCAGCCACCCCGTCGACAATTCGCGGGTGAAGCTGTGCACGGTCTGCGGTGTCGTCACCAGCCGCGCGGGTAGTCGCTGCACCGAGCACGCCCGGCAGTCCAACCGCAGCAAGCACAACGCCCTCTACAGCACGCGGGTATGGCAGCGGCTGAGCGCCCGCGTGCTGCGTGCCTGGCGTGGCGAGCACGGCGACTGGTGCCCGGGCTACCAGCGTGCCGCGCACCCCGCCAGCGACCTCACCGTTGACCACGTCGTGCCGCTCGCCGCTGGCGGTGCCGCCGTTCAACATCGCCAACACCGCGGTGCTGTGCCGCTCCTGCAACTCGACGAAGGGTGCATCGACCGACCGGGGCGGGGTAGACCCTAGGACGACGCCGTTGCTGCCAGACCGCGCCTTGCGAGCGTGTGCACGCGGCCGAGTTTCGCGAGAAATATCAGGGGTCGCCGGATCCCGCACCCACCCACGTTGGCCCGTGGGCGCCACCGTTGGCCCACGTGCCGCGATGAGTGCGTGGATCGGCCACGTACGCCACCGCACGCGGAAGGGCCCCGGACGTTCGCCCGGGGCCCCATAGTGCGGAGACGGTCGGCGCTACCCGATGGTGGTCGGCTCCTCGTCGCCCACGAGGAAGGCGGCGACCTCCGCCAGCCAGCCGTCGACATCCTGACCCGCCCCCATGTCGCGGTCGAGCCGGACGCCCGGGTAGGCGTCGACCCGCTGGTACAGCCAGTCGCCACCCGGCAGGCGGCGAACGCCGCGCACCATCCTGCTCGGTGCCCCGGTCGTCCTTGGCGGCGCGGCCGCCATCGCGCTCGGGGCGTCGGACTACCTCCCGTGGCTCACTTCTCCCGCGTTATGGCTCGGGGTCGCCGGTTCGAGTCTCACCGGAGTGTGGCTCGTGCGAACCCGTCGCCCCGAAGTGCGGGACGCGGTCGAGGGGCTCGTCGTCGGGGTCGTGATCTTTGCGCTCGGCTGGGTGGCGCTGCTCGCAGTGGTCCTCTTCTACGTGATCGTCTGGCCGGGGCCGTCCCGACCGGTTCCGCGCCGCACGTGCACATGAGGCCGCGTCGGTCTCCGCGAGCGTGCGCCAATGTGCGGCACACGGTCATGGCGTCGACGCGACGGTCGGCACCGCGGATGTCTTGACCACAAAGGTCGTGAACGTGAGGCTGGCCGTGCCGACGGTCCCCGTGATGTTCCAGCACCCCTCGGTCGGGAAGGTCACTCCGCTGGCCTGAAAGCCCGTGTCGCCATAACCGTCGGGGACATCGCCAATCGCTGCTGGCGCCGTCGCGTCGGTGCGGTACCCCGTGATTGCCAGCTTGCCGGGCACCGTCCGCCACCAGCCGAACTTCATGCCGACGCGACCTTGGTCATCAACGAACCTCGGGTCACCCTCGATGATTCCGTCGGGCCACAGGCCACCAACCCAGAGCAGGCCGTTGCCATAGGAGCTGCCCCAACCGAAGAAGGCGTCAGCGGGGATGCTCGCGGGCGCAGGATGACCGATGGTTCGCGGACAGCCCTGGGCGGTGGCGAAGGAGGCGTTCGGGGAAGGGATCGGCACGGAGGTGGGTAGCGGCGAGCTGGGCGCCACGGGGGTCGATGAGGGCGCCGAACGGAGCGTGGGTGTCGGTGCCACGGCCGACGGGACCGGAGAGCCACAGCCGACCAGAGCCAGCGCGACCAGGACCGCACCGATGCCAATCAGCCGGAGAGGGGTCCGCCCCTGCATCGGCGCAGGCTACACCCAGATCTCTCGCTCAGCGTCGGCCACTGTCACCTGGTGCCGACGCCGCAGGACCTTGCTCCGGCGTGCGATCCGGGCGCGGCGGGGCATCGGTGCTACTGCAGGCATCGCACTACGCCATAGAAGAGCTCGTAGGCGGCCGCGGTGGCGGCCCAGGTCGCACACCACGCGAGCACGATGCCCGGCAGCACCGTGACCGGCCGCCGAGCGGCGACGCCGGCGAGGAGGAGCCCGACGCTCATGCCACAGCCGGCGAGCACACCGACGATGAGGCAACCGAGGACATAGCCGCCGGGGACCGCCCCGAAGGTGACGGAGCAGGTGTAGAACCCGGTCCCAGACCCGAGCAGGAGGAACGATGCCACGCCGAGGTCGACGACGAGCCCAAGCGTGAGCGACGCGCGAGCCAGCTCCCCATTCGAGCAACGGTGCGCAGCGAGCCCGCCGGCGATGGGGGCGGTGACCCACAGGGCAAGGGCGAGGTTGTCGGCTGTCGCGAGGTCGAGCGGGCCGAGGGATTGGTACTCGCCGGCCAGCATCGTCACGAAGAGGGCAACCAGCAAGATCGCGAGCGACAGGCCCACGGATCTGGTCCCGATCGCTGCTCCACTCATTCCTTCGACCTCGTCGCCCGGGCCGGGCCCGGCCGTGACGGCCCCGACCCCTCGCAATGCGTGCGGGAATGTCACATGATCAGGAGCAGCTCTGGAGGGACGGACCACTGAGCGGCTGGCCGCAATACATCCTGGACTCGCCAGTCGGGTCGAGCCACCAGCCGCGCTGGTCGTGGTGGACGACGAGCCGCATTTGCCATCCCGACTCTGCCCCGTTTGCGCCACCGAGGACGGTCACGAAGAGGTGGACCTCCTTCGCCGAGGCCGCGTCATCGGGGACGGTGACCGTGACCCGGCTACCGGGCCGGTCGTCCTTGACGCCGGCCCACATGAACGCCTCGATGTCCGAGACGAGCTCGCCGAGTGTCGCGCGCGGGGAGGGGTCGCGTAGGGCGAGCTGACTCACGACGTGCCAGTCGCTCGCCTGCTCGAAGGGGCCGGGGAACGGATTCTCCGCGGCGTAGCGGACGGCGATCACCGCCGTAGCCCCACCCAGGATGGCGAAGGCGGCGACCGCGAGCAGGGCGCTGCGCAGGGACACCCTCCGAGTCCGGGACCCAGCGCCTGCCCGCCGCTCGATGGCGGGCCCGACCCGGGCGTCCATGCGGCTTGCCGCAGATGCGGGCATCGAGCGTCCAAAGAGCCGCTGGAGGCGCGCCTCGAGCGGGTCAGGCGACGTCGTCACGGTAGGCCTCCTTGAGGGCCGCCAGGGCCCGGCTCACGAGCTTCGCGCTCGCGGCCTCAGAGCGATTGATCACCTGGCCGATCTCGCGGGCTGACAGGCCGGCCGCGAAACGTAGCGTGATGACCTCGCGGTAGCGGGGCGGGAGCGACCGCACGCGAGCGGCGAGGGCCCGGTCCGCCTCGTCCTGCAGCACGAGGTCCGCGGGGTCCGGGCCCCACTCGCCAACGGTGCGGAACGGTCCCAGGCGCGCAGCCGTGGCGGACCGGCGATGAGCGTCGACGGCGGCGTTGCGCGCGATGACGAGCAGCCAGGGGAGGAATCCGCTGCTCCCGGGCCGGTAGCGATCGATCCGGGTGAGCGCCCGCTCGAAGGCGAGGGCGGCGAGGTCGCTCGCGTCGTCGTCGCCAAAGCCACGAGCGCGGACGTAGCGGAAGACCGCCAACCGGTGCCGCTGGTACAGACGGGCGAAGGCCTCGGGGTCGGTGCGGGCTGCGAGCGCGTCGGCATCGTCGTCGGCCGCGATCGCCCCTCGCATCACCCAGGTCTCGTCCATGCCTTGTCCTCGTCAATCGGACGCCTACTCCGATAACGCGTCGCGTCGGCATTCTGGACGCTCGCCATGTCGGAAGGCTGGTGAACGGGCATTGGGGTCTGTGAGCGTCACCTCGCTGGTCCGCGAAGTCAACGTCGTATCGCTGGACACCCCCGCGGACCTTGCGATCCACTCGTCACTCCCGAATGTCCGCCCGGCGAAAGACCGCATAGGTCAGGCCCAGGGCGAGCGCGATCCAGACCGCGATGACGAGCAGGCCCGTGACCGGGTCGAGGTGCCCGGCCGGAGCCGGGGCTCCCCCGTTTGGATCGGTCAGACCGGTTGTAGCCCGGAGGTCCGCGCTGAGGCCGCCCAGGCGCGTGCCAAGCAGGAGTTGGGGCAGCCAATCGAGCCCAGCCGACTTCCAGATGGCGAGGTTGCCGAGCAGGCTGTCGAGCAGGAAGTAGCCGTAGGTGAGGGCCAGTCGGCAAGACTCTGATCGGCAGGGGCTGCTCGGCGGGCGCCGAACGGTGCGGGCGCACCACGCCACGTGCAGTAGCCGTCGTGGCGCCCGTCCATTGCGGCGAGGGCGAGCGCCGGGCGTCCGAGCACCGCCGGGACGCTGACGGGCGAGAGTTTCGGCGTTGACGCCGTAGTCAGGCGACGTCCGCGACCCGGAGGTCGGTGTCCGCGTATCCGACATTGTCGGTGCAGACGGTGGAATCCCACCGGCTCAGTGCGCGCGTTCTCCTGCGGTGATGACCTCGGCTCGACCTCGCCGACGCCCGAGCCGTCCGCGCCAGAGGCTTTCTTACATGCGGCGGACCGGGGGCTAACGGCCGCTCGACTTGACCCCAGTTCTGACCCCAGTTGGGATGGACCGCCAGGCACTGACGGCACGGCTGACAGGGATGTCGGACCGAGAGATTCGCTGTGCTCGAGACGTGTGACTGAATGGGGTTCATGAATCCCCCTCATCGTCTCAGACTCAGGCCGTGTGCCAACGGGACGCACCGTGGTCATCGGGCACACCCGCCATCTTGGACAAGGCTCCGCCCGCGCCCGGCCGGGTCCCCGACGACGCGCAATCGGCTGCAGGCTCTGAGTCGCAGATGCGGCGTCATGCGCCGCCACTGTCAGTGGATCGTGCCTCCGGTGGTAGTCGGAGCGCCTTGACGGTGCCCACCCGTCCGTCGACGATGGGAGCGAGGGCATCCGTCGCCACCCTGGGAGGAACGTGGACCACGAGTCGAGCGGCAGACCTGCGCCCGAAGGCGCGGGTCGGAGGGCGAAGGCCAGCGGCCGCCGCGCAGGCTTGGGCTGGGCGGTCGAGGTCATCGAGACCCTCGTCCTCACGCTCGTCATCTTCTTCGTGGTTCAGAACCTCGTGGCACAGCCGTTCCAGGTGAAGGGGAGTTCGATGGAGTGGACGTTCGTCGAGAGCGACTACGTCCTCGTGGATCGCCTGACACCTCGATGGAGCCCCTACGCCCGGGGGCAGGTCGTCGTGTTCCAGCCGCCTGCGACCGTGTCCGACCTCAGCGAGCCGTTCATCAAGCGGGTGATCGGGGTCGGCGGCGACACCGTCGAGGTCCGGGACGGGCGGGTGTACGTGAACGGGGTCGCGCTCGACGAGCCGTACCTCTTCCACAACGCCGCCGGGGTCGCAGAACCAACGATCGCAGGCGACCCGTCGCGATGGGTCGTGCCCGAGGGCGACCTGTTCGTAATGGGCGACCACCGCCAGGTGTCGGATGACAGTCGGGTCTTCGGGCCGATCCCCGTCTCGTCAGTGATCGGGCGCGGTGTCATCCGCTACTGGCCGCTCGCGGAGTTCGGGATCATCGTGACCCCGACCTACGAGAACGTGCCGGCTCCCTGATCCCGGCCGACTCGCGCTGCGTCGCCTGCCGCCATCAAACCGCCCGCATCGGCGAACGAACCTATCGGCCTAACAGGCTTGACCGGGCGCTAGAGCAGCGGCTCTTGCGCTCCCCATGACCTGGTGGCTCCTGGTTCTTCGGCCCAGAGCGCCGGTCCCTCGACCAGGTTCGGATTGGGCCTGTCCCCTCCGCTTTGCATCCAACGCCCGCAGCACCTCGTCGACGAGCGGACGCAGTGGTGTGAGCGACGTGCCGACCCAGACGACGGTGACCTTCCGGATCCGGCGACCCATGGGACACCACCTCGTGATCGGACCGAGTCTGCTGCTGGAACGGGCGCCCAGTACGTAGATCAGGCGCTCTCCCGCGAGATCAGAGCTCCACCGGCTCGTTCGACCGGTAGTCGAATATTTGTGGCATCCGCGCGCTCAACTCCTTATCTGTGAAGGGACCGGCGGTCAAGCACCTGGATCCGCGATGGGGTGGACAGCTCGGTCGTCGGGGACCTGGGCGACGCCGCGGAGTCGGAGTCAAGGTGGAGCGCCCGCAGCGCAGGCGAGGACGAACGACCTTGACGCCGGCGAGGAGCGGCGCAGGCTCGAGGCCGACCGAGCGGCGGCGGGCTCATCTCATCGGCGCGCCTCCCCGACGCCTGACGGTCCGAACCGGTGCGCGGGGTCGCCCTGCCTTATCTGGGTCCGCGGGTCAGTGTGACCCGGCGACATGATGGCTGGTGGGGTGAACCCCATGGGTGTGCGCGGCTGCTCGTTCTGTCCGGGACGACCGCCGCGGACGGCGGCGACGGGAGTTACGCAGGAGCGAGCCGCGAACATCAGCTGAAGTGGGCGAGCGCACGCACCGGGCGTCATCGTCAGGCGGCCTCCGCGACGGGCATCGACGGCGGAGCCCAGGCGGCGTCGCCCAGGGCGCGCAGGGTGTGGTGGCAGCGGCGGACGAGCTTGCGGGCAACCGACAGCACCGGGCGCTTGCCGCCCAGGCGCTCGGCGACCGCGGCGTAATAGGCATGGTCGGGTGAGTCCCGATGGTTGGCCGACTCGGCAGCCTCGTACAGGGCCCAGCGCAGCTCGGGTGAGCCCTGGCGGGCGAGCCGCCCGGGCGAGCGCCGGCCATCGGACGACCAGACCGTCACGTCAAGCCCGGCGAAGCGGACCGCCTGGTCGGAGCTCCGGAAGCGCCGGGTGTCACCCAGCTCGGCCCAGATGATGACCGCAGTGAGCGGCCCGATCCCGTAGTGGACCTGGAGCGCGCGCGGCCCGGGCTCGCGGTTGCCGATCGCGCGGAGCGTCGTTCGCAGCGGCAGGATCTGCTCGGTGAGCGAGGCGATCGCCGCGAGGGCGGTCTTGATCGCGTGGCGGCCCGCCGGCGAGAGCTCGGCGAGCTCGAGTGCCGCCCCGCCGCGGCGGGTGAGCAAGCTGCCAGCCGGCGCCACGCCCTGGTGGAACAGCTGGGCATGGATGCGCTGCTGCCAGGCCCGCCGCTCGTCCATGAGGTCGAGGTATGTCCGGCCCAGAGTACGCACCTCGAGCACGTGCTCTGGCGGGATCCACGACTCGGGCAGCCGGCGCTGGTGGAGCAGCTCGCGCAGCAGGCGCGCGTCGGCGCGGTCGGTCTTGGGCCGCTTCTTGCGGCCGCGCAGCGTGGCGGTGTCGGCCGGCTCAGCGAGATGGGGCTCCACGCCGGCGCGGACCAGCTCCTCGACCACGAACCGCCAGCCGGTGCAGCCCTCGAGCGCGATCGCCACGTCGGTCCGGCCGCTGAACCGCTCGACCAGCCAGCGCCGCAGGTTGGCGCGCGTCGCCGGGCGGATCTGGCCGGTGCTGAGCTCGCCCGTGTCGGTGTCGAGATAGTCGAACGTGATCTGCGCTCGGTGCATGTCAAAGCCGCCTAGGATTGCCATCGGGATCTCCTCGAGCTCCTGTTTGCGCACTAGCTTGCGCTTGAGCCGGGGAGGTCCCTTCACACGCCATCTGTCGGGCGCGCCAACGCCTCAATTTTCCGAGGTCGACCACGTCCAGGCATCGGCGGCACCTGGACCTCCTGCGGAAGGGCTACGGCGAGCCCATGGGCATAGGCCTCGTCCGTGAGCCGCACGCTCACGAATTGGTCGCCCTTGACCGTGACCAACTCGTAGATCGACTGCATCATGGTCGCGCGGGTCGTGGGCCTCGCGCGTGACCAGGCGGCCGCGAAGTTGCGGATGTAGTCGAGGGCCGACACGCGCCAAGTCCGAAGAGGAGATCTGGCAGTGTGACCGGTAGGCGACGACCGGGCAGAATCGGCTACCGTACGGCGCGACAGCGCTTAAGCACAACGGGGGGTAAGGGTGGGGACCGAGCTTGTGCCACACGCCCAGGGGCGCGCGCGCCGGATCCATCGCGCTCGCCGGGATCGCGTCCCCGCATCTGGCGGCACCCCTACCTCCAAGGCGCTCACGCCCGATGTTGGTCCGCGCTGGCAGCACTGGACGCTCGGGGAGCCTGTGAGGCGATGATCAACCGCCCCGGCCGCAGGCTGGCAGCAGCCGCCGTCGTCGCGGCTGTGCTGCTCTCCCTCGCCGGCTGCCGCGCCGGCCCCGGTCCCGACCACTACGCCACGGTCCTGGACGGCCTCAGCGTGCCTGCGGCGTGGGGCCTGGTCCACACCACGGTGCAGTCGCAGGGCGGCCCCGACAAGGCGGTCGACCCCAGCCGCTCGCAGGACAACATCGACTGCTTCATGGGCGAGTGCCCGTCTGTCACGAGGATCTACCTGACTGACTCCGGTCCCGACGCCGTGGTCACCGCCGCGCGTGAACTGCTCGCGGGCGCCGGGTTCGCGGTGGGCGGCAAGCCGGGGCTGCCTTGCGACACCCCGGGAAGCGGACCGTCGTGCGCGGTAACGGCGACGCGGGGCCAAGACTACGTCGCCTTCACCGTCTACGGGCCGGGCCGGTACACCAACCAGCTCGGCATCAACGACCCGCTGCGGACGGTGGTCGAGGTCATCGCCCGGTTCAACGGCTAGGAGTCTCCGTCACGGTTGGCGGTCAGTCCGAGTACTTGATGCGGCTCAAGTCGGTGGGCGGCCGCCTTCTTGGCTCCGGCAGCCACAAGCGCAGCAACGATCTTGTCGCGGAGCACCGACTATCGGGATCCGGATCGTTCTGGCGTCTCCACGCTCAACTCCTGTCGGGCGCGGGCCGTCGTTGTCGTACTGGCCGCGCGTCAATTCGCGGATCCAGCGCGCTTCGCGCAGCCCGTCCAACTCGTTGGACCTTCAAGCGCGCCTCAGCGACGTGATGCGGTGGCGCGCCTGAACGCCGATCACGCCGCCATCAACGGGTCGGAGTTCGAGGCGCAGGCGAGCGCGGTCTGATCCCCGGACAGTTCGGTCGCCACCGAACAAACGGTGGGTACGCTGTACTTATGCGAACTGCCAACGGCATCGCCCGAGTTGCGGCATTGATCGCCGACCCGAGCCGGGCGGCCATCCTCGACTGCCTCATGGATGGCGGCGCTCGATCGGTCGGCGAGCTCGCCCGGGAAGCCAGGATCTCCCGGTCGACGACCAGCGAGCACGTCTCGCTCCTTGAGCAGGCCGAACTCGTGACCGCGGAGCGCGCCGGGCGGCATCGGCTGGTGCGGCTTCGAGACGCGACGGTCGCACGGACGCTCGAGCAGCTGGCCAACCTCGCGGGCATGTCGTTCAGCGCGGCAAATTCGACGGCGATCGCTCGACTGCGATCTGCCCGCACCTGCTACGACCACCTCGCCGGACGGCTCGGGGTGGGCCTCGCCGATGCCCTGGTCGAACGCGGAATGCTCGTCCGTGGCGAGGAAGCCTTCGCGGTCGCACGCCGGGGCGGGGCCTGGTTCGCGGCGATCGGCATCGACATCGACGAGCTGACGGCCGGGCGTCGCGACCTTGCGCGTGCTTGTCCGGACTGGACCGAGCGGCGTCCACATCTCGCGGGTGGCCTCGGGTCGTCGCTCGCGCGACGGGCGTTCGAGCTCGGCTGGGTCGTGCGATTGGCCGGTACGCGGGCGGTCCTGGTGACACCAGAGGGTCGAGCGTTTCTCGAAGGGGCATTCGGCCTGCGAGGCGCCTGGGCGCGGCCCGGCCACCCGCCGCCTCGGGCGATGGCGTCTGGGAATGACGCGGCAACGATCCCTGGGTCCCGCGAGTCGCCTGGGATGGACAACCGGCGGCCCGAGGGGAACGCAGCGCATTGACGCGACCGGCAGCGACCGCGGCGACGCGCGAGACCGCAACCACTGGCCTCGACGGCCTCGCGCTCGGCGCAGCCCTCGTGACCGTGACGCTCTGGGCGTCCGCGTTTGTGGGGATCCGTGCAGTGGCCCCCGACTTTTCGCCCGGTGCGCTGGCCTTCGGCCGCCTGATGATCGGCGGCCTCGCGCTCGGTGCGGTGGTGGCCGTTCGACGACCAGCCATGCCGCTGCGAATGGCCCTGCCCTTGATCGTCGGCAGTGGCGTGCTCTGGTTCGGCCTGTACAACCTCGCGCTGAATACCGCCGAGCGGCACGTGGATGCCGGGACCGCGGCCATGCTCGTCAGAGTCGGGCCGATCCTGATCGCGATCTTCGGCGGGCTCTTCCTGGGCGAGGGATTCCCACCACGGCTCCTGATCGGCTCCGTCATCGCGTTCGCCGGGGCGGTCACCATCGGCCTCGCGACGTCCGGCGGACCCGCCGGCGACGAGGCGACCATCGGCATCGTCCTGTGCCTGATCGCCGCGATGGCGTACGCGGTCGGGGTGACGCTCCAGAAGCCGGCCGTGGCCACGACGCCCGCCCTGACGGTCACCTGGCTCTCGTGCATCGTCGGCGCTGTTGTCTGCCTGCCGTTCGCGCCGTTGCTCGTGACCGAGGTCGGGACGGCCCGGCCGGCTACGATCGCCTGGCTGCTCTACCTCGGGCTGTTCCCGACGGCCCTCGGGTTCACGACCTGGGCGGTTGCGCTGGGACGGACGGCGGCAGGACGGCTGGGATCCATGACCCATCTCGTGCCGGCGATCGCGATCGTCCTGGGCTGGCTGCTCCTCGGCGAGGTGCCGTCGTCGTTGGCCATCCTCGGTGGTCTGGTCGCGATCAGCGGTGTTGTCATCGCCCGGTGGGTGCCGGCCCGTCGCCGCATGCTCGAGCCGGGTCTCGAGAGCTAGCCATTCAATCAACCACCGCTGCTCGACGACGCGTTCGTGGACGGCGGCGAGGAAGTCCCCAAGGAGCGGATGGAGTTCACCACTCTCTCTCGCTCCGAACTGCCGCGATGGCGAGCTAACATCGCTCCATGTCTCGCACAGACGCTGGGTCGCGGGTGATCGCCGCCCCACGAGAGAGGGTCTATGCCGCCCTCGTCGATCGGGAGGCCCTCGAGGCATGGCTGCCACCCGCCGGAATGACCGGCCGGTTTGAGCGCTTCGATCCGCGTCCCGGCGGGTCCTATCGCCTGGTGCTGACCTACGCCAATTCCTCGGCTCCCCGGGGCAAGGCAACACCGGACACCGATGTCGTCGAGGCTCGCTTCGTCGATCTCGACCCGGGCGTCCGGGTCGTGCAGGCCGTGGACTTCGTCTCTGACGATCCCGCCTACGGCGGCACCATGATCATGACCTGGGAGGTCACCCCATTCGATGGCGGAACTCGCGTTGACATCACCGCCGACAACGTTCCCGATGGGATCTCGGCGGACGATCACGCGGCTGGGCTGACGTCCTCCCTCGCGAATCTCGCGCAGTACCTCGAGGGATAGCGCTGGCGTCCCAGGGTCTACCGGTCGCTGCTCATGTGATCGCGTCCACGATTCGGTCGTTGCCCTGCGCGTCGCGGAACGCCATCGTCATCGCCGCCGTGTCGACGGTCCACCGCTCGATGCCGCTGTCCGCGATGCCTTTCGACATCTCAAAGTAGCCCGTCTCCCCGAGCCGGTGGCGGTCGAGGTGCTGTGGGCCGGGGCGATGTTCGCCTGGTTCTTCATCTCGGCGCTCTGGATGCAAGCAGGTCCTGGGCTACAGCCCCCTCCAGGTCGGCCTCGCATTCCTGCCCGCGAATCTGGTCATGGCCGTCCTCTCGATCCGGGTCTCCGGGCGACTGGTCATGCGCTATGGCGTCCGGCGGCCCCTCGCCGCCGGCCTCCTGCTCGCGGCCGCCGGCTTGGCGCTGTTCTCGCAGGCACCCGCATCGGGCGATTACCTCACGGTCGTGCTGCCCGGCATGGCCCTGCTGGGGATCGGCGACGACACCAGCTCCTCGGAGAAGGCCACGGCCGGCCTGCCGAGGCCCGCGCCTCAAACAGCTCCCACAGGCGTCGCCGCCATAGAACTCGCGCTGGCCCACCGGACTCGTGAACAGGTCGAACACGCACTCGGGCGCCACCTGGAGCAGCCGCTCGTAGCGGAGTTCGCGGCTCTTCCCTAGCCCTGCGCGAAGCGCCCGAACCGGTCCAGCCGGCCTCCTCGTTCAGGCGCCGCAGGGCGGCAGGAACGCGCGCTCCGAGGTCCTGCCGGAGCCATGTCGATGGCGAGCTCGCTGCGGGCTTCGACCGGACTACCCGAGCTGATCGCGGCGGCGGGTCAGGTAGGCAACCTCGGCGGTGTTGCCGGCCAGCTCGATGGCCCTGTCGTACGCCGCCCGCGAATCCTGTCTGCGGCCCAGCCTGCGCAGCAGGTCGGCGCGGGTGACGTGGTACGGGTGGTATCCCGCCAGCCTCTCCTGGAGGCTGTCGATCGCCGCGAGTGCCAGCGCGGGCCCGTCGAGCTCGGCAACGACGATCGCCCGGTTGAGGGCGACGACCGGCGAAGCGTCCAGGCGGACGAGCTGGTCGTAGAGGGCGAGGACCTGCGACCAGTCCGTGGCGCGGATGTCCCGGGCGGACGTGTGCACGGCACTGATCGCTGCGAGGATCTGGTAGCGGCCGGGAGCTGCCCCGGAGGCGGCAGCGGCAAGGCGCTCGCGCACCAGCCGGTGGCCCTCGGCGATCAGATCCGCGTCCCAGGTACCGCGGTCCTGCTCGGCCAGGGGGACCAGCTCGCCGCTCGGCGAGACTCGGGCTGCGCGGCGGGCCTCGGTGAGGAGCATCAGGGCCAGTAGCCCGGCCACCTCACCGTCGTCGGACAGGAGGTCACGGACCAGGCGGGTGAGCCTGATCGCCTCGGCGGTCAGGTCGTGACGCACCGGGTCGGTGTCCCTGCCGCTGGCGAGGTAACCCTCGTTGAAGAGGAGGAAGAGCACGGCGAGCACGCCAGAGATTCGTGCCGGCAGATCCTCGGCGGCGGGCACGCGATAGGGGATGCGAGCCGCCTTGATCTTGGCCTTCGCGCGTGTGATCCGCTGGCCCATGGCGCTCTCGGCCACCAGGAAGGCGCGGGCGATCTCGGGCATGGTCAGCCCGCCGACCATGCGCAGTGTCAGCGCCATGCGGCTTTCGATCGCAAGCGCCGGATGACAGCAGGTGAAGATCAGCCGCAGCCGATCATCATCGACGGCACCCCGAGGCTCGGGCGAGTCGCCGCTGGACACCATCTGGGCCTCCCTCTGCTTGTCGTCGCGCTTGTGCTCACGACGCAGCCGATCGATGGCCTTGCGGTTGGCGGTCGTGGTCAGCCAGGCGCCGGGGTTGGGCGGCACGCCATCGCCCGGCCACCGCTCCACGGCCGTCGCGAACGCCTCCGCCGCGGCATCCTCGGCGATGTCGAGATCGCCAAATCGCCGGGTCAGCGCGGCGACCACCCGCGCCCATTCCTCGTGGTGGGCCCGTGCGATCGCCTCCCGGACGGTGATCTCGCTCACTCCGTCAGGAACGGCCGCACCTCGATCCGGCGGTTGCAGGCCCTTGACCCCTCGGCGGCGAGCTCGAGCGCCACGTCGAGGTCGGGTGCCTCGACGATCCAGAAGCCGGCGAGGTATTCCTTCGACTCGATGAACGGCCCATCGGTGACCACCGCCTCTCCGCCTCGGTTGTCGATCACGGTCGCGGAATCGGGAAAGGCGAGGCCACCAGCGAATACCCAAGATCCCTCGGCCTGGAGCCGCTCATTGAACACGTCGATCGCGGCGGCCTCGTCCGGCGTCGCGAGGCTGGCCTGGTCGTGGATCACCGACATGAGGTACTGCACGTGGAAGGATCTCCTGGGCTATTCCGCGGTCCGCAGCTTCGGCCCGACGCCCTCCGGGATCTGTCCGTGAAGGTGCGGAGCGTAGACGAGCTTCACAGTCCGGCCATCGAGGACGGTCGACTCGATGAGATCCAGATCGAACTCCGCCCCGTCGCGGAAGAGCGCCGCGTACCCGGCGCGTCCGGTGATCGCGGGAAACATCATGACCTCAAGCCGGTCGACGAGCCCGGCGGCGAGCAGCGCACGGTTGAGCGAGATGCTGCCGTGCGATCGCATCGGGATGCTGGTGGTTCGCTTCAGGCGCTCGATTGCCGTCACCGCGTCCTCGTTGATCACCGTCGAGTTCTGCCACCCGAGCGGCTCTTCGAGCGTGCTGGAGAACACGATCTTGGGCAGTCTGTTCAGGCTGTCGTAGTACGGCTCGTCGTACTCGACCACGAACTCCCGGAATCCGCGGAACGTCGTCGCGCCGAAGACAAGCACCTGCTCTTGCTCGAACGTGTGCACCCGATCGGCGATCAGCTCAGGGCCTTCCTTGCCCCAGTATCCGGGCCAGCCGTCGGCTGAGCCGTTGCCGTCGAGGCTGCAGAAGAAGTCGACCGTGAACGTGGTGCTCATGCTGCTGCTCCCTCTTCCCTTGCCTCTTCGCGCCGCCCGTCGTGGGCGGGTCCTCATCACATCTACGAACAGGACCGCCCCGATCCGACATAGCCTGCCGGATCCCTTGGGGAATGTCCCGGTCAATCGTCAGCGATCCGATGGCGGCTTCTCTCACGAGTCATGGCCGGCGTCCGGACCTCCGTCGCAGGGCACCCGCGCACGAATCCAACGCGCGCGGAATCTACGCAGTCTCGTCGGCAGAAACGTCCGCTCCTTCGAACGGGATCCGGATACTTGTGGCGTCCGCGCGCTCGAATCCTGTCGGGCGCGCCACTGCAACCTCTTCGGGCAGCGCCAGCGCACTCCGCTTTCGCGTATGCCGCCAGCTGGAGCCGGTGGTCGCGGTAGACGGTTCCGTCGGGGGTGGCCACCGAGGACCCCGAACTTGCGCGTTCATGAGGTACCGACCACCCCCAACGCTCTATGAACCCAGGCCCTCGGCGTAAACGAGCGTCTCAGAGCCTGTAGCCGATTGAACGAGCACGAATCCCCTCGTCCGTGCCATTCAACCTGACGCGGCCCGCTGGCAGGCTGCCGTCATGGGCGCGGTCGTGGAGATGTCGGACGTCGAGTGGGGCCTTGTCGAGCACCTGTTCGACCCGCCCGTCCATCGCGGCGTCAGGGGCACGATCCCCAAGCGCGACATGGTGGACGCGATCC
The DNA here is from genome assembly GCA_963713095.1 of uncultured Chloroflexia bacterium. Classification (GTDB taxonomy): domain Bacteria; phylum Chloroflexota; class Limnocylindria; order Limnocylindrales; family CSP1-4; genus CAIXZV01. The sequence goes on from CAVQKK010000003.1 coordinate 1,101,292, forward strand.
TATGGCTCGCCCGGACGGGCTGCCAATGGCGGCACCTGCCCGACGGGTTCCCGAAGTGGCAGGCCGTGTGGAGCCAGTGGCGGAGGTGGCGCGACAACGGCACCTGGGCGGCCGCGATGCGCGTGCTGGCGCGCGAGATCCGGCTGCTCCACAACCGCAAGGCGGACCCCTCGATGGTGATGATCGACGCGCAGACCGTGAAGGGCGGCCGTGCCGGCCCGACCTTCCACGAGGCCGGCGGGCGCGGCGGCTACACGCGCGGTGCCAAGCGGACCATCGAGATCGACATCCTCGGGCTGCCGCACGCCGTGTTCGTCGAGTCGGCCAAGCCGCACGACGTCCAGTCCGCCCGCAAGTTCCTCAAGGGCCAGCTCGACCCGAGGAACCCGGCCCTGCCCGGCCTCCAGGCCATCGTGGCCGACCGGGGCTACACGGGTCTCCAGACCCTCGCCAACAGCCTCGGCCTCAACCTCGACATCAAGGTTCCCCCACCCGCACCGGTGCTCCCGCCGAAGAAGCCGGGCGGGAAGCCGAGGCGGGGCAAGCGCGTGTTCACACCCCTGCGCCCGCTCTACAAGGTCGAGAACGCCTTCGCCCGGCTCGGCATGTGGCGTCGGCTGTCGCGCTGCTACGAGCAGACCTCGCTCGGCGCGCAGACCTGGATGGAGGTGGCGTGCGTGGCCTACCTGTGCGGGAGGCTCCGCGCCGAGCCGACCTAACGGTCCCCCGCGCCCTGATCAGACCGTCGGGCGCTGGCAGAACGGGCCGACGAGCGTCGCGCCCACGACCAGTAGCGCAGCGGCCACCATCAGCAGTTCCGTCCCTGCCCCGACGACCAGCGCCGCGACCGGGCGGCCGCGTCGAGCGAACCCGGTGGCAACCAGCCCACTCAAGGCGAAGCCACCGCCCACGACTGCCCCGAACAGCAGCGACGGCGGAATCATCTCTTGCGGCGTGTGGACCGAGCCGAACTCGCACGCCGGGAAGGCGATCGCCTGCCACAGGAGGACTGCCGCGACGGAGGCGACCAGGACCGCGATCGCCACAGCGGCTGCTCGGGTCGTGCCGGGATCCAGCCGTCGCCAGACGAGTCCCGCCACGAGCGGGGCCGCGATCCAGGTGGGGATGACAACTACCCACCCGAATGCCGCCCGGTCAAGCGGTCCGACGTAGAGCAGGCGATCGCTGATCCACCAGAGCGCACACGCGGTTGCGGCGACCGCGAGAGGCAGAACGATGGCCGCCAGGATGCCGGGCCACTGGCTCTCGCTGCGCGGTGCGGTCTCGATCGTCGGGTTCATGCGACGGCCCCCCGTTTCTGGTCCAACCGGGACGGATCGTGCTCGCATTCCCCGCCTGCGTCAATGCCGACTCGACCAACGTAATCGGCCACAGGCTCTCAGTCGCATCGGCGTCGAATGCGTTCTTGATCAATTCGATGAGGGCGGTCGAATCTCGACCCACCAGAGCTCACCCAGCTCTCGGAAGTGGTGGGTGTCAACAGAAAAGCTCGCAGGGATTAGCTCGGTCGTGGGCGATGACGGAGCGACTTGCCCTCTCTCACCCTGAACCATCGACTCCGCTCCATCCGCGAACGAGGCGTCAGCGGCGTCAGTTCCCCGCTTGTGCAACGCGGTAGAAAGAGTGCCATTCGCCGCAGGCGGCCGTTGGCGTTGACTCACACGCGGTCGCCTGGCGAAAGGCGTCTGTGCGCTGCCACGGCGCGCTCGCTTGCGGCGCTGGCCCCGTAGCGATCGAGCATCTGGCGGCTACGCCATCCGGCCAACCGCATCAGATCGCTCTCGCCGCCACCGCCGGCGAGCCAGCTGTGAGCGAAGGTGTGCCGGAGCTGATGTGGGTGGAGCCCGTCGCCGAACCCAGCCTGCCGCCCCCGTTCGCGGACGACCTGGGCGATCCCGCTGTCGGTCAGCCGGCCCTTGCGCCCCACCCAGAGCCAGGCGAGATCGACGTGGCTCGAGCGCTGCCGCATCCGGACGTACCGATCGAGGGCGCGGACCGTCTTGGCCCCGATTGCGACCACGCGCTCGCGCCGCCCCTTGCCGAGCACGCGCAGGATGCCCTGGTCGAGATCGACGTCGTTTGAGGCCTCGTCGGCGGGGACGAATCGAAGTCCGGCCACCTCTGCCCTCCGGGCGCCGGTGTCGATGAACACCCGGATGATCGCCGCATCCCGGCGGTCCTCGAAGCTCGTCCCCCGCTCGCACGTCGCGAGCAGGCGGCGGAGCTCGTCGTCGCGCAGCACGGGCGGCGGCTCCTCCGGCACATGGGGCGGCTTCATCCGGGCCATCGGGCTGGTCCGGATCTCACCTTCTTCGACCAGCCAGGCGAAGAATCGCTGGAGGCCGCGGTAGCGGTTGGCGGCGGTCGCCGGCCGCCAGCGCGCGAGCTGATCGGTGATGAACGCCTCGACGTGCTCGCGGGTGATGACCGCGACATCGGTCGGCATGCCCTTCTCGGCAAGGAAGCCGCTCAGGGTGCGGACCGCCTCGGCGTACGTCTTCAGGGTCGCCGGCGCGATGTTAGCCGCCCGGAGGTAACGGGCGAATGAGGCCGCGCTGGAGGACAGATCACCGGGTGCGCTAAGATCGGCAGCGCCGGAGGTCGCCTCGGGTCTCGAAAGCTTCTGATGTGTCGCCATGGCTGGTCGCACAATCATCAGCTATTCGGGCGTTGTGCGTCAACCGGATTCGGTGGAATCGCCAGTTATCAGCTGTAACTGAGCGTGAAACCCGGGCCGACATAGCTCAGCGGTAGAGCAGCTGTTTCGTAAACAGCAGGTCCTCGGTTCAAATCCGAGTGTCGGCTCCACTCCCCGGTTCGTGCTCGGGGAGCCCTGCTGTCTGTTGATCGCACGGGTCCTCGCGTTGCTCCGGACCATGGGAAGCCCTGCTAACTGGCGAAGCCCAGCTGACAGGACGGATTTCCCCAAGCCGCGGATCACTCGCGCAGGAGCACGCGCAGCCCTGAGACAGATCCCGATATCTGGTCGCCCGAAGCCCTGCTGGCTGTGGACAGCTGCGCTCTGGAGCGGCAGGCCTTGGCATCTGCCCTAAAGCCCTTGGAGCAGCTACGAACCTTCTGCGACGGTCCGCCAGAAGCCCCTCGGGTCGATCGGGGACCTTCGCACGGCTTCCAAGGAAGCCCGCATCGGTGAGGAGGGCCCTTTCGCTCGAGCCACCGGCCCTCAGGCACGCCAAGGAGCCAGTCGACCCGATCCTCGTCAGGCATGAGGCGGAGCTGCTCGAGGGTCAGCTGCTGCGGTCGCATCGCGATGACATCATCCGTTCACGTCGGGCGCGGCGGCGCCGTATGACCGCCGTGGACCCGCTGGCCGACCGCGTCGTCCAGACCTCGCCGCGCGCGATGTCCCCGCCTCCAGGTCGGCTCCTCGTGCCATCGGTACCTTCAGGTGGTGACCGAACCGGCCGCCTGTTACCCACAGTCGCCCCTAACCCATGAATGGCGGAGCGCCCCGCCGCCCGGACAGACCTTCAGGGGTGACGCGTGGCGAACTCGGCCGTTGTGTTCGAGACGAAGTCGGGATCTGGGCTCCTGGTGCGAGCCGTCTGGTTCCTGTGCATCGGTACCGGGCGGCAGCCCAGGCGCTCATCGGGCTGATGCGCCACAGTGACGACTTCGTGGTCGCAACTCATCCTCAAGGGGACGCGAGTCAGGGCGACAGCCTCTCATGGCGTTGCTGCTGATGCCGCGGGTGAGGCATCGACCGCCGGCGGGGATGCCGAGGGATGGCTCGACGGCAGCGGTCCGGATCCCGGGTAGACCTCAGGGATCGGCAGGCCGTAGCGCTCGATGATCGCGTTGGTCGTCTCGCCGAGGTTCGTGACGTCGACCGTCCGGCTGTCCTGGGTGGGCCGCAGCGCGAAGCTGAATGCCGCCGATCCGACCGCCTGCAGGTGGCTGATCTCCTCGGCCACCTTGAGATCCACCCGCACCACGTAGTAGCTGGCCGCCCGCTCCAGGATCTTGATGTTTTGGTACGTGATCTTGGTCGAGCGGTCCGATGTGTAGCGACCCTTGGCCGCGAGATCCTCGGGCACGGTGATGGGCGCTGTGACGAACACGTCGACAATGTCACCCGGATGAAGGAGGCCGCCGACCGCGCGATCATCGGGAACGGTGAGCGAGATCGCCCGCCACGCCGGACTGTCGGGCACGATCGTCTCGCCCGGCTCGAGGATCGTGAAGCCGCTTTGCGTCGTCTGCGAGGCGAGCAGATTTGCGTAGATCGGCTGGCCCGGCAGGATCGGGACCGTCGGCACCAGCCCGAGGACCTTCGCTGGATCGACGAACACGCCCGCGTCCGTGGTTGGGCCGGCGGGGACCTGCCGCAGCTCGATGTCGGCGGGCTCGATCGGCTTGCGGGCCGGGATCTCCTGGCGGGCCACCACGACCGGCACCAAGGTGACCCCGGCATCCTGGGCCTGCAGCTGGGCCTGGCTGATGAGCAGGAACGCGGCGGCGCCGGCCGCCAACGCCAGGATCGCACCGAACCCGATAATGATCCGGCCGCGCAGGCGTGATGGATCGCGATACTCGAACTCCATGGGCGGTTACCCCCGGGTGGCGTGGATGTATGGCGTGGTCGATCCGGTTGGTGTCCTAGGGTCTGAGCGGCCGCTCACCAGTCGAGCGTGATTGGACGATGGCGGGATCCGCCGATCGACCGATCGACTCGATGGCGCCGTGAGGTTGCCCAGGCGACGATGGGTCAGGGCTGGACGAGGTGCACCGGATTGCCTCGGATCGAGACCTCCCAGGTGGTCGCGTCGGTCGTGGTCCCGTTGAACGTGTAGGCGATCTTCCACCAGCCACCGAGCGTGCCCGCTGGCTCGCCCGGAGGCAGGGGCGCGCCGTAGGTCTTGGGCAGCGGGATGGTGAGCGTCACCCACGAATTGTTGTAGCGGCGGCTCCCGTTCTGGACGGTGACGAGGCTGGTCACGTTGGTGCCGCTCCGGCAGCACGACGCGTTGGCATCGGCCGTGTAGCTGAACCGGGCCGGGACGTAGCCGGTGGCCGTGGGCTCCATCACCTGGATGCTCGCGGTCCCGGACGCATCGCCCGGATCGAACAGCGACACGACCATCGTCTTGCCCGCGTGAACGGCCTCGATCCGCGCGAGGTAGAAGTTCGTCGTGCCGCTCGTGATGTTGGCGTAGATGGCCATCTTGCCCAGGCCGTAGACCCGGGCCTTGTGGACGGGATCGGTGCTCACGGCCCGCAGCCCGAACTTGTTGGAGGCGCTGGTCGCCTTCTGATCATTGGGGTTCGAGGCCATGGTGGTGGTGACCTGGAGCCGGTAGGCGCCAGGCGTGGTCACGGTGGCCAGGGTCCACCACGCGTTGTGGTACGCGAACGACGTGCAGTCGGGAAGTTGGAACAGGCTCCCGTGGGGGTACGAGTAGCTCGTGTCTCGGTACGTCGAGCTCCGGTCGGCCTGGCGTTCGTGCTCGAACTGCGTGCCCGTGGATGCCACGACCACGTCGTCGGTGTAGTCGAGTGGTGTCGAGGCGGGGTCGGACCAGAGCGTGAAGTAGGTCGACATCGAGTCGAACGTGGAATCGTTGAGCCACCGGTCGCCGGCGCCCTTGTTGGGGTCAACCGCGCAGAAGGTTGGGTCGTACACATCGACCGATGTCGACCCTGCGCCCGCGGGGACGTCGATCGCGTACATGTAGCCGCTGGCGTCATAGTCGGCGTTGAGGGACGGCTTGGGGTTGTAGTACGCGCCGTAGCCATCGCCGTTGCTGCGATCCGACCCTTGCGCTGCGACCACCAGCCAGAACTTGCCCGAGTTGTCGCCGAGGTTGCTCAGCGGGCTACCCATGGGAACCGGCAGGGTGTACTCGGCCGTCGCGGCCCGGGTGATGCGCACGCTGTCGATGCCGAACACGCGCAGGAAGAAGGTGCCGGCATCGGCCGAGATCGTGACGTCGAGGCGGCGGTCCGACTCGACGTCGGCCGCCGGCGTGACGGTTGCCCCATTCGCGCTCGAGTAGCCGTTGCGGGCCGCCTCGTCGCGGGCGATCGAGGCAGCGGTCGGGAAGTCGCCAGGCATGTACGGGACGCCGGCCAGCGCGGCGGCTTCGGCCGCGAGCTGCACGTGGATCGACGCGTTCCAGAGGTTGCCGACATCGATGACCAGCGCCATGAGCCCGAGGAGCAGCGTCAGCGACGCGGCGTAGATCACGATCACCTGGCCGCAGGCCCGGGTCGTGCCCGACGGGGGGGTCCGCCATCGCACCGTCACGGGCTCGGCTCCAAGCGCATCACGGCGCTGTCCGTCATGGGGAGCGTGGTGTAGGGCGGGTCGCCGCCGTAGAACAGCCCCATCAGCGGCGCCAGCGGGGTCACCGGGTGGAAGTCGTAGTGGACGCGTACGCCGATCGAGTCCCCACCGCCGGGGGTTCGGCTCGCCGCCGGCCAGCCCGCCGTCCCGATCAGGACGCCGTCCCGGTCGTAGTGGTTGATGTAGCTCCCGATCGGCTTGCCGCTGGTCGACGCCTTGTAGATGTCGATCGCGCTGATGTTCTCGATCAGGATCGGATCGGTGAGCCCTCTCTGGACCGCGGCAATGATGGCCGGATCGACACCGCCGGGGTCGGTGCCGCCGTTGGCCAGCGACGCACCAACCCTCGCACCCTCCCTGACCGCGTACGCCATGGCAGTCCGATGGTCGAACGCGGCGCCGAACTCGAGCGTCCCCATCAGGATCACGAGGAACATCGGCAGGATGAGGGTGAACTCGACCAACGCCTGACCACCGCCGCCCACGGATGCCCGGCGTCGTCTCATTGCTTGGGCTCCATGCGCAGTGTGGAACCGTCGCCGACGCTCCACGTCCGCCCGGCGCCGACCGGGGTGATGCCGTGGTACGTGTAGTCGATGTGGACCCCGACGAGGTCGAGGCCGCCGACCAGCGAGTCGCCCCGATCCGTCTGCGGGTAACCCTCAGTACCGGCGAGCGAGTACGGCTGGGTCCCGGTGCCCGGGCAGTCGAGCGAGCCCTGCCGGACGTACCGGTTCATCCGCCCCGGGATCGGGTCCCCGTTGCCGTCGGCCGCGAAGATCTCCACTGCGTCCACGTTGACCCGGTTCACCGGCGTTCTGAGCGCCGCCTCGACGGCCTTGAGGATCGAACAATCGGCGCCGTCCTCGGCGCCGACCTGGGCGGCCACGCTGACGCCCTGCCGGGAGGCGAACTGGACGGTGAGGATGTTGTTGTAGAGGAACCCGAACTCCACGACCGCCATCAGCAACCCGATGAAGATCGGGAACACGAGCGCAAACTCGACGAGCGTCTGTCCGTGCTGGCCGGTCTCGGGGCCCACGCGAGGCCACCACGGGCGCGCGACGCGTTCGGTTCCGGCGAGCTCGGACCCACCGTCAACCACGGTGCCTCGCGGGTCCCGCGGGGTGGCCCCGGTCCAGGGCGCTGGATCGCGTCCTGGCTGGTCGCCAAGGGTGGATCGTGTGCGTGATCGGGTCGACATCGAGCTCGGGCGTGGCGGTGGTTGGCGGGGTGTCCCCGCATCCCGTGCGGCGGCGCGGAAACCCCCGATCAAGAATGATCAAACCCACGCCGCCTTGCTTACCATAGGACCAAGAGGCAGGCCGCCGAAACGATGGTCACGGGGCGGATCGCCTCGGATGGCCGGTTCGAGCGTGGAGGCGCCCGTGCCCTGGTAGGTCGACAGCAACGGGCGCCCCCTCGACCGCGACTCCGACGGGGTCATGGGTCGAGGAATTCACCCGGCGCTCACGGTACTGTCGGGGTGGGCTTGGGAACACCCGGCAACCGGGGAGATGACATGGGCATGGTATGCGAGGGCTGCCTCGAGCGCCTCGTCGCCGAAGGGCGTCGGGCTTTGTGGCGCCTTTCCGATGAGCACGCCCTGTACCGTGACGAGGCCGGAGTCTGGCAGCTGCGCGACGACGCGGAGCTCCTGTGACCACGCGCGCCGCATTGCTCCTGGTCACGGTCATGGCCTTCGCCGCGTGTGGCCCGGGCGAGCCGGTCACGCTCCTGACGGGCAACGATGAGCCAGGCTGCTATCTCGCCAACACGACGGGGATGCTGATCGTCGACGCGCAAGCGGGCACCGCCATCGTGTCGGAGGACATGGGTCAGACGACCGTGCCGGTCCGATGGCCGTCGCGCTACACCGGGCGCAAGAACGGTGACCAGGTCGAGGTCCTCGACGCGGCTGGCCACGTCGTCGCGCGCACTGGGCAGCGCTACGAGCTTCTGGGCGGCTACAACGGCGACGGCTCCTGGGCCGCCTGTGTGGACGGCGTCTATCCGCCGCTGTGGCCGAGCCCCCGGTGAGGCGGCGCCCGCGCCGCGCACCGGCTCGCCGCCGCGGCTCTCGGTGGCCTCCTGCTCGGGGTCGGGCCCTATGACGGCGCCACCATCCTGCTGGCCCCGCACCGGACCACGCCCGTGCACGACCCGCCGGTCCTCGCCGGGCAGGTCTGTGCCAGCGCTCTGTTCGGCGGGCTTCTACGCGCGCCTGGGCGAGCAGACCGTGGTCACGAGCAGCGAGCACTGCGCCGGCGAGGGCACGGTGGCCCGGGACCCGGCCACGGGCGTCGTCGCCGGCATCATCGGGCCGACCGACCAGGCGTCCAGCTGTCCCTACCCGGGCTACAGGTGCGCCGCGTCCGACATGAACTACCTCATCGTGGCGGCTGCCGCATACCGTATGGCCACCTGAACCTGGTCGACATGGGCGTCGGCGGCTACCGGGTCATCACGCCGGGCGAGCGGGCCTTGTCCTGCGCTGACATCGCCGTCGGCGACAAGGTCGAGATCGACGGGCGCGGCACGTACCGCATCGGGCACGTGGTCGAGAAGGGGGAAACCACAAGCCGCTCACCGAGGACGGCTCCTACTTCCCCTGCATGATCGCTGCCGGCGTGCATGTGAGCGGCGGCGAGTGAACGTGAAACCCGGCCGACCGGCCGGGGAATTCTTGATGGGACCAGGACCGCCTCAGGGCTCGGGAAGCGGCCCGACCACGGTCACCCAGGGCTCGATCAACAGCTCGAAGGTCGGGCGTCGGATCAAGCTCTGGAAGCGCATCGCGGCCCACGCATTCCAGAGCGCCACGAGGCCTCGCTTGGCCGGATCGCCGCCCCGCTCGATCGCCGCGGACGCCTGCGAGTTGCCCAGGCGCGGCCCGGAGAGCCATGAGGCGAACAGCGCTCCAAAGCCGGTCGATCGAGCGGTCCCCTGATCGGCCCGCAGATCGCGTCCCTCGAGGATCCCGCCGACCGTGATCTCGAGGTCGCCGAACAGCGCGAACAGCCCATTTCGCTCCTTGCGCGGGAGCGTCACGCCGGCGTCCCAGGCGAGTCCGAACCCATGGGCGATGTCCGGCGGCGAACCTGCGGCAAGCATGTCGTCGACCACGCGCCCGAGGGACAGGACCTCGTCCCGTGTCAGCTTCGCGGCCCATCCGAATCGCGCCTCCGGGTTCTCGTTGACGAGATCGGACGCCGACACGGAGGCGGCCTGTGCTAGGAGCAGCGAGCAGACCGGGATCTGCGGGGACGCCCCCGGTTCCTCCGAGCGGTCGCGGCCTGTCGCGGCCATGACCGTCATGGCGCCATCCTCGCCGGGCAACCGGTCGGCGATCCCGGCTTCGATCAGCTCGAGCAGGCGGCGCGCCTCGCGCGGATGCTCCAGTCCGAGCCGCAGGCCGATGCCGAGGTTGCGGTCCGCGACGCGATCGGAGATGTCGACGCGATCCTCGTCGTCGAGCTGCGCCAGCACCTCGTCCATCGCAGAACGGAGCGCCTGCGCGTCGCTCACGCTATCGCCACCCTCGGTCGGCATCGTGTCCTCTCCTCCGCTGGGCCGAACGTCGCCGAGGATACGGCACGTCGAAACCGCGTGACGCACGGCGCGCGCCGCCGATGGTGGAGCGCCTGCACCGGCTGTTGCCGCTCGTCGGTCTCGACAGGAGCTCGCTGTAGCCGTCGCTGGCATCGGGGCAGGCGATGCTCCGCCGGTCCTGTCTCGGGCCGGACGACGCGCCGCCGGTGGCGGTCCACCGGCCGTCTTCCGGGCCCGTTCCGCTCCCCCTCCGTGGCTTCATGGAGGTGCTGGACCAGATCGACGAGATCCTGCCGACGCGAGGGGCGATCCTCGCCCAGCGTCGCCGGCGGATCTCCGTCCGCCGGACGGAGCGTCCCGTGTGGACGCCATTCGACCCTGATCCGCGGCGAGGGCAGGATCGCACTGGGGCTATCCCCACCCCGAAGACGCCGGGTGGCCGGCTGGGCAACGCGACCCTCTGCGCCTAGGGTCGGAGGTGACACGAAACAACGTCAATCCGGGCCGGATCGCCGGCCGGGGTCGAGCCCAGATGCGACCTCGAGCCACCGGCAGCCCGGTTCGATCGAAAGGGGTGTGCCGATGCGGCGCCTGCTCACGATCGCGATCTCGGTCGCGGTCCTTCTCGTCCTCATGGTTCCGACCGCGTTCGCGGCCGGGCCGACCGCCTCGGGCGGCCAGTTGATCGCCGCCGTCAACGGCGTGGTCGACGTCCCGTCGGGTCAGCGCGTCGACACCGTGCTCGTCGTCAACGGCACCGCGAGTGTCGAAGGCGACGCCGACACGATCGTCATCGCCGGCGGCAGCGCGACCGTGACCGACGCCAACGTCGGCACCATCGTCGTGATCGACGGCAGCGCCGACCTGGCCGGCAGCACCATCGTCCGTGGCGACGTCCGCACGCTCCGCGGCACGGTCACCCAGGGGACGGGCGTCACCGTCCAGGGGTCCGTCCGGGCCCTCGACACCGACCTGGCCGCGCTTGCGGTGCTGATGATCCCGCTGATGCTCGTGATCATGGTCGGTGTCGCGATCGCCGGTCTCCTGGCCGCGCTCGCAGTCGCCACCTTCGGTGCCCGCCAGGTTCGCGAGGTCGAAGCGCTCATCTCGGGGCGGCCCGGGCACGTGCTCGTCGCCGGCATCGTCGGCTCCGTGGCGCTGCCGCTGGTCGCGCTCCTGCTGATCATGACCGTCGTCGGCGCTCCTGCCGGCCTGGCCCTGCTGGTGCTCGTGCTGCCGGCCGTCGCCTTCCTGGCGTGGCTCGTGGCGGCGATCTGGGTGGGTGACTGGGTCCTGGCCACGACCCGCGGCACCCGCGAGCCGGGTCGCCCGTACCGGGCCGCGATCGTGGGCGTGATCGTCCTCGCGCTGGCCGGGGTCATCCCGTTCGTGAGCTCGATCGCCACGCTGTTCGGGCTCGGGGCCTTGCTCCTGGCCGCGTGGCACGTGCTCCGGCCGGAGAGGCCGGGCCTGGCGACCGGCGGCACGATCCAGCCGTCGCCGATCGCAGGCTGACCGTCAGCTCCTCACAAGCAACGAGGCCCCGTCCAATCGGACGGGGCCTCGTTGCAGCGGAGTCGCCAACGGGCTCAGGGCGTGATCCCGAAGCTGGCCAGGAACCTGAGATCGTCCGGCTGGTCGAGCCGGCAGGCGCCGCCGAGCCGGTGCAGCTCGGGCGGAGCACAGGCCGCGGATGAGCCATGCTAGAAGGCGTGGGTTCGTCCGGAGTGTCCGGATCCGTGAATGGTCCCCGAGCGCACCACATCCGGCGATGTCTGGTCCGCTGTCCCGGAGCGCCGGTCGTCGGGACGGCACACGGAGACGGGAGAGCGCTTGACGATCACGCGGGCCGAGATCGGCCTTCGCATGCTGTGGCTGGCGAGCGATGCAGGGTTGCTGCGCCCAGACCCGCGACCCGAGGAGGCCGACCCGCTCGCGCCGGGATCCATCCTGACCACCCTGCTGCGCTTTCCACCCGGGCCGGCCCTTGTGCTCGCCGGACAGGGGCGCGAGCTGCTGGCGATCGACCCCGGCCAGTACGCCTACCCGCCCGAGTCCCTCCACGTCACGCTTGCCGACGCCACCGGCCTCGATCCCGCGGGCGCTGCGGCTGACCTTCGATCGCTGGCCCCGGCGCTCCACGGGTGCCGCGGTCGGATCGTCGGGTTCGGACTGTCGCGGCGTACGGCCTTCGCCGCCCTGATGGTCGATCCGGCGCTCGGCGACGCGCGAGGCAGGCTACGCGCGCAATGGGCACGGTCCGGGCCCGCGGCGCTGCCCGAGCGCCTCCTCAGCCGGATGTGGTACGCGAACTTCCTGCGTCTCGTCCATCAGCCGGCCCCGGAGCTGATCCATCGCCTGCGCCAGCTGCCGGTCGTCACCGAGCCGTTCGCGTTTCCGAGGGTGGAGCTGGTGCGCACGAACAAGGTCATGGCCGCCGGGCGAACGGCAGGACTTGCGGCGTTCGACCTCGTCTGACCGCCGACGGCGTCGTCAGCCGCTCGAAACCGCAGCGTCCCCCGCCCGGGCACCGCGGGCGAACCGGGCGGGCGTCGTGCCCAGGAACCGCTTGAACCTGCGGGTCAGGTGGGCCTGGTCGTAGAAGCCCACCGCGGCGGCGACCTCGGCCAGTGGCTGGCCGGCAAGGATCCGGTCGCGCGCCGCCTGCAGCCGGCGCCCGGTGACGTAGGCGTGAGGCGGGATGGCGAACGTATCGGTGAAGGCGTGGGCCAGCCTCGTCGGCCCCGCGTGGAGCACCTGGGCGGCCGCGGCCATCGTCAGCGGCTCGTATGCGTGGGCATCGAGGAAGGCGCGAAGCGCCTCCGCGAGGTCGGCGTCGCGAGCTCCCGCCACCGACTCGACGGGTGCCGCCCCCAGGGACTTCCGGATCCGGTCGGCGACTGTGTGCAGCCGCACCTCGGCCTCGAACGCATCGTCGACGCAGATGAGGGCATCGTGGATGGCGCGCAGCGGACCGAGCAGGGCGCGATCGGGCAGGATCGGCCGATCCACGGCCGGGCCGATCAGGTGCTCGCCAAGGATCGACGTCTCCAGGTACAGCACGCGCTTCCGATAGCCCCGACCGTCGGCCGGGCGCCCGTCGTGGACGATGTGTGGCGGCAGGAGCGACACCATCCCCGGCTCGGCGCCGCGATCGCGACCGTCGAGGTCGTACCGGATGGCGCCGCGGTCGACGATGAACAGGGTCCACACGTCGTGGGTGTGAAGCGGGTAGGCATGGTCGGCGAACTCGGCGTGGAGCACCTCGCGCACCCCTGGAACCGGTGGCTGCCAGGCACGGACGACGGGGACGAAGGCCGACGCTTCCATCGCCGCAGGATCGTACAAGACCGGCGGTCATCCGCTGGCTAGCGTGGGCCCATGCGCGTCGAGCTCACGCGGACACCGGGGCCGGCCCGGCCGGCCTGCGCGCCGAGGGCGGCGGCATGACCTGGCTCCCGGGGCTGGTGGGGTTCGGTTTCGCGCTCGCGGTCACCCCTGGACCCAACAACGCGCTGCTGTGGGCATCGGGCACGACGTTCGGCTTTCGGCGCACGCTGCCGCACATCCTGGGGACGGCGGTCGGCCTGGGGTCGATGGCGCTCGCAGCAGCTGCCGGCCTGGGCGCGCTGATCGTCGCGATCCCCGGGCTCGCGTTCGCAATGAAGGTCGCAGGCTCGGCCTACCTGCTCTACCTCGCATACCAGATCGGACGCTCTCGTTCGCTGGGTGTCGGGACGGTAGCGCGGCCCCTGGGACTCCTCCAGGGAGCGTCGTTCCAGTGGATCAACCCGAAGGCCTGGGTGTTCGCGCTGGGTGCCGTGACCACCTTTCGGCCGCCGGACCTGCCGATCGTGGTTGGAAGCCTCCTGGTGGCGGCCACGATGATCGCGGTGATCCTGCCCAGCGCATCGCTGTGGGCCGCAGCGGGCGGTTTGCTGGGACGCCTGCTCAAGGGCGGTCGCGCACAGACGATGGTGAGCGCCGTCCTGGCCGCGCTGGTGGTGGTGACGGTGGTCTCCGTGTGGCTGTGAGCGGACGGGCCGAGGTTGCGCCGGCCGGGGCAAGCTAGACTCTGAACCGTGACGCGCATCGTCGGGCGGCTCACGCCGTGACGCTCCGGATCGGGGTCATCGGCGCCGGCAACATCTTCGAGCGAGGCTACCTGCCCGCCCTGCTCGAGACCGATGCCGTCCACGTCACCGCGGTCGCCGACCTCGACCCGGCGCGCTCGATCGGGGCCGTGGCCCGTCTCGAGGGCGCCACAGCCGAGCCGTCCGTCGCAAGCCTGGTGGCACGCGACGACATCGACGCCGTGCTGGTCCTGACGCCGACCGACACCCACGCCGACCTGAGCATCCTGGCCCTCGACGCCGGCCGGCACGTGCTGTGCGAGAAACCCATGGCTCGCTCGGTCGCGGACGCACGCCGAATGGCGGACGCGGCGGTGCGAGCGAACCGGCGCCTCATGATCGGGCACACTCGCCGGTTCGATGAGCGTTGGACGGCAATGTACGAGGCAGTGAGCGCTGGGCGGATCGGCGACCCCGTGTACCTGTTCCGCTCCGAGCACGCCTTCAACGGCGCTCCGGCCGGCGCCTGGCCGTGGCTCGAGGATCGCAGCGGCGGCGCGCTGTGGGATGTCGGGATCCACGTCGCCGACCTGTTCCATTGGTTCCTCGGGGAACGCCCCAGGACCGCGTTCGCCAAGCTGCTCCGCGCGCGTCCGGAGGCGGCCGGCGGCGGTGGGTCGGATGCCGCGATCGTCACCTTCGACTTCGGACCCGCGCGGCATGCGGTGCTGAGCGTGTCCTGGATCCACCCGCCCGGTTGGGGTCCGTTCTACGCGACCACCGAGGTCGTGGGCACCGGCGGCAAGCTCGTGGCCGATGACCGGGACTCGAACCCCACGACCGTGGTCTCGGGCACGGAGCTCGAGATCCCGCGCTACTCACCGCTGCTGTCGGCAACGGCGACGGCGTTTCGCCGGGAGCTCGAGCACTTCGCACACGCGATCGAGGCGGGCACGCCGTTCGCGATCGAGACCGGGGACGCCGTGACGGCCGTGGACATGATCGAGGCGGCCGAGCGCTCGGCGAGGAGCGGGCGGCCCGAAGCGCTGGCCTCGAGCGGATCTGAAGCGGGGCCGACCCCGTGAGCGGACGGCTCCGGATGGGCATCGTCGGCTTCGACCACCCGCACGTGCTGCGCTACGCGCCGATGCTTGCCGCGCACCCGCAGGTCAGCCTCGAATGGATCGCCGCCGACGGGGCCAACACGGCCGCCGCGGAGGCGATGGCGGCCCGTCTGGAGACCCGCTTCGTCCCGCAACCCATCGGCGGCATCGATGCCGCGTACGTCGCGACCCGGCCGCGCCGGCACCTCGACGTCGTCCGGAGACTGGCAGCCGACGGCATCCACCTGTTCCTCGACAAGCCCATCGCGCTGACCATCGAGGACGGCCGCGTGATCGTGGAGCTCGCCGATCGGGCGGGGATCCACCTGATGGTCCCGTTCAATCCGCGTGGCCAGCTCGGTCCCCGCGCGGTCAAGGAGCGGATCGATCGTGGCGAGCTGGGCGAGATCCTCCTGGTCCACGTGGTCAAGACGGGCAAGGTTCCGCTGACGATCCCGGGCATCGACGCCGGCTGGCTGACCAACCCTGCGGAGGCCGGCTTCGGCGGCTTCGGCGACATCGGGATCCATGCGCTCGATGCGCTCCGGTGGCTCATCGGGCGCGAAGCGGTGCGGGTGTACGCCCGGATCCACAGCGGGGTCCGGCCCGAGCTGGCGGTGGACAGCATCGGAACCGCCACGATCGAATGGGAAGGTGGGGCGATCTCGACCCTGACCGCCGGCTGGGCGAACCCCGATGGCTATCCGTTCTTCCTCGATGCCCGGTTCGAGGTCGTGGGGTCGAAGGGAGCCGCGCGCGTGGACCACCCCTACCAGGAGCTGCAGCTGGCCGACGCCGCCCGCTCGGAGCGGCTCGCGGCGGCGCGGACGGACGCCATCTGGAACCTCGACGCGTTCGTCCGGTCTGTGCTGCGCGACGAGCCGCCACCCATCACGGGCGAGGACGGGCTGCGCGCGCTCGAGCTGCTGCTCGCCTGCTACCGATCGGCCGAGACGGGCGAGGAGACGGCGATCACCGGGTAGCTGGCGGCGACGTCGCATCGGCAGCCTCGTCGGTCACCGATCCCGCCACCGGCTCCGCCGCCGCGGATGCGGATAACCGGAGGCGACGGAACTCCGGGAGCAGGAGCGCGATGGCGCCGACACCGGCCAGCGACAGGAGTCCGCCCGAGACCACCGAACCCGCGGGCCCGATCACGGCCGCCACCGCGCTCGCCTCGGCATCGCCGATCCGCGGGCCGCCGGTCACGACCAGGATGTGGATCGAGCTCACCCGGCCGCGCAGATCGTCGGGCGTCAGCAGCTGCACGATCGAGCTGCGGAGCACGGCGCTGATCACGTCCGCGCCAGCGGCTACCGCGAGGCACACGAGCGCCAGCGGGAAGCTGAACGTGACCAGGCCGAACCCGATGATCCCAAGACTCCACAGCCCTACCGAGGCGAGCACCGCCAAGCCAGGGCGCCGTACGGTGCCGGTCCACCCGCTGAACAGGGCGGCGATCAGGGCACCGAGACCCGCGGCCGAGCCCATCAAGCCCACGCCCGCCGGTCCCACCCGGAACACGTCGAGCGCCAGGGCCGGAAACAGCGACCTTGGCGATCCGAACACCATCGCGTTGATGTCCACGACGAAGGTCGCCATCACCTCACGCCGGCTCCGGGCGAACCGGAGGCCCTCCACCACGCCCCGCACGCTCGGCCGGATGGCCCCGGGGGCAGGCGGGATCGGGGCGATCAGCAGCAGCGCGACGATCGCCGCCCCGAACGTGACCACGTCGATCAGATACGCGGCCGTGATCCCGGCCACCGCGAGGACCACGCCACCGACGGCAGGGCCGACCACGGCGCTGGCGTTGAACACCAGCTGGTTGAGCGCGATCGCCGCCGTGAGCCGGTGGGCAGGCACGAGGCGCGGGATCGCCGACGCACGGGCCGGCTGATCGACGGCGCCAACGCCCGCCGACACGAACGCCACCGCGTAGATCGCCGCCACCGGTGGAGCGGGCATCAGCGCGAGCAGGGCCAGCGCGAGGCTCGATGCGGCCAGCCCAAGCTGCGTGACGAGCAGCAGGCGACGCCGGTCCACCGCATCGGCCACGGCGCCCCCGCCCAGGGCGAAGACGAGGATCGGGACGAGCTGGACGAGTGACAGCGCGCCGACCGCGAGCAGGTCCCTGGTGAGCACATAGATCTGGTAGGGCAGGACGATCGCCGTGATCATCCGGCCCGCGCTGCTGATCGACTGGCCGGCCCACAGCAGCCGGAAGTCGCGATCGTGGCGCAGGGGTGCGGGGTCGACGAGCAGGCCGCCCATGCGGCGGCGGGGCACGGGCAGGGGCGGCGGCATCGGATCCATGGTGCCATCCGGCGGCGGCCCGTGACGCTCGGCGATCCACGGGGCCGGAGGTGGCCGGCGATGCACGCTCGTCCGCCCGTCACAGGTCCGTCGACCCATTGTCCTGAGAGGACCTCGGTGATAGCCTTATACAGACCATGTACACAATCAGGGAGGCCGCGGCCCGAACGGGCGTCAGCGCATCCCTCATCCGCGCCTGGGAGCGGCGATACGGCGTCGTCCGGCCGACACGGACCACGGCTGGCTACCGCCTGTACGACGACGCCACGATCCGCGTCCTGCTCGCGATGCGGTCGCTGATCGACTCGGGCTGGACGGCATCCGAGGCGGCGCGCGCCATCGATGCTCAGGAGGTCGCTGTCGACGAGATCGCCGGCCGGCCCGCGGTCGCGGGAGCGGCGGCGACACCCATGGAACGCCGTCGTTCGACCCTGATAGCCCGCTTCGTCGCCGCAGCCGAGAGCGCCTCGCCGGCCGACACGGAGTCGGTGCTCGATGAGATCCATGGGTCGGGGTCGTTCGAGGCCGTGGTTGACGACCTCGTCCTGCCCGCCGCAGCGGCGCTCGGCGACGCGTGGGCGGCGGGCCGCCTGAGCGTCGCGGCCGAGCACGCGGCCAGCGCCGCGGTGGCACGCCGGCTGGCCGCCGTGTTCCAGGCTGCGAGCATCCCGGGCCCAACGCTGGTCGTCGTGGGACTCGCTCCCGGAGCCCGCCACGAGCTGGGGGCGCTGGCCTTCGCTGCGGCCCTCCGCCGACGGGCGGTCGGCGTGATGTACCTGGGCCCGGACGTGACCGTCGAGGGCTGGGTCGATGCGCTCACCCGGACCCGCGCCCGAGCGGCGGTGATCGGGGCCGTGACGACTGCGGAGGCGGCGAGCGCCGCCCCGGTGATCGAGGCACTCCGGTCGCAGGCTCTGCCCATGATCGCCGTGGGCGGTGCCGCCGCCACGTCAGAGGCGGTCCAGGGACCGGGATCGCGTGCGCATGGGTCTGCGAGATCCGGGCCCAACGCTGGTCGTCGTGGGACTCGCCCCCGGAGCCCGCCACGAGCTGGGGGCGCTGGCCTTCGCCGCGGCCCTTCGCCGACGGGCGGTCGGCGTCATGTACCTGGGCCCGGACGTGACCGTCGAGGGCTGGGTCGATGCGCTCACCGGACCCGCGCACGAGCGGCGGTGATCGGGGCCGTGACGACTGCGGAGGCGGCGAGCGCCGCTCCGGTGATCGAGGCAATCCGATCGCAGGCTCTGCCATGATCGCCGTGGGCGGTGCCGGAGTAGCGGGGTCCGGGCATCGTCGTGCTGCCATCGCGCGTCGTCGATGCCGCGGCCCTGGTCGCTGACTCCGTGAGCGTCCGGAGCTGATGCCGCCCGGGACCGCCCGGCCAACGTATCGCTCGCGCCGAGCCCGGCGCGTCGCGCTCAGCCGTTGAGCGGCGGCGCTCCAATGTCGAGCGCCGGGGCTACGTCTAGCGCCGGGGCTACGTTTCCGGCCAGCTCGACGACGAGGTCCCAGAGGCGGTGCCGGTCGCGGGTTGAGAGGCGGGTCGAGGGAACGCGGTCAAACGGGCGGCGCCGCCGGTCCAGGTACAGGCCGCCATTGAGCACCGAGGCCTCGGGCCTGGTCGCCAGCCAGGCGATGGTCTCCGATCCCTCCGCGGCGGTCCGCAGGAGCGGGGTCATCAGCCGGTGGAACGCGGGCATCGTGATCGCCAGGCCCGGCGTGTCCGCCCACCCCGGGTGCATCGCGGCAAACGCCACTCCCCTGCCTGCCGGCCGTCGCGCCCACTCGCGCATCAGTGCCACCTGCGCCCGCTTCGCCCGCGCGTAGGCGCGCAACCCGGAGTACTCACCACCCCGGTACTCGAGATCCTCTAGCGGCAGCGGCTGCGCGTACATGCCACCGGATGTGACCGCGATGACGCGCGAGCCGGGCGTCCGCCGCAGCAGCGGAACCAGCCCGGCGGTCAGGGCGAACGGCCCGACCACCATGGTGGCCAGGGTGGCCTCGATCCCGTCGGGGCTCTCGACCCGCTCGGCGTGGATCGAGCCGGCATTGTCTATCAGCACGTCGAGGCGGTCCTCGGTCGCCACGATCTGCGCCGCGGCGGCGCGGACCGAGGTAAGCGCCCCCATGTCCGCCACGACGATGGGGAACCGGTCGTGGCCGTGGCGCTCGACCAGCTCCGCACGGAGCGCCATCAGCCGCTCCTCGCTTCGGCCGAGCAGCACGACCCGTGCCCCGAGTGCCGCCAGCTCCAGGGCCGCCGCCTGCCCGATCCCGGACGTGGGACCGGTCACGAGGACGGCTGGCCGGCAAGGAGCCGGGCGCCGGTGGCGCCACGAACAGGCGGCGGCGACGCGGGATGGCTGAAGATGAAGAGGGAGGACCGGAGATCGAAGGGCTCTCGACGCGCGGTCACGGGCGGAGCGTACCGGCGAACACCTGCCACGCGAGCAGGGACTTCGCGAACAGGCTGAGCAGCATGTAGGCGCGCTCGCCATGCAGGTAGTCGGCCCATCGCCCAACCCTGCGGTACTGCAGGACCATGTTGATCGCGAACACGTTGAAGCTGACGAACAGCGAGACGAAGATCACGATGACGAAGCCCGGGATCGCGGCGGCGCCGGGCTCGGTCGCGGCCGTCCAGAGCACGATCGCGATGACCAGCCACGGGACGACTCCGGCGATGCACCCGAACACGTAGTGCAGCCACTGGACGCGCGCCCGCCCCTCGTTTGCCGCCTCCATGCTCCACCCGAACAGGTTCATCGCCGCGTTGACGCCGAAGATCGCGATCAGCGTGCCGATCTCCTGGATTCCCGCAAGCTCGGCGATCACCACGATCATCACGCTCGACGACAGCGCGTACTCGATCCAGCGGGCAGGGTTCTGGCCACGCGCGAGGCGGCGCTCATACCAGCCGCGCGCCGGAAGGGCGACCGCCAGATGGGCGATCGCGCTGAGGAAGAAGAACACGGCAACCGCAGGACCGATCGGCAGGTCGAACACGGCTCGCTGCGCCGGGACGAGGGTGCTGGTCGCCTGGTCGAAGGTCAGGTAGCTGCTGACCACCGGCGCCGTGACGACCGGGTCGCGCGCGACCGCCAGGGCCAGGATCGCCAGCCCCTGTGCCGCGTGCAGGACGGCAAGGATCGTGTTCCAGCGGCGAAGGCTGCGCGCCCGGGCACCAGGTATGGCGCGGGGCTGGTCGGTCGGTTGCATCGAGTTTGTTCCTCCGTGGCTGGGCCAACTTGGTACAGACGCTTGACGTCGATGGCTTGTCTGCGACACCGTGCGGCAATACATTATACAAAGATTATACAGATGCGCAACTCATGACTGTCCTGAGCGAACGGATCGAGACGGCGCTGCCGCCCGGCGAGGCGTTCGGATTCGTTGCGACTCGCCAACGCCGAGAGCTGGGACCCGGGCGTCGTGACATCGAGCGGATCGATTCGGGCCCGGTAGGCGTCGGCGCGCGCTACAAGCTGGGCGTCCGCGTGGGTGGCCGGATCGTGCCCATGGAGTACGCGGTCACGGCTTGGGAGCCGGACCGCCGGGTCGTTCTCGCGGGCATCGGCTCGGGTGTCGAGGCGACTGACGAGATCCGGTTCCGGGCGACGCCTGAGGGGACCAGGATCGACTACACGGCGGATATCCGCCTCCGCGGCGCGATGCGCCTGCTCGCCCCCTTCGCCGGCGGCTCGTTCGCCCGGATCGCGCGCGACGCACGGGAAGGCATGGAGCGTTCGCTCGCCGTGCGCGTGCTTGCCCGACGCGCGTCCGATTCCTGAGGAAGGGCGCCATGGATATCGCCATCATCGGGTCCGGCGTCAGCGGCCTGACTGCCGCCTTCGCCCTCGATCCCGACCACCGGGTCACGCTGTTCGAGAAGGATCAGACGCCCGGTGGCCACGTGGCCACCGTCACCGTCGACGGACCCGGCGGCCCCGTCGAGGTCGACACCGGGTTCATCGTCTACAACGATCGAACCTACCCGCGGTTGGTCGGGCTGCTCGCGGAGCTGGGCGTCGATACGCAGCTGAGCGACATGTCGTTCGCCGCTGCCTGTGACGCCTGTGGCATCGCCTACAGCTCGCGCGGTGCGCGCGGGTTCTTCCCGGACCTGGCCACGGGCACCCGTCCGTCGCAGTGGCGGATGCTGGCCGACATCGCGCGCTTCTACCGCCACGCCCGGGCGACGATCGATGCGCCCGAGCGCAGTCGGGCGACGCTCGGCGAGTGGCTCGAGGAGCATCGCTACGGACGCAGCTTTCGCGACCACTTCCTGGTCCCCATCACCTCCGCGGTATGGTCCACGGCCGCCGACCGGGTGCTCGACTTTCCCGTCGACTACCTGCTGCACTTTCTCGACAACCACGGCCTCATCGGCTACGGGAGCGCGCCGCAGTGGCGGGTCATCCGTGGCGGCTCCATGACCTACGTGGCGCGCCTGATCGAGTCACTCCGACCCGGCGCGCTGCGTGCCGGCAGCCCGGTGGTCGAGGTGGCTCGCGACCCGCGCGGTGTCACGGTCCGGACGGCGGACGGAACCACGGATCGCTTCGACGGCGTGGTGGTGGCGACCCACGCCGATGACGCGCTGCGGCTGCTCGGCGACGCCGACGAGCGCGAGCGGCGCGTCCTGGGCGGGTTCGAGTACTCGCGCAATCAGGTCGTGCTGCACACGGATCCGGCCATCATGCCGGCGAACCGGCGGGCGTGGGCCTCATGGAACACCCACACCCCGGACTGCCGGCTGCCCGGCGACGCGCCCACGATGACCTACCACATGAACCGGTTGCAGTCGCTCGACGGGTCGGTCGAGTATCTGGTCTCGTTGAACCCGGGGGAGAGGATCCCGGCTGACAGGATCCTGCTGGACAGACCATGAGCCATCCGATGTACACATTCCGCACGCTTGCCGCGCAGGACGGCGTCCGGGCGCTGCAGGGCCGCCGTCGGACATGGTTCGCCGGGGCGCATCTCGGTTACGGGTTTCATGAGGACGGCTGCCGGTCCGGCTTCGAGGTCGCGGATCTCATCGCCCAGGGCGAGATGGAGCGGGCGGCGTGAGATCGCACCTGCTCGTCGGCAAGGTCAGCCACCACCGCGCTCGGCCGTTCACGTACGCGCTCGAGCACGACGTGTGGTACGCGGCGCTCGACCTTGCGGAGCTCGACGAGGTCGACGCACGGATGCGCCTGCTCCGTCGCAATCGGCGCGGGGTCGCCACGTTTCACGATGCCGACCACTTCCCCGTGCCGGCCCGGGACGTTGAGGCCGCGATCCGCGAGCACCTGCGCTCGGCGGGCGAAGACGCGGAGGGCTGGCGCGTGACGCTGGTGACCAACCTGCGCGTCCTCGGTTACGTCTTCAACCCGGCCAGCTTCTTCCTGTGTCGCGACCAGACAGGCACGCTGCGCGTCGTGGTGGTCGAGGTCCACAACACGTTCGGTGAGCGGCACCTGTACACGCTTCGGCCCGACCGCACCGGACGACCGGACGGGCCCGACGGGCCCGACGGGCCATTCACGGCAGGGATGGACAAGGACTTCTTCGTGTCACCGTTCATCAGCCTCGACGGCCGGTACGCCGTTCACGTGCGCGACCAGCCCGACGGTCTCCGGCTCGCGATCAACCTGCGCCAGGACGGCCAGCCGATGCTGAGCACGAGCCTCGTCCTGCGACGTCTCCCCCTGTCCGACCGATCCCTCTTGCGGCTGCTGATGCGGCACCCGCTGATGAGCCACAAGACGATCGGCCTGATCCACTGGCACGCCCTGCGGTTGTGGCTCAAGGGCGCACCGTTCATCCGCCACGGGGACGGCGTCCCGGCCCGACACGCCACCGTCGTCCGGTCCAGCAGGACGGCACGATGAGCGGAGAGCTGGACGCCCGGCCCGGCGCGCATCAGGCCGGCGCCCGATGGGCTCGCGCGTTCGTCGAGGATGCCGCCCGCCGCATGATGCTGCGGGCCGCGCGACGGATCCGGATCGGGCGCCTTGCCGTCGAGCTGCCCGATGGAACGCGGCGCGTCTACGGGGATCGATCGTCGTCGCTCGTCGGCGAGATCCACATACATGACGCGGCCGCGGCGGTCCGGATGCTCCTGGGCGGCGACATCGGTGCCGGCGAGGCCTACGTGGCCGGGCTGTGGTCCAGCCGGGACCTGCCCGCGCTGGCGCGAGTCGCAGCGCTGAACCGCGAGGCTCTGGCGCTGCCGGGAGGCTGGTGGAGGGTCCCCGCGCGCGGGGGGAAGACGCTCGCCCATCGGACCCGCCGCAACACCGTCCGTGGCAGCCGGCGCAACGTCGAGGCGCACTACGACCTGGGAAACGATCTCTACCGGCTGTTCCTGGACGAGACGATGACCTACTCCAGCGCGATCTTCGCCACCCCCGCGCAGCCGCTGGCCGACGCACAGCGCAACAAGTACGCGGTGATCGCCGAGCGGGCCGGTCTCCGGGGCGGTGAGCACGTCCTCGAGATCGGCTCCGGCTGGGGAGGCTTCGCGCTGTACGCCGGGGGCGAGCTTGGCTGCCGCGTCACCACGATCACGATCTCGCCCGCCCAGCACGAGCTGGCGACCCAACGGGTCCGCGACGCGGGCCTGGCGGACCGGGTCAGCGTGGAGCTGCGCGACTACCGGGAGCTCGAGGGCACCTACGACGCCATCGTCTCGATCGAGATGCTGGAAGCCGTCGGCGCGGAGTACTTCACAACGTTCTTCGCAGCGTGCGATCGCGCCCTCCGCCCCGGCGGCCGGATGAGCCTCCAGGTGATCGCCTTTCCGGATGTCGCGTACGAGCCCCAGCGACGGGGGGCCAACTGGATCCAGACGTACATCTTTCCGGGCGGGCTGCTGCCGTCGCTGGCGGAGATCGAACGCTCGCTCCACGGGACCCGGCTGCTGGTCAGGCAGGTTGACGACATCGCACCACACTACGTCCGCACCCTCCAGGCCTGGCGATCGCGCTTCCTGGACCAGCTCGCCGCCGTTCGTGCGCTGGGCTTCGACGAGCGCTTCATCCGCATGTGGGACTACTACCTGTCGATCAGCGAGGCGGGGTTCGCGACCGGGATCACCCAGGATCTGCAGATCGTGCTCGAGAAGGGACGCGGGCTCGACCGGCCGGGCGGCTGACCGAACCCTCGATCTCCGAGGCGCGACCCGGTACCTGTCTCGCCCCGGTCGGCGACCGTGCCGGGGCCTGCCGGTTGGTGATGGAGATGTGCGATGTTGTTCGTCGCCGGTTGACCCCGAGCGCTCGTCGAGCCCAAACGACGCCTCGTCCGCGGCCGACAGGTGGACACGTTCGGAACGGGCGTTCTGCTAGCATTGCGTCCCAGCGAGCTTCCACCCGAGACGGAGTGACGCCGCTGGAGTCGACCCTGGTGACCCTGGCCGCCCTCCTGGTGGCGATCGTCGCGGCGACGATGGCCGGCGGGCTGGTTGGACGACGCATCCGGGTCGGACGCGAGCGGCGCGCATCGCGGTCCGCCGGGGTGCACCAAGAACCCGGGGGCTCGAGCCCAGCACCGTCGGCTGCAGCGGTGCCCGGCGCCGCGGTCGCGGGGGCCGTGTCGCCCCCTTCCGCGGCCGGACCCACCGCGGCCCCCGATCGCAGCGCGGCGCGTGGTCTCACGATCCACGGCATGGCGGCCTCCGAGGGCCAGGCAGGGTCCGCCGGCGAGGTTCTGGGCCATAGCGAGTTCGCACGTCGCCTTGCCGGCGCCCCACCGTCGGTGGTGACCCGCCGGCCATCGCCGCTGTCGCCCGCGCTCGAGGCCCGTCACGGCCAGCCGATCTTCGGCGGACCTGCGAGGCTGCGTGATGATCCGCTCCCTGGATCCGGCGTCTCAACGGTGGTGACCGCCGCGACCGGCTCTCCGCCGACGCTGGCTGGACCAGCATCCGTGCGACCGACGCGACGCGGGGACCGTCGGCCCGCACTGCTCGCGCTGGCGGGGATCGGGGGTGCCCTCGTCCTGACCCTGGGGATCGCCTTCGGCTGGCTGCGCCCGGCCCCGAGCGGCCAGGTCCTGGAGGCGTCGGCGACACCGGCGGCCTCGCCGCCTGCCGCGAGCGCAGGATCGCCCGGTCCGGCGACGGCAACCCCCACCGGCTCGGCGGGTGGCTCGCAGCAGCCTTCGTCCGATGGCTCCGGGACGACTCCAACGTCCCCCGGACAGACGGCAGTCGATCGCGGCCACGTCCCCGGCGGCGGCACGGCGGCCACCCCGACCCCGCGCTCCGGCGTCGGTGCACCGACGCCGGGGGGCACCCCGACCCTCGGGGCATCGGTGACGCCCACACCCGGTTTGTCCGCATCGCTGGGCCCCACGGCGCCACCTTCGCCCGGCGCCACACCAACGCCGGGGTCCACGGCGACCGCGTCGCCACGTCCCACGGCCACGCCTGCGGCCACCCCCACGCCGACATCCGCCCCGACGCCCACCCCCGCACCGTCGCCGACGTCCCCGGCTCCCCCCACTCCGGTGCCGACCTCCACCCTCAAGGCCCCGGCCGTTGCGTTCTCGTTCACCGTGAATGGCCTTGCTGCGAAGTTCACCAACAAGACCAAGGGCGCCGAGTCATGGACATGGTCGTTTGGGGACGGTGCATCGTCGACCGCACGGAATCCCAGCCACACCTATGCGTCGGCCGGCATCTACACCGTCACGCTCGCGGCGACGGGCACCAACGGCGCGACCGCGAGCGCGACGCACCCCGTCTCCACCGGCGGCTGACGGCTGCGGGAAGTCGCGACGAACAGGTCCTCGACGATCGCCCTATCGGCCGATCCATGCCGTCTGGTGGACGATCAGGCCAGGGCATGCTCGCGCGCGGATCGTGCGGCACATTGAGCCGATCGCCGCAGATGGATACGGTCCGGGTGCCGGGCGAGGGCCCCCGGTTCGCTCGAGGTGTCGCCGCATGGAGCCGAACGTCGTTCTGCCGCTCCTCTCTTCCACCCTCAGCTTCGTGTTCGCGCTGTTCCTGCTCGACCAGTGGCTCGAGCGCCGGCGCTCGTACCAGCTGATCTGGACGGTGGGGATGGTCTGGTACGGGGTCTCGGCGGGGACCGAGTTCCTGGGCGGCGCCTTCGGGTGGAGCGAGCCGCTCTACCGGGCGTGGTACCTGATTGGCGCGGTGTACGTCGCCGCGTGGCTCGGGCTGGGGACGATGTACCTGCTGAGCAAGACGCGGTTCGGCTACGGGGCTGCGTTCAGCATCCTGCTGGCCGGCCTGTTCACGGTGCTGTCCCAGGCCAAGGAGCACTACGCGGACACCGGCATCCTCCCGTTTGCGGCCTTCGGGATCGCGATCGGCGGGGCGGTCCTGATGGTCATCGAGACGTACCGGGGCACCGGCCGATGGGCATGGATCGCCGGGCTGCTGGTCATCGGTGGGTCGCTCGTGGCCGTGCCGATCGTGCTCTCGGCGACGATCCCGGCCCCCGGCTACGCGCTCGACGCGCGCGGCATTCCGGTGGGCACCTCGATGCCCGGCTCGGTGCGATTGCTGACACCCCTGTTCAACGTCACCGGCGGCTTCGCGCTCGCGCTGGGCGCCCTGTACAGCACCTACGTGTTCATGCCCAAGCGGCGCGTGATCCGCTACGACCTCACGCGGTCCCGTGGGGCCGGCCCGTTCGTGCGCAACGTCCTCGTCGCCCCGATCGCCATCGTCGTGAACCTCGTCGCCTCAGTCCCCGAGACCGTCGCAGCGCTGTTCGGCGGCCGGCTCCACAGCCGCGTCCCGGCCACGATCCTGCTCGCGATCGGCGGCTTCGTGCCGTCGCTGACGAGCGGGCTGTCGCGGTTCGGGGTCACCCAGACGTTCTTCCTGGGCGAGCTGCTGGGAGCGGCGTTCCTGTTCGCCGGCTTCCTGGTCTCGATCGAGGTGTTCCGCGAGTTCCGGATCCCGTTCACCCGGCGCGTGTTGCGCGCTCGCCACGAGACCGCGTAGGGGACGACGGACCGACCCACCCGTTTGACCGGCCACACGCACGGGGCTACCCTCCGCACGGACCCCAGCCCCGTTCGAGCTCGAGCTCGCGCGCCGTTGGGTGGCGTCCACCAGCGCAACACGTACCGAGGACAGCTCCCCCGTGGAGAACGGACCTAGACGCGCCGGAGATCGTGCCGGCACCCTCACGGTCCTCCCCGTCCGCTGACGGTACCGCCGGCCCCCGTGCCGGCCGGGCCACCAGGAGCGGGCCGGACCCGCCCACACAGGTGGCCACCATGCGCTTCCTCAGCCAGTGCATCGGTTTGCCGGTGCGCGACCCGTCCGGCGAGCCGATCGGCACCATCGCCGACCTCATCGTCGCCATCGGCGACCGGTATCCGCCGGTCACGGGCCTGGTCGCACGCACGGACAGGCGCCTGATCTTCCTGCCCTGGCGCAACGTCGAGGGACTCGACGAGGCGGGCGCCCGGCTCCGGGTGCCCACGATCGACATCGGCAAGTTCCGCCAGCGCCGAAACGAGATCCTGCTCAAGGCCGACCTGCTGGACAAGCAGATCGTCGACATCGAGGGTCGCAAGGTCATCCGCGTCAACGACGTCAGCCTCGACGAGATCGGAGGGCGCCTCCGGGTGGTCGCGGTCGACGTCGGAGCGGCCGGGCTGCTGCGGCGGCTGGGGATCGAGACGATCTCCCGCGCCCTCGCCCGCAACGTCCGGCGGAGCATCCCCGAACGCTACATCGACTGGGAGGATGTGGACCCTGTCGAGAGCACGATCGCGAGCGTGCGGCTGCGGGTTCCGCACGCCAAGCTGGCTGAGCTGCACCCTGCCGACCTGGCCGACATCATCGAGGACCTGACGCCGCGCGACCGGCTCGGCGTCCTGGCCACCCTCGGCGACGAGGCACTGGCCGACGTGGTGGAGGAGATGGAGCCCGACACGCAGGTCGAGGTGCTGGAAGACCTGGAGCCCGCGAGGGCCGCCGACATCCTCGAGGAGATGAGCCCCGACGATGCCGCCGACCTGGTCGCCGACCTGTCGGACCGCAGCCGGGACGAGATCCTGGCCCTGATGGAGGCCGACGAGGCGGCGGAGGTGCGCGATCTGCTCGCCTTCCCCGAGGATTCCGCGGGCGGCATGATGACCACCGAGCTGGTAGCCGTCCCCGCCACCCTGACGGCCGCCCAGACCATCGAGCGGCTCCGTGCGCTCGAGCCAGATGCCGAGACGATCTACTACGTCTATGTGATCGACGACGAGGAGCGGCTGGTCGGCGTGCTGTCGCTGCGCGACCTGATCGTCGCCCAGCCCGAGACGCGGATCGCCGACGTCATGATCGATGAGCCGGTGGCGGTGGGCGTCCTCGAGCCTGCCGAATCGGTCGCCGAGACCATCGCCCACTACAACCTGCTCGCCTGCCCCGTGGTCGACGACGACGGGCGGCTGATCGGGATCGTCACCGTCGACGACGCGATCGACACCGTGGCGCCTGCGGCGTGGCGCCGGCGCCCGCCGCGCGTGATGGCGTGGCCCGACCGCGACGCCGACGCTGCCGGGGAGCCGATGGCGATCGTGTCGCGTACCCGGGGCAAGGGACCGGGCCGGTGACCATCGGCCGGGGCCTGCGCAAGGCGGTGGTCGCCCAGCGCGGCCGGGTGGTCTCGCGCCTGCCGAGCTTCCCGGTGCCGCGCCTGCGTGGCCGGTTCCGCCGGCGCGGGCTGCTTGCCTTCCTCGCCGTCATGGGCCCCGGGATCATCGCCGGCGTCGCTGGCAACGACGCCGGCGGCCTGACCACCTACTCGGTGATGGGCGCCGAGACCGGCCTCCGGCTGCTGTGGATCTTTCCGATCACGATCGTCATCCTGGCCATCGTCCAGGAGATGGTCGCGCGCCTCGGCGTCGTGACCGGCCAGGGCCTCTCGGACCTCATCCGCGAGCGGTTCGGCGTGCGCTGGACGGTGTTCGCGATGGCGGTGCTGCTGGTCGCGAACATCGCCAACACCATCGCCAACCTCGCCGGCGCCGCCGCGGCCCTCGACATCTTCGGGGTCCCCAAGTGGCTCACGGTGCCGGTCGTCGCGGTCGCGATCTGGGGTCTCGTGCTGTTCGCCAGCTACCGCAGCGTGGAGCGCGTGTTTCTGGCGGTGATGGTCGTGTTCCTCGCCTACCCCATCGCCGCGGTGATGGCGACGCCCGACTGGACGCCCGTCCTGCACGCCTTCGTGACCCCGTCGCTCGAGCTCGACCCGCGGACGCTGCTGTTGATGGTGGCCGTGGTGGGTACGACGATCACGCCGTACATGCAGTTCTATCTGCAGTCGGCGGTGGCCGAGAAGGGCATCGATGAGGAGGAGCTGCGGCTCGAGCAGGCCGATGCCGTGCTGGGGTCCGTGTGGACCAACGTGATCGCGGTGTTCATCGTGGTCGCGACCGCCGCGGCCATCGGTGTCGGTGGGGGCGCGGCGATCGCTTCAGCCGCCGATGCCGCGCACGCGCTCGAGCCCGTCGCGGGTCCGTGGGCCGAGGCGCTGTTCGGGGTCGGGCTGTTCGGTGCCTCGGTGCTGGCGGCCACGATCATGCCGATCTCGACCGCGTTCGTGATCTGCGAGGCGTTCGGCTGGGAGAGCGGGGTTGGCAAGCGGTTCGCCGACGCCCCGGTGTTCTTCGGGATCTACACGTTCGTGCTCGCCGCGGGCGGGCTGGTGGTGCTGCTGGTGGCCGAGAGCGCGCTCATCCCGATCATCGTCGGCAGCCAGAACCTGCAGGGGATCCTGCTCCCGGTCGTGCTCGTGTTCATGGTCCTGCTGGTCAACGATCGCCGGCTGATGGGTGCCCACGCGAACGGGCGCTGGGGGAACGTGCTGGCCTGGGGCGCGGTCGCGATGGTGGTCACGCTCAACGTGGTCCTGCTGGGGGTGACGCTGCTGGGTGCGGTGGGGATCAGCCTGGCCTGAACGTCAGCGACCACCCCGGGATCCGCGGCGCCGTTGGAACGCCGCGCGTTCGCTCGGCGCACGTGTCAAGGGCCGGCAGATGTCTCCGGCGGCCGCTCGGCCGACCGGCGCTCAGCCGGCTGGTGATGAGCCGGCTGGCGTCAGCCCGCGGTCGCCCAGGAAAGCACCTCCCCGCGGCGGGCGGCCAGGAATGCTCGCTCGGGCTCGTTCGCAGCCAGGTCCAGCGCACGCCCGTAGGCGTCGGCGGCCTCGGACCACCGGCGCAATCGCCGCAGCAGGTCCGCGCGGGTCGCGTGGAAGAAGCGGTAGTCGCGCATCGACGGGTCGCGGGCCAGTGCATCGACCGCCGCGAGGCCGGCCTCGGGCCCTGCGACCTGGGCCAGCGCGACGGCTCGGTTGAGCGCGACGACCGGCGATGAGGCAACACGCAGCAGCACCTCGTACAGGCCGAGGATCTGCGGCCAGTCGGTATCGGCGGCCGTCGGCGCCTCGTCGTGGACGGCGGCGATCGCCGCCTGCAGCTGATATGGGCCCACCCGCCGCAGACCCAGCGCCCGTGCGACGAGGTCCCGGCCCTCCGCGATGCGGTCCGCGTCCCAACGGGCCCGATCCTGCTCCTCGAGCCGGACGAGCTCGCCATCGACACCCTCGCGTCCCGGCCGTCGGGCGTCAGTCAGGAGCATCAGCGCCAGGAGCCCGAGCGCCTCGGGCTCGCCCGGCAGGAGATCTGCAACGAGCCGCGAGAGCCGGATCGCCTCAGCGCACAGGTCGCGCCGGATCAGCGCCGCGCCGGTCGTCGCGTCGTACCCTTCGTTGAAGATCAGGTAGAGCACATGCAGCACAGGCTCCAGCCGTTCGGCGAGGCGCTCGTGCGCCGGGATCTCGTACGAGATGCCGGCCTCCCGGATCTTCCGCTTGGCGCGGACCAGACGCTGCGCGAGCGTCGCCTCCGGGACGAGGAAGGCATTGGCGATCTCGGGGGTCGTGAGGCCGCCGAGCGTTCGCAGGGTCAGCGCGATGGCCGCCTCGGGCGCCAGCGCCGGGTGGCAGCAGATGAAGATCAGCCGGAGCTGGTCGTCGGGGATCGGGGCCATCTCGTCCTCCGCCGCGGCGAGCAGCGCGGAGGCGCGCTGGGCGGCCTCGAACGCCACGTCTCGCGCGATCGCCTGGGCCTTGGACGCGAGCCGGCCGGCGCGCCGTGCCCGATCGATGGCGCGGTTGCGGGCCGTCGTCGCGATCCAGGCTCCCGGGTTGGCGGGCACGCCTTCGATCGGCCACCGTTCGAGCGCGATGAGGTACGCGTCGGCCACGGCCTCCTCCGCGAGGTCGAAGTCACCGAGGACGCGGATGAGGGTGGCGATCGCCCGGCCGTGCTCCTCGCGGAACACGCGAGCGACGGCGTCCCTGGCGGCTCCGCCTGCGCCGGTCACCCTCCGCGTCGCGCCCCGGAGCTGACGCCGCCGGCGGCGGTCAGGCGAACTCCATGATCGGCCGGATCTCGATCTTGCCGGTTTGCGCGCCCGGGATCCGGGCGGCCGCCTCGATCGCCGAGTCGAGGTCCGCGGCGTCGACCAGGTAGTAGCCGCCGAGGTGCTCCTTGGTCTCGGCAAACGGCCCGTCGGTTACGGTCCGCCTGCCGTCGCGCACCGACACGGTCGTCGCGTCCGACACGGGCTGAAGCGCCTCGCCCCCGAGGTATTGGCCGGTGCCCTGGAGCCACTCCGAGTACCGCAGGTATGCCTCCGACATCTGGCGGAGTCCGTCTCCGCTCGGCTGTTGCACGGACGGCTCCTGGTAGATCAGCAGCAGGTAGCGCATCGGGAACGTTGCCTCCGTGTCACCTCTTGGGGCCGATGAGCGACCCCGTCATGCTAGCGACGAACGGACCCCGGCGGAATCGACACATCGGACGGTGGCAAGCCGGTCGAGGCCAGGGGCACAGGTTGCCGGGCCGTGCGAGCATGCGCGCATGGCACCGCGCAAGGAGGAGCTCGAGATCGGCGGCCGCGAGGTCACGATCACCAATCCCGACAAGATCTACTTTCCCGTGCCCGGCCACACCAAGCTCGACCTCGTTCGCTATTTCGTCGCGGTGGCCGACGGCGCGCTGGCCGGTGTGCGGGGCCGGCCGATGGCGCTCAAGCGGTTCGTCGACGGGATCGATGCCGAGCCGTTCTTCCAGAAGCGGGCGCCCGCCAACCACCCCGACTGGATGCGAACCGCGACCCTGACCTTTCCCTCCGGCCGGACGGCCGACGAGATCGTGGTCGACGAGGCGGCCGGCCTCGCCTGGGTCGCCAACCTCGGCTGCGTCGATCTCAACCCCCACCCGGTCCGCGCCGAGGACCTCGACCACCCTGACGAGCTGCGGGTCGACCTCGATCCGGTGCCGGGTGTGCCCTGGCCGCAGATCCGCGACGTCGCGCTCGTCTGCCGCGAAGCGCTCTCCGATGTCGGGCTGACCGGCTGGCCCAAGACGTCGGGCTCGCGCGGGATCCACATCAACGTCCGGATCGAGCCCCGCTGGACGTACCCCCAGGTACGGCGGGCGGCGCTTGCCCTGGCCCGGGACGTGGA
Source organism: uncultured Chloroflexia bacterium (assembly GCA_963713095.1). Lineage (GTDB taxonomy): Bacteria > Chloroflexota > Limnocylindria > Limnocylindrales > CSP1-4 > CAIXZV01. The sequence continues at coordinate 1,134,173 of CAVQKK010000003.1, forward strand.
GCGGCGAGCGCCCTCGATCGCCACCTCCAAGTGGTGGAAGGAGGAGCGCCACGGCGTGTTCCTCGACTACAACCAGAACGCGAAGGACCGCACCGTGGCGTCGGCCTACTCGGTCCGGCCGCTCCCCGATGCCCGGGTCTCGTTCCCCCTGCGCTGGGACGAGGTGGCCGACGTCGTGGCCGAGGACTTCACGCTGGCGACGGTGCCGGGTCTGTACGCAGCGCGCGGCGACGCGGGGGCGGGGATCGACGAGGCGGTCGGGTCGCTCGATGCGCTGCTCGAGCTCTCCGCACGCCACGAGGCCGAGGGCCTGGGTGACGCGCCGTGGCCGCCGAACTACGCGAAGCAGGCCGGCGAGCCGCCCCGGGTCCAGCCGTCGCGCAAGCGCCGTGCGGACAGCGAGTACGCGGGCCGCGGCGTGGATGGCGGCCCGCCGCCGGAGATCGCCGCCGAGCGCGCCGCGGCGGTCGCCTCGGGCGATCCGAACGCCGGTCTGCCGACCGAATGGCCGGGCACGCGACCCACGCCCACCGGCCGCCGGCGCACCAACGTCCCGGTGATCGAGATCGGCCGCGCGGCGACGAAGAAGGAGGTGAACGAAGGTCTGGAGCGCTGGAAGGCGCGCCACCCCGAGGTGGTCGCATACCTCGAACCGGCCGACATCCTGACCGACGGCATGCGCGGTCGCTCGTACGTCTGGTACCGGCTGCGCGTCAACCTGGTCCACGTCCCCGAGCAGCTGCGCCCACAGCAGGTACCCCTCGATCCCGACTACGACCCCTGGCAGGGGTACGAGTGGCCCGACCGAAGCGGCCAGCTGGAGCGGGCGCCGCGGAAGCCTGCGACGTAGGCTCGCCAGATGGGAGACATGGGTCCGAAGCATGGGATCCAGCAACGCCATCGAGTCCGGTGGCGGAGTCGACGCTGCGCGGACGGCGAGCCCTGAGGGTGGTACCGATGACCCGATCCGAGTTCGAGCAGCTGGTCCAGCGGCTCGGTGAAACGTGGGCGTCGGGGGACGCGGCCGCCGCGGCCGCGTGCTTCGCGGACACGGTCGATTACGCCGATCCGACCCGATACCGCTTCGCGTCCCGGGCCGAGCTCGAGCTGTTCTTCGAGCCGCCGCCGGGCGGGCATGCGACGACCTGGCATCGAGTGCTGTTCGACGAGGCCGCCCGGACGGGCACGGTCGAATACACGTACCAGGGTCATCACACGTACCACGGTGCCGCGATCGTCGAGCTCGATGCCAACGGCCTGATCGTTCGCTGGCGCGAGTGGCAGCACCTCGACGACGCCCGGGGCTGGGAGGCCTTCCTGGCCGGTCGGGTCTAGGCAGGACGCACGGTCCGGGCCGCGAGGACGCGCAGGTTCAGGACGAGTCGGGCGCCAGCCAACCCTTCGCGACGGCGATCCGCGTCGCCTCGGCACGGTTGCGGGCGCCGGTCTTCTGGATCGCGGCCGACAGGTGGTTGCGCACCGTCCCTTCCGAGAGTCCCAGGCTGGCCGCGATATCGGCCACGGTGCCGTTCGTCGCAGAGAGGGCCAGCGTCTCGCGCTCCCGCTCCGAGAGCGGGTTGGCGCCATCGCTCAATGCGCCCAGCGCGAGCCCCGGATCCACGACCCGCAGCCCGCGCGCCACCCGTCTGACGGCATCCGCAAGATCGGCCGCCGGCGCGTCCTTGAGCAGGAACCCGGACGCCCCGGCCTCCATCGCCCGTCGCAGGTAGCCCGGCCGCCCGAAGGTCGTGAGCATGATGACCCGGCAGCGATGATCCGGATCGGCGCGGTGGTCGCGTCGCGGTGGCGGAGCACGTTCGTGACCCCCTCTCGGACCGCCCAGCCGAGCATGGCTTCCACGTCCCGCGGCAGGCCCTCGGGCGCTCGGCGATGCTGCCCTTGAGCGCGGACGGGGAACCGTCGGCGACGACCCGGCCCCGGTCGAGGACGACGATCCGGTCGGCGACCTGATCGGCCTCGTCGAGGTAGTGGGTCGCGAACAGCACGGTGCGGCCCTCGGCCGCGAACCGGCGCATGTCCGCCCAGAAGAGGCAGCCGGCGACGGGGGCCCGGCCGCTACCCGAAGATGCGCGTCAGCTCGAACGGCGCGGTCGTCTCCATCTGGTCGTAGCGGCAGGCCGACGGCGCCTTGTCCGGACGCCAGCGACGGAACGTCGTCGCGTGCCGGAAGCGGTCGCCCTGGAGGTGATCGTAGGCCACCTCCACCACGCGCTCGGCCCGCAGCGGCTCCCACGACAGGTCCTTGCCGCGGTTCCAGCGCGACGTCGCCCCGGGCAGACGCTGGCCGGACGCGTCGGCTGACCCGGCGCTCGCCCATTCGGCCCATTCGGCCCAGGGATGCCCGTCGAGGGCGCGCTCCCGAAGCGGTGCCAGCTCCTCGACCAGCGCCGCGCGCCGGGCCCATGTGAACGAGGACGTGATGCCGACGTGGTGGAGCCGGCCATCTTCGTCGAACAGCCCGAGGAGCAGCGACCCCACGTGGGTGCCCGGTCCGTTCTTGTGCCACCGGAACCCGGCCACCAAGCAGTCCGCGGTCCGCTCGTGCTTGATCTTGAGCATCGCCCGCTTGCCCGGCTGGTAGCGGCCGTCCAGCCGCTTCGCGACGACCCCGTCGAGACCAGCGCCCTCGAACCGGTCGAACCAGTCCGCCGCCAGCGCGCGATCCATCGTGGCCGGGGTCAGATGAACCGGCGGGGAGGCGCTCCCGAGCGCCGCCTCGAGCCTGGTTCGACGGTCCGCCTGTGGGACGTCACGGAGGTCCTCGTTGCCCAACGCGAGCACGTCCCAGACGACGTACGAGGCGGGCATCTCCGCCGCCAGCATCCGAACGCGCGAGGCCGCGGGATGGATCCGCAGCAGGAGGCCCTCGAAGTCCAGGACGCCGTCACGGGCGATGACGACCTCACCGTCGAGCACGCAGCGCTCCGGCAGCTGGGCCAGGAACGGATCGGCGAGTTCCGGGAAGTAGCGGTCCAGGGGCTTGAGGTCGCGGCTCTGCGTCAGCAGCTCGTCGCCATCACGGAACACGAGCGCGCGGAAGCCGTCCCACTTGGGCTCGAACAGCCATCCGTCGCCCTCGGGCAGGCCGCTGCTGGCCTTGGCCAGCATGGGTTCGATCGGGGGCTCGAAGGGCAGTCGCATGCCGGCACCATACCGCGCCCGGAGGTGCCCGGAACACCGGTTGCGGGGCATCACCCAACGACCGGACGCGGCCGGGGACGGACGATGTGCGAGCGGGGACGGAACCGGTCGGGGGCGTCGGGCGTCCCCGCAGCACCGCGAGTTCGAGCGGACCCGAGGCACGGGACGGTGCCTCCAGGAGGTGCGTCATGGGGGTCTCGAGACACCGAAGCCGGCGGGCCGATCGGTCAGGTATCGGCCGGCTGAGCGCCGTGGTCATCGGCGTGGCGATGGTGGCGGTCATCGGCGCCTGCGGCAGCTCGGCGACCCTGAGCACCGTCGGCAACGCCGTCGATGACGGAACCCAATCGCAGCCCGAGCGCGCCGCCCAGCCCGAGCCGGCGGCATCGGCCGCGGCCGCGGCGCCCGACGCGCAGCCGGGTGGCGGGCAGACCGATCTGCAGTCATCGGACGGGTACTCGGCCCCCGTGCCGCGCGACGACCTCAAGATCGTCTACACGGGCTCGCTCCAGCTCGTCGTCGACGACCTGCAGGCGGCGCTGGCCAAGGCGAAGACCGCGGTCGAGGCGACCGGCGGCTACATCGGCGCCTCGCAGGAGTCGAACGACGGCGACAAGTCGGTCGCGACCATCACCTACCGCATTCCTGCCACTCGCTGGGAGGATGCCATCGGCAGCCTCCGAGGCCTTGCGAGCAAGGTGGTCTCGGAGCAGACGCAGGCGACGGAGGTCGGTGGCCAGCTGGTCGACCTCGATGCGCGGATCCGCAACCTGGAGGCGAGCGAAGCGTCGCTCCAGGAGATCGCGAAGGGCACCGGCAAGATCAGCGACCTGCTCCAGGTCGAGGCGCAGCTGACCGACGTCCGCGGCCAGATCGAGCAGCTCCAGGGCCAGCAGGCGCAGCTGACCGACCAGGTGGCCTACGGGACCCTCGTCACCACGTTCGGCCTCGAGGTCCAGCAGGTCCAGGCGACGGCCAAGGGGTGGGATCCGGCCGGTGAGGTCAATTCCGCGACGGCCACCCTGATCGGGATCGGTCAGACGCTCGGCAGCGCCGCCATCTGGTTCGGGATCGTGTGGCTGCCGATCATGCTGGTGTTCGCGGTGCTCGCGGTCATCGCGCTCCGCGTCACCCGGCGCTTGCTGCCGCAGATGCGGCCGGCCGAGCCGATCGAGGGGTGGGACCAGGCCTGACCCCGGCGGATGGCCGGCCCCGGGGGGTTCCCCCGGGCCGGCCCCGATGGCTCAGACGGCCTCGTACGCCACGTAGTCTGGTTGCCACATGGCGGCCCGGACGGCAGCCGGGATCTGCTCGGGCGGGAACCGCCGGCCGACCCCCAGCTCGCCGAGGTGCGCGACCAGAGCGACCGCGATCTCGCGGGCAACCATGCGCATCTCGCTGAGCGGTGGGAACAGCCCGCCGGCCTCGATGATCTCGGGCGTCGCCAGCTCGGCCAGCCGGCGCGCCGCGACCAGGAACGCTGATTCGGGAAGGGTTCGGGCCTCGCTGACGATCGCTCCCAGGCCGATGCCGGGGAACACGTAGGCGTTGTTGGCCTGTGGGATCGTTCGAGACACCCCGCCGATCTCCACCGGAGGGAACGGGCTGCCGGTGGCCACGATCGCCCGTCCGTCGGTCCATGCCAGCACGTCGGCTGGACGCGCCTCGGTGTTCGCGGTCGGGTTGGACAGGGGCATGATGATGGGCCGCTCCACGGCCTCACCCATGGCCCGCATGGCCGCCTCCGTGAAGGCGCCGCCGAGCCCGGTGGTCCCGACCAGCACGCTCGGCCGGAACGCGCGGATCACGGCCTCGAGGTCCGGGCTGATGGCCGGATCAAGGCCCAGGCTCGCCGCGAACTCGGAGGAGATCGCCGCATCGCGCTTGTCCTCGTCGAGCTCGGCGCGACCAATGACCAGCAGGCCATGCGAATCGAGCAGGGCGATGGACCGGGCGGCGTCCTCCATGGCGACGCCCTCGTCGAGCATCGCCACCCGCAGCAGGCGGGCGATCCCGGTGCCCGCGGCCCCGGCGCCGGCCAGCACCACACGCGCCCCGGACAGCGTCTGACCCGAAGCCTTGAGCGACGTCAGGATGGCCGCCACGGCGATGGCCGCGGTTCCCTGGATGTCGTCATTGAAGCTGCAGACCCAGTTCCGGTACCGCTCGAGCAGGCGGATCGCGTTGTGCTGTTTGAAGTCCTCCCACTGCAGCACGGCCCGCGGATGGACCTCGCGCACGCCGGCTACGAATGCCTCGACCACCGCGTCGTATGCCACACCGCGCAGCCGCGGGTGCCGCCAGCCGACATACAGCGGGTCGGCCAGCAGCTCCTCGCGATCGGTCCCGACGTCGAGCGAGACGGGCAAGGTTAGCCCTGGGTGGATCCCGGCGGCTGCCGAGTACAGCGCGAGCTTCCCGATCGGAATCCCCATCCCGCCCGCGCCCTGATCGCCCAGCCCCAGGATCCGCTCGTTGTCGGTGACCACGATGAGGCGGATCTCGTCGCGCGCAGCGTGGCGCAGCAGCTCCGGCACCCGATCGACGTCGTCGGGCGTGATCCACACGCCGCGCGGACGCCGGAACAGGTGGCTGAACTCCTGGCAGGCGCGCCCCACGGTGGGCGTGTACACGATCGGCAGCAGCTCTTCGAGATGGTCGCCGAGGACGCGGTGGAACAGGGTCTCGTTGCGGTCCTGGAGCGCCGCCAGCCCGATGTAGCGCTCGAGGTCGTCGGCCTTGCGCCGCATGTGCTCGAGCTCGAGCGACACCTGGGCCTCGATAGCCATCACCCGGGGCGGCAGCAGGCCACGCAGCCCGAGCGCGTCCCGCTCCTGGTCGGTGAACCCGGCGTCCTTGTTGAGCACCGGGTCGGCCAGGAGCGCCATGCCGCGCATGGCGATGGGGGCCGGACCGGCACCGGTTCGAAGCGCGTCGAGGACACGACGCGACTTGACGAATGGCCAACCGCTCGTGCGGTCGACCGGGGCAGCGAGACTCATGACAGACTCCGGAAACGGTTCTGCGGGCCACCCCGCTGGGGGCCTGCTGATCTTGATCTCAATGGAGGAATGCTCGATCCACGTGTCAGCGCGCCACGACGACGGTCGCGTGGGCGTGGCTCGCGACGTGGTCCGACACGCTGCCCTGGATCAGCCGGGCGAGCGTGCCCATGCCTCGAGTACCGATGACGATCGTGTCGTAGCCCCGCTCGTCGGCGATGCGTTCGATGGTCCGGGCAGGATCGCCGCCCGGCTCGAGGAGCTCAGCCTCGATGCCTGCTTCGCGGAGCAGCCGGCGGGCCTCGATCAGCTCCTGTGCATGCACGGTCCGGTCGTCCCACGGATCGGCGTTCGGGAGACTCGGGCGGACCGGCACCACGCTCACGACCCCGACGGTGGCGTTGAACCGCCGGGCCAGCTCGATCGTCTGCTCGAGCGCGCGCTTGGCCGGCTCTCCACCGTCATACGCGAGCAGGATCTTGTCCATCACTCGGCTCCTTTCGGGTGGCGTCGCGGACGGCACGCGTCAACGCGGGCGCCTGCCCGTTCAGAAACCAAGCATCGGGCAGCAGCCTTCCGGGGGCCAGCGGCCCGCGGACCGCGGATTGGGGGCCGAAGTTCCCGAATCGACCATGGCACCATTGGCGGATGACGGATCAGGAGGCACGCTACGACCGGATCGCGGAGGGCTACGCGACCTGGTGGGCGCCCGTGCATCGCCCGTCGACCCTGGGGTTGCTCGAGCTCATCGACTCCGACGCCGATCGCGGGCCGGTCGCGATGCTCGACGTTGGCTGTGGAACGGGCGCGTTCGCCGCCGCCGCGGTGCGGCGCTGGCCGGCGATGGTCGTCGACGCCGTCGACGGCTCGAGCGGGATGCTTGCCATCGCGGAACGCGAGCGCGCGACGATCCCCTCCGGTGACCGGGATCGGCTGCGGCTCCATCACGCCCCGGCTGACCGGTTGCCGTTCGACGATGACCGGTTCGACGTCGTCGCCAGCGCGTTCGTGCTCCAGCTGGTGCCAAGCCGGTTCCGGGCGCTGCGCGAGATGCAGCGCGTGCTCAAGCCCGGTGGCCAGGTCGCGATCGTGTCCTGGATGGAAGGAGGCGGGCCGTTTGCGGCCGACCAGGCCTACGACGCCGCCCTCGAGGCCGCCGACCTCGAGCCGCACCCGACCGGCGGCGGCCATGACGACTTCCGCTCACCGGCCGCCACCGAGGCGGTCCTGCGTCGCGCCGGGTTCTCGGGCGCGCACGCCGTCCCGAGCGAGCTGGCGCACCAGTTCACGCCCGAGTCGTACCTCGAGTTCGTGGCCAGGTTCGACGACGAGGACCTGTTCTCGACGATGGAGCCCGATCGCCGGGCCGCCCTGGAGGCCGATCTGCTGGCCCGGTTGCGATCGCTGCCGGCCGCCCGGCTGCGGATGTCGCTGCCGGTCGTATACGCGACGGCGACCCGGCGCTAGCCGACCGCCCGGTCGCGGCGTCACGCGACCGCGGGAACCGGGCCGGCGATGCCGAACCTGTGGCGATCAGGCCTCGGGCGTCGCCTCCGGAGCCCCCGCCTCACCGGTGTCCGCCTCCTCGCCCGCTTCCTCGCCGGCGACGGCCTCCGCCTCGGCCGCGATCGGGACCTCCTCGACCCGCGGCGGAAGCACGCGAGCGATGACCTCCGTGGGCTCGGCCTGGATGGCCACGCCCGACGGCACCTCGATGTCGGCGACGGTGATCGTCACGTCGTACGACGTCAGCGGCGACAGGTCATAGGTCAGCGTCTGCGGCAGGTTCGCCGGCAGCGCACGCACCCGCACGGTGGACACCGGGTGCACGAGCGTGCCGCCGGCGTCCGTTGCCGAAGCGAAACCGGTGCCGACCAGCGGCACCTCGACCGTCAGCTCCTCGGTCATCCGGACCGCGAACAGGTCGACGTGGAGCGGACGGCGGGTCACCGGGTGGACTTGGACGCCGTGCACCAGGACCGGTCGCGTCCGGCCGCCGTCGACCGCGAGGTCGATCAGTGTCGAGGCGCCCGTGTGCCGGCGAAGCGCCTCGAACTCGTGCGCGTCGATGCTCAGCGATTCGCTCTCCGTGCCGTGCCCATAGACGACCCCCGGGAGAACACCGTCGCGCCGCAGGTGCGCGACAGCCTTGCCGGTCACGGTACGGCTCGTGGCTGCGAGCTGGGGTCGGTTGGGCATGACGGTTGGATCCTCTCTGGTTGGCGGCGTCCAGCTGGCGGCTCGCTCCGAGTCGCGCCCAGTGCCACAGCACCTCGGCCTGCGCCGCGCCGGCGGCTGTCGACCCGCCGCCCGTCAGGCTTGGACCTGACGCGGTTTCGCGCGCCCGAGGCTATCACAGGCTGAGATCTCGCTGGACCACCGCGGCCGGCACGAACTCCGAGCCCGCCGGTGTAGGATCGCGGCGCTGTGGCCGCCACCATCCTGATCGTCGAGGACGAGTTCGCCGTCGCCCGGGGCATCCAGTACGCGCTCCAGCAGGAGGGCTACGAGGTCTCGGTTGCGCGTTCGGGCGAGGAAGGCCTGGAGTTCGCGACCTCGCAGGCTCCCGATCTGATCGTGCTCGACGTGCGGCTCCCGGGCATCGACGGGTTCGAGGTCCTGCGCCGCCTGCGCGCGGTCGGCTCCAAGGCGCCCGTGCTGTTCCTTACCGCCCGGGGCGACGAGTTCGACAAGGTGGTGGGCCTCGAGCTCGGTGCCGACGACTACGTGACCAAGCCGTTCGCCCTGCGCGAGCTGATGAGCCGCATCCGCGCCCTGCTGCGGCGCGCCTATGGTGACCTTGCCAACGCCGCCGGCGGTCGCGTCATCCGCCACGACGACCTCGTGATCGATCTCGAGCGCCGGCGCGTCCAGCGTGGCAACCGCCGCATCTCGCTGACCGCCACCGAGTTCGAGATCCTGCGCCACCTGGCGAGCCGCCCGGGCCGGGTGTTCACCCGGCGTGAGCTGCTGGAGCTCCTGCGCGACTACGAGGCCCTGGACCAGGACGAGAAGACGATCAACGTTCACGTGAGCCACCTGCGCGACAAGATCGAGGACGATCCCTCGGTGCCACGGTTCGTGCTCACGGTCCGCGGCGCGGGCTACCAGTTCGCCGAGCGCTGACGTGGCCGACACCCGGCGACCCGACGTGGTCGAGCTCGGGGTGGATCCGAGCCTGGGCGGCGCGTTCGACGGGCGCGACTCGCGCGGCTCACGGAGGCCGACGGTTCCCCGCTCGTTCCAGGCGCGGCTCACGTTCGGGTTCATCGGCGTCGTCGCCCTGACGCTGGGCTTGGTCGCCCCGGTGGTGATCAACCGGGTCGACGACTACTTCCGCCAGCAGGAGGAGCAGAGCCTCCGGGTCCGGGCCTCCAACACCGCCGAGATCCTGAAGCTGTTCATCACCGATGCCGTCGGATCGGAGACGGTCGTGCTGACCCAACCGAACGGGAAGATGCAGCTCAACCCCAGGGTCAGGACGCTGCTCGTCGACGAGAACCGACTCACGTTGACCGCCAACACCGTCGCTCAGGCGGACATCCGGCTGCTGTTCGGGCCGGCCCACAAGGACACGGATGGCACGATGGTGGTGGACCCTCTTCCCGACTTCGCCTTCGAGGCCAGCCTCAACATCCAGCCCGCGTGGGGCCAGGCTCGCGACCCGGCGATCTCCACCGCACGCGCGGATGCCACCCAGGTGAGCTCCAAGGATGGTCAGAACCAGGATTGGGGCCTGGCCGTCACGCTGTCCAACCCGTACACCAGCCGGGCGAGCACACTCGCTGCGATCACCGGGCTGTTGCTGGCGATGGGGCTCGCCGCGTTCGTGGTGGCGATGCTGGTCGCCTCGTTCCTCGCCCACCGGTTCACCACACCGCTGACCCGGTTGACCGAGGCGTCGCGTCGGCTCGCCGAGGGCGACTTCTCGTCACGTGTCCCGGCCGATGAGCTGGCGTCGGGAACGCTCGAGCTCCGGGCGCTGTCGATACAGTTCAACACCATGGCCGACCGCCTCGAGGAGAGCGTCGCCATCATCCGCCGCGATCGCGACTACAGCCGCGACTTCCTGGCCGACGTGAGCCACGAGCTGCGGACGCCCATCGCGGCCATGCGCACGTTCATCGAGCTGCTCCAGGGCCCGGCCGGCCGCGACCCGGCCGCACGGTCCGAGTTCCTCGACTCGTCAGCCGTGCAACTCGATCGGCTGGACTGGCTGGCGCAGAATCTGCTCGAGCTCTCGAAGCTGGACTCCGGCCTGATCCTGCTCGACCTGCGGCCCGACGATGTCCGGGGCACGATCGAGTCGGCGGTCGAGCAGCAGCTGGCCACCGCCGAGCGGCGCGGCATCCGGCTCACGACCAACCTGCCCAACGGGCCGCTGCGCATCCGGCACGACGCCCCGCGCATCGGACAGGTGATCACCAACCTCGTGGGCAACGCGATCAAGTTCACCGGACGAGGCGGCACGGTGGCGGTCACGCTCCTGCGCGGTGCCGACGGAGGTGCCCGGATCGAAGTCGCGGACACGGGCGTGGGCATCCACCCCTCCGAGCTGCCACGCGTGTTCGACCGCTTCTACCGTGGCTCGGAGGCGAACGAGGCGCGCGGGACCGGCTCGGGCCTCGGCCTGTCGATCGTCAAGTCCATCGTGGACATGCATCATGGAACGATCGCGGTCGAGAGCCGGGTGGGCCGGGGATCGCGCTTCCTGGTCACCCTGCCCCGGGATCCCCGTGATGCGACGGAGGTCCCGGCGTCCGGCCAGCAGGGCGCCGGGACGCCGGAGGGGGATTTGTCCCCGGCGGGCAAGGTCAACAATTCTTCACCGACTCAGGCATCCACGATGAATCACGATCCTGCACCCTTGGTGGCAGCTCCCGCCCATCGCACGGCGGCGGGCACATCCAGCGAGCACGAGGGAAGATCAGCCCACTCATGAACGACGAAACCACGCCGGCCGCTCCCCAGGGCCCCGGCGGCACCGATCCCCTGGACGAAACCCAGCGGGTCGAGGTCCCCCGATACGCTCCGGCCCCCGATCCACGCCCTGACGCCCGATGGGCATGGGCCTCACCAGGCAGCCAGCCGGGCGGGGAGCGCTGGTATCAGCCGGCGCCCGCCGAGCCGACGGCGATCCCCGGTGGTTCGAGCTCGGGCGGCAGTTGGGGCCAGGGGACCGGCCCAGGCCCGGAGGCCGGTTGGGGTCAGCCGCCGGCCCTCGGCGGACCGATCGGAACCCCACCACCCGCGATGTGGAGCCAGCCGGCGGCGCCGGTCCAGCCTCGCAGGCGGGGCGGTCCCGGCCTGGGCGTGATCCTGGGTGCCTCGCTGCTCGCGGCGGTGCTGGCCTCGGGAGGCACGGTCGTCGTGCTCGACCAGACCGGCGCGTTCAACCAGACCGTGATCACCACCGACGCCCCCGGCAGCGGCCAGTCAGCCGGAAGCCAGCAGCAGCCCGTCACCATCGACGAGTCATCGGCCGTCATCAAGGCCGCCGCCAAGGTCAGCCCCGCCGTGGTCAAGATCACCACCACCACCGGCCAGTCCAGCGATCCGTTCGGCCAGGGCTCGAACGAGGGCGTCGGGTCGGGCGTGATCTACAACTCGAACGGCTGGATCCTGACCAACCACCACGTCGTCACCGGCGCGGACCAGCTGACGGTTGAGCTCAAGGACGGGCGCCAGTTCAGCGGCACGGTCTATGGCGTCGACACGCTCACCGACCTGGCCATCGTCAAGATCGATGCGACCGGGCTCCCGACCGCCCCGATCGGCAAGTCCGACGGCCTCAAGGTCGGCCAGCTGGTGATCGCCATCGGGAGCCCCCTGGGCACCTACTCGTTCTCGGTGACCAGCGGCATCGTGTCCGGCGAGGGTCGCGACATCCAGGTCGACAGCGGCCAGCGGATCACCAACCTGATCCAGACGGATGCGGCGATCAACCCCGGCAACTCCGGTGGCCCGCTGGTCGACGCCGGTGGCTCGGTGGTCGGCATCAACACCGCGATCGCCACTGATTCCAATGGCATCGGGTTCGCCATTCCCATCGACATCGCGCGCCCGATCATGGACCAGGCGGTGGCCGGCGAGACGCTGGCCCGCCCGTGGATCGGCATCCGGTTCGTCTCGATCGACCTCCAGATTCAGAAGGATCAGAACCTGCCGGTCGCGAACGGAGCCTGGGTGACGGCGAACGGCAGCACCGATACGGCCGTCGTTGCCGACAGCCCCGCCGCCAAGGCAGGGCTGCAGGAGGGCGACATCATCACCGCGATCAACGGGATCAACGTGGACAACGAGCACCCGCTCGACGCGCTCCTGGTCCAGTTCTCGCCCAAGGACACCGTCGTGCTCGACGTCCTGCGCGATGGCTCGCCGCTCAAGCTGAGCGTGACCCTCGGGACCCGCCCGAACAACCTCCAGTAGCCTCGAATCTCTCGCGCCCGGGCGGTTGCCCCCCCGCCGCCCGGGCGCTCAGCCCGATCGCCGCCGCTGGATCTCGACGCCGGCAGCCCGGATCCGTCCGCCCAGGATCACGCGCGGCTTCCGGACACGCACCGTGACCTCGAGCGCCGGAAAGCCGGCCAGCACCTCGTGGGCGATCGCCTCCGCCAGTGCCTCGAGCAGGTTGAAACGGGTGGACTCGACGATCTCGCGACAGACCTCGAACACCTGCCCGTAGTCGATGGTCTCCTCAAGGTCGTCGGTCTGGCCGGCCACCCGCAGATCGAGCCTCAGCTCCACATCGACCTCGAACGGCTGTGGCGTCAGCTGCTCCTCCGGGAGCACGCCGTGCGTCCCCTCGAACACCATGCCGTCGAGGACGATCCGATCGGTCACGATCCGGTCCTCGTGTGCCACCCGTCCGGCCGCCAGCCACGCACCACGGCGTCGGCCAGCCGAGCGGCCCGAACGTTCTCGCGGACGTCGTGGACGCGCACCATGTCGATGCCGGCCGCGATCCCGAGCGTCGTCGTGGCTGCCGTGAGCTCGACTCGCTCGTCGGAGGGCAGGTCGAGCAGCTTGCCCAGCGTGGACTTGCGCGAGGTCCCGAGCAGCACCGGCCGTGCGAGCAGACGCAGCTCGGCCAGCCCGCCGAGCAGGGCCATGTTCTGGTCCGGCGTCTTGCCGAACCCGAAGCCCGGGTCGACCACGATCCCGTCCCAGGGCACGCCGGCGTCGAGCGCCCGGTCGATCGCCCGCTGCAGATCGGCCAGGATCTCGGGCAGCAGGTTCCGGTAGCGGGCCTCGGCGCGGTTGTGCATCAGCACGATCGGCACACCGTTGCGGGCGGCGACGCGCCCCATTTCCGGCGCGTCGGCGACCCCCCACACGTCATTGACGAGCCTCGCGCCGGCGTCGATCGCCGCCGATGCGACGGTCGGGTTGGTGGTGTCGACCGAGATCGGCATCGAGGGCAGCGCGGCCGCGATCGCCCTGATCGCGGGAACCACCCTGGCCGTCTCGTCCGCCTCCGACACGGGCTCGTGACCGGGCCGGCTCGACGCACCGCCGACATCGAGCATGTCGGCGCCGTCGGCGACCATGCGGCGAGCCCGTTCCACGGCCGCCTCCACGGGGTCCCCGCCGGCCAGCAGGCCATCGCCCGAGAACGAGTCGGGCGTGACGTTGAGGATCCCCATCACGTACGTCTTCGTCCCCCACGCGAAGGTCGCCGCTCCGATCACCGTGGGCTCCGGCGGCCCGGGCAAGCCGTTGCCTGCGCCGGCGGGGAGCGCAAACGACGGCGTCGCGGCGCCTCCGCCCAGCTCCGGACGCCCTCGGACCACGCCCCCGCCCCCGGGGAGTGGCTCGGGTTCCCGTCCCCTGCGGCCCGCCCGGCGCGGCGTGCTCACGAGACCCTCACGCTGCCACCGGGTCGCGCAGGAGCGGGTCGTCCACCAGCTGCTGCCGCGCCGCACCGACCAGGTACAGGGAACCGGCCACGACCACGGGACCGGGCGCGTCGGCCAGCGCTCGCTCCAGCGCCGCGACAGGTTCCGCGATCTCGAGCACCTGCGCGCCCGGTAGCGCTCGGCGCCAGATGGCCGCAAGTCGATCCACCGGCAAGGCGCGCGGCAGGTCCATCGCCGTGCACAGGATGGTGGCCCCTGCCACGGCCGTCGATGCGGCGACGGAGGCCACCACCGCCGCGGCGTCCTTGTCGCGCATCGACGCCCACACCAGGGTCAGCGGGACCGGTGGCGACGACCGACCACCCTGGAGGTGCGGCCGCAGGTCGTCCAGGGCCGCCGCGAGCGCGGCCGCCCCGTCGGGGTTGTGCGCGCCGTCGAGCAGCACCTCGCGGAGGGATCCCCGTAGCCCACCGGTCATCTCGACCAGCTCCAGCCGGCCGGGCCAGTGTGCGGCCCGGTAGCCACGACGCCTGGCGTCGGGCGGGCAGCTGGCAATGCCGCGTGCAGCCAGGGCGTCGAGCAGCGCGTCGGCGACGGCGACGTTGGCGGCCTGATGGCGCCCCCGGAGACCAACCCTGGTCACCCCGAGCCGGCCCAGCTGGACGTCGATCCCGTCCCGACCCCATCCGCGAAGGGGTGCCGGCTCGACGACCGTGAGCGGGACGCCGAGCCTCGTGCAGCGGCGCCGCACCACGGTCAGCGCGTCACCGATGGCCCCCGTCACCGCGACGTCCTCGCGTTCGATGATGGCCGCCTTCTCGCGCGCGATGGCCGCGACCGTCGATCCCAGCCGGTCGGTGTGATCGAGCGTCACGTTGGTGACCACGGCCACCCCGCCGTCCCAGGCATGGGTGGCGTCCAGGCGACCGCCCAGCCCGACCTCGACCAGGGCCACATCGGGCGCCACCTCGGCGAGGTAACGGAACATCGCGGCCGTCAGGAGCTCGAACTCGGTGGGTGGACCGAGGCGACGGGCGACGCGATCGGCCAGCGGCAGCGCCCCTGCGATCAGGTGCGCGAACACCTCCGGCGGGATCGGGCGTCCGTCGACCATGATCCGTTCGCGGTAGGTGACGAGATGGGGCTTGGGTGTCGTGCCCACCCGGTAGCCCGCAGCCTGCAGGGCCGCGGCCGCCAGTGCAATCACGCTGCCCTTGCCGTTGGTCCCGGCAACGAGGGCACCGCGCAACGACGTCTGCGGATCGCCCATCAGCCGCAGCAGGGCGCGTACCCGGCCCAACCCGAGGTGCACACCAAACCGGCCGCGTGCCTCGATGGCCGACAGCGCCTGGGCGTAGCTGAGGTCGGGCGGCGTGGCCGCCGGGCCCCCGGTCGCGGGCGCGCTCACGTCTTGGTCAGGTCGTCCTCGTAGAACACGCACTGGTTGAACCGGGGCGTGAGACAGACGTCGTTGACGAACCCCTCGTCGAGGTGAACGCCGCCGCGCAGCTGGCAGCGTGAGACGTTGTTGGGCTGCCGCAACAGGCCCTTGAGC
The DNA here is from genome assembly GCA_963713095.1 of uncultured Chloroflexia bacterium. Taxonomy (GTDB): domain Bacteria; phylum Chloroflexota; class Limnocylindria; order Limnocylindrales; family CSP1-4; genus CAIXZV01. Next base: position 1,149,751 of record CAVQKK010000003.1, read on the forward strand.
AGGTGCGGAGCCTGGATCGGGATCGCGCCCCGTGGCCCGGTCATGTAGAAGTGGGGGCACACGTTGCGGCGCAGGCTGGGCAACCCGAACCCGCGGATCGGCGGCATCGAGTGACGCGGGCCACCCGGCTGCCGGGGCCGAACACCATATGCGGGCAGCCTGGAATCCGGCGGGTCTGCCCGCTGGCCGGCCACAGGTCCCGGCAGGCCGATGCCGGGCAGACCGCCCATGGTCGGACCGACGGCCGGCAGGCTGGCGGCCTCGCCGATGGTGGTGGCGTGCCGCTGGACCCGGGCGATCGGTCCATGACTCCACGAGCCTCGATCGCCGGGACTCGGCCGCATCGGTCGCCGGTCTCGTGCCTCCACACGCTCCCTCGTCTTGTCGCGCACCCCGGGCAAGGCGCCACGACAGGCCGCAGCGTATCACCGGAATCGCCTGACCCGCGCACGGCGAACCCGGTGGAGGGCCGTCGCGTGCCGCATCGGAGCCACGTCGCGGCCGTCCATTCGCAACCACGGACGCGCCCCGCCGCCGTCGGCTCGGTCCGGCGCCATCTCATGCGACAATCGCGGCCGATGGACATCCGCCGCGGCAGCCGCCCGTCCCAGGTCCGGCCTCGCCCGCCGTCGACCGGTCGGCCCACGCCCCCGAAGGTTCGTGCCGTCGGGCCGTCGCCCACCCGTCTCTCGCGACACCGACGCATCGAGCGCCGGAGGGGGCTGCCCATCGTGGCGCAGGTGGCGCTGGTGGCCGTGATCGTCTCGCTCGGCGCAGGCGTGCTGTGGGTCGCCAGCGGTGCCGTCGGACCCGCGATCTCGACGGCCGTGCGCGGCTTCGGCGGCGTCATCACCTCGATCGGTGCCGTGGTCGGCAGCCCCGAGCCGACGACCACGCCGCTGATCGCGGATGCGCCGACGATCGTCTCGCCCGATGAGCCGTACACCAACGCTGCCACCGTGGACGTGACCGTCCATGTCCCCCCGGCCGTGGTCGGTCTCGATGGCTACATGGTCCACGTGTGGGTCACGTTGCCCGACCAGGATCCCAAGGACGTGGCCGAGACCGCGGTCGGCGAGACGTCGACCCTGGTGATCCCCGGGGTGGAGCTGGCCAAGGGCCGCAACGACATCCAGGCATCCATCACCGGGCCGGGGGGTGAGAGCGAGCGTTCCGCGATCGCCACCTGGGTTCGAGACACCTCCAAGCCCAAGCTCACGATCATCTCGCCCAAGGACAACACATCCACGACCAAGGGCTCCGTGACGGTGAAGGGAAAGACGCAGCCGCAGAGCACGGTCCACCTTCGCAACGATGCCAACGGCGCGGCGGCCACCGTGGACGCCGATGCGGACGGCCTGTTCCAGGCCACGATCGCGCTGGGGGCGGGCAGCAATGCGATCGCCGTGACGACCATCGACCCGGCAGGCAACGGCAACAACGCGACGCTCACGATCCGGAAGGGCCTGGGCAAGCTGGTCGTGTCATTGACCGGATCCGCCTACACATTCAAGGTCAGCAAGCTGCCCAAGAAGCTGACCCTCGATGTCGTGGTGACCGGCCCCGATGGCAAGCCCGTGGCGGGGGCGATGGCCGTATTCACCATCTCGGTGCCCAACCTGCAGGAGATCGTCTCGTCCCAGATCCCCACGGGGAGCGACGGCACTGCGACGTTCTCCACCACCATCCCCGCGGGGGCAGGGCTCCAGCCCGGGCTGGCCACGGTCTGGATCACCACCGATACCTACGGCCAGGGAACCGACCGCCAGGTCCTCACCTTCAAGTAGCGCCCCGGACAGGCGTTCGACGGCCGGCCCTCGCCACTCGACAGGGGCGCCGCGCGCAGCTACGATCCCGCCATGCCGGTCTGGCGCTGCCCGCACTGCGGAGCCTCGCAGCCCGAGAGCTCACGCTGCTGGGTCTGCCATCGCTCGACGACCTCATGCGGCACCTGCCGCCACTTCCGACACGGCGTCGCCGGCGGCCTGGGCCTGTGCGGGACCGCCCCGCGGGGGCTGGCGATCCAGGCGACCGACGTCCGTCCGTGCTGGGCACCAGCCGCTCCGGCGACGGACACCCGTGACCAATGGCCTCGCGCAGGCGCGGCTCCCGGCGGGTCCGCTCCGACGATGTCAGGCGGCGCAGCCCACCAACCGGCTCGACAGTTCGTGCCGGTGGACGAGCTCCAGCGGGCCGGCGCCGTCCAGTCGACCGCAGACGGGCGCTCGATGGTGAGCCCGGCGGGAACGCCGGCGGCCCCGAGCGCTCAGGGCGAAGGCAGATCCCGCTCTCCCGTGAGCGCCGTCACCCGGCCGGGCACCGTCGAGCCGCGCTGGTCGCTGTGGGGCGACCCGGACGCCTGACCCGGGCGTCATCGAGGGCAATCGATCCTACGTGGTGCCGGCGTCGGCTAGGGCGCCGTGGGGGTCGGGCTCGGCGGGCTCGGTGTCGGCGCGGGGGTCGGGCTCGGCGTGGGGCTCGGTGTCGGCGTGGGGGTCGGGCTCGGCGTGGGGCTCGGTGTCGGCGTGGGGGTCGGGCTCGGCGTGGGGCTCGGTGTCGGCGTGGGGGTCGGTGTCGGCTCTGGACCCTTCGACACGACGTAGTCGACCGGCGTGTCGGGCGCCACGATGATCCCCGGCCCCGGCTGCTGGGCCATCACGGATCCAGCAGGGGTGAACGGGTCGTAGTCCTCGGTCCGGGCCCCCAGCGTGAGACCCTCGGTCACGATCAGCTGGACCGCCTCGGATTCGGTCTTGCCGCGGAGGTCGGGGACGGGCACGGCTGCCTTGCCCCGCGCGGTCACGACGGTGACGTCGCTGCCGCTGTCGACCACGGTGTCGGCCACCGGGTCCTGGCTCAGAACCTGGTTCTCCGGCAGGTCCGACTCCTGCGTCCCGCCAACCACGAGCGTGAGCCCCAGCGAGTCTGCCTGCAGCTTCGCCGCGTCGACGTCCATACCCACGAAGTCGGGCACGGTCACGCTCACCGGGGAGGCGCTGGGGCTGGGACCGGCGCTGCCACCAGCCCCGGTCAGGACCTGGAACAGCACGAACGCGACGACCAGGAGGATGGCCAGGCCGAGCAGCCCGGCGACCCAGGCCCAGGGACCCGAGCCACCTTCCTCGTCGCCGTCCTGCGGCGGGGGCGGAGGCGGCGCTCCCCGGGTTGAGACGGGGGCGGCGGGCGATCCTCCCCTCGCGTACGCGTCCGGCGGGTACGGTGCCGGTGGGTTGGGTCGGGCCTGGGCGGAGGCGACCGTTCGCGCTCCCGCAGCCCCGGCGGCCGCTCCGGCGGCGCCGGGGGCACCCGCGGCGACCGCGCCCGCCGCGCCACGGGCCGCGGGGCCTGCGGCGGCACCGCGCTGGGTCGCCTCCTCGAGGAAGCCCCCGAGAGCGCTGGCCATCGCCGCGGCGGACGGGTAGCGCGACGCCGGGTCGAGCGCCATCGCGCGCTGCACGATCCGGTCGAGCTCGGGCGGCACGGCCGGGCGCAGCGCGGACGGACGCGGGGGCGTGGTGGTGAGGCGGGCGAGCGCGACCGCCGCCGACCCGTCACCGGAGAAGGGGCGCTGACCCGTCAGCGACTCGAACAGCACGATGCCCAGGGAGTAGACGTCGGACGCGCCCGTCGCGACCTCGCCCCGAACCTGCTCCGGGCTGAAGTAGTGGACCGAACCCATGGTGGTTCCAGGCAGGGTCAGCTGGGACTCCGTGACGGCTCGTGCGATCCCGAAGTCGGCGACCTTCACGCGGCCGTCGCGGGAGATCAGGATGTTGGACGGCTTGACGTCACGATGGACCAGCCCGCGAGCGTGCGCCGCCTGGAGGGCCTTGGCCACCTCGGCGCTGATCCGCGCCGCCTGACGCGGGGCCAGTGGACCCTGCCCGCGCAGGATCGAGGCCAGATCCTGGCCATCGACGAGCTCCATGACGATGTACGGGCCAGATTCGTCCTCGCCGAAGTCGAACACCGCGACGATGTTGGGGTGGCTGAGGGAGGCCGCCGATCGGGCCTCGTCGCGGAAGCGCGCGAGGAACTCGGGATCGCGACCGAGCTCGGGGCGCAGCAGCTTGACGGCGACGTCACGGTCGAGCTGCGCGTCGCGCGCCCGGTAGACGGTAGCCATCCCGCCCTGTCCGAGCAGCTCGACCAGGCGATACCGCCCGCCCAGCGTGCTGCCGATCTCGGTCACGGTGTGCTCGTCTCCCCTGCTTGCCACCGGTCCGGGGTGGCCTGGGGCATCCTACCGCAGGCGGCCCGGACGCCGGCAGCTCACCCGCTGTGGCCGCTCATGGGTCAGATGTCCAGCGTTCGCAAATAGTCGCGGAACTCGGTACCCATGTCGGGGCGGGCGAGCGCGAGCTCCACGGAGGCCTGCAGCCAGCCCATCGTCGTGCCGGCGTCGTACCGCCGGCCCTCGAACGCGTAGCCGTACACGCCCTGCTCCTCCATCAGGGCCTGGATGGCGTCGGTCAGCTGGATCTCGCCACCGGCCCCCCGCTGTGTCTGCTCGAGCTTGTCGAACACCTTGGGCGTGAGGACATAACGGCCGATCACCGCCAGGTTCGACGGCGCGTCCTCGGGTCGAGGCTTCTCCACGATCGAGCTGACCCGATACGTCCGCTCGCCGTCGAGCCCGTCCTCCACCCGCTCCCCGCCGATCACCCCGTAGCGGCCCGTCTCCTCGGCCGGGACCTCCATCACCGCCACCACCGAGGCGTGGTACTGCTGGTAGGCGTGAATGAGCTGCCCGATGCACGGCCGGTCGGACACGACCACGTCGTCGGGCAGGATCACGGCGAACGGCTCGTGGCCGATCAGGTCCTTGGCCATGAGCACCGCGTGGCCGAGGCCAAGCTGCTCCTTCTGGCGAACATAGGCGACCTGCGCGAGGTCGCTGATGTGCCGCACCAGCCGCAGCTTCTCGATCTCGCCCTTCTCCTCGAGCAGATGCTCGAGCTCGTAGTTGAGGTCGAAGTGATCCTCGATCGCGCGCTTCTGCGACGAGGTGACGATGATGACCTGCTCGATCCCCGCCGCCACTGCCTCTTCGACGGCGTACTGGATCACCGGCTTGTCAACGAGCGGGAGCATCTCCTTGGGCTGCGCCTTGGTGGCGGGCAGGAACCGGGTGCCCCAGCCGGCAGCCGGGAACACAGCTTTGCGAACGCGCATCGAACCTCTCGAGCGGGGTGGGGGGTGCCCCGGCAGTATACCGGTGACCCTGCGCGTCCCCATTCCAGCCGCCCGGCGCGAGCGCCGTCAGGCCGCGTTCTCGTCCCGCGCCACGTCGTTGGCGAAATCCGCCACGAGCTCCGAGAACGGCCCCGGGCGATCCAGGTTCGAGAGGTGCATCGCGCGTGTCAGGACGGCGTGGCGGCCACGCCGGCAGGCGGCGGCCCACGGGTCGCCACCGGGCCCGAACACCGGATCCAGCGCACCGTTCACGATCAGGACCGGTGTCCACAACCGGCCCAGCCGCTCGAGATATCGGCGGCCGGTCAGGATCCGCAGGGCGCGCGCACCGCCGGCCAGCCCGAAGCCAGCCTGGATCATCGGATCTGCGGTCGGCCGTCCGTACCGAAGCCGGAAGAACCACCGGTTCACGGCGTTGAGCAGGCTGGTTGGGGCGCGTTCGAGGGTCCAGGCCAGCAGCCGGATGCCGACCGCCGAGGGACCGATCGGCTCGGCCGAGCAGCCGGCAAGCACCAGCCCCGCGACCCGTTCGGGGGCGGCCTCGGCGACGTCGATGGCGACGTACCCGCCGAGCGACAGCCCCACCAGGACCGCGCGCCCGGACGGCGCGTTCGCCTTGATGGCGTCCACCACGGCAGCGCAGGCCGAGGCGGTCGCAAACGGCTCAGCCGATCGAACGCCATGGCCCGGCAGGTCGATCGCGATGCACCGGAAGCGGCCCGAGAGCCGTCGCATTTGCGGCCACCACTGGCGACGGTTGAGGCGCGTGCCATGGATGAATACGATGGCGGGGGCGCCCGCCGGACCGGTCACCGTCCAGGGCACCCGGTCGACCGCCCCGTTGATCAGGCCGTCATCGACGCCTGTGACCGTGCGCGGACGGCCGCTGTGATCCCCGTCGACAGCCTGTCTCATCCGCGTGAGCATAGCCCGACCTGGCTCACCCGACACGCAGAGCGACAAGTCCCCCGGGGCGGCCGGGGAGACCCGAAGGCCCCCAGCGTCAGCCCGGGCTGCCCGGGATGGTCGGGTCCGTTGCCGGGCTGGCCTGCGTGGCGACCGCCTCGCGTGTTCGGACCCGCTCATCCCGGCGCCGCGCACGCTCCCGGCCGGCCGTCGCGAGGCTGATCCCCGTGAACGGGATGCGGACCTCGTGGAACACCTCCACCGACACCAGGAAGCCCGCGAACAGGAACACCACCCCCAGGAACTTGCCGACCTGGAACAGCTCCGTCGAGCCGGCGCGATTGAGCGAATCGGTGATCGTGGGCACGAAGGCTCCGATCGCGATCAGGATCGTTGCCGGCACTCGCGAGTGGAGCTGGCCCGATACCAGGGCATGGGCGGCATGCGGCAGTGAGGCAACCAGATTCACCAGGATCGCGACCGGGGCGATGAGCAGGTTGAACAGGAACTGGTCGCCGGGCTGGCCGGGATCGAGGGAGTAGGGCAGGACGCGACGCTTGGGCATGAACACGTAGGTGGAGAACACGGCGCCGAGCACGAGCGACAGTGCGCCCGGGATGTTCATGATCGGCGTGAGCAGGCGCAGATAGCCGGGCATCGCGTCGCCCACGGGCTGTCCCGTGTCCGGACTCAGGGCGTAGCCGGGGGCCGGCAGCGGCGGCGTCAGGATCAGCAGCACCAGCGACAGCACGGTCACGGCCCCGATCGCCGCGGCCGCGATGACCGGCCAGCGATCGTTCTGGAAGTACGTCTCGACCCCGATCGCCAGGGCAAGGATCACCGCACCGATCAGGTACAGCACGGGCAGCGGCCCGGCCCCCGCGTAGTTGGGGCTGTTGCGGATCATCAGGGCGACCATGCCCGACAGCAGCAGCAGGACCGCGTACGTGTAGCCGAAGCGGGTCCGGCCAAGCAGGAACGCCGTGCCGAGGCCCAGCCAGGCCGCCGTCCAGACGGCGCCGGTCAGGTACCAGACGCGGTAGATCGGCTCGCTCCAGCCAGCCGCGCCGGCCAGCGCCTCGGCGCCGGACCCGAGTGCGTAGCAGGCCATGCCGAATGCCCAGGCCAGCTGGAACCCTCGTCGACGCTCACGCCACTGGTCGATCAGCATCAGCGTGAACAGGAGCGACAGACCCGAGGTGAGCGCGGGCAGCAGGACGGTCATCGGTCCGACGAGCGGGCGGCCGGTGCGCTGGCGGCCGGTGCGCCGGCGGCGGAACCCGTGGGCACCAGCTGGTCCGCGCGGTCGGCCGGCGATGGGCGGGCCGGCACGGCGTGACCGGCCGCATCGCCCCGGGTCTCGTCAGCGGGCACTTCATCGGGCCCCGCCCCATACGCGGCGATGAACGCCAGCAGCAGCCGGTCCAGCAGCCCGCTCGACGCCTCGTAAAGCTGTCCGATGCGGGCCGCGTCCACCCCCCGGCGACGAGCCACCACGCCCAGCTCTCTCACGAATGGGCGACGGGCCGCGACGAACATCGACACGCCCTCCCCCAGTGACACACCCAGGCAGGCCAGGCGATCCCCCATCCGGGCTGCCAGGTCCATCGCCTGGTGTTCCGCATCCAGCCGTCCCGGACCCGGTTCGTCGAGATGTCTGACGAGCGCGTCGACCAGCCGCCTTCCGTTCTCGCGGAAGATCGTCCGCTCGTCCACGGGGATCCGGGCCCGCAGGCCCGAGCCGTCACCGTGGAGCTCCCCGTACCGCCTGCGGTAGGCGGCGCTCAAGCGTGTCGATGAGTCACCGACGCCGGCCAGCCCGCTCACCGGACCCGTTCGGCGAGCCGCGACCAGCCGCTCGAGCGCTCGACGCTCGAACCGCCGGTGGCCGCCGGGCGTGATGAAGGCCGGCACCCTGCCCTCATCCGCCCATCGCCGGAGCGTGTCCGGGTCCACGCCCAGCAACCGGCTCGCCTTCCCGAGCGGGATCCGCTCGGGAAGTGGGCGGGCGGGACGCGCGGGGTCGTCCGGCACGAATCCTCCAAGGACCGGGGGCCGCCCGTCGCAGGTCGGACCGAAACTGGGTAAACCTGGGTCGGTTGGGGAGGCCTGGTGGCCGCGAGTTTAGGGGTGGCCCGGATCGGCCGTCAATCGCCGCCACGATCCGGGGGCAGGCAGAGCAGCCGGGCTGCAGTCGGGCCCGAGGGCGTCGCGCGTCAGGCGTGAACGCGTCAGGCGGGAACGAACTCGTGGTCGTCGCGATGGACGCCGTCGCACAGACCCAGGGCGGGCGGATCGAGCGGCAGCGCGACCGGGCGCATGATCTCGCGCACCTCGCCGCGACGGCACAGGTAGTAGCCCCTGGCCGCCATCCACCTGCGCACACAGGCGGGATCGGCATGGAACTGGTGCGGGCCCGGGTTGATGGGCGTCTGCTCCGTCCAGTCGACCGCGACCTCGGGCGACACGATGTCGAGGACGTTGACCCGCCAGGGCGTGCCCGAGATCAGCTCACGGCAGCCGTCGCAACGGATCGCGACGTTGTCGGTCACGATCGTGCGGATGGTCACGCCCATGAGCTCCATGCGGTCGAGGATAGCAGGGCCGCTGGCTGGTCGACGATCGCCCGTGGGCGGCGCACAGACTGGTACCCCCAACCGGATTCGAACCGGTGATCTCCACCTTGAAAGGGTGGCGTCCTAGGCCTCTAGACGATGGGGGCCGCGTCCCCGCGAGGGCCGGGCGAGTGTACCAGAGCGGTTCCCGTCCCCCCGGCCGCTCATCCAGGGCCGAACGGTCCCGATCCGCGACGTCAGGTGCTCTTGGTTCCGCTCCAGATCAGGCTCATGATCACGGCACCCGCGAGCAGCATCAGCGACCCCACCGCCGCCACGCCTCCGACCAGCGCGGTGATCACGGCCGTCCCGTCGCGACCCTCCCGGCCCGCCCGTACGACGGCCGCCACCGAGATCACCGCGATCGCCGCGAACACCAGGCCGCACACGGCCAAACCGGTTGCCATCAGGGGTACCTGCAGCTGGTCCCTCACGAAGGTCGCGTAGGCGAGGAAGATAAGCCCACCCGCGAGCGCGATCGAGAGCGTGATTCGGATGGGCGTGATTCGGATCGAACCGAGATGAGGCCCGGATCGTCTCCCCTCCATCCGGCGGGCGGCGGCGGGGCGGCGGCTGTCGCGCGAACGTTGGCTCATCGCATCGAGCGTAGCAGGGGTCGGCGCACGGACCGTGGCGGCGGCGTGCCGAGCGTCCGACCCTTCAGGCGGCGCTGGTCTCGCGTGCGACCGCGCCCGTGTCGTCGGGGGGCTGGGCGGACGTACCACCCCGGTCCCGATGGTAGACCGCAACGTTCCAGCTGACCCGGGGCCGCTTGAGCCGGGCGCCGACCGTCTCCCCTCGCGCGCCGAACGCCGCGGCCAGGAACTCGCGAGCGTCTTCGATCGAGGCAAAGGTCCAGAAGCAGTGCAGCACGCGGATCTTGAACGCGCCGTCGCGCAGGAACGGCCCGTCCCGCCGGCCCCACGAGCCGTACTCGGGGGAATCCTGCGCGCGGAGCTCGCTGACGTCGTCGCGTCCGTAGTCGTGGACGACGAGCAGCCGGCCACGGGGGCGAAGGACCCGATCGACCTCGCGCATCGAGGTGGGGTCGACGCCGCGGAAGCCCGACCAGAAGCTGACGACCGCGTCCAGGCTTGCGTCGGACGCGTCGATCGTGAGTGGGTTGGTGAGGGGAAGGTGACGGCCGCTGATCCCCGCCGCGGCGAGCCGGTCGCGCATCGGCCCGCTCGGCAGATCGAGGATCGCGACGTCCCGTCCGGCCAGCGGCCCCAGTGAGTCAAGGGCGCGCGCGATCTTGCCTTCGACGTCGGCGGCAACCCGGAGACGCAGGCCCAGGGGTTCGGCAAGGACGATGGGCAGGTCAGCCACGTCCGGGGAGGATACGCGGGGCGACCGGCCGACGCGAGCCAAGGTGCGCCCCGTCGGACGGTCCGGCTGCGACCCGGCGGGACCGGCCCGTCCGGTGGATCGCCGGACCTGGTCAGCCGGCTCGGACCAGGAGCGCGCCGCGCGGCGGGATCACCACCTCGACCCGACCGCGGGCGACCGTCGCGGCCTCACCGGTCGGCCAGGGCCAACCCGGGGGTGCCACCGGGTCGAGACGCCGTCCATCGAGGTCAGGGGCGTCGACCTCGAGCCGGGCCGCGTCCTGGCCGGCGTTGACACAGACCAGCCAGCTTTCCTCGTTGCCGGTTCGCCGCCAGGCGACCGCAGACGCGTCTGACCCCACGATCGCGAACGTGCCACGCCGCAGCGCCTCGTGTTGATGGCGCAACGCGGTGACGCCCTGAAAGAAGGCCAGCTGGTCCCGGTCCCAGGCACCGGCGTCGGTTGGGAACGATCCTCGGCAGCCGGGGTCGTGCTCGCCCCTCATACCGATCTCGTCTCCGTAGTAGATGCACGGGGCCCCCGGCACCGTCATGGTCACGAGCGTCGCCAGCCGCACGGAATCCCGGTCGCCGCCGCAGATCGAGAGGATCCGCGGCATATCGTGGCTGCCCAGCAGGTTGAGCTGCACCGCCGTGGCCTCCGGAGCGTAGCTCGTCATGATGTGGTCGAGGCGTCGCGCGAAGCCAGGGCCGTCCAATCGGCCCATCGCCGCGCGAACGTTCGACTGTTGTTCGATCACCCGGTCGTCGCGGGTCGAGCCGGCGGCAAACGACAGGGCAGCAAAGGCGAGCGGGTAGTTCATGTACGCGTCGAACTGGTCGCCCTTCAGCCAGCGGTGGTCCTCGAACCAGACCTCGCCCACGATGTACGCCTCCGGGTTGATCATCTTGACCCGATGCCGGAATTCCCGCCAAAAGGCGTCGTCGTCGATCTCCGACGGGACGTCCAGGCGCCAGCCGTCGGCGCCAAAACGGATCCAGCGCTCGGCGACGGTCATCAGGTACTCGCGGACCTTCGGGTTGTCCGTGTTGAGCTTGGGCAACGCGGGCAGGTCCCACCATGCCTGATAGCCGAGGGCCGACATCGAGCTGGCGGCGTGGCCCCCCGACGTGTCGCCACCCGCGCCCGGCTGCGCTGCCTCGTCGGGATAGGCGCGCAGCGGGCGGCCCGCGGCCAGCGCCTCCCGATCGACATGGAACCAATCCACGTATGGCGATGCGATCCCGCACTCGAGGACGTGGTTGAACGGCCAGAACCCGCGGCTCGCATGGTTGAACACGCCGTCGAGCACCACCCGAATGCCACGCGAATGCGCCCGGTCGAGCAGCTCCCGGAGCGCCGCATCGCCGCCCAGGAGCGGATCCACGGCCAGGTAGTCGTAGGTGTGATAGCGGTGGTTCGATGCGGAGGCGAAGACCGGATTAAGGTAGATCGCGTTGATCCCCAGGTCGACCATGTAGTCGAGCCGCTGAGCGACACCGAGCAGGTCGCCTCCCTTGAACCCGCGAGGCGTGGGCGGCGTGTCCCATGGCTCGAGCGGTCCCGGCGGGTCGACCCGCCCGCTGCGGGCGAACCGGTCAGGAAACACCTGGTAGAAGATGGCGTCCCGCACCCATTCCAGATCGTTGGCCGCCATGTGACTCCCTGCGTTCCGTCAGAGCGGCAGTGTACGGGGGGCCCGATCCCGGCACGTGGTCCATCGTCGAGCGCCTGACTGGCGCATGATTGGTCGCGTGCTCAGCCAGCTGCGCGCCATGCCACCCGGCGTCCGGATCTTCCTCGGCTACGCCTTCCTGATCCTGGGCGGCATCGGTGTCTCGCTCCGCTGGATCGTGGACCAGGCGATCAGCGCGCCCATCTCCCCCATCGGCATCGTGACGATGATCCTCCTCGCCTACACGATCTTCACCACCACCCTCGTCCTGCAGCGCAAGGAGGCCAGCCGGGGATTGGCGCTCGGCCTGTCGACGTTGACCGTCCCCGCGGTGCCATTGCTGCTGCTGGCGGCGCAGCCGGTGTTTGCCCTCCTGATCACGATCCTCGCGTTGCTGCTGTTCTTCGGGCTGACACGCGATGACGTTCGCGAGTACCTGAACGAGCCGTAGGCGCGCGGGATCGGGTACGGGCCCCGTGCCCTGCGGCGCCCCTGCGAGCACGATCCCGGCGAGTCTGGCCGCGGGACGCTACCCTTCGCCCAGCGTCCGCGGCCCGGTGCCGCGCGCCGCACAGCCCACCTGTCCAGGCTGTCGCCGAACCCATCACGCGGAGCCAATCACCTTGACTGATTCCAAACGCTCGTCGTCAACTCGCGGCTCGCGATCGGGAACCGCCTCCGGCGGACGTCGCGGCTCGGGCTCCACGAGCCCGACGGGCACACCCCGCAGCGGTCGGCGGGACGCGTCGCGCCGCCGCCGCGAGCCGCAGAGCACGATGCAGCGGCTGCGGGCGCCGATCCTGGGCCTGGTCGTGGTCGTGGTCGTGGTGGGGGTGAGCGCGTTCGTGTTCGCGTCGGCCGCCGCGCCCGCCTATGCCTGCACCACCGTCGACACGGTCCAGCCGGCGACGTCCGGAGCGCTGGGGCAGGTCCAGCAGGACATGGGCAACCAGCACGTCCAGACGGGCGACAAGGTGACCTACGCGATCTGCCCCCCGGCATCGGGCAAGCACATCAATCAATCAGGGTTCGGGCCCCTGCAACCCAAGGTCTACGGGCCCGACGATCAGAGCGTGCCCAACGGCTGGGTCCACAACCTCGAGCACGGGGGTCTCGTGCTGCTCTACTCATGCGACAAGGGCGCCTGCGACGCTGCGGCAATCCAGCAGCTCCGCGACTTCAGCGCCGGGTTCCCTGCCAGCCCGGTCTGCGGGCTCGCGCCGGGCATCGTTGGACCCGTGGTCGCGCGTTTCAAGCAGATGCCAACCAGATACGCCGCGCTGCTGTGGGATCGGGTGCTGTATCTGGATCAGCTCGACGACCAGGAGATCTACAGCTTCTTCACCCGGTACGGGGAGCAGGTCGCCGGGGACGGCACGTGGCTGGCTCCGCCCGAGCCGCAATGCACGGCGCCATCGCCGTCCCCGTCAGCGTCCGTGTCGGCGGCACCCGGCGCCTCGGCCGACCCGAGCCCGGCGGCGAGCTGATCGAGGAGCCATGCGACTGTACGCGCACGCCGGACGCGACGGGTCGCCGCGGATCGGCGCCCTCGTCGACGGGGCGCTGATCACCGGCGGGCAGCTGGCCCGTTCCGAGCGCCGGCCGTCCCTCCGGACCTGGCTGGCGCCGTGCTGCCTGATCGCGGGCGACCAGGCATGGCTCGACGGCATGCCGCGACTCATCGCCAGGGCGTCCCGCCGTGGCGCGACGCGTCGCGACCCTGGCGCCCGCCGGCCACTGCCGGCCATCGCCCACCCCGGCAAGATCGTGTGCGTCGGGCTCAACTACGCCGATCACGTCCGGGAGGGTGGTCGCGCGACGCCGGAGCGTCCGATGCTGTTCGCGAAGTTCGACAACTCGGTCATCGCCGACGGCGAGGCCATCGTGCGTCCGCCGGGCACCCGGGCGCTCGACCTCGAGGTCGAGCTCGGCGTGGTCATCGGTCGCACGGCTCGCCACGTGTCGGAGTCGCAGGCGATGGACCACGTGGCCGGTTACGTCGTGGTCAACGACGTAAGCGCCCGTGACTGGCAGGGCAATCCCCAGGCGCTGCGCGAGGGCGAGAAGGGTGACGGGCAGTGGTTGCGCGCCAAGGGATGCGACACCTTCCTGCCCGTCGGGCCGGTGCTCGTGACGCCGGACGAGCTCGATCCCGCGCGAGGGCTGGCGCTCCGGTCGTGGCGGATCCCGGGCAGCGGCCCCGATGCCGGCACCCCGATCCCGATGCAGGACGGGACCACCTCGGACATGCTGTTCCCGGTGCCGGCGCTCGTCAGCTTCATCTCTCAGCACATCACGCTGGAGCCCGGAGACCTGATCGCGACGGGCACTCCCGCGGGTGTCGGCGTGTTCCGGGATCCACCGGTGTTCCTTGAGCCCGGCGATCGCGTCCGATGCGAGATCGAGGGCATCGGGGCGGTCGAGAACCCGGTCGCCGACTGGGCCGACGGCCCACGGACCGCGGGTTGAGGACGACGCGGGCCTGCTCGAACGGGACAAGGAGACAGTCATGCTGGCGCTGGTGAAGGCGGAACGCGGTCCCGGGCTCAGCCTGATGACCGTGCCCGACCCGACGTTCGGCATCAACGACGTGCTGATCCGGGTCCGCAAGGCCGGCATCTGCGGCACCGACCTGCACATCGAGTCTTGGGATCCATGGGCGGCGCGCACGATCGAGCCGCCGCTCGTCGTGGGGCACGAGTTCGTGGGCGAGGTGGTCGAGGTCGGCTCGAACGTCGCGGACTTTGCGCCCGGCGATATCGTGAGCGGCGAGGGCCACGTGACGTGCGGCCTGTGCCGTCACTGCATGGCGGGACGCCGCCACCTGTGCGCCCACACGGTCGGCCTGGGCGTAGACCGGGACGGCGCCTTCGCGGAGTACGTGGCCCTGCCGATGACCAACGTGTGGCACCACTGGCCGGGCATCGACCCCGACGTCGCGGCGATCTTCGATCCGTTCGGCAACGCGGTCCACACGGCGCTTGCCTTTCCGGTGCTGGGCGAGGACGTGCTGATCACCGGCGCCGGGCCGATCGGTCTCATGGCCGCCGCCGTCGTCCGCCATGCTGGCGCCCGGTTCGTCGTGGTCAGCGAGCCGAACCCGGCACGGCGAGCGATCGCCACCCGGATGGGCGCGACGCTCGCCGTCGACCCCCGTGAGCGCGACCTCGCCGACGTTCAGCACGAGCTCGGCATGGTCGAGGGCTTCGACGTCGCGCTCGAGATGTCCGGCAGTCCGGCGGCGATCCGCACCGCGCTCGACAACATGGCCCACGGTGGCTCGATCGCGATCCTGGGCATCCCGACCGAAGACATCAGCCTCGACGTCAACGAGATCGTGTTCAAGCTGCTCACGATCCGCGGCATCTACGGCCGGGAGATGTACGAGACCTGGTACAAGATGACCGTGATGCTCCAGTCGGGTCTCGACATCACGCCGGCCATCACGCACCGCTTCCCGTATGGGGAGTTCGAGACCGCGTTCGCCACTGCCCGTTCAGGCGATGCGGGCAAGGTGATCCTGGACTGGACGGCGTAGGGCCGGAGGAGACACGCATGGGAACGGCTTCGCGCCCCAACCCGCTCGCGTTCCTGGACGACGACCTGGCCGCCCTCCGCGAGCGCCACCTGTACCGGCCGCTGCGCGTGATGAGCTCGGCCCAGGGTCCGATCGTGTCGCTCGATGACCGCCGGGTGATCAGCCTCTCGTCCAACGACTACCTGGGGTTGTCCCACCACCCACGGATGAAGGCCGTCGCCATGGAGGCCGTCCGGCAGTTCGGGGCAGGCTCGGGGGCCGTCCGCACCATCGCCGGCACGATGACCCTCCACGAGGCGCTCGAGACGGAGCTCGCCACGTTCAAGGACACCGAGGCCGTGCTCACGTTCCAGTCCGGCTTTGCCGCCAACACGGGCGTGATCCCGGTGATCACCGGCGAGACCGACCTGATCGTGTCCGACGAGCTCAACCACGCCAGCATCATCGATGGCATGCGCCTCTCCAAGGCACCGCGCAAGGTGTTTCCGCATGCCGACGTCGAAGGCCTGCGTGAGGTGCTCCGCGAGGCCACAGAGAAGGGCCGCG
The DNA here is from genome assembly GCA_963713095.1 of uncultured Chloroflexia bacterium. Classification (GTDB taxonomy): domain Bacteria; phylum Chloroflexota; class Limnocylindria; order Limnocylindrales; family CSP1-4; genus CAIXZV01. The sequence continues at coordinate 1,165,556 of CAVQKK010000003.1, forward strand.
ACGGACACGGTGAACCGTATCGCCTGATCCTCGTGGTCACCGACGGCGTGTTCAGCATGGACGGTGACATCGCGCCGCTGCCCGGTATCGTCGAGGCGGCCGAGGCGTACGGAGCAGCCGTGCTGGTCGACGACGCGCATGCGTCCGGCGTCCTGGGTCGCAACGGGCGCGGCTCGGTCGACCATTTCGGGCTCAAGGGCCGGGTCGCGGTCCAGGTCGGGACGCTGTCCAAGGCGGTGGGCGTGCTCGGCGGCTACGTCGCCGGCAGCCGGTCGCTACGCGACATCCTCACCCAGCGGGCTCGTCCGTTCCTGTTCTCCACCTCGCATCCGCCCGCGGTCGCCGCGGCCTGTCGGGAGGCGATCCGGATCATGGACGAGGAGCCGGAGCTCGTCGAGCGCCTGTGGGCGAACACCCGCCGCTTCAAGGCAGAGCTCGGCCGGCTCGGGTTCGACATCGGTCGCAGCGAGACGCCGATCACGCCGGTGATCCTGGGAGACTCGGAGACGACCATCCGGTTCAGCAACCGTCTGTTCGAGGAAGGGGTCTTCGGCACCTCGGTGGTGTTCCCGACCGTTGCCCTCGACCGCGCCCGCATCCGGACCATCGTCACGGCCGCCCACACCGACGAGCTCCTGGACCGGTCCCTCGAGGTGTTCGATCGGGTGGGTCGCGAGCTGGGCGTGATCCGCGGGTGACCCGCGCGTGAGCGAGCGCGCCCGGGCGTCCGGTTCCTCCAGCCCCGCCGACACGCGAACACGTGCGGAGCTGGAGCGCGAGGCCTGGCTGGCGGGAATCACGGCCGGTCTGGGCGAGGCGCGCGACCTGCCGCTCGACGCCCACCTCCACACGGTCCGCTCCCCCGACGCCGACGTCCAGATCGAGTCGTACTGCGCGCTGGCCGTCGAGCGCGGCATCGCCGAGATCGCGATCACCGACCACGTCGACTTCGATCCCCGCATGCCGGCATACGCGTATGCGTCGTTCGCGGACCGGGAGCGGGACGTACGCGAGGCGGCGGGTCGCTGGGCGGAGCGCGGCCTGGCCGTCCGGTTCGGCGTCGAGGTGACCTACGAGCACCGGCACGAGGAGGACATCCGCGGCTGGCTCCGGCAGCACCCGCACGACTTCGTGATCGGCAGCGTCCACGTGAGCTCGGATTCGCCGTACAAGGCAGCAAACGTCGCCTCGTTCGTGACCGGGCGGTCGTTGCCGGAGATCGTGCGTCCGTACTTCGACGACGTCATCGCGGCTGCGCGGTCGACGCTGTTCGACACCATCGGGCACCTGGACTACGTCAAGCGGTACCTCTTCCCGCACGTGACGCCCGCCCAGCTCGCCGCGGCTCCGGAGATGTATGAGCCGGTGCTTGCGGGCCTCGTCGAGTCGGGGACGGCGCTCGAGGTCAACGCGTCGGGTCTGCGCCAGCTCCCGCGCGAGACGTATCCAACGCCCGCGATCGTGGCGCGCTACCGGGCGATGGGCGGTCGGCACGTGACCATCGGATCGGACGCGCACCGGATCGACTGCTTCTCGTACGGTCTCGGGGAAGCGTATCGTCATGCGGCGAGCGCCGGGTTCGAGGCGCTCTCGTTTCGGCGCGGGGGCCAGCGGATCACCGTGCCGATGCCTGCTTGAGGGACCAGGTGCGCTGGTCCAGGCCTAACGCGGGGGAACGCGGTTCGTTATGACGGTTGACGACGAGGCAATCACGCGCCTCGTGGCGACGGCTCAGGACGGCGATCCGGAGGCATTCGGGTCCTTGTTCGACCACTACCACGGGCCCGTGCACCGCTACGTCGCCGCCCGCGTCAACCGCCCGAGCGACGCGGAGGACCTGACGCAGCTCGTCTTCGTCAAGGCCCTGGAGGCGCTGCCGCGCTACGAATTGCGGGGCGTCCCGTTCGGGGGCTGGCTGTTCAAGCTGGCCAGGAATGTTGTCATCGACCATATGCGGACGCACCGCGAGCACGCCACGCTCGATCTGGCGACCGAACGACCCGCCCCCGATGACGGGCCGGACGAGCTGGCGGTGCTCCGACAGGAGATGGACAGCGTCGCTTCGGCGCTGCGCCGGCTGACGCCGGAGCAGCGCGAGGCCATCGAGCTGAGGTTCTTCGCCGGTCTCTCGGCCAAGGAAGCGGCGGTGGCGATGGACCGGCACGAAGGCACCGTCCGAGGCCTCCAGTTCCGGGCCATCGCGGCGCTCCGTCGGGAGCTCGGCATCGAGGCCGGCTCCGACGAACACCCGGCCCGGGTCTCGGGGGACGGTCGGTGAACGAGGACGAGATGCAGGCACTCGAACCGTCCGCAGGCGGCGAGCTCGAGCGGATGCTCGCCCGGTACGCGCGCGTCCGGCTCGATCCCAGCCCCGCGCAGACGCGGCGTGCCCGAGCGGCGGTGACCGAGGAGACCTGGCGCCGGCATTTCGTGGGTGGCGCGCAGGCGAACGCATCGATGGCGCCTGGCACGGGTCCGCGGCGGCTACCGTTCTCAGCCTGGGGCCAGCGGCGGATCAGCGTATCGCTGGCGGCAGCGGTCCTCGCGGGGCTGCTGGTCGGATCGACGTCGTTCGCCGCCTCGAGGGCCGGCGGACCCCTCTACGAAGCCCGGCTCAACGTGGAGTCGATGCTGATGCCCTCGCAGCCGGAGGCGCGGCTCAATGCCGAGCTGGCCCAGGCCCAGGCTCGCCTCGCCGACATCATCGATGCCGCCGGCCGGGGTGATGCGGGAGCGGTCAGCGCCGCGATCTCGGCCTACGAGCGGTCCATCCAGGAGCTCGGTTCGACCTCGGGGCCGTCCTCTGATCGAGCGCTGCACGCGGTCGAGTTTCATCAGACCGTGCTCGAGCAGCTGCTCGTATCCGCCACCGGGCCATCGGCCAAGGGGCTCGAGAACGCCCTGACACACTCGAGCAACGTCATCGAGCGGCTGACCGGTGGGTCCAATGCCGGCGGCAACGGCAACGGCGGGTCCAATGCCGGAGGCAACGGTGGGTCCAACGCCGGAGGCAACGGCAACGGCGGGTCCAACGCCGGAGGCAACGGTGGGTCCAACGCCGGCGGCAACGGCAACGGCGGGTCCAACGCCGGCGGCAACGGCAACGGCGGGTCCAACGCCGGTGGCAACGGCAACGGTGGGTCCAACGCCGGAGGCAGTGGGGGGGTCACCGGACCTGCGGCAACTCCAGATCCGGGCAAGCCTGGCACCGACAAGCCCCAGCCCACCCCGAAGGGCCCCGGCGCCTCTCCCCACCCCCCGGGTCACTGAGCCGATTCCGGCACGCCCCCCCCCGAGGGGCATCCGCGGCGATCAACGTCCGTGACGGTGGCCACGCGCTGACCCTGCAGGAAGCGCCCGCCCAGCCCAGGGCGAGGCATTAGGCTGCTCGGGCCAGCTGATGACCGCAGTCGAGGGACCGTCCCATGAGGTTGAACCTGCAGTGCGCCTGACGGTGCTCGGGGCCGGACCCGCGTACACCGATCGCGATGGTTCCTCTGGTGCGGCTTACCTGGTCTCCACGGGATCCACGCGAGTGCTGCTCGACCTGGGCCAAGGATCGTTCCAGAGGATCTTCCGGCATCTCCCGCCCGCCGAGCTCGACGCGGTCGTGGTGAGCCATCTGCACCCCGATCATTTCATCGATCTCGTCCCGCTGCGTCACTATCTGCGCTACGAGTTCCACCCGCCGCGCCGGGTCAGGGTGCTGGGACCACGCGATCTCTCCGCTCGATTGGATGCGCTCTGGGGTCAGCCTGGGTTCGCGACCGAGTCCCTCGACATCGATCCGCTGGGGCAGGGCACTCACCAGATCGGAGATCTGACGCTGCAGCCTCTTCGGATCACCCACACGGACGAAAGCTATGCGATGCGCATCAGCCGGGCCAACGAGATGCCGGGCCTGGTCTACACCGGCGACTGTGCCCGTGAGGCGGAGGTCGAGGCGCTCGTCCGCCCGGGCGACGTGCTGCTCGCCGAGGCTGCGTTCGGCCCGGGACCGATCCCCGCCGGCGCGATGCACCTCAATGGGCCTGCGGTCGGCAGACTTGCGGCGGCGACCCGGCCGGCCCGGGTCCTGCTGACGCATCTGCAGATGGGATTCGATCCCGATGCCACGGTCGCGTCGGTCCATGCAGCGTACGCAGGCCCGGTGGAATTCGTCTGGCCGGGAGTCAGCGTCGATCTCTGAGGGCCCCGGTTTCCTGAAGCAACGCAGCGGCCGGGATGCGACGTCGCATCCCGGCCGTGAAGGTTCGGGGACAGCGATCTTGAGCCCATCGCTGGTGGATAACACGAGTGGCCTGTGCTGGCGTGGACAGGAGGGCTGCCGCGTTGACCTCTGGTCCCCTGTCCTTCTTCCTTGCGGCAGTCCCTGCCGCGCTCCGAGATGGAGCGATGAATCCCCCACTGCCTGGGCGGTACCGCTGCCTTGGGCGGTACAACCATGCTGACCGTTGGTACTACCGGTGTCCAGTACTCACCGACTGGCTCGAACATCGCCCCATTTCACCAGACCGCACATCCGATCGAGCTTTCGTTGCCAGGGGGCAACCCGAGGAGAAGGTGAACACGACGCTGTCGCGGTCTTCGCGTCAGCACTCCAGGCGACATGGCGGACGGTCGACAGGGAGGGTGACCCCGGGTGGGCAGCAAGGGTGACAGCAGCCCGCATCTCGGACCCGGGTGAGGTGGACGGGACGCACCCAGGCAGTGCGCCCCGTCCTGGTCTCGGGGACCACAGGCTCAACGGCTGGTCGCCAGGGTCGACGACCTCGCCGGCGGGGGCGCGCCGCGACTGGAGCGAGGCTCCCGACCATCGCAGACGCGAGGGATGGCGACGCCGCCAGGCTCCCTCGACAATGACGCCGGCGGCACGACACCGACGGGTCAACGCTGCTCCGGTCTGAATCCCCGGCCGGGCCGCTCTCCCGGACGTCGAACGATACCGGGCCGCGGCGGCCGTTGGTACTGCAACGCTCTGCTCCTGAACCGCCCCAGAGCCTCTCGAGCCCACCGGACCACACTGCCGACGAGAGCAACACCGGTGCGGGCCCGCAACGAAGGTCCTGGTACCTGAGTCCCATCCAGGCACTCCGGGTACGATGGCGCGACCCCAGCGCGCCCGCCCAGGAGGCCCACGTGTCGAGCTCTGCCAGTCCAGCCGATCCCCATGCGGGGAGCCCCGTTGCGGTGCGCACGCTGGTGCGGGACGCGGTCACGCGGGCCTGGGCGGCCGCAGTGGAGGCGGCAGACCTGCCGTCCATCGCCGACGGCCAGGCGATCCCCCCGGTGGAGATCGAGCGCCCGGCGAACCCCGCCTTCGGTGACGTCGCCACGAACCTCGCGATGAAGCTGGCTCGACCGTTGCGGCGCCCTCCGATGGAGATCGCGGAGGCGTTGGTCGGGCGTCTCCAGGGCGATCCGGGTGCCGGGATCGTGGCGTCGGCCGAGGTTGCTCGGCCCGGCTTCGTCAACCTTCGGGTGACCGACGGTGTCTTCGAAACGCTGGTCGGTGCGATCCTCGCGGACCCGGCTGTCTGGGGCCGGATCCCGGCCGTGAACCCGCGCCGCGTGAACGTGGAGTTCGTGTCGGCGAACCCGACCGGGCCGCTGACCGTGGGCAACGCTCGGGGCGCGTTCGTCGGCGACCTTCTGTGCCGGGTGCTCGAGGCCGGCGGTCAGGCCGTGACGCGCGAGTACTACTTCAACGACTCGGGCGCGCAGATCGCCAATCTCGGAGCGTCGGTGGTGGCGCTGCGGCGCGGAGAGCCACTCCCCGAGGAGGGGTATCGGGGCGAGTACGTCCAGGAGCTCGCGGACGATGTGCCGCCCGACGTCTGGGACGTGGCGACCGCATCCAGCGCCAACGCGGCGGAGGTGGTCGGCGACTGGGCATCCGGGCGGGTCCGGGCGCGGATCGAGGCCAGCCTGGAGCACCTCGGCGTCCACTTCGACATCTGGAAGAGCGAAGGCTCGCTGCATGACGAGGGCTGGGTCGCCCGGGGAGTCGATCGGCTGCGGGCCGGTGGGCACACCTACGAGCAGGACGGGGCCCTGTGGTTCCGCTCCACCGCCTTCGGCGACGACAAGGACCGCGTCGTCTACCGCTCAGACGGGCGTCCTACCTACTTCGCGGCCGACGTCGGCTACGTGACGGAGAAGTTCAGCCGCGGGTTCGACCACCTGATCTACATCTGGGGTGAGGACCACCACGGGACGGTTGCGCGGTTGCGCAATGCCGCCCAGGGCCTGGGCTTCGATCGGGAGGCCGTCCAGGTCCTGCTGTACTCCTGGGTCCGGTTCATCCGCGACGGCGTCGAGATCTCGATGTCCAAGCGGGCCGGCGAGTTCATCACGCTCGACGAGCTGCTCGCCGAGGTGGGCGTCGACGCGGCGCGCTGGTTCTTCGGGTCGCGGGCGCCCACCACGGGCATCGACTTCGACATCGAGCTGGCCAAGAAGCAGTCGGCCGAGAACCCCGTCTACTACGTGCAGTACGCCCACGCCCGCATTGCCTCGATCCTGCGCAAGGCGGGCGAGGCGGGGCTGGCCGCCGCCGCGTCGATCGACGGGCTGCTGGCCGGTGAGCCCGAGGCTGCCCTGGTCCGCGTGATGACCCGGTTCCCGGAGGTCGTCGAGGACGCCGTGCGAGCGGAGGAGACGCAGGGCATCACGGCCTTTGCGACCGAGCTCGCCACACAGTTCCATGCCTTCTACCGCGATGCGCGCGTGATCGACGCTGGCGACCCGCACCGGTCGGCCGGGCGCCTGGCCCTGGTGACGGCCACCAAGACGACCCTGGCGAACGCGCTGGGTCTGCTGGGGATCTCTGCTCCCGAATCGATGTGATCCTGGGACCGAAGGCTCGCACGAGCGTCGCCCTGCCCTCGAAGGGTTACCCGGCCAGCCCGAGCACGTTGGCGATCCGGCCCAGCGTCGCGTCCGACTCGCCGGTCACGAGCACCACCCGCTTGGCAGCCGGCGTGAACACCGCAGCGCTCCGGCCCGCCGACTGGAGCTGGTTCACCAGCCCGCCCAGGGCGGCCGAGAACTGGCTCGCGTCGGTGTCCGTGTCCCACACCGTGTCGAGGGCGACCCCGGTTGCGCCGCCCGGCCCCTCGATCAGGGCGATCCGGTCGCCGCCCCAGCCGGCGGCCGCCTCGGTGGACGTGGCCGAGTCCACGCCTCCGGCAGCGCGCAGCAGGATCTCGAGCTGGTACTCGCCCATCGTGTCCTGAAGCGCGACCGACCAGCCGCTTCCCAGCCGGTCCGCGAGGTTCGCCGGAAAGGTCACCTTGACCGGCGCCTCACGCGAGGCGAGCTTGTCCGGGTGGAGCACCTGCTCGGTGGAGTCGGGCGGATCCTTGAACAGCGCGTCGACGCCGGCAAATCCCCCGGCGCTGCTGAACGCGCTGAACGCGAGCTGGAACCCCGACGTGTACGGGAACAGGAGCGGCTCGCGCAGGATTGCCGGCATCCCGTTCAGGACGGCCTGGGACGCAGGATCGCCCGCCGAGGCCGCCACCTCGCCGAGCTGGGCTGCGGTCAGATACCGCTGCGCCCAGAGCGTCATCGACAGTGTCGCATCGCCCTCGACCAGCGTCGTCCGGGCGAGCGTCCGGTCGCCCTGGTCCTTGGCATCACCCACCAGCGAGCGCAACCCGAACGCCTGGTCCTGGAGGGCGTGGGTGTACTCGTGGGCGTAGGTGATCTCCTCGGTCGGTCCGATCTGGCCCGATTGCGAGACCACGTACATGCGCTTGGTCTCGTCGTCGTATAGCCCGGCGACCTGGCTGGTCAGGAGCTCGATGTACAGGTCGCGCAGCGACGCATCCTGCGGCATGAGCAGCAGCGACTTGTACAGCGTCTCGGTGCCGGCGACGAGGGACTCCGGGTTGTCGCGCGAGAAGCTCGCCCGGATGTAGGCGCACAGGCCGGCCGTATCGAACACGGCCCGGTCGACGGGCGTCTTGGCCTGGAGGCCTCGCAGCTGGCTGACCTGACCTTCGATCTGCGCATACAGCGAGGCGTTGGGGTCGTTGGCGTCGGGACTCGGTGGCGGCGGCGTCGAGGTGTCGTTGGGATCACACGCGGGAGCGCTCGATGGTGCGGGCGAGGACGGCCCGGCCGACCCGGAGGGGCTCGTCGCCGGGGAGGGAGTGCCGGACGTGGCCGTCGCCGCCGGGGTGCCGCTCGATACCGCGGGTGACGGCGTCGGGTTCGTCGAGCCACACGCGACGACGATGGCGATCACGACCGCCAGGAAGGCCGCGAGCGGGAATGGACGATGGTGAGTGGCGGTCATCGCCGGCCGATTGTGCCACGGGCCCGGGGCGGATCCGGGGGATCGACCGGCGCGGAGGACCCGGCCACGGCCAGATGTGCGTTTCTTAATCGTTCGAAGGCATGGGCTTGAATCGGGTCCGTCCTATGGTTCGGGGCGGAACACCCTTCAGGTTCCATCCTCCCTCCCTCGGACCGGAGGCGCCGATTGGGCAGGCGCCTCCGGTCCTTTTCAATTCCTGGCCCCGACCTCCCGTGGGCCTGTGCAAGAATCGAGCCATGGAGCTCACCTGGTACGGACGGACCTGCATCCGGCTGCGCGGGAAGGAAGCCGTCGTCGTCAACGACCCCTACCCCTCGATCGTGGGGCCCACCGGACGCGGGATCACGGCCGACGTGATCACGTTCAGCCACCCCGACGACAGCCCGATGCCGCGGAAGGTGGCGAAGGTGTCACGTGACGGCGGGACGGCCATCGCCACCAGCCTCGAATCGGCGTTCGTGCTCGACGGACCCGGCGAGTACGAGGTTCACGATGCGCTGATCACGGGCGTCAGGACCTACCGCGATGACGCCAGGGGCGGGCAACGCGGTCGCCAGACCGCGTTCATGGTGGAGCTCGACGGGATCCACACGATCCATCTGGGCGATATCGGACACCAGCTCACCGAGGAGAAGCTGGCGGACATCGGACGGATCGCGGTTGCCTGCGTGCCCGTCGGGGGCGCACTCACAGCGACGGGTGCCGCGGCCCTGGTCGCTCAGCTCGATCCGCGGATCGTGGTCCCGATGCCCGTGTGCGAGGTGGAAGCCGACTGCGACGAAGCCGTTCGCCGGTTCCTGCACGAGATGGGCGCCGAGCGCAGCGTCCAGCCACGGCTTTCTGTCACCGCCTCGAGCCTGCCGCCGGAGACGACCACCGTCCTCCTCGAGTCCCGCGGCAAGGCCTGACACGAACTCGCGGCTGGCCGGAGGGTGGATCCCCCCCCCCCCCCCCCCGGGGGGGGGGATCGGCTCGATCCGCCCCGACCGTTCAACCGCCGCGCCGGTAGACGATCCGGCCCGCCTTGACCACGACCTGCACCAGATCGGCAGCCACCCAGTAGGGCAGCTCGTCCACCGAGGCGGCCCGCCAGATCGCGAGGTCGGCCTGCTTGCCCGCCTCGATCGAGCCAACCTGATCCCCGACGCCCGCGGCGTGGGCGGCGTTGATCGTGACCCCGACCAGCGCCTCGGCGGGCGACAGGCCCATCTCGAGGCAGGCCGCGGTCATGACCAGCGGCAGGTTCGGCGTGGGCGACGTTCCCGGGTTGAAGTCCGTGCCCAGCGCGACCGGTACGCCGGCGTCGATGAACCGGCGCGCAGGGGCCGCGTCGCCCGTCATCAGGAACCAGCTCGTCATCGGCAGCAGGGTTGCGACCGTCGGTCGCTCGCCGGTGGCCGCGCGAGCCAGCGCCGCGACACCCTCCACGCTGGGGGCATGCAGATGGTCCGCGGACAGTGCGCCCAGCTCCGCGGCAAGCTCGGCACCACCCGAAGGCGCCAGCTCGTCCGCGTGGAGGCGGATCGCCATGCCGTAGCCGGCTGCGGACACGAGGATCCGGCGGCTCTGATCCTGCGTGAACACGCCCTCCTCGCAGAACACGTCGCATGAGGCGGCGCGTCCCTGCGCCGCGACGCCGGGGAGCTGCTCGTCGATCACGCTCCGGACATACGCCTCGGCCCCGTCCGGGCGGGAGTGGAACTCGGGCGGCACGGCATGCGCACCCAGGTACGTCGGGACCACGTCGATCGGGCCCTCCCGGCCCAGCTGCCAGGCCACCTCGAGCAGCCGGAGCTCGGTCGTCAGGTCCAGCCCGTACCCGGACTTGGCCTCGATGGTGGTGACGCCGTGGGTGAGCATCTCGTCCAGCCACCGCCGGCCATGGCGGGCGAGCAGCTCGGCGGTCGCCTCGCGCGTCGCGGCGACGGTCGAGAGGATGCCCCCGCCGGCCGCCAGGATGTCGAGATAGTCGGCACCCCGCTGACGAAGCACCAGCTCCTGCTCGCGCGACCCCGCGAACAGCAGGTGGGTGTGGGGGTCGACCAGGCCCGGTGTGACCACGCCCCCGCCCGCGTCCAGCCTGGCGAAGCGCGACAAGGGATAGCCGCCCAGCTCGAGCCCCTGCTCGATCCGATCCCTCGGGCCGACCCCCAGGACCCGGCCTTCCCAGCACGCGATCACCGGAGCCTCCGCGGCGCCCGGCCCGCCAACATCTCCGGCGTCGAGGAGCGCGACGTCCGCCTGCGAAGAGCCGCGGCGCAACCCCCCGGCAAGGGTGGCGACCTGAGCCGCGCCGTGGACCAGGAGGCCCGGCGTGTCGGTGCCCCCCCTCCCGCCCTCGATCAGGCGAAGCGTCATCGTCGCCCGCGAGCGGCCGCCAGGCGCAGCTCCAGGGCCATCAGCGGTGTGAAGTCCCGCAGCCGGACCGCCTGCGCGGCGGCCGCAAGCCGGCCCTCGACGGACGCCTCGGGGGCCGCGCCCGCATGATCCGCGACATCGAGCAGCGCGGCCAGCGGAGCGAGGCCAATCAGCTCCGACTCGGCCAGCCGGATGCCGTCCTCTGCGGCCAGCTCGCCCACGGCCTCCCACGCCTGCCAGATCGGCGTGGTGCGGAAGTCCAGTAGGTTCATCGACACCTGCGCCCGAACGGGGTGGCCACGCTCGGGCTCCTCCACCCTGAAGCCGTTGGCCTGGATCCTGGGCAGACCACCCCCGGACTCGCGGACCCGACGCGCGATCCGTTTCGCCAGCTCCACGTCGTCGGACTCGAGGTTGATGTTCCAGGCGATCAGGAACGGCCGAGCGCCAACCGCGACGGCACCGGCGAGGGGATGCAGCCGGTCCGGCCCGAAGTCCGGGTGGCGTCCGTTCTGGGTGATCTCGGTCTTGAGCCCTTCGTACTGACCGCGCCGAACGTCGGCCAGGCGAACCCGGTCGGAGCGGGTCGCTGCCTGGGCGTAGAGATAGACGGGCAGGTCCCAGCGGGCGGCGATCCGGCGACCGAAGTCACGCGCCATCTCCACACACGCCTCCATGGGCGTGTCGCCCAGGGGCACGAACGGCACCACGTCCACCGCGCCGATCCGCGGATGCTCCCCCGTCTGGGTGCCCATGTCGATGTCGTCGATGGCCTGGCCGACCATTGCCTCCAGGCCGGCCGACACGACGTCGTGCTCGCCGGCCACCGTGAGCACCGATCGGTTGTGGCTGGCGTCGGATGTGCGATCGAGCAGGAACACGCCGGGAACGGACGTCAAAGCACCGACCAGGCGCTCCACGACGTCGAGGCGCCGGCCCTCCGAGACGTTGGGCACGCTTTCGACGAGCACGTTCTGATGCTACAGAAGCAACCGGCCTCCCGTGCCGGCCCATGCGCATCGAGCAAGCCGGAAGCCTGCGCGAGCGCCAGCCGATCGCAGCTGGTGGCCCACGGCCAATCGTGCTGCAACGCAAGGTGCGAAGCCCACCGTGCTCGGAGCCGCGCTGCCGGCCAGCATGGCGAGCGATCTCAGCGGTCGAGCATCGGGATCCGAACACCGCGCTCCCGGGCCACCTCGATCGCTCGCTCGTAGCCTGCGTCCACGTGTCGCACGACACCCATCCCCGGGTCCGTCGTCAGCACACGCTCGAGCTTGCGTGCCGACAGCTCGGTCCCGTCCGCGACGACCACCATCCCGGCGTGCTGCGAGTAGCCGATGCCAACTCCGCCGCCATGGTGGATCGACACCCAGGTCGCTCCGGCGGCCGTGTTGACCAGCGCGTTGAGCAGGGGCCAGTCGGCCACGGCATCGGTGCCGTCGGCCATGGCCTCGGTCTCGCGGTTGGGCGAGGCGACCGACCCAGCATCGAGGTGATCGCGACCGATGACGATCGGGGCCGATACCTCCCCGGCGGCGACCAGCCGGTTGAACTCGAGACCGGCCCTGGCCCGCTCCCCGTACCCCAGCCAGCAGATCCGAGCCGGCAGCCCCTGAAACGGCACCCGGGCCTCGGCCATGTCGATCCAACGTCGCAGGCCCGCGTCCTCGGGAAACAGCTCGAGGATCGCCCGATCGGTGCGCTGGATGTCCGCCGGGTCGCCGGAGAGCGCCGCCCACCGGAACGGGCCGCGTCCCTCGCAGAACTGGGGCCGAATGAACGCGGGCACGAAACCCGGGTAGTCGAAAGCGTTGGCCACGCCTGCCTCCTGCGCCTGGGCTCGCAGGTTGTTCCCGTAGTCGAACGCAACCGCACCCGCAGCCTTGAACGCGAGGATCGCGCGCACATGGTCGGCCATCGAGCGTTTTGCCCGCGACTCGTAGACATCGGGCTGCGTGCGTCGGAGGAGCACCGCGTCCTCGAGTGAGATCTCGGCCGGGACGTAGCCTCCCAGGGCGTCGTGCGCCGAGGTCTGGTCGGTCACCACGTCGAACGGCTCCTCGGCCCGTGCCCAGGCCGGCTCGATCTCTGCCGCATTCCCGACCAGGGCGATCGACAGCGGCACCCTCTCCTCTGCCGCACGTCGGGCCATGGCCAGCGCCTCGCCGGGCGAGGTCGTCAGGCGATCCACGTAGCCGATCTCGTGGCGGCGGAGCGCCCGTGCCTCGTCGACCTCGATCGCGAGACACACGCCCTCGTTCATCGTCACGGCCAACGGCTGGGCGCCGCCCATGCCACCCAGCCCGGCGGTGAGCGTCACGCGCCCCCGCAGCGACCCGCCGAAGTGCTGGCGTGCCAGCTCGGCGAAGGTCTCGTAGGTGCCCTGCAGGATGCCCTGGGTCCCGATGTAGATCCAGGAGCCTGCCGTCATCTGGCCGTACATCATCAGGCCCCGGCGTTCGAGCTCCCGGAAGTGCTCCCAGGTCGCCCAGCGCCCGACCAGGTTGGAGTTTGCGATCAGGACCCTGGGGGCCCATTCGTGGGTCCGGAACACAGCCACCGGCTTGCCGCTCTGGACGAGCAGCGTCTCGTCGTCGCCCAGCTGTCGCAGCTCGCGCACGATCGCGTCGAACGCTGCCCAGCTGCGGGCTGCCCGGCCCGTGCCGCCGTACACCACGAGCTCGTCGGGGTTCTCGGCAACCTCCGGGTCGAGGTTGTTCATCAGCATCCGGAGGGCGGCCTCCTGCGGCCAGCCCCGGGCCGACAGCGTGGTGCCACGCGGAGCACGGACGGGTCGCGGACCGTGTTCGTCCGACCCGGGAGCATCGATCACCATGGCCGCGGAGTCTACGCCGCCCCCCGGCTCCGGCGTCAGGGCCGGAGGTCGTTCATCAGCTGCTCACCGAACCGCCGATCGCCGAGCGAGAACAGCGACACGACGACATCGCGGCCCGGCAGGTATGTGTGGTAGACGAGGAGCCCGCCGGCACAGCTCGTCACGTAGACGGTTCGACCGCCGAGCTCCGTCTCCACGTTGCCAACCACGCCACCCGCCTGCGAGCAGGCGCCCCGGTTGTACGAGTCGCGCCAGTCGCGGAAGAACGCGTCGGAGTAGACGCCCGGCCGAAGCTCGGCGACGACGCCCGACGCGAGGTCACCGCCGTCGACCGCGATGGCAAAGGCCGCAGCCTCGACGCTTGCGACGAAGTCCGGGTCGGCGATGGCCTCGGCGAACGAGCCCGGCTCGGCGGAGACCGTGACGTCCCCGATGGCAGGTGGCAGGATCGAGAGCAGGGTCGGATCGAGCGTCACGGCGGGCGAGGCATCGGAGCCCGGCGATGCCGGACCGGATGCCGGGGTCGAGTCAGGTTCCGGGGTCGAAGGCGGGGCCGAGCGTCGCTCGATGCTCGCGGGCGGGCCGATCGTGGCCGGCACCGATGGGGGCGGTGACCCGCAGCCGCCGACGCCGAGCGCGACCACCAACGCGACGAGGACCGGAACCGCCGGGCGCAGGCTCGAGCTCCGGATCCGTGTCACCTGGGCTCGTGGCTCACGTGAGCTCCCGGCGCAGCACCGGGAACCGTACGTCGGCCGCAGCCACCGCAAAGCCCAGGCTCGTCCAGAAGCCCGGACCGGCGGCGCTCGTCGCATCGGCCCTCGCGCCCACCTCCGGGTAAACCTCCACCGCGGCGAACCCCCGCGCTGCGAGGTCGTCACACACGGCCTCCACGAGCCGCGCCCCCAGCCCGCGGCCGCGGGCCGCCGCGGTCGTGGCGATGCACGTGATCACGGCCGGCGGCGGCGAGTCGGGCAGGCTCGGGTACAGCTCGCGGGTCCGCAGAGCGCGGGGATATGCGGACAGCGGGCCGAACTGCGCATAGGCCACCGGATCATCCCCGTCGAGCAGCACCTTCGCGTAGCTGCCGAACACGGCCAGGCCCCGGCCAAGGAGGCGGAGCTTGCGCGGGGAATCCGCGGCGACCGCGGGCTTCGGCTCGGGTCTGGGGGCAAACGGGTTCTCGGCGGCGGGAGCGGCGCCGGCAAGGAACGGGTTGAAGGTCGAGCCCGAGCTCGATGGCGGCGCGAACGGGTTGACCGCCGGCTCGTCGTCAGCGTCGCCGAACGGGTTGCGCGGCCTGGATCGCGCCGGCGGTGAGGGGGGAGCTGCCGCCGACAGCCAGGCGGCGCGCGCGGCCTTCGAACCGTGGTCGGCATCCTCCCAGTAGTTGCACGATCGGTGGTCGAACTGCGCGTCCGCGCACGGCGGCAGGAGGGCGAACGAGGCGTCGTCGGTGACGTCCACGATGCGGATGTCCATGTCCAGCGAGTCTATCCGGCGCGGTCCCCGATGCGACGGGTCAGGCGAGCGCGGCGAGCGCTCCGTCCCGGACGAGACGGAACGCGGCTTCGAGATCCGGACCAGGCTCGCGATCAGCGGCGAGCGGCGGGACCCGCGCCCGGATCATGGCGAGCGCCTCGATCACGCCGGCACCAGGCCGCGCGTCGCTCGCGGGGCCGTCGGGGTGTTCCGAGGCCAGGGCGCCGACCCGCAGCTCCAGGGCCTGCGCTGCGCACAGCAGCTCGATGCCAACGATCTGCTCCACGTGGCCCAGCACGGTCCGCGCGTGCCGCGCCGCCGCGGCGCCCATCGACACGTGGTCCTCCTGGTTGGCCGAGGTGGGGATCGAATCCGCCGACGACGGGTGGGCGAGCACCTTGTTCTCCGAGGCCAGCGCCGCCGCCGTGTACTGGACGATCATCAGCCCGCTGTTCCGGCCGGGGTCGGGCGACAGGAACGCCGGCAGGCCGCCGTTGAGGCGCGGGTCGAGGAGCAGCGCGGTGCGCCGCTCGCTGATCGCGCCCAGCTCGGCCAGGGCCAGCTTGGCGAAGTCGAGCGCGAGGGCAATCGGTTCCCCGTGGAAGTTGCCGCCTGAGATGACGAGCCCGCCGCCGGTCGCGAGCGCATCGGCCGGGACCTCGCCGCCGGAAGGAAACACCAGCGGGTTGTCGGTCGCCGAGTTGAGCTCGATATCGAGCACCCGGCGCAGATGGTCGAGCGCGTCGCGGACCGCGCCGTGGACCTGGGGCACGCAGCGCAGCGAGTAGGGGTCCTGCACCTTGTGCGCCGATCCGTGGTGGCCCCGCTGCAGCCCCGAGTCGCGCAGCAGATGACGCAGCTCCGCGGCCACGGCCACCTGGCCGGGATGCGGCCGGGCCAGCTGGTACGGGGCTGCGTATGCGACCTCGGTGCCGAGCAGCGCCTCCACGGTCATCGCCGCGGCGACCGAGGCTGTGCGCGTCAGCCGGTCGGCGTCCGCGAGCAGCAGGGCGCCGAGCGCGCTCATGAGCTGGGTCCCGTTGAGCAGCGCGAGACCCTCCTTGGGCTCGAGCGACAGCGGCTCGAGGCCCACCTCACGCAGCGCCATCAGTGCCGGCATCACCTGGCCGTGGACCTCGACCTCGCCCCGGCCGATCAACGGCAGCGCGAGGTGGGCGAGCGGCGCGAGATCGCCCGACGCCCCCACGCTCCCCTGGCACGGCACGACCGGGTGGATGCGCAGCTCCAGGAACCGGCAGATCCGGTCCACGATCAGCGGCCGGCAGCCCGAATGGCCCAGCGCGAGCGTGTTGGCGCGAAGCAGCAGCATCGCCCGGACGACCTCGGGCTCGAACGGCTCACCGACACCCGCCGCATGCGAGGCGAGGAGGCTCTCCTGGAGGCCTGCGGCATCCTCCCGGGGGATGAACGTGGAGGCCAGGTCGCCGAAGCCCGTCGTCACGCCGTACACCACGTCGCCGCGAGCCACCAGCCCGACGATGACGTCACGAGCCTCCTGCATCCGACGACGGGCTCCGTCATCGAGCGCAGCGCGTGCCCCGTGACGCGCAACCGCCTCCACGTCGACGATCGAAAGGTCCGCCCCGGTCAGGGCGACCATGTCGTGCGCGCCGCTCGCGGGCGATCGCTCGGGAAGGACGTTGGCGTCAGTCACCGTGCCGAGGATAGCCGTCCAATCCCTGCTCCGGCGGCGCCTGACGTCGGGAGACGGCGGTCCGTCCGCTATCCTCAGCGCCGACCCACCACCGCCCGGGAGTCCTCAGGCCCTTGCTCGCGTTCATCGATCAGATCGCGCTCCCGTTCCTGCAGTCGCTGTACGGCGCCGTTGGCTACCTGGGCGTGCTGGTCGCGATGATGATCGAGTCGGCGATGATCCCGCTGCCCTCCGAGCTGATCCTGCCGTTCGCGGGGTTCATGGTCTCGGATCCAACGCAGGTGGAGCCGCTCACCGGGGGCCCCTGGAGCTTCTGGATCATCGTGATCGTGGCCACCGTCGGGAACACGGCCGGCTCGCTCATCGCCTACGCGATCGGCGCGTACGGCGGACGGCCGTTTCTCGAGCGATACGGCCGGTACCTGCTCATCCGGCCCCACGAGATCGAGGCGGCCGACCACTTCTTCGCCAGGTACGGCGCCGCCACCGTGTTCTTCGGCCGTCTGCTGCCGATCGTCCGGACGTTCATCTCGTTCCCGGCCGGCGTCACCAGGATGCCGCTTGCCAAGTTCATCGCCTACTCGACGGCCGGCGCCGTGCCCTGGTCGATCGCACTGACCTTCGCCGGTGTCCAGCTGGGCGCGAGCTGGCGGCAGATCCGCGAGGCACTCCAGCCGTTCGACCTCCTGATCGCCGTGGGCGTCGTCATCGTCGCGCTCGTGTTGCTGTGGTGGCGGCTGGGCATGCCCGGCCGACCCCGGCGGGAGCCTGACGCGGCGCGCTGACCGCCTGGCCCGCAGAGCAGCCTTGGGCGTGGGTCCAGTAGAGCCTCAGACCCACGGCACCTCGGTCGGACCGTGGAGGTGGGACTGATCGTTCATCACCAGCAGCGTCGCCTGATCCGCCGCAGCGCCCACCTCCCAGCGCAGGACCGTCAGGTTGACGTGGTCCTGGACGAACCGCTGCCGATACCCGGCAAGGGGCACGCCGAGCGCGGCGCACAGCAGGATCCGGTTGGTCGTTGCGTGACCCACGGCCAGCACCGGTCGCTCCGGCCGTGACCCCGGCCGTCCCCAGCCCGAGGTTGCGGCCCGCAACGAGGCCCGAGCGAGCCAGGCGCCTTGCTCGTCGAGCAGGTCGTCCAGGAAGCCGCGGACGCGCTCGGCAACCGCCAGGCCGGACTCGCCACCGGGACAGGCGAGCCGATCCGGAGCCTGCTCCCACTGCCGCCTGAACGCACCGTCGGCCTCGTCGATCTCCTCGTACGTGCGACCCTCCCACGCGCCGTAGTCCATCTCACGAAGTCGTGGGTCCGCCTCCAACGCCGAACCGCGGGCGCGCCGAGGTCCCGCACGGATGATGATCTCGGCCGTCTCGCGAGCACGAAACAGGGGGCTCGTGATGACCCGGTCGAAGGCGACCGAGGCCAGACGCTGCGCCAGCGCCTTGGCCTGCACCCGGCCGACCTCGTTGATCGACACGTCGAGGTGCTGCCCCAGGTGCTGCTCCGGCACGGAGCGATCGGTCAGGCCATGGCGGGTCAGGACAAGCGTGAGCATGGCGCCCAGTCTAGGGTGGCGCCGACCCCACCGGTCCCCTGACATGGGACAATGGCTCTCCGGAGGTTCTGACGACCAGATGAGCGAGACCAGCGGCACCCACGCGGACCCTCACGGCGCGGCCGCCGGCACCCACGTTCCCGATGAGCATGGCGCGTCGCACGCGGTCGATGGCGTCCACGGATCCACGGCCGATCATGGTGACGGCCACGGCCACGACGATCACGGGCACCCGACCCAGGCGCTCGGACCGATCGACTGGCCCATGTGGGGCGTCGGCGTCCTGGGTGTGGTCGTGGGGCTGATCGTGACCGCGGGGCTCGCGGTCGCAACCGGGTTCGCGTTCAACGCCTGAGGAACGCGCCGCCGGTCTCCTCGAGAGGTGGCGTCACTCCGTCAGAACAGCCCGACCACGTTGCCGTCGGCGTCGATGTCGATCCGCTCGCCGCCCGGCCGGCTGGGGAGCCCGGGCATCGTGCGCATGTCGCCCGCGAGCGGGGTGACGAAGCCGGCACCGGCTGACAGCCGGACCTCGCGGATCGGCACCCGGAAGCCTGTCGGGCGACCCAGCAGCTTGGGGTCGTGGGACAGGCTGTACTGGGTCTTGGCCATGCACACCGGCAGCGGCCCGAAGCCCATCGCCTCGTAGGCGGCGAGCTGCTTGGCCGCGGCGGGGGCGAAGTCCACCCCGTCGGCACCGTAGATGCGGACCGCGATCGCCTCGATCTTGTCGCGCAGGGACGCGTCGTCGGGATAGAGGAGGGCAAAGTCGGGAGCGCCGGCCTCGGCCGCGGCCCACACCGCGCGGGCGAGGTCCTCCGCACCGGCTCCGCCGTCGATGAAGTGACGGGCCACGACCGCATCCCTGGCGCCGGCTGCCAGGGCGACCTCGCGCACCGCGGCGATCTCGGCTTCCGTGTCGGTGGGGAAGGTGTTGATCGCGACCACCGCCGGCACCCCGAACGCGGCCACGTTGTCGAGCTGTGCGGCGAGGTTGGCGCCGCCCCGCCGGACGGCGTCGGGGTTCGACTCGAGGAGCGCGGGATCGAGCGGCTTGCCGGCCACGATCCGGCCCACCCCGCCGTGCATCTTGAGCGCCCGGATGGTCGCCACCACCACCGCGGCGTCGGGCCGCAGGCCCGACGCGCGGCACTTGATGTCGAAGAACTTCTCGGCCCCCATGTCAGCCCCGAAGCCCGCCTCGGTGACCACGATGTCGGTGGTCCGCAGGGCGACCCGGTCGGCGATGATCGAGCTGTTGCCGTGGGCGATGTTGCCGAACGGCCCACAGTGGACGAAGGCGGGACCACCCTCGAGGGTCTGGAGCAGGTTGGGTTTGAGGGCATCGCGCAGGAGCACGGTCATGCTGCCCGCGACCTTGAGGTCGTCGGCCGTGACCGGGCTGCCGTCGCGCCGCGTCGCGAGCACGATCCGGCCCAGGCGCGCCCGGAGGTCGGCGAGATCCGAGGCCAGGGCGAGGATCGCCATCACCTCGGACGCGACCGTGATCACGAACTGCGTCTCGCGCGGGTTGCCGTTCTGGCGGCCGCCCAGGCCCACCACCACCTCGCGCAGGGCCCGGTCCGATATGTCGAGGACGCGCGGCCAGAGCACGCCGTAGGGGTCGATCCCCAGCGCATTGCCATGGTGGAGGTGGTTGTCGACGAACGCTGCAGCAAGGTTGTGCGCGGCCCCGATCGCATGGACGTCGCCGGTGAGATGGAGGTTGAAGTCCTCCATCGGGATGATCTGGGAATAGCCGCCGCCCGCGGCGCCGCCCTTGATCCCGAACACGGGGCCGAGGCTGGGCTGGCGCATGGTCACGGCGGCCCGGCGCCCGATCCGCTCGAGACCCTGCGCGAGGCCCACCGTGGTCGTGCTCTTGCCCTCACCCAGGGGCGTCGGGCTGATCGCGGTCACCACCACGTACTTGCCCAGCGGACGCTCGGCCTCGACCCGCCGGATCCCCTCCATCGTCACCTTGGCCTTCGTCCGCCCGTACGGCTCGATCTCGTCATCGGCAAGCCCGAGGTCCGCCGCCACCTCCGTGATCGGACGGGGCACCGCGGCGCGGGCGATCTCGAGATCGGACGGGAAGGGGGTCGTGGCGGTCATGACGGGATCTCCTGGACGGGCACCGCGAGCGAGCGGGCCCCGAGCGGGACCAGGCCCTGCGCCTGGTCACGGGCGGCCCGCATGAGGTGGGACAGCAGGATCGCGTTGGTCAGCGGGCCGACCCCGCCGGGCACCGGGGTGATCGCGGACGCGACCCGGGCGGCGGAAGCGAAGTCGACGTCGCCCACCAGGGCGTCGCCAACGACGTTGATCCCCACGTCGACGACGACCGCCCCGGGCTTCAGCATGTCGCCGCTGACGAGACCGGGCCGCCCCGCGGCGACCACGAGCACGTCCGCGGTGCGGACCACACTGGCCAGATCGCGCGTATGCGAATGGCAGACCGTGACCGTCGCGTGCTGTCGCAGCAGCAGCAGCGCCGCCGGCTTGCCGACCACGTTGGACCGCCCGACCACCACCGCGTGTCGCCCCTCGAGCTCGATCCCGGAACGGACCAGGATCTCGACCGCCGCATGCGCCGTCGCCGGCAGGAAGCCCTCGTACCCGAGCGACAGCAGCCCCGCGTTCAGGGGGTGGATGCCGTCGATGTCGCGCAGCGGGTCGAGAATGTCGATGACTGCCCGCAGCGGGATGTTGGGCGGGAGCGGCATCTGGACGATGATCCCGGCCACCAGCGGATCCGCGTCGAGGGTCCGCAGCGCCGCGGCAACCTCGGCCACGGTCGCCTCGTCGCCGAGCTCGACCAGGCGGCCGTCGATCCCCACCCGCCCGCAACCGTCGAGGATCTTGTGGAGGTACACCGCGGACGGCGCGTCGCGGCCGACCACGACAACCGCCAGCGCCGGAACGTAGCCGTGCTCGGTGCGGAACTCGACCACGTCCGCGGCCACCTGCTCGCGGATGGTCGCGGCGATCGGGCCGCCTCGCAGCAGCCGCGGGGCAGCCTCGGTGGGCGTGGTCACCGCCGACCGGCCCCAAGCGGCTCTTGAGCCTCGCCGCTGGCGACGATCGTCCGGGTGCGGGTGGCTGCCTGCCGAACCTCCTGGATCAAACGGTCGGTCCGTTCGAACAGGTCGAGCGCGGTGCTGTCGTCGCCCATGACCTGGAGGTTGATCCTGACGTTCGCGGCCGCCGCCTCCGCGGCCGCTAGCGACAGCAGGGCCGACACCTCGAGGTCCGAGGCGGCATTGCGGTTGCTGCGCCCCGCGAGCGCCTCGGCGAGCGCCACGACCTCAACGCACGCCTGGATCGTGCGGAACGGCACGTCGGCCGCGCCACGGGCCGCCTGCCGGATAGCCGCCGACCTGGTCTCGCGGTCGTCATCCGTCTCGCGCGGCAATCGCATCGCCGCCCCGAACCCGGCGAAGGCCGCGGCGTCCTCATCGGCCAGCGACAGGAAGCGATCCGCGAGCCTTCGCGCCTCGCCAATTGCCTCCGCATGAAGGACCGCGTGCTCGGCGTACCTGGGCCGGCCCTCCGAGAGCGACGCAACCATCGCCACCAGGGCCGCGGCGAGGCTCCCTGCGATGGCCGCAGCGCTCCCGCCCCCCGGTACTGGCTCGGCCGAGGCGAGACGATCGACGAACCTGGCGACGGTCAGGTCCCCGAACCGCGTAATCGGTTCCATGTCACGAGCCCAGCGAACCGGGACGGCGGCGGTACCCAGCGACCGAGCCGCCTCGCCGGTGCTGCCAGCCTACCTGACGACACGCCCACCGCGCCCGACGCACGACGCGGCGCGACGCGACGCGCGATCCTCAGGGGAAACGCCCGTGCATGGCCTGCGGGGCGAACGCACCGCGCCCGCCCCGCAGCCGACCCCTGGGTCGACGGGGAGGAGCCGCGACCCGTGGATGATCGAACCCGCCTGCCGGCCGTCCCGTCAGGCTGCCTGGTCGAGCCTCCCGGTCGCATCCATGCCGTCGATCGTCCAGCGCCGGGATCGATGCTGGTACGTCAGGGCGAGCGTGGCGAACGGCGTGTCGACCTCGAACAGCGTGCGAGGGCCTGTGATCGCCGGATAGGCGGATCGCTCGTCACGGACCGCAACGAGCCGCGTGACCGGCAGCCGACGGTCATCCCATGCGATCTCGCGTGGAATGCCGCTGAACCAGTCCGTCCGTACCTGAACCTTGACTGGTGCGACGCGAACCATCGCCATTGGTGTCTCCTTCGCCTGCGGCGGGATCGTCGTCAGCCGGGGCACACGGATGAGAACGTCTGTTCGTTTCTTGCGGACACGCTAGACCGAACAGGTGTTCGATGTCAAGCGTCCACGTCAAGATCATCCGGCACGTCCGTGACACCTAGGCTGTCACGCTCCGCGTCACGCTCGGCATCGCTCGAAGCCGCGTCTTCGGCATCACCCGCATCGACGCCCTCACGGGTTCCGCGGCGCAGGCCGTGGCGGTGCTCGACGGGCGTCATCGGGTCGCGCTCAAACGGCGCCGGCAGCCCCGCACGCACGAGCCTCGCCCGCGTCACCGCCCGCTCCCCGTACTTGCGCCGGATCCGGTCCAGCGCCTCGGCCGTCTGCTGGCGCCGCGGATCGGAAACCCCGAACAGCTCGAGCTGCTCGCGGTCGCGAAAGTTGGACGCCGTCACGCCCACC
The DNA here is from genome assembly GCA_963713095.1 of uncultured Chloroflexia bacterium. Taxonomy (GTDB): domain Bacteria; phylum Chloroflexota; class Limnocylindria; order Limnocylindrales; family CSP1-4; genus CAIXZV01. The sequence goes on from CAVQKK010000003.1 coordinate 1,188,479, forward strand.
AGCCGGATCCGCTGCCCGTGAAGCTCGCGCCGCAGCAGCGACAGCGCCGCGTCGTAGATCGGCTCGGTCAGGTCGGCAGGCACCTCGAGCCCCGTTTGCCTGGTGATCGTGGTGAAGCTCGAGTCGCGCAGCTTGAGGGTCACCGTCCCGGCCTTGAGACCGGCCGCCCGGAGTCGCCATGCGACCCCATCGGACATCCCCAGCACGGTGCGCTCGATGACCTCCCGATCGGGGGTGTCCACATCGAACGTGTGCTCGTGCCCGATCGACTTTGCCGGGTCGCCGGTCGCCACCGGGTCGGGATCGAGCCCCATCGCACGATCGACCAGGGATCCTCCGTGCCGGCCGAACCGGGCCACGAGCGGCTCGCGCGGAAGCGACGCCAGGTCCCCGATCGTCGTCACGCCGAAGTCGCGCAGCGCCGCCGCCGTCCGCTCGCCGACGCCCCACAGGCGCGAGATCGGCAGGGGCGCCAGGAACGCCGCCTCGTCACCTGTCGCGACCACGACCAGCCCGTCGGGTTTGCGCAGATCCGAGGCGATCTTGGCGACGAGCTTGGTCGACGCCACCCCGACCGATGCCGTCAGCCCGACCTCCTCGTGCACGGCCGACTTGACCCGGCGAGCGATCGCCTCGCCGTCGCCGAACAGTGCTCGCGAACCGGTCACGTCGAGGAACGCCTCGTCGATCGAGATGGGCTGCACCTGGGGCGTGAACCGGCGGAGGATCGCCATCACCTCGCGACTGACCGCCTGGTACTTGCGCCCGTCCACGGGCAGGAACACACCCTGCGGGCACAGCCGACCAGCCGTTCGCAGGGGCATCGCCGAATGGACCCCGAACCTGCGGGCCTCGTAGGAGGCGGCGGACACGACCCCACGCTGGCCCGGGCCCCCGCCGCCGACAATGACGGGCAGGCCTCGAAGCTCCGGTCGATCGCGCTGCTCGACGGCCGCGAAGAATGCGTCGAGGTCGACGTGGAGGATCGTTCGTCCGGTCACGCCGGCGATTGTGCGCCGCGCCGTCGCGCCGATGACGGGTCGCTCCGGCCACGAACCGCATCCGGCTTCGCGTACCCTTGGGCCGATTTGTCCGGGCGGGAAGACCCGGGGGAACCAGCCCGCATCACGGATCAGCAGGGGCGACTCGAGTCGATGGCATCCGGCACCCGTGGCTACCTCCGCTCGACATACCTCGCGGTGTACATCTCGAGGCTGCTCGCAAGGCCGGAGCTCACGGGGTTCGCCGCCGTCTCACTGACCTCGATCGGCGTCTACCTGTTCACGGCGCAGCGCGACCCGCAGTCGATCGATTACTTCAACCGCCTTGCGAATGCGTTCCTCCATGGCCGAATCTGGCTCGACGAGGCTCCCTCGTGGCTCAATGAGCTGATCCCCGCCGGCCCGGGGCAGTGGTTCGTGCCGTACCCGCCGATGCCGGCGGTCCTGGCCCTGCCGTTCGTCGCCCTGTTCGGCCCGGGCTTCCCGGCCCAGGTCTACAGCTCGATCTACGCAGGTGTTGCCGTCGGGTTCGTATGGCTCCTGCTGGGCCGCCTTGGCCTCCGACACCGGGACCGCTTCGCCCTGAGCGCGGTGTTCGCGTTCGGTACGGTGTTCTGGTACACGTCGATCGGCGGATCGGCCTGGTACTTCGCCCACGTTGGCGCCGTCCTGCTCCTGCTGGCGGCCATTCTGGCGGCGCTGGCCGGACGGCCGGCCTGGATCGCCGGCCTCCTGCTCGGCCTGGCCACGTTGTGCCGCCTGCCCGTCGGCCTCGCCTTCCCGTTCGTGCTGGCCGCCCAGCTCGGCTTCCCGTCGCGTCCTGACGACCTTGACTGGCGACGGGTGATCCGAACGGTCATCGTGTTCGGCGTCGGACTCGCCATCCCGGCCTTGGCCTACGCGGGCTACAACCTTGCCCGTTGGGGCACCCTGACGGACCAGGCCTACGTCCTGATCCCGGGCGTCCTGGAGGATCCGATCTACGCGAAGCACGGGATCCTGTCGGTCTGGTACATCCCGCGCAACCTGTTCGCCATCCTGTTCCGCAGCTGGAACTACGTCGACGACCCGCCATGGCTCCAGCCGTCCTGGTGGGGCCTCGGGATCTTCCTCACCACGCCGCTCTTCCTGTGGCTGCTCAAGGCCCGGCTGCGAGACGCGCGCGTGGCCTGGGCTGCGCTGGCCACCGTGCTGGTCTCGATCCCGATCGTGACTCACGGCAACGTCGGGATCACCCAGTTCGGCTACCGGTTCAGCCTCGACTTCCAGGTACTGCTGTTCGTGATCCTGGCCACCGTCATCGCTGCCCGCGGCTGGACCCGCCTGTCGGCCGCCGCAGCCGTCGCGTCCGTCGCGTTCTGCGCCTACGCTGTCTGGGCGATCGGCATCGGCTTCGTCGCCTTCTAGGCGCTGGTGCTCGACGACAGCAGACCGGCGCTCTCCGACCGGCCCCCCGGGTCAAGCCACCCAGTCGCCCGTGATGTAGAGCCAGGTGAGCAGGGCCATCGCCAGGGTCGACAACAAGGCCCAGCTGACGGCGCGCCGGCGGCCCGCGGTCGCCAGCGCGACGACGACGAACGCCGGAAACACGACCTCCAGCAGACGGGTGGTGGAAGTCAGGGGGGTCGGCTGGATGCGGACGGCGATCAGGGCCACCTGCGGGATCGCAAGCAGTGAATAGGAGACCGGCAGCCTGCGGATGCCCGCGATCACCAGGACGATGAACAGCAGCAGCATCCCCAGGTTGAGGGCCTGGAGCGGGTCGTGATGGTCGATCGTCCAGCGCAGGCTTGCGTCGAACACCTCCCAGGGCGGGTGAAAGTTCTTGCCGCCCCAGACATCCTGCGTGTCGAGCGGCGTCTGGCCGACCGTGATGGCCGTCGCCGCCAGAAACGAGCCGAACCCGACCGCCGGAGCCCCGACGGCACCGATCGAGCCGAACGCCGGCATCCATCGTCCGGTCTCGGCATGCCGCTCACGCCATGCGACCCAGGCCTCCCAGGCGACGGGGAGCATGAGGAACACCCCCTGGATCCGCGTGAGGCTCGCGAGCAGGCCCGCCGCGACAGCCAGGCCCCAGCGTCGCTCACGGGCCGCGAGGATCGCCCACACGGTGGACGCCAGGAACGGCGCCTCCGTGAACGGGGCGAACAGGAACAGGGCCGCGGGAGCGATGGTGATGAACAGGACCGTCCGCTGCGCGACCTCCGGGCTCAGGTCACGAGCAACGAGACGGTGCAGGCCGGTGATCGCCGCGACATAGGATCCGCCGACGACGATGAGGCCGCTGAGCGCCACGTCGCCACCGAACGGCCACGCGACGATCCGCATCAGGGCGGGCAGCAGCGGCCAGAAGTTCGCGGAGTCCTGGCCCAGCTCGTAGCCGAACGTCGCGACCTTCGAGTACCAGCACGCATCCCAGCGCTGCCACACGCCGACCAGAGGGAACTCCGGGCCCGAGTTGGCGATCGGCGGGACGGTCGTCCAGCCGTCGAGTGCAAGCTCGAAATGGCACGGTCCGGGGATGCTCTGGTGCGCCCACACGAACAGGGCGAACAACCCGAGCCCGACGCGCATAAGGACCAGCAGCCAGAGGGCCTCCGCCAGCCCCTCCGGCAGGTTCCGAACGTTGAAGGAGCCGAACCGCGAGCGCAGTCCGCTGTCGGCGGTCGTCATCGGGCCCGAGTCTAGCGTCGCGCCGCGACGCTCCGGGCGGGATCACGTCACGATCCGTGACGCTGGGCCCGGTCGACGAAGTCAGTTCGGAACGCGGCGACGCCCAGGTCGTTTCGGGCCGCGCAGGTCGCCTCGGCGGGCGCTCAGCGAACGCCCGCCCGGGGTCAGCCCTTGGGCTCCACCACGATCGTGACCTCGGGCGTCATGCCCGAGTAGACCTTGACGGCCACCTTGTAGGTCCCGAGCGACTTGATCGGCTGCTCGAGATCGATCTTGTGCTTGTCGACCACGATGCCACGACGACCGAGCGCCTCGGCGATGTCCTGGGTGTTGATCGAGCCGTAGAGCTTGCCGCCCTCGCCCACCTTCACGCCCATTGTCAGCGTGGTGCTGCCGATCCGGGTGGCGGCGATCTCGGCCTCCTCCCGCTCGCGTTTGCGCTTCTCCTCGCGGCTCGCGATGTCGTGCTGGTACGCGCGATAGGCGCCGCCCGCGGCCGACACGGCAAGCTTCTGGGGGATCAGGAAGTTGGTGGCGTAGCCGTCGGCCACCGTCCTCATCTCGCCCGTCTTGCCGAGCTTCGCGACGTCCTTGGTAAGGATCACCTTCACGCGATCGAACCCTCCTTGTTGATCCAGCCACGGACCCGCGGTCCGAGGCGGCTGTGGCGCAGCGTATCCCCGACGAGCTCGACCAGGCCCGGAACCCGGCGGATGAGCCGCCGAACGGACGACGGGGTGAAACGCCGGACCCGGGCGACGTCGGCGGCGAAGGCCCGGCGGTCGATCCCGAGCTCGTCCAGCTTCTCGTCGAGCACGGCCGACGGGACGCCGTCCAGGAACAGGTCCACGGCGAGGACGACGACCACGAGATCGTCCAACCCGCCCACCAGCGGCAGATCGTCGGGAACGACGTCGCGACCGACGACGAGGTAGCCCAGCGCGGCCGCCAGCATCGCCTTGCGGGGCCGGGGCGTCCGGTCGTCGAGCATCAGCGCCCAGAACAGGCGCCCGTACACCGGGGCGCGCGTGGCCAGCGGCAGAAACGCCGTCCAGCCCAGCAGCCGGCGGAGCCCGACATGGTCCCCGCGCCCGGTCCGGTTGCTCTTGTGGCCGTCGCGGGCGTCCCGCGAGCCTCGACCCACCCCGTTCCTCTCCTGTCTCCCGGGGGCTCTACGAATCCGGGGATGGCGAGTCTAGCAGTCACGCCGGCCGGGACGCCGAAGGGGGATGCGTTTGACATCGAACGTCCGTTCGGTATGATCAGCGTGGAAGGAGGCGCCAGGTGACCCGTCACGACGCCGAACGCAAGCGCAAGATCCTCGACGTCATCGCGGCCACGATCCGCGCGCGCGGCTACCCGCCGTCCGTCCGTGAGATCGCCAAGGCCGTGGGACTGGCCTCGACATCCGCCGTCCACCACCACCTCCAGATCCTCGAGCGGGAGGGCTATCTCGAGCGCGGAGCCGCCCAGTCTCGGGCGATTCGCCTGACGCCGATGGCGGCGCTTCGCCTGGGCCTTGCCGCGGAGTTGACCCCGCAGTCGATAGCCACCGAGTCACACAGCCTGCCGGTCATCGGCGAGATCGCCGCCGGCGGCCCGATCGAGGCCTACCAGGACGCGTCCGAGACGCTGGCCGTCCCGGACATCCTGGCACCCGCGGGCGACGCGTACGTGCTGCGGGTCCGGGGGGACTCGATGATCGATGCGCACATCGCTGACGGGGACTTCGTCGTCATCCGGCCGCAGGAGACGGCCCGGGACGGTGACATCGTGGTCGCCCAGGTCGAGGAGAACGCCGTCACGCTCAAGACCTTCTTCCGCGAGAAGGACCGCGTGCGCCTCCAGCCCGCCAACGCCGCCTACCCGCCCCAGTTCTATCCCGCCGTGCGCATCCAGGGAAAGCTGATCGGCGTCATCCGTCGCCTGGACTGATTCATCCCGGGCGCGATCGCCCTCGGCGGCCTCGACTCGGCATCCACCTGTCTGTCCACACGCCGTCCACAGGGGGGCCGATCCCGTGGATGACGGCGGGCCGCCGCCGAGCTCTCGTTGACGCACCGAGCCCTGGCTCGGGTGACCATTCGAAGGGCCTGCTACATCCCATCCGGCCGACGACTTGACAGTCAAGCTGTCACACCGGCCGCCCAACGTCCGAGCCAGATGATCGATCGCCTGCCCCCGCAATCCACCGAGGCCGAGCAGTCCGTGCTGGGCTCGATCCTGATCGACCGTGACGCGGTCATCGAGGTCGCCGAATTTCTCAAGCCCGAGGATTTCTACCGCCAGGCTCACGCCCTGATCTTCACGGTCATGCTCGACCTGTTCGAGCGGCGGGAGCCGATCGACATCGTGACCGTGGCCGAGGCGCTCGAACGATCCGAGAACCTCGAGTCGATCGGTGGCCGGGCGTACCTGGGGACCCTCTCGAACCAGACGCCCACGGCCGTCCACGCCGTCCAGTACGCGCGGATCGTCGAGCGTAAGGCGCTCCTCCGCAACCTGATCGGGGCAGCCGGCAAGATCGCCGGCATCGGCTACGAGGATTCCGCCGAGGTCCAGGAGGCGATCGACCGGGCTGAGGCCGAGCTGTTCGCCGTCAGCCAGCGTCGCGTGGCGGCGGGCTTCTCACCTCTTCGAGGCCTGCTCCACGACGCGTACGACCGGCTCGACTACCTCCACGCCCATCGAGGCGAGATCAGCGGGATCCGGACCGGCTTCAACGACCTGGATCAGCTGACCACGGGCCTCCAGAAGAGCGACCTCGTGATCGTCGCCGCGCGCCCGTCAGTGGGCAAGACGAGCCTCGCCCTCAACGTCGCCGAGCACGCCGCAGTCAAGGATCGCAAGAGCGTTGGCGTGTTCAGCCTCGAGATGAGCAAGGAGCAGCTCGTGCTTCGGCTGCTGTCGTCGGTCGCCAAGATCGACTCGCAGCGGCTTCGAACGGGCTTCCTGGAAGAGCTCGACTTCGCCCGGATCGCGCCTGCCATGAACGATTTGTCGGAAGCGGCGATCTACATCGACGACACCCCAAACATCTCGACGATGGAGCTCCGGACGAAGGCGCGGCGGCTGCAGGCGGAGTCGGGCCTGGACCTCGTCATCGTCGACTACCTCCAGCTCATGCAGGCTTCGACCACCAGCCGCGACGCCAACCGCGTCCAGGAGGTGTCCGAGATCTCGCGCGGCCTCAAGGCGCTCGCCCGTGAGCTCAAGGTGCCGGTCATGGCGCTGAGCCAGCTGTCCCGTCAGCCGGAGATGCGCGAGTCGAAGGAGCCCCGCCTGTCAGACCTCCGTGAGTCAGGCAGCATCGAGCAGGACGCTGATCTTGTGGTCTTCCTGTGGCGCGAGAAGGAACGTGGATCGGACGATCAGGTCACCGACGGCGAGGTCGTCAAGCTCAAGCTCGCCAAGCACCGCAACGGCCCTACGGGCGAGATCGACCTGTGGTTCCAGAAGGCCCAGACACGGTTCGTCAACTACGCCGGTGATCGGTTCGCAGACGTGAGCTGACGCCACCCTGCGGATAGGGGTGGCGATCGGCACGGCAGGCCAGCGCCGACGGCCCGCTCCGTGATCGCTCGCCGCTCGCCGGTTGACGGCACGCGTATCCTCCGCGGAAGAGTTCAGAGCCCAGCGAGCCCACCTGCGCCTGCGCCGATGCCGTGCACCGCCGGGTCGCAGCGTCGCCGGATCCGAACCGGGACGCGTGGTCGGAGGAGGGGCACGAGGGGTGTTCGAGGATCGCACGCTGACCTGCCGTGATTGCGGCGAGTCGTTCCTGTTCTCGGCTGGCGAGCAGACGTTCTTCGAGAGCAAGGGGTTGGTCAACGATCCGCAGCGATGCGTGTCGTGCCGAGCCGCCGCAAAGCGGGCTCGCGGCGCGGCACCTGGCGGGGCGGCCCGCGAGTATCACGCGGCGATCTGCAACAGCTGCGGCGGCCAGGCCGTGGTCCCTTTCCAGCCACGCAGCGACCGGCCCGTCTACTGCAGCTCATGCTTCGACAAGGTTAGGGCTGCCACGGGCTTGAGCTCATCGTCCTGATCTGCGTTCACGCCCTGGCTGACTATGCTGGATGCTCCGTAGCAAGGAGGAGCCCATGGGCGTGATCATCATCCGCGAGATGGTCGGAACGAGTCCCCGATCCTGGAGCGACGCAGCCCGGCAGGCGGTCGCGACCGCCTCCAAGACCGTTCGCAACATTCGGACCGTCGAGGTGGTGAAGTCGACGGCACGAATCGAGGATGGCGAGATCGTCGAGTACCAGGTCGAGCTCAAGATCGGCTTCGAGTACGAAGGCTGAGCCGCGCGTCCTCGCCGGCGACCGCGCTCCATCGAGGAGCTCGCGGGGTCGAGATAAGCGGTTGATGAGCGCGGCTTGCCAAGATCTGCGCCATGCCCAGCACGGCCGTCAGTCAGCACCGCGTTTCCGCGACTTCGACCAGCCAGGGTGTCCGCGAGACATCGGCGCCGCCCCAGACGACACCTTCGCCCGTTGACGATGGCGAGCGATCGTCCGTATCGTTCGCGCTCAGCGGTGCATCGGTTCGGGGGGCAAGGGCGCGAACCGATCCTCCGACGAGGGGGCAGTCAGCTCATGGGCTTGTCGGTGTCGGACCGGGGGTCCCTGGTCCGATGCTGCTCGGCGGCCGGGTTGGTGCGCCGGGCATGATCACGTTTCCGATCGTCGGTGCCCGCATCCACCCGCCGCTGCTCCGGCCCGATGTGCTGTCGAGGCAGCGGCTCAACAGCTGGCTCGACACCGCTGCCACCGGGCGGCTCGGTCTCATCGTTGCCGAAGCTGGCTTCGGCAAGACGACGCTCCTCGCCGATTGGGCCCGAAGCACCACTCGACTCACCGCCTGGTACCGCCTCGAACCCGACGATCGAGACTGGCTGACATTCTCGAGGCATCTCGTGGCAAGTGGACGGGAGCTCGACCCTGAGTTCGCCCCGGAAACCTACTCGCTGATCATGCAGCTCGGACCGGGCGGGCCATCAGCGGAGGAGATCCGCAGCAGCCTCGCCAGCGAATTTGCGGTCTTCGGCGCGGCCCACCCCGAGGGACTGACGCTCGTCTTTGATGACTACCACACCGTGGACGGCAGCCCCGAAGTCGCGCCGACTGTCCGGGCGCTGCTCGACGCCACGGGCCCCGGCTTCAACATGATCATCGCCTCGCGGTCCCTCCCGAAGCTGCCGCTCAGCCGGCTCCGGGCGCGTGGAGCCATCTCCAAGCTGACCGGCGATGCGCTGTGCTTCGAGGCCGCCGAGGCAGACCGCCTGTTCCGAGATGTGTACCGCCTCCCACTCGAACGCGACGTGGTAGACGAGCTCGTCGAGCGCACAGACGGCTGGGCGGCCCTGCTAAGCCTCATTCGGGTCAACCTCGAGGAGCAGAACAGGCCGGACCCACGCGGCCTCATATCCCAAATCAGTGCTGGCGCCGGCGATCTATACGACTACTTAGCCGAAGAGGTTGTCGCCAGCCTGCCGCAGGAGCTCCAGGAGTTTCTCGATCGAGTCGCCCTCTTTGCGTGGGTGGACTTGCGACTTGCCAGCATCGTGGACAACCGGCCGTCGAATGAGATTGCGGCATCCATTAGTGAAACCGAGCATATCGGGCTCCTGACACGACCCGATCCGGGCTCGCCTCATCGGTTCCACCCCCTCGTGCGTGAATTCCTGCTCGCGCGGCTGGAGGCTACCATCGGCCCGGAGGCTGTCGCGGACCTCCACCGTCGCATTGCCGTGGCCCTCGAGTCGGAAGACTGGCAGACTGCCGCGTGGCATTTTCGGGCGGCAGGCGACACTGTGGCCGCAGCCCATGTACTCGACTCCTCAGTCGACGACATATACGCCTCCGGACAGTTTGAACAAGCACGACCATTTCTGGACGGATCGGCGGGCCCAGCCAATAGACCCGCCGCACTCCTCCTTCGCTCACGGGTGGCTCTCAGCCGTGGCAACCACGAGAGGGCTCTCGAGTTGGCCAACGCCGCCGCAGAGGGGGCGCGTGGAGGGCCACTCGCAGGAATGACCCTGCTCAACCTCGCCTCGGTTCTCGGGATCGGAGGAATACCCGAGGCGGCATTCGACTCTGTCGAGAAGGCCCTGGAGACCGACCTAACACCAACGCAGCGCAACCTCGCTACAGCAACGATCGCCCTCTGGGAAGCTGAGCACGAAGGCAACCTCGACACGATCGCGGACAACCTGCGCGAACTAGCGGTCCGCCAGGATCGTGCCGGTCATCAGCGTTATGCGGGGGTAACGCGCGTCAACCTGGCGGGGATCCTGTTGTGGCTGGGGGACACAGTCGACGCGGTACGCATCGCTGCTCGCGCCGAGGTGGATCTGGGCGCGCCGGGGAGCCCAGAGTACGTGGCCGCTGTCGCCGCACGAGCAACAGGTCTTGCTCAGCTTGGTCGACTTGATGAGGCCGTGAACGCGTTGCGGGCAGTCATGGATAGTGGATCGAGGTTGGATCGCGACGAGGCGGCAATTGAACTTGCGAAGATCTTGGTTCACTTCGGTGCCGTCGACGAAGCGGAGGCGGTCTTCGGTCGTGTTGAGCCATCTCTCACAACGCCGCCCTTCAAGGGTGTGCGGTTCCTCGTGGGTGGTCACCTCGCCATCCGGCGAGGTGATCTGGATACAGCTCAGCGGATGTCCGACGCTCTGCAAGTCGAGCCGTGCCACGACGCAGCTGGGATCTTGCGTGGTCAACTGCTAAGGGCGCGAACTGCTGTCCTAAGGAAGGCACCCAACAGCCATGTCGAGGTCTCGGAACTGGAGAGGATTGCGAGACGGCAGCGTTCGCGACCAGGCGCGCGATGTGCAGACATATTGCGCCGCATTGCTGGCGAGGGCCTCATTCGGGCCGAGGTTGTTCAGTTGATGCCAGAGGAGACCTTCGTACTGTCGATGCTCGCAGACGAGCTAGCCCCGAATCTGGACCGCCTTGCTGAAGACGCCCGTAAAGCCGTTGTCGAGGAGGCGCGGGTACGTCCGTCTCGTTGGTCAAGTGCGCTTCGCAACAGCGTCGCCACGGACGGTGGGGCGAGCGTCACCGCTGCCAGACTCCTGGCGGCGATTGGTGGGAGGGACGACGCGAGTTTCCTCCGGGTCATCGGAGCTTCGAGCAAGGCAGTCCGGCCGATAGCCTCCGCGATCAGTCGACGCCTTGCACCGGCCGTCTACCTCTGGGACCTAGGCCCGGTGCGATTGGAGATCGGGGGAGTGCCCCTCAGGCAACGACTGCGCCGGAAGGTGCTCGGGCTGCTCTGCTTCCTAGCATCGCATCCCGGCCAGGCAGCATCCCGGGATGAGGCCATCGACGCCCTCTGGCCGGACCTCGGTCCCGACACTGCAGCGAACTCGCTGCATCAGACGATCTACTTCATGCGCAGGGTCTTCGAGCCCGAATACCGAGAGGGAATGAGCGCTGGCTACATCGGATTCGATGGCGAAGTTCTGAGCCTGAATGATCAACTCTTCGGCTCGGCGAGCCGTGATGCGTGGGCCCTCGTTCGTGCAACCAAGCGAGGTGACCCGGGAGCGATCGACCGTCTGTTGGCCCTCTACTCGGCCAGATACGCACTTGATTTCGCATATGAGGAGTGGGCTTCCGCATACCGTGACAACCTGCACGCTGCGGTCCTGGGTGTCGCCGAGAACGAGATCTCGGAGGCGCTTGTGGCTGGTGACTCCGAACGCGCCATCCATCTTGCGCACAGCGTCCTGGTCGTAGATCCGACGGCCGACGGGATCGAGCTCCTCCTGGTGCGGGCGTACAAGTCCGCGTCAAGACACGCTGCAGCCGCCGAACAATACGCCCACTACGCGTCTGTCCTCCGCGAGCAACTTGGTGTCGATCCGCCCCCGATCGACCGGCTCTAGTCCACGTTCTGGAGCTCAGAGGGCCGAGCGGCAGATGGAAACCGGGCCGAACGGCCTGATGACCATAGGTAGGGTTGCGTATTGACCCGTGCGGTCCGGGACACCTATAGTCCGCCCCGGCACTAGTACTTAGGTACGGTGCATCAAGGAAACGCTCGGACGCGCCGATGCCCCACCTGAATTGGGCACTTAGGGTGGGGTGGAGCGAATAGTGCAACCGACCGACTTTCGAGTCAGGTCGGTTTTCGTGTTCCTAACGGACACGGAGGCCGCGAGGAGGAACGAGCGTGGCACCGGAAAAGGCCTTCAAGGGCTGGTAGGGCCAAGGGACGCGGAGGATCGACCGATGAAGGATCGCCTCATGCGACTCTTGGCTGCCCTCAGTGCAGTGGCCGCAATGGCCCTGGCTGGAGGCGCGTCGCTGAAGGGCTTCTGATCAACGCCTTCCCCTCAGTACTCAAGTCATGTTCACCCGTTTGGGTGAAAGGGGCTAGAGTCCGAGAGCATCGGGAACTGAGGGTTGGATGCCGAGACGCCTGAAGCTCTACATCATTGGGGTCGTGGCTGCAAGCGCGTTTGCGCTGGTCGCCACGACTCTTCTGATTCCCGTCGATCGTGCAATAGGCGCGGGATTAGGCGATCAGGGTCGCGTGATCGGCGTCGCCTTCTGGATCGCCATGACGATGGTTGCCTCAGCGTTGCCGGTGCGAATGCCTCGCGGGGCGACTTGGACCGTGTCGACTGCCACCTTGATGGCGGCGATAGTCCTCGGCGGCCCCACCGCCGGTGCCTGGGTGGGCCTCATCGGGCCAACTGAGGTCCGCGAGATCCGTGGACGCATTCCTTGGTACGGCTCGCTGGCCAATCACGCGGGAATCATGGTCCCTGCGGTGGCCGCGGGCCTGCTCTACCACTTGATCGCCGGTGGTGATCGCGATCTCACGGACCCCATCTCATTCATCGCATCAATTGCGGCCGCAACACTCTTCCTCGGCATCAATGCCGCACTAACCGCGGTGCTTGTCTCTTTGCGGACGGGGCAGGACGCGCGAGAGATCATCCGAACGGAGGGGCGCGGCATCACGACGAGCATTGTTGGCCTAGCGCCGCTGGGGTGGCTCATGGCCCAGATGTACACCGTGGCGTGGTGGGCGAGCCTGCTGTTCGCGCTTCCCCTGTACACGACCAGGCTGGCGTATCACAACTTCGTCGAGATGCGGGAGATGTTCACACAGACCATCACCGCACTGGCCGGTGCCGTGGACAAGCGTGATCCTTACACGAGCAAGCACTCCTGGCGCGTCAAGGAGATCGCCGGCGACATCGGGCGGGTGATGCGCCTTGGGGACGCCGATCTCGAGGCGCTCGAGTGGGGCGGCCTGCTCCACGACGTTGGCAAGATCGGGGTTCCGGACAACGTGCTTCTCAAACAGGAGCGACTGAACCGCGAGGAGCGGATGCTCATGAATGCGCACCCGGTGCTCGGGGCGCAGATCATCGCGCCGGTCTCCCGACTGTCCCGAGAGTTGCCAATCATCCGCCACCACCACGAGTGGTACAACGGCTCGGGCTACCCAGATCGGCTGATCGGCGATGAGATCCCGTTGCTGGCGCGGATCCTTCACGTCGCGGATGCCTTCGAGGCGATGACGGCCCAACGGCCGTATCGAATGACCCCCCTCACCTCCGAACAGGCGCTGGGCGAGCTCCGCAAGTTCGCCGGCGTACAGTTCGATCCGAAGGTGGTGGACGCCTTCGTGAAGACGGACTGGGTGGCCGGTGTCAGCGATCCGGGTGGGACCGCACAGCCGCGACCGATCCCGCTCATCGCGCAGCATGCGAACCGCATTGCCTCCGTCGCTTCGCCGCCGGTCACCACAGTGGGGCCTAGCTGAGACAGTTACGGGCTGATCTCAGCGGGGGGCTGCCACACGACAGCATGACCCTGGGCATGCGCACGCGACCCCTGCGGCACCCCACAATCACCACATGCTGATAGGCGGCGTCGCACTCGGGCTGATCGTCGGGCTGCTGCTGGGCGGCCGGCTCGAGCGACTGGCTGACGTGCGGCTTCGGCTGCTGCCGCTGCTGTTCGTCGCGGTGATCGTCAGGTTCGGAACCGAAAGCCTGCTCGGGCTGAGCGTGGCGCCGGTTGAGTCGGCCCGCCTGCCGCTGCTGGCGTTCGCTTACGCACTGCTGCTCGTCACGCTCTGGTTCAACCGCGGCTACCCGGGTCTCGCGCTGGCGTTCGTTGGGGTGGCCAGCAACGCGGTCGTGATCGTCGCGAACGGCGGGTACATGCCGGTCTGGATGCCGGCCTACACGGCGGCGGGGTTCGAGGGTCCCCTGACGTCCGTGCTTCACGTTCCCTTGACGTTCGGCACGACGCCCGAGTTCTTTGCTCACCTGGGACCGCTGGGCGACCTCATCCCCATCCCTGTCCCGCTGGTGCGCAACGTCGCATCAATCGGCGACCTGTTCCTGACGTCCGGCCTGGCGTTCTTCCTGTTCGCGACGCTGGTTCGCGAGCCCCAGCAGGTGCTGGCGGAGCTCGATGAGGAATCCGTTCGACGGCGTCTGGGTCTGGCGGGCTCCGGCCTCACGCCCGGGCTCGAAGGCGCGGCCGCGCTGGACCGACCGCTGGTGCTCGGGTCGCCGGGCGTCGGGATGGCGTCACCCGCGACGACCATGCTGCCCGCGGAAGCCGCAGTCCCGACGCTGGCACGGATCCGCGAGCACCCATACGTTCGGTTGGCGCTCAACGGCTCGTTCTCGGCGCTCTGGACTGGCCAGCTGATCAGCCTCTTCGGGGACAGAGTCAATCAGCTGGCTCTGATCGCCTTCGTGTTCGAGATCACCAATTCGGCGTTGGTCGTGGCGTTGACGTTCCTCGTCTCCACGCTGCCAAACCTGCTGTTCTCACCGATCGCCGGCACGTTCGTAGATCGCTGGGACAACAAGCAGGTGCTCGTGGTCTCGGACATCCTGCGTGCCTCGTTGGTGCTCCTGGTGCCGGTCGCGATCCTGATCAATGTCTGGCTCGCCTACCCGCTGGTGTTCCTTGTCACGACCGTGTCGATCTTCTTCCGGCCGGCCAGGGTCGCGATCCTGCCTCGGATCGTGGAGGAGCGGGACCTCCTGGCCGCCAACTCCGCCATGTGGGTAGGCGAGACGATCGCCGATGTCGTCAACTACCCGATCGCGGGTCTTTTCGTGGTGTTCCTGGCATCGTCGCTGCCGCTTGCGTTCTGGTTCGATTCCGTCACCTACCTGGCCTCGGCCCTGCTGTTGACGACCATCGTGGTGCCGCCGCTCGCTCGCCGGTTGCTGGAGCGTCGGTTGCTGAAACGCCGCGCGGCCTCGGATCGGCGCGCTGCCGCAAGCGGTGAGGCGTCAACGGCCGACACTGCTGACAAGGCTCCCGAATCGTCGGTGCTCAGCGACCTCAAGGCAGGCTGGAGCTTCCTCCGCCACGAGACGGTGCTGCTTGCGAACACACTCCAGGGAACAGCCGGGCAGCTAGCGCTGGGCGTGATTACTGTCGTGAGCGTCATCCTGGCCAGACAGCTGACCCCCGGCCCAGGCGACGAGTACCGGGCGACCTACGCGTTCATGGAGACGGCGATCGGCGTCGGGAACCTGATCGGTGGCTTTGCACTGGGCCTGGTCAGCACGCGGGTGCGCAAGGGGATGTTGATCATCGCCGCCTACACCGCGTACGGGGTGCAGCTGATGGCGCTGGGCACAGTGGACAGCGTGCCGATCGCGCTCGGCCTGCTGATCGGCATGGGCATCGCGAACATGGCGTTCGTCGTGCCCAGCCAAACGCTGTTCCAGGAGCGGACACCGCCCGAGCTCATGGGACGTGTGGTGAGCCTCAGGTTCGCGCTCGTGTTCGGCGGGATGTCGGTGGCGATGGCGTTCGGCGGGCTCCTCACCGGGGAGTTCGGGCCCGGACCGGTGATCGCGGCGGCGGGCGTGATCTCGATCGCGGCGGGTCTGTCGGGCCTGCTGGTGCGCGAGCTTCGCGAGGCCTGACCGGGCGGACGCCCAGGGGTTCCAGGGCCGTGCTGCGCCCGGGTTCGAGCACGACGCTGCGCCCGGGTTCGAGGCTGCCTGCGATCGGTCCGGTCGTCGGACGCGAGGGTTCAAGGATCGTGCGCCCGGGTTGCGTGGGGCACCGGACGGGGTTCGAGCGCCGCCCGCGATCGAGCCCCGGCGGTGGGTCCGCGTTTGCGCTTCGCGGCCCGGACCTGGTCGTCCACCCGTGAACTGGGTGCAAACGGGCCCGACGATCGCGATCGCCGCCGGGCTGCCGGCGCCTCGCTCCGGACGGCACGCCGGGTTCGCGCCGGAGTCGGTCGCCTACCCGTGGAGCGGGTGCAAGCGCAAGTGTGAGGTCTCAGAGTTGCGCTACTACCCGTGTCGTGGGCACTTGGCGAACTCGACGCGGTCGTCGCGCACGCAACACCCGTGAGGCGCGTACATGGACAGATCCGCGCCCGGGGCTCCGGGTTCGTACCCACCATTTGGGCATCTGGTCGGTTGTCCGGCACGGGCGAGTCGGTTGCCCGGCTCGGGCGCGTCGATCGAGCGGCGCGTCAGCCTCGAGCGCGGCGGGCGGCCTTCGATCGGTACACTGACGGCCGCGCGGGTGACGTCCGGCGGGACACTGCACACCGGACCCGACACTTTGGCATCGAGACCCGCCGAGAGGAGACCGATCACCGGATGACGGAGAAGGATCGTGACCGGGCGGCCGCAAAGGGCCCCGACGGCGCGAAAGGCGCGGACGCTTCGGACGCGGACCCCGACGAGGAGCGGGAGCTGGAGGGCCTCGACGAGGAGGAGGATGAGGACGAGGAGGAGGGCCTCGACGAGGAGGAGGATGAGGACGAGGACCGCGCTCCCGCGGCACGGCCTCTCGGGCGCCGTGGACGGCGGCCCGCGCCCAGGCCGGCTGCTGCGCCACCGTCCGTCTCGGAGCAGGCCGTTCACGTCCAGGACCGCGTCTCGGCGATGTTCGTGCTTGTGCTCGTCGCGGTGTTCTCGCTGATCTTCGTGTACGCGCTGCTGCTGGGGCACAAGGGCACGTTCTCGGGCCTGCTCCCAACGCCCGTGCCCACGGAAACGCCGGTGGCGTCGGAGAGCCCTGTCGCGAGCGGGTCCGTCGGGCCGAGCGCCTCCGCAGCGGCCAGCGCGTCGTCCAGGGCGAACGGGTCCGCAGCGGCCAGCGCGTCGTCCAGGGCGAACGGGTCCGCGGGGACCGGCGCGTCGCCCGGGGCGAGTGAGTCGCCATCCGCGATGCCGTCGGCGTCTTCGCAGGCGGCATCGCCACCCGCAGGATCACCGAGCCCGTCGGCGAGCTGAGCCCAGGCAATGGACGAGGGTCCGGCACGCGCGAGTGAGGCCAGGACCCGGATGGTTGCCGCCCAGCTGCGGGCACGCGACATCCATGACGAGCGCGTGCTCGCGGCCATGGCGGCGGTGCCGCGGGAAGCCTTCGTGCCCGACCACGAGCGTGCCGCTGCGTACGCCGACAATCCGCTGCCGATCGGCAGGGGTCAGACCATCAGCCAGCCCTACATCGTGGCCAGGATGACCGAGCTGCTGGGCGCGAGCACCGGGGATCGGGTTCTGGAGGTGGGAACGGGCTCGGGCTACCAGGCCGCGGTGCTGGCTGAGCTCGGCTGTCGCGTGATCTCCATCGAGCGCGACGCCGAGCTGGCGGCATCGGCGCGGACGAGGCTGGTCGCGCTCGGGTACGGGAGCCGGGTCGACGTTCGCGTAGGTGACGGCAGCCTGGGCGTGCTCGAGGAGGCGCCCTGGGACGGGATCGTCGTGGCGGCCGGTGCGCCCGGCATCCCGACGACGCTGCGCGAGCAGCTGCGCGACGGGCGGCGATTGGTGATCCCGGTCGGATCTCGGTATGAGCAGGAGCTGATGGTCGTCGAGCGCAGAGGCAGCGAGTGGATCGAGCGGTCCGATGGCCGCTGCGTGTTCGTGCCCCTGGTGGGCGAGGGAGGTTGGTAGGCTCTCGGGCAAGGCCAGTTTCGCGCCGCGGCATCCGGGCCGCTAACGCGCGCGGGGGCCTCGGGCTACAGGACAAACGGCCCTCAACGAGCGACCAGGGCGGTCCGACACTGCATCGGTGCCAGCACGGGCGATCCGCCACGCATTGGGAGGGCGCGGTGACCGTGACCACTGACCTCAGTCCGGACGGGGCCGCCGCATCGGCCGCGGAACCAGCCGCAACACCGACCGCCGCACCGAGCGCGAAGCCTTCGGCGCCCGTGCTCAGCTGCCGCGATCTTCGCAAGTCGTTCGGGAGCCGCGAGGCCGTCCGGGGCGTCAGCTTCGAGATCGCCCCGGGTGAGACGTACGGACTGCTGGGTCCGAACGGCGCGGGCAAGACCACCACCATCTCGATGGCCTGCGGGATCCTGTACCGCGACGCGGGCGAGGTCGTTGTGGCCGGCCGTCCGCTCGACGTCGGCTCGACCGAGGCCAAGGCGGCGATCGGGCTCGTCCCGCAGGACCTGGCGATCTACCCGGACCTCAACGCCCGCGAGAACCTGGCCTTCTTCGGACGCTTGTACGGCATGCGCGGTCGCACCCTCACAACCCGCATCGATGAGGTGCTCGAGGTCGTCGACCTGACCGACCGGGCGAAGGATCGGACGGAGCACTACTCGGGCGGGATGAAGCGCCGGCTCAACATCGCGGTTGGCCTGCTCCACCGTCCCCGCCTGCTCGTGCTGGACGAGCCCACGGTCGGCGTCGATCCGCAGAGCCGCAACGCCATCCTCACCAGCGTCGAGGCGCTCAGCGCCCAGGGCATGGGCATCCTGTACACGACCCACTACATGGAGGAGGCGGAACGGCTGTGCGACCGCGTGGGGATCATCGATGAGGGTCGGATCATCGCCGAGGGGACCCGCGCAGAGCTGGTCGCGCTGGTTGGTGGCGAGGACAAGGTCAGCCTGACCGCGAGCGGCAACCTCCACACGGCGGCCGAGGCGCTGGGCGGGATCGACGGTGTGCGGGGGGTCACCGTCCATGACGGCGGCCTCGACCTCCTCGTCCACGAGGCCCGGCGGTTGCTGCCGCGGCTGCTGGAGGCCGCCTCGCGCGATGGCGTCTCGATCCGCTCGGTGGAGGTGATCGAGCCCGATCTCGAGGCCGTCTTCCTCCATTTGACCGGCAAGGCCCTCCGAGACTAGCGCAGGCCGGAGCAGCACGATGCGCGCGGCTCTCGTCATCGCCGGCCGGATCCTCCGCCAGCGGCTCCGCGACCGGTCCGCGATCATCTTCTCCGTCGTCACGCCGCTCGGGTTGGCGCTCGCCTTCTCCATGCTCATCCCGAACGAGTTCTCATCGTTCCACACCAGCTTCGTGGTGGTCGACCAGGACGGCGGCCACGTCGCGAAGATCCTCACCGACGACGTGCTGGGTGCAATCGTCGATGCGGGTGTGGCGGACGTCACGACCGGGACGACCGAGGCCGCGGCCGCCGAGTCGGTCCGGGCCGGGGAGGCCGGCGCGGCGATCCTCATCCCGGCGGGCTTCACGGCGGCCATCGAGACCGGCAAGCCGGCGCAGGTCACGATCCTGGGCGGCGAGTTCGCGGTGTCGCTCGAGGTGGCTCGGTCGGCCGTGAGCCGGTTCGCGAGCGACGTCGGCGCGGCGCAGCTGATGATCGCGACCACGGCCGCGACCGGCGGGACCGTCGACGCAACGACCATCTCCCAGGCCCAGGCGGCGGTCGCGCAGCCCGGCCCGATCACGGTCACCGACACGGCGACCGAGCAGTTCCAGGCCAATCTGGCGACCTTCTACGGTGCCGCGATGGCGATCATGTTCGTGTTCTTCGCCACCCAGTACGGCTCGCTGGCGCTGCTCTCGGATCGGGAGATGGGCACGATGCCCCGGCTGCTGGCGGCTCCGGTCAAGCCAGCCTCGATCATCTTCGGCGCCTCGCTCGCCGGGTTCGCGCTGGGACTCGTCTCGATGACCGTGCTGTGGATCGCGACCACGCTGTTCGTCCATGCGAGCTGGGGATCCCCACCACTGGTCGCGATCCTGATCCTGGCCGCGGTGATCGCCGCGATGGGCATCTCGACCGTGGTGGCCACGCTGGCCCGGACGCAGCGTCAGGCTGGCGGCCTCAACGCGATCGTCGCCCTCTCGCTGGCGGCCATCGGCGGCGTGTTCATCCCCCTGAGCCAGGCACCCGAAGGGCTGGTCATGGTGTCCCAGATCACGCCGCACTACTGGTTCCTGCGGGGCATCAACACGCTGGCCGCATCGACCAGCGGCCTGGCCGACATCCTCCCCTCGATCCTGGTTCTGGTGGGCATGGGCCTCGTCCTTGGTGGGATCGGCCTGGCGCGCGCGCGACGGGCGCTCGTCGCATGAGCGAGGCAAGGGGCACGAGCGGGGCGGGCGGCATGGACGGCACCGCCGGCACGAGCGAGCGGGCGAACCCCGTGCGCCAGGCGCTCGCGATCACCTGGGTCAACCTCGTCCGGACCGCGCGCGACCGGCAGGGGCTGTTCTTCATCATCGTCCTGCCGCTGATCCTGATCATCGTCCTGGGCGTGACCTATGGCGGCCAGGGGTCGGCCCGGGTGGGGCTGGTGGACGCGGACGGCGGGCCGTTCGCGACCGAGCTCGCGTCGGACGTCGCGGCCAACCAGGACCTGCGCATCGACCTCCGCCGATACTCGACCGTCGCCGATCTCGCGGACGCGGTGGCGCGGGGGTTCGTCGAGTTCGGTCTCGCGATCCCGGCCGACTACGACACCACGCTCAGCGGCGGGGACACCGCGACCCTGAGCTACCTGTCGCCCAAGACAACCATCTCGAGCGCGGTCCGGCCCATCGTCGAGCGAGCCGTCGCCGCCCAGGCGGCCCTGGTGCGATCGGCGAGGTTCGCTGCCCAGGCCAGCAGGATCTCGTTCGATCAGGCCCTGGCCGCCGCCCGCAGCGCCCGGGCCGGCACGCCCGGGGTCGCGGTCGCCGTCGAGTCCGTCGCCACCTCCGCGACCGCCGGCGTCAGCGGCTACAGCATCGGCGCCCAGAGCCAGGTGATCCTGTTCATGTTCCTGACCGCCCTGACCGGTGCCGTGGAGCTGATCACGACCCGCCAGCTGGGTGTCTCGCGCCGGATGCTGTCCACGCCCGCGAGCAGCAGCACGATCATCCTTGGCGAGGGCGCCGCGCGCGTGATCCTGGCGCTGTTCCAGGGCGCGTTCATCGTCGTCGCCTCGGCACTGCTGTTCAGCGTGGACTGGGTCGATCCCGCGGCGACCACCGCGATCGTGGTGGCGTTCGCGTTCGTCTCGGGCGGGGCGGCGATGCTGATCGGGGTGGCGGCAAGGAACCCCAGCCAGGCGGGCGCCCTGGGGCCGGCGCTGGGGATGATGTTCGGGCTGCTGGGCGGCACGATGGTGCCGCCCGAAGTGTTCCCCGACACGATGCGGACGCTGTCCCACATCACGCCGCACGCCTGGGCGATGGACGCGTTCCGCAAGCTCTCGTTCGACAACGCGACCCTCGTCGACATCGTGCCCCAGCTGCTGGTGATCGCGGGCTTCGCCGTCGTTCTGCTGGGGTTCGCGAGCTGGCGGTTCCGGCGGGTGCTCGCCTCGGGTGGCTGACGAGCCGATGGTGCCGGACCGCTGACGCGGGCGGACGCTGCGTCGGTGTCCGTGAGGGGCCAACTCTCCCGGCTATACTCGGGCGGCCATGACCCACGTGTTCATCGCGCCCCACCCGGATGACGTCGCGCTCTCCTGCGGCGGGCTCATCGCCAGCCTGCGCGAGCTCGGCCAGAGCGTGACCATCGTGACCCTCTACTCGGGGACAGGTGACACGAACGGGCTCACCACATACCAGCGCGAGGCGCTGGGGTTCGGCACCAAGAGCGTTTGGCCGGTGACCCAGGCGTTCAACCGGGCGCATCTGCAGGCTGACTTCGCGGTGGACGATCCGTCCGCGGTGCCGCCGTGGCAGGCGACGAAGGAGCAGCTCGACGCCACCCAGTCCGACGCCGACACCGCGGCCCGCCGGTTCTGGCAGCGGTCGTCGTGGTATCGCCGGGCGAACATCCACAACGCGCCGCTCGCCGGCCAGCCGCTGATGGACGACGTGTCCGCGCAGGGCGCGGTGCTCACGACCGAGCGGACCGAGGCCGCCGAGGCGGGTGATCTGAGCGCCACCCGGCGCCTGGAGGACGAGCGCTACGCGGCGTTCGCCGAGGTGTCGATCGTGTGGCTTGACCTGCCCGACGCGGTGTTCCGCGGGTACCAGGGCGACGACGAGCTGCTGGGGACGCCGCGGGACGATGACCCGGCACCGGTCGAGCTGGTCCGGCGCGAGGTCGCGCGGCTCGAGCCGCAGCGCGTGTACGCGCCGCTGGGCATCGGCGGTCACGTGGATCACCAGCTGACCCGCGATGCCGGCATGGCCCTGCTCCGGGACCCGCGGCGCTGGGTGATGCCCAGCGCGGCGTACACCGGGCAGATGGCGTTCTACGAGGACTTCCCGTACGCCTGGTGGGAGGAGTTCGGGAGCCTCGACGATCTGCCGCCGGGCTGGCTGAGCGGGCTGCCGGGTGACGTGTCACTGGCCGCCGAGTTCGCCGACGTGGGCGACCAGCTCGAGCGAAAGATCCGGGGCATCGCGCTGTACGGGAGCCAGATGGCGCGCCTGTTCGACGACCAGCAGGCGATGGCGACGTCGGTGCGCGGCTTTGCCGCGAAGACCGCGGATCTCGGGCGGGTCCCCGGCGGCGCCGCCGAGCGCTACTGGGTCACCACGCCGGCCTGACGACGCGAGGGCTGGGGCCGACATGATCTCCGGCCTGCCGCTTCCCGATACTCGTGGCGGCTGGTCGCCGTGGCTGATCCTGGCGATTCCGATCCTGTTCGCGGCCGGCATCGCGATCCGCCTGTTCGTGCTCCCCGCGAAGGGCGTCGCGGGCGATATCGACCAGTTCGTCGTCTGGGTCCACGGGATCGCCGTCAACGGCTGGGACCATGCCTACGACCAGAACCTCTCGTTCCCGGCCGTGATGGCCTGGATCTGGGGCGCCCTGGCGGCCGTTGAGCCCGCGTTCCGGACCGTGACCAACTCGTCGGACGCGGCGATCCGCGCACTGATGAAGATTCCGGCCAGCCTCGCCGATATCGGCATCGCGGCGGGCGTGATCTGGTGGTTCCGGGAGCGCCCCGGGCTCGCCATCCTCGCCGCGGGCGCGGTGCTGCTGTGGCCGGTGACCTGGTACGTCTCCGCGTGGTGGGGCCAGTATGAGTCGCTCTACGTGCTGCCGGCCCTGCTGGCGCTGCTGGCGGTCCGCGCCCGAAGGCCCGGTCTCGCCGCCGCGCTGCTCGCGATCAGCCTCATGACCAAGCCCCAGGCGCTGCCGTTCCTGGTCCCGTTCGCCGCCTGGTTCCTGGCCACCCAGGGACTGCGCGGGACGCTCCGGGCTGCAGCGATCGGGGCGGTGGTCGCGGTGCTGACCTGGCTGCCGTTCCTCGCCGCGCAGGGCCCGGAGAACTACCTCCACAACCTCGCCACCTACCAGAACCAGATCTTCGACGTCCTCTCGCTGCGCGCATGGAACCCGTGGTGGCTGGTCCAGGAGCTGGGCGCCGGCGGTGACTTCGTGAGCAACCAGGGAGTGATCGTCGGGCCGCTCACGCTGGCGCTGCTGGGCTATCTGCTGGCTGCGGCGGTCGCATTCGTCGTGTTCTTCGCGGTCTGGGAGCGGCCCACCCCCGAGCAGCTGGCGCTGGGTCTGGGCGCGATCTCCCTGGGGGTGTTCGTGACGATGACCACGATGCACGAGCGCTACGCGTATCCGGCGTTCGTGTTCCTGCTGCTCGCGGTGGGGCGCCCGGGCGTGCTGACGACCTTCTCCTGGTTCGCGGTGGCGTTCGCGGCCAACCTGATCGTCATGTTCCCGCCCGAAGGCTGGACCATCCCAGAGGTCCGCCTGCTCTCGATCGTTGGCGCGATCGTGATCACCGGCGTGGCGGTGGTCGCCCTCGGGCGGCTCATCGTCGACCCGGGAACGCGGGAGCCACGTCCGTACCTGGCCTGATCTCGAGCCGGGCGAGGCCGGCGCGACGCCCGATCAACGCTCGGCGGGTCGCTCCCGGCGTCCCAGCCACCTCGCCCGCATCGCCACCCGATACCAGCGCAGGTAGTGCGGCAGCCACTGGCGGAGCCTGAAGTTGCTCTCCCCGGCGGTCCGGTCGCGCCACGTCGTCGGCACCTCGGCCACCCGGCGGCCGGCGATGGTTGCCTTGACGGTGAGCTCCAGGGCGAGCTCGAAGCCGGCTTCGCTGCGGATCGGCGTCGCATCCAGGAACCGCCGACTGTAGAGCTTGAAGTTGTTGGTGGGATCGTGGGTCGCCACGCCGCCGAACCAGTGGAGCGTGAGCCCGGCCGTCCGGCTCATGAGGCGCTTCAGCAGCGGACCGCCAACCTGGTGCCCGCCTGCCATGTAGCGCGATGCGCTCACGACGTCCGCGCCGTCTCGCGCGAGCGTCACCATCTTGTCCACGACGTGCGGCTCGTCGGAGCCGTCTGCCATCGAGATCAGGATGTAATCGCCAGCCGCCGCTGCGATCCCCGCCTTCATCGCGTTGAGCACACCGCGCCCGAGGTGGTTGCGAAGGCCTCGAATCGCCGGCAGCTCCGCGTGGAGCAGCTCAATGACGGGGACCGTCGGGTCCTCGTCGAAGTCGTAGACAACGAGGATCTCGTGGCCGGTCACGACCCCGATCGTGAGCGCGCGAAGCACCGGATCGAC
This sequence comes from uncultured Chloroflexia bacterium, assembly GCA_963713095.1. Taxonomy (GTDB): domain Bacteria; phylum Chloroflexota; class Limnocylindria; order Limnocylindrales; family CSP1-4; genus CAIXZV01. The sequence goes on from CAVQKK010000003.1 coordinate 1,212,882, forward strand.
CGCCTCGCCCTCTTTGAACACGGGCACGACGATCGAGAGCTCGGGGCGCCCGCGCGAGCCAGTCTCCGGTTCCGTCCCGGTGCCCGGCTTCGTCCCGGTGCCCTCCCCCGCCACGATCACAGCCGGCCGGCCCCCAGCTCGGCACGGAGCCACGGGATGACCTCGTCGAGCATCTCCGACAGCGTCGTCGTCGCCTCGAACCCCAGCACCTCGCGCGCCTTACGCACGTCGGGCACTCGACGCTGGACGTCGTGCTCGAACGGCGGGTCCGTCACGTAGCGGAGCGGCTTGTCAGCGCCATTGACCTTGTCCCAGATCGCCTGGGCCAGCTCGAGCACCGTGGTGGACGACGCGGTCGAGAGGTTGAAGTCCTCGTTGACCGCGGCCTCGGACTCCATCGCGACGCGGATCCCGTGGGCGAGGTCCCCGCCGTAGGTGTAGTGGCGGACCTGGTTGCCCTCGCCCAGGATGTGGAGCGGGTCCTGACCCTTGAGGATCTTGAGCACCAGATCGGGCACCACATGCGAGAGGGCGAGCTTCACGTTGCCGCTCATGACATCGGTGTCGCGGACCGCCCGCCGCTCCCCGATCCCCACGCAGTTGAACGGCCGCAGGATCGTGTACGGGAGCTGGTACTGCTCCCAGGCACCGTGCGCGAAGTACTCCGACGCGAGCTTCTGGAACCCGTAGGTCGAGATCGGCGGCGGCGAGGTGCGCTCGGCGCCCTCGGGGGTCGGGAACTGGGTCGTGGACTCGAACACCATCGAGCTCGACAGGACCACGATCCGCTGGAGCTGACCCGTTCGATGCGCCTCGATCGCGGCATCGAACGTGGCCGCCAGGATGCGCTCGTTCTCGGCCAGCAGGTCGAACGCAAACTCATGGAAGTAGCTGATGCCGCCGATCATGGCGGCCGCCGCCACCACCTGATCCACGTCCGCGGCGAGCCCGGTGAGCAGCGCGACGTCCTTCGCATCGCCCTCCACGAACCGGTAGCGCGGATGGGCGTCATACGACTTCGCCACTCGACCGTACTTGCTGAAGTTGTCCAGCCCGACCACCTCGTGGCCGGCCGCCAGTAGCTCCTCGACGAGATAACCGCAGATGAATCCGGCGGCGCCGGTGACAAGAACCTTCACGTGATGGTTCCCCCGAACTAGAGCCGGATGCCAGCGCCGGTCGCGTTCCAGATGTCCACGACCTCGTGACCCGACAGATCGAGCGAGCGGTACGCACGGTGCGGGGCGCCGATCACGAGCGTCTCGGCACGCGCCAGGACCTCATCCAGCGGCACCAGTCGATCATCGGTGACGTACTCGTCGGTGGCCAGCACGGTCGCGCTGGCCCACTCGAGCAGCTTGCGCAACTTGAATGAGAGCGAGGCGCGAATGTCGTCCGACTCGGCCTTGAACGCCATCCCCAGGATGCCGATCGTCCGGCCACGGAGCGTGCCGTGGCGCCGCTCCAGGGCCGACACAATGTACGCCGGCATCCCCTCGTTGATCTGCATCGCGGCCTGACCGACCGGGAAATGATCTGATGTGAATGCAGCCAGCTGCATCGTGTCCTTGAACAGGCACGGACCGGCGGCGAAGCCGGGGCCCGGCAGGTCCGCCGCCCGCGGGTAGTCCTCGCGGATGGCCCGCAGCACGTTGGTGTAGTCGACACCTGCCTGATCGGCGATCGTGAAGAACTGGTTGGCGACCGCGAACTTCATGTAGCGCCAAGTGTTGGTGAACAGCTTGGAGAGCTCAGCCTCCTTGCTCGAGGTCCGGATCGTGCTGGCGGCAAGGCGTCCGAACAGCGCCGCCGCCCGCTCGGCCGCCCGGTCCTCGTCTGCCCCGATGATCTGGGGCAGCGAACGCAACTCCTCGAGGGCGTGACCCTCGGCGATCCGCTCCGGGCAGAAGGCCACATCGACGCGGCACCCCCGCTCCGCGAGGGCGGTGGTCACGAACTCGGTCGTGCCCGGATAGACGGTGCTTCGCAGGATGACCAGCGCCCCGTCGCGCAGGTGAGGGGCGATCTGGTCCACGGCCCGATCGAACACCCGCATCGACGGCCCCAGGAACTCGTCCACGGGCGTCCCGATGACGACCACCACGGTGTCCGCCCGGCCGATCATGCTGGCGGACGTGCCGAACTCAAGCCGGCCCGATGCGCGTACGCGCGCGAGGAGCTCGTCGGCACCGTTCTCCATGAACGGCATCTCGCCTCGACGGATGCGGTCCAGCGTGGCCTCGTTGATGTCGAACACGCCCACCCGAAGACCGGCGTCCGCGAGCGCGAGGCTGAGCGGTAGCCCGACGTGGCCGCCTCCGCCAAGGACCACGACATCGAGCAGACCGGGCTCCCTTGCCGTCGAAGTCTCGGTCACCTGCCTCGTCACCCGCTCACCTCCCCATCTGGATGGACGGTACCCGGTTGCACAGGCCCGCCCCCTGACACGAAGGTACCAGCCTCGCGGATCCCACTACGACCCCACCCTGGCGATGATGGCACCGGCTGCATCCTCGTACACGACCGCCCACCCGGTCGGCGTGGCTGCCCCGGCGCCCGTGACCACCACCGATACCCCCCAGCGGTCGAGCACCGCAGCAGCATCGGTGGCGCCGGTCGCGATCGCGGCATCGTCGCTCCAGACATCCGTGGGGAACAGCTCGAACCGCGAATCGAGGAAGTAGCGCGCATCAGGCGCGGCCCACTCGAACCACGAGGTCCAGGTCTGGGGAGCGAACACGCGCGTCCCCGGCGGCACGGCATCGCGAAGGGCCGTGGCCAGGCCCGATGGCGCGTAGGTCAGCAGCCCCGTCCGCCCGGTCAGTGGGTCCGCCGGCCGCCACCAAGGCAACGCGGCGATGAGCGCCACCGCCAGCACCCCGGCGACGATCGCGTTCAGCCGGCTCGGCCGAGGGGCGCGGGCCCCTGCACCCACGCCAGCGAGCGCCGGGGCGAGCGCGTAGGCCGCCCCGAGCGGCCACCAGGCCACCCCGCGCTCGGCCCAGGCGCCGATCAGGAACAGACCCCCGAGCCAAAGCCAGTCCGGCCAGCGCAGGGCCGCCCGGCCTCGGACCGCGACGAGCAGCCCGGCGACGGCCGAGCCATAGAACAGCAGCCCCTGGACGGTGAGCGGGCTGGTGCGCTGCCACTCGCTCACCTGGTCGGTGATCGTCGGGTCGGTCCCGATCCCGGCGGCGTACGCCCACACCGCCGGACCGTACGGGTTGACCAGCGTCGCGACCGCACCCACGAAGAGCACCGCGAGCGAGCCCCGCCATCCGCGCCTACGCACGACGTCGTCGAGCCACGCGTACCCCAGCAGCAACGGCGCGAGCACGAAGCTGCCGTGGACGTTCGCCCACAGCGCGACCAGCACGGGGGCCAGCCAGTACAGGCGAGGATGGCGATGCCGATGTGCCGCAAGCAGCAGGAGCAGCGCGAACACCGCCATGCCCAGCAGCTGTGGACGGAGCGCGAGTGCCGGGACTGCGACCAGGAACGCCGTCAGCGACAGGATCGCGGCGATCCGGGGCGCCACCCCGCGAGCCATCGCGACCGCGACCAGCAGCCCGACGATCAGCGCGACCATGGCCGCGCGCAGCACGGCAAGCAATTCCCATCCACCGAGGCGATACCCGACATCCAGCAGGATCTGGGCCAGCCATTGCTGGTCCGTCCATGGCGTGCCCGCAACCGTGAACGTATACGTGTCGACAGCCGGCAGCGCACCGGACCGGAGAATGTCGTCGCCGGCTCGCAACTGGTACGCGAGGTCGACGGCGGGCATCGGCACCAGGAGGGCCAGGAGCACCGGCAACCCAAGGGCGAGAAGAACCCACAGGCGGTCGAACGTCAGCCGCATCGGCCGGCTCGCTGCACCGTGCGGGAGCGCCAGAGCTCAGCCGTCGACAAGGACCGGCATCCGAGAGGCCATCGGCTGAGTCCGGGTCCACCCTACCCAGACCGTCGCGACGAGCAGTGCATCCGCAAGCACCAGGTACAGCGCCGGGGGGGTGAAGCCCACGAACATCATGTTGAGCACCAGCGCGGCCAGCAACGCCCATAGCTGCCGCTGCTCGAGCAGCCACGCGATTGCCAGGAAGAGCATCACCGCATAGTGCGTCCACTGGATCGGCGACAGCAGCTGAGATGCCAGCACGGTCGCAAGGAACGAGGCGTCAGGGCTGACCCGCCGTGCGGCGACGAGGACCAGGCCGATGACCGCCGCCGTGTGCAGGAGCCCAAAGATGGAGGATACGGAGGCATCGACGCCCAACTGGAGCGCGATCGCGGCGGGTGCGATGTTGGCGCCGACGTCGGCTGCGCTGCCGGAGATCGTTCGGATGACCGTCGCGGCATCGAGCCACAGCCGGGCGTCTAGCAGGAGGCCGGCGGCGACCGCCAAGACGCCGAGGACCACGGCTACCACGCTCACCAGCCATCGCCTCGTGAGGAGGGCCCAGAGCACGAGCAGGGCCGGCTGGAGCTTCGTCAGCGCTCCGATGGCGATCGTTGCACCCAGCCAGGTGGGCCGATCGAGCCACCGCCAGCCGAGGGCGAACAGGAGGTACAGGAGCGCTTCGACCTGACCGATCCGAAGTCCGTACAGAAACGGCCAGCTCGTGCCAGCCAGCACCAGGACGATGACCCGCCTCTCGAAGCGGATCGGCATGGCGAACGTGCCGGCTACGAGCGCGATCACCGAGACGACGATCCAGGCCCAGGCTGCGGCGTCCGGCGACAACAAGGTGAACGGCAGCACGAGCACCAGGAAGCTCGGTGGGTACTGATACAGGCCGCAGCTGCCGGTCTGCGTTGCCGTCAGGTCATAGACCGGTGAACCCGCGAGCAGGCGGCGAGCCGCGGCATCGTAGGTCAGGTAGTCGCAGCCAAACGTGTACGAGGCGTTGGCGATCGCGAAGACGACGTACGCGCCGACGATCGCCAGCGCGAACCCGACCAGAACGATGCGAGCGCTGCGTCTCTCCATCAGCCACGCCTTGAGGCAGTGACCGTCATCGTGGCTGCGACCGGCGCACCCAGCGGTGTCCTCCGCGCCAGTGGCACGCACGCCGCCAGCACGGCCAGGCTGTTCAGCCACAGCACTGGCATGGCCATGGTCACGGCGACCGGCAGCAGCCAGCGGCGATCCGTCCAGGCGGCAAACACGACGATGGCCACCGCGACGGGAAGCCGGTACGGCAGCGCGACCGGCAGGTACCAGCCCACGCTCACAGGGGTGCTCGAGCTGTTGGCGAGGATGTCCAGCCATGTGCGCCAGCCGGCCGGGTCCAGGACGAATGAGATCCCGGCGATGGCGGCCACGGCGCCCACGGCCATGGCCAGGCCACGCCACTCGCGGCGGACCGCGAACCAGAGGATGCCGACGCCAGGCGTCACCTTGGTGAGCACCGGCAGCGCCCAGGTGGCGGAGACCCTGAACCCGATCACGATCGCGGCCGCGTACAGCAGGTGCACATTGCCCGAGATGATCTCGAACGGGATGGGGAGGAACAGCATTGCCGGCAGCGACCATCGCCCGAGCAGCCACCACACGATCGCAAGATCGAGCGCCGTCCACAGCGTCACGAAGACGGCCCAGGGCAGCCAGGTGATCGGTGTCAGGATCTGGGAGAACGCTGGCGAATAGAGGTAGGAGCCCAGCGCACCAGCCGTCTGCGAGCCGTAGATCGATCCGCCACGAGTCGCCCAGTACGCGTATGCGTCGACGCTCTGATCCCACGGCGGCACCTGGAGGAACCGCAGCAGCAGGAAGGCGGCGGCCAGCGCGAGATACCCGTCGCGGGCAAGACGACGCAGGAGCGGCGACAACCCGGGCCGATGCACGCCCCGATGGTAGGTGTCGCGGTGCGCGGAAGCATCACCCGAAGGTACGGTCGCAGCTCAGTGAGCCCGCATTCGATCCACGAACAATGGCAGGCGGACCAGCATCGCAAGGTTGGCGGGCCACAGCGTGGGGAGAGCGAGCGTACATCCCACGATCAGCGTCCATAGGCGAGCAGCTGTCCTTCGCCCGAGACGGCGTATGGGTTTGCAGTGTCGGCAACCCAGTATGCCTTGGCGTCGTAGAGGGGCATCGGCCGCGATAGCAGGATCACGACGAGCCAGGCAAGACCGAGAAGGAGGGCGGGGAGCCGCCAGTCGGCCAGGACAGTGCACCGGCAAGCGGCCATGCACGCCAACGCCGCTCCACAAGCCACGCTTGCTTGGGCCGAATGGTATCCGGCCGATTTGGCGTTCTGGATGGCCCGAAGGTCCGCCCGCCTCAGCTGGCCGCGGCCGACGAGAAGCCCGCGGCCGGGATCACCTCGCGCGGCCGGACCGCCCGGGCTCCCTCGTCGTACAGGTCCTGGATCGCGTTGACCATCAGCTGGACGCAGAACCGGTCGTGGGTCATGTCGTGGCCCGCACGTCCGATGACGTCGGCCAGCTGGTGGTCCCGGAGCAGGTGCGTGATCGCGGCGGCAAGCGCCGGCGGATCGTGAGGCGGCACCAGCAGGCCCGTGACCCCGTCCTCGATCATCTCCGGGATCCCGCCCACGTTGGACGCCACGACCGGGCGCGACAGCGCCATCGCCTCGAGGATCGTGAGGCCCTGCGCCTCGCGATACGAGGGCAGCACCGCCACGTCGAACGCCGCGGTCACGGCCGGGATGTCGTCGCGCCGCCCCGTGAATACCACGTGCCGCGTGATGCCCAGCTCGTGCGCCGTCTCCTGGAGCGCGTCCAGGCGGCTACCCTCGCCCACGATCATCAGGTATGCGAGCGGCACCTCGCGGAGCACCAGCGGCCACGCCTCGAGCAGCGTCGGGTGACCCTTCTCGAGCTCCAGCCGCCCCACCACGCCCACGATCTGCGACTCGGGCTCCATCCCGAACTCCTCGCGCAGCGTGCAACACGGCTCCTGGTGGTCGTAGCGCTCGAGATCCACCCCGTTGTAGATGAGCGAGCGGGGTGCCGCCGTCCGCCCTTCGGCGACCACCTTGCGATCGATGGCGTTGGAGACCACGATCAGGTGGTTCATCGACGGCGTCAGCCGGCGCATCTCGTCCTGGTCCTCGCACGCGCGGACGCGCGACGAGTGGACGGTGGAGATCACCCACGGCCGGCGAGGGCCCGCCTCGCCCAGCGCGATGGCCGCCTTGGTGCCCACCAGCTCCGCTCGGTACATGTGGTTGTGGATCACGTCCGGGCGGACGTCCGCGAGATGCGCCGCCAGGATCCCGGTTGCGATCGCGTCATCGGGCTCGTCGATCACCGTCACGGGGACGTCCAGCCGCTCGATCTTGCGTGCCCCGCTGCCGGGCGAGAGCGACACCACCGACACGTCGTAGGCGTCGCGGTCGAGGCGCGAGACGAGGTTGTAGACGTGCTCCTGGGCGCCACCGTTGGTGCCGGTGGCCATGATCTCGACGACACGGATCCGATCGGGTCCGGACACGAGCGGGCGCCGAACCGGGAGGCAGGGGTTGCGATCGAGCACGGCGCTCATCGGCCGGCCGTACGACGGACCAGCACGCGCCGGATCGGCTCGTCCACCGCACCCCACTCGTACTTGTAGGGCTCGTCGCCGCGCAGGAAGTCGAGCCGGGTGATGCCACGCTCGAGCGCGCGACGCAGGTAGCGCTCGATCATCAGGACGCCCGGCGACAGCTCGCGGGCGTCGGGATCCACGCCGGCGTTGTAGTAGAAGAGGCTGTCCGCCGTCTCGAACGTCAGCCCGGCGGCGATCCGACGACCACCGACGGTCAGGAACGCCAGCCGAAGCGGTCCATCCGGGCCGGTCAGCTCGAACAGGCGGCGCACGAAGACCCGGCTCTGGGCACCGCCCGGCGTGTCCGGGAACAGCCCGTCCACACCCCAGCGCTTCTGATGGAGGTCGATGAACGCCGGCAGGTCCGCCAATGGATCCGTCGAGTCCAGGAGCCGAACCTCGCCGGCCGCCTCGGCCCGGCGGACCTTGCGCCGGATCTCGTGGCGGTCCTTCTTGGCGAGCGTGCCCATCACGTCGTCGAGCGAGCCGCCCGCGGGCAGGACGGCGACCGGGCACACGTCCTCCTGCTCCACGTTCATCGTCCAGCCGTGCGAGATCTCGCGCGGCCCGAAGGCATCGGCCAGGGCATCGGTTGCCGGGTCCGCACACCGGAGGCGCCGAAGGTCCACCGCGTCCCAGGGCTCCGGGTGCGCCGGGTCGCCGGCGGAGGCGCAGTACGCGGCGAGCGCATCGGCCGCGGAGCGCAGGTTGGCGGGCGCGACCAGCAGCGTTGCGTAGTCCGCGTGATAGGAGGCACCGAAGAACACGGCCTTGGCCTCGGGGGCGACGGGCGTCAGGCTCGATCCGTCCGCATGGCGCATCGACGTGTGGAGCGCGACGTCGCCCGGCTCCACCTCGTGGCGGTGCATGAGCGGGACGATCCCGGCGGGCTGGGCGTCGTCGGGACCGTCGGCCGGGACGAGGACCAGCGTCTCCTCGTGGGCGTTCGCGCCGTACGCGTCCCACCAGGCACGGTGGAACGCCCAGCCGGAGAACGGCGTGGCCCACGGGTTGGCGACGGACAGCGCGTCCCAGGTCCCCGGATCGATCCCATCGAACGGGCGGCGGACGGCGCGCAGCGAGCCGGTCATAGCCGAAGGTGACGCCTGGTCACCGACGGCCGGCGAACAGGCAGGCTCGTCGGTCATGGTGGGGGGCACGTTCGCGAGGATAGCACCGGAAACGGGATGTGGTTGCGGAGGCAACAAAGCTGGACCACGCATCAGCCAGGAGCGGGAGGAGTCTCGCACATGATGTGGCGTACCTCATCAACGAGGGCAGCGCTTGGCTGCCAATCCGTGCCGACCCAGTCGGGGGCATCGAGCATGTGAACGCTGCCGAGCCACGACCTGAGCCAGGCGGGAGATGCGACGAACGCGATGTCCGAGGTCAGCTCGTCCACATGGGCGGGACTAGTGTGACAGGCATACCCCTCAGGCTCGAACGCAACGGCGACGACAGCGCGCACGATCCGAGAGCTCCCGAGGGATCCGGCGTGAGCCTCTGCAATCGCGCGAACATTGAGGCCGATAGCCATGATGAAGCAGGTCAGAGCCACCGCGATCGTCGCTCTTGGCGCGAAACGCATCGAGACGCAGCGGGGCCGCGGTGATGCGGCGACGCCAACGAGTGCGAGCATGCCGGTGGCATACACGTACCGCGACGCGCCGGCGATCTGGACCCCGAGACAACCTCGACCCCAGTCGATCAGGACCGCCGCGAACACGATCCCGGCGACAGCAACGAGAGCGAGCCAGGGCCGATCGCCAGACCTGATACCGACTGCCAGAGCTGCCAGCCAGCCTGCGGCTGCGACGGCTGCGATGGAGATCGCTGCCTGCGTCCCCAACCCGATCCCGATTGGCGTGCCTACGGCGTACGTCAAGGTTGAGAACATGAACGCGCCTGAGCTCGCCACGAGATCGACTGCGCCGGGCGTCGCGCATAGGCCAACACCTTGAAAGTGGAAGCCCACGTACCACGTGATGTAGGCCGCGCCGACCAAAGCGATGGCGGTGACCGCCTCGCGATCACGGCGCAAGATCCCCAGCGCGCCCGCCGCCACGGCAAACGGCAACCCAAAGCTCGATGACGCAATCGCAACGGCACACAAGACGGCCGCCACCCATCGATGAGGCTGTGGGCTGTCGAGGAGCACGAGGGTCCACACGCCGGCAGCCGTCGCGCTGACCGTGCCCAACTGGAACGCCCAGAAGAAGTTGGCGGCCGCGGGTCCCATCAGCAAGGCTAGTGCGGCGAGCGCGAGGGCCGCGACCGGCGATCGGTACCGGACGGCCGCCGCCAGAACTCCGGCCGCTGCGATGACGTGTACGAGCTGGACGATCAGCAGGTACACACCGTGGCCGTGGGGGCCAATCACGTCCCGGAGAATGACCAGGATGGTGATCGGAACGATCGAAAGGTGCTCATTGAATGGCGTGAGCAGCGACGCGAGGTCGAGGTTTCGCTGGGACAGGATCAACCAGTCATCCGCCACGAAGGTCAGGTCGGCGGACAGCCACTGCAGCAACAGGACCACCAGCAGGGCAAGACAGGCGAACGCAATCCACAGCTGACGTGATGCCGTCACCGGCCGACCCCAGTCCACCCTGGAGGCCATCACGAGAGGTTGTACGCCCAGTACACGCCCCCGAGCCCGACCAGAACGCCCCACCCGATCAGCAGCCAGCCCCACCAGCGCACGGAGCCGCGGCGGACGGCGCCCATTGCCACCAGCGCCCACACGAACGGGATCGAGTCCAGGAAGTAGCGGTAGCCGTACTGGAGCCAGCCGCCTCCGTAGTAGAGCAGCGTCGGGATGAGCACCAGCACGGCACCCAGCAGCAGCCACCAGGTCCGGCGGTCCCGCCAGGGCGCGAACACCGCCAGCAGCAATGCGGGGCTGGTGATGAACACCGACATCCCCAGGCCGTCCGGGCGGAAGTATGGGAACTCAGGGATCTGCTGCGGGACCTTAAGGAACAGGTAGTCGATGTTCATCTGGACGTGCGACAGCGAGAACAGCCCCTGGTCCCGGAGCGCCTGGAGCCAAGGCGGCAGCGTGGCCAGCGCGTAGCCCGATTCGAGCGGATTGCCGAAGCGCACCTCGTTGTACCAGAAGAAGAACAGCAGGGCCGGCGCCAGCCCGACGCCCAGCAGCACCCACTCGCGCCAGGGCAGCCGCCGCAGCCAGCCGCCGGCAGCCTCCCGGACGGGCGCGAGCGACATCGTCTCCGGGATCAACCACAAGGCCACCGCCGGAGCCGCGAACGCGACCGGCGCCCGGGTGAGGAAGGCCATCCCCACCAGCACGCCCATCAGCCACGCCCGGCGCCGCCCGAACATCTCGGCCAGCAGGAACAGGGTCAGGCACATCGCGATCAGGTGCCCCGTGTGCCACACCCCACCGCGGGTGGTGACCCACCACACCTGCGTCGAGAACCCGAGCAGGACCGCGAGCGCGAGGCGGTCGCGCCACCGGCTGACGCCGATCCGACCCGCCACCCACCACGACAGGAACACGGCGAACGCGGCGAGGCCCGCGTCGATCCCGGTCTCCCACTGGTCGGCCGTCACCGGGCCTATCAGCGCCACCAGGGGCATCAGCACGATCGCGGGGAACGGTGCGAACGGCACGTAGGCGTGGCCATTGAAGTAGATGACGTCGTTAGGCCCCAGCACGACGTCGATCCAGGTGTGCCCGTGGAGGAAGGAGTCGGCGAGATAGAACAGGTCGCCGCGCCCCGCGTCGAACATCCGGTTGGAGAGCCAGTAGACGAGGAACGCGACCGCAGCGACGGCGATACCGGCCGGCAATGTCCTCGAGCGATCGAGCTCGGTCGTCCCTGCAGTCCGCACGGCAGGACGATACCCGGAAGTCGCCCACGGCCGACAGGCGGGCTACACGGCGGGCTCGCTTGCCATGGCTGCCGCCGGTGGTTTGCTTCTGCCGTTCCTCTGGTGCCCATCTACCAGAATCGACACGGCAGCCACGAGCAGGCTGAGACCGTCGGTCCACAGCGTCGGCAGCGCGAGCGTGACCGCGATCACCAGCAGGACCGGACCGGCCGGATCCCGAAGCCTGCCGGCGACGAGCGCGAGCACGAGCCCGACCACTGCCCGCGCCAGGTATGGCGCGGGAAGCAGGGCGGCTGCGTCGCCCGGCCCCCTGGCGGAGACGATCTCCACCCACTGCCGCCAGGCGTCCGGCGACAGGGCGACGCTGACGGCGAGGATCGCGAGACCGACGACCGTTGCGATCGCCGCGGGCCTCCACCGTTCCCGGGCCGCGAGCCACGGGATTCCCAGCCCTGGTGCGAGCTTGATCGCCGCCCCGATCGGCCACAGCCACGGGCGGCCATGCGGCCCACCTCGAAGTGCCGCGACCACCAGCACCGCCAGTACCAGGTGAACGTTCCGGAACCACAGCTCGACCGCCACCGGCGGGAAGGCGATCAGGGCCAGCATCACCAATAGCCGGCGGTCGGCCAGGTACCACAGGCAACCCAACAGCAGGACCGTCCAGGCGGCGCTGAACAGATCGGACGGCAGGAAGGCCACGATCGGCGCCAGCGTCTGCGCGAACACCGGGGGATACCAGTACGCATATGGGGTCGCCGCGGTCGCGGCCGGATCGTAGAGCGGCTGCCCGTCGAGCAGGTTCCGCGCTGCGAGCCAGTACGCGTGCTCGTCCGATGGCGTCCCCCAGCGGTTGACGGCGACGACCATCAGGAGCGTCGTGCCGATTGCCGCGAGCACGACCAGCCACCACGCGGGCCAGGAACGCTCTATGGGCAGACGTCGACCGGCTGCCCCAGCCCGCCGAACATGTAGAACCGCCGCATCGCCCCGGCGGCCACGATGCCAAGCACGACCATCGCGTCCCCGGGCCAGCCGGAGCCAGTTGAGCTCACGCATGCGCGGGCATCCCTCGCGCTAGCGGCATCGTTCCCAGCCGATCGCGGTAGCCCTCGACCGCGACCGCCAGCAGCGTCAGCCCGAACACCACCGGGTACGCGATCGGTGGCTCCGTGCCCACCAGGAACACCGGTGTCGCCAGCGGGATCAGCGCGGGCCAGGCGTGGCCCCGGTCGAGCAGCCAGGCCGTCGGCAACAGCAGCACGATCGCGTAGTGGTCCCACAGGATCGGCGACACGAGCTGGGTGGCGACGAACGCCACCATGAGCGACGCCTCGGCGGGCAGCCACAGCGCGGCGGCCAGGAACACAGCAACCACGATCACGGTTGCCAGCGACTGGATCAGGATCGCGAGCTCACGTGACGCGCCCAGCTGCCAGGCGATGGCACCCGGGGTGCAGTTCTGCGGGGTCGCGATCGGATCGGACACGCGGGTCAGCAGACCCAGAAAGTCCGGCCACGCCCCGGGCCCCGTGAACAGTAGGGCGACCCCCGCGAGGCCCAGCAACGTGATCGCGCCGGCGATGACCGCCGTCCACTGGCGCCGCAGCAGCGCCCACACGAGGAGCAGCCCGGGCTGGACCTTGATCGCCGCACCCAGCCCGCCGGCGACCCCGAAGGCGGCCGGGCGATCACGCCAGCGCCAGGCCAGCGCGAACAGCAGCAGCAGCAGCGGCCCCATCTGCCCCAGCTTGATGTTGTAGATGAACGGCCATGACAGCCCGGCCAGCAGCACGATCCACCATCGCGTGCGCAAGCTGACCGGCATCAGCGCGACGGCGCCGGCAAAGGCGGCCAGCATGAGCGCCGTCCAGGCCCACGTCGCGACGCCCACGGACAGCAGGACGAAGGGAAGCACGAGCGGGAGGAACGTGGGTGGGTAGTAGAACAGGCCACCAGCGCCTGCGAGCTCGTAGGCCAGGTCGTAGGCGGACTGCCCGTGGAGGACGCGGACCGCAGCGTCGTAGTAGGCGCGGAAGTCGTAGCCGTGTGTGTCCCCGGCCACCGCAAGCGTGGCACCAACCGTCAGCACCGCCACGCCGACCGCCAGTACCGGCAGGAGCCTGGAGAGGGCGTCCCTGAGCCTCATCTCCCGCCTTCGATCAGGCCGTTGCCTGGTCGCCGGTCTCCTTCGCGACCCGCTTGACGTCACGATGCAGCAACGGGATCCGGAACAGGTCCCAGCCTACGCGGAGCGCGAGCCGGAAGCCAGGGTGCATGCGCGACCCCCGGCGATCCGCCCACTCGATCGGCATCACCGCCCAACTGTAGCCGCGCCGCCGCACGAGGAAGATGACCTCCACGTCGAACACGATGCTCGTGATCCGCTGTCGCGCGAAGACATCACGGGCCACGGCCCGCCGGAAGCCCTTGAACCCGCACTGCGTGTCCTGGACCGGGCCCGCCACCCACATCGAAGCGAGCACGTGGAAGGCGCGGCCCAGCGCCCTCCGCCAGGGCGGCTGCGACTTGCGCATGTCACTGCCGTCCGGCTGGACCCGGCTGCCGTAGACGGCATCGGCCGAGCCCAGCGCCTGCACCAGCGGCGCGAGCTCGTCCGGCGGCGTCGCCATGTCCGCATCCGCAAAGACCACGAGGTCGCCCCTCGCCGCGAGCATCCCCGCCCGAACGGCCGCGCCCTTTCCGCCATGGGGAACGCCCAGCAGCTCCAGGTCGCCCGCGGCATACTCCGGTCGCGCACGCACGAGGTCGGCGGTACCGTCCGTGCTGCCGTCGTCGACGACCAGCACGTTGACCTGCGCCGGCAGCTGGTGGGCACCGGGCCGGCCATCCCGTGCGCGGTCGCCGCGGCGGTGGAGGTAGCCGAAAAGCTCGTCGAGTGCCGAGCCGAGGCGAGCCTCCTCGTTGAGGGCTGGCAGGACGATGGTCAGGCTGCGATCAGGCACCGAGGCAGTCTAGAGCCCGGTGGTGCGCTCCGTAACCGGGACTGGAGTGCCATGGGTCCGGGTACCGTCCGACGCCAGGCAGGCCACCAGCAGCACGACGACCGCGAGCCAGAGCAGCGGCAGGTACGCGATTGCCAGGTCTAGAACAACCGCCGCGAGCGCGACGTACAGTCGCGTCCCCGGATACCTGATCGTGAGCGCGATCGCCACCGGGATCAGCGCCACCGGGTAGTGGTACCAGGTGACGGGCAGCGTCATCAGCGACGCGGCGCTCGCGATGGCAAGGCTCGTGACCGGATCGCGGAGCCGCCAGGCGGCCAGCAGCGTCGCGGCCACCACCGCAAGCACCACGATCGCCTGGGCCATCGGCAGCGCACCGCCGCCGAGACCGGTCGATTGCCCCAGCAACGACACGGGCCCCGCGTTTCGCGGATCGACCAGCCCCGCTCCGGCGCCGGCCCGGACGACCGCGACGTAATCCTGCCACGGCCCGATCCCACCGACGGCGAGGCTCACCGCGACCACGCCCAGCCCCGTCACGACCGCCGCAGCGAGGACGCGCCCCTGCGGCCCGCTGCGGTCGCGGACGGCCCTGGCGGCCACCCATAGCACGAGCGGCCCCGGGTGGAGCTTGGCGATCGTCGCAATCGCGATGGCGACGCCGGCCGCCCGCTGCGTCCGCCTCGACGCGCCCGGCAGCACGCTCAGCAGCAGCGCACCGTAGGCGAGCGGGTACCAGGCATCCAGATTCCCGAACAGCAGCGCGATCCCGAATGGCAGGACGAGCGGGGACACGAGGATGACGCGAACCGTCACGCGCTCCCCGTCAGCGCCCAGGGCGCGGGCGATCAGGCCGGCGATCAGGCCGAGTCCCACCGTCGCGCCCACCGCCCAGACGAGCAGGGCCACGCCGTCGGGCATCCAGGCCAGCAGGGTGAGCACCTGGGCGACGGGCGGCGGGTACGAGTAGAACAGCTCGGTCGCCTGGGGCGACATGCCGGCGAGGATCGCCGGGTCGTAGGGGCTTCGGCCGTCCAGCACGCGTCGCGCGGCATCGAGCAGGAGCGTGAGATCGAAGCCGGCCCGGGGTGGCGTGCCCTGCCACAGGGACCATCCGAGCCAGGCCAGGCCGACCCACGCGATCGCGCCCGCAACGAGCCACGGGGCGTGGTGCGGGCCGCCTCGCCTCACGGATCCACCTCACGCTTGCCACGGCGTTGGCCGGGGCCGCCGAACGCGGCGAGGAGGGTCGACAGCTGGTATCCAAGCAGGCGTGGCGTGGCGCCGACCGCGAGCGCCACCGCGACCGGCCATCCCCAGCGGGTCGGCGCGAGGCGCAGGGCAAGCAGGGTTCCGAGCACGACGGCAGCGACCCACAGGAGCGGCGACACGGCGTACGGGGACAGGTTGACGACGTCACCCACCTGGGTCAGCGACGGGAAGCCCAGGTAGTCGATCGTCGCCTGCGGAGCCAGCGCCACCTGGACCATCCCGATGATCACGACCCAGATCAGGAGCCTCCGGAGCGCTGCGACATCGCGGCGGCCCACCCAGTACACGGCCACCAGCCATGGCGTGAGCTTGAGGTGGCCCGCGAGCGCGACCGCGAACGGCGTGCCGCCGGCGAGGAGCAGCGTGACGACGACCTGTGCCTGCCCGATCGCGATCGTCCACAGGATGGGCATCGCCAGCATCCCGGCCGCCAGCAGGAGCGGCAGGCCCCGAGCGAGCCGCCACAGCGTCGCCACGGTGGCCACGCCGAGCACGGCCATCCACAGGGCTGCCGCTGTCTCGAACGGCAGCAGAGCGAGCGGCCGGAAGAGGATCGCGAGCAACGGCGGGTAGCGGTAGAAGCCGGGATCGTTGGTTGTCGCAGCCTGGTTGTACAGCGGGAGTCCGGCGTTGAGCCTCGAACCCGCGTCGTAGTACGCGTGAACGTCGGCAAGCGGGTCGGTCGTGAGGTGGAGCCGAAGCGCCCCCAGACCGATCAGGAGGCCGATGCCCGACCCGGCGCCCAGGACGATCCAGACCATCCTGCGCCCCCACGGCGACAGCGCGAACGAGCTCGGGCGCGAGCCGACTGACATCACGCGGGAGACGATACGCGCTGGGACGGGGGCTCAGCGACCCACCCGGGTGACGTCAACGCTAGCCAATTCGTACCCCTCTTTCGGGGTGAACCCCGGTGCTAGGCTGCACCAGCCGTGCGGATCCCGGTCGCGCTCTATCTGTTCGCCCTCGTGGCCCGACTGCTCGTGGCTGTCATGTTCCCCGACCCCGCCTACCCAAATTCCTTCTATTACGTCGACGTCGCGCGGCAGCTCGCCGCCGGGCATGGCTTCAACGTCGACCTCGTCTGGATCTTCGCCGAGGTCGGCGGCACGATCCCCGCGAACCCGGTCCTGCCGATCCCGTCCAATGCCCACTGGATGCCGCTGGCGTCGCTGGTCCAGGTTCCGTTCATCTGGTTGCTGGGACCGACGGCCATGGCGTCCGCGCTGCCGTTCGCGATCGCCGGAGCGTTCGCGGCTCCGCTGGCATGGGCGATCGGGCGCGACGTCGGAGCCCCCGAGTGGGTCTCGGTGGGGGCGGCGATCCTGACCGCGCTGCCGGCGATGTCGTTCGTGTTCATGGCCCAGCCGGACAACTTCTCGCTGTACCAGCCGCTGGTCGCCGGATCGCTGTGGCTCGCCGGTCGCGCGCTCAGCGGGCGACCCCATGCCGGGCGCGACTTCGCGCTCGCCGGTCTCCTCGCGGGCGTGGCCACCCTGTCGCGTAACGACGGAGTGCTGGTGCTGGCCATCCTCGGTGCCGCCTTCCTGTGGGACCGGGTCCGCCATCACCACATCTCATTCGTGGCGGCGTTCGGCTCGGTCGCGCTGTTCGCGGTCGTGATGGCGCCCTGGTACCTGCGCCAGCTGCTGACCTTCGGCTCGCTGTCACCCTCGACCGCGTCGGGCAAGGTGCTGTTCATCCGCAACATCGGCGAGTGGAACAGCATCACCACACCGGCCAGCCTCGATCACCTGCTGGGCATGGGTCTCATCCCGCTGCTGCTGACGCGGATCGGCGGCCTCGTGTCCGCGGCGCTCATCTTCAGCGTCCTGGTCGGTGCCCTGATCCTGGTTCCGTTCATGGTCATCGGGGCCTGGAGCCGGCGGCGCGACGCGATGTTCGGCCCCTATCTCGGCTACGCGGTCCTGCTGTTCGCGTTCAGCGCGCTGGTCTCTGCGGTCCACGTCCCGGGCGGCACGTTCATCCACTCGGCGGTGGCGCTGGCGCCCCACGGGTACGTCCTCGCCCTCGAGGGCGTGGTGCTCGCTGCCGGCTGGGCGGCTCGACGCCGCCCGAGCTGGGAGTTCGCGCAAGCGGCCCGGGTGTTCGTCGCGGGGGCGGTCGGGTTCGGCGTGCTGGCCGCGGCCCTGGGCGCCGTCACCGTCCACGGCGGGTGGGAGGCCAAGGCCGCGCGGATGCGCTCGGTGGGGATCGCGCTCGACCTGGCCGGAGCACCCGCCTCGGACCGCGTGATGTCGATCGACGCGGCCGGCTACCGATACTGGACCGGGCACCCCGGCGTGGTGCTGGTCAACGACCCGCTGATCACGGTCAAGGAGATCGGCGACGCGTACGACATCCGGTGGCTCGTCCTCGAGCCAGGTGACACCGTCCCCGCCGTCACACAGATCCTGGTCAACGGCGAGCGGCCGCCCTGGATCGGGCAGCCGGTGCTCCAGCACGCGGACGTCGTCGTGTATCCGATGTGCCGCTCGTCCGACGACCCACGGTGCTCGCCTTGAGCCGACGCGAGGCGTGGCTGACGGCGGCGGCCGTCTTCGCCGTGGCGGCGGCCGTCCGAGTGGTGGCAGCGTCGCTGATCGCCTTTCCCAAGCCCGAGGACACGGCGTACTACGTGGGCGTGGCGCGCAACCTGGTCGAGGGCCGCGGCCTGGTCTCGGATGCGCTGTGGAGCTACGGCACGCCGCCGCTGATCTTCCCGCGCCCCGCGTTCGAGGTGTGGCTGCCGCTACCCTCGCTGCTGGCTGCGATCCCGATGGCACTGGTCGCAGGGCCCAGGGCCATCTCGCTGGAGTCGGCGATGCGAGCCGCGCAGGTCGTGCCCGTCCTGGCGGGCGCGATGGCTGCGGTGCTCGCGTGGCGCTTCGCGGCCGACGTGGCCAAGGAACGGGCGCTGCCGGTGGGCCGCGCGCGAACGCTCGCGGTCGGCACGGGCCTCGCGACAGCCGTCTATCTGCCGCTCGTGCTCCACTCGGCGCTGCCCAATTCGACGATGTTGTTCGGGGCGCTGGCACTGGCCGTCTGTCTGCTGATCACGCGGGTGCTCCGGGATCCGCGCGGCGCCCGGTTCACCGACCCCCGGCTGCTCGGGATAGGGGTCCTGCTGGGAGCGGCAGCGCTGACTCGCAACGAGGCGGCCTGGCTCGCGCTCGTGTGGGCATGGCTCGCGTGGCGGCGCCGGGACGTCCCGGCCGCGATCCGGGGGCGGCTGATCGGCGTGGTGGCGGTCGTGAGCGTGATCGTGTTCGCACCCTGGGCCGTTCGCGACTGGATCGTGTTCGGCAACCCGCTGCCGGGTCAGGCGCTGTCCAACGCGCTGTCGGTGAGCGGGTACGACATCTTCGCCTGGGCCGACCCACCCACCCTGTCCCGCTACCTGTCCGTGGGCGTGGGCACGCTGGTCCAGATGCGGATCGACGGCCTGGGCCACAACCTGTTCAGCGTGCTCCTGATCCTGGGGGTGCCCGTATCGCTGATCGGGGTGCTCGCCCTGCCCTGGCAGGCTCGCGACGCGGCCCTCCGCCCGGTCCTCCTGCTCGGGTTGGTCACCTTCCTGGTCACGAGCCTGGTGTTCCCGGTGGCGACCACCTGGGGGACGTTCCTCCACGCCGCAGTTCCGGTGCACGTCCTGCTGCTGGTCTCGGCGCTCGGTGCCCTCGATGCGCTCATCGCCGCCCTGGGGCGACATCAGGGCTGGACCCGCCCGGTCGCCTGGCTGGGACCACTCATGGCCGTGTCTGCATCGGGGCTGTTCACGGTGGCCCTGCTGCCGGGGTTCGGGTCTGGCGCGCGAGACACCGAGCGAACCTACGCGGTGCTTGAGCGCGAGCTGGCCGAGGCAGGGATTCCGCTCGACGGCAGCGCACCGGTCATCCACGACTTCCCGATCTGGCTGGCCGAGGCCGCCCGTGTGCAAACCCTGGGCCTGCCGGACGAGACACCCGCGGACGTGCTCGACCTGGCGACCCGGTTCGGGGCTCGCTGGTTGATCGTGGCCAGCCGGGAGCGCGGCGCATGGCCGGCGATCCTGGATGGTCCCGATCCGGACGCCACCTGCTTCCAGGAGGTCCTGCTGCCGGTTCCCCCGGATCCTGCCGACGCCGCGGCGATCGCGGACGTCCGCGTGTTCCGAATCGCCTGCGCGGGGGTGGCGGCGGTGGATGGCGACCCCGTTCCGGTGCCGGCGGCACGTGCCGCCGGTGCGCTGGCGAGCGCGACACCATGATCGCGGCCGATACACTCACTCCGATGGATCCCAATGGCGGGCCCGCCGGGGGCCGGTACGACGAGTTGCTCGCTGAGTCGACGGAGGCGTTGGCCTACGCCGCGAACACGGTGCGCGCCGCTCGCGATCGGTTCCGGCAGGCGTACCTCGAGGAGGTCGCCCACCTGGAGGAGCTGCGCGACAGTCTCGAGGCGCTCGAGCGGGCCCACAAGGTGCCCCCCGGCGCCGGGGCCGAGCTCGACCGCGCGCGAGACGCGCTCGGACACCGCGAGGCCGAGCTGGGCAGGTTGGGCCACGCCGTCCGCAACCTCGAGGCGACCTGGCTCTTTCTGGAACGCGGCGACAGCTCGCTGATCACCGACATCGAACTGCCCCACGGACCGGCCGAGCTGCAGATGCGGCTGGTTGAGGCGCAGGAGGCCGAGCGGGTCCGGATGTCGAAGGAGGTGCACGACGGCCCGGCCCAGGCGCTGTCCAACGCGATCTTCCAGGTCGAGTTCATCGACAAGGTCTTCGATTCCGACCATCCGCTGGCACGGACCGAGCTCCGGATGCTCCGGGAGCTCCTGCGTCGCGAACTCGACGACGTGCGCAGCTTCATCCGCCGGCTGCGACCGCCCGTCCTCGCAGAGCTCGGCCTGGACGGCGCGATCGAGGACGCGGTGAGCACCCATTCTGCGGTCGGCGAGCTGCACGTCACCACCGACCTCCGCGGCCCGACGAGCGATCTCCCCGAGGCCAGCCAGACCGTGGCGCTGCGCGTGCTGCAGGAGGCTCTGCAGAATATTCGAAAGCACGCGGCGGCCAAGAACGTGACGGTTGCCTCGATGGTCGACGATGGACAATGGATCCTGGAGATTCATGATGATGGCCGAGGATTCGAGACCGGTGCCGTTGCCGTCCGCGGACGCCGCAACTTCGGACTCCAGTTCATGCGAGAGCGCGCCGAGCTGATCGGCGCAGTGTTCGAAGTGCGATCCCGCCCCCAGGCGGGCACGGTGGTCCGGCTGGCGATCCCGTTGACGCGAAAGGAGATCGGATGACCGAGTACCAGGGACCCGAGCGCCGGCGAGGAGGCTCGGATCGGCGGAACCAGTCGTTCGAACAGGTGCAAATCCTGATCGTCGACCATCATGCCCTGTTCCGCGTGGGCATCCGCAACATCCTCGAGCAGGAGCCGGATTTCGAGATCGTCGCCGAGGCCGACGATTCGCGGAGCGCGATGGACGCCTCCCTGGCGACCAACCCGGATGTGATCCTGATGGATCTCTCGCTGCCGACGCCGGGCGGCATCGAGACCACCCAGCGGGTCAAACGCGAGCTGCCGTCGGCGGCGATCATCGTGCTGTCCACCGAAGAGGACGAGGACGCCCTGTTCGAATCGATCAAGGCGGGGGCGGCGGCGTTCATCCTCAAGGACATCGCGCCCGAGGACCTGGTCATGGTCATCCGCCGGGTGGTCGCGGGCGAGTACCTCATCAACGACAAGGTGTTCAGCCGGCCGGCCGTCGCCTCGCGGGTGCTCAAGGAGTTCCGGGAGCTGGCCGTCTACGGCCAGGAGGCCGCGCCGATCTTTGCGCCGCTGTCGCCGCGCGAGGTGGAGATCCTCGACAACATCGCGCAGGGCATGACCAACAAGCAGGTAGCCTACGCGCTGTCGATCTCGGAGCAGACCGTCAAGAACCACATGAGCTCCATCCTGCGCAAGCTGTCCGTCAACGACCGGACTCAGGCCGTGGTGTACGCGATGCGACAGGGCTGGATCCGGATGCCCGAGGATTGAGACGCCGTCTCACGGCGGGCACCGGCCCACGATGAGCGCCTCCCAGGAACTGCCCTCTGGCTCTGCCCCGGAGCTCGCCGCGCGGCTCTCGGCCGACGTCGCCACCTTGGAGCGCGAGCTGACCGAGATCGACATGCTGATCGGTCAGGCCAGGTCCGAGGCCATCCGCCACGAGCAGAAGCGGGCGAGCGCGACCGACAAGGTGATCGCCCAACCCGGCGACGCCCAGGCGGACGCGTTCAACCAGCTGGTGGCCCTGACCCGGCGAGCCGTGCTGATGGAGAGCCAGGTCGACCTGCTCGAGGGCAAGCGCAAGGCGCTGGCCCGCCACCGCGACGCGCTGGTCGAGGTGGTGGCGGCACTCGAGGCCGTCCCAGCGGGTGTCGCGGTGGTCGCGCCCGCCGCCGGCGAGGACGCGCCCGCGGCCGGGGCCCCGCCGCCACCCGCGTCGAGGGTGGTGCTCAACGCCCAGGAGGACCTACGCCGGGAGATCGCGCGCGCGATGCACGATGGACCCGCCCAGTCGTTGACCAACATCGTGCTCCAGGCGCAGATCGTGGCGCGCCTCGTGAACGACGATGTCGAGCAGGCGCAGCACGAGCTAGAGCAGCTGATCTCGATGGTCCAGCAGACGCTCGATGCCACCAAGAGCTTCATCTTCGACGTCCGGCCCATGGTCCTCGACGATCTCGGGTTGCTGCCGACGCTCCGACGCGCCGCCCGCGATCGCGGGCGGCGCGAGGGCATCCCGGTGAGCTTCGAGTCGCTCGGCCAGGACCGGCGGCTGCCGATGGAATCGGAGTCCACCGTGTTCCGGATCGTGGACGAAGCCCTGACCGCCTACCTGCGCCTGGGTCCGGAGCGGGTGTCGCTCACCCTGGACTGGACCGATGAGCTCGAGGTCCGGCTGACGGCCGTGCGGACGGCGATCCCCTCCGAGGATGCGGAGCCGCTGCCCGATGTCCCAACCGGTGACGTGCCGGATGCGATCCGCCAGATGATCCAGGACCGGCACGATGCACGCCAGGCCGCCGTCGAGGCAGCCGAGGCCGCGGCGGTCGTCGTCCTGCCCGCAGCAACCCGGCGCGACGTGGACGGGCGTGCCGGGACCATCGGCGCAACAGTCGAGATCCTGGCCGGCGGCAGCGAGCTCCGGCTGATCGTCCCACTCGCGGCGGCAGCGTCGAACGTGGATGCCGGCAGCCATTCGGCTGCGCCCGTGTCGGCGGCGGAGCCGGCGCGCGAGGTGCCCGGCGAGGGATGAAAGGGCAGCAGGCCGGCGGCGAGATGGGCCCCGGCATCCTGGAGACCACCCTGATCGTCGGCCTGGCCGTGTCCCTCGCTCTGATCATTATCGTGTTCTTCGGCGGCACGCTGGCCGACGCGGTCGGGGTGCTCGTGGACGCAGCCCACGGCGGGCCGTAGGCCCGTGGCCCGGAGCGCCCAGGCAACGGCACTTGTCGGCTCGCCCGCGTGCGAGCGAGCGTCACACGGGACGGCCCCGTCACGCAGGACCTTTGTCCCATAGGCACTGCCTGACGGACGCCCTACGTTGGGCACGCCCTGGACCTCAGGGCGGGCCCTCATCTCTCTCGGGAGGAAATCGCATGGCACTCATCACCTCGCTCCTTGCCTCGATCCGGACGGACGAGGAAGGCCAGGGTCTCGCGGAGTACGCGCTGATCCTCGCCCTCATCGCGATCGTCGCGATCATCGCCCTCATCTTCCTGGGTGGCCAGGTCTCGACCATCCTGTCGACCGTCGGCAACTCCGTCTAGCCAGAGCTCGGGCAACACGCGAAGGGCCGCCGGCTTGCCGGCGGCCCTTCTTCCTGCGCCCGGTAGGGTGCTGAGGCGCACCGAAACACCGCTGCCGGGGTTGACGGCGGGGCCGAGGCAACCTATCGTCCGCTCGCCGTGGGGAAGCCCGCGAGCTCTTCCGGGAAGGAGGTGAACCCATCCATGGCGCTCCATGACGCACTTATCTCGCTCTTCGATCGTGACGAGGAAGGCCAGGGTCTCGCGGAGTACGCGCTGATCCTCGCCCTCATCGCGATCGTCGCGATCATCGCCCTCATCTTCCTGGGTGGCCAGGTCTCGACCATCCTGTCGACCGTCGGCAACTCGGTCTAGCCAGGACCTGGTCGTGATGAGACGAAGCGCCGGCTGCCCCAACGGGCGGCCGGCGCTCTTCTATCGGTGGGTCGGCGCACCGACAGGGACGATCGTCCCGTTGCATTCCCCGTGACCCGACCTACCGTAGGGGCTAACGGGGGCCTCGCGGCCGTGGTATCGCGGCTGTATCGCCCCCCTCGGAACCGAGCGATAGCTCCGGAAGGGAGGTGATCAGTCAATGCTTATCACGCATCTCGTCGCCGTTGTGTCGGCCGCTATCGGCCGGGATGACGAGGACGGCCAGGGGCTGGCCGAGTATGCACTCATCCTCGCGCTCATCGCCATCGTCGCCATCATCGCCCTGATCTTCTTGGGCAGCCAGATCAGCGACAAGCTGAGCGTTGTCGGCGGCACGCTCCAGTCGTACGCACCCTGATCAGCGTCCTCATGCGCGCATAGCCCGCCGGCAGGCGCCGGCGGGCTCTCGCGTTGGGTCGAGGTCTGGGCCCGCCGACAGGGCGCCTTCGGTGCTCGCGCCCAGCCTTGCAAGACACCTTACAAGATGCAGCGTCTCTGCCCATTTCTTCCCAACGGTCCTAGCCCTTTTGGGCGGTAACGAGGAAGAATCCCGGTGCTAGAGTGGTGCCACCTGTCACACGGCTCGGGGAGGTTTCGTTGAAACGCTCAAACCGGTTGGTCCTGCTCATCGGGATCTTCCTAGCGGTGGTCGCGTTCGTCCTGATCCTGTTCACGCTGAACGGCAACAACAACCCGTCATCGACGACGGGGCCGAATGCAACGACCGCGGTCGTCGTGGTTGCGGCCAGGGACATCCCGCTCAGCACCAAGATCACGGCGGCCGACGTCACCACCAAGGAGATTCCGATCGCCGACAAGCCCGCGAACGGGTACGGCGACACCTCGTTCGTCATCGGACAGACGGCGCGCAAGGCCGTCACGGCCGACCAGCTGATCACCACCGACATCGTCAACCCGTCGGGCAGCGCGACCAGCATCGACGTGCCCGCGGGCTACGTGGGAGTGTCGCTGCTCGTCGACCAGACGACGGGCGTGGGGACGCTCATCAAG
This sequence comes from uncultured Chloroflexia bacterium, assembly GCA_963713095.1. Classification (GTDB taxonomy): domain Bacteria; phylum Chloroflexota; class Limnocylindria; order Limnocylindrales; family CSP1-4; genus CAIXZV01. The sequence goes on from CAVQKK010000003.1 coordinate 1,237,768, forward strand.
TCCGGCGACTACGTCGACCTCGTGATGGGCATCACCGGGGACTCGGTGCCGCTTGTGCAGTACGTGCCGGCGCCGTCCCCCAAGGCCGGTGGCACATCCGCCCCCGGCACGCTGATCACGCCCGCCGATCTTGGCGACAACGTCCAGTACAACCCAACCACGGTCAAGGTCCTGGCCGAAGGCCTGCAGGTCCTCGGGACACTGCTACCGCCGCCGCCCGCGGCCACCGGTGACAACAGTGCCGCCGGCGGCACGACCCTCAGCGCCGATCAACAGGAGCTGGTGATCGTGGCCGCCACGGTCCAGCAGGCCGAGGTGATCAAGTTTGCCCAGATGCAGGGCGACATCTCGCTCGTGCTGCGCGCGACAGCCGATTGCCAGACGGCAAACGGTCAGGCGACACCGTGCCCGATCATCCCGACCAGCGGCATCACGCTGCGAGTCCTGGTTGACGACTACGGGGTCCTGCCGCCGCAGCTCGTCCAGGTCATCCAGCCGTCGCCGCTTCCCAACGTCCTACCGCCCGGCCACCCGGCCGTCGTCCCGAGCCCAAGCGCGAGCGCGGCTCCGTAACGTCCCGTATCGAACAGGCTCCACCCTTGAGAGCCTCGCAGCGACCCGATGGGCCGGTGGCATCCGGCCCATCACCATCCCGGCCGGACCCCGTCCCGCCGCCGGCACCACGTCAACATCCTTCGAGGCACCACGACTGACCGATGCCCGACAAGATCCGCGTCCTGATCGTCGACGACATCCCGGAGACCCGTGACCACCTTTCGAAGCTGCTCGGCTTCGAGGCGGACATCGAGGTCGTCGGGGTTGCCGCGTCGGGCCGCGAGGCGATCGACACGGCGCGGAGCGTGAAGCCCGACGTCGTCCTGATGGACATCAACATGCCGGACATGGACGGCATCACCGCCACGGAGCAGATGGCCGCCGAGGTCCCGACCGCGGCGGTCGTGATGATGTCCGTCCAGGGGGAGGCGGACTACCTCCGCCGATCGATGCTGGCCGGGGCTCGCGAGTTCCTGGTCAAGCCGTTCTCGTCGGACGAGCTCACGTTGTCGATCCGGCACGTCTACACCCGCGAGCGCGAGAAGCTGTCACGGATGGCGGTACAGCCGGTTACCGGCGCGCCCGCCGCCGCGCCGGCGGCGCACTCGGCGCGCGAGGACCAGGAGCCGGGGCGCGTGGTCGCGGTCTTCGGTCCCAAGGGTGGCGTGGGCCGGACGACGCTCGCCGTCAACCTCGCCGTGGCCGCAGCCACGGAGCTCGGCCAGCGGACGTGCCTGGTCGACGCCTCGTTCCAGTTCGGTGACGTGGGCGTGCTGCTCAATCTCAACCCCAAGAACAAGTCGATCGCGGATGTGATCCCGGAGCTCGAGAGTGGCGAGCTCGAATCACTGGACACCTTCGTCATCAATCACTCTTCGGGGATCCGCGTGCTGCTCGCCCCGCCATCGCCCGAGATGGCCGAGCTGATCACGCCCGTGGGAGCCAAGGCCATGATCGAGGGCCTTCGGCTGGAGAACGACCTGGTCGTCGTCGACTGCATGGCCTCGTTCAACGACACCACGCTGGCGATCCTGGACCAGGCCGACGTCGTGCTCACGATGCTGTCGCTCGAGATCACGTCGATCAAGAACATCCGCCTGTTCCTGGAGGTGGCCGAGCAGCTCGGCTACCCTTCGGACAAGATCCGGCTGGTACTCAACCGTGCCGACTCGTCGCTGGGGATTCGGGTCGCCGATGTGGAGCATTCGATCGGTCGCCGCGTGGATCACACGATCGTCTCCGATGGTCGAAGCGTCGTCTACGCCCTCAACCGAGGAGTGCCGTTCTTCCTGTCCAACCGAGAGGCCCAGGTGTCGCAGGACATCCTTCGCCTCGCCTCGGCCGTGGTGGGTACGAAGGCTGTCGCGGCCGACGAGCCCGCCAAGAAGGCCGGCCAGAAGAAATCACTGTTCGCGTGGCGATGACGCGGCAGCGTGTGCATGGCCGTTCGCGGCCGAAGGGGTGTGACTGATGTCCCTGCTGAAGCGGATCGAAAGCGCCCGTCCCGGCGCCGGATCGGCGCCCGACGGGTCCAGCGTTCCCGCCACGACGCCGGGGGGCGGAGGCGGGAGCCAGGCGCCGGCCTCGCCGAGTAGTCGGCTGATGACCCAGACCCCCGTCAGGGAGTCGTTCCGGGATGTCAAGTTCCGGATCCAGAATCGGGTTATCCAGGACCTCGACCCCAAGCTCGACCTGTCCAACCAGGTCGAGGTGCGGCGGCAGATCGAGGAGATCTTCGGCAAGGTCATCGACGAGGAGGGTCTCGCCCTCACCCGCGCCGAGCGGGTGCGGATGCTCGAGCAGATCACCGACGAGATCATCGGCCTCGGTCCGCTGGAGCCGCTGCTCCGCGATGAGAGCATCTCCGAGGTGATGGTCAACGGCCCTCGCCAGGTGTACATCGAGCGCAGCGGCCGCCTGGAGCTGACCAACGTCGTGTTCCAGAACGACGATCACGTGATGCGGATCATCGATCGGATCATCGCTCCGATCGGTCGCCGCGTTGACGAGTCGTCGCCGATGGTCGACGCCCGTCTCACAGACGGCTCGCGCGTCAATGCGATCATCCCGCCGCTGTCGCTGGTGGGCCCTGTGATCACGATCCGGAAGTTCTCGGCCTCCCCCTTCACCGTGGACGACCTGATCCAATTCGGAACCGCGACGCCCGAGATGTTCGAGTTCCTGCGCGCATCGGTGGAGGCTCGGCTCAACATCTTCGTCTCCGGCGGCACCGGCTCGGGCAAGACGACCACGCTCAACGTCCTGTCCTCGTTCATCCCCAACGACGAGCGGATCGTGACCATCGAGGACGCGGCCGAGCTCCAGCTCCGGCAGGAGCACGTGGTGACCCTCGAGTCACGCCCACCCAACATCGAGGGCAAGGGCCAGATCCCGATCCGGGAGCTCGTCCGGAACTCGCTGCGCATGCGGCCCGACCGGATCATCGTCGGCGAGTGCCGTTCGGGCGAGGCGCTGGACATGCTCCAGGCGATGAACACCGGCCACGATGGCTCGATGTCCACCGGCCACGCCAACAGCCCGCGCGACATGCTGTCGCGGCTCGAGACGATGGTCCTCATGGCCGGCGTCGATCTGCCCGTGCGGGCCATCCGCGAGCAGATCGCCTCGGCGGTCGATGTCATCGTCCACCAGTCCCGCCTCAAGGATGGAACCCGCCGGATCACCAACATCACCGAGGTCCAGGGGATGGAGGGTGACGTCATCGTCATGCAGGACGTGTTCGTGTTCGAGCAGACGGGCGTCGAGGAGGGCAAGATCCAGGGCCGGCTCAAGCCGACCGGGATCCGGCCCAAGTTCGTGGAGAAGTTCGAGGTCCAGGGCATCCACCTACCGCCCGGGCTGTTCGGCTTCAGCTACTAGCAGGGACTGGGGAGACCGTTCGTGGATACGATGACGATCGCCATCGCCGGTGTCGCCGCCCTCGCGATCGTGGTGATCGCGGTCGGGATCGCGATGTCAGGCGGCAGCTCGGGCGTCAACGCCCGACTCCAGCGCTACGCCTCGACCCGTCCGGAGAGACCGGAATCGACCAGCCAGGTGAGCCTGGCCGAGGCGCTGCAGTCCAGCCAGGCCATGTCAGCGCTCAACAAGGTCGTCGAGCAGCGAGACTTCGGGGCCAACCTCGCGCGCGAGATCGCGCGGGCGGACCTGCGCCTCAAGGTCAGCGAGTACCTCATGATCTGGGCCGCCTGCATCGTGGGCGTGCCGCTGCTGATGATCGTGCTCTCGGTCGGCGTGCCCACGCTGCGCAACCCGATCGTGCTCCTGATCGGCGCGCTGTTCGGGTTCCTGCTCCCGAGGCTCTGGCTTGGCCGGCGGAAGTCGAGCCGCCTCAATGGATTCAACAAGCAGCTGCCCGACACGATCACCCTGATCGCCAACGCGCTGCGCGCCGGGTCCTCGTTCCTCCAGGCCATCGAGCTCGTGGTGCGAGAGTCGCGGCCGCCGATCTCGACCGAGTTCGGACGCGTCATCCGCGAGGTCAACCTGGGCCTGGCGTTCGACACGGCGCTCGAGAACATGGTGCGACGGGTGCGGTCGGACGACCTGGAGCTGATGGCGACCGCCATCTCGATCCAGCACCAGGTCGGCGGCAACCTGGCCGAGATCCTCGACTCGATCGCGTTCACGATCCGCGAGCGAGTGCGGATCAAGGGCGAGATCCGGACCCTCACCGCGCAGCAGCGGCTGTCGGGCTACGTCGTCGGGATGCTGCCCATCGGCCTGGCCGGCTTCCTGTTCGTCGCAGCCCCCGGCTTCATGCAGCCGATGTTCGACGATCGGATCTCGATCATCGGGTTGCCGGCCGGGGTGATCATCCTGTTCATCGGCGGCTTCGCGATGTTCATGGGCTTCATGTTCATCCGCAAGATCGTGGACATCGAGGTCTAGCGCATGGACCCCATCACCATCATCGTCGCGGTCCTGGCGGCCGGTGCGATCCTGCTGATCTTCGTGGGACTCGCGGGCAGCTCGCCCGTCGACCCAGTGCAGGCCCGCCTCACTCAGCTGGGCACGATGCAGGCCAGGACCCTCGAGGAGCTCGAGCTCCAGCAGCCACTGTACGAGCGCACCATCCGTCCGCTGGCCAACCGGCTGTCCGGCACCGTCGCCCGGATCACCAGCACCTCGTTCACCCAGTCCACCGAGAAGCGCCTGGCCCTGGCCGGCAACCCCGGCGACCTGCGGGTCGCCGACTGGCTCGGCATCAAGGCCGTGGCTGCGATCGTCGGCGCCGCCGTGTTCCTCCTGCTGTTCGTCGTTATCAACATCATGGGCCTCCCGGTGCCGATCGGGCTGGTCATGGTGCTCGTCGGACTGTTCCTCGGCTACACGGCGCCCGAGTTCTGGCTGGGCGGCCGGGTGCGAGCCCGGCAGCACGGCATCCTGCTCCAGATCCCGGATGCCCTGGACCTGCTGACGATCTCCGTCCGTGCCGGCCTCGGCTTCGACGGGGCGCTGGGCAAGGTGGTCGAGAAGCTGCAGGGACCGCTGACCGACGAGTTCCGGCGGGCGCTGGCCGAGATCCGGGTGGGCAAGGCGCGGCGCGACGCGCTGCGGGACATCGTTCCCCGGACCGAGGTCCCGGCACTCACCAACTTCATCGGGGCGATCATCCAGGCCGAGCAGCTGGGCGTGTCCATCAGCAAGGTGCTCCAGGTCCAGTCGGAGCAGCTGCGGATCGAGCGCCGGCAGCGCGCCGAGGAGATGGCGGCCAAGGCGCCGATCAAGATGCTGTTCCCGCTGGTAGGGTGCATCTTCCCGTCGCTGTTCATCGTCATCCTCGGCCCGGCGATCATCCTGATCATGATCAACCTCAAGGTCTGACAGGTTTCGTTGGCGGGGACCGCGCGCAACCTCGACCGGGGCACGGTCCTGGCCGAGGAGCTTGAGACAGCCGGGTCTCTGTGGGCCAAGTTCATGGGCCTCATGGGACGGCGCTCGCTGCCGGCGGGCGCCGGGCTGTGGCTGCCGGCCAGCAACGGCATCCACATGATGTTCATGCGCTTCCCGATCGATGCCGTGTTCGTGGGTCGGGCGGATGCGGATGGCGCCCGACGCGTGCGCTCCGTGCACCGGCGGTTGCGCGTGTGGACCGGGCTCGTGCCCCTGGTACGGGGCGCTGAGGGCGTGCTGGAGCTGCCTGCGGGCACGATCGACGCGACGGGGACCGCCGTGGGCGATCGCCTGGAGGTTCTCGAGATCGCCTAGGGGCGTGGGCCCGCGGCTTGCAGCAACGCCCGGCACGCGAGGGGCCGCTTGCGCTCTGCGCCGCGGCGTCTCACACTTGGGGTGAGCATCCACCCATTCGTGAGCAATTGCTCACCCGAGGAATCCTGTTGGCTGCGCTCGACGACCTTGCGCACGATGAGTTCGAGCTCCTAGCCCGTCTCTCGCTGGGCTACTACGAGAACGGGCTGACGCAGGAGGCGCTCGCTCGCCACTTCGGGCTATCGCGCCCGAAGGTGCAGCGGCTGCTCGACCGCGCGAGAGCGCTGGGCGTCGTCGACATCCGCGTCTCGGCCCCATCGTGGCTGCACGTTGACCTCGAGCGGCGCCTCCGGGACAGGTTCTCGCTCGAGGAGGTCATCGTCGCTCCGGCCCGTGACGATCCGCAGGCCCAGCGCGAGGAGGTGGCGCGCGCCGCCGCCCACTATCTCGAGCGCACCGTGAACGACGGCTCGGTGGTCGCCGTGAGCCACGGGCGAGACGCCGGCGAGGTTCCCCGCTTCTTCAACCCGGGCCGCCATATCCGGGCCACGTTCGTGAGCGCCATGGGCGGGTCGGCCCGTGCGGACGTACCGACCAACCCCAACGAGATCGTGCGCCGGCTGGCCGATCGCTGCGGAGGCACCGTTCTCGGGCTGTACGCACCCGCGTACGTCGAGAGCTCGCGGATGCGCAACCAGCTGCTGCGCCAGGCCGCCATCGCCGAGCCGCTGCAGGTGGCCGCGTCGGCCTCGATCGCGCTGGTCGGGATCGGGGGCACCGACGACGACTGCACGATGGTCCGCAGCGGGTGCTTCTCGCTCGAGGAGATCGCCCGTCTCCGCTCCGCCGGCGCCGTGGGCGACGTGCTCGGCAACTACGTCGACGTCCACGGCCGTCGTCTCGACTCACCCGAGACCGGGCGCCTCGTCGGACTCGGTCTGAACGAGCTGGGCGCCATCGACACGGTGGTGGTCGTGGCCAGTGAACGCGAGAAGCCGGTTGCCATCCTCGGGGTGCTGCGAACGGGCGTGGTCGACGTTCTCGTCGTCGACGAGGTCAATGCACGCGTCCTGGCCGAGCCGGACACGGGATCCGATAGCGTCCCATGACGGAGGTGTGAGGTGCCGGTCGTTCCGACCCAGGAGATCCTCAAGCGGGCGTTCGACGAGCGCTACGGCGTGGCCGCGATCAACGTCGTCAACGACCTCACGATGGAGGCCGTCCTCGCCGCCGCCCAAGAGCTCAGGGCGCCGCTGATCGTGCAGACCTCGGTCAAGCACGTGCTGCTGACCGGGGTCAAGGTGATGTACGCGATGTGGACCGAGATGACCAGGGACCTCTCGGTCCCGGTCGCGCTCCATCTGGACCACTGCCCCGACCGGTCGGTGATCTCGGCCTGTCTCGCGGCGGGCTGGAACTCGGTCCTGTTCGATGCGTCCTCGCTGTCGGTCGAGGACAACCAGCGCCAGTGCATCGAGGTGGTCGCCGAGGCGAGGCGGTACGGGGCCGCGGTGGAGGGTGAGATCGAGGGCTTCAAGCGCACCGAGGACATGACCGGCGACGAGGCGGAGCATGTGCAGCGGCTCGAGACCGTGGTCGAGTTCATCGAGGCCACCGGCGTCGACGTGTTCGCGCCCGCGATCGGCAACGCCCACGGCACGTACGCGGCCACCCCCAGGCTCGACAGCCAGCGCGTGACCGACATCGTCGCGGCGACCGGCATCCCGGTGGCGCTCCACGGCGGGACGGGGATGAGCCCCGAGCAGTTCACCGACCTCGTGGGCCGTGGCTGCGCCAAGGTCAACATCTCGACCGCGCTCAAGATCGCGTTCATGCAGTCGGGCTACGCGTTCATGACCGAGCATCCCGGCACGTACGACCCCCCGTCGCTGTTCAAGGTCCAGCGGGCCGCCGTCAAGGACATGGCAGCGCACCACATCGAGATGTTCGGCGGAGCCGGGAAGGCGTGGTGAGCCTGATGAGCACCATCATCCTCGACTGCGACGGCGTGCTGGCCGACACCGAGCGGTACGGCCATCTACCGGCGTTCAACCAGACGTTCGAGGAGTTTGGGCTCCCGCTCCGCTGGTCCGAGGAGGAGTACGGCCGCCGGCTCAGGATCGGGGGCGGCAAGGAGCGGATGGCGAGCGCGTTGACGCCCGAGGTGATCCAGGCGGCCGGGCTGCCCGAGGATCCCGCGGCGCTCGCCGCCGAGGTCGCCGCCTGGCACAAGCGCAAGACCGCGCTCTACACGCAGATGGTCGCGGATGGCAGGCTGCCGCCGCGGCCGGGCATCCGGCGCCTCATCTCGGAGGCACAGGACGCGGGCTGGACGCTCGCGGTGGCCTCGACCTCGGCCGAGCCGTCCGTGCGCGCCATCCTCGAGTACGCCGTGGGCAAGGATCGCGCGGACCGGTTCGACCTGCTGCTCGCAGGCGACGTGGTACCCGCCAAGAAGCCCGACCCGGCGATCTACCTTCTCGCTCTCGAGCGGCTGGGCGTCGCGCCGGCCGGCGTGCTCGTGGTCGAGGACTCCCGCAACGGCCTGCTGGCCGCCGTTGGCGCGGGCCTTCGCTGCCTGATGACCGTCAACGGCTACACACAGAAGGAGGACAACGGCGAGGCAACGCTGGTCGTGACGTCACTGGGCGACCCGGACGGTGAGCGGACGCGCGTGCTCGCCAACCGCAGCCGGGCAACTCCGGGGGACTACATCACGCTCGCGGATCTCGAGGCGGTCCTGGCCTCGTAGCGCGGCGGCAGGAGGTGCAACCTCGAAGGGAGGCAGGGATGACGGCATCATCCCTCGACGATCTCGATCTCGTGATCAAGACGATGGCGAAGACGATCGTCGACAACGCGGACTACTTCGCCCAGCTCGACTCGATCGTGGGCGATGGCGACTTCGGGTACTCGCTGCGGAACGGCTGGGAGGTGGTTCAGGCCGACTACGACAGCTGGGATCGCCCCAACGCGGGGGCGACCCTCAAGAAGATCGGCCTGACGCTGTCCGGCAAGGTCGGTGGCGTGAGCGGGCCGATGTGGGGCACCGCGTTCCTGCGCGCCGGCGTGACCGCCGGGGAGCAGGACCTGACACCCGACCTCGTGATCGAGATGCTCCGGGCCGCCATCGCGGGGATCATGGCCCGTGGCGGGGCGTCGCTGGGTGACAAGACGCTGCTCGACGCGCTCTCTCCGGCGACCGACAGCCTCGAGGCCAGCTTCAAGGATCCAGCGACCGGCGCGGACCACGGCGTGGCCGCGGTCCAGCGGACGGCCGACGTGGCCGTCAAGGCGGCCGAGGACACCAAGGGGATGCTCGCCCTGCGCGGCCGGGCCGCCTACACGGGTGAGCGAAGCCGGGATTCAGTGGACGCCGGCGCCACCGCGATCGGGGTCATCCTCCAGGCCGTGGCCGCGGCCTGGGCAGAGAAGTACGGCCAGGCATAAGGGGAAGCACGACGTGAAGAAGTTCGTCAACGATCCCAGGCAGTTCGTGCCCGAGTTCCTCGAGGGCATCCAGCTCGCCAGCGGAGGCACGCTCAAGTACGAGCCCAAGTACAACCTGATCTACCGGGCCGACATGCCCAAGGCCGATCGAGTGTCGATCATCCAGGGCTCGGGCTCGGGCCACGAGCCGGCTCACACCATGATCGTCGGCCCCGGCATGCTCGACGCAGCCTGCCCGGGCGACGTGTTCGCCGGTCCGCCGGTCGAGTTCGTGACCGAGACCTCCAAGCTCATGGAAACGCCCAAGGGCGTGCTCTACATCGTCAACAACTACACCGGCGACCGCGCCGCCTGGGAGATGGCCAAGGAGCTCCAGGAGGCCGAGGGCCAGAAGATCGGCTACCTGCTGGTCAACGACGACGTGGCGGTCAAGGACTCGACCTGGACCGTGGGCCGCCGCGGCGTGGCCGGCAACTTCTTCGTGATCAAGGCGGCGGCCGCCATGGCCGACAAGGGCGGCTCGCTCGAGGAGTGCGTCCGGGTTGGCGAGAAGGCGATCGCCAACGTGCGGACCATGGGCGTCGCCCTTTCGTCCTGCACCCCGCCAGTGCGCGGCACGCCGCTGTTCGAGATCGCCGACGACGAGATGGAGGTTGGCATCGGCATCCACGGGGAGCCGGGCCGCCAGCGCGTCAAGATCATGTCCGCGAACGAGATCGTCGACCTGCTGCTCGACGCGATCGTGCCCGATCTCCCGTTCCAGTCCGGCGACGAGGTCGCGCTCATGGTCAACGGCCTCGGTGGCACGCCGGTCAGCGAGCTGTACCTTCTCTATGGAGCGGCGCACAAGCGGCTTGCCGAGAAGGGCATCAAGGTGTTCCGGAGCTACGTCGGCGAGTACTGCACCTCGCTCGAGATGGCCGGCGCCCACATCTCGCTGCTCAAGGTCGACAACGAGCTCAAGGAGCTCCTGCTCGCTCCCGCCGAGGTGGCCTACCGGGTGTTCTGACCCCCATTCCGCGTCCGTCACAGGCGGCGTCCGGCTCCGGCCGGGCGCCGCCGTTTCGTGACCGACCAGGCGCGGTAAGTCGCCGATGAGGCACGCCAAAGCTGCCGATGAAGCACGTGCGCCACGCTGGTCGCGTGTCGTCACTCGTGCGTGCCTCGGTGGGCAGGGCCCTGGATCTCGCGCTGCCGGCCGTCTGTCCCGGCTGCGGTGCCGAGGGCCCGCCGCTGTGCGCCCGCTGCCGTCCGGCCGTGGATGCGCGGCTGGACCTGCCGGCAGGGGCTCCGCTCGGGCTCGCGGAGGGACCGCCCGAGCCGCTGCTCCAGCTCGAATGGTGCGCGCCGTTCGCGGGCGTCGTGCGCCGCGCCCTGCATGAGCTCAAGTACACGGGCGAGCAGCGGCTGGCGCGGCCGCTGGGCCAGGCGGTCGCCACCCGCTGGGCGCGGGCGGGGGCCGGGGGCGAGGTGCTCGTCCCGGTACCCGTCCATGTCTCCCGCCGCCGCGAGCGAGGGTACGACCAGGCGGAGCTGATCGCGACATCTGCCGCGGAGTCGCTCGGGCTCCCCTGCTCGTCCGCCGTGATCCGCGACCGCGCCACGGTGCCGCAATACCGCCTCGACCGATGGCATCGGGCCACGAACGTCCGGGACGCGTTCATCGTCCGTCCACACGCGGCCGGGAGCGTGGCCGGAAGATGGGTGGTCCTGGTCGACGACGTGGTCACGACCGGCGCGACCCTGACCGCCACAGCCGGCGCCCTGATCGCCGCCGGAGCGACCGCGGTGAGCGCGATCGCCGTCGCCCGCGAGCGCTGACGGACACCTCCGATCGCGCCTGCCGGCTCTTCCGGACGACAGCAGTCTCGCGGCTATACTCGGGTCACCGGGCCGGGTCGGTCCACCGGCCCGTCCGCCCCCACAGCCAGGCGCTCGCATCGCGCCGGGAGGTCAGTCGTGAGGACGATCGTCAGGGGCAAGAACCTCGAGGTTCCGGACCGCGTCAGGCAGTATGCCGAGCGCAAGTTCGCCCGTCTCGAACGGCTCCTGGACGACCGCTCTGACGCCATCGTCGAGCTGTCGAACGAGGCACATCGCAGCGCGGCCGACGCGCACATCGCGGACGTGACCCTTGTCATCGACGGTCGGACGCTGCGCAGCCGAGCGGCCGGCGCCTCGTACCAGGCGGCGCTGGACGTCGTGGTGGACAAGGTCGAGCGCCAGGCGATCGACCACAAGGAGAAGCCGCGGGTTCGGGCCAGGCCCGAGGAGGAGAAGTCGATCCTGCGGCGGATCGCCGACGGTACCTCGGACGGAGACCACGAGCGCCAGGTCGTCAAGACCAAGCGGTTTGCGATCGAGCCGATGTTCGAGGAGGACGCGGTCACCGCGATGGAGGAGCTCGGCCACGACTTCTACGTGTTCGTCAATGCCGAGAACGAGCGGATCAGCGTGCTCTACCGCCGCAAGGATGGCGACTTCGGGCTGATCGAGCCGGTCGTGGGCGGCGAGTACACCCTGCCCCGAGGCAGGAGCGGCACGGGACGAACCGGGCGCGCCTAGCGCCGGGGCCACTCGCCTAGCGCCGGGGCCACTCGCCGAGGCGGCCGTCGACGGAGCCTGATCGGAAGTCCGAGGCGCCGGTCCACGCCGCTCCGCTACGCTTCGGTCGATGCTCCCGAACGGCCGGCGACTTGGCGCGCACCTCTCGCTGGGCAACGGCATGGTCCGGGCCGCGGATCGAGCCGCCGAGATCGGCGCGTCCGCGATCCAGGTGTTCAGCGACAATCCGGCATCCTGGCACCGCCGGCACACGCTGCCGCGTGAGCTGCCTGCGTTCCGGGAGCGGCTCGCGGCGCTCGACATCACCCCGCTCGCGATCCATGCCCCGTACCTGATCAACCTCGCCAGCCCGGATCCAGCGTTCTTCGACCGGTCGATCCAGGCCCTCGCCCACGAGCTCGAGGTCGCCGCAGCCTACGGCGCCAGGTACGTGAACGTGCACATCGGATCGCATCGGGGGGCGGGACACGAGGCCGGGACGGAACGGCTCGCGAACGGCCTGGCCCGCGTGCTCGAGCTGTGGGACCCGTCGCCCTCGGGCGTCGTCCTGGTATTCGAGAACGGTGCCGGCGGCGGGTTCGGGATGGGTGCCCGGGTCGAGGACCTCGTCACCATCGAGGCGGCTGCGGTGGCGGCTGGGGTCAATCGCGAACGATTCGGATACTGCCTCGATACCGCGCACCTGTGGGGCGCGGGCTATCCGATTGGAGACGCGGCCGGCGTTGACGCCCTTGTCACGGCGTTCGGCGACCAGCTCGGCCTCGACCGGCTGCACATGATCCACCTCAACGACTCGCGCCACCCGTGTGGCTCGCGAATGGACCGCCACGAGCACGTCGGGGCGGGCGAGATCGGGGTCGAGGGCCTCGCCCGGATCCTTCGCCACCCGTCCCTCGAGCACGTTACCTACTACATCGAGACCCCCGGCATGGACGAGGGGTACGACGCGATCAACGTCCGGCGCGCCCAGGAGCTGGCGGCGGGCAGGCCCCTCGACCCGCTGCCGCCGGAGGCGTTCACGATCAAGAGCTCGAGGGGACGCAGCGCCCCGGCCGAGCACGACGACCAGGACACCGGGCGGTGAGGCTCCGGGCGGTGGGTTCCGACGCGGTGAGCACGCGCGCGGGACGGCTCGAGCTGGGGGTGCTGCTCGCGATCCTGGTGCTCGCAGCCCTGACCCGCCTGCCCGGGCTCGACGTGCGCGGACCGTGGGACGCCGACCAGGGCCACGACATGATCGTGCTCGACGCGCTCATCCACCGCGGGGAGGTGCCGCTGCTCGGACCCCGCACGTCCGTCGGGACGTTCCACCATGGCGCCGTCTACTACTACCTGCTCGCGCCCGCGGCGGCCGTCTCCAACGCGGACCCGGTGGCCGTGACGGCCGAGATCGCGCTGTTCGGAATCGCGGCCGTGGGTGCCGTCTGGTGGCTCGCCCGCATGGTCGGGGGACCGCTCGCGGCGGCTGCCGCGGCCCTGCTGGCTGCGGTCTCGCCGGCGGGGATCGACGAATCCACGTTCATCTGGAACCCCAATCTGATCCCGTTCGCGGCGGCGCTCGCCTACGCCGCCGCGCTGCACGCATGGCAATCGGGTCGCGCCCGCTGGTGGCTGCTCTCCGCGCTGGGAGCCATGGTCACGATGCAGTGCCATGTGCTCGGGGCGGTTGCGCTGCCGCCGCTGCTGATCGCCTACCTGGCCGACGTCCGTCGCGCGCGCGCGGCAAGCACGGGGGCCGGGGCACTCCTGCGCGCCGGGTTGGGGGGCGCGGCGATCATCGTCGCGGGCTACCTCCCGCTCGCGGTCAATGAGCTGACCCATGACTTCGCCGAGACGCGCGCCATGCTCGCCTACCTCGCCGGCGGCAGCAGCTCGTCGGGCGGTGGGATCCTCTCGCATGTGGTCACCGTGGGCCTCCGGTCCGTCACCTGGCCATTCACCGGGCTGATCTCGGACCGCCCGGTGGCGGCGATCCTGGTGTTCCTGGTCGCCGCCGGGCTGGCGGGGCTGGCCGTCGTGTACGGGCATCCCTCGCGGCGCCGGGCCGCCGGCTGGCTCCTGCTCACGGTCGGCTGGTCGGTCGTCGCCCTGGCCGTGTTCGCACCGAGCCTCGCGGTGATCACGCCGGGCCTGCCCAACGACCACTACCACGCCTTCCTGGATCCGCTGGTGCTGGTGCTCGCCGGCGTCGGGCTGGCGCGGCTGGCATCGCCCGGCGCGGGGGCCCGGGCCCGCCTCGACCACGAGGTCACGGGCGACGGCCAGCCGGGCGGTCGCCGGGTCGGTCCCACGGCGATCGTCGCCGGGGCGGCCAGCGTGGTGCTCGTCGCGATCGCGGTCTCCGCCTGGCCCCCGGCGGTATCGCCCGACGGCGGCTGGGCGCTCGTCGATCAGGCTGCCGTTCGAGTGATCGGCTCGGCGGGCGGGCAACCGTTGGCCCTCGATGGCATCCCGGTGTTCAAGTCGGCGGACGCGCTCCGGTTCCCGCTCGAGCACCGGGGGGTGGTGCCGCTCCTGGCGGATGCCCTCGCCGGCGATGATCCCCCACCGGTGGCGGTCGTCGTGTGCGACCCGCTGTTCGCCGACGCGACGGGAGCCGCCTGCGGCGGACCCGCGGAATCGGCCTGGCTGGCGACGAGTGCGCCGAGCCTGGTGCTGGCCGATCGATTCGCCGCCGGGCCCCGCCGCACGATCTCCGTGTTCCGTGCGGGGGCAACCGCCCGCTGAGCTGGGAGGCGACCCATCCCGCGCGAGGCGCCGACGGGCTCAGGAATCGCGAACGCCGGCCCCCGCGGACCGGCGTTCGCTGTCCCCGAGACCCGAACGTGGAGGGACGTTCAGGCCGTACCTGGAGTCTTCATTGCCGGCCGGGCGTCCTCGCCGGGGGCCTGACGGCCGGCCGCTGGACGCCGTAGCGCGGCGGCGCGGATCGGAGAACCGGGGGCGCCACCACGCCCGCGCCACCAACGCTGGTGACGCTGGACACGGTCGGGATGTGCCCGTAGGCGCCGGCCGACGCGCTGGTCGACCTGGGGTTGCTGGTGGCAGCGGACTCGCCGCCGACGCCCTGGTAGGTCCGAGCGAAGCGACGGATGCGAACCGCCAGGTAGTACTCCATGATCTGGCGAACCTGCGGCTCGCTCAGGACCTCGTCGGCGCGCAGGGCGTACTCGACGCGGGCCGTCGGGTTCTGCGGCCCCACGGATACCACGCCGAGGGCCGTCGACGTGTCGGAGTCGTCGCGGATCTCGCGCAGGCCGCGCGCAAGCTTGGTCGCCGTCCCCAGCGACGGCATGCGGTCACCCCGGATCAGTCGGGAGATCGTCGAATGGTCGACGCCCGACTGCTGCGCCAGCTGGCGCTGCGACATCTTCTTGGCCTTGAGCTGCGCTCGGAGCCACTCGTTGAACGCGCGGCCGTTCTCGCTCGTCATGCTCGCCTTGGGCTAGGCTCCCACGCCCTGTGCGCGGGATCGACCTGCAGTGTCAACCCGGCGCCGTCTCGTCCCAATCCCCCGTTGGTACTCCTGTCGCGTTGCATCCGCGCACGAATTCGCGTGGGGTGCGGTGACGTCTTGGCGGATTCGGGGATGACCCGATCGGGCCAGTGGGTCCCGGTACCCGATACGTCCATCCTGACGTGGTCAGTTTGCGATCTCCCTGTCACGACTCACCCGCGCAAACGGGCCGGCGAGCCGTCAGCCCTCAGGCCGTCAGCCGACAGGCGCGCTCAGCTCGACCGGCTGCGACAGCCCGGCCCCGCGGCGACGCGGCGAGACCGCGTACAGAATCGACCCGAGCACGATGACCGAGAACACGCTGATCGCGCGATCCAGCAGCGCGATCGCCGTCGCCTCGGGCAGCGGCACCTGGTAGACGAGCGTGAGGACCCCCACGATCCCCGCCTCGACGATCCCGAGCCCGGCCGGGCTGAGCGGCACCGCCGTCAGCAGCGAGCCGATGAGGGCGACGAACACGGCACCCGAGACGCCCAGCTCCACGTCGGGGAACCCGAACGCGAGGACCACGAAGTAGAGGCGCAGGGCCTCGGTCATCCAGATCGCGACGCTCAGCGCCCCCAGGCTCGGCAGCTGGCTCCGCTGGAGCGCCCCGAACACGCCCTGCTCGAAGCGGTCGTAGAACTCGATCACCCGGTGTGGCAGCGGCAGCGCGCTGATCACGCGCCGGCCGAAGTTGCGCATGGTGAACAGCGCGACCGCGAGCAGCCCCACGACCACCAGCGCGACGACGAACAGCAGCTGAATGGACGACGGCAGCCCGCTGCGGAAGCTCCAGTAGCCGGCCGCGATGCCCAGCAGGGCGATCGTGAAGATGTCCATGAGCCGTTCGATGAACACGGTGCCGAACGTGCGACTCAGCGATGCCGTGCTGTTGAGCCGGAGCAGGTAGGCGCGGTACACATCTCCGAGCTTCGCCGGCACCAGGCAGTTCACGAGCCACGACAGGAACAGGATCTCGGTCGAGTCCTTGACCCCGATCTCGAACCCGGTGCCGCGGAGCAGCACCGCCCATCGCAGGCCACGCAGCGGGAACCCGAGATAGAACACGAGAAAGGCGACCAGGATGAGCGCCGGGCTCGCGCCACCGATCAGCTCCGGGACCTTCGACAGCGAATGCCAGTTGAGCGCGACGAAGAAGATGATGATGGCCAGCGGGACCAGGATCGACACGATCGTCTTGGTCTGGCGCAGCCGGCTGCCCAGTGACACCCGCTCGGCAGATGCGTCCACCGAGTCGTCATCGGCGGGCTCGGCAGGGGACAGCGCGGCGGCCATTGGCTGGGGTTCGATGTCGGGCACGGGTGGTTCACTCATTGCGCAGGCCGGCCGGACCGGTGGACGTCGGAGGCACACGCCGCTTTCCCCGGGCGCGGTTGACGAGCTTGGCCAGCGGTGTGACCGTCCGCACGATATACGATGCGCGACCGGGCACAAGCTCGACATTGGTCAGGGCGGCCAGCAGGCCTTCCGGCGTCGAGGGATCGCCGTCGACGACGGTGTAGGCGACGCCAACCTCGAGCACGCTGTGCGCGTCCGACACCGCGACCCCGGGCAGGTGCATGTCGCGCGCGAAGGAGGCGGCGCGCTCGTTTCCCGTGCCCCCGACGACGCGGGCGTTGTACGCCTCGATCCAGTCCACCTGGGCGGCCGTCGTCTCCAGCCGTGGGTCGTTGAGCATCGAGCCCCGGAAGCGGTCGAACGGATGCGGGATGCCCAGGACGCCCCCCTGCTCGCGGACGGCGGCGATCGTGTCGCGCGCCGAGAGGCCCGGTGGCACGGCGTGGTCCAGGAACAGCGCAATCAGGTCGCCGTCGGCGGTCCGGATCTCCTCTCCCACGATCACGGTCAGGCCGTGGGGCGCCGCTTCACGCGCACGGAGCGCCCCATCGATCAGGTCGTGATCGGTGATCGCGAGATAGGTGAGCCCGCGGTCGGCCGCGGCCTTGACGACGGCTTCGGGTGACGCCAGCGAATCGAACGAGGCCGACGTATGGCAGTGGAGATCGATGAACGCCTTCACCCCGCTCCCCCGCTCGATATCAGCTCGGCCACGGCAGCGGGCTTCAGATCTGCTGGACCAGTGATTTCTTGAAGAAGTCGAAGTGCTCGAGGGCGAGCCCCGTGCCGAGGGCGACGCAGTTGAGCGAGTTCTCGGCCACGTGGCAGGGCACGCCGGTCACCTGCGTCAGCAGCTTGTCGATGTTGCGCAGCAGCGAGCCTCCCCCGGACATCACCATCCCCTTGTCGATGATGTCCGACGACAGCTCCGGCGGCGTCTGTTCCAGCACCGTGCGAACCGCGGCCACCAGCTGCTGCAGCGGCACCTCGATCGCTTCCATCGCCTCGGACGAGGAGATCGGGATCGTGCGTGGCAGACCGGCGATCAGGTCGCGACCGCGGACCTCCATCGTGAGCTCGCGCTCGAGCGGCAGCGCGGTGCCGATCTGGATCTTGACCTCCTCGGCCGTCCGCTCGCCGACCATCAGGTTGTACTTCTTGCGGACGTAGGTGGCGATCGCATCGTCGAACCGGTTGCCGCCCACGCGCAGGCTGTGGGACACCACGATCCCGCCCAGCGCGATCACCGCGATCTCCGACGTGCCGCCCCCGATGTCGATGATCATGTTCCCCGACGGCCCGCTGATGGGCACGTTGGCGCCGATCGCCGCGGCCAGCGGCTCCTCGATCAGGAACGCCTCCTTGGCGCCGGCCTTGAGCGCCGCGTCGCGGACCGCGCGCTTCTCCACCGAGGTGACCCCGGCCGGCACCGAGATCATCACCTCGGGCCGGGACAGGCCGATCCGGCCCCGGGTCGCCTTGCCGATGAAGAACCGGAGCATCGCCTCGGTGATCACGTAGTCGGCGATCACTCCGTCCTTCATCGGGCGGATGGCCTGGATGTTGCCGGGGGTGCGCCCGATCATCTCGCGGGCCTCCTCGCCCACGGCGACGATGCGGTTGTCCTCGCCGACGGCAACGACCGAGGGCTCGGTGATGACGATGCCCTTGCCCTTCACGTAGACGATGACGTTCGCGGTGCCGAGATCGATCCCAATCTTCATGACGGCGGGAATGCTACTCCGGTGGTCGCGCGGCGCCGGCGGGCGGCGAGCCGCACAGGGTGAACTGGGATGGGCGCCCGCGATGTCAGGCCGCGTCGGCCGAACGGGTGATACTTGCGCCCAGCTGCTGGAACTTGCGATCGATGTTCTCATACCCCCGCTGTACGTGATGGGCGCCGTGGATCAGCGACGGGCCGTCGGCTGCGAGCGCGGCCAGGATCAGCGATGCGCCTGCGCGCAGGTCCCCGATGGTCACCTCGGCTCCGTGCAGCCGCGCCGGCCCGTGGATCGATGCGTGGTGGGCATCCTCGATGTCGATCCGGGCGCCGAGCTTGCGCAGCTCCGACAGCCACTCGATCCGGTCCTCGAACACCGCCTCGTGCACTCGGGACGTGCCGGCGGCCTGGGTGAGCAGGACGCACAGCGGCGGCTGGATGTCCGTGGCCAGACCAGGGTACGGCGCGGTCTCCACGTCCGACGCAGCCAGGTCACCTGGCCGTAGACCGGTCGCGTCGATCTCGATCGACCGCAGGCCGCAGGCAACCGGCACGCCCATCGCCCCGAACACCTCGACCAGCGCGGCGACGTGGTCGCAGGGCGCGTTCTCGAGCGTCAGGCGACCGCCGGTGACGGCGGCCGCGATCAGGAACGTCGCGGTCTCGATCCTGTCCGGCACCACCACGTGATTGGCGCCCCGCAGCCGGCGGCGACCGTCGACCTCGATCGTGTCGGGGCTCGTCCGCCGAACCTGGGCACCCATCTCACACAGGAACGCGATCAGATCGTCGATCTCCGGCTCCTGCGCGGCGGGCCGGATGACCGTGTGGCCTTCCGCAAGGGTCGCCGCGAGCATCGCGTTCTCGGTACCCATGACGGTGACCTGCGGAAAGGTGACCTCGCCGCCGCGTAGCCGTCCCGGCGCCTGGGCGAAGTAGTAGCCGTTGCGGTACTCGATCCGCGCACCGAGCGCGCGCATCGCGTCGACATGAAGGTTGACTGGCCGCCGGCCGATCCGGTCGCCGCCCGGGTTGCTGATGATCACGTGGCCGAAGCGGGACAGCAGCGGGCCCAGCAGGATGAACGAGGCGCGCATCTTGGCGGCGGCCTCGAGCGGGATGAACAACCAGTCGACGTCGCCCGCGGCGACCTCGTACACGCCCTCGGCCGGATGGTCCACGACCACGCCGAGATCGGTCAGAACCCCGACCATGACCCGAACGTCCTCGATCTCGGGCACGTTCTCGAACCGGCAGCGCTCGCCGGTCAGGGTGGCGGCTGCCAGCAGCTTGAGCGCGGCGTTCTTGGCTCCGCTGACCTGCACGGTGCCCGTCAGCGGCCGGCCACCCTCGATCCGGAACGCCTCGGGTGGTGGCTGCTCGGGTCGGTACTCCCAGTGGAACAATCGCGCGTCGGCCATGGTCAGCCTCCGCGGCGCGGACCCTCGCGATGCCGCCGGCGCTCCGCGACCCGAACCCGCAGCAGGGCCTGCTGGAGCTGGGCGCGGGCGGCGGACAGGTCGGCTCCCTCGTGGAACCCCGACTCCAGCGCCCGCTCTGCCTCGCGGCGCGCTTCCTGGGCGCGCTCGAGATCGATGTCCGAGGCCAGGTCCGCCGTCTCCGCCATGACCACGACCTTGTCCGGCCGGACCTGGAGGAACCCACCGATGATCGCGAAGCTCTCCTCGTCGACGCCCTTTCGGATCCGA
This sequence comes from uncultured Chloroflexia bacterium, assembly GCA_963713095.1. GTDB lineage: Bacteria > Chloroflexota > Limnocylindria > Limnocylindrales > CSP1-4 > CAIXZV01. The sequence goes on from CAVQKK010000003.1 coordinate 1,257,857, forward strand.
AGCTCGCCGACACCGAGCAGGCTCACCAGCGGGGCGTGGTGGGGAAGGACGCCCAGCTCGCCGTCGACTCCCGGGACAAGGACCATGTCCACCTCGTCCGAGTACGCAAGGCGCTCCGGGGTCACGATCTCAAGGTGCAACGGCATCAGCCCATTCCCCCATCGCCGCGCCGGTGGGGCGCGCCGCGGCGACAACCCCAGCGCGCGCAGGCGGGCTCGCTGATCACGATCATCAGCCTTCCAGCCTGGCCGCGTTCTCGCGGACGTCGTCGAGCGTGCCAGCGAGGAAGAACGCCTGCTCCGGCAGCGTGTCGGTCTTGCCCTCGAGGATCTCCTTGAACGAGGCGACCGTGTCATTGATCGACACGTACTTGCCGGTTCGACCCGTGAACACCTCGGCCACGAAGAACGGCTGGCTCATGAACCGCTGCAGGCGCCGCGCCCGGGAGACCGTCGCCTTGTCCTCCTCGGACAGCTCGTCGATGCCCAGGATCGCGATGATGTCCTGCAGGTCGCGGTAGCGCTGCAGCACGCGCTTGGTCTCCTGGGCAACGTCGTAGTGGTCGTTGCCCACGATCAGCGGGTCGAGCACCCGGGAGGTCGACGTCAGCGGGTCGACCGCGGGGTAGATGCCCAGCTCGGCGATCGAACGCTCGAGGCGGATCGTCGAGTCGAGATGGGCGAACGTGGTCGCCGGCGCCGGATCCGTGTAGTCGTCGGCCGGCACGAACACGGCCTGGAGGGAGGTGATCGACCCCTGGTGGGTGGAGGTGATCCGCTCCTGGAGCCCGGCCATCTCGGTGGCCAGGTTCGGCTGGTAGCCCACGGCCGAGGGCATCCGGCCGAGCAGCGCCGAGACCTCGGACCCCGCCTGCGTGAACCGGAAGATGTTGTCGATGAACAGGAGGACGTCGCGGCTCTCCTCGTCACGGAAGTACTCGGCCATCGTGAGCGCCGTCAGGCCGACCCGCTGGCGCGCCCCGGGCGGCTCGTTCATCTGGCCGAACACGAAGGCCGTTTTCGCGATGACGCCCGACTCGGTCATCTCGCGGATGAGGTCGTTGCCCTCGCGGGATCGCTCGCCCACGCCGGCGAACACCGACACGCCCTCGTGCTCCTGGGCGACGTTGCGGATGAGCTCCTGGATGATGACCGTCTTGCCCACGCCGGCACCGCCAAAGATGCCGATCTTGCCGCCCTTCTTGAACGGGCACACGAGGTCGATGACCTTCAGCCCAGTCTCGAAGATCTCGACCTCGGTGGTCTGGTCTTCGAACGACGGCGGCTGGCGATGGATGGGCAGCAGCGTGGTCGCGTCGACCGGGTCCTTGCCGTCGATCGCGTGGCCGAGCACGTCGAACACACGGCCCAGCGTCACCTCGCCCACGGGCACCGTGATGGCCGCGCCCGTGTCGCGCACCATGGTGTCGCGTGCCAGGCCGTCGGTGGTGGTCATCGCCACGGCGCGCACCCAGTTGTTGCCCAGGTGCTGCTGCACCTCACACACGAGGGGTTCCTCGCCATCGCGAATGATCTCGACGGCGTTGAAGATGGCCGGCAGCTGCCCGGCGGGGAACTCGATATCGACGACCGGACCGGTGATCTGGATCACCCGGCCGATCGCGTCGGAAGGGGCGGCGGTCGGCATGGTGGGGATAGCCTCCTCGTCTGCGCCGGCCTAGCGGGCCTGGGCGCCGCTCGCGATCTCGACCATCTCGCGAGTGATGTTGGCCTGACGGACCTTGTTGTAGGACAGGGTGAGATCGTCGATGAGCTCCTCGGCGTTCTCGGTGGCGTTCTTCATCGCGACCATCTGGCTGGAGAAGAAGCTGGCCGTGGTCTCGAGCACGGCCGCGTACAGCCGGGTGGAGACATACCGAGGGAGCAGCGCCTGGAGGAACGCTCCGGGGTCGGGCTCGAACAGGAACTGGTGACCGGGGATGCCCTCGACGTCCTCCGCGGGCTGGATCGGCAGCAGCTGCTCCAGGACCGGGCGCTGGACGAGCGTGGACACGAACCGCGGATAGATCACGTCGACGCGGTCGTAGGCGCCAGCGACGAAGTCGTCGGACACGAGGCGCGCGACGGGCAGGATGTCGGTGAACGCGGGGCGCTCGCCGAACCCCTCGAAGAAGGCGGCGATGGGGACACCTGCGCGGCGCATGGCATCCCGGCCCTTACGGCCCATGGGCACCACCTTGAGGTCGCCCGGGTGCTCGGTGATCTCGCGCGCTGTGAACCGAACGGTGTTGGTGTTGAGCGCGCCGGCCAGGCCGCGATCCGAGGTCATGATCACGATCAGGCGGTTGTGCGCCTGGTCGAGGTCGCGGCCCGCGAGCAGCGGGTGGTCCTCACCGCTGAGCACCGACGCGAGATCCGCGATGACCTCGTCGAGCTTCTCGCGGTACGGGCGAGCGGCGAGCGTCGACTGCTGGGCGCGGCGGAGCTTCGAGGCCGCGACGAACTGCATCGCGCGGGTGATCTGCTTGATGTTGCGGGCCGACCCGATGCGGCGCCGGATCTCGCGCTGGCTAGGCATGGACGTTCCCGCCGACCGCGGTCAGGAGATTCACGCGAGGAAGCCCTGCCGGAAGGCGTCGATGGCCTCGTTCAGGGACGTCTCCAGCTCATCGGGCAGCGCCTTGGTGCGCCCCAGCTCCTCCAGGATCTGCGGGTGGTCGGTCTCGAGATACCGGTACAGCTGGGTCTCGAACTCCTTCACCCGAGGGGTTGGGACATCGTCCAGCTTGCCGCTGGTGGCGGCGACCAGGATCGCGACCTGCTTCTCCACGGGCAGCGGCTGGTACTGCGGCTGCTTGACGATCTCGGACAGCTTCTCGCCGCGGTTGAGCTGGTCGCGGGTGGCCTTGTCGAGGTCGCTCGCGAACTGGGCGAAGGCGGCCAGGGAGCGGTACTGGGCGAGGTCGAGCTTGAGCGGCGCCGCCACCTTCTTCATCGCCTTGGTCTGGGCATCGGACCCGACCCGGCTGACCGAGATGCCGATGTTCATCGCGGGCCGCTGGCCGGCGTTGAACAGGTCCGTCTCGAGGAAGATCTGGCCGTCGGTGATCGAGATCACGTTGGTCGGGATGTAGGCCGACACGTCGTTGGCCTGAGTCTCGATGATCGGCAGCGCCGTCAGCGACCCGCCGCCGTTGTCGTCGTTCATCCGGGCCGCGCGCTCGAGCAGCCGGCTGTGGAGGTAGAACACGTCGCCCGGGTATGCCTCGCGGCCCGGCGGACGGCGGAGCAGCAGCGACATCTCGCGGTACGCCCAGGCGTGCTTGGACAGGTCGTCGTACACGCACAGCGCGTCCTTGATCCGGCGGCCACCCACCTCGACCCCGTTCTCCATGACCTCTTCGCCCATCGCCACGCCGGCGTACGGGGCCAGGTACTGGAGTGGTGCCGGATCCTGGGCGCCGGCCACGACGACGATGGTGTGCTCCAGCGCGCCGTACTTCTCGAGGATGGCGACCGTCCCGGCCACCGTCGAGAGCTTCTGGCCGATCGCCACGTAGATGCAGACCAGGTCCGAGCTCTTCTGGTTGATGATCGTGTCGATCGCGATCGCAGTCTTGCCGGTCTGACGGTCGCCGATGATCAGCTCGCGCTGCCCGCGGCCGATCGGGATCAGCGCGTCGATCGCCTTGATGCCCGTCTGAACGGGGGTGTCCACCCGCTTGCGGGTGATGACGCCCGGGGCGATGCGCTCGACCGGGCGGGTGGCGGTGGCCGCGATGTCCCCCTTGCCGTCGAGCGGGCGCCCGAGCGGGTCGACCACGCGGCCGAGCAGCGCCGCGCCGACCGGGACCTCGACCACGCGGCCCGTGGTGCGGACCTGGTCACCCTCCTTGATGGCGGAGGGGTCACCCAGGATGACGGCGCCGACGGTCTCCTCCTCGAGGTTGAGGGCCATGCCCATCACGCCACCCGGGAACTCGAGCAGCTCGGAGGCGAGCGCCGCGTCCAGGCCGTAGATCTGGGCGATGCCGTCGCCGACCTCGACCACCGTCCCGACGCTGCGGGTCTCGGTAGCCGCGTCGAACCCTTCGATCTGGCTCTTGATGATGCTGATGATCTCGTCAGACCGGATGGCCATCGCGTCTCCGTTCGGGCGTTCGTTCGGGCTTGGTACGGGCTTTGGTGGGGATGTGGTTGGGGGCTGGACCCGGGTGTCGGTTTCGGTTTGGGGCTAGCGGACGCGTTGCCCCGCGTGCAGCTGGTCTCGCAGCCGCTCCAACCGGCCGCGGATGGACGCGTCGAGCAGCTGGTCGCGGATCTGGATGGTGAGCCCGCCCAGCAGGTCCGGGACGACGGTGGCGCGGAGGTCGACCTCGGCACCGGCCATCGCCTCCACCCGGGCGCGAACAGCTGCGGTCTCGTCCGCGGTGAGCGGTGCGGCGCTGGTCACGCTGGCCATCACGATGCCGCGATGGGCATTGAGCTGGCGCTGGTACTCGTCGCTGACCCGCGGCAGGATCCGGACCCCTCCGCGCTCGATGAGCAGGCCCACGAGCCGCAGCACACCCGGCTGGACCCGGGTCTCCAGGAGTCCGGCCACCACGTCCAGCCGCTGCTCGGCGGGGATCGCCGGGCTGTCCACGACGGGCGCGACCTCGGTCCGGCTCAGCATGTCCGAGGCGAGCTCGAGATCGTCACGCCAGCGGTCGAGCTGGTCGGTCTCGAGGGCGACCGCGAGGGCAGCCTCCGCGTAGCGGCGCGCGGCCGTGACCGGACGGGCCATCAGCTGGCCGTCTCGCCCGTGGTGGATGAATCGGCCAGGAAGTCGGCCACGAGACGCCGCTGACGGTCACCGGTCATGGACTCGCCGACGACACGGCCTGCGGCCGCGAGGGCGAGCTCGGTCACCTCCGAGCGGAGCTCGGTGATGGCCCGCTGCTTCTCGGCGTCGATCTCGGCCGTCGCGCGGTCACGCATCCGGTCGAGCTCCTCGCGAGTCGCCGCCACGTCCTGCTCTCGGGTCTCGGTGGCGACCCTCTGGGCACGGTTGATGATGTCGTTCGCCTCCCGGCGGGCCTCCTGGAGCGCGGCCAGGCGCTCCTGCTCGGCCGACTCGCGATCCCGCCGCGCCTGCTCCGCGTCCTGGAGCCCCTGTTCGATCCGTGTTCGGCGCTCCTCGAGCATTCGCGAGATCGGACCGAACGCAAACAGCTGGAGCACGACGTAGAGCAGGACGAAGTTGAGCAGCGCGACGATCAGCCAGAACCCGTTGATCACGAGCCCGGATTCGCCGCCTGCTGCATTGATGGCGAGTCCCCCCGGGAGAGCCCCGGAGGCGACCGCGAGAAAGTCCATGGCGTCCGCTCGGTGCGCCGGCTACTTGGCAGCCGGGTTGAGGAAGATGATCAGGACACCGACCACGAACGCGAGCACGCCGAGCCCCTCGGCGAACGCAGCACCGATGATGAACGTGGCGCGGATGACGCTCGAGGCGTCGGGGTTTCGGCCCATCGCGCTGGTCGACATGCCGGTCAGGATGCCGATACCGATGCCGGGGCCGATAACGCCCATCGCGGCAAGGCCGGCGCCGATCAGTTCCATCGAGTCTCTACCTCCTCTGGCGTCCGCGTGGCGCGGACGCTTCCTCGGACCAACGGGTCATGGGCCGCCTCATTGCGAGACGGCGGACAGGGACGGGCCGACGCCGCCCTGGGGCTCGGTCGCCATGGCGGGGGCGGCGTGCGCCTCCTCCTCGTGGCTCTCGATGGCGAGCAGCGTGAACATCAGGGTCAGGACGCTGAAGATCAGGGCCTGCACAAAGCCGATGAACCCTTCCAGGAACACGAACGGCAACGGCAGGACGCCAAGCAGCAGGGCCGTGAACACGCCCAGCATGATGCCGCCGCCGTACAGGTTGCCCCACAGCCGGAAGGCCAGCGTCACCGGCTTGAAGAACTCGAGCAGGAACTCGGTGAGCCCGACGAACAGGTCGATGACCCCGTCCGCGAGGCCCCGCCGAAACCCGCTGAAGTTGAAGAACTTGACCAGGTAGCGTCGCGCTCCCAGCTTCCGCACGCCCTCGAAGTGGAACAGCACGAAGCTGAACAGCGCCAGCCCGACCGTGATGTTGATATCGCTGGTGGGCGTCCGCAGCCAGCTCAGCTTGTCGCCGAAGATCAGCAGGTCCGTCCAGTTGGCGAGGGCGATGAACACGAACAGCGTGATGAAGATCCCGACGTACGGGCGTGCGGGCGCGCCGCCGAGCGCCATCGCGAAGTCCTCGAGGGCCTCGTATACGTACTCGACGGCGTTCTGGACCCGACCGGGCAGCCGTTCCAGGTTCTGAGCGATACCCACGAACACCACGATCATCAGCACCATCACGATCCACGACACCACGATCGAGGACGTGATGCTGGGGTGGAAGTCGATCACAAGCGAGCCGGCAGGCTCGCTTGCCCGGGGCGCGAAGTCGTACACGACGGTGGGCGGGATCAGCTCCAGGTTCCCGGTGATGCCCGCCTTGGGCCCCGGGAAGCCCGCCGGTGCGAGAAAGACGACCGCGAGGGCGTCCAGCACCACGATGGCGACGATCGCGATCAGCAGCTTGCGGCGAGTCGTCCAGCGCACCGGGGCCGCCGTGCCGCCGATGTCCGGTGTCGCAGCGGGGGAGGTCTCGTTGGTCACGTGTCGCTCGTCTGGCCTCGTCTCGATCTCTGTCCCGGCGGACGCTCAGTCCTGATGCGTGTCGAATTGCGAGAGAAATCGGCGGATCAGCCTGGCCACGGCGAGTCCACTGAGACCAAACCCGGCCAGGGCACCACCAACGGTGAACACGGGCAGCGTGTTGAGCTGCTGATCAACCCACCATCCAGCGAGTACGCCCGCGATGGTCCCCACGAAGAACGTGACACCGATCTCGGAGAACAGGACAACGTAGACTCCGAAACCATTGAACATGGGGGACCGACCACCGCGCGGGAGACTATACCAGAGGCCATCCGGGGTCCGGACCCCGGATCTCGCTGGGGGTGACGGCCGGCCGCCGCCGCCCGCGCGGGCCCGGCGCACCGGCGCACCACGTTACGTCGCAGGGTTGTCGGGATCAGGCGAACCAGGGCGCGAAGGGTCTGCTTCGTACGCCTCTGGCTCGAGCGCATTCGCGGTCTCGAACCGGGTCAGGAGAAACAGGCCGAAGCCGAAGCCAAGGGCGAGCCCGAGGAACGCGTACACCTGCCCCGTCCCGGACAGCACGAACGACAGCACCGCGAGCGCGAGGCAGATCGCGTAGATCACCAGCACCGTCTGTCCGTGCGTGAGGCCCAGGTCCAGCAGACGGTGGTGGATGTGACCGCGATCGGGCGTGAACGGGGATCGCCCGGTGGCCAGCCGGCGGACGATGATCCAAAACGTGTCGATGATCGGAACGCCCAGCACGAGCAGCGCGACCGCGACCTTGGCCGAGCCCAGGATCGCGAGCAGCGCCAGCGTGTAGCCCACGAACATCACGCCGCTGGTACCGATGAAGATCGACGCCGGGTGGAAGTTCCAGCGCAGAAACCCCAGCAGCGACCCTGCCAGGGCGAAGCACAGCAGGCCGACGAACGGCTGGGCGATGGTCGTGGCGATCGAGATGAGACCCAGCGTCAGGGCGGCGATCAGCGTGATCCCGGTCGACAGGCCGTCGAGTCCGTCGATGAAGTTGATGCTGTTGATCATGCCCATGATCCACACGATCGTGAACACCGCACCGTACGGACCGGTGATCGGGATGTTGTTGGGTCCGAACGGGTTGTTGATGGAGCCGACCGAGATCCCCGCGACGACAGCGACGACGGCCAGCACGAGCTGCGCCAGCAGCTGCCAGCGTGCGCGCAGCTGCAGCGTGTCGTCGAGCGCACCCAGGATCGCCGCGAGGCCGGCGCCGATGAGCAGGGCGACCATCGCGCCGGGCTCGATCTCGCGGCGCACGGTCGCAACCTCCAGGCCGCCATTGACCACCAGCAGCCCGGCCGCCACGGCCAGGAAGGAGATCGCGACCGCGACGCCGCCCCCGCGGGGGACGGGCGCGGCGTTGACCCGGCGATGATCTGGGCGGTCGATGTTGTCGAGGCGGATCGCCAGCCGCCGGACCAGCGGCGTGAGCACCAGCGACAGCAGCGCGGCCACGGCGAACGTGACGATGAGGAGCGGCAGATCCCTCCCGATGTCGTCGGTCAGCTCCATCGCACCCGTCAGGCCATGCCGGCGGGAAGTCCCGGGACGGGGAAGCGGCCGACCAGATCCCGGACCCCGGCCCGGATGGCGGCCCGGGCCGCCTCGTCGTCGCGCAGCCGGATCGCGTCCACCACCCAGCGCCCGATCAGGCGCATCTCGTCGGGGCCCATGCCCCGGGTCGTGGTCGCGGGCGTGCCGATCCGGATCCCCGACGCGATGTTGGGCGGGTTGACGTCGAACGGGATCGCGTTCTTGTTGACGGTGATCCCGACCTCGTCGAGCAGCGCCTCCGCCTCGCGCCCCGTGACGCCCAGCGGCGTCACGTCGACCAAGGCCAGATGGTTGTCGGTCCCGCCACTCACGATCCGGGCACCGGCGTCGGCGATGGTCGCCGCGAGCACCTTCGCGTTCTCGAGCGTGCGGACCTGATCGCGGCGGAATTCCTCGCCGGCGGCGAGGTGGAGGGCGACCGCCTTGGCGGCGATGACGTGCATCAGCGGACCACCCTGGATGCCCGGGAACACCGACTTGTCAACCGCCTGCGCGAGGGTGCTCCTGCCGAGCGCCGGGAAGTCGGTTCGGTCCACGGCCGGGGGCAGGTCCGCACGGGCGAACACCATCCCGCCGCGCGGGCCGCGGAGCGTCTTGTGGGTGGTGGTGGTGACCAGGTCCGCATGGGGGAACGGGCTCGGGTGGACACCCGCCGCGACGAGACCCGCGACGTGGGCCATGTCGACCAGCAGCAGCGCCCCAACCCCGTGGGCGATGGCCGCCAGCCGCTCGAAGTCCCAGGTGCGCGGATACGCCGATGCCCCGGCGACGACGACCTTGGGACGGACCTCGGCTGCCTGTGCCTCGAGAGCGTCGTAGTCGATCTGTTCCGCTTCGCGCGTGACGCCGTACGCATGGACCTCGTACAACCGGCCCGAGAAGTTGACCGGCGAGCCATGGGTGAGGTGGCCGCCGTGGGCCAGGCTCATGCCCAGGATCCGGTCGCCCGGGCGGAGGACCGCGAAGTAGGCCGCCATGTTGGCCTGCGCGCCGGCATGCGGCTGGACGTTGACGTGCTCGGCACCCGGGAACAGTGCGAGCGCACGCTCGCGGGCGAGGTCCTCGGCGATATCGACGTACTCGCAGCCGCCGTAGTAGCGCTTGCCGGGCAGGCCCTCCGCGTACTTGTTGGTGAGCCACGTTCCCTGCGCCTCGAGCACCGCGTGCCAGACGTAGTTCTCGCTCGCGATCAGCTCGATGTTGTCGGCCTGGCGGCGTCGCTCGGCCTCGACCGCCGCCCACAGTGCCGGGTCGACGTCGGCGAGGGGTGCCCACGCAGCCGCCGAGACGCCCGTGGATCCGGTGGGATGACCGGCGGCTCGTCCGCCCTCGGCGGCCTCGGAAGGGGCGGCGGCCTCGGACGGGGCGACGACGTCGGACACGGGCGGACCTCCTGGCGGGCGGCGCTGGCTCAAGGGTTCGTTGGGGGTGCGGTGACGGCAAGCCGTATCTTCCCACGGCCACCCGGTGGGATGCGGAACCACGGCCGCGGGACCGAAGAGCGCGCGACCCCTGACGCAGCGCCGCAGACGCGCTCCGGCGTCGTTGGGGAGGCCCACCCGAGCCTCGTCGTCGCGCCCGCCGGCGACCAGCAAGTCGGCGCGCCCGGCGGGATTGGCGGCCCTGCCACCTCACTCAGGAGGCGATCGGAAGGCGGCGGCAACGTGGGGACGGGAGAGGTAGAAGAAGATCAACGACCCGAGCAGGACCAGGACCAGCCCGAGCACGAACGGGCCGTTGAGCCCCTCGGAGCCGAGCGCCGCGATGGCCTGCAGGACGCCGATCGCGTAGTAGGCCATGGTCGCCATCCTTGCCCATCCGCGGCGGCGCCACAGGCCGACGCTCGCGATCGCTCCGGCAACGCCCAATCCGAGAAGGACGATGCCCACCGAGGTCAGGGTGGCCCGGCTATCGACGTCGATCCCCACCAGGCCGGCGGTTGGCGTCAGGGCCGGTGACCCGGCGATGAACAGCACGCCGACGACCAGCCACAGCGTGCTGGTGAGTGCTGTCAGGAGCGACACCGCTCCGATCCCGCGCGCCTGGGGGATGGGGCCGGATTGCCTCAGCAACGCCTCCGTGGCGCCGGAGCCCGGACCGACGCCGAGCCGGTCAGCCCATGCGGCCAGGAGGCGATGGACCGCCGGCGCCCCGACGACGGGACAGCCATCGAACGGCAGGTCGACGGGAGCGAGGATGAACGGGCGGACCTGGGGACCGCCGAAGCCGCCGTGGCTCCCCACCAGATCCTCGAACGCCGCGACCTCCTCGAGATCGGGGTCGTAGGCACTGTTGATCAGGAGGTCGCCCACGTGCGCGAACCCGTCGAGGCGACGGAGATCGTCAGCGGTGCGCGGCCCGAACGGCTCGAGCGGGTCGCGGCGGTCGATCCGTCCGTCGGCCAGATGATGGACGCCGTCGCGGCCGATCGCGAGCGCTCCCAGGGCTGACGAGCGGACCAGCACGAACCCGACGCCCGGGTGAGCGACCAGACCGTCGACCAGGCCCGGATACCGATCCGCGATCTCCTCGAGCGAGAGGCGATGCTGCTTGGCCAGGAAGTAGACGTTGGCGAGGTTCCCGCTGGCCGCGACGACCACCTCGGGCGTCTCGGGGCCCGATGCAGCGCGGGGCGTCTCGATCGCGACAGCGCCGCCTTCGCGCCGATGGCTGAGCGCCGACGCCGTGGCTCGCCCGGCGACCCCGGGGCGATTGCTGATCTCGGTAAGCAGCGCGTTGACCGGCCCCCAGCCCTCGGCCCTGGTGGTCAGCAACATCGAGGATGCCCCGCCCATCAGGCTGCGGATCAGCTGGTCGAGCGAGACCCCGTGTCGCTGGAGGAAGGTCGCACCCTGGCTCTGGCCGTGATCCGAGAGAACCACGATCGAGTAGCCGCGAGGCGCGTTCGCGGCGGCTCGTTCGATCGACGCCAGCACGCGGTCCACGCCCGTCAGCGAGCGCAGCGACTCGAGTCGCTCGGGGCCGGCGTGGTGGGCGACCTCGTCGTAATCGACGAAGTCGACATACATGATCGGCACGCCGTGGCCCATTGCGTTCACCGCGAAGGTCACGTTGAGGTCGCGCAGCAGCACGTTGGTCAGGGCCCGCATCCCGGCGAACGCCGCCCCGCGATGGACCCGCGGCTCGATGCCCAGGACGCGCTGCCGGCGCGCCTCGCGCCATTCCTTGACCATCTCGCTCAGGGTCATGACGGCCGTGCGGACGAACGCCGCCGGGTCCACGAAGTAGAGCGAGAAGGCGTCGACGTCGGCCGCCCGCGACGGATCGAGGACCCGACTCATCGTGAACAGGGTCCGCCGCGCGTCGCCGGAGAACAGGTTGTTCGCGCTCATCCCGTCCTGGGCGAGCAGCCCGCGCCCATCGGACAGGCGGCGTTCGATCTCGGCCGCGTCAGCCGGATGGTTGGCAACCATCAGCTTCGAGCGCTCCTTCTCGTACCAACGGAAGGCCGGGATGTCGTCGTTGCTGCCGTGGAGGATCCCCGCCTGGCTGGCCGCGGTCTGCGAGGGCGGCACGCACTCCCATTCGATGAGACGGTAGGCGCCCGAGCGAACCCACCTGGCCATGTGCGGTGTCAGGCCCATCCGGATGGCGTTGCGCAGGATCGGCGCGGCGAGCCCGTCGATCTGGATCACGACCAGCCCCCGCCCGCCGGGGATCCGTTCCCGGTCCAGCGACGAGAGACGCCGGGTGAGCTCGGCGTAGAAGGACTCATCCTGGTCGATCGAGAAGGCGATCGAGACCAGCGTGGTCATGACGGTGATCAGGATCGCCGCAGCGACGGCCGAGGCGAGCGAGCTCACGGCCAGGCCGGGCACAAGCGGCGCAGCCATGACCAGCATGATCGCGTTGATGAGCAGCGAGAGCAGGCCCATCGTCAGGACGGTGAGGGGCAGCGTCAGGAGCAGCAGGATCGGCCGGACGAGGGCATTGAGCAGCCCCAGGACGAGGGCGGCGAGCAGGGCGCTGGCGAGGTCTCCAACCGCGATCCCCGGCACCAGCCAGCCCACCACGAGCAGGATGGCGGCCTGCACGAGCCATGACAGGAGCAGGCGCCCCCAGCCGAGGCTGGTCAGCCGCTCGCTGGCCAGGCCGGCCGATGTGGCCAGGGTGTCGCGGATCGGACGCAGGAGGCTCATCGAACGCTCATCGACCGGTGCAGCCCGTGCACAGGAGCCGGTGCGAGGGATCGGACCGGCGCTCGCTGGGTCACCGGACCTGACTCTGCCTCGCGCCGCCGGCCACGTTCATGCTCCGCCGATATCGTGCTGGATCCCAGCCGCATCCAGGGCGGCGGAGATCGCCCCGGGCTCGATCGCACCGATCCGGCGCAGGACGGGGCGTGCGCCCGCGCAGTCGACCACCGTGGAGGCCACTCCACCGCGGATCGGTCCGCCGTCGACGACGAGCGCGACGGCGTCACCGAGCGCGGCCCCGACCGCTGCCGCGTCGCCCGCGTCCGGAGCGCCCGACAGGTTTGCCGACGTGGTCGGCAGCGGACCGAGCTCGGCGGCGAGCGCGCGAGGGCATGGGTGGTCCGGAACGCGCACGCCGATGGTCGGGGTCCCGGCAGCGAGCACATCCGGCAGGCGCGCGCCGGGCCATACCGGCAGCACGAGGGTCAGCCCGCCCGGCCAGAACCGTTCAGCGAGCGCCTGAGCTGCGGGGCCCATGATCCCGAGCCCGGTCGCCTGCGCCACGTCGGCCAGCAGCACGGCCACCGCCTTCTCGGGTGGCCGTCCCTTGGCTGCGAACAGGCGCTCGATCGCATCGGGCAGGGCGAGGTCGGCGGCGATCCCGTAGACGGTGTCGGTGGGGATGGCAACGATCTCGCCGTCGCGCAGGAGCCGTGCTGCGACCGCGCGCGCCTCCGGGCCGTCGGGGAGGATCCGGGTCCTCGTCACGAGGCCCCGCTCGCCGCGGCGAGCGCCTCATCGGCCAGCCGCGCGGCGTTCCGGGCGGCCGTCGCGGGCGGTACCAGGATGAGCGCCTCGATCAGGATCGCGGCACCGTCGGCTTCGACCGGCGGCGCGACATACCGGGCGGCGGCGCGGACGGCCGCGGGCGCGGTGACCATCGATGCACCGTGGCCGGCGGCCTCGATCATCTCGAGATCGTTGAGCGCATCGCCGATCGCCATCACCTGACTCATCGGGATCCCGGCCTGGTGCGCCAGCCAGGCGACGGCACGTCCCTTGGAGACGCCAGGCGCCGTGAACTCGAGGAACCGGGGATGCGAGACGGTGACCCCGGCCCGGCCGGCGAATGCCTGACGCGCCTCGGCGACCAGCTCCATCGGGCGCGGCGGCTCACCCACCGCGATCACCTTCGACACCGGCCGGCGGATCGCGCGAGCCAGGTCGGCGACGATGATGGCGTCGGGGCCCAGGTAGCCCGAGTAGTCCTCGAGCTGCCGGTCGCCGCGCCAGGCGACGATCCGCTCCAGGGTGTTGACGTGCGGATCCAGGCCCTTCGCGAGGCACCAGGCGATGGCCTCGCGCGCTGTCGTCGCGGCCAGCGAGGTGTGATGCAGCAGCCGGCCCACCCGGGCCCGGAACAGCGTCTCGCGAGGGTCGATCACGTCGGGACGCGCGGACATCATCCGGACGACCGCCCCCTGGTGGCCGATGATCGGCTCCGTCAGGCCAAGCCGGTGCGCGTAGACAGCCCCGGAGCTGGCCATCCGGCCGGTCGCCAGGGACACCCTGACACCCATGCCGACCGCGGCCCTGATCGCGACTGCAGTCCGGTCCGAGACCCGGAAGCTGTCGCCGACCAGGGTCCCGTCGATATCGAGGGCGAGCAGCCGGATCGGGAGCTCGGGCGCCGGTCGCGTCGCCGGGCGAAGGTCCTTCATCGGGAACCGCGCTTCATCGGACCCCCCTCATCGGGAGCCGCGCTCGATCCTAACCAGCCGCGGGCGTCCCGACAGATCCGGCGATACCGCGCATCGCCAGCCCGGCAGCCGCGTCTCGACCTCGCGGCCGACGGCGTCCCCTTGCCCTGCGCCGATCTCGAGCAGCGCCACCCCCTCGGCGGCGAGCGATGTCGGCAGGTGATCGAGGAGGCGCCGGCTGAGGTCCAGGCCGTCAGGCCCGCCATCGAGGGCCTGGCGGGGCTCGAACGAGAGAGCCGGTGACAGCCCCTCGAGGTCCGCGCTGGGCACGTACGGGAGGTTCGCGCACACCATCGAGTACGGGGGGTCCACGTGATGGGGGAGAAGATCCGCGGCGACGAACACGATCCGGTCTGCGACCCCGTGCCCGACCGCGTTCTCGCGGGCCAGGTCAAGAGCGGCCGGTGAGGCATCGATCGCCACCACGAGCACCTGGTCGGCCATCCGGCGACGCCGGAGAGCGGCAACGATCGCGATCGCGATCGCGCCCGTGCCGGTGCCGACGTCCGCGACCCGAAGCGCGGGCGCCCCAGGCGGCCTGGGGTGGCTCGTCAGCCGGGCCACGACGTCCGTGATCGCCGCATCGACCAGCAGCTCGGTCTCGGGACGCGGGATCAGGGCTCGCGAATCGGTCGCGAACGCGAGACCGTGGAACTCGCGGAAGCCACGAATGTAGGCAACCGGCTCCCCTTGCTCGCGCCGGCTGATGGCGGTCTCGAACGCTTCCCGGTGGCTCTCCCCGACCGGGGCGTCGGGATGCGCCATGACGCCCGCCCGGTCCATCCCCAGGGTCTGGCCGAGCAGCAGCTCGGCGTCGAGGCGAGGTGACTCCGAGCCGGATGCGGCCAGCCGCTCCGCGGCCAGACGGAGCAGCTCGGACACGGTGAATGCAGCGCTGGTCATCGATCCCGCGCCCTAGCTTCGGACGGTGACGGTGAGGTCGCGGCTCCTGGCCAGGACCTCCACCGACGTCCCGTCGTGATCGCGGAGCAGCTCGAGATCCGCGGACAGCCCGCCCACCCGCAGGTTCCGGATCGTCAGTCGTCGGAGCCAGTCCGGGAGTGAGGGACGGCTCAGCTCCAGCTCCTGCCGGTCGGCGTGGGCATGGATGCCGAGCATCGTCTCGATGAGCAGGAAGATGGAGCCGGCAGCCCACGCCTGCGGCGAGCACGCGACGGGGTACGGAACAGGGGCCGGGGCCACGGCGCGGTCGTAGCCGCAGAACAGCTCCGGCAACCGGAGCTCGGGGAACTGGCGGGCGGCCTCGAACATGCTGCTCGCGAGGCGCGTGGCCGCGCCGTGTTGACCGTAGCGCCGGAACCCGGCCGCGATCAACGACACGTCGTGCGGCCAGACGGTTCCCACGTGGTAGCTGATCGGGTTGTAGCCGGGCTGCCGCGCGGCGAAGGTCCGGATCCCCCAGCCGGTGAACATGTCCGTCGCCATCAGTCGTTCGACGACGCGCTGCGCGCGCTCCGGCGCAACGATCCCCGACCACAGGCAATGGCCCTGGTTTGACCCGACCGCGTCGGCAGGCCGCCCGTCGCCACCCACGGCGATCGCGTAGCAACCCTGTGCCTCGGACCAGAACGCGGCCTCGAACCGCTGCCGCAGGGCCCCGGCCTGGGCGACCAGCCGGTCGGCCAGCTCCGTGTCTCCTCGAAGCCGGGCGAGGTCTGCCATCCGCCGGCGGGCGTCGAACACGTAGCCCTGGACCTCGGCCAGCGCGATGGGTGTGTCCGCCAGCCGGCCGTGGCGGTCCCGGATCCCATCCGAGGAGTCCTTCCAGCCCTGATTGACCAGTCCACCGGGCGTCCGCCGCTGGTAGTCGATCAGGCCGTCGCCATTCCGATCACCCCAGCGATCGATCCACTCGAGCGCGCGCAGGGCATTGGGCCACAGGCGCTCGACCAGCGAGCGGTCGCCCGTCCAGTCGTAGGTCGCGCCCAGCAGGATCAGCCACAGCGGCGTCGCGTCGACCGTGCCGTAGTAGGGCCGATGAGGGATTTCGCCCGTCCGCGCCATCTCGCCGGTGCGCAGCTCGTGGAGGATCTTGCCCGGCTCCGCGTCGCGGATCGGGTCGTCGTCGGTTGCCTGGAGCCTCGCCAGCACCTCGAGCGTGTCGATCGCGAGCTGCGGCTGAACGGCCAGGGTCTGGAGCGCGGCGATGATCGCATCCCGGCCGAACAGGGTCGCGAACCAGGGAACGCCGGCCGCGAGATAGCGCTCGCCGGGCCCGGGGCCGTCGTCGAGCAGCAGCCTGAGGTCGCTCGCCGCACGATCGATGACGAGGTTGGCCAGTGCATCGTCGGTCCGGATCCGGGTCAGACCGCGGCTCCATTCCTCGCAGGCGGCGGCTGCCTCGTCGGCCGTGACCGGCGGAACAGGCGGAAACAGCATGTCGACCGAGTCCGCGATCCCCCGCTCGTCGGCGGTGGGCGGCCGGGTCGCCGGGTCGGCGGCTCCGGCGGGCTCGGGCGAACCACCGGTCCCGGGCGATCGGCGCTCCGATGCCCAGACCACCCAGCGAAGCTCGCGCGTCGCGCCGGGAGCGATCCGCCATCGCCACGCCAGCCGAACCCACCCCCCGCCATCCGGCCCGGGCCGGTCCACCGCCCCGCTCTCGTCCGGCTCGAGGCTGAAGGCAACGTGCGTGCCCACTCGCCGGCCGTCGAGCCCGTCGTACCGGAACGTCACCCGTTCACCGCGGATCGCGACCGGCAGCTGACGACCCCGCCTCGGCCTCAGCCAGCCGCGAACCTCGAAGATGTCTGCGGCGTCAGCGGCGAGCTCGACCTCGATCGATAGGTCCTCGGCGACCTCGGCGTAGCTCGTGATCCGCAGACGCTCCTCGAATGCTCGGCCCGTGACCAGCCGGCGACGTTCGATACCGAGCCGATGCACCGGCCCCGTGTCCTCGAGGCCGGGGGCCTCGGGGCCCCGTTCGTCGGGTTCGTCGGGCCTTCGGTCGAGGGGCGGGTTGGTGAGCTGGATCGTCCCCTCGTAGCTGCCACCGCTCGACGCCTGCAGCAGCAACGGGCGCCGGCCGTTGATCCGCAGCGTGGCGCGTGACAGCCGGCGGGTGTCGCCCTCATACAGCCCCAGCCCGCGAGCGTCCGGCGCGACGTCCCCGAGCGGATCAGTCAGCAGATACAGGTTGCCGTGCTTGAGCACGCCTACGGATCCGAGGTCGGTCGCCTCGATGATCGGAGCGACGGCCGGCGTGATGAATCGGGTGCGGCCGGCTGCTTCGGGCGCGGATGACCGACCGGCCCCATCCGCCGCGGATGGATCCCCGATCCGGCGGGGCGCTGAAGGAGGCCCGGTCCTCTCAGGCGCGGGCGACTGCGCTCGGCGTCGCGCCATCGTGGCTCTCCGTCATGTGGCGAAGCCGGTCGGCCTGGTCCGCCATCACCAGCGCATCGATCAGCGGGTCGAGCTGCCCGGCGAGCACGCCCGGGATGTTGTGAATCGTGGCCCCGATCCGATGGTCGGTCACCCGGTTGTCGGGGAAGTTGTAGGTCCGTATCTTCTCCGACCGGTCTCCGGCCTGGACCATGGTCCGGCGGGTCGCGCTCTGCTCCTCGCGTTGCTTCGCGAGCTGCATGTCGTACAACCGGCTGCGCAGGACGGCCAGCGCCTTGGCCTTGTTCTTGTGCTGGCTCTTCTCGTCCTGGATCTCGACCACGAGCCCCGTCGGCAGGTGGGTGATCCGGACGGCCGAATCGGTCGTGTTGACCGACTGGCCGCCCGGGCCGCTCGAGCGCTTGACCTCGATCCGGAGGTCCCTCTCCTCATCGATGTCGACCTCGACCTCATCGGCCTCAGGCATCACGATCACGGTCGCGGTGCTGGTGTGGATCCGGCCGCTGGACTCGGTGGTGGGCACGCGCTGGACGCGGTGGACGCCGCCCTCGAACTTGAGCCGGCTGTAGGCGCCATCGCCGGTAACCTCGAGGATCGCCTCCTTGATGCCGCCGATGCCGGTCTCGTTGGCGCTCATCACATCGACGCCGAAGCGATGCTCCTGCGCGTAGCGCGTGTACATGCGCAGCAGCTCCGCCGCGAACAATGCCGCCTCCTCACCACCCGCCCCGGCCCGGATCTCGACGATGACGTTGCGGTCGTCGTTGGGGTCGCGCGGCAGCAGCTCGACGCGCAGGTCGTCGAGGAGCGCCTGCTCCCTGACCTCGAGGGCTGCGATCTCCTCGCGCGCGAGCGCCTTCATCTCGTCGTCCGGCTCCGCGTCGCGCATGTGGCGGGCGCCGTCGAGCTGGGACCGGATGTCCCGCAGCTCCCGGTAGGTCACCACGACCGGCTCCAGGCGCGCGAGCTCCCTGCCCAGCCGTTTGAGCTGGGCAGGATCGGCGAGCACATCCGGGGTCCCGAGCTGGGCCGAGACCTCGTCGTACTGCGTGGCAAGGTCGACGAGCTTGGCGTCGAGGCCGTGCTCGTCAGCCATGATCCGCCTCCGCCGTCCGCGTCGACATCCGCCTCAACGTCCGGCTCAACCGGGGAGCGGCGGATCGATCGAGACCGGGGCGATCGCCTCGCCCTCGACCGCCGGCTCGCTCAGGCCTGCCGCGCCACGCACCGTCGCCGCCGTCTCGCCCTGGAGCGGCATCGGGTCGCGAGCGAGGTCAAGCCCACCCCCGGGCACCGCCTCGCCGTCGGCCCGTAGCGCCTCCTCGATCGCGACCACCGCGACCTCGATCATGTCGTCGCTGGGTTGCTTGGTGGTAATCATCTGGACCAGGATCCCGGGCCACATGATCACCCGGATCACCGGGTTCGATCGGTGCCGTGCGCCCAGTCGCAGCAGCTCGTAGCCCACCGACGCGATGACCGGGATGAGCAGGATCCGGCTGCCCACCATGATCACGGGCGACTGCCGGCCGACCAGGCTGAAGGCGAGGATCGAGAGCACGATCACGACCACCAGGAACTCGGTGCCGCATCGTGGATGGGCGGTCGGGTACTTGCGGATCGCCTCGGGTCGCAGCGGATCACCGTGCTCGAGCGCGTGGATCGTCATGTGCTCGGCACCGTGGTAGCGGAAGACGCGGGCGATGTCGGGAGTGCGGGCGATCAGCGCCAGGTAGCCGAGGAAGATCGCGATCCGGACCAGGCCCTCGATCGCGTGCTGAACGAGATCGTTCTCCACGTTGCCGGCCGCGAACGTGGCCACGACCAGGGGCAGGATGAAGAACAGCCCGATGCCCAGGATCGCCGTGATGCCGAGCATGATCGCGACCGATCCCTTGCCGATCTCGACACCCTCGCCCTCGACCTGGAGGCCTGCCGAGCGGATCAGCCAGCGCGTTCCGACGACCAGCGTCTCGTACAGCACCATCAGGCCCCGGACGAACGGGGCGCGCGACAGGCGGTTGCCGTGGAAGCCGGAGTCGAGCCGCTCGGTGGCGAACACGATCCGGCCGTCCGGGTGCCGAAGTGCGACCGCGATGGCGTCTCGGCCACGCATCATGACGCCCTCGATGAGCGCCTGGCCGCCGTAGCTGAAGCGGGGCATGTCCGCAGTCTACCGGGTGTCCCTGTGGGGTCAGCCAGCAGGGATGGCCAAGACGGACACCGGGTCAATGGCTCTCGCGCCGAGCCGGCGGGGCGCGTATGGCCGGCCGGGGCGCGCTTTGTCGAGGCGCGGATCGGTCGCCGAGGCGAGTCCGACCATCCGACCCGGAACACAACCGCCAGACAGAACCGGGCACATATCCCCGGTGCCATCCACGCGACTGGTCTGGCCGAGCTTGCGGGGTCGGGGCCCACCCAGACCTGACGCGTTCCAGCTGGGGGCAGGTCCGCGGCATCGACTTCCCATGGATATGCCCCGTCTCCCGCATGGACGGCCGCATCGGGCGCCCAGAAGGCGCCGTCGGTCGAGTGGGAGTCGGTCGCCGGCGGGCGTGGACTCGCGTTGGGCCGCATACTCGCTCCCATGCGTCTCGAGCTCACCAAGCGCGGCGACTACGCCGTCCGTGCCATGTTGGCCCTCGCCCGTGGAGCGGGCGGCGGCCTGCTGTCGGCACGCCGGATCGCGGACGCGATGCGGATCCCCGTTCGGTTCCTGCCGCAGGTGCTCGCCGATCTGCAGCGGGCTGGCCTCGTCGAGGCGGCGCCCGGACGGGCGGGTGGCTACCGGCTCTCGCGTGATGCCGCGAGCATCAACCTGCTCGAGGTGATCGAGGCTGTTGAGGGAGACAGCCGGCGCCGAACCTGCGTGCTGCGAGGCAGCCCGTGCGGCTCCGACGGGCATTGCGACGTGCACGATGTGTTCTTCCGCGGCCAGGAAGCGATGCTCGCGACCCTGGGGGCGGAGACGCTGGCAGACCTCGCCGGCGCCGGTGGGGCCACGCGCGGCTAGCGTTCAGGTTCCGTCGCCTCCGATGGCGGAGACCCGAGCACCACGGTCGCTCGGGAGCTCGTGTCGACCTCGAGCCGGAAGATGTCGGGTCGGCCGTAGTGACCGACGACGTCGAGATCGAACGATGCCCGATCCAGGTCGCCGAGATCGAGATCGGCGATGAGCACCGCCTCACCGTCCCGTGCCGGACCGGCCAGCACCCGGCCCATGGGGTCGACGATGCAGCTGCCGCCGCCGATCAGCACGGCATCGGGATCCCCGGTCTCGACCGGATAGTCGGGCGGGTAGGCCGAGCGGCGGGTGAACTGGCAGGCCGAAAGCACGAAGCAGCGACCCTCGAGCGCGATGTGGCGCATCGTCGGGAGCCAGGTCTCGCGATCGTCCACCGTCGGGGCGCAATAGAGCTGCACGCCCTGGCTGTACATCGCGAGCCGCAGCTGCGGCATGTAGTTCTCCCAGCAGATGACCGCGCCCACCCGCCCCACCGCCGTCTCGACAACCGGCAGCGTGGACCCGTCACCGAACCCCCAGATCAGGCGCTCCATCGCCGTCGGCATCACCTTTCGATGCTTGCCCAGCAGGCTGCCGTCCGGTCCCAGCAACAGCGCCGTGCAGTACAGCGTTCCCCGGTCCCGCTCGATGACCCCCACCACCATGACCAAGCCGCATGACCGTGCGATCCCGCCCAGCTGCCCGGCAACCGGACCGGGGACATCGATCGCGCCGGCCATGTAGCGCCGGAACCACTCGCGGCCCTCCTGGCTGCGCGACCCAACCCTCGCGCCGAAGTCGGCTCCCTTCGGGTAGCCGCCGACGAACGCTTCCGGAAAGACGACGATGCCCGCTCCGCTCGCCGC
This sequence comes from uncultured Chloroflexia bacterium, assembly GCA_963713095.1. Taxonomy (GTDB): domain Bacteria; phylum Chloroflexota; class Limnocylindria; order Limnocylindrales; family CSP1-4; genus CAIXZV01. Next base: position 1,279,241 of record CAVQKK010000003.1, read on the forward strand.
GGCGCGGCCGGCAAGCTCGGCGACCCGCTCGACGGTGCGCTCGGTGTCGAAGGCGGCAGGGGCCGCCTGGACGACGGCTGCTCGCAGTGGGCTGACGGGGGCCAAGATCGACTCCTCTGGCGGTGCGCCAATCATCCCACCCGGGGCGTCGTCGATCGCAGCACAGGTCCGCCTCGCCTGGTCTCGAGGACCTTGGATGAGGCCGCCTGGCCCGGCCACAACGGTCGCATCGTCACAGTCATAATATGCAGTAAGTTAGTAATGATTTCCAGAGCGCACCGAGCCCCCCGACCGCCACCCCCAGGACCCGGCACAGCAAGGAGGTAGAACCCCGATGTCTGCCCATGACGGCCAGCCACTCGCAGCCCCGACCGATCGACGGCTGAGCCGCCGCGACCTCCTTCGTGGGGCGTCCCTCGCGGCCGGCGCATCGAGTGTGGCGCTCCTGGCGGCCTGCGCACCTGCGGCTGCACCCCAGTGGACGTTCGGGCCGAACGCACAGCCCGCGGGATCCGGAGCTCCGGCGGCGGCTGGCTCGACTCCAACCGCGACTCCAACTGCGCTTCCGGCCAGCGCCCCGCCGGCGGCCGCCCCGTCGGAGACCCCGGCAACCTCGTCGAGCCAGCCGGCCAAGGCCGTCACGGTGGACGAGATCTCGCGCCACCCGAGCGAGCTCCCCCGGTCAGCCGACTTCGCGCTCTACGAGGATGGGACGTACCAGAGGCAGACGAGGCGCAACGGGCCCATGAACCACGAAGTCCACTTCACGACCCGCGAGGTCGTGGCCGAGGTGGTGCCGGGCACGACCATGGACTTCTGGACCTTCGACGGGCGCATCCCGGGTCCAATGATCCGGGCCCGGGTGGGTGACACGGTCGACTTCTTGCTCAGCAACGACCCCGGCAACTCGATGCCCCACAACGTGGACTTCCACGCCGTGACCGGCCCCGGGGGAGGCTCGGTCAGCCTGGACACGCTGCCCGGCAACGAGAGCGAGCTCAAGGTCAAGCTGCTCCATCCGGGCATCTTCATCTACCACTGCGCCTTCCCAGACATCCCGATGCACATCTCCCATGGTATGTACGGGCTGGTCGTGGTCGAGCCGGCTGCCGGCCTGCCGGCGGTCGATCACGAGTACTTCCTGATGCAGAGCGAGTTCTACACGACGCTCGGGGCGCAGAAGGCGCATGCTCAGCTGCACGACGCTGGCCATCTCACGTTCTCGCCCGAGCTGGGCAACGAGGAGCGACCGACCTTCGTCGTGTTCAACGGGCGCCCTGACTCGATCGTGGGCGACCGCTCCCTGGGCACCTTCGACAACGAGATCCGGACCGGCGACAAGGTCCGCCTGTTCGTCGGCAACATCGGCCCCAACCTCGTGTCGAGCTTCCACGTGATCGGCGAGATCTTCGACACCGTCTACGTGGAGGGTTCGTTTGCCTTGGAGAACCACAGCGTCCAGTCGACCGTGGTCTCGTCCGGCGGTGCCGTGGGCGTCGAGTTCAAGGTCGAGGTGCCGGGCACGTACGTGATCGTCGACCATTCGATCTTCCGGACCCACAAGGGAGCGCTCGGCACGCTGGCGGTCACCGGCCCGGCGGCGCCCGACATCTACGACCCGGTCAAGTTCGACAAGATCCGCTGATCGCCGCAGATCAGATCACGCCGGCCAGCGTCAGGCGCTCGATCTCGTCGGCGCCGTACCCGAGCTCGGCCAGGATCTCCCGGGAATGCTCGCCCAGCAGCGGAGGCGCAGTCCGGATCGAGGCTGGCGTCGCCGACAGCTCGAATGGCAGCCCGACCTGGTGGATCGGCCCCATCACCGGGTGGTCCACGTCGACCGCCATTCGGCGCGCCCGGGCCTGCGGGGCATCGAACGCGGCCACGATGTCGTTGATCGGTCCGCAGGGGATCTCCGCGGCGTCGAGCATGTCCAGCCACGCCCCCGTGGTTCGGGTCAGGAACCGCTCGGCCAGGATGGGCCGGAGGTCGGTGCGCCGCTCGACCCGGTCCCCGTTGGTGGCGAACCGGGGATCGGCGGCAAGCTCGGGCAGCCCGATGCCCTCACACAGCCGCGGCCACTGGCGCTCGCTGCCGACCGCGAGTGCCAGCTCGCCGTCCCGCGTCTGGAATGTCTCGTACGGCACGATCGTGGGGTGGGCGTTCCCCAGCCGGCCGGGCGCGTTCCCGGTCACGAACGCGTTCTGGGCCTGGTTCACCAGCACGGCCAGGGTGGATTCGAGCAGCGAGACATCGATCCGCTGGCCGCCGGCGAATGCCGGGCCGCCGGCGAATGCCGGGCCGCCGGCGAATGCCGGGCCGCTCGTGCCGGCATGGGTGCCCGCGTGCGCCGCCGGGGTTCGGCCGCGTGCGACCAGAGCCGCGAGCACCGACACCGCGCCGAACAGCCCGGTCACGACGTCGCTGATCGCCACCCCCACCTTGGTCGGTCGCCCACCGTCCTCGTCGGTCGACCCGGTGATCGACATCAGCCCGCCGACGGCCTGGATCACGAAGTCGTAGCCGGGCTTGGCCGCATCCGGTCCGTCGGGTCCGAAGCCCGAGATGGCGAGGTGGACGAGCGCCGGGTTGATTGCCGCCAGCGCCTCGTCGCCGAAGCCGAGGCGCTCGAGACGGCCGACCCGGAAGTTCTCCACGAGCACGTCACCGGTCGCCACGAGCCGGCGAAGCACGCCCCGTCCACCATCGCCCCGCAGATCGAGCCGGATCGAGCGCTTGTTTCTGTTGACCGCGAGGTAGTAGGCGGCCGTCCGCGTCCGATCGGCAGCGGATCCCACCCACGGCGGCCCCCAGCCCCGCGTGCCGTCGCCCTCGGGTGGCTCGACCTTGACGACATCAGCACCGAGGTCGGCGAGCAGCATCGTGCAGAAGGGCCCGGCCAGCACGGTCGAGCAGTCGATGACGCGAAGACCGTCGAGCGGTCCGGGCACGGCAGGTTCGGGCGCGGCAGGTTCGGGCGCGGCAGGTTCGGGCATCGAACCGATGGTAGCGAGGTGACCGGCGGCGCAGGCGGCGTTCCCAGGCGCGGCGCACCGATTGCTCGCGATCTCAGCCGGCGGCAGGCTCCGGGACGGTGATGTCGGCGACCTGCGCCCGGGTCGCCTGCACCAGGTCCGCCGGCGCGACGTGGACGTTGACGCCGCGTGCCCCGCCGCCGATCGCGACGAGGCCTAGCCGCTCGATCGAGGCATCGGCGATGACCGGCCACGCCCTGGCCGCTCCGAACGGCGTGATGGCGCCCCGCTCGTAGCCGGTGATCGCCCTTGCCTCCTCCGCATCGGGCAGGCTCAGGCGGTTGGTTCCCAGGAGTGCGCGGAGCTTGGGCCAGTCGAACCGCCGGCCACCCGGAACCAGCACGAACACGTAGTCGTCGGTGGCCCGCCGGACCAGGATGGTTCGGAGCAGCGAGCCGAGCGGGATGCCCTGCAACGCTGCGCTCTCCTCGGCGTTGCGGGCGAGCTTCGTACGGACGAGCCGGAACGGGATCCCGCTCGCCTCCAGGGCGTCGATCGCCGGCGAGCGGAACGGCTCGGCTGCGGCGTGGTCGGCCCCGGCGTGAGGATCAGCCATTGACTGGCAGGGTAGCGCGGGACGACCGCTGCGGCCGAACCTGACGTAGCGCTGGGCGGCCCGCAGCGCTCGGAGTCGGATTGTCGAAGGGAGAGCGTCGCTCGTGCATTGAGCCGTCCGCGGCGGCGACGCGAGCGCCGGACACCTCGTCCTAGGGTGCCATCGACTCGGGTGCCATCGACTCGGGTGCCATCGACTCGGGTGCCATCGACTCGGGTGCCATCGACTCGGGTGCCATCGACTCGGGTGCCATCGACTCGGGTGCCATCGACTCGGGTGCCATCGACGCTGCGGGCGTCGATGCGGGGCTCGTACACCCGGCGATCACGAGGGCGATGCCGACCACCGCGGTCGCAGCGATGCTTCGTGGGGCGGCGAGGGCGGGGCGGCGGATCGTTCGGATCAACGTGATGCCTCTTTCGCGTCGGGGGATGGGGGGCGGAGCTCGGCTCCGGGCGGCGAATGATCACCGGCCTTCGTGACGGCGCCGTGACGCCCTGTGACCGTCCTGTCATCGGGATCGGGGTCCGGCGGCGCCTCGCGCTACGATTCGTCCATGAGCGAGTCGACGTCCCAACCCACCCCCCACGTCCCCACCCTGATGACCGTCCATGCTCATCCCGACGATGAGACGATCGGCACCGGCGGGACGATGGCGAAGACGGTTCGCGACGGCCGGCGGGTGGTCCTGATCACCTGCACCCGCGGCGAGATGGGCGAGATCGTCGTCCCCGAGCTCGACACGCCGGACAACCATCGACGCCTGGGCGAGACGAGGGCGGTGGAGCTCGAGCGCGCGATGGGGGCGCTCGGGGTCTTCGACTGGGACAACCTCGGTTATCGCGACTCAGACATGATGGGCCGCGCCGGCAACCAGGATCCGCGCTGCTTCTGGCAGGCGGACATCGACGAGGCCATCGGGCGGGCAACCTGGATGGTTCGCCGGTTCCAGCCCGACGTCATGACCACCTACAACGACTTCGGTGGGTACGGACACCCCGATCACATCCGAAGCCACGTGGTGGCCGTGGGCGCGTTCGAGCGGGCCGGTGACCCCGCCTGGTATCCGGGGCAGCTCGCACCCGAGCATGGCGGCACCGGTCCGGAGGCGGACGCTGGTGGCCTCGCGCCGTGGACTCCCGCCAAGATCTACGAGCAGGCGATCCCAGCCTCCGTGCGCCAGGCGATGCAGGAGCGGCTGGAGGCGATGGGCGAGCGCTCGTTCTGGTCGCCACCCGAGAACCCGACGCCCGAGGAGCAGGCCGAGTTCGAGGCGGCAATGGCGCGGATGCTGGTCCCCGACGATGCCATCACCGCCTGGATCGATGTGTCATCGGTCCTCGACCAGCGATGGGCGGCGATCAAGGCACACGTCACCCAGATCTCCGACGACAACCCGTTCGTGCGGTTCGGCAAGGAAGCGTGGGCCGAGTACTGGAACCGCGAGGCGTACATCCGGCGCGAATCGCGAGTCCCGGCACCGGATCTCGAACACGATCTGTTCGCGGGCCTCGAGGGTCGGTCGCCGGGGCCGTTCGGCTGGGGCAACTGACCCGCGTCCCGCCACCGCGGCAGCCGCAGACTACCAGGGGAGCAGCCCCTTCGACGCCCTGAACATCTGGCTCATGACCGCCTTCCCGTCGCCCGCGGGGTCGAGGAAGTTGGGCTGCGCCCGGCCGAGGATCAGGTGCGGGCGGATGCGGGCCTGAACGAGCCGGGTGCCGTCGAAGGTCAGCTCCAGCGTGATCCCCTCCATGGTCGGGATCGACCACGTCTGGTCGAACACGAAGTTGCCCAGCGCGTACCAGATCGGCTTGCCCTTGTAGACCTCCATCGCCTCCACCCAGTGCGGGTGGTTGCCGATGACCATGTCCGCGCCGGCGTCGATCGCCGCGTGGCCGAGCTTCTCCTGGAGCGCCGTCGGGGTCGCCCGGTACTCGATACCCCAGTGCGGGAACACGATCACGACGTCGGCGCCTGCCTTGCGCGCGGCTGCCACATCTCGCTTGAGGGCCGCGACGGTCATCCGGGCGCTGCCGGGGGTGCTCGGGCCCGACCTGTAGTAGGCAGCGATCGTGTCGTAGCCGAGCAGCCCGACCGTGACGTCGCCCACCTTGATCAGGGCGGCCTTGTGCGCCTCGGTCGTGTTTGCGCCGGCTCCTGAGTGAGCGATGCCGTACCTGTCGAGGTTGGCGGCCGTCTGGAGGATCCCGTTGCGTCCCGCGTCACCGATGTGGTTGTTGGCCATGGAGACCCAGTCGATGCCGGCCGACTTGAGGACGGCGATGTTCTTCGGGTTCGCCGAGAACACCGTCCCGTGATCGTGGAACCGCCAGCTGTTGGGAGCCGGGTTCTCGAAGTTGGCGATCGCGAGGTCCGCGCCCTTGACGAGCTGGCGAACGGCGCCCGCGTTGCCGGTCCGCTTCGTGTACGGCGTGTCCCAGCCGAACGGCGAGCAATTCCGGCAGATCCCGGTGATGTCGGCAGTGCCGCCGTCGAACGGGAAGTTCGTGCCATGCTTGCTTGCGTCGATCGCGAGCGAGACGCCGCGGTCGAGCAGAATGTCGCCGCCCGCGACCAGCGTCCACGCGGTCTTCGGGTCGTACGACGGCGTCGCGTTCGCCTGAGCCCCCAGCCTTGCGGTGAGCGGCCAGGCCGAGAGCTTTGCGACGCGGTCCTCACCGAACATTGACTTCGAGCCCCACGCCAGGGCGCGGACCGACGGATCGACCTGGTCCGCACGCAGGAAGCCCGCCGTCGAACGGTGGGCGACGAGGTACGAGCCCAGCGCTGCGACGTCATCAACGGTCACCAGGCGCTTGCCGAAAGACCCGCGGTCCAGCTCGAGCGCGGCCAGGATCGGATCAGCATCCGCCCTGACCAGCACCAGCGCTTTGAGCGAGCCGCCGCCGCTCGCGATCGCGTCGATGTCGGCGGCGCGGATCGAGGTGCGCGTCGATCGGAAGTTCACGACCGGCACGATCGCGACATCCGTCGTCGTGGTTGAGGCGCCGGTCGGGGTCTGGGTGGAGGCATTCGGGCCGCTCACACCCGGCTCGCCCGTGGGGGTCACGGTTGAACCGCCGGAGTCCGGCGATGACGGCGGAGCCTCGGTCGCGAGCGCGACCGGTCCGGCTGCCGGCGGGGTCGGAGGGGCACCACCGGCGCCGAGCAGTCCCGAGGTGATCGCCAGCAGGACGATCAGCACGAGCCCGACAAGGACCGTCCCGGGCAGGAAGCGCTTCGCCCGGGAGCGCGGACCTGCCGGAGGCGCGCCGGACGGGGCCGCGCTCTCGCTGCGGCGCCGCGGGTCGTAGGCAGGATCGCGCACACTCACGCGCGCAGGGTAGCCGACGCGATGTCACCTTCGCCTGTGAGGGGCATGACCGCAAGGTCACCCGAAGTGGCGGATCGTTCGCGGTTCCAGTCGAGCCGGCGGGATTCCGCGATGGTCACGGTGCCGGCGAGCCCGCCGCCCCAGCCCAGCAACGAACCTGGCGGGCCGAGCAGCCCGATCCCGAAACGGGCTGCGGGCGAGCCGACCATCGCGTTCCGCGTCGACGACTGCCAGGTGGTCCAGTGGTTCATCGCCCGCGGCCTCGGGGTCACCCTGCTGCCGGCCCTCGCGCTGCATCCCCGCCATTCCGAGGGTAGCCGTAAGCCGTACGCAGGCCCAAGGATCCCGCGCTGGGGCGGGCGGTGTTCGCGGGACGGCGTCGTGGCGCCCCGGCCGAGCCGGCGGTGCATTCGTTCCTCACGACCCTCGTGGAAGCGGCGCGGAAGGAGGGTGGCCCGCAGGGGAAGCCAAGCGGGCAGAGGAACGCCCCGTCCGGGCGGGCGGACGGGGCGTGGGAAGAATCGGGTTTGCTGATGGCGGACCCGACCGGATTCGAACCGGCGATCTCCAGCGTGACAGGCTGGCATGTTGGGCCGCTACACCACGGGTCCGCGGTCGGTGGCGGATCATAGCAGGCGACTCCCTCGGCCGCCAACGGCGCGCTCGCCGTGAGTTGCACCTGCCGCCGTTCGCGGCCTGCCTCATGGACCCGCGCTATGCTCGCCGGGCCATGCCCCCGATCGACCTTCGCTCCGACACCGTCACGCACCCCACCGACGCGATGCGCCGTGCGATGGCCGCCGCCGAGGTCGGCGACGACGTGTTCGGCGATGACCCGACGGCCAACGCCCTCGAGGCGCGCGGCGCGGAGCTGCTCGGCAAGGAGGCCGGCCTGTTCGTCGCCAGCGGCACCATGGGCAATCTGGTCTCGCTCATGGCCCACCTCCCGCGGGGCCATGAGGCGATCGCGGGCGCGACGACGCACACCGTGATGGACGAGGCAGGCGGCCACGCGGTCGTCGTCGGCGCCACCGTTCGTGCGCTGCTTGAGCGTCCGGACGGCACGCTCGATCCGACGGCGATCGCGGCGGCGTTCCGGGATCCGGACGACCTCCACGAGCCGCTCACCGGGCTGGTCGCGCTCGAGAACACCCACGCGCACTCGGGCGGGCGACCCCTGACCGTCGAGTACACGCGGACCGTCGCCGCGATCGCCCACGAGCGCGGCGTGCCGCTCCACGTGGACGGGGCGCGCTTGTTCAACGCGGCCGTCGCCCTCGGGACGTCGGCCGGGGAGCTCGCGGCGGCGGCGGATTCGGTGACCTTCTGCCTGTCCAAGGGCCTTGCGGCCCCGGTCGGATCGATCGTGGTCGGCCGGCGCGAGTTCATCGCCCGTGCGCGTCGCGCGCGCAAGCTGCTGGGCGGCGGCATGCGCCAGGTCGGGGTCCTGGCCGCAGCCGGTCTGGTCGCGCTCAGTGACGGACCGGACGGCATGATCGATCGACTGGCCGACGACCATGCGACCGCGCGTCGGCTGGCCGAGGGCCTCGCCACGCTCGAAGGGATCATCTCCCCCGGCGGGATCGCCCAGCCGGACGAGGACGGACCACTCGACCCGGTCCGGACCGTGACCAACTTCGTGCTGTTCCGGTTGAGCCCGGGCCGGGACCGGTCCGCGTTCCTGGCGGCGCTCGAGGCGCACGGCGTGCTGATGGTCCCCTACGCGAACGGACAGGTTCGGGCCGTCACCCACCACGGCATTGGAGCCGGGGAGATCGACCGCGTGGTCGAGGTCGTGGCGAGCGTGCTGGACGAGCCCCCGCGGCATACGAACCCGGTCGCATCCGGGACGCACCAGCCGAGCACCGGGGCCGCCGCCTCGAGCGTGGCCTGACCACCGGCCGCTCCCGCCAGATGGACGTGATACCGGCAATCGACGTGGAGGGTGGCCGGTCGCGGGTCGTGTACTGGCCGGGCGCGGCATCGGGGCTGGGTGCTCCCACCGATCGCCCCGACCGGATCGCGGAGGTGCTCGTGGCACAGGGAGCCCGCATCATCCATCTGGTTGACTTCGACGGCGCCCGCCGTGCAGCGCCGGCCAACCTCGAGACGGTTGGCGCGGTCGCCTCCCGTGTGGCGGTCCCGCTGCAGCTCGCGGGCGGCCTGGAGGAGGCGGACCATGTCCGGCTCGCGTTCGCCGCCGGGGCGACCAGGGTCGTGCTCTCGGTCTCCGTCGTGGAGCGGCCGGAGACGCTCCGCGAGTGCCTGGCGGTCGCCGGCGATTGGCTGGCCGTCGGTCTCGATCCGCGACCGGAGCGGATCGCCGCGTTCCCGTGGCAACGAACCGTCCCGCCTACCCTCGACGCGCTGGTCGAGGAGCTGGTCGCCCGAGGCGTGCGGCGCCTGGTGCTGAGCCACGGGGGCCTGACCCCGGACCCGGCCCTGCTCGACGCCCTGATCCGTCGCCACGATGCGGACGTCCTCGTCGCCGGCGGCGCTGTCGATCTGGACGGTGTGCGACGTCTGCGCGATGCGGGCGTGGCCGGCCTGATCCTCGGTGAGCCGCTGCTCACCGGTGCCATCGAACTACCACGCGCCCTGGAGGCCGCCGCATGACCCGCCACCCGTCCACACGAGCCGCGACCCTGCCCATCGCCCTCGCGCCGCTGATGCTCGCGCTCGCCGCGTGCACGGCCGGCGGCGCGCCCTCAGCGACCGTCCCGCCGGTCTCGCCCCAGGTCTCCACCCCGGCCCCGGGGCAGAGCGGGGTGCCCAGCGCGGTGCCCAGCATGCCTGGGTCGGCCTATCCATCGGGTTGCCCGACATCGCAGCCGCCCGCGCTGGGCCAGGGCGACGTCCGGACGGTGACGATCTCAACGCCCAAGGGCGACATCGTGATCAAGGTCGAAGGTGCTCTCTCGCCCATCGCCACCGGCAACTTCGTCGCGCTCGTCTCGTGTGGCTACTACGACGGGGTGGTGTTCCATCGCGCCGCGTCGCTCCAGGACGGGACGCCGTTCGTGATCCAGGGCGGCGACGGCCAATTCGGGCGAACGCCGGACCTGGATCCCAGCCTGGTGGGCACCGGCGGTCCGCCCTACACGATCCAGGACGAGCCGGTCACCAGCACGTATCGGCGAGGGACGGTGGCCATGGCCCGGAAGTCCGCTCCCAACTCGGTGGGGTCGCAGTTCTTCATCGTGCTCGACGATGCCGACGCGGACGTGCTCGCCCAGTACAACACCTACCAGATCATCGGCACCGTCACGTCCGGCATGGACGTCGCGGACGCGATCCACGCGGCGGCCGACGGGGAGATTCCCACCAACCCCGTTCCGATGACCAAGGTCACGGTATCGAAGCCCTAGCCCGCCGTCCCGACCGCCTACCCTGTTCCCGAAACGCCCCGGATCCACCAAGGAGGCTGCCCATGACCCGCGCCGTCATCGCCACCGAGCTCGGCGACATCGAGGTCGACCTGTTCACCGAGGGTGCGCCCAGGGCCACCTCGAACTTCGTCAAGCTGGCGAAGGAAGGGTTCTACGACGACGTCATCTTCCATCGCGTCATCCCCGGCTTCGTGATCCAGGGTGGCGACGGCGAGCACGGCAGAAAGTCATCGCTCAACCCGGGTCGCGTGGGCACCGGTGGGCCTGGCTACAAGTTCGACGACGAGCCGATCAGCGGCGACTACCACCGAGGCACGTTGGCGATGGCGAATGCCGGACCCAACACCAACGGCTCGCAGTTCTTCATCTGCCACCAGGACCTGGTCGGCAAGCTGCCCAAGAGCTACACGATCTTCGGCCAGGTCTCCAAGGGCCTGGACGTCGTCGATCAGATCGCGGGCGCGCCGCGCAACAGCCGTGACCTGCCCGAAAACCCGGTCGCGATGACGTCGGTGACGGTCCTCGACGAGGGGTAGCCGGCGTGTTTTGGGGCCGCCGACGATCGCGACGGAGCGATTGTTATGAGCCGCAACGTTAAGCAATTTTCACCCGCGGGCCCGGATCTACCCCTTTCCTAATCCGCACCTGCCCGCTAGGATATCCGTGCTGCCAGTCAGCCAGCGCTGCCCCAGCATCAGGATCATGGGTAGGTAGGGTAAGGGTAGTCGGTTCAGCCGACGCGATAGATGATCCTGAAGCGTGGCAGAAGGTCCGCTCTCGGGTGGACGCCTTCACCGGGACAGCAACGAGGCGGCTCCTTCGGGAGCCGCCTCGCCGTTTCCGGGGACGGCCGGCGCGACCCGCGGCCACCGGCCAGCTGACGTGGAGATGCCGCTGAATTGGGGCAGCCCGGCCTCCGGGTAGCCAGCGGCGCACCGAGCGGCCGGCGATGTCGGACAATCAGGGCGATGACGAGCGGCCGGATGGTCCCCCATCGGAGCTCCCCAGCACCGCAGGTGCTCTGGTCGCCGCCGCCCGATGCCCGAACGCGATCGCGGATGGGACGCTACCTGGACTGGCTCGCGACCGACCGCGGCATCATGCTCGACGGGTACGACGCGGCCTGGCGGTGGTCGGTCGACGAGCCCGGCGCCTTCTGGGAATCGATCTGGGATCACTTCGGGGTGCGATCCGCCTCCACGGCCGGACCGGCGCTGGCTGACGCTCGCATGCCGGGCGCTCGGTGGTTTCAGGGCGCGACGATGAACTACGCCGGCCAGGTGCTCGACCTGCCCGGGCGGGCTCGGTCGGACGTCGTGATCGTGGCCCGCTCGCAGACGCGAGGCGCCGTGGAGCTCACGGCGGATGACCTCCGCGACGCCGTGGCCCGGTGTCGGGCGGGTCTTCTTCGCCTCGGCGTACGACGCGGCGATCGGGTCGCAGCCTTCCTGCCCAACATTCCCGAGGCCGTGATCGCGATGCTCGCAACCGCGTCGCTGGGCGCCACCTGGTCCTCGTGCGCGCCGGAGTTCGGCGCCCGGGCCGTCGTCGACCGGTTCGCGCAGATCGAACCCACCCTGCTGCTGACGATCGACGGCTATCGGTACGGAGATCGGGACATGGACCGGAGTCCGGAGATCGCCATGATCCGGTCAGGCCTGCCCGGCCTGCGGGTGACCGTGGTCGTTCCCTACCTCGGTCCCGAGGCAGACGCCGTGGCGAGCGTGCCCGGAGCCGTCCCGTGGTCGTCGCTCCTCGCCGAGCCCGCGCCCCTGGCCTTCGACACCGTCTCGTTCGATCACCCGCTCTACGTGCTGTTCTCCTCGGGCACCACCGGCCTGCCCAAACCCATCGTCCACGGCCACGGCGGGATCCTGCTCGAGCACCTCAAGGCCCTCGCCCTCCACACCGATCTCGGGCCGGCTGACCGGTTCTGCTGGTTCACCACGACCGGCTGGATGATGTGGAACTACCTGGTGTCGGGGATGGCCGTGGGCTCCACGATCGCGCTGTTCGACGGCAATCCTGCCTGGCCCGATCTGACGACGCTGTGGAAGCTTGCAGCCGAGACCCGGGCGACCTACCTGGGGCTCAGCGCGCCGTTCATCATGGCCTGCACGGCGGCCGGCCTGAAACCCACCGTCGATCTCGACCTCTCGACGCTGCGCGGTGTGGGCTCGACGGGGGCGCCGCTCGCCGCGGCCGGCTTCCGGTGGGTCTCGGAGGCCGTGTCCGACGCGATCCCACTCGGATCGTTGAGCGGGGGGACGGACCTGTGCACCGGGTTCCTGGGCCCATCGCCGCTGGTGCCGGTGTGGGCCGGCGAGATCAGCTGCCGGATGCTGGGCGCCAGGGTCGAGGCATTCGATGCGGCCGGCCGGTCGCTGGTCGGGCGCCAGGGCGAGCTCGTGATCACGGCGCCCATGCCGTCGATGCCGGTGCGGCTATGGGGTGATGATGATGGTTCGCGGTTGCGTTCTGCCTACTTCGAGCCGTGGCCGGGCGTGTGGCGCCACGGAGACTGGCTGACGATCACCGAGCGCGGCTCGTGCGTCATCAGCGGACGCAGCGACGCGACGCTCAACCGGGGAGGCGTGCGGCTGGGAACGGCCGAGTTCTACGCCGTCGTCGAGGCCATGCCCGAGATCGCCGACTCGCTGGTCGTGCACCTCGAGGACGATCGCGGCGGCCCCGGCGAGCTGCTGCTGTTCGTGGTCCTGCACGGGGACACATCGCTGGATGACGATCTGCGACGCCGGATCTCGGACGCGCTCCGCTCCGGGCTCTCGCCCCGCCACGTTCCGGACCAGATCCTGATCATCCCGCGCGTACCACGTACGCTCTCCGGCAAGCGGCTCGAGGTGCCGGTCAAGCGGATCCTGGCCGGGCTGCCGCCCGACGCGGCCGCCTCGAAGGATGCGCTGGCCGACCCGCGATCGCTCGAGCCGTTCGAGGCGCTGGCGGCCCAACGTCGAGGCGCAAGCGGCTGAACATCAGGCTTGGGCCACCACGGCCGACGCGGACCGGATTCCCGGGGATGGACAGCGACAGATGGCAGCGACTTAACCCGTCGCGAGGCCGGCCGCCCAGGTGCGGGCGCGTTCCAGCTCCCCAGCCTCGAGCCGCTCGACCGCATGGCGTCGCTTGCCGCCGTTCGGCGGCTCGTCACGATCGATGAAGAACGATTCGGTTGGGGCGATCAGACGGCAGCCGGCACGCCGGAGCCGTCGCGCGGCGACCACTGCGGCCGACCCTGTGAGCATCCGGGCCATCCGGTACCGGGTATCGAAGGTCGCGGCTGGGACGCCGTCGAGGCGGCGTCGCGGAAGCCGGCTGAGGAACAGCTCGAGGTTGGGGCTCGCGCCATGCCGCTGCGTCGGTCCGCCGACCAGGAGCAGGTCTGGCAACGGCTCGAGGTCGGCGACCGAGGCGACCTCCGCGGCCGCGACAACCCTGACCTGCCCATTGGCAGCCAGGGCCTGCGCGATGGACCGTGCCAGCTGCTCGGTGTTGCCGAACACCGAGTCGAAGACGATGAGCGTGTTCATCCTGAAGCTCCTCCCTTGAGCGCCGGTCACCCATTCGACCCCGAGCGAAATGGGTTGGGTCTTACGCTCGTGTGCTCAGGACCATCCGCCTGGTTGCGGTTATTTCGTTTGCAGTCCAGCATCGCAGCCGGAGATCAACCATGACGACGGCAGTGGCAGAGCGTGAGCCGATCATCGCAGGCGAGGCGGAGCATGGGGCGCTCGACGCGATCGAGCGCGCGCTGCGGCCCGTCGCGGACCACCAGCGGGCGGAGATCGTCGGGCCCGACGGCACGCGGACCGAGCTGCCCGAGTCGCTGTACGCCGTCCTCGTCCGCGCCGCCCAGGAGCTCCGCCGCGGCCGCGGCGTGTCCATCCTCCCCGTCGGCCTGGAGCTCACCACGCAGCAGGCGGCGGACCTCGTGAACGTGTCCCGGCCGTTCCTGATCCGCCTGCTCGAAGCGGGCCAGATCCCGCACCACCGTGTCGGGACCCACCGCCGGATCCGGCTCGACGACCTGCTTGCCTACCGGCGCCGCAGGAGCGATGAGCGAAAGGCGATGCTCGCCTGCATGGCGGCCGAGGCGCAGGAGCTCGGCATCTACGACGAGTAGCGCGACGTGTCCTTCGTCGCCCTGCTCGACGCCAGCGTCCTGCACCCGAGGGTCGTCTGCGACCTGCTGCTGCGCGTCGCGGAGCGCGGCCTCTTCCGTCTTAGGTGTCGGGATTTACGCTGTACAGGGCCGAGCACGGTGTCAAGCGAACCTGCCTGGGCTGCCTCAGTAGAGCGTCAAACCATAAGCCGACGCTCTACCAATGCTCGACCGCTATCATCGGAGTCCGCGCGCCTGTAGCTCAGCGGATAGAGCGTCGGCCTCCGGAGCCGAAGGTCGCAGGTTCGAATCCTGTCGGGCGCGCCATTTCAACCTTTTCGGGCAGCGCCAGCGCCAGTCCGTGCGCGTAGGCCGCCTGCGTCAGCCGGACACCCACGATCTCGGGGCCCGCGACCGTGATCCGCTCGTAGATGGCGTGCATCAGATCTGCTTTCTCCTTCGATACGTCTGCGCTTTGCATTGCCTCGCCGATGGCTCGGAGCCACTCGACTGCTCGATGGCCGGATAGGCCCGGCGCAGTTCGCTCCACGATCGCGTCGCGCTGCTCACGGAGCACCTTCAGGCGCGTCAGGTAGGTGTCGTCACCGAGACCGCCCGCCGCGTGCTCCAGCGCGAGCTCGCGGATCTGCCGGTCGATCCGGGCGCGGTCGATCGCGACGGGCTGCTGATGCGACCCGAGGGCCGCGACGACCGACGCCATGGTGGCATCGTCCAGCGCGATGCCCGCCACTTGGGCCAGGACAGGGGCTTCCCAGGTCTCATCGCCGAGGCGGGCCTTGCGACCCCAGGCCTCGCACGGCTTGGCGTGCTGCTTCCGGTGCCGGCCATCGGCGAAGGTGCCGTCGTTCCGGAGCCGTCGACCACAGACGCACTCCAGGAGGCCGCCCAGCAGGTCGACGCGGTCCCAGTTCTTCGGGCCCCCGCCGCGGGTCTTGGCCCGCCTGGCCTCCTCCACCCGCGCCCAGAGCTCGTCGGACACCGGTGGCGTCGCCCGCCACGGTGCCGGGCGCCGCGTCTCGTTCTTGCCGCGGTGTCGGCGGATCCAGCCGTTGTAGAGCGGGTTCATGAGGATCATCCGGATCCGCGTGGCGGCGAGGCCGGTCTCCTCCTCAAGCTGCTTCGCGCTCACGGTGCCGAGGGCATAGCGCTCGAACAGGCCGACGACGAGAGCCATGCGCTCGGGATCGATCTCGAGCGTGTGGGGCGGCTCGGTCCTTCGCCGGAAGCCGAGGGCGGCGTGGCCGCCCGGGTCCTGCTCCTGGTCGAACTTCGCGGCGTAGCCCTCGGTGATGCGCTCGGACAGGCGGCGGCTGTACTTCTCCGCCCCCGCCGCCTCGGAGATCAGCTCGTCCCAGTCGGACAGGTCGGAGGAGAGGATCTTCCGGTCGCACATGACGAGGGCCACGCCGTTCGGGTGCAGCTCGTCCTCGAGCAGCTCGAGCGTCCGGCGCAGGTTGCGCTGCCAGCGGTCCGAGTAGCCGGTGAGGAGGAGGTCGAAGCGACCCGATCGGAGGTCCTCAACCATGGTGGCCATCATGGCCGAACGCCAGACGGTGCGACCGCTGTGCGCGACCTGGTACACGAGACCCGTGTCGACGAGGCCGTGCCGCTCGATGAACCGGTCCTGCTGCTCACGCTGGCTCGCCGGGCCGTATCGGTCGTACTGGCCGGCCGTGGACTCGCGGATCCAGCGGGCGGCCCGGAGGCCGCCGATCTCGTCGAGCGACTGCGGCAGCCGCTTCACGCGGCGGGGTCCTTCTGGCTCCTGACCATCCGGGACACCTTTGCTCTGGCGTCAAGTCCCTCGCGGCGGAGCTGGTCGGGACCCTCGGGATAGCGGGCGTGGAGGGCCTCAACGTACCGAACGAGGGCGGCGACGAGCGGGTCAGGACGGCCGGCCCTGGAGTCCACGGGTGCGGTCGGGCGCTCGATCTCGCGGCCGGGAGACCGGATGCCCTCACCGGGTTGCACGCCAGACGCGCGCCGATCGCTCATGGCCGTCGCCGGTCCGACGGTACCGCGCCGCGGTGCGCCGCCCACCACTCCGCTCGCGCGGCACGCGCCACGCGCTCGATCGCGAACAAATGGCCCATCGGGTCGTGGCCCGCCCGCAGGCGAACGAGGTGCGCCTCGATCCGGCTGACGGCACGGGCCACGGCGTCGCCGTCGGGCATCGGCGCTTGGCGCGTGCTCACGACGACCCACCAAGACGCGAAGGATTGGCGCGTACCGCCTCCGCTGCGCGCGGAGGATCCTCGCCCTCGGCATCAGGGTCCCAGGCACTGCGCGGGTAGTCGACCTCGACCGGCAGGTCCCAGAGTCCGGGGGCGACTGCCTCGTCGGAGGGGGTTCCATCCGAAACACAGAAACTTCGTTCGTGGTCGGTGTTTCGGTGTTTCGGATGTGCGGGGGACGGTGACGCCGGCAGGTAGCGCTCCCAGCTGTCGGCGAACGCCTCGCGCAGGTAGCCCTTCTGGCTCTTGGGCCCGACACGCAGCTGCTTGGAACTGATGCTGAACGGGTGCAGCAGCCGGGCCAGTCGGTGGGGCGTCAATGGCGACCGTTCGCTCACCCAGGGGCTCTCGTCGTCGGCCTGGAGGGCGGCGATCACGTCGGCCGTCGAGATCCGGTCGGCGTCACGCTCATCGAAGACCGCGCGGACATCGGCGAGGAGCCGCGACCAGGCGCTGGTGGCCGCCGATCACGATGCCGTCATCGCGTCGGGCAAGGACCGGCTGGACGAACCCGAACTCGCGGAGGCTGCGGGTGAGCGCCTCGAGCTCGTCATCAGTGATCCGCCGGGGGTTGGCAGGATCGGGGTGGAGGCGATCGATCGCGACGTCCTCCACGAGGAGGACGGGAGTGGATGCCGGCAGCTGGCGAGCTCGGGTTGTGGGCATTCGAGGCACCCGGACTTGCGGCCAGCCCATCGGTCGGTCGCTTGGCGAGTGTGCTCGACCTTGGGAGCCGGGTCCATACACCCGCGGTGCTACGCCTGCAGAACCAGACCCTTCATCTCAACGGGAAGGTCAGCGACCATCGTTCATCCCGCCGACGCGATCCGGTTGCGCCAGGCCGTGGTCGGGGCCGTGGGGACGCTCGTCTTCGTCACCGGGCGCCCCCCGATCTTCGGCCTTGCATCGTCGCGCCACCGGAGTGATGGATGTCCGCCGCAACGTCAGATCGGCGTTGGCCAGCGAAAGGACGAGCGACATGGCGGACCTGCGCAAGTGCATCGGATCGGCGAAGTTCGGGATCGAGGCGCACGAGGCGCCGGTCACCGACTTCCCCGCCCAGCCCAGCCAGAAGGACGGCTTGGGCCGGATGTGCAAGACCCACTGGAGCCAGTACACGAGCGCGCTGCGGAAGGCGGCGCTCGCGCGCAAGGCGGAAGCGGCCGCCGAGGCTTGCCCCTTCGGCGGGACCACGGCCGACGAGTGCGCGATGATCCGCGAGCGGTCGGTCGCGGGGGTTAGCGACAGCGTCCCCGACTGCCCGGTCCACGGCGCCTACCGGGATGCCGGGCCGGAGCCCGTCGCGGAGCCCGAGCCGGCCAGGGCCAAGCGCGGGCGCAAGGCGCTCGTCGCCGTCGAGGGCGACGCCGCGTAGCGCCGCCGCCAGTCCAGCGTCGGGCCCCGGGCGCCAACCCGGGCGACGTGATCGACGGTCAGGTCGCTCGCCGAATGGGCGGGGCGCCCGTAGCCAGGGCACCAATTGCCGTGCTCGCCGCGCCAGGCACGGAGCACGCGGGCGCTGAGCCGTTGCCAGGCCGGTGTGCTGTACAGGGCGTTGTGCCGGCTGCTGTTGGACTGGCGGGCGTGCTCTGTGCAGCGGCTACCCGCGCGGCTGGTGACGACACCGCAGACCGTGCACAGCTTCACCCAGGAATCGTCAACTGGCGGTGTCGCGCGGTCTATTCGCCTGCGGTGCTAGGCGTCGGAGTCGTCATGTCGAGGCTTGTCGAACGGGACAGTTCGCCGGCGCCGCTCTGGCCGGGTCTCTCCCGTCTGAACAAACGGTCGCGCTAGACCGTCTGGAATCATGTGATTGGCACGGTGCCGAGAGCCGAGGTGCGAGTGACGAGGGCGACCAACGGGTCGGTCCCATGGGCCGGGCGCGACGAGGCGTTCGCGGTCCTCATCGGACCGCGGCTCAATCGCGCCTACGGCCTCGCGTGGCACCTCCTGGGCCACGCCGCTGACGCCGAGGACGCCTGCCAGGAGGCGCTCCTCGCCGCTTGGTCCGCCTGGCCCCGGCTGCGCGACCCCGCCCGGTTCGACGCCTGGTTCGACCGCATCCTCGTGAACACCTGCATCGAACACCTCCGCCGCCGGGCGCGCCGTCCCCAGGCCATGCTGCCCGACGAACCCGACATCGCGGCTCGGGACGCGCTCCAGGGCCCTGTCGAGAGGGACGCCATCGGTCGCGCCCTCGGGCGCCTCAGCCCGGAGCACCGCGCCGCGGTCGTCCTGCGCTTCTGGGCCGACCTCCCCACCGATGCGATCGCCGATCGTCTGGGCGTGCCGGCCGGCACCGTGCGCTCCCGCCTGCACTACGCGCTCGGCGCCCTCCGCTCCGAGCTCGAGCACGACCGGACCGCCCGATGAGCGACCGACGGGACCAGGCCGACGACCCGATCGAGGCCGAGCTCCGCTCGTGGTTCAGGTCCCGGACGACGCCGGCGGCGCCGCCGACGCTGCGCACCTTCGCCGAACAGATCGGGTCGGGCGCCCGTCCGACCGCGCCGCTCCGCGGCCTCGCAGTCGTCTGGCGGCAGCCCCAGGGCGGCAGCCGCCTTGCCGCTCTGGCGGCGTCCGTCGCTGTCGTCGTCCTCGCCGGCGGGCTGCTCCTCGTCGCCGGGCAGCACGGTCCCGCCGCCCCGACGTCGTCGCCCGGGACGTCGCAGACCGCCGTGGCCTCGCAGCCGACCGGATCGCCGCCTGTCGCGACGCCGCCGCCGCCCGGTCTCGGCGCCCTCTATGCGGACGGGCTCCCGATGCAGCTGGACGGCGAGCGCGTCTACCGGCCGAGCGATCCGACCGTCGTCTCCGGCGGAGCCCCGGTGCTCGTCACCGGCTGGGTTGCGGGCTGGATCGTCTCCGCCTGTGGGCCGCCACCCTCTCCAGTGCCGACGGGCTACTGTCCCTCCTTCGTTCAGCTGGCTGACAGCCGCCACGGCGCGACGCAGCTCATCGCGTCCTGGCCGTCGTTTGCCGGCGAGCCCGGGCCAGGCCTGGTCATGCGGATCAAGCCAACTGATCTCGGATGCTCCGACACCCCAGCAGCGAGCTGCGTCGCGCCGAGGGTCGCCGGAATCGAGGTGCTGTGGTCCGGTGAACCAGGGACGACGTCCCCCTCGTCTCCGCCGTCCCCTCCGTCAAGTGCGCTCCCGGGCGCTGGTGGCACCTGCTCCGCCGACCAGCTCGTCGTGGGAAACGCGACGAGCGGCTTCACGTTCGGCGCCCTCAACTACAGGCACGCCGTCTTTACGCAGACGGTCCGCAACGCCGGCGGCGACTGCGTGCTGGGGGTCCCGAAGGTGATCGGCGTGGCAACGGCAGGCGGTCCGCTGGTGGCCGTTCGCGCCAACAACACCGGCAATGAGGTCTGCGCCAACAACGCCTGCCACTTCGAGACCCCGCCGACCTACGCGATCCGGTCCGGGCAGTCCTTCGAGATCGACTTCAGCGTCTCCTGGTTCGCCGGTGCGAACGACGCGAACGGCAGCCCGCTGTACAGCGCGCCGCCGTGCGTCGGCGAGGTGACCGACGTGAGCCGCGTTGCGTTCCCGGTCGCCTCCGGCGCGATCCCGATTGACCTGGAGGCCGCGGGCCAACAGGCTGGAGCGAGCGTGCCATGGCACCAGGTCTGCTCTTCGCCGATGAGCATTTCCTTCGAGATCAAGCCATGACGACTCGTCCCGGCACCCTTAGCGTGTCAGCGCGGCTCTAGCCCCTGCACCACCAGCCACCCCGCCGCGCGACCCGTGTAGATCAGCTGCTCGGTGGTGAGACCTGACCGGGCGCGCAGGTCGGCGAGGTGTCGCTTCGCCGTGCCCGGCCGGACGCCGACGAGCACCGCCGCCCCGGGCACGGAGCCGCCCGCGGCGACGTACGCCGCCAGGACGTCGACCTGGCGGGCAGTCGGTGACCGCGGGAGGGTGCCCCGCAGGTACCCCTCCCTCACACCGGGCTCACGCGGCTCCGCGTGATGAGCCCCAGGACCACCGCGGTGACGGCGAGGATCGCGCCGATCTGGTCGGGCGCCAGGCTGAGGCCGAACGCCACGACCAGGGCGATCACCGCCTGGACGAGGGCGAGGACCATCGCCGGTTCGCGGCCAAGGAAAGTGCCGGGCTGCGTGTCCATCACTTCACGCGGACGATGTCGCCCGGGTGGATGAGCCCAGGCTTGGCGCGGTACTTCGCGTTGTCTGGGTACGCGAGCAGAGCGGCGAGGGTCAGCCCGTGTGCGGCGGCGATCGCGGACAGACTGTCACCTGCCTTCACGGTGACCGTGGTGATCGGGGGCTTCAGGATCGCGTTCGCCCGGGTGATGACGCGCTTGACCCGGGCCTCCCTTGTGGCCGGCGGCCACGGGTCGCTGCGCCGGCTCACGCTATTGATGTCGGCGTGGACGACCACGGTGCTCCGGTTGATGGGCAAGCCCGTGGCCTTGTGGGCCGCGACGACGAGCCGGGCGACGGCCTCGAACTGGGCATCGGTGTAGGGCTCGGTCCCCGCCCCCGAGCACTCGATCGACTCGTGCACCCATTCGTTCATGTTCACGCCCGAGGCGACCGCGGCGGCGATCGTAGGGAGCTTCGTGTTGGGATGGGCGACGTCGCCCTGGCTCCAGGCCGCGTACTTAGCTGGGTCGATCGCCCGCACGACCGTACCGTCGCGATCGATGTAGGCGGTGGCGGACGGGCCCCACGAGCCTGCCCGGTTGGCGTAGTTGCGCTCCTGCATCGCCGTTGCCTTGGCATTGGCGGTCTGGTGCAGGCACGCGAGGATCGTCGGCTTCTGACGCCGTCGCGCCCCGCGGGTCGGGTAGCCGTACGCCTTGTTCGTCAGCAGGGCGGTGGTGGTGGTCATCTCACGCTCCGCCAGACCGCCGACGCCTCGAGTCCCAGGAGAGCACAGATCGCGCCCAGGACGGGCAGCAGGATGCCTGGGCTGATGTCGTAGTCCGGGACGGCGACGTCGAGCACGAGGAGGACGACGAGGACCAACGTGAGTGCGGCCGCGGCGCCGATCCGGGCCGACGAGTAGACATCGGCCCGGCGACGGTTCGCGGCATCGTCACGCTCATCGCCCATGCCGGCGTCGTCGGTCGATCCAGGCATCGACGAGGAGCGGCAGTACGAAGAAGTCGAGCGCACCACCCATGAGCACGCCCGCCAGGAAGGCCACCACGAGCTCGAGCCCGTTCATCGCGCCGCCGACGGGTTGACGGCGCGGACGTACCCGGTGGGGGGAACCGGGAGTCGACCTGGATCGGACCAGCGCGCCGTCATGCCCTCAAGGGTGGCGGCGGCGGGCCGCGGTTACTAGTTGGCCGATTGGGCCACTGGTCGTGCTTGATCTAGCGTTTGGGTCCGCTGCGCGCTGCGGCTCTTCAACTGTGAATTCGCGGGTCGCGTTGCCCAAGCACCACCGACCACTCGGTACGTCGGTACCAGCGCTCGGAGCCTGTCGACCGGCGTAGAGTCAGCCGATGGAGGCCGACATGGCGACCACAGATACCGACCCGTCAGGAGATATGGACGCTGCGATGGCGAGCGCCGATCTGCTCGGCCAGATCGCCCCGCCGTTGCGCATCCGGGGCGGACCGGACTTCATCCTGTTCGAGCGCGCGCCGGGGGCGATACCCGTCGCGGGCGCCACCCTCTGGCTCCAGAACCCGACGAATGCGCCGATGGAAGTGCGGGCCTGGATCGCGTTCGACAGCGCCCCGGCCAAGGTTGCGGTACCCGACCGTTTCGTGGGAACGCTTGCGCCGCTCGAGGTGGGCGTGCTCGCCGTCCCAGTGTCGATCACATTCAGGGTGCCGTATGTGCTCAAGTTCGGTCTCATGGGCCGGTCGGCGGCAGCCAGGGTCCGAGCGACCACGCCGGGAAGTCTGGATCGTGAGGCCACCGCGAAAGGAATCCTCTTCGGCCTGGCCGGCGTCGCACTTACTGGCGTTGGGCACTTCAGGATCACCCACGTCGGCGGCGATGTTGGCAGCGGCTTCAGTGCATCCTGGGACTTCAGCGGCGCCGACCCCGCGATCGTCGGCGCCGAAGCCACATGGACCCGCGTGTGGGCTCCCAGAGACGCGCCCGACACCGTCTTCGTGCACAGCGCCGCGCCACCAAGGGCGATCGAGACAAACACGAGGATCGGCAACTATGTCGCCGTTCTGGCGGCATTCGTCGTCGCGATCATCGGGTACAACATCGCGGCACCGGTGGTTGGTGTGGTACCTGCGATTGTTCTTGCCGCCGTCGTATTCATGGCCGCCGGCTACGCGGCACTCGCGTTGCTCAAGATTGCATTGCCGGGTCTCGTTCCAGCAGAGGTCATCGGATCACTGGTTCTGCGCGACGGTGTGGGTGTGACCCGGGCGTAGGTTCCTCGCCTGCGAGCCGCTATTCGTCGGCTCGTGCTTGGCCTTCCGGCTCGGGCAGACGCGGGGCGAGCATCCAGACCAGCTGCGCCGTCGTCATCGCCCCCACCTTCGATCGCGCGGCCGCGAGGTGGTGCTTCACGGTCGAGTGCGACACCCCCAGACGGTGGGCGGCCGCCTTCTCCGACCCGGCCGCAACGACGGCGGCTACGACCGCGAGCTCGCGATCCGTGGCAGTCCCGCCGGAACCCCGACCCGATGGAGACGTTCCTCTCACGCCAGCCGCCTCGCCGCGGCCAGCCACTCATCCCGCCCCTCGATCGGGATCTCGTAGGTTGCTATCGCGCGCCCAACTCCTGTCGGGCGCGCCACTGCAACCTTTTCGGGTAGCGCGAGCGCGAATCCGTGGGCGTAGGCCGACGGAGCGGGCGACGCCACCTCAACGAGAGCGCCGGTGCCGGTCAGGTTGTCAGTGGCGCCGGCAAGCGGCCAGAGCCCCGGGGCAACCGCCGCCACGCGCGCCACGAGCCGGCGGACGGGCTCGGCGGCCGCGCTTTCGATGCGTCCCAGATCCGCCTCGATCGTGCCCGAATGGTCGTCTAGGGCCGCCGAGAACTGGCTCGGCACGTCCCTGCCGATCGCCCCAGTGGCCTTGTCGAAGACCGACAGAGTCAACCCTCCCGGCTCCGTGCGAGCGAACAACTTGAGCAGCCACTCGGCGATGACGTGCTGGTTCTGGGGCATTCCGGACGCCTGTCAGCGGTGAGTCAGCGGCCCGGGAAGAGCGACAGCTGGACCTCGGCGAACGGGTCGACCTGCTCGGCGCCCCGCTCCTGCTCCCAGGATGCCTCCGCCAGCGAGAGGAGACGCGGCGTCGCGATGTAGTAGCGGCCCCGCTTCTCTCCCTTGGGCTCCAGGAGCTCCGCGTCCACCATCCGCTTGAGGTCCCGTCCGCCCGCGTGCTCCGAGAGCTCGGCGTGCTCCTGGTATACGCGGTTGCTGACGCGGAAGCGCTGTGCCGCGTCGAACAGGGCCAGGACTGCCCGGTCCGGGATCCCCAGCCGCTGGACCTCCGCCTCGAGGAGCGCCCAAAGGCGCTCGGTCTGGCGGACGCGACGGAGGAGCCGCTGCGCCTGGCGGAAGTGCGCGGTCAGCGAGAACCGCACCCACGGTCTCGCGTCCCGCTCCGGGTGCCACGCTCCAGCCCCGACCTCCGCGAGGATGTCGTAGTAGTCCTGCGTGTTCTTGCCGAGGTACTCCTCGATGCTCGAGAACTCGGCGGCGAGGATCCCGTCCCGCGAGAGCACGAGTGACTGGAGGATCCTCGCCATCCGGCCGTTCCCGTCCCGGTACGGGTGGATCATCACCAGGTTGAGGTGGGCCATCGCGGCCCGGACCATGACCGGCGTCGAGCCCGGCTGGTTGAGGCTGGCCATCAGGTCGTCCATGAATCCCGGAACGCGGTCGGCGTCCGGGCCCTCGTACACGATCCGGCCCGACGGCTCGTGCTGCACGAACACCGGCCCGGAGCGCAGCAGGCCCGGGCCCTTGCTCATGTCGTAGTTGAGCATCATGAAGTGGAGGCTGTTGAGGAGGCCCTCGCTGTAGCGGAAGTGGGGCGACCCAGCGAGCTGGAGCACGTACGTCATGGCGTTGCGGTAGCCGGCGACGGCCCGGGCGGTCTCCTCGACGGCATCGAGGGGCTCCTCGCCCTCGGCGACCGCCATCGCGTCAGCGAGGGTGACGTTGTACCCCTCGATGGTATTCGAGCCCTGGATGGCCCGGGCGAACATCACGCGCCGCAGCGATCCCGTCCAGCGGCGGGGCGTCTGGACGACCTGGTATCGGAGCGCAGCCCGAAGCTCCTCGATCCGCGAGACGACCTCGAGCTCCTCGGGACTGAGTTCGGGTGTGCGGAAGAGGGACGACTGCGCGGGTGCTGCCTGGCCAACCATGTGCAGGATACTAACCTGCATGTTGCAGGATGGCAAGTTGATAACCCGCAGAGGCGAGCCTAGGGCGCCCCGCCCGGAGCCCCTCTCCTTTCGGACGCGTGCGTGCCCAGTCGCGGCCTCATTGTGCCGCGTGGGCAAACCCCAGGCGCCCGTGGGCGAAGTCGAGAGGGGCGCGGATGGTGGGCGTAGCACCATCGGCGCGGCCTGCCAGGCCCGCCGAGGTACGGAAGCTCGACGCCGCAAGCTTGGCAGCGGCGCGGCGCGGCGAAGCTCGCCCGGAGGGCCAGCGTCGCGGCCGCGGCCATCGCCTCGAGCGCGTCAGCGCTCACTGATCGGCCACTGGCGAAAATGCGACAAGAATCCCGAAACCCGGCCGAGAGAACACACTCGCGGGGCGCGGTCAGCGCGAGTGCGCTTCCCCGTGTGGGCTACCCCGCCCCGGTCGCCGGTCGACGCACCCTTCGTGCAGTTGCACGAGCGGCACAGCACGGACGTGTTCGCGATGTCGAACGGGGCGCCACCGGCGGCGAGCGGGACGATGTGGTCGACGGTCAGGTCCGAGGCGCGGTGGGCGGGGCAACCGTACCCGGGGCACCAGTTGCCGTGCTCACCACGCCAGGCGCGGAGCACGCGGGCGCTGAGACGTTGCCAGGCCCGCGTGCTGTACAGCGCGTTGTGCCGGCTGCGATTGGACTGGCGGGCATGCTGATTGCAGCGGCTACCCGCGCGGCTGGTGACGACACCACAGACCGTGCACAGCTTCACCCGCAGATCGTTGGGCGGGCTTCCTGCGAGGTCTATTCGCTCGGGGTGCTACGCCCGGGAGGCCATGCCGCTGGCCAATCCTGCGGTAGCCGCGGCGCGACCTACGGAAGTGGCGTGGCGCCCAGCGGCGGTGCCTCTAGGACCATCATCTCCGCGCCAATCGACCCGTCAGCGAGCCAGAACACGTTGAGGAACACCTGCTGGTCGGTCCCCGAGAAGGTGACGACCGCAGAGGTCATGCGCTGTGTGCCATCCGGCCAACTACAACACGCGGCCCGCCCGATCCCTGCACCAGCGCCCGGACGCTGGAGTGAAGCACCGAGCCCGCTGGCCCGACGCGACCGCCGCTTCGGAGGCGCAGATACCGGCGATCGCTCACCCGGTTGCGGGACTTGACGCCTCTTATCATCGAGCGTCCGCTGGGAGGGTCGATGGACACGGCACACGTGACTGAGGGAACGATCGCGCCCGAGCGCACCCGTGACCAGCTCCTCGACGACCTTTCCGTGCATGGGCCGATCCTGCTCGCCACAGCTCGCATCATTACGCTCGACGATCAGGAGGCCCAGGACCTGGTCCAGGCGACCTTCGAGATTGCCCTTCGCAACCTCGATCAGCTATCGAAGCCGGCTGCGCTCCGCGCATGGCTCCTCCAAATCGAGACGCGGGAGGCCTTCCGCGTCGTGCGCCGCCTGCGGCGTCTCGTGAGCCTCGACGGCCACGTCCGCGAGGTCCCGGCCATGTCCGTCGATCTGGCGCAGCGGACCGACGTTCGCACTGGCCTCGACCGGCTGCCTCGACGGATCCGCGCGGCGATCGCGTTGCATTACCTCGCCGACCTCACCGTGCCCGAGACCGCGAGAGCGCTCGGTGTGACCGAGAACACGATCAAGAGTCAGATCAAGACGGGCCTGGCCCGCCTGAGGGAGGACCTTCGAGATGGCTGATCTGTCGTCTGAGCCGGTGGTCGGTCCGGGGCTGCGCGACTATCTCGACGCGGAGCTGCGGCGAGCCGAGCGCGACTTCCCCCATCTACGGCAGCCAGCGGCTGACAGGCGAGCCCGCCGGGTCGTACTCGGACCGGTACTGGCGGCGCTCGCCGGGCTTGCGCTCGTCGCCGTGGTCGCCGTGGTCGCGATCCGGATCGCGCCGACGCCTGACACCGCGTCCGGGGGGCCTCGGAGCTCGCTGATCGTCTCGTTCACCACGCAGACGGACGGCGCCTACGGGTACGCCATGCTGCGTCCGACCAACTGGACCCCGGGCACCGGAGACTTTCCGGATGGTCGCGACTACACGGCTCCGGGGCCGTTCGCCTGGGGCGAACAGGGCATCGTCATGCATGTCGTCAATCTCTCACTGCCCGAGGCCGCGCAGGGTTCGAGCGACCTGTGGACCATCTTCGAGCAGCACCCGACGCTCGCCGACTGGACGGCCGGCACCGAGAACCTGAGCCGGCTTGGGGGATCGACCATGACCTTGCTGCGCACGCTGCCCGAGGCGCGGATCTACTCGGTCACCAACCCGGTCGTCACATCCCACGTCTTCCTGGCCGCCTACGCCGTCGACCAGGGCCAGCCGCTCATCGTCCACCTCGACGCGTTCGGGTCGGATGCTGATCTCGACCGCCTCGAGCAGGAAGGGCTCGTCGACGATCTCGCGACCATGGTCGCCAGCCTCCGTGCGGTCCCACCGGACGCCCTGAACGTGAGGCCCGCCTTGCCGCCGGCGAGCGTCGACCACCCCGGTCCATCGGCATCCGCGCCAGCGATCGCGACGAATCCGCCCTCGGTGGCAACGGCGACGATCCGCACGGTTGATGTGTCGGGAATGGCGTGCGGCGGGATCGGGATCAAGGACAGCACGCTCCGGGGCGATATACGCGACCCGAGGGTGGCATTGACCTAGCTCGATCTCGGGAGCTTCGGAACGATGGACCTCGTCTTTCCCAAGGGCTCCACTTCGAGGGCCGCATGCGCGAGCTGCCGGCGGGTTTTCCCGTCGTTTCAGGCGGTCGTCGCGATGCTAGCGTCCACGGCATGAAGTCGATCCGCCTCACGTTCCTCGCGCTGGCGATCCTCGCCGCCTCGGCGGTCGCGGGCATCGCAGCGTACGCGGCCGGCGTCGTGGATCCTGGGTTCACGTACGGGTTCTCGCACGACGACGCCGGAAGGCAGACGCTCATGATCGCCTCCGTTCGTCCCGGCGGGCTCGCCTGGCACGAGGGCGTGGAGCCCGGGTTCATCGTCCTGAGCGTGGAGCGGGGCGTGATCGGGGTCGGGCTCGACGAGCAGGTCTACACCCCGCCCGGAGAGGTGGAGGCCCAGCAGGCCGCCGCCGCGATGGTGCCGGGGTTGGTCTTCATGGCTAAGCCGGGCGAGCTGCCGTCATCGCTCCCGCCGCACTACCTCGGGTCGCAGACGTTCGAGCCCTGGTGGGCCATCCAACGACTCTACGCGAGCGTGCTTGCGCTCGCCGCCGCCGGCCTGCTCTGCCTCGCAGGCCTCCTCTGGCTCGGCTACCGGCGAGTCGCCCGCAAGCCCGCCCTGGGCGTTGAGGCGCCGCTCCTCGGCGGCGCGGCCTCGCCGCTGTTCCTGCTGCCCGCGTACCTCACGCTGAACCCGCTCCTCGTCGTGCTGACGAGCGTCCTCGTGGCCGCTGCCGTCCTCGTCGCCGCCGCGGCCTTCTCCCAGCTCATCGCCACGCCCCGGGCTCGGCGCCGGGCGATGCTGGGCTCGACGGTCCTTGCCTTCGCCGCCGCCCTCGTCGGCGCGCTGGCAGTCACCGCGGGCATGGAGCGCGGCGTCGTGTCGATCCTGCGCTGGGCCCTCGCCTCCGGGGCGGTGCTTGTGCCTGCATTCGTCCTGGCGGCTCAGCTCCGGCGTGACGCCGGTCGCATGACGGGCTCGAGCCGGCTCGCGACGGTGCTCCGCGCCGGCGACATCGCCATTCTCGCGACGCTGCCCGCGGTGGCGCTGGGCCCGCTCGCGGCGCTCACCAGCACGCCGTTCCTCCAGCCGCTCGTTGTCTGGCTCATCGTCGTGGGCATCACCCGGGTCGTCGCTGTCCTGCCTGTTGCTCGCGAGGCCGCCCGGGAGGCGAGCGACCGTAGCCTGGTGCTGGACGAGGGCGAGTCGGAGCGAGCGCGGATCGCCGCGGACATCCACGACGACGTGATCCAGGACCTCTCGATGCTGGTCCACCGGCTCGATCGCGGGGGTGACGACGACGCCGCCGCCACACTGCGCGCCGCGATCGATCGGCTGCGGGCGATCTGCGCCGACCTCCGCCTGCCGGTGATCCACGACCTCGGGCTCGCCGCCGCCCTGGAGGCGCTCGTCGGCGAGGTCCGCACCGCATCGGGGATCGACATCGACCTCCTCTACGACGGAGAGGAGCGGCTGCCGTACGACGTCGAGCTCGGGCTCTACCGCATCGCGCAGGAAGCCGTCGCCAACGCCATCAAGCATGGCCGCCCGCCGGTCACGCTTCGGCTCAGCGCCAACTCGGGCTCGGCCGAGCTCGAGGTCGAGGACCACGGACCGGGTGTCGGTGAGAACGCCCTTGCGAGGCCGGCCAGCCCCGGCCACCTCGGGTTTCTCACCATGACGCAGCGCGCCTCGAAGCTCGGGGCCGAACTGACCGTCGCCGATCGACCCGAGGGCGGGACGCGCGTCCGCGTCGTCTGGTCCGGCGGTGCCGACAGTCCGCCGGCCGAGGGCGCTTGGGCCACGGGGACATGACGGCCACGCCTCGCCCGATCCGCGTGGCGATCGTGGATGACCACCCCGTGGTCCGCGACGGCATGGCGGCGTTGCTCAGGGAGTACCCGGGGATCGAGATCGCGGGCACGGCGGCATCGCTCGATCTCGCCGAGCCGCTCCTCGACCCCGCTCTCGTGGACGTGCTGCTCCTGGACATCCGCCTCGGGGAGGAGACCGGGTTCCAGCTCCTGGAGCGCCATCGCGACGCCGCCGGGCGGCCGGCCGTCGTTGTGCTCACCGCGTTCGCGCAGGCCGAGTATGCGGCAGCGGCATACCGGCTCGGCGCCGCCTCGCTCGTGCTCAAGACCGCGCCGTTGCCAGAGCTCGTGGACGCGATCCGGAAGGCGGCCGCCCGAGAGCCCTCGAGCAGAGCCCGCGATCTGGCGGCATTCGATCCGACGCTCACGAGCCGTGAACAGGAGATCGTTCGGTACGTCGTCGAGGGTCGGACGAACGACGAGATCGGCGTGGCGCTGTCAATCGCGACAAAGAGCGTGGAGGGCCACCTTCGGCGGGCGTTCGAGCGCCTGGGCGTCGAGTCGCGGGCCGAGCTCGGCGCTCGAGCGGTGCGCGAGGGGTGGCTCGATGTCCCCACCGTCGCCCGCCGCGGAGGGCACGGGCCGACGGCGCTGTCGCGCTCGCGCAGTTCGGCGCAGCTCCGAGGCGAATAGCCGACGGGCGCCCCGATCGTGTAGCAGATCGACTTTGAAGACTGGTGGGGGACGCCCACGGCGCCTTCGCTTGTCAAAACGTTTCAGCTGAGCTCCAAACTCGGAACGAGCAACCAGCCCTCCGCTCGGCCGTTGTAGATCAGCTGCTCGGTCGTCAGACCAGTCCGCGCACGCAGATCGGCGAGGTGGCGTTTCGCGGTGCTCGGTCGGACGCCCGCAAGCGCGGCGGCGTCACTGACGGATCCCCCGACGGCGACATAGGCGGCGAGGACGTCGACCTGCCGGGCGGTCGGCGTCCGCGGCAGGGTGCCGCGCAGATACCCGTCTCTCATCGTGGGTGCGTCACGCCGGGCTGACCCGGCTGCGCGTGATGAGCCCCAAGATCACTGCGGTGACGGCCAGGATCGCGCCAATCTGGTCGGGCGCGAGGGAAAGACCGAACGCGACGACCAGGGCGATCACCGCCTGGACCAGGGCGAGGACGAGCGCCGGCTCTCGGCCGAAGATCGTGCCGGGCTGGGTGTCCATGGCTCCTCCGGTCACTTCACCCGGACGATGTCGCCCGGGTGGATGAGCCCAGGGTTCGCGCGGTACTTCGCGTTCTCCGGGAACGCGAGCAGGGCCTTGAGGGTGAGCTTGTGGCCGGCGGCGATCTGGGAGAGCGTGTCACCCGTCTTGACGGTGACGGTCGTGATCGGCGGCCGGAGGATCGCGTTCGCCCGGGCGATGACGCGCTTGACGCGCTGCTCCCGTGTGGCCGGCGGCCAGGGGTCGGCGCGTCGACTGACGCTGTTGATGTCGGCATGGACTACGACGGTGCTCCGGTTGATCGTGATGCCCGTGGCCTTGTGTGCCGCGGCGACGAGCTGGGCGACCGCCTCGAACTGGGCGTCGGTGTAGGGCTCGGGCCCGGCACCCGAGCACTCGATCGACTCGTACACCCACTCGTTCATGTTCACCCCCGATGCGACCGCGGCCGCGATCGTCGCGAGCTTCGTGTTGGGATGCGCGACGTCACCCTGGCTCCAGGCGGCGTACTTCACAGGATCGATCGCCCGGACGATGGTGCCGTCGCGGTCGATGTACGTCGTGGCCGAAGGGCCGTGCGAGTCCGGCCGGTTGGCGTAGGTGCGTTCCTGCATCGCCGTGGCCTTGGTGTTCGCCGTCTGGTGGAGGCAGGCGAGGATCGTCGGCTTCCGGCGCCGACGAGATCCCCGGGTCGGGTAGCCGTACGCGTTGTTCGTGAGGAGCGCGGTGATGACCTTCGTCTCACGCCGCGCCAGACCGCCGACGCCTCGAGCCCAAGGAGCGCGAGGATCGCGCCGAGGAGCGGCAGCAGGATGCCGGGGCTGATGTCGTAGTCGGGGACGGCGACATCGAGCACGAGGAGGACGACCAGGACGAGCGTGAACGCGGCCGCGGCCCCGATCCGGGCCGAGCTGTACGCATCGGCCCGGACGCGCTCGGGAGCCGCGTCATCCCTGCGCTCATCGCCCATGCCGGCGCAGTCGGTCGATCCACGCATCGACAAGGAGTGGGAGCACGAAGCGGTCGAGGGCGCCGCCCATGACTACGCCGGCGAGGAACGCTAGGACGAGCTCGACCCCGCTCATCGGTCCACCGCGGAAGGGTTGACGGCGCGGACGTACCCGGTGGGGGGAACCGAGAGTCGACCTGGATCGGACCAGCGCGCCGTCATGGCCTAAGCGTGCAGGCGGCGGACCTCGGTTTCTACTTGGTCGATTGGGCCATGTCGTCGGGGTCAGGCGGGCGCGAGGCGAGGATTCACGCGAGCCTGTGTACCGGTCCGATCTGAACGCGGTCGCATCACGCGCGGAGATACGTGATCACGGCCAGCACGCGTCGATGGTCGGCCGGCCCAGGCTCGAGTCCGAGCTTCGAGAAGATCGTGCGGATGTGCCCCTCGACGGTCTTCAGCTCGAGGACGAGCCCCTCCGCGATCGCCTGGTTCGAGCGGCCCTCGGCCATCAGGGCGAGCACGTCCCGCTCGCGCGGCGTCAGCTCGTCCAGCGGGCCGTGGAGTCGGGCGCGGCCGAGCAGCTCGCCGACCACCTCCGGGTCGATCACGGACCCGCCCGACGCCACCCGGCGGATCGCGTCCTGCAGGTCCGCCTCGCGCATGACGCGGTCTTTCAGAAGGTAGCCCACCCCCGCGGCGTCCGCCCGCAGGAGCCGGATCGCGTGGCGAGTCTCGACATGCGCCGACAGGAGCAGGACCGCGACGGACGGGTGGCGATCGCGGATCGCGATCGCGGCCTCGAGGCCCTCGGTGCGGTGGTCCGGCGGCATCCGGATGTCGAGGATGGCCACGTCGGGGCGCTCGCGCTCGACGAGCTCCAGTGCGCCCGCCGCGTCCCCAGCCTCCCCGGCGACCTCGAACCCCTCGTCGGCGAGCAGGTGCGCGAGGCCCGACCGGAACAGGACCGAATCGTCGGCCAGGATCACGCGCAGCGGACGGGAGTCGAGACCGGTCACGCTAGCGGGAGCCGCGCCCGGACGATCGTCCCAGCGCCCGCGGGGCTGTCGATGTCGAGAGTGCCCCCCACGGCCTGCGCGCGGTCGGAGAGCCCGCGGACCCCAGTCCCGCCCTGCCCGGCATCGGCCCCGCCGCGCCCGTCGTCGTTAATCTCGAGGTCAATGGTGTCGTCCACGAAGCGCCCGCGGACCGCCGCGCTGGTCGCCTCGGCGTGCCGCAGGACGTTCGTTAGGGCCTCGGCGACGATGAAGTAGGCGGCCGTCTCGACGGTCGTCGCGAACCGGCGGTCCTCGACGTCGACCTCGACCGGGATCGGGAACCGGTCGGCGAGCTCGCGAAGCGCAGGCGCGAGCCCGCCGTCGGCGAGGGCGGTCGGGTGGATGCCGCGGGCGAGCGCACGCAGCTCCCGCAGGCCGTCCTCGAGCTCTCTGTTCGCGTCGTCGAGCAGCTGCGCGAGCTCCGGGTCCGCATCGGCACGCCGGTTCGCGCGCCGGAGCGTGAAGCCAAGGGCCACGAGCCGCTGCTGGGCCCCGTCGTGCAGGTCGCGCTCGATCCGCCGCCGCTCCTCGTCGGTCGCCTCGACGATCCGCGTCCGCGACGCCCGGACCTCCTCGAGCTGGGCCCGGAGCTCGGCGGCCAGCCGCTCGTTCTCGAGGGCGAGCCGCGACGCGGCGGCCGCGCTCTCGACCAGCGCCGGGTCCACAGCCGGGTCGTGGATCAGGATCGCGATCGTGCTGCCGGAACCCTCGATGCGGGTGACGACGCGGCGCTCGCTGCCATCGGGGACCTCGACGGGCGTGCCAGATGGGTCGACGTAGCCCGTGTCGTCGGGGGTCAGGAACGCGAGCCGCAGCGTGGGATCGTGAACAGCCCGCGCGAGGGAGGCCTCGAGATCGCCGGTCCGGACGCCGTCGAGGTCGCGCACGAGGTCGGCGATGGAGCCGCGCTCGAGCCGCGTCTGCAGCAGGCCGATGAGGAACGCGATCGGCAGCAGGAAGTTCGAGAGCTGCGCGAGCGGCCCCGTGGACACCGTGAACAGCGTGTCGGAGCCGATCACGCGGGCGACGAAGAAGGTCCCGTTGACGACGAGCGTGATGGGGCTCACCCAGAAGACAGGGGCCAGCGCCCGACGCGCGACCGGCGAGCCGCGTCGCCAACGGTCGAGGACGGTCCCCACGACAAGGATCGTGAGCACCAGGGCGCCGAGGTTCGCGACCATGCCCAGGTTGTCGGCCAGCCCCTCGTTCGGCCAGAGCAGCAGCGGGTTGCGGATCGCCCAGCTCGACGGGTACGGGTGCACCAGACGCTGACCGACCGTGAGGAGGAAGAACCAGGCGTAGACGGCGATCGTGAGGCGCCGCGACCAGCCGGCGGTCCGGCCATCCGGGAATGCGAGGTAGACGTGCGCCAGGACGACGACCCCGAGCAAATTCCACATGTCCCCGATGGTCCATGCGACGCCGTTGCCGCTCGCCCAGCTCAGGAACGGCGCTGCGCCCGCGAACCCCATGAGGATCACGAGCGGCCCCACCCGGTTGCCCGGGCGCGCGTGCCACATCACCAGGCCAACGCCGATCGTGAACAGGTTGGCACCGAGCTCGACGGACCAGGTCCCGGCGTCGCCGCTGTCCGGGTTCGCCGCCATGAGCGCGAGGCAGATCGCCCCCACGAGGACCGCCGCCGCAACGACACCTGCCGTGATGAGACGGCCCGGGCGGCGACCGGCTTCGGCCGGGTGACCGGCCGCGGCCGCAGTCGCCGTCTCGCCGCTCACCGGAGCTCGCCCTGGCGCGTCGACTCAGCTGACATGCGGGCCATCGTGCCATCAGGGTCAACCCCCGGCCACCGTGCAGGCCCCTGGATCGAGCCAGCGATGAAGCAGGGTCAGCACGGGCGACGGCGCCCCGGCCTGGCCGAAGACTCCTCAGCACAGGCCGCGCTCAGCGGCCGCAACGGGAGATCGCCGATGGGCACACGAGTCGTCCGGATCCCGGACCCCGCGGCGCAGGAGCGCCTCAGCACCGGACGGAGGCTGGATCCTGCGGGGACCGCCCTGATGGTCGCCGTCTCCGGCTCGGTCCTCGCGGCATCACTGCTGATCGCGTCCCTGTCGGCCGGCACCGTCGGGGAGCGCGCTCTCATGGCGGGCGCGCAGCCTGAGCCCGCGCCGCCGCCGACGCTTATCGCGGCCGTCCCGTGAGGCAGGGGGGAACCATGAGCGATCCAACGCGCACGCCGATCGGCGCGACACTGTCGGTTGATCCGGCGTGGGGACGAACGGCCCGAGCATGGGGGATCTTCGCCGGGATCGCGTTCGCGATCGCGACGGCGGCGTTCGTCGTCGAGGCGACCGGGCTCCTCGCGAGCTCGCCGGACTACACCTCGACTGCGGCGGGGCAGCTGATCGACGAGGCGAAGTTCCTCGCCGCTTCGTTCGCCCATCAGCAGCAAGTCCTGTGGGACTTCGTGCTGCGCGACGGGCTCTACTTCTTCGCCTACCTCGCGCTCATCCCACTCGCGATCGGGCTTCGCGAGGTGGCGGGCCACCGTCGCTCGGCGCCGCAGCTGGCCGCCGCGTTCCTCGTCGTTGCCGCGATCTTCGGCTGCATGAACGCCTTCACGACCTTCGTCCAAGTGGACTACTGGAGGAACTCCGGCTGGGAGCAGGTCCCACCGGCGATCATGGTCGCGGTCGGACGAGACGTGGATCTGATGAACGCCACCAGGCCCCCGGGAGCCCAGCTGATCGCGGTGGTCCCACCGCCCGGGCTCCGCAGGCCCACGAGCTGCCCGTTGGCGTCCAGCTGCAACGATGTCGATGCGCCGTCGACTCCGATCAGCGCGGTCGGCGCTCCTTCGGCGGATCGCTTGACGGTCAAGTGGGCGGGTTGCCCACCCGATGACCCGTCAATGGTGCTCAGCCGCCCGGCCGCGTCGTAGGACAGGGTCAAGAGGGTCGTCCCGAGGCGCCCGTCGACGGTGCGGATGTGGTGACCGGCGGCGTCGAAGACATACGCCGTCGAACCGTCGAAGCTCGGAACAGCCTGGCCACCCGCCGCGAGCGCGACGCCGGTGGCGAATCGCCAGGATCCATCTCCAGCCATGAGCACGCCGTTTGCCTTGTCGTAACGCTGGAGCGCGTTGATCGACCAGCCGCCGAGGCCGATGCCGCCTGCGTTCCAGTCTGGTCGGTCCTGCCGCCCCGCCGCCCACTGGCTCGAGTAGGTCAGGGCCAGGTTCGTGTCAGCGATCGGGATCGACAGCATCGCCGCCTGCTGGTCGCAAGGCACGTATCCAGCCGGATCGCACGCATCAAGTCCCGTCGGCGCTGCCGAGATCGGGCCCTCGGTGGGGGACGCGGGCAGGGTCGGAGTCGATGGGGGAGGCGTGCTGTTGCACGACGCCAGCAGCAGGACCATGCACAGCCACGTGCCCAGCCTCCGGAGGACGAGCCTGGAGTGTCGGGCCGCCGGAAATCTGCTCGAGGGTGCGGGCGATCGCTCGGGCAACCGTGCCCCGTCGCGCGTTCGTCGAGCGTCGCCTCGATCGCACCGCGATCGAGGAGCTGGTCACCCGTCTCAACGCAGCCATCGCGCGCGTCAACGCCGAGACGCCGACCGACCGCCGGCACCTCCGGCCCCTGGCCCTCGCCGACGAGGTCGCTCGCTACGACGAGGCGTGCCGCCGATAGCGGAGCACGAGCACCCGCGGCCCGGCCATCATCCGTGTCGGACTTCGGACTCCCTCAGGGCAGCGCGATCCGCTGGAGGTCGAGCGCGTAGTTCAGGTGGTTCGTCCGCGACGTCGGTCGCCACAGTTTGACCGCCGCGTGCGAGCCGATCAGGAGCGGCCAGTCGTCGAAGTACCCGAGATCGGCCGTGTTGAGGGCCGTGCCCACCTTGGAGCCCGTGGCGATCTGCGACGGAGCCGAACCGTCGGCGGGGTAGCGCCAGAGCGTGTCATCACCGGCGGAGCCCGGGCCGCCGGCCGTGTACACGGCCTGGTCGTCGGCGCCGATCATCACGCCGTCGATGGGGATCGTGGCCAGCGGACCGGCAGGCCCGGTGAGCGTCGCGGTGTCCGTGTCGCTGGTCCACGTCCAGACGCCCCGGCTCACGCCGTCGAGCGGCGACTGGAGAGGCCCGAGCGACTGGAATGTCGTCGCACCCAGGGGCATGAACAGCGTGTCCTGGCTGTAGCCGTAGACGATCGACGTGGAGCCCGTCCCGGGGAACAGGTAGCCGCCGGCGTACGTGATCGGTGCTGCGGTCGCGGTCGGCTTGTTCGTCGCCGGGTCGATCTGGAGAAGGACCGCCCCGGCGAGATTCGTGTCCATCGAGCTTGGATCGATGAACCAGATCGACGGGCCGAGGGCGGCAAACGTCGGGCTGCCGAAGAAGCACGGGATCGAGATCGTGGCCTGGGTGGCCAGGCTGGTCGGGTCAAGCCTCAGGATCGAGCAGCTGCCGCCTGTCGCCTCGCCCACCCACACGGATCCGCTGGCAACGGCGACCAAGCCGCCGCCGGCGGCCGTGACCCGGCGCTCGATCTGCCCTTGCCCCGGATCGGCGGCTACGACGACGTACGAGTTGTCCGGCAGCTGGACCGACAGGTACAGGGTGCCGTCGGGCGCGAGCGCCTGCCCGTTCAACGCCTGGATGTCAGGGATGAGCTCGGTGAACCCGGCGGCCGGCGGCGCCGGGGTCGGTTCGGTGGCGCTCGGGGGAGGCGACCCGAGCGCCACCGAACCCGTGGTGGTGAACGTCTGGGTGACCTGGTAGCTGGCGCTGAACCCGGCCTGGCCGGTGGTGGCCACGTCGAACACGCACTCGTCGTGCAAGGCGGGATTGCTGATCGCCGTGCACGCCTGCTCGCCCGCGGCCCGGGCGGTGGCGGGCACGTCGGCCAGCGTGACGGCGGTCGCCTCGGCGGGGAAGCTGAGCTGGGTGAACATGGCAGTCGAACCGCCCGCCTGATAGTCGAACAGGCTCGAGGCATCGGTCACGCGCCACCCGTCGGCAAGGGTCTGGTACAGCTCCGCGAAGGCGGCATGGCTGTCCGTCGTGGCCGGGAGCGAGCTGCCATCCGGCAGGGCGGGCAACGGCCGGCCCGAAGGCGCGATGGGCCCCAGCAGGCCCGTACCGTCCGCGAGGAGGGCAGCGGATGGCCGGACCTGGGCGTTGATTCCCCAGCTCCCGACGGACATCGCCCACAGCGTGGTGCCGTCCGGAAAGTCGATCTCGTAGCCCAGGGCATAGGGGATGATCCGGGCGCCCGAGCCGAGGTCGACCGGCGACGTGACCCCGGTCAGCCTGCCGTCGATCCGGACCTGGAGCAGGTTGCCGTCGACGTAGATGCCGACCCTGTGGCTGCCCACGCGGGCGGCGATCGCGGTGTTGATGCTCAGGTGATCCGATCCGGGCCACGGCTCCTGGCGTCCCTGGATCTCGAGGCTGTCGTCCGGAGAGCGCAGCAGGGTGAACTCGCCCACTGCCTGGAAGTCGTAGCGGTGGCCGTCGATGGTGGTCAGGTGGGGATCGCCGGTGGAGCCGGCACAGCCGTCGGCACACGGTGAGCCCTCCGAACCCGTCCCGGAGCCGCCCCCTGCGGCGGGGCCGCCACCCGAACCGGAGCCCCCTGAGCTCCCGGATTTCCCGGAGCCCGTCGGAGCCGGCGAGGCCTTCCCGCATTCGTCGTCGAGCTTCTTGCCGGTCACCACGTAGGTGCTGCCGCCTTCCGGGGCGTTGAACGCCAGTGTGATGGGCAGCCGCATCTGCTGGGACGCAAGATCCTCACCGGCCCGGAGGGTGCCTGGCTTGCACACGCAGCTCTCGATTGTGCAGAACTGCGCAGATTGCACGCTCAGCAGCTCATTCCCAGCCTCGTCGTGAGCGCTCACCAGGCCGGTCGTCTCGACAGTGACGATCTCGCCGGGCGACACGGTCACCTGGTCGATGGCACTCGACCGGCCGACGAGCGTGCCGGGGGTGCCGGTCTTCAGCGCCCCGATGAGCCGTGGGACAGCATGCGCATCCACGGGGATGCCGAAGCCGTACGCGACCCAGGGGCCGGCCCAATCGCCGCGCCGCAGAAGCGAGGGCGCCCAGGCGTCAAGAACATCGGGGGCATCGCCGGTGAGGACCG
Organism: uncultured Chloroflexia bacterium; assembly: GCA_963713095.1. GTDB lineage: Bacteria > Chloroflexota > Limnocylindria > Limnocylindrales > CSP1-4 > CAIXZV01. The sequence continues at coordinate 1,318,107 of CAVQKK010000003.1, forward strand.
CGATGAAGGCGTCCGATTCGTTCCCAGGAGACCCGCCGGCTGCCACGGCCGCCTGCCATGCGGGCACCATCAGCGCCCACAGGTTCCTGCCCAGGTGGTCGAGCAGAGCGTAGTAGCCGACCGCGTCATAGGTCCGGGTGATGAGCGCCTTTCCCGGCTTGTCGAACCAGCCCCGCCAGTCCGATGGAAGACTCGGTTCGACGATCCCCGTGTCGTCGCCCGCCAGCCACTCGGCTGTGCCCTCGGCGATCCAGTCCGGCATCGCTTCGATGGCGGCCTTGCTGCGCGCGATGATGTGCTGGTAGCAGTGGACGGCCTCGTGGGTGAGCAGGACGTGGATCGTGTCCGACACGGCGCCGCCCTGCAACGGCAGGCCCGCCCAAGCGTTGGCGTACACGGTGACGTCGCACGGGGTCCAGTGTCCCGTAGTTGCCTGGCTGATGCCCTGGGTATACATAAGCACTTGGCCACCCCGCCTCAAGGCCAGGGTGAGGGTGAGGTTCACGTCCGGCAGGCCGGGAAGACCCTCCGTGATCGTGGGCATCCCCAGTCGGGCGCCCAAGTGCGCCAGGTCCGCCATCAGGTCCGCTTTGTACGCATCGGCCTTCGGGTTGTCGGAGACGATGATCCCCCCCGGCCGGCTCGGGCGGGCGAGCGGGATGAGCGCCGGGCGTTCGCTCGTGGCCGCGTCGAATTGGGCCACCACGTCGTTCGGTCCGGTCGTGATGAACGGGTTGATCACCGCCTGCTGCGCCGGCGACAACTCGGACCAGTGCTCCTGGACCCAGAGGACAATCGCCGTTCCCGAGGTGGGCACATCGTCACCATCACGACCGGCGGGGACCACCACGCCGGGGATCGTGACCTGGTAGGCGTACGCGAACGCCTCGAGCGCAACCTGCTTCGGGACCCCGTCGGCGGTGATCCCGTCGGTGATCTCCTCCCAGATCGTGGGGACCTCAGGGGTGGACGGCCCGCTCCACGGCCGGACGATGAGCAGGCCGATCACGGCCACAGCGACCAGCAGCGCGAGGGCGATCAGCACCAGCCAGCGACGGCGGGCGAGGAACGGGCGGCGAGCTGATGTGGTGCTCATGCCACGATCTCGAGGGGCGCCGATCGCAGCGCGATCGCAAGTCGAGCGTCGGGCCGCTCACCGGCAAGCCGAACCGGATCGCATTCTGCCCATGGAGCCACCCGCCCGCGCACGGGCCACGCCCACGGGGATCCAACGTCGATCAGGTGCAGCAAGGTCACAGCTTGGGCTGCAGCGCCTTGATCAGCGAGACCGAGACGTCGTCCGACTGCACGTTGGAGACCACGATCAGGACATCGCCGAACAGGGCATACACCCCGGCGATTGACGAGAACGCCTTGTCTCCGACCCCGCTGATCGGCTTGGCGCCCGGTCCATTCGCCTGCTGGTTGAAGTCGTACGCGGCGCCGCCACCGACCGTCGTCACGCTGACCACGAGGCCGGACGTGCCGTCCGCGCTGGTGTAGTCGCAGTTGTAGATGTTGCCCTGCGGGATGTCGTCCTCCTTGGCCTGGCTGATCGGCTCGCCGGTGGTGGACGCCACGGTGGCCACGGGCAGCAGCTCACACACCTTGACCGGTTGACCGTCGCCTCCCGCCGCCGTCCCGGCGTTGGTGGCTGCCGCCTGGGATGCCTCGGCCCCCGACCCTGCGCCGGTGGCGGCGGGCGTGGACGCGCTCGCGGAGGCCGCCGCTGCCGCCGGGGCGGACGTCGTGCCCGTCCCGCTGCCCGAGCACGCGCCGATCGCAAACGCGAGGGTGACGAGGCCGATCGATGCGTTGGTCCTGAAGCTGGTCACGGGGCTCTCCTCTCCATCCGAAAACGTCCGGGTGCCCGGCCAGCGGGCACGACCGCTACCCCGCCGGGCACCGATCGCAGCTCGATCGCATGAGCACGTCCTTCCGGAGCTCCAGGCGCCGCAGAGGTCGACAAGAGGTTCCGGAGCTCGTCGTCAGCGGCACGCCACATGTCCGTGGCTAGCTTCCAGGAAGGGCGGCGAGCAGCGCGTTGGCTATCGCGCTGCTCGCCACGTGGTTGCCGCTGAGGTCGGTGGCCAGTCCGGAGACCTCGACGATGTGGCTCCCGGACTGGGCGATGATGCCGTCCGCGCCGGCGTAAGCCTTGTCCCCGACACCGGAGATCGCCACGGTCGGAGCGTTTTGCGATGCCGACGCGTCGAGGCCGGCCTTCAGACCGTCCAGCGTCAGCGGGCTTGCTGAGGTGTAGACGGTTACGTCGGGGTTGTTCTCGAGATCAACCGCCGTGGTGCCATCGCTGCTGTAGGTGCAGCCGTACTGTCCGGACCCGCCCAGGTCAGCGACTGCCGACGTCAGGTTCAGGCCGCTTGCCTTCGCGGCCGCCGAGACGGGAAAGATCGCGCAGACATCGAGCGCCATGTCACTCGCGGCCGGCCCCGCCCCGACGCTGGAACCCGAAGCTGGTGCCGTTCCGCTCTCGGCTGCCGGTGCCACGCTCGCCTCTGCCGGCGCGACACTCGCGGCGCCGGGTGTCGCGGCGCCCGAACCGCCGCCGCCGGGTGTGCTCGCGGCGTTTCCCGAGCAGGCTGCGAGGCCCAGGCAGAGCAGCAGCGGCGCGACGAGTCCCAGCCCGCGTGACTGGACGGAGATCGGCATGATGGTCCTCCGATGCGGAGATCCCCGATGCGGAGATCCAGGGCGGTGAACGGCGATGCTGTCATCGACCGACACTGGAACGGGCTGCCGGGTCACGGGACCGTCCACACGAGATCGTCTGGCCCGCCAATGTCGACGCCCTCGACGCCGTAGCCGATGCTCGCCACGGTCACCCCGGTCGGCACGAGGAAGCCCGTGCAGACCGTCTCCGGCTGACCGGGCGTGTACCCGGTCGAGGCCGTGCAGCCTGAGAACACGCTGAGGTGGTACGACGTGCTGGCGCCGTGCCGCTGGCCGTCCGATCCCATCCCGTCCACCGCCACCGAATCAAAGTTTCTGGCGTCGCCCTCGTGGTCGAGGATGGTCATCTCCACGCCGACCCAGCGGTTGCCATCCACCGGTGCATTCGGAGTCGTGGCGGGGTCGGTGACCTTGATGATCGTCACGTCGACCTGGTCTCCGCCGATGCTGTGCCAGGTGAGCGTGTCGCCGACGAGCCCGGTCGTCGTGCCGGACGCCGCCGCCGACGCCGTCACCTGGCCGCCGGGCAGGGTCGGCGAGCCGGCGTCGCCAGGGGACGACGTACCGCCGCCGGGCGGGCTGGTCGCTGCATCCGGAGCGGTCGCGCCGCCGGCACACCCGGCAATGGCGAATGCGATGAGCAGCGCAGCCAGGCCGCCGCCGGCGGCACGGGACGGGAACGCCATCTGGGTCGGTCTCC